>NZ_CP151977.1:0-3779964 GCF_038593245.1 Bacillus sp. FSL R5-0286
ATGGAAAATATTTTGGATCTGTGGAATAAAGCACTTCAAAAAATAGAGACAAAATTGAGCAAACCTAGTTTTGAAACATGGATGAAGTCCACTAAAGCCCATTCTCTTCAAGGAGATACGCTGACTATTACTGCACCTAATGAATTTGCGAGGGACTGGCTCGAGTCAAGATACCTTCACTTAATTGCAGATACCATCTATGAACTGACAGGCGAAGAGCTCAGCATCAAATTTATCATTCCTCAAAATCAGGACGAAGAGGAAGCCATGCCAAAATCTCCAATCAAAAAAATGTCGAAAGAAGAACCCGTTGAAATTCCACAAAATATGCTGAATCCAAAATATACATTTGATACTTTTGTTATTGGTTCAGGCAACCGTTTTGCTCATGCAGCTTCACTTGCAGTCGCAGAAGCACCAGCAAAAGCATATAACCCGCTTTTTATTTATGGGGGCGTTGGTTTAGGAAAGACTCACTTAATGCATGCGATCGGTCATTACGTCATCGACCATAATCCATCAGCCAAAGTGGTCTATCTATCATCTGAAAAATTTACAAATGAATTTATCAACTCAATCCGGGACAACAAAGCAGTCGATTTCCGTAATCGCTATCGGAATGTAGATGTGCTTTTGATAGATGATATTCAATTTTTAGCAGGAAAAGAACAAACACAAGAAGAGTTTTTCCATACATTCAACACACTTCACGAAGAAAGTAAGCAAATCGTCATTTCTAGTGACCGGCCGCCAAAGGAAATTCCGACACTTGAAGACAGATTACGCTCTCGATTCGAATGGGGCTTAATTACAGACATTACCCCGCCAGATCTAGAAACGCGTATTGCGATCTTACGTAAAAAAGCAAAAGCAGAAGGTTTAGACATTCCGAATGAAGTCATGCTTTATATTGCCAATCAAATTGACAGCAACATTCGGGAACTGGAAGGTGCTTTGATTCGTGTTGTTGCTTACTCTTCTTTAATCAATAAAGACATCAATGCTGATCTGGCAGCTGAAGCCCTAAAGGACATCATTCCTTCATCAAAACCTAAGGTGATTACAATTAAAGATATTCAAAGAATTGTAGGGCAGCAATTTAATATTCGATTAGAAGATTTCAAAGCGAAGAAACGTACGAAATCAGTTGCTTATCCAAGACAAATTGCGATGTATCTCTCTAGAGAAATGACCGATTCCTCTCTACCTAAAATCGGAGAAGAATTTGGTGGACGAGATCATACGACCGTCATTCATGCTCATGAGAAAATTTCAAAATTAATCGTTGAAGATGAACAGCTTCAGCAGCATGTCAAAGAGATCAAAGAACAACTAAAATAATCAAGCTGATAAGATAAGTACGGGAAAATGTGAATAACTAGAGCATAGTCATACACAGTCTGTCCACATGTGGATAGGCTGTCTTTCCTTTCTTTCTACTGACTTATCCACATATTCACAAGCTCTACTAGTACTTCTACGATTTTTATTAAATAAATATATATACATGTCATTAAGAAAAATTAGGAGGACCACTATGAAATTCACGATTCAAAAAGATCGTCTTGTTGAAAGTGTCCAAGATGTATTAAAGGCCGTATCCTCTAGAACAACGATTCCTATTTTGACAGGGATTAAAATTGTTGCATCTGATGAAGGGGTTTCTCTCACAGGGAGCGATTCTGATATCTCAATCGAATCTTTTATTCCTCAAAGAGATGGAGATTTAGAAGTCATTACAATTGATCGACCAGGAAGTATTGTGCTGCAAGCCCGATTCTTTAGCGAAATCGTTAAGAAACTGCCTATGTCGACAGTCGAAATTGAGGTAGAACAAAATCATCTGACCATCATCCGCTCTGGTTCAGCAGAATTTAATTTAAACGGCTTAGATGCTGAAGAATATCCGCATCTGCCACAAATTGAAGAGCATCATGCTTTTCAAATTCCAACAGATTTGCTTAAAAACCTTATCCGTCAAACGGTTTTCGCAGTGTCCACCTCAGAAACACGACCTATCTTGACAGGTGTAAACTGGAAGGTTGAAAAAGGTGAATTAATATGCACAGCAACGGATAGCCATCGTCTTGCTTTAAGAAAAGCGAAGTTGGATATTAACGAGGAAAGCTCGTACAATGTGGTCATTCCAGGAAAGAGTTTAACAGAGCTAAGTAAAATTCTTGATGATGGACAAGATCTTGTGAGCATCGTCATTACGGAGACACAGGTTCTCTTTAAAGCACAGAACGTGCTATTCTTCTCAAGATTGCTGGACGGTAATTACCCAGATACAGCTCGCCTCATTCCGCAAGAAAGTAAAACGGATGTAGTGGTGAATACGAAAGAATTCCTTCAAGCGATTGATCGCGCGTCACTTTTAGCAAGAGAAGGGCGTAACAACGTTGTGAAGCTTTCTGCTGATCCTGCGCAAAGCCTTGAAATCTCTTCTAATTCGCCTGAAATCGGTAAAGTAGTTGAAACGGTGCAAGCAGATGACATTAAAGGGGAGGATCTCAAAATCTCTTTCAGTCCGAAATATATGCTTGATGCTTTAAAAGTATTAGAGGGAACAGAGATTCATGTCAGTTTCACTGGCGCAATGAGACCATTCCTATTACGCACGCCAAATGATGATTCCATTTTGCAATTGATTCTTCCAGTTAGAACGTATTAATTTGGTCTAAAATGGCTGCTGTGTGAGCGCACAGCAGCTTTTTTCCTCGTTTCCTTAGCTTTCTTTCATCCCAGTTCGCTTTCCCCCTTTCCTTCTTGTCTTGTTTTTTAGTACAATTAGATATTAGTGATATTGAAAGAGGTCGATACAATGCCTAATCTGATAACGATTGAAACAGAAATGATTACATTAGGGCAGTTTTTGAAATTAGCCGAAGTCATTCAATCTGGTGGAATGGCGAAGTGGTTTTTAAGTGAACATGAGGTGTTCATCAATCAAGAGCCAGATAATAGACGGGGACGCAAATTATACCCAGGTGATGTTGTCGAGATAGAAGGTCACGGCACATTTCAAGTTGTGAATTAGAAACGGGTGACAATACATGTACATTCAAAGTCTGGCGTTAACTTCATACCGAAACTATGAACACACCGAGCTTCAATTCGACAATAAGGTGAATGTGATGATTGGTGAGAACGCCCAAGGTAAAACGAACCTGATGGAAGCGATCTATGTATTGTCGATGGCAAAGTCTCATCGTACGTCAAATGATAAAGAACTTATCCGATGGGACGAAGACTATGCTAAAATAGAAGGTAGAGTCATCAAAAAAAATGGTCCACTCCCCATGCAGCTCGTGATCTCAAAAAAAGGAAAAAAGGGCAAGGTCAATCACATTGAACAACAGAAACTCAGTCATTATGTTGGTGCCTTGAACACCATCATGTTTGCACCAGAGGATCTCAGCCTTGTGAAAGGTAGCCCGCAAATCCGCAGAAGATTCCTCGACATGGAGATTGGACAAGTGTCTGCTGTCTACTTGCATGATTTATCGCTCTATCAAAAAATCCTCACTCAGCGAAATCATTACTTGAAACAATTGCAAACAAGAAAGCAAACGGATCAAGCGATGCTGGAGATTTTAACAGAGCAGTTGATTGATGCGGCAGCGAAGGTTGTCAAAAGACGACTGACTTTTACGAAACAGCTCGAAAAATGGGCGCAGCCGCTGCATTTTGGGATTTCAAGAGAGCTGGAAACGCTCACGCTCCAATACCAGACGGCCATAGAGGTATCAGAAGCGTCAGACTTGTCGAAAATAAAAAATAGCTATGAAGAATCGTTTCAGAAACTAAGAGACAGAGAAATAGACCGAGGGGTGACGCTATGGGGGCCTCACAGAGATGATCTTCTTTTCTTTGTGAATGGTCGGGATGTTCAGACATATGGCTCTCAAGGGCAGCAAAGAACAACAGCTCTTTCACTAAAGCTGGCAGAAATTGATCTGATTCATGAAGAAATCGGTGAATACCCAATTCTTCTACTCGATGATGTTTTATCTGAACTTGATGATTACAGACAGTCTCATTTGCTCCATACCATTCAGGGACGTGTACAGACCTTCGTCACCACAACAAGTGTTGAAGGCATCGATCACGCCACCTTGAAAGAAGCGGAAATTTTCAGAGTAGCCAGTGGAAAAGTAATTGACTGATAAATGAGGTGTGAGTCTTGTATATTCATTTAGGTGATGATTGTGTTGTTTCTACACGAGAGATTGTCGCAATTGTTGATTACAAAATGAGGTCATCTTCTGTTGTAGAGGAATTTCTTCAAAAACAAGAAGAACAAATCATTTCGTTGTCACAGGGGACACCCAAATCCATCGTCGTCACAACTAAATCTGTTTATTACTCTCCTCTTTCCTCAAGCACGCTCAAAAAACGTGCTTCATTTGTGATTGAAATTGAAGTCTAAAAGCTCAATTCATATAAATATATCGTTTAAGAAAAGTGTAGGTGAATGTACGTGGCAATGGAACAGCAACATAATAGTTATGATGAAAATCAGATACAGGTGCTCGAAGGACTAGAAGCGGTTAGAAAACGTCCAGGAATGTACATTGGGTCAACCAGTGCAAAAGGACTTCACCATCTTGTATGGGAAATTGTCGACAACAGTATTGATGAGGCTTTAGCTGGTTATTGTACAGACATTACAGTGCAAATTGAAAAAGATAATAGCATCACAGTGAAAGATAACGGCCGCGGAATTCCTGTTGGGATTCACGAAAAAATGGGACGTCCTGCTGTAGAGGTTATTATGACTGTTCTTCACGCTGGTGGTAAATTTGACGGCAGCGGTTATAAAGTATCTGGCGGTCTGCATGGTGTAGGGGCATCTGTTGTTAATGCGTTATCTACGACCTTAGACGTGACCGTATACCGTGATGGGAAAATTCATTATCAACAATTCAAACGCGGTGTTCCAGTTGGAGATTTAGAGATCATTGGTGAAACAGATGTAACAGGGACAACCACTCATTTTGTGCCAGATCCAGAAATTTTCACTGAAACCATTGAATTTGATTACGACACACTTGCTAACCGTGTACGTGAGTTAGCTTTCTTAACAAAAGGCGTCAACATCATCATTGAAGACTTACGCGAAGGTAAAGAGCGAAGAAACGAATACTGCTATGAAGGCGGTATTAAGAGCTATGTAGAACATTTGAATCGCTCGAAGGAAGTCGTTCATGAAGAACCAGTTTACATCGAGGGTGAAAAAGACGGAATCACCGTTGAAGTTGCACTGCAATACAACGATTCCTATACAAGCAATATTTATTCTTTCGCCAACAACATCAACACATATGAAGGCGGAACACATGAAGCAGGCTTTAAAACAGGTCTGACGCGTGTGATCAATGATTATGCTCGTAAAAATGGCGTATTCAAAGATGGTGACTCTAATTTGAGCGGTGAAGATGTACGAGAAGGCTTAACAGCCATTATCTCTATCAAACATCCAGACCCTCAATTTGAAGGACAAACGAAGACAAAGCTCGGTAACTCAGAAGCAAGAACCATTACCGACTCCCTCTTCTCCGAAGCACTTGAGAAATTCCTCTTAGAGAACCCTGATGCTGCAAAGAAAATTGTGGAGAAAGGTGTGATGGCAGCTCGTGCAAGAATGGCTGCCAAAAAGGCACGTGAGCTGACAAGACGTAAAAGTGCACTGGAAGTCTCTAGCTTGCCTGGGAAACTGGCAGACTGTTCTTCTAAAGATCCTTCCATCTCTGAGCTTTATATCGTAGAGGGAGATTCTGCGGGCGGATCTGCTAAGCAAGGTCGTGATCGACATTTCCAAGCGATCTTACCGTTAAGAGGGAAGATCCTAAACGTTGAAAAAGCCCGACTAGATAAAATTTTATCTAACAACGAGGTTCGTTCAATGATTACAGCGCTAGGGACTGGAATCGGAGAAGACTTCACTTTAGAGAAAGCACGTTATCACAAAATTGTGATCATGACTGATGCTGATGTTGATGGAGCGCATATTCGGACGCTACTCCTAACATTCTTCTATCGCTACATGCGTGAAATCATTGAAAACGGTTATGTGTATATTGCACAGCCGCCTTTATATAAAGTGCAGCAAGGAAAGCGTGTTGAATACGTGTATAACGATAAACAGCTAGATGAACTGTTAAAAACACTGCCTCAAACACCGAAACCTGGACTTCAGCGTTATAAAGGTCTTGGAGAGATGAATGCTACTCAGCTTTGGGAAACAACAATGGATCCTGATGCGAGAACACTTCTTCAAGTGACACTTGAGGATGCAATCGATGCTGATGAGACTTTTGAAATGCTAATGGGAGATAAAGTAGAGCCGAGACGTAACTTTATCGAAGAAAATGCACAATACGTAAAAAATCTTGATATTTAGATAGGTATCCCCCTTGAGAGCAACCTTATTTCTTGTTTGGAATAAGGTTGTTTTTCAAGAAACAGGGGCGTGAAACGAATGTCCTGGTTTTCTACGTTTCGTTGATTTTCTAGTAAATAAATGTGTATAAAGGCAAGATTATTGATATAATGGAGAATAGTCTTGTGAAGATAAATACATATTTTACTCCCACATAATTTATTTCATGTGATACGTAAAGGGAGGTTCTTATAGTGAGTGAACAACATACACCAAATGTACGCGAAGTGAATATTAGCCAAGAAATGCGTACGTCCTTTTTAGATTATGCAATGAGTGTTATTGTTTCGCGTGCATTACCAGATGTGCGAGACGGATTGAAGCCCGTGCATCGAAGAATTTTGTATGCGATGAATGACCTAGGTATGACAAGTGATAAACCATTTAAGAAATCTGCACGTATCGTTGGGGAAGTTATCGGTAAGTACCACCCTCACGGTGATAGCGCTGTATATGAAGCGATGGTTCGGATGGCGCAAGATTTCAACTATCGTAATATGCTGGTTGAAGGGCACGGGAACTTTGGTTCTGTCGATGGAGACGGTGCAGCAGCCATGCGTTATACCGAGGCACGTCTTTCTAAAATTTCGATGGAGATCCTGCGTGATATCACAAAGGACACCATTGATTATCAAGATAACTACGATGGCAGTGAAAGAGAGCCAGTCGTTATGCCTGCTAGGTTCCCGAACTTATTAGTGAACGGGGCAACTGGAATTGCTGTAGGGATGGCAACGAATATCCCGCCTCACCAACTAGGTGAAGTGATTGATGGGGTATTGGCAATTAGTCAAAATCCTGAAATGACGACACAGGAACTAATGGACATCATTCCAGGTCCAGACTTCCCAACTGCGGGACAAATCATTGGCCGAAGCGGTATTCGTAAAGCGTATGAAACAGGACGCGGCTCTATTACATTACGTGCAAAGTCAAATATCGAAGAAACATCTAGTGGTAAGCAGCGCATTATCATCAATGAGATTCCTTACCAGGTTAACAAAGCTCGTTTGATCGAAAAAATCGCTGATCTTGTCCGTGATAAAAAGATTGATGGCATTACAGATCTTCGTGATGAATCTGACCGTAATGGAATGAGAATTGTCATTGAACTGCGAAGAGACGCAAACGTCCATGTTCTATTAAACAATCTTTATAAACAAACGACACTTCAAACGTCCTTCGGTATTAACTTGCTTGCACTTGTTGATGGACAGCCGAAAGTGTTGTCTCTCAAACAATGTCTTGAATATTACCTTGAGCATCAGAAAGTGATCATTCGTCGAAGAACAGCGTATGAATTGCGTAAAGCGGAAGCAAGAGCTCATATTTTAGAAGGCTTAAGAATTGCGCTTGATCACTTAGATGAGGTGATTGCCTTAATTAGAGGCTCTCAAACTGCTGAAATTGCAAGAAATGGTTTGATGGAAAACTATAGCTTGTCTGAAAAACAAGCACAGGCCATTCTCGATATGCGACTCCAGCGTTTGACTGGTTTAGAAAGAGAGAAAATAGAAGATGAATACAAAGGGCTTGTTGAATTGATTGCTGAATTGAAAGCCATTCTAGCAGACAATGAGAAAGTTCTAGAGATCATTAGAGAAGAATTAACAGAAATCAAAGAACGCTTCAATGATACGCGTCGCACAGAAATTGTGACAGCGGGTATAGAAACAATCGAAGACGAAGATTTGATTCCTGTTGAAAATATAGTGATTACACTGACTCATAATGGTTATATTAAGCGCCTGCCTGCATCAACATACCGCAGTCAAAAAAGAGGCGGTAAAGGTGTACAAGGAATGGGAACCAACGAAGATGATTTCGTTGAACAGCTGATCTCAACATCTACGCACGATACGATTCTCTTCTTCTCTAATAAAGGGAAGGTCTATCGAGCAAAGGGCTATGAGATCCCTGAATTCGGACGAACAGCGAAAGGGATTCCGATTATTAACCTTCTTGAAGTAGAAAAGGGAGAGTGGATAAACGCCATTATTCCAGTCAGCGAATTTGATGAAGATTCGTATCTCTTCTTTACAACAAGACACGGTGTATCGAAACGAACGTCATTGTCTCAATTTGCAAACATCCGTAACAACGGTTTGATTGCACTCAGCCTGCGTGATGAAGATGAATTGATGGCTGTTCGTTTAACCAATGGTGAAAAACAAATCATCATCGGAACGAAAAAAGGAATGCTCATTCGTTTCGACGAGACAGATGTTCGTGAAATGGGGCGTACAGCAGCTGGAGTTAAAGGGATCACACTTTCTGAGGATGACATCGTCGTTGGAATGGAAATCCTTGAGCCAGATGCAAACGTATTGATCGTAACTGAAAAAGGTTATGGTAAATTAACGCCTGAAAAAGAATATCGTGTCCAAAGCCGTGGTGGTAAAGGTCTGAAAACGTGCAAGATCACTGACAACAACGGTCCGCTTGTTGCAGTGAAGGCGACTAACGCTGAAGCTGAAGAAGACTTGATGATTATCACAGGCAGTGGTGTCATCATCCGTATGGCCGTTTCAGATATCTCCACAACAGGCCGAGTCACTCAAGGTGTCCGCCTGATCCGTCTAGGTGATGATGAACATGTCGCTACAGTGGCATTAGTAGAACAATCACCAGAAGACGATGAAGAGAATAGTGAAGAAAACGTAGAAAATGTAGAGTCAGATCAAGAGCAATCTGAGTAAAAATAAAGCCGGTTTTTCACCGGCTTTATTTTTTTTTGAAAAAACATGATTTTTTTTGAAGTTTATAATGCTTTTTTCATAGATATGTGTTAATCTTTCAAAGGAGCAAAAAGAGGCTCTATTTTTTATCTCTTTCATAACAAAAACTTCTTAAAAAAATAAAATGTTTTTCAAGAAAAATGTTGACTATTGATAGAGATATATGATATATTTAAGTGGTCGCTTTGAGAGAGTGACAAACAAGTTCTTTGAAAACTAAACAAGACAAAACGTACCTGTTAATTCGAGTTTTTATAAAAAAATCCTATGATACATCATAGGTAGTCAGTCAAACTGGCGAAAAGCAAAACTTCGGTTTTGTACTTTTTCGGAGAGTTTGATCCTGGCTCAGGACGAACGCTGGCGGCGTGCCTAATACATGCAAGTCGAGCGGACAGAAGGGAGCTTGCTCCCGGATGTTAGCGGCGGACGGGTGAGTAACACGTGGGTAACCTGCCTGTAAGACTGGGATAACTCCGGGAAACCGGAGCTAATACCGGATAGTTCCTTGAACCGCATGGTTCAAGGATGAAAGACGGTTTCGGCTGTCACTTACAGATGGACCCGCGGCGCATTAGCTAGTTGGTGAGGTAACGGCTCACCAAGGCGACGATGCGTAGCCGACCTGAGAGGGTGATCGGCCACACTGGGACTGAGACACGGCCCAGACTCCTACGGGAGGCAGCAGTAGGGAATCTTCCGCAATGGACGAAAGTCTGACGGAGCAACGCCGCGTGAGTGATGAAGGTTTTCGGATCGTAAAGCTCTGTTGTTAGGGAAGAACAAGTGCAAGAGTAACTGCTTGCACCTTGACGGTACCTAACCAGAAAGCCACGGCTAACTACGTGCCAGCAGCCGCGGTAATACGTAGGTGGCAAGCGTTGTCCGGAATTATTGGGCGTAAAGGGCTCGCAGGCGGTTTCTTAAGTCTGATGTGAAAGCCCCCGGCTCAACCGGGGAGGGTCATTGGAAACTGGGAAACTTGAGTGCAGAAGAGGAGAGTGGAATTCCACGTGTAGCGGTGAAATGCGTAGAGATGTGGAGGAACACCAGTGGCGAAGGCGACTCTCTGGTCTGTAACTGACGCTGAGGAGCGAAAGCGTGGGGAGCGAACAGGATTAGATACCCTGGTAGTCCACGCCGTAAACGATGAGTGCTAAGTGTTAGGGGGTTTCCGCCCCTTAGTGCTGCAGCTAACGCATTAAGCACTCCGCCTGGGGAGTACGGTCGCAAGACTGAAACTCAAAGGAATTGACGGGGGCCCGCACAAGCGGTGGAGCATGTGGTTTAATTCGAAGCAACGCGAAGAACCTTACCAGGTCTTGACATCCTCTGACAACCCTAGAGATAGGGCTTTCCCTTCGGGGACAGAGTGACAGGTGGTGCATGGTTGTCGTCAGCTCGTGTCGTGAGATGTTGGGTTAAGTCCCGCAACGAGCGCAACCCTTGATCTTAGTTGCCAGCATTTAGTTGGGCACTCTAAGGTGACTGCCGGTGACAAACCGGAGGAAGGTGGGGATGACGTCAAATCATCATGCCCCTTATGACCTGGGCTACACACGTGCTACAATGGACAGAACAAAGGGCTGCGAGACCGCAAGGTTTAGCCAATCCCACAAATCTGTTCTCAGTTCGGATCGCAGTCTGCAACTCGACTGCGTGAAGCTGGAATCGCTAGTAATCGCGGATCAGCATGCCGCGGTGAATACGTTCCCGGGCCTTGTACACACCGCCCGTCACACCACGAGAGTTTGCAACACCCGAAGTCGGTGAGGTAACCTTTATGGAGCCAGCCGCCGAAGGTGGGGCAGATGATTGGGGTGAAGTCGTAACAAGGTAGCCGTATCGGAAGGTGCGGCTGGATCACCTCCTTTCTAAGGATATATGGAGCAGCGTACGTTTTTCGTCTTGTTTAGTTTTGAAGGAACTTGCAAAAGATCCTACAACATCATATCTTCGATATGAAAGATGGGCCTGTAGCTCAGCTGGTTAGAGCGCACGCCTGATAAGCGTGAGGTCGGTGGTTCGAGTCCACTCAGGCCCACCATCTTCTATTAAATCGGGGCCTTAGCTCAGCTGGGAGAGCGCCTGCCTTGCACGCAGGAGGTCAGCGGTTCGATCCCGCTAGGCTCCACCAACGTGTTCTTTGAAAACTAGATAACAATAAGTAATACATTCACATTGAATGCAATGCAAAGTTCATCACACATAGTGATTCTTTCTAAAGTAAGAAATGGTTAAGTTAGAAAGGGCGCACGGTGGATGCCTTGGCACTAGGAGCCGATGAAGGACGGGACGAACACCGATATGCTTCGGGGAGCTGTAAGCAAGCTTTGATCCGGAGATTTCCGAATGGGGAAACCCACTGCTCGTAATGGAGTAGTATCCATACTTGAATACATAGAGTATGAGAAGGCATACCCGGGGAACTGAAACATCTAAGTACCCGGAGGAAGAGAAAGCAAATGCGATTCCCTGAGTAGCGGCGAGCGAAACGGGAACAGCCCAAACCAAGAGGCTTGCCTCTTGGGGTTGTAGGACACTCTATACGGAGTTACAAAGGAACGATATAAGCGAAGAGGTCTGGAAAGGCCCGCCAAAGAAGGTAACAGCCCTGTAACTGAAATGTTGTTCTCTCCAGAGTGGATCCTGAGTACGGCGGAACACGTGAAATTCCGTCGGAATCCGGGAGGACCATCTCCCAAGGCTAAATACTCCCTAGTGACCGATAGTGAACCAGTACCGTGAGGGAAAGGTGAAAAGCACCCCGGAAGGGGAGTGAAATAGATCCTGAAACCGTGTGCCTACAAGTAGTCAGAGCCCGTTAACGGGTGATGGCGTGCCTTTTGTAGAATGAACCGGCGAGTTACGATCCCGTGCAAGGTTAAGCAGAAGATGCGGAGCCGCAGCGAAAGCGAGTCTGAATAGGGCGCATGAGTACGTGGTCGTAGACCCGAAACCAGGTGATCTACCCATGTCCAGGGTGAAGTTCAGGTAACACTGAATGGAGGCCCGAACCCACGCACGTTGAAAAGTGCGGGGATGAGGTGTGGGTAGGGGTGAAATGCCAATCGAACCTGGAGATAGCTGGTTCTCTCCGAAATAGCTTTAGGGCTAGCCTCAAGGTAAGAGTCTCGGAGGTAGAGCACTGATTGGACTAGGGGCCCCTACCGGGTTACCGAATTCAGTCAAACTCCGAATGCCGATGACTTATCCTTGGGAGTCAGACTGCGAGTGATAAGATCCGTAGTCGAAAGGGAAACAGCCCAGACCGCCAGCTAAGGTCCCAAAGTATACGTTAAGTGGAAAAGGATGTGGAGTTGCTTAGACAACCAGGATGTTGGCTTAGAAGCAGCCACCATTTAAAGAGTGCGTAATAGCTCACTGGTCGAGTGACTCTGCGCCGAAAATGTACCGGGGCTAAACGTATCACCGAAGCTGCGGACTGTTCTTACGAACAGTGGTAGGAGAGCGTTCTAAGTGCAGTGAAGTCAGACCGGAAGGACTGGTGGAGCGCTTAGAAGTGAGAATGCCGGTATGAGTAGCGAAAGACGGGTGAGAATCCCGTCCACCGAATGCCTAAGGTTTCCTGAGGAAGGCTCGTCCGCTCAGGGTTAGTCGGGACCTAAGCCGAGGCCGAAAGGCGTAGGCGATGGACAACAGGTTGATATTCCTGTACCACCTCCTCACCATTTGAGCAATGGGGGGACGCAGGAGGATAGGGTAAGCGCGGTATTGGATATCCGCGTCCAAGCAGTTAGGCTGGGAAATAGGCAAATCCGTTTCCCGTGAAGGCTGAGCTGTGATGGCGAGCGAAATTTAGTAGCGAAGTTCCTGATTCCACACTGCCAAGAAAAGCCTCTAGCGAGGTGAGAGGTGCCCGTACCGCAAACCGACACAGGTAGGCGAGGAGAGAATCCTAAGGTGATCGAGAGAACTCTCGTTAAGGAACTCGGCAAAATGACCCCGTAACTTCGGGAGAAGGGGTGCTTCTTAGGGTGTTAAAGCCCCGAGAAGCCGCAGTGAATAGGCCCAGGCGACTGTTTAGCAAAAACACAGGTCTCTGCGAAGCCGTAAGGCGAAGTATAGGGGCTGACGCCTGCCCGGTGCTGGAAGGTTAAGAGGAGCGCTTAGCGTAAGCGAAGGTGCGAATTGAAGCCCCAGTAAACGGCGGCCGTAACTATAACGGTCCTAAGGTAGCGAAATTCCTTGTCGGGTAAGTTCCGACCCGCACGAAAGGCGCAACGATCTGGGCACTGTCTCAACGAGAGACTCGGTGAAATTATAGTACCTGTGAAGATGCAGGTTACCCGCGACAGGACGGAAAGACCCCGTGGAGCTTTACTGCAGCCTGATATTGAATGTTGGTACAGCTTGTACAGGATAGGTAGGAGCCTTGGAAACCGGAGCGCTAGCTTCGGTGGAGGCATCGGTGGGATACTACCCTGGCTGTATTGACCTTCTAACCCGCTGCCCTTATCGGGCAGGGAGACAGTGTCAGGTGGGCAGTTTGACTGGGGCGGTCGCCTCCTAAAATGTAACGGAGGCGCCCAAAGGTTCCCTCAGAATGGTTGGAAATCATTCGCAGAGTGTAAAGGCACAAGGGAGCTTGACTGCGAGACCTACAAGTCGAGCAGGGACGAAAGTCGGGCTTAGTGATCCGGTGGTTCCGCATGGAAGGGCCATCGCTCAACGGATAAAAGCTACCCCGGGGATAACAGGCTTATCTCCCCCAAGAGTCCACATCGACGGGGAGGTTTGGCACCTCGATGTCGGCTCATCGCATCCTGGGGCTGTAGTCGGTCCCAAGGGTTGGGCTGTTCGCCCATTAAAGCGGTACGCGAGCTGGGTTCAGAACGTCGTGAGACAGTTCGGTCCCTATCCGTCGCGGGCGCAGGAAATTTGAGAGGAGCTGTCCTTAGTACGAGAGGACCGGGATGGACGCACCGCTGGTGTACCAGTTGTTCTGCCAAGGGCATCGCTGGGTAGCTATGTGCGGACGGGATAAGTGCTGAAAGCATCTAAGCATGAAGCCCCCCTCAAGATGAGATTTCCCATTCCGCAAGGAAGTAAGATCCCTGAAAGATGATCAGGTTGATAGGTCTGAGGTGGAAGCGTGGTGACACGTGGAGCTGACAGATACTAATAGATCGAGGACTTAACCTATATTCTAATGTGAAAAATGAACATTGTTATCTAGTTTTGAGAGAACATTCTCTCCATCAGGTTTGGTGGCGATAGCGAAGAGGTCACACCCGTTCCCATACCGAACACGGAAGTTAAGCTCTTCAGCGCCGATGGTAGTTGGGGGTTTCCCCCTGTGAGAGTAGGACGCCGCCAAGCTTTTCAAAGGATCAGTTCCAGTCGGAACTGGTCTTTTTTGTGTTTTCTTCTAGCAGCATCATGATATAAGCCGGAAACTTGTCCTCTGCAATCTCCATATAACGTTCAATCATGACATAATCATCACTAATGTATTGAGATAAAAGCTCGTACCACCATTCTGTTTCGTAGCGGGCAATCATACTGAGATTATACATTAACAAGTAATGGCTGATGATCTCAGGAATCCCTAAAAAGGCATCTCGCGTTGATGGAATGAACCATTGATTCATTTCTAAATCATAATGAAGATGAGTAGCAAGAGCAGGGTTTTCTTCTGAACATACATCAAATGTTAGTTTTTTAGCCTCTCGTTGCTTAAGCTTCCAAGTTGTATGGAACTCAAAATATTCAATAAAACGTTCGGCAGACATATTATAGAGCAAGGGAATATGATCTTGAATCAACATGCCATTTGCTTGTTCTACTTTCACTAAAGTAGAGGGTTGTTTTTGAAACTCCAGAATATGACCCATTTCAGGTATTTTTGAAAGGAGATTGATCATCGTAAATCGTTCATCTTCAAGACCATTTAAATGAAATAAGTGCTTTAATACATGCATACATAATCCGTTTCGCTGAATCTTGACTTCATCCTCACTAAAACGATAATGTTGCTTCTTTCTTTTTCTTGAGGTGACACCATGAGCTAAGACAGAGGTTTGAGAAGGATAGTCGGGATCCACTGTCAGCAAACATGCCTTTAACAGTTGTGCCATTCCATAAAACAATAAAATCGGTTTTAGTTCAAGCGGAGCTGATGCGGCTTGGTCATAAAATGTATGACCGTGCTTTAAAAAGTAAATAAATCGTTCACAGTTTTTATAGGCTTGTTGGTTTGCATCCTGAATATTCCGTTTCTCGTACTGTTGAAATAGAAACTTTTGGGAAGTTTCAAGTGAGTAAAAACGTTTTAAATCCTTCCATCCTGAACTTTTCATCTTCTTCCTCAACTCTCTTTATATTTTCTAAAAATTGCAACTGTTTGTTGCTTCCTTGACATGCTGTTTCCTAGTTGATAATCTACATATAATATTTTGCCGAAAAGAGGGGGATTTACTAATGTGGGAAAGTAAATTTTCAAAAGAAGGTTTGACGTTTGACGATGTGTTGCTTGTTCCAGCAAAGTCTGAGGTGCTTCCGCGTGATGTCAATTTATCAGTTGAGTTAACAAGCACTTTAAAGCTGAACATTCCAATTATTAGTGCAGGAATGGATACTGTGACGGAATCGCAAATGGCGATTGCAATGGCACGTCAAGGTGGTCTTGGAATCATCCATAAGAACATGTCTATTGAGCAGCAAGCTGAACAAGTGGACAAGGTAAAACGTTCAGAGCGTGGCGTTATTACAAATCCATTTTTCTTAACACCAGATCATCAAGTATTCGATGCAGAACATTTAATGGGTAAATATCGTATTTCTGGTGTACCGATTGTTAATAACGAACAAGATCAAAAGCTTGTTGGGATTATTACGAACCGTGACCTTCGTTTTATTTCGGATTATTCAATGAAGATTAGCGACGTGATGACAAAAGAGGAACTTGTGACAGCTTCTGTTGGAACAACATTAGAAGAAGCTGAAAAAATCCTTCAGCAATATAAAATTGAAAAATTACCTCTTTTAGATGACGAAGGAACATTAAAAGGTCTCATCACCATCAAAGATATTGAAAAAGTGATTGAATTCCCTAACTCCTCTAAAGATGCACATGGCCGTTTAATTGTTGGTGCCGCTGTAGGTGTCACTGGCGATACAATGACTCGTGTGAAAAAATTAGTAGAAGCCAATGTTGATGTGATCGTCATTGATACAGCACACGGTCATTCTCAAGGTGTTCTAGACACTGTATCGAAAATCCGTGAAACGTATCCTTCTCTTAACATCATTGCTGGTAACGTTGCAACAGCTGAAGCAACAAAAGCATTGTTTGAAGCTGGAGCAGATATTGTAAAAGTGGGTATTGGACCAGGATCGATTTGTACAACACGTGTTGTTGCAGGGGTCGGTGTACCACAAATCACAGCGATTTATGACTGTGCAACAGAAGCAAGAAAGCATGGTAAATCTATTATTGCAGATGGTGGAATTAAATATTCAGGTGATATCGTGAAAGCATTAGCTTCTGGTGGACATGCTGTTATGCTAGGAAGCCTTCTTGCTGGTACATCTGAAAGCCCAGGAGAAACAGAAATTTTCCAAGGCAGACGTTTCAAAGTATATCGTGGTATGGGTTCTGTTGCTGCAATGGAAAAAGGAAGTAAAGATCGTTACTTCCAAGAAGATAATAAAAAATTCGTTCCAGAAGGTATCGAAGGACGTACACCGTATAAAGGACCAGTTGTTGACACTGTTTATCAACTCGTTGGCGGTATTCGCTCTGGTATGGGCTACTGTGGAACACAGGACTTACGTACTCTTAGAGAAGAAGCACAATTCATTCGCATGACAGGTGCAGGTCTTCGTGAGAGCCATCCACATGATGTACAAATTACAAAAGAATCACCAAACTACACAATTTCTTGATAAATTGTGACAATCAAATTACATTTGACAGGGTCTATGACTCTGTCTATTTTTTTTGTCTTTATTGTGATAAAATTTATACTGTTGTGTCGAAATAAGCCCTTGTGGATTAAATATATATGAAAAACGTCGAAAAAAGATGAATACGGAGGTATGACGATTGAACAGCAAGATGTTGAAACAGCTTATGGTCTCTATCCTTGCATTGGCATTGATTGTTACTGCATTTACCCCAATGTCCAAAGCAAAAGCGGCTGAAGATCCATTCAATGTGAATGCGAAAGCAGCCATCCTTATTGAAGCTTCTACAGGTAAAATTCTTTATAGTAAAAACGCAGAACAAAGACTGCCTATTGCAAGTATGGCAAAGATGATGACAGAGTATCTATTACTAGAGGCAATTGCTGAAGGCAAAGTGAAATGGGATCAAACATATACGCCAGATGATTACGTGTACGAAATTTCTCAGGACCGCAGTTTATCCAATGTTCCATTGAGAAAAGATGGTTCGTATACTGTCAAAGAACTTTATCAAGCAACGGCTATTTATTCAGCAAATGCAGCAGCAATTGGTCTAGCAGAGGTAATCGCTGGATCAGAATCAAAGTTTGTTGAAAAAATGAATGCAAAAGCAAAAGAACTTGGCTTAACCAATTACAAATTCGTGAATGCAACTGGATTAGAAAATAAAGACTTACATGGCAAACAGCCAAAAGGTACGGGACCTGATGAAGAAAGCGAAGTTTCCGCAAAGGATATGGCTTTGCTTGCACAGCATCTCATCAAAGATCATCCAGAAATTCTTGAAACAGCAAGCATCGCGAAAACAAAGTTCAGAGAAGGCACAGATGACGAAATGGACATGCCAAACTGGAACTTTATGCTTAAAGGACTTGTGAAAGAATATGAAGGCGTAGACGGTCTGAAAACGGGCTCTACTGATTCAGCTGGTTCTAGCTTCACAGGTACAGCAAAACGTGGTGACATGCGTGTGATCGCAGTTGTCCTGAATGCTAAAGGGAATCTTCATACAGCTCGTTTTGATGTGGCGAAAAAATTGTTCGATTATGCCTTTAAAAACTTCACGATGAAAGAAATGTACAAAAAAGGCCAACAAATCAAGGGACATGAAAACATCGAAGTCGATAAAGGGAAAGATAAAGAAGTACCCGTCGTGACGAAAGAAGCTTTCTCTGTACCGGTTAAAAATGGTGACGAGAAGAGCTATAAAGCGAAAGTAAATATTGATAAAAAGAACCTAGAAGCTCCTATTAAAAAAGGAACAAAGGTTGGCATGCTGACGACTTCTTATTCTGGTGATGAGAAGGACTACGGCTATTTGAGTAAAGACCAATCAGGTGTTGAGCTTGTGACGAAAACAGGTGATGAAAAAGCAAACTGGTTCATCCTTGCAATGCGTGGTGTAGGTGGATTCTTCGCTGGCATTTGGGGCGGAATCGTCGACACAGTAAAAGGTTGGTTCTAATAAAAAAACTGCTCTCTATATATGAGAGCAGTTTTTTTATCGTTAAAAGAAAAGAGATTGTTTGTGGTTTTGAGGTGTAGACAAGGCCTGCTGAAAAATACCACATAACTTTTCCATACCTTCCGTCAGTGCCTTTTCATTCACATAAGAAAAACTGAGACGTATATAATTCTGCTTCGGCTCCCCAGGATAGCAGACAGAGCCAGGCAGGAAGGTGATTTGCTGCTTCCGTGCCTCATGTAATAGGGCACGTGTATCGACCCAGGAAGGAAAGCTAAGCCACAAATTGAGCCCGCCCTGTGGGATTTGCCACGTGACGTCCTTTGGCGCATGCTTTGTCAACACATCCATCATCAAATCGCGTCTCACCTTCAAGGCAGTTCTTAATTTTTTCGTATGATCGATCATTTTCTTGGAAGTGAGAAACGGTAAGATCGCTTTTTGAGTGAGAAGCGGGCTCCCTAAATCATTATTGGCTTTTGCAGCTAATAAACGGTTAAATATAGAGCCTGACGCTGTAATAATTCCAATTCTGCATCCTGGAGCCAGTGTCTTGCTTAATCCTCGTAAATAAATGACGTGTCCATCGTGATCTAGGCTTTTAATGGGTGCCGGCGGTTTCTTTTCAAAATAAAGCTCACGATAAGGATCATCCTCTACAATGAGACAATCAATGCTTTGTGCCAGTAAAAGCAGCTGTTTTCTTCGTTTCATCGACATACTAGCACCTGTAGGACTGTGAAAAGTAGGAATGGTATAGATGAGCTTTGGTTTATATTTATCACAAATGCTTTGAAGCTGTTTCATGTTCATTCCTTCATGATCGACAGGAACCGTAATAATTCGTGCCCCTCTCCCCATAAAGACATCAATTGCGCCTGGATAGGTGGGCGCCTCCATGACAACTACATCATCCGGCCCGATAAATGTACGTGCTACTAAATCAAGCCCTTGCTGAGAACCGCTAGTGACAAGGATATTTTCAGGAGTAGAAGGAACTTCTAATTTTTCTAGAAATGATTGAATGACCTGACGAAGCTGAAGGTCACCTTGTATTTCTCCGTATTTTGACATGATTTGAGGATGCCGGGCCAGGACATGCTGCATTTCTTTTTCTAAATACCGGTTAGGTAAAAGACCAGGATCAATCATAGAGGAAGAAAGATTGATGGCTTCTTCGACATAGTGATACTGAGCGAATTGAGATCTTGGTAAATAATCAGGGATCGATAACTGCCAATCGAAAGAAGTAGATGATTGAACCGGGATGTCAGTTTGCTCATGCTGCTCATTCACAAACGTACCTTTCCCTTGTACAGTCGTTAAAAATCCGTCGTCCTTAAGCCGTGTATAGGCTTTCGCTGCTGTGACAAGACTCACATTGAGCTGTTTCGCTAGATCACGTACAGTCGGTAGCTTATCGCCTTGCTGAAGCAGACCTGATTGAATGTGATCAACGATGGAAAAATAAATCTGATTTGAAAGAGATGTATCTGAATGTCGATGGATATCAATATGCATGAAAATCCTCCAATGGGTGTGGAATTGTTATAGATGGTTTCGAATTGTTATAGATGCATTATAACATGTTAATAACACTTAAAAGAGGGAATGATGCCTTTTTAACTATGAAACCTTGATATATAAGGGTTTCTTCTTTTTTATGAGCTAATTGAATTGTTATACTATTCTCTTTATTGTTATACTCTATCGCTTGTATGATAAAGGTGTTGAATCAATCGAATAGACAAATGGGAGGAAACAATTGTGAGCAATAAGGGAACTGAACGAGTAAAACGTGGAATGGCAGAAATGCAAAAAGGTGGCGTCATTATGGATGTCGTCAATGCTGAGCAGGCAAAAATCGCAGAAGAAGCAGGCGCAGTGGCAGTAATGGCACTAGAACGGGTACCAGCTGATATCCGTGCAGCAGGCGGTGTTGCCCGTATGGCAGACCCAAGAATCGTGGAAGAAGTACAAAATGCAGTAACGATTCCAGTCATGGCAAAAGCACGTATCGGCCACATCGTGGAAGCTCGTGTTCTTGAAGCACTTGGTGTTGATTATATTGATGAGAGTGAAGTGCTGACGCCCGCAGATGAGGAATTCCATTTAAATAAAAATGAATACACAGTACCTTTCGTATGTGGCTGCCGTGATTTAGGTGAGGCGACTCGTCGTATTGCAGAAGGTGCATCTATGTTGCGTACAAAAGGTGAGCCGGGTACAGGAAATATTGTAGAAGCTGTTCGTCATATGAGAAAGGTCAATGCTCAAATTCGTAAAGTGGCGGCAATGAGTGAAGATGAATTGATGACAGAAGCCAAAAATTTAGGCGCACCTTATGAATTATTGCTTCAAATTAAAAAAGACGGCAAATTGCCGGTTGTAAACTTTGCTGCTGGAGGTGTTGCAACACCAGCAGATGCAGCATTAATGATGCAGCTTGGAGCAGATGGTGTATTTGTCGGCTCTGGTATCTTCAAATCAGACAATCCAGCTAAATTTGCAAAAGCGATTGTAGAAGCAACGACTCATTTCACAGATTACCGTCTAATTGCAGAGCTTTCTAAAGAGCTTGGAACAGCGATGAAAGGAATTGAAATTTCAAATCTATTGCCAGAAGAGCGTATGCAAGAGCGTGGCTGGTAATTAAGGGAGCGCAAACGAACATGCTAACAATTGGTGTACTAGGGCTTCAAGGAGCGGTGAGAGAGCATATTCAATCAATTGAAGCTTGTGGCGCAGCGGGAAAGATCATCAAGCGGGTAGAGGAGTTAGAAATTGTTGACGGTCTCATTATCCCTGGTGGTGAAAGTACGACGATGAGAAGACTCATGGATACGTACCAATTCATTGAACCGATTAAAGCGTTCGCTGCTCAAGGTAAACCGATATTTGGGACTTGTGCCGGTTTAATTATGCTGGCAAAGCATATAGAAGATCGAGAAGATGCTCATCTTGGACTGTTAAATGTATCTGTTGCACGTAATTCGTTTGGCAGACAGGTAGACAGCTTTGAAGCAGATGTAGAAGTGAAAGGACTGGATACGCCATTTACAGGAGTGTTCATCCGTGCGCCTCATATCATCAGCGCAGATGAGAGCGTAGAGGTCATGGCTGAGTATGACGGCAGGATTGTGATGGCGAAAGAAAACAATATCTTAGGTTGTTCTTTTCATCCAGAGCTGACAGACGACCATCGGTTAACACAGCTGTTTGTTGAGATGGTGGAGTCCTATAAAACGAAGCTTGCTGTATAAAACGGTTGAAAAGAGATAAAACTTATAGTACATTAAAATCACAATCAAAGATCGAAAAAGCGTTGACGGGAAATAGTAAGAAGCCCCTCTTTCTCAGAGAGCCGATGGTTGGTGAGAATCGGTGAAAGATGCATTCTGAATCCATCCTTGAGCGAAATGCCGAAACACGAAGTAAGCATTTACGGTGATGCCGTTACAGAGGAAAGAGGAAAGCATGCTTTTGGCGTGTTTTCAATCAGGGTGGCAACGCGAGAGCTCTCGTCCCTTTCATGGGATGAGGGCTCTTTTTATTTTTCGATAAAAAAGGAGTGTTACACATGCTGGATATTAAACAACTGCGCACGGATTTTGATCAAATCAAAGAAAAATTAGCCCATCGAGGCGAAGATTTAGCGGATTTTGATAAGTTTGGTGAACTGGATCAAAAAAGAAGAGAATTAATCGGCAAAACAGAAGTATTAAAGAGCCGAAGAAATGAAGTATCACAGCAAGTGGCTGTTCTAAAAAGAGAAAAGAAAGACGCCGATCACATTATTCAAGAAATGCGTGAGGTAGGCGATGAGATTAAGAAGTTAGATGATGAATTAAGAACAGTAGAGGAAAGCCTGCAAACCATCCTATTCTCAATTCCAAACATCCCTCATGACTCTGTACCAGTCGGTGAAACAGAAGATGACAACATTGAAGTGAGAAAATGGGGCGAACAGCCAGCCTTCTCATTTGAACCAAAGCCGCATTGGGATGTAGCGGATGAGCTGAAGATTTTGGATTTTGAACGTGCAGGAAAAGTGACAGGAAGCCGTTTCGTTTTTTATAAAGGGCTAGGCGCACGGTTAGAGCGTGCACTTTATAACTTTATGCTGGATTTACACGTAGATGAATTTGGTTTTACTGAAGTACTACCACCTTATATGGTCAACAGAGCAAGCATGACAGGAACCGGACAGCTTCCAAAGTTTGAAGAGGATGCTTTTAAAATTCGAGAAGAAGATTATTTCCTCATTCCAACGGCTGAAGTGCCAATTACGAACATGCACCGTGACGAAATTCTTGAAGGAGAGCAGCTGCCAATCAATTATGCAGCATTTAGTGCTTGCTTTAGATCAGAAGCTGGTTCTGCTGGTAGAGATACGCGCGGACTCATCCGTCAGCACCAATTTAACAAAGTAGAGCTTGTGAAATTTGTCAGACCAGAAGATTCTTATGAAGAATTAGAAAAACTAACAAACCAAGCAGAAAAAGTTCTTCAATTATTGAACCTGCCATACCGTGTCATGAGCATGTGTACAGGAGATTTAGGCTTTACGGCTGCGAAGAAATACGATATCGAAGTATGGATTCCAAGCCAAAATACGTATCGTGAAATTTCTTCTTGCAGTAACTTTGAAGCGTTCCAAGCGAGACGAGCAAACATTCGTTTCCGCCCTGAGCCTAAAGCCAAGCCAGAACATGTGCACACATTAAATGGATCTGGTTTAGCAGTAGGAAGAACTGTTGCAGCCATTTTAGAAAACTATCAACAAGAGGATGGAACAGTGATCATTCCTGAGGTGTTACGTCCTTATATGGGAAATAAAGAAGTGATAAAATAAGATGCCGTCATGGCATCTTATTCTTTTTACCTAAACTTCTACAGCTTTTCTAAAATAAGCCGATAAAAGAACTAAAAGCATCTAGGAAAGAAGGAATAACCTTGAATAGGCTTGACTATTATGTTGAAATGGCTCAATTACTCAGAAAAGTTCTAGATGAAAGTGTCCTTTTCGGCATCACTGATACAGAAAAGGTACTTTGCTATTATCCATCGACCACAGTAGATTTTGGCATTAAAGTAGGGGACGCTTTAAACCCAGAGGACCAAAACGTGGCGACGACATTAAGAGGACAAGAATATGATGGGCATTTGCCAGAGTCTTTATATGGTTATGAAATTGCTGTAAAAGGTTATCCGATTTTTGATGAAGATAGAAAAGTGATTGGCTCTTTTTTAGTGGCTTTTTCACATCATCGTGAGAAGAAATTAAGCGGCTATATGGAACATATCAATAAAGTAGCGAAAGAGTTACAAGGTGGAATTGAGCAAATTGCTGCTCATTCTCAAGAACTGGCTGCGACAAGCTTAGAAATTAGTGAGCAGGCCGGAAGAGCAGAAGAGAAATCCGCAAATATTGAAGAAGTCGTCAAAACTATTGGCGGTATTGCGAGACAAACAAACCTGTTAGGACTCAATGCTGCAATTGAAGCGGCAAGAGCGGGTGAAAATGGAAAAGGCTTTGCTGTTGTTGCAGACGAGGTACGTAAGTTATCAGATGGATCAAAGGAAGCAGCTGAAACCATTAATGCATTTTTAAAAGAAATCCAAGACAGCATTGGCACTTTATCTGAAAATATCTCACAAATCAGCAGTTCAACAAACGAACAAGCTAAACAAGTGACAGACTTTACAAAGATTATTGAGTCATTAAATGATTTTAAAGAAGAGATGAATCTTTTTATAGAAGAAATTAGACAGGATACGTAATAGATGAAGAGCAGCCGATAATCGGCTGCTTTTTATAGGCTAAACATCATACCAAAATCAAATGTTGGAATTTTTTTCGAAAAGATGTTGACTTAAAATAAGATGATATGATATATTAATTCTTGTCGATACGGAGGAATACCCAAGTCCGGCTGAAGGGATCGGTCTTGAAAACCGACAGGGGTGTCAAAGCCCGCGGGGGTTCGAATCCCTCTTCCTCCGCCATATTGATTTTACCTTAGTTGAATTGAAACGCATAAAAATTGGAAATTGTCAAACCGCTGCATTCGAGAAATGCAGCGGTTTTTTTTTATTATTTTGTGTTAGAGCGATTTTTTTGAATAACAGAAGCAATTTCATGAAGAATTGGATCAAGTGAGCTTTCATCATGAAGTAGGTCATAATCTTCAATATTAATTTTAATCACAGGGCACAGATCAAATTGTTCAATCCATTCTGTATATCGAGTGTACATTTCTTCCCAATATGCTCGATCGGTTTGAGTTTCCATCTCTCTCCCGCGCTCTTCAATACGATGTAATATATGATCTAAATCCCCATGCAAGTAAATGAGGACATCTGGGTGAGGGAAGTAAGGTGTCATCACCATTGCCTCAAATAGACTCGTATACGTTTCATAGTCTACCTCTGACATGGTACCTTTGTCTGCGTGCATTTTAGCAAAAATACCAGTGTCCTCATAAATGGACCGGTCTTGTACATAACCTCCACCAGACTCGAAGATTCGTTTCTGCTCCTTAAAACGTTCAGCTAGAAAATAGACCTGTAAATGAAAGCTCCATCTTTGGAAATCTGAATAAAAAGGCTCTAAGTATGGATTATCATCTACTTTTTCGAGAGAAGTTTGAAACCCTAGCTTGTCCGCTATTGTTTTCGTCATGGTCGATTTTCCGACACCAACTGTCCCTGCAATTGTAATGACAGCATCCTTTGGTATTTCAATATTTTTCATAGTACTTGCTCCTTTATGTTCTGTACAATTTGCTGGTAATCTTGCTGTGAGGAAACGAAGTCTGTATGATCGCCTTCAATTGTAATGATAGGAAGACCTGGGTCAGTTTGTTTTAAATGCTCGATGGCCAACTCATAATCTTCAATCAGGGTTTTTAAATAAGCTGGATCAATGTCTTCTTCAAAAGATCGGCCTCTCATCTTTATTCTATCAAGTAAGGTGGGAAGGCTGGCTTTTATATAGATCATGGCATTTGGTTTAGGAAGATCATCTGTCAGCAAGTGATAGATCTTTCTGTATTTATCCATGTGCTTTTTGGATAAGGTTCTCTCTGCAAATATCATATTTTTATAGACATGATAATCAGTGACAATCGGCTGCTGTTTTTTGACATAGTTCTCTTCAATAGATTCTAACTGTTTAAACCGATTGCATAGAAAGAACATCTCAAGCTGAAAGCTCCATTGTTCCATATCTTCATAAAATTTATCTAAGAATGGATTTTCTTCTACAATTTCTTTTACTAAAGGAAATTGAAATTCCTTTGAAAGCATTGTAGCCAAGGTTGTTTTTCCGGCTCCAATTGGGCCTTCCACTGCAATAAAAGGGGCAGGATACATAGGCGTTCTCCTCTATCTATAAAGTTGTCAAACCAATGTATATTGTACCATACCCCTTCTGAGAGATAGAGCGTATGAATTACGATGTCGTTCTTTTTTCAATATTAAATTGATCTGATAACAACAACCAGTTTTGTGGGAAGGATAGACCTAATTTCCAGTAAGCAATTCCATTTAGGTTTAACTCTTTAATGAGATTAAATTTGGCTTGAATGGATCTTGCATCTTCAAACCAAACCTCGTGTTCTTTGTTATTAGCATCTGTATAACGGAAATAAGGTGCTTGTGCTGTTTCGTCATATAAAATGGATACATTATTCTCTCTAGCAATGGCGATCGCTTGTTGAGGGCTGACGGCTTTGGCGATAGGGCCTCCTTGAACATAAGGGAGTGTCCAATCATATCCATATAAATTCTGCCCCATCACAATTTTATTGGCAGGTATGACAGTCAGTGCATATTCAATGACTTGGCGGACAGGGCCGATCGGAGAGACGGCTTGTGCAGGCCCGCCGCTGTAGCCCCACTCATAAGTCATTAGCACAACATGATCAACAATCTTTCCAATTGCTTCATAGTCATGTGCCTCATACCATTTTCCTTTCTGTTCACTGCTTGTTTTAGGAGCGAGTGCCACAGAAATAGTCCAACCCTGTTGATGAAAACGAGTTGTTGCTTCTCTTAAAAATTGAAGGTAGGCTTCTTTATCAACTGGGCGTAAATATTCAAAGTCAAAATGGATTTCTTTTAATTGATACTTTTGAGCAACGCGGACGATTTCATTTAATAATGTCGTTTTGACAGATTGATTTGTTAAAAGGATTCGCCCGAGTTCATCACTAAATTTATCATTCTCTAGATTTGTGACTACCATGGATAAAACCGTTCTGCTTTGAGCGGCAATCTGAGGCAATTGATCTAATGGTGGCTCGCGAAGTGTTCCGTCTCTTTGCGCTTGAAAACTAAAAGCGCCGAGATGTGTTAAGTATGGAGATGCCTCTCTGGCTGCTTGCTTTAAATTTTCGCTGACTTGGTTTCCGCGTGGTTCTATATAAGCATTAGAATTAATATTTCTTTTCGGTCTTTGTGGAATATAAAGCAAGAAGCGAATAGGCAATATAGCTTCAGGACGAATCCGATTCACACGTGCCAATTCTTCTACCGAAATTTGAAATTTTCTTCCAATTTGATAAAGTGTATCATTTTGTTTGACCTCATAAAATTGGCCTCTAATAGGGATGACAATTGTTTGTCCAACGACTAGTTGATTTGGTGTTTCGATGTCGTTGGTCCGAATGATTTCATTTACCGTTGTTTTAAAACGCATGGCAATCTCATTTAACGTATCTCCTCTTTTGACAACATAAATTTGAATGGTCAACGCCCCCTTTGTTATTGCTAACAATTTATGAGGGTGATGGATAAATCATGTTTGATTTTCATCCGTGATCTCTTTAGTGGTTGTGATTTTGGCGAGAAGAACGTTCTCCATCATCGTTAAAGCGTACTCGTTGTCCCTATCATCATTTGAAGCAATACAATCTTTAGGTACAGTGAGGTTGTACTCTCGCATGTAAGCGTCATTTGCAGTGAACAGGACACAGATGTTTCCGGCAATTCCAGTTAAAATAAGTTCTTGCACACCTAATTCATTTAGGAGTGTCTCTAGTGCTGTTCCGTAAAAGGCAGAGTGCTTAGGTTTAATTAAGAAGTAATCATCTTTAGATGGTGCCATTTGCTCTAAAATAGGGGCACTTCTTTCGTTTTTACATGTTTCCATAACAGCTTTGATATCAGCCTTCCAGAGTCCATAGTGGTCGTTGATATAGATAATTGGCCAATTTTTCTTGAAAGCGTGTTGTTTAAGGGCTAAAATTTTATTGGTCATTTGCTCTGTTTTTTCAGCGAGCACATGTCCCATTTCGAAATCAAAATTATTGATCATGTCAATAATAAGCAGTGCCTTTTGTTGTTTTGGCAAATCAAGACCCCCTTTAAAAGATTGTGATAATATGTTAACCTCAATATCCTTTAAAAAAACATGAAAAGAGAGCCGTGCTATGACGAAAGATGAACAGTTTATGCAAGAAGCTATTTCTGAAGCTTTGAAAGCAAAACAAATAGGAGAAGTTCCAATCGGTGCCGTCATCGTTGTTGATGATCAAATTGTAAGCCGTGCTCACAATTTAAGGGAAAGTGAACAGCGATCAATTGCTCATGCGGAATTACTTGCTATTGATGAAGCGTGTAAAATGACTGGTAGCTGGCGTTTAGAAGATGCTGTACTTTATGTTACACTCGAACCGTGCCCAATGTGTGCAGGCGCTATTGTACTTTCAAGAGTGAAAAAGGTCGTTTTTGGTGCCTATGATCCTAAAGGTGGATGTGCTGGTACTTTAATGAATTTATTGGACGATGAGCGGTTCAATCATCAGTCTGAAGTCATTGGTGGTGTGCTTGAAAATGAGTGTGGTGAGCTGTTAAGTCAGTTCTTTCGAGACCTCCGTCAGCGGAAGAAGCAGGCGAAAAGTAAATGAATGGATGTCGTTTGCAATTTTATCACTTAGAAGGTATACTTATGTCTGCGTCACCAACAATTTAATATTCATTTTGCCGTGCTAAGCGGGGAGGTAGCGGTGCCCTGTACTCGCAATCCGCTCTAGCGAGGCCGAATCCCTTCTCAAGGTTCGTTTACTTCAAGGTCTGCCTTAAATAAGTGGTGTTGACGTCTGGGTCCTGCGCAATGGGAATTCATGAACCATGTCAGGTCCGGAAGGAAGCAGCATTAAGTGAAACCTCTCATGTGCCGCAGGGTTGCCTGGGCCGAGCTAACTGTTTAAGTAACGCTTGGGGTAGCGAATCGACAGAAGGTGCACGGTAAATCAATATTAAATGTAACTCATCTAGTTTATCTAGGTGAGTTTTTTGTTGCTATTGAAAGAATATATCAGTTGTTTTGTTTATACAAATAGCAAAAAAGCCATTTTCAGGGTGAGTTTTTTTGAATTAATTCATAGAGGGAATGAATGTTCTTGTTGATCTGACAGACATTTTCAGAAAGCAGGAAAACACGTTTTTTAATCAAGAAAAGTAATAAGTCTTTAAAGGAAATGCCCTTTTTCGTTTATTAGAAAATAAAGGTGTACTTTTGAATTGATCGTTGCATCATGTATAATGAACATGATGATAAATGGAGGAGGGCGTATTTGTGAGTTATCAAGCTTTATACCGAGTGTTCAGACCTCAAGTTTTTGAGGATGTTGTTGGACAAGAACACATCACAAAAACGTTGCAAAATGCCCTTTTGCAGAAAAAGTTTTCTCATGCTTACTTATTTTCAGGTCCTAGAGGAACAGGTAAAACAAGTGCTGCCAAGATTTTTGCGAAAGCAGTGAACTGTGAAAAGTCACCTGTTAGTGAGCCGTGTAATGAGTGTGATGCCTGTAGAGGGATTACGACCGGTTCGATTTCAGACGTGATTGAAATAGATGCTGCCTCAAATAACGGGGTAGATGAAATTCGGGATATACGTGATAAAGTGAAATTTGCTCCTTCAGCGGTTACATATAAGGTTTATATTATAGATGAGGTACATATGCTCTCTATCGGGGCATTTAATGCACTTCTTAAAACCCTAGAGGAACCACCTGCTCATTGTATCTTTATTTTGGCTACCACAGAGCCTCATAAGATTCCTCTTACCATCATATCAAGATGTCAGAGATTTGATTTTAAACGGATCACGACAAAAGATATTGTTGGACGAATGGAGAAAATTGTAGATGCAGAAAGCCTAAATATACAAGAGGGTTCACTCGAGATTATTGCTAGTGCGGCAGATGGAGGCATGCGTGACGCACTCAGTCTCCTTGACCAAGCGATCTCATTTAGTGGTGAACAGCTCACAATTGATGATGCACTGCTCATTACAGGTGCTGTATCTCAGCATTTCATTAGTCAGCTTGCTGAAGCCATTTTTGAGCAAAATATTGCGATAGCGCTGGATACGTTAAATGAATTGCTTCAACAGGGGAAAGATGCCGCGAAATTAATAGAGGATATGATCTTCTACTTTAGAGATATGCTTCTTTACAAAACAGCACCGGATCTTGAAGGTGTCCTTGAAAAAGTCAAAGTCGACGATAAGTTTGTGGCTCTTTCAGAACGTGTGGCACCTCAGTTTCTTTATGAAACGATTGAAGTGCTGAATAAAAGCCATCAGGAAATGAAATGGACAAACCATCCTAGAATTTTCTTTGAAGTAGCTGTGGTTAAGCTCTGTCAGTCAACGGCTGGTGCTGTATCATCTCCGGCTGATTCCGACCTAACAGCGTTAACGAATAAAATAGACAGGCTGGAACAGGAGCTATCTAGGCTAAAAGCTGAGGGTGTTCCAATGACTCAGTCTCAGAGTCCTCAAGCAAAAACGGAAGCACCTCGACCTCAAACGAGTAATAAAAATGGTTATCGTGCACCTGTCGGTCGAATTCATGAGATTTTAAAAGAAGCGAAGCGGCCGGAGCTAGAAAAAATAAAAGGCAAATGGGGAGAGCTTCTTGCCCAATTAAAACAGCAAAATAAGGTATCTCACGCTGCGCTATTAACAGATAGTGAACCAGTTGCGGCGGCAACTCATGCCTTTGTTTTAAAATTCAAATTTGAAATACATTGTAAGATGGTGGCCGAAGATAAAAGTGGTGTTCGAACCAATCTTGAGCAACTGCTAGAATCTATGCTAGGAAAAAGAGTGGAATTAGTTGGCGTTCCTGACGCTCAATGGGGTAAAATAAGAGAAGAATTTTTAAGAGATCATCAGCCTGAAGAACAAGCAGATGGTCAGGCAGCTTCTGCTGAAGAAGATCCATTAATTGCAGAAGCAAAGAAGTTAGTAGGAACCGATTTAATTGAAATTAAAGATTAACAATTTGAAAGAGAGTGGTGTTCATATGCGCGGTGGAATGGGAAATATGCAAAAAATGATGAAACAAATGCAAAAAATGCAGAAGGATATGGCTAAGGCTCAAGAAGAGCTTGCAGAAAAAGTCCTTGAAGGTACGGCAGGTGGCGGCATGGTCACTGTAAAAGTAAATGGACAAAAAGAAGTCGTTGATGTGGCGATTAATGAAGAAGTTGTTGATCCTGAAGACATCGATATGCTTCAAGATCTTGTACTTGCAGCAACAAATGATGCATTGAAAAAAGTTGATGAACTAACGAATGAAACAATGGGTCAATTCACAAAAGGAATGAACATGCCAGGTTTATTCTAGGAGGAATAACTGAAGATGCAATATCCTGAACCAATATCAAAGCTGATTGATAGCTTTATGAAATTGCCAGGAATCGGACCTAAAACTGCGGTCCGTCTGGCTTTTTTTGTTCTTAGTATGCAAGAAGATGTCGTGCTGGATTTTGCGAAGGCACTTGTTAATGCAAAGCGTAATTTAACTTATTGTTCTGTTTGCGGACATATCACCGACCAGGATCCTTGCTATATTTGTGAAGATACAAGAAGAGATCAATCTGTGATCTGTGTCGTGCAGGATCCAAAAGATGTGATCGCAATGGAAAAAATGAAAGAATACAACGGCTTATATCATGTGCTTCATGGTGCTATTTCACCAATGGACGGAATTGGACCGGAGGATATTAAAATTCCTGACCTATTAAAAAGATTGCAAGACGATCAAGTCACAGAGGTCATTCTTGCAACCAACCCAAACATTGAGGGAGAAGCGACAGCCATGTATATCTCTAGATTGTTGAAACCATCAGGAATTAAACTCTCTCGCATTGCTCACGGACTCCCAGTAGGTGGAGATTTAGAGTATGCGGATGAAGTCACACTTTCTAAGGCTCTAGAAGGCAGACGTGAGATGTAGGAAGGAGAAGTACGGTACATGGGTTTTCTTCGCAGAAAATCAATTCGAAAAGAATTCGATGAGATATTAATTCAACAGCTTTTTAAGCAAAAGGAAGAATGGAACAGACAAAAAAAGCTTGTCGCAAATAGCGTTGAGCCTTCACCGGACATTCTATTCGAATTAAAGCTTGCTCAAGCGAAGTACTTTTTCTATCTGAGAGAAGCGAAAAAGAGAAATTTACGTTTAAACAACTGGAGATAGCAGGTCTATTTTCCATAATCCTCTCATATGCTTGTACTATTCATATGAAGAGGAGATGAGAGGATTATGGAACCTGTTATTGTGATTGGTTCAATTTTGTTAGCTGTTTTATTGTTGTTTATGTCGGGTGTTCAAGCAAATCCATTCAAATGGTTAGGGCTTATCGGAATAAAATTTGTCGCAGGCGCTCTTTTTTTATTTTGTCTCAATTTATTCGGCGAGAGTTTAGGGCTTCATGTTTCCATTAACCCTGTAACGAGCGGAATTAGTGGTTTGTTGGGCATTCCAGGTGTAGCAGCTTTAGTCGTAATTGAAAAGTTTATTATTTAATGCAAAATATTGTTGACTTTGATTATATATGGTGGTAAATTAATATACGTCGCTGATGACGAAGAAACGAAAAAACATAATAACAAAAAAGTTGTTGACACTAACAACTTGGATGTGATAAGATGTTCTAGTCGCTTCTGAAGCGGTAAACAAGTTCTTTGAAAACTAAACAAGACAAAACGTACCTGTTAATTCGAGTTTTTATAAAAAAATCCTATGATACATCATAGGTAGTCAGTCAAACGCTGACGAAAAACAAAACTTCGGTTTTGTACTTTTTCGGAGAGTTTGATCCTGGCTCAGGACGAACGCTGGCGGCGTGCCTAATACATGCAAGTCGAGCGGACAGAAGGGAGCTTGCTCCCGGATGTTAGCGGCGGACGGGTGAGTAACACGTGGGTAACCTGCCTGTAAGACTGGGATAACTCCGGGAAACCGGAGCTAATACCGGATAGTTCCTTGAACCGCATGGTTCAAGGATGAAAGACGGTTTCGGCTGTCACTTACAGATGGACCCGCGGCGCATTAGCTAGTTGGTGAGGTAACGGCTCACCAAGGCGACGATGCGTAGCCGACCTGAGAGGGTGATCGGCCACACTGGGACTGAGACACGGCCCAGACTCCTACGGGAGGCAGCAGTAGGGAATCTTCCGCAATGGACGAAAGTCTGACGGAGCAACGCCGCGTGAGTGATGAAGGTTTTCGGATCGTAAAGCTCTGTTGTTAGGGAAGAACAAGTGCAAGAGTAACTGCTTGCACCTTGACGGTACCTAACCAGAAAGCCACGGCTAACTACGTGCCAGCAGCCGCGGTAATACGTAGGTGGCAAGCGTTGTCCGGAATTATTGGGCGTAAAGGGCTCGCAGGCGGTTTCTTAAGTCTGATGTGAAAGCCCCCGGCTCAACCGGGGAGGGTCATTGGAAACTGGGAAACTTGAGTGCAGAAGAGGAGAGTGGAATTCCACGTGTAGCGGTGAAATGCGTAGAGATGTGGAGGAACACCAGTGGCGAAGGCGACTCTCTGGTCTGTAACTGACGCTGAGGAGCGAAAGCGTGGGGAGCGAACAGGATTAGATACCCTGGTAGTCCACGCCGTAAACGATGAGTGCTAAGTGTTAGGGGGTTTCCGCCCCTTAGTGCTGCAGCTAACGCATTAAGCACTCCGCCTGGGGAGTACGGTCGCAAGACTGAAACTCAAAGGAATTGACGGGGGCCCGCACAAGCGGTGGAGCATGTGGTTTAATTCGAAGCAACGCGAAGAACCTTACCAGGTCTTGACATCCTCTGACAACCCTAGAGATAGGGCTTTCCCTTCGGGGACAGAGTGACAGGTGGTGCATGGTTGTCGTCAGCTCGTGTCGTGAGATGTTGGGTTAAGTCCCGCAACGAGCGCAACCCTTGATCTTAGTTGCCAGCATTTAGTTGGGCACTCTAAGGTGACTGCCGGTGACAAACCGGAGGAAGGTGGGGATGACGTCAAATCATCATGCCCCTTATGACCTGGGCTACACACGTGCTACAATGGACAGAACAAAGGGCTGCGAGACCGCAAGGTTTAGCCAATCCCACAAATCTGTTCTCAGTTCGGATCGCAGTCTGCAACTCGACTGCGTGAAGCTGGAATCGCTAGTAATCGCGGATCAGCATGCCGCGGTGAATACGTTCCCGGGCCTTGTACACACCGCCCGTCACACCACGAGAGTTTGCAACACCCGAAGTCGGTGAGGTAACCTTTATGGAGCCAGCCGCCGAAGGTGGGGCAGATGATTGGGGTGAAGTCGTAACAAGGTAGCCGTATCGGAAGGTGCGGCTGGATCACCTCCTTTCTAAGGATATATGGAGCAGCGTACGTTTTTCGTCTTGTTTAGTTTTGAAGGAACTTGCAAAAGATCCTACAACATCATATCTTCGATATGAAAGATGGGCCTGTAGCTCAGCTGGTTAGAGCGCACGCCTGATAAGCGTGAGGTCGGTGGTTCGAGTCCACTCAGGCCCACCATCTTCTATTAAATCGGGGCCTTAGCTCAGCTGGGAGAGCGCCTGCCTTGCACGCAGGAGGTCAGCGGTTCGATCCCGCTAGGCTCCACCAACGTGTTCTTTGAAAACTAGATAACAATAAGTAATACATTCACATTGAATGCAATGCAAAGTTCATCACACATAGTGATTCTTTCTAAAGTAAGAAATGGTTAAGTTAGAAAGGGCGCACGGTGGATGCCTTGGCACTAGGAGCCGATGAAGGACGGGACGAACACCGATATGCTTCGGGGAGCTGTAAGCAAGCTTTGATCCGGAGATTTCCGAATGGGGAAACCCACTGCTCGTAATGGAGTAGTATCCATACTTGAATACATAGAGTATGAGAAGGCATACCCGGGGAACTGAAACATCTAAGTACCCGGAGGAAGAGAAAGCAAATGCGATTCCCTGAGTAGCGGCGAGCGAAACGGGAACAGCCCAAACCAAGAGGCTTGCCTCTTGGGGTTGTAGGACACTCTATACGGAGTTACAAAGGAACGATATAAGCGAAGAGGTCTGGAAAGGCCCGCCAAAGAAGGTAACAGCCCTGTAACTGAAATGTTGTTCTCTCCAGAGTGGATCCTGAGTACGGCGGAACACGTGAAATTCCGTCGGAATCCGGGAGGACCATCTCCCAAGGCTAAATACTCCCTAGTGACCGATAGTGAACCAGTACCGTGAGGGAAAGGTGAAAAGCACCCCGGAAGGGGAGTGAAATAGATCCTGAAACCGTGTGCCTACAAGTAGTCAGAGCCCGTTAACGGGTGATGGCGTGCCTTTTGTAGAATGAACCGGCGAGTTACGATCCCGTGCAAGGTTAAGCAGAAGATGCGGAGCCGCAGCGAAAGCGAGTCTGAATAGGGCGCATGAGTACGTGGTCGTAGACCCGAAACCAGGTGATCTACCCATGTCCAGGGTGAAGTTCAGGTAACACTGAATGGAGGCCCGAACCCACGCACGTTGAAAAGTGCGGGGATGAGGTGTGGGTAGGGGTGAAATGCCAATCGAACCTGGAGATAGCTGGTTCTCTCCGAAATAGCTTTAGGGCTAGCCTCAAGGTAAGAGTCTCGGAGGTAGAGCACTGATTGGACTAGGGGCCCCTACCGGGTTACCGAATTCAGTCAAACTCCGAATGCCGATGACTTATCCTTGGGAGTCAGACTGCGAGTGATAAGATCCGTAGTCGAAAGGGAAACAGCCCAGACCGCCAGCTAAGGTCCCAAAGTATACGTTAAGTGGAAAAGGATGTGGAGTTGCTTAGACAACCAGGATGTTGGCTTAGAAGCAGCCACCATTTAAAGAGTGCGTAATAGCTCACTGGTCGAGTGACTCTGCGCCGAAAATGTACCGGGGCTAAACGTATCACCGAAGCTGCGGACTGTTCTTACGAACAGTGGTAGGAGAGCGTTCTAAGTGCAGTGAAGTCAGACCGGAAGGACTGGTGGAGCGCTTAGAAGTGAGAATGCCGGTATGAGTAGCGAAAGACGGGTGAGAATCCCGTCCACCGAATGCCTAAGGTTTCCTGAGGAAGGCTCGTCCGCTCAGGGTTAGTCGGGACCTAAGCCGAGGCCGAAAGGCGTAGGCGATGGACAACAGGTTGATATTCCTGTACCACCTCCTCACCATTTGAGCAATGGGGGGACGCAGGAGGATAGGGTAAGCGCGGTATTGGATATCCGCGTCCAAGCAGTTAGGCTGGGAAATAGGCAAATCCGTTTCCCGTGAAGGCTGAGCTGTGATGGCGAGCGAAATTTAGTAGCGAAGTTCCTGATTCCACACTGCCAAGAAAAGCCTCTAGCGAGGTGAGAGGTGCCCGTACCGCAAACCGACACAGGTAGGCGAGGAGAGAATCCTAAGGTGATCGAGAGAACTCTCGTTAAGGAACTCGGCAAAATGACCCCGTAACTTCGGGAGAAGGGGTGCTTCTTAGGGTGTTAAAGCCCCGAGAAGCCGCAGTGAATAGGCCCAGGCGACTGTTTAGCAAAAACACAGGTCTCTGCGAAGCCGTAAGGCGAAGTATAGGGGCTGACGCCTGCCCGGTGCTGGAAGGTTAAGAGGAGCGCTTAGCGTAAGCGAAGGTGCGAATTGAAGCCCCAGTAAACGGCGGCCGTAACTATAACGGTCCTAAGGTAGCGAAATTCCTTGTCGGGTAAGTTCCGACCCGCACGAAAGGCGCAACGATCTGGGCACTGTCTCAACGAGAGACTCGGTGAAATTATAGTACCTGTGAAGATGCAGGTTACCCGCGACAGGACGGAAAGACCCCGTGGAGCTTTACTGCAGCCTGATATTGAATGTTGGTACAGCTTGTACAGGATAGGTAGGAGCCTTGGAAACCGGAGCGCTAGCTTCGGTGGAGGCATCGGTGGGATACTACCCTGGCTGTATTGACCTTCTAACCCGCTGCCCTTATCGGGCAGGGAGACAGTGTCAGGTGGGCAGTTTGACTGGGGCGGTCGCCTCCTAAAATGTAACGGAGGCGCCCAAAGGTTCCCTCAGAATGGTTGGAAATCATTCGCAGAGTGTAAAGGCACAAGGGAGCTTGACTGCGAGACCTACAAGTCGAGCAGGGACGAAAGTCGGGCTTAGTGATCCGGTGGTTCCGCATGGAAGGGCCATCGCTCAACGGATAAAAGCTACCCCGGGGATAACAGGCTTATCTCCCCCAAGAGTCCACATCGACGGGGAGGTTTGGCACCTCGATGTCGGCTCATCGCATCCTGGGGCTGTAGTCGGTCCCAAGGGTTGGGCTGTTCGCCCATTAAAGCGGTACGCGAGCTGGGTTCAGAACGTCGTGAGACAGTTCGGTCCCTATCCGTCGCGGGCGCAGGAAATTTGAGAGGAGCTGTCCTTAGTACGAGAGGACCGGGATGGACGCACCGCTGGTGTACCAGTTGTTCTGCCAAGGGCATCGCTGGGTAGCTATGTGCGGACGGGATAAGTGCTGAAAGCATCTAAGCATGAAGCCCCCCTCAAGATGAGATTTCCCATTCCGCAAGGAAGTAAGATCCCTGAAAGATGATCAGGTTGATAGGTCTGAGGTGGAAGCGTGGTGACACGTGGAGCTGACAGATACTAATAGATCGAGGACTTAACCTATATTCTAATGTGAAGCGTGAACATTGTTATCTAGTTTTGAGAGAACATTCTCTCCATCAGGTTTGGTGGCGATAGCGAAGAGGTCACACCCGTTCCCATACCGAACACGGAAGTTAAGCTCTTCAGCGCCGATGGTAGTTGGGGGTTTCCCCCTGTGAGAGTAGGACGCCGCCAAGCTTTTCAAAGGATCAGTTCCAATCGGAACTGGTCTTTTTTGTGTTTTAAAAAAGGAACAAACACTCGATCTGGCATGGATACATATACTAAACTATCATCTAAAACATTCTTAATTTTGTATACAATTGAAAGCGCTAGGGCATACTGAAGCTATAAGTGGAGGTGTCACAATGAGCAAAAAAGAGCGAGAAGCAATTTGTTTGATTTGTGAAGAGAAAAAAACAAAGGGAATTTATTTATATCATCAGTTTTTATGCCGAGATTGTGAACGGAAGTTAATTTCTACATCAACCTCGGATCCTAGTTATGCTGATTATGTAAGAAAGCTTAAAAATCTTCATACGCCGCCTTTGTATTCATAGACCATTAGATGGTCTTTTTTTATGGGCAATCGGGGATTGGGCTTGTTTTTTGGAACTTAGTTTGGACATCAACCGTAATAAATAATAAGATAAACAGAGAGCCTGATTATTCATAGGAGTCGATGAACATGAAATCAATTTTTTACACATTTGTATGGGCCGTTCTCTCTACTCTATTTTCGCTGGTGATTTTAACTGTCAGTATTGATGTTTTCCATCATCATGTTGGATTGTCGATACTGTATGCGATGATTGGGTGGGGTGTGATGTTTGCAGGAAGCCGATGGGCTGCCTTCCAGTTGTTTTTGAAGAAACACGGACTGTCTCGCAGTGATTATGTATATATTAAACAGCACTTAAAAGAAGCTGGGCAAAAGCTGGTTCGGTTGAAAAAAGCTTTATTTGCTGTGAAGAACGTACAGACGATCAAGCATAATTATGAAATTCTTCGGCTTGCACGACGCATCTATACGATAACAAAAAAGGAACCGAACCGTTTTTATGATGCACAGCGGTTTTATTTTGAGAGTTTGGATTCTGTTGTTGAATTAACTGAGAAATATGCACTGCTGTATAATCAGCCGAATCGTAGCCATGAGCTTGAAATGACATTAAGCCAAACTCGAGTTACGCTGACTGAACTGCAAAAGCAATTAACGAATGATTTACAGCAAGTTTTAGGAAGAGATATAGAAGCACTTCATATTGAACTTGAAGTGGCCGATAAAATGATTAAAAAATAGACATGAAAGGAGTCAAACTCGATGAAACCAGAAGATCCAGTCATACCACCAGCCCCATCTACTACAGATCTTCCGTTTCGGGTGTTTGATACCTTATCTGATGAGGAAAAGCAGGAGGCGCTACAGCGAGCTGAGAAGATCCCTGACCATCCACAAAAACTGCTTTTCTATGGCACACGTGTGCAGGAACGATTGTTAGAACAATCAAAACAAATGATGCAATATGTGGAGAAAAAAGATATTGACCAAATCGGAGACGTTCTAGAAGCTTTTTTACAGCAACTGCATTTAGTGGAGCCAGAGGATTTATTGCCAAAGAAGCGAGGCTTTTTTTTAAGGTTATTTCAGCGAGAAAAGCGTTCTACTCAGGAGATCATATCTCGTTTTAAACAAGCAGAAGCACAGATAGAAAGATTGTCAGCAAGGCTTCGTTACGCCAGAGGCGTGCTAATTTCGGACCATAAGTTATTGGAGCGTTTATTTGAAGAAAATCAATCATACTTTCAAGAGATGACGTTACAGGTTGCAGCAGTTGAAGCAAAATTGTCGCTGTTAGAGCAACATGCAGAATCACAGTCACATGATCGGACATTAGAGGAACAATTGATGAGTCGGGAAGTCGATGAAGAAGAATATATGGAGAGATTAAAAGAACGGAAGTATGATTTGTTGTTGAGCCGTCAAATCGCACTGCAATGTAATGCCCAAATTCGAATGATTCAGCATACAAACCATACATTAGCCAATCATATTCAATCAACTGTTTCCGCATCAATTCCTTTATGGATCAACCAAATGTCGATTGCGTTCAATCATATTCAGCAGCGAGCCAATTCAGCGCTTGAGCAGCGTATCCAGCAAACATATGAACAGGTATCGAAGCAGCAAGGACAGCTGCTTGAAGATGCATCCTTAACGCCTATAGATACGTTGAAAAAGGTTCAGCACCAATTGGCCGAAACATTGCAGGAAACGTTGCAGGTAAAAGAACATGGGAGCCAAGAACGAGCTCAATTAAAAAGTAGCATGCATGAGGCAGAGCAGAAGCTGGTGAATCATAAACCAATAAAGGAATGAGAATCCATCTTTCAGTTCACTTGTTTGAACGTTATAATAGATATAAGATATCGTTTAAGTGAAAAGGGTCGATTTGTTTGAAAACACCTTTATATACAGCATTATCACAACATGCGGAAAAGAAGCCCTATTCTTTTCACGTTCCGGGACATCACAATGGAGATGTCTTTTTTGATGAGGCACGGTCCTATTATGCATCCATTCTTCAGCTGGATGTGACAGAACTTGAAGGTCTAGATGATCTTCACCATCCGACTGGGGTGATTCAAGAGGCAGAGGATTTATTGGCAAAGCTATATGGAGCTAAACAAAGTTTTTTCCTTGTGAATGGCACAACCGTTGGCAATTTGGCGATGGTGATGTCTGCGTGTCAGGCTGGGGAGGGCATTTTCGTTCAGCGAAATTGTCATAAGTCTGTGTTCCATGCGATTGAGCTTGCGGGAGCGACGCCTATTATGTTAGAAACTGAGAGTGATCCGCACTTGCACGTCCCAACTCATGTGACGGAGGAAACAGTCAAACAAGCTATGGCGACACATCCTAACTGCCGGGCAATCGTTTTGACATATCCGAACTACTACGGACATGCAGCTGATTTATCAGGGCTCATTCAAATGTGTCATGAAGCTGGCATCATTGTATTAGTTGATGAGGCACATGGTGCTCATTTTGTATTAGGCGGTGCCTTTCCTCCATCTGCCCTTTCCTATGGAGCAGACGTGGTGGTACAATCAGCACATAAAACCCTTCCGGCAATGACGATGGGGTCTTATCTCCATCTTCAAGGAGACCGAATTGATGTGAAGCGGATAAAGACGTTATTAACGATGCTTCAAAGCAGTTCACCTTCCTATCCAATTATGGCTTCGTTAGATGTGGCGAGAGCTTATGTGGAGGAGTTGAAGGGAAAAGGGTTAATGGACGAAATCATGAGAGACTTGGCAAAGCTGAAAGCACAGTTCAATATGATCTCCAATCTCGAAGTGGTTGAGTCTGACTCTTTATCTATGGATCCATTAAAATGTATCATTCGTTCAACAAAAGGGCTGACAGGCTATGAACTCAAAAAGGTGCTTGAGTCGGTGGAGGTTCACCCAGAACTTGCGGATGAACATCAAGTCTTACTCGTTTTTGGTCTAAGGCAGACAAAGGACGTTCCTTTTACAGCTATAGAGCAGGCTCTTCAGCAAAGTGATTCATTGCTTGTAAAAAAAGAGCCTCAAACGGGATCACTCTTCTTAGAGGACGATCAGCAAAAGCGAGATGTAGAAGCTGTTCCATTCGAAAAAGCAACTGGCCGGATTAGTGCAGAATCGGTCATTCCCTATCCGCCTGGCATTCCTTTGATGATTAAAGGAGAACCGATTGAATCAGATCAAATTGCGACGTTAAGCCGTTTGCTTGGGCATCAAGTTCATGTGCAAGCAAGTCAGGTGATTCACCAGAGAAAATTATATGTTTATATAGAAGAGGAGACACTATGAGCGGTATGTTTATTACGTTTGAAGGACCGGAGGGTGCTGGAAAAACGACAGTGATTCGAAAAGTGTACGAAGAAATGGAACGTCAAGGATATGCAGTGATGGCGACACGTGAGCCTGGAGGCATCGACATTGCAGAGCAAATTCGTGAAGTCATTTTAAATGAAAAAAATACAAAAATGGACGCAAAAACAGAGGCATTGCTTTATGCAGCAGCTAGAAGGCAGCATTTGGCTGAAAAAGTAGAACCGGCATTGAAGCGGGGGGAAACTGTTTTATGTGATCGTTTTGTCGACAGCTCCCTTGCTTATCAGGGCTATGCGAGAGGGCTTGGGATTGAAGAAGTCAAATCCATTAATGATTTTGCCATTGATGGTACGATGCCGCAAATGACCATTTACTTTTCCATTACACCAGAGGAAGGTCTAAAGCGAATTGATGCCAATCAAGGAAGAGAAAAAAATCGATTAGACATGGAAACATTGAATTTTCATCAAATGGTCAGAGAAGGATATGAGCTGCTGATTGCGCAATCACCAGAACGATTCCGTGTAGTAGATGCGTCTCAGCCTGTTCAGGATGTCTTTAATGAGGTGTTTCAGCTGATTCAGGACACATTAAAGAAAAATCAAATATGACCTCATTCCCAATCGTTGTTATAATATAGAGGAAGACATCGGCATGTCACCTGTGCCTAAAATGAAGGAGGCCAATCAAATGAAATTAATTGTTGCCGTTGTACAGGATCAAGATAGCAGCAAGTTATTGAAAATATTGACAGAACATCAATTCGGCGTGACAAAATTAGCTTCGACTGGTGGATTTCTAAAGTCTGGGAATACGACTTTTATCATTGGTTGCGATGATGTCCGAGTGGATAAAGCGTTACAGCTAATCAAGGAAAATTGCCGTAAACGTGATCAAATGATCGCGCCTGTATCACCAATGGGTGGAAATGCAGATTCATATGTACCATACCCTGTTGAGGTTGAAGTTGGTGGAGCTACCGTCTTTATTCTGCCAGTTGAACAATTTCATCAATTTTAAGGATGGGTTGCTGTGAAAATTAATCAAGATATGCGGCTGCTTTTAGAAAAGCGTGAACTTCAAGCGATGAAAGGAAGCCAAACTTCAGCATCGTTTAAATCATCGATGGAGACACAAAGCGGTAAAATGCGTTTAGAGCAGCTGACAGTCATGCTGAGCGATATCGAAGTCTTCGGCAAGAAACTGACAAAGTCACGAAACCTTAAAGATTTGGCTAGGTTTAAAGGACTTGTGAAACGCTTTGTAAAAGAAACAGTCGATAATGGATTAAATATAGAGACATCAAGGAGCTTTGACATTTATGGCAACACGCGAACACTCGCTTTAGTCAAAGCATTAGATGAAAAGCTGATTGAGTTAACAGAGGATATGATGAATCAAGAGAAACCCTCGATTGATTTGCTTGAACGTATTGGAGAAATAAAAGGTTTATTGATTAACCTTTACACATAGAGAGTGATAACATGGCAATTAGCTGGGATGACATGAATGATCTACAGCCGCGCGTCATGCGGCTGATTTTTAATAGTATTGATAAAGACCGACTGGCTCATGCTTACTTATTTGAAGGAAAAAAAGGGACAGGAAAGCTAGATGCTGCGATGCTTTTAGCGAAGAGCTTTTTTTGTTTGGAAGCAGGAGTGAAACCATGCGAGTCCTGTCAAAACTGCAAAAGAATTCAGTCTGGCAACCATCCAGATTTACATCTAGTGCAGCCTGACGGTCAATCAATTAAGAAGGCGCAAGTGCAGGCTTTGCAGGAGGAATTTACAAAAGCAGGCGTAGAATCGCATCGGAAAATGTATATCATTCTCCATGCGGACAAAATGACGGTCAATGCTGCGAACAGTTTATTAAAGTTCCTAGAGGAGCCCAACCGGGAAACGATGGCAATTTTAATCACTGAACAATCGCATAAAATGCTGGATACGATTATTTCAAGATGTCAGATGCTTAGCTTTCAGCCGCTGCAGCCGCAATCTTTGGAGCAGCAGCTTTTACAAGAAGGCGTGTCTCAGGATCTCGCAAGGCTTTTGTCGAATTTAACCAATAATTTAGCAGAAGCACTCGAATTAAGTCGAAATGATCAGTTTGCAGAGTCTAGAGCGAAAGTGATAAAATTGTATGAAGTCTTACACCAGCGAAAAGAACATGCATTTTTTTATATACAAGATCAATGGATGCCTTTTTTCAAAGAGAAAGACCTTCAAGAAACTGGTCTTGATATGCTTTTATTTATATATCGTGATGTATTGTCGATTCAAATAGGAAATGAAGATAAAGTCATTTATCAAGACTTATTCCAGACAATGAAGCAGCACGCGCTGCATTCCACACAGCAGATGGTGACGAATCAGATCCTTGCTGTATTAGAAGCGAAAAAGAGACTTCAATCCAACGTGAATGCCCAAGGGCTAATGGAGCAATTGGTGTTGATGTTGCAGGAGGGATAAGCTTGTACAACGTAATTGGTGTTCGCTTTAAAAAAGCGGGCAAAATCTATTATTTCGATCCTAATGGATTTCATATAGAAAATGATAGTTGTGTCATTGTAGAAACAGTCAGAGGTGTTGAGTACGGGCAAGTGGTCATCGCCAATAAAAAAGTAGATGAACACGATGTGGTTCTCCCTTTGCGTAAGGTGATTCGCGTCGCAGACGAACGAGACCGGCTCATCGTTGAGGAGAACAAAGAAGCAGCGATGGCAGCCTTTGACACATGTCTTCAGAAAGTAAGTGAACACGGCCTGGAAATGAAGCTGGTCGATGTCGAATTTACATTCGACCGCAACAAGGTCATCTTCTATTTTACAGCGGATGGCAGAGTAGATTTCCGTGAGCTGGTCAAGGATCTTGCATCTATCTTTAAGACGAGAATTGAACTTCGTCAAATCGGTGTTAGAGACGAGGCAAAAATGCTAGGCGGCATTGGTCCGTGTGGCCGTATGCTTTGCTGTTCAACTTTCTTAGGAGATTTTGAACCTGTGTCCATAAAAATGGCAAAAGATCAAAACCTCTCGTTAAACCCTACTAAAATTTCAGGGCTTTGCGGCCGTTTGATGTGCTGCTTGAAATATGAGAATGATGAGTACGAAACAGCAAAAGAACAATTACCGGACATCGGTGAAACGATTCAGACGTCTAATGGCTCTGCAAAGGTAGTAGGGCTTAATATTTTAGAACGAATTTTGCAAGTTGAATTAACCGGGCAAGAAAAAGTGATAGAATATACTTGGGAAGAATTAATACAAGAAGGCGTTGTATCTGCACAAACAACTGAGTAACGAGGTGTGCCACCTTGGATAAAAAGGAACTATTTGATACGGTGATTAATTTAGAAGAACAAATCGGTTCTCTTTATCGCCAGCTAGGTGATTTGAAAAATCATATCGGTGAAGTGATTGAAGAAAATCATCAGCTGCAGATGGAGAATCAGCACTTGCGTGAACGTCTGGATCAATCCGATCGAGATAAATCGTCTGAGGCAGAGCATGATTCTGCCCAGAAGCCAAGTCATTCTGATATAGGAGAAGGTCATGATAACCTCGCTCGTTTATATCAGGAGGGCTTCCATATTTGTAATGTACATTATGGGAGCATTCGGAAAGAGGGAGACTGTTTGTTCTGTCTGTCATTTTTAAATAAAAAATGAGAAAAGGCTTCCGCTGAATCGGGAGCCTTTTTCACAGGAAAAGAAAGGATACATCATGGTTTCGTTAAGAGAAGATGAACGTTTAGACTACTTGCTTGCAGAAGATATGAAAATTATTCAAAGTAAAACGGTGTTCGCCTTTTCATTGGATGCAGTGTTATTAGCAAAATTTGCGTATGTGCCGATTCAAAAAGGGGAGATTATTGATCTTTGTACGGGAAATGGCATTGTTCCATTGCTGCTTTCGACGAGATCTAAAGCCTCTATTACAGGGGTTGAAATTCAAGAACGCCTGTTTGATATGGCAAAGAGAAGTGTGGCGCATAATCAACTGGAGCAGCAGATTGAGTTGATCCATGGTGATTTAAATGATATGCCTAAACGGTACGGAAACCACAAAGTAGACGTGATTACTTGTAATCCGCCATATTTTAAGACTCCTTCTAAGGATGAAATCAATGAAAATGAGTATTTGGCGATCGCACGTCATGAGATTCATTGTACATTAGAAGATGTCATTCGTGTTTCTTCCACTTTGTTAAAGCAAGGAGGCAAACTGGCAATGGTTCACCGCCCTGGACGGCTGCTTGAGATTGTTGAAATGATGAAGAAATACCGAATTGAGCCAAAACGAATTCAATTTGTATATCCGAAACAGGGAAAAGAAGCGAATACCATTTTAGTGGAAGGGATGAAAGATGGAAAGCCGGATTTGAAAATCCTCCCGCCGCTTTTTGTTTATGGAGAAGACCAAGAGTATACAAAAGAAATCAGGACGATACTGTATGGAGAAGCATAGTCATTATTTCTATGTATTGAAATGTGCAGATGGCAGTTTGTACGCTGGGTATACAAATGACTTACAAAAAAGGCTGACTGCCCATAATAGTGGGAAGGGTGCAAAGTATACGAGAGCTAGACGGCCGGTGGAACTCTATTACCACGAATGCTTTTTAACAAAAAGAGAAGCCATGCAACAGGAATATCGTTTCAAAACGTGGACACGTCGAAAAAAGGACATGTATATAGAAGAAAAGCGAATCAAAAAGGAGGCGGCACATGAAAAAGACACAGAAAAGCTTTGATGGTCAATCAGAAATGGGTATTCTTTATCTCGTACCAACCCCGATTGGAAACTTAGAAGATATGACGTTTCGAGCGATACAAACGTTAAAAGATGTAGACTATATTGCCGCAGAAGATACGAGACAAACGAAAAAGCTTTGTCATGTCTATGAAATTGATACCCCATTAACGAGTTATCATGAACATAACAAAGATAGCAGTGGTCATAAGTTAATCGAATGGTTAAAAGAAGGAAAGAACATTGCACTCGTGAGCGATGCCGGTTTACCGACGATCTCTGATCCAGGAGCCGAAGTGGTTCGCGACTTTACGAACATCGGAGGCTATGTCATTCCGTTACCTGGTGCAAATGCAGCACTTACGGCACTCATTGCGTCAGGAATCGCACCTCAGCCATTTTTCTTTTACGGTTTTCTTGATCGTCAAAAAAAGGAAAAGAAAAAACAGCTGGAAGCATTGAAGAAACGCCAAGAAACAATTGTTTTCTATGAAGCGCCCCATCGGTTAAAAGAAACGCTGACTGTGATGAAAGAAGTGTGGGGGAACCGGAATATTGCCATTACGAGAGAACTGACAAAGAAATTTGAAGAGTTTATTCGTGGAGATTTAGAATACGCGCTGACCTGGGTGACAGAACAACAAATCCGTGGTGAGTTCTGTCTCGTTGTACAAGGAAATGATCAGGATGAAGAAGAACTGAATGAAGAAGCTTGGTGGAATTCTTTATCTGAAAAAGAGCATGTGATCCATTACATAGAGGAAGGGTTAACGTCAAAAGAGGCTATTAAACGTACTGCGGTTGAACGTGGTGTGCCAAAGCGAACGATCTATGATGCGTATCATATTGAACAATAAAGAAAGGTTCTTGCAAACGGTGCAAGAACCTTTTTATATAAAACTTATTTTTGTGATTGAAGTTGGTTTTGGATTTCATTAATGATTTGCTCTGCACCTTCACGGCTAAGAACTAATTTACCATTAGCAAGTTTAAGGTTATCGTCTGATACTTCACCTGTTACTTGGCAAGTCATGTTTGGTTTATATTTTTTTAGGATAATTTTTTCATCATCAACATAAATTTCCAAAGCGTCTTTTTCTGCGATTCCTAACGTACGGCGAAGCTCGATTGGAATCACCACGCGTCCTAATTCGTCAACTTTACGTACAATACCTGTAGATTTCATCTTCATTCTCCTCCCAAAAAGTTCTTATTCTTAATATAATATTATCTTCGTCATTATTCGACAAATTCCTTACATTCCTAGCATAACAAGGTTTCCATAAATCGTCAATCATTTTGTTTACTATTGTTTGTAAAATATGACTCTTAAAGTCAAAGGACCTTGAAACTACCGGTGTATAAGGATTTTTCAGAATTTATCTATAAAAATATGAAAAATGACGATAACAGATTAACAAGACTTTTGCCCTAATTTAGCCAATTGTAAATCTGGAAATAGATTTCATACGACAATATTCGACAAAATGTCGAGCGGTTTGTCGTTTTTTTCGAAAAACTCATCTTTTTCGTTCATTTCAATCTGTTCTATGTATATATGCTTGATCTTAAAGGCTAAGATGGTATCATAGAGAAAGCACAAGTGCAAAACATAATGAAATGATCTGACACATTTTAATGAAGTATGATGACCGCTCTCGTCCATTGGGCGGGAGTTTTTGACATTTACACACAAGCAGGAGGTTCCGACATGCCGGAAAAGAAAAAAACGTTTTATCTGACTACACCAATTTACTATCCGAGCGGAAAATTACATATTGGACATGCTTATACGACAGTGGCAGGGGATGCCATGGCTCGATATAAACGTCTGCAAGGCTATGATGTGATGTATTTAACGGGTACTGATGAGCACGGACAAAAAATTCAGCAAAAAGCTGAAGAACAAAATATTACACCGATAGAGTATTTAGATCCGGTCGTTGCTGACATTAAATCATTATGGAAGAAACTCGACATTTCAAACGATGATTTCATTCGTACAACGGAAAAAAGACATACGAAAATCATTGAGCAAGTCTTCCAAAAGTTGCTTGATCAAGGAGATATTTATTTAGATCAATATGAGGGCTGGTACAGTATTCCTGATGAAACATTCTATACGGAAACACAGCTTGTTGATGTTGAGCGAAATGAGAAAGGGGAAGTCATTGGAGGGAAAAGCCCAGACAGTGGACACCCTGTTGAATTGATTAAAGAGGAATCATATTTCTTCCGTATGAGTAAGTATGCTGACCGCTTACTAGACTATTACGAAAAGAACCCGTCGTTCATTCAGCCTGAATCAAGAAAGAATGAAATGATTAATAACTTCATTAAACCGGGGTTAGAGGATTTAGCTGTATCAAGAACAACCTTTGATTGGGGCATTAAAGTACCTAATAATCCGAAGCATGTCATCTATGTATGGATTGATGCGCTATTCAATTACTTAACGGCGATTGGTTATGGAACCGATCAAGATGAAAAATACAAAAAATATTGGCCTGCCAACGTGCACCTTGTGGGGAAAGAAATTGTACGATTCCATACAATTTACTGGCCGATCATGCTGATGGCACTTGATCTGCCGCTGCCAAAACAAATTTTCGCACATGGCTGGCTGCTCATGAAAGATGGCAAAATGTCTAAATCAAAAGGGAACGTAGTAGATCCTGTTACGTTAATTGATCGCTATGGTCTTGATGCTCTTCGTTATTACCTGCTACGCGAAGTGCCATTTGGTGCAGACGGTGTGTTTACACCAGAAGGATTCGTGGAACGTGTAAACTATGACCTTGCCAATGATTTAGGCAACTTGCTTAATCGTACAGTGGCGATGGTGCAAAAATACTTCGACGGTACATTAAGCAGCTATAAGGGACCAGTCAATGAGTTTGATGAGGAACTAAAAGCTGTAGCCGAACAAACGGTGAAAGCCTATGAAGAAGCGATGGAAAACCTCGAATTCTCGGTGGCTCTTTCAAATGTTTGGACATTAATCAGCAGAACAAATAAATATATTGATCAAACAGCTCCTTGGGTATTAGCGAAGGATGAAACAAAACGAAAAGAACTGCATTCTGTGATGTACCATTTAGCAGAATCACTCCGAATCACAGCTGTATTGTTAACACCATTCTTAACAAAAACACCTGAGAAAATCTTCTTCCAGCTTGGAATTGAAGAAGAGAAACTCAAAAGCTGGGAAAGCATTCTTTCTTTCGGTGCGATTCAAAAAGCGACGGTACAAAAAGGTGAGCCATTGTTCCCTCGTTTAGAGGTTGAAGAAGAAGTGGCATACATTAAAGAGAAGATGCAAGGAAGTGCGCCTAAGGTAGAAGAAGAGTCAGTTGAAATAGAAGAAACTGAATTGCCTGAGCTTGGTGCCGAAATTGCCTTCGATGATTTTTCGAAAGTTGACCTTCGTGTAGCACAAGTATTGGAAGCAGCACCAGTGAAAAAAGCTGACCGTCTCTTAAAGCTTCAGCTTGATTTTGGATTTGAAAAGAGACAAATTGTCTCAGGGATTGCCAAGCATTATCAACCAGAAGAATTGGTAGGGAAGAAGCTCGTCTGCGTAGCGAATCTCACACCAGTTAAACTAAGAGGGGAAATTTCCCAGGGAATGATTTTAACTGGAGAAACTGGTGGTAAATTGCAGGTTCTTGAAGTAGATCAATCTCTAGCAAATGGAACGAAAATTTTATAATTTAACAAAGGTGTTCCACGTGTAACATTTCGTCGAACACCTTTTGTTTTTCAGAAGAATTGTCGAAAGGAGAAATCAACCATGTTATTTGACACACATGCCCACTTAAATGCTGAACAATATAATGAAGACTTAGAGCAGGTGATTGAAAGAGCCAAAAGTGAAAAGGTAGAGAAGATTGTGGTGGTCGGGTTTGATCGTCCAACCATTACGAGAGCGATGGAGCTAATTGAAGAATATGATTTTATGTATGCAGCCATCGGCTGGCATCCTGTTGATGCCATTGATATGACAGATGAAGATTTGGCTTGGATCAAAGAATTATCTCAGCATGAAAAAGTTGTTGCCATTGGAGAAATGGGTCTAGATTACTATTGGGACAAGTCGCCAAAAGATGTGCAAAAAGAAGTCTTTAGACGTCAAATTGCTCTTGCAAAAGAAGTGAATCTGCCAATTATCATTCATAACCGTGACGCAACGGAAGATGTGGTGACGATCTTAAAAGAAGAAGGAGCGGCAGAAGTCGGAGGAATTATGCACTGCTTTACTGGCAGCCTCGAAATTGCAAAAGCATGTATGGAAATGAACTTTTATATCTCATTCGGTGGACCTGTGACATTTAAAAATGCGAAAAAACCGAAAGAAGTTGTAAAGGATATTCCAAGTGATCGTCTTCTGATTGAGACAGACTGCCCGTATTTAACTCCAGCGCCATTTAGAGGGAAACGAAATGAGCCGAGCTATGTGAAATATATCGCAGAACAAATTGCTGAATTGCGAGAAATAAGCTTTGAAGAGCTTGCTGCATTGACAACAGAAAATGCGAAAAAAGTTTTCCGTATAAACTGACAGTATATGATGTCAATCCTTGTTTAAGCTTGTCCAATTGTGAAACATAACGAAAAAGTTCTACACGTTTGCGCCTCCTCATAGGATAAGTTGTCGATAAGTCTTTCTTCCCTTCCTTCCAAAAATCTCCCATAATAGGTTTACAATCGAGCATTTTTGTACAGTGGGTGGAAGGGTTGACAGGTTTTGAGATACTCTATATAATCTCTCCGAGGAGAAGGAGGCGTTTTTCATCGTACAAAAAATGAAAAATCTGTTTTCTGTCAAGCTAGGAAAAGGCAAGGTTTTATTTCTAGTCGCTTGCTTGCTTTTAGCTGGAACTGGGACGGCTTACGGTGCGCATGAGCTCACTAAGCAGTCTATTACCATTTCAATCAATGGCAAAGAGAAGACAATTCGTACACATGAAGAGACAGTAGCACAGCTGCTTTCAGACCTTGGAATAAGGACCAGGGCGGAGGATCATATCTCTCCAAGTCTAAATACAAAGATTCAAGACAACATGAACATTGTGTATGATGCGGCTATACCGGTTCATCTCACCCTAGATGGGAAAGAGAAAACGATATGGACAACAGATCAGACGGTTGGAGCATTATTGAAGAATGAGAAGATAGATATTGGGAAGCACGATCAAGTAACTCCAGGAAAGAATGACAAGATTAAAAAGAATATGGATCTTGTGGTTCAGCAGGCCTTTCAGGTCAGCTTAAACGATGGAGGAAAGGATAAGAAAGTGTGGACCACTTCGACTACGGTCGCTGACTTTTTAAAGCAACAAGAGCTGAAGCTCAAGAAGCACGATAAGATCAAACCTGCGTTACATAGTCACCTTTCTAAAAAAAGCGCAGATGTGAAGATCACTCGGGTGGAAAAAGTCACCGATGTAGTGGAAGAGAAAATTGCTTTTGATACCAAACATAAAAAGGATCGATCTCTTGAAAAAGGAAAAGAGAAGGTGCTTGAAAAAGGTGAAGAAGGTAAATTGAAGAAGCACTATGCCATTGTGAAAGAAAACGGCAAAGTGGTGTCTAAAGAATTAATTAAAGAGGTTACTGCAAAAGACAGTAAGGATCGTTTAGTGGCCGTTGGTACACAAGTGTCCAAGAAAGAACCTAAAGCGTCCCCTGCGGTTTCAAGAAGTAATGAATCGTCAGGAAAAGAGTTCTATGTGACGTCCACAGCCTATACAGCGGGCTGTGCTGGATGTACGGGCAGAACGTCTACAGGATTTAATTTAAAAGCAAATCCGGGTGCAAAGGTCATAGCAGTAGATCCGAGTGTCATTCCGCTGGGCTCTAAAGTGTATGTGGAAGGCTATGGGTATGCCGTTGCATCAGACACTGGATCTGCTATAAAAGGGAATAAAATTGATGTGTTCGTCCCAAGTAAGTCGGCAGCTTATCAATGGGGAAATAAACGAGTGAAAATTAGAGTGCTCAAATAAACACATCAAATCATTTATATGAACAGAGGGCTTTGCGCACCCTCTGTTTTTTTGGTTATAATAGAAGCACTGTTTTCTAATTAATTAGACGCAAAAACAGCATGGAAGGTTTCATTTTTTGACAAAAAAATGTAGATTGTTTTTGCAAGCGGAGGAATACATGAAAATCAAAGAAATCATTGTGGTGGAGGGTCGTGACGACACTGCTAGAGTAAAGATGGCAGTTGATGCAGATACGATTGAAACGAATGGATCTGCCATTGGCGATACAGTCATTCAACAAGTGCGTCTTGCTCAGGAGACGAGGGGGGTTATCATTTTAACTGATCCTGATTTCCCTGGGGAAAAGATCCGTAAAACCATCGCAGAGGCTGTCCCTGGCTGTAAGCACGCCTTTTTACCAAAACACCTTGCGAAAGCGAAGCGGGACAAAGGAATTGGTGTCGAGCATGCTTCCTTGGATAGTATTCGAGAATGCCTTGCACATGTCCATGAGGAAATGGAAGAATCAGAAAGCGAGATTACGTTAGACGATTTATTTGACGCAGGCCTTATCGGAGGCGAAGCATCAAAACGCCGCCGCGAACGATTAGGTGTGCTTTTAAATATAGGATATACAAATGCGAAGCAGCTGCAAAAGCGTCTTAACATGTTCCAAATAACGAAAGAGGATTTTATTGCGGCCTTAAAGACCGTCATGCAGGAGGAAGCCGATGAATAAAGATATTGCGACGCCCATCAGAACGAAGGAAATACTGAAGAAGTACGGTTTCTCTTTTAAAAAGAGCTTAGGGCAAAACTTTTTAATTGATACGAATATTTTAGATCGCATTGTCGATCATGCAGAGATTACGGATGAGACCGGTGTGATTGAAATTGGCCCTGGTATCGGTGCGTTGACTGAACAGCTCGCTAAACGGGCAAAGAAAGTCACGGCTTTTGAAATCGACCAGCGCCTATTGCCGATTTTAAACGATACGCTTTCTCCATATGATAATGTCACCATTATTCATCAAGACGTATTGAAGGCAGATGTAAGAAAGGTGATTGAAGAACAGTTTGCTGACTGTAAAGAAGTAATGGTCGTAGCAAACCTTCCTTATTATGTGACGACACCAATTATTATGAAATTGCTTGAAGAAAACCTTCCATTGAAAGGAATCGTTGTCATGCTGCAAAAAGAAGTAGCAGATCGCATGGCTGCTGTTCCTTCATCAAAAGAATACAACTCTTTGTCGATTGCAGTGCAATTTTATACAGAAGCGAAGACGGTCATGGTTGTGCCGAAAACGGTTTTCGTCCCACAACCAAATGTGGATTCAGCGGTAATCAAACTAACTGTTCGTGAAACGCCTGCGGTCTCAGTAGACAATGATACGTTTTTCTTTCAACTGATTCGTGCGAGTTTTGGCCAGCGCCGGAAGACATTGATGAATAACTTGATGAACAATCTGCCAGATGGTAAGAAACATAAAGCTATCATTGAAGAAGCCCTTGTAACAGCTGAGGTTGATGGGAAACGCCGCGGTGAATCATTGTCAATCGATGAATTTGCCCGTTTGTCCAATGTTTTACACAAAGCCCTCTCATAAGGGCTTTTCAGCGCGTGTAGACAAACCCTCGCATTCGGTGTCAGTCCTGCGCGCTGGTGCTCACGAATGTCAAATTCGCTCCGTGCCAGTGCTCGTTCTTCCTAGACTACAAAGGTTTTCTATCACGCTGAAAAGAAGACAAAGCCCTTTCATAAGGGCTTTTTTCTTTTGGTTTTCACCACTTCACCTGTTCAGGCATAGGCTAGAAAGAACAACACACCTGAAAGAAAAACAAGTGTAGCGTAAGACGATACCAACAGGATAAGAGCCTGATTGTGGAGTGAAAAGCATGCAATTTCAAATAGGAGATATGGTGACGAGGGCATCCTATCAGATGGATATTATGTTTCGTATCATTCGAATTGATGAGACAGACCAGCACGAAGCCACCGCCATTTTGCATGGGAATGAAGTGAGGCTGATCGCCGATGCGAAGATGTCAGATTTGGTCTTGATTCAAAAAGAGGAGCAGCTGACAAGAGAGAAGGACGATGAACGGAAAATTAACGAATCGCTCGACTTACTCAGGCAAGATTATCAGCTGCTTCGTGAAAAACAAGAGTATTATACGTCTGGACAATATCAGCATCAGGAGCAGTATTTTCATATGCCCGGAAAGGTTCTGCATTTAGATGGAGATGCTTCATACTTAAAGAAATGCTTAGATGTATATGAAAGAATCGGTGTACCTGTGTATGGTGTGCATTGCCACGAGAAGAAAATGCCAAGCATGATTGATTCATTAATTGATCAATACCGGCCTGATATTTTGGTCATCACAGGACATGATGCGTATTCTAAACAAAAGGGCGGTGTACACGATATCGGTGCATATCGTCATTCTCGTCATTTCGTTGAAACGGTTCAAAAGGCAAGAAGGAAGGTTCCGCATTTAGATCAGCTCGTGATCTTTGCAGGTGCCTGCCAATCTCATTTTGAATCATTAATTCAAGCAGGTGCTAATTTTGCAAGCTCACCCTCACGTGTCAACATTCATGCACTTGACCCCGTCTATATTGTTGCCAAGATCAGCTTCACTCCATTTGTAGATCGAATCAACGTGTGGGATGTGCTCCGAAATACGCTGACGAGAGAAAAAGGTCTCGGAGGGATTGAAACAAGGGGTGTTTTAAGGGTAGGTATGCCATATAAAAGAGACCATGAATCGACATAACCCGACTGATTTCAGTCTGGTTTTTTTTTATGCTCAAAAAGAAATTTCATATGAATACATAATTCACCGGAATTTGAGAAAAATAGGGAGGAGAAAAGGTAGAAGTTTGTCAAAATTATTTTGTTGACAATGGCTCGTGTTGGTTGATATAATTTAATTTTTATTTGACAAAAATGGGCCGTTGTTGTATAATTATCTCAGTGAGGTGGATGCAATGGCGAAGACTTTGTCCGACATCAAAAGATCGCTTGATGGTAACTTAGGTAAACGTTTGACGTTAAAGGCTAACGGAGGCCGCCGAAAAACAATTGAGCGTTCGGGCATTTTAGCTGAAACGTACCCTTCTGTTTTTGTGATTCAATTAGATCAAGATGAGAATTCGTTTGAAAGAGTTTCTTACAGTTATGCAGATATACTGACTGAGACGGTCGAATTAACGTTCGATGATACCGCTAGCTCAGTCGCCTATTAATGGGCAGTGAACTTTTTGTTTACTGCTTTTTGTTTTGCCTTTTTTTCTGTATGGGAGGCTGTCCATTATTTGAAAGGGGTAAAAGAAAGGATTCGATACAAAATAAGAAAGCCACAAATGAGTGGCGATGATTCGAATTCTCGACCAAAGGGGCTGTTTCGTTTGGGTAGACGCCGAGGCATTATGTCAGATGAGTTCAAATACGAGCTGGCGAAGGATCTTGGATTTTATGATACCGTCAAAAATGGAGGCTGGGGAGAGATTCGTGCGCGTGACGCAGGAAATATGGTCAAACGTGCAATTGAATTAGCTCAACAGCACATGGCTCAAGAAGAGAATCAACGATAAAGAAATGATCAGGGATACCTCGGGTGTCTCTGGTCTTTTTTGCTTGAAAAAGTGAGTGTGCTGGGGGCAAAAGCCAATATTCATCAGATCCATCAAATGTGATACAATATTGATACTTATGTTTAGATGGAGAAGTAGGTGAAATGTTTGCGTATTTTAGAAAAAGCACCGGCAAAAATTAATCTCTCACTTGATGTTCATGGAAAAAGACCGGATGGATATCACGAAGTGGAGATGGTGATGACAACAATAGATCTTGCAGATCGACTAGAGCTGACGGAGCTGGACAAAGACGAAATCCGTGTATCATCTCATAATCGTTTTGTGCCAGATGATCAACGGAATTTGGCTTATCAGGCAGCTAAATTATTAAAAACAAGATTCGGTATTCAAAAAGGCGTATCGATTGTCATCACAAAAGCAATTCCCGTCGCAGCAGGTTTAGCTGGAGGCAGCAGTGATGCCGCAGCAGCGCTTCGCGGCTTAAACCGTTTGTGGAAGTTAAATCTCACGTTAGATGAACTAGCTGAGCTTGGAGCGGAGATCGGCTCAGATGTCTCTTTTTGTGTACACGGAGGGACAGCGCTAGCGACAGGACGTGGAGAGAAACTAAAGCATATTGCGACACCGCCGCATTGCTGGGTGATTTTAGCGAAGCCGGTGATTGGGGTATCTACAGCTGAGGTCTACAGACAATATGACGCAAGCAAAGTAGAACACCCAAATGTACAGCGTATGATTGAAGCAATTGAAGCGAAAGATTATAAAGAGATGTGCGGCTCACTCGGTAATGTGTTGGAATCTGTGACATTAAAAATGTATCCGGAAGTCGATATGATTAAGAGACAGATGAAGCGTTTCGGAGCAGATGCTGTATTAATGAGCGGCAGCGGGCCAACTGTATTTGGCTTGATTCAATATGAATCGAAGGTACAAAGAATATATAACGGACTGAGAGGATTTTGTGATCAGGTTTACGCTGTCCGCATGATCGGCGAACAAAATACCCTTGATTAAATCCGTATATTAAGTTATATTATTCATAAATTATTCGGGTTCTGGGGGTAAGTTCATGAAGTTTCGTCGAAGCGGCAGATTGGTGGACTTAACAAATTATTTGTTAACCCACCCGCACGTACTAGTACCTTTAACTTTTTTTGCAGAGCGATATCAATCTGCGAAGTCCTCTATTAGTGAAGACTTAACGATTATCAAACAAACCTTCGAACAGCAGGGAATAGGGACTTTACTTACTGTACCTGGCGCTGCTGGCGGAGTGAAATATATTCCAAAGATTCATCTAAAAGAAGCAGACGAAGTCGTCAACGATATCGGAGAGGCATTATCAACTCCTGAACGTGTGCTTCCTGGCGGCTATTTATATTTAACTGATGTTTTAGGCAATCCATCGATTCTTGCGAAAATCGGTAAGCTTTTTGCGACCATTTTTTCGGATCGACCGATTGATGTTGTCATGACTGTTGCGACGAAAGGTATTCCGATTGCCTATTCTGTTGCAGGTTATTTAAATGTGCCTGTTGTGATCGTTAGAAAAGATAATAAGGTAACTGAAGGATCAACTGTGAGTATTAATTATGCATCAGGTTCTTCTAACCGAATTCAAACCATGTCACTTGCAAAGCGGAGCTTAGATAAAGGATCCAATGTGTTGATTATTGATGACTTTATGAAAGCAGGCGGAACCATTAATGGCATGATGAATCTGCTAGAGGAATTTAATGCAAATGTTGCAGGGATCGGTGTTTTATTAGAAGATGAAGGCGTAGATGAACGTCTTGTCGATGAATATGTATCGCTTTTAAAGCTTTCAACCATTGATATGAAGCAGAAAATCATTGAGATTAATGAAGGCAATTTCCACGAGTTTTTTCATTCGAAAGCTTAAGCTTTGATCAAACATGTATTTGAATGGGAGAGATTGATATGACAAAAGTTGTTCAAACCAAAAACGCGCCAGCAGCCATTGGACCTTACTCTCAAGGGATTATCGTCAATAACATGTTTTACAGCTCAGGGCAGATTCCGTTAACGCCAGCTGGAGATTTTGTGAATGGAGATATTAAAGAACAAACACATCAAGTGTTTCATAATCTTAAAGCCGTCCTTGAAGCAGCGGGTGCTTCCTTTGAAACAGTCGTGAAAGCAACGGTTTTCATTAAAGATATGGAACAATTCGCTGAAGTGAATGAAGTGTACGGTGAATACTTCCATACACATAAGCCAGCTCGTTCATGTGTAGAAGTAGCCAGACTTCCAAAAGATGCACTTGTAGAAATTGAAGTTGTGGCATTAGTGAAATAAACAGGCCATCTCTTTGGAGACCGTTTGGTTTCATTATATGTATGAAAAGGCATCGTCATGATGTCTTTTTTCACGCAACCGATGTAAGCGTCGTCATTAAAATGACAAAAAATGTATAAATATCCCGATATTTCAAAAAAAGTTTAAAAAAAGAGCAGGAGAATCACCACAATCGTTGAATACCTAATTAATGCTTTTATATTGGGAAAAGGTGGTGAACTACTGTGGAAGTTACTGACGTAAGATTACGCCGCGTGAATACCGATGGTCGCATGAGGGCGATTGCATCCATCACGCTGGACCACGAATTTGTTGTTCATGATATTCGTGTGATTGATGGAAACAATGGCTTGTTTGTTGCAATGCCTAGCAAACGTACGCCTGATGGAGAGTTTCGCGACATTGCACATCCAATTAATTCAAGCACTCGGGGTAAAATCCAAGATGCTGTTTTAAATGAGTATCATCGCTTAGGCGAAGAGGAAGAGACAATTGAATATGAAGAAGCTGGAGCTTCTTAAAGATATGTGAACCTAAAAAGACAGCTTTAAGAGAAAATGAATGTTTTCTTTTAAATGCTGTCTTTTTTGCGTTTTTTCTCTTGTTCCTTATGTCTCCCGTTCATTAGAAAATTAATGCACTTCCTCTTGTATCCTTGAAATCAGTCCTTATTTAGGATATATTTTTCTATGGATAATAGGGATATTGGAGGCCAATCAATGGATAAGCGGTTCGCAGTGATTTTAGCAGCGGGAAAAGGAACAAGAATGAAGTCAAAGTTATACAAAGTACTTCATCCAGTTTGCGGAAAGCCAATGGTCGAGCATGTGGCAGATCAAGCGTTAAAGCTATCTTTAGCCAAGCTTGTGACGATTGTCGGTCATGGAGCAGAGGACGTCAAGAAGCAGCTTGGGGACAGAAGTGAATATGCACTTCAAGAAGAACAGCTGGGAACAGCACATGCCGTCAAACAAGCTAAATCGTTCCTCGCGCAGGAAAAGGGAACAACCATTGTCATTTGTGGAGATACACCATTATTGACAGCGGAAACAATGGAAGCCATGTTAAGCGAGCATCAAAAACAACAAGCGAAAGTGACGATTTTGACAGCACACGCGGATGATCCAACAGGTTATGGACGTATTATTCGTGATGAAACAGGTGCTGTAGTAAAAATCGTCGAGCATAAAGATGCAAATGATGCTGAACGTCAAGTGAATGAAATTAATACTGGAACCTATTGCTTTTCAAATGAAGATCTCTTCCGTGTGATTGAGCAAGTGTCAAATGAAAATGCACAAGGTGAATACTATTTGCCGGATGTCATTGAAATTCTAAAGAATGAAGGACAGACGGTTGCAGCGTATCAAACACCACATTTTGAAGAAACACTTGGAGTCAATGATCGTATCGCTCTATCACAAGCAGAGCAATTCATGAAGCGACGTATTAATCATCAGCATATGAAGAATGGTGTAACCTTGATTGATCCTGAGAACACGTATATCTCGCCAGATGCAGTCATCGGTGAAGATACAATGATTTATCCTGGGACGGTCATCAAAGGGAATGTAAAGATTGGTGCAGATGCCACAATCGGTCCGAACACTGAAATTGTTGATAGCGTAATTGGAGATCGGACAGTCATTAAGCAGTCTGTTGTCTGCGATAGTGAAGTTGGGGTAGATGTGACAATTGGACCGTTTGCTCATATTCGCCCGTTGTCGAAAATTGGCGATGAAGTGAAGATCGGAAATTTTGTCGAAATCAAGAAAACAGTTTTCGGTGACCGAAGCAAAGCATCTCATCTCAGCTATATTGGAGATGCAGAGGTCGGAACGGATGTAAACCTTGGTTGTGGATCTATTACAGTTAATTATGATGGGAAGAACAAATTCTTAACGAAGATTGAAGATGGCGCATTTATTGGCTGCAATTCAAATCTCGTTGCACCAGTCACTGTCGGAAAAGGGGCATATGTTGCAGCCGGTTCAACGGTTACAGAAGATGTACCGCAGGATGCATTGTCTATTGCTAGAGCAAGACAAGTCAATAAAGAAGATTATGTGAAAAATATTCATAAAAAATAATCCAAATACCCGGAGGTTTACCATGTCTAATCGTTATGCTGATGCGAATTTAAAGATATTCTCTTTGAATTCAAACCCTGAACTTGCCAAAGAAATTGCCGATCGTATCGGAGTTGATGTAGGAAAGAGCTCTGTTAAACGTTTTAGTGACGGTGAAGTCCAAATCAATATTGAAGAAAGTATCCGCGGCTGTGATTGTTATGTTATTCAATCTACTAGTGCGCCAGTCAATGAGCACATTATGGAGCTACTCATTATGGTAGATGCACTAAAACGCGCTTCTGCGAAAACGGTCAATATTGTAATCCCTTATTACGGATATGCACGTCAAGATCGTAAGGCGAAACCTCGTGAGCCAATCACGGCGAAGCTTTTTGCGAACTTACTTGAAACAGCAGGTGCTACACGTGTCATTGCACTTGATCTTCATGCACCGCAAATCCAAGGTTTCTTTGATATTCCAATCGATAACTTAATGGCTGTGCCAATCTTAACAAACTATTTTGAACAGAAAAACTTGAATGATATCGTTGTTGTGTCTCCTGACCACGGTGGTGTTACGCGTGCGCGCAAAATGGCGGACCGCCTGAAAGCACCGATCGCAATTATCGACAAACGTCGTCCGAAGCCGAACGTGGCTGAAGTGATGAACATCATTGGGAACATTGAAGGCAAAACGGCGATTCTCATCGATGATATCATTGATACAGCTGGTACGATTACACTTGCTGCAAATGCACTTGTGGAAAATGGAGCGGCTGAAGTCTATGCTTGTTGTACTCACCCAGTATTGTCTGGACCAGCAGTAGAACGTATTACAAACTCTAAAATTAAAGAATTAGTTGTGACAAACAGTATTCACTTAACAGATGACAAGAAAGTTGGAAAATTCATTCCGCTTTCAGTTGGGCCTTTGCTTGCAGAAGCCATCATTCGTGTACATGAAGAAGAATCTGTGAGCTACCTTTTCAGCTAATTTTCTGATTGAAAAAGGCCCTAGGCATCAGCTTGGGGTCTTTTTGCTGTGATAAATGAAAGCCAAACATGTTTAAAATGATTCAGTTATGGGTATTTATGAAAGTAGTGACAAAAAAGAAATAGGATGGTGCTGAATATGGCAACTTTAAAAGCAAATAAAAGAACTGATTTCAAACGTTCCACACTGCAAAAAATCCGTCATTCAGGACACGTTCCTGGTGTCATATACGGAAAAAATACAGACAACCTGGCTGTTTCATTAGACAGTATTGATTTATTAAAGACATTACGTGATGAAGGAAAAAACACAATCATCACATTAGACGTTGGCGGTGAAACAAAATCTGTGATGGTAACAGAACTGCAAACAGATCCGTTGAAAAATGAGCTTGTCCACGCTGATTTCCAAGTGGTCGACTTACAGCGAGAAATTGACGCAGATGTACCTGTACAACTCATTGGCGAATCCAAAGGTGTAAAGGATGGCGGTGTGCTTCAGCAGCCACTATTTGAGCTATCCATTACAGCGAAACCAAAGGATATCCCGCAAAATATTGAAGCTGATATTACAAACTTAGAAGTAAATGACGTACTAACAGTTGGTGATCTGTCTGTTCAGTCTACGTATCAAATTAATAATGATCCAGAAGAAGTTGTTGCTTCGATCTTACCGCCTCAGCAATCAGAGGTTCCAGAGCCAGATAGTGAAGAGGAAACGCAAGAGCCTGAGGCCATTAAAGAAAAAGATGACAGCGAAGAATAACTGGTCAATTAGAGACGTAACCCTCCCGCGGTTACGTCTTTTGTGCTAGAATGAAAAGAATTCATACGTTTTGCATGAGGCAATCACATTGGCTCATTTTTTAGGCGTGTGCATGTGCGACAAAGGAGGTTATTGGTTTCATGATTGCGTTCGTTGGATTGGGTAATCCAGGAAAAGAATATGAAAAAACAAGACATAACGTCGGGTTTATGACAATAGATGAACTATCAAAAAAATGGGACATCCCATTAAATCAATCAAAATTCCATGGACAATATGGAACTGGGTTTGTTTCGGGGCAAAAGGTTCTACTTGTGAAGCCTCTTACATATATGAACTTATCAGGGGAATGTGTGCGTCCGCTGATGGATTACTATGATATTCCCCTTGAACATTTGAAGGTCATCTATGATGATCTTGATTTGCCAACGGGCCGGATTCGTTTGCGTACTAAAGGAAGTGCAGGCGGACATAACGGAATCAAATCGTTGATTCAGCATTTAGGTTCACCAGAGTTTGACCGATTCCGTATCGGCATCGGCCGTCCACAAAACGGCATGAAGGTCGTCGATTACGTACTAGGACGCTTCTCAGAGGAAGAACAGCCTGATATCTCATCTGCTATTCAAGCATCTGTTGAAGCTTGTGAAGCGGCTTTAACAAAGCCATTTTTAGAAGTGATGAATGATTTTAACAAGAAGGTATAAGAATGATAAGCAAAGCACATACTGATCATAAAATCTCAGCATGGGAGGATCACGTATGGCTTTGCACTATTACTGCCGGCACTGTGGTGTAAAGGTTGGCAGTCTAGATGAATCCGCTGTCCAAAGTGAAGCACTTGGATTTCATCACTTAACAAATGAGGAAAGAAACGATATGATTTCTTATAGGGAAAATGGTGATTTACATGTACAAACCATTTGTGAGGATTGCCAAGAGGCGCTCGAAAGAAATCCTGATTACCATCAGTATCATACCTTTATTCAATAAAAAGCTTTGGTGTAGATAATAGACCAAAGCGTTTTTCTGTTTTAAACAAGCAGGGAGGAGGAGCCAAATGAAAAATATACAATCATTTATCAAACAAAGTGATGATTTTCAGTCCATTTTTAATGGGCTAAAGGAAGGTTTAAAAGAACAACTGCTCGCCGGACTATCAGGCTCCGTCAGATCTTTATTTACAGCCGCCATATCAGACGAATTAAAGCGGCCGATGTTTATTGTGACACACAACTTATATCAAGCGCAGAAGGTCACAGATGATCTAGCAAGTGTGATGCCAGATCGCTCGGTCCTTCTTTATCCTGTCAATGAACTCATTGCATCTGAAATTGCTGTGGCAAGCCCTGAGCTTAGAGCGCAGCGTCTTGATGTATTGAATCGTCTCGCGAATGGAGAAAATCCGATTGTCGTGACCCCAGCAGCTGCAGTGCGTAGAATGCTTCCTCCTGTTGAGCTCTGGAAGGAGAGTCAGATCCATTTAAAGGTTGGTGAAGAAATTGATTTGGAGGCGTTTTCAAAACAACTCGTGCAAATCGGTTATGACCGGACGTCCATGGTCGCTGCGCCCGGAGACTTTAGTGTGCGCGGAGGAATCATTGACATTTATGCGTTAACGGAAGACCACCCGATCCGTATTGAGCTGTTTGATACAGAAGTGGATTCTATTCGGTCCTTCCACTCTGACACGCAGCGTTCATTGGAAACACTTCAAGAAATCAAGATTGGCCCGGCGAAAGAGCTGATTGTAAGAGGGCCTGAACGAGTGAGAGCGATTGAACAGCTTGACGAAGGTCTTGCCAGTAGCTTAAAGAAATTCAACTCGGATAAACAAAAAGAACTGCTCCATCAAAATATTTCTGCTGATCGTGAGAAGCTGCTAGAAGGTATTGTGACACAAGAAATGACGAAGTATCTGTCCTATTTCTATGAAAAGCCTGCTAGTTTGCTAGATTATACATCGCAGGATACGATTATCATTCTAGATGAAATCAGCAGAATTCAGGAGATGGAAGAACAGCTTGAACAGGAAGAAGCAGATTGGACAATTAGTCTGCTGGAAGAAGGGAATATCCTGCATGATCTAGCCCTTTCCTTCCCATTTCAAGAGCTGTTCAATCAGCAATCGAGATCGATTCTGTACTATTCCTTATTTTTGAGACATGTTCAGCAGACCAATCCGCAAAATATCGTCAATGTATCTAGTAAGCAAATGCAGAATTTCCACGGGCAGATGAATGTGCTTGCAAGTGAAATTGAACGCTACAAAAAGCAGAATTATACGGTAGTCTTTTTAGGTGCGGATGAAGAGCGGACAGAGAAGCTGTCATCTGTCTTGCATGATTATGACATTGAAGCAGCTCTTGCTAAACCTGATGCTGAGCTTGTCAGCGGGCAAGTATATATTTTACAAGGTGAGCTGCAAACAGGTTTTGAACTGCCTTTATCCAAAATTGCTGTCATTACAGAGGGTGAACTTTTCAAGAAACGTGTGAAGAAGCAGGCACGTAAGCAAAAGCTGACGAACGCAGAGCGAATCAAAAGCTATTCAGAGCTGCAAGTGGGCGATTACGTGGTGCACATTAACCACGGGATCGGTAAGTATTTAGGAATTGAAACGCTTGAAATTGGCGGCATTCATAAAGATTATTTAAATATTCATTATCAAGGAAGCGACAAGCTTTATGTCCCTGTTGAACAAATTGATCAGGTGCAGAAGTATGTAGGGTCAGAAGGAAAAGAACCAAAGCTATACAAACTAGGCGGCAGCGACTGGAAACGCGTGAAGAAAAAAGTAGAATCATCTGTGCAGGACATTGCAGATGATCTGATTAAGCTGTACGCAGAACGTGAAGCAAGCAAAGGGTATGCTTTCTCGCCTGACCATGAGATGCAGCGCCAGTTTGAATCTGCATTCCCTTACCAAGAAACAGACGATCAAATTCGCTCGATTCATGAAATCAAGCAAGACATGGAGCGGGAGCGCCCGATGGATCGTCTGCTTTGTGGAGATGTGGGCTATGGAAAAACAGAGGTGGCGATTCGAGCGGCCTTCAAAGCCATTGCTGACGGGAAGCAGGTGGCACTGCTTGTACCAACAACGATCTTAGCGCAGCAGCATTTTGACACGATTATGGACAGATTCCAAGACTATCCTGTTAAAATTGCTCAGCTTAGCCGCTTCCGTACACGAAAAGAAACAACAGAAACATTAAAAGGGCTGAAAAACGGAACGATTGATATGGTCATCGGGACGCATCGTCTTCTTTCAAAAGACATTGTGTACAAGGATTTAGGACTGTTAATTATCGATGAAGAGCAGCGCTTCGGTGTGACGCATAAAGAGAAAATTAAACAAATGAAAGCCAATATTGATGTGCTGACGTTAACGGCAACGCCAATTCCTCGTACGCTTCATATGTCGATGCTTGGCGTACGTGACTTATCTGTTATTGAAACGCCACCTGAGAACCGTTTCCCAGTTCAAACCTATGTTGTCGAGTACAATGGTGCGTTAGTTAGAGAAGCCATTGAGCGAGAACTGGCAAGAGGCGGTCAAGTGTACTTCCTTTATAACCGAGTGGAGGATATTGAACGAAAAGCAGATGAAATCTCGATGCTTGTTCCAGACGCAAAAGTAAGCTACGCACACGGGAAAATGAGTGAGAACGAGCTGGAATCCGTAATGATTAATTTCCTAGAAGGTGAATCGGATGTACTCGTCAGTACAACCATTATCGAAACGGGCGTAGACATACCAAATGTGAACACGCTCATTGTTCACGATGCTGATAAAATGGGGCTTTCGCAGCTGTACCAGTTAAGAGGACGAGTTGGGCGCTCGAATCGTGTGGCCTATGCTTATTTCACTTATCGAAAAGATAAAGTGCTTTCTGAAGTAGCTGAGAAAAGACTTCAAGCTATTAAAGAATTCACCGAGCTTGGGTCAGGCTTTAAAATTGCGATGCGTGACTTAACGATTCGAGGAGCAGGAAATTTACTTGGTGCACAGCAGCATGGATTTATTGATTCTGTAGGATTCGACCTTTACTCTCAAATGCTGAAAGAAGCCATTGAAGAAAGAAGAGGCGATACGACTGCTCAAGAAAAATTTGAGCCAGAAATTGATCTCCAAATTGATGCCTACATTCCAGATACTTATATTTCTGATGGCAAACAAAAGATCGAGATGTATAAACAGTTTAGAGCGATTGGATCAATAGAAGAGCGGAAAGAGCTTCAAGATGAAATGATTGACCGATTCGGAGAATATCCGCAAGAAGTGGCTGATTTGTTCACGATTGCGACGATGAAGGTGTACGCTGTGCAGGAACGTGTCGAGTTGATCAAGATGGAGAAAGGCATTGTCAGACTCACTCTCGATGAAAAAGCAAGCAGCGACATCGATGGTCAAAAATTATTTGAGCTTGGCAGTCAATATGGACGTGATATCGGTCTTGGCATGGAAGGCAGCAAGCTGATTATTTCTGTCCAAACAAAAGGCAAGAAAACGGAGGAGTGGCTTGAAGTCGTTCTTCGTATGCTTCGAGGTCTTCAAGATGTGAAAAAAGAAACCATTCCATCTTCATAAAATTTTGTTGGTCTCTCGTGTATATTACGTTTGATGTGACGGATACTAATCTCAGGGTCAAGTGGTGAATGTTGCATAAAGTGGACGCTTTTGTTCCATTCACCCAACACATCATCAAACGAAAGAGAGGCAGCAGTGAATGAAAGCAACTGGAATTGTACGCCGCATCGATGATCTAGGTAGAGTGGTTATACCGAAGGAGATTCGCAGAACATTGCGTATCCGGGAAGGAGATCCACTTGAGATTTTTGTCGACCGCGATGGAGAAGTCATTTTGAAGAAGTATTCACCGATTAGTGAGCTAGGAGACTTTGCGAAGGAATATGCTGATGCTTTATTCGACAGTTTGGGTCATTCTATCCTCATCTGTGATCGTGATACGTATATTGCTGTATCCGGCAGTTCAAAAAAAGAGTACTTAAACAAATCCATTAGTGATTTACTTGAACGAACAATGGATCAGCGTAATTCTGTATTAGAGGACAGCAAGAAAGAAATTCAGCTTGTGGATGGTATTGATGATGATGTATCAGCTTATACCATTGCACCTATTGTTGCAAACGGAGATCCAATTGGCGCCGTCGTTTTATTTTCTAAAGAGCGTTCAATGGGAGAAGTGGAGCATAAAGCGGCAGAAACGGCAGCTGGCTTCTTAGCCCGTCAAATGGAACACTAGGTCTAATAATTGTATATCATTTTGATAAAACGAAAGAATGCCGATGAAATCATTTTGATTTTGTCGGCGTTTTTTTATATGGAATGAAACAAAACGAGGAATGTGCCGTCTACTCCTTATAAAGAAACGGCTTTTCATTCACGTATGATATAATGAGTGCGTTTAAATGCAGGTATATTTTTTGATTGAACATAAAGGAGTCATCTATGAAAAATGCTGTGAATCAGCCGCATTGGCTTTTCCAAGGTGCGGTGATTTTAACCATCGCAGGCTTGTTATCAAAGGTACTGAGTGCCGTATATCGTGTCCCTTTTCAAAATATCGTAGGAGACACAGGTTTTTATATTTATCAGCAGGTCTATCCCTTTCTTGGCATTGCGATCATGCTCGGCACCACTGGTTTTCCTGTGATGGTGTCCAAGCTCCTGAGCGAGCATGGTGAGGAGAATCGCCGAATCATTACAAAGGTATCCTTGGTGTATATCACTTTGCTGAGCTTGGTCTTATTTCTTTGTTTATATATAGGAGCAGGCACAATTGCGAATCTCATGGCGGACAGTCAATTAATGCTTCTCATCCAGATGAGTTCGTTTGTGTTTTTATTTCTGCCACTTACCGTGATGCTGAGGGGTGTTTTTCAGAGTGATGGGCTGATGCTCCCCACTGCGGTCTCTCAATTGGCTGAGCAGCTCATCAGAGTAGGCGTCCTGCTTGTTTTATCTTTCTATTTCGTGAGACATGGCTATTCGCTTTATGAAACAGGAGCGGGTGCAGTGTTCTCTTCTATAGCTGGAAGTGCTGCTTCACTCCTTTTGCTTCTTTTCCTTTGGCTGACCTATCGGAAGCGGTTGTCAGCGAGCAAGACATTAAAACAGGCTACACTGCGGAAAAAAGATGTGCTGAAGAGTTTGGTGCTGTATACATTGACGATTTGTGTAAGTGGATTGCTGATCCTATGGATGCAAATGATCGATGCTTTTCACTTGTATGCGCTACTGCGCAGTGAGGGACTGAGTGAAGCAGCTGCAAAGGCGGCAAAAGGCGTATATGACCGAGGTCAGCCGTTCCTGCAGCTCGGGACGGTGTTTGCAATTAGTATCGGGACGTCTCTTGTTCCGTTTTTGTCGTCGGCCTTAAGAAAAGGTCAGCATGAAGCAATTCGTGAAAAAGTACGTACATCGTTTAAGGCAACATCGGTGCTGGGGATTGGTTCAGCTGTCGGGCTTATATGTATTTTATCGTCTGTGAACATTATGCTTTTTCGTAATGACTTAGGGACAGATGCGCTGCAAATATTTTGCATATCCATTGCCTTTACATCAATGGCGATTACGCAAACCGCTTTACTTCAGGGTCTGGGACATACCGTGTACCCGGCTGTTGTGGTCCTGATCAGTGTACTGGTGAAATGGGGGCTGACGCTGGCTCTTGTCCCGTTATTCGGCATTTATGGAGCCGCATGGTCGACTGTTTGTGGGTTTCTCGCCGCCGCTGCGCTCAATGCGGTGTATTTGAAGCATAAAGGGTGGATTTCAATAAGAGAGCTATTCCCAGTGAAAATTCTTTTATCAGCAGCATTCATGGCTGTCGTTTTAATTGGATATCAGGCATTGTTTTCTTGGGTCATTCCCTTTGAGAAACGTCCGTTTTCTGTTTTAGAGAGCCTGACTTCAGTTTTTATTGGTGGTTTCGCCTTTTTATATAGTATTCTTAAGCTAGACGTATTTACGGAAGAGGAATGGAGACTCATTCCATTAGGAGAAAAGATTTTATATTTTAAACAGATGAGAGGGAATTGAAATGGCAGGTAAGATTACAGTCGTTGGTCTAGGGGCAGGCGACATGGATCAGCTAACGCTCGGTGTATATAAGCAGCTGAAGCAGGCGAAAGAAGTATACATGAGAACGCAGGATCATCCACTCACCGCAGAATTGATGCAGGAGGTCCCGTCTCTGACCTTTTTTGATGAGATATATGAAAAGCATGATCAGTTTGATGCAGTGTATGAGGAAATCACAGACATTCTCTTCCGAGAGGCTGAGGAGAAAGATATTGTGTATGCAGTACCAGGTCACCCTTTTGTAGCGGAAAAGACAGTGCAGCTTCTTGTTTCACAACAGAAGGAGCGCGGGGTTGAGGTGTACGTGGCTGGTGGACAAAGCTTTTTGGATGCGACGTTTAATTCCTTACAGATTGACCCAATTGAAGGGCTGCAATTCGTTGACGCAGGGGATATGAGAGCGGATGATCTGAAGTTGACCCAGCATGTGTTGATCTGTCAAGTATATGATCAGATGACAGCCTCGAATGTGAAGCTGACCCTCATGGAAAAGCTACCTGACGATTATGAAGTCTTTATCGTAACGGCAGCTGGAAGCAGTCAGGAACAGATTACAGGTGTTCCTTTATTTGAACTTGATCGAGATGTGTCGATAAATAACTTAACGAGTGTTTATGTGCCTCCAATCCAAGATGAAAAGCTACTCTATCAACAATTTGACACTTTCCGTGAAGTCATTCGTACATTAAGAGGTCCTGACGGCTGTCCTTGGGATCAAAAACAAACGAATGAGTCGCTCAAACCATATCTAATTGAAGAATGTTATGAGCTGCTGGAAGCTATAGATGAAGACGATCCAGATCATATGGTTGAAGAACTCGGAGATGTACTGCTTCAAGTTTTACTCCATGCTCAAATTGGTGAAGATGATGGTTATTTCTCAATGGATGACGTCATCCAGCATGTCACAGAAAAAATGATTCGACGACATCCGCATGTGTTTGGTGATACCGATGTGTCTGAAGCATCAGATGTCGTCGCCAACTGGGAAAAAATCAAGCAGCAGGAAAAACCGGAGCGAGCAGCATCTATTTTGCAATCCATTCCAACGACTCTTCCAGCTTTAACAAAAGCCTATAAGCTCCAAAAGAAAGCAGCGAAAGTGGGCTTCGATTGGACAGAAGTAGATGATATTTGGAACAAATACGAAGAGGAAAAGCAGGAGTTCCTTGTGGAAGTGGCAGAGAAAAAGGATGAAGGTGCAACAAAGCAGATGAAGGATGAATTTGGGGATCTTTTATTTGTTCTCGTCAACATCGGCAGATTTTATCACCTAGAGCCTGAAACCGCCCTCTCTTCTGCAAACACAAAATTTATGCGGCGCTTTCAGCATATTGAACAAAAAGCAAAGGACATAGGGCGTTCACTAGAGGACTTGACCCTAGAAGAAATGGACGATCTGTGGAACGATGCTAAACGCATAGAAAGAGGTGAACATACATGAGACTAGATAAATTCTTAAAAGTGTCTCGTTTAATCAAAAGAAGAACATTGGCAAAAGAAGTAGCCGATCAAGGGAGAATTTCCATTAATGGCACGCAGGCGAAAGCCAGCTCTGACGTGAAAGAAGGGGACGAGCTTCAAATCCGCTTCGGCCAAAAGCTTGTGACTGTTCAAGTCAACGAGTTAAAAGACACAACGAAAAAAGAAGAAGCTGCTGGCATGTATACCGTGCTAAAAGAAGAGAAAACAGCAGAATAGGGCTTGTTCTAAATGTCCCGCCTGTCACATACAATGCAGTAACAATGCAAGTATGAGATATGGGGGATGTATAAATGAATCAATATTATAATCAACCTCAAGGCACGAAGTTGTCATCAGAAGCCGAGCATCATGTCACAATGCGCAACAGAAAGCATTTAGATATTACCGGAGTCAAACAAGTCGAGAGCTTTGATAATGAAGAATTTCTGCTTGAGACTGTCATGGGAGTCCTCGCCATTCGTGGAGAAAATCTGCAAATGAAAAACTTAGATGTAGAAAAGGGCGTTGTGTCCATTAAAGGGCGTGTCTTTGACTTAATCTATGTAGATGAGCAGCACGGGGAGAAAGCTAAAGGATTTTTTAGCAAGCTGTTTAAATGACACTGACGGTCCAGTTTTATACGATGCTTTCAATGGCGGCGATGGGCATCTGGCTGGGCGCATCGCTGGATACGTACAAGCTGTTTGTGAACCGGGAAAAAACAGCAAAATGGCTGCTGGTCATTCACGACCTCCTTTTTTGGGTGGTGCAGGGTCTCTTATTCTTTTATGTCCTGCTGCTGACCAATGAGGGAGAATTCAGGCTTTATATTTTTCTAGCTGTTGCTTTAGGTTTCTCGATGTACCAGGCATTGATGAAACAGCTGTATATGAACATCCTCAAGTTTGTGATGAGGTGTATTTATCAGACTGTTCTCGTCCTGAAAAGGCTGATCATGTCGATGGTTTTCCAGCCCATTCGCTGGATCGTTGGTTTGATCATAAGTGCTCTTCTGTTCTTGTTCCACTCGCTCTTACGCCTTGTTCGTTTTGCGTTTCGACTCGTGTGGAAGGTGCTGTATATTGTTTGTTATCCGCTTATTTGGTTACTCAATGTAACCATTATTCATCGAATTCCCGAAAAATGGCGAACATCAATGAGGTTGTTTTTCTCAAAAGGAGCAGGAATTTTACAAGGGATCAAGAAATTATCTCGTACCATGAAAACGAAATGGAAACAATTCTGGACAAAGTAAGAGAGGAGGCCTTCATCCTTGAACGAGAGAAAAAGAAATATCGCACAAATTCAAAATGATTATCAAAAACAAATGGAACAGCAAGCGCAGCGCCTAAAACGCAAACGCCGGGGACTCCTTAGAAGGCTTACCGTGTTTGGAGTCATTGTGCTCATGTTTGCTGTTTTGGTAACAAGTGCCCTCTGGTCGCAATCGTCTGCATTGAAAGAAAAAGAAGAGAAGAAGGTTGCGCTTGAAAAAGAATTGAAGCAATTACAAACAAAGCAGGAAGATATTTCTGATGAAATCAAAAAGCTGAAAAGCAAAGAATACGTACTCGAACTGGCACGACGGGACTATTATATGTCTAAAAAAGGCGAAAAAATCTTTGATGTGGGCAATAAGAGCGATTAGCCTTGTTGACACTTAAAATTCAGTTTATGTATAATTGAACAAATGAGATTTTTTTATAAGTCTAAGGAGGAGCACTTTTTTTATGTCGATTGAAGTTGGCAGCAAGTTACAAGGGAAAGTTACGGGCATTACAAATTTTGGAGCTTTTGTGGAGTTGCCAGGCGGTTCAACTGGTCTCGTTCATATCAGTGAGGTAGCCGATAACTATGTAAAAGATATTAATGAGCATTTAAAAGTCGGTGAACAAGTTGAAGTGAAAGTGATTAACGTTGAAAAAGACGGTAAAATCGGCTTGTCCATTAAAAAAGCAAAAGATCGTCCTCAACAACAACAATCAAGACCGAGCAGAAATGATTTCCGTCCGAAGGAATCGTTTGAGCAAAAAATGAACAAATTCTTAAAAGATAGTGAAGACCGCTTAACATCTTTAAAACGTAACACGGAATCAAAACGTGGGGGACGCGGAGCAAGAAGAGGTTAACTTGTTGCTGCTTTCTATATATCTTTCACAACAAAGCACCTGCTGTTTAGCGGGTGCTTTTTTTCAATACAAATTCAACGTTTTTTGTGATTTCGCCATTTAATTTAAAACTTTCTATTGACGGACAAGCGAATCCTTTGTATTATAGTTCTTGTGCTTCTTAGCGCATTTTATATTATGGCGGTGTAGCTCAGCTGGCTAGAGCGTACGGTTCATACCCGTGAGGTCGGGGGTTCGATCCCCTCCGCCGCTATCCTTTTAAAAAGAACGATAAGCAAGGCCCGTTGGTCAAGCGGTTAAGACACCGCCCTTTCACGGCGGTAACACGGGTTCGAATCCCGTACGGGTCATCTTCCAAACAGCTTTCTATAGGAAAGCTGTTTTTTTGTGCTTTCGTAAAATTCTGATGAAAGACATCGACTTTCAAGAAAGTATGCCTTTTTGGCAAATAAAGCGTCGAACGTTTTATGGAAACGACAACTTCTTTTGACAAAATTTCTTTTTCACCTTCGCTATAATGACAAGCAACGAATATCAGGTGGGGGATGAAAAGATGGAAAAACTAGAAAGAAGAACTGATTTAACGGGAGCCGGGTTTGAAAGAATCAGTGCAGGGTTAAAAAAGATGAAAAACCTGTTTCTTCATCATACGCATTCTCTTTTTTTCTATAAAGGGTTTATTTATGTTGTTCTGGGCTTTTTATTGGGACGAGCCTTTATCTTATCTGAAATTATGCCGTTTGCATTGCCTTTCTTTGGGTCCATGCTGCTCATTAAAAGGGATAAAGCGATGCTTGCTTGTCTTGCTTTACTCGCTGGAGCGATGACGATATCACCTCAAAATGCATTATTCGTGTTTGCGTCATTGATCGTGTTCCTCCTCATGTCAAAGGTCGTTTCATTTATCATCAAAGACCCAGTGAAAACATTACCGGTTGTGATTGTGCTCTCAATGCTGATGACCAGGGGAACTTTTGTTTACCTCGAGCAGGGTGCGGTTCAAAGCTATGACTATGTGATGGCGGGGGTTGAAGCTGGACTTGCCTTCATTTTGACACTGATTTTTCTTCAAAGTTTGCCGATTTTTACAGTCAGGAAAATCAAACACTCTTTAAAGGTTGAAGAAATTATTTGCTTTATGATATTAATCGCTTCAGTTTTAACAGGTCTGGCTGGGATCACATTTCAAGGAATGCAGGCAGAGCATATTTTGTCACGATATGTAGTGCTGAGCTTTGCCTTTATTGGAGGAGCGAGTATTGGTTGTACAGTGGGTGTTGTAACTGGATTAATTCTTGGTCTCGCCAACATCGGCAACCTTTATCAGATGAGTCTGCTTGCCTTTTCGGGCTTATTAGGCGGATTACTAAAAGAGGGGAAAAAAGCAGGAGCCGCCATCGGCTTGATTGTGGGTTCTTTACTAATCTCCCTCTACGGTGAAGGGTCAGCAGGGCTGATGACCACGCTATATGAATCACTCATCGCAGTTGCACTGTTTTTGCTCACGCCACAGTCAGTAACGTCCAAGGTGGCAAAATATATTCCTGGTACGGTAGAGCATGTACAGGAACAGCAGCAATATGCCAGAAAAGTACGAGACGTGACAGCAAAAAAGGTAGATCAATTCTCTAATGTATTTCATGCGCTGTCTGAGAGTTTTGCGACATTTTACGAATCCATTCCTGAGGAGAAGAAGCAGGAAGAGGATGTAGATCTTTTTTTAAGTACGATCACAGAACGTTCCTGTCAAACGTGCTATAAGAAAAATAAATGCTGGGTGCAGAACTTTGATACAACCTATGAACTCATGAAACAAGTTATGCATGAATCTGATGAAAAAACGTACGAGCATAACCGGAAGTTGAAAAAGAAATTCAGTCAGCACTGCTCAAAATCAAAGCATGTAGAAGAATTGATTGAAGAGGAGATAGCTTACTATAAAGCAAATCAGACCTTAAAGAAAAAGGTCCAAGACAGCAGACGCCTTGTGGCCGAACAACTGATGGGTGTTTCACAAGTCATGGAGGATTTTTCCCGGGAAATAAAACGAGAAAGAGAGCAGCATTTTATTCAGGAAGAGCAGATGATAGAAGCACTTCAGAACTTTGGAATTGAAATTCAGCAAGTTGAAATTTATAGCTTAGAACAGGGAAATGTTGATATAGAGATGAGAATTCCCTATTGCCAAGGTCATGGGGAATGCGAAAAAATCATCGCTCCAATGCTCTCGGATATTTTAGAAGAACAAGTTTTAGTCAAAGCAGAGCAGTGTGCGGAGCATCCAACAGGTTATTGTCATGTTGTATTCGGTTCTGCAAAATCGTATCGAGTGTCTACAGGTGTAGCACATGCAGCGAAAGGCGGAGGATTAGTATCTGGAGACAGCTACAGCATGATGGAGCTGGGTGCAGGTAAATATGCCGCAGCTATTAGTGATGGGATGGGAAATGGAGCAAGAGCCCATTTTGAAAGCAATGAAACGATCAAGCTGTTAGAAAAAATCTTGGCGTCTGGTATTGATGAAAAAGTAGCGATTAAAACGATTAATAGCATTTTATCTTTACGGACAACAGATGAAGTCTATTCCACATTAGACTTATCCATCATTGATTTACAGGATGCGAGCTGTAAGTTCCTCAAGATTGGCTCCACTCCAAGTTTTATTAAACGTGGTGATCAAGTGATGAAGGTACAGGCCAGCAACTTGCCTATTGGCATTATTGATGAATTCGAAGTAGAAGTGGTGAGTGAACAGATGAAGGCAGGAGATCTCCTTATCATGATGAGCGACGGTATCTTTGAAGGACCAAAGCATATCGAAAATCATGATTTGTGGGTCAAACGAAAAATGAAGAGCTTTAAAACAGAAGATCCGCAAGAGATTGCTGATTTATTAATGGAGGAGGTCATTCGCACAAGAGCAGGTCAAATCGATGACGATATGACGGTTGTCGTTATTAGGCTCGACCACAATACACCAAAATGGGCATCCATTCCGACCGGTACATTCTATCTCCAGAAACAAGAGATTTCTTGAAATATCGTATAATATGAATTTCTTCTGGCGATGATGGGGATATAAGCATTCAGTTACAATCCCAGGAGGAATGAAGATGCGAAAAGGTCACGTAAACCAAATCTTACTGATTACAGATGGCTGCTCAAATCATGGGGAAGACCCACTTGCGATTGCCGCATTGGCAAAGGAGCAAGGGATCACAGTCAATGTCATTGGCATTATGGAAGAGAACAGACACGATCATGAAGCGATGAAAGAAGTAGAGGGGATTGCTCTAGCAGGCGGAGGCATTCATCAGGTTGTCTACGTTCAGCAATTGTCTCAAACCGTACAAATGGTTACAAAAAAGGCGATGACGCAAACGTTACAAGGTGTTGTGAATAAAGAATTGCAGCAAATTCTTGGCAAAGATACTGAAATTGAAGAACTTCCCCCAGATAAGCGTGGAGAAGTGATGGAAGTTGTGGACGAGCTCGGTGAGACAGTTCATCTTCAAGTGCTTGTGCTTGTGGATACGAGTGCAAGTATGAAACCGAAGTTGCCAACGGTCAAAGAAGCACTCATCGATCTCTCTATTAGTCTAAATTCGAGAATTGGTGAAAATCAGTTTGGGATGTGTGTATTTCCCGGGAAAAGCTCAGATGCAGAAATTGTGTTGAACTGGACGCCACGGTTCGATTCGTTATCATCGATTTTCCCGAAGCTGACAACAGGAGGAATTACACCGACAGGACCAGCAATTCGAGAAGCACTCCAGCATTTCAAATCAGTTCGTTCACGAAAAGGGCTGCTTGAAGCGAAGGAAGAACATGATGAATTCGGCTTCTAACATCCCATTAGGTACAATGATAAAAGGAAAGTGGCATCACCAACATTACCGCATTGTAAAAGAGCTGGGAAAAGGGGCGAACGGTGTGGTTTATCTGGCCGAATCGCCAAAGGGACAAGTGGCCCTTAAAGTGAGTGATGACAGTATGCTCATTGCATCTGAAGTCAATGTATTAAAATCCTTTTCAAAGGCTCCTGTGAAAACCATGGGGCCTTCTTTTTATGATATGGATGATGCTCTTTATCCTGGAATGTCAGAGAAACGGTCGTTTTATGTCATGGAGTATGTCAGAGGTCCATTGCTGCTTGAATTTGTGAAAAAAAAAGGCGATGAATGGATCGTCGTTCTCATGATTCAACTGTTGTCTAACCTTGCTCACTTACATAAGGAAGGCTGGATCTTCGGTGACTTGAAGCCTGATAATCTCATCGTTTCAGGCCCCCCAGCTACCATTCGTTGTATTGATGTTGGAGGAACAACGAAGGCAGGAAGGGCGATTAAGGAATACACCGAGTTTTTTGACCGCGGCTACTGGGGCTTCGGTACAAGAAAAGCAGAACCTTCTTATGATCTATTTGCCTTAAGTATGGTCATGGTGAACTGTGCCTATAAAAAAGAATTTAAAAAAGGGGCAGAACCAGAAAAGCAGCTTTATCGAGCGATTGAAGGACATCCTTTATTAAAGCGATATGAGAGGGTGTTAAAAGCGGCTCTCCAAGGCAAATATCAATCAGCGGCAGACATGAAAAGCGCGATGTTGAAAGAAGGACAATTGCTTGCTTCAAGAAAAACACGACAAAAGAAGCCATCACAGCAAAATAGGCAAAAGCCAGCTGTTCCCCAACATCAACAGGCCGCACCTTCACGATCAAGAGTTGCTGCTGCGAAAAGAACATCAGTACGCAAAAAATCAGGCGGTCTTTTTGAAACCATTCTCATCTTATGCAGTGTGCTCGCTCTTTACTGTGCCTATGTGGTTTTATTCCTATTATAGAGCTGTAAAAAAGCAGGCTTCTTCTTTGCTTGGAGCTAATGAAAGTGATAGGATATGTATATCTTTAAATTACCTGCTCTTTGTGAGGAGGAAGTTGTGAATAGAATTGAATCTTTTTTGAAAAAACATGATGTTTTCCTTGAAAATACGACAGTCATTGTCGGGGTTTCTGGCGGACCAGATTCTATGCTCTTGCTGCATGAACTAAACAAACGTCGAAAAGGTTCCTTTCAGCTGATTGCAGCCCATGTAGATCACATGTTCAGAGGAGAAGAATCCTTTGCTGATTTGGCATTTGTTGAAGCGTACTGTAAAGAGCATGAGATCCTTTTTGAATCGGCTCGTATACAGGTCACCCAATATGCAAAAGAAAACCGCTTAAACAAACAGGCAGCTGCAAGAGAGTGCAGATATGCTTTCTTTCGTCAATTGATGGAACAGTACAACGCTCAATTTATAGCGCTTGCACATCATGGAGACGATCAAGTAGAAACAATGGTGATGAGGCTGACAAGAGGGACTGTTGGAATAGGACTCGCAGGTATGCAAGTAAAGCGCCCTTTTCAAGAAGGGTGGCTGATTCGTCCGCTGATTGGATATTCTAAGGATGATGTACTCACTGCTTGCGAAAAAGAACAAGTTCCTTATGTCATTGATCAAAGCAATCACACCGATGACTACTTGAGAAACCGGATCAGAAGACACGTTCTTCCCGTGTTAAAAGAAGAGGCACCTCATGTGCATGAAAGCTTTCAGTTTGTAAGTGACATGCTGACTGAGGATGAGCAGTACTTGCAGGCATTAACAAAGGATCAAATGCATCAAGTCATTACGAATCAAACGCCTAAGCAAATTGAGATCAAAACGAAGCCTTTGCTTGACCTGCCTTTGCCTTTACAAAGAAGAGGCATTCAACTAATATTAAACTATCTTTATGAAAACACTCAATCAGCGTTTTCAAACCAGCATATTCTAGGGACTTTGGACTGGTTATCTCATACTGATCAACCGTCTGGATCATTAGATTTGCCAAAAGGTTTACAAGCTGTCAAATCTTATGATCACTGTATGTTTACCTTTGAACGATCGCTTGTCATAGATCAGTCATATACTCATCATTTAAAAGGTGAGCTTGGCGAGGAACTTTTTCTCCCGAATGGACAGTCTATCTTGGTATCAAATCATGTTCCGAAGGATGCACGGAACGGAAACCATTTTTTCTTGCTTCAAAAAGATCATGTTCGTCTTCCTTTGATCATTCGCTCACGAAAAAATGGTGATCGAATCAAACTTAAAGGGATGAATGGATCAAAAAAGGTGAAAGATATATTTATTGATAAAAAAGTGCCTCTTGCAGAAAGAGACAGCTGGCCGATCGTCACTGACTCGGATCATCAAATCATCTGGATCCCAGGTCTGAAAAAATCCGTTTTTGAAGAAATTGATATGACAAACAGCGATCTCATTGTATTACAATATAGACAGCACGAAAATTTGTAGGGGGCAAGCAAAAGCATGAAACAAGATATTGAAAAGATTTTGATCTCAGAAGAAGAGATCCAGCTAAAAGTGAAAGAACTGGGTGCAACATTAACCAGCGATTATGATGGTAAATTTCCCCTGGCTATTGGTGTTTTGAAAGGGGCTCTTCCATTCATGGCAGACCTGATCAAACACATTGATACATATTTAGAGCTTGATTTTATGGATGTATCTAGCTACGGAAAGTCTACCGTATCTTCTGGAGAAGTGAAGATCATCAAAGATCTAGATACTTCTGTTGAAGGAAGAGATATTCTAATTATGGAAGATATCATCGACAGTGGGTTAACTTTGAGTTATCTGGTAGAGCTTTTCCGATACCGTAAAGCAAACTCCATTAAAATTGTGACATTGCTTGATAAACCAAGCGGCCGCAAAGCAGACATCAAAGCAGATTATGTTGGGTTTGAAGTACCAGATGCATTTGTTGTTGGCTATGGATTGGATTTTGCCGAACGTTACCGAAACCTCCCGTATATTGGAGTGTTAAAACCATCTGTTTACGAAGGCTAATGAGCACACGTTTACATGAGGTTATTGGTTGTGTTGGAATGATTTTCTATGATACTATTGAACATAGTTGTGCTTACTGTGGGAGGAGGTAAGGAATGAATCGGGTTTTTCGTAATACGATTTTTTATATACTTATTTTATTACTTGTGATAGGGGTTGTCAGTTGGTTAGGATCCCCTAATCAAAAGCCTGAGAACATGTCTTACAGCAAATTTTCGCAAAATTTAAGTGCGGGAAAAGTGGAGAGTATCTCCATCCAGCCTGTAAGAGGGGTTTATGAAATTCGTGGTCAATTAGATGGCGCGAAGAAAGATGAATACTTCATTACCCACGTTCCAGACGGTCAAGGAGTTGACCAAATTTACAGTGCACTGAAGAATACAGATGTAAAAGTAGAACCAGCACCTGAAACAAATGGATGGCTGCAAGTTCTGACAACCATCATTCCATTCATCATCATCTTTATCCTGTTCTTCTTCTTATTGAACCAAGCTCAAGGCGGTGGAAGCCGTGTCATGAACTTTGGTAAGAGTAAGGCGAAGCTTTACACAGAAGAGAAGAAACGTGTGAAATTTAAAGATGTTGCCGGTGCGGATGAAGAAAAACAAGAGCTCGTAGAAGTGGTTGAATTCTTAAAAGATCCACGTAAATTTGCGGAGCTTGGCGCAAGAATCCCTAAAGGGGTTTTACTAGTAGGACCTCCAGGTACAGGTAAAACATTGCTTGCGAGAGCATCTGCAGGAGAAGCAGGCGTTCCTTTCTTCAGCATCAGTGGTTCTGACTTCGTCGAGATGTTCGTCGGTGTCGGTGCATCACGTGTACGTGATTTGTTTGAAAATGCGAAAAAGAATGCACCTTGCTTAATCTTTATTGATGAGATTGATGCAGTGGGTCGTCAGCGTGGAGCAGGTCTTGGCGGTGGTCATGATGAGCGTGAACAAACGCTTAACCAGCTTCTTGTTGAAATGGATGGTTTTAGTGCCAACGAAGGGATTATCATCATTGCTGCAACGAACCGTGCAGATATCCTAGATCCTGCATTGCTACGTCCGGGACGTTTTGACCGTCAAATTACGGTTGACCGCCCAGATGTCATTGGTCGTGAAGAAGTACTGAAGGTTCATGCGAAAAACAAACCGCTTGATGATACAGTCAACTTGAAAGCCATTGCAAGCAGAACACCAGGGTTCTCTGGGGCAGATCTTGAGAACTTACTAAACGAAGCAGCACTTGTTGCTGCCCGTCAAAACAAAAAGAAAATTGATATGCGTGATATCGACGAAGCAACTGACCGTGTCATTGCTGGACCGGCTAAAAAAAGCCGTGTCATTTCGAAGAAAGAACGTAATATCGTGGCGTACCATGAAGCAGGTCATACCGTCATTGGGCTTATCCTAGACGAAGCGGATATGGTGCATAAAGTAACGATCGTTCCTCGTGGTCAGGCAGGCGGATATGCGGTCATGCTTCCAAGAGAAGACCGTTATTTCCAAACGAAGCCAGAGCTTCTTGATAAAATCGTCGGCTTGCTCGGCGGCCGTGTTGCAGAGGAAATTACGTTTGGTGAAGTAAGTACAGGCGCACACAACGACTTCCAGCGTGCAACAGGTATTGCAAGAAGAATGGTGACAGAATTCGGTATGTCTGATAAACTTGGTCCTCTACAATTCGGTCAAGCACAAGGAGGTCAAGTATTCCTTGGCCGTGATTTCAACAACGAGCCGAATTATAGTGAAGCGATCGCTTATGAAATTGACCAAGAAGTTCAGCGCTTCATCAAAGAAAGCTACGAACGTGCGAAACAAATTCTCACTGAGAATAAAGATAAGCTAGAAATCATCGCACAAGCTCTTCTAGAAGTGGAAACATTAGATGCTGAACAAATTAAATCTCTTTACGAAACTGGAAAGCTTCCAGAGCGTGTATACGCAGATGACGAAGAGAAAAACGATGATGTGAAAGTGAACATCAAGAAAAAAGAAGAAGACGAGGAGATCTAATCTCCTTCTATAAAAAGCTGTCGGGCTCACCGGCAGCTTTTTTTTATTTCGATTCATGAATGGATCGGTTTCGAATTGTTTACAAATGGAACTCAATTCGTGTATGGTATGATAGAAAGTCGAAAAATGCTCTTTTTGAGACACTATTCAAAGTGGTGATGAAGTTGTTACTCGTGATAGATGTAGGAAACACAAATACCGTTTTAGGTGTTTATCATAATGGCGATTTGAACTACCATTGGCGGATTGAAACAAGCCGTCATAAAACAGAAGATGAATTTGGTATGGCAATCCGATCCTTATTTGACTATGTAGGGCTGATGTTTGACCAGATAGAAGGGATTATCATTTCTTCTGTTGTCCCGCCAATGATGTTTGCTCTGGAAAGAATGTGCGAAAAGTATTTTCACATTACTCCTCAAATCGTTGGGCCTGGCATGAAGACTGGATTAAACATTATGTGTGATAATCCAAAGGAAGTCGGCGCTGATCGAATTGTGAACGCAGTGGCGGCCATTCACCTGTACGGGGCGCCTCTCATTGTGGTAGACTTTGGAACAGCCACAACCTACTGCTATATCAATGAACAAAAACAATACATGGGTGGCGCAATTGCACCGGGTATTACCATCTCAACAGAGGCTTTATATACAAGAGCGGCTAAGCTGCCAAGGATTGAAATTGTTCGTCCGGATCATATCGTAGGGAAAAACACGATTAGTGCGATGCAATCAGGTATCCTGTATGGATATGTTGGTCAAGTCGAGGGCATAGTGAAACGGATGAAGCAGCAAGCCAAACAAACACCGAAAGTCATTGCAACAGGCGGTTTGTCTACATTGATTGGAAATGAATCAGACTGTATTGATATTGTCGATCCGTTCCTCACATTAAAAGGACTCCAATTAATTTATGAACGTAATCGTGTCGGTGTATTATAGGAGGTTTAATCAAAATGGATTATTTAGTTAAAGCGTTAGCATATGACGGGAAAGTCCGTGCGTATGCTGCGAACACAACAGATACAATCAACGAAGCGCAGAGAAGACACCATACGTGGCCAACTGCTTCAGCTGCAATCGGCAGAACCATGACAGCGACTGTCATGATGGGAGCCATGCTGAAAGGCGAGAATAAATTAACTGTCAAAATTGAAGGCGGTGGGCCGATCGGAGCCATCATTGCAGATGGAAACGCAAAAGGTCAGGTGCGCGGATATGTCTCAAACCCACAAGTTCACTTTGATTTAAATGAACATGGGAAGCTGGACGTTAGACGTGCTGTTGGAACATCTGGAACGTTAAGTGTTGTCAAAGATATCGGACTGAAAGACCACTTTACAGGGCAAACGGAAATTGTCTCAGGTGAAATTGGAGATGACTTTACTTATTACCTGGTCTCCTCTGAACAAGTGCCATCCTCTGTAGGTGTGGGTGTTCTTGTCAATCCAGACAACTCGATCCTTGCAGCAGGCGGTTTCATCATTCAATTGCTGCCTGGAACAGAAGATGCAGTCATCGAAAGACTCGAAAAGAGATTATCAACCATTGAACCGATCTCTAAACTGATTGAAAAAGGGATGACTCCTGAAGAAATTTTAGAAGAAGTGCTCGGTGAAAAACCTCAAATCTTAGAAACTGTACCTGTCGAATTTTCTTGTAACTGCTCAAAAGAACGGTTTGCCAACGGTATTATCAGCCTAGGGAAAGCCGAAATTGAGGATATGATTGAACAAGACGGACAAGCAGAAGCTCAATGCCATTTTTGTAACGAAACGTATGTATTTACAAAAGAAGAGCTAGAAGAGCTACGTGAAGAAATAACCCGCTAAGCTCTAAGCAGCGGGTTTTCTTTTTAGAATGGAAAGGAGACGAAAGATGAGACTGAAAGCAAGAGTGGTATGGACATTTATCCTCGTTCTGCTCATGATTAATGCCGTTGTCATTGCATATGTATTAACAAAGTCACAAATGTCGCAGGCTTCTTCAAATGGGAAGAGCGGTGAAGAAATTGCTTCTATTGGGAAAGAGAAAGTCACACGTCAAGAATGGTTAAAGAAAATGGAAGACCGCTACGGAAAGGCAACACTTGAACAAATGATTAATCAGAAGGTAGTCAATCAACTTGCGAAAGAAAACAAGCTGGAGGTATCTCCAAAAGAGATCAATCGTGAGCTGCTGATGCTGAAAGCGGTATCTAATAATTTCTACGAAGACGGTCATACAAGTGGAAAAGAATGGAAAGAGCAGATTCGTTATCAAATTTTATTAGAACAGCTTCTAACGAGAGATGCGGTCGTTTCTGAAAAAGAAGCCAAATCCTTTTATGAAAAAAACAAAGACTTGTATCAATATGATGACTCATACCGAATTCGCCACATTGTTGTGAAAACAAAAGACGAGGCACAAAGTGTATTAAAAGATTTAAAGGGCGGATCTAGTTTCGAAGCTGTAGCAGCTGAACGATCCACCGATCGATATACCTCTCCTTACGGCGGAGATCTTGGGTTTGTCACAGAAGAGCAAGAAAGCATTCCAGCCCTATACATACAAGAAGCCCAAAAGCTTCAGCCAGATGAATGGACGAAAGAGCCGATCGAGATCAAAAACGGTTATGCCATCATACAATTAAAAGAAAAATTAAATGGCCGCTCCTTCTCTTATGAAGAAGTCAAAGATCAGATCAAAAGACAGATCGCCATGGAAGATCTGGGTGAAAAGGCGAATGTCAAAACCCTGTGGAAAGAAGCAAAAGTCACATGGTTTTACGATGGAGAGCAGGACTAAAAGCATTGACAAAATTTTTCGAAATTGATAATTTAATATTAATACAATAAAATTACTCGGAGATAGAGGTGTTAGTGATGGCTCGTATTGCAAATTCAGTTTTTGAACTAATAGGAAATACACCAGTCGTTAAATTAAACCGTTTAGTAGATGAAGACAGTGCGGATGTCTACTTGAAACTTGAATATATGAACCCAGGCAGCAGTGTAAAAGATCGTATTGCGTTAGCGATGATCGAAGATGCTGAAGCAAAAGGTACATTAAAAGCTGGCGACACACTCATTGAGCCTACAAGTGGAAACACAGGAATCGGTCTTGCGATGGTCGCGGCTGCAAAAGGAATCAATGCGATTTTAGTTATGCCGGATACAATGAGTCAGGAGCGCCGCAACCTTTTACGCGCTTACGGTGCAGAGCTTGTCTTAACACCGGGTGCAGAAGGAATGAAAGGTGCCATCAAAAAAGCAGAAGAATTAGCGGAAGAGCACGGATACTTCATGCCTCAGCAGTTCAGCAATGAAGCCAACGCTGAGATTCACCGCCGCACAACAGGGAAAGAGATTCTTGAACAGTTTGACGGCGAACTTGATGCATTTATTGCAGGAGTTGGTACGGGTGGTACGATTACAGGTGCTGGTGAAGTCCTGAAAGAAGCCATTCCATCTATTCAGCTTTATGCGGTAGAACCAACAGATTCTCCTGTACTATCAGGCGGGAAACCAGGTCCGCATAAAATTCAAGGCATCGGAGCAGGGTTTGTTCCATCTATCTTGAACACAGAAGTATATGACGGCATTATCCAAGTGAAAAACGAAGATGCATTTGAACTTGCAAGAAAGGCAGCGAAAGAAGAAGGAATCCTTGGTGGTATATCTTCAGGAGCAGCCATTTATGCAGCGCTTCAAACAGCGAAGAAGCTTGGTAAAGGGAAAAAGGTTCTAGCGATTATTCCAAGTAACGGTGAACGTTACCTTAGTACGCCGCTTTATCAATTTGATTAAACAATACACCCCAGCATTTGCTGGGGTTTTTTCATGAATTCTGAAGATGGAAAGCAAATACTATTTTCTAATTAAAATGGATTGCATTACAATAAGATTAATGAAAATAAAAAAGGATGATTACATGACACAACGTAGGCCGATGGGCATCAAAATTCCTTTTACGAAAGATGCATTCTTGAAACGATACGAACAATTAACGACTCATGAATCACATCACGTCCTTCTTGAAAGTGCACGTGGCGGAGAATACAGTATTGCCGGCATTCATCCGATCGCTAAAGCGAAAGGGAAGGACGGGATGACCACCATCCATTATCAGAATGAGGTGTTGTTCAAAGAGGGAGATCCTTTTAGGGCATTTGCTGATTGGTTTCAAACCCTACAAACCGAAACGAACGACGAATACCCTGACTTCCAAGGTGGAGCGATTGGATTTTTAAGCTATGATTACGCAAGATATATCGAGCATTTTAAAATGCTGTCCATCGATGATTTGAAGACGCCTGATTTGTATTTCCTCGTATTCAATGATGTCGCTGTCTTTGATCATAATAAAGATGCCCTCTGGCTGATCACTCATACAGAAGGAGATGAACCTATCAGTGAAGTTCATCAAAGACTCGAAGAATTAAAGCAAAGCTGGACAAGCACATCAGAAGAATCAGCACATTCACCTGTCAATGTGTCTCCTTCGGAATGTGTACCTGCTGCACCTTTTACTGAAGAAGCTTTCGGGGAAGCTGTAGAAACGATTAAACAATATATCGCAAACGGTGACGTGTTCCAAGTGAACCTATCCATTAGACAAGATGAACAGCTTCATACCCACCCATATCATTTATACAAAACATTACGTCACGTGAATCCATCTCCATATATGTCATATCTGCACACGCCAGATTTCCAAATTGTCTGTGGATCTCCAGAGCTGCTTATTAAGAAAAAAGGCATTCAGCTCGAAACAAGACCGATCGCTGGCACAAGATCAAGAGGCAAGGATGATGCGGAAGATCAAGCGCTGGCAAAAGAACTCATTGAAGATGAAAAAGAACGTGCAGAACATGTGATGCTCGTTGATCTTGAGCGGAATGATCTTGGACGAGTGTCTACTTATGGCTCAGTCAAGGTGAACGAGTTTATGGCCATTGAGAAATATTCACACGTGATGCACATTGTATCAAATGTCCAAGGGGAGCTACGTGATGATTGTGATGCAGTAGATGTCATGAGAGCTGTATTCCCAGGCGGCACAATTACAGGTGCGCCAAAAGTGAGAACAATGGAAATCATAGAAGAGCTTGAGCCGACAAGGCGTGGGCTTTATACTGGATCTATAGGCTGGTTTGGATTCAATCAAGATATGCATTTTAATATCGTCATTCGCACGGCTTATTGTACAGGGGGCAGAGCCTTCATGCAGTCAGGTGCAGGCATTGTCATCGATTCTGTACCAAAGCACGAATACAAAGAATCGATTAAAAAAGCCTATGCAGTGAAAAAAGCATTACAGTTGAGCAAAGAAGAGACTATTTTGAGTTAGAGGTGAGCAGAGTATGATATTAATGATTGATAATTACGATTCATTTACGTACAACCTGGTCCAGTATTTAGGTGAGCTTGGAGAAGAACTGATTGTAAAACGAAACGATCAAGTCACTATTCAAGAAATCGAAGAGCTCAAGCCAGACTTTCTGATGATTTCTCCAGGACCTTGCAGTCCGGATGAAGCAGGAATTAGTATGGAAGCGATCAAACATTTTGCTGGGAAGATTCCGATCTTCGGTGTCTGCTTAGGTCATCAATCCATTGCACAAGTATTTGGTGGAGACGTCATTCGTGCGGAGCGGTTAATGCATGGGAAAACATCAGAGATTGAACACGACGGCAAAGGTGTCTTCACGGGACTCCAAAATCCGCTCGTCGCAACGAGATATCATTCATTAATTGTTAAAGACGAGACGCTGCCGGAGTGCTTTGTCAGAACAGCGAGCACAAAGGAAGGCGAACTCATGGCCATTCGCCATAAAGAACTTCCGATTGAAAGTGTTCAATTCCATCCAGAATCAATTATGACATCCTTCGGTAAGGAAATGCTCAGAAATTTCATTGAAACCTATCGTAAAAAGGGGAATGAAGTAAACGCATGATCATTTACCTGAACGGTCAGTATATAGAGGAGAAAGACGCGACTCTTTCTCCTTTTGATCATGGTTTTCTATATGGCATCGGTGTATTCGAAACATTTACCTCTCTAGCAGGACAAGTCTTCTTGTTAGACTGGCATCTTGAAAGGCTCAATCAATCATTGCGTGACCTTTGCATCGAATCCACAATAGAGAAACCATTTGTACTCGACATCATTCATACATTATTCAATCAAAACCAAATAACGGACGGTCATGCGAGGATCCGCTTCAATGTTTCTGCGGGCAGAGGCAATGGATTTTTTGCAGACCCTTATGAGGAGCCTGTTGTTTTTGTGATGATCTCCCCATTTCGGCCTGAATCAATAGTAGATGAAAAACAGGGAATCATTCTTGATACAAGAAGAAACACACCGGAAGGTCCAAGACGGCTCAAGTCGCATCATTACATGAACAACCTGCTGGCGAAAAGAGAAGTAGGGAACGATCCGTCTGTAGAAGGGATCTTTTTAACAAAAGAAGACGATGTGGCAGAAGGAATTACGTCAAATCTATTTTGGCGAAAAAAAGATGTGATCTATACACCTTCACTTGATACCGGCATTTTAAACGGGGTTACCCGTCGATATTGTATCGAAACGCTGCAAGCTTCGGGGATCCCACTAATAGAAGGAAGATATCCACTCTCACACTTGCTCTCAGCTGATGAGGCGTGGATGACCAATTCGGTTCAGGGAATTGTGCCTTTTAAAAATATCGGAGACACCGTCCTGCAAAACCACAACCGAACGATTTCGACCAAGCTGAGAACAGAATATACAAAAGAACGTCTAGAACATAAAGAGTAGGTGGACACAATGACACAACAATTGATAAAACAGCCTAAAATCATACAAGCCAAGCACCATACCCTTAGTTATGAAGAGAAGACATTGGTCATGGGCATTTTAAATGTCACACCGGACTCTTTTTCAGATGGAGGAAAATTCAATCAAATTGATAAAGCGCTGGCTCATGCAACGCAACTCATAGAAGATGGGGCGCATATTATTGATATTGGCGGTGAATCGACTCGGCCGGGAGCGGCACTTGTCTCAGAGCAAGAGGAGCTTTCAAGGGTCATTCCTGTCATTGAGAAGATCACAAAAGAATTGGACATACCTATTTCTATTGATACGTATAAAGCCCATGTCGCAGATGAGGCAGTGAAAGCGGGAGCCTCAATCATTAATGATGTATGGGGGGCGAAAGCTGATCCTCAAATGGCGCATGTGGCAGCGAAGCACAACGTGCCAATCATCTTAATGCACAATCGACCAGAGCGGAATTACACCCATCTGATTTCAGATATGATTGCAGATCTGAAAGAAAGTGTTCAAATTGTAAAACAAGCGGGTGTCCGTGATGACATGATTATATTAGACCCTGGTGTAGGATTTGCGAAAAATAAAACTGACAACCTCATGGTCATGAATGAACTTGAACATTTTTGCCACCTAGGGTATCCGCTGCTTCTAGCAACATCCCGCAAACGATTCATCGGTGCAGTTTTAGACCTGCCGCCTGAAGAACGTACTGAAGGAACGGGTGCAACGGTCTGTCTTGGGATTCAAAAGGGCAGCGCGATGGTCCGAGTGCACGATGTAAAAGAAATCGCAAGAATGGCAAAAATGATGGATGCCATGCTGAATAAAGGAGGCGCTTATCATCGATAAAGTATATGTAAACGGAATGGAATTTTACGGCTATCACGGTGTATTTGCAGAAGAGAATAAACTAGGCCAGCGCTTTCGTGTGGACCTAACAGCTTCACTTGATTTAAGTAAGGCAGGACAAACGGATGACCTAAATGAGACCATCAACTATGCTGAGCTCTACAACATCTGCAAAAATATTGTAGAAGGGGCCCCAGTGAACCTCGTTGAAACGCTGACAGAAAGAATTGCAAATCAAGTGTTAAAGGACTTTCCGACAGTTCAAGAATGTACAGTAAAAGTAATCAAACCAGATCCGCCAATTCCAGGACACTATCAGTCCGTTGCCATTGAAATGACGAGATCACGCGCATGAACAATACAGCATATATCGCTTTAGGCTCAAACATAGGAAAAAAAGAAACCTACTTAAAAGAAGCTGTCAAAAAACTTCACGAACATCCAGATGTTCAAGTTGATTCCATTTCATCTATATATGAGACAACACCTGTAGGCTACGAGAATCAGGATGACTTCTTGAACATGGCTGTGAAGATTTCTACCTCGCTTCGTCCTGAAGAACTTCTATCACTGACTCAGAACATTGAGCAGGAGTTGGGCAGAACAAGAGAAGTGAGGTGGGGTCCACGGACGGCTGACCTTGACATTTTACTTTATAATCGTGAAAATATTGAAACAGAACAACTTGTAGTGCCGCATCCTAGAATGTACGAACGTTTATTCGTTCTTGTTCCGATGAGTGAGATTTGCCCAGAAATCGGCGAAGCCCAGATAAACGCCGTAACAGACCAAGAAGGTGTAAGCATATGGAAAAAGACATGTGGGGTAGAAGAATTCGTGCATACCGAAAGCTAAAAGGGTATACTCAGGAAGGGTTCGCCAAAAGACTGGGCATCTCTGTCTCTGTCTTAGGGGAAATTGAGCGAGGCAATCGATTACCAACAAACCAAATGGTTGGTCAAATAGCAGATGCTTTAAATATAACGGTGGAAGAACTTTCACCAATTCTTGAAGAAGAAAGGAGGGGACATGATGTTTAAAATCGGAGATATCGAAATTAAAAACAAAGTAGTGCTCGCACCAATGGCTGGTGTGTGTAACTCTGCTTTCAGACTCACGGTGAAAGAGTTTGGAGCGGGCTTAGTCTGCGCTGAAATGGTCAGTGACAAAGCGATCTTGATTAATAATGCCAGAACGATGGGCATGCTGTACATTGATGAACGTGAAAAACCGTTGAGCCTTCAGATATTTGGGGGAGAAAAGGACACGCTCGTAGAAGCGGCCAAGTTTGTAGACCAGAATACAACGGCGGACATTATTGATATTAATATGGGATGTCCTGTACCAAAGATCACGAAATGTGACGCAGGAGCGAAATGGCTGCTGGATCCAAACAAGATTTACGAAATGGTATCCGCAGTCGTAGAAGCTGTAGATAAACCTGTTACTGTGAAAATGAGAATGGGCTGGGACGAAGACCATATCTTCGCTATCGACAATGCCCGTGCTGTTGAACGAGCAGGTGGACAAGCGGTTGCGCTTCACGGACGGACACGTGTGCAGATGTACGAAGGAACAGCGAATTGGGATATTATAAAAGAGGTCAAACAATCTGTTTCCATTCCAGTCATCGGCAATGGAGATGTCAAAACCCCTCAAGATGCAAAACGTATGCTTGATGAAACGGGTGCAGATGCTGTCATGATCGGAAGAGCCGCACTAGGAAACCCGTGGATGATTTACCGGACGGTTCATTATTTAGAAACGGGTGAACTAAAAGAAGAGCCTAATGTGCGTGAGAAAATGTCTGTGTGCAAACTTCACTTAGACAGACTCATAGACCTGAAAGGCGAGCATGTGGCTGTCAGAGAAATGAGAAAACATGCAGCATGGTACTTAAAAGGTGTCCGAGGCAATGCTGATGTAAGAAACCAAATCAATCAAAGTGAAACGAGAGCGGAGCTTGTAAAAGTTCTAGATGACTTTACGATCGAAGCCGAGGCAAAAGAGCTTCAAAGAATAAAAGTAGGATAAGACTATCTTTCTTTTTGTAGCTCACTGCTAGTGCACGTACTGGCAGTTTTTCTGCTTTTCTCTGCAAAATAAATTATTGGAGTGATATAAATGAGTAATGAAGGGCTTAATAACGAAGAATTAAATGATCAATTCCAAGTAAGACGTGACAAAATGAATAAAATGAGAGAAGAGGGTATCGATCCATTCGGTGAACGATATGACCGTTCTCATCAATCCGCACAAATTATTGCTGAATATGACGAGTTTTCAAAAGAAGACTTAGAAGAAAAAGCAGCTCAAGTAACAATTGCTGGCCGTATGATGACAAAACGCGGAAAAGGGAAAGCTGGCTTTGCACACATTCAAGACTTAGAAGGACAAATTCAAATCTATGTGCGTAAAGATAGTGTAGGAGAAGAAGCTTACGAATTATTCAAAAGCTCGGACCTAGGCGACATTATCGGCGTGACAGGAACCGTATTTAAAACGAATGTAGGAGAACTTTCAATTAAAGCGACTAGTTTTGAGGTTCTTACAAAAGCACTTCGCCCGCTTCCTGATAAATATCACGGACTAAAAGATGTAGAACAACGCTATCGTCAGCGTTACCTTGACCTGATTGTCAATCCAGAAAGTAAGCAGACGTTCATCATGCGAAGCAAAATCATTCAATCAATGAGAAGATACTTAGATTCAAAAGGATACCTAGAAGTTGAAACACCAACAATGCATAGCATCCCTGGTGGTGCATCAGCTCGTCCTTTCATTACTCATCACAATGCACTTGATATGCCGCTTTATATGCGTATTGCGATCGAGCTGCATTTAAAACGTCTAATTGTCGGTGGTCTAGAGAAAGTATACGAGATTGGTCGCGTATTCCGTAATGAAGGAGTCTCAACTCGTCATAACCCGGAATTTACTATGATTGAGCTGTATGAAGCATATGCAGACTATAAAGACATCATGAACCTAACGGAAAACTTGATTGCTCATATTGCCCAAGAGGTGCTGGGAACAACAACAATTCAATATGGAGAAGATCAAATTGATCTAAAACCTGAATGGAAGAGACTCCATATGGTTGAAGCAGTCAAAGAAGCAACAGGTGTAGACTTCTGGCAGGAGATGTCTGTAGAAGAAGCAAAACAGCATGCTGCTGATCACGATGTTGAAATCACAAAAAACATGACAGTAGGTCATATTATCAATGAGTTCTTCGAGCAAAAAGTAGAAGAAACACTGGTTCAGCCTACCTTTATTTACGGGCACCCAGTTGAGATTTCTCCATTAGCTAAGAAAAATCCTGAAGACCCGCGCTTCACGGACCGCTTTGAGCTATTCATCGTGCGTCGCGAGCATGCAAATGCATTCACTGAACTGAATGATCCAATCGACCAAAGAGAACGCTTTGAAGCTCAATTAAAAGAACGCGAAGAAGGAAATGACGAAGCGCATCTCATGGATGACGATTTTGTTGAAGCATTAGAATATGGCATGCCGCCAACAGGCGGACTAGGAATCGGTATCGACCGATTAATCATGCTGCTAACAAATTCTCCATCAATCAGAGATGTACTGCTTTTCCCGCAAATGAGAAACCGTTAATATATCAACAAAAGCGCCATTTGATCTGTGGCGCTTTTTATTTTTCATAAAATGAAACTTTTTTCAAAAAAACTATTGCAAGAAAAGAATCCAGATGGTATATTATTATTCGTTGCCGCAAAACAGCAACGAGGTTGAAAAAAGAAAATGAAAAAAGTTCTTGACTTCAACCAAAGCGAAATGTTAAGATATTAAAGTCGCTTACGAGCGATAACGAAAATGATCTTTGAAAACTAAACAAGACAAAACGTACCTGTTAATTCGAGTTTTTATAAAAAAATCCTATGATACATCATAGGTAGTCAGTCAAACTGGCGAAAAGCAAAACTTCGGTTTTGTACTTTTTCGGAGAGTTTGATCCTGGCTCAGGACGAACGCTGGCGGCGTGCCTAATACATGCAAGTCGAGCGGACAGAAGGGAGCTTGCTCCCGGATGTTAGCGGCGGACGGGTGAGTAACACGTGGGTAACCTGCCTGTAAGACTGGGATAACTCCGGGAAACCGGAGCTAATACCGGATAGTTCCTTGAACCGCATGGTTCAAGGATGAAAGACGGTTTCGGCTGTCACTTACAGATGGACCCGCGGCGCATTAGCTAGTTGGTGAGGTAACGGCTCACCAAGGCGACGATGCGTAGCCGACCTGAGAGGGTGATCGGCCACACTGGGACTGAGACACGGCCCAGACTCCTACGGGAGGCAGCAGTAGGGAATCTTCCGCAATGGACGAAAGTCTGACGGAGCAACGCCGCGTGAGTGATGAAGGTTTTCGGATCGTAAAGCTCTGTTGTTAGGGAAGAACAAGTGCAAGAGTAACTGCTTGCACCTTGACGGTACCTAACCAGAAAGCCACGGCTAACTACGTGCCAGCAGCCGCGGTAATACGTAGGTGGCAAGCGTTGTCCGGAATTATTGGGCGTAAAGGGCTCGCAGGCGGTTTCTTAAGTCTGATGTGAAAGCCCCCGGCTCAACCGGGGAGGGTCATTGGAAACTGGGAAACTTGAGTGCAGAAGAGGAGAGTGGAATTCCACGTGTAGCGGTGAAATGCGTAGAGATGTGGAGGAACACCAGTGGCGAAGGCGACTCTCTGGTCTGTAACTGACGCTGAGGAGCGAAAGCGTGGGGAGCGAACAGGATTAGATACCCTGGTAGTCCACGCCGTAAACGATGAGTGCTAAGTGTTAGGGGGTTTCCGCCCCTTAGTGCTGCAGCTAACGCATTAAGCACTCCGCCTGGGGAGTACGGTCGCAAGACTGAAACTCAAAGGAATTGACGGGGGCCCGCACAAGCGGTGGAGCATGTGGTTTAATTCGAAGCAACGCGAAGAACCTTACCAGGTCTTGACATCCTCTGACAACCCTAGAGATAGGGCTTTCCCTTCGGGGACAGAGTGACAGGTGGTGCATGGTTGTCGTCAGCTCGTGTCGTGAGATGTTGGGTTAAGTCCCGCAACGAGCGCAACCCTTGATCTTAGTTGCCAGCATTCAGTTGGGCACTCTAAGGTGACTGCCGGTGACAAACCGGAGGAAGGTGGGGATGACGTCAAATCATCATGCCCCTTATGACCTGGGCTACACACGTGCTACAATGGACAGAACAAAGGGCTGCGAGACCGCAAGGTTTAGCCAATCCCACAAATCTGTTCTCAGTTCGGATCGCAGTCTGCAACTCGACTGCGTGAAGCTGGAATCGCTAGTAATCGCGGATCAGCATGCCGCGGTGAATACGTTCCCGGGCCTTGTACACACCGCCCGTCACACCACGAGAGTTTGCAACACCCGAAGTCGGTGAGGTAACCTTTATGGAGCCAGCCGCCGAAGGTGGGGCAGATGATTGGGGTGAAGTCGTAACAAGGTAGCCGTATCGGAAGGTGCGGCTGGATCACCTCCTTTCTAAGGATATATGGAGCAGCGTACGTTTTTCGTCTTGTTTAGTTTTGAAGGATCATTCCTTCAAAACATGTCTCTAGCGAGACAGGATTGTTCTTTGAAAACTAGATAACAATAAGTAATACATTCACATTGAATGCAATGCAAAGTTCATCACACATAGTGATTCTTTCTAAAGTAAGAAATGGTTAAGTTAGAAAGGGCGCACGGTGGATGCCTTGGCACTAGGAGCCGATGAAGGACGGGACGAACACCGATATGCTTCGGGGAGCTGTAAGCAAGCTTTGATCCGGAGATTTCCGAATGGGGAAACCCACTGCTCGTAATGGAGTAGTATCCATACTTGAATACATAGAGTATGAGAAGGCATACCCGGGGAACTGAAACATCTAAGTACCCGGAGGAAGAGAAAGCAAATGCGATTCCCTGAGTAGCGGCGAGCGAAACGGGAACAGCCCAAACCAAGAGGCTTGCCTCTTGGGGTTGTAGGACACTCTATACGGAGTTACAAAGGAACGATATAAGCGAAGAGGTCTGGAAAGGCCCGCCAAAGAAGGTAACAGCCCTGTAACTGAAATGTTGTTCTCTCCAGAGTGGATCCTGAGTACGGCGGAACACGTGAAATTCCGTCGGAATCCGGGAGGACCATCTCCCAAGGCTAAATACTCCCTAGTGACCGATAGTGAACCAGTACCGTGAGGGAAAGGTGAAAAGCACCCCGGAAGGGGAGTGAAATAGATCCTGAAACCGTGTGCCTACAAGTAGTCAGAGCCCGTTAACGGGTGATGGCGTGCCTTTTGTAGAATGAACCGGCGAGTTACGATCCCGTGCAAGGTTAAGCAGAAGATGCGGAGCCGCAGCGAAAGCGAGTCTGAATAGGGCGCATGAGTACGTGGTCGTAGACCCGAAACCAGGTGATCTACCCATGTCCAGGGTGAAGTTCAGGTAACACTGAATGGAGGCCCGAACCCACGCACGTTGAAAAGTGCGGGGATGAGGTGTGGGTAGGGGTGAAATGCCAATCGAACCTGGAGATAGCTGGTTCTCTCCGAAATAGCTTTAGGGCTAGCCTCAAGGTAAGAGTCTCGGAGGTAGAGCACTGATTGGACTAGGGGCCCCTACCGGGTTACCGAATTCAGTCAAACTCCGAATGCCGATGACTTATCCTTGGGAGTCAGACTGCGAGTGATAAGATCCGTAGTCGAAAGGGAAACAGCCCAGACCGCCAGCTAAGGTCCCAAAGTATACGTTAAGTGGAAAAGGATGTGGAGTTGCTTAGACAACCAGGATGTTGGCTTAGAAGCAGCCACCATTTAAAGAGTGCGTAATAGCTCACTGGTCGAGTGACTCTGCGCCGAAAATGTACCGGGGCTAAACGTATCACCGAAGCTGCGGACTGTTCTTACGAACAGTGGTAGGAGAGCGTTCTAAGTGCAGTGAAGTCAGACCGGAAGGACTGGTGGAGCGCTTAGAAGTGAGAATGCCGGTATGAGTAGCGAAAGACGGGTGAGAATCCCGTCCACCGAATGCCTAAGGTTTCCTGAGGAAGGCTCGTCCGCTCAGGGTTAGTCGGGACCTAAGCCGAGGCCGAAAGGCGTAGGCGATGGACAACAGGTTGATATTCCTGTACCACCTCCTCACCATTTGAGCAATGGGGGGACGCAGGAGGATAGGGTAAGCGCGGTATTGGATATCCGCGTCCAAGCAGTTAGGCTGGGAAATAGGCAAATCCGTTTCCCGTGAAAGCTGAGCTGTGATGGCGAGCGAAATTTAGTAGCGAAGTTCCTGATTCCACACTGCCAAGAAAAGCCTCTAGCGAGGTGAGAGGTGCCCGTACCGCAAACCGACACAGGTAGGCGAGGAGAGAATCCTAAGGTGATCGAGAGAACTCTCGTTAAGGAACTCGGCAAAATGACCCCGTAACTTCGGGAGAAGGGGTGCTTCTTAGGGTGTTAAAGCCCCGAGAAGCCGCAGTGAATAGGCCCAGGCGACTGTTTAGCAAAAACACAGGTCTCTGCGAAGCCGTAAGGCGAAGTATAGGGGCTGACGCCTGCCCGGTGCTGGAAGGTTAAGAGGAGCGCTTAGCGTAAGCGAAGGTGCGAATTGAAGCCCCAGTAAACGGCGGCCGTAACTATAACGGTCCTAAGGTAGCGAAATTCCTTGTCGGGTAAGTTCCGACCCGCACGAAAGGCGCAACGATCTGGGCACTGTCTCAACGAGAGACTCGGTGAAATTATAGTACCTGTGAAGATGCAGGTTACCCGCGACAGGACGGAAAGACCCCGTGGAGCTTTACTGCAGCCTGATATTGAATGTTGGTACAGCTTGTACAGGATAGGTAGGAGCCTTGGAAACCGGAGCGCTAGCTTCGGTGGAGGCATCGGTGGGATACTACCCTGGCTGTATTGACCTTCTAACCCGCTGCCCTTATCGGGCAGGGAGACAGTGTCAGGTGGGCAGTTTGACTGGGGCGGTCGCCTCCTAAAATGTAACGGAGGCGCCCAAAGGTTCCCTCAGAATGGTTGGAAATCATTCGCAGAGTGTAAAGGCACAAGGGAGCTTGACTGCGAGACCTACAAGTCGAGCAGGGACGAAAGTCGGGCTTAGTGATCCGGTGGTTCCGCATGGAAGGGCCATCGCTCAACGGATAAAAGCTACCCCGGGGATAACAGGCTTATCTCCCCCAAGAGTCCACATCGACGGGGAGGTTTGGCACCTCGATGTCGGCTCATCGCATCCTGGGGCTGTAGTCGGTCCCAAGGGTTGGGCTGTTCGCCCATTAAAGCGGTACGCGAGCTGGGTTCAGAACGTCGTGAGACAGTTCGGTCCCTATCCGTCGCGGGCGCAGGAAATTTGAGAGGAGCTGTCCTTAGTACGAGAGGACCGGGATGGACGCACCGCTGGTGTACCAGTTGTTCTGCCAAGGGCATCGCTGGGTAGCTATGTGCGGACGGGATAAGTGCTGAAAGCATCTAAGCATGAAGCCCCCCTCAAGATGAGATTTCCCATTCCGCAAGGAAGTAAGATCCCTGAAAGATGATCAGGTTGATAGGTCTGAGGTGGAAGCGTGGTGACACGTGGAGCTGACAGATACTAATAGATCGAGGACTTAACCTATATTCTAATGTGAAAAATGAACATTGTTATCTAGTTTTGAGAGAACATTCTCTCCATCAGGTTTGGTGGCGATAGCGAAGAGGTCACACCCGTTCCCATACCGAACACGGAAGTTAAGCTCTTCAGCGCCGATGGTAGTTGGGGGTTTCCCCCTGTGAGAGTAGGACGCCGCCAAGCTTTTCAAAGGATCAGTTCCAGTCGGAACTGGTCTTTTTTGTGTTTTAATAAATGATATATCTATTTATATTGAAAATAGTGGTCTTTCACTACATTCTCAATAACTCATTCATTTCATCCCCTTCACTGGCATTCTAGACATTCTATAAAATTTTTATCATCTAATCCCGTCGCTCGCTCATCTTGCTAAGAGTCAACATCAAAAGAGTAAACATGTCTAAAAAGGATCTTCTCCTCTGGCAACCATATGTAGCGAACTGCGCTTGCTGCTAGATCATTGAAACCTACATAAGAGAGCAAAGGGCATCTTGGTTTGCTAATGAGAGAGAGGAGGAAGATTTGAGTTAAGCACCACAATGTTTGATGAGGTAAGGGAACATTGAGACGAATTTTTGGAAAATGGCCAGGATCAATTTAATATAAAGCAAATATACAAAATGGTTTCTCGAAAAAATAAAATAATAAAAAAATCCGTTTCTATATGCACGTTATCTGAGAATTTAAGGAATAAAACAAACATTTTTCAGCTTTAAAAGAGCTGTTTTTACATTGAAAAAGCGCTATTAATGCCCTTTTTAACAAAAAAACATAAAAAAATGAAAAAAAGACTTTTAAAATGAAGAGACAAGTGGTAAACTTCTTTAGGTGCCTTAACGAAAAGATGTGAAAAAATAGCTTTAAAATAAATTCAAAAATTATTTTAAAAAAGTCTTTACAAACAATATCTTATCGTTATATAATACTATTTGTCAGATCGAGAGACATTCGAAACGACATAATATGGAGGATTAGCTCAGCTGGGAGAGCATCTGCCTTACAAGCAGAGGGTCGGCGGTTCGAGCCCGTCATCCTCCACCATATTTATTCTTACATAATGTTAGGATAGATAAAGCCGGTGTAGCTCAACTGGTAGAGCAACTGACTTGTAATCAGTAGGTTGGGGGTTCAAGTCCTCTTGCCGGCACCACTTTCATATGGTAAGATAGACAAGTCGCTTTAAAAGCGAGCCATTAGCTCAGTTGGTAGAGCATCTGACTTTTAATCAGAGGGTCGAAGGTTCGAGTCCTTCATGGCTCACCATTTTCATGCGGGTGTGGCGGAATTGGCAGACGCGCTAGACTTAGGATCTAGTGTCTTTATGACGTGGGGGTTCAAGTCCCTTCACCCGCATTGCCAAACAACATAAAGAAATCCTGTAATGCGGAAGTAGTTCAGTGGTAGAACACCACCTTGCCAAGGTGGGGGTCGCGGGTTCGAATCCCGTCTTCCGCTTATACCATCCACGCCGGGGTGGTGGAATTGGCAGACACACAGGACTTAAAATCCTGCGGTAGGTGACTACCGTGCCGGTTCAAGTCCGGCCCTCGGCATTATAAAATAAGCGCCCGTAGCTCAATTGGATAGAGCGTTTGACTACGGATCAAAAGGTTAGGGGTTCGACTCCTCTCGGGCGCGCCATTAAGATCGGGAAGTAGCTCAGCTTGGTAGAGCACTTGGTTTGGGACCAAGGGGTCGCAGGTTCGAATCCTGTCTTCCCGACCATCTTTTATGGGGCCTTAGCTCAGCTGGGAGAGCGCCTGCCTTGCACGCAGGAGGTCAGCGGTTCGATCCCGCTAGGCTCCACCAATATGATCTTTGAAAACTAAACAAGACAAAACGTACCTGTTAATTCGAGTTTTTATAAAAAAATCCTATGATACATCATAGGTAGTCAGTCAAACGCTGACGAAAAACAAAACTTCGGTTTTGTACTTTTTCGGAGAGTTTGATCCTGGCTCAGGACGAACGCTGGCGGCGTGCCTAATACATGCAAGTCGAGCGGACAGAAGGGAGCTTGCTCCCGGATGTTAGCGGCGGACGGGTGAGTAACACGTGGGTAACCTGCCTGTAAGACTGGGATAACTCCGGGAAACCGGAGCTAATACCGGATAGTTCCTTGAACCGCATGGTTCAAGGATGAAAGACGGTTTCGGCTGTCACTTACAGATGGACCCGCGGCGCATTAGCTAGTTGGTGAGGTAACGGCTCACCAAGGCGACGATGCGTAGCCGACCTGAGAGGGTGATCGGCCACACTGGGACTGAGACACGGCCCAGACTCCTACGGGAGGCAGCAGTAGGGAATCTTCCGCAATGGACGAAAGTCTGACGGAGCAACGCCGCGTGAGTGATGAAGGTTTTCGGATCGTAAAGCTCTGTTGTTAGGGAAGAACAAGTGCAAGAGTAACTGCTTGCACCTTGACGGTACCTAACCAGAAAGCCACGGCTAACTACGTGCCAGCAGCCGCGGTAATACGTAGGTGGCAAGCGTTGTCCGGAATTATTGGGCGTAAAGGGCTCGCAGGCGGTTTCTTAAGTCTGATGTGAAAGCCCCCGGCTCAACCGGGGAGGGTCATTGGAAACTGGGAAACTTGAGTGCAGAAGAGGAGAGTGGAATTCCACGTGTAGCGGTGAAATGCGTAGAGATGTGGAGGAACACCAGTGGCGAAGGCGACTCTCTGGTCTGTAACTGACGCTGAGGAGCGAAAGCGTGGGGAGCGAACAGGATTAGATACCCTGGTAGTCCACGCCGTAAACGATGAGTGCTAAGTGTTAGGGGGTTTCCGCCCCTTAGTGCTGCAGCTAACGCATTAAGCACTCCGCCTGGGGAGTACGGTCGCAAGACTGAAACTCAAAGGAATTGACGGGGGCCCGCACAAGCGGTGGAGCATGTGGTTTAATTCGAAGCAACGCGAAGAACCTTACCAGGTCTTGACATCCTCTGACAACCCTAGAGATAGGGCTTTCCCTTCGGGGACAGAGTGACAGGTGGTGCATGGTTGTCGTCAGCTCGTGTCGTGAGATGTTGGGTTAAGTCCCGCAACGAGCGCAACCCTTGATCTTAGTTGCCAGCATTCAGTTGGGCACTCTAAGGTGACTGCCGGTGACAAACCGGAGGAAGGTGGGGATGACGTCAAATCATCATGCCCCTTATGACCTGGGCTACACACGTGCTACAATGGACAGAACAAAGGGCTGCGAGACCGCAAGGTTTAGCCAATCCCACAAATCTGTTCTCAGTTCGGATCGCAGTCTGCAACTCGACTGCGTGAAGCTGGAATCGCTAGTAATCGCGGATCAGCATGCCGCGGTGAATACGTTCCCGGGCCTTGTACACACCGCCCGTCACACCACGAGAGTTTGCAACACCCGAAGTCGGTGAGGTAACCTTTATGGAGCCAGCCGCCGAAGGTGGGGCAGATGATTGGGGTGAAGTCGTAACAAGGTAGCCGTATCGGAAGGTGCGGCTGGATCACCTCCTTTCTAAGGATATATGGAGCAGCGTACGTTTTTCGTCTTGTTTAGTTTTGAAGGATCATTCCTTCAAAACATGTCTCTAGCGAGACAGGATTGTTCTTTGAAAACTAGATAACAATAAGTAATACATTCACATTGAATGCAATGCAAAGTTCATCACACATAGTGATTCTTTCTAAAGTAAGAAATGGTTAAGTTAGAAAGGGCGCACGGTGGATGCCTTGGCACTAGGAGCCGATGAAGGACGGGACGAACACCGATATGCTTCGGGGAGCTGTAAGCAAGCTTTGATCCGGAGATTTCCGAATGGGGAAACCCACTGCTCGTAATGGAGTAGTATCCATACTTGAATACATAGAGTATGAGAAGGCATACCCGGGGAACTGAAACATCTAAGTACCCGGAGGAAGAGAAAGCAAATGCGATTCCCTGAGTAGCGGCGAGCGAAACGGGAACAGCCCAAACCAAGAGGCTTGCCTCTTGGGGTTGTAGGACACTCTATACGGAGTTACAAAGGAACGATATAAGCGAAGAGGTCTGGAAAGGCCCGCCAAAGAAGGTAACAGCCCTGTAACTGAAATGTTGTTCTCTCCAGAGTGGATCCTGAGTACGGCGGAACACGTGAAATTCCGTCGGAATCCGGGAGGACCATCTCCCAAGGCTAAATACTCCCTAGTGACCGATAGTGAACCAGTACCGTGAGGGAAAGGTGAAAAGCACCCCGGAAGGGGAGTGAAATAGATCCTGAAACCGTGTGCCTACAAGTAGTCAGAGCCCGTTAACGGGTGATGGCGTGCCTTTTGTAGAATGAACCGGCGAGTTACGATCCCGTGCAAGGTTAAGCAGAAGATGCGGAGCCGCAGCGAAAGCGAGTCTGAATAGGGCGCATGAGTACGTGGTCGTAGACCCGAAACCAGGTGATCTACCCATGTCCAGGGTGAAGTTCAGGTAACACTGAATGGAGGCCCGAACCCACGCACGTTGAAAAGTGCGGGGATGAGGTGTGGGTAGGGGTGAAATGCCAATCGAACCTGGAGATAGCTGGTTCTCTCCGAAATAGCTTTAGGGCTAGCCTCAAGGTAAGAGTCTCGGAGGTAGAGCACTGATTGGACTAGGGGCCCCTACCGGGTTACCGAATTCAGTCAAACTCCGAATGCCGATGACTTATCCTTGGGAGTCAGACTGCGAGTGATAAGATCCGTAGTCGAAAGGGAAACAGCCCAGACCGCCAGCTAAGGTCCCAAAGTATACGTTAAGTGGAAAAGGATGTGGAGTTGCTTAGACAACCAGGATGTTGGCTTAGAAGCAGCCACCATTTAAAGAGTGCGTAATAGCTCACTGGTCGAGTGACTCTGCGCCGAAAATGTACCGGGGCTAAACGTATCACCGAAGCTGCGGACTGTTCTTACGAACAGTGGTAGGAGAGCGTTCTAAGTGCAGTGAAGTCAGACCGGAAGGACTGGTGGAGCGCTTAGAAGTGAGAATGCCGGTATGAGTAGCGAAAGACGGGTGAGAATCCCGTCCACCGAATGCCTAAGGTTTCCTGAGGAAGGCTCGTCCGCTCAGGGTTAGTCGGGACCTAAGCCGAGGCCGAAAGGCGTAGGCGATGGACAACAGGTTGATATTCCTGTACCACCTCCTCACCATTTGAGCAATGGGGGGACGCAGGAGGATAGGGTAAGCGCGGTATTGGATATCCGCGTCCAAGCAGTTAGGCTGGGAAATAGGCAAATCCGTTTCCCGTGAAAGCTGAGCTGTGATGGCGAGCGAAATTTAGTAGCGAAGTTCCTGATTCCACACTGCCAAGAAAAGCCTCTAGCGAGGTGAGAGGTGCCCGTACCGCAAACCGACACAGGTAGGCGAGGAGAGAATCCTAAGGTGATCGAGAGAACTCTCGTTAAGGAACTCGGCAAAATGACCCCGTAACTTCGGGAGAAGGGGTGCTTCTTAGGGTGTTAAAGCCCCGAGAAGCCGCAGTGAATAGGCCCAGGCGACTGTTTAGCAAAAACACAGGTCTCTGCGAAGCCGTAAGGCGAAGTATAGGGGCTGACGCCTGCCCGGTGCTGGAAGGTTAAGAGGAGCGCTTAGCGTAAGCGAAGGTGCGAATTGAAGCCCCAGTAAACGGCGGCCGTAACTATAACGGTCCTAAGGTAGCGAAATTCCTTGTCGGGTAAGTTCCGACCCGCACGAAAGGCGCAACGATCTGGGCACTGTCTCAACGAGAGACTCGGTGAAATTATAGTACCTGTGAAGATGCAGGTTACCCGCGACAGGACGGAAAGACCCCGTGGAGCTTTACTGCAGCCTGATATTGAATGTTGGTACAGCTTGTACAGGATAGGTAGGAGCCTTGGAAACCGGAGCGCTAGCTTCGGTGGAGGCATCGGTGGGATACTACCCTGGCTGTATTGACCTTCTAACCCGCTGCCCTTATCGGGCAGGGAGACAGTGTCAGGTGGGCAGTTTGACTGGGGCGGTCGCCTCCTAAAATGTAACGGAGGCGCCCAAAGGTTCCCTCAGAATGGTTGGAAATCATTCGCAGAGTGTAAAGGCACAAGGGAGCTTGACTGCGAGACCTACAAGTCGAGCAGGGACGAAAGTCGGGCTTAGTGATCCGGTGGTTCCGCATGGAAGGGCCATCGCTCAACGGATAAAAGCTACCCCGGGGATAACAGGCTTATCTCCCCCAAGAGTCCACATCGACGGGGAGGTTTGGCACCTCGATGTCGGCTCATCGCATCCTGGGGCTGTAGTCGGTCCCAAGGGTTGGGCTGTTCGCCCATTAAAGCGGTACGCGAGCTGGGTTCAGAACGTCGTGAGACAGTTCGGTCCCTATCCGTCGCGGGCGCAGGAAATTTGAGAGGAGCTGTCCTTAGTACGAGAGGACCGGGATGGACGCACCGCTGGTGTACCAGTTGTTCTGCCAAGGGCATCGCTGGGTAGCTATGTGCGGACGGGATAAGTGCTGAAAGCATCTAAGCATGAAGCCCCCCTCAAGATGAGATTTCCCATTCCGCAAGGAAGTAAGATCCCTGAAAGATGATCAGGTTGATAGGTCTGAGGTGGAAGCGTGGTGACACGTGGAGCTGACAGATACTAATAGATCGAGGACTTAACCTATATTCTAATGTGAAGCGTGAACATTGTTATCTAGTTTTGAGAGAACATTCTCTCCATCAGGTTTGGTGGCGATAGCGAAGAGGTCACACCCGTTCCCATACCGAACACGGAAGTTAAGCTCTTCAGCGCCGATGGTAGTTGGGGGTTTCCCCCTGTGAGAGTAGGACGCCGCCAAGCTTTTCAAAGGATCAGTTCCAGTCGGAACTGATCTTTTTTGTGTTTTTGGGACGTTTGGCACCAGATAAATGTGGAAATAATATTGTTAGTTGAGCGATTATCTTGAAAAATCGATCGAAAAAATTTATAGTAAGATTAAAGTCAAATATAGTCAAAGTCAATGGAGGAGGAGGCGGAGTGGCACAAAATATTTCTGATATCATCGAGCAGTATTTGAAGGAAGTCTTGGATCAGAATGGTCGAGAAATATTAGAAATTAAACGCAATGAAATTGCAGATAAGTTTCAATGCGTACCTTCACAAATTAACTATGTTATCAATACACGCTTTACGAGCGAAAGAGGTTATATCGTCGAAAGTAAGCGTGGCGGCGGTGGCTATATCCGTATCATTAAAGTCAAAATGAATGATGAAGTCGATTTATTGAACAACATTATTTCCCAAATATATCATCGTTTATCACAGGCTGCATCTGATCATATCATCATGCGTCTTGTTGAGAACAACATTTTATCCGAAAGAGAAGCAAAGATGATGATTAGTGTCATGGACCGTTCTGTTTTACACATTGATTTACCTGAACGAGATGAACTGCGGGCTCGGATGATGAAAGCGATGTTGAATGCTTTGAAATTAAAGTAAAGCGGGTGAAAAGATTGATTTGTCAAGAATGCAATGAGAGACCAGCCACTTTTCACTTTACGAAAGTAATAAATGGAGAAAAACAAGAAATGCACATATGTGAACAATGTGCAAAAGAAAACAGTGATTCATATGCTATGAGTGGAAACCAAGGTTTCTCGATTCACAACTTATTATCAGGCTTATTGAATATTGATCCTAGCTTTACCACAAGTGCGAATAAAGGATCATCTATTTTTCAAGAGGCAAGAGAAGTCGATCAATGTCCTAAGTGTGGCTTAACTTTTCAGCAATTCAGGAAAACAGGCCGTTTTGGCTGTGCAGAATGTTATCGAACCTTTGATCAGTATTTAAATCCTGTTTTAAGGAAAGTCCATAGTGGAAATACAGTCCATAATGGAAAAGTCCCTAAACGGATTGCCGGCAGTCTGCATGTTCGCCGGAAACTTGAGTTAATGCAGCAAGAACTGAAGCAGCTGATTGAACAGGAAGAGTTTGAAAAAGCAGCGGAAGTTCGAGATCAAATTCGTGCGTTAGAGCATGAGCAATCTCAGCAGAGGGAGGGAGATTAACGACATGTCGCTCCAGCATTTTATTCAAGACGCATTAAGTCAATGGATGAAACAGAAAGGACCAGAAAGTGACATTGTTCTAAGCAGTCGTATTCGACTGGCACGCAATCTAGAGCATGTTCGTTTCCCAACTCAGTTTTCTCAAGAGGAGGCTGAAGCTGTTCTTCAGCAATTCGAGCAAAAGTTTGCGAGCCAGGAAGTGAAGGACATTGGAAACTTTGTTCTGATTCGAATGAATGAAACGCAGCCTTTGGCTAAAAGGGTACTTGTTGAAAAGCATTTGATTAGCCCCAATTTAGCAGAATCAAGATTTGGCGGCTGTTTGCTTTCAGAAAATGAAGAAATCAGTGTCATGCTGAATGAGGAAGACCATATTCGTATTCAATGCTTGTTCCCAGGATTTCAGCTGGCTAATGCACTAAAAGCAGCTAACCAAATAGATGACTGGATTGAAGAGCAAGTGGATTATGCGTTTTCAGAAAAGCGAGGATACTTAACGAGCTGTCCGACCAATGTAGGTACAGGTATTAGGGCTTCAGTCATGATGCACTTACCAGCATTAGCCCTGACAAGACAAATGAATCGCATTATTCCTGCAATTAATCAATTAGGTCTTGTGGTCAGAGGAATTTATGGTGAGGGTAGCGAAGCAATAGGGAACATCTTTCAAATTTCAAATCAAATGACACTGGGTCAATCAGAAGAAGATATTGTAGATGACTTGAATAGTGTGACGGCGCAGCTCATTGAACAAGAGCGATCTGCACGTAAGGCATTATATCAGACGTCTAAAATTGAACTTGAAGACAGAGTGTACCGTTCCTTGGGGATTTTGGCTAATTGTCGCATGATTGAATCTAAGGAAACGGCTAAGTGTTTGTCAGATGTGCGACTTGGAATTGATTTAGGTATCATTAAGGGGCTTTCAAGTAATATACTGAATGAACTCATGATTTTGACACAGCCTGGCTTCCTTCAGCAATATTCAGGAGGAGCCTTGGAACCAAATGAAAGAGATATAAAACGAGCAGCAATTATCAGAGAAAGGCTGCGCTTAGAAATGCATAGGAATGGACAGGAGGATGAAACGATATGATGTTTGGAAGATTCACTGAAAGAGCTCAAAAGGTATTAGCACTTGCACAAGAAGAAGCCATTCGCCTAGGCCATAAGAACATCGGTACAGAGCATATTTTACTTGGTCTTGTACGTGAAGGTGAGGGCATCGCCGCAAAAGCATTAGAAGCACTGGGCCTTGTTTCAGATAAAATCCAAAAAGAAGTCGAGAGCTTGATTGGAAGAGGGCAAGAGGTGTCTCAAGCTATTCCTCATTACACACCTAGAGCGAAGAAGGTTACGGAGCTTTCTATGGATGAAGCGAGAAAGCTTGGTCATTCCTATGTAGGGACAGAACATATTCTTTTAGGTCTTATTCGTGAGGGAGAGGGTGTAGCTGCCCGTGTCTTAAATAACCTCGGAGTGAGCTTAAATAAAGCACGCCAGCAAGTATTGCAGCTTCTAGGCAGCAATGAAACGGGTGCATCTGCGGCAGGATCTAATAGCAATGCCAATACACCAACTTTAGATAGCTTGGCAAGAGACTTAACGGCTATTGCGAAAGAGGACAGCTTGGACCCTGTGATTGGCCGCAGCAAAGAAATTCAGCGTGTCATTGAGGTCCTAAGTAGAAGAACAAAGAATAACCCTGTCTTGATTGGAGAGCCTGGTGTTGGTAAAACAGCGATCGCAGAAGGTCTCGCACAGCAAATTATTCACAACGAAGTGCCTGAAATTCTGCGTGATAAACGAGTCATGACACTTGATATGGGAACCGTTGTAGCGGGAACGAAATATCGTGGTGAATTCGAGGATCGTTTGAAAAAAGTCATGGACGAAATCCGTCAGGCTGGAAATATCATTCTCTTCATTGATGAACTTCATACACTGATTGGTGCAGGTGGAGCAGAGGGTGCGATTGATGCCTCTAATATTCTAAAACCATCTTTAGCACGTGGTGAGCTTCAATGTATCGGGGCAACAACGTTAGATGAGTACCGTAAATATATTGAAAAAGATGCTGCACTTGAACGTCGATTCCAGCCAATTCAAGTGGACCAGCCATCTGTTGATGAAAGTATTCAAATTTTAAGAGGGCTTAGAGACCGTTATGAAGCACATCACCGTGTGTCTATTACAGATGAAGCCATTGAGGCGGCGGTAAAGCTTTCTGATCGTTATATCTCCGATCGTTTCCTTCCAGATAAGGCGATCGACTTAATTGATGAGGCGGGTTCAAAAGTTCGCTTACGTTCTTTCACAACACCGCCTAATCTAAAGGAACTTGAGCAAAAGCTGGATGAAGTACGCAAGGAAAAGGATGCAGCTGTTCAAAGTCAAGAATTTGAAAAAGCCGCTTCTCTTCGTGATACGGAGCAACGTTTGCGTGAAAAGGTAGAAGTGACGAAGAAATCTTGGAAAGAAAAGCAGGGACAAGAGAATTCAGAGGTTTCTGTTGATGATATCGCAATGGTTGTTTCTAGCTGGACGGGAGTACCTGTTTCAAAAATTGCTCAAACAGAAACAGATAAGCTTCTAAACATGGAACAATTGCTCCACTCTCGCGTCATTGGACAGGATGAAGCAGTTGTTGCTGTTGCAAAAGCTGTAAGACGTGCCCGTGCTGGACTGAAAGATCCGAAACGTCCGATTGGCTCCTTTATTTTCTTAGGGCCAACAGGTGTTGGTAAGACTGAGCTTGCAAGAGCACTCGCTGAGTCTATCTTCGGTGATGAAGAAGCGATGATTCGTATTGATATGTCTGAGTACATGGAAAAACACTCGACTTCAAGACTTGTTGGATCACCTCCAGGCTATGTGGGCTATGATGAGGGCGGTCAGCTGACTGAAAAAGTGAGAAGAAAGCCGTATTCTGTCGTGCTTCTAGATGAGATTGAAAAGGCGCACCCTGATGTGTTTAACATCTTACTTCAAGTGTTAGAAGATGGTCGTCTCACTGATTCTAAAGGTCGTACTGTTGACTTTAGAAATACGATTTTGATTATGACTTCAAACGTTGGAGCTAGTGAGCTAAAGCGCAATAAATATGTTGGCTTTAACGTGCAGGATGAAAGTCAAAATTACAAAGATATGAAAGGCAAAGTAATGGGTGAGCTGAAACGTGCGTTTAGACCGGAGTTCATCAACCGTATTGATGAAATCATTGTCTTCCACTCACTCGAAAAGAAACATCTAAAAGAGATTGTGTCTCTCATGTCTGATCAATTGACAAAACGACTAAAAGAGCAGGACCTTTCAATTGAATTGACGGAAGCAGCAAAAGCCAAGATTGCCGACGAAGGCGTAGACCTTGAGTATGGTGCTCGTCCGTTAAGAAGAGCGATTCAAAAGCACGTCGAGGATCGACTTTCTGAGGAATTGCTGAAAGGCAATATTGAAAAGGGCCAACATATCGTATTAGATGTAGAAGATGGAGAAATTGTCGTAAAAGCAACGGCTGCTACGAACTAATATAGTAAGAAAAAAGTGTGAGGCATACCAGTAAGTTGGATGCCTCCCTTTACTTATTTTCTGACCAGTATAAGGAGTTGTATTCTTCAATCTATGGCTAAGTCAAAATCAAAATTTATATGCCAATCGTGCGGTTATGAGTCAGCCAAATGGATGGGGAAATGTCCCGGCTGCGGCACTTGGAACAGTATGACAGAAGAGGTCGTTCGTAAAGAGCCGGCAAATCGTCGAAGTGCGTTTAATCATTCTGTTCAAACCATTCAAAAACCTTCACCTATATCTGCAATTGAAACATCCGAAGAACCCCGAATTAAAACGAATTTAGAAGAATTTAACCGAGTATTAGGAAGTGGAATTGTCAAAGGTTCACTCGTTCTTATTGGCGGTGATCCTGGGATTGGGAAGTCCACACTATTATTACAAGTTTCAGCACAGCTATCAGATCAAAATCAGAATGTGTTATACATATCTGGTGAGGAATCAATCAAACAAACGAAGCTTAGGGCGGACCGTCTCGGTATTGAAAGTGCCTCTTTACATGTTTTGGCTGAAACCGATATGGAGTATATAACGTCTGCTATACAAGAGATGAAACCCGCTTTTGTTGTGGTCGATTCAATTCAAACCGTTTATCAAAGCGATATCACGTCAGCTCCTGGATCTGTTTCTCAGGTGAGGGAATGCACTGCCCAGCTGATGAAAATTGCCAAGACGAATGGTATTCCTATTTTTATCGTTGGTCACGTGACGAAGGAGGGCTCGATTGCTGGGCCGCGCCTTTTAGAGCATATGGTAGATACAGTTCTTTATTTTGAAGGGGAGCGCCATCATACGTTTCGTATTTTACGGGCAGTGAAAAACCGTTTTGGTTCAACGAATGAATTAGGAATTTTTGAAATGAGAGAGGAAGGGCTCACAGAGGTATTAAACCCATCAGAAATCTTCTTAGAAGAGCGGTCAGCAGGTGTATCTGGATCGTGTGTTGTTGCCTCAATGGAAGGAACAAGACCTGTTCTAGTGGAGATACAAGCACTTATTTCACCGACGAGCTTTGGGAATCCACGGAGAATGGCTACTGGCCTTGATCATAACCGAGTGTCATTGCTTATGGCCGTTTTAGAAAAACGGGTAGGGCTGCTACTGCAAAACCAAGATGCCTACTTAAAGGTCGCAGGTGGTGTGAAACTTGATGAACCAGCGATTGACTTGGCTATTGCCGTCAGTATTGCATCAAGCTTTAAAGATGCAGCGCCGCATCAAGCAGATTGCTTTATAGGAGAAGTGGGTCTGACGGGAGAAGTCAGAAGAGTATCAAGAATTGAACAGCGTGTGCAGGAAGCTGCTAAACTAGGATTTAAACGAATGTTTATTCCTCAGGCGAATATAGATGGATGGAAAAAACCGAGAGGGATTGAGTTAGTCGGTGTAGAAAATGTAGCAGAGGCACTTCGTATTTCACTAGGGGGATCATAGAAATGGAAAAAGAGAAAAAAGGAGCGAGAGAAGTCGATCTCTTAGATATTGTCCAGTTTGTGGCACCGGGGACACCCCTGCGGGCAGGGATTGAAAACGTCCTAAGAGCCAATACTGGAGGGCTCATTGTTGTTGGTTATAACGATAAAGTGAAAAGTGTGGTAGATGGAGGATTTCATATTAATTCTGCTTTCTCCCCAGCACATTTATATGAATTGGCGAAAATGGATGGGGCGATTATTTTAAGTGACTCTGGTCAAAAAATCTTGTATGCGAATACACAGCTCATGCCGGATGCAACCATTCATTCATCAGAAACAGGCATGAGACACCGAACGGCTGAACGTGTAGCAAAGCAGACAGGTTGCTTAATCATTGCCATTTCTGAACGTCGGAACGTCATTACCTTATACCAAGGGAATCGACGATATACGCTGAAAGATATTGGTTTTATTTTGACGAAGGCCAACCAAGCGATACAAACACTTGAGAAATATAAAACCATTTTAGATCACGCCATTTCTGCGTTAAGCGCCTTAGAATTTGAAGAGCTTGTGACCTTTGGTGATGTATTATCCGTGCTGCATCGTTATGAAATGGTACTTAGAATCAAAAATGAAATCAATATGTATATCAAAGAGCTTGGGACAGAAGGACACTTGATCCGTCTGCAAGTCAATGAGCTGATTACAGATATGGAGCAGGAAGCGGCTTTATTTATTAAAGATTACGTGAAAGAAAAGATCAAAGATCCATATGTGCTGCTGAAACAGCTACAAGATATGTCGAGCTTTGAACTTTTAGATGACTCCATTTTGTACAAGTTACTTGGCTATCCAGCATCTACAAATATTGACGAATATGTGTACACTAGAGGATACAGATTACTTCATAAAATCCCTAGACTGCCTATGCCAATCGTTGAAAACGTGGTCGAAGCATTTGGTGTGCTAGATCGAATTATGGAAGCAGATGTACAAGATTTGGATGAAGTAGAAGGAATTGGAGAAGTAAGAGCGAAAAAGATAAAAAAAGGATTAAAAAGACTGCAAGAAAAACATTATATCGACCGTCAGCTATAAAAAGAGAAATTTTTCTTAAATACGGTTAAAAATGGATGAATATGGGTATATTAATGATGGTTTTGTTTTCTGTTCATGATGATAGGAAACTTAAGCATATATCAATGTCAGATGAAGGTGGATTGACAGATGAAAAATAAAGGAGGTGAAGGTATGTTAAAAAGAATCGTTCAGGCGTTTTTTATCATTTTCGGTGCAGTTGTAGGGATTTTTATCATTCCAGAGTTATTTCTGCTGTTAAATTTGAAGGACATACCTTTCATAACAAATGCTTACTCTTCAGCACTAATAGGAGCCGCTGTGTTCTTTATCATTGGTAAATGGTGCACAGGCTATGTGGTTAATTGGGTGAAATGGATCGAGGATTCTCTATTGAAGGCGCCTCTTCCTGATCTTATATCTGGAAGTTTCGGTTTAGTATTTGGACTTATTCTAGCATATCTTATTGTAAACGTGATCCCGCTAAACAATATCCCATATCATATTTTTGGTACCATTATTCCGATTTTCCTGGCTTTCTTTTTAGGATACCTTGGATTTCAGGTAGGGTTTAAGAAGAAGGATGAAATGATGGGGCTGTTCTCCCGATCTGCAAAGGTCACAAAGAAAAAAGGAGCAGCTGATGATGAACCTGAAATAGAAGATAAAAAGCTGAAAATTTTAGACACAAGTGTTATCATTGATGGAAGAATCGCAGATATTTGTCAAACTGGATTCCTAGAAGGTGTGATGGTCATTCCTCAATTTGTACTCGAGGAATTACAGCATATTGCAGACTCTTCTGATGTATTAAAGAGAAATAGAGGCCGAAGAGGTCTTGATATTTTAAATCGTATCCAAAAAGAACTGGATATTAAAGTTGAAATTTACGAAGGTGACTTTGAAGATATTCAAGAGGTTGACAGCAAGCTTGTGAAACTCGCTAAGTTAACTTCAGGTGTTGTTGTGACAAATGATTTTAATTTAAATAAAGTATGCGAACTTCAAAAAGTAGCAGTGTTAAACATCAATGATCTAGCCAATGCAGTCAAACCGGTTGTGCTGCCTGGGGAAGAAATGAAGGTACAGGTCATCAAAGATGGGAAAGAGCATAACCAAGGTGTTGCTTACTTAGATGACGGTACGATGATTGTGGTCGAAGAAGGACGCAATTATATTGGAAAAGACATTGATGTGCTCGTCACGAGTGTGCTGCAAACTGCTGCTGGAAGAATGATTTTTGCGAAGCCAAAACTTCTGGAGAAGGCGCTCTAAAGGGAGAACGAACATGTATTATGAAGTAGTTATTCCGGCTGCGGGGCAGGGGAAGCGAATGAAGGCCGGCCGCAATAAACTTTTTATTGAATTGAAAAGAATGCCGGTCATCATCCACACACTGAAGGTGTTTGACGCTCATTCACAATGCAGACGCATGATCTTAGCGATCAATGAAGAAGAGCGTCGTGACTTTGAAAGGCTACTGAAGGTACACGCTTTTCAAACGCCTGTTTCACTTGTCACTGGCGGTGAAGAACGGCAGCAAAGTGTATACGAAGGATTGAAGGCTGTGCAAGATGCGGGCATCGTGCTTGTTCATGATGGCGCAAGGCCTTTTATTAAGCATACACAGATTGACTTGCTCGTTAAAGCAGCGATTGAAAAAGGCTCCGCAGTCGTAGCGGTACCAGTGAAAGACACAATCAAACGCGTTCAAGAAGGCAAAGTGGAACAAACCATTGAACGTCAGAGCTTGTGGGCAGTCCAGACCCCACAAGCTTTTCGTCATTCTATTTTAAAAGAAGCGCATGAACATGCGGAGCGGACAGGCTTTCTTGGAACAGATGACGCCAGTCTTGTGGAACAATTACACGGTGAGAGTGTGTATATTGTCCAAGGAGACTATACCAATATTAAACTGACAACACCGGATGATTTATTGGTTGCCAAGGCAATTATGGATGCGGAAAGAGGGTACTAGAACATGTTAAGAATAGGACAAGGTTTTGATGTGCATCAATTAACAGAGGGAAGACCTCTTATTATTGGCGGTGTGACGATCCCTTATGAAAAGGGTCTACTTGGGCATTCAGATGCGGATGTACTGCTTCATACTGTGGCGGATGCCTGCCTAGGTGCGATTGCAGAAGGAGATATCGGCAGACATTTCCCAGACACGGATCCTGAGTTTAAAGATGCAGACTCTTTTAAATTACTTCAGCACGTGTGGGCACTTGTAAAAGAAAAAGGCTATACACTGGTGAATATCGATTGCACGATCATGGCGCAAAAACCAAAGATGGCACCATACATTCAGCCAATGTGTGAGAAAATCGCAGAAGCTCTTGAGGCAGATGTCACACAGGTGAATGTCAAAGCAACAACGACAGAGAAACTTGGATTTACAGGAAGAGGCGAAGGAATTGCCTCTCAAGCAACCGTACTTCTTCAGAAAAAGTAAAATCCGTTTTGATGAGAATGGGTTTTGATGATAAAATACGTTTATAAAAAATTGGTGTCAGACAACATGATGCAGATGAAAGGAAGTTAAACTCATGGGAAATGAAGTGCGTGTTCGTTATGCACCGAGTCCAACTGGTCATTTACATATTGGGAATGCTAGAACGGCTCTTTTCAACTATTTGTTCGCACGCAGTCAAGGCGGCAAATTTATTATTCGAATCGAGGATACGGATCAAAAGCGTAATGTAGAAGGCGGAGAAGAAAGCCAGCTTCGCCACCTGCAATGGCTCGGGATTGATTGGGACGAGAGCATTGATAAAGATGGCGGCTACGGTCCTTACAGACAATCAGAGCGTAATGATATTTACAAAAAATATTATGACGAGCTACTAGCGAAAGACTTGGCGTATAAGTGCTATTGTACGGCTGAAGAACTAGAAGAAGAGCGTGAAGCACAAATTGCCCGCAGTGAAATGCCTCGATATTCTGGTAAATGCAGTCATTTATCAAAAGAAGAAGAGGACAAGCTGATTGCTGAAGGAAGAGAGCCAAGCATCCGCTTCCGAGTGCCTAAAGGAGAAATCATCAAATTTGACGATATGGTCAAAGGCGAGATTTCATTTGAAACAGACGGCATCGGTGACTTTGTTATTGTGAAGAAAGATGGTACGCCAACGTATAACTTCGCTGTAGCGGTGGATGATCATTTGATGAAAATGACTCACATTCTTCGCGGTGAGGATCATATCTCGAATACACCTAAACAAATTATGGTCTTCAATGCATTTGGCTGGGATGTTCCGCTGTTCGGACATATGACGCTGATTGTAAACGAGAACCGCAAGAAATTAAGCAAGCGTGATGAATCAATTATCCAGTTCATCGAACAGTATAAGAACTTGGGCTATTTACCAGAAGCTTTGTTTAACTTCATTGCACTGCTTGGATGGTCTCCAGTTGGTGAAGAGGAACTATTTACAAAAGAGCAGTTTATCGATATTTTCGATGTCAATCGACTTTCTAAGTCACCAGCTCTATTTGATATGCATAAACTAAAATGGGTGAATAACCAATACGTGAAAGCACTTGATCTTGATCAAGTTGTGGCACTTACACTTCCACATCTTCAAAAGGCAGGCAAGGTAAGCGAGCAGCTGACAGAAGAAGAAAACACGTGGGTGCGCAAACTCATTTCTCTATACCACGAGCAATTGAGCTACGGAGCAGAAATTGTTGAGTTAACAGAGTTGTTCTTTAAGGAACAAATTGAGTATAATCAAGAGGCAAAGGAAGTTCTTGCAGAAGAGCAAGTACCAGAAGTGATGGCTTCGTTTGCAGGTCAGCTTGAACGTCTTGAGTCTTTCACACCAGATGAAATCAAAGCTGCCATTAAAGCGGTACAAAAAGAAACAGGGCATAAAGGTAAGAAACTATTCATGCCAATTCGTGTGGCTGTCACTGGACAAACGCATGGCCCAGAACTTCCGCAAAGTATTGAACTGCTAGGTAAAGAGACGGTATTAAACCGCATTAAACAAATATAAGGAAAATCGTTGCGAGGGAGAAGTACAATGTTATCGTCCATCACAGAAAGAGTCTTCACCGGCTGAAAGAGACTTATGGGCAGACGTTGGAAATGCACCCTCAAGACCCTTGAGGAACACGTATGTTAGTATGCAAGGGCGGTACCCTCCGTTATGGGATGAAGTTGAGAAGGCTGCGAAATGAGGGCTTTCTAAACAGAGTGGAACCGCGTTTTCAAAACGTCTCTGTCATATGGCAGAGGCGTTTTTTATTTGTCCAAAAAAGAGAGCAAGTCCTAAGAGAGATTGATGGGGAAGAACGGGGGGAGCATGTGTTTTTCAAAATGCTGAAAGAAGATATTGATACTGTGTTTGATCAAGATCCTGCTGCTAGAAGCTATCTTGAAGTAGTGCTAACCTATTCAGGGCTTCATGCGATTTGGGCTCATCGTGTTGCGCATGCATTTTACAAGCGTAAGCTGTATTTTCTTGCGCGGATCATTTCTCAGGTCAGCCGGTTTTTCACAGGGGTTGAGATTCACCCAGCAGCAACCATCGGCCGGCGGTTCTTTATTGATCACGGCATGGGCGTCGTGATTGGGGAAACATGTGAAATTGGCGATAACGTCACTGTTTTCCAAGGCGTGACATTAGGGGGAACAGGGAAAGAAAAGGGAAAGCGGCATCCAACTATTTTGGACGATGCCCTGATTGCGACTGGTGCTAAGGTGCTCGGTTCCATTACCGTAGGAAAAGGGTCCAAGATTGGTGCGGGGTCTGTTGTGTTAAAAGACGTACCAGACCACTCCACTGTTGTAGGTATACCTGGGCGAGTGGTCGTTCAAAATGGAAAGAAAATCAATCGTGATCTCAATCATCAAGATTTGCCAGATCCAGTTTCTGATCGTTTCAAAGAATTGGAGCGAGAAATGGAAAAGCTAAAACGTGAGCTGGCTTCATTGAGCAGAAAGGAAGAACAATCATGACAATCAATATTTATAATACATTGACACGTAAAAAAGAAGAGTTTGTCCCACTTGAACCAGGAAAGGTGAAAATGTATGTATGCGGACCAACCGTGTATAACTACATTCATATCGGGAATGCAAGACCGGCCATTGTATATGACACGGTACGTAAGTATTTAGAATATAGCGGCTATGATGTGAATTTCGTATCCAACTTTACTGATGTGGATGATAAACTCATCAAAGCAGCAAATGAATTAGGCGAAGATGTCCCAACGATTGCTGATCGATTTATCCAAGCATACTTTGAGGACGTCAGTGCATTAGGCTGCAAAAAAGCAGACCTTCACCCGCGAGTGACAGAAAATATGGATGATATCATTGCGTTTATCGCCACATTGATTGAAAAAGGCTACGCCTATGAAGCAGATGGTGACGTGTATTACAGCACACGCTCATTTGAAGGCTACGGAAAACTGTCTCACCAATCGATTGATGAACTAAAGACAGGTGCCCGTATTCGTGTAGGTGAAAAGAAAAGGGATGCACTCGACTTTGCATTATGGAAGGCCGCAAAGGATCAGGAGATTTCTTGGGATAGCCCGTGGGGCGAAGGGCGTCCAGGCTGGCACATCGAGTGTTCTGCGATGGTCAAAAAGTATTTAGGCGATACGATTGACATTCATGCTGGCGGACAGGATTTAACGTTCCCTCATCACGAGAATGAGATCGCTCAATCTGAGGCTTTGACAGGAAAACCTTTTGCGAAGTATTGGATGCATAACGGGTATATTAATATTGAGAATGAAAAAATGTCAAAATCACTTGGGAACTTTGTGCTTGTACATGACATTATTAAAGAACAAGATCCAGATGTGCTTCGTTTCTTTATGCTGTCGGTTCACTATCGTCATCCAATCAATTACTCCATTGACTTATTGGAAAGTACAAAGAGTGCATTTAACAGACTCAAAACATCTTATTCAAATCTACATCATCGCCTTGAGAGCAGTACCAATTTAACAGAGGATAACACTGAATGGTTGACAAAGATTGAAGAGCAGCGAGCGACATTTATTTCTGAAATGAATGATGACTTCAATACGGCAAATGCCATCTCTGTTTTATTTGAACTAGCGAAACAAGCGAATTACTATATGGAAAATGATCATACTTCTGAGGAAGTGATCAAGGCATTTATTGGCTTGTTCCAAGAAATCACATCCGTCCTCGGCTTCTCACTAGAAGAAAAGCACACGCTTGACGAAGAGGTAGAAGCATTAATTGAGAAGCGGAATGAAGCTAGAAGGAATCGTGACTTCGCATTGTCTGATCAAATTCGTGACCAGTTAAAGAGCATGAATATTGTATTGGAGGACACTCCTCAAGGTACGCGCTGGAAAAGAGGAGAATAGGTCATGTTGAATTTTGAAAAGCTGAAAGACGGAAAACAGTTGAACGGACTTGCACTTGCTTATATGGGTGATGCCATTTTTGAAGTATACGTGAGGCATCACCTCCTCCAAACGGGGGCGACCAAACCAAATGAGCTTCATAAACGTGCAAGTAAGATCGTTTCAGCTAAATCTCAGGCCGCTATTTTATTTGAGCTTCAGCAGAAGGGCTTTTTCACAGAAGCAGAAGAAGCGGTGCTGAAAAGAGGAAGAAATGCAAAATCAGGCACAGTGCCTAAAAACACAGACGTTCAAACGTATCGTTATAGTACAGCGTTTGAAGCGCTCATGGGTTATTTATTTATTGAGAAGCAGGACGAACGCTTAGAAGAGTTGATTAGTCAGGCGATTGAAATCGGAACGTCAGGGAGGAAGACAAATGAGTCAGCAACATGATTATGTGATTGGGAAAAATGCAGTGATTGAAACACTGAAGTCAGATCGGGAGTTATACAAGCTCTGGATGGCAGAAAACACTGTAAAAGGACAAGCCCAGCAGGTCATTGAACTCGCGAAAAAGCAAAATATCACCATTCAGTATGTTCCGAGGAAAAAGCTTGATCAGATGGTAACAGGTCAGCACCAGGGAATCGTTGCACAAGTAGCAGCATATGAATATGCAGAATTGGACGATTTGTATCAAATTGCTGAAAAGCGGAATGAACAACCATTTTTCATCATCTTAGATGAAATTGAAGATCCGCACAATTTAGGGTCGATCATGCGTACGGCCGATGCTGTTGGTGCACATGGAATCGTCATTCCAAAACGACGAGCGGTAGGCTTGACGACAACTGTTGCGAAAGCATCTACTGGAGCCATTGAACATATCCCGGTCGCAAAAGTAACCAATCTTTCCAGAGCTCTTGATGAAATGAAAGAAAGAGGAATTTGGGTCGCAGGAACAGATGCATCTGCGAAGCAGGACTACAGACAATTTGATGGCACGATGCCTCTCGCTCTTGTCATCGGCAGTGAAGGGAAAGGAATTGGCCGATTGATTAAGGAAAAATGTGATTTCTTGATTAAATTGCCAATGGCCGGGAAGGTCACTTCATTAAATGCATCAGTTGCCGCTAGTCTATTGATGTATGAAGTGTATCGAAAACGTTATCCGTTAGGAGAATAGAGATGGACATCCTCTTAGTCGATGGATACAACATGATAGGTGCATGGCCTCGTTTGCAGCACTTAAAAGAAAACAGCTTTGAAGAAGCCAGAGACGTGCTGATTCAACATTTAGCAGAATATCAAGCATATACAGGGTATCGAGTCATTGTCGTATTCGATGCCCATATGGTCAAAGGAATCGAAAAGAAGCGGACAAACCACCGAGTAGAGGTCATCTTTACAAGAGAAAATGAAACGGCTGATGAGCGGATTGAAAAACTGGCACAGGACTTGAATAACATTCGGACGCAAATTCATGTGGCGACCTCTGATTATACAGAACAATGGGCGATTTTTGGACAGGGTGCACTTCGTAAGTCAGCACGAGAGCTCTTAAGAGAGATAGAAGTGATTGAACGAAAGATTGAAACACGTGTCAAAAAGATTACTTCTGATAAACCAGCATCCAAAATTGAATTGTCAGAAGATGTATTGAAAACGTTTGAAAAATGGCGGCGGGGAAACTTGGAATAGCTTGACGATATTTCAACCATTATTGTATAATATTTCTATCTAGGTGCGGTCGGGGGGATCGAAGTGAATCTAAACAACAGCAAGGGTAAGTCCATCAGAGAGCAATTTTGCCAGTTGGAAGATGAACAAGTCATTGAAAGGGTTCATGTCGGAGATAGTGATGCGCTAGATTATTTAATAACGAAATACCGCAATTTTGTACGTGCGAAAGCAAGATCTTATTTCTTGATTGGAGCGGATCGAGAGGACATTGTCCAAGAGGGGATGATCGGACTTTATAAGTCTATCCGCGATTTCAGAGAGGACAAGCTTACTTCATTTAAGGCTTTTGCAGAATTATGTATTACCCGCCAAATTATCACCGCAATTAAAACAGCTACTCGCCAAAAACATATCCCGTTAAATTCCTATGTATCATTAGACAAGCCGATATACGATGAAGAATCGGACAGAACATTATTGGACGTCATTTCCGGTGCTAAAGCGCTTAACCCAGAAGATTTAATCATTAGCAAAGAAGAATTTGATGATATTGAAATGAAAATGGGTGAATTACTAAGCGAGCTGGAAAGAAAGGTACTTGTGCTTTATCTTGATGGCAGGTCCTATCAGGAGATTTCTGAAGATTTAAACCGTCATGTGAAATCAATTGATAACGCACTCCAAAGAGTAAAGAGAAAATTAGAGAAATATTTAGAGCTGCGCGAGATCAGTCTCTAATCAAACCTATATTGACAGCTTTTTCGACACTGTGATAAGGTACTAAGGAAATGATGTCGAGAAAATAGGTGTAAATATGAGGAAAAAGATTACTCTAGCCTGTAAAGACTGCGGAAGCCGCAATTATACGACAATGAAAAGTGTTGCTTCAGCAGCTGAAAGATTAGAAGTTAAGAAATATTGCAAGACTTGTAATTCACATAAAACACATTTAGAAACGAAGTAGGATTTGCGTTCTTTAATCTGTGGAGGTCTTTTACATGCGTATTATCAGTTTCTTAAAAAGTGTCGGGAAAGAAATGAAAAAGGTCAGCTGGCCAAAGAAAAACGAAATGGTCCGCTACACGATCACTGTTATTTTAACAGTCGTATTTTTTGCCATCTTTTTCTCTTTTCTTGATATAGGAATCTCACAATTAATCGAATTAATTCATTAATACTTGAATAATGGTCTGCTGAACGTGCTATAATAGATCATAATATGACTTGCCAAAAAACCCGTTTTACGGGTTTTTTCAATTGCTTGAAAATATTTACCGGTACTCGAGATTCGTCAAATAGACATTACGAAATGTGGGGAGGGAAGGACTAAATAGTCCTGAACGAAAATGGAAAAGAATTGGTATGTTGTGCATACGTACTCTGGCTATGAGAACAAAGTGAAAGCGAACTTGGAAAAGCGTGTTGAATCAATGGGCATGCAGGATAAAATTTTCCGCGTTGTTGTACCAGAAGAAGAAGAAACGGACATTAAAAACGGTAAGAAAAAAGTAGTGAAAAAGAAAGTATTCCCTGGATATGTGCTAGTAGAAATCGTCATGACTGACGATTCTTGGTATGTCGTTCGTAATACACCAGGTGTGACAGGATTCGTTGGATCAGCTGGATCAGGCTCTAAGCCGACAGCGTTATTACCTGGCGAAGCGGAAACCATTCTGAAGAGAATGGGACTTGAAGAGCGCAAGACAGAAATCGACTTTGAACTAAAAGAAACAGTCAAGGTCATCGATGGACCATTTGCTAACTTCACAGGCTCTATCGAAGAGATTGATTATGATAAAAGCAAAGTCAAAGTATTCGTTAATATGTTTGGTAGAGAAACTCCTGTGGAACTTGAGTTCACTCAGATCGATAAATTGTAATTTAAAAGAGCTTGAAATGAGTGTATAGAAGTGGTAATATAGCAAAGGTACGTCTTGAGTTCGCTCAAGATCGCTAGCTAGTTATTTCGTCATTCATATAAAGAATGAAGTTGTTGAGTGGGAGGGGGATTCCCCTATTACCACATCACGGACTTTAAGGAGGTGTGTCTCGTGGCTAAAAAAGTAGTAAAAGTTGTTAAATTGCAAATTCCTGCTGGAAAAGCTAACCCAGCTCCACCAGTTGGACCTGCACTAGGTCAAGCCGGTGTTAATATCATGGGATTCTGTAAGGAGTTTAACGCTCGTACAGCTGACCAAGCTGGTCTTATCATTCCTGTTGAAATTTCGGTTTTTGAAGACCGTTCATTTACATTTATTACTAAAACTCCACCTGCTGCAGTATTACTTAAAAAAGCAGCTGGTATTGAGTCTGGTTCTGGTGAACCTAACCGTAATAAAGTGGCAACTGTTAAGCGTGATAAAGTACGCGAAATCGCGGAAACAAAAATGCCTGACTTAAACGCTGCTAGCGTTGAATCAGCTATGCGCATGGTTGAAGGTACTGCACGCAGTATGGGTATTGTCATCGAAGATTAATTTTTTGTCTTGTTGGGTTGCGAGTTTGGTTTTGACAAGTTCGCAACCCTTATTCGTGGGAGGTTATTCCGCTAAAACCACATAAGGAGGATTTTATAATGGCTAAAAAAGGTAAAAAGTATGTAGAAGCTGCTAAGCTGATCGATCGTACAAAAGCGTATGATGTTGCTGAAGCTGTTTCTCTTACAAAAAAAGCAAATACAGCGAAATTTGATGCGACTGTAGAAGTTGCTTTTCGTTTGGGCGTAGACCCTCGTAAAAACGATCAACAAATCCGCGGTGCAGTTGTACTTCCTAACGGAACTGGTAAAACTCAACGCGTTCTTGTGTTCGCTAAAGGCGAAAAAGCAAAAGAAGCAGAAGCTGCTGGAGCAGACTACGTTGGAGATTCTGATTACATCACTAAAATCCAACAAGGCTGGTTCGAATTCGATGTAATCGTTGCGACACCTGACATGATGGGTGAAGTTGGTAAGATCGGTCGTGTACTTGGACCAAAAGGTCTTATGCCAAACCCTAAAACAGGAACTGTAACTTTCGAAGTAGAAAAAGCAATCAATGAAATCAAAGCTGGTAAAGTAGAATACCGCGTTGATAAAGCTGGTAACATCCACGCGCCAATCGGAAAGGTTTCTTTCGAGGACGAAAAGCTTGTTGAGAACTTTGCAACAATCTATGACACAATCCTTAAAGCAAAACCTGCAGCGGCTAAAGGTGTATACGTGAAAAACGTTTCTGTTACATCTACTATGGGCCCTGGCGTGAAAGTGGATCCATCTTCTTTCTCTGCAAAATAATTCTTGACTTATCACAATCGTTTTGATAATATCAAAATGTTGTAAAATAGAATAATCATTTATACCGTAGACAGCAGGGGCCTTATGGCTTAATTAACCCGCCGAGGTGTATATGTCACAGTCTTACGTTAACGTATGCTTGTATATACAGCCTCCATGTCTTAATGGAGGCTTTTTATATGGAGAACCGTTCGTTAGGAACGTGATGGCCTGATCGGTATAAGTGTTACACAAAGAATGTACAGGAGGTGTAACCATGAGCAATGCAATCGATACTAAAAAAGTTGTCGTTGATGAAATTACTTCTAAATTTAAAGACAGTATGTCTACTGTAATCGTAGATTACCGCGGTCTTTCAGTTTCTGAAGTGACTGAACTTCGTAAACAGCTTCGTGATGCTGGCGTAGAATTCAAAGTTTACAAAAATACTTTGACTCGCCGTGCAGTTGAACAAGTTGAACTAACGGGTTTAAACGATTTCTTAACAGGTCCAAACGCTATCGCATTCAGTAACGAAGATGTTATCGCACCTGCGAAAATCATCAACGAATTTGCGAAAAGCCACGAAGCTTTAGAAATCAAAGCTGGTGTTATCGAAGGAAACGTAGCGACTGTAGAAGAAGTGAAGGCTCTTGCGGAACTTCCGTCTCGCGAAGGCTTACTTTCTATGTTGCTTAGCGTTCTTCAAGCTCCAGTTCGTAACCTTGCTCTTGCTACTAAAGCAGTTGCAGATCAAAAAGAAGAACAAGGCGCTTAATGCGTACTTGACGTAAAAAAACTTAAAATGGAGGAATTACAAATGGCTTTAAATATCGAAGAAATCATTGCTTCAGTTAAAGAAGCAACTGTACTTGAGTTAAACGACTTAGTAAAAGCAATCGAAGAAGAATTTGGCGTAACTGCTGCTGCTCCTGTAGCTGTAGCTGCTGGTGGCGGTGCTGCTGCTGAAGAAAAAACTGATTTTGATCTAGTACTTGCTGGTGCTGGAGACCAAAAAATCAAAGTTATCAAAGTGGTTCGTGAAATCACTGGTCTTGGCTTGAAAGAAGCTAAAGAACTTGTTGACAACACTCCAAAACCACTTAAAGAAGGTATTGCTAAAGAAGAAGCTGAAGAACTTAAAGCTAAGCTTGAAGAAGTTGGCGCTTCTGTAGAAGTTAAGTAATCTTCGCCTAATCTTTTGGGAAAGCTCGCTTTTACTGGCGGGCTTTTTCTTTTCTTATCTCCTGAAACGATTGAATCCAGAGGAGGTCCATTCACCATGAGTGACCACTATTATACGGAAAAGCCATCAGTGAAAAGCAATAAACAGACATGGGACTTCACCTTGAGAAACCGTAGCTTTACTTTTACAAGTGACAGTGGAGTGTTTTCTAAGAAAGAAGTCGACTATGGTTCGAGGCTTTTAATTGAAGCTTTTGAAGAACCTGACTTGGATGGCGACGTCTTAGATGTCGGTTGCGGTTATGGACCGATCGGCTTATCGTTAGCAAACGAAATGACAGGCCGCACCATTCATATGATTGATGTGAACGAAAGAGCAGTCGAACTTTCAAAGGAAAACGCTAAGCATAATCGCATTGATAATGTCCGCATCTATCAAAGTGATTTGTTCTCGAATGTTCATTCATCAGCTGCTTTTGCCTCTATACTGACCAATCCCCCAATACGGGCAGGGAAGAAAGTAGTACATGCGATCTTTGAAAAAAGTGCTGATCATTTATTGCCGGAAGGTGAGTTGTGGGTGGTTATTCAGAAAAAACAAGGTGGACCATCTGCGATTGAGAAATTAGAGCAGCTTTTTGGAGAAGTGACGGTCGTTATGAAAAAAAAGGGCTACTATATTATCAAAGCTAAAAAAGTTTGACGCAGTTTCCTAGCTGTGTTAACATTATAAAATGCCAATGTGTATATTTTGCTTGATAGGCTTAAAAAACAACTATTTTGTATAAATTATGCATACTTGGGAAAACTAATAAAATCGGTATTTGTTTTTGGATGTGGTTTTCTTATTTTAGAAACCCTTTTTTCTTTTGTCTTGTAAAAGTATTTCTTTACTGACATTTGAAAGACAGAAATACTTTTTACACATATAATACGCATGATTTGAGGGGTGAATCAGTTGACAGGTCAACTAGTTCAGTATGGACGACACCGCCAGCGCAGAAGCTACGCACGCATAAGCGAAGTGTTAGAATTACCAAATCTCATTGAAATTCAAACCTCTTCTTATCAGTGGTTTCTTGATGAGGGTCTTAGAGAGATGTTTCAAGATATATCCCCAATTGAGGATTTTACTGGTAACCTTTCTCTTGAATTCATTGATTACAGCCTAGGGGATCCTAAGTATCCTGTAGCAGAATCAAAAGAACGTGATGTAACTTACTCTGCTCCACTAAGAGTAAAAGTTCGTTTAATTAACAAAGAAACTGGAGAAGTAAAAGACCAAGATGTGTTTATGGGTGATTTCCCAATCATGACAGACACAGGTACTTTTATCATTAATGGTGCGGAACGTGTAATCGTTTCTCAGTTAGTACGTTCTCCAAGTGTATATTTCAGTGGTAAAGTAGACAAAAACGGTAAAAAAGGTTTTACTGCGACTGTCATTCCAAACCGTGGCGCATGGTTAGAATACGAAACTGATGCGAAGGATGTAGTCTATGTACGCATCGATCGCACACGTAAGTTGCCGGTTACGGTTCTTTTGCGTGCTCTCGGCTTCAGCTCTGATCAAGAGATTCTTGACCTCATTGGCGAGAATGAATACCTACGCAATACGTTGGAAAAAGACAATACAGAGAATGCCGATAAAGCACTTCTCGAAATCTACGAGCGTCTTCGTCCCGGAGAGCCACCAACTGTTGAAAATGCGAAAAGCTTGCTAGACTCTCGCTTCTTTGATCCGAAGAGATATGACCTAGCAAATGTTGGACGCTACAAGATTAATAAGAAGCTTCATATTAAAAATAGACTATTCAATCAAAAATTGGCTGAAACGCTAGTTGATCCTGAAACAGGTGAAATCCTAGCAGAAAAAGGTCAAATTTTAGATAGAAGAGTGCTTGATAAAGTTCTTCCATACTTAGAAAACGGCATCGGATTTAGAAAGCTTTATCCAAATGGTGGCGTAGTAGAGGATGAAGTAGAACTTCAATCTATCAAGATTTATGCACCAACTGATCAAGAAGGCGAGCAAGTGATCAACGTGATTGGTAATGCATATGTAGAGGAAGCTGTGAAGAACATCACGCCTTCTGACATCATTGCTTCAATCAGTTACTTCTTTAACCTGCTTCATGGAGTAGGTGACACAGATGATATCGATCACCTTGGTAACCGTCGTCTGCGTTCTGTAGGTGAACTTCTGCAAAACCAATTCCGTATTGGTTTAAGCAGAATGGAGCGTGTTGTTCGTGAAAGAATGTCGATTCAAGACACGAACACGATCACACCTCAGCAGCTGATCAACATCCGTCCTGTGATCGCTTCTATCAAAGAATTCTTTGGTAGCTCTCAGCTTTCTCAGTTCATGGATCAAACAAACCCGCTTGCTGAATTGACACACAAACGTCGTCTATCAGCGCTTGGACCGGGTGGTTTGACACGTGAGCGTGCAGGAATGGAAGTTCGTGACGTTCACTATTCTCACTATGGTCGTATGTGTCCGATTGAAACACCAGAGGGTCCAAACATTGGTTTGATCAACTCTCTATCTTCATTTGCGAAAGTGAACCGCTTCGGATTTATCGAAACACCTTACCGTCGGGTTGATCCTGAAACAGGTAAAGTGACGCCGAGAATCGATTACTTAACCGCTGATGAAGAGGATAACTACGTTGTAGCACAAGCGAACGCTCAGCTAGCTGATGATGGTTCGTTTATCGATGATAACATTATCGCTCGTTTTAGAGGGGAAAACACCGTTGTTCCTCGAAACCGCGTTGACTACATGGACGTTTCGCCGAAGCAGGTTGTTTCTGCAGCGACAGCATGTATCCCATTCTTAGAAAACGATGACTCTAACCGTGCTCTAATGGGAGCGAACATGCAACGTCAGGCTGTGCCTTTGATGCAGCCGGAATCACCGATTGTTGGTACAGGTATGGAGTATGTATCAGGTAAAGACTCTGGTGCTGCTGTGATCTGCCGTTACCCAGGTGTTGTAGAACGTGTTGAAGCGAAGAATATTTGGGTTCGCCGTTATGAAGACGTTGACGGACAACAAGTCAAAGGAAACCTAGACAAATACAGCTTGCTGAAATTTGTCCGCTCTAACCAAGGGACTTGCTACAACCAGCGCCCAATTGTAAGTGTTGGAGATGAAGTCGTCAAAGGGGAAATCCTTGCAGACGGTCCTTCTATGGAAAAAGGTGAATTGGCTCTAGGACGTAACGTCATGGTCGGCTTCATGACTTGGGACGGTTACAACTATGAGGATGCGATCATTATGAGTGAGCGCCTTGTAAAAGATGACGTCTACACTTCTATTCATATTGAAGAATATGAATCAGAAGCTCGTGATACAAAGCTTGGACCAGAAGAAATTACGCGTGATATTCCAAACGTTGGGGAAGATGCTTTACGCAACCTTGACGAGCGTGGAATCATCCGTATTGGTGCAGAAGTAAAAGACGGAGACCTTCTTGTCGGGAAAGTAACGCCTAAAGGTGTAACAGAACTAACAGCTGAAGAACGTCTATTACATGCAATCTTCGGTGAAAAGGCTCGTGAAGTACGTGATACGTCTCTACGTGTACCACACGGCGGCGGCGGAATCATCCATGATGTCAAAGTCTTTAACCGTGAAGATGGAGATGAATTACCACCAGGTGTTAACCAGCTAGTCCGTGTATACATCGTTCAGAAGCGTAAAATTTCTGAAGGTGACAAAATGGCCGGACGACATGGTAACAAAGGTGTTATCTCTAAGATTCTTCCAGAAGAAGATATGCCGTATCTTCCAGATGGAACACCGATTGATATCATGTTAAACCCTCTAGGGGTACCATCTCGTATGAATATCGGTCAGGTACTTGAGCTTCATATGGGTATGGCTGCACGTTACCTAGGCATCCACATTGCGTCACCAGTATTTGATGGTGCGCGTGAGGAAGATGTTTGGGAAACGCTTGAAGAAGCAGGTATGTCCCGTGATGCGAAAACAGTCCTTTATGACGGTCGAACTGGTGAACCATTCGATAACCGTGTATCAGTCGGAATCATGTACATGATCAAACTGGCTCACATGGTTGACGATAAACTTCACGCTCGTTCAACTGGACCATACTCACTTGTTACGCAGCAGCCACTGGGCGGTAAAGCACAGTTTGGTGGACAGCGTTTCGGAGAGATGGAAGTATGGGCACTTGAAGCTTACGGTGCAGCATATACACTTCAAGAAATCTTAACTGTAAAATCGGATGACGTTGTGGGTCGTGTGAAAACATACGAAGCGATCGTCAAAGGGGATAACGTACCTGAACCAGGTGTCCCTGAATCATTCAAAGTATTAATTAAAGAACTTCAAAGTTTAGGTATGGATGTGAAAATCCTATCTGGCGATGAAGAAGAGATAGAAATGAGAGATTTAGAAGACGATGAGGAAACGAAGAAAGCAGACGGATTAGCGTTATCTAATGACGAAGATGCTGCAGACCTCGCACCTGTCGATCTTGAACGTGACGCAGTCACAAAAGAATAGCAGAAACGATTAGAGCAAGTGACTAGGGTATAACCCGAAGATTAAAAGGGAGGTAGGCCCCTTGCTAGATGTGAACAATTTTGAGTATATGAACATCGGTCTCGCATCACCTGATAAAATCCGTTCTTGGTCTTTTGGTGAAGTGAAAAAGCCTGAAACGATTAACTATCGTACACTGAAACCGGAAAAAGATGGTCTCTTTTGTGAACGTATCTTCGGACCGCAAAAAGACTGGGAATGTCATTGTGGAAAGTATAAACGCGTTCGTTATAAGGGTGTTGTATGTGACCGTTGTGGTGTAGAAGTAACACGGGCAAAAGTCCGTCGTGAGAGAATGGGGCATATCGAACTGGCTGCCCCAGTTTCCCACATTTGGTATTTCAAAGGTATCCCAAGCCGTATGGGTCTTGTTCTAGATATGTCACCACGTGCGTTAGAAGAAGTGATTTACTTCGCTTCTTACGTCGTGACTGATCCGGGCAACACACCGCTTGAGAAGAAACAACTTCTTTCTGAGAAAGAATTCCGTGCTTATTTAGATAAATACGGTAACACCTTCCAAGCAGCTATGGGTGCAGAAGCAATTAACAAACTTCTTCAAGATATCGATCTTGTGAAAGAAGTAGATACACTCAAAGAAGAGCTAAAAACAGCTCAAGGACAGCGTCGTACACGTGCGATCAAACGCCTTGAAGTGTTGGAAGCTTTCCGTAACTCAGGAAACAAACCGTCTTGGATGATCCTTGATGTACTTCCGGTTATTCCACCAGAATTACGTCCGATGGTTCAGCTTGATGGCGGACGTTTTGCTACTTCTGACTTGAACGACCTTTATCGTCGTGTCATCAACCGTAACAATCGTCTGAAACGTTTATTAGATCTTGGCGCGCCAAGCATCATCGTTCAGAACGAGAAGCGTATGCTTCAAGAAGCTGTCGATGCTTTGATTGATAATGGACGTAGAGGCCGACCAGTAACAGGACCAGGAAATAGACCATTGAAATCTCTTTCTCACATGCTGAAAGGGAAACAAGGGCGTTTCCGTCAAAACTTGCTTGGTAAACGTGTTGACTATTCTGGACGTTCCGTTATCGTCGTTGGACCACATTTGAAAATGTATCAGTGTGGACTTCCGAAAGAAATGGCTCTTGAACTATTCAAACCATTCGTGATGAAGGAGCTTGTTGAAAAAGGATTAGCTCACAACATTAAGAGCGCGAAACGTAAGATTGAGCGCGTGCAGCCGGAAGTTTGGGATGTTTTAGAATCAGTGATTCGTGAGCATCCAGTCTTACTAAACCGTGCACCAACTCTTCACAGACTTGGTATTCAAGCGTTTGAACCTACACTTGTGGAAGGACGCGCAATTCGTCTGCATCCACTTGTATGTACTGCCTACAACGCTGACTTTGATGGTGACCAAATGGCGGTTCACGTACCATTATCTGCTGAAGCTCAAGCTGAAGCTCGTATCTTAATGCTTGCTGCTCAAAACATTTTGAACCCGAAAGATGGAAAACCTGTTGTTACGCCATCTCAGGATATGGTGCTAGGTAACTACTACCTTACACTTGAGCGTAAAGGTGCTATCGGAGAAGGTATGGTCTTCAAAGATACGAACGAAGCCCTTCTAGCTTATCAAAATGGGTATGTGCATCTTCATACACGTGTAGCTGTTGCAGCTAACTCGTTGAAGAATGTGACATTCACTGATGAACAGCGTTCTAAATTGTTGATTACAACAGTTGGAAAACTAATCTTTAACGAAATCTTACCGGAATCATTCCCTTACATGAATGAGCCGACAAAGAGCAATATTGAAGAAAAAACGCCTGACCGCTTCTTCCTTGAAAAAGGAGAAGATGTCAAAGCTGCGATCGAGAAACAAGAAATCAATGCGCCGTTCAAAAAAGGTATTTTAGGTAAAATCATTGCGGAAATCTTTAAGAGATTCCATATCACTGAGACATCTAAAATGCTTGACCGCATGAAAAATCTTGGTTTCAAATACTCTACTAAAGCGGGTATTACGGTTGGGGTGTCTGATATCGTCGTATTAGATGATAAACAGAAGATCCTCGAAGAAGCGCAAGCAAAAGTAGATAACGTCATGAAGCAATTCAGACGTGGTTTGATTACTGAAGAAGAGCGTTACGAGAGAGTCATTTCGATCTGGAGTTCTTCTAAAGATGTCATCCAAGGTAAACTGATGAAGTCCCTTGATGAAGTCAACCCTATCTACATGATGAGTGACTCTGGAGCGCGTGGTAACGCATCTAACTTCACTCAGCTGGCTGGTATGCGTGGTCTGATGGCCAACCCGGCTGGACGTATCATTGAACTTCCGATCAAATCTAGTTTCCGTGAAGGTTTAACCGTATTGGAATACTTTATTTCTACTCACGGAGCGCGTAAAGGTCTTGCCGATACAGCTCTTAAAACAGCTGACTCTGGTTACCTCACGCGTCGTCTCGTTGACGTTGCGCAGGATGTTATCATCCGTGAAACAGATTGCGGTACAGACCGTGGAATCTTGGCGAAGTCCATTAAAGAAGGAAATGAAATTATTGAGAAACTTGAAGAACGTCTTATCGGACGTTTTGCAAGAAAACCAATTGTTCATCCTGAAACGGGCGAAGTCATTGTTGGCGAAAACGAACTAATTGATGAAGATAAAGCACTTGAAGTAGTTGAAGCAGGAATCGAGGAAGTATGGATCCGTTCTGCATTTACATGTAACACGCCTCATGGTGTATGTAAACGATGCTACGGCCGTAACCTTGCAACTGGTACTGACGTTGAAGTCGGTGAAGCAGTTGGAATCATCGCTGCACAATCGATCGGTGAGCCAGGAACACAGCTTACAATGCGTACGTTCCACACCGGTGGGGTAGCAGGAGACGATATCACTCAAGGTTTACCTCGTATCCAAGAGTTATTTGAAGCGCGTAATCCGAAAGGGCAGGCAACCATTTCTGAAATTGATGGTGTCGTTGCTGAAATTAACGATGTTCGTGACAAGCAACAGGAAATTGTGGTTCAAGGCGAAGTTGAAACTCGCTCTTACACAGCTCCTTACAATGCACGTCTGAAAGTTGTTGAAGGTGACAAAGTCACTCGTGGTCAAGTACTGACAGAAGGTTCAATCGATCCGAAAGAACTTCTTAAAGTGACTGATATGACAGCTGTTCAAGAATATCTGCTTCATGAAGTACAAAAAGTATACCGTATGCAAGGGGTAGAAATCGGAGATAAGCACGTAGAAGTAATGGTTCGCCAAATGCTTCGTAAAGTGCGTGTCGCTGATGCAGGGGATACAGATGTATTACCAGGCACACTTCTTGATGTACACCAATTCACAGAAGCGAACAAAAAAGTACTATTCGAAGGCAAACGCCCTGCAACAGGCCGTCCAGTTCTTCTTGGTATTACAAAAGCATCGCTTGAAACAGACTCATTCTTGTCTGCAGCATCCTTCCAAGAAACGACTCGTGTCCTAACAGATGCGGCGATCAAAGGAAAACGTGATGAACTGCTTGGCTTGAAAGAGAATGTCATCATCGGTAAACTTGTTCCTGCTGGAACTGGAATGCCAAACTACCGTAAAGTTAAGCCGGTTTCACAAGTGCAGCCGTCTGACGATATGGTTCCTGTAGAGTAATCTTTCTCTTAAGATTTCTATAAAAATCATCAAAAAATGGTGAAGGATGTCAAGATTATCTGTCAAACGATATTGACATCCTTCTGCCATGATGATAATATAACCAAGGTGCTCAAAATAAAACCTGTTACTTTGGAGGATATTCGATGTCTTATGATAAAGTATCACAGGCTCAATCCATTATTATTGGTACGAAGCAAACAGTAAAAGCTCTGAAACGAGATTCAGTGAAGGAAATCGTCGTAGCGAAAGATGCTGATCCTGCTTTAACCGCTAGTGTAATGAAACTAGCGCAAGAGAAGGGTGTAGACATTTTAGTGGTAGATTCCATGAAAAAGCTCGGCAAGGCCTGCGGAATTGAAGTTGGGGCAGCAGCTGTTGCCATTATGTTATAGCGTACTTGTTTTGTTTTTGCATGCTTAAAATGCAAAAGCATTGTTTTTTGCCTTTTGATGAACCACCTGGGTATGTGGGTTATAAAAAAAGTAATGAAGGGAGGAATAACAACATGCCTACAATTAATCAGCTAATACGCAAAGGACGCGTGAGTAAAGTTGAAAACTCAAAGTCTCCTGCACTTAACAAAGGATACAACAGTTTCAAAAAAGAGCACACTAACGTAACATCTCCACAGAAGCGCGGGGTTTGTACTCGTGTCGGTACAATGACACCGAAAAAACCAAACTCAGCACTACGTAAATATGCTCGTGTACGTTTGTCTAACCTGATTGAGGTAACAGCTTACATTCCTGGTATCGGACATAACCTACAAGAGCACAGTGTAGTACTTATCCGTGGCGGACGTGTAAAAGACTTACCGGGTGTACGTTACCACATCGTTCGTGGTGCGCTTGATACTGCCGGAGTTGACGGTCGTATGCAAGGACGTTCTAAATACGGAACAAAACGCCCTAAACAAAGTAAATAATATAAACAAACATAAGGGTTTTTAGAAGTTGAGTTCAGATCAGTGGAGTCAGACAGTTGACAATGAAATTGAGATGAAAGACAGATAGAAATCCTTTTAAAAGAGAAGGGAGGCTATTCAGATGCCACGTAAAGGTCCTGTAGCAAAAAGAGACGTTTTGCCAGATCCAATTTACAATTCTAAACTTGTATCTCGTTTGATCAACAAAATGATGATCGACGGTAAAAGAGGAAAGTCACAAACTATTCTCTACAAGTCATTTGATATCATCAAAGAACGTACTGGTAATGAAGCGATGGAGGTTTTCGAACAAGCCTTGAAAAACATCATGCCAGTTCTTGAAGTTAAAGCACGTCGTGTAGGTGGAGCTAACTACCAAGTTCCTGTAGAAGTTCGCCCAGATCGTCGTACGACTTTAGGTCTTCGCTGGTTAGTAAACTACGCTCGTCTTCGTGGAGAAAAAACGATGGAAGAGCGTCTTGCTAACGAAATCCTTGACGCAGCTAACAACACTGGTGCTGCTGTTAAGAAACGTGAAGATACACACAAAATGGCAGAAGCGAACAAAGCATTCGCTCACTACCGCTGGTAGGATTTATACCAAACTAAAAAAACTATTCCCTAATAAGGAAGGAGAAATTACCCAATGGCAAGAGAGTTCTCCTTAGACAAAACTCGTAATATTGGTATCATGGCTCACATCGATGCCGGTAAAACGACAACGACTGAGCGTATCTTGTACTACACTGGTCGTATCCATAAAATTGGTGAAACTCACGAAGGAGCTTCACAAATGGACTGGATGGAGCAGGAGCAAGAACGTGGTATTACAATCACTTCTGCTGCTACTACAGCACAATGGAAAGGTTACCGTGTAAACATCATTGATACACCAGGACACGTAGACTTCACTGTTGAAGTTGAACGTTCTTTGCGTGTACTTGATGGTGCGGTTGCTGTTCTTGATGCACAATCAGGTGTAGAGCCTCAAACTGAAACAGTTTGGCGCCAAGCAACAACTTACGGAGTACCTCGTATCGTATTCGTTAACAAAATGGATAAAACCGGTGCGGACTTCCTTTACTCTGTAAGCACATTAAGAGATCGTCTTCAAGCGAACGCTCATGCAATTCAATTGCCGATCGGCGCTGAAGATCAATTCGAAGGAATCATCGACCTTGTAGAAAACGTAGCATACTTCTACGAAGATGACCTTGGAACTCGCTCTGATGCACAAGAAATCCCTGCTGAGTATAAAGACAAAGCTGAAGAGCTTCGCAGCAGCTTGATTGAAGCTGTCGCTGAGCTTGATGAAGAGCTTATGGAAAAATACCTTGAGGGTGAAGAAATCACAATTCCTGAATTGAAAGCTGCAATCCGTAAAGGAACTTTGAATGTTGAATTCTACCCAGTTCTTGTTGGATCTGCTTTCAAAAACAAAGGTGTTCAGCTTGTACTTGACGCTGTGCTTGACTACCTTCCTGCACCAACTGATGTTGCTGCAATCAAAGGTACATTGCCAGATACAAATGAAGAGGTTGTACGTGAGTCTACTGATGACGCACCATTCGCAGCTCTTGCATTTAAAGTTATGACTGACCCTTATGTTGGGAAACTAACTTTCTTCCGCGTATACTCTGGAACACTTGATTCTGGTTCTTACGTGAAGAACTCTTCTAAGAACAAGCGTGAGCGTGTTGGACGTATCCTTCAAATGCACGCAAACAGCCGTGAAGAAATCTCTACTGTATATGCAGGGGATATCGCAGCAGCTGTTGGTCTTAAAGATACATCTACTGGTGATACTCTTTGTGACGAGAAAAATCTTGTTATCCTTGAGTCTATGGAATTCCCAGAGCCAGTTATCGATGTAGCTATCGAGCCTAAATCTAAGGCTGACCAAGATAAAATGGGTATCGCTTTAGCTAAACTAGCTGAAGAGGATCCAACATTCCGTACACAAACAAACACTGAAACTGGTCAAACGATCATCTCTGGTATGGGTGAGCTTCACCTTGATATCATTGTTGACCGTATGAAGCGTGAGTTCAAGGTTGAAGCTAACGTAGGAGCTCCTCAAGTTGCGTACCGTGAAACATTCCGTTCTAGTGCAAAAGTTGAAGGTAAATTCGTACGTCAGTCTGGTGGACGCGGTCAGTTCGGACACGTTTGGATCGAATTCGAACCAAACGAAGAAGGCGCAGGCTTCGAATTCACAAATGCAATCGTCGGTGGGGTTGTTCCACGTGAATACATTCCAGCAATTCAAGCAGGTCTTGAAGATTCACTAGAAAATGGTGTATTAGCTGGATTCCCATTAATCGACATCAAAGCAAAATTATTCGATGGATCTTACCACGATGTTGACTCTAACGAAATGGCGTTTAAAATTGCTGCATCTATGGCATTGAAAAATGCTGTCAGCAAATGTAACCCAGTTCTACTTGAGCCAATGATGAAAGTAGAAGTCGTTATCCCAGAAGAATACATGGGAGACATCATGGGTGATATCACATCTCGTCGTGGACGTGTAGAAGGTATGGAAGCTCGCGGTAACGCTCAAGTTGTTCGCGCTATGGTTCCACTTTCTGAAATGTTCGGATATGCAACTGCACTCCGTTCTAACACACAAGGACGCGGTACTTTCACTATGCACATGGATCACTACGAAGAAGTGCCTAAGAGCATCAGTGAAGAAATCATCAAAAAAAATAAAGGTGAATAATTGATTTTGCCTTTAAACTAAAGTATAACTACTATTGAAGATCAGAAAGTGGGAGGTAACTCTTCACTTTCTATCACTCATACCAAATACAATGAACCTTTAAGGAGGATTTTTAGAATGGCTAAAGAAAAATTCGACCGTTCCAAATCGCATGCTAACATTGGTACAATTGGACACGTTGACCATGGTAAAACAACTCTAACTGCTGCTATCTCAACAGTTCTTCATAAGAAATCTGGTAAAGGTACAGCTATGGCTTATGACCAAATCGATGGTGCTCCAGAAGAGCGCGAGCGTGGAATCACAATCTCAACTGCACACGTTGAGTATGAAACTGAAACTCGTCACTATGCACACGTAGACTGCCCAGGACACGCTGACTATGTTAAAAACATGATCACTGGTGCTGCTCAAATGGACGGCGCGATCTTAGTAGTATCTGCTGCTGATGGTCCAATGCCACAAACACGTGAGCACATCCTACTTTCTCGTAACGTAGGTGTTCCTTACATCGTAGTATTCCTTAACAAATGTGACATGGTTGACGATGAAGAGTTACTTGAACTTGTTGAAATGGAAGTTCGTGACCTTCTTTCTGACTATGACTTCCCTGGTGATGATGTACCAGTTATCAAAGGTTCTGCTCTTAAAGCTCTTGAAGGTGATGCTGATTACGAAGCAAAAATCTTCGAACTTATGGATGCGGTTGATGAGTACATCCCAACTCCAGAGCGTGACACTGAGAAGCCATTCATGATGCCAGTTGAGGACGTATTCTCAATCACTGGTCGTGGAACAGTTGCTACTGGTCGTGTTGAGCGTGGACAAGTTAAAGTCGGTGACGAAGTTGAAATCATCGGTCTTCAAGAAGAAAACGGTAAAACAACTGTTACAGGTGTTGAAATGTTCCGTAAACTTCTTGACTATGCTGAAGCTGGTGACAACATCGGTGCACTACTTCGTGGTGTATCTCGTGAAGATATCCAACGTGGTCAAGTACTTGCTAAACCAGGTACAATCACTCCACATAGCCGTTTCAAAGCTGAAGTTTATGTACTTTCTAAAGAAGAGGGTGGACGTCATACTCCATTCTTCACTAACTACCGTCCGCAGTTCTACTTCCGTACAACTGACGTAACTGGTATCGTACATCTTCCAGAAGGTACTGAAATGGTAATGCCTGGCGATAACACTGAGATGGAAGTTGAACTTATCTCTACTATCGCTATCGAAGAAGGAACTCGTTTCTCTATCCGTGAGGGTGGACGTACTGTAGGTTCTGGCGTCGTTTCTACTATCATTAAGTAATAACAGTTAAAAGAGACTCCTTGCAAAAGGGTCTCTTTTTTTGCTTTTCCAGTGCATAACGGCTACTATAAGCTATAGAATCTAAATGGAACCGAGAGGATCACTGGAATGGCGAAGACAATGTTGAAAAAGTGGCCGATTGGCGGTCTTGATCAATGGATTATGATAAAAGAAGATCAAGCAGAAAAAACAAAACCTGTTTTATTATTTTTACACGGTGGCCCAGGCTCAGCTCAAATGAGTTATATCGATTCCTTTCATAAGGAACTTGATCAAGACTTCACTGTTGTTCATTGGGACCAGCGCGGTGCAGGACTGTCTTATCAAAAAAACATTCCTGAGTCTTCTATGACCATTGGGCAATTCGTAGAGGATACGATTGAGCTTACAGAAAAACTGCTTTCTTATAATGATCAAACGAAAATATACATTGCAGGTTATTCATGGGGATCATTAATAGCGATACAAGCTGTACATAAACGACCAGATTTGTATCATGCCTATTATGGGATTAGTCAGGTGGTTGAAGTATTAAAAGAGGATATTGTATCGTACGAACTTCTTCTAAAAAAATATCAAGGAAAGCATTTCTTCACTAGGTGTCTAAGATTGCTGACACCACCCCCTTGGAAACGCACCTCTGCTCATGCTTTGTTCTCTCTATACAAAGAGTTCGCAAAAGTAGGGCTCACGCATAGGTGGAAGCCACTTTTTCAAATGCTGTATGCATTTCTTGTTAGTAAGCATTATCAGCTAAAAGATAAGTGGAAATTCCTTATGGGACAGAAGTATAGCCAGGATTTACTGTGGGACGAGCTGATGAACGAAAGCATTCAATACCGAGTTTCTTCTATATTAATACCCTGCTACTTTATCATCGGGGAACATGACTTGATTACACCAGCTGCTGTATCAAAACCATATGTTGATCAACTTACAGCACCAATAAAAGAGTGGTTTACTTTTAAAGAATCTGCGCATTCTCCGCATATTGAAGAGCCAGAAGAATTTATTCGTATCGTCAGGAAGACAGCTACACATCATCTTCAGGGAAAGCTTGATTTATAGGCTGAACCCCTGTATAATATGAAAAGTGTGCAAATCATAAATTTATCCGATTTATTATTGCAACACGCAGGCCAATTTGGTACAATAGTGCATGTTGGTCTTTGACTGCGATGAAGTGAGAGGTTGCTGACACACCCGGCCGCTTTGCCATGGCAAGGTGATCAGGTTTTTCTCACGGAGAACTGTCTAACGTAAGTAGGCGAAAAGGAGGGAAAATAATGGCAAAACAAAAAATTCGTATTCGTTTAAAAGCATATGATCATAGAATTCTTGATCAATCTGCTGAGAAGATTGTTGAAACGGCTAAGCGTTCTGGTGCTAGTGTATCTGGTCCAATCCCGCTTCCAACTGAAAAATCAGTTTACACAATCCTTCGTGCGGTGCATAAGTACAAAGATTCTCGTGAGCAATTCGAGATGCGTACTCACAAACGTCTAATCGACATCGTGAATCCAACTCCGCAAACAGTTGATGCACTTATGCGTTTAGATTTACCATCCGGTGTAGATATCGAAATCAAACTTTAATTCAAATAGAAAACACATATTATAGGAGGTGTGACGAATGACCAAAGGAATCTTAGGTAGAAAAATTGGTATGACGCAAGTATTCGCAGAAAACGGTGATCTTATCCCTGTAACTGTTGTTGAGGCTGCTGCTAACGTTGTTCTTCAGAAGAAGACTACTGACACGGATGGCTATGAAGCAATCCAAATCGGTTTTGACGACAAACGTGAGAAGCTTTCTAACAAACCAGAGAAAGGCCACGTTGCTAAAGCGGAAACTGCTCCTAAGCGCTTCGTAAAAGAATTACGCGGTGTGGAGTTAGATGCGTATGAAGTTGGTCAGGAAGTCAAAGTTGATATTTTCGCAAATGGAGATATCGTAGATGTAACAGGAACATCAAAAGGTAAAGGATTCCAAGGGGCTATCAAACGCCACGGACAATCACGCGGACCAATGACTCACGGTTCACGTTACCACCGTCGTCCTGGTTCAATGGGACCTGTTGATCCAAACCGAGTATTCAAAGGTAAACTTCTTCCAGGACGTATGGGCGGAGAGCAAATCACTGTCCAAAATCTTGAGATCGTTAAAGTTGATGCAGAACGCAATCTTCTTTTGATCAAAGGAAACGTACCAGGAGCTAAAAAATCTCTAGTAACTGTAAAGAGTGCAGTTAAAACTAAATAACTCTCTTAGGAAAGGAGGAAACAAGTCATGCCAAAAGTAGCATTATTTAACCAAAACGGTTCTACTAACGGTGAAATCGAATTAAACGCTTCTGTGTTTGGAATTGAGCCAAACGAAAGCGTAGTATTCGATGCTATTCTTATGCAAAGAGCTTCCTTACGTCAAGGAACTCACAAAGTAAAAACTCGTTCTGAAGTACGTGGCGGAGGTCGTAAACCTTGGAGACAGAAGGGTACAGGTCGTGCTCGTCAAGGTTCTATCCGTTCACCACAATGGCGCGGAGGCGGTATCGTATTCGGTCCAACACCACGTAGCTATTCTTATAAATTACCTAAAAAAGTTCGCCGCTTGGCTATCAAGTCAGTATTGTCTTCTAAAGTAATCGACAACAACATCATCGTTCTTGAAGATCTTACTCTTGATGCAGTGAAAACGAAAGAATTCGCAGGCATCCTTAAAGGGTTATCTGTTGAGAAGAAAGCGTTGATCGTCACTGCGGATGCAAACGAAACAGTTGCTTTATCTGCTCGTAACATCCCTGGAGTAACAGTTGTTGAAGCTAACGGTATCAACGTTCTTGACGTTGTCAACCACGACAAACTTCTGATCACTAAAGCAGCGGTTGAAAAAGTAGAGGAGGGACTTGCATAATGAAAGATCCTCGTGATGTTCTAAAGCGCCCTATCATTACTGAACGTTCTGCTGATCTAATGACAGAGAAGAAGTACACGTTCGAAGTTGATGTCAGAGCTAACAAGACAGAAGTGAAAGACGCTGTTGAAGAAATCTTTGGAGTGAAAGTTGAGAAAGTCAACGTTCAAAACTACAAAGGTAAATCAAAACGCGTTGGACGCTACACTGGTATGACTAGCCGTCGCAGAAAAGCGATCGTGAAATTAACTGCTGACAGCAAAGAAATCGAAATTTTTGAAGCGTAAATCTTAAAAAGAAGGAGGGAAATTCAAAATGGCGATTAAAAAGTATAAACCAACCAGTAATGGTCGTCGTGGCATGACTACTTCAGATTTTGCTGAAATCACGACTGACAAACCAGAAAAATCGTTGCTTGCACCGCTTCACAGAAAAGGCGGACGTAACAACCAAGGTAGATTGACTGTTCGTCATCAAGGTGGCGGTCACAAACGTCAATACCGTATCATCGACTTTAAGCGTGATAAAGACGGTATACCTGGACGCGTTGCTACAATCGAGTATGATCCAAACCGTTCAGCGAACATCGCTCTTGTAAACTATGCAGATGGTGAGAAACGTTACATTCTTGCTCCGAAAGGAATCCAAGTTGGTACTGAAGTTACTTCTGGACCAGAAGCTGACATCAAACCAGGTAATGCTCTTCCACTTATCAACATCCCAGTTGGTACAGTTGTGCATAACATTGAATTAAAACCAGGTAAAGGTGGACAATTAGTTCGTTCTGCTGGTACTTCTGCTCAAGTTCTAGGTAAAGAAGGTAAATACGTTCTTGTACGTTTGAACTCTGGTGAAGTACGCATGATCCTTTCTGCTTGCCGTGCGACTATCGGTCAAGTTGGAAACGAACAACACGAACTAATCAACATCGGTAAAGCTGGACGTTCTCGCTGGAAAGGCGTACGCCCAACAGTTCGTGGTTCTGTAATGAACCCTAACGATCACCCACACGGCGGTGGTGAAGGACGCGCTCCAATCGGACGTAAATCACCAATGTCTCCATGGGGTAAACCGACTCTTGGATTCAAGACTCGTAAGAAAACCAACAAGTCTGATAAATTCATTGTACGTCGTCGTAAAAACAAGTAACGGGGTTGTCTACGGTTCATTTAGGACCGTAGTTCAATCACGAAGGGAGGTTCCACAATGGCTCGCAGCTTAAAAAAAGGACCATTTGTTGATGATCATTTGATGGCTAAAGTCGAGAAATTGAATGAAACTGACAAAAAGCAAGTCGTAAAAACTTGGTCTCGTCGTTCTACAATTTTCCCACAATTCATCGGTCACACAATCGCTGTCTATGACGGACGCAAACATGTACCTGTTTTCATTTCTGAAGATATGGTAGGTCACAAATTGGGCGAATTCGCACCAAGCCGTACTTACAAAGGTCATGCTAGTGACGATAAAAAAACAAGACGCTAATGAGAGGAGGCTTTTAAATGCAAGCTAAAGCTGTCGCAAGAACAGTCCGTATTGCTCCTCGTAAAGCACGTCTAGTAATGGACCTGATCCGAGGTAAGCAAGTAGGAGAAGCAGTTTCTATCTTAAACCTTACACCTAAGGCTGCTTCACCAATTATTGAAAAAGTATTAAAATCTGCTATCGCAAATGCTGAGCACAACTACGAGTTGGACGCTAACAGCCTAGTGATTACTCAAGCATTCGTTGACGAAGGTCCAACACTTAAGAGATTCCGTCCACGTGCTATGGGTCGTGCGAGCGCAATTAACAAACGTACTAGCCACATTACAATCGTTGTATCAGAAAAGAAGGAGGGATAATCCGTGGGTCAAAAGGTAAATCCAGTAGGTCTTCGTATTGGCGTCATTCGTGATTGGGAATCTAAATGGTTCGCAGGAAAAGATTACGCTGACTTCTTACATGAAGACTTGAAAATCCGTGAATTCATCAGCAAGCGTTTGTCTGACGCGTCTGTTTCTAAAGTAGAAATCGAACGTGCTGCAAACCGCGTAAATATCACAATCCACACGGCTAAACCAGGTATGGTAATTGGTAAAGGCGGATCTGAAGTTGAAGCACTTCGTAAAGCTCTTAACAGCCTAACTGGCAAACGTGTACACATCAACATTCTTGAAATCAAGAGAGCAGATCTTGATGCTCAGCTAGTTGCTGAAAACATCGCTCGTCAACTTGAAAATCGTATTTCATTCCGTCGTGCACAAAAACAAACAATCCAACGCACAATGCGTGCTGGAGCACAAGGAATCAAAACAATGGTTTCTGGTCGTCTTGGCGGTGCAGATATTGCTCGTTCTGAATATTACAGTGAAGGTACTGTTCCATTGCACACACTTCGTGCTGACATCGACTATGCTACTGCTGAAGCTGATACTACTTATGGTAAGCTTGGCGTAAAAGTATGGATCTATCGTGGAGAAGTCCTTCCAACTAAGAAGAATACTGCGGAAGGAGGAAAATAATATGTTATTGCCAAAACGCGTGAAGTATCGCAGAGAACATCGTGGAAAAATGCGTGGTCGTGCAAAAGGCGGCACTGAAGTACATTTCGGTGAGTTCGGTATCCAAGCTCTTGAAGCTTCTTGGATCACTAACCGTCAAATCGAAGCTGCTCGTATTGCTATGACTCGTTACATGAAACGTGGCGGTAAAGTTTGGATCAAAATTTTCCCTTCTAAGCCATACACTGCTAAACCTCTAGAGGTCCGCATGGGTTCCGGTAAAGGTGCTCCAGAAGGCTGGGTAGCTGTAGTAAAACCGGGCAAAGTTTTATTTGAAATTTCTGGTGTGTCTGAAGAAGTTGCTCGTGAAGCTCTTCGTCTTGCATCTCACAAATTGCCAATTAAAACGAAGTTCGTAAAACGTGAAGAAATTGGTGGTGAATCAAATGAAAGCTAATGAAATTCGTGACCTTACCACTGCTGAAATTGAACAAAAAGTAAAGTCTCTTAAAGAAGAACTTTTCAATCTTCGTTTCCAATTAGCGACTGGGCAGCTTGAAAACACTGCTCGCATTCGTGAAGTGCGTAAATCAATCGCACGCATGAAAACTGTGATTCGTCAAAGAGAAATCGCTGCTAATAAATAATAATTAGAGGGGAGGCCCCGCAAACATGAGCGAACGTAACCAACGTAAAGTGTATCAAGGTCGTGTTGTTTCTGACAAAATGGATAAAACCATCACTGTTGTAGTTGAAACATACAAAAAGCATTCACTTTATGGCAAACGTGTAAGATACTCTAAAAAGTTCAAAGCACATGATGAAAACAACCAAGCAAAAATCGGAGACATCGTAAAGGTCATGGAAACTCGTCCATTATCTGCGACTAAACGCTTTCGTCTAGTTGAAGTTGTCGAAGAAGCTGTTATTATCTAATAAAGTTCGGATTTCTTTTTCCGAAGGGAGGTAACATTAATGATTCAACAGGAGACTCGTTTAAAAGTAGCTGACAACTCTGGCGCACGCGAAGTACTAACGATTAAAGTTCTTGGTGGCTCTGGACGTAAAACGGCTAACATCGGTGATGTCATTGTTTGTACGGTTAAACAAGCAACACCAGGAGGCGTTGTCAAAAAAGGTGAAGTTGTGAAAGCAGTTATCGTTCGTACTAAGAGCGGAGCTCGCAGAAACGATGGATCTTACATCAGTTTTGATGAAAATGCATGTGTCATCATCCGTGACGACAAGAGCCCACGTGGAACTCGTATCTTCGGACCAGTAGCACGTGAACTTCGTGAAAACAACTATATGAAAATTGTTTCTTTAGCACCAGAAGTACTTTAATGAATACAATCCGCGACTCAAGGAGGTGCGATTAAATGCATGTTAAAAAGGGCGATAAAGTAGTGGTTATCTCTGGTAAAGATAAAGGTAAACAAGGTGTCATCCTTGCTGCTTTCCCTAAAAAGGACCGTGTTTTAGTAGAAGGTATTAACCTTGTGAAAAAACACTCTAAACCAACCCAAGCTAACCCTCAAGGCGGAATTTCTGAACAAGAAGCGCCGATCCACGTATCAAACGTAATGCCGCTTGATCCTAAAACGGGTGAAGTGACACGTATTGGATATAAAGTTGAGGACGGAAAGAAAGTCCGTGTAGCGAAAAAATCTGGGCAAGTTCTAGATAAATAGTAAATAAGGAAGGGAGGTCTTTCTCATGAACCGCCTTAAAGAAAAGTATGTAAAAGAAATTACACCTGCATTAGTTTCTAAGTTTGAATACAAATCAGTAATGCAAGTGCCAAAAATCGAAAAAATCGTGATCAACATGGGTGTTGGTGACGCCGTTCAAAACGCTAAAGCAATCGATACTGCTGTTGAAGAATTAACGTTTATCGCTGGTCAAAAACCTGTCGTTACTCGTGCGAAGAAGTCTATTGCTGGATTCCGTCTACGTGAAGGAATGCCAATCGGTGCGAAAGTAACACTTCGCGGAGAGCGCATGTACGATTTCCTTGATAAACTTATTTCTGTATCTTTACCACGTGTACGTGACTTCCGCGGGATTTCTAAGAAATCTTTCGACGGTCGTGGAAACTACACGCTTGGTATTAAAGAACAGTTAATCTTCCCAGAAATTGATTACGATAAAGTAACAAAAGTCCGCGGTATGGATATCGTTATCGTTACGACTGCCAACACGGATGAAGAAGCACGTGAGTTATTAACTCAAGTAGGTATGCCGTTCCAGAAATAATCAATGAAAGGGAGGCGAAATCGTGGCTAAAAAGTCTATGATTGCGAAACAACAACGCAAACAAAAGTTTAAAGTTCAAGAGTATACGCGCTGCGAACGTTGTGGACGTCCACATTCAGTAATTCGCAAGTTTAAACTTTGCCGTATTTGTTTCCGCGAACTTGCATATAAAGGACAAATTCCTGGCGTTAAAAAAGCCAGCTGGTAATCCCCATAAATGGGAAGGAGGTTATTAAATAATGGTTATGACAGATCCGATTGCAGATTTGCTGACTCGTATTCGCAATGCGAACATGGTACGTCATGAGAAGCTAGAAGTACCGGCTTCAAAAATCAAAAGAGAAATTGCTGAAATTTTAAAGCGTGAAGGTTTTATCCGTGACGTTGAGTACGTCGAAGACAGCAAACAAGGAATTATCCGTTTGTTCCTTAAATACGGCCAAAACAACGAACGTGTTATCACTGGTCTTAAAAGAATCAGTAAACCTGGTTTACGCGTATATGCGAAATCAAATGAAGTACCACGTGTACTTAACGGACTTGGAATCGCAATTATTTCTACATCACAAGGTGTTTTATCGGACAAAGAAGCCCGTGCTAAACAAGCTGGTGGAGAAGTACTTGCTTACGTATGGTAAAAAAAGTTTAAGATGAATGGAGGTGCTTGGTATGTCTCGTATAGGTAAAAAGCTAATCGAGATCCCTTCAGGAGTAACTGTGACAAACAACGATAACACAGTGACAGTAAAGGGACCAAAAGGTGAACTAACTCGTGCATTTCACCCTGATATGGAAATTAAAATTGAGGACAACGTCTTAACTGTAAGCCGTCCGTCTGAAAATAAAGAACACCGTGCATTACATGGTACAACACGTAGCTTAATTGCAAACATGGTTGAAGGTGTATCTAAAGGTTTCGAAAGAGGTTTAGAACTAATCGGTGTCGGTTACCGTGCAGCTAAATCTGGAAACAAACTTGTTCTTAACGTTGGATACTCTCACCCAGTTGAAATCGTTCCTGAGGCTGGAGTAGAAGTAGAAGTTCCATCTCAAACGAAAGTAATCGTTAAAGGTATCGATAAAGAGCGTGTAGGAGCTCTAGCTTCTAACATCCGCGCTGTCCGTGCTCCAGAGCCTTACAAAGGTAAAGGAATTCGTTACGAAGGTGAATTCGTTCGCCGTAAAGAAGGAAAAACTGGTAAGTAAGATCGCTTAATGTGAAGAAAGGAGTGACTCGGATGATTACGAAAACTAGCAAAAACGCTACTCGTCTTAAAAGACACGCTCGTGTTCGTGCGAAACTTTCAGGTACTGCTGAAAGACCTCGCCTTAACGTTTTCCGTTCTAACAAGAACATCTACGCTCAAGTAATTGATGATGTTAACGGTGTAACACTTGTAAGTGCTTCTACTCTTGATAAAGAGTTAAAGATCGAGAATAGTTCTGACGCTGCAGCTGCTACTAAAGTTGGCGAACTTGTTGCAAAACGTGCTGTTGAAAAAGGCATCTCTAACGTGGTATTTGACCGCGGAGGATACTTATATCATGGACGTGTAAAAGCTCTAGCTGAAGCTGCTCGTGAGGCTGGACTTAAATTTTAATAAAAGAAGGAGGGACACATCCGAATGAGTCGTATTGACCCAAGCAAATTAGAGTTAGAAGAACGCTTAGTTACGGTTAACCGGGTAGCGAAAGTTGTTAAAGGTGGACGTCGTTTCCGTTTTGCAGCTTTAGTTGTTGTCGGTGACAAAAACGGTCATGTAGGATTCGGTACTGGTAAAGCACAAGAAGTACCAGAAGCGATCCGCAAAGCTGTTGAAGACGCGAAAAAGAATTTAATTGAAGTACCAATGGTTGGAACTACAATTCCACATGAAATCATCGGTCGATTCGGTGCAGGAAACGTTCTATTGAAGCCTGCTTCAGAAGGTACAGGAGTTATCGCTGGAGGCCCAGTGCGTGCGGTACTTGAGCTTGCTGGTCTAGCTGATATCCTTTCTAAATCTCTAGGTTCTAATACACCGATCAACATGATCCGCGCAACACTTCAAGGTTTAAGTGAACTTAAACGTGCTGAAGATGTAGCGAAGCTTCGTGGAAAATCTGTAGAAGACCTGTTAGGATAAGGAGGGAACAATAATGGCAAATAAATTAGAAATTACCCTCAAACGCAGTGTAATCGGTCGCCCGGAAGATCAGCGTGTCACTGTTCGTACTCTTGGTCTAAAGAAAACAAACCAAACAGTCGTACATGAAGACAATGCAGCGATCCGCGGCATGATTAACAAGGTGTCTCATTTAGTTTCTGTTAAAGAACAATAAAACATTTTTAATCGATAAGGAGGTGCCCAAATGAAACTTCATGAATTGAAGCCTTCAGAAGGTTCACGTAAAGTACGCAACCGTGTTGGTCGTGGTATTGGATCAGGTAACGGTAAAACTTCTGGTAAAGGTCATAAAGGTCAAAACGCTCGTTCTGGCGGCGGTGTACGCCCTGGATTCGAAGGTGGTCAAATGCCTTTATTCCAACGCCTTCCAAAACGTGGTTTTACAAACATCAACCGTAAAGATTACGCGGTAATCAACTTAGACAGATTAAACAGTTTTGACGAAGGAACGGAAGTCACTCCTGAACTTCTTCTAGAGACTGGTGCAATAAGCAAGTTAAAAGCAGGAGTAAAAATTCTTGGCAACGGTAAATTAGAAAAAAAATTAACTGTAAAAGCCAATAAATTCTCTGCTTCTGCTAAAGAAGCGATTGAAGCTGCTGGCGGTACAGCCGAGGTGATCTAACTTGTTTAAGACAATCTCCAATTTTATGCGCGTGAAAGATATACGGAATAAGATTATATTTACACTTTTAATGTTAGTCGTCTTTCGTATAGGTGCTTTCATCCCTGTGCCTAATGTGAACGCTGAAGTTCTCCAGGCACAGGATCAAATGAGTGTTTTCGGAATCCTCAACACGTTTGGGGGCGGGGCACTTTTCCAATTCTCCATTCTTGCAATGGGGATTATGCCGTATATCACTGCTTCGATCATCATCCAGCTCTTGCAGATGGATGTTGTACCGAAGTTTACTGAGTGGTCAAAGCAAGGAGAGGTTGGCCGCCGAAAATTAGCACAATTCACAAGGTATTTTACAATTGTTCTAGGATTTATCCAGGCGTTAGGAATGTCATATGGATTTAACAATATGGCAGGAGGCATGCTGATTGAAAACCCAGGTGTTTCAACGTATCTCTTAATTGCGGTCGTACTCACTGCGGGAACAGCATTTTTAATGTGGCTGGGAGAGCAGATTACTGCTCACGGTGTTGGTAACGGTATTTCGATTATTATCTTTGCCGGTATCATCGCAGGTATCCCTCAAACATTAAAGCAAGTGTACGCTCAGCAATTTGTAGGTGGAGATGGACAGCTGTTCATGCAAATCCTGAAAATTGCCCTTATTGTGATTGCTATTCTTGTCATTGTTATCGGTGTTATTTACATTCAAATGGCAGTGAGAAAGATTGCGATTCAATATTCAAAAGGAACTGGCCGTGCACAAATGTCTGCTAGTCAAGCAACGCACCTTCCATTGAAAGTGAATCCAGCAGGGGTGATTCCAGTCATCTTTGCCGTTTCGTTCATTATTACTCCGCAGACGATCGCATCGTTCTTCGGAACAAATAATGTGACAACCTGGATAACTAACAACTTTGACTATACTAAGCCAATCGGTATGACGATTTATGTAGCACTGATTGTTGCTTTCACATATTTTTATGCCTTTGTCCAAGTAAACCCTGAACAAATGGCTGAAAATCTGCAAAAGCAGGGTGGCTATATCCCGGGAGTTCGTCCAGGGAAAATGACTCAAGATAGAATTACGAGCATTTTGTACCGACTCACGTTTGTGGGCGCCATTTTCTTAGCCGTGATTTCAATACTTCCTATCTTTTTCATTCAATTCGCTGGATTACCTTCCGCTGCACAAATTGGCGGCACAAGTCTTCTCATTGTTGTAGGTGTTGCACTTGAAACAATGAAACAGCTTGAAAGCCAATTAGTGAAACGAAACTACCGTGGATTTATGAAATAAAACAGAGGGCTGGGCTCCTGCCCAACCTCTCTAAGTAAGGAAGGGGAAATCCGAAATGAACTTAGTCTTAATGGGGCTTCCGGGTGCTGGTAAAGGCACTCAGGCAGAACGAATTGTTGATGATTATGGGATCCCTCATATCTCAACAGGAGATATGTTCCGTGCTGCTATGAAAGAGGAGACACAACTTGGACTCGAAGCAAAATCCTTTATCGATAAAGGAGAGCTTGTTCCTGATGAGGTCACAATCGGTATTGTTAGAGAAAGACTTGGCAAGAATGATTGTGAACAAGGTTTTCTTCTGGACGGATTTCCGCGAACAGTCGCTCAGGCTGAAGCTTTAGAAGACATTCTAAAGGACCTTGGCAGAACGATTGATTATGTCATTAATATTAAAGTCGATAAAGATGCTTTGATGGAGCGTCTGACTGGCCGAAGAATTTGCAAAGATTGCGGAGCAACATATCATTTAGTATTCAATCCACCTGCGAAAGAAAATGTTTGTGACAAGTGTGGAGGCGAGCTTTATCAACGTGCAGATGATAATGCAGAAACCGTTTCGACAAGACTTGAAGTGAACTTAAAGCAGACTGAACCTTTACTGAACTTCTATTCAGAAAAAGGATATCTTGCAAACATTGATGGTGCGAAGCACATTAACGATGTTTACGCTGATATCAAGGACCTGCTTGGGGGATTAAATAAATGATTATCTGTAAAACTCCTCGCGAGCTTGAGATTATGAGAGAAGCTGGACGCATTGTCGCACTGACTCATGAAGAGCTGAAGAAACATATAAAAGCAGGTATTTCGACAAAAGAATTGGATCAAATTGCCGAACGTTTTATTACAAAGCAGGGTGCAATCCCATCTTTTAAAGGGTATAATGGTTTTCGCGGGAGCATTTGCGTTTCGGTGAATGAAGAACTCGTTCACGGTATTCCTGGTAAACGGGTTTTACGTGATGGAGACATCATTAGTATCGATATCGGCGCAAAGTTAAATGGCTATCATGGTGACTCTGCTTGGACTTATCCAGTTGGGGTAATCAGTGATGAGGACCGCAAACTACTGGAAGTCACAGAGGAATCTCTATATAAGGGCTTACAGGAAGCAAAGCCAGGTGAACGTCTGTCAAACATTTCCCATGCCATACAAACGTATGTTGAAGATGAGAATTTCTCAGTTGTTAGAGAATATGTTGGACATGGGGTCGGACAGGATCTTCATGAGGACCCTCAAATTCCTCATTATGGTCCGCCGAACAAAGGCCCACGGCTCAAACCTGGAATGGTGTTGGCCATCGAACCGATGGTGAACGCAGGCAGCCGATATGTGAAAACACTGGCTGATAACTGGACGGTTGTAACGGTTGATGGGAAAAAGTGTGCTCACTTTGAGCATACGATTGCGATTACAGATACAGGTTTTGATATACTGACTAAGATTTAGGTCTTCACTGAAGCCTTTCAGGCCCAAATCGGGCAGGTTGTCTGTATAGTCCAAGGAAAGAACAAGATCAGTATACAGTTGTCATCGGCGTGTTCGATGGCTGCCATGTACTAATCGCAGACGGAGAAAAGCGTAAATTCATTCTCCTAAGAAAAAATATCAATCATTTAACCTTTTATGATTGCGTATCTCCGGAAGTTCAGAACAGTATATTCAAAACAGGTCGGGTGATAGATGGACAATTGAGAACATCTCATTTGGACATTTATCAGAGAGCAAGTTACTGATTTGAAGAAGGGAGAACACTTGAATGGCGAAAGACGATGTAATTGAAGTGGAAGGTACTGTAGCAGAAACTTTGCCAAATGCAATGTTCAAAGTTGAACTAGAGAATGGTCATACAGTTTTGGCTCATGTATCAGGAAAAATCCGTATGCACTTCATTCGCATTTTACCTGGAGACAAAGTTACGGTAGAATTATCTCCATATGACTTAACTCGTGGTAGAATTACGTACCGTTACAAATAAAGCAACTCCGGAAGAAGGAGGTTGGAAACACATGAAAGTGAGACCATCTGTTAAACCTATCTGTGAAAAATGTAAAGTGATTCGCAGAAAAGGAAAAGTAATGGTGATCTGTGAAAACCCAAAACATAAACAAAAACAAGGCTAATAACAAGGAGGTGCCCAAATCATGGCTCGTATTGCTGGTGTAGATATTCCACGTGATAAGCGTGTTGTCATTTCTTTAACATATGTTTTTGGAATTGGTCGTACGACGGCTCAACAAGTCCTTAAAGAAGCAGGTGTTTCTGAAGACACTCGCGTTCGCGATCTAACTGAAGACGAACTAGGTAAAATCCGTGATATCATTGACAAACTTAAAGTAGAAGGTGACCTTCGTCGTGAAGTTTCACTTAACATTAAACGTCTAATTGAAATCGGAAGCTACCGCGGAATCCGTCATCGTAGAGGACTTCCTGTTCGTGGACAAAACACAAAAAACAACGCGCGTACTCGTAAAGGTCCGCGTCGTACTGTAGCTAACAAGAAAAAATAAGTAAAGGAGGTAGTTAAAGAATGGCTGCTGCTCGTAAACAAAATACGCGTAAACGTCGCGTGAAAAAGAATATTGAAGCTGGAATCGCTCATATCCGTTCCACTTTCAACAACACGATTGTAACGATTACTGATGTTCATGGAAACGCAATTTCTTGGTCAAGTGCTGGTGCATTAGGATTCAGAGGTTCTCGTAAATCTACTCCTTTCGCTGCACAAATGGCTGCTGAAACTGCTGCTAAAGGTTCTATCGAACATGGTCTTAAAACACTTGAAGTAACTGTTAAAGGTCCTGGTTCTGGTCGTGAAGCTGCAATTCGTGCGCTTCAAGCTGCAGGTCTTGAAGTTACTGCAATCAGAGACGTAACTCCAGTTCCTCATAACGGATGCCGTCCACCAAAACGTCGCCGCGTGTAATTTGTTTGTATAGATTTTGTGTCCCTGTCAATAATGGGTTATGATACAGTTATTTATGAGACGAATACACGACTCGTTGCCTGAGCACATACGGGACTAAACAATGAGGAATTTCGGATGGAATCTCATATGATTCTATTCGAGGTTTCGACGTTTTGAAGGAGGGTTTTATTAGATGATCGAAATTGAAAAACCAAAAATCGAAACGGTTGAAATCAGCGACGATGCCAAGTATGGCAAGTTTGTCGTAGAGCCACTTGAGCGTGGATATGGTACCACTTTAGGGAACTCCCTTCGTCGTATCCTTTTATCCTCACTTCCTGGTGCAGCTGTAACATCGATCCAGATAGATGGTGTCTTACACGAATTCTCAACGATCGAAGGCGTGGTTGAAGATGTTACAACGATTATCTTAAACATTAAAAAGCTTGCACTCAAAATCTACTCTGAAGAAGAGAAGACGCTTGAAATTGATGTACAAGATGAAGGAACTGTAACAGCTGCTGATATTACACACGACAGCGATATTGAAATCTTAAATCCAGATCTCCACATCGCAACTCTTGGCAAAAATGCGAGCTTCCGTGTTCGTTTGACTGCACAAAGAGGTCGCGGGTATAATCCTGCTGATGCAAACAAAAGAGACGATCAGCCTATCGGCGTGATTCCGATCGACTCAATCTATACACCTGTATCTCGTGTAACTTATCAAGTGGAGAACACCCGTGTTGGGCAAATCACAAACTATGATAAATTAACACTAGATGTATGGACTGATGGAAGCACAGGACCGAAAGAAGCGATCGCTCTAGGTTCTAAGATTTTAACTGAACACCTAAATATTTTCGTTGGGTTAACTGACGAAGCTCAGCATGCAGAAATCATGGTTGAAAAAGAAGAAGACCAAAAAGAAAAAGTGCTTGAAATGACAATTGAAGAGCTTGATCTTTCTGTTCGTTCTTACAACTGTTTGAAGCGTGCGGGTATTAACACTGTTCAAGAGCTTGCTAACAAGACAGAAGAGGATATGATGAAAGTTCGTAACCTTGGACGTAAATCTCTTGAAGAAGTGAAAGCGAAACTAGAAGAACTTGGACTGGGTCTTCGTAAAGACGATTGACTAGTTTCATTGTGAACTAGGATTTTCGTGTGTTTTTTATTCATACAGCATCTCTAATTAAGGAGGGGACATCACATGGCATACAGAAAGCTAGGACGCACTAGTGCACAACGTAAAGCAATGCTTCGTGACCTAACGACTGATTTGATCATCAACGAACGCATCGAAACAACTGAAACACGTGCGAAAGAACTTCGCTCTGTAGTTGAAAAAATGATCACTCTTGGCAAACGCGGAGATCTTCATGCTCGCCGTCAAGCTGCAGCTTACATTCGTAACGAAGTAGCTAACGCTGAAACAAACCAAGATGCACTTCAAAAATTATTCGCTGACGTTGCAACTCGCTACGAAGATCGCCAAGGTGGATACACTCGTATCATGAAGCTTGGACCTCGTCGCGGCGATGGCGCACCAATGGCTGTCATTGAATTAGTTTAATCACATATCGTGTATCTAAGAAAGGGCGGGACAGTTCATAACTGGATCTATGCCCTTTTTTAGATACTACGGCTTTTTAGCAATAGGCAAAGTAGAGGTTGAGCTGAGAGGAGGTCCGGTAGAGATGGAGAAGACATTAATTGACGTAAAAGACATTGTATTTCGTTATCACAAAGATGCGGACAAGCCCGCTTTAGACCAAGTGTCATTGCATGTGAATCAAAATGAATGGCTTGCCATTGTTGGCCACAACGGTTCAGGTAAATCCACACTTGCCCGTGTACTGAATGGGCTCATTTTACCGGATGCAGGAACGGTCAAGGTTGGTGAGATTGAGCTGAAAGAAGAAAGTGTTTGGGATATTCGCAAAAAGGTCGGCATGGTCTTTCAAAACCCAGACAACCAATTCGTTGGCTCAACGGTTCGTGATGATGTGGCTTTTGGTTTAGAAAATAACGGGGTTGAGCGGGAATTGATGATAGAGCGTGTAGATTGGGCTGTCAAACAGGTCAATATGCAGGAGTTTCTTGATCAAGAGCCGCACCATCTATCAGGCGGGCAAAAGCAGAGAGTAGCAATCGCAGGTGTACTTGCCGCAAGCCCTGACATCATGATCTTGGATGAAGCAACATCAATGCTTGATCCGATTGGCCGTGAAGAAGTGTTAGAAACCGTCAGACTGCTGAAGGAACAAGGAACGGTCACGGTCATTTCCATCACACATGATTTAAACGAGGCTGCGAAGGCAGACCGCGTTATTGTGATGAATGGCGGGAAGAAATTTGCCGAGGGAACACCAGAGGAAGTATTTGAACTAGATGAACAGCTGGTTCAGATTGGACTTGATCTGCCATTTTCCTACCGTTTGAGTAAGCAATTGAAGCAGCAAGGTGTGCCGCTTGCAAATGCCCATTTGACACAAGAAGGATTGGTGAAAGAGCTATGGACATTACGATCAAAGAATTAGAGCATCGTTATCAAATGAAAACGCCGTTTGAGCGTCTCGCTTTGTATGATGTCAATGCTTCCATCAAAGAAGGCAGCTATGTGGCTGTCATTGGTCATACGGGTTCCGGCAAGTCGACGTTGCTGCAGCACTTAAATGGACTGCTCAAACCAACAAAGGGGAGCATTGCGCTTGGAGATACGGTCTTACAAGCCAATAAAAAGCAGAAGGATATGAAACCCCTTCGAAAAAAGGTCGGCATCGTGTTTCAGTTTCCTGAACATCAGCTCTTTGAGGAGACGATTCTAAAGGATATCTGCTTTGGTCCGATGAATTTCGGTGTTCCAAAAGAAAAGGCAGAAGCCAAGGCTAAAGAGATGCTGAAGCTTGTAGGCCTTCCTGAATCCTTGTTACCTCGATCACCCTTTGAATTAAGCGGTGGTCAAATGAGACGTGTGGCGATTGCAGGTGTTCTAGCGATGGAGCCAGAAGTGCTTGTGCTTGATGAGCCGACTGCGGGATTAGATCCACGCGGACGTAAAGAAATCATGGACATGTTCTATGAGCTTCATCAAAAAGCCAACCTGACGACGATCCTTGTGACACACAGTATGGAAGATGCCGCTCATTATGCGGATCAAATGATTGTGATGCACAAAGGAACAGTAAAGGCGACAGGTACGCCGAGGGAGCTATTTGCCAATCGTACCGACATGTCTTCTTTCGGACTGGACCTCCCGGAAACGATCAAATTCCAGCAGGCTGTCGAAGAAAAGCTGGGGATGACGTTTCCAAGACCGCTTCTGACCATGGATGAAATGGCAGAAGCCTTAACAGCTTTATATCAGGAGGACACGACATCATGATGGATAGTATGATTATCGGCAAATATGTGCCAGGTACATCCTTTGTCCATCGTCTTGATCCAAGGACAAAGCTGTTATCAATTTTCTTTTTTGTCTTTATTGTCTTTTTTGCGAATAACTACATCACTTACGGGCTTTTAGGGGTCTTTACGATCCTTGTGGTGATGGTGTCTCAGGTGCCGCTGTACTTTATTCTCAAAGGAATGAAACCCATCCTTTGGATTGTTCTGTTTACCTTTATTCTGCATATCTTCATGACAAAGGATGGCGCTTTGCTCCTTCACTTTGGTTTTCTGAATATTTATGAAGAAGGTCTAAAACAGGGGATTTTCATTTCACTCCGTTTTGTCTATCTCATCATGATGACAACACTTCTGACGTTGACCACAACGCCTATCGAAGTGACAGACGGTATGGAGAAGCTGCTGCATCCTTTCCGTAAAATCAAGCTACCTGTTCATGAACTTGCTCTTATGATGTCAATTTCTCTTCGATTTATTCCGACTTTACTCGAAGAAACAGACAAAATCATGAAAGCCCAAATGGCAAGAGGTGTTGATTTTACAAGCGGACCCGTGAAAGATCGTTTAAAAGCGATTGTTCCGTTGCTTGTCCCGCTTTTCGTCAGTGCGTTTAAGCGTGCGGAGGAATTGGCGACCGCTATGGAAGCGAGAGGCTACCGCGGGGGAGAAGGGCGTACGAAATACCGTCAGCTTGTCTGGGGAATGAAAGACACGTTCACGCTGCTTCTATTCATTCTGTTAACAGCACTCCTTGTGCTGCTTAGAAATTAGGTGATGCCTAGATGAAAGTAAAATGTACCGTATCATACGATGGGACACATTTTAAAGGGTATCAAGTGCAACCAGGACAGCGTACTGTACAAACGGAGATTGAATCTGCTCTTGCTAGAATGCATAAACAAGATGAACTGATTCCGATTGTGGCTTCTGGCCGGACAGACAGTGGCGTTCACGCAAAGGGGCAGGTCATCCATTTTGACACCCCGCTGGCCATCCCGATGGAAAGATGGCCTTTTGCCCTCAATAGTCTCCTGCCTGATGACATCAGGGTTCTAAAGGCTGAGGAAGTGGATGAATCGTTTCATGCACGTTTTAGTGTCGTTTCGAAGGAGTACCGTTATAAGGTCTCAACGGAAACGCACCAAAATGTGTTCACGAGACAGTATGCCTGCCACTTTCCTTACCGGCTGGATGCAGACAAAATGAGAGAAGCTGCTGGGCACCTCATTGGCATACATGATTTCACAAGCTTTTGTGCGGCCAATACAGAGGTTCAAGACAAGGTGAGGGAGATTTACGCCCTTGAGTGGAAAAACGTCTCAGACGGGCTTGAAATGCGTGTGAGAGGGAATGGTTTTTTATATAACATGGTGCGAATTATAGCCGGCACGTTACTTGAAATTGGTTCTGGTAAATTTCACCCTGAGGAGATAAAAGCTATGCTTGCCGCCCGAAATCGCGAAGCGGCAGGCAAGACTGCGCCCAGTCACGGACTGTATTTATGGGAAGTTTTCTATGACAACTAAACCAGGTGTAACATGTTCTTGACACAGGAAGCAGAAAGTTATAAGATATCATATGGTATGTATTTCAACCCCACAAATAAGCCCCGGAAGACTTATCTGTGTTTTGAAATAGAACGTAGCATTTGATTCAGGAAAATTCATTGATTTATTTAGGAGGGAAACTCATGCGTACAACACCAATGGCGAACGCAAGCACAATTGAGCGCAAATGGCTAGTGGTTGATGCGGCAGGTAAGACTCTAGGTCGTCTTTCTACTGAAGTAGCATCACTTTTGCGCGGTAAGCACAAACCAACTTATACACCACACGTTGATACAGGTGATCACGTGATCATCATCAATGCTGAGAAAATCGAATTAACTGGTAAGAAATTGACGGACAAAATTTACTACCGTCATACGATGCACCCAGGTGGTTTGAAACAAAGAACTGCTCTTGAGATGCGTACAAACTACCCTGAAAAAATGTTGGAGCTTGCTATCAAAGGTATGCTTCCAAAGGGTCCACTAGGTCGTCAAATGTTCAAAAAATTAAATGTGTACCGTGGTTCTGAGCATCCACATCAAGCACAACAACCTGAAGTTTACGAACTTCGCGGTTAATTATAAGGGAGGTTAACAATTTGGCACAGGTTCAATATTACGGTACAGGTCGTCGTAAAAGTTCTGTAGCGCGCGTTCGCTTAGTTCCAGGTGAAGGCCGTATCGTCGTTAATAATCGTGAAATTACTGAATACATTCCATTCGCTGCTTTAATCGAAGACGTGAAACAGCCTTTGAACATCACAGAAACAGCTAACAGCTACGATGTTCTTGTAAATGTTCACGGTGGTGGATTCTCTGGTCAAGCTGGAGCAATTCGTCACGGTATCTCTCGTGCTCTTCTAGAAGTAGATCCTGAGTACCGTACACCACTTAAACGTGCTGGACTTCTTACTCGTGACTCTCGTATGAAAGAGCGTAAGAAATACGGTCTTAAAGGCGCACGTCGCGCACCTCAGTTCTCAAAACGTTAATTCTATTACGTTTCGAAGACTCTCAGGCTTATGCTTGGGGGTCTTTTTTTTTAAGGGTTCAAGAACTTCTTTTATAAAATTGAAGACGTGAGTATTTTAAGCTGGAGATATGAGTCTAGAGATATTTATATTACTGAAGGTATTAATTTATAGGCAGGTGAAAATGTGAGTTTAGTTAATATAGAGCCCGGAGGAATATTTAATAATAATGAAATAACTGAAATTTTTAAATGTGCTCCTCAAGGAGGTATGAGGCGCTCGCATAAAACAAATACCTTAGTTTTAGTATCAGATCATACAAAAGCATTGTATGAAGATCGATGGGACGGAAATGTTCTTCATTATACTGGTATGGGCAGAGTGGGAGATCAGACATTGACATCTCAAAATAAAACTGTGGCTGAATCAATAAGTAATAAAGTGGAGCTGCATTTGTTTGAAGTGTTTGAAGCAAAGAAATATTTGTATATGGGGGTAGTGAAATTAGCTGGTGAACCCTATCAAGAAGAGCAACTAGATGATAAAGGCCAGCATCGGCAAGTTTGGGTTTTCCCTCTTATGTTAGAAGACAAACAAAAGGAGGTATTTCTTTCAGATAAGACGATAAAAATGAAACAAGAATTACGGGAAAAGAAGGTAAGAAAACTGGATGAGAGCGAATTAGAAAACAGAGCTAGAACCGCCAGAAGAAAAAGTAGTAAACGTCAGACTATCTCAACTACATATGAACGTGACCCATATATAACAGAATTTGCAAAACGTTGGGCAAAGGGGATTTGTCAGTTATGTGATCAACCGGCTCCATATGTAAATAAGAATGGGGAGCCTCATTTACACACCCATCATATCAAATGGTTATCACTTGGTGGAGAGGATTCAATATATAACACTATTGCTCTTTGTCCCAATTGTCACGATAAAATGCATATTTTAGATTTGGAAGAGGACGTAAGAAAACTACAAGAGAAAGTGACAAAGTACGTAAGGAATAGAAATGATAAAAATTTAAATTAATTGGAAATTTCCAGCGGAAGACAGTTTGGTTAATTGTGGTCGTATTTTTGACGACGAAACAAACGATATTCATTCTATTTTTGATAAATGAAAAAAACCGTTGACTCAGGATTTTAAAAATCAAACACTTCTCCTTTTCTTCATACTTATAACTTAGACAAAAGAGCGTAAGAAATACGGTCTTAAAGGCGCACGTCGCGCACCTCAGTTCTCAAAAGGTTAATCAATATTATATTGTATGGACGTTTTACAAGGGTTTGTACAGACAAACCCTATATGAAAAGCATCAGCATCCTGCTGGTGCTTTTTTATTTGTGTTTCTTTCTGTCTGGAAACATATAAAATAGGATCATAGTCAGGTTTCTGTTTAAAAAATGATGTTAAAGGGGGATGGCATTTATGAATCTAACAACAGAAAGATGTCTCATTCGACCGTTTATTGAGGATGATTGGCAAGATGTCTATGCATATACATCTGATCTAGCGGTGATGAAGTATATGCCAGAAGGTGTTTTTTCTAGAGAAGAGGCGCAGCAATTTGTCAAAAATAATCGTCTTGAGACGGGCAAGAATTTTGCTGTTCTATTAAAAGAAGATCATACATGCATCGGGCATATCGTGTTTCATCCTTACTTTGGTGAGCACACATATGAAATTGGCTGGGTCTTCAATTCTGCATATCAAAACAAAGGCTATGCATCAGAAGCTGCTTTTGCTGTCCTACATCATGGTTTTCACACAATGAATTTACATCGAATCATTGCCACTTGTCAGCCTGAAAATGTGCCGTCATGGAGAGTGATGGAGAAAATGGGGATGAGGAGAGAGGGCTATTTTGAAAAATGTATACCACAAGGAAATGAGTGGTGGGATGAGTTTTATTATGCCATCTTACGAGAGGAATGGAAAACTTGATAAGTTTTCATGATATGAAGTAATTCGTCATTCCAAATATCCCTTGGCTTGCTCTATTGATATAATCAGGTCAAATAAGCAGAAGAGGGGCGCGGGCATGAGGATCTTTGATGCACATTTTCATATCATTGATTTTGATTTTCCTATTCAAGAAAACCAAGGATATACACCGCCGAGTTATGTGGTGAATGATTATAGGAGAGAGACAGCTGATTTGGGGATTGTAGGTGGAGCGATTGTGTCAGGGTCATTTCAGGGTTTTTATCAAGGTTATTTGTTGAAAGCCCTCGATGAAATGGGACCAGCTTTTTGCGGTGTGACACAATTACCTTTTACAGCAACTGACGATGAGATTGTTCATTTGGATCAACATGGGGTCAAGGCTTTACGTTTTAATGTGAAGCGGGGCGGTTCGGAGGATATTTCAAAGCTCGACTATTTTGCGAGAAGGGTGTATGAGCTGGCTGGGTGGCATAGTGAGATTTACATAGACGCTAAGCATCTCCCTGACATCTCATCAACGCTTGAACAGCTGCCGGCCGTTTCCATTGATCATCTAGGCTTATCTGAAGAAGGTTTGCCGCATTTGCTCAAGCTGGTTGATAAAGGGGTTCGTGTGAAAGCGACTGGCTTTGGACGTGTAGATTTACATGTTGAACAGGCATTGACGTCTATTTATCAAACGAATCCTGATGCACTGATGTTTGGTACAGACCTGCCCTCTACAAGGGCGAAACGGCCATTTGAATACGGTGATGTTAAATTGATTCAACAGATGTTTGATGAGGAAGCAGTGGATAAAATTTTATATGAGAACGCTATCAATTGGTATTTTGGCAAATGAATAAAGGCTTCCATTCCGTGATAGGAGGTGTGTTCATTGAATCTGAATCAATTGACATTTAGAGAAGCCGTCCAAGGAGACCTCGACAACATCGTTTTGATGCTTTCAGATGACAAATTAGGCCAAAGAGAGAACGCTACACTCGTCCATTATTAGAAAGCTACCTCAATGCCTTTCATTCGATCGAAGCGGATCCCAATATTGAACTAATCGTCGCTTGTGATCGGGACGAGGTAGTCGGTGTTCTCCAATTAACAATGACCCCATTTCTAACGTATCAAGGAGGATGGAGAGCTTCAATAGAAGGAGTTCGTACAGCCTCGACTCATAGAGGAAGAGGAATTGGCACATTGTTGATCAAACGGGCTATTCAACGCGCAAGTGACCGCGGGTGTCATATGATTCAGCTGACAACTGACAAACAGAGGCCAGAAGCACGCCGTCTTTACGAAAAGTTGGGATTTGAAGCTACACATGATGGGATGAAACTGCATCTTCTTCGTAAATAAACACATCAAGAAGCAAAGGTATTCACAGCCCTTTGCTTTTTTGTGCCTTTGTTTCAAATATTTGTTATATTGGAGACGAGAATCTATAGTGGTTTGGAAAGGTGAAACATTTGAAGAAAACAAAAGAGGATCTTTTGACATTTGTCACGAAAAACAAAAAGGACGTATCAGTAACAATTATTGAAAATGAAGATGTGGTATTAGATTGGAATGGTGATCAAAAAACACCACTTGCAAGTACGATGAAATTAATGGTTTTGTTTCATTTTGTTAAAGCTGTATCCAGAGGTGACATCAAGCTAGGTGAAAAAGTGACATTGTCTGATATAGAGCGGTTTTATATTGATAGAACCGATGGCGGTGCTCACACATACTGGCTGGAGGTTAACGATTTTTCTGAGCATGCAACTTTATTAGATGTTGCCAAAGGGATGATGCAATTTAGTTCGAATGCTTGTACTGATTATTTGATTGACCTGCTGGGCTTAGAGAAGATCAATGATCAGATGAAACAAGCAGGTCTTACAGAACATGATGAACTCATGCCGCTGACACCCAAGGTGTTGTGGCCAGCCTATGTATCTGATCATGAGCAGGATGCATTAAAGCAAATAAGCGATGTAACTGATGAACAATACAAATCTCTGATGATTGAGATTTTTCATATCATGAAAAATGACCCGGAGCATAAAAAGGCGTTAGAAGAAAAATTAATGAAAAAGAACTTGTTAAGCTTGCGTATTCAATCATTACTGACGCAAAAGATGACAAGGTCTACAACGAATCAATATGCACATTTTATGAAACGTCTACAGGATGAGCTGTTAACAACAGAAGAAAAGCGTCTTTTTAGCCAAATTGTGTTGGGAGAAACATTGAAGACGGAAACAGATCAATATATTTGGTATAAAGGTGGATCGACGTTGTTTGTTGTCACTGCTGCCTTATATCGAAAAACGGATACATCAACTATATCGATTTCTCTATTCATCAATGACCTGAAAGCGGAGAATTCTCACTGGATGGGGGAAGTGTTCGATGAATTTATACTTACCGTAGTAGCAGATCAAAACTTTCGACAACGATTGATTCAAGCTTTTACTACATAATTATCAAAAAACAGAGGGTGACGCCCCTCTGTTTTTATTATTTCTTGATGGGAAACGCTTTGTATACATCTTGACGTTTATCTTTTGACTTCACAACTCCATCAACCAGTTCCTTTTGCCAAAGCGCTGTATCGTCTTTGTACTCTTTAAAAGAGTGAGGCAGCTTTTTTTCTAGCTGTTTTCTTTTAAACGTGACGGATGGCTCGTCTTTAGCGTTCATCTTGAGTGTCACTTGCTCCACATTATCGATAAGAATAAAAAGTGCCAATGCATTATATAAGTAGTTTTTTTCAATGGTATCCTTCTTATCAAACCAAAATGTATCAAACTGTTCTTCTGTATCATTGGTATTTTCTTTCACGCCGTATGTCACTTTTAGCGCTTTTTCATCTACGATTTCATACTCGCGAATCACGTTACCTGGAAGATCTGATAAAATAGCGCCGACTGCTCCATTGTCTCCAATATAAGAATTTTTGTGTTTGGAGAGCTGTTTTAATGATATGTCTTCTATTCCTTTTATGTCGCTCTTCTGCTCGGTCGCTTGACTGCCGCATCCAGATAAGACGACTGTTAGTAGCAACAGGATATACATCCACTTCTTCATGAATTTTGCCCCTTTTCTATTCTTTCTATATATAAATGTTCATTTTATCACAATTTCCCAATCCGTTAGCGCATTGATTTCCATTTACTGAACTGCATGTTTTGTTCAAACCAACGAACAATACAAAGAAAAAAAGGAGTTCAGTCCATGGCAGAAGTTCTTTCATTTTATCAATTGAAAACAAAACGAGATGTCACGCTTGAAAAGAAGCTGTTGCGTACATTGTCTCTTCAACAGGTGACGGTCGCTTCCGAGAAATTCACGAGGAAGCTGTTCCCATTTGCAGATGATCCAGCTGGGATTATGAGTGATGGCTGTATCGATTTCGCCATTGAGGCTTTTTTAGCAGGTGGGAGATACGGTGAGTCGAGTAAGTATGGTGAATCCTTCGATGATATAAAAAAGCGGTCAGTTCATGAAGAAGATGAGCTGGTTGAGGAGCTAGCAGGGTGTTTGCAATCATGGGGGAATATGTTCCGAATGGAGCGTAAGATGTCGTGTCTGTATCCATTTGCTAAGGAATTTTTAAGTAAGTGGTGGCAGGAAGGCTTTCGGGAATCAGAAAAAAGGCATAAGCTTCGACTGCACTAAGCATATTTCCAGCCCTTGTCCCATATCTATAAAATAATGGTGTATGGGAGGGACAGGGATGAAAAGAAAGCTGAAATGGACAGGGTTTTTAATCGGGTTTATTGTCCTCTTATTCTTATTCAGATTTCAGTTTCTAAATGATGATTCGTGGAAATCGTGGAACTTGCCTTTGAGCGGCAAGATCATCTATTTAGATCCGGGTCACGGCGGTCCAGATGGCGGGGCCGTAGGAGGAGAGCTGCTCGAAAAAGAGATTGCACTGGATGTGTCCATGAAGATAAGAGACTATTTGCAGGAGCAGGGAGCGCTTGTTCTCATGACCCGGGAGGATGACTCTGATTTATCATCAAAGAATACAAAGGGTTATGCCCGAAAGAAAGCGGAGGATTTGAGAAACCGTGTGAAAGTCATCAATGAATCTGAAGCGGATCTCTATTTAAGCATTCATTTAAATGCGATCCCATCGAACAAATGGAGCGGGGCACAGACGTTCTTTTACGGAAAGTATGAAGAGAATGAAAAAGCAGCGAAGTTCATTCAAGATGAATTGCGCAACAACCTTGAAAACACAGATCGCAAGGCGAAGCGAATCAACGGGATTTATTTAATGCAAAATGTCACGAAGCCAGGAGCGCTTGTCGAAATCGGATTTTTATCGAATCCAAAAGAGGCTGGTCAGCTGGCGACTCCTAAATATCAGGATCAAATTGCTGCTTCGATTTATAAAGGCATTTTAAGATATTTAACAGAGCAAAAAGAGCCGCCTGAATAAGGGGCTTTTTCTTGTTTATCGCAGGCAAAGAGGACAGACATTGTAAGGATATGTATGATATACTTGGATTGTAAACGAATTCAATAAAGGGTGAGGTTCTGCTATGATCGGACAAGATGATGTGAGAAAACTAGTTGGGAAGATGGACGAACCTTTCCTTCATATACCGCTTGGTGAGCTGGATGCCATCAAGGAAATCAGCCTAAAGCCTGAAAAAGAGCATGTGAGCTTAAAAGTGGCGATTGCCAAAACAGGCACTGCTGAGCAGATGAAGCTGCAGCAAGACATCGTACAAGCTTTAAAAGCAGCCGGCGCGAACACTGTAGGACTTCGTTTTGAAGAACTGCCTCAAGAAACGCTTGAAAGGTTTATGCCGTCACAAGATGAGGAAGAAAATTTGCTCAACTCTAAAAATCCACCTGTGTTCTTAGCGATTGCGAGTGGAAAAGGCGGAGTTGGGAAATCAACTGTTTCCGTTAACCTGGCTGTGGCACTGGCTCGTCTAGGGAAAAAAGTGGGACTGATCGATGCTGATATTTACGGCTTTAGCGTACCGGATATGATGGGAATCACCGTCAGACCGACAGTTAAAGGGGAAAAAATTATTCCTGTGGAACGCTTTGGCGTCAAAGTGATTTCAATGGGCTTTTTTGTTGAAGAAAACGCACCGGTCATTTGGAGAGGACCGATGCTTGGTAAAATGCTAAATAACTTCTTCCACGAAGTAGAGTGGGGAGAATTAGATTACTTACTATTAGACCTTCCGCCTGGAACAGGTGATGTGGCACTTGATATTCATACGATGCTTCCGAGCTGTAAAGAAATCATTGTGACGACACCGCATCCAACAGCGGCTTTCGTTGCTGCTAGAGCAGGCGCAATGGCACTGCAAACAGATCACGAGGTGCTAGGGGTCGTTGAGAATATGAGTTACTATGAAAGCAAAAAAACAGGTGAGAAGGAATATGTCTTTGGAAAGGGCGGCGGGGACAAGCTGGCGGAGGAGCTGCGTGTATCAGTTCTTGGTCAAATCCCTTTAAGACAGCCTGATTGGAATGAGGACGATTTTGCACCTTCTGTCTATGATGCGAGTCATCCGACAGGGGAAGTGTATCAACACATTGCCAATAAAGTCATAGAACAATTAACAGTGAAAGCATAATGAAAGCCCGAGTGGACCTTGTGCCACTCGGGTGATGTTTAACTGCCGCTTCCTTGTGAACCGGAATCATTGCTGCTTTCAGAGACTGCTTTTTTTAGCTCATCTTCGAACTTCTTCTTATAGAGAGGGCTGCTCAATGTTTCTGTGATGACTTTCTCTAAGTGCTTTCTGAACTCTTTGCTTTTGACCAGTTCACCGTATTTCTTTTCCATTTCAGGATCCTTGAGAATATCCATCATCATTTGTTGATAGTCAGGGTCCTTCATCAATTGTTTTAACATCTTTTCATGCTGTTGCTGCATGGATTTTGCGAAAGTCTCGGCAAATTTAGAATCCTCAAAGACCTTCTTCCAGAACTCTTTGCCTTTATCAGAAGTCAGTGTTTTCTCTATTGTTTTTTTCACAGTTTGTTCATCCATTACCAAAGCTTCATTCATTGCCTCGTCATTTAATAACTGTTGAATGGCCTTTTTACCGTCATCTGTTTTCAAAATATCGACGACCATTTTTTTCGTTTCGTCATAGTCCATATTAGATGAGGATTGGGTTTTGGGAGCACAAGCTGTTAGAGATAAAAGAAGAAAACAGCTCATTATACGCAAGATGCCTTTTGACATACTGTGGCTCCTTTCGTTACATGTCTTACTTTTAATATGAATGTTTCACATGAATTTATACATAACAAAAATAGGGGTTGGGTCATTTCAATGAAAAGTCGGGATTTAGTTCGTTTTTTCTTCTCTGTGCTGGCTGTTGGAGCGGTCATTACAAGCGTGGTAGGTTTTGCGCTGGAGTGGGGGAAATATCAGAAGCTGTTTGTATCGTTTGAGATTTTAGAGATTGCGTCTGTGTTATTTTGGTTTATTGGTGTGGGGATGATCTTTAGTGTAATCAGTCAAATGGGGTTTGTTGTCTTTTTGACAGTGCACCGGTTTGCGCTGGAGATTTTCAGATCGCATTCTTTATGGAATACCATTCAGTTATTCCTTGTGATTTTCGTGCTGTTTGATTTAGCTTATTTGCGGTTTTTGTTTTTCGGGGAGAATGAATCATTTCTTCCATACTTGTGGCTGCCTGTTTTTATCGGTGTGTTTGCATTGATCGTGTCTTATTTTAAACAGCAGCAGTCCTCTAAGAAAACATTTATTTCTGCAATGTTTCTCATGGTCGTCATCACGTCGTTAGAATGGTTTCCGGCGCTTAGAGTCAATGAAGAGGACTGGCTATATTTAATGCTATTCCCGCTATTAGGTTGTAATGCGTTTCAGTTATTAGCTATGCCGCGGTTTTCAAAAGCAAAAGCTACTTAACCTCAGTTGACTTTGTTTTTGTATTAGAGATAAGCTCGCCAACCGTGACGTTTCTTAAATTCTTGTCTTTTAAGTGTTTTAAAATGGCTGGTAAGGCTTGAGCGGTTTGGGTGGCTGAATCTGAGGCGTGAAGGAGAATGATGTCTCCGCTTTTCATTCGATCATTTACATTATGAACAATCTGGTCGACGCCCGGGTTCAGCCAATCTTGAGAATTGATGCTGTAATGGACAACGGTATATCCATACTGTGTTGCAATTTTCAATACCGTTTCATTAAATTGCCCAGTTGGCGGTCTTAATAATTGAATGTCTTCCAGTCCAAGCTTTTGGAATGTATTTTGTGCACGGACAAGATCACGCTTAATTTCGTTTTCTTCAAGCTGGCTATAATTTTTATATGCATAGCCAAGGCTGCCGATTTGATGGCCGTCCTCTTTAATCCTTTTCACAATATCCGGGTGACGCTCAGCCCAAGAAGCAGACAGAAAGAAAGTGGCGTTCTTTATATCGTACTCTCGGAGGACATTTAAAATAGGAACAGCCTTCTCGTCTCCCCAGCCAATATTAAACGTAAGGGATGCGTGTTTTGATGAGGTCTCTCCTTTATAAATTGCTCGGGGTCCTTGTTCTGTTTTAAATACCGACAGCGGCGGTGCCTTTTGTACATAAAAAAAGGTTGCAGCTGCAAGGGCTGCTACAAGAATAATGACTACTTGCTTCAGCCGTTTAATAGGCAACACATATAATCGACTCAATTCAAACACTCCTGCCTTGTCCAAGATTGTTACTTGATTGTATGCAGGACAAGGGTTTAACATGCACGATAAAACTATTTTAAAAAAAGTTCTGAAAAGGCGTTGACCAACAGAATGTTTTCGTGATATATTATTAATCGTCGCTGACACACAGTGACAAACACAAACGCTTCGGGAAATAAACTTGAAAAAAGTTGTTGACATAAGATGAAGCGAAATGTTATATTATTAAAGCCGCTAAGAACGGCGAAGATGATCTTTGAAAACTAAACAAGACAAAACGTACCTGTTAATTCGAGTTTTTATAAAAAAATCCTATGATACATCATAGGTAGTCAGTCAAACTGGCGAAAAGCAAAACTTCGGTTTTGTACTTTTTCGGAGAGTTTGATCCTGGCTCAGGACGAACGCTGGCGGCGTGCCTAATACATGCAAGTCGAGCGGACAGAAGGGAGCTTGCTCCCGGATGTTAGCGGCGGACGGGTGAGTAACACGTGGGTAACCTGCCTGTAAGACTGGGATAACTCCGGGAAACCGGAGCTAATACCGGATAGTTCCTTGAACCGCATGGTTCAAGGATGAAAGACGGTTTCGGCTGTCACTTACAGATGGACCCGCGGCGCATTAGCTAGTTGGTGAGGTAACGGCTCACCAAGGCGACGATGCGTAGCCGACCTGAGAGGGTGATCGGCCACACTGGGACTGAGACACGGCCCAGACTCCTACGGGAGGCAGCAGTAGGGAATCTTCCGCAATGGACGAAAGTCTGACGGAGCAACGCCGCGTGAGTGATGAAGGTTTTCGGATCGTAAAGCTCTGTTGTTAGGGAAGAACAAGTGCAAGAGTAACTGCTTGCACCTTGACGGTACCTAACCAGAAAGCCACGGCTAACTACGTGCCAGCAGCCGCGGTAATACGTAGGTGGCAAGCGTTGTCCGGAATTATTGGGCGTAAAGGGCTCGCAGGCGGTTTCTTAAGTCTGATGTGAAAGCCCCCGGCTCAACCGGGGAGGGTCATTGGAAACTGGGAAACTTGAGTGCAGAAGAGGAGAGTGGAATTCCACGTGTAGCGGTGAAATGCGTAGAGATGTGGAGGAACACCAGTGGCGAAGGCGACTCTCTGGTCTGTAACTGACGCTGAGGAGCGAAAGCGTGGGGAGCGAACAGGATTAGATACCCTGGTAGTCCACGCCGTAAACGATGAGTGCTAAGTGTTAGGGGGTTTCCGCCCCTTAGTGCTGCAGCTAACGCATTAAGCACTCCGCCTGGGGAGTACGGTCGCAAGACTGAAACTCAAAGGAATTGACGGGGGCCCGCACAAGCGGTGGAGCATGTGGTTTAATTCGAAGCAACGCGAAGAACCTTACCAGGTCTTGACATCCTCTGACAACCCTAGAGATAGGGCTTTCCCTTCGGGGACAGAGTGACAGGTGGTGCATGGTTGTCGTCAGCTCGTGTCGTGAGATGTTGGGTTAAGTCCCGCAACGAGCGCAACCCTTGATCTTAGTTGCCAGCATTCAGTTGGGCACTCTAAGGTGACTGCCGGTGACAAACCGGAGGAAGGTGGGGATGACGTCAAATCATCATGCCCCTTATGACCTGGGCTACACACGTGCTACAATGGACAGAACAAAGGGCTGCGAGACCGCAAGGTTTAGCCAATCCCACAAATCTGTTCTCAGTTCGGATCGCAGTCTGCAACTCGACTGCGTGAAGCTGGAATCGCTAGTAATCGCGGATCAGCATGCCGCGGTGAATACGTTCCCGGGCCTTGTACACACCGCCCGTCACACCACGAGAGTTTGCAACACCCGAAGTCGGTGAGGTAACCTTTATGGAGCCAGCCGCCGAAGGTGGGGCAGATGATTGGGGTGAAGTCGTAACAAGGTAGCCGTATCGGAAGGTGCGGCTGGATCACCTCCTTTCTAAGGATATATGGAGCAGCGTACGTTTTTCGTCTTGTTTAGTTTTGAAGGATCATTCCTTCAAAACATGTCTCTAGCGAGACAGGATTGTTCTTTGAAAACTAGATAACAATAAGTAATACATTCACATTGAATGCAATGCAAAGTTCATCACACATAGTGATTCTTTCTAAAGTAAGAAATGGTTAAGTTAGAAAGGGCGCACGGTGGATGCCTTGGCACTAGGAGCCGATGAAGGACGGGACGAACACCGATATGCTTCGGGGAGCTGTAAGCAAGCTTTGATCCGGAGATTTCCGAATGGGGAAACCCACTGCTCGTAATGGAGTAGTATCCATACTTGAATACATAGAGTATGAGAAGGCATACCCGGGGAACTGAAACATCTAAGTACCCGGAGGAAGAGAAAGCAAATGCGATTCCCTGAGTAGCGGCGAGCGAAACGGGAACAGCCCAAACCAAGAGGCTTGCCTCTTGGGGTTGTAGGACACTCTATACGGAGTTACAAAGGAACGATATAAGCGAAGAGGTCTGGAAAGGCCCGCCAAAGAAGGTAACAGCCCTGTAACTGAAATGTTGTTCTCTCCAGAGTGGATCCTGAGTACGGCGGAACACGTGAAATTCCGTCGGAATCCGGGAGGACCATCTCCCAAGGCTAAATACTCCCTAGTGACCGATAGTGAACCAGTACCGTGAGGGAAAGGTGAAAAGCACCCCGGAAGGGGAGTGAAATAGATCCTGAAACCGTGTGCCTACAAGTAGTCAGAGCCCGTTAACGGGTGATGGCGTGCCTTTTGTAGAATGAACCGGCGAGTTACGATCCCGTGCAAGGTTAAGCAGAAGATGCGGAGCCGCAGCGAAAGCGAGTCTGAATAGGGCGCATGAGTACGTGGTCGTAGACCCGAAACCAGGTGATCTACCCATGTCCAGGGTGAAGTTCAGGTAACACTGAATGGAGGCCCGAACCCACGCACGTTGAAAAGTGCGGGGATGAGGTGTGGGTAGGGGTGAAATGCCAATCGAACCTGGAGATAGCTGGTTCTCTCCGAAATAGCTTTAGGGCTAGCCTCAAGGTAAGAGTCTCGGAGGTAGAGCACTGATTGGACTAGGGGCCCCTACCGGGTTACCGAATTCAGTCAAACTCCGAATGCCGATGACTTATCCTTGGGAGTCAGACTGCGAGTGATAAGATCCGTAGTCGAAAGGGAAACAGCCCAGACCGCCAGCTAAGGTCCCAAAGTATACGTTAAGTGGAAAAGGATGTGGAGTTGCTTAGACAACCAGGATGTTGGCTTAGAAGCAGCCACCATTTAAAGAGTGCGTAATAGCTCACTGGTCGAGTGACTCTGCGCCGAAAATGTACCGGGGCTAAACGTATCACCGAAGCTGCGGACTGTTCTTACGAACAGTGGTAGGAGAGCGTTCTAAGTGCAGTGAAGTCAGACCGGAAGGACTGGTGGAGCGCTTAGAAGTGAGAATGCCGGTATGAGTAGCGAAAGACGGGTGAGAATCCCGTCCACCGAATGCCTAAGGTTTCCTGAGGAAGGCTCGTCCGCTCAGGGTTAGTCGGGACCTAAGCCGAGGCCGAAAGGCGTAGGCGATGGACAACAGGTTGATATTCCTGTACCACCTCCTCACCATTTGAGCAATGGGGGGACGCAGGAGGATAGGGTAAGCGCGGTATTGGATATCCGCGTCCAAGCAGTTAGGCTGGGAAATAGGCAAATCCGTTTCCCGTGAAAGCTGAGCTGTGATGGCGAGCGAAATTTAGTAGCGAAGTTCCTGATTCCACACTGCCAAGAAAAGCCTCTAGCGAGGTGAGAGGTGCCCGTACCGCAAACCGACACAGGTAGGCGAGGAGAGAATCCTAAGGTGATCGAGAGAACTCTCGTTAAGGAACTCGGCAAAATGACCCCGTAACTTCGGGAGAAGGGGTGCTTCTTAGGGTGTTAAAGCCCCGAGAAGCCGCAGTGAATAGGCCCAGGCGACTGTTTAGCAAAAACACAGGTCTCTGCGAAGCCGTAAGGCGAAGTATAGGGGCTGACGCCTGCCCGGTGCTGGAAGGTTAAGAGGAGCGCTTAGCGTAAGCGAAGGTGCGAATTGAAGCCCCAGTAAACGGCGGCCGTAACTATAACGGTCCTAAGGTAGCGAAATTCCTTGTCGGGTAAGTTCCGACCCGCACGAAAGGCGCAACGATCTGGGCACTGTCTCAACGAGAGACTCGGTGAAATTATAGTACCTGTGAAGATGCAGGTTACCCGCGACAGGACGGAAAGACCCCGTGGAGCTTTACTGCAGCCTGATATTGAATGTTGGTACAGCTTGTACAGGATAGGTAGGAGCCTTGGAAACCGGAGCGCTAGCTTCGGTGGAGGCATCGGTGGGATACTACCCTGGCTGTATTGACCTTCTAACCCGCTGCCCTTATCGGGCAGGGAGACAGTGTCAGGTGGGCAGTTTGACTGGGGCGGTCGCCTCCTAAAATGTAACGGAGGCGCCCAAAGGTTCCCTCAGAATGGTTGGAAATCATTCGCAGAGTGTAAAGGCACAAGGGAGCTTGACTGCGAGACCTACAAGTCGAGCAGGGACGAAAGTCGGGCTTAGTGATCCGGTGGTTCCGCATGGAAGGGCCATCGCTCAACGGATAAAAGCTACCCCGGGGATAACAGGCTTATCTCCCCCAAGAGTCCACATCGACGGGGAGGTTTGGCACCTCGATGTCGGCTCATCGCATCCTGGGGCTGTAGTCGGTCCCAAGGGTTGGGCTGTTCGCCCATTAAAGCGGTACGCGAGCTGGGTTCAGAACGTCGTGAGACAGTTCGGTCCCTATCCGTCGCGGGCGCAGGAAATTTGAGAGGAGCTGTCCTTAGTACGAGAGGACCGGGATGGACGCACCGCTGGTGTACCAGTTGTTCTGCCAAGGGCATCGCTGGGTAGCTATGTGCGGACGGGATAAGTGCTGAAAGCATCTAAGCATGAAGCCCCCCTCAAGATGAGATTTCCCATTCCGCAAGGAAGTAAGATCCCTGAAAGATGATCAGGTTGATAGGTCTGAGGTGGAAGCGTGGTGACACGTGGAGCTGACAGATACTAATAGATCGAGGACTTAACCTATATTCTAATGTGAAGCGTGAACATTGTTATCTAGTTTTGAGAGAACATTCTCTCCATCAGGTTTGGTGGCGATAGCGAAGAGGTCACACCCGTTCCCATACCGAACACGGAAGTTAAGCTCTTCAGCGCCGATGGTAGTTGGGGGTTTCCCCCTGTGAGAGTAGGACGCCGCCAAGCTTTTTGTTTATATCCTTCCAATGGAAGAAGTTACTTTATCCATTCCGCAGTAGCTCAGTGGTAGAGCTATCGGCTGTTAACCGATCGGTCGTAGGTTCGAGTCCTACCTGCGGAGCCATGCTTCCATAGCTCAGTAGGTAGAGCACTTCCATGGTAAGGAAGAGGTCAGCGGTTCGAGCCCGCTTGGAAGCTTTCCTCTATATGATAATGGTAAATGTTAAGGTTTCTCGTTGATGAGAAGGCTTTTTTTGTTTGTTTTAAAATAAGTTGACGTTTATTGATCTTAGTCAGGCTCATGAAAATAGAAAATGACTCGAGCGATTTTGATGGAAGCTTTGCCTTAGCTTTCTATATACTCCTTCTATTTGTTCTTGATTCTTCGGCGTATTTCTTTTATCCTTACTAAAGTGATGACACCCTCTCAAACAAAAGACTCTGTACGTGCCTCTTTTTCCCCGAAATTGAATGGTTATTGTTTTTTCCTTTCTGTATCTCCGGTTTTTATTCGCCTACTTTTTCCTTGTACGGTATGTATATAAAAAGGAGTAGATGGTTTGAAAGATTTATTTGTAAAGCAAGAATGGTTTGGACATGTGCGTCAGGATGTGCTGGCGGGTATTTTAGTGGCCTTGGCTTTGATTCCTGAGGCGATTGCGTTTTCGATTATTGCGGGCGTTGATCCTAAGATCGGTTTGTATGCTTCGTTTTGTATTGCGATTGTGATTTCGTTTGTTGGTGGACGGCCAGGTATGATCTCTGCCGCTACTGGTGCTATGGCGCTGGTCATGGTCAATTTAATTGCAGATCATGGATTGCAGTATTTGTTCGCAGCTACGATTTTAACAGGCTTGATTCAAATTGTGTTTGGAGTGTGCCGTGTTTCTCGTCTGATGAAATTTATTCCGAGGTCTGTGATGGTTGGTTTTGTTAATGCATTGGCAATTATGATCTTCATGGCACAGCTCCCGCATTTCGTTGGGGAATCCATGGCTATGTATGTCATGACAGGTGGAGCATTGTTGATCATTTATGTATTGCCGATGGTCACAAAAGTTATTCCCTCTCCACTTATTGCAATTATTGTGATGACGATGATTGCTGTATTTGGGCATATTGATGTCAGAACGGTTGGGGACATGGGAGAGCTTCCTAGCTCTTTGCCAACTTTTCTTATTCCCAATGTACCGTTTAGCTGGGAAACACTTGCTATCATTTTTCCTTATTCCTTAGCACTTGCGATGGTTGGTTTACTTGAATCTTTATTAACAGCACAGATTGTAGATGATATGACGGAAACGTCTAGTCGTAAAAATAAGGAAGCGAGAGGCCAAGGAATTGCCAATGTGGTGGCAGGATTTTTTGGCGGTATGGCTGGCTGTGCGATGATTGGTCAATCTGTGATTAATACAAAGGCAGGGGGACGAGGCAGGCTTTCTACCTTTGTGGCTGGTGCATTTTTAATGGTATTGATTTTTGTGCTCGGTGATGTGGTTGTTCAAATTCCCATGGCTGCTCTTGTGGCTGTCATGATCATGGTTTCTATTGGTACCTTTGATTGGAGTTCATTCCAGCAGCTGAAAAAGAACCCAAAAACAGATTCTCTTGTGATGCTTGTCACGGTCGTGACGGTGGTGTTCACTCATGATTTATCCAAGGGTGTTTTTGCAGGAGTGCTGCTTAGTGCCGTATTCTTTGTGGCTAAAATATCAAAACTTCATATCACCTCTACAGAAAGCCAAGCTGGTACATGGATTTATCGAATTAAGGGACAAATTTTCTTTGCTTCCGTGACTGAATTGATTCAAGCCTTCCATCATGGAAACGACCTGAAAACGGTTGTGATTGATTTGTCTGAAGCGCGTATATGGGACGAATCAGGTGTGGCCGCGATTGAACGTGTGAAGGAAAAATATCGTACAGCTGGTGTAGAGGTGGACGTAGTTGGAATGGATACGTCTAGTCAAAAACTTATGAAACAAGTGATCGGATCTTAAAGAGACTTTTCTGTTTGTTACAATAGAACAAGGAAGAAAGTGAAGGATGGAGGTGGCCGGCATGCTTGTCCGTTTGAATCAGGTGCTCGGCCGGATGATGCCGCTCATTACGCCTGTCAGCGTGCTACTTGGTGTATTATTGGCGGCGTATTTAAAAGATTTCACCTTTTTGGTGCCTTGGGTGTTTGCTGTGATGACATTTTCAGGGAGCTTGTCATCTACTTTTTCAGCTTTAAAGCATACGGTGATGCATCCATTGCCTTTGATTTTATCGTTTATGATTTTGCATGTGCTGATGCCCCTTTATGCATGGTCAGCGGGGCATTTGATATTTGCAGGTGATTCTATGACGATCACCGGTTTGACGCTTGCGATGGTGATTCCGACAGGTGTGTCTAGTTTAATATGGGCGGCAATGTATAAAGGAAATGTGGGGTTAACGTTATCTATCATATTAATTGATACATTGCTTTCGCCATTGATTGTACCAGTAAGCTTGTCAATCTTCGTTGGTACACAGGTCCATATGGACATGGTGGCGATCATGAAAGGACTATTCGGTATGGTGGTGCTGCCCTCTATTTTAGGGATGCTCGTTCGTCAGTATGCAAAGCCATCGGTGACAAAAGCAATGAGTCAGACCTTGGCTCCTTTTTCAAAATTAGGCTTGTTTGTTGTCGTATCGATTAACAGTTCTGTTGTCGCCCCATATTTGCGTGAACTGGATGTTGCATTTTTTAGCAAAGCAGCGACTGTCTTTTTCATTGCGATGAGTGGGTATGCGTTTGCGTGGTTGATTGGAAAGGCGATGAAATGTACCCAAGGAGAAATTGTGGCGATTGTGTATACGGGCGGTATGCGGAACATTAGCGCGGGTGCTGTGCTTGCCATTAGCTTTTTCCCGCCTGCTGTTGCTGTTCCTGTTGTGATTGGCATGCTGTTTCAGCAAGTGCTTGCAGCCTTGTTTGGCTTTTTACTTCATCGTTTCGAGCTGAAAGTACCTGCTGTGACTAAGTCTTTATCATGAAAAAACCTCCATCCTTTAAGGTGGAGGCTTTTTTGCGATTAATAGATGAGGTATTTCTTCCGTTTCTTTTCGAATGTCTTTAGGTCATGGTGGTATTGTTTCATGATGTGTTTGATAGAAGTGCCTTTATTGATTTCTTCTTTGATCCAGCTATTCCCGATGAGTTTATCAAAGCTGCCTGTTTGTAGGAATTGAAAGTCATTAGGATACAAGTCATGAATTGCTTTGATGATGGATAGACCTGTTTTGACTGCTTCGAATGATTTTCGGTCTGTGACATACAGCTGTACCCCATGAGACAAAGTCCCGGCATGTTTTGAAAAGGTAGGGGTAAATGAGACAGGTCTAAATTGAACGCCTTTTAGTTTTAACCCATTTAAATGATCTGCTAGCTCATTGCTATTGATATATGGAGCGCCAATGAGTTCGAACGGTTTTGTCGTTCCTCTGCCTTCAGAAACGTTTGTGCCTTCGATTAATCCTGTTGCTGGGTAAACAAAGGTACTATCAACGGTCGGCATGTTAGGTGAAGGGAGGACGAACGGCAGCTTCGTGTCATCGAACGTCATGGATCGTTTCCAATGTTTCATTTTGATCACTTTTACATCAGCGTTGATATGAAACTCTTTGTTAAACATGTATGCAAGTTCTCCAGTTGTCATCCCATGTCTTAATGGGATGGGATAGAGACCTACAAAAGAGGCGTGTTCTGGCTCTAATACGGGTCCTTCTACTTTTACCCCACCTATTGGGTTTGGACGATCTAAGACAACAAATGGAATGTTGTTTTCCTTAGCTGCTTCCATTGCATAGGCCATCGTGTAAATATAGGTGTAATAACGAGCACCAACGTCTTGAATATCAAATAGCAGGACATCTACATTTTTGAGCATTTCAGGAGTTGGATTTCTTGTTTTTCCATAAAGAGAGTAAACAGGCAGGCCTGTTTTTTCGTCAGTATACGATTCGACGCCTTCTCCTGCTTGTGCATCACCGCGGACGCCATGTTCAGGCCCATACAAGGCAGTCAGTTTAATATCGGGGTGTTCAAATAGCAGATCGACACTGCTTTTCATGTTTGCATCAATGCCTGTAGGATTCGTAATAAGCCCTACTTTTTTCCCTTTAAGCCAAGAGAGGTTACTTGAGAGTAATGTTTCGATACCTGTTTTGACTGTTGCTTTTTTTCCTTTTGTATCTGTTCGTTCTGAATCTGCGGGGGAGGCGGCGGTCAATGTGCTGATCATGAGAATGCTAGCGAGTATCAAGCTTGCTGTCTTTTTCAAGAGAATCCCTCCTATTTGATCTGTTTTCCTTTTAAATTGAGTCCATAGCCAAATGGGTAAAGGGTTTGATTAGGATGAGTGACTGATGGGATAGCGACGGGTAATTTCCCTTTAGGTGAGGCCGCTCCAAAAATCACTTCTAGTCCCGCAGGAATATTCGGTTGATTGAATTGTCCGTTTGAGTACCCTTTAAAACCGTACACAGCTAGTAAGGCATCGGCTTCTTCAAAATTTGCCGCATCATAAGGGTTTCGGAGACTCATGATGACCAATTTTTTGTTTTGTGCTGCTGCTTCTTTCATGACAGCACGAGGGAAGGCCGTTGCCCATTTTTTCGGATCCTGTACACCGTCATCAATGACGCCATCATTCACAGCCGGGTCATTTTGGACAACGTAAGAGCCGGTAATGACATAGTCAGCATTTTGAATGAGTTTGGCTGTTTCTTTGGAGAAGCTCTTATCTGCAAATGCGTATGATTGGATACGCACAGGTTTGATCTTTTTCTGTTTGATTAGTGATTCAATTGTGACGGACATTGCTTTTGTTTGATCTTCGTACGGTGCCATGAACAAGATTTTGTCATTCTTTTTAGGCTTAAAAGGCAAGGTTTTGTCGTTGTTTTTAAGGAGAGTGATTCCTTCACGTGCCATTTTTTGTTCTGCTTTTCGGTGCGACTTTTGACCAACGAGCTGTGTGGCTTTTTTGATTTTCTTCTCAAGGCTTACTGGTTTATTGGCGGAAATGATGCCGCGTTTGATCTTTAATTGAAGGATTTTTTCGACAGATTGATTGATCTGTGACATTGGAATTTCTTTTGTGAGAACTGCTCTTTTTAAAGCATTGAACACATTCTCTAGGTTTTTTTCTGTCTTTAAGGACGTGACAGGTGCTGGCATGAGGGCAATGTCGACGCCTGCTTTAATAGCCATTACCACAGCTTCTTCCTGTCCGAAGTTATCTGCAATCGCTTTCATATTGAGGGCGTCTGTTACAACCACTCCTTGAAAGCCCATGTCTTCTTTTAATAAGTTTGTGATGACTTTTTTTGATAAGGTTGCTGGAACCATAATGTCCTCGCCATCTTTTTTGCTTTTATACGTTGTGTCATCAATGGCTGGGAATTGAACATGAGCGGTCATGACCATATCTGCCCCTGCGTTGATTGCTTGTTGAAATGGATACAGCTCCACCTTTTTAAGACGATCTAGATCATGTTCGACAAGCGGAAGACCGTAGTGACTATCAACAGCTGTATCACCATGTCCCGGGAAATGCTTTAATGTGGAAATGGTCTTTTCCTTTTGAAGTCCTTTCATGGTTTGCAGACCAAGTCTTGTGACAAGTTCAGGGTCAGAGCTAAAGGAACGGACACCGATGACGGGGTTATTCGGGTTATTATTTACATCAAGAACAGGAGAGAAATTTGTATTGATACCTAGAGCGTTTAATTCTTTGCCGATGATTTTTCCAGTGTCATAAGCATTTTTCTTACTTCGAGAGGCACCAATCGACATATTTCCTGGGAAATGTGTTCCCTTTTGTAGTCTTGTGACGATTCCGCCTTCTTGATCAATGGAAATGAGTAAAGGAATGTTGGGTGATGCTTGTTGAAATTCATGTGTGAGTTTGACGGTTTGTTTCGTATCAACGACATTTTCTGCAAATAAGATGACACCACCTAAATGATATTTCTCTACAAGGTAAGAAACTTCTTTATTCATTTTTGTGAAGCCTGTAGGAGCGGATTCACCTTCTGCTTGCCAATTGCGAAAGTCTGGCATGAGCATTTGGCCAATTTTTTCATCCAAGGACATGTCCTGAACCATTTGTTTGGCAGTTGGGAGAGGGGCGGAGCTCACCTTTTCCGTTGGAATGGAAGAGGTGAGCAGGGCCAAAACGAGTGCAGCAGGGAACAGAGCTTTTAACATCGAATTCCTCCTTTTACTTAAAAGATTCGTAGATTGCGGTCATGATGCTTCCATAAGTACCAGTTGGGAAAAGGTCACCTTCAAATTGATTTGGGTTGACTTCAGGTGAAACGACGGGTGAATGCTTTTTATTTGTCAGCAAGACGACGCCTAGATTGTGTTTTGGATCAATCAATGTCATCGTTCCGGTCCAGCCTGTGTGTCCATACGCTTCTTTACTTGCGTATTTCCCAAACATCCATTCCATGTCAGTATTGCCGTTTTTCCGCCAGCCTAGCCCGTAAGTTGGGTTCGTGTCTGATGATTCCGTAAAGAGATCGATAGAAGCTTGGTCAAAGATGGTTGTTTTCCCATAGCCTCCTTTATTGAGCATCAGCTGAAGCAGTACGGCCATATCTGATGTATTAGAGAAAAGTCCAGCATGTCCGGAGACACCTGCCATTGAGTAATAGGCTTTCTCATCGTGGACTTCACCTAGCAAGGTATACCTGCGAATGTTTTCAAAATCAATGACACCATCTCTTGTATTGCCTAGACGCTCGGTTGCTGCAAAATGCTTTGGCTTGAATCCCTTTTTCAGCGGATTGAACATGGTATGTTTTAGACCAAGCGGTCGATAAATCGTCGACTCTACATATTGATCAAGTGGCATACCGGTTTTTTTCTCAATGATCATGCCTAACAGCATGTAATCAATATCACTATAAATATGCTGAGTGCCTGGTTTGTATTGCAGAGGCACCTTTGGCAGCCATTTCATGGTTGTTTGTCTATCTTGAGAGAAAAAAGAGCCCGCTTGCTCTTTGCTATAAAATAAAACACTGGAAGGCAGTCCGGCAGAATGGGTGAGAAGATCCTTGACTCGAAGCTGATCTTTGCCGGTTACCTTTGCATCTGGTTCATCTTGAAAGTCAGGCAGGATGGTTTGTATTTTTTCATTTACATCTAGTTTTTGTTCATATACTAGCTTTTGCAGGGCATAGTTGGTGGCATACATTTTTGTATTGGATGCCAAATCGAACAGTGTGTTCTTTTTCATTTTCTTATAGAATTTGAGTTCTGTTGTCCCTTTATATTTTTGTCTGTAGCCATAGGCTTTTTGATGGACGATCTGACCATCCTTGATAATGATGAGTGCTGCCCCTGGAAACCCTGCTTTGATATCGTTTTGAATCATGTGATCAACCTTCCTAAGCTGCCTAGAAGAAAAACCTACTTGTTCCGGTCGTTTTGCTTTTTTTAAGACGGGATATTCTTCAGGTGCTGTTTTAGACAAAGACGATACAGGATGGGAGCTAGTTGCAAATGTTTGTACTGGTAACCCTAGGAGCATGAACAGACTTGTGATGATGAGAAAATATTTCTTCAAGAGCTAGACCTCCTATTGCTTATTTTCCTCGAATTCAACAGCCATATCATCATGAAATCCGAATAAGTATGTGAAGATAAATCCAGCGACATATGCAATGAAGAGACCTATTAAGTAAAGCAGCATTTGATGTGTGTGAACGATAAAGGTTAATGGGAGACCTGATACCCCTATTGCTTTAGTGGCGATTTGGAAATAGGCTTGAAATGCTCCGCCGATTCCTGCGCCGAGACAAGCAGTGAGGAAGGGTCTTCCGAGCGGGAGTGTGACACCGAAAATGAGCGGTTCTCCAATTCCAAGCATTCCTGAAGGAAGTCCGCCTGCAATGGCTCTTTTCAGCTTTTTCTTTTTTGTTTTCATATAAATGGCAAAAGCAGCACCGACCTGTCCTGCGCCTCCCATAGCGAGGATTGGCAGAAGCGGGTCATCTCCAATTGAATTAATCAGTTCCATATGAATAGGTGTTAGGCCTTGGTGAAGTCCAGTGACAACAAGAGGAAGGAAGGTAGCACCAAGAACAAATCCGGCAAAAATACCGCCAATGTTTAATAGATAAGTAAGTCCAGAGGTGATGGCATCAGATATAAATCCGCCGACTGGCATGAAGATAACGTACGTGAAAATGCCTGTAATGAGTAGTGTGATTGTTGGTGTGACGATGATATCGAGTGATTGCGGGACGAAGCGTCTGATCCGGGTCTCAACAAGTGCCATAAAAATAGCTGCAAGAAGAACACCGATAAGTCCGCCTCTACCTGGTAGAATATTAGTGCCAAATAACATAATATCAGCGGCAGCTGGGTTAATGATGAGAATACCTGCTAATGCGCCTAATGCAGGAGAGCCACCAAATTCTTTTGCGGCGTTTGTTCCTACTAATATACCGAGATAAGCAAACAAGCCTGAGCCTATAACGGTTAGGATAATCGCAGCTTGAGATTTTTCATCGAGCCAGCCTGCTTGCACGACCGCTTTTGTAATACCCGTTATAAGACCCGATGCAACGAGTGCTGGAATAATGGGAATGAAAATGCTGGCGATCCGCCGTAAGAACAGCTTGAATGGTGTGCGGTTCTTTTGTGAAATGGCTTGTTTGTTTTTCTGTGCTTCGTTGTTTAAGTCATATGAACCTGAGGCATTGAGCAGCTGTTCAAACGCACTTGATACTTGGTTGACAACACCTGTGCCTAAAATGATTTGCAGTGTTTCCGCTTCGACGACGCCAATGACGCCATCGAGTTCTTTGATCGCGGTGGTTTCCACTTTTTCACGATCAATGGGTGTAATTCGGAGACGTGTCATACAATGTGTGTGGGAAGAGATGTTTTCAGAACCACCACAGAGTGAAAGGATGTCTTTCGCCAACTGCTGATATTTTTTTTGATGACTCATGTTGAATCCCCCTTTGTTTTTCGTTTCATGGAGCGGATGGCATGCCTTGTTTTGTCAATATATTGTGCTGTCTGTTCATATTGACGGGAGGCTAAACTGAGGAACAAGACATCGATTAAATAGAGCTGTGCCATTCTAGAGGAAGTGGCAGCACTGCGAAAAGGTGCTTCATTGGAACCAGACGTCGATAGATGAACATCACACAATGCAGAAACGCTTGTATGCCCTGGATGCGTTAAAGCAATGGTTTTCACTTCATTTTCTTTTGCGAGCTGAAGGGCTTGGATGATGTCTAACGTTTCTCCTGAGAAGGATATACCGAACACAATGTCATTCTTTCCAGCATTTGCGATGACCGTAGATGCGATGTGCATGTCAGTGAAGGCTGTGGCTGCATAATTGATTCTGAGAAATTTCTGCTGGGCATCAGCTGCGACGATGCCAGATGCACCCACACCGATAAAATGGATTTGGTTTGCATTCAGCAGCAGTTGAACAGCTTTTTCTAAAGCTTCTACATTTAAAATAGAGGCTGTATCTTTGATCGATTGAATGGTGTTTCCTGCTGTCTTTTGAATAATGGATTGAAGTGGTTCATCTTGTTCGATATCCCGGTAGCCTTGTTTATCAGTGTGCATTAAGTCTCCAGCGATCCGCATTTTCAAGTCGTGATAGCCATCCAGCCCGAGAGACTTACAGAGGCGGATGACGGCAGAGCCGCTTGCGCCGGCAGCCTGACTGATTTCATGCACTGTGCTTTTAATGACTTTGTCAGGATGGGCAAGGATATAGTCTGCAATGATTTTTTCAGATTGGGGAAGCTTTGATTTCATTGTGTGTAGTAGGGTGAGTCCGCCTGCTGACATGAGTTTCCTCCTTTAAGATTGATGACGTAAGATGGCTTTGTCGATGTGACCATCTGCTTTGTTGAGCAGGTCTTTGGCTGTCTTTTTATCTGTTTTGGTTTGGAGCATGACGATGGCTGTTTTAACTTCTAAATCGGCTGCTTCAAGGGCTTTTACGGCTTGTTCGTAGGAAGCATTGGTCACATGCTGAATGATGGTGATGGCGCGTTCTTTCAGTTTATGATTGCTTACTTTTACATCTACCATCAGGTTTTCATATACTTTGCCTTGTCTGATCATGACAGAGGTGGAAAGCATATTTAAAATCATTTTATGAGCGGATGCGGCTTTCATTCGTGTTGATCCAGTGATGGCTTCTGCTCCTACGACGACTTCAATGGCGCAGTCTGCTAGTTCGCTAATCTCTGCTTGTTCATTGCAGCTGAGGGCTACTGTTTTTGCTCCAATGGTTCTAGCATAGTTTAAAGCGCCAATGATATAGGGTGTTCTACCGCTCGCCGCGATTCCGACAACCGTATCTTTTGATGTTAGGTGAATGTGTTCTAAATCTTTTTGACCAGCTTCTTCACTGTCTTCCACATCTTCTGCTGCATGTGAAAAGGCAGAGTCTCCACCGGCCATGATGCCTACGATGACATCAGGTGAAATGCTATAGGTAGGTGGACATTCGACCGCATCCATTACCCCAATTCTGCCACTTGTTCCAGCGCCTAGATAAATGAGTCTGCCCCCATTCGAGATGGATTCAAAGGCCAAGTCACTTGCTGTCTTTACGTCTGGAAGGACACGGTTGACGGCTTGAGCGACCTTCATATCTTCCGCATTTATCATTTGGAGTATTTCTAGCGGGCTTGCTTGTGAAATTCTCATGGTGTTAGGGTTTCTTGATTCTGTTGTCAAAGAACGCAGTTGAGATGGCTGCATGTGACATACCTCCTTATTTCTTCATTTTCAGTATATTGAGTATGACATGAAATTTCAATATTATATTTAAATACTGAAATTATATTTCAGTCGAAATGTTGTGCTGATGAGGGTTGAATAGTTAGAAAATAAAAAAAATAAAAATCCCCTTTACAAAAGGGGGACAACCTGTATATAATAACTTTTGTCAGCTTCACGGAAACAGTAAACTTGACAAACTGGCCCGTTGGTCAAGCGGTTAAGACACCGCCCTTTCACGGCGGTAACACGGGTTCGAATCCCGTACGGGTCACCATCATGTGGAGGATTAGCTCAGCTGGGAGAGCATCTGCCTTACAAGCAGAGGGTCGGCGGTTCGAGCCCGTCATCCTCCACCATATGCCGGTGTAGCTCAACTGGTAGAGCAACTGACTTGTAATCAGTAGGTTGGGGGTTCAAGTCCTCTTGCCGGCACTGTTTTTCTTTTATCAATTCCATATGTGGAGGGGTAGCGAAGTGGCTAAACGCGGCGGACTGTAAATCCGCTCCCTCCGGGTTCGGCGGTTCGAATCCGCCCCCCTCCACCATTTTTGGGCTATAGCCAAGCGGTAAGGCAACGGACTTTGACTCCGTCATGCGTTGGTTCGAATCCAGCTAGCCCAGTTAAGACACCTTTTTTAAAAAGGTGTCTTTTTTTATTTTGACGATTGGAATGTATAACTATTCAAAATATTGTTGAGTTGAGTCAGAAGGCACCGAGAAAGTAAAATATAAGCATGAACGGAAAGGGGATGTACATATGGGAGATCAAAAGAAGGTCACAATTGTCGGGGTGCCGATGGATCTCGGTCAAATGAGAAGGGGCGTCGATATGGGGCCGAGTGCTATTCGCTGTGCTGGTGTAAAAGAAAAATTGGAATCGCTTTCATTTGATGTCGAAGATCTAGGGGATATTCCTGTTGAGCAAAGAGATGATGAGAAAGGTCTCTATACAAGTGAAAAACTGAAAAACTTAACGGAGAATGCTGGCGCAAACCAGCTTCTTGCTGAAAAGGTTAGCAGTATTGTGCAGTCAGGTTCGTTTCCGCTGATTTTAGGCGGGGATCATAGCATTGCAATTGGTACACTAGCCGGTGTAGCCAAGCATTATAAAAGTTTGGGTGTCATTTGGTATGATGCGCATGGTGATTTAAATACAGAGGAAACCTCTCCTTCTGGAAATATTCATGGGATGCCGCTTGCTGTCAGTCTCGGCTTTGGGCATGCTGATCTAATCAATATTGGCGGTTATACACCTAAAGTAAAGCCTGAGAATGTGATCTTGATCGGTGCTCGTTCTTTAGATGAAGGAGAGCGGGCATTGATTAGAGAAAAAGGCATTAAAGTGTATACGATGCATGAAATCGATCGATTAGGGATGACGAGAGTAATGGAGGAAGCCATTGCCTATTTAAAAGAAAGAACAGATGGTGTTCATTTGTCGCTTGATTTAGATGGGCTAGATCCTGCAGAGTGCCCTGGCGTGGGAACGCCGGTTGCTGGCGGCGTCAGTTATAGGGAGAGTCATCTAGCAATGGAGCTTTTAGAGGAAGCAGGTATTTTGACTTCTGCTGAGTTTGTTGAGGTGAATCCGGTATTAGATGAGAAAAATAAAACAGCAGAAGCGGCAGTTGCATTAATTGGTTCTTTAATGGGTGAAAAGCTATTATAGAGCGGGACTTGTTCCCGTTCTTTTTTTAATTTTGGGGAAATTTAAGGATATGTTAAGGTTTTTACCGGCTGATAAGCGTAACATGCTGTCAAAAATTTGTTACACTATTTTTTAGAGGAGAATGAAACCTTTTGGAACGAGGTTCGTATACATAAAGACCGGTGAAGGCAGAGGTTGAATATACTATGGAAACAATGATTAAAAAGAGAATTAAGCAAGTGAAAAAAGGCGACCAGAACGCATTTGCAGACATCGTAGACCTGTATAAAGACAAAATTTATCAGCTGTGCTATCGTATGCTTGGGAATGCACATGAAGCAGAAGATATTGCGCAGGAGGCGTTTATTCGTGCCTATGTGAATATTGAGAGCTTTGATGTGAATCGTAAGTTTTCCACGTGGCTGTATCGCATTGCAACCAACCTGACCATCGACCGTATTCGTAAAAAAAAGCCGGATTATTATTTAGATGCAGAGGTGGCAGGGACAGAAGGACTGAATATGTATTCTCAAATTGCGGCTGACGGCATTTTGCCAGAGGACGAGGTGGTGTCGCTTGAATTATCGAGCACCATTCAGCAAAAAATTTTAAGATTACCCGATAAATATCGCTCGGTCATCGTATTAAAGTATATTGATGAACTCTCGTTAAAAGAAATTAGTGAGATTCTGAATATACCAGTTGGTACGGTGAAAACGAGAATACACAGGGGTAGAGAGGCTCTCCGGAAACAGTTGAGAGACCTTTGAGTGAGGTGATTTTGATGAGCTGTCAGGAAAAAATCGTCCTGCTTATGCATCAGTATTTAGACGGGGACATAGAGCCCGAAGATGAAAAAGAATTAAAGAGCCATCTGCAATCGTGTGAGGAATGCCGTACTCATTTTCAACAAATTGAGAAATCCATCGCGCTCGTGCAGAGTACATCTCATATAGAAGCACCATCTGATTTCACTGCAAAGGTGATGGCAGGTCTTCCAAAGGAGAAAAAGCGTGTGTCGATTCAAAGATGGATCAAAGCTCATCCGCTAATGGTCGCCGCTGCCCTCTTTGTCATATTGATGGGAGGCAGTCTGTTTACTAGCTGGAATACGGATCATAATTTCAGTGTGTCAAAGCAGCCGAATCTCGTGGTTGAAAATGATACAGTGACGGTACCTAAAGGGGAAACCGTCAAAGGTGACGTCACTGTGAAAAATGGCAAGCTGATTGTAGAAGGCAAGGTTGATGGAAACGTAACAGTCGTCAATGGAGAACAGCTGACTGCTTCTGCCGGACAAGTCACTGGTCAAATCAATGAAATTAATGAAGTGTTTGATTGGGTTTGGTACAAAATGAAGTCTACAGCACAAGACGTGATGCGGGTCATTGGGCCAGAGGAACAAAAGTAAATCAAACAGTGTGAGAGCAGTCTCTAAGGGACTGCTCTTTTTCTATTGATGGACAGACTTGAATGCCAGCCAGATATGGCAACTATTTTCCTTGCTGAAACAAAATGTGGTATAATAGCCACGCTATGTACTTACACATAGGCTCTTTTTTTATAAAAAATAAATCGAACGAAGAATAACTGAAAATTCTGGAGGACGAGGAAATGGCTTTAGGGGATATTCCTTTTTTGCAGTACCTCGGTAATGCTGTTGATATTCTCGTTGTTTGGTATGTGATATATAAATTAATGATGGTCATCCGCGGAACAAAAGCGGTTCAGCTTTTAAAGGGAATTGTCGTCATTGTTCTCGTCAGGATGGGGAGTGCGTATCTCGGTCTTAACACACTTCAATGGCTGATGGATCAAGCGATTACGTGGGGGTTCCTTGCGATCATTATTATTTTTCAGCCAGAGCTAAGGAGAGCGCTTGAGCAGCTTGGGCGCGGCCGTTTCTTCTCTAGAAGCGGAACACCTGTAGAGGAACAGCAGCAGAAAACGATCGAGGCAATTACAAAAGCAATTAACTATATGGCAAAACGAAGAATAGGCGCGCTATTAACGATTGAGCGCGACACTGGAATGAATGATTACATAGAGACCGGAATTCCTTTAAATGCAAAGGTCAGTTCTGAGCTGCTGATTAATATCTTCATTCCGAATACACCGCTTCATGACGGCGCTGTGATTATGAAGCGTGATGAGATTGCAGCTGCAGCGTGTTATTTACCGCTGTCTGAAAGTCCTTTTATCTCTAAGGAGCTCGGTACACGTCACCGCGCGGCAGTTGGTATTAGTGAAGTAACGGACAGTTTAACCGTCATTGTCTCCGAGGAGACAGGCGGCATTAGTGTCGCAAGAAATGGTGATCTCCATCGAGAATTGACAGAAGAAGCGCTTGAAGAAATGCTGATTGCTGAGTTTAGTAAGAACAGCAAAGATGCTTCCTCGACCAAATGGTATTGGAGGGGCAAGAAAAATGGATAAGATTTTGAATAATCGCTGGGCCGTTAAGTTTCTTGCATTGGTCTTCGCTTTATTGCTGTATGGTGCAGTCAATTCAGCGCAAGCGCCCACGCCGAAAAAAATCGGTGAATCCTTTTTCCCAACATCGACAACAGACGAAGCAACCTTAACGGACATACCTGTTAAAGCATATTATGATGACGAAAAGTATGTAGTCACTGGTGTGCCGCAGACAGTCAATGTCACGATTAAAGGATCAACTAGTGCTGTGAAAACAGCAAGACAAACGAAAAATTTTGAAATTTACGCAGATATGCAAAACCTGACGACAGGTACACATAAAGTCGAATTGAAGGCAAGAGATGTATCGAAAGGAATCACGTTAACGATTAATCCGTCTGTGACGACTGTGACGATACAAGAAAAAACGACAGCTGAATTCCCTGTTGAAACTGAATTTTATAATCAAAATAAAATCAAAGACGGCTATTCACCAGAGCAGCCTATTGTGAATCCGAAAAATGTCACGGTTACTGGCTCGAAAGATGTGATCGACAAAATTTCTGTCATTAAAGCATTTGTGAACTTAGAGGATGTCGATCAGCAAATTGAGAAAGAAGCGAAGCTCACTGTGTATGATAGCAGTGGGAATGAGCTGCCAGTCGAAGTGAGTCCGTCTGTGGTAGATATTACGGTCCCGATTACGAGTCCAAGCAAGAAAGTTCCGTTTAAGATTGAGCGGACGGGCAGCTTGCCAGATGGGATCAGTATCTCAAGTATCGAGACAAGCCCAAGTGAGGTTACAGTCTACGGTTCTCAAAAGGTGCTGGATGCACTTGATTTTATTGACGGCGTTAAGCTCGACCTAAGCAAGATTAAAGATGATACAGAGATTGATGCCGACATTCCACTGCCAGATGGTGTGAAAAAGGTATCACCTGAAACTGTTAAAATCAAAGTGAAGGTTGCAACAGCTGAAGAAAAAAAGATCGATAATGTTCCAATTTCTGTCGTGGGTCTGAGCAAGGATCTTAGCTCTGCATTTGTGAGTCCGTCTTCTGGGCGTCTCACACTAACAGCAAAAGGATCAAAGAGTGCAATTGATAAACTAAAGGCTTCAGATATTGAAGCCTATATCAATGTCGGGGACTTAAACGAAGGAACACATGAGGTCAAAGTACAAGTGAATGGCCCTCAAAATGTGACATGGACATTATCTAGATCGAAGGTCAAAGTGAAACTGACTTCTACTGATACAGAAGATCAGCCGGCTTCTACGAATGATCGAAAAGATCAATCATCCGATGATGATCAGGAAGAGAAGAGTCAAAAGGAATCAACACAAGATAAAGCAAAAAAAGAATCGAGTCAAAGACAGCGGGTCAAAGAAGATAACAAAGAGGACGCAGCGTCCTCTTGAATGGTAAAAAAGGAGCGATTGAAACATGGGCAAGTACTTTGGAACTGATGGTGTAAGGGGTGTGGCTAATAGCGAATTAACGCCAGAGCTCGCATTTAAAATTGGGAGATTTGGCGGCTATGTGCTCACGAAGGATAAAGAACGTCCAAAGGTACTCGTTGGACGAGACACGCGTGTATCTGGTCATATGTTAGAAGGAGCACTCGTAGCAGGCTTACTTTCAATTGGGGCTGAAGTCATGCGTTTAGGTGTGATCTCAACACCTGGTGTGTCTTATTTAACGAAGGCAATGGATGCAGAAGCAGGTGTCATGATTTCAGCTTCGCATAACCCAGTTCAAGACAACGGAATTAAATTTTTCGGCGGTGACGGTTTTAAACTGTCAGATGAACAGGAGAATGAAATCGAGCAGCTGATGGATCAGCCGGTCGATCAATTGCCACGCCCAGTTGGAGCGGATCTTGGAACAGTAAATGACTACTTTGAAGGCGGTCAGAAATACTTGCAATTCTTGAAACAGACAGCGGACGAGGATTTCACAGGCATTCACGTAGCGCTTGATTGTGCACATGGTGCAACATCTTCTCTTGCAACACATTTATTTGCAGATTTAGATGCAGATGTGTCAACAATGGGAACATCACCAAACGGATTGAATATCAACGATGGCGTAGGTTCTACTCATCCAGAGGCACTTTCTGCTTTTGTGAAAGAAAAAGGAGCGGATATTGGTCTTGCGTTTGATGGCGACGGCGACCGCTTAATTGCAGTCGATGAAAAAGGTGATATTGTAGACGGCGATCAAATTATGTACATATGTGCACGTTATTTAAAGGGTGAAGGCCGATTGAAGGATGACACGGTCGTGTCAACGGTCATGAGTAACCTAGGTTTCTATAAAGCGCTTGAGAAGCAAGGCATTAAGAGCATTCAAACCGCTGTTGGTGACCGCTATGTGGTCGAAGCGATGAAAAAGGATGGCTATAATGTCGGAGGCGAGCAGTCAGGCCACTTGATTTTCCTTGATTATAATACGACAGGTGACGGCATGCTTTCAGCAATCATGCTGGTGAATACACTAAAAGCAACAGGAAAAACATTGTCAGAGCTTGCAGCTGAAATGGAGAAATTCCCGCAACTTCTAGTGAATGTAAAGGTATCTGATAAGTATAAAGTGGAAGAAAATGAAAAAGTAAAAGCTGTGATCCAAGAGGTTGAAAAAGAGATGAACGGTGACGGACGTATCCTTGTGCGTCCATCAGGAACAGAGCCGCTTGTACGTGTCATGGCAGAGGCGAAAACAAAAGAGCTGTGTGATGAATACGTGGCTCGCATTACGGCTGTTGTCAAAGAAGAAATGGGTATTGAGTAATTGATGTAAAGCAAATCGCTAAGCAGCGGTTTGCTTTTTTTCGAATAAACGTCATAAGAGGAAAGTTCTATACGAATGATATAAGCGAGGGCAATTTGCTGCTTGCTTTCATACATAAGAGAGCACATCAAAGATAGAACGTGACAAGCCTCATCGCATATAGTGTAGGGAGGTCTTACTTTCTAACATGATGGGGATCACCCGCTAAATTGTGATTGACGGAGGTCAGACCTTATAGTACAATCATCCTTGTGTTACTGGATTTTTATTCTAGCAGGAAAGGCAGGGTAGATGTTCAGCCACTCTTATAATTATAGCGCCCGAACTAAGCGATCGAACGAGACAGATGCTTAGTTGACGAGGATGGAGGTTATCGAATTTTTCGGCGGATGCCTCCCGGCTGATCAAATATAGAGATCACAGCCGTAAGTGTTTCTTTAAAGCAAAGAGGTGACTCTTTGTACAAAGGGAATACACATGATCTCCCAAATTAAACATGTAGAGAGGGACGAAGAAATGTCCCTTCTATTTTAGTAGGCTTTCTTTGTCCCTTTCACATGATCGGGAGGAAGAATATTTATGTGTGGAATCGTAGGTTATATTGGTCAGAATGATGCGAAGGAAATCTTATTAAAAGGTTTAGAGAAGCTTGAGTACCGTGGGTATGACTCAGCAGGTATCGCTGTGGCAAACGAAGAAGGCGTGCATGTGTTCAAAGAAAAAGGACGTATCGCTGAGCTTCGTGAAGTCGTTGATGCAAACGTGGCATCTTCATCAGGAATTGGACATACACGCTGGGCAACACACGGTGTACCAAGCCATCTAAATGCGCATCCGCATCAAAGTGCTTCTGGCCGTTTTACGCTTGTTCATAACGGTGTCATCGAGAACTATGTACAATTGACACGCGAATATTTACAAGACGTCACACTAAAAAGCGACACAGATACAGAGGTTGTTGTTCAAGTCATCGAACAATTTGTGAATAGAGGTCTTGATACAGAGGAAGCTTTCCGTCAAACGCTTCTTCAACTAAAAGGTTCTTACGCAATTGCCCTTTTCGATAACGAAAACAAAGAAACAATCTATGTGGCGAAAAACAAAAGCCCATTATTGGTTGGTTTCGGCGAAGATTTCAACGTTGTGGCTTCTGACGCAATGGCGATGCTTCAAGTAACAAACGAATATGCGGAATTAATGGATAAAGAAATGGTCATTGTCACAAAAGACGAGGTTATCATTAAAAACCTTGACGGTGATATCATGACACGTCCTTCTTATATCGCTGAGCTTGATGCAAGCGACATTGAGAAAGGCACATATCCTCACTACATGTTAAAAGAAACGGATGAACAGCCGCTTGTTATGCGCAAAATCATCCAAGAATATCAAGATGAAAACGGCAAGTTGTCAGTCGCTGGCGATATCGCAAGCGCAGTAGCAGAAGCAGACCGCATTTACATCGTGGCTTGCGGAACGAGCTACCATGCTGGACTTGTCGGTAAACAATACATTGAAGACTGGGCAAAAGTACCTGTAGAAGTCCATGTAGCAAGTGAATTCTCTTACAACATGCCGCTTCTATCGAAAAAACCGTTGTTCATCTTCCTTTCTCAATCTGGAGAGACTGCGGACAGCCGTGCTGTACTTGTTCAAGTCAAAGAGCTTGGTCATAAAGCATTAACGATCACAAACGTACCAGGATCTACGCTTTCCCGTGAAGCAGACTTCACATTGCTTCTTCATGCAGGACCAGAAATCGCAGTGGCTTCAACAAAAGCCTACACAGCACAAATCGCTGTTCTTGCGATCCTTGCATCTGTTGCAGCTGAATTAAATGGTCAATCACTTGACTTTGATCTTGTGAAAGAGCTTGGAATTGTAGCAAACGCAATGGAAGCCCTAGTCGATCAAAAGGATGAAATGGAACAAATCGCTCGTGATTTCTTCACAGTGACACGTAACGCATTCTTTATCGGAAGAGGACTTGACTACTATGTGTGCCTTGAAGGTTCACTCAAACTAAAAGAGATCTCTTACATCCAAGCAGAAGGATTTGCTGGCGGAGAACTCAAACACGGCACGATTGCTTTAATTGAAGAAGGCACACCGGTTATTGCCCTTGCCACGCAAGAGCACGTGAACCTCAGCATTCGTGGTAACGTCAAAGAAGTTGTTGCACGCGGCGCAAACCCATGTGTCATCTCACTAAAAGGCCTAGAAGACGAAGGCGACCGTTTCGTCCTTCCAGCTGTACACCCAGCACTTGCACCACTTGCATCTGTTGTGCCATTACAGCTAATCGCTTACTACGCAGCCCTTCACCGCGGGTGTGATGTGGATAAACCACGTAACCTTGCGAAGAGTGTGACGGTGGAGTAGGTTTACAAAAATATTTCATAAAATAACCTCTTCGGATATGATGTCCGTAAGAGGTTATTTTATTTTGAAAAAGGTGAAAATATAGTGTTACCTATGTATAATCCCCCAAAACTCGTCTGTTAGTTTAGAATAGATAGTATGCTTATAATTACTTCAAATTGATATAATAGAAATTATTTACTGAAAAACTGAAAAATCTTCTGAAATATTCTAAAAACAGTATGAGCTAATGAGAAAATGAACCCATATGGTCATTTTAAGCCATTTACTGATAATGTCATATTGGCATAACCAAGGTTTCGAGATGATGAAAGTGGCGAAAACTTTGATTAATATGTAGAACAATTTCATAACTCTATAATAATAAATACTTTAAACAGCTTTTATCTATCAGGGCTAAAAATAAAGGGGTATTGTCTCGTAATTTTATATTTAGTGAAAATGAAGAATATGACGTAAGAAGTTTTATTAAAGCTTCAAATCTATGTATAAACATGATACATAAAATAGCTTTTATAATTCAACCTAAACTAAATACGTATTTTAATATATTTTCAAAATAGTTTATTTTTCTATTAAGTTAACATTTGTTTTAAGTGTTATATAATATATACTTAATTTTAACTTTTTATTCCTATTATATTGCATTTGCGGTAAAATAGAAATAGTTAGGAGGTGTTCAATGCTTGATAAAGAAGTTTTACCTTTTTTAACTTGGGCAGGAGGAAAAAGGTGGTTAGTAAATAGTTATCCAGAAGTTTTTCCATCAAATTTCAATAGATATATCGAACCGTTTTTAGGATCTGGTTCAGTTTTTTTTCATTTAAAACCTCAGAAAGCTATTTTATCTGATATAAATAAAGATTTAATCGATACATATATGGCATTAAAAATGGATTGGCAGAATGTATATAAATATTTAAAGATTCATCAAAGAAAGCACTCTCCTGATTATTACTATAAAATACGTAATTATAATCCTAGGAAAATAGAAACTAAAGCCGCCAGGTTTCTTTATTTAAATAGAACTTGCTTTAATGGTATCTACCGAGTTAATAAACAAGGGAAATTTAATGTTCCGCTCGGTTCTAAGCAAAATGTAATTTTAAATACAGACGACTTTGAAGAAATTTCAAATAGATTGAAAGATGTCTCTATTTTAAATCATGATTATGAAGTGGTAATTAATAAAGCCAATAAAGATGACTTTATATTTGTTGATCCTCCTTACACCGTTAATCACAATGATAATGGATTTATTCAATATAATGAAAAACTTTTTTCATGGGCTGATCAAATTAGACTTTGTGAAGCTTTAGTGAGAGCTCGTGATAGAGGTGCAAAAATTATAATGACAAATGCTAATCATGAATCTGTTAGAAATTTATACAAAGAGTATGGTTTTGAATTTAAAATTGTTTCACGTTTTTCTGGAATTTCATCAAAAGTCAAAGGTAGAAAAAAATATGAAGAAATTATTGTGAAATCTAACTTTTAAAGAGGTGTTCTTATGTCAGCTATTCAAGATTTAGTTTCTAACGCAGTATTAAGTAATAGTCCCTTAAAAATATTAAAAGATTTCTTAGATAAACAACATCAACTTCATTCCGCTGGGGTAAAACAAGATTACCGTTTTATTGGATATGTTTTAGATTTAGGATATGATACGGCTAAAATTATTACGTCAGATCCCTATAAAATTGCTGTAGGTGGAATTCCAAGAGGGAGTTTCCTAATTTTGGCTATAGATGAAAGAGATGAACAGGGAAATCCTATTCAGACTGGTTTACCACCACACTTCACTTTACTACGAGTGAAATCCGTTTCTTCTACTCCTTTGAGTAATCAAGTACAGCAGACTTATTTTGAACTTCATAAGAAATCAATGCCTGAATTAGATATTTGGACGCAGGCAGAATTACAATGGGGAGCTTTAGAGTGTGACGTTATTGGAATGTTCTATCCGAAACCATCTGATAAAAATTTGGTGGAGTTTTCTGGTGATGTGAACAACGTAGTAAGTGCCCATAAATATAAGGTGTTTTCTCCCGATAAAGATTTGTTAGACTTAATACTTAATGGTCTAGTAAACAAGGAAAACCAGCAACACCTGGGTGTATTTAGACCTACAGAGTGTCAAGTTGGATTATTAAATAACAATTATCCAGAATTAAAAATATCTATTGAGGATTTTAAAGGACGTCGCACGGCTATGTTCGGTAAAACTCGACTTGGTAAATCAAACGTAGTCAAAGTTTTGGCTGATGCTATCATCCGAACTTCTACTACAACACAAAATGTTGGCCAATTAATATTCGATATTAACGGTGAATATGCAAATGATAATCCGCAGGATGGAAATAAATCACTCGCTTCAGCCCACACTAATAACTGTATAGTATATGCTCTTAATCCTAGAAACCCAAGCTTTAAGGAATTAAAACTTAATTTTGCCGAACAACCTGAAAGTGCACTGCCAATTATCAAATCATTTTTAGAACGAGATAATCACACTTCAAATTATATTAAGAGTTTTGGGAATATTGAACTACCATCTATTCTTGAAATAAAATCCGAAGCTGATAAAGGGAAAAAAATAAGAAACATCCGCAAAATACAAATGTTTTGGGCTGTTTTAAAAAGTGCTGGATTTAATCTAGATGAATCTAAATTAGTAAGTCTAAATTTATCTATCGGTCAAATAAACAAGTTTAACCCTGGACTAAAAAAAGACTTAAGAAATGAGGTTTATGGCGGTACTCCCCCAGTATCTCCAAACAATTTAAATGATTTAATAAAAGAGTTTAGCTTATTAGCAACCTTTATCCAGAATAATAAGTCTTCTAATTTATTAATGGGAAGTAGTGAACCTCTTTTTGATCAAGATGCCATTGCTTTATTAAATTTTTTAAATCCCGCTTCTGGATCTGGCACCCAGATTTTAACTAGTTATCGCCATTATCACTCCCCGAGTGCTGGGGATTTTATTACTGAGATTATTCAACTTCTTAACGATGGTAAAACAGTTATTTTAGACTTGGGGAACGCTTCGGAAGATGTTCGTAAATATTTTTCTGATATGTTATCTAAAGCCGTATTTGCCTCACAGGAAGATAAATTTGTTTCGAATACTTTGTCCAATCATTTTATTCAACTATATTTTGAAGAGGCTCATAATTTATTCTCAAACAACAATAAGGAAAATACAACTGTGTATCACCGATTTGCAAAAGAAGGTGCAAAATTCCATATTGGGATGGTATATTCGACACAATCTCCTTCAACAATCAGCCAAGAATTATTAGTTCAAACCGAAAATTTCTTTGTAGGTCATTTAGCTTCTACACATGAAGCAAACGCATTATCTAAACTACAACATACATTTAATGGGCTTGAAGATGATATTAAAAAGTCTAGAACTCCTGGATATATGAGAATTCTAACAAATTCACACCGTTTTGTAATACCAGTACAAGTTAAAAAGTTTACAGTTTAAGGAGGTACAACTTTTTATGGCATATAATTCTAAAGGTGGATTACCGTTTGAAGGTGCCTCAAAATTAGGTCATTTATCTCTAATGAATTCAGAGTGGATCACTTCTTTAGTAAAAGATTTCGAAGCTCAGTATAGTTCACCAAGTTCAAGTGTTACTTCAAATTGGAATGAATTTAATAGTAGCTCACAAAATCTCATTGACCAAATTTGGGTTGTAGATGGATCTTACGTTCCTGTTCAATCAGATGCTATTCCTCCAAAAGAAGCAGCATTTATTAAAACTGCGATTTTAAACATATCTGAAGCATCTTTGGAACATATTGATAAATATAATCCACATCCTATGGATTTACAAAAAATTATGAAAGATAGTGCTTTATTCCATTCTACGGTTTTACCTTTAAGAAACATTAAGTCTAGTAAAGGTACTAATTTTGATACAATTAGAAATATTATTTTTGAATCTATAAAAATTGATGAGAACGGTGAATATTTCGAAACGTTGAAATGGCTAACTTATCAAAAATGGTTAGATAAGCCTACTAATTCACCTTCATTTAATTGTCCATTCTGTGAAGTTAGTTTGGAATTTACGGCTGACCTTGAAAAAATGAATTGTATAACATGTAGTAAAGAGCTTTATTTAACTGATATGATTGGTTTTCACTTAGATATGACTGAAGATAAAGCTACAGATGCTATCGCTTCAGCATATATGTCTATTATGGAACATTTAATGTTATTCACCATAATAAGGTTATATTGGTCAAAGCAAGATAAATCATTGTTTAAGAATACTTTATTTATTAAAGATGGTCCACTAAGTCTAAATAGCCAATATGTAAAATTGATTCCTCGTATACGAGAATTTTTAGAGTTTGCTAAACAAAAAGGTATACTGATTAATATAATTGGCCAAGAGAAATCCGGAAAATTTGTTGATCACTTATCAATTGTAGGACGACATGTTAAACCTTTAGAAAAGGGTGAAAAACTCCACTATCATGTACTAAGTCACGATTACGTTGAAAAAGAAGTACAAGATAAACCAAGTGCAATAAACTATGGAGAAAGATCAAATTGGGGAGAAAAAGTACTTGTGAAAGTTGATCCAGTTACAGAATTAGTAATTAATGTCCCTACAGGTGATTACTTGAATAGGAAAAATGCACCTTTAGCAAACGAATTAATTAACTTAGAAGTTATTCTAAATGTTATTCCACATATAATTAGTAGAAGGTTTTCAGGAGGTTTGTATCCCATTGAATTAGCAAATGGGATAGCTTCACTTTCAAGTTATCCATCAGCTAAAATACTTCAAAGATTATTAGAATAACTAAAAATAGAAGATTAGCTTGTCATATGCGTTACCTTCAGAAGAGTAGATATATTTTAAAATCAATCTTTTCTTTAATAAATTTAATTTAAATAAAACTTATCCCGTGCATATTGATTAATATGTGTTCAAAATGCGCGGTTTTCTTCTATTCTAAAGTTAACATTTACAGCACAATTTTGATTAGTTCTTATATGTAAATTGGCGATCAAGAAAAGGGATAGATATTATATCATAAGAGTCGTAATTTTTGGAGGCATGGCAGTTAAATATGTAATGAGAGAAGAGAAAATAACACATGACCAAACCTAAAATCTACACAATGAGCTTCGCAAAAGTCTATCCTCTCTATATCGCAAAGGCAGAGAGAAAGGGTCGAACGAAGGCTGAGGTTGATACGATTATTTGTTGGTTGACGGGGTACAGTCCAGCAGAGTTACAGCAACAGTTGGACAAGCAGATAGACATTGAAACCTTCTTTGCTGACGCCCCTGAGCTTCATCCTTCCCGCAGTTTAATCAAAGGAGTCATCTGTGGTGTTCGAGTAGAGGACATTGAGGAAGAAACCATGAAAAATATTCGGTATCTAGATAAGCTGATTGATGAGTTAGCCAAGGGAAAGAAAATGGATAAGATTATGCGAGATTCATCATGACCATCACAAGCAAGCCCAGTGAATAACCCTCACTGGGCTTTTTTATATTTATAGACCATTCGATTGATAAAAATAAAAACCATTTGAACGAATTCTCTCTTCATGTCGTCAAAAGAAGTAATACCAAAACAAATTGACGTTTGAAAAGGGAGTGGCGTGATGGACATGCAGATGATTTTACCTCTTATTTTGCTACAAGCGATTTTAATGGTGATTAGTTTGTTTGATTTGTTGAAAAGAGATCCATCGAGGATTAGGGGAGAAGTGAAGTGGGTTTGGGCTTTGGTGATTGTGTTTGTGGCGAGTGCCGGTCCTATTGCGTATTTCATTTTTGGTCGTAAACAATCTTAGTAGGGGGGATTCGCTTGAATATGTTGGAGTGTCACGGCCTGACGAAATCGTATGGACGGCATGAAGTGTTAAAAGATGTTTCGTTTTCTGTTGGGGAGGTTGGATGTGTTGGCTTTTTAGGAGCCAATGGAGCGGGGAAGACAACGACGATCCGGATTTTGACGGGGCTTGCTCGTCCTACGTCTGGCGTTGTGAAGGTGGCAGGTTTTGATGTCGAAAAGGACATGGATCAAATCAGTCAGGTGATTGGGTACTGTCCGCAGCATCCTGCATTTTATCAGGATATGACGGGGCAGGAATGGATGCATTGGGTTGGCGGGTTATTTCATTTAGAGAAAAACACCATTCGTTCCAAAACAGATGAATTGTTGAAGCTTTGCCGCATATACGAGGCGAAGGATCGTGCCATTGGCAGCTACAGCGGAGGCATGAAGCAAAGACTTGCCATTGCGCAGGCACTGATCAACAGCCCGAAGGTTCTCATCCTGGATGAGCCTGTGTCTGCACTTGATCCTATGGGGAGAAAAGACGTCCTGACTTTGATTGAGCGTCTAAAGCATGAGATGCTGATCTTTATGTCGACCCATATTTTAGATGACATTGAACGTGTGGCGGATCATATTATCATGATCAACAGCGGCAAAATTGAGATGTCCTCTTCGATGAAACAGCTCAAAGAAGACTATATCCAGCCCGTGATTGAACTTCAATTAGAACAACAGAATACGAAACTAGTGGCTTTGTTAAAAGAACGGGATTGGGTGGAGGAATGCATGGAAACAGGAGACGCTTATCAGGTGCGAGTCAACAATCAACAAACGGCATTGAAGGAACTGCCGGCTCTCATTACTGAAACTGGCGGTGTTCTTCTCCATTATCGACTATCTAAGCTGACGCTTGAAGATATTTTTATGAAGGTTGTGACGGCATGATGATGTTGAAAAAGGAATTTAGGGAGTTATTCACTAGTTATAAAATCTTATTTGTGCCGATCATTTTCACGATTTTAATGATTACGCAGCCTATTACGCTCAAAATGCTGCCGGATCTTTTATCGAAATCGGCTAATTTACCTGAAGGGTCTACATTTTATATACCAGAGCCTAGTGCTGGAGAGGCTTTAGCCAGTGCATTGAGTAAATTTGATTCGCTCGGCGTGTTTATCCTCATTATGATCGTGATGGGGACGATTGCTGGAGAGCGTGCCTCTGGGGTGACGGCGATGATTATGGTGAAACCGATCAGTCGAATGAGTTATTATGCCTCAAAAGTATGTGCCTATGCCTGTTTAACTTTGTTTAGTTTGATAGTGGCGGTGCTTGCTTCCGTTTATTATGTGAACATTCAATTTGGGCATGTGGCTTGGGGCGATGTGTTAAAAGGAACGCTTTTGTATTATCCAAACCTACTGCTTATTGTGGTGTCGACCATTTGTGCATCGGCATTCTTTAAGCGCTCAGTGACTGCGGGCGGCGTTTCCCTTTTGATCAACCTCATCCTGTTTACCGTTCCTTCGTTTTATGAGGATACATTAGGGAAGTTTGCACCTAAAGGCGTCACAAGTGCGGCTGAGGAGATGATTCATAGAGGGACTTATTCGGATCAGGCGCTTACAAGCTTTCTAGGTGTATCGGTATTGATTGGTTTCTTTTTTCTCATCGGATGGTTTCTTTTTAGAAAACAAGAATTATAGCATGATGTACCCTTTGGATATGAAAATCTAAAGGGTTTTTTATATATTTAGTAAGTAATAAATAAGATGTAAATACATATTATCATGATTTAAATGTTGAAATAATATATACTTAGTATATAATTACTCCGTAAAGGGGTGGGAGGAGTTTGCAGATGATTCAGATCAAGCATGTGAAGAAGGAGTTCATTCAAGGCCAGGAGCGGACTGAGGTGCTGAGGGGCGTTGATTTGACGGTAGAAGAAGGGGAGTTTGTAGCGGTGATGGGACCGAGTGGTTCTGGAAAAAGTACATTACTTCAGTTGTTAGGCGGGCTTGATCTGCCTACTGATGGAGAGATTTTGATAGATGAGCATCAGTTGAGTGAGATGAATGAGAAAGAGAGAACGATTTTTCGCAGAAAACAGATTGGGTTTGTGTTTCAAAATTATCAGCTGCTGCCTACATTAACTGTCGAAGAAAATGTGGCGTTTCCGCTGCATGCAGATGGACGTTTAACAAAGGAGAATCAACAGACGGTTGTAGAGCTGTTAGAGGCTGTTGGCTTGAATGGACTTGGACGGAAACGGGCTAGTTTGCTGAGCGGCGGGCAGCAGCAGCGTGTAGCGATTGCAAGAGCTCTAGTCAATCAGCCATCAGTGCTGTTAGCAGATGAGCCGACGGGGAACTTGGACCGACATAGAGCGGAGGATATTTTGGCGTTAATGTGCAAGTTCAATCGAGAAAGCAAGCAGACGATTATTATGGTGACGCATGATATTTTCGCAGCGGGGTTTGCGGATCGAATCATCCTTTTTAAAGACGGTGTTATTGATCAAGTGATTTCTAGAAAGGATGATGATTATGCTCAGTATGTGGCGAATTTCATGGCGTAACATGCTTCAGCATAAAAAGCGGTTCGCCATTTCTGTCTTAGGCATCATGGTGGGGATCGCTTTTGTCACGTCGATGCTCATTGCCGATCGAACGACAAATGATGTGTTTCATTACTATGAGCAAATGTATGTCGCTGATGCAGATTATTGGGTGTTGAGTGATGATCATACGTATGATGAGGAACAGATCTCCTCCATTTTAAAGCATCCTGATGTGACAGGATCATTATTAGCGCTGGATAAACAGACGTTTTTTGATGTAGAAGGTGATCACTCTCTTAACCAACGGGCGGTGCGAATTACCGGAGTACAAGATCAAACGAGCTCTTTACTGAAGCTGCCTGTGATTGAAGGGCGTTTGGATAATCAGGGGTTGGTCATACCAGATGTTGTGGCGAAGCTGCTGAATAAAAAAGTGGGAGATACCATTCGTTTTTCTGATTTGGGCGAAGCGAAGGTATCTGCCATTGTGGAATATACACAGCTGCTTTCAAGTCCGAGTGACTGGAAGGGTGCAGAATCATCGAGCTTTCGTGTGATGGCGCCGCTTGATTTATTGAGAGACTGGACGGGACTCGATCATCAGCTTTCTTATATGAGATTTCAGACGAATGATGGCGGAGAGCAGCTCTTTCAATCTTTACAGAAAGAGTTCAAGGATGCCGATGTTTTTGTCCAGCCTGTGGTGGCGGATGACCGGCAAAGTAATGACATTGGCGGGTTGTACACGTTCTTTTACCTCATCGCAGGGCTGTCGATGTTTATGAGCGGTTTTATCGTGTTTAATATGATCTATACGAGTGTGATGGAACGAAAAAAAGAATTTGCGATTATGAAGAGCTTCGGTTATACACAGGGCTCTGTTTCTAAGCTGATGTTGATTGAGGTTTTGATCTTGGCTTGTATTGGAACCGTCATTGGGGTACCGATTGGCGTTTGGCTTGGGGATGTGTTCATGCAAACACTGCTTGGTGTGTTTGCTTTTGATATGGTGTATTCGTTAGATTGGCAAGTGCCTGTTGTAATAGCAGTGATCATTGGTATTGTGTTCCCTGTGCTGTTTTCGTTATTTCCGATCTATCATGCAGGGAAAACGTCTGTGCTGCTGACTTTAAAATCCATCACCCAAACTTCTGCACCGAAGAAACAATCGGTCATTAGAGCGGCGATAGGGGTAGGCTTGCTTTCATTCATATGGGTGGATCATCCGGCTGCTTATCTTGCCATTTTAGCCAGCATGGTTCTGTTATTCCCATTTTTCCTGCTCTTTTTGAACCGGTTGTTGGCGCCCCTTTTGAAGCTTGTTTTTGGCTATCCAGGTCATCTATCAGCGCAGCATGTCACGCAGCAACTGAATCGAAATGCCAATACGGCGGCGATTCTAGCTGTTGGGATTGCTGTGATCTTGCTTTTAAGTGCGGTCATTGAATCGGCTCCAGATGGCTACGAAAAAGAGATTCGTCAAACGTATGGAGGCGATCTCAGGGTTACTTCTGAGGCTCCATGGACGAAAGCGGATCAAGAAAAGCTGTCATCCTATGAGGCTGTTGAGCGGGTGGAACCGATGATGGAAGCGGCTCCTTTGACATGGGAAACGGCTGATGGAGAGAAAAGACAATTTTCTCTGATCGGCGTAGAGGAAAAGGGACCGTCTTTTATAGAAGATAACAATAAAGGCGATTTGTATCAACATTTAGCAGAAAAGCCCTCTATCGTGTTAGGAGAGCGTGCGTTTGATGAATGGGGTGGGCGTATTGGAGAGAGTGTGTATCTCAATGCACCTTCTGGCCGGCAGCAGTTACAAGTCATTGATGTGGTCAAGACTTCTCATCATTCGGGTTATGTGGCATTTGTCGATCAGACATTTTTACAAGAGGATTTAGGGTGGACGCAGCCCCTTGATATCCTGCTTACGTTAAAAGACAAAGGTGCCGGTGAGTCTTTACGAGATCAGCTATGGGAAGACTTTGGGCAGCGGCTTTCAAAGGTGAAAACAGTAGAGGATGAGATTGAATCAACGACATCGGCTTTAACTGGTATGAACGAGTTAATTTCTATGATGCTCATTTTCATTATGGGGCTCGCGAGCATTGGAACAGCCAATACACTGCTGATGAATACGCTTGAACGTACATCTGAGATTGGCACCATGCGGGCGCTTGGGCTGACAAAGCAGCAGGTGAGAAAAATGATCGTCGGAGAAGGTGTGCTCATTGGGTTATCAGGTGTGATTGGCGGCATTTTATTTGGTGTGATTCTTCTATATGTCTCAAGCCAATCTGATTGGCTCGGTGGATTTGTTTCATTTCAGCTGCCATTTGTGCATGTGTTGCTGGCAGTGATCGCAGGAATTGCGCTCAGTTTAGCGGCTTCGTGGATTTCTAGTGCGACAGCGAGTAAAATAGAGATGATATCATCTCTCAAAGAAGGTTAAATCATATGTCAGTGAAATACGGAATTTTAACATCGCTCTGTCAGCAGCAACATCATGGATATGAATTAAAGCTAGAGCTGGAGTCATTGCTCGGAATAAAAGGAAAAATCAACCCGGGTCAAATCTACACGACGCTTGATCGGTTAATTCGTGATCAATTGGTGACAGCAGTGGGAATAGATGACCAAGATCGAAAGCTGTACGACGTGACGGAAGAAGGCAGACAAGAGCTGGAATCATGGCTGTTGGCACCTGTTCCATATCATGCTGCAAAGGATGATTTTCACTTTAAATGGGGCTGTGCACGGAAAATCAGATTTCATCAAGAAAAAGAAATGCTTCAGCAGCAGAAAGCCGTCATCATGAAAGATGTGATGGAACTCACGAAGCTGAAAACGGAATGTCTTGTGCAAGGTGATGAGAGTCGGTACTTATTGATTTCTGGCACGCTGCTTCATTTAGAGGCGGATTTGAATTGGATTCATCAAATTGAGCATCGGAGCGGAGCATCATTTTAGAGAGGTCTTTCTTTTGAAGAAAGGTCTTTTTTTTGGCTTCGTTCGGAGCATACGCAGATAGGATGGGAAGAAAGTTTGGTATGATAGGTGTAAATTGATTGTATTTTCAGAAAAGGGGTTTGATCAATGAAAACATCACGTAATCCTGAGACCATTCACGCGCCAGTTGCACCGTACATCCATCAAATAGAGACAACAGGGCCGCAGCGTTGGTTAACCTTATCAGGACAAGTGGGGATGGAAGTCGATGGGACCATCCCAGCGAGCCCGATGGAACAGCTCGAGCTAGCGTTAGAGAATGTAAAACGCAATGTAGAAGCGGCAGATATGAAAGTAGAAGATATAACAAAGCTTGTGTTTTATTTGGTAGGTGAGTTTGATGCTGAGAGTAGAAAACGAATCATGGGTCAGTTTTTAGGAGACCACCTGCCTTGTATGACGATGATTTATGTGGTGGCTTTGGCTTCACCTGCTTTAAAGGTTGAGGTGGATGCTTGGGCTTGTCGGGATATGGATTCGGTTTAAGAGTTGGCTTAATGATGGTCTTGATGAGGTAGATAATGAAAAATTTTTGCATAAGGGAAGTATGGGATAAAAGATTGGATTTTCATATCCAATCTTTTTTATATTTAGTTCTCTCTAATTTATTGATATAAATACCTTTTAAGTATTTTTTTAGAATATTTTACACAATTCCCCTTACTTCGACATTTTTCATATGGTAATATCAGGGTGCATAGCGATAGGGTCTATTGACACTATGCAAATTTCTAGAGGAGGTTTTACTTATGACAAGAAACCAAAAAGAATGGGAATCTGTGAGTAAAAAAAGCCTTAAGCGTCCAGGTGGCACTTCAATTGTTAAGGCGGCTGGATGTATGGGGTGCTGGGCCTCAAAGAGTATTGCAATGACACGAGTTTGTGCACTGCCACATCCTGCAATGAGAGCTATTTAATGAATAACATAGGGAGTTAAGCATATATTGCTAGCTCCTTATTCTATAAAAGGGGTGTCTATTTATGTCAAGTAATCAACTAGCAGAATACGATTTACCTGAACTAGCGATTCATTTGCAGCCTCATGGCGCAGTCATGATAGATAGAAAATCAATGTATTACTTTAGATTGAGTGGAAGAGGAGCTCAGCTTGCATTTTTATTATCTAAGAATAAAGACGTGAGCAAAACTGCTCGTATCTGGGAAATCGTTAAAAAGGAAAAGCTAACAGCTGATCAGTTGCGTGAAGAATTGAGTGCTCATCCTTTTACAGAAGCTTGGACACAGGGGTTATTGGATCAACCTATTCAATTTACAGGATCTTTACAGTCCTATTTGCCCATTAGCTGTACTCTCCAATTAACAAACGCTTGTAACTTAGGTTGTTCCTTTTGCTATGCTAGTTCCGGTAAGCCCTATCCTGAAGAGTTAACATGTTCCCAGTGGATTAATGTGATGCAAAAACTAGCTGCGCAAGGTGTGGCTGATGTGACTTTAACAGGGGGCGAAGCCAAGCTCATAAAGGGTTTTAAAGAAATTGTGATGGTTGCGAGTTCATTATTTACGAACGTAAACGTTTTTAGCAATGGCTTAAACTGGAGACAAGAAGAAGTGGAATTACTCAGTCATCTAGGAAATGTATCTGTACAAATTAGTATTGACGGTACGAGCGACACTCACAATTCCTTAAGGGGAAGGAAAGGTGCTTTTCAGGAAAGTATGGAAACCATCCAGCGGTTAACAGAAGTGAATGTTCCTGTAATTGTTGCAATGACCATCAATGAAATGAACGCTGATCAAGTAGCGGAGGTTGTTGATCATTGTGCAAAAGCAAATGCCTCTATTTTCCGTGCTGGTAAGACATTATCCGTAGGACGTGCTACAAAGAATTTTAAAGCGCTAGAAACTTCATTTGAACATCGTGTTCAAAGCCAGTTACAGCAGGCACGTTCTAAGTGGGGACACCATTTGAATATAATTGATTGGGAGCATGAAGATAGTTCTTTTACAACTGATTTTTGTACACCGGGTTATTTGGCTTGGTATATAAGGGCAGACGGTTATGTGACACCTTGTCAATTAGAGGATATTCCTTTAGGTCATATTCTAACTGATTCTTTTTCTGATATTGGTTCACCAACACGTCTATTGAAATTGAAATGTGAAGCGAAAAACTGTAAATGTATAGGGAAAGTTGAACTATCCGAGCCAGATCTCCCCTTTGAAAATGAAAAGAGAGCAGGCATCACTCATGAATAGTATGACTTTTATTTTGTGGTCAGGTCTTGGAGTGATAGGGCTCTTCCTGTTTGCGAAGTATAGAGTGTCAACAATAGAATCAAACCTTTTAGATAAAATTGAGGCAAGAAAAGTTGGTATCGATTTTATTAGAGAGTTTGTGGGCATAGACGTGGAAGCTTGGGAGGTATATTCAGTCTATTGGTATGATCATGAAACAGTGAATAAGTTACATCATTTAGGTTTACTTAAAAAAAATCGACATATACTTCATGAAATAGGGTTGGTTGAGTCTTGGCGTGTTCGTTTTGTTCACCAAAACCAATCATTCGTGATAGGAGTAAACGCTAAACGGGAAGTGACCTTTTTTTATGCAGATGTAAGGCAAACTTCATTATCTAAAAAAGACGGTCAAATTTCACTAGAAGGTTTAAAAGATAAATTAACTTGTTCTTCAAAGGGATTATGGGCTAAGACAAAACCAACTGGTTCTGGTTCAAAAGAAGAGGATTTTCGTGAAATTAAAACATATTGGTATCTCGCTGAAAAGGAAGATATCCGACTTAAGGTAACAGTTGAAATGCAATCTGGTGTGATCACATATATCGGCACAGATACAGAGATTTTAACGGATCAGATGAATAAAGTAATAAGAGATGAACAAGTTGAGTCTACTTTTGGTCTCTCAGGTATGTTAGGGTCAGCTGCTGCGATGATCATGGCTATATTAGTTTTAGTCTTAATGAATGTTCAAATTAACCTCACATTAAGTTTTATGCTGGGTTTCATGATTGTACTAGTGCAATCTCTCACAATTAAGGAGGATATACAGTTAACGATAGTAAATGCTTACGATGCTAGGATGAGTGTTCAAACTGTTAAATTACTTGGTATACTCTCTACTTTGTTTGCAGGATTATTGACAGGATTTGTAGTATTTATATGTTCATTGGCAGGAGGCGCTCTTGCGAATGAATTAGAAATGAAATTTTTAGATGAAATCGTTGGACAAACTTTTATTGGTCTTAGCGCTGGGTTAATTAGTCTAGGCATCACATCACTGGTCTTTTACCTGTTAGAGAGAATGAATAAATTACGTATTTCTCCGGAACTATCGAATAGAAGTATGTTTTTATCTGGATTTACTTTAAGACAAGGGCTTAATATGAGTCTACAAAGTTCTATTGGGGAAGAAGTAATATACCGACTCTTAATGATTTCTCTTATATTTTGGTTTAGTGGGAATGCGATATTGTCCATTTTAATATCATCTTTTTTATGGGCAATTATGCATCAGGTTACTGGTTATGATCCAAGATGGATTCGCTGGGCGCATCTTTTTATTTTTGGATGTTTTCTTGGTTTTCTTTTTATGCATTATGGATTTATTTGTGTACTGGCGGCACATTTTATTCACAATTTTGTGCTCGTTTGTATGCCCTTATGGCAATTTAAACTTCAAAGATATCTACATACCAAAAAGCCTCAGCATACATCACTCTAATAAAAGGGAGAGATTTGATGCCATTCATGGAGGTTCAGAATGTAAGCAAACGATATAGCAATGGTGATGGGATAGAGGGTCTTTCATTTTCCATTGAAGCAGGGGAGGTTGTGGCGCTGCTTGGGCCTAATGGTGCGGGGAAGACGACAACCATTCGATGTTTAACAGGTCTCTATCAACCTGATCAAGGGGAAATACTCATAGAGGGATTTCCTCCTGGTCATTCCCATGTCCAAAAACAAGTAGCTCTTATTCCAGATCAGCCATATTTGTACCCAGATTTAACGGTTGCTGAACATGTTCAATTCCGTGCGAGGGGCTATCATAAAGGTTTAAAACAGATCAAAGAAAAGGTATTTGAGGCGTTGAAAGAAGTACATATCGAAATGAAGATGAACGAATTGTGCGGAAGGCTTTCAAGAGGTCAAAAACAGCGTGTCGTCTTAGCAGGGGCCATTGTGCAAGATGCCTCCCTTTTTATTTTAGATGAGCCGACTGTTGGGTTAGACATCCCTTCGAAACAATGGTTGTCAGATTGGCTGATACAGAAGAGCCTTCAAGGAGGTTCGGTTCTTGTGTCCACTCATAGCCTAGAGTTTGTTCTTGATACGGCTAGCAGGGTGATATTGATTCGAGATGGTGCCATCATGAAAAGTATCGCTGTTCCTAAGCGGCAGGAAGAACAAATGAAGTGGCGGGCAGAAGTCATTCAACTCCTAGGGGAGTGGTCTAGTGAATAACACGCTTTCCCTTTTATGGATGAAATCCCAAAGGCGCTTGATCAGTAAAAATCAAGAAAAGAAAATGCCCTTTCTGATCTTGCTACTTATGATGGCTGCCATCGGTTTTCAGCTGAGCGCAGTCTCAAGTATGGGCGATTGGAATGCAAGTACAGCTGGATGGATCATTGTCGTTTTATTTGTTCTTTATACTGGCTTTGGCTTGTTTTCGAATAGGCTGCCTAGTCAGATGAACGATATCATGTGGTTGTATGGAAGTGGTGCTTCCTTATGGACAGTTGTGATGAGTGTATGGGTATATCACATTCTTTGGCGATGTGCTCTTCTCATTGTTTCTGCTGTGATGGCTGATATCCTCCTTCTTTGTTTAACGCAGCAGTACTTTTTTCTACTTGGTAAATCACTCCTGTTAACAGCGCTGTTATGTATGATCGAAACATGGATGATTGCGGTATCTTGTGCAAGAACCATTCAAGTATATAAACGAGTGCTCTTCATTGGTTTTATACTGATGTTTGGTTGTCTTTCATTGCTCACTTTGAATCAATTGATATTGAAACAGTCGTCAATGATGGAGATATCTGCTTCTTTGATGTATCAAGTCGGACGCATGATAGAGGAGTTTTCATTCATTTCTGTATTGATATTACTTGGAGTGATGATTCTATCTTTCATGATGATGTACAGGTCGAGTCATCGTATAGAGATGATGGAGTCGTTAGTCAAAGAGGCGGCATTTTGGGAGGAATTTGAGGGGAAACAGGTTCATGCAAATCCAATAAGTTCAAAGAAAAGCAAGACGTGGTGGGGGCTTTCAACATTAACGGGCATCTGGGCTTTCCTTTGGCTAGAAATATTGATGATCAAAAAGTATGCTACCTTCCATCTGTTATCTACCATGCTGTTGATCGGTACTTACTATGTCGTCAGTTCTTATTTTTCAGATTGGTTGACTCTATTCTTTTTGGTCATTGGTGCATCTGTCCTGCTCAGTTCATATTACGCTGGGATTGTAAGACACGGGCAAACGGGAGTACTGTATCTTTTTCCGGGTGCTTTATATCAAAAGATTCTTCTATTGGAAGTGTTTCAAACCTTTTGGTTGTATGGTGTCTACTTGATTTCTCTTATCTTGTTAGAGATTCATGATGTATTGTATTGGGCCATTTATGGGGTAGGGGTTTATATTTGGTTTTTGACCATACGGCTCTTTGCCTTTACGCAGCCTTTGAGACGAGAAGCGAGTCTTTCTTTGGGCATCTATTATCGATCATTGCTCATCGGATCTGTCATAAGTGCTGCGGTCATCATTGGGATTCATCTGTTCACTAATGGCTGGTTTACAACGATGACATGTGTATTTGCTGGATGTGTATGTTATGTGATGTGTTATCGATGCCGTGGGACTCATTAAAAAGAGGAGTTGATTGTCATGAAACCAGAAGATAAGCTATCCCAATCGGTTCAACGTTTAGTCAATACCAATGAAGTAACGATCGTTCAAGCCATGGGGGAGTTAAGGAAATCAGGAAAAGAGGCAGTGCCAGTGCTTGTTGAAGCCTTAAAAGAAGAGGGTTCTTTGCGGAATATTGCAGCAGCGGTTCTTGGTGAATTTGGAGCAGATGCAGGGGACGCAGCAGAAGCCCTTGCCAAACTGTTAGAAAGTGAAGAAGAGGAGACAAGAATGGCGGCTGCGATCTCACTCATGAGAATTGGTCAGCCAAGTTTGCCATTTCTTCTGCCTTTGGCAAAACGCTATAAGGGTCCTACTTGTTTTTGGGCGTCGTGGTGTATCTCTTGGATTGACCCATCAAAAATCGAAAAAAATATGTACGAGTGCCTAAAACAGGAACAAGAGAATCCATCAGGAAATGTGGCACCTTTTGCTGCAGAAGAGGCATTAGGAAAAATCATTGCCTTTCAATTAAAAGAAAAGGGGGATGAGTAGTGGAAACGCAAATACATAAATGGCCTGAGCACCTTCCTTGGATTCATTCTTCACATCAGCGGTGCTTACCTGGAGGGCATACTCACCTTCTTTATTTTTGGTCAGTCAACTGTCCGCATTGTGAAGAATTAACCGACCACATTCTACATAGTGTGGATCAGTTGAGTATCCATTTAACCTGTGTCCATGTTCCATATACGGAAGAAGAAAAATCGATAGAGGTTGTTTCGAAATATGCGGAGGAAAAGAATCTCATTGCTCCTATTGTGTTGGATCAAGATTATGAGATTGTCACAAAATATAAAATTCAAGGATTACCAAGTTTTTGCCTCATAGATAAAGAGGGGCAATTAATTGATCGGAAAATGGGAGATACCGGCTGGGAAAAGATATTAAAAAAACTAGAAAAACGATCATAATTAGGGTTATGGAGGAGAGCGTTTTGTTTCAATCAAACCAAGAATTGAAAAAAACGGTGATCTTTTATGCAGGTGTGGGAGCTGTTTTGCTGATTCTCATGATGTTGAAATGGCTGCCGGTTTCTGCAGACTGGGAGTTGCCGTTGATTTTGTTTGGATTGGGGATTTTGTTTTATGTGAAGCGTGTGCTTTTTAAAGAAGAAAAAGATCATAAGGCATAAGTTTTCTACCGAGGTGATCTAGAAAGGTACAGCTGATGAAAGGTAAGTAATAAAAGGTTGGATGTTGCATCCAACCTTTTATTACTTCCTGTACTGAGTTTAAAAACAAGGGAATGCTTTTATATTCTCAGGGCAGTGTTTGAATCAAATTTTAAAAATCCAATGTCCTCCATGTATTTGAAATAGCGTTTGATTAAATGATCGTCCATAGGGGGATAGGTCATTCCATGTGCTTGGAGAACCGTTTGAGTATTTGTTGAGTCAAAGTGCGCCATGTTTTCGTATAGTTCCCAGACTGTTTTGTCTCGTTCTACCTTTTCAGTGAGCATTGGAAGAAATGGCGTAAGGGCGTTGTCTGCGTGTTGGTCGCTTGCTTGAATGAGAGCTTCTACCCAATCGTTATATGCTTTCTTTTCTAATGGATAGCCTATTTCTTCTGTGATTTTTTGAAAAAATTCACCTAATTCCATGCTTTCTTCTTGAGGTGGGACGAGGTGATAGGCTTTGCCGAAGTTGGCTGGATCCTTGCATATGGTTGTAATGGCTTTTGAAACAAAGTCGACGGGTACGAATTCTTTTCGTTGATTCGGTAGCTCACCGTAAGCCTTTAATTGGATGCATCCTTTGATTAGTCTCGCCATGTAATCCTCTGTATTATGAACGCCTGTTTGACTGTCGCCCATGATGAAGCCGGGGCGAAGGACTGTGATCGGCACGCCACGTTTTTTTGCTTCCCACATCATTTTTTCTGCCACCCATTTACTTTGAGAGTACCCAATGTCCTTTTCTACAATAGGAAGATAAGCATCGATGGATGTATCTTCAAAAAGAACGGTCGTGCCATCTAGATACCCGGCAGGTCCGAATATGGCAATGGTCGATAAGAAATGAACAGGCTTTACCTGTTCTGTGCAGGCGAGTTTGATGATATTTTCTGTGCCAGTGACATTTGTATCCTTGTGCATGTGATAGGGCTGAACGTAATTGACTTTTGCTCCATTATGATAGATGGCATCAATGTTTTGGGCGAGTTGTTGAAATTCCTCTGTTGAGAGCCCTAGTTGAGGCTTGTCCAAGTAACCTACAATCGGTTTTAGTTGTTTCAGATAATGTTCGTCCCATAGGTGATACTTCTCCATATTTACTTGTATTCTCTGTCTTGCGTGCTGTTTGTCTCTTGCTCTGATGACACAATAGATTTGGATGGAGGGATTCATTCGAACAAGCTCTTTAATGAGATAAGCGCCTAGAAAGCCGGTTGCTCCTGTTAATAACACGGCATTCTGCTTAAAGGATTTAGAATCGAATAGGTGCTTTGGCTGAATCTCTTCATCTAAAAATCCCTCTGATGTGAGCTGTTGTTTCGGCTCAGGTGTTTGATTTTGTAGCATAAGATGAACTTGTTGAATCGTAGGATGTTCATAAAGGGTGCTGGCAGGTAGTTCAACGTGTAATGTTTCCTGCATACGCATTAAGGTTTTGGCGGCAAGGATGGAGTTTCCTCCTAAGTCGAAGAAGTGATCGTTTGTGCCAATGGGCTCTACCTTTAATAGGTCTGTCCATATTTCACAGAGTGCTTCTTCGGTTTGATTAGTTGGTGCGACATATTCAGTTTGCAGTTTGGGTCTGTCGAAATGATATCTTGGTAGTGCTTTTCGATCGACTTTTCCATTTGTGGTCGTAGGGAAGTTTGTCAATAGAACATAATGTGCAGGGCGCATGAAATCAGGGAATGTTTTCTTTGCATAAGTTTGAATGGTATATAGATCCCATGTCTTTTTGTTGGACGGAATGATGTATGCAATGATGCGTTTATCCCCAGGTATCACTTCTGTGGCTGTCACCAAACAGGATTTAACACTTGGGTGCTGGATCAACACATGCTCAATCTCGCTAAGCTCAATACGAAAGCCTCTAATTTTGACTTGGTCATCCTTTCTACCAATATATTCAATCAGCCCATCAGGTTGTTGTCGAACAAGATCCCCTGTTTTGTAATAGGTTCTTCCATCCCGTTCGATGAAACGTTCCTTTGTTAGGTTTTCTCTTCGCCAGTAGCCTAATGCTAGTCCATCTCCCGAAGTGATGAGTTCCCCTATTTGTCCTTGAGAGACAGATTCACTTTGTTCATTTGTGATGTCAATGATGGTTCCTGCTACAGGTCTGCCAATCGGTATACTGACGAGATCATCCCAAGTGTCTGGCAGTTGAAAAGTTGTTGTGAAGATTGTATTTTCTGTCGGGCCATAGCCATTAATGATGGTCGTATGTGGGAGCTCCTTTAATGCTTGATGAACGACTTGAGGAGACATGACATCTCCGCCAGAGACGATGTATTTAACTGATTTGATATCGTTCAGGTGTGACTCCATCATCAAGTTGAACAATCCAGTAGTTAAAAAAAGAATCGATACATCATAGTCTTTAATGGTTTGACTGACGAGTTCAGGAGTCAGTTTTCCAGAAGGAGGAATAGCGAGTGTCGCTCCATTTAATAAAGCGGACCATATTTCAAATGTAGAGGAATCAAAAGAGATGGTAGATAATAATGCTAAGGTATCAGAAGAATTAACGGGCAGAAAGGAAGGGTTATGCGTTAGGTGCATGATACATCTATGTGTAATGACAACACCTTTTGGTTTTCCTGTTGTGCCAGAGGTATACATGATATAAGCGGCATCAGAAGGTTTGACATCAAAAGACGGGTTTGACGTTGATTGTGTAAGGATGAGATGTTTTTCTTTATCTAAGTAGATAGTAGGAATAGGCAAGGAGGTTAGGCTTTGAGTGACATGTGATGTTGTGAGTAAAAACGATAGTTCGGCATCTTCAATCATAAATTGAATACGTTCACTAGGGTAATTTATATCTATAGGCACATATACGGCTCCTATTTTGGTGATAGCGAGAATAGAGATAATCATTTGTGGTGATCTTTCTAAGGCTAGGCCAATATGAGAAGCTTTCGTTACGCCCATTTTGATAAGGTAATTGGCGAACTGGTTACTTTGTTTCTCAAGTTCAGCATATGTGATGTTCTGATGGTTGCACGCTAAAGCTGGATGATGCGGCGTGTGAGTGGCGTGGTGTCTCATGATATCACATAAATTTTGATCATTCATGATGATATTCCCCCTCTAGAATTTGATAGATTAGGAATGTTATTCCTAAATCCACCCAAAGTGTATATGAAGAAATATTCATTGTCAATGAAGGTCATATCAACAATAAAATGTAAAATTTATATAATAATTGAAATAATATGCAGATATATTGTCCTATTTAGAGATAAAATGTATGGGACCCTCGGCTTTTTCCTTGAATGAGCGTTTTGATGATCAAGATGAGATGAAAATAGGGTTAAATTGAATTATAAGATAGGCTGGATTCACTGATAGGATGAAAGATCACTTTTTTATTAGAAATATATATACTATTTCGAAAAAAATTTGGTAAAATATACAGGTATATCTTAAATTTGTTATATATTGTTTAAGGAGCTGTCGTGTTGAAGGGATCTAGGGTTGAGTTTATTGATAGTTTACGTGGTTTTAGTTTATTAGGTATTTTGATTGTGAATATGCTTAATTTTCAATATGATTATGATTTTGAGAAGATGTTTGATCCGAGCATATGGGGACAGGAGTTTGGGGTATATGTCACAGAAATCTTGTTCCAGGGGTCATTTTATCCGATTTTCTCCTTTTTGTTTGGGTATTCTTTTATCAAACTGATTGAATCCACAAAGGCCAAGGGGCTGAATACGAATGCTATTGTCGTCCGCCGCGGCTTTGGTCTTATTGTGCTTGGGATGCTGCATTACATATTCATTTGGAATGGTGATATTCTCTTATATTATGGAGCATGTACGTTTTTCTTGATGATGTTTTTAAGCAGCCGGATCAAAACAATGCTGATTTGGTCAGGTGTGTTAGGTGCTTTGTCATTAGTGGTTTTACCATATCTGATGACCTTTGTTTATGGAAATGATGATTTATTAACTGATGTGTATGCGAAGGGTGCATACGGTGATATTTTATTGAGCCGGGTGACGATTGAAGACGATATGATGATTGTGACCATTATTATGGCGATCGTGACCATTACGATGATGCCGATCTTGGGTTTTCTATTCGGTACGATCATGGTGGGGCCATTTGCACTGCTTGGCATGGCGATCGGGAAAAAAGGTCATTTGACAGAAGAAGATCGAGGCATGGCTTATCGTAAAGGCTGGGTTTGGATGATTATCATCGGGCTCGCTTTAAAATGTGCGACGTTCAGTGATGCTCCTTGGAGTGAAATGGTGTTGACGTTAGGAGCCTATGTCCTGACGATCGGTTATATTCAAGCTTTTATTGTCTTCTACTATTCAAAGGCTGCACAAGGGTTGAAACGTCTGCTTGCAGGACTGGGCCGATTGTCTTTATCAAACTATTTGGCTCAATCTATTATTTGTACAACGATTTTCTATTCTTACGGACTTGGGTTATTCGGACAAATGGGCTCAATGTTTGGACTGCTACTTGCTGTTGGACTTTACACAGCTCAGCTGTTCATCAGCTATCTCTATTTGAAAAAGTGGAGAAGAGGGCCTGTGGAATGGCTTATGGGAAAATGGGTATATTGGAGATAAATTGATTTGTTGAGGAACCGCATGGCTGAAGAGCTGTGCGGTTTTTTAGTTGGATCGCATTCAAAAAAGTTCATAAAAGGAGTTGAATATTTTTTCAGTGTGTATATAATGTATATATAGTGTATATACAATATTTCATTGCGAATACCAGTACAGAAAAAAGAGGTTTTTTATATGCAAATTACGATTTCTAACCATTCTAAGGAGCCTATCTATGAGCAGATTACGACGCAAATCAAATCGTTGATCTTAACGGGTGAGCTTGCAGAAGGTGCGGGACTGCCGTCTATCCGAAAGCTGGCGAAGGATTTACAAATCAGCGTCATCACAACAAAACGTGCATATGAAGAGTTAGAGAAGGCAGGATTTATTTATTCGATTGTCGGTAAGGGATCATTTGTTGCCGAGCAAAACCTAGAGGTCATGAGAGAGAAAAAATTGAAGGTGATTGAGGAACAGCTTGGAGCGGTTGTTACAAACGGCAAGGAATTAGGCTTATCTTTTGATGAATTGCAGCAGTTATTAAAGTTCTTGTATGAGGAGTGAGATGAGTGGAGCACGTGATTGAATTCAAAGGAGTATCAAAACGGTTCAAAGACTTTTCTGTGCAGAATCTTGATTTACAGGTCAAAAAGGGCTTTGTTACTGGGTTTATTGGAGAAAATGGAGCCGGTAAGTCGACCACGATTAAAATGATCATGAATTTGTTAAAACCAGATTCTGGTGAGGTTAAAATTTTTGGATTAGATTATCGCACCCATGAAAAAGAGATTAAGGAACGAATTGGCTTTGTTTACGATGCTAACGTTTTTTTCCCAGGATTGAATTTAAAAGACATCAAACGGATTGTGGCACCTGCCTATAAACGCTGGGATGATAGACTATTTTATCAATATATTGAACAGTTTGGCCTGCCGCTTCATAAAGCGATTAAAACATTTTCAAAAGGGATGCAGATGAAGGCATCGCTTGCGATTGCGCTGTCGCACCATGCAGAGCTGATTATCATGGATGAACCAACTGCTGGTTTAGATCCGGTCTTTAGAAGAGAGCTGCTCGGCACGTTACAAGAATTGATGATTGATGGAAATCGAACGATTTTTTTCTCAACGCATATGACGACTGATTTAGATCGCATCGCGGATTATATTGCGTTTATACAAAATGGAAGATTGGTCTTTCAACAGTCGATTCATGAGGTGGCGGAGAATTATGCGCTGGTGAAGGGGAGCCTGGATTTGCTGGATCGAGACACAGAAAAGGCGTTTATCCATATTCAGCGTACGGCAGCCGGATTTGAAGCATTAACAGATCGGATTGATGAGGTGAAACTTATTTTTGGGGATGCTGTTGTGATTGAACCGGCGTCGCTTGAGGATATCATGTTTTATTTGAAAGGCGGGGTTGCGCATGTTTCATTTAATTAAGCGTGATGTGATTTTGCAAAAGAAGCAGTTACTTATTTTTATTCCGTTTATCTTATTTTTCATTTTCATGGATGTCCATCCAGTATTAACGTTTCTAGTCGCTAGTGTCTTCATTCCATTTAACACATATGCTTATGATGAGAAGGCAGAAACGAATATTCTATTAAATTCCTTGCCCTATACACGTAAAGAAATTATCGCATCACGTTATCTTGGCGCCATTTTCTATATGAGTATTGCGATCGTGCTGACAAGTGCTGCATTATTTGTGTTTGGGAAGCTGTTTTCGCTGTCAGATATTGCGATTGGCAGCGGGTTGTTTTTATTGTTCGCAGCATGTACGTTTCCATTGTTTTATATCTTAAAGCCTGGTTATATCACAACGGCAGTGATCATTGGCTTTATCGTATTATCTGCTATGGGACCGCCTGTTGTTCTCTATTTAGCAGAGCAATTCAGTGGAATCACTGATTTTATCATGAATTTATCGATCCCTATTGTATATACGGGGTCAACTGTACTGATTATGCTCATCTACTTGCTGTCTTGGGGACTTTCTACTGCGATTTACCAGAGGAAAGTGTTTTAAATCAGATGATCACATCATTTATAGAGAATCATTCATTTTGAGGTAGGCCTTTCAAAATGGATGATTCTTTTTTGCATCCGGTGAAATTGACATACAGAAGAAAAGAGGTTATTGTTAATTAACATAATGTTAATTATTTTTAACATATTGTTAAATAAATCATCCTTTAAGAAAGGAATTTGAAATGGAGATTAAAAATAGAATTAAGGTATTACGGGCAGAAAGAGACTGGACACAAAAGGATTTGGCAGAGAAGTTAGGTGTGACTCGTCAAACTGTGGCAGCGATTGAAAATGGTAAATATTCTTTGTCTTTAAAATTAGCATTTCAAATTGCTAGGACATTTGAAGTTGATTTGTATGACGTATTTCAAGAGGTCGACAAGGAGGAACAACAATGATAACGACGATCATACTTTATTCTCTCATTACCCTTTCTATTTTAAGCACGGCCTTTCAATTTAAGAAAAACCGTGAATATAAACATGATGAACGAGGTCAATTTATTTTAGCGAAAGCCGGAAGTTTTTCCATTATAGGTGTGGCTTTAGCCTATATATTGGTTGCTGTCGTTCAATCTTTGGTCCATCAATTCTCATCTCCAACAGAGTGGTTTTATATAGCAATTACGTTTATGTATGTATCAAGTGTTTGCGCAAATACAATCGGCATCATCTATTGTGAAAGAAAATATTAATTTTCATCGATGGATGTGAGCTAGAGTTCTTCATCATGAAGGGAAGAGAAAACCAATGAAAAAAATATTGAGAATCATGTTGATCTCCATAGGCACCATTATCACGGTCATGGTTGTTTTTCTAGCTACTGTTTATTTTGTAAACCTCATTAGTAATGAACGGGAGAAAGGGAAAATAGAAGATTATGGGCAAAAGGTCTTGGTGGATGGGAAGGAGATGAATGTGCTCATTCAAGGCGATGGGAAAGAAACGATTGTCCTTCTACCAGGCTATGGAACTGCTTCACCCGTGCTGGATTTTGAACCGTTAGTCAAGGAGTTATCGCAAGATCATAGAGTCGTTGTGATTGAACCGTTTGGTTATGGTTTAAGTGACGACACAGATAAAGTAAGGACAAGTCAAAACATTGTGGATGAGATTCATGAATGTTTGCAGAAACTCAACATTAAAAAATATACGCTAATGGGTCATTCGATTTCTGGCATTTATGGATTAGAATATGTGAATCAATACGAAAAAGAAGTCCAAGCCTTTGTTGGAATTGATAGTAGTTTTCCTAAGCAGGAGGATGCAGATGAATTGCCAGTCTCCAGCTTACAGCTGCTTCATCAATCCGGCTTTTACAGATTGATAGTGAAAATGAATCCAGATCAACTGGTGATGCCTAAAGTAGATGATCAAACGAAAGCTCAGATTAAAATGCTGACTTTCCGAAATTTCTTAGATGAAAGCCAAGCTAGTGAGGCAGAAAACTTTAGAAACAATTTTAAAAACGCTCAACGCCTACATTTCCCTAAGAAGCTCCCTGTGGCTTTCTATCTAGCGGATCAAACGGAGAAAGAAACACCAAACTGGAAACCAATGCATGAAGAGCTGCTGAAAAATGTAGACCACGGAAAAGTCGTTACTTTCAAAGGTGGCCATTATTTGCATCATACGAAATCAAAAGAAATCGCAGATGATGTGAGGAAGTTTCTATCGAACAACGAGCGCTCACGTTAGCGTTTTTCCTCCTCAGCTGGACAGATGAAACATCGCAATTTTGATCAAAACGAGTGAACTGATTTGTTTTATGATCAAGAAGAGGTGAGGGAGATGATGTATAGTCGGGTGACGCAAGAGGTGATTTCTTATTTGGAGTCGCATTTGATGGATGAGCTGTCGCTGAGACAGGTGCATGAGAAAGTAGGATATTCACATTTTCATTTGCTGCGTGTGTTTAAACGAGAAACCGGGCTGTCGATGGGGGAATATGTGCGGAAACGAAGATTAGCTACGGCTGCACAGCTTCTTTTGTATACGGATCAGGGGATTTTAGACATCGCTTTTTCGTTACAATTCCAATCGCAGGAAGCCTTTACGCGTGCTTTTAAGCATCTTTATTCTTTACCTCCCGGAATGTACAGGTCCATGATGAGAGACATGCAAATGAAAAAGGAGGAAGATTCGATGACATTACATGAAGCAGTACCTGGCTGGGGTTTGAGTGGTTCACATCCGCATATGTATGAGATGGGTGTTGATACAGCAGAGTTTCATACGGGAAAGCAATCAGGTGTTTTATCATCTAAAGAAGGCGTACAAGAAGGACAGTTTGCGACGATGATGCAGGGGTTTCAAGCAAAAGAGTATGTAGGCAAGCGATTGAAGCTCTCTGCTTTCTTGAAAACAGAGAATGTATCTTCAGCAGGAATTTGGATGCGGGTAGATGACGGAAAGGGTGATACGGTGCAGTTTGATAATATGCAGAATCGACCTGTGACAGATTCTACGGAATGGAATCAATATGCGATCGTATTAGATGTTCCTACGCGCAGTGAATCCATTCATTTTGGAGTGCTACTCAGCGGTCATGGAACAGTCTGGGCTGACGGTTTTCGATTTGAGGAAGTGGATGAGAAAACACCTACAACGAATATGGTGGAGGCTTCGGCTCTGCCAGATGTGCCGATGAATTTGCATTTTGAGCTTGAGAAGACCGTGTGAGCGGTCTTTTTTTGTTGTATACAAATCTGCATGAACCGTTTATAATGAAAAATATAATTAAACATACCGACGGTCGGTATGTAAAAGGGGGCGTTTGAACTGGTGCGAAATAAGTATCCAGAAAAGACGATGCAGCAAATTTTGGACGTGTCGACAAAGTTGTTTCAGGAAAAGGGATTTGAAAAGACAAGTTTGCAAGATATTATCCATGAATTGAATATGTCTAAAGGGGCTATTTATCATCATTTTAAATCGAAGGATGATATATTACGCGGCGTGATGGATCGGCAGTTTCGTTATGCAACCGAGAAGCTTGAGGAGTTAATTGAGCATACGGAGGCAGCTCATGCGAAAGAGAAGCTGCAGCTTATCCTGGAGCAGCTTGTGGCAGACCCGCAGTCTCATTCGATTGATGGGATCTTGGTTGATCAGATGAAAAATCCGCAATTTGTGATTGAAGGCATGAAGACAGGTGTCAATCAGGATGCTTTGAGAATCAAACAGTTAATCATTGAAGGGATTGAGGATGGTTCGATGGAAACTGCGTTTCCTGGTGAAGTGGCAGAAGTATTTTTGCTTCTTGTGAATATATGGTTGAATCCCACCTTGTTTGTCCGCAATCATGAAGAAACGGTCCAGCGTTTGTGTTTTTTAAAGCAGATGATGAAGGGTCTTGGCGTGGATATTGTGAGTGATCTATTTATTCAAAAGGTGACAGCGCACTATGCTGAAATTGGCGGGTATGATCTGCCCGAAAGATAAAGAATGCCAACTGATAGGAGGATGACGTATGATTCATTTTATGAAGGTTGAGCTAAGAAAAGGCCACATGAAGCAGTATATTCAAGCTAGTTTCATCGCGAGTATTGTGCTGCTAGTATTCATCTATTTTATTGCGTTTGCTGCAAAAATTGAACGCGAACCGGGTTTTCAGCAATATACGAATATTTATTTGTTAACGAGTACAGTATGGATGATCTTTTTTTCTATCATCACAGCTATGCTGTATTGGCGTGTAGGCAAGACTGTTTATCAGGAACGCACATTCAATTCAGTGAGATTCCTTTCTCATATGATATGGATGGTGTGCCTTTCAACGTTTGCGATGATGTGCAGTATCATTCCTTCGTTTGTTGTGTTTATTGTGACTGAATTGTTTTTCCCTATTGTTCACGATACGCTGACGGCAGGTTCTCTGTTTCAATTGATGAAAACATTCTTTATGTTGATTGTTTGTGTTCAAGCGATTAGCATGATGGCGATGAGAATAGGGTTGAGCAAGAAATCTGTTTTGATGACCGTCCTGACTGCCATTGTTTTATGTGCTGTTTTAGGAAATGTATCGCTCGCCATTTATGGCAATGATCAAATGAACCTCATCCTGTCAGGAGTGATGATTGCAGCAGTCCTCATTGTGATCTTGGAATTGTGGAGCCGCATCGGCCGGCTGCAAACGAGGTAATTCATGATGGGAAAAGGATGGAGACATGTGAAGCATACGGTTCAAATTGAAGAAGCAATAACGGAACTTTCATTAAACTGGCTGGTGGGAGATGTTCGCCTTTATCACCATGATCATCCTTATTTATTGGTGAAGCAGACCACCAATCACGTATTCCCCCATCGGTATTTACTGCATCATCAAGTGCAGGAAGGCAGGCTAGTCATTCAAGATAAAAGAAAACGAGCGATCAGCTTGGGGCTTCATCTTCATCAAACGAATTTGGAGATTTACCTCCCTCAGGCACAGTTACAGTCCTTGTCTATTCATTGTAAAGGAGCAAATCTATTCTTGGATGGACTGAAGGTGAAGGAGGCTGACTGCCAATTGATTTCTGGAAAGTCCATGTTCACGGGAGAAATCAAGCATCTGCGCTTGCAGACAGTGGGTGGATTTATCTCTAGTCAACAGCTCAACACGCAGACATTGAGCCTGCGTACTACTTCGTCAAAAGTGGAGATGGTAGGTGCTTTTTCAGATATTGATCTGAATTTAATAGGCAGAAGGGTACAGATACATTCAAAGGCCATGTTGCATTCGCTCAAATCGACGTCAACTGGATCATCTGTCAAAGTGGCAATTCCGGAAAATGATGGATTTATTTGTTATGTGAAGAAAAGATCAGGTACTTTTCACAATGACTTTCCTTGTGTTGATGATCAGGATAGAATGGTTTATAAAAATGGAGGGAAAAGCTTTGAGGTCGATATAAGGGGAGGTTCTTTTCTATTAAGTGATGGTCATTGAAGCGATGATGATCCTCTGATTCGATATATCAATATAAAATAATTTGAATATCTTTTTATGTCAGAATATTTTGTTAATAGTGTTTTCCTCAAAAAAACAATTGTTTTTTAAGGGTAGATTTATTATGATAATATACATCGAAAGATTGAAGATTTTGAATCAGAATGAAAATTCTGATTTTTTATTTTTTATGTTGTTTGTTGATGAGGGGGAATAGAAGTGGCTCAAAAGGAATTAAAGAGAGGGTTAAGTGCTCGTCATATTCAAATGATTGCGCTTGGCGGCACAATTGGTGTTGGCTTATTTATGGGGTCAGCTAAAGCCATTCAATGGACAGGTCCATCGGTTCTTCTCGCGTACGCAGTGTGTGGTATTTTTATCTTTTTTATTATGCGTGCGATGGGAGAAATGTTGTATCTTGAACCGAGTACGGGATCGTTTGCTACATTTGGGCATCAATATATTCATCCGCTTGCGGGGTATATGACAGCTTGGAGTAACTGGTTCCAGTGGGTCATTGTTGGAATGTCTGAGATTATCGCCGTAGGTGCTTATATGAAATATTGGTTCCCGGAGTTACCGGCGTGGATTCCCGGATTAATCGCCATGATCATTTTAGGTGCGGCCAACTTGATTTCGGTTAAGTCATTCGGTGAGTTTGAATTCTGGTTTGCGATGATCAAGATTGTGACGATTATTTTAATGATCATTGCAGGTTTAGGCATTATTTTCTTTGGGTTTGGCAATGGTGGAACAGCGATTGGTTTGTCTAACCTTTGGGCGCACGGCGGGTTCTTTACAGGTGGATTTAGCGGTTTCTTGTTTGCATTGTCCCTAGTGATTGCTGCCTATCAAGGGGTAGAGCTCATTGGGATTACTGCAGGTGAGGCGCAAAATCCGCAAAAGACGCTGACAAATGCCATCAAAAGCATCATCTGGCGTATTTTGATTTTCTATATCGGTGCGATATTTGTCATCGTAACGGTGTATCCGTGGGATCAGCTGAATACGCTCGGCAGTCCATTTGTGGCGACGTTTGCGAAAATTGGAATTACGGCAGCAGCAGGTATTATTAACTTTGTTGTCATTACAGCAGCGATGTCCGGCTGTAATAGTGGAATCTTCAGTGCGGGGCGTATGCTTTATACATTAGGTGTGAATGGACAGGCACCTGCTTTCTTTACAAAAATTTCGAAGAATGGTGTACCGTATTTTGGGACATTTGCTGTGCTGATTGGTTTAGCGGTTGGGGTGGTCTTAAATTACGTTTCTCCGCCAAACATTTTCGTTTATGTGTATAGTGCGAGTGTCCTTCCTGGTATGGTGCCTTGGTTTGTGATTTTAATTAGTCACATTGGCTTCAGAAAGGCGAAGGGGGCAGCGCTTGATCAGCATCCGTTTAAGCTGCCGCTTGCGCCATTTTCTAACTATTTGACAATCGGATTCTTGCTGATGGTGCTTGTGTTTATGCTGATTAATCAGGATACACGAATTTCTCTCATTGTGGCAATTGGGTTCTTGATTTTAGTGGCGCTTAGCTTTTTTGTATTTGGAATTGGTAAACGAAAACCGATTGAAACAGCTTCTTCTGATCAAACGGTGAAATAATCAAAAGCCTTGCGGAACAACCGCAAGGCTTTTGTCGTTTACAGAGAAGCTTTGACACGCTGAAAGACATCTGGAAAGTTGGTGAAAAGACCGGTGACGCCGTATTGCAGAAGACGTGTCATGTCTGCTTCGCTGTTTACCGTATATGGGTGAAGGAGGAGTCCGTGGCTTCTGACCTGCTGTACATTTTCAAGTGTCAAAGCTCTAAAATTCGGTCCGACCCCCACTGCATATGATTTGATGAAGTCGAGCTGATCATCTGTAATAGACGTCATTTGCGCTCTATCTAATAGCTGTACTTTTGGAAGCCGAGGGGCGAGTTTCTGCAATTTTAATAGACTTTCTTGGCTGAAAGATTGGATGATGACCTGCCCTTTTCTCGTATGTTTTCCAAGAAGATGATGTTTCTTTAAGACGGCCAATAGCTTTTCTTCCATTTGCGGATAGATGTCTGGTTTTTTGGTTTCAATATAATAATTTTCTCGTTTACCGAAGTAGCGTAATACCTCATCTAATGTGAGGACTTGCTGTCCAATAAAGTGGGCATTTTGTTTGTCGGGGTTGGCTTCGTTAAACCATGCACCGGCATCGAGCTGTTTGATTTCGGCAAGTGTGAGGTCTTTGACCCAGCCTGTTCCGTTTGTCGTCCGGTCAACCGTTTCATCGTGCATGACGATGAGGTGTCCATCCTTTGTCATTTGAAGGTCGAGTTCGAGGTAATCTGCATTCATCTTTGTGGCGAGCTTGTAGGAAGCTAGGGTATGCTCTGGGGCATACCCTGATGCTCCGCGGTGTGCAACGGTTAAAATGCGATCTGGAGATAAAAGATGTTCATGTGCCGATATGGTGGTCGGCACCCAACCAAAAGACAGTAAAGCAAAAGAGAGTAACACGAAAGCAAGTAATCTACTTTTCTTCATATTTTATCCTCCTTTTACGGTAACTGCCTCCATCATAAGAAATAGATGTAAAGGGCATGTTGGGCGGAGATGAATCTTTTATGTGATTTTCATTAAGCTTGCTCTACGCGCTTTCCTGTATTCCATGTCATGGCGAGGAACACAATTGCAAGGATACAAGAACCAACTAGTAAAATGAAACCTCCTGTCCAGTCATAGTGATCGACGACGACACCCATCATGGCATTAGCGAAAGCAGAGCCGCCAATATATCCAAAGAATCCTGTCAACCCGGCAGCAGTGCCAGCGGCTTTTTTCGGAGCGAGATCAATGGCTTGCAGTCCAATGAGCATGACGGGTCCGTAAATTAAAAACCCGATGCTGATGAGGGCAATGTTATCAACCATTGGATTGCCAGCAGGGTTTAACCAGTACACAAGAACCGCAATTAATACGCCAATCATAAAGAGTACGCCAGCAGGTGCGCGGCGGCTTCTAAAGAAGCGGTCACTAATCCACCCGCACAATAATGTACCAGGGATGCCTGCATATTCATAAAGGAAATAAGACCAGCGTGAATGCTCTGGTGAGAATCCTTTTGCTTCTGTTAAATAGGTAGGTGCCCAGTCTACGACCCCGTAACGGACAAAGTACACAAAGACGTTGGCAATGGCGATATACCAAAGGAATTTATTGTTGAGTACATATTTAAACAAAATCTCTTTTACGGTTAATTCTTTTTCTTGATCTTCATATTGTTGTGCCGGATAGTCATTTCGGTATTCTTCAATTGGCGGAAGACCAGCGGATTGCGGGGTGTCCCGTACGAGAAGAATGATGACGAAGGAGACGATAATGGCGATGATGGCAGGGAAGAAAAAGATACTTTTCCACGTCGCAAACAGAACAATTCCTAATGTAATAAGCGGTGCAAGAATCCCCCCGCCGATATTGTGAGCGACGTTCCAAATGGACATTTTCGTACCACGTTCACTCACCGAAAACCAATGCGCCATCGTTCGTCCGCATGGCGGCCACCCCATTCCTTGAAACCAGCCGTTTAAGAACATGAATAAAAACATGATCCATACACTGGATGTCACCCATGGAAATGAGACAAAAAGAATATTGATAAGAGCTGATAGAAAGAGTCCAGCGGCTAAAAAGTATCTTGGGTTACACCGGTCTGAGATCATCCCCATAATGAATTTACTAAAGCCATAAGCGATTGAAACAGCCGCCAGTACAAAGCCTAATTCACTTTTTGTGAACCCCTCTTCCTGTAAATAAGGGATGGCAAATGCGAAATTTTTGCGCAGCAAATAGTAGCCCGCATATCCGATAAAGATTCCCAAAAAGACTTGCAGCCGCAACCGTTTATAGGTTTCGTCTGTTTTGGCATCATCGAGCCTGTCGATATGCGGAGCTGGTTTAAACCATTTGAACATAAACATCCTCCTCTTGTAGATATGACTGAAACAAAAGTACGAGGTCTGTCTTTGATCTTGTACTTTTTCAGAGACAAAAGAATTGATAACGCTTTCTTTTGTACTCCCATCATATCGGATGGAGAAGATGTTTATGATGAGGCTTTTGTCATTATTTTGGAAAAACAGTTCGTGAAGTGATGAAAAAAATCCGCACAATGGCGGATTTTTAATAGTGGTTAAATTGATACATCAATTTTTGCAGATTTCTTTAGTTGATCAATTTCTTTTTGTACTTCTTTTTGCTTTTCTTGAGATTCTAACTGCTTCTTGATTTGTGATTTGACGTCTTTGAAATCAGGTGCTTTTTGTTTTTGCTTTTTCATTTGTTCGGCGTATTGGTCATAGTACGCTTTGACGTCTTTTTCAGACACAGAGGCTGATTTAATTTCTTTGTCGACATATTGGCTGTATTTGATGCTGTCGGCAATATCACTTTTCAGCTGATCCATTGTCAGTCCGCTCTTTTTGAGTGCTTCTTCAAATTGAGCATTGTCTTTAAATTGTTTCTTTTCTTCTTTTAGCTGCTTATCGACTTGCTTGTCAGAGGCTTTATAGCCCTTCTTCTCAGCATCTTGCAGGATGAGCTCTTGACCTACGAGCGCATCAATGGTTTGCTTCTTGACAGCTTTAGCGCCTTCTTTAGATGTTGGGTCTTGTCCTGACTGCTGAAGTTGACCTTGAATGGTCGATAGAGCGCTATTGTATTCACTGCCTGTGATTTTATCTTTGTTGACGGTCGCAACGACCTTTTGATCATCAATTTTTTGTGCGTCTAATTTCTTTTGCATCTCTTCCATTTGCTTTTGCTGCTCTTTTTGGTCAGCCTGTGTTGTTTCCTTGCTTTTGGCTGAATCGTTTTGCTTATCCTGTTTCGCATCGTTTGATGAGCAGGCTGCAAGCCCCACTGATAACAGACAAGCAATGAGTGTATATGATACTTTTTTCAATTATTTTCTCTCCCTTCGGTATGAGAACATCTAGTGCGCATTCTATCCGTTTTAGAGGAAAAATAAAACCGTATAGACGAATTGTTAGCGGATTGACATTTTTTTTATCTGTTTGTCCTCATTTTGTCTTCTCATAGTCATCATATGACAGCTCAAGTTTGGAATAATTGTTCCATCGCTTCGTCGAGATTGGTGATCGGCTGGCGGCAGCTGTAGTTTTCACAAATATAGACCGTCGTGCTGTCGTTGATCGTTTTGTAATCTTTTGCAAAAGGTGCGAGCCTTGCTAATTCTTGCCCTGTTTCGGCAGTTAAAATGAGATCAAATGGCATGAATCGTTTTTGCAATGCTTGTAGAAGCTGTTCTTTTTGCGGATCGCCCTTTTTCCCGAGAATAATGATTTCTCGTTTTACGGCATATTGGCTTAATAGTCCTTGTAAAAAGGCGGTATGTCCGCTTGGATAGGAAGAGACATCGACGTAAAAGGCGCTGAACATCTTCTCTAGTGTTTCGATCCAGTCTTGACGTCCGATCATTCTGCTTAGTTTCAGAAGCTGTTGGAGTGCAGTACTGTTACCAGACGGCATGGCCCCGTCGTATACTTCTTTTTCACGAACGATAAGCGCTTCTGCATCTGAGCCTGAGAAGAAAAAGCCCCCGATTTGCTCATCCCAAAACAGTTCAAACATATTTTCAGCAACGGCTCTTGCTTTTGTCAGCCAATCTAGGTCAAAGGTCGCTTCGTATAAAGACATATACGCTGTGAGCATGTGCGCATAATCCTCGATAAAGCCTAGATGCTTTACGTCCCCTTCTCTGAAGCGGACCATGAGGCGTCCCTGTTGGATGAGGTGTGTTTCGAGAAAAGACATCGCCTGTTTTGCCATGCGTATGGCCTCTTTTTCATGAAAGACACTCCCTGCTTTGGCAAGTGCGGAAATCATCAGCGCATTCCACGAGGTGAGTACCTTGTCATCGATTAGCGGTGCAGGCCGCTGCTGTCTTACAGTGAGTAAGATGTGTCGAGCGGATTGCAGTTTGGAATGAAGGGTTTTGTCGTCGATTGAAAAAGCTGCTTTGATGTCATCAAATGAGGTGGAAATAGTATGAGGGATGTTCTGTCCTTCAAAGTTCCCTTCCTCTGTGATGTGGTAGACCGCACAAAATAAAGTGCCGAGGTCATCGCCTAAATGGGTCATGATCTCCTTTTTTGTCCAAACGTAATATTGCCCTTCCTTTCCTTCTGAATCGGCATCGATTGCCGAATAAAAAGAGCCATCACGATTCATCATGTCTCGTTTGATAAATTGAATGAGGTCTTGGACAAGCTTTTCGTACTCAGGGTGTTGAGTGATTTGATAGGCTTCGGTGTAGGCATTTATTAGCAAGGCGTTATCATACAGCATCTTTTCAAAATGCGGCACAAGCCATTTTTCATCGGTTGAATACCGAGTAAATCCAGAACCAATATGATCATAAATACCGCCGTTTGCCATACCGTTTAACGTTTTTGTGACAGCATATAACGCATTTTCTTGCCCTGTCCATTCAAAATAGCGCATGAGAAACGTGAGCATATGAGGCGCAGGAAATTTAGGCGCAGAACCGAAGCCGCCATACAGCGTATCAAAGCTGCTCATGAGCTGATAATAGGCTTTGTGAATCGACTCCTGAGTGAGCGTATTTTCTGTCTGCCCTGCTGCCTTGATCCGCAAATTATTTGTTGCCTTTTCTGCCAATGATTCAATATGATCTCGGTCGTTGTGATACGCATCCAGCAATTGCGTCAGTGCATCAATGAAGCCAGGACGGCCGTAAGCACTTCTTTTTGGAAAATAAGTCCCCGCATAAAACGGCTTTTGATCAGGCGTGACAAACACGTTGAGCGGCCAGCCGCCTTGCCCAGTCATCATCTGACAAACGGACATATACATCGAGTCAATGTCTGGACGCTCCTCACGATCGACTTTGATTGAAATGAAATGCTCGTTTAGGATGTCGGCGACTTGTTGATCTTCAAAGCTTTCGTGTGCCATGACGTGGCACCAGTGGCAAGTGGCATAGCCAATGCTTACCAGCAAAGGCTTGTTTTCTTTTTTTGCTTTATCAAATGCTTCTTTTCCCCATGGATACCAGTTAACTGGGTTATGGGAGTGTTGGAGAAGATATGGAGATTTTTCAGTGATTAATCTGTTGGGTTTATTGTTAGTAGACATGGAATCTCCTCCTTTCATATTTATTTATCAGATGAGTAAATAAAATAATTGATCAAATCTTTTTGAGTGTAAAGGATGATGGGCTTAAGGAATTTCATTTGAATTTAGATAGTACTACTTCAACAAAGTTACGTAGGATAATAACCGATAGTTCTTTATTTTCTAAAATTTTGAAACTGAGCAAAAATCAAAAAACTATAATTAGGTCAAAGATTTATAGGGACTGCTGTGGAAATTTTGACTTTCGATAGATTTGTTTTCAATTCTTTTATTCGCTTCATTAATTATGAAAACCTATATTAACGCCTTTTAAATGGAATTTATTACTATATTTATCTTGTGTGTATTTAATCATTAATAACAAGCTGTTATAATAGCTTTGTGTTTTTATGAAAATATGTGTTAAAAGTGGTGTTGGAAATAAATATATACTATTCATTCTAGTAATCTCTTCGTTTGGTGGAGAAGCACTCTTAGCACATTTAATTTCAATAGGTCTAGCGGTGACTATTACAGGAGTTACTTATGTTGCATAATCTGAGTTTAAGAAGCATGAAAGAACATACATTCAAAAAATCTAAAAAATGGGTATATGAGAAGGTGTAAATATGTTAGTTATTGATCAAAATCCAAAAGGTGAGCAGTACTCCAAATTAATTGATTTGGCTTTCGAAATTTGTGATGAGTTTCATTTAGTTTTAAGAAAAGATATGGGATCTTTAAAATCTTTTGATCCCTTCCTAAAAAAACTTGAAAGTTCATTGAAAGAGATGAAAGAACAATCAGAATGGGCTAGCACAATGCTATTTAACAATACAGCAAAAGTTTATTACTATTATACAGATGAAAATGCGAAGAGTATTCTAAAAGAATTCGCAAATTCTTTATATGAATGGGAGCAACCAAATTTACCAGAAGACTTGTCCTTCTTCAAAAATGGAGAAGAATGGCTGGTTACATCTTCTCATGAAGAAGAAAGTTATATAGATACGGAAAATGATACAGAGATACAAAGGATATTAAGTATACCAGAATTAAAAGTACATATGGAAAAATGGGATTAAGGCTATTTAGTATTCAATAATAGTGTATTGATATAAAAGGAAGGAGGCTAATAAGATAGTTTCCTTTAAAATGTTACGGGCGTTCTCATTTATTTCTTAATTAAGATGTATTGTTTGTGTTCCAATAGAAGATTTGAACTTTAAATGTTTCCCAAATTGTTGAGTCTTGAAATTAATAACTAAATCCAAACTCTCATCCTTATCTTCATCCTCAAAACCGTCTAAACAGGAATATAATTAATATATCAGATAGCTGAGGTCCGTGATCAAGTGTCTGTGAGGTATTCCCATCATGAAAAATCAAGGGCTATAAACCCTTGATCAATTCATTGTATTCTTTTTACTACTTCAATCGTAATGTTTTAACACGATGGCTGAATTATGTCCTCCAAAACCAAAAGAATTGGATAGCCCATATTTCAATGGAAGCTGTCTCGCTTCTAATACAACATCTAAATTGCAATCTGGATCTTGTTTCTCTACATTAATAGTTGGCGGAATCATTCCTCGTCTCAAACTTTCCACTAAAGCAATCGCTTCTACTCCGCCTGCAGCACCAAACATGTGCCCAGTCATTGACTTGTTCGCAGTTGTTGGAATTTCGCCTGAACGATCACCAAATAATTTCTTAATGGCTAGAACTTCTGAACGATCACCTACTTGTGTACTTGTTGCATGAGCACTAATAACATCGATTTCACTTGTTGATATATCTGCACTTCTCAATGCTTTCTTCATGGCTAAGTAGGCACCCCTACCTTCTGGGTGTGAAGCGACCATATGATGTGCATCTGAACTAGCCCCGTATCCCACTACTTCACATAATATCGGCGCATCTCTAAGAATTGCGTTGTCTAATGATTCTAATACTAAGATACCTGCGCCTTCACTCATAACAAAGCCATCTCTATCTGTATCGAATGGACGGCTGGCTCGACTTGGGTCTTGGTTTCTAGTAGATAGTGCATGTGCGTTTCCAAAACTAGCCAAAGATATCTGGTTGACGGCAGCTTCTGCTCCACCGGCAAATATAATATCTGCTTCATCATTTCGGATCGCATTGAAAGCTTCACCAATAGAAGTGTTACCGATAGAACAAGCTGTGACTGGTGACAATGATGGCCCTTGTGCGCCTAATTTAATGCTGATTTGGGCCGCAGCTGCATTTGAAATCATCATGGGGACAAGGCTAGGGCTTACTCTCGATGGACCTCGTTTATCTAATACATTCACCTGATCAACAAGCGATTGTATGCCCCCGATTCCTGAACCAACATATACGCCTAAACGTTCAAGATCTACTTGATCTAACTGTAATTGCGAATGTTCTAATGCTTGTTCGGCTGCTGCTAAGGCAAACTGACTAAAACGATCTAATCGTTTTGCTTCTTTTCTCCCTAATACTTCATCTGCATCGAAATCACGAACGATTCCAGCTATTTTTGTTTTATAATCAGTCGTATCAAAAGAATCAATGAGAGATATTCCCGATTGTCCTTGAACTAGTTGATTCCAAAAGCTATCTATATCATTTCCAAGTGGAGAAATAACTCCCATTCCAGTAATGACAACTCTTTTCATGATCATTCCCTCCTTGTTTTTATTAACTTTAGCCATTGTGTTATCCTATTACAAGTTGTTGTTTATCCTAGTATAATGAATAATATTTTAAAGGGTGATCATATTGAAACCTGAAACAAGACTTCAAGCATTATCAGAATTTCTAAAAAACCAACGTTCAAAAATCACGCCTCAAATGGTTGGTTTACCTGTAGGAACCCGCAGAAGAACACCAGGGCTCAGAAGAGAAGAAGTAGCTCAACTAGCCGGTGTGAGTCTTACTTGGTATACATGGTTAGAGCAAGGCAGAGATATAAAAGTATCTACTTCGGTATTAGATGCGATTTCTAGTGCATTACAATTAAATAACGATGAAAGGAGATATTTGTACGCTTTAGCGTTAGAGGAAGGTGTGAAACAATCCTATATCATTGAGAATGAGAAGGAAATCAGTCCGGCTTTAGTGAAAATTTTGCAGGAACTTCGTTATTGCCCAACGATTGTATCTGATAGAAGAAGTCAGATTGTTGGGTGGAATCAAGCAGCAGCTAATGTATTTTTGGACTTTGAACAAATCATCCCGGCAGAAAGAAATATCATCCGCTTACTATTCGCAAGAAAGGAATTTAAAAGTTTAGCCGTGAATTGGGAGCATTTTGTAAGAGGATATATCGCCATATTTAGAACGTATTATGGACAGTATGTGGCGGATGACTGGTATGAGCAATTTATAGAAGAAATGGAGCAGGCATATCCTGAGTTTCGTAAAATATGGAATGAAAATGAGATCAGTTATGCACCTGAAGTATTAATTGAATTTCGTCATGCTAAGGTAGGGAAAATGTTGTTTAATCTCACTTCATTACAAGTGTATGGGGATACTGATTTAAGATGCAGTGTCTATACTCCAGTTGAGGATACTGAAACGGAGCTTAAGTTAAAACGTTTAATTGAAGGGTAGGTTTCGTTTGGATGAGGTTATTATGGCCATTAAATATAAAAGAGATCCTATGCTGTCAGTGAGAAGTGGGCATAACCGATGCTGATGAGCACCGGTTTAGTTTCACGTTGAGGCTTCTTGCCCCCAAGCCTATATCTTTTCTGGTAAATGGTGTTTATACATCTCAATAGCATCTGTATGTTCTTTTAAAATACTCATTGTTTTTGGCTGAGGTGAGTTCAGAGAATGGTTTATAGGTAGGATTTTGACCAATGGTACCAAGCGGCAGTTCTTTGTTTGATCCAATATAATGCTGTAAAGTCATGGGTTGCCCTCTTTCCTTGAAATATTCCTTATAGCGTTGATTATTTCCTTTTTACCAATTTAGAGGTGAATATGCAATGGCTTGACATATCGGTATTTCTAGATATACAATGTCTGCCATGGAACCTATTGATGTGTTTAAGGCATTATCGAATGAAACAAGGTTGAATATTTTAAAGTGGCTCAAGGAACCAGAGAAGCATTTTCCTAAGCAAGGCGCTCATTTACCGAAGGAGGTTAGTTATAAGGGGGGCGTTTGTGTTGGGGATATTCAAGAAAAGGCGCAAATTTCTCAATCAACGGTCTCTAGCTACTTACATTTGATGCAAAAGGCTGGTCTGCTTGAATCGGTACGGCATGGACAATGGACATACTATAGACGAAATGAAGAATTTATCCAACAGATCGGACAATATATGAAAACAGAGATCTAAAGGATGTGTGATTTCTGTTTTTTTCTATTCTATATATCTGTTTATCTAGATATATAAATATATGAATCAAAGGAGATTTAATGATGCGTTTAATTTTTTATGTGCTTGCACTATTAGCGGGTGCGGCACTTAGTTTTGAAGGAGCCATCTATGCGGAGCTTGGGAAGTCGATCGGACAGTTAGAAACGAGTTTTTATAACTTTTTTGTCGGTTCAATTATTATGGGGCTATTGTGGCTCTTTTTTGGCAAAGGTGACCTTTCCTATACGTTGAAGGCACCAAAATGGTCGCTACTTGGCGGAGCGATGGGGGTTGTGTATTTAACGTCTATTGTGGTGAGTGTTCCATTCGTTGGTGTGGGGGTAACGATGGTCGCTGTCATTATTGGTCAGCTGCTGATGAGTATGGTGATTGAGCATTTTGGCTGGCTTGGGAGTCAGAGAACGAGAGTAAACAAAGAGAAGATATTTGCGGTCATTTCAATGATCATTGCCCTTATTCTTATTCATTAGGAGGAAAGCCGATATGGCATTATTGTTAATTATATTTACTTTAATCGGAGGCATTACGTTAAGTGCGCAATCTTCCATAAACGGTACGTTTAGCAGGAGAGCGGGTACGATTGAAACGACCTTTTTGACCTTTTTAACGGGTACGATGTTTTTGACCATTCTGATTTTATTCTTTGGGAGCGGCCATCTGTTGAATCTCTTGCATGCACCAAATTGGCAGTTGAGTGCGGCTTTTCTTGGAACGGCTTATTTAATTCTGACAGTGATTGCTGTTCCGAAAATCGGTGTCATTGCTGCGAATATTGCGGGGATTGCTGGGCAGCTTGTCATTGGAATGGTCATTGATCATTTTGGCTGGTTCCATAGCTTGGTGATTTCACTTGATCTCAAACGCTTATTGGCATTGTTCTTTATGCTGATCGCTCTTTATTTTATTTACAAAGGAAATAAGCGCTCTCGAGAGGAAGCGAGTGCTTAAAGAGAACGTGCTGCTGCGACATTTGCTCTCAGCAGCTCTTTTATACTGATTCATCATGTTTGACTAAATACCTATCAGGGTATACTATCTGATCATAGGGAAAAGAGAAAGGAGTGTTAAACGTGGAGTATAATCAGCAGATGAAGAATCGTCTTCGCCGGATTGAAGGGCAGATTAAAGGAGTTCTTGCGATGATGGAGCAGGGAAAGGATTGCCGCGAGGTGGTGACGCAGCTGTCTGCATCACGCAATGCCATTGATCGTGCAATGGGTGTGATTGTGAGTACAAATCTTGAGCAATGTGTCCGTGAAAGTCTTGAGCAGGGCAAGGATACAGAGGGGCTTGTCAAAGAAGCGGTTGAGCTCTTGGTGAAAAGCCGGTAAGAAATTCCTCAGCCTTTGGAGGTTGACGAATTTTTTTACTTGTTATAATATACCCTTACTGGTATGAGTATATATTTTTTGATTTTTATATACCCCCACGGGTAATTTGTATTAGGAGGAGCATGATGGAAGAACAAAAGAAACGAACGACGATTGTTTTATTTAGTGGAGATTATGATAAAGCGATGGCCGCTTACATTATTGCAAATGGCGCAGCAGCTTATGATCACGAGGTGACTATTTTTCATACTTTTTGGGGGCTGAATGCCTTGCGTAAGGAAGAGATGGTGCCACTGAAGAAGGGATTTTTAGAAAAAATGTTTGGCAAAATGATGCCGCGCGGCGCTGATCGAATGGGGCTGTCAAAGATGAATTTTGCAGGAATGGGACCGAAGATGATCAAGCATGTGATCAACAAACACAATGCCATGACCCTGCCGCAGCTTATTGATATGGCAAAGGAACAAGAGATCAACCTCGTGGCATGTACGATGACGATGGATCTTTTAGGGCTACAGGAGAATGAATTACTAGCAGACATTCAATATGCCGGTGTGGCAGCGTATTTAGCAGAGGCAGAAATCGGGAATGTGAACTTATTTATCTAGGGGGGTGTCCATACATGATTCAAATGCTTTTGCTCATTATTGTGATCGCTTTGCTTGTGAGCCGTTTTCTTCCCGTACGGGGTGTGAAACAAATGGACGCAGCTCATCTGAAACCTAAATTGCATAGTCGGCATCAACAGCTGATAGACGTGCGATCACCTTTAGAGTTCAAACAAATCATATAAAAGGATTTCAAAATATCCCCTTATTCCAGTTAAAGGAACGAGCGCATGAGCTTGAGAAAGACAAAGAAGTGTATGTGATCTGCCAGAGCGGGATGAGAAGTATGCAGGCGGCTAAATTGTTAAAAAAACAAGGATTTACCCACATTACGAATATCAAGGGTGGCATGAATGCTTGGCGATTATAGGTATAAATAGGCTTTAAAATATACCCCCACCCCTATAAAAGGAGGAAAAACAATGCAGCAACCAACAGCAATTCTAGATGCAAAAGGATTGGCATGCCCAATGCCCATTGTCAAAACGAAAAAACAAATGAATGAGCTCTTGCCAGGAGATGTGCTTGAAGTGCAAGCAACCGATAAAGGGTCTACAGCGGATTTAGCGGCTTGGTCAAAAAGCGCCGGCCATGAATTTTTAGGAACAAAAATAGAAGGACAGGTGCTTCATCATTTGATTCGTAAAGGCGGAGCGAAACAGGAGGAGGAGCAGTCAATGATTTCGGAAATGTCGTTGAACATGTTTCAACAGAAGGTAAAAGAAGATCAGTCATTGTTTATTTTAGATGTACGAGAGCCAGATGAATACGAAGCGGGTCATATTCCAGGAGCTGTTCACATCCCTCTCGGTGAGGTGGAACAACGTGCTGAAGAATTGAACCGAGAGACGCTCATTTACCTCATCTGTCATTCAGGCAGAAGAAGTGAATTAGCCGCACAAAAGTTAAAAGAAAAAGGATTTCATCAATTGATCAATGTAGTGCCAGGCATGAACAGCTGGACAGGAGAGATTGAAAAATAGGAGCTGAATGAACCAATGACTGTAAAAGCAATGACAGCAGAACAGTTAACAAAAAAGATCATCAACAAAGAGCCGATCTTTTTGTTGGATGTACGAAACGAATCAGATGTGCAGGACTGGAAAATTGAAGGGAAAGCCGTTGAATATTTAAATGTGCCTTACTTTGAGCTTCTTGATGGCGTAGAGGATATGGTGGAGAACATACCGGATGACCTAGATGTACTGGTCGTTTGTGCGAAAGAAGGCTCTTCTATTATGGTGGCAGAGATGCTGTCAGAGGCAGGCAGAACGGTCCATTATTTGCAAGGCGGCATGAAGGCATGGAGTGAGCATTTAGAGCCAGTGAAGATCGGTGATTTAACTGGCGGTGGAGAGTTGTACCAATTTGTGCGAATGGGCAAGGGGTGCTTGTCCTATATGATCATGTCGAATGGGGAAGCTGCGATTATTGATGCGGCTAGAATGACGGAGGTCTATACGCAATTTGCTAAAAAACATCAAGTCACGGTGACGCATGTGTTTGATACGCACCTTCATGCGGACCATATATCTGGCGGGAAAAAGCTGTCTGAACAGACTGGTGCTATCTATTGGCTACCGCCAAAAGACGCCGAAGAGGTGACATTTGATTACAATCACCTTGAAGAAGGACAGCGTGTGACGATTGGAGCGACGGAGATTGAGATTCATGCCCTTTATTCACCGGGCCATACGATTGGTTCAACCTCTTTTATCGTAGACGGCCGTTATCTCCTTTCAGGTGATATTTTGTTCATTGATTCGATCGGAAGACCTGACCTAGCCGGTATGGCGGAGGACTGGGTAGGTGATTTGAGAGAAACCCTTTATACACGATATACGGCGCTTTCGGCAGAATTGATTGTGCTGCCTGCACATTTTATGATCGTGGATGAGCTTAATGAAGACGGAAGCGTTTGGAAGGCGCTAGGCGCTTTGTTTGAAGAAAATCACGGGCTGAACATTGAAGATGAAGACGTATTTAGACAAATGGTCACGCAGCATCTACCTGCACAGCCAAACGCTTATCAAGACATTCGGTCTACCAATATGGGGAAGCTGCATCCAGACGAGGAAGCGCAGCGAGACATGGAAATTGGTCCAAACCGTTGTGCGATTCGATAATGTTCAATAAAATAAAGAAGCGAGGGATGATCAGATGACATCAGATCACATTTTAGACGTAACCGGGCTTGCATGCCCAATGCCGATTATTCGGACGAAGAAAAAAATGAACGACTTGGCAGAAGGCCAAGTATTAGAAATACATGCAACAGATAAAGGGGCCAAAGCTGATTTGGCTGCATGGGCTAAGTCAAGCGGACATGAATTGATCACGCAGACGGATGAAGGGCATGTGCTGAAGTTCTGGGTGAGAAAAGGGTCCTAAAGGGGAGAGGGGTATCTATGAGGGAGCCCCTTTTCCTTTTGCAAAGGAGGAGACCAGCGTGGATTTTGCATTTTTCATTACTTTATTTATCATCGGATTTATTGGTTCCTTCTTATCAGGAATGGTCGGAATAGGAGGATCGGTGATCAACTATCCCATGCTGCTTTATATCCCGCCTCTAGTCGGAGTGATGGCATTATCGGCTCACGAGGTTTCAGGGATTGGTGCCATTCAAGTACTATTTTCGACACTCGGCGGTGTGCTGGCGTATCGAAAAAGCGGATTTTTACATCGACCATTGATTTTATATATGGGGAGCAGTATATTGGCAGGGAGTTTATTAGGCAGCTATTTATCACATTTCCTTCCAGAGAAAGGCATCAATGTAGTCTATGGTCTGCTTGCCATTGTCGCAGTCATTTTAATGCTTGTTCCGAAAAAAGGTCAGCAGGCAGAAGCGGATGGAGAGGTGACCTTTCATAAAGGACTGGCGGCTGGTATTGCCTTTGTGATCGGAAGTGTATCGGGTGTATTAGGTGCAGGCGGTGCCTTTATTTTAGTGCCGGTGATGCTATCGATTCTTAAAATCCCTGTGCGGATGACGATTGCGTCGTCTCTGGCGATTACGTTTCTCTCTGCGATCGGCGCATCGGCTGGGAAAGTGCTGACTGGTCAAGTCATGTTCTTGCCTGCTCTTATCTTAATGGTAGCCAGTTTGATGGCCGCGCCAATTGGGGCGAAAATTGGTCAGAAAATCAATGCCGTTTATTTGCAATGGGCGCTTGCCGTGATGATTACAGCCACAGCGATCAAAATCTGGGTAGATTTATTATAAGAAAAAGACCAACAACTGAGAGCAAGGGCTCTTTTCCATGTGTTGGTCTTTTTTATTTTATGTCATCGTGCTCGATATACGTTTCAAGTGCAGGGTGGTACTCTTTTTGATAATGAAGATTGGGGCATGTTTTCACGACTTTGCCTTGCAAGGCATTGGACTTCGAGACATCTAATGCTGTTTTACATTTTGGACAGCGTTCGTTAAAAATTGAGAGCCAACGCTTCATAGATCACCACTCCAGTTAAAGTCTTAAAAACCGATTATATTAATATGAATTATAGGGGATTGTGTGAATGAGGTCAATGGATATTTGGCTCTTTTTAACAAAAAAGAAGCATCGTATAAGATGCTTCAGCGTATAGACAAATCCTCGCATTCTTTGTCAGCCTTGCATGCTGGCGCTCATGATTTTTAATTTCGCTCCGCAAGAGTCCAAAGGCTTTCCGTCACGCTGAAAAGAAGACAAAGGGCTAAAATAAAGTTCATTTCAGCCCTTTGTCAACAATTTGAAGTATGATTAATAGGCTTTCGCCCAGAACACCATATCAGATGCAGGCTTTCCGCAGCAGACACATGTGTCAGAAACGGATTCTTGTTCAAACGGGATACAGCGTGATGTCGCCCCTGTTCTCTCTTTGATGTCGTTTTCACAGTCTTCATCACCGCACCACATGGCTTTGATCAACCTGTTTTCTTCGGCAAGAAGCTGCTCGATGTCTTCGATTGTGTGGGCGTTTGATGTTTTTTCATGTAATCGTTCTTTTGCTTTTTCGTACATCGTCTGTTGAATGTCTTCAAGCGTGGACGTGATGGTTTGTTCAAGTGCATCTAATGTGACGGCTTGCTTTTCACCAGTGTCTCGTCTTGCGAGCATGACCTGGCCTTTTTCCATATCCTTTGGTCCTACTTCTACGCGTAATGGGATGCCCTGCATTTCGCATTCGTTGAATTTCCAGCCAGGCTGTTTATCACTTGCATCGATGTCAGCGCGTGCGATGCGGGCGAGTCGATCCTTTAATTCATAGGCATGATCGAGGACACCTTCTTTATGGGAAGCAATTGGCACAACACGTACTTGGGTTGGCGCAATGTTTGGCGGCAGGACAAGCCCTCTGTCATCGCCATGCACCATGATCATAGCGCCAATGATTCTTGTGGTGAAGCCCCATGATGTTTGCTGGACATGCTCTAATTTTCCTTCTCGATTTAAAAATTCAATGCCAAACGCCTTGGCAAATCCGTTGCCGAAGAAGTGAGAAGTGGCGGTTTGCAGGGCTTTTCCGTCATGCATCAAGCTTTCAACCGTATAGGTGAAGCGAGCGCCAGCGAATTTTTCTTTCTCTGTTTTTCTTCCTTTAATGACAGGGATCGCTAGAAGCTCTTCACAAATAGACGCATAGACATGTAGCATTTTTTCTGTTTCTTCAATCGCTTCTTGCTCAGTCTCGTGACAAGTGTGCCCTTCCTGCCAGAGGAATTCAAGGGTTCTAAGGAATGGACGTGTTGTCTTTTCCCAGCGGACGACATTGGCCCATTGGTTATATAGCTTCGGTAAATCACGATAGGAGTGAATGATGTTTTTATAATGCTCGGCGAACAGCACTTCAGAGGTTGGTCTGACGCAGAGTCTTTCTTGTAATTCCGAATCACCGCCATGTGTCACCCACGCCACTTCAGGAGCAAAGCCTTCGATATGATCTTTTTCCTGCTGGAGAAGGCTTTCTGGGATAAAGAGCGGCATATAGACATTCTCGTGACCCGTTTCTTTGATTTGACGATCAAGTTCGTCGCGAATATTCTCCCAAATTTTAAAACCGTATGGCTGAATAATCATACTGCCTCTAACGCTTGAATAATCGACGAGACGCGCCTTTGTGACAACATCTGTATACCACTGGGCAAAGTCGTCTTCCATGCTTGTAATTTTCTCAACAAATTGTTTCTTTGACATCGTCTTTTTCCTCCTTTTAAAAAAACAAAAAAGCTGTGCTTTAAGTTAGGGACCATTCCTGGTGGTACCACCCTAATTTAAAGCACAGCTTTACACTCGATCATGATAACGGTATGAACCGCTGTATGAAACAGAACTAAATCGGCAGGTTCACTTGAAGATGTCAGTAGGAACTTCTCAGCACCGTTCCCTCTCTGGTAAAGATCGATTCAAGCTACTATTCCAGATCTACGTTGATTCTTGTTCGTTGATTTTTCATCAGTTTACCTGTAAATGGGGGAGAAAGCAAGTTGGTCCGCAAGTTCATTTCATGCCTTTCTGAGGTCGTTTATGTCGAAGAGCCATTGGCAAACATTTTCTGTTTTTGCAGCTTGCACGTTATGGAAGGCTATGCTAATATATTTGAAGAAAAAAATAGACTTGTATAACCTCAATAATATGGTTTGAGGGTTTCTACCAGGATCCGATAAATCCTGATTACAAAAGCGCGCTTTCCTTTTTTGTAATCAGGGTTTTTTTGTTTGTCTGCACCCTGTATCAAAAGTGAAAGCCATGATATAGAGAAGGGATGTTAGACATGAACTGGAGAGTTTATTTATTAGCTGTTTCTACTTTTGCGGTTGGATTAGTTGAGCTTGTGGTCGGGGGCATTTTGCCAAGTTTAGCAGAGGATCTCAATGTGTCTCTTGCGACAGCTGGGCAGCTGATCACGGTATTTGCGATTGTGTATGCTATTTCAGCACCGGTGCTACTGACCGTCACAGCCAAAATCGAACGAAAGCGTCTTTATTTAATCGCATTATTGGTCTTTACATTAGGCAATGTATTCACATATTTTAGTTCCACCTTTGCCCTTGTCATGATCTCTAGGGTCTTGATTGCCATGAGTACAGCGCTTGTTGTGGTGTTATCATTGACGATTACCGCCAAGCTGGTGGAACCGGCGCATCGAGCGAAAGCATTAGGTCTGATTTTTATTGGGATTAGCTCATCACTTGTTCTCGGTGTACCGATCGGTATTTTTATTACAGAGAGCTTTGGCTGGAGAGTGATGTTTTTAGGAATCAGTATTCTGTCAGCTATATCCATGGTACTCATTTATTTTCTATTGGAGAAAATGCCTGTTGAAAAAGTCACACCGCTTAAAGAACAAATTCGTTCTTTAGGGCATCCGAAAATTTTCAGTGCACATTTGATTAGTTTGTTCATGCTTGCTGGTCATTATATGCTGTATTCTTATTTCACGCCATTTCTGATGGAAGTTCTGCATATGACTCCGTTTTGGATTAGTATTTGTTATTTGGTCTTCGGGCTTGCGTCGATTGGTGGGAATGGATTTGGCGGCTGGCTTAGTGACAAGCTTGGTTCAGGGAAAGCCATTTTGCTGGTGACAATCGCGTTTGCCATTGTGATGTTTATCCTTCCTTATACAGCGGGAGTGTTTATGCTCTTTATGGTGATGGTTGTCCTATGGGGTGCTCTTAGCTGGGCACTGACACCTGCTTTGCAGAGCTATTTGATTCAAACAGACCCTGTGACGTCTGATATTCAGCAGAGTTTGAATACATCCGCTTTGCAAATTGGGATTTCCATTGGATCAGCAGTGGGCGGCGTCATGTTTACAATGACTGGTTCATCCGTTGACTTGGCTAAATTCGGCGCTATTTTTGTGCTGATTGCCTTTAGCTGTGCAGTGATTTCATTAAAGAGACCGCCGCTTTATATGGATCGAGGGCATCACGCTGAGTAGAAGTGAATAAGGTCGTTTTCGTGTTAGTTAGCTGCCTGATCATAGGCAGCTTTTTATTTTTTGAAAACCACACCTTTACTTTTACCAGTGATGACTTCTTCTCCATGCTGATTGATATAACGGGAAAAAAGGTGGACACGATGGTATTTTTCAAGGAGTTCTACCTTGGTGACGGCCATCTGACAGGTAATGGTGTCACCTGTATAAACAGGGCATATGAAGGTACATGTCATCTCTTGACCGATAAAATGAAACTGACCGCCAAGCTTCGTGGCTAGACTTGCTGTGAGAAAGCCGTGTACCATGAGCCTGCCTTGATCATCTAGCTCGGTATGATGTTTGCCAAGATCACCTGTCATCTCGCCAAATTGAATCACATCTTCATGCGTATAGGTTTTGCTTGTTTGAAATTGATCGCCTGGTCGAACCATCTGTTTTTTCAGCTCCTTTTTTTAAATGTACCAAAGGAATGAATGAATGTACATTCATTTTTGTTCGTTCTTACTTCACATCTACTCTTTGCAACCAGCTTGTTTGTCGTACGACTGATCAGTAATCTGAAAAGAGAAAGGTGCAAGGAGGAATGGGATTGAAGAAGACGGGAAAGAATCGTTCAAGAGGTACAGCTTCCTTTTATCAAATAGCGTGGAGATGGCATTTTTATGCGGGGTTGATTTTTATGCCTATCTTCGTGTTGCTTGCTGTAACTGGAGCTATTTATTTGTTTAAGCCGCAGATTGAGGAATCGATGTACGATAAGCTTTACCATGTGAAAGCTGAAGGAGAAAAATTGGCTCCTACAAACCAGATTGAGGCGGTTAAGGAAGCTTATCCGAATGCAGAGCTAACGAGATATCAGCCGGGAGAAGGAAAAACGCGTTCAGCTGAAGTCGGTTTTAGACAAGGTGAGGAGACCTATACAGCCTATGTGAATCCCTATACAGGACAAGTGTTAGGGCGTATGAATGATGAAACGAAGTTTATGAACCGTGTGGAGGAAATACACGGGGAACTGATGGCAGGAACAATTGGTGACCGAATCGTTGAGCTGACAGCCTGCTGGGGCATTGTTCTCATCGTGACAGGCATTTATTTGTGGTGGCCACGAATGCCAAAACGTTTCAGTGGTGTGATCATGCCGCGTTTGACAAAAGGAAAAAGGCTGCTCATACGTGACTTACATGTGGTTCCAGCCTTTTGGGTATCGGCAGGCATGTTATTTCTCATCTTAACGGGTCTGCCATGGTCTGGTTTATGGGGAAATGAATTTCAAAAATTTGCAACAAATACAGGTGAAGGATATCCGCCATCTGTTTGGGTGGGCGATAAACCAACATCACAAGTAAAAACAGAGGAAGTAGCTGACGTCCCTTGGGCGGCTGAGAAGATGGATGTCCCTGCTTCTGACCAGTCCTCTTTTTTAAAGCTATCCATGGATGATGTTGTTCGCATTGCAAATGAACAGAAGGTGCATCCTGCTTATCAAGTGTATATTCCGCAAACGGCAGATGGCGTTTATACATTGTCGGTCTTTCCGCCAAAGGCAAAAGATGAAGCGACCGTCCATCTCGACCAATATACAGGAGCGGTTCTAGCAGACTATCGTTATGCTCAGTATGGCTGGATGGGGAAAACCATTGCCCTTGGTATTACATTACATAAAGGAACAGAGTTTGGTCTAGTCAATCAGCTGGCTGGTTTACTCATATGTGTAGGGATTGTGGGGGTTGTTATTAGTGGATTTTTGCTTTGGTTGAATCGAAAACCAAAAGGTTCGCTAGGCGCACCGAAAGCGCCAGCTAAAGGCAGATTAAAGTGGTTCGTCTTGCTTCTTGTTGGGTTAGGAATTATTTTTCCGCTTGTCGGTCTGTCGCTCATTATTGTGCTGCTGATGGACTTATTCATCATACAGCGACTACCGAGACTGAAGCAATTTTTAGGTGCATAGAATAAGGGGGAATAGCATATGAAAAAAAGTTGGATACTGGGTTTCCTCTTAATGTTCCTAACGGCTTGCCAGCTTAATCCGAATACGGAGGAGCTTTACGAAAAACCATCGGTAATTCATGTAAACACCAATATACCAAGTCACATATCGAGTCCAAAAGAGCAAGCATTTCGTTTTGTAATCAAAGAAAATAGTCAGCCAATTCGTGCATCCTCTGATATCAAAATAAGTGTATGGAAATATGGAGATGACCGTCAAACGCCCGTAAAAGCAAAATGGAAAGGGGAAGGTGTGTATACAGCAAACTACATGTTTCCTGAGGATGGTTTGTATGACATACGGTTAGACGTAACAGTGGCAGATCAGCACATCATGCCAACAAAACGAATCACTGTGGGCCAGCTGACAGAAGATGAGAAAAAAGTATTAAAAGACAAGCAGAAAACAGAGAAACAAACCCATTCTCATCATTAAAAGACATCAAGGAGAGGAACATGACACCTCTCCTTTTAATCATTCAAAAACCACCATTTCTCCAATTGGTTGAAATCCAGCACGCTGATAGATATGTTTGCCGTCATTTGAGGCTTGTAACATCACACACTTTTGTTTGTTATCTGTTTGGGTCAGAAGGTAATGAAACATGTCACTGCCAAGTCCTCTTCCGCGGTGTTCTGCCTTTGTGATGACATCATAAATACCGTAGCTGTCTGCTGTTTCAATCAATAAGCCCGTTGTGACCGGTTTGTTGTGTTCATATCCAACGAACATGCGGGTACTCGGGTGTAATCGTTCAATCGAAAAGCGCTGGAAATAGCTGTTTAAAGTGATTGCCTCAGGTGTTCCTTCGAAAAGTTCGATAAATAAATGTTGATAATCGAGAAAGGTTTGATCGTCAGTCACTTCCTTGATCGTAAGCGATTGAGAGGTCCTTTGATCGATGTCGTTTGTATGTTCAAGCATCATGATGGTATTGCGTTCCACTTCTTGAAGCCCATATTTCTGCATGATATTCGACCAATCGGGGTGAAGCAGGCTTTGAGTGATCCATGTGCTGAATGCTAGCTGCTGTTGCTGCATTTGTTCGATGGCAGCTTCCACTTTTTGTTGATCTTGTATGTGCGCTGAAATGGGTAATAACAAATTGAACGTGTCAGTTGATATATGCGTGTTTGATAGAACGAAATCTTCCGTTGATAGGAACGATCCGTTTACAACAGAAGAAAACAAATTTATTTTTTCTTCTAACTGGCGAATGGCCATTTGCTGCTCTGTTTTCATTCTCTCACCTTCTTTTTTTGATTGAGGGTTACCTATCATAAATAATAGCAAAGAAAAAGAAATTGTGCGGTCTCTTGTAATCTAGTAAAAAAGGTCTCTTATTTATAAGGTCTGATGACCCATTCTTTTCCTCATCCCCACATTTCTTTTGACTCCTTTATTGATTATTAGTACCATTTTATTAACCAGTTAAGAGTGGAGGTTCAGATGGAAACAAACGAGCAGATTGTCTTAAAAGCGATTCAAGATTTGATTATGCATAGGGAAAAGAAACGGAACGATCCAACAGATCCACTGATTACCACGACTGATACACTCAAGCAAGATTGGACACTTACACAGCTTCATATTTTATCTATGATTCAAGCAAACCCTAATGAATCCAATAATACATTTCTTTCACAACAACTAAAACTATCAAAACCAGCCATTACAAAGGCTGTGAAAAAGCTCATCGAAAAAGGCATGGTCGACTATTGCCACCGGCAAGGTGACAAGAAATCCGTCTATTATTCACTGACAGAGGAAGGCACACAGCTTGCGGCACTGCATGATGAGCTTCATGAACAGGCAGTCTCCTCCTATTTAGAATTCCTCCATGAATTTAATGAAGACGAGCTACAGGTTATTGAGCGCTTCTTAAAGGCTTGGAAGGAAAAGATATAAATAACGGACCGAAAGCTTTCTATAAACTAGATGCTTTCGGTTTTTTTATGGTAAAATTAACATATATTGACGTTATTCGTGATGATGATTGAGGGAGGGAGCCGTGTTGGTGAAAGAGATGATGGAGAATTTTAAAAAATCTATTTTTATCATGCCGTTCGTCGGATTGTTTGTCAGCTTGCTATTATTTGTTTATTTTTTTGGAGTGACAGGAGTTGAAGGGTCCATTTGGGCGGCTGTTTTGTATTGTGCTCTGCCCTTTCTGATGTACACGATACTCTGTTTGCCTTTATGGATTTATTTTAAAGTCAGCAAAAAACGTTCAATACATAGAAATGAGGAACATACATGATCGTTGTTAGCGCTTGTCTTGCGGGATTAAAGGTCCGTTATAATGGCAGCCATCGATTAGATCAACGTATCGAGGAGCTTGTGCAGGAAGGAAAGGCGGTAACAGTTTGCCCTGAGCTGCTTGGCGGTTTCTCTACACCAAGACCTCCCGCTGAAATTATTGGTGGAGATGGTCATGATGTCTTACGGGGACAGGCTGCTGTTGTTGATGTTCATGGAACAGATGTGACAGAGATGTATGTAAATGGTGCAAAAGACACGCTTAAGCAGGTTCAGACTCTTGGCGCAACATCCGTCGTGTTAAAAGAGTACAGCCCTTCTTGCGGAAGCCGGATGATCTATCGGGGAGAGTTTAACGGGAAGACAAAGGGTGGGGACGGTGTGACGTCTGCCTTGCTGAAACAGCATGGGATTCAAGTATTCTCTGAGGAGGATGATTGGACCTCGCTGTTTGTATAGGGATGGCGTGAATTGAAGGAGGAGTTAGGTTGAAGAAGTGGATCATTGGTTTAGTAGTCGTTATTTTCATCGGAATAGGTCTTTATTTTATGATCAATGCCAAAACATATGCTTTTGATGATGTGGTCTCGATTGATAAAGATAAAGTGACTTCCATTCAAATTGAGCATGATGATGAGCGCGTTGTGGTGGATAAGAAAGAGGATATTCAAAAGCTGCTGAAGAAATTTTCGGGTATTCAATTAAAGAAAATAAACGAAGCTAAAAAAGCCTCAAAAGAATCTTATTGGATCAGAGTGTACGAGAACGAAAAGCAAATGTATGGTCTGACTTTTTATGACCAAAGCTTTTTAGAGACGTATGATGGTTCTAAAACAAAAAACCGAATCAGTGAATACCAAATCGTTGATGCAAATCAAGTCGATATGGGACAATACATCAAATAAGATCATTCAGTCTATGAATGGTTTCAGCGTGTAGACAAACCCTCGCATTCTTTGTCAGTCCTGCGTGCTGGTGCTCACGAATGTCAAATTCGCTCCGCGCCAGTACTCGTCCTTCCTAGACTGCAAAGGTTTTCTATCACGCTGAAAAGAAGACAAAGGGCTAAAATAAAGTTCATTTTAGCCCTTTGTCAACTATCTGAGATCATTCAGTCTATGAATGGTTTATCTTCATGCATGATCTTTCGCACATTCGGGTATAGTGCATGGTAAGCAAAAATGAAGCGGAGGTTTGTTTGATGAGTGGATTAACAGATACAGTCACATTAGCAAACGGAGTGAAAATGCCGAAGCTTGGCTTTGGTGTATGGCAAGTAAAAGATGGGGATGAGGCTGTGAATGCAGTCAAAGACGCACTAGAAGCGGGCTATCGCAGTATAGATACAGCAGCGGCCTATCAAAATGAAGAAGGTGTTGGCAAAGCCATTCAGCAATCAGGCATCTCTCGCGATGATCTGTTCATTACGACAAAAGTGTGGAATAGTGATCAAGGATATGAGTCAACGCTTGAAGCCTTTGAAACGAGTATGAACAAACTTGGTCTGGATGTATTGGATCTTTATTTAATCCATTGGCCGGTTGAAGGCAAATATAAAGAAACGTGGAAGGCGCTAGAAAAGCTGTATAAGGATGGCCGCGTGAAAGCCATTGGCGTGTGTAACTTCCATCAGCACCATTTAGAAGATTTATTAGAAGAGGCAGAAGTGGTACCAATGGTCAATCAAATTGAGCTGCATCCGAAGCTGACGCAGGAGCCTTTACGTGACTACTGCAAGGCAAAAGGCATTCATGTAGAAGCATGGTCGCCATTAGGCAGCGGGAAACTTCTTAACCATCCGGTGCTTCAAGATATTGCGAAAAAACATGAGAAGTCAGTGGCGCAAGTCATTCTTCGCTGGGACTTGCAGCATGGCATTATCACCATTCCGAAATCTGTGACGAAGAGCCGAATCATCGAAAACACAAACGTATTTGATTTCGAGTTGTCCGCCCATGAAATGAGTGTCATTGATCAGCTCAATGAAGATGAGCGCACGGGTCCAGACCCAGACAACTTCGATTTTTAATAGAAAGAAAGCACGGGCGAGATGCCTGTGCTTTTTTATTTGCCCGTATGTTCAGACCGTTTTTTGAGGCTGATAGGTCTCAATGATTTGAATGGCGTCGACAATTTGCTCTTTCGTATAGTTTCCAATCAAACAAAAGGTTTCATCTTTACGTGCAGCATGGTTTGCCACTGTATGTGCTGCTTCCTCTAGCTGAGCTGTGATGCCAAGCTCACGCATCGTTCTAGGTAATCCGAGTGTTTGATAGAGCTCAAGTAATTCTTCTACTTCCGTCATACGGTTTTCTGCGGCAAGCTGAACGAGAATGCCATAGGCCACTTTTTGTCCATGTAACACATGATGTGTTTCATCAATAAATGTTAATCCATTATGAACGGCATGGGCTCCTGCCATTCTGCCATAACGTCCTCCATAGCCGCCGACTGTTCCGGCTAACGTAATGATCGTATCTGTTACATCTGCAAAGGCTTGAGAAAGCTGACCTGTTTTTAAACTGCTAACGGCTTCTTCACTATGAGTCAGAAGAATGTCACGAACGTACACTGCCTGCTTTAATGCAGCATGTACCATGAGCGGCAAAGTGCTTTTTGTGTTACGAATAATGGCTTCCGCTTCATACCATTTTGCCAGCGTATCCCCAATTCCGCTTTGGAGATAGGAAAGAGGAGATGAAAGCAAAAAAGTATGATCAATTAACGTGAGATAGCTGGACCGCTTATGATAGTCGACCCTCATGAAATTCCCCTTGTCATCATAAATGACGCTGAGCGGTGTAGAAGCCGCACATGTCCCAGGAATCGTCGGCACCATGATCACTTCAATTTGGAGAGCGTCGGCAACAGACTTCGCTGTATCTAAAATCGTGCCGCCACCGATCCCGATGATCACGTCTGAACTCTTGAGTTCTTCCGCAATTCGTGTGATCGCATTTGGTGAACTGTAACCTTTATGCTGAACAACAGGCCACTCGGATGGAAGCTTTGTGTACTGTGAAAAGGCTTGATATGAGTCATATCCTGTCACTATAGCTGGTGACTGAAAGGGAGTAACAAGTGACTCGATTTCATGATAAATCCCCTTTTGAGAAATAAACTGGTTAGGACCGCTTCTGACGATCTCTTCTGGTTGGATCATTGACTTATGCTCCTTTACGAAATCATATAGTTCTTAAATCATCTCATTTTACAGAAAGTTCTGTCAAATAATCGGACAATATGAGACCATAGACCCTTCCGTTTTATGGAATTGAACTACTGACATTGCCTTAAGGTATGTATTTCCTGTATGATATAAAATGGTATGTTTTGATTAAATTTAAGAGGTGTTTATATATATGGAAAAACAATATCGTGTATTACTTTACTATCAATATGTCCCCATTGAGGATCCAGAAACGTTTACAGCAGAGCATCTAGCATTCTGTAAGGAACTTGGTTTGTTAGGTCGTATTCTTGTTTCATCTGAAGGCATAAACGGAACCGTTTCTGGTACCATTGAGCAGACGGACAAGTACATGCAAGCATTGAAAGAAGATCCACGCTTTGCGTCCATGCCAATTAAAATTGACGAAGCAGATGGTCATGCGTTTAAGAAAATGCACGTCCGCCACCGAAATGAATTGGTGAATTTAAGTCTTGAAGATGATGTGAATCCGCTAGAATTAACGGGGAAACATCTCAGCCCAGTTGAATTTTACGAGCAAATGCAATCACCTGATACGGTCGTGATTGATGCACGTAATGATTATGAGTTTGATGTCGGTCACTTCAGAGGTGCTGTGCGCCCTGACATTGAGACATTCCGTGAATTGCCTGAGTGGATTCGTGACAATAAAGAGATTCTTGAAGGGAAAAAAATTCTGACGTATTGCACAGGCGGCGTACGCTGTGAGAAATTCTCAGGATGGTTAAAGCGTGAAGGCTTTGAAGATGTATCCCAGCTTGACGGTGGAATTGTCACGTACGGAAAAGACCCAGAAGTTCAAGGAAAGCTATGGGACGGTCAATGTTATGTGTTTGATAACCGCCTAACGGTTCCAGTCAATCAAACAGAGCACGTCGTGGTAGGAAAAGATTTCTTCACTGGCGAACCTTGCGAGCGTTATGTGAACTGTGCGAACCCTGCATGTAACCGCAAAATGATTGCAACAGAAGAAAGCGAGCATAAATATATGCGCAGCTGCAGCCATGAATGCCGCACAAGCGAACGTAACCTTTATGTGAAACAGCACAATTTATCTGAAGAAGAAGTTCAAGAAAGACTAGCTGTCATTGAAAAAGAACAAGCAATCTCACAAGGATAAGAGGGTCTCCCTTTTATCCTTTTTTCTTTGAATGATACGTGTTCAAAGGGAAGAGGAATTCATTTCCTCTTTCTTTTTTGTTTTGTTTTTTTCAAAATAAGGGTAAAGGTAGTTAATCAGTCTAATAGATTGAACAGTTGAAAAAGCGCTTTCTTTTGAAATAAGCATGTTCGACTATTTCAGAAAATGGAGAATTGAGAGATAATATAACAGGCAAAAAAATGAACAAAGATAAAAGTTCAGATCAGAAAATATTTGCCAATGGAATGAATGGTGAGCTGCTATAAAAGAAAGGCGCTTGCTCGACACATGCTCTGTATTTTAATCGAAAGGTGTTATGAACATGAATCATTTGCATCGTAGGATGGGAACTTTCGCTTTAATGATGGTAGGTCTTGGCTCAATCATTGGTTCAGGATGGCTCTTTGGTGCGTGGCGGGCTGCTCAAATCGCCGGCCCTGCTGCTATTTTGTCATGGTTGATCGGGATGGTTGTTATTTTATTTATCGCATTGTCTTATAGTGAACTCGGATCGATGTTTCCAGAGGCAGGCGGAATGGTCAAATATACGCAATATTCACACGGCTCTTTTATTGGATTTATCGCCGCTTGGGCAAACTGGATCGCCATTGTATCAGTGATTCCTGTTGAGGCAGTGGCCTCCGTTCAATACATGAGCTCATGGCCTTGGGAGTGGGCAAAGTGGACAAGCCATTTGGTCACAAAAGGGGTTTTGACGACCGAGGGGCTCATGGTGGCAAGTGTGCTGCTGGTGATTTATTTTCTGCTCAATTATTGGACAGTTGGGTTGTTTTCAAAGGCGAATACATTCATTACGGTTTTTAAAATCGTCATTCCAGGATTAACAATTGGTGCGCTCTTATTCGTAGGTTTTCATAGTGAGAATTTTACTTCTGGAACAAGTATTGCGCCGAACGGCTGGGCGAGTGTGCTGACAGCTGTGGCAACATCAGGGATTGTGTTTGCTTTTAATGGCTTCCAAAGCCCGATTAATATGGCAGGAGAAGCGAAAAATCCAGGGCGTTCGATTCCAATCGCCATTGTTGGATCGATTTTGATTGCAACGGTCATTTATGTGCTGCTGCAAATCGCTTTTATTGGGGCTGTCGATCCATCAATGATAGTGAATGGCTGGGGGCATTTGAATTTCAACTCGCCATTTGCTGACCTTGCCATTGCGCTAGGGATCAACTGGCTTGTCCTTATTTTATATGCAGATGCGTTCGTTTCTCCTTCTGGAACAGGGATTACGTATACGGCGACGACGTCTCGTATGATTTATGGGATGGAAAAAAACAAGTACATGCCGAGTGTACTTGGCCGTCTGCACCCAATTTACGGTGTGCCTCGTCCAGCGATGTTTTTTAACTTAGGCGTATCGTTTATCTTTCTGTTTTTGTTTAGAGGATGGGGGGTTCTCGCTGAAATTATCTCTGTGGCGACCCTGATTTCCTATTTGACAGGACCTGTGACAGTAATGACGCTGAGAAAGACGGGCACAGATTTATATCGTCCACTGCGAATTAAAGGACTCAGCATCATTGCTCCGCTTGGTTTTGTCTTTGCATCATTGACACTGTACTGGGCGAGATGGCCGCTGACGGGTCAGGTGTTGTTCATTATTCTCATCGGTCTGCCAATCTATTTTTACTATCAAGCAAAAGCGAAGTGGAAGGGTTTTGGCCGTCACTTTAAAGCAGGTGCTTGGATGGTTGTGTATTTGCTTGTGATGATGACGATTTCTTGTCTCGGCAGTGATAAATTTGGCGGGTATAACGTCATTCATTATGGCTGGGATATGGCGCTCATTGCAGTTGTGGCGTTGTTATTTTATATGTGGGCACTCAAAAGTGGTTTTGAAACAGAGTTTTTAGAAGATGCGAAAAAAATCAATGATGAACTGCGTGCTTCTCAGAAAGAAGCCGCCTCATCTAAGGAATAACGGAAGGGCTGCCTGAATAATGAGGGCAGCCTTTTTATTTGGATGGATGATGCATGACATGCTGCTTTAGCCAAGTGGTAACGCCGTGTAGAACGGTGGCTGTCACAAGACAGATAAGCGCATATCTCCATAGCTGATCTAAGCCTTGTCCACTAAGCCAAAAAACAATACCTAGAATAAAGAGAGTCAGAATGAACATGAATAAAAAAGATGCTGACCAGAAAAAAGCCTTCATCGAAGGTCACCTCCTCGGGGTATTGTATGCAGGCCGAGGGAGGATCAGACCAGCAAGAAAGAAGTGGAAATATCGTTAAATCTATTTCAAAAGTCAGATAAAAACGCCAAGTGATTTGACAGTTGTGTTAAGATGAGAGCATATTTTGAGTGTAGATGGCTGGTTATAGACGGAGGTGTTTGGAGATGCAGATTCAAAAGGTTCTAAACAATAATGTCATTAGTGTGATAGATGAACAAGGAAAAGAAATCGTCGTCATGGGCAGAGGCATCGCTTTTCAAAGACGTCCCGGCGACCCGGTGGACGAGGCGTTAATTGATAAAGTGTTCCGCTTAGAGGATCATTCCGTACATGAGCGGATGAAAATGTTGCTTCAAGAGGTTCCGTATGATGTCGTCAAGGTGACCGAGGAAATGATCCAATACGCACATACAAAGCTGAACCGAAGATTAAACGAAAGTCTGCATGTATCGCTGGCAGACCATATTCATTACGCCATTGAACGATTAAAGAAAAACCACTTGATTGAGAATTCGCTGATTTGGGAGATTAAACGTTTATACAAAGATGAGTTTCTCGTGGCGAAGGAATGCCTTGAGATGATTGAAGATCGTCTTCATATTGAACTGCCTGAAGATGAAGCGGGCTTTATTGCCATGCATATCATTAATGCAGAGCTCAATGAAGACATGAATACAACGGTCAATATCACGAAAGAAGTGAATGCCATACTGACCATTGTGAAATATCATCTGAACATGGAATTTGATGAAGACTCGCTCAACTTTTATCGCTTTCTCACACATTTACGCTTTTTCGTACAGCGTCTCATCAACGAAACGCTACTCGTCAGTGAAGATCAAGATTTATATCAGCTGATTAAAGTGAAATATCCGAAGGCGTACGAATGCGCAAAGAAAATCGCGGAATATGTGTATCAAACGTATCATCGCGACCTGACATCAGAGGAGATGCTCTATCTATCGATTCATTTGAATCGACTCATCAAACGAGAAAAATAAAGATAGAATTTTAAAAGAAAGCGTTGACATCATAAAAAGTGAGTGGTACTATTTGCTCATAAACATAAAAGAATACGGTTTCACAATGATCGTCTTAGAGGATTGTGACTGTTCGGCAGGCAAAACCTAAACGTTCACTGAAAAAGCGCAATAGCAAGTTGCGACTATTTTTGGTGCCCGTTTAGGTTTTTATTTTGCCTAAAAACGTATTTTTTTGAAAAAAAGGGGGTTTTTGTATGAGTCATCGTCAATTAGCAGAAGACATTATCAAACATATCGGGACAGAGAAAAATGTTCATTCATTGGTTCACTGTGCCACAAGACTTCGCTTCACATTAAATGACAGATCAAAAGCAGATAAAGCGGCCATTGAAAAATTAAATGGTGTGGTGACTGTCATGGAAAGCGGCGGCCAGTTTCAGGTGGTCATTGGCAACACCGTACCAGAGGTATATCGAGAGATTGGGGAGTTTACGAATCTATTAGAGGATTCCACTTCTTCATCTGCAAGATCAAGTGAAGAAAGTACAAGTCTTTTCGGAAAATTCGTCGACATTGTTTCTGGAATTTTCACACCGCTTCTAGGTGTCATGGCGGGTGCCGGTATTTTAAAAGGGCTTCTAGGCATCTGTATCAATGCAAAATGGTTATCTCCTGAAGATACGTCGTATCAAATTTTATTTGCCGCATCAGACAGCTTGTTCTACTTCCTGCCGCTGCTGCTCGCATTCACTTCTGCTAGGAAGTTTAAAGCGAATCCATTTGTCGCTGTGACGATTGCAGGTGCACTGATCTACCCGACTATTCAAGAGCTCACAAAAGGCGGCGGAGATGTGTCGTTCTTCGGCATTCCGGTTGTCTTAATGTCTTATACATCAACGGTTATCCCGATTATTTTGGCAGTGTTTGTGATGGGATATATCGAACGTTTCTTTAACAAAGTCATTCATGAAAGTGTGAAAAACTTTATTACACCACTGATTTTACTGGTCACGGTCGTTCCACTGACACTGATCGTATTTGGACCATTTGGTGTGTATGCAGGGAACGGAATTGCAGCCGTCCTGCTGAAAGTATTCTCCTTTAGCCCTACACTTGCCGGTGCTTTAATTGCGATGGCATGGCAGGTTCTTGTCATCTTCGGTATCCATTGGGGGCTTGTGCCAGTCATTTTAAATAATATTGCGGTTCATGGAAAAGATCATATTAAGCCGGCCACTGCGCCAGCTGTATTTTCACAAGCCGGTGCTTCCATCGGTGTTATGCTGAAAACAAAGAACAAAAAGCTGAAATCATTAGCTGGATCGACAGCGGTTTCTGCTGTATTTGGAATTACAGAACCTGCTGTATACGGCGTCACACTTCGTTTGAAAAAACCATTTATTGCAGCGGTTATCTCTGCCGGTGTCGGTGGTGCCATTATCGGTTATTCACAAAGTATTGCGATCGCGTCAGGTCTTCCGAGTTTACTGACACTTCCGATCTTCTATGGTCAAGGGTTTACAGGATTCTTAATCGGAATTTCCGTTTCATTTGTCCTTTCAATCGTCTTAACCTATTTGATTGGATTCAAAGACCCTGTGGATGAAGAAGATGCTCCTGCAGCTAGTTCTGCACCAGCATCTGAAAATGAACATGGTGTCAAAGCAGCTCATGTGAAAAGTCCTTTATCTGGCGAAGTCATCAAGCTAGAAGAGGTGCAAGATAAAGCCTTCTCATCTGGCGCATTAGGTAAGGGCGCAGCCATTATTCCATCAGAAGGCAAGCTGTTTGCACCAGTAACTGGAGTCGTGACAACGGTATTCCCAACAGGACATGCATACGGTCTCACCTCTGAAAGCGGAGCAGAAGTACTCATTCATATTGGACTGGATACTGTACAACTTGGGGGCCGTCATTTTACGCCGAAGGTTGAGCAGGGCCAAACCATTACAGAAGGTGAACTGCTTGCGGAGTTTGATATTGAGGCCATTCAAGCAGCGGGTCTTTCTGTCACAACACCTGTGATTATTACCAATTCCGGTGAATTTAGCGATATCATTGAGACAGAAGAAAAACAAGTGACACCAGGACAATCATTTTTACACTTAGTTTAAGAAAGGGAGGACATAATCATGAGATATTCAACACTAGCACCATTTCCAAAAGACTTTTTCTGGGGCGGATCGACTTCCGCCTATCAAGTAGAAGGTGCATGGAACGAGGATGGCAAGGGACCTTCAGTCATTGATATGAGAGAAAGCTATCCTGAAGGAACAACTGATTTTAAGGTAGCCAGCGATCATTATCATCGATATAAAGAGGACGTGAAGATGTTTGCAGAAATGGGCTTGAAGGCTTATCGTTTCTCCATTGCATGGACACGTATCATTCCAAATGGAGATGGGGAGATCAATCAAAAGGGAATTGACTTCTACCATTCTCTCATTGATGAATTGCGCCGCTATGACATTGAACCAATTGTGACGATGTATCACTTTGATTTACCTCATGCGCTTCAAGTGAAAGGCGGCTGGTCAAATCGTTCGACAGTCGATGCGTTTGAACGTTATGCGGAGGTTTTGTTCCAGGAGTATGGCGAGAAGGTAAAATATTGGCTGACGATTAATGAACAAAACATGATGATCTTACATGGATCAGCTTTAGGTACACTGGATCCAAATTTAGAAAATCCGAAAAAAGAATTATATCAGCAGAACCACCATATGCTTGTCGCACAGGCGAAAGCCATGACGCTTTGTCATCGTTTGCTGCCTGAGGCGAAAATCGGACCAGCGCCAAACATCGCCCTTATTTACCCGGCATCTCCAAAACCTGAGGATGTTATTGCTGCGGCTAATTACAATGCGATCCGCAACTGGCTATATCTTGATATGGCGGTATTCGGTCGTTATAACAACCTTGCATGGGCATACATGAAGGAAAAAGACATTCTTCCTGTGATTGAAGAGGGAGATATGGATATTTTGAAAAGTGCAAAACCAGACTTCATTGCCTTTAACTACTACACATCTCAAACGGTTGAAGCGAGTAAAGGAGATGGCAATGATGAATTTGCCCGTGGCGGAGATCAGCATTTAAAATCTGGTGAAGATGGCGTCTACAAAGGCGGCAACAACCCGTTCTTAAGTAAAAATGCATTTGGCTGGGAGATTGACCCTACCGGTTTCCGATCAACGATGCGTGAAATTTACGACCGCTATCAGCTACCTCTTATTATTACGGAAAACGGACTAGGCGCTTTTGACAAGTTAGAAGCGGATGGATCGATTCAGGATGATTATCGAATTGATTATCTAGAAAAACATATTGAACAAATCAAATGGGCGATCACTGACGGTGTTGAGGTATTCGGGTACTGCCCGTGGTCAGCCATCGACTTAATCAGTACACACCAAGGCTGCTCAAAACGCTACGGTTTTATCTACGTCAATCGTGATGAATTTGACCTGAAAGACCTGAAGAGAATTCGGAAAAAGAGCTCCTATTGGTATGAAACATTGATCGAGCAAAATGGAGAGAACATCGGGAAGTAACAATATCACACTAAAAAACCCCTAATTTTTAGGGGTTTTTTTCTCTTCATGACTTGTAACTATATCAACTGGATGTATCAAGTTTTCATCATCATTATCCTCATCAGTGTAAGGCATAATAAGTGAATCCAACTCTTCTTTATCATTGACTAAAGCAACGTAAGTTGTATAATCCTCTAAATCTGATGGAAACAATTCAGCTTGACCAACATTACTTTTCAATGCTTGGTCAATAGCACTCTTTAATTCAATTAAACCCTCACGATTACCAATAATATAAGAATCCATATCCAACTTTTTTGAGCATATATATGACAAATCTTATCTCTATCTTTCATTCTCTCATTACACCCTTCCTGAAGAATTTAATTGATTATGTGCCAACACGCCAACCACATAAAACGTCAAACGTCTCTTTGGCTTTTATGGCGTCTAACAGCTTTTTATCTCTTTCAAGAAGACTGCTTTGTATGTATGCTTGCTGTTTTTTCAACTTGCTGGAGTTTACCGATCACATCTTACTCTCTACTATCATTATACCCCGAATTTAATCTCATTTATAGACTGTTTTCCGCCCGCATCAGCCCGTATACTGTTATACGCAAGTCAAAAACGATAAGGGATGTGGCTGTATGAATGACAAGAAAGATGTTTTAGATTCTGGGCCGTTTTTTCATGGGACGAAAGCGGAATTGAAGATTGGGGACCTGCTTGAACCGTTGCATTTATCCAATTATCAGGATAAACAATCGAACCACATCTATTTCACCGGAACATTAAATGCAGCCAAATGGGGAGCTGAATTAGCCCGGTCTGATGCAAAAGAGAGAATTTATGTTGTAGAACCGACAGGCGAGTTTGAAGATGATCCGAATTTGACTGACAAAAAATTTCCCGGTAACCCGACCCGTTCCTATCGATCGAAATCCCCTTTGAAAATTGTCGCAGAATTAGGCGATTGGGAAAGACATTCCGATGAAGAAATCAACCATATGCTGGCGTCGTTAAAAAAGTTAAGGGAAGAAGGAAAAGATGTCATATACGATTGATTCGTATGTGAGGAATAGATGAATAAAAGGCCGCCCAATTTCACTTGGGCGGCCTTATGTGCTATTGAAACAGGACATGCATCAGCTCATCAAATGTCCTTGCATGTGTCAAGGAGTGAAGGCGGTCAGGACTGTCTAACAAATCGACAGCTTGTTCAAAAAATTGATTCATGCAGGCAGCGTCATCTTTCTGAATGGCTAACAAGAAAATCAGAGATACTTGATCTCCCTGCCAATCAATTGGCTGTTTCAATCGTGCAATTGCCACGCAGGAGGTGCCTTCATTTGTGATGAGCGGGTGAGGCATTGCAATCCCCTTGCCAAGATAGGTCGATGACATTTGCTCCCGTTCCAGCACGGAGGAACGAAAAGAAGATGAAACAAGCTGATGCGCCTCCAACCGGCTGCAAAGCGTATCTAATACCTCTTCTTTGCTTGAAAGGTCCACATCCAACAAGGTCAATCGTTCTTGGAAAAAAGCCATCAGCTCCTGTGAAGGGGCACCGTGTCCGTTTAACAGGTGAATGACCTCACTCACACGCTGGACATCATGATGTTCAAAAAAAGCATTCACTTGAATGATTGGTTTCCCCTTTGGTGCGAGAGGTACGGTTGTAATAATCACATCACATGGCAAAGTGGTGCTAAAAGCGTAATCCTGATAAGAATAAAGCTCAACAATCTCAAGCTCATGTTGAAAGGCCGCCTTCAATTTAATTTCAAGCAGACGTGCCGTTCCTAGTCCAGACCCGCATACAATAATGGCCCTCTTTTTTTGTGAGGTGTCAAGATGACTTCTTTCAAATGAAGCAGCAATATGTAAGGCAACATATGCCGCTTCATCTTCATTTGGCGTCCGTACCAGCTGTAAGGCATTGAGTCCGCTGACGGCCAAATCAAACGGATAAGGGTAAGATGTTTTGATCTCATGCAAAAGCGGATTTTGTAAAGACACGCCGTATTGAATTCGATTTAATAATGGCTTCATATGCAGCATCAAATCTTGACGCAGGATATCGTCATCTACAAAACGATGACCGCTTGTTTTTTCAATGTGCTGGAGAAATCGTGTCACCGCCTGACGTACTTCTTCTGTCGTTTGGTGCTCATCAATTTCTTTCCACGTTTGATTCGCTAAGAGATGCATCACCAAGTAATCTGTTTCATCCTCTGATAAGGTGACATGAAACGTGTCGCTTATTTGATGCGTGATCTTTTGAGCGATTCTTGTTAACACTGGCGGTCTTTGTGTGTGAGTAGTACTGGCGGGTATCCGCTGTTTTTTTTGCGTTTGTTGAATGGCAATCGCTAAGTGAATCACTAAATTCTTTAGGGCAATATCTTTAATGAGCAGTGATTCTTGATATAGATTTGTCAGCACAATGGATCGAATGGTTTCAAGTGAAATGTCAGGGAAATGAAGCTGTTCCCGCTCAGTTATATGAGATAGGGCGGGTTCTTCTTCGAGCAGTAAGTCTGCGTAGCACGTCCTTTTTTGCAATTCGTCTCCGTCTACTTTTAAGCCAAATCCAGGCTTTGAGACAAGGGTCATACCGTAACGGGCTAACAGCTCCCGTCCTTTTTTTAAATCACTGCTGACCGTCATACGGCTGATGAACAATTCTTCTGCTAATTGATCAATTTTTAAGTAGTCTGATTGAAGCAATAATTTTCTCATCATAAATCGTATGCGCTCTTCTGGCATGACGGGTACGAGAGAGCGGGCAGGAAGCTTTTGCTGATGAAGCCAAAGCAGGAAAGCGTCTTGGTCACTTGTTAAGAGCGTATACCCTTTCCCGCGGATGGTCTTGATCATGGCTCCAGCTTGTGTTAACAGTTCGTTTGCTTCTTTGATTAAATTGCGGATGGAGCGGTCAGATAAGCGAAAAGAGGCAGTGAGCTCCTCCAGCTTCACGAACCCTTTCGTTTCAAATAGCCGCTGAATGAGCTGGTAGGTTCGAGTATCTGCCGTCATCATCATTGCGCCGCTCCTTGTTCCTTTAAGGCATCAGCTCCAAGGGCGATGGCTCCCATTAAACCAGATAATCCGTCAAAGGAAGGCTTTGTGACGATTTCATTTAATGGCTTTGGTAGTTGTAAGTAACCATGAAGTCGCTCGTCTGTTTCTTCAAGGATGAGCGGCAGCAAGGCCGGCTGTTTCATGACACCTCCACCAAAAATAATGCGTTCTGGTGAAAGGGTGAGTAATAAATTTGCGGTCATTTGCCCAAGATAATAAGCTTGAAGTGACCAGGCAGGGTGCTCCTCTGGCAGCATTTGTGCCAATGTATGATAGCGGCCTTCTATGGCAGGTCCAGATGCCAATCCCTCTAAACAATCATGATGGATCGGGCAGCAGCCCCCATAGGTGTCATGAGGGTGGCGCTGAACGGTGATATGTCCCATTTCTGGATGAAGCAGTCCGTGAATGAGGCGGTTTTCAATATAGGCACCGCCGCCGATTCCCGTCCCAACCGTGATATAGATCAAGGAATTTGGTCTGTCTGTTTCTGTTGAAAAACGAGCTTCACCGAGCGCCGCACAGTTCACATCCGTATCAAGCTTCATAGGGAGACCGAGTGCTTGTTTTAAGGTTGAGAGTAATGGAAATTGGCGCCAAGCTGTTTTGGGTGTTTCGAGAATCGTTCCATAGCTGGGGCTGTGTTCTTTTACATCGACAGGTCCGAATGCGCCTATGCCAATCGCATCAACTGGATGCTCTGTAAAGTATTCGATCACTTGCCGGCATGTTTCTTCTGGGTTCCCTGTTGCAAAGGAAGTCATATGTTCAATCGTTCCGTCTGTTGTTCCGTAGCCGCAGACAAATTTTGTACCGCCTGCTTCGATGCCTCCAATTCGCATGATCAATGCCCTCCATTAAAGAGGGGCGGAATCCAAATGGATCCCGCCCCTACATGTTCATTTTTTCTTTACAATGTAGGTTTGTACCTGACAAGGTGTGAGCGGTTCAATGTGTAATGATCCATGTTGTGCTTTCAGTATATGTCCTTCAGGTGTTTCGCCTAAATTCGCTGTTTCTCCATGTTGTAGAGATGAACTATTGATTGAAGCGGCTGTTTGACGTGTTAAATATGGATTGAAGAGACGAATGACAATGCCTGTTCCATGCTCTTCTTTTTTCAAAGCGCTTAGAACGGCCCCGTCTGTTTCAATGTCAAGCAGGCTATAAGTAGATTGTAAGTCTTCTTTTTCATCTCGGAAAGAGAAAATTAAACGACCGTTTAAAAAGTCTGCCCGCTCGTAGCACTGAACCGGGGTGGTGTAACGTTTAGCAAGCTGAGCCAAGTGTCCTTCACTTACCGCTTCTTGGCTATAGTGCATGCCAAAGGAGAATGATAGCGATCCTTGAAGCTGGGCATCAGGTGTTTCCACGATTTTTTCTCCAGAAGCCCGGCCGGGACGGTAAAGAAGGTTTTCTTTCCCCATTTTTCCGAAACAGCGGAAGAGTGTGTAAGCAATGGTTGTGTAGCCCGCGCCTGTGATTTGGTATTCTCTGACGCAGTCCGTCAAAAGAGAGATACCATATGCTTCATCGCGAAGTGCAACAAATGATTGCATGGGTTCAATGGTAATCGGTTTTTCTTCCCAATGTTCATTGTTCCACCATTCTAGCTCTTGCGTCAGCTCCGTTGGACGTTCGATGGTGCCAAACTGTTGATCGCTGAGTGATACGTTTGATGCAATACCTGTATCAAAGAGTACCCGTAGACGGTGGTCTAGCGCATGGTTGTCCACATTCACATGAAAACGGATGACCGCTTCATCTTTATTTAAAGCCACCTTCGCTGTGATCGGGAGGGAAGTCGTCCCCTTTTGCTCCGAGCGTTCCTCTAAATCATATGGGACAGTCAATTGAAGCTTGATGGTGAGCTCTTCCTGTAAACTGCTTTTAGATACGGTAATGTCTGCTGATGAGATATCTTTAGATGATACATAAAGATCCTCACGCGGTGGTGAATAGTTATAAGAATCCCCATCATCTCCGTTGTCTTCAAAGATCATTTGCTCAGAGAACGTTCGTCCAGTCTGTTTATCCGTAATTTCTAATGACCCATTGTCATTTGCTGTAATGTGGTAAAACGTATTTTCAATGACACGACCTTCTGTTTTTTCCAAAATGGATTCACTAGATTCATCGAAAACCATGCTGACTTGTGTATAACCAACGGATGGCAAGTCGACTGCTTCAATGAGTAAAACTGCTTTCCATACTTGCTTTGGCATGTACACTTCTTTGCTTGGGTTAAGTGAAATCTGCTGTGCTAAGACATAATCTGTCACATCGGTTTTGTTTTTGACTGTGTAGTGAAGAGTTCGTCCATCAGCGTCTTTTAGTGTAAATGGACGTTCTGTGATAAAGGTTTCGACTTCAATGACTTCAGAGCGCTTTGAAGGCAGTGTGTTAAATAAAGTGAACGTGATTTCTTGCTCAGTTTGCAGCCGGATGGCGATGAGACGCATGTGTAAGTCCACCAGATTCTCGGCGATTTCTTTTGCCTGCTTGTAGCGGAAGAAAACGTCTTGATTTGTCGTGTCACTGTTACAGCCGCCAATGCTGTCATGCGCTGCATTTTCAAACATGAGGTACCAAATATCACGTACCGTGTCATGCGGATAGTCATGTCCGAGTGAATAGCTGATTGTAAGGATCGGCTCCATCACATTGACAAGATAGTTTTCAATTTGGTTGTTTAAGATTTTCAAATCTGCTCTTGTTGAAAAAATGGACTTATGAATTCGCATATGCTTGGCATGAATGAGTTCTCCTTCTAATGTCTCAAAAGAAGTCCGCTCTTTTTTCACTGCTGCAATGTAGTCTTCTAAACTGCTGATTTGATAGTTATGCTCGTCTATTTCATTGGCTTTTTCTAATAAGTCAGGCAGGTTTTTACGAATAGGCGCTTGGTCAAAGCCATTTGGGAAATAGACATTCTTTGTCGTGGCTTTTGCTTGCAGCGCCCCGATTTTTTCAGAAAGAAAGGCTTGCAGGTCTTCATCCTTCTCAGGAATATTTCCTCCGTAGTAGTAGCCGAATGGCAGATTCACTGCAAACACTTCACTGCCATCCGCCCCGCGCCAATTAAATTCTGTGTGATTCGTCATATGATCAGAAACGCCGCGCCAAAAGGCTGTATCGACAATACCAAAGCCTTGATAAATTTGAGGCATTTGTGCAGATTGACCGAAGGAATCAGGGACATAACCGACCTTCATGACATGTCCAAACTGCTGACAGCGCTCAATCCCATATTGCAGGTTTCGTACAATCGATTCCCCAGAAATAACGAGCTGATCCGTTTGTGTATACCACGGACCGATGATGAGGCGTTTTGCTGTGACGAGCTGTTTGATTCGATTTTCATCCTCTGGGCGCCATTTCAAGTAATCATCTAGCAAGGATGCTTGTGCATCGAGCATGAAGTAATGGAACCGTTCATCTGTTTCGAGGGTGTCCAATATGTCCATTACGCTTTTCATTAAGTAGATACGGGAGCGGGAGGTGGTAAAATACCATTCCCGGTCCCAGTGAGTATGTGGAATCACATGTACATTGACAGTCATTGTGTAACGACACCTTTCTTTGTTCAAATTATCCTTCTAGCACAAGGTCAAAATCATCTTCTTCTTTCTGCTTCTGATCATGTTCTGGCTTTTGGGGTTCTTTTTTCTCAGAGAAGTTCACAAGCAAGTTGGCGCCAATTCCAATAACAAGTGCGCCAGTTAGTGCGCCGATTAAATACGCCCACCAGTTTCCTACTGAGAAGAATCCGTATAGTCCACCAATTGGCGGCATGATGTCATGGACACCTAATAAGGCAGCAACCCCGCTTCCTGCAGCACAAGCGACGACATTCAGCGGAATCAATTTCAAAGGATTGACGAGTGTAAAGGGAATGGCTCCTTCTGTAATCCCGATAATCCCCATCACAAGGCCGCCTCGTCCAGCTTCTCTGAAGGTAGGAGAGAAGTTGCGTTTTCGAATCAATGTCGCAAGCCCGTATCCTAGCGGCGGAATGACAATCGCGATATTGACGAGAATGGCAGGAAGATAGACACCTGATAGGAAGAGTGCGTTACCAGCCATCCAAGCTGATTTATTCACTGGGCCGCCAAGGTCAAAGCCAATCATTGCACCTAGAATGAGAGCAAGTGCGAGTGTGCTCGTTCCATCTGCGACCATGCCTTTGATCCATTCAATTAATGCGGTGTTCAAAGCTCCTAATGGACCGCCTAGCAGAACGGACATGAGAAGTCCGGTTAAGCCAACAGTAATGAGCGGTAAGATAAGCAGAGGGACGAGTCCAGCTGCAGAGCCTTGAATTTGAATTTTTCTTTTCACAAAGAGAGCGACATATCCGGCAAAGAAACCTGCAATGACGGCGCCGATAAAACCAGCATTTGTTGAGCTGGCAAGCGCTCCGCCGATAAAGCCGGCCGCAAGACCAGATTTATCCGCAATCGAATAGGCAATAAAGCCAGCGAGCAGTACGTTCATTAAGCCAATGCCTGTCCAGCCAACCTGTTCCATCAAATAGGCACCATGTAAAATGTCGCCTGCATCTTTATAGGCGTTTAAATCTGACACACCAAAACCTAACCCGACTAGTTTGGCTAAACCAACGATAAGTGAAGCTCCGATGATCACCGGAAGAATATAAGAAATACCGGTCATGAGGTGGCCTTCAATGACTTTTAATTTTGCTTTCATTCTGCTTTGCTCCTTTCTATATGGTATTGCTCTTGTTTATTGGGATTCAGATTTTTTCTTTTCAACCAGCGCAACGGCTTTTGTGATGATTTGCTCGGCATTTTTTAGAGCGCGCCCGATTTCGACACGAACAGTAGGAATACCTGAGAAGCGTTCAGCGTCGTTAATGTGCTGATTGGAGGCAATGATGCAAAGGTCTGCCTGCTTGGCTTCCTCTGCTGTAATGCCATTCACCTGTCCCATAATTCCTTGTTGCTCGATTTTAATCTCGTGTCCAAGCTGTTTACCCGCATTCTCTAATGCTTTTGCTGCCATTGGTGTATGAGCTAACCCTGCTGGGCATGAAGTGACACCGACAATTTTCATTGTGTAATCCCCTCTTTCAATTGTTGTTCAATGACTTCGTAATAATAGTCTGCTGTTTGACCGGGTTGAATCTTTTCGATGAAAGCAGGCTCCATTAAACTTGTGGCAATGCCAGACAGTAATTTGAGGTGTGTGACATTGGCCTCTTCAAGTGGAACGAGCAGTGTAAATAAATAGCTTGTTGGCAAATCGTCGAAGCTTCCCCATTCAATGGGTTGTTCAAGTTCTAAAAAGAGAAGTGAAGCCGTTTGAACAGCAGAGCTTTTTGTATGAGGAATCGCAAAACCTTGCTGAAGTCCTGTTGAGACTTCGTCTTCGCGTTTCAACAAATCTGTTAATAACCCTGACTGATCGTTTGTAATGTGAAGGTCTTCAGCTTTCTCGGAAATGTATTGTAAAATCTCATTCTTTGATCGACCGTTTACTTGTGTAAAAACATGATCTTTTTGGAACAAGCTGATCCCTTCTCTCTTGTTTGTTAAGCGCTTACAATTTGATTGTAATGTACTTTTCGACATGGTTAAATAGCATCATTTTCCGTTTGAAATGGCAAAAAGTTTATGAAGCGAACAGACTAGTCATCTGAATATCTCAAATCCTAGCTTAAAACGAGTTTAATTATGTCAAAAATAGATTCTACTAAAAAGGATTCTGTGATATTCTTCCAAGGTATTGTAAAAGATAAGGGGGTCTTTTCATGTTTAAAAAGCAGGTCAAATCCTGTGTGGTTGTACTCATGGCCATCATTCTATGTATGGCTGCATTACCTGGGTACGAGGCATCAGCAGTTAGCAAGGGCACAAGTGTCAATGAAGCCATTGGGTTAAAAAATGGTGAAGTCATTTCAGGTACATTACAGAATGAAAAAGAAGAGTCATGGTACCAAATCACGCCATCTGCAGATGATGTGGCAAAACATACACATATGCAAATTTCTGTCAAAAGCAAACAAGTGTTATCTGTATCGGTCTACCCAAGTAAGGATAGAGCGATAAAAGATGACACTTATTCGAGATATCGTGTGGACACAGCAAGTGGAGAGACAGAAATCAACTTCCCGCATGCATGGTCAGGTCCTTACTATGTCAAAGTGCTGTATTTAGGTTCAGAGGAAGACAGCCGTGATGAGGAAGAGGATGCAGCATATACAATCGGGTATAAAGGTGCGAATCTTCCGCCATCTGAACCGATTTTCCCTGAAGAAGAAGAGCCAACGATCATCATTATTGAGAAAAAGCATGGACGTGAAATTCTTCAATCCATTCGTACGATCGAAGACAAACGATTCAATGAAACAGCCGATGGTCAGAAGCTTACACGTCTGCTACAAAAAACAAAGCCGTTTCTCAAATCTAAACTCATCAACAATCAAAAAAAGCAGCAAACGGTGTACAATCATTTGCTGACATTAAAATCATTGCTGAATGACGTAGAGAAAAATGGTGCATTCAGCGGTCATATCGTCACAGAGAAAGAGCAACAGGCGATCCGTTCCCTTTTTGATATGCTCAAAGAGGCAAGTCCAGCCTATTTAAAAAAGGAATTAGAAACAGTGGGGCAAAAAGTAGGAATCGATCAGCTTGAAGGAAAATCGATCGGTTATGTATTAGAGAAACAAAAGCTTGTTCCAGAAGAAAAGGTCAACACAAACAAAATCATCTTTAAATTAAAGGATGGACAAACGCTTCAATCCGCAAAAAAGAAAATGAAAAGCTACGGAATTCAAGAAAACCGTGTGACATCTCAGTCAGTAAATCCTTTATTTAAAGGAATGTATGTTTATGATGTACCGGCAGGGAAAGAATCAGCTGGCAAAACGCTGAAAGCAGGCAAAGCTGTGATCAAAAGCACGGCGAGAAAGCTTTCTAGTATGCCGAATGTTGAATTTGCAGAGCCTGTACAAACGTATCGTGCGCTCAGCAATGACGCGCAGTATGGTTACCAGTGGCCGCTGAAAAACAGTGCCCAAAACAGTGGGAAAAAAGGCGCTGATGTGAAGTTTGAACAAATGAATACATTGATTGGCACAAGCAAAATGAAGCAAACGTTAATCGCTGTTGTGGATACAGGTGTCGACAGCCGTTTGTCTGATTTAAGCGGAACGGTTCGTACAGACTTAGGTGCCAATCTCATCGGCCGTAATAAAGATGCAATTGATGACAATGGCCACGGTACCCATGTGGCAGGTATCATTGCAGCAAAAGCCGATAATCATTACTCCATGGCGGGGCTGAACCAACATACAGGTATCATCCCAGTCAAAGTACTGGATGCGTATGGAAATGGAGATACAGAGCATATTGCTCTTGGCATTAAACATGCAGTGGACAAAGGTGCAAAGGTCATCAACATGAGCCTTGGCGGCTACTACAGCAAGGTCATTGAATATGCGATGAACTATGCTGCACAAAAAAATGTATTAGTGGTAGTGGCAAGCGGAAACGATGGCATTCCAGAAATGGGTTATCCTGCGACTTCCAAGTACGCCATGGCAGTTGGTGCAAGCAATCGCATGGATATTGCCGCTGAATTCTCAAGCTATGGGAAAGGATTAAGCATGTCCGCACCAGGGTCTGATATCCCAAGCTTAATGCCTGATGGGAATGTTTCATACCTGAGCGGGACATCAATGGCTACACCGTATGTTGCAGCAGCAGCAGGATTACTGCTTTCTAAAAATCCAACCCTGAAACCAAATCAAGTGAGAAATATTTTACAAAATACAGCGGATGATATTTCATTTAAAGCTGTTGATGGAACAGATGACATTTTCTATGATGAATATGACGAGCCTGTTGTTGATCCGAAAATTCCGGGTATCGATTGGATGACAGGACATGGCAGACTCAATGCTTTTGCCGCGTTAAGTGCTGTTGAATTAAACGCATCAGTTAACAAAGTAGAAGATCAGCATCAAAAGGTGACAGGAAAGGCGAAAGCCGGCGCTGCCATTTCTGTGTATAGAGGCAAAACCCTGCTTGGAAAAGGCACGGCAAGCAAAAAAGGAACCTTTAGTGTGAAGATCAAGCATCAAAACAAAAATAAAGTGCTTCACATCAAGGTGTCAAAAGGAAAGGCTGCGACTTCCCTCAAAACGGTCGTGAAAAAGGGCAAAGCGCCAGCTAAGCCAAAGGTGAATCGAGTAACAGTGAAAAGTAAAACGGTCAAAGGAACTGCGGGTGCAGGCTTGACAATCAAGGTGAAGAACAAATCAAAGAAAGTCATTCAAACGGTCAAAACCAATAGCAAAGGCGCATTTACGGCTAAAATCAAGCCGCAAAAAGCCAAAACCGTCTTGTATGTGACGGCTTCAGATGTGAGAAAAAGAGAAAGTAAAGCAGTGAAAGTTGTTGTGAAAAAATAGTCTTGTAGCTTCCCTTTTGAATAAAAAGGGAAGTTTTTTGTTTTTTGCTGGAAAAATGACAATAACTGTCGATAGTAATATAGTAGGAAAAAAAAGGAGGATTTATCGATGAAAAAAATCATGTTTGCTTTCTTTCTATCATTGCTTCTCGTTTTCCCAAGCTTTGCACATGCAGAGGAAACAGGAGCAGTACCAGCATCCGTACAAGTAACAGGCGTCACAGCAGCAGACGGTGGTATGGTCAATTACGGTTCTGGCAGTAAATATCGTGTAGGTTCATATTATCCAGCTACTTTTAAAGGAACATTAAAGGACACAAGTGGTCAACTCATGGCGAATCAGCCAATTCAGCTTTATTTTGAAGCAGCAATCAAATCATATGCTCAAACAGCGACAGGTACAACAGACGAGAATGGACAATTTTCACTAACGATTCAAGTGCCTGCAGGTGCAGGCTACCGTACATACAATAATGCAGGCTGGTCTACACATTACTACGATATCGTTCCAGTGACTTTCACTTCAAACGACATCACGCTATCTTCAAATGTGACAAGTGTGTACCATTTGGCATATACATCACGTTACTAATCTGCTAGAAGATGCGACTTGGCGCAAGCCCTGTCGTTTTCATAGAAAAAAAGGATGTCAGCTAGTGACATCCTTTTCTTTTTGTTAGCAAACCTGCTGGGCGGCAACCGAAAGAGTCGATAAACAAACACTCATGAGCCGTTTCTCCCAGATTCGATCGAGCATTGAGCTTTACATCTTGAGCTTTGATGGATAAGAACTTTGAATACTTGAGCTTTCAGCTTTGAACGTTCAGCTTTGAGCTTTTATCATGGATCATCCTAAGATGATCATCAGATGAGGAGGGAATGACCTTTCCCTCGGAGGTGTTTAGTCCTATCGATTTTCGGCTCACTAACAAAATCGACTAGTCGATCTGTATTTTTGTCAAGGTATTGCTTTCTGATAAGGAGAAATCCACTTCCATTTGGAAATCTTCAATCTCTTTCGAAAGCTGTTCAATCTTCACTCGAAGACGAAGAGGGTCAATGATCGCCGCCTCATTTTCAGCTAGGAATGACTTGACGATCTCTTGGTTGGCAGCGGCTTGTGTTTTTCCGTCTTTCCCAAATAGTGTTTCTAAATGTTGATCCAGTCTCTTTTTCACATCTTCATTGATTTGTTCTGACCGGTCAACCAGCTCTGTGTAGACCTTTTTTAATTTTCGTAAATAACGAATATCGTAATCTATGGATGTCTTGCGTTCAATGGCTTCTGCTACGGTCATGCTAACACCCGCCACCTCAATCGTTGTCGTAGCATTCGACACAACGATGGCTGATTTAATGGCATTTCGGCGTTTGATTAATGCTTGAATCGATTGGTCATCTGCTTTTGCCTTTTTTTCTACTTCTTCTTGATTTTGAAATCCGTTCTGTATATGTTTCCCGATGACCAAGCCACCGAGTACAGCTTCATCAATCGTTCGGTTGATTCTTTTATCTAACATTTTCAGTTCACTTAATGCTCTTGTAATGGTCATTTCCATATTAACGACAGCTCCCTTGATTCATCCTGAAAATCATAGATTCCTATCATATACCAAAATGTCTTTGTTTTGCTAGTGATATCCTTTTTTGGAACAAACAAAAAACCTGGTGCTATACACCAGGTTTTTCTCGTTTTTTCTGAATCCATGTTGTCATGTAATAGGCAGCATAGCAGAGTGCGATAAAAGGGATACCGCATATAAGAGCAATACGCTGATTTGGATCAAAAGCAATGCCGATCACAGATGCAAGGCATAGGAGGAAGGCAGCAATCGGAACCACCGGATAGAGCGGGGTTCGGAAAGATAAATCATGAAGCTGCCCGCCATCCTGTAAGAATTTTTTGCGAAACATGAACTGTGAAGCTGCAATTCCCATCCATACAACAACAACGGCAAGTCCAGAGATTGAAACAAGAACCAGATACACCGTTTCAGGTGCGATGACACTCGATAGCAAAGAGAGAATGCCCCCAATCATACTCAAAATGAGTGCATTCAAAGGAATTCCCTTTGACGTCAATTTTGCCAGCTTTTTAGGTAATGTTCGTTCTTCAGAAAGGGACCATAGCATGCGAGATGAGGCGTATAGCCCTGAGTTTGCAGCAGATAAAATCGCTGTCAGAATGACAAAATTCATGAAATCTGCCGCATAAGGAATACCGATGCGGTCAAAGACCACAACGAAAGGACTTTTGATCACCCCGGCTTCTTCTACTGGAATTAAGCCGGCTAAGACCACGATCGTTCCGACGAAAAACAGGACAAGGCGCAGCACAGTCGTGCGAATCGCCCGGGGAATGGTCTCATCGGGATTGACGCTTTCGCCCGCAGCAATCCCGATCAGCTCAGTACCCGAAAAAGCAAAATTAACAGCCAGCATGGTCATTAAAATCGGTAAAAAGCCGTTTGGGAAGAGACCCCCATCTCCAGTGAAGTTAGAGAAGAACGGAGCGGCCTCACCGCCTTTTAGTGGAATCAATCCAAACATCGCCGCTCCGCCAAGAATAATAAAGAGAATAATAGCCATGACTTTAATGCTAGAAAACCAAAATTCCGATTCTGCAAAAAACTTAACTGTAAAAGCATTGAGTAAAAAGATGAGAAGCGCAAAAACACCGCTCCACATCCAAACCGATGTGTCCGGGAACCAGCGCTGCATTAAAAGACCTGCCGCTGTAAATTCTGAACCAAGTGCCACGGTCCATGTCAGCCAATAAAGCCAAGCCACTGTATAGCCAGTGCCGGGCCCAATGTATTTTGTTGCATATGTGTGAAAAGCGCCTGTAACCGGCATTGCGACAGACAGTTCACCTAAACAGAGCATCACGAGGTACACAATTAATGCCCCAACCAGATAAGCCAAAATCGTTCCCGCAGGTCCGGCCTGATTGATCGTATATCCTGAACTTAAAAAGAGTCCTGTGCCAATCACGCCACCTAAAGAAAGCATGAACAGGTGACGGCTTGTCATTTTTCGTTGATATTGTTGTGACTGATCTTTTGCTTGTTCCATGTCTTCCCGCCCTTTTGCTTAGAAGTATGTGTGTTGAGTCATGATGCTACGATGTTGCCTGTTTTAAGATATCTGTAATATCTTCTGGTGTCGTCCGGCAGCAGCCGCCGATGATTTGTGCACCGTCTTTATACCATTGCTGCGCACATTCACCAAATGTATGGTGAGACGTATCGCCGCTCCAAACCTTTTCCTCAGGATCATATAATTCCCCTGAGTTCGGATACACGACAATCGGTTTGCTCGTCCCTTTTTTCATCTCCTGAATAAGAGAAGACATATATTGCGGCGGTGTACAGTTTACGCCAACAGCAGCGATCTGCTCATATGGCTCAAGTGCTTGTACACAGTCTCTAAGTAAATCTCCTTCACTAATGTGCTGACCATCCTTTGCACTAAATGTAATCCAGGCATATACACCACTGAACTCATCCTGCAGCAGTTTAGCGATAGCGATTGCTTCAATGAGACAAGGGATGGTTTCACAAGCGAGAATATCTGCACCAGCCTCTACCAATGCTTGAATTCTTGGTCTGTGAAAATCAATGAGCGCCTGTTCTGTGAGTCCGTAATTTCCCTTATATTCTGAACCGTCAGACAAATAAGCACCGAAGGGCCCCACAGATCCAGCGACGAATGGTTTTGTCCGCTCTTTACGATGTGTCTCATCCTGCCAAAACTGCTCGCATGCTTCTTTTGCTAACGTGACAGATCGTTTCATTAATTCGATGGCATCTTCTTTTGTGTAGCCTTTTTCAGCAAAGCCATCAATCGTCGTTTGGTAGCTGGCTGTTGTTGCACAGTCAGCACCTGCTTGGAAGTAGTCCAAGTGTACTTGCTGAATCAATTCTGGCTGTTCAATGAGGATTTTGGCTGACCATAAACTGTCGTTTAAATCACAGCCCTTTCGTTCAAGCTCCGTTGCAAGTGCACCATCTAAAATCAAAGGTGTGTGAGCCTGTAAACGGCTTTGAATAGGATTCATATAAATCAAACAGCCTCCTTTGTCGATCGGAAATAATGGATATGATATGAGGCAGTAGTTTAAATGACTAAAGTGTTTTTGTCAAGGAGAGGAATAAGCATCATACGACGGAAAAACCCTGAAAACATGCGGGTTTGAGTGCATAAACATACAGTTGAAATAATAGAAAACCAAGTCATTGACAGCCTCTAAAAAGAGATATATATTATGGAAAGGTTCATTTCAGAAAGCTTCATCAAAAGGCGCCGTCTTTTGATTTTTATTTTGTCCAACGACTGTCTTCTTTCGTGCAGAAAGAGGGTTTTTTATATGCTTAGAAAAGGAGGAAAGAAGAAATTGAAAAAATGTGTAAAAGATATTGCAATGATTCTAGTTGGTTCTTTTTTATTTGCTGCAGCTGTGAACATGTTTGTCATTCCACTTGAGTTTGGTGAAGGCGGCGTAACGGGGCTGTCCATCATTTTCTACTATATGTTTGAGATTGCGCCGTGGCTGACAAACCTTGTGTTGAATGCGATTTTATTACTTGTGGGGTATAAATACTTGGACAAGAAGACCACGATCTACACAGTGGTAGCTGTCGCAAGTAACTCTCTATTTTTACATTTGACCACTACATGGGTGGTGAATGTCCATGAATTGATCATTGGTTCTATTTTCGCAGGGATCATCATTGGTATTGGCATTGGTCTTGTTTTAAGAGCGGGCGGTACAACAGCGGGATCTGCCATTCTTGGGCGAATTGCGAATAAGTATCTAGACTGGAACGTGAGCTACGCCATCTTGTTCTTTGATCTGATTGTTGTTTTTGCTTCTTACTTTATTATTGGTGCGGAAAAATTAATGTTTACGATTGTGATGCTGTATGTGGCGACTAAGGTGATGGATTTCGTCATAGAAGGGCTTAACACGAAAAAAGCAGTGACGATTATTTCTTCATGCAAAGATGATATTGCAGAAGAAATCAATCACACCTTGGATCGAGGCGTGACCATTTTAAACGGTCGCGGTCATTATTCGAAGGAATCGAAGGAAATTCTCTATGCAGTCATTCAAAAACAGGAGCTGATGCGTTTAAAGAAAATCATTAAGAAAATTGATCGAGACGCATTCGTTGTTGTCCATGATGTGCGTGATGTGTTTGGAGAAGGATTTGTGAATATATAAAAAGTAAAAAAAAGACACCTCCACTATAAAGTGGGGGTGTCTTTTCATATGTTGAGTGATCTTATGTTTAAGGGACTATTTTTTCAAGGTATCATCTTTTTTCTCGTTACTTTTCAGAAAGAAAAAACGTATACACTCAGCAATGGCGGCTCCCACCACAAACAGAATGATGGGTGTAATGGTAAAAGGTTGTTTGAAGATGAACAAATACACGATATAACACAAAGTTAGTGTAATGACTAAAGTGAGATAATTACTCCACATTTTTTTCAAGGTCATCAGCTCCTCGTTTTTTAAGGTCTACCATTATTCGGTATTGGTTGGGTTGAAAAGAACTAGCCACTTTCAGCCGTTCTCATCACTTTAATTCGAGTTGAGTGTTCGTAAAACTTAGTATGATGATCATAAGGATAAGCCATTGTGAATGAACTTCTTAATTCCATACAATTCAGCTTATCCCTTTAAAATAAAGAGATTAAATAAGTTGTTTCCTATGATATTCGTTCCTGTGTATGTTTGTTGTCTACAATAGACACACGCTAGATTTATCTTGATCAGGTGAAGCCTTGAAGAAAGAGAAACTTCCTGTATGAAAAATTTATAGGGACGTTGAGTGTGAAAAGTTGCAAAAGATACCTCTTGTCACATCATACTATGTATTGTATAGTATAAATAGTTAGGAGTTGTAAACATGAATGCACAACTAAAAAAAGGATTACTGGAATTCTGTGTACTGGCGGTATTAAAGAAAGGCGATTCCTATGGTTATCAAATGATTAAAGATATGTCCCATTGCATTGAGATTTCAGAATCGACATTATATCCGATATTAAAGCGGTTAGAGCAAAACAATTATGTGGAGACCTATTCACAGGAACATAACAGTCGATTAAGAAAATACTACCGGATGACTGGGAACGGACGGGAGCATATCGCGCAATTTTTAGCGGAATGGGATCAAGTGATGGCGATTTACGACTTTATTTCTGGAGGACAGAGCAATGAATAAAAAAGAATTTTTAGCCAGCTTGGAGAAGCATCTGCATCGTCTGGGCGAAAAAGAAAGTGATCGGTTCATCGAGTATTACGATGAAATGATCGAGGATTATCAGGAAGATGGCTACAGTGAACAGGAAGCAGTTCATCAAGTCGGTCAGCCTGCCATTATTGCTGAAGGGATTTTAAAGGAACAAGGAATCAAAACCATTCAGGTGCCGACGTTTGGAGAAAAAGCCACAAGACTCTCCATCCTCATTTTAGGCTTTCCGTTATGGGGCAGCATTCTAGCAACAGTCTTCCTGCTGATTCTTTCTGTGTATATGGTGATTTGGTGCGTTCCACTCGTGACAGGTACAATGACGCTAGTTGGTTTACTCGGTGGTTTTTGGAGTATCATTGGTTCTCCATTTATTTTTCAGGATGGTTTGCATGTGGTGGTGACGCAGATCGGAGTTGGGATTCTTCTATTAGGTGTCGGATTATTAAGCGGCATAGCCACGGCGTATTTAACAAAGCTATTTGTGCAAGTGACTGTTCAAACCACTAAGGCATTCATGGGAATGTTTAAAAAGAAGGTCGTGAGAGTATGAACGTGAATGATTTAAAAAAGCAATGCATCAAATGGGGGATCATCTTCACCGTTGCCGGAGGAATTGTCATGGCAATTGGTTTTGGACTTTCAGGCTTTGATCTAGATGCATATCAAAACAATGACCAGAACAATGTGTTCCGCACGATCAATTGGAGCAAGCCATAAATGAAAGACCCGCTTATGCGGGTCTTTTTTTCGCTCTGGCAACAAAGAAAAAATAACAGCAAAGTGCGCCAAGGTCACAGAGCATAATAATCAGTCCCATGGGAAAGGCAGTCTGGCTTCCAGCTAAGCCGACAAGGGGTGTCATGCATGCGCCAAGAAGCATTTGTGCCACACCGATGAGGGCAGCGGCACTTCCAGCATGCGCACCGTGATGCTGCATCGCAAGAGAAGGAGCAGACGTGCCGACAATCCCAACGCTTGAGACCACAAAAAAGAGCGGGATGAGGATGCCATAAAGCCCTGCATCAATAGAGATCATCACACACAAGGTGACGCCCCCTAAAGCAGCTGTCAGCAGCCCAATGCGAAGGACTTTCTCCTCACCAATTTTCGCAGCAACGCGGGCAAATACTTGTCCGGCTGTGATGATGCCAAGACTATTCACCGCAAAGGCAGCGCTGAAGCCTTGCGGAGAAAGGTTGAAAATCTCCTGCAATACAAACGGTGATCCAGAGATATACGCAAACATGGCGGCGAAGACAAGTCCTTGTGAGAGAGCATATCCGACAAAGAGTCGATCGCTCGCTAGAATTTTCATCGCACCTAGGATTTGTTTGAAGCCTCCAGTCTGTCTACGTTCCACAGGTAAGCTTTCTTTCAATGAAAACATCGATCTTAGAAGCATGAGCGCCCCGAGGATTCCTAGCAGAACAAACACACCCTGCCACGTCGTGAACCGTAACATTTGTCCGCCCACGATCGGTGCCGCTGCTGGAGCCACTCCGTTGACTAACATGAGCAAAGCAAAGAATTTCGTCATTTCTGAGCCTTCATAATGATCTCGTACGATGGCTCGTGCAATGACAATGCCTGCTGATCCAGCAAGTCCTTGAATCAGCCTTAAAAGAATGAATGTCCAAATTGATGTGACCACTGTACATAAAAGAGAGGCCGCAATAAAAATGATTAATCCAACCATCAGCGGCTTTCTTCTGCCGACTGTATCACTGATTGGACCTGCAATCAGCTGTCCAAGCGCAAGTCCAATCAAACAAGCCATGAGACTTAATTGAGACAGCGCCGTGCTTGCTTCAAAGTCACGGGCGATATTAGGTAAAGCAGGTAAATACATATCCATTGCCAGCGGTGCAAGGGCTGTTAAAGAGCCAAGAAGCGCGGCAAGGAGGAATCGATTTTTTTTCGATTCTTGGGGATAAGATAAAGAATTCATATGATGCCACTCCTCGTATACGTCCTCAAATCAGCATAATGAATCAAGCTTTCCATTTCAATCAAAATTTTCAAAGAAGTTTTCGTGCAAAATAATTGATCTTTAAAAGAAGACTCTTTACATTGAATGAGTAGAGAAAAGAATCAGATCATCGGCATGCAGTGATTGCATGATACGTATATCCATTCATAGACAAACAGGAGGTGCTGGCATGGAGCAGCAAGAGTTGATCATTCGTCAAGCAGTGAGTGAAGATCATGAGGCGATCACACATGTGCTGATCAAATCATACGCACAGTATGAGCCTCAATTTACAGAGGAAGGCTGGCAAAATTATTCTGCAGCCCTGCGAGCGGCTGTAGATAACCCAAACATGGAGTTGATGCTTGTGGCCGAGCTTGAGGGCAAGGTCGTGGGGACCCTTCAAATGTTCCGATCATCAGAACAGGCATATGACAAGCCGGAGATGGGCATTACTTCAGCGATTGTCCGGTTTTTAGGGGTAGATCCTGATGTGAGAGGAAAAGGTATTGCAGAGTCCTTGTTGCGTAAAAGTATAGAACTGACGCAATCGTGGGGCGAGAACGTCCTGTACCTTCATACGTCGGATAAAATGCAGGCCGCCATTCGTTTATATGAAAGAATGGGCTTTGAACGGGCACTTGATAAAGAATTTGTGAATCAAAATGGGACGCATGTGAAGAGCTATCAGTATGTGATCAAAAAAGAACAGCCGGCTGGCTCATAACACGCTGCATAAGAAGAGGAAGAGCATGTCCTGCATGGACGGGGCTCTTCCTCTTTCTCATGATACCCATACGTTCAGTGCCATATATGAAAAGCACCATGAGATTAATCCGAACATGACAAAGAATTTCAACACATGTTCATAAGGGGTCAGCTTTCGATCTCTTTTCGTTTTTACAAGCCGCCAGTAAAGGGCATAGCCACAAAAAACCAAGATGATTTGTCCGAGTTCTGCTACGGTTTCGATGATTGTGATTCCGTTCATTTGTTTTCACCTCACCATATGTCTTCCATACGCAGCAGCAGTGAACCTTTATTTCTTCAAAAGAAAGCAGTGTATACTAGAATAAGAAGTAGATGCAGAAGGGGTTGTGACCGATTGTTTCCGCTATATGCAAATTCTTGGGATGACGTCATTGAGAGAAAAATCAAATACGATGATCAGGTTGTGGAACATACGTGTCAGCTGTTAGATGCACAGGAGCAGCAAGTCGTGTTGTTTCATAAAATTCAAGAACCATTTACAATGGTTGCTGGTGATGGCACTGTCACGATTCCAAAAGGGAGTTATACGACCGCCTATTATTGGATGGACCGGCCTTACAATGTCTATTTTTGGCGGGATGATCAAGGCAATGAACTTGGCTCTTATGTGAATATCGTCAGACATACATGGTTTGAAGAACGGGTGGTGATATTTGAAGATTTATTGATTGATCTACTCGTTCTTCCGAATGGTGATTTCTTTGTTTTGGATGAAGATGAACTGCCGGAGAGTTTAGCTTCCTTTGAACACGGCTCGGTTCATCGAGCACTCCGTGATGTCATCCATTCGTTAGCGCACATCCTCGATCAAGTGAGGCTGGATGCGAAAGGGAAGTATCATCACACCCTCTTTCAGAAGATATTGAAATAGAAAAAACGATTCCTTGCTGAAAGGAATCGTTTTTTTATCAAACCTTGATCCGGTTTAGTCGTTTTTGTAAAGCAGTTTTTGTTTTAGATGCTTTTAGTTGTTTGACCGCACTTTGAGCGGTTGCTTTTGTTTTCTTTGTTCGTTTGGCTTCGGCTTTTTTGACTTTTTGTTTGGCATCTGTCACTTTCTTTTGATAGGCGACTTGTTTTTTGACTTTGTCGAGCCGGTTTTGTAGGCTTGTTTTTTCTTTGCCTTTGGATAGCTTTTTAATAGCCGTTTGGGCACTTTTAATCGAGCCTTGGGTTTTACTTTTTTCAGCTGATTTGACCTTCGCTCGTGCGTCACGAATATCAATGGCTGTTTGGACTTTTTTGACTCGGTCAGTGAGTGCGGTTTTTTGCTTGCTGGCAGTGAGTCTGCCAATTTTCGTTTTGGCTTGATCAACATCTGTCTGTTTTTTAGATGTTTCGGCTGTCTTGACTGCGCTTGTCGCAGCCTTTAAAAAGGTTGACTGCGGCACATATTGCACGCGGCCATAGCCGAATTGTGGATCTTTTCCTTTTGCACCAAGATCCACTGTATAGCTGCGCAATAAAGTGCGGAGCTGAACATTTGTTTTCTTAGGATGTAGCTGTTTTAACAGTGCCAGCATCCCTGTGACATGTGGTGCCGCTTGTGATGTACCCGTGGCATACCAATATTCGTTTTTCAAATAGGTACTGATGACGTTCTCGCCGGGAGCGGAAAATTCAATTCCTTTCCCCGTATTAGAGATGGAGGCGAGTTTGTCTTTGTCAGTCGTTGCGGAAACAGCAATGACGCTATTGTATGCGGCAGGATAACTAATCCCATTCTTCTTTCCATCATTTCCACTTGCAGCAACGACCAGCAGTCCTTTTTTGTATGCTTCATCAACTGCTGAACGTAAAATCGGAATGTTATCTTCAAAACCTAGACTTAGGTTGATGATGTCCATCTTATTGCTAATTGCCCAATCAATGCCTCGGAGCAGACTGTATAAGTCGCCTTCTCCTTTTTTATCTAATACTTTTACAGCATACAGCTTCACACCAGAAGCGACACCGACCGTACCGTAATCATTATTGAGCGCCCCAATTGTACCGGCGACATGTGTTCCATGTCCTTCATCATCTTTGTAAGAAGACGTGTAATCGACGAATGATTTACCACCGGCTACCTTTAAATCTTCGTGTGGGAAAATACCAGTATCGAGAACGGCTACTTTCACATTTTTCCCTGTCACGCCTTCTTTGATTGCTTGCTTTACATTGAGCTTCTGCAAGTTATAAGATTTTTGTACCAAAGCATCCTGACCACTAGCAGCAGCCGTTTTTTTCACGGTAGAAGCAGCGAGTTTGACCCTAACGTTTTTTGAAACATAAGCGATGTTTGGGTCTTTTTTAAGTGAGGTGACAGCTTGCTCATCTGCTGTCACTGCTACAGCTGGAAGATGTATGTATTGAGCGTTCACTTTTTCACTTTCTTGAATAGCCGTTTGTTTTCCTTTTTGATTTTTATAGACGATGATGACATCTGTTTCTTTTGGTGGTGCAGCTGCCTGCGAATGGAAGGGCAAAGCAGTTGTCAAAGCAAGAAGAAACGCGATGACCACGACGATTTTCTTTTTCAAGGCAATGGCTCCTTGCATATGAGGTGACCTCCGTCTTTTTTTTCTTTATTATATCGGAGAAATAAGGTAGATGGTTAGAAGAATCATAGTCTAGAAAGAAAGTTTTTTTCACACGTATCCCGAAATTGAATTTCATAGAATTCTAGTAGACAATAGAGAGATCATAATATGAGAAAGAAGGACATGCCGATGAATGTAAAAGAGTATATGACGTATGATGCGACGGGACTGGCGTCACTTGTGCAGAAAAAGCAGGTCACGCCCGAAGAGCTTGTACAAGCTGCATTTACTAGATTGGAAGAAGTGAATCCAGTACTAAATGCGGTGATTCAGACTAGACGAGATCAAGTGTTCAAAGACATGAAGTCACTAGATGCGGATCAGCCGTTTGCTGGTGTTCCGTTTGTGTTGAAAAATATATCGCAGGGGCTGGAGCATGAACCTTTGACCGCGGGTGCTTTGCTGTTAAAGGATGTAAAGGCGCAAAAAGATTCCCACTTTGTCCGTCGATTGAAGCAGGCTGGGCTCCTCATGATCGGTCATACGAACACACCTGAATTCGGATTGAGAAATGTGACAGAACCCTTTTTATATGGTCCGACGAGAAACCCTTGGAATGCTGACTATTCTCCGGGCGGTTCAAGCGGCGGGACGGCAGCAGCTGTGGCAAGCGGCATCGTACCTGCGGGTGGAGCGAGTGATGGCGGAGGGTCTATTCGGATTCCGGCATCCTTTACTGGTTTATTTGGACTCAAACCAACAAGGGGGAGAACACCGGTCGGCCCGGGTGCAGGAAGGCAGTGGCAAGGAGCTTCCATTGACTTTACGCTCACAAAAACAGTTCGAGACAGTGCAGCCCTGCTTGATTTGCTTCAAGTCATTCAGCCAGAGGCTGCGTTCCAAACGCCATTATATGACGGCAGCTATCAGGAGGATTTGGTGAAACGAACCTCTTCTATGCGAATTGCTTACAGTGTAGACTCTCCAGTAGGCACGAAGGTGAGTGAGGAAGCAAAGCAGGCAGTCTTGAACACTGTGAAATGGCTGAGTGAACAAGGGCATCAAATAGAAGAAGTGAAGCCGGACATTGATGGTGTCCATCTGATGCAGCAATATTACGTCATGAACAGCGGTGAAATGTCTGCCTTATTTACCTCTCTGGCTCGTTCATTCGGGCGTCCGGTGAAGCCGGAGGAGACAGATATTGTGGCATGGGTACTGGCGGAAGCAGGAAAAAATGTGACGGCTGCTGCTTATACAGAAAGTCTTGATGCATGGGATATGGCCGCTGCAAAAATGGCCGCATTTCATCAAACCTACGATCTATATGTGACCCCAGCTACTGCCTATTCGGCTCCAAAGGTTGGCGAGCTGATGCATAACGATCAAGAAATTGATGCATTGTTACGTGTGTCATCCCTTTCAATGCAAGCACAGCAGGATCTGATTTATGAAATGTTCCTCAAGAGTTTGACCTACACACCATTTACACAGCTGGCTAACCTAACCGGCCAGCCATCTATGAGTGTGCCAGTTCATCTCACAGAAGCAGGCATGCCTTTAGGCGTACAGGTGACAGCACCGAAAGGAAAAGAGGACTGGCTGCTCAGACTGGCGTCAGAAATAGAATCATCCTCATTATGGAAAGGAACGCATCCATTACTGAATCAATAATACAATGGCATTGACGTTGGTCTATGGAGGAAAGGAGTGTCACACGTGAGTACGAAGGACAAAATCATTCAAACGGCCGCACTTCTTTTACGTAAACAGGGGTATCATGCGACAGGGTTGAATCAAATCATTAGAGAGAGCGGCACGCCGAAAGGATCTCTTTATTATTACTTTCCAAATGGAAAAGAAGAGCTAGCCATAGCAGCCGTTGAATATATTAGTCAAAGGGTCATCGATCAAATTGAAGAAAGTTTTGCCTATTCTGATGACCCATATGTCGCCGTCGATCATTTTATGACAAATATCATTCGGGGTTTTATGGAGCAAGAAAGTGAAAGAGGGATACCGATTGTCTTACTGGCGGCAGAGTCAAAACCTGAACATACAAAACTTCATGCTGCATGTAAACAAGAAATGATTCGCTGGCAAGAGCTTGTCAAAGAAAAGTTGATGAATAGCGGATATGATGAAACAAAAGCGGATGAGCGGGCATCTCTCCTTCATTCAATGGTCATCGGCGGATTATCAATGACTACTGCATTAAAGCAAACGACACCTTTAGAGCACGTAAAATGTTACCTTAGACACTTATTTATGCGAGAAGAGTAAAATCTCTCGCATATTGCCTATCTATTATATCAATTGGTCTATATAATAAAGATAGTCAATTAGTCATGAGGAGTGATGGGATGTCGGAGCAACCACAATCGATCAAGCAATCCGAAGATACCTCTTTTTATACCGTGTCCGGTTCGGGGGAGCTGTATGGTTTGGAAAATCAGCTTGTACATGTGCTGGCAGAAGCAAATCAAACAAATCAACTGTTTGAGCTTGTCTTAATCACAGGTGGGAAAGGTGCTTACTTTCCGCTGCATTGTCATGAGACGCTATTTGAAACCATCTTTGTGCTGGAAGGGAAGCTGGAAGTGATACTGGACGGTAAAAAGTATATGGTGACGGCCTGTGATTATATTCATATTCCGCCCAAAACAATTCATGGCTATAGAATGCATAGTCACAAAACAAGATTTATTTCTTATGCACTGGGCGGGCAAATGACAGATGTCTATCAGCAAATCGGAAAGAGGCTGTTGCAGAATGAATGGCCGATGACTGATCACCCATTTGATGCAGACAGCTTTCATCAGGCTGAAAAAGAAAGCGATATCATGTTGATGCACGGCATTAGGGAGCTATCCAATACAACCAAGCCAGCTGTTTTGTTTCATAGTCAGCTCCCGCGCGCAGTGCAGCCATATGTGCTGGAGGCTGGTGAAGGAAAGCAATACATGGTCGAAGGTCAGCTTCATGAGCTGATTGCGACAACAGAAACAACAGGAGGCGGATTCAGTTATTTTGTGATTGAAGGGACAAAGGGAAAAGGCTTACGTCCGCATTATCATGAAGTGCATACAGAAGCACTTTATTGTGTTGAAGGCAGAATGAATCTTCAGTTAAACGGAGAAAATATTTGCTTGATGCCGGGGGATTTTGCTTATATTCCTCCGAATACCGTTCACTCGTATGAATTAGTGTCTCATTCAAATAAATTTTTGGTTTTGCTGCTGCCTGGCTATATTGAGCAAGTGTTTGAACAATTTGAAGAAGCACAAAGTCCAGGTATGTGCCCTTATTTTATACAGGAAGGGAACATGATGGAGGGTGGGGAGACCTCTGCTCAGTATGATTTGGTGTTTGTCGAAGAAAAATAGCTGTGTAACGCGTTACACATATTGAAGTAAACAACCTGCTGAATAAATCGGCGGGTTATTTTGTTTTCCCTTATGGAACAGCATCCCTATTCATATGCATGAACCATCCATTCAAGGTGAAGCTATAGAAATGATGACTTGAACTAAAGGAGGAAATGCAGATGAGAGCTGTCACCTATCAAGGGAAAAGCCGCATTGCGGTAAAGGAAGTAGCTGCACCATCTATACAAGATCGTGAAGATGTCATCGTTCGGATAACATCTACAGCAATTTGTGGGTCAGATTTACATTTATATCAAGGGAATTTCCCGCTTCCTATTGGCTATGTGATTGGGCATGAACCGATGGGGGTGGTAGAGGAAGTCGGGCCGGATGTCACTGCGGTGAAAAAGGGAGATCGTGTCGTCATTCCATTTACCGTGGCGTGTGGTCAATGCCAGTATTGCCATCACCATTTAGAAAGTCAATGCGATCACTCAAATCCCCATTATGATTCAGGCGGACTTTTTGGATACAGTGAGAAATATGGGAATTACCCCGGAGGACAGGCTGAATATTTACGTGTGCCCTTTGGAAACTATACACCATTTAAGGTGCCGGATGATTGTGAGTTAGAGGATGAACAATTGCTGTTTTTATCAGATGTTCTGCCAACTGCTTATTGGAGTGTAGAACACGCAGGTGTAAAAAAGGGGGATACGGTCATTGTGCTAGGATGTGGACCTGTTGGGTTAATGGCACAGCAATTTGCTTGGCAAAAGGGCGCAGAGCGGGTCATTGCTGTTGATTACATAGACTATCGCCTTCACCATGCAAAACGAATGAGCGGCGTAGAAGTATTTGATTTTACAGAAGACCCTGACATGGGAGAAACCCTAAAAGAGCTCACAAAAGGTGGGGCGGATGTTGTCATTGATTGTGTGGGGATGGATGGGAAAAAGTCACCGCTTGAAAAGATTGAACAGAAGCTCAAGCTGCAAGGCGGAACGATAGGGCCCATTCAAATTGCCACAAAAGCCGTGAGGAAATGCGGGACTGTTCAGCTGACGGGTGTGTATGGAGGTCTTTACAATATGTTCCCATTGGGTGCTTTTTTCGCAAGAAACGTCACGCTGAAAATGGGACAGGCGCCAGCGAGAGGGTACATGTCAAAGCTTTATCAAAAAGTGACAACCGGGGAAATTGATCCTAGAGCGATCATCACACATCAATTGCCGCTAGATGACGCAGCTCATGCGTATCACATATTCAATGAAAAACAAGATGATTGTATAAAAGTCATCTTAAAGCCATAAAAAGAAGGCTTAGGATATTTCCTAAGCCTTTAATGTGCGCTCGTCCATCATTTTTTCGATTAATTCAAAAAATGTTTTTTTATCTTCTTCTGATAGGTGATTGAACAGTTGATTGACAAGCAGCTGACGATTGTCGATCATTTGTCTGGCGATTTGTTCACCTGATTCAGAGAGTGTAATCCATACCGTACGGCGGTCATTGTTATTTCTAGAGCGGATAATCAGCTCTTCATCTTCTAAGTGATTGAGAGCGGTTGTTGTTGCGGAGGGAGATAATGAAACTTCCTGCAGAATATTTTTCACAGTACATGATTGATGGCGGTAGATGATGCGTAAAATAAACCCTTTTACATTCGTGACGTTTTTCGGGATATTCTCTTCATCTATTCGTTTCGTCGCCTTTAAATACTTTGTCAGTGCATGGTCTAACAAACTTGCCTCTAGCTCGAAATGTTGCATTCTCCATACCTCTTTTCCTATTGCATTCGCATTTTCCGATCAATTACTAGGTCTATCTTATCATAATAAGCATCATCATTTAAACCAAAATGGAAGACGGCTATAAAATTACCTATATTATCAATTAATAAAAGGAACAATTCCAAAATGAAATGATTTTACTTTCACCTCTTTTTATTTTAGAATGTGAATGAGATAAAATCTGCCAATCCAATTCTCTGGAAATTGGCTATTGGACATCAAACGTTTGGAGATGAAGATATTGAATACTTTACAGGCATTACTAAACGACAGAATGGAACGCTCTTCACAAATTGAAGCGGTAACTGGCGGAGGTGTGTCTTATACATTTGAAGAATATGCAAAACGCATTGATCAGCTGGCACATTACTTACACCGTAAAGGAATTCGAAAAGGTGACCGGGTGTGCTTTATTTGTCAAAACCATCATCACTTTTCTACGATTATGCTGGCAGCCATTAAAGCAGGTGCAGTCGCCGTACCGCTTAGCTGGCAGCTTACCTCTTTTGAGCTAGAAGGTATCTTGAAAAAAGCAGAGCCAAAGGCTTTATTTTTTGACCGTGAATTCCGTGACATCATTGCGGCAGTGAATGTGTCTTTAGAAGATTGTCTCATGGTGGAATCTGGTGTCAATGCGAAAACAACACAGCTGTTTGAAGACATATTGGCGTCTAATGATGGAAGTGATCTTGCTGAAGAGGTATCAGAAGAAGATTTGGCCATGATTTTATTCACCTCAGGTACAACAGGCAATCCAAAAGGCTGTATGGTCGGACATGGACGAATCTATCAATTTTTAACACGACGTGGGAATCGAGGATTTGATCTGAAAGGAAAACGGTACTTGGCAAGTCATCCGCTGTATCATATGAGTTCTATTAATCACTTGATTGCAGCTGCAATTGAAGGGTATACGTTAGTCTTCTTACATGATGCAACACCGAAACGCATTTTAGAAACGATTGAGAAAGAAAGAATTACGTTTATGATGGCTTTCCCATCAGCTTATACGTACATGCTAGAAGAAATGAAGCGCGGTTCGTACGATCTCTCATCTTTTGAAATTGCGATTTCTGGTGGTACGAAGGTACCGGTACGCTTAATTAAAGATTACAAAGAAGTAGGCATTCAGATGATGCATGGCTATGGAAGTACGGAAGCGTGGGTTGTGAGTGCGTGGCATCCAGCGATGGGCGAGGATAAGATGGGCTCTGCTGGTAAAGTGGATCCGGATGTAGAAGTCAAAATCGTGCATCCTGAGACAGAGGAGGCGCTCCCAGCTGGAGAAATTGGTGAGGTCGTCATGAGAAGCCCATTTTATTTCTTAGGCTACTATCATCAACCTGAAGCGACAGAGAAAGTGCTCAAAGATGGCTGGTTCCATATGGGGGATGCAGGCTATCTGGATGAAGACGGTTTTCTTTACATCACGGGGAGATACAAAGATGTGATTCTATACGGTGGGGATAATATTTATCCTGACCAAGTGGAAGAGGTCATTGATCAAATTCCAGGTGTAATTGAATCTGCTGTCATTGGGGTACCAGATGACTTATATGGTGAAGTACCAAGTGCGTATATCGTAAAAGACGAATCTGTCGATTTCTGCGAAGAAGATGTGTTGAATTACTGTAAGGAACGTTTAGCAGATTACAAAGTGCCATCTATTCATTTCACGCAGGATCTGCCAAAAAATAAACTTGGTAAAATCATGAAGAAAGATTTACGTGAATTGGTTGTGAATGCGTAGGACCTATTCTGCTATAATGAAATTTGAATGATTTTTTTGTTTTTCTAACGTTTTGGAGGGAAAGGGTTTGCGACATATACTTCGTAAGAAACACATTCACGATTTGTTAGAACAGAGCAGACAGCAAAAGGTAAAGAAAACACTGGGCGGGCTCGATCTCACGCTCCTTGGCATAGGGGCTGTGATTGGGACGGGGGTCATGGTGTTAACCGGAATTACAGCAGCTAAAGATGCAGGACCGGCTGTTATTTTCTCCTTTGCGATCGCAGCGATTGTGTGCAGTTTAGCAGCACTTTGTTATGCAGAAATGGCTTCCGCGCTGCCTGTGTTCGGCAGTGCGTACATTTATTCATATACCACAATGGGTGAACTCGTAGGTCATCTCATGGGATGGACGTTATTATCTGTTTATATGCTGACTGCTTCAGCTGTAGCGAGTGGCTGGTCGAGTTATTTTAACAGCCTGCTGGAGGGGTTTGGAATCTCAATTCCACATCAATTTTTAGCTGGTCCAGAACAAGGCGGATATATGAATTTGCCAGCAATTATCATTGCTTTACTCATTGCGTGGATCCTATCTAGAGGAACGAAAGAAAGTAAAAAATTCAATAATATCATGGTGTTTGTGAAACTTGGCATTATTGTTCTTTTCATTGTAGTAGGTGGTTTTTATGTAGAGCCAGCCAATTGGCAGCCGTTCATGCCGTTTGGTACGGAAGGGATTATTGCTGGAGCCGCTGCTGTGTTTTTTGCCTTTTTAGGATTCGATGCCATTTCGGCTTCTGCAGAAGAGGTGAAAAATCCACAGCGGAACCTGCCAATTGGCATTATTGGTTCATTGCTCATTTGTACGATCATTTATATTGTCGTTTGTTTGGTCATGACAGGCATGGTGCACTATACGAAGTTGAATGTGACAGAGGCGATGTCTTATGTATTGCAAAGTGTCCATCAACATAGCGTGGCTGGTATTATTTCTGTCGGTGCTGTGATTGGATTGATGGCTGTGATTTTCGCCAATAATTATGCGGCAACTCGAATTGCTTTTGCGATGGGGCGGGACGGGCTCTTGCCTAAAGTGTTTTCTAAAACAAACAAAAGTGATACACCTGTTGCAAGTATATGGGTGATTGGCGGGATGACAGCTGTTATTTCAGGGTTTATTGATTTGAAGGATCTGTCCAACCTAGCCAATATCGGTGCATTATTAACGTTTGCGATGGTGAGTTTATCCGTACTCATTTTGAGAAAGACACATAAACAGCTGGAAAGGGGATTCCGGGTTCCGTTTGTACCGGTTTTGCCAATTATCTCGATGGGCTGTTGTGTGTTTCTGATGCTCAATTTACCAGGCCGGACATGGCTGTACTTCGGGGTTTGGCTGATGATCGGTGTCGTCATGTACGCAGCATATTCTAACAAACACAGTGAATTAGCGAAATCTGCTTGAGAAAAAGGTGCAAATCCATTGACGATTTGTGCCTTTTTTCATACGATTTGGGATAAGCTATATAAGAGATAATGAACGGAACAAGAGGAGGATGAGGGAAATGATCAGCGTTAGTCCATATATTGTTGTAGAAGACGTCAAAGAATCTCTTCAATATTATCAAGGAATTTTTGGCGGAGATATTCGTATCTTAAATGAACATCAAGACCGTGTATTGCATGCTGAGCTGCACCTTGGAGAATCACTGCTCCACTTTTCAGATACATTTGGCCGCACACCAAAACCGGAGAATCTTCGATTGATCATGCAGTTTGACAATGAGGAAGAGTTAAAGGCTGTATACGAGGCGCTTGAAGCTGACGGAGATGTCCTTGTGGAATTACAGGATACGTTTTTTGGCGCACTTCATGGACAAGTACAAGATCGGAAGAATGGTCTGATATGGGTGCTGAATTATATGAAATAAATAAAGACCTTCACCCTTGTGAAGGTTTTTTTGTGAGTGTTTTTATTTTCTGAAAAATGGAAAATATGCTATGTTGGAAGAATGATAAGACATGGGGAAAGGGTGGAAAAGGAATGGATCAAGTTGAGTTTCAATATATTCAAACAAACGGCATAAAACTCCATACGGCAATGGCTGGTCCTGAAGATGGCCCACTGCTGGTTCTGCTGCATGGATTTCCTGAGTTTTGGTATGGTTGGAAAAATCAAATCCGCCCCCTGGCTGAGGCAGGGTATCGTGTCGTTGTTCCTGATCAAAGGGGATACCATCTGAGTGACAAACCAGAAGGAGTCGAATCATACGTCTTAGACAAATTAAGAGATGATATCGTGGGATTAATTAAGGCGCTGAGCCCAAATCAAAAGGCTATTGTCGGCGGACATGATTGGGGCGGAGCGGTTGCTTGGCACCTTGCTTCAACCCGTTCTCAATATGTAGAGAAATTAATCATCGTCAACATGCCGCATCCTCGTGTGATGATGAAGGTCCTTCCGTTTTATCCGCCGCAGTGGAAGAAGAGCTCTTATATCGCGTTCTTTCAGCTTCCAAATGTACCAGAGGCAGCCCTTCAAGAAAATCACTTTCAAAGACTGGATGAAGCCATTGGACTGTCTGCTAGACCTCATTTGTTCACGAAGGAAGATGTCTCAAGCTATAAGCTGGCATGGACGCAGCCTGGAGCCATTACGTCCATGTTGAATTGGTATCGAGCGATTAAAAAAGGCGGCTTTGAAAAACCGATTTCCAAACGAATTCTCGTTCCTGTCCGCATGATCTGGGGAATGGAGGACAAATTTCTAAGCAGAAAGCTCGCAAAAGAAACGATCAAGATTTGCCCAAATGGACAACTGATTTTTGTCGATGATGCGACTCATTGGATCAATCATGAAAAACCAGATGTCGTGAATAAGCTCATTCTCGAATTTTTAGCATAAAGGAAAAAGCTCTGATCATATGACCAGAGCTTATTTGTTTTATCCGATTTGATTCTTTTTCAAGGAAACAGGTTCGTCGTCCCAGCATTCAATCTCTTCATTGTTTGGAACGGCATTTTTATAGAAAACAGGATCTTTGCCTTCTTTTTTCTGTCGCATGTAATCCTTCAGTGCTGCAAAGGCGACTTTGGACAACATGGTAATGGCAATGAGGTTGACGATGACCATGAGACCCATGAATAAGTCAGCTAGACCCCAAACGAGAGGAACAGTGGCAACAGCTCCGAATAGAACCATGCCAATGACAGCAACACGATAGATGTTGAGCCAAATTTTATTCGCTCCCAAGAACTCAATGTTCGTTTCACCATAGTAATAGTTACCGATTAACGTACTAAAAGCGAATAAGAAAATCATAATGGCTAGGAATCCAGAAGCCCAAGGTCCAATGTGCTGGCTTAATGAAGCCTGAGTTAGCTCAATTCCTTCCAGATTGGTTGTTTTATACGCATCAGAGAACAAGACGAGAAAGGCTGTACTTGTACAAATAATTAACGTATCTGTTAACACACCAAATGCTTGGATTAACCCTTGTTTGACTGGGTGGCTCGTGACAGCAGTTGCTGCTGCGTTAGGGGCACTACCCATACCGGCTTCGTTTGAGAAGAGACCGCGTTTAATCCCTTGTAACAATGCTCCACCTAATGTACCGCCGGCAAACTGTTCAAATCCGAAAGCGTGTTTCACAATCGTACTGATGACACCTGGTAGTTCAGTGATATTTGTGATAATGACAAAGAAAGCAATCCCGATGTAAGCAACGGCAAGAAAAACGACAATATATTCAGATGCTTTTGCAATCGCTTTGATCCCTTTGAAGATAATGAACGCAAAAATAACAGCCATAACGATTCCGACAGTTAAACGATCTAGGCCAAAAGAGTTTTTAAAAGCGACGGTGATTGTATTTGATTGCACTGCGTTAAAGACAATCCCAAAAGAGATCGTGATCAGGATGGCAAATAAAATCCCCATCCAGCGCTTATTTAACCCTTTTTCCATGTAATAAGCAGGTCCACCGCGGAATCCTGTTTTATCTTTTACTTTATACACCTGAGCTAGTGTACTTTCAACAAAGCTTGAAGCAGAACCGATAATTGCGACGATCCACATCCAGAAGATTGCGCCAGGTCCACCGATCGCAATAGCGATGGCAATCCCTGTGATATTCCCTGTTCCTACACGTGCTGCCATACTGATGGCAAAAGCTTGGAACGGTGAGATCCCCTCTTTTTCTTTTCTTCCTTCTTTTAGAACACGCAGCATTTCTTTGAGCATTCTGACTTGCAAGAAGCGTGATCTATATGTGAAGTAGACCCCTACTCCAAGTAACAGAGCAATGATTAGATAAGTCCAAATAAAATCATTTGTAGTTGTTAAATAAGATAGCAAAGCTTTTTCGTTCATAACATCACCTCTTCGAATTCATCACTGTTCTTTTTAAAAAATACTGAGATCCCACTCTTTGGCGAGTTTCTTCAGCATCATGACACCGGTAATACTATTTCCACAATCGTCAATGGCAGGACCATAAATGCCGATACCGCAGCCTGTCTGAAATGGGAATTCTCTTCTTGCGCTTGGCGGAACGCAAGCCATGATTCCTCCAGACACACCACTTTTGGCTGGAACGCCTACGAAAGCGGCAAAATTACCAGACGCATTGTACATGCCGCATGTCAGCATCAATGCCTTTGTTAGTCTTGCGATATCTTTTGGGATGACTTGGACTTGTTTAAAGGGATGGTAGCCATCACTTGAAATAATCAGTCCAATCAAGGCGATGTCCTCTGTTGTGACCTCAATGGAACATTGCTTTAAATACACTTCTAACGTGTCCTCGACATCTGATTCTAAGTAATTGGTTTCTTTTAAATAATAAGCAAGTGCCCGGTTGCGGTGTGCAGTTGCCCATTCTGATTGATAAACCTCTTCATTAACAGAAGGACGCTTCCCTATTAAGTTTTCGATTAAATCGAAAATATATGCTAGCTTTTCTGTAGAAGTCTTTCCAGGAAGGATGGAGGATACGGTAATAGCTCCAGCATTAATCATTGGATTAAAGGGCTTCCCTGGTTTATGCATCTCAAGGCGGTAGATGGAATTAAATGCATCACCAGTTGGCTCTACATCTACCCGATCCAAGACGTACGGAACGCCTCTTCCTAAACAGGCAGCTATAAAGCTGATGACTTTTGAGATACTTTGCAGGGTAAAGGGAACGTCCCAATCACCATAACGTACAGATGATCCATCTGGGCCTATCACGCTGATACCAAGTTGAGAGGAATTTACTTTTCCGAGTGCTGGAATGTAGCCAGCGTTCTGCCCGTTTTTGTAATACGGACGTATTTCTTCTGCCCATTGATCAACAGAAGACTGGCATGCGTGTTGTGTATTATTAGAAATTGCTGTTTTCATACGATTCCTCCAATCAAAAATCAAAAAGTACCCTATTGAATTGGCGGATGACAAAAAATGCGATCAAATAGGCACGAAAACATGTTACACATCTTCAAAGAACTTGTCATGCGCTGCTTGTACCACTCCTTTACACCTAAATATATGTTCAAATGAAGGCTTTGGCGGCGAAACAACAAAAAGGGTTTTTAGTGAAAATTCAGAAAACGCTTACATATAGTTTCACTAAAATTGTTCATTCAATTTATCTTGGAAACTACACAATCTGACGAAAATCTACAGAAAAACTTATAAATAAAAATCAGTCTGCATGTAATTGTCTAAACAATTCCTATTATTGTAGACAATCTCCAAATCGTAGAATAGCTGAAAGGTCACCATGCCTTCTCGGAGAATAGTCATAAAAAATGATTTTGAAGAGAGAAGTAGCCGTGAAAATAATTTTTTTGCTCATTGTGAAGCAAAGAGTCTCCTTGTATACTGTGGCTATGTAAACAGGGGAAGGGATGTCAGTCATTTGAGTTTAAACCAGCTTGTCAAAAAAGACGCATTTATTTTGATTTTTATGATCGTCATTGTGCCGCTTGCGGGAGAGCTGAAGTTTTATCCTGTGAATGAAACATTTCGTATTAGTTTTGGGGCACCTGCGTTTTTCTTTTGCTTATTACTTTTAAGAAAATCAAGACCATTGCTGCCAGGGTTTTTAACAGGCGCAGCCATTGTCCTATTTCGGGTAGGTTTAGATCTTATTCAGCAAAAAGCTGATCTGGCTCTGTCATTTTATCAGCAGTTTCCGAGCTTCTTTTTTTACTTTACTTATGCTTTTCTTTTCTTTGTTGTCCGTACAGGCCGTTTCAAGCAGCGTTCCATTTTTATTGGGCTGATCGGACTGATGATTGAACTGCTGGCTGATTTTGTTGAGCTGTTTGTACAATTTTTAGTGTTTGATACAACCATGACTTTCTCAAAGCTGAGTGATATGATCCTCATTGCATTTGCTCACAGCTTCGTGGTCATCAGCTTTTTTAATATGATGAGGCTGTATGAGGCACAATCAAGAGAGAAACAAATCATGAAGCAAAATGAGCATATGATGATGGTCATTTCAAATTTATATGAGGAAACAGTTCATTTAAAGAAAACGTTAAATCATACAGAGCACATAACGCAAGAATCCTATCGGCTCTATCGTCTGCTGAATGAACATGAGGCAGGAAAGAAAGTGAGTCAGGAGCTGCTGAAGCTTGCAGGGGAAATACATGAAGTTAAAAAGGACAATCAGCGTATTTACGCTGGGCTTTCAAAGCTGATTTCAAAGGAAAACATGCAAGATTATATGAGGGCAGAGGATCTTGTTCAAATCGTGATTCGCATTCAAGAGAAATATGCGCTATCTCTCGGGAAGAACATTTCCTTTACATCTAATATAAAAGGCATTCACTTGCATGAGTATCATGTTTTCATTTTCTTATCGCTGATTAATAATTTAATGGCAAATGCAGTTGAAGCAATCAAGGATGATGGAGCCATCTCACTCGTATTAAAAGGGAGTCATGATAAAATAGAGATTCGGGTCGAGGATGATGGACCGGGTATCCCTGAGAAATTGAGAGAGATTGTATTTGATCCTGGATATACCTCAAAATTTGATGCATATGGAACACCGTCAACTGGGATTGGCTTATCCTATGTGAGAGAGCTGGTTCAAGAGCTGGACGGTCAAATCCAGATTGAGCAGAAAGAAACGAAAGGAACAGCTTTTCAGCTTGTTCTTCCGATAAAAAATTTAATACAGAGAGGGTGAGTGTATGCGATTTTTCATTGCAGATGATGATCGTGCAATACGCTCGATTTTAGGTCAGATCATTGAGGATGAGGATCTAGGAGAGGTCGTGGATGAAGCTGATGACGGCATTGGATTAGAAGCGCATTCATTGAACCTGAAAAAAGTAGACATCCTTCTGATTGATCTTTTAATGCCAGCTAGAGACGGCATTCAAACCATACGTCATATTCACCCTGAATTCAAAGGAAAGGTCATCATGATATCTCAAGTAGAAGCAAAAGAGATGATGGCAGAAGCCTATGAACTTGGAATTGAATATTATATTCATAAACCCGTCAATCGAATTGAGATTGTCAGTGTCATTCGAAAGGTCATGGAGCGGATCAAGCTCGAAAAATCAATTTACGATATTCAAGCTTCTCTTCGGCATGTGCTGCCATTAGAGCCAGTGATTTCTCATGAGACAGGTACTGGATCAAAGCGAAGAACGATGAAAGAGGCAGGGGAATTCCTCCTATCTGAATTAGGAATTGTCGGAGAGAGTGGCTCTAAGGATTTACTAGAGATATTGATCTACTTACATGAAACGCAGACAGCCAATTCTCATGAGGTGAATTTTCCGCCATTAAAGCAGCTATTTATCAAAACGGCGGAACGAAAGCTTGGTCGTGGTGCGGTGGATGTGGAAGTGATGCGGGAAGTGAAAGCAGCAGAGCAGCGAATTAGACGAGCCATCCATCATTCCTTAAATCATTTCGCATCACTTGGGCTCACAGATTTTTCAAATCCTAAATTTGAGCACTATGCGTCGAAGTTTTTTGATTTCACTGATGTCAGCCAAAGGATGAAAGAAATGCAGAAGACTTCTTCATCTGCAGGGTCAACAGGCAGAGTCAATACGAAAAAGTTTGTGCAAATCTTTTATTTTGAAGCAAAGCAGCTATTCGAAGGGATGAGCTGAGGGAAATCTATTGGAATGATTGGAGAAAATAAACAGATACAGAGTGCTTTTGACTATGAGCCGCCTTGCTCTTTTAGACGTCTTTGTTATTTATCTGATCATTCTGATTTTTCTTTTTTCTTGAAAATAAAACTCTCCTGTGCAATCGTTTGTTAAAATAGTGAGGTTAGACTAGAATGTCGGAGGTTTTATTTTGGGAAAAATTAAACGAAATGCGCTCTGCCCATGCGGAAGCGGAAAAAAATATAAACATTGCTGTGGTCAAAAGTCAGGCGGAGAACAAACGTCTGAGCTTGTGTTTAAGGAAGCTGTACAAGTTCAAAAGGATTTAATGAATTATGCGTTCTCTAAGCATCAGAGAGCGATCAATCAATTCATTAATGAGTTTTCTTTCCTAGCAGATATGGATAAAGAAACGCAACAAATCTCAGTCTTTCATTTGAGTGTATGGGGCATTTTCTTCCGCCCATTAACAGATAAGAAAGAGACTATCTTCCAAGAATTCCTGACAAAAAAAGCAGAAGATATTACCCGTCCTAAAACAAGACAAGTGGTTGAATCTTGGACAGACATGGAGCCATCTTTGCTTTTATTAAATGAAAAAACGGACGAGTCTCTTTACTTTGAGAATATGGTGACAGCTGAGAAGGTTGAAGTTGATGTGAAGCCGGATCAAACCGTGCTGCCAGAGAAAGGTAGTCTTGTTCTAGGTTTCCCTGTTCAGTTTGAAGAAAAAGCAGAGTTTTTCATTCAATATACGATGTTCGCGAAAGAGTTTACTGATACGCTTCTTCTTCAGGTTCGCCAGCTCGTTGAAGCACATGAGGCAAACGGAGGAGCACGTAGTACATTTATGAGAGAAGCCTTCCCTGAAGTGCTGAAGTGTATGTTTGCGAAGCAAGAAGTTGAAGAAACAGAAGCGCCTGCTCAAACAGAAGGAAGTACAGTAGGACTATCAGCAGATCGGATGGACTGGGCTAGTGACGTTCAGCTGGAAACAGCCAAGCTGATTGAAGACGGGATGAAAGAGCACGGTGACCAAAGCCTGACAGATGGCGCTTTAACAGTTTGGAAAGCTTACTGTGATCAGAAAGCACCTGTGATCCGTAAAGCGGCGTCATTTGCTGCTGGAATCGAATATTATATTCATTCACTTGCAAGCGATGCCCCGCTTTCTCAAGCACAAGTTGCTAAAAAGTATGGCATTAGTGCGTCCACTGTATCGAGCCGATTTAAAGACATTGAAAAAGCGGTCAAAGAAGAGCAAGAGACGACTGTATCATAGCATGAAAAAAGACGCGGCACCTTTCAAGGAGCCAGCGTCTTTTTTTCATCATCTTGTTTTAATAAAACCACTCATGTATTGCTCTGTATTATAATCATTGAGGTCAATTTTCCACTGACCATCTCCGTTACGTTTCATTTTCACTTCATACTCAGCAGGGCTTGAGACTGGAGGAAGCTTTTCAAACTCAGATGCGTACATATTCAAGCTTTTCTTATACAATTCTTCTTTCGAACGGATTTTGCCGTTGTAAAACTCATCTCTTTGTTTGTCTAGTTTGTCTTTTAAGTTAGAAGCATCAATACCGGTTACTTGAGCGACAACCTTCGCTTCGTCATCTGAGATGGTTTTCACACTTGTTTCCACTTTCGCTTTATCCTTCATTGTATTTTGCATGCGTTTGTACATGGATAAAATATCGCGGTCACTGACTTCGTTTCCATATATGCCTGCACTTCTCTTAAAGTCTTTCACAAACATTTCGTGATATTTATTAACGACATCTGATTGATTGTCACCTGTTAATTCTGAGAATTGATCATTCTTTTTGTCAAAAACAATGATATCTGTATAAGCAGATAGTGCTTTTGCTGGGTTATCTAGCTTTTTCGCTGAATCCAGTATCTTTTCGCCATCTAGTTCCATTTCGATCGAATCGCTGTTTTTCTTGATGCTATCTTGGTACACGAACTGATATTTTTTGCCTTTATCTACTAGGAAATAAAGCGCTCCTGATAGTGATTTCCCTTTGTTCAATGACCCAAGATCAAGGCGGTCTTTACTGCCGTAGAATTTTAAATCAGAGACTTTGGCATCGTCCTGATAAAGGGTGAAATCAGAGTTGTATAGTGAAAGGGCTTTGTCACCTTTGTTGGTGATCGTCAGGTTGACTTTTAACACCAATTCATTGTCTCGCAAGGTAGTTGTTGAGTCTTCTGGTAACGTATATTCGTAGCTATTCACTTTTACCTCTGCTGTTTTTGTTGATTTTTGGTCAGCCTTTGTTGATTTTGCTGAGCTCTGGCAGGCTGCAGAGATGATCATCACGAATGAAATCATGAGGAGTGCACTTATTTTTTTAAGATTCACAGTTGATGCTCCTTTGCTTTTCTTTCGTCATTTTCTTCCCGCTATCTGACTGAGAAAAAAGAAACAGATAGAATGGTATATTCGGGTGTTAAAGGGGAAAATCTCCTAATGACGATTTGCACTATTCATTCTATCGAATTTCATTCGTGATGAGGAATAGGTTGTATTCCCTATCTTTGATAGATTTTTACACAAATACCTATAAAAAACGGAATTTAATAAGTAAAATATACTAGTTAATAAGAATTAATTTATCCATTTATCATGAGTTTTAAATGTTTTGTGTATAAAAATCTTGAAATGGAGGTAGTTTTCATTTCAAAAGATGTGTTAATATTCACATCGCAAAGCTTTTCGTTTAAGTATATCTTCATCATACGAATCTGTTTCTTTCAAAGCGTCCACCTCCAGATTGATTTTCAGAGAGCAGAATACTTGAATGTTGAAAATGATTCATGGGAAAATAAGGATGATTAAGCAGATAAGGGAGATGAGCTTTTGAAAAAAGTAACGCTTGGACGAACTGATTTACAGGTGAATCCGATAGGGCTTGGAACAAATGCAGTAGGTGGCCATAATTTATTCCCGAATCTGAGTGAAGATGCAGGGCGGGAGCTAGTAGAAACTGCTCTTGATCATGGTGTCAATTTCTTAGATTCTGCTTTTATTTATGGGCTGGGCCGTTCAGAAGAATTGATTGGCGAGATCATTGCCAAAAGAGGCGGCAGAGACGAACTTGTTCTTGCGACAAAAGGGGCTCATAAAGAGGTAAACGGGCAAATTGAACTGGACAATAGCCGTGATTTCTTAAGACAGCAGGTCGAAGACAGCCTGAAGAGGCTCCAAACCGATTATATTGATTTGTACTATATGCATTTCCCAGACGGCCGCACGCCGCTGGATGAAGTGGCAGGTACTTTAAAGGAATTGAAGGATGAGGGGAAAATCCGGGCAATTGGGGCATCAAACCTTGATTTTGAACAGCTTCAAACCTTTAATCGAGATGGATACCTAGACGTGCTTCAATCAGAGTATTCTCTGCTGAAACGTCAGGCCGAGCAAGACCTTCTCCCATACTGCGTGGAGCATGGGATTTCCTTTATCCCTTATTTTCCATTGGCGTCAGGCCTGTTGACTGGGAAGTTTACAAAGGATGCGACATTTGATGATATTCGAGCAAAGGACCCGCTTTTCCAAGGAGATGCTTTCCTTCAAAACCTCGAAAAAGTAGACAAACTGAAGGCCATTGCGCAATCAAAACATGCCGAAACAGCCCATGTAGCGCTGGCGTGGCTGTTGGCGCAGGATGGCATTGATGCCATTATTCCTGGTGCAAAACGAGCCGAGCAAGTCTTACAAAACTTGAAAACAAATGATGTTCAATTAACAAAAGAAGAAATCAACGAAATCGATCAGATCTTTTCATAATATAAAAAATAAGGTGCCAAGTAGCACCTTATTTTTTTATACCATTGTGAGAGGAATCTTGATCACGAGCCTCAGGTTTGGAGAACGATACGTAAAATCAAGCGTGCCGTCTGCCTTTTCAACAAGCTGATGAATGATATAAGTACCCATACCTTGATGATCACCGCCTTTTGTCGAGCAGCCAAACGTCTTGAACAGATGATCTAATACGTGTTTTTCCATGCCCTTAGTACTGTTTTCACAATGAATCAAAAAGAGCCCGCTCCGGATGGAAGTCGTGATCGAGATGCTTCCCTCGTTCCCAGCTTGCTTCGCTTCAATAGCGGCGTCTAATGCGTTATCAAGCAGGTTGCCAGTAAAACTCACCTGATCCGCCTTAGAAAAAGGAAGAGAAGAAAAGGGTGCTTGAAGATCTAGTGAAAGGGCAATGTCCTCTTTTTCAGCCCGCTGGAAAAAGGAATGAAGGGTGGAAGCCAAATAAGCATTTTCCCCTTTGATCCAAGGGAAATGTTTCACGTATTGCTGAATCAAATCTTTGATCTCATGCTCGTCATTCGATGCGGAAAAGGCATTTAAATGTCTAGCTGTTTCATGATGTTTACTTCGCAGCTCAAGCAGCAAGTCATTGGTCCTCGACTCAGCATGAATCAGCTCTTGAAGCCGTCCATTTAATCGTTGCTCCGTTTGCATCATCTTGAAGGAAAGGAGATCGGCTGTCAAAATGATGATGACAGTTAAAAGATGGCTTAGTCCATTTCCGTGCGTGAGAAAAAGTGAAATGCCTGAACAGGTAATGAGCACAAAAGCGCCTAATATCACGTAACCACTCATACCTAGCCAAAACCTTTTGTAAATGAAAAAGGTGTAAAGGCACATGATGCAAAAGGTCAGAAGCCACACCATGCTTGATGACAAAGGCAGAACAGCTTTAGCAGCAGCTTGAACTGCAAGACCGAGCCAGATGAGCGTATATATGCGAAATCCAAGATAGAAAGCGTTCACGTTCGTTCTCCTTAAAAGTAGTATTTCTTAAAGTATTCTAATTGCTGCTTCGTCATCATGGCTTTTTTATCAGTCCCTTCAAAAGACACGATAAATGAATTTTTGGCATACGCCGAAAAGTTCTTAATGTAATGAATATTGATGATAAACGAGCGGTGGGAGCGGATAAAGTCTTTCTCAGCTAAATCACCTTTTAACTCGTTGAGAGTTTGGTATGTTTGAATATCTCCTGTTGTTGTGACAATGGTCGTCGACCTGCCAGTACGTTCAACAAAGATGACATCCTTTTTTTGCAGTACATGGATATCTGATTGCTGCTTGATGAGAAGCCGTCCGTGAATGCTTTTCTCCTGCTTGGTGGACATGTAGCGCTCTAAGGATTTGGCGATTCGATCAGCTTGATAAGGCTTCATAATATAATCATGGACATTCAAATCAAAGGCATGGACAGCATACCCACTGTTTCCCGTCACAAATACAACATCCACATTCAGTGCATGAGAGTGAATAAGATCTGCTAATTCATAGCCTGACATGCCAGGCATCTCAATGTCTGCAAACAATAGATCAATGTCGCCCTGTTTGACCTTATCATATGCATCCTCCGCTGACTGCGTCACAAAAACGATGTCAACGGCATCCATTCTGCCGACAATGGCATGCAGCTTTTCTAAATCCACTCGGTAATCATCGACAAGACCTACTTTTATCATAAAAATCACCTATGACTCTTCTTATTATTTGTCTATTTTACCATTTGTTTTTTAAAATGGATCATTTCAAGACAGAAAAAGGACGTTTCACGACATTTTTATGTCAGACAGGCGGTATTTTTTCTATCATAGACGTAGATAGTCGAAAGGGGCGAACCAAATGATTACTCTCAGCGATTGTAGTTGCTGGTTTACAGATAAGAAAAAAGTCGTAAAGGCGATGAAACATATGACGTTCTCCGTGAAGGAAGGAGAAGTCGTCGGCATCTTAGGAGAAAATGGTGCGGGGAAAACCACATTATTACGCGCCGTTGCGACATTATTGGAGCCTACTCATGGAACAGTCAATGTTGCAGGCTTTGATACAGTCAAAGAAGCAACTGAAGTGAAAAAGCGAATTGGTGTCTTGTTTGGCGGTGAGACGGGACTTTATGACCGTTTGACGGCTCGTGAAAACCTTGAATACTTTGGGAAATTATATGGCTTGGATCAGCATGAGATCAAAGCAAGAATTGAGGATTTAGCAAAGCGATTCGGGATGAGGCAGTACATGGATCGCAAGGTAAAAGGATTTTCAAGAGGGATGAAGCAAAAGGTGGCGATTGCCAGAACATTGATTCATGACCCTGACATTATTTTGTTTGACGAACCGACAACAGGTTTAGATATCACATCGAGTAATATTTTCAGAGAGTTTATTCATCAGTTGAAACAGCAAAATAAAACGATTCTATTTTCAAGCCACATCATGGAAGAAGTCAGCCTGCTTTGTGACAGTGTCATGATGATTCATCAAGGGGAGCTCGTGTACAAAGGAACGCTTCCAGAATTATATGCACAGGAACAAAGTGAAGACTTGAATTACATCTTTATGTCGAAGCTCGCAAGGGGGAATGCATAATGTGGAAAACCGTCTTTTTAAAAGAAATGACAGATTCGCTCAGAGACAGGAAAACGTTGCTCTTAACAGTGTTGATCCCTCTTTTGACGATGCTCGGACTCGTGTTTTTCTACGAAAGCATGATCGCTGATCCAGGCGATAAAACGTATACAGTCGCAATCAATGAAAAGCTTCCGTCCGATATGAATGACATGATCAAAGAAGTGAAAAACCTGAAACTTGAAACATTTGATGACCCGCAGCAAGCCGTTAAAGACGGTGAGGCAAATGCTTATCTAGAAATGCCAAAAGATGCAGGCGACATGCTTCAGCATCAAACATCGTTTGCCATTAAAGTCCATGGGTATCCAACAGATGATGATTCCGTGATTGCGGTTCAAATGCTGCAATCATTGCTTGAACAATATCAAAATCAAGTCGTAGAAAAGCGTTTAGCACAGGATCAGATCAAATCGTCAGTGATTCATCCGTTTGAGGTGCAATCAGTTGATGTGCAAGAAGGAGAGGACGGGGATGGAGAAAACGGGGTGACCACCATGCTGCTGTCGATTCTCCTTCCAATGATTTTAGTGACGTCCGTGATCTCAGGTGCTTTGCCAGCTGCGCTTGATATCGTAGCAGGTGAAAAGGATAGAAAGTCAATTGAAGCTTTATTCCTGACACCGGCCAGCAGACTTCAGCTTTTAATTGGAAAATGGCTAGCTGTTTCTATGTTTGGTATATTAAGTGGCATTGTGGCGATTGGCATGCTGCTGCTCTCTACATTGCTCTTTACTGAAAAACTGAAACAAGCGCTGAACTTCGGAGATCAAGTGTGGAGCATCATCGGCGTTATGTTAGCGGCATTAATTATTTTCTCATTCATGGTATCAATGATTGAACTGCTGCTCAGTGTCGTTTCAAGCTCAGTGAAAGAAGCACAATCGTACATGTCCATGATCATTACACTAGGTGTGATTCCGATGTTTTTCACCATGAGAGCAGGCGCTACGCAGCTAGATACGTATTACTTTGCGATCCCATTCCTTAATATTCATGCACTATGTAAGCAATTGATGTTTGGCATCGTTGACCCAATGTCAATTGCCCTGACGCTCGGCTCTTCGGCGCTGACAGTGATGATCTTGTTTGTCATCGTGAGAAATTTGTTTATGAAAGAGAAATGGATGCTTGCGAAATAGAAAGAACATTTCATTGATAGAAATGAAGAACTTGTAGATTTTTTCTACAAGTTTTTTGTTTTGTATGTTTAAGTGAGTGATAAAAAAGGGCTGATAGAATTGAGAAATGCAATTGATAGAGCTTTAGGTTCTGTTGCACATTTATTCCAATCTGACTATGAAGGCGATGAGCAAAGGTTCGAGAAATTAATCACTCCTTATGTAGAGGAATACATACAAGAAGATGATGCAGTTGATCCGATTGACATCATAAAAGGATATGATGCTGAAAAGGGGAATTCATCTTCATAGTATATTGTATCCTTTTGTCAGTATACGCCTTACAATAAGGAGGTGCGAAAATTGCCCGCAGCTTTCAGTTATGGGATCACCTGTTTCATCGCTTTTCTACTAATCATTTTCGTTCTCACCCATAAAAAACTAGAAAAAAAACTAGATCTCACAATTTTGATCGTAGTAGCCACCACAATATTGATGGTGAATGTCTTGTGGGTGTGGGTCACCATTTTCTTCCTTACTTGCTTGTATGTCGGAATCAAATATAGACATCAATCAAAAAAAGACTAAAGAAAACCCCCGGGAACCGGGGGTTTCAGACCGTAGACAAACCCCACCTTTATTTCAAGTAAAAGTGGGGTTTTCACTTATTTTGATAAAATTGATAAGTTACTTTACGCTGGGCACGGCTCTTTCCATGTCCAGTTTGCTAATTTCTTAAGATTCATGGCAGCGAAAGTAAGCATCGCCTGCATCGAAACTTTTTTCAGTCCTCGAAGTTTCGTCCATCGCATTCCATGCTTTTCTTTTGCATCCGCAAAAACGCGTTCGATCGTTTCTTTCCGTTTTGCATAGATGTTCTTATTCATTTTAGTGAGTCTCAGATGGTCTGCTTCGTCTAGGTAGTCCTGCCAAATATGTCGGTGAATCTGTTTGATGTGATTTTGACTTTGTGTACAGTTATCTAAAAACGAGCAGGATTTACATACCTCTGAATCAGACGCATATTGCTTATATCCCTCTCTAGTTGTTGTACGATAAGAGAGAATTTGCCCGTTGGGGCAAATGTAACAATCAAAATGTGCGTCATATACGTATTCATTCTTTTTCAAGTAACCAACTTTTGTTTTCGGGCGAGTGTAAGGCATGACAGGTCTTATCTTTTGATCCATTAAAAACTTGGCGATATAAGGTGTTTTATATCCAGCATCTACTGCGACTACATTGGGTTTTCCGACTTTCTTTGTCACCTTTGATACGAGTGAATCTAACATACGACTATCATGAACATTTCCACCAGTGACCAGTGTTCCTAAAATAAATCCTTTTGAATCACAAGCCGTATGAAATGAATAAGCAAATAACTTTTCACGTTCATCCTTTACATAGTAGCCACTCTCTGGGTCAGTTGTACTGACCTTGATTTCTTTTTTCTCTTCTTTATTCTGTAGGGGTAACGGCTTTTTTCCATGTTCCTCACGATCAACATTGATCTCCTCATGAAGCAGATTTTGATAACTTCTCGTTTCTACTCGAACAATTTTCTTTTCAAGTTTTTTCTTATTGGCGTTCGCTTTTACATGAGTTGAATCAATGAAAGCAATAGAGGGATCAACAAGGCCTTTTTTCATCGCTTCTCTTAAGATTCGATAAAAAATTTGTTCGAATAAATCTGTATCATGAAAGCGTCTCACGTAGTTCTTACCGAAGGTAGAAAAGTGCGGAATTTTCTCAGAAAATCCATACCCAATAAACCAACGATAAGCAACATTGGTTTCAATTTCTTTAATGGTTTGACGCATAGAGCGGATGCCGAATAGGTATTGGATCAAAACCATTTTAATAAGAACAACGGGATCCACACTTGGTCTGCCGTTATCAGAACTATAATGATCTTTGACAAGATCATAAACGAAATCAAAATCGATCGCTTGATCAATTTTTCGTACGAGATGATCTTCAGGCACTAATTCATCTAAGGCCACGACTTCTAATTGATTTCTTCTTTCTTCTTCACGATTCGATAACATATTTATCCCCCACAGAAATGTGTTATTACCCTTATTATACAAAAAAGCTTGTAGACTTTGTCTACAAGCTGAAACCCCCGGGAACCGGGGGTTTTTCTTTAGTTCTTGATGAACTTTTCAACCAATGAGCTTGTTTTGTAGTCGTTCAAATCAAGTTTCCATTGGTCGATATCGTTTTTCTTCATGTTCACTTCTACTGTTTCTTCAGAAGATGATGGTCCTAATTTTTTAAATTCATCTGGATAGATAGAAAGTAGATATTTCTGTGCATCATCATAAGATGCTGTACGGTTTTTGCTGTAGAATTCAGTTGCTTTTTCTTTTAAACGATCGACAAGCGGGCTTGCATCAATTGGTGTAAGTGTCACAGTCACGACAGCTTTATCACCGCTGATTGATTTTGTTTTCGTTGATACCTTTGATTTTTCAGCTAATGTTTCTTTCACAGCTTTTAGAAGCTTATCAAGGTTTTCGTCTTTTGCTGAGCTAGATGAAATACCAGAAGAAGAAATGTAGCCTTGTTTGAATGATTTATCAAATTCGTTTACGACAGTTGATTTGTTATCACCTGTTAGTTTTTCGAAATCGTCATTTTTCTTACCAAAGATCATGACATCAATATAAGAAGAAAGGGCTTTTGCAGACGCTTGAAGTGTATCTGCCTTTTTCATCAAGTCTTTTCCTTTAATATCGAATTCTAGTGTTTTGTCATCTTTTTTCGATCCAGTACCAGGCTCTGTGTAAACCAATTGATAGTCTTTTTCTTTATCAACCACAAAGAAAAGTCCACCTTTTGATACTTTACCTGCATTTAGAGAGCTTGAAGATAATACTTCGTTGTAGTCATCAGGAGAGATGGTAGACACCTGAGCGTCATCTTGGTAAAGCGTAAAGTTGCTTTTATCCACATTCAATGGTTCTTTGCTGATGTTTTTTACAGATACATTCACTTTTAGGACATATTGATCATCCTGAACAGATGTATCGTATTGAGGTGGTAAAGTGTACTCAGCACTTTCTACTTTTACTTCAGCTGCATCAAGAGATTTTTTTGTATCGCTTTCTTTCGCAGCAGTTTTGTCTTTTCCACCACTACAAGCAGCAGCGACAACAGTTACACACAAAATCAGAAGAAACAGGGATAATTTCTTTTTAAACATGAGATGTTTTCCTCCTCGGGTTTTATGGTGAAATTCATTGGAAAGCTTTAGTTCATATCGTTCTTTTTGCACAAAAAGAAAAATACTGTATGTTTTTTACTGTAGAATGAAGCGAAAGTACTGTCAATACCTCAGTGCGTTCGAAAGGTTCATCCACTTCAAGTAGTAAAAATGACACTATGTTGAGAGGAGAAATGTGTATTTTATTGTTTGAAATCTCCTGTAAAAACTCAACATTTTATATTTTAAGGTTTTGAGTCGGATTATTGAATAGGTTCAAATGACTGTTTTTGAAGAAGATGTAGCAAATAGAAGGATTTTTATGACTTGTAAACGAGTCGTTAGTAATGAATATTTTTTCCTGTGATGTGTATGATCACTAGGTTTGTGTGTTGTTGACATAGAGACACTTGTCCAGCGAAATGTTGAGGTATTTAGACAGGCTCTCGACACGGAATGTGTCTTTTCCCTTCAAAATGGCAGTCATCTACACAGAAACCCTACATAAAATAAAAGAGAAATGAATGGGAGGTGGATGTATGGCAGTGGTAAGAGCGACAAGCTCTGATATTGATTTAATGGCCAGACTGCTGAGAGCCGAAGCGGAAGGTGAAGGGAAACAAGGGATGCTGCTTGTAGGAAATGTAGGCATCAATCGTTTGCGTGCCAACTGTTCTGACTTTAAAGGGCTGCGTACGATTCCACAAATGATTTATCAGGAGCATGCGTTTGAGGCAGTCACGCATGGCTATTTTTATCAGCGAGCACGAGAAAGTGAAAAGACACTTGCACGGAGGAACATTAATGGTGAACGATTTTGGCCTGCGAAATTCAGTCTTTGGTATTTCAAACCGCCTGGAAATTGTCCATCCACTTGGTACAATCAGCCGTTTGTGGCAAGATATAAGTCACATTGCTTTTACCAGCCCACAGCTGAAACTTGCGAGAATGTTTATAACACCTTTTAGCTTGATGAACAGCACAATCCTTTGTATTCAAGAGGATTGTGTTTTTCTTTTTTTCAAAATGGGTAACCATTGTGTATCAACAAGATGAAGCACGTGATTGGAGGAAATGAAGATGTATCAAGATTTAAAAGGGAAAACAGCCATTGTGACAGGTTCTTCTAAAGGGATTGGACAAGCCATCGCCTTGAGGTTTGGACAAGAACAAATGAACGTGGTTGTGAATTATAAAGGTGATGAAGAGGGTGCTGAAGAAACAGTACAAGCCATTCAACAGCATGGAGGTAGGGCGGTGAAAGTACACGCAGATGTCTCCAAAGAGGAAGGGATTCAGGCGTTAATGGATGCCGCGCTGGAGAATTTTAACGCACTAGATGTGTTCGTCAATAATTCGGGATTTAATGGTGAAGAAGCAATGCCGCATGAAATGACGTTGGAACAATGGCAAAAGGTCATTGATGTGAATATCACAGGCTCATTTTTAGGAGCAAAGGCAGCGATTGCCTATATGATGGAGCATGATGTGAAAGGATCAATCTTGAATATATCCAGTGTCCATCAAGAGATCCCGCGTCCGTTCAATGTTCATTACTCTACTTCTAAAGGAGGAATGAATATGATGACGAAGACGCTGGCTCTTGATTATGCCGAAGCGGGTATTCGGGTCAATGCGATTGCACCAGGTACGATAGCAACGGAATCAAATGACGACCTTCAAGATGAACAAAAAAAACAAAAGCAGCTTGAGAAAATTCCAATGAGAACGTTTGGTGATCCGAAGGAGATTGGATCCGCCGCTGCATTTCTCGTATCGAAAGAAGCTGCCTATATTACAGGTACTACATTATTTGTTGATGGAGGAATGACACTTTATCCATCTCAATTAAATGATGAATAATAGAAAAACATCCGCCCCATTAGCCGGCGGATGTTTTTTCTTTGTAGCGGTGTGCTGACTTTGCTGGTTTGCCGAGCAGCATAGGATACTTGCTCAAGAAAGAGATACATGGCACCATGAGCAGCAATGTACCGATCGTATAAAAGAGCGTCCAAGAAAGCTGCGTTGTATCAGAGATATTGATGCCTAGTCCGTAATAAACAAATGCCTTCATGATATCGATACCGGCAAATTGCAGGACGAGAATCACAATGGAATGACGTCCGAGATACGTCAATATCGTGGACGTTTTCAATTTGAAGCTTAAATAAATAACAGCAGCTGAACCGAGCAGTGCACAAGCATAAAAAATGAATAGATCCCCATAGTCATTGACCCGCATATCAATTCGTGAATTAAAGCTTTGCATATATGCAGTCAGTACAAGCAGACCTGTACATAACAGAAGGGTAGGGTCTGTTTTTAATTCCACAAACCATTGTTTTGCTAAAAATCCGATTGAATAAAACACAACAGCCGTTAACGCAACGTTGGCATTCCAAGGGAGACTCTGGTTTAACAATAGCGTGGAAGCATATCCGGCTCCGCCGCAAAGGACGGTCAGTAAAATCAATACAGCTGGTTTTCCTTTTGTCAGACGATGCATCAAGAAAAACAACATTTCCACTAAAAAGAGCGTCGTTAAAAACCAGATGGCTGGGTTATGCGTCAGTCTTGCTTCATCGGCATTTGAAATGAAAATTCCCGTAAATGGAACGAAGGGATCAATATCTGTTTGCCCCTTAAAGGCGAAAAATCGGGTCACCGTGAACCAGAAAACGTACGTAATAATGGAGAAATAGAGATAAGGTAAGAGCAAGCTTTTCGCTTTTTTCTGTATAAATGACATAGCAGGTTGTGAGGATGATCGAAACATCATACCTGATAGTAAAAAGAAGAGTGGCATATGAAAAGAATATATAAATTGCTTGAATGAATCAGGAATGGGTACATGTGCCATAACGACGAGCAGAATGCCGATTCCTTTAGCCGCATCCACCCAGTCGAGTCGCTTATTCAAGGCCAGTCATCTCCTTCCTTCTCAGCATTGTAAACCGTTACTTCATATGTACCTCTACTATATAAAAGGTACACCTACCATGCGTTTACAGTTCGCTAACGATTAGAAGACACATTTGCGATCAGATGACAGAAGGAAGCGTTTTGACATCTCGATGTTACATTTCCCATTTTTTATGACAATGTAAAAAAAGAAGCCAATGTAAGATTGGCTTCAAAATAGTTCTGCGATTCGTTCAAAGGAACGCTGTTTTTCCATTGGATCAAATGAATTGTTTAATATCATGATCTCGTCCGTTTGATAGCGGTCCATTAAGATTTGTAGCTGTTCTTTCACTGTTTGCTTTGAGCCAACAATCATTCGCTGGCGGTTTTGTAACACTTTTTTCTTTTCTTGCTCAGTGTAATGATAGTTCTCTGCTTCTTCTATAGAAGGAATGCGGCTGTCCAGCCCTTTTTCAACCCGAAGTAGCCATAAATCTGTACTGGTGGCAATGCGGCTTGCTTCCTCGTCTGTGTCTGCGCAGATCACAAAGACAGCAAACATAGACTGAGGCTGACGTGAGAAAACGGATGGAGAAAAGTGTGACCGATACGCTTCAAAAGCTTGCCTGCCTCGTGCAGGATGAATAAAATGTCCGAAAATATAGTTGATTCCAAGTGATGCCGCCTGGATGGCACTGTTTTCCCCGAGTCCAAGCAACCAGACTGGCGGATAAGAATCAACGAGCGGAGCCGCTTTCACTCCTGCATGCCGATGACCAGAAGGCAGGCTGTCAGATAAGTAAAAAAGAAGGTCCTCCAGCTGGCGGTCAAATTGAGATAGTTCTTTCTTCACGCCGTCTGTCAAAGCAAGTCTCGTCCGTTCAATTCCGCCTGGGGATTTACCAACCCCGATCTCAATCCGCCCAGGGTAAAGGGCTTCAAGCTGGCGGGTGACTTCTGCTACTTTAAAAGGGCTGTACTGCGGGAGTAAAATCCCCCCAGAGCCTGTACGCAAAGTCGATGTGTGTGAAGCAATATGTGCCATTAATATTTCAGGCGCTGTACTCGCGAGTCCTCTCGTGCTGTGGTGTTCAGCAAACCAATACCTCTCATACCCCAGTGTTTCCGCAAGCTTGGCCAGCTCTGTCGTATGAACCAATGTTTCTTGTGCGGATTGGTCTTTAGGGATGGCGACTTGATCTAATATATGAAGTGATGGCATCATCAACACCCTTTCATCAATACGTTGAATTCTATCCATAAGTATAAAGAAAGTCATGAACGGAAGGAAATGAAAGGGTTTATCACAGCTATGTACATGAATTTTCTATATCAACATATGAAGTGGATGCGCGCCCTGTTTTTAAGCGAGAGGCTGTGTAACGGGAACATTCGACAATGTTTCACATGAAACACTTCTTTTACGACATGAATCATTTTTGTCATGGATCTTTCTTTAAAAAAATATCATCATATTGAAACCTCTTTTATACATAGATCGTATATACTAGTAAATAGAAAAAAGAGTAAGAGGCTCCAATGTCATTTCATGAATTTTGTCGAATTTTCATGTATGATGATTTTAATAGGGTCCATCGCTTAATAAATAGATTTTTATTATGCTGGAGGAGTGATTGATTTGGCGATTACATTAGAAAAAGGTCAACGTATTGATTTAACAAAAGGAAAAGCAGGACTAACCAATATTCTAGTTGGACTTGGCTGGGACCCTGTGTCACAAGGCGGCGGTTTTCTTGGAAAGCTGTTTGGCGGCGGAGGCGGCGCTGATATTGATTGTGACGCTTCAGTGCTGATGCTGAAAAATGATAAGTTTGTTGAAAATAAAGATTTGATTTACTTTGGTAACTTGAAAAGCAAATGCGGTAGTGTTGAGCATACAGGTGACAACCTAACAGGTGAAGGAGACGGAGATGATGAACAAGTCCTCGTCAACTTAAGCAAGGTGCCAGGCAATGTGAATAAATTGGTGTTCGTTGTGAACATTTATGATGCACTTAGAAGAAACCAACACTTTGGTATGATTCAAAATGCTTACATCCGAATTGTTGACCGTTCAAACAATCAAGAATTAGTGAAATATAATTTGAAAGATGAATATGCAGGTAAAACATCATTAATCGTTGGAGAGCTTTATCGCCACGAGAATGAGTGGAAGTTTGTAGCTGTAGGAAATGGTACAAACGATGCGAAGCTTGCCGATATTACGAGAAACTACATTTAATTAGAAGGGAGAGGTTCCTAGTGGGAATTTCTTTAGCGAAAGGTCAAAAAATTGATTTAACAAAAACGAATCCAGGTTTAACAAAAGTAGTCGTAGGTCTTGGCTGGGATGTAAACAAGTATGATGGCGGACATGACTTTGATCTAGACGCAAGCGTATTCCTTTTAGATGCAGCAGGGAAAGCAAACTCTCCATCTGACTTTGTCTTCTACAATCAAACAACTGGCGGTGGCGGAAGTATCGTACATACAGGCGATAACCGTACAGGTGAAGGAGACGGAGATGACGAGCAGGTCAATGTTGATCTTTCAACTGTACCAGCAAGTATTGAGAAAATCTCCTTCGTCATTACAATCCATGATGCAGAAGCACGCAGCCAAAACTTTGGACAGGTGTCTAACGCTTACGTCCGCATTTTAAATGCGGCATCAAATGAAGAGCTCATTCGCTATGATTTGGCAGAAGACTTTTCAATTGAAACAGCGATTATTGTAGGTGAATTATACCGTCATGGCGGAGAGTGGAAATTCTCAGCTGTTGGATCAGGCTATCAAGGCGGACTTGCCCGCATTGCAACAGACTTCGGCTTAGATATCGGGTAACGCCCGTTTTCATATTTTCAGGAGATAGGAGAGATACGAATATGGCGATTCAGCTTTCAAAAGGACAACGTGTCGATTTAACGAAAACCAACCCAGGGCTGACAAAAGTGATGATCGGACTTGGCTGGGATACGAATAAATATTCAGGCGGAGCCGAATTTGATTTGGACGCTTCGGCTTTCTTAGTAGATGCAAACAATCGTTGTCAACAAGATACAGACTTTGTGTTCTATAATAATCTGCAGCATCCAAGTGGCAGTGTCACTCACACCGGTGATAACCGTACGGGTGAAGGAGATGGAGATGACGAGCAAATTCTCGTTGATTTCTCGAAAATTCCTGCTAACATTGATCGTATCGGAATTACAGTTACGATTCATGATGCAGAGGCACGCAGCCAGAATTTTGGACAAGTCTCTAATGCATTTGTTCGTGTTGTAAATGAAGAGGGCGGGGAAGAATTGATTCGTTTTGATTTAGGCGAGGACTTCTCAATTGAAACAGCTGTCGTTGTATGCGAACTATATAGACACGGCAGCGATTGGAAGTTTAACGCAATCGGAAGCGGATTCTCTGGCGGACTTGCAGCTCTTTGTCAAAATTATGGGTTAGAAGTGTAAAGAGAAGAAACAACTTCATTCAAGAGGCGCTGCCAATGACTCATATGAGGGTATTTTCCAAAGTGAGAAAGAAACAGCGATCAAGAATAACAGCAGGCGAAAGCCTGCTGATGCTTCTACACTTATAGGAGGAAAACCAGTTGGACATTTTGAAACATATGTTGGACACGTATGCCTCGTTTTTTGATTGGCATATGTGGGCAGAGGTATTAACAGACCCTGTCTCTTGGGGGCTTATTGGGACCCTTGTCGTGCTTGAAGGTTTGTTGTCAGCGGATAACGCACTTGTATTAGCTGTTATGGTGAAACATTTACCTGAAAAGCAGCGTAAAAAGGCATTAACCTACGGATTAATTGGCGCTTATTTCTTCCGTTTTCTATTTATTGGCGTAGGGATGCTGCTTATTAAGTTTTGGTGGATTAAGGTACTAGGCGCTGCATACTTAGCTTGGCTGGTCATTAAGCACTTCTGGTTAGGTGACGGAGATGACGAAGCGAAGGAATTGAAAAAAGAAGGCTGGATGATTCGGGTATTTGGCGTCTTCTGGGCAACTGTTATTTCTGTAGAAATTATGGACCTTGCCTTCTCGGTAGACAGTATTCTTGCTGCATTCGCTGTATCTGAGGAAGTATGGATTCTTCTTTTAGGTGGAATGCTTGGAATTCTCATGATGCGTACAGTGGCACAATTATTCCTTGTGCTCATCGACCGTATACCAGAGCTTGAGAATACGGCATTTATTCTCATTGGAATTATTGCCATCAAAATGGGCTTAAGTGCTGCTCATATTGAAATCCCGCATCTTGCATTCTTTGCGATTATTATCCTAGCGTTTATCGGAACGTTTATTGTTCATAAAATCAATAAGAAGAAGCATCAAGGTGTAACAAACGAAGCTGCGGCTTCAAAAGAAGAATAGGACGATCAAAAAGGAATGGAGTTGACTAGCGGCTCCATCCTTTTTTGAATCATCAAGTCATTACAACAGGAGGTGGCACTGCATGCGATATTTTCGTTTTTTATCAGAGACGAGGCAGCACGATATTTTTTTTAAGCGGCCGGCGGCAGTTCATTCATTGACGCCAAGGCATGTACTTGCGCATGCATTAGGTGCTACTTTGTATATGCCTGCGACAAGACAGGATGTAGCAGACATGCTGCTTTCGCAGAAATATGAAGCGCTTTGCTCTGTTGTGTTTTGCTTGGAGGACGCCATTGGTGATCAGGAAGTGGACATGGCTGAACAGAATATAGTGGCACAATTGACCTGCCTTTCTGAGACAATTCATCACTCTCCAGAAATAGCTGAGCATTTGCCGCTTTTATTTATTCGGGTTCGTTCGCCCAAACAGTTGCTCAAAATGGCAGATTTGCTCGGTCCCTCTCTTCATTTACTGACTGGTTTTGTGTTTCCAAAGTGCTCCGTTCACAATGCAAAGGAATATGTGGACAGTTTGAAACAGGCTTCAGCACAAACTCAGAAAACACTATACGGAATGCCCATTTTAGAAACACCAGATTTATTAGAAAAAGAAACGAGATATCAGGTGTTGTCTGAATTAAAGCAGATCATGCTGAATGATGAGGAATATATTTTGAATATTCGCATTGGGGCAACGGATCTGTGTGGATTATACGGCATTCGCCGTGATCGCGAGACCACCATTTATGAGATCAGAGTCATTGCTGAGTTGATCACAGATATCATCAATTATTTTGGTCGTTCTTTTGTGATATCAGGAGCTGTATGGGAGCATTTTGGACCGGCACGAAAAGAACAAAATCCATTCATCCGTGCAATTTCTAAGAGCGGTGAATCTTCCTCATCTGAACTCGATCATATGCAAGGTCTGCTCAAAGAGACAAGGCTGGATGTGGTAAATGGTATTCATGGCAAGACAGTCATCCATCCAACACATCTCAAGCCAGTTCAAAGCATGTACGTTGTCACAAAGGAAGAGTACATGGATGCATTAAGTATTTTAGAACATGCAGATGGTACAGTCGGTGTGATGAAGAGTACCTTCTCTAATAAAATGAACGAAACGAAGCCGCACTATCGCTGGGCGGAAAACATTTTAATGAAGTCAGACATTTACGGGGTGTTTCATGAAAATAGAAGCTATATCGACATACTCACAGAATCAGAAGCCGCATACGCTGAACATCTTGGAACATATGGAGGTGGAGCTTAACCTCAAAGAGGGTACGCTTCAGCTTGAAAAAGAACATCTTTTTGACATGGCGGCACGGGTGAACAAAAAGAGAGCCTTTTTATTTGTTAGTAAGGTGCTCGGGAAACATATGCCTGTTCACCCGTTGAAACCACTCCTCGTCTCAGGTCTTTTGGCAATGGCTTATGCAAAAGAACAAACAGGCAAGACGCCCCCGCATCAAGACGATATAGTAGATGCACTAAAAACGAATGATCATGTTAAGTTAACCGAAGCCTATGCTGTGCTCAAAAAAGAGAAGCTTTCTGCGGTAAACGAGCCGATTGTGATCGGCTTTGCTGAAACGGCAACTGCGCTTGGTCATGGTGTGTATGACGTCATAGAAGGAGCATCTTACATTCATACGACACGTGAACAGCTGTTGGATCTTGATCCTTCACTCGTATTTGAAGAGGAACATTCTCATGCGACAGATCAGCTTTGCTACGCAGACGACGCCTTACTTCGGACGGATCGCCCGATTGTGCTAGTAGATGATGAGGTCACGACAGGCCGGACAAATATGAATATCATTCGGGATCTGCACGCAAAGCACCCTAGATCCTCTTATACGATTCTATCCATTTTAGATTGGAGAACAGAGGAGCACGAGGAAGCAATGCTTCAGCTTCAAGAGGAGCTAGGTATAAATATCACATCATTATCTTTATTAAAAGGGCAGATGATGTTTCGGGGGACAACGCTGGATGAGCCTGCTTATTCGTATGAAATTGCTGCGCAAGAGAAAAGACCTGAACTCTCTTTTCATTCTCTTCAATCATTCTTTAAGCAAGTGCCATATTCACTTTCCCATGCAGTCAATCCGGCAGGGCATTCGCCGTATATCCATGAAACAGGTCGTTTCGGTTTAAGCGCAGCGGACACGGACGCCATTGATCAAGCAGCTGCTGAGGCTGGGCTGAAGCTTCAGCGAAAACGAAAAGGAAAACAGACACTCTGCTTAGGAACAGGAGAATTGATGTATGTGCCGATGAGACTTGCAGCTCATATGGGCGAAGGTGTCCTTTTTCATTCGACGACAAGAAGTCCGATTCATCCGGTTGAAAAGGAAGGGTACGCCGTTCAAAACGGATTCGCATTTTTGAGTCCGGAGGATGCCCGCATTCAGCACTATGTGTACAATATCCCTAAAGATCAGTACGATGATGTCTTTTTGTTTTTTGAGAAAAAGGTGTCTCAAGAAGCTTTGATGCCGCTGATCCACTTATTTGCTGAGCGGCATGTGAAGCATGTGCATATTGTGACTTTATCAGATGAGGTGAAGGTGAATGGCTAACGTGTATACAAAGATGGGAAGCTATCCAGAGCAGGACGTAACCTTCTTACTCAAGGATTTATCGTCGATTGAGATGGAGAAAAGTACTGAGGAGCGGGAGCGCTCTATTCAGAGCGGTGCCCATTACTCAGAAATGCTGCCAATTGAATATAAGCCGACGGCATCTTATATGGACTTATTCTATCAATCTCTTGAAGAAAGTAAGCAAAAGGTAGCGGAAGCCGTAGCGGTTGTCGCAGAACAAATTGTGAAAAAGCGAGGTTTTCAAACCGTTCTGTGCAGCTTGGCACGGGCTGGGACACCAATCGGGGTGCTCATTAAACGGTATATCAGAAAGACGTATGGTCTCGATTTGCCGCATTATAGCATCTCTATTATTCGTGACCGCGGAATAGATGAAAATGCGCTACATTATATACTCAAAGAACATCCAGGTTTTGAGATTGCCTTTATTGACGGTTGGACTGGAAAGGGTGCTATTTCCAAAGAGCTTCAAAAAGCGGTGCTTGATTTTGAACAGAAATATGGAATTCGTCTTTCGAGTGAGCTAGCTGTGCTTGCTGATCCTGGTTATTGTACGAGTGTTTACGGAACGAGAGAGGATTTCCTCATTCCAAGTGCCTGCTTGAATTCAACCGTCTCTGGCCTAGTTAGTCGAACGGTGCTAAACAACCGCTGGATCCATGCCGATGATTTCCATGGGGCCAAGTATTATGAAGAGCTCATTGATGAGGATGTCTCTAATCTGTACGTGAATACAATTGAAGAAGCATTTTCTGAACTTAAGGCAAATATACAAGAGAAAGCAGAGACCCTGCTCGCACAAGGAACGCCTCCTGACTGGCGGGGGATGACCTCCATTGAAGCTATTGGTCAGGAGTTCCAGATTGACAATACGCATTTGATTAAGCCGGGTGTCGGTGAGACGACCCGTGTGTTGCTCAGAAGAGTCCCTTGGAAAATACTTATTCAGCCTGGATCTCGGGAAAAGCTCAAGCACATTTTACTACTCGCAGAGGACAGAGGCGTGCCCGTCGTTGAATATGCCAACATGTCCTACACATGCTGCGGACTCATCCGCCCGATGGAGCAATCGTCATGAAGAATATCGCATTTGCCAGTGATTTAGACCGGACACTGATATACTCACATCGAATGCTTGAGCAGTATGCATACAAGGGAGCATACGAATTAATTGAGGTGCTGGACGACCGGCCGCTTTCCTACATGTCTATTGAAACGAAAGCATCCTTACAGGCAATTCATCAAGCAGGCTGGTTTATCCCAGTGACGACAAGAACGACAGCACAATTTGAACGAATCACTCTCTTTCAGCAAGAGATCAAACCAGAGTATGCCGTCACGACAAACGGCGGCTGTATCCTTCATCACGGCAAGCCACTTGAGGAGTGGCAGGCGATTGTAGATGAGAGACTGCAAGAGTGTATGCCGGTGAGAGATATGCTGCGGGCGATCTCTGAACTTCCGGTTGCCGCTTGGGTGAAACGTACTCGAACAGCTGAGGGAAGATTTCTTTATTTAATTATGAAAGACGAGTTTCTTTCTCATATTCCGCTCGCTGAATTAAGGCTGTGGGGTGAGGAGAGAGGCTGGCAAGTTTCCCTTCAGGGTCGAAAGCTGTATTTTATTCCAAAGCCGCTCAATAAGTGGGCTGCTGTTGCTTTTCTAAAAGAAAGGCTACACCTTGAATATGTATATGGTGCGGGCGACTCCTTGTTAGATGCTGATCTCATACGTCAAGCGGATAAAGGCTTCGCTCCGAGTCATGGGGAAGTCTTAGATGTTGATCTATCGCTTGAACCGACGACAGCCTCTGGCATGGCGGCGGCAGACGAAATCGCCGCTTCTGTCGCAAAGAAGATGAACACAGCAAAAAAGCCTTCGATTCGATAGCAGAAGTAGAAGGCTGAATGATATGATAGTAGTAGCTTTCGAGAAAATATAGGAGAAAGGAAGGAGCGGCGTGAGCTATAAAGAAATCAACGTAACCCAGACACGGGCGAAACAGGAAGCCTGGAAAAACCTGCTGAAAAAGCCGCTCCCTGAACGAGACGGCTACGTCAAGGACGAGCACACCTTATCCTTGCCGCGTCTCGCCGCCCGTGTCCTTGGAACTCCGCATGATGCAACCGATTATTTTATTTATTTGCATGAATTATACGAAACTGACGGCATGCATATTTTAAGTGAAACCCTCAACCGGCATATTGAGCCGGAGCACTTTCAAGCGCTCCAGCGGATTCATATGATCAATCAGGAAGAAAAGGGATTGTCCGTGAATCGATTTGTGGCTTTCTTAGACGGTGAACAGCTCATTGTCCGTCATCCAAACCCAGTGATGAACCGGCATATCCGCCTTTCGTTAATCCAGGTGTTTGAACATTTCAAGCAGCTGCATGAAGGGGGATTCCAGCATCCTGATTTCCGCCGTGTGTTGCTAGATGTGGTGAAGTTTTCAAATAATCATCTAGGACCATGGCTGAAGGAAGGCAATATGGAAGAAAAAATGCCAGCTGTCATTTGGTATGGAGAGGCGAATAAAAGTCAGCTTTATTTTCTTTACTATGTCATGCTGATTGGCTGTGATGTGGTGCTGTTTCATCCAGAAGGCAAGGATCAATTTCGTGAATTAGATCCAGAAGAAAAGCTGACTTTTATTGATCAGTATCCAGGGACGTCAAAGCTTGAACCGTTCCCTACTGAAAAGCCTGAGAGGAAATCAACGGTGGCGTACCGTTCGACAAGAGAGCTTGAAGAGGTACTTCACACAGAAGATTCCATGCTATATAAGCCATGGCAATTCAGAGATCATACCCCTCATTCTATTACGCTAAAGACAACGTATGATGAGCTGTTTTTAATTGCAAAGGAACGGTCGTTTATCCGCCCGAATTTCAAAGCAGACCGTGACACCATACAGATTCCGAATCTTTTTGCGAAGATGATGGGGGTGACGAGAGACAAGCGAGAATATTGGGACCGTATCCATACGCTAATGGAGGGGAAAGAAACGAAAACGATCCGTCATTTCCCTTTCACACAAGAAGTGTCTTCGAATTATCAATTTCATTATCAGCATGCACTCTCTAAAGCAGGAGAGGTTGACCCTGGTTTGTTAATGAAAAGCAATGTGTGGCAGTTCTCGCATTTATATGAGGGCACGCAGCGTGCGATCGCAGAGGCCATTTCTCGAATTTGTCAGCATCCGAAGCTGTTAAAAGAAGGTCATGAGACCGAATTAGATGTGCGTATTTATTTATTCAAGCAGCTTTTGCATATGAACCAAGATGTAATTGAACTCATTCAAACCTTTGATTATGCCCAGACTGTACCGAAAGTGATTTTATACCATACGGAATATAATGGTGAGCTGACTCGTTCTGATGCGGCTGCCCTGATTTTCCTAAATGAAATGGGTGTGGATCTCTTCGTCTATCATCCCGCCGGCTATCAGTGTATAGAGCGGTATATAGACGATCAATTATTTGATACACATTGGCTTGATGAAATGGTCATGAACCAAGAGTTTAAAGAGCCGTCCATTGTGAGAAAGTTATTTCAATCCATTAAAAACCGATAAGGAGATCAAAGCTTATGACAAATACAAACGGAAATGACATCATTTCAATTGATAAAGAGGAAATCACGATTGAAAAGGCAGACGATATTCGCGTTCAGCTGCGCAATGAACCAGAAGTCCAAAACATTGCGAGACAGATTGATGCCAAAAATCAGCTTGAACTGCTTGAATACGGAAAACAGCCGGCTGTCGAAATCTCTAAGTTTTCTGACCGTATCCTCTCTATGATGCGTTCAACAAGTGTCACAGACTCTGGAACGATGCTTACACAGCTTGGAAAGATCATGGATCGTTTTGATAAAAATGATTTTGACGAGCCTAAGGGCGGTTTGTTATCAAAAATCTTTAAACGCGGTGGCAGCATGATCGAGAAGATTTTCAGCAAATATCAAACGCTCGGTGCAGAAATTGAAAAAATCAATGTGGAAATCAGTAAATACAAAGATGAAATGACCAAATCGACGGTTACGCTTGAAGAAATGTATGAGCATAACATTCAATACTATATGGAGCTTGAAAAGTATGTCGTCGCAGGGCAAATGAAGATCGAAGAATTAAAACAATTGGTTCCTTCTTATGAAGAAAAAGCGGCGGGGGGAAACCAGCTGGCACAAATGGAGCTAGATACGCTTCGTAATGGGATTCAAGCGCTTGAGGAACGTGTATATGATCTTGATATGGCACGGATGGTGGCACTTCAAACGGCACCACAAATCCGTTTGCTGCAGCGTGGTAATACGAAATTAATCGGGAAAATTAACTCTGCCTTCATCATTACGATTCCAATTTTCAAAAATGGAATCATTCAAGCGGTAACAGCGAAGAGACAAAAGCTTGTGGCTGATTCCATGAGTGAGCTGGACAGAAGAACGAATGAAATGCTGAAACGAAATGCTGAAAATATCTCAAGTCAAAGTGTTGAGATTGCTAAATTATCAGGTCGTCCAAGCATCGACATTGAAACGATCGAATCATCCTTTAATACGATTGTACAAGGGATGAAAGAGACGAAGCAGATTGAAGAAGAAAACAAACGATTACGTGAGGACGGAACAAAACGTATGCTTGAACTTCAAGATAATATTAAGAGAGCTGCCCTAGAGTCCTAAAAAAACAGGCTGTCTGTAACGAAAGTTGCAGGCAGTTTTTTCATGAATTTGATTAAAATTTGAGAAAAAAGGTTTTTATGTGACCTTTTTCGGGTAAATCCTGTTCAGGGGCATGGTTCACCCATGAAAGAAAAAGCCCGCTACCACAAGGATTCGACTTATTTTTTAGCACAATAAGGGATTTTCAGTAAAATATTGTCTGGTGAGAGGAAATACCCCGTAAAATATGTAGTTTATGAAGCATTCTATAGGATTTACGAGTAATACGGCGTATAAACTGTAATCACCAGACCTCTATATGGAATTCATACATATTGTACGGAAATAAGCGAATTCTAAAGATTGTTCGCATCATAACGCTTATGTTACGGTTATAAAGATGCTAATTTGGAGGGAAAAAATGAATTCTGAAGAGAGAAAGATCAAAATCAAGATAAATAATGTATCTAAAATTTTCGGTAAAAATGCTAAAAAAGCATCTCAAATGCTTGAAAAAGGGAAGACAAAAAGAGAAATCCTAAAAGAGACCGGCGCAACAGTTGGTGTCAATCGAGCAAATTTTGATGTGTATGACGGCGAGATATTTGTCATCATGGGGCTATCAGGGAGCGGAAAGTCCACACTTGTGCGGCTGCTGAATAGGTTAATCGAACCAACCTCCGGCGAAATTTATATTGATGGGGATATGATAACAAATATGTCAAAGGATCAATTGCGTGAAGTCAGACGGAAAAAGATCAGCATGGTCTTCCAAAACTTCGCATTGTTCCCGCATCGTACCATTCTGGAGAATACAGAATACGGGCTTGAATTGCAAGGTGTAGAAAAAGAACAGCGCCGCTCTAAAGCGCTTGAATCTTTAAAGCTTGTTGGACTTGAAGGTTTTGAAGAGCAGTACCCAAATCAATTAAGTGGCGGTATGCAGCAGCGTGTTGGATTGGCACGTGCACTAGCTAATGACCCCGATATTTTGTTAATGGATGAAGCATTCAGCGCACTAGATCCATTAATTCGTAAAGACATGCAGGATGAATTGCTTGAGCTTCATACGTCTGTAGGAAAAACAATTATTTTCATCACGCATGATTTAGATGAAGCGCTTCGTATTGGCGACCGCATTGTCCTCATGAAAGACGGGAATATCGTTCAAATCGGAACACCAGAAGAAATTCTGATGAACCCATCGAACGAGTATGTTGAACGTTTCGTTGAAGATGTAGACCTTTCTAAAGTATTAACCGCTGGTCATATTATGAAACGTGCAGAAACAGTTCAGATTGATAAAGGGGCACGTGTTGCGCTCACACTCATGAAGAACCTTGGTATTTCGTCTATCTATGCAGTAGATAAGAAAAAGCATTTATTAGGTGTTATTTCTGCACAAGCAGCGAAAAAAGCGGCAGAAACGGGTGCGTCGCTAGAAACTGTTCTTGATAAAGAATTTACGACAGTATTGGAATCAACGTATTTAACAGAGATCTTTGACGCGGTGTCTGATGCGAACATTCCAATTGCCGTTGTAGATGAGAAAAACAGAATGAAGGGTATTGTGGTCAGAGGTGCATTGATTGGTGCATTATCAGGTAATGATGAATATATCAACATGTCTTCTAACAAGCTAGAGGAAATTAAAGCACAAGAGCCTTCTGCACAGGAGGTAGAATAAGATGTTTAGTATGAGTGATTTACCTAGAATTCCGTTCGCGGATTATATCGATCAATTTGTTGACTGGTTAACATTAACCTTTGGTGGTTTCTTTGATGGCATCACAAATGGATTAGCTGGAACAGTAAATGGTATTGTAGCTGCACTTGGCGTCATTCCATCCATTATTTTAACGCTTATCTTTGCCGGCATTGCTTGGTGGATCAGTACAAGAGGAGTTGCTCTTTTCACACTTATTGGATTCTTACTGATCGACTATTTAGGCTACTGGCAGCCAATGCTGCAAACACTTGCGCTCGTTCTGACAGCTGTGGTCATTTCTATCGTGATCGGGGTTCCGATCGGTATTTGGGCATCACAGAAGGAAACAGTGCGTAAAATTGTCACACCTATTTTAGACTTAATGCAGACAATGCCTGCATTCGTTTACCTTTTACCAGCGATCTTCTTCTTTAACATCGGAGTAGTACCTGGCGTTGTGGCATCGGTTATTTTCTCTATGCCGCCAACGATTCGTATGACCATTCTCGGGATTAAACAAGTACCATCTGATTTAATTGAAGCAACAGAAGCTTTTGGTTCAACGACATTCCAGCGTTTGTTCAAAGTTCAGCTTCCACTTGCTACAAAAACCATCTTAGCTGGGATTAACCAAAGTATCATGCTTGCTCTATCCATGGTCGTCATTGCGGCAATGGTTGGTGCACCAGGACTTGGTTCGGAAGTATATAGTGCAGTAACGCAGCTGAAAACAGGGATTGGTTTTGAGGCTGGTATTGCCATTGTTATCGTAGCGATTACACTGGATCGTATTACACAAAACATTAAAACGAAAAAAACCAGGGGGAATGCTTAATGTGGAAAAAGTCTCTCTACATTGGGATGACCGCCCTGCTTGTCTTTTTACTAGCCGCTTGTGGTGCACAATCAGATTCAAATGCAAGTGCAGCACAGCAGGTCAATAAAACGATTATCGGGATTGATCCGGGTTCAGGTATTATGGCGCTGACGGATCAAGCGAAAAAGGATTACGGTTTAGAGGATTGGACGGTTGTATCTGCCTCAAGTGCAGCGATGACAGCGACATTGAAGAAATCGTATGACCGTAAAAAACCGATTATCATCACTGGCTGGAATCCTCACTGGATGTTTTCCCGCTACGATTTGAAATATTTAGATGATCCGAAAAAATCATATGGTGAGGAAGAAGAAATTCACACCATTTCTCGTAAAGGATTTGCGAAGGATCAGCCGGAAGCAGCCAAAATGCTCAGTCAATTTAAATGGTCTCAAGATGACATGGGTGAAGTGATGCTTGATATTCAAGATGGCGTCAAACCAAAGGATGCTGCTGTTAAATATGTGAAAAAACATAAAGATCAAGTAGCGAAATGGACAAAAGGCGTGAAAAAGTCAAACGGTGACAAAATCAATCTTGCCTACGTTGCGTGGGATAGTGAGATTGCAAGTACCAATGTGGCCGCAGAGGTATTGCGTGAGCTTGGTTTTAAAGTGACCTTGACTCAGGTTGAAGCAGGCCCAATGTGGACAGCAATTGCAACCGGAAGTGCTGATGCATCATTATCTGCATGGCTTCCAAATACGCATAAAACGTATGCAGCGAAGTTTAAAGGAAAATATGATGACCTCGGTACAAGTATGAAGGGTCTTCGCATGGGTCTCGTTGTTCCGACTTATATGAAAAACGTCAACTCAATCGAAGATTTGAAAAAATAGCCAATTGTATAACAGTTCCCTTATAATAGAAGGGAGCATATGGAAAAAGCAGTCTGCTCAAAAAGCGACTGCTTTTTCTTATATATAAGGATGGTGGATGAGTTGTCGATGGTGGAAAAACCAATGATGATTTTCCTGCACGGTGGAGGCGTAAGCAGCTGGATGTGGCAGGAGCATATGGAAATATTCAAGGAAACGTATGAATGCTATACCCCTGATTTTATCGGTCACGGGACAAGAGCAAATGAAACGTCGTTTTCCATGCGAGAAAGTGCTCTTGAAATCATTTCATGGATAAAGGAACATGCACATGGTCGTACAGTCATTCTAATTGGCTTCTCTCTAGGTGCTCAGGTAGCCGTTGATGTGTTATCGAGAGAGCCAGACATCGCAGACATCGCCATCATCAATAGCGCCCTTGTGTTGCCATTACCATGGCTCTATTTGATGGTAAGGCCCATTTTACCTCTTACATATCCGTTATTAAAGAAAGATTGGTTCATCCAGCTACAAGCAGAAAAGATGGGACTACCAAACGATGTACTGGATCATTATGCAGCGGATTCCAAACAATTGCAGAAGAAGACGTTGCTTACGATGTTTCAAGAAAATCTTCATTACAAGCTCCCTGAGACGTTTCAACAAGCGAAGGCACGGATTCTTGTGACAGTGGGAGAAAAGGAAAAGAGCATTATGACTAGGTCAGCAGAAAAAATCACGAATGCACACCCGAATGCAGCCGGGTTCATCGTTCCTGACATTGGACATACGTTTACTTTTGAAAAGAAAGAACTTTTTGTCAACATGATCAAAAGCTTTATAGAAGAGCGTGCGTTACCAGCGGAATTAAAGGAAATAAGGAAGCTAGGCCATTTAGAAAGTGAAGATGAGCATAAAAGGGGCAGGCATGTATAAGACATTGTATGATATAGGTATAAAACGCTTACAGATGAATGGGTGTATGGATGGAAGCTCGTAAGTGAGCCATGAAGGAGGAAGCATGAGTAAAAACTATATCATATTTGGTGCGAGTCAAGGATTAGGGGATGCCTTTGTAAAAGGTCTTCCTTCAAGTGGAGATACAGTATGGATTGTGTCACGAAGCGAACCAAGCAGTTTGAACATAGACGATGGAGTGCGTAGAATTTGGCTGAAGATCGATTTATCAAGCCAAACCCATATCCCTTTTATGCTCGAAGCATTGAAGAATCAGACAATTGATGTACTCATTTATAACGTAGGTTTATGGGAGAAACGCGGCTTTGAAGATGATTATTCTTTCGATCATGATCAACCGGAGGATATCGCTCATTTAATCAATGTGAACGTTACCTCAACGATTACCTACATCCAAGCTCTGCTTCCGCACGTAAGGACATCTGAGAATGGAAAGATCATCGTCATTGGTTCTACTGCGGGACTTGACCATACGAATTTGTCTCAGGTGTCTTTTGTTGCTTCTAAATTTGGGCTTCGTGGTATTGTGAACGCACTAAGAGAGCACGTAAGGAAAGATAAAATATCCGTTACCTGTATCAATCCAGGAGAGTTGGCGGCAGAAGTTCCGTACGAAGATGGCGCTGAAAAAGCCATTGCTCTGTATGATGAAACGAGAATACCTGTACAAGATATTGTCGAGCTGGCAAGGTGTGTCATTCATCTATCCAGGGTGTCCTGTGTGAAAGAAATCAATGTACCGGCAATGACAGATGTGAATGCGTAAAATAAAGGAGACCACCCGCTTCAGGAAAGACGGGTGGTTTTTTTATTTTACGATGAATGCTGCTGAAGTGTTTTGTATACAGCTTCCGTCAAAATCTCAATGCCGGTAAAAATGGCAGAGCGATCGAATGTCATATAAGGGTGATGAAGCCCAGGTTTTAAATCACAGCCTAAACCGAGCATCGTCGATTTCATATGAGGAAGCTTTGCTGCATAAAAATGAAAGTCCTCTCCACCTGTCGTCACGATCGGTGGATCGAGCTGTTCTTTGCCTAGCACTTGCTCTATAGCATGTGACATGATCTCCACAGCTTCTTCATTTAATGTCGCAGCTGGAAGACGATGATCAGTTGAAAGTGTGATAGAGGCGCCAAAAGCATCCGCTACAGAATGGCATGCTCTTTCAATTTCCTTTTCTAATTCATCCATCACTTCATTTGTCTGTGCCCGAACGTCGAGTGTAAAAGAGGCCTTGCCAGGGATGATGTTGGAGCTGCCGCCGCCTGCATTTAAATTGGTCATTTTCACAGAATGGGCGACTCGTGGATCGACATGGATATGTGCCAGTCTCTGCACAAGCGTAGATGCAACTTCAATGACGTTGACCCCAAGGTGCGGGCGTGCACCATGTGCTTCCTCCCCTAGAATGGTTCCGACGTAATGATTACTTGATCCGTGCAAAATGGCAGGAGCGCAGCGTCCGTTTAAGGTTTCTTGTATTGGGCGCACATGCACCCCGTATAAATAATCGACGTCAGCTAACACACCTTTTTCGATCATCTTTAAAGCGCCGCCTCCTCTTTCTTCGGCAGGCTGAAAAATGAATCGGATCGTGCCACTTGGAAGTTCTTTTTCTTTCAATGCCATGAATGTCCCAAGTGCCATCGTCATATGTGCATCGTGTCCGCATGAATGGTTGGCTTGAAATACGCCATCTACTTCCTGCCACAGTGCGTCAATATCGGCTCTCACAGCAACCACTGGTGCGCCTTCCCCAATTTCACCGATTACCCCTGTACAGTCTTCAAATGTTCTCGTTTTACAGCCTAATTTCTTTAATAGAGCTTCAATATAAGCTGTCGTATTTGTCTCTTCCCAGCTGATTTCTGGATGGGCGTGCAGATGTTCAAAGATGTCTGTCACGGTTTGTTTCATCTCGTTTGTCAAAGTTGTCATGAGAAGCCTCCTTGCTGACAGATAATCTGCCAAAACATTCTTTTAGTGAAATAATATTGATCTTAAATATCATCAGTGTTTATAATATAACACATCATTTGATTATTCAGAAAATTAAGTGAAATTCCGATCGGGACAAAGGGGTTTTGACAGATGAAAACAGCAACAGTATCAGCACCTGAGAAACAAAAAAGAAAACTTCAGATGCCGGATGCGTATGTACTCTTATTTATGATTGCTTTAATTTGTACGATCGCAACGTATTTTGTACCAGCCGGTGAATTTGATCGGAAAACGTCAGGAGAGATCACAACAGCTGTTCCTGGCAGTTATCACCGTATTGATCAATCACCAGTTAGTCCGGTTGGTTTTTTTACAGCGATTCAAGAAGGGATGGTTGGTTCATCCTCTATTATTTTTCTGATTCTTTTTACTGGCGGAACCATTGCAATTTTGGAAAAGACAGGTGCCATTAACGGGATGATTCACAATGTCATCAGCCGGTTCCAAACGAAACAGCTATTGTTTATTTGTATTGTTGGCGGATTGTTTTCTGTACTTGGGACGACCGGAATTGTGGTGAACTCGGTCATTGGCTTTATTCCTATTGGGATCATTGTGGCACGTTCTTTAAAGTGGGATGCAGTGGCTGGAGCGGCGGTTATTTACATCGGCTGTTATGCAGGTTTTAACGCAACTATTTTGTCTCCATCTCCATTAGGTTTATCACAAACGATTGCAGAACTGCCGATTTTTTCTGGTATTGGGCTGCGTGTCATCATTTATCTTTGTTTTCTCCTATCTAGTATTGTGTACATCTATTTATATACAAAACGCTTGAAAAATAAAGAAAAGGGAAGCCTGCTTGGTGACGAGTGGTTTCCAGCTAAAGGGCTAGGAGGAGCTGATGCGGAATCTGTGGACAAGCCTGAATTCACCGGTAGACATAAGCTGATTTTAGCGGTGTGCGGTTTGTCGCTTGGGGGGTTCTTATATGGTGCGCTTCAGCTTGGCTGGACCGATAAGGAAATGGCTGGTGTGTTCATTTTCATGGCAATTGCTGCTGGCCTGCTTGGGGGATTAGCTGCCAATGATATTGCAAAAACGTTTATTGTCGGCTGTCAAAGCCTTGTATACGGCGCACTCATTGTCGGCATGGCACGCTGCATTTCAGTCATTTTGGAAAACGGCAAGCTGCTTGATACTGTGGTGAATGGGCTTGCGAGTATGCTGACAGGGTTTAGTCCAATCGCTGGTGCGATCGGCATGTATATCGCCAGTGCGCTCCTTCACTTTTTGATTTCATCAGGATCAGGAGAAGCGGTTGTCTTTATACCGATTCTTGCGCCGCTTGCTGATTTAATGGGTATCACGAGACAAGTAGCGGTAGAAGCAGTGATGCTCGGTGAAGGGGTGGTCAACTGCGTGAATCCGACTTCAGGTGTGTTGATGGCTGTCTTGGCTGCAAGTGGGATTCCTTACGTGAAATGGCTGCGTTTTATGGTGCCGCTTGCGCTCATTTGGTTCGTCATCGGCCTTGTCTTTATTTGTATCGGTGTCATGATCAATTGGGGACCTTATTAAATAAGAGAGAAGCTGCCAAAGAGTGTTTGGCGGCTTTTTTCTTATGAGAAAATGTATGGGGACAGCGGTTTAAAACCACAATAAGAGTGTTCACAAAATGGCTACATTATTTTTTTGAGCAATCCCCTTGCAAAAATTTGTGAAGTATTGCACAATAAGAATGTGAAATACTTCACATAAGAAAAACAACCTAGTTTTACTCAGGAGGATGAGATAAATGACAAACGAAAAAGTAAACAAAGTAGCACTTATTGGAGCAGGTTTTGTCGGCAGCAGTTATGCCTTTACATTAATAAATCAAGCGATCACAGATGAATTGGTAGTCATCGATTTGAATCAAGACAAAGCAATGGGTGATGTCATGGATTTAAACCACGGGAAAGCATTCGCCCCGCATCCTGTGAATACTTGGTATGGAGATTATGAGGATTGTCAGGATGCTGACATTGTATGTATCTGCGCTGGTGCAAACCAAAAGCCAGGTGAAACGAGACTTGATCTTGTTGAGAAAAATTTAAATATATTTAAAGGCATTGTAGACAATGTGATGAAAAGCGGATTCGATGGTATTTTCTTAGTTGCTACGAACCCAGTTGATATTTTGACATATGCGACTTGGAAATTCAGCGGACTGCCAAAAGAACGAGTGATTGGTAGTGGAACAACGCTTGATACGGCAAGATTCAGATACATGCTTAGTGAGTACTTTGAAGCAGCGGCGCACAATGTGCATGCGTACATCATTGGAGAGCATGGGGATACAGAGCTTGCTGTTTGGAGCCATGCGAATATCGGAAGTGTACCAATCACAGAATTAATGAAGAGAAATGATCAATACAAACAAGAAGATTTAGACGATATCATGGAAAATGTCCGTCATGCTGCTTACCAAATCATTGAGAAAAAAGGCGCGACTTATTACGGCGTAGCGATGAGTTTAGCCCGTATTACTAGAGCTATTTTACACAATGAAAACAGCATTTTGACTGTCAGCACTTATTTAGATGGAGAATACGGAGCAGAAGATGTCTACATTGGTGTACCTGCCCTTGTGAACCGAAATGGTGCAACAGAAGTAATGGAGCTCGCACTGAACGACACAGAAAAAGAAAAGTTCGCACACAGTGTGAATGTGTTAAAAGAGATTTTAGCTCCTCATTTTTAATCAATCAAAGGCAACCTATCTGAGCAGAAAAGGATGAATCACTATGTGGCAGCAAATATATGATCCGTTTGGTAATGAGTTCGTCAGTGCATTGGTGGCCATGCTTCCAATCTTGTTTTTCCTACTAGCATTAACTGTATTTAAGTTAAAAGGGGTATTAGCCGCTTGTTTTACCTTGATCGTCAGTTTTGTAACAGCTGTTTTCTTCTTTCATATGCCAATTGAAAAAGCATTATCTGCTGTGGTGCTCGGTGTATCTAATGGGCTGTGGCCGATTGGATATATCGTCATCATGGCCGTATGGCTCTATAAAATTGCTGTGAAGTCTGGAAAGTTTGATGTCATTCGTTCTAGTATTGCAGGAATTTCTCAAGATCAACGGTTACAGCTCTTATTAATTGGTTTTAGTTTTAACGCATTTTTAGAGGGAGCCGCTGGATTCGGTGTACCGATTGCGATTAGTGCCGCTCTTTTAACAGAGCTTGGGTTTAAACCACTGAAAGCCGCCATGCTCTGCTTGATTGCAAATGCTGCGTCTGGCGCTTTTGGTGCAGTAGGTATTCCAGTTATTACTGGAGCACAAATGGGAAATATGACGCCGCTTGAGCTGTCTCAAACCCTTGTGTACACCATTCCGTTTATTTCTTTCTGTATCCCGTTTCTGCTTATTCTCATTGTAGACGGCTTTAAAGGGATCAAAGAAACACTTCCAGCCTTGCTTGTTGTAAGTGGAAGCTATGCGATTCTACAGGCTGTTACAATGGTCACGATGGGCCCTGAGCTTGCCAATATTATTTCAGCTTTAGCGAGTATGGGAATTTTGGCTTTATTTCTACGAAAATGGCAGCCGAAACATATTTATCGTGAAGAAGGGGCACCAGCCATTGAGAAGAAACAAACGTATAGCGGGGTTGAGGTGCTGAAAGCATGGTCTCCGTTTTATATTTTAACTGCCGTCATTACTGTATGGAGCCTACCAGCTTTTAAAGCATTATTTGCTGAAGGAGGACCGCTCAACTGGACAACCATTTTAGTGAAAATGCCGTTTCTACATCAGCAAATTGTGAAATTACCACCTATTGCTCAAACAGAAACACCGATTGATGCGAACTTTAAAATTGATGTTATTAGTGCAACAGGTACCGCCATTCTAATTGCAGTGATGCTAACAGGATTGTTCAGCAGACATATTACATTAAAAGAAGGGGCTGCCTGCTTAAATGCAGCGGTCAAAGAGCTTTGGGTTCCTGTTCTTACGATTTGTTTTGTCATGGGCTTTGCCAACTTGGCGAACTTTGCAGGTCTAAGTTCTGCTATCGGACTAGCGCTTGCTAAAACAGGCGATTTATTCCCGCTTGTCAGCCCAGTGCTTGGCTGGATCGGCGTGTTTATTACGGGATCTGTTGTGAGTAACAATGCCTTATTCGGCAACCTTCAAGCAGTCACCGCTTCTCAAATCGGCTCTCAGGCAGGTTTGTTAATCGGGGCAAATACGACCGGTGGTGTGATGGCGAAATTAATTTCTCCACAATCCATTGCCATTGCAACAGCAGCTGTTGGAGAAACAGGTAAAGAATCTGAGCTCTTCCAAAAAACAGTGAAGTACAGCTTCATTTTGCTCGGCATCGTATGTATATGGACATTTATTCTTGCTCAATTTATATAGGTTGATCGATTGATTGAAAAATGGAAGACTGAGAGATTTCTCAGTCTTTTTTTATGTGGATTCTCGTGTGACAAGCCGAGTAGGTAGCTGAATATGTTCACGTTGTAATGGTTTTTGATCTTGTAGCAGCTGAATCATTTGTTTTACAGACTGCTGGCCAAGCTCGACGATGGGGATGTCGATGGTCGTGATCGTTGGTGCTGTCACCTCGCAAATGTCTTGATTGTCATAACCGATCACCGCTAAATCCTTAGGAATGTGATATCCATATGAAATGGCTTGTTTAATGAGGCCTGCTGCCACTTGATCATTGCCGGTGAAAATCGCATCCGGCGCATCCGGCATCCGGTGGATTAAGTCCATCAAACGAAAGCCGTCCTCAATGGTAAAAGCCTCGCCAAACAGCCAATCTTCTTTAAGCGGCAAATCGTGATCAGAAAGCGCATCAAGATAGCCTTGCTTTCTTTGTTTTTGCGCTTCACTGCTTTCTGTATCAAAGCAAAATCCAATGGATGTACGCCCTGATTGAATCAAGTAGTCAACCGCTTTATAAGCAGCTTCCCGCTCATCATATCCGATAATCGGAATGTCTGCTGTTTGATGAAATTCATTTGCCATGACGATCGGGCCGTTTGCTAAAAATGGCTCGATTGTTTCCCACTTATTTTCTAACGCCCCCAATATGACACCATCTACTTCTTTTCTTTTTAATAATTGAAGCCCTTCAAGTTCTGCTGATTCTTGATAAAACGTCTGGAGCACGATGGCTTTATACCCTTGATCCAGCGCTTCCTTTGAAATGCCTTTAATCAATTGTGCAAAAAAAGGATGGTCCACAGCTGGAACAGACACAGCAATGGTTTTTGTCTGATGTGACCGAAGGGTGCGGGCTGCTGAGCTTGGTGTATACTCCATTTCCTTCATCACCTGTAAAATGTGCTGGCGTTTTTCTTCGGATACATATGGATGGTTGTTCAGCACCCGAGAAACAGTGGTCGTTGAAACCCCGCAGCGTTTGGCAATTTCATAAATTGTACACATATTAACAAATCCTTTACACAAAGTTATTGTTCTGAAATCGATAACATCATTTACAATGTGAAACAAGTTAAATATTAACAAATGGAATTGATTAATTGGAGGGAATGGAATGCAAATATTGACGAAGATATCAGGTAAAAGCAAGGATTATCTACCGTTGCTGGATATGATCAATCAAGGTGTTCAAGTAAAGGCTGATTCAGTTGAAAAGAATCTAGCGAATGATAAGCTTGCTGCGTTCCTTGAGCAAGATATTGCGCGTACAGGTTTGGAAAAAATTCTCTTCCATTATAAACAAAATAAGGAAAAAAAGATACCGTTCCTGCCGGTCGATAAACTGATTTCGGAGGATGAGATCGATGACATTATGCAGGTGCTGAAAGAAGTATTAAGTTCAGGTCGTTTTACATCAGGCCCTTATATTCCAAAGTTTGAAAAGACGCTCGCAGCATACTTAGGGAAAAAATATGTCATTGCCACATCAAGTGGAACAGATGCCTTGATGATCAGTTTAATATCAGCAGGCGTCCATCCTGGAGATGAGGTCATCCTGCCTGCCAACAGCTTTGCTGCAACAGAAAATGCAGTGCTTGCGATTGGTGCGGTTCCAGTCTATGCCGATATTGATCCAGACACCTACTGCCTAGCGCCGAATGAAATAGAAAAGCATATCACAGATAAGACAGTATGTATTCTCCCGGTTCATTTGTATGGAAAGCAAGCGGATATGAAGGCCATTTCGACAATTGCGAAACGGCATGGTCTATCGATCATTGAGGATGGCTGTCAGGCGATTGGCAGTAGCGAGCTTGGGGCATTTGGGGATGGACTTGTTCTCAGCTTTAATCCTTACAAAAACCTTGGAGTTTGCGGAAAGGCAGGAGCCATCGCGACAAATGATGAAGCCCTAGCCGAAAAATGCATGGAAATCAGCTATCACGGCTTTGAAGCAGGAAAGAAAAACGTGAAGCGCAGTGACTATGGCTTTAATTCTAAGATTGATAACTTACAGGCCGCAATCGGGCTAGAACGAATGAAATATTTAGGTTTACAAAACTTTAAACGCTTTTACTTGGCAAAGAGATACATAGATCAGCTGCAAACGCTGGAGGACGAAGGCTACATAAAGCTTCCGAAGCTAACAGAGGATCATGTATGGCATCTATTCCCGATCAGAGTGGTGAAGGGAAGCCGAGATGAGCTGGCAGAGAAATTACTGGAAATGGGCATAGAAACAGACGTCTATTACCCAATTTTATCGCATCAGCATCAAACGAATCTTGTTTCTCAAAAGTATAAACAAACGGCACTTCCACATACGGAAAAAGCCGTACAGCAATTACTCCATTTGCCGCTTTACCCAGGTATGCCGCTGCAAGATCAGGAGAAAGTCATCGAGGGGGTCCATCATGTTATCAAATCTTCCATTCAATAAAAAGCTTGTGCATCAACCACAACATCCGCAGTGGATCGTCTTCTGTGATTTCGATGAGACCTATTATTCTCACGGAATGACCGAGGAGCAGAGAGAGGATGTAAAACGGCTGGAAGCTTTTGTGGCAGAAAAGAGCGAAGCCGGCCAGCTCATGCTGGGCTGGGTGACGGGAAGCAGCCTCGATTCTGTTACGAGCAAAATGGAGAAAGGCGGTTTCTATCAATTCCCGCATTTTATTGCGTCGAATTTAGGAACTGAAATCGTGTATACATCAGATGGGAAATTTGGACAGCCGGATGCAGAATGGATGAAACGGCTTGATGCACAGGGCTTTTCAGACGAAAAAATTGAAGATATTCTGCAAGCCGTGCGTGAAAAGGGGATCACCCTTAGGCCGCAAACGCAGCTAGGCAGCTCTGGGTATAAAAAGAATTTCTATTATCAGGAGCAGGATGAACGAACAGATCTCCATCATCTATCGTTCATCCAAACACTTGCGAAGGAGCGGGGAGTGGCGGTGAACATCAACAAATGCAACCCACTTGCGGGTGACCCTGCGGATTGTTATGACGTTGATTTTTTACCAGTGGGAACAGGGAAGGATGAAATCGTTCGGTTTATGCTGAATCAATATAACCTGTCAAAAGATAAGGGCTTTGCTTTTGGTGATAGTGGGAATGATCTGCGGATGCTTCAATCCGTCACGCACGGCTTTCTTGTCCAAAATGCAACAGATGAAGCCAAACGGCACCATCATCAAATTTGTCATCATGGGTATGCAAAAGGAATCTATGAAACATTGAAAACAGTGATGTATAAACATGAGGAGGCACATTCATGAAGAAAATTGGAATTGTTGGAGCAGGGAATATTGCAAAAGCACATGCTAGAGCATTATCAACGATCAAAGGTGCAGAATTATCTGGGGTCTATGACTTGCACGAATCCGTCGCACAAGGATTTATTAAACAGTACGGCGGACGGGTGTATGCCAGTATCGAAACACTAGCGGATGCATCAGATGGATTGATCATTGCTTCCCCTAACTTCTGTCACAAGGACCATGCCCTTCAGGCGCTTAGAGCAGGACAGCCGATTTTATGTGAAAAACCGATGGCTGTATCGTTAAAAGAAGCGAAGGAAATGGTGGAGACAGCCAAACAGTTCCAGGTTCAAGCCAGTATGGGCTTTAACTATCGCTATTTATCCTTTGTGAATATTTTGAAGAACTTGATCGCCAATGGTGAATTAGGACGCGTTTTGACAGTACGGACACATTTTAAGAAAAATAGTGCCCTTAGAAGAAAGACATTTTCGTGGAGAGACAGCGGCGAAAGTCTGCGTACAAGCGGTGCATTAGGAGATTTAGGGATTCATTTGATTGATATGCTGTGGTACTTATTTGGCAGTGAAATGAAAAAAGAATCCCTTAATACGAAGATGCTGACACATGTAAAGGAAAAAGAAGAGAAAAAGGTACAGGTTGATGACCATACCGAAATTTTTGGGCAAATGGAGAATCAAGTGTTCTTTCATTTGGTGACGTCCAAAAGTACGCAGCCGGAGGAATGTGGATTTAGTGTAGAAGTGGTGGGGCATGACAAGGTTTTTAAATACCATACAAACATGAAAAACGAATATGAGATCAGTGATGGCTTGTGTGTAGAGCGTCATCAAATGCCGCAAACATTGCTGACAGATCCGCCGAATGAATTTTATGGATGGTCTGATACATTCCGTGATCAGCTGATGCATTGGGTAAATACAAACTCATATCCATCTCATATGAAGGTAGCTGATTTTGAAGATGGTTATCGCGCGCAGGCTGCGCTGAATACGTGCTTCGAGAGGGAAGAGGCTGTCGTCTCTGCCCGCGCATATTAATGAAGAGGTGGAGCGGAGGATATCATGACTCCGCTCCTTTTTAGAGGAAGTGAAAAGATGAAAAAGGTGTTTTATTTTGGCTGTATCTTTTATTTTTTTATTGGGACCATTCATGTGTTTTTTGGCAGTTTAACGCCTTATTTGCTGTCTAGTTATGATAAGGGTCCTGGGGAATTATCTTCTTTAATCTTCTTTCAGTTTATTGGCTTTTTGACAGGCGTTCTTTTGTCGCCCATTCTTGTGAGGAAAAAAGGTTACGGCGCTGTTCTGACGATGGGATTGCTGCTGATGATCGGAGCGCTTCTTCTTGGCCTTTTGGTACCAGGTTGGACGATTCTTGTGGTGGCAGGTTTTTTCCTTGGGAGCGGTGCTGGCAGTCTTGAGACAACGGCCGGGGCGTATGTCATTTCAATGGCAAACAGTGCAAAGCGAATCAGCATCATGGAGGTCTTTTTTGGATTAGGTGCATTATTATTTCCACTATTGATTCTGCTGACTGTGACAGAGGAAACGTGGCATTATGTATTTTTATTTCAAGTCGGTGCACTGACTTTTTTCCTTATGCTGTGGCTTACTTTTATGAATAAACTCCCTCACGGACAGATGGCAGCTCCTTCTCAAGACATGAAGAAACCATCTTTGCTGTTTGATCGAGGGAATCGAATGATTGTGGTGATTATGATCTGTTTTGCGTGTTTCTACGCAGGAATTGAAACGAACTTTGCGAACTTTTTACCGTCGATCATGCTAGAAAAAGGGGGAGACAACTGGGGTCTTTTTGCGGTCTCTACTTTTTGGACAGCGATCGTCATTGGCAGAACTGTCATTGCGAGAAAAGCCGATCAGCTGCATCCGCTTCGTTTTTTAAAGTTAAGCGCAGCGCTGATGATTGTGCTACTCGCCGTATTTGCTCTAGCCACCCACATCGCCGCGCAGCTAATTCTTATCTTTTTCATCGGTCTGTGCGCAGCTGGCATGTTCCCCATTGCCTTGACGGCTTCTGCATTAATGATTGAAAATGCCATCGACGAGGCCACGAGTTATTTTATTGCCGCCGCTAGTTTAGGTGGAGCTTGTTTGTCCTTTTTGATTGGGTTTAGCCTTGAGTGGGCAGGTGCGGCAAGCGCCGTCTTTGTTTTCGCCTTTTTAGCTGTTCTCCTTTTTGCGGCTGCCATTCAAATGAATCGATCTCGGAAAAAAGAAACCATACCCACACAGCCGCCGGCGATGAAAGCCGATCGATAAGCAGCTGCTCTGGTGGCTCCTCCTTTTGTATAGCATATCTTCAGAAAAGGTGACGAAGGACTTGTACTAAAACAACGAAAGCGTGAATAACATGTACAAGTCAGCATCAAAAGGAGGACGTCTATGTGGCGGTGTTTTTTGGTTATATCTTTTTAGGGTTGTCACTTTCAGCGCCTGTTGGGCCAGTCAATGCAGCCCAAATCGACAGAGGGATTAAAAGTGGATTTTGGCACGCTTGGATTTTTGGTGTGGGGGCTATGGCTGCGGATATTGTCTATATGCTCCTCATCTATTTTGGTGTCGCCCAGCTTTTGACTGCACCTCTTGTGAAAACCTTTTTGTGGCTGTTCGGCTTTTTCGTTCTAACCTATACCGGTATTGAAAGCCTTCGTAAAATCAATTTGCAGGAAAGTCCAAAGAAGGATGGAGGAAACACGTCGATCGGGCATTCATTCATGACGGGCTTTTTCATTTCTCTTTCCAATCCGCTTAGCATTTTATTTTGGCTTGGAATCTATGGCAGTATTTTAGCCAATACGATCGAAAAGTATGGAGCATCTCAAATGCTGATGTATAGCGTGGCTATTTTTATCGGCATGCTCTTATGGGATTTCTGTATGGCGCTACTCGCCAGTACGTTTAGACGGTATTTAAATGAACGAATGTTGCACGGCTTATCCGTTCTGGCAGGTCTCTCTTTACTTGGCTTCGGTGCCTATTTTGGATATCAAGGGATCATGGCGCTCATTGGATAGAATGGTTGATAAGAAAAAGGGCTAAAATCTAAATCATTTTAGCCCTTTTTCATATTTGACAGAAATAGGACACTCTTCAATAATGATGGAAGATACATAAAATTGAAGGAGTTTTTGCCATGCGTATGTTCCTGCCAGCATTCAACTATGTGTGTATGCTGATTTTGTCTGTGATCACAGCGACATTTGTTTATACCATGTTGTTTGCCCCACCTGAATCCAGATTCAGTTATGTGGAGGTCACCAGTCTTTTCATTTTGATCGCTTATGTCCTATTTGCTACACCTATCCAAATGGTTTTACACCGTCATCCTGAGAAGTTTCGACGCCGTGATTTATTGGTTTATTTTATCGGGGCGTGGGTGGTTTGTACGGCGCTCGCATTATGGATTGATTATGGTGTTGTCGTCTTTATTAGCTACAAAGTTTATCTATTTAGCTTTTGTGCGGCCTTTATTTATTGGCTGCTTGATTCCGTCTTTTTAAAGAAGAAACAATCATAAAGGCTTTTCCCGTTTTTTCTCTTGAACATGAACGTGTATGACCTTCGAGAGTCCGCTTGATACAAAAGCAAGAGCCGTCATCAGAAGGACCCAATATAGATTGCTAAGGTCAAATCCAGTATAAGCGAAGATGAAAATCATCGAAATCACGGACGTTAATATGAGGACAGGCCATATCCGTTTAAATAGCAGATAACCAACAAATCCCCAAAGGAAAGCCATCACTGGTAGTGTAAATAAGATCAGATACATCGGATGGAGAAAAAGAAGACGCATGTCATTCACCCATTTCTTTTATAATGACCAACTCTATTAGATAGAGGCGGCTAAATGATGATATGCAGAAGCATACTCATACATGATTAGATAAATGGAAGTGAATTCCTGCTTCATCCGGCAAATCAATCACCTTGTGAATGTCCAGTGAAAGTCGTTGAAGGACAGTCACCACAGCTTTTTCCTCCTCATAGGCTATGGAGAAGACGCTAAAACGAGGTGGAAGAAAATGGCCCAGCTGTATGCAAAAAGTTGCCTTGATCAAAATCTACGATCACTGGAAGAATGGAAGCAGGATGCCTTCACGCAGTTTGGAGAGATGGTAGGGGATGAGGCAGATACATTTCCGTGTGTACCAGGCAGACAAGGATTTTTTCTCGATCATTTGCGTTATGGATTTGTCGGTGATCCGCGGGGAGAAGAGGCCGTGAATGAATTAGCAGAGCTTTTAAGGGAATACCAAAGCTGCTCTAGGGAAACCGGTCAATATGCTTCGTTCATTTGCTTTTTTGAAACACCGCAGGATATGAAGGAGTATTCGCTCGAAGAGTATGAGGAGCAGTTTTGGTCGGTTGTTCAGCAATTACATCAAAAGGATGAAATGAAATGGCCAGAGGAAATTCCATCAGATCCTGAAAATCATGAATGGGAATTTTGTTTTCATGGGGAGCCTTATTTTATTTTATGCGCGACACCAGCGCATAAGCTAAGAAAAAGTCGTCACTTTCCTTATGTGATGTGGGCCTTTCAACCAAGGTGGGTGTTTGAAAAGATGAACGGTTCCACCACATTTGGTCAAAAAATGAGTAAACTCGTTCGGAAGAGGCTGAAGGCGTATGATCAAGTAGATGTACACCCAGCATTAAAATGGTACGGGGATCAGAAAAATTTAGAATGGAAACAATATTTTCTCTCAGATGATGAGGCGGAGAAACCAGCCTCCGCCAAATGTCCATTTACTGCTTTAAAAAACATGATGAAATTATGATGCGGCCTGATCCTGTTTCCACTTTTTTCTCATAAAGAGTACCATGATGCCAATCACGGCGATGATCCCAAGGCTTATAAAAAAGCCGGGTCGTCCGCTTGCCTCTGTCAGAGTGCCTGTAACGGCCGCACCGATTAAGAGCAGGGCAAGAACCGTTTCACACGTTTGACGAGTAGATGGTTTTGACAGCTTTTTACTTGATAGCAGAATAAACACCCATGTGTATAAAAGAGTTAAACCGGCTGCTGTTGTGAGATGCTCATATATGTGTTTGGACAAAAAGAGTGCCAGCAAAATCGAGACAATCAATCCAGCAGCAGTTAACAAGATCGAAGACCATCTGACATGAGATGGTTCTTTTTGTTTAAAACAAGCAGGTGCATCGTGATGTTCCGACATCGTGCCAAGCAGCGTCGTGACTGCATAGAGGGAGGCAACCAATGTGGAAAACCCAGCAATAATGAAAATGCCATTAAAGATATGAAGGAAAATCGATAAATGAAATGGCTCCAGTGATGTAATAAATGGACTGCTATTCTCGTTAAAGGCTGTCACTGGAACAAGCAAAAGCGCAAGTCCGATGGAGACGATATAAATGACAGCAAGAATGATCAGCATCACACGTCCAGATTTTGCGGCGTCTTTCGGGTCTTTTAAATGAACCGCCATCAGCCCCATGACTTCAATTCCCCCGAAAGCATAAAACGCATAAATCAGCCCATTCCATAGACCGAGCGGGCCGAGCGGCATCCATTCATGGTCTTTATTTGGCAGGTGGAGGGTGGGCCTATGCTCTGTGAGAATGCCGCATAAAACAAGAACGGCAAGGACGACAAACAATAGGATCGCCCCGGTTTTCAGCACGGCAAGGACATTTTCCGTCTTTTGAAAAGAAGAAAGCCCAATGATAATCACAAGCAGGGCAAGAGCGGAATAAATCGCTGAAAACACCCATAGTGGAATGGATGGAAACCAGTGACGAGTAAAAAGAGAAATCGCCGTCAGTTGACTCCCTGTGATCAGCATTTCTGAAAACCAATACACCCAGCCATTACTAAAACCCGCCCAGCGCCCATAGGCTTTTCGGGCATAGGAACAAAATGATCCCTTATCTGGGTTCTCGGCTGTCATCGCAGCCAGGTGTTTAAAGACGAGATATGTGCCGACTGCCGCAAGCAAAAATGAAATGCAGACGGAATAACCGGATTTTGTAATAGCGATGCTGGAACCAAGGAAGAAACCAGTGCCGATTGTACAGCCGACTCCGATAAGTGAAAGCTGCCACCAAGATAAAGATTGTTCTTCTTTCAATGCATGTGCAACACCTTTCTGATTCAATAGCATTAGCTTGTGACCGCCTCTTTTTTTTATACATGATCAAGAGGACGTTTTGGGCATACTGTCAACATGGAAAGGAGTGCATGTGATGAACGGAGAATACGTGATTTTACCAAAGGATGGGCTTGGTTTTCGGTTAGGAAAAGGACAATGTATGCGAGTGGTTGATGTCGAAGGGCAGCAAGTAGCAGACGTGATGGCCTATCATGAAAAGGATTTTTATGAAAAATTTGATCAAGGCGCTACAATGGACAGCCTATTCTCTTCCAAGGTGAAAAAGGGAGATCAGCTTTATTCTAATTTATATAAGCCAATGTTTACGGTCATTGAAGATACAGTCGAATGTCATGATTTATATATGCCTGCGTGCCGGCAAGAAATGTATCAGCTCTTATACGGCAGGACGCACCTAGAGGTCATGCATACATGCTACGATAATCTCAGAACGGCTTTTGAGCCATTCGGGATTCCAAAGGAAGATATGTATTATCCTTTTAATGCGTTTATGAATACAGTCATTGATGAAAAAGGAAAGCTGTCTGTCGAGCTGCCAAAATCGCTCTCCGGTGATTACATTCGTCTGCGTGCAGAAATGGACCTCATTGTCGCGGTGTCTGCATGTCCTGCCGACATTGGAAAATGCAATGGCTCAAGCTGTACATCCATCCGGGTGGAGATTGATTGAAAAGGAAAGACCAGTCAAAACGGCTTGGTCTATTTCGTTTGTGAATGTTTGATCATTTATGAAAAAGGGGAACGTCTAAAAAATATCTTTTTTCAAAACATGATATAATAAAGTGGCTAAAATCGTAGGTAAATCAATTGAAATGGAAGTAAAACCTGTTCTCTTCATGTAGAGGATGCTTAGGAGGAAAAGTGTATGAGTTTGCAGAAAAAAATCAGCCAAGAGTTGCATGTGCAGCCCTCAATTGACCCAAAGCAGGAGATCGAAAAACGGGTTGGATTTCTAAAGGCTTACTTGAAAAAGACCGGTGCAAAAGGATTCGTTCTCGGTATTAGCGGCGGACAGGATTCAACGCTTGCCGGCCGTCTCGCTCAGCTCGCTGTAAGTGAGCTTCGTCAAGAAGGAAAAGAGGATGCTGTCTTTATTGCAGTCCGCCTTCCGCATGGCACGCAGCAAGATGAAGACGATGCGCAGCTGGCTCTATCATTTATTCAGCCGGACAAGTCTTGGAAATATGATATCGCACCTGCCGTGACGGCATTCAGTGAACAATATCAAAAGGAAACAGGCGGTGCGCTGTCTGATTTTAATAAAGGGAACGTCAAAGCACGCATGAGAATGATCGCACAGTATGCCGTCGGTGGACAGGAAGGCTTACTTGTCATTGGAACGGATCATGCAGCTGAAGCTGTGACGGGCTTTTTCACGAAGTATGGTGATGGCGGTGCAGATGTTCTTCCGCTCACAGGTTTAACGAAACGCCAAGGACGGTTGCTGCTTGAGACCCTTCAGGCGCCGGAGCGATTATACTTAAAGAAACCGACAGCCGATCTGCTAGATGACAAGCCTCAGCAAACGGATGAAACAGAACTTGGTATTACGTACAATGAAATTGATGATTACTTAGAAGGAAAACCAGTTTCAGATCAAGCAGCAGAAGCGATTGAAAAACGCTATGTTCAATCAGAACATAAACGTCAAGTACCAGCTTCTATGTTTGATGACTGGTGGAAATAAAATAAGTGACCTCTCCAGTAGATGGAGAGGTTTTTTTATGTCAAATTTCAGCTGAATTTGACAGAATGAAACGAAAATGGTTCATTAATTAGTAGAACGATCTACATAAGTCTGTTTGACTAAATAAAGGATAAATTGAAGAAGAAGTGGTGAAATAATTAGTTCGATTCACTTAATTTCTCATCAAAAGACAGTATTTTCAGAAAAAATGATTGACGATAAAAACGAATGCGCTTACAATGAAAACACATTCCAAAAAGTGAAATTGAATTCCACTAGACGGAATAAAAGGAGTCGTTCATCTCCAAATAAGTGGCTAAAGGAATGATTCACACAATGAAAAATCGAAGTGCACTGGAAATATACAAAGAAGGAGGCGCTTGGTGGGAGACTGAGATTAGTCATATTCAAAAAAATTCAATTGAACTTCGGGGCTATCCAATTGAAGAGCTTATTGGTCAATTATCGTATCCACAGATGCTTTATCTACTGCTTGTTGGTGAATTACTAGATGATTCGAAGGCAGCTCTTTTTGAAAGTGTTCTTGTCGCAGGTGCGGATCATGGGCCAAGAGCACCGTCTATTGCAGCGGCAAGAATGGCGGTTACGTGCGGCATTTCGTTTAATTCTTCTGTTGCAACAGGGGTGAATCTATTAGGTGATATTCATGGCGGAGCTGGTGAAAAGGCGATGCGTATGTTATACGAAGCCAAAGCGGTTTATGATGCACAAAAAGATATGAAGTATGCTGCAAAGCAAGTATGTCAGACATGGTTAGCTCGCAAGGAAAAAATTCCGGGAATCGGTCATCAGCTGCATGATGATGATCCTAGAGTGAGACGGCTGTATGAGCTGAGTCAAACATATGTGCAGCAAGGTGATATCAGCGGAACGTACTTACGGTTAGCTGAGGCGATTAGACATGAACTTGAACAATTAAAAGGGAAAAAAATCACGATGAACATAGATGGTGTATCTGCTGCGATCCAATGTGAATTAAACATTCCAGCTGAAGCGGCAAAAGGCATCTTTTCCTTATCCAGAGGAATGGGCATCGTGGCGCATGCATATGAAGAGCTGACAAAAGGTGCCCTAGTGAAAGGTCCTTGTCCGAATGAAGAAAGACTTGTTCGTTATGCGGGGGTCGGGACGCGTCACTTGAAGGAGGGTGAGAGAATTTGAGTGAATTGAAAGCGTTGTCATATATAAACGGCGAATGGCTGGATGCAAACCATGTCAAAGAAGACATTATCAATCCATACTCTGGGGAAATGATCGGTACATCCTATCTTGCATCCTCAGAAGATATAGAACAGGCGCTTTCTATTGCGCAGCAAGCTAAAAAACAATTAGCGGCAATATCAGCATTAGAACGCTCAACGCTTCTAACAAAGGCAGCTGCCTTATTGGAAGAACAAAAAGAGCATTTTGCAAAACTCATTTCTTTAGAATTAGGCAAACCGCTTAAAAATACAAGAGATGAAGTCTCACGATCAATTGAAACGCTGGCGCAGTCAGCCGAAGAAGCCAATCGACTAATCGGTGAGACCATTCCTGGCAATGTATCTTCCCGTGGACAGAGAGCAATGGCGATGACATTTAAAGTACCGGTTGGGGTTGTGCTGGCGATTACGCCTTTTAATGCGCCTCTCAACTTAATTTGTCACAAAATCGGTCCAGCTTTTGCGGCAGGGAATGCCATTATTTTAAAGCCAGCACCGCAAACATCAGCTGTTGCCACAGCGTTTGTTAAGCTCCTGCTTGAAGCAGGGTTTCCAGAAAAGAGCCTGCAGCTTGTGATTGGAGGAGTAGACGCCGGCAGACAGTTAGTCACTGATGAAAGAACCAATCTTGTTTCTTTTACTGGCGGTGCGGTGGGCGGAGAACATATTTCAAACTCTGCTGGATTAAAAAAGGTACTGCTGGAACTCGGAGGAAATGGAGCGACGATTGTTCATCATGATGCAGATATCGAGCAAGCCGCATCTCTTTGTGCCAAAACGGGCTTTAGCAACTCTGGTCAAAGCTGTATTTCTGTTCAAAGAATTTATGTTCACAAGCAAATTATGTCGACATTTACTGAGACACTTAAACAAAAAGTAGAACAGCTCGTCGTTGGAGATCCGCTGTCTAGTGAAAGTGATATCGGCTGTATGGTTGATGTACAGGCAGCAAAACGTGTGGAGGCTTGGATACAAGAGGCAGAGAAAATGGGTGCCGAGCTTCTATCTGGAGGACAACGAAATGGCGCAAGCATCACACCGGCTATTTTGCTAAACCCGCCAAAACAAGCCAAGGTCGTCTGTGAAGAAGTGTTCGGTCCAGTTGTCAGCATTCTCCCATATGAGGAGCTGGATGAGGCAATCAAAGAAGCAAACGATAGTCGATATGGTTTGCAGGCAGGTGTCTTTACGAATCAGCTAGATATTGCGTTACACGCAGCAAAAGAGCTTGAAACTGGCGGCGTAGTCATCAATGGGACATCGAATTTCAGACTAGATCACTGGCCATATGGCGGGATTAAACGAAGCGGTATTGGAAGGGAAGGCCCACGTTTCGCCATCGAGGAGATGACCGAAACCAAAATGGTTGTGCTGCCAAATGGGCTATAAAGGGGGCAGATGGATGTGAATGTCTTTCAGCAAAAGTTAAAAAATGTGCAAAATGGCGGTCAGCCAATGATTTGTACGCCGCTCATTGGACAAACAAAGGAAGAATTGTTTCTTGAAGTTGAGGTGTTAGCTGAGAAAAAGCCTGATGTGATAGAGTGGCGAGCGGATTTTTTCAATCACCTCAATGACAAGGAACAAGTCATCGACACCCTAAAAGGGATGATCGAAAAGGCAGATAACATCCCATTTTTATTCACCATTCGTTCTGAAAAAGAGGGCGGCGAACGCATCTCACTCTCAGAGGGTGAAAAGGTTTCCCTGCTTGTTGAGCTTTGTGCCACTCAGCTTGTGGCTGCCGTTGATTTTGAATTAATGCATGATGTCTCGCATATCCAGCAAGTCAGTCAGGCGGCTAAGAGAAACGGGGTCATCTTGATTGTGTCGTACCACGATTTCCAGCGTACCCCTGCGGCGGATCGGCTTGTGGAGCTATTCACCCATGCAGAATCGGTTGGCGCCGATATCGCAAAGATCGCCGTCATGCCGCATTCCTATGAGGATGCATTGACACTGCTTTCTGCGACGGGCAAGGCGAACAAGCATCTGTCCATCCCCGTTATTTCGATGGCGATGGGGGAATATGGCGCCTTCACAAGAATGGTAGGTGGACTCTTTGGGTCTATCATGACCTTTGCTGTAGGGAAAGAAAGCTCAGCACCTGGACAAGTTGCGATACAGGATTTGAATACCGTTCTATCGATTGTGTTTTCAAAGAATCAGTGAGTAGCAGATTCATAGCTGCACCGTGAGAGGAGAGAAACATGAAGAAGAATATATCTACACAGGTCATTCAGTATTTAGAAAATCGAGGAGTTGAGCATATCTTCGGTCTGTGCGGTCATACGAATATTGCTTTTTTATCAGCGCTAGAAAAAAGCCGTATTCAATTTGTGAATGTCAGACATGAACAGATAGCGGCGCATGCAGCAGACGGTTATGCACGAGCGAAAAAACAGACGGCTGTTGTGCTCAGTCACTTAGGTCCTGGACTCACCAATGCGGCAACAGGCGTAGCGAATGCTGCACTCGATTCCATTCCAATGGTTGTCATTGCAGGAGATGTTCCAAGTCATTACTACGGAAAGCACCCACACCAAGAAATCAATCTTCATTCCGATGCTTCTCAATACGAAATTTATCGCCCGTTTGTGAAAAGAGCATGGCGAGTCGACATTCCAGAATTATTTCCAGAAATTTTATCAAAAGCGTTTCAGTTAGCTGAAAGCGGCCGCCCTGGGCCAGTCCTGATTTCAGTTCCGATGGATGTGTTCTCAAAAGACTTAGATGTGTCGTTATTTGAACAAATCGCTCATCATACACACACCGTTGAAAAACCATCTATTGATGATCAAACAGCGAATCGGATATTAGATCGATTGCTGCAGGCAGACAAACCGCTCTTATATGTAGGGGGAGGCATTTTACTAGCCGATGCAGCAGAAGAGTTAAAGGCATTTTCTGACCATTTGAGTATCCCTGTTGCCCATTCTTTGATGGGGAAAGGGGCGATGCCAGATGATCATCCAATGACCCTTGGGATGACAGGGTTTTGGGGGACGAAATTTATCAATGATCAGTGTAAAGCAGCGGACTATATATTGGCTTTAGGCACCCGTTTTGCTGAAGCAGATGCGAGTTCGTGGGAATCGGAGTATACGTTCAATTTCCAATCAACCAAGCTCATTCATATTGACATTGATCCGAATGAAATTGGCCGAAATTATCCTGTGGAAATTGGAGCGGTAGCAGATCTCAAGCAGGCGTTGACCGTACTCAATCGTGTGGCGAAAGAAAGGCTGCCAGAAGGTCTGGATCGCCCTCAATTGAAAAAGGACATTGCGGTATATCGTGAGGAATTTCAGAAGAGCAATTTGACGAATATTCAAGACGAGTCTTTCCCGATGAAACCACAACGTATTTTGCAGGAAGTGCGGGAAGTATTGCCGCCTGATGCCTTCATTACAACCGATGTTGGCTGGAATAAAAATGGGGTCGGACAGCAATTTCCTGTATTCACCCCAGGCACTATTTTAACCCCAGGTGGTTTTGCGACGATGGGATTTGGCGCTCCCGCTGCACTTGGAGCAAAGATTGCCCAGCCTGACCGTGTCGTTGTATCACTTGTCGGGGACGGCGGATTCGGTCAAAATCCATCTGTTCTCGCAACAGCTATGGAAGAAAACATTCCTGTCGTGTGGATTGTGATGAACAACAGTGCGTTTGGGACGATCGCCGGCTTGCAAATGGCACACTATGAAACGACATACGGCACTGTTTTTAGAAAAGATGGAGAAAGCTATTCGCCTGATTTTGCAGCCATTGCAAGAGGTTATGGGATGAAGGGAATCAAAATTACGGCGGCTTCTGAATTCAAAGAAGCTTTGGCTGAAGCGATTGCTTCTCAGGAACCATGTGTCATTGATGTAGCGATGAAAAATGATCCTGTGCCTACTGATGGACATTGGAACATTAATGATATTTATTCACCAAATACAAAACGTTCACATGTCAGTGTGAACTAAACATGACTAGGGAGGAATCAACAATGAAAATTAAAGTGTTAAATCCATTTCAAGACGGTCATCCATTATGGTTAGGTTTAGATCATCCAGAAGAGAACATGATTCGGAAGGTGTTTCAAACGATCACACCAGATACCGTTGGATCAGAGCATATGATGGCAGGTCTCACTATTTTTGAGCCGGGAGAAGCAAGCTCGGTGCACAATCACCCAGGTTCAGAGGAATTTGATTATGTGATTAAAGGGTCTGGCGAAGTCATTTGCGATGGAGAAAGAAAATCATTTAAACAAAATGATTTTATGTTTATTCCAGACGGTGTCTCGCATCAGCATGTGAACACAGGGGACGAACCTTTATGGCTGATTTGGCTCTATACACCGCAAGGGCAGCTGCCGAAGGACTAAAGAAACCTTGCACGAGAGAAAGAAGAAAAGGGGCTAAAATAGAAAGCATTTTAGCCCTTTATCAATTGAACGAAAGGGAGTCAAGCAATGAATAAGAATACACCACTTGAAGGAATCAAAATATTAGATGTTTCAACGATGATTGCTGCACCATACGGCGCGGTGCTTCTAGGAGATTTCGGTGCAGAGGTCATTAAAGTCGAGATTCCTGGAAAAGGGGATACACTGCGGCATGTTGGCCCTTTTGCAGATGGTGAACCTTTGAGATGGTCAGGGCTTTCAAGGAATAAGAAATCTCTTACACTCGATCTACACAAAGAAGAAGCAAAAGACATTTTTAAAAAGCTTGCAGCGCAGGTTGATGTGATCATTGAAAATTTTCGTCCGGGCACACTTGAAAAATGGGACGTTGGGTACGATGTATTAAAAGAAATCAACCCTCGTTTAATTATGATTCGTGTTTCGGGTTATGGGCAAACCGGTCCATTTAAGGACAAGGCGGGGTTTGGTACACCTGCGACGGCATTTAGCGGCTTTACATATATTCAAGGGTTTCCAGATCGGCATCCAGTCAGCCCTTCCTTTTCCCTTACGGATTATATCGCAGGAATCTATGTGGCGTTTGCCACTGTGACAGCGATGTATTACCGTGACACACATCCAGAAGGAACAGGGCAAATGGTGGATTTGGCTCTCTATGAATCTGTGTTCCGCATGTTAGAATTTTTGGTTGCTGAATATGACAAGCTAGGGAAGGTGCGTGAGCGTTCACCAGGGTTAAGCGGTCATTCAAGCCCTGCCGGCACCTATGAGACAAAGGACGGGCATTATTTGGTTCTTGTGACGAGTACAGATTCGACCTTTAATCGATTGGCAGAGGCGATGAATCGATTAGATTTACTAGAGAACGAGAAATTCTCTGTGAATGCAGCCAGGCTGAAGCATAACGATGAAATGGATGCGATCGTCTCGCAGTGGATTGCATCCAAAACAAGAGATGACGTCCTAGACATTCTAGATACACATGGTGTGCCTGTGAGTCCGATTCTAAGCATTCGGGATATCTTTGAGCATCCGCAATTTAAAGCACGAGAAAATATTGTCGAGGTGCATCATCCGCGTCTTGGAAAAGTGAAGGTGCCTGGAATCATTCCGAAGTTTGAAAAAACCCCCGGCCGTATTCGCCATATTGCGCCTGATTTAGGTGAACATAATTATGACATTTTAACGAAAATGCTTGGCTTCACAGAAGAAGAGTGTAAACAGTTAGAAGAAAAAGGGGTCATTTAAGACACTCAACCGATCCGCACGCTGCGGAAACAAAGGAGGATGGTTATGAAAGTGCATTCAGAACTGAAGGGGAACGACTTGCGGCCTGCTTATGCGAAACCAACAAAAGCTCGTTTCGGCATCTTGATTCTGTTGTTTTTTATTACCGCTATTAACTATATTGATCGAGCCAGTGTATCCATTGTTGCACCTGCGATTCAGTCTTCATTGCAATTAAACCCTGCCTTATTAGGCCTCATCTTTTCAGCATTTAGCTGGACCTATACAGCCATGCAGATCCCTGGCGGCTTTATTCTTGATAAGTTTGGATCAAAGGTAACGTATGGAATATCACTCATTACTTGGTCTATTTTCACCGGTTTACAGGCGTTTGCGAACAGCTTTGCCTTCTTATTTGGCTGCCGTTTGTTTATCGGAATTACAGAATCTCCCGCATTTCCTGCGAATAATCGCATTGTGACCACATGGTTTCCAAGGCGGGAACGCGCATTTGCAACAGGGGTATATACCGCTGGAGAGTATGTGGGGCTTGCATTTGCGACACCTCTTCTTTTTTGGATCATGACAACTTTCGATTGGAGAACCGTCTTTATCACTGCTGGTGCGCTCGGTATTATATTTGCTTTCTTTTGGTACAAGTATTATCACGAACCGAAAGAGCATCCGAAGATCAATGAAGATGAATTAGAATTGATCCGTCAAGGCGAAGGACTGACTGTGGCATCACAGGAGAAACTGAAATGGGCAGACTTTGCCGCACTTTTAAAATATCGTAAATTGATTGGACTCTATATTGGTCAATTTTCTGTTGCGTCTACCCTCTTTTTCTTTTTAACATGGTTTCCGACCTATTTAGCAGAGGCGAAAAATATGGCCTTTCTCAAAGTGGGTTTTGCGGCATCCCTGCCATACATCGCTGCATTCTTTGGAGTGCTGTTTGGAGGCTATGTGTCTGACTGGCTGCTTAAAAAGGGTGTATCGGTCAATGTAGCGAGAAAGCTGCCGGTTGTGGTCGGTCTGCTTCTGACAAGTACCATTGTTTTAGCGAATTTTACAACGAATATCCCGCTTGTGCTGACTATTTTATCCATCGCGTCCTTTGCGCAAGGACTGTCTAATATCTCCTGGACTATGCTGTCTGAGGTAGCACCAAGAGAAATGGTCGGGCTGGCTGGCGGCGTATTCAACTTTTTTGCTAACTTATCCGGCATCATCACCCCGCTGATTATCGGATTCATTGTATCGGCGACAGGCTCTTACAACGGCGGTATTTTATTCGTCAGCTTAGTGGCATTAGGCGGAGCGTTGTCGTATATCTTTATTGTAGGTAAGATTGAGCGGATTCAATTAAAATAATAGAGAGCAAGAAAAAGAGAACTCATTGGGTTCTCTTTCAGCGTGTAGACAAACCCTCGCATTCGGTGTCAGTTCTGTGTGCCGGTGCTCACGAATGTCAAATTCGCTCCGCGCCGGTACTCGTCCTTCCTTGACTGCAAAGGTTTTCTATCACACTGAAAAAAAGACAAAGGGCTAAAATCAAGTTCATTTTAGCCCTTTGTCAACAATCTTGAAAGAGAACTCATTGGGTTCTCTTTTTCTATGAATAAAAGATGACGGTGATGATCGTTGCACATGCGATACCCATGCTGATATAAAAACCAGCAAACCAGATATTCCATCGAGTGATTCGGTAAGGGTTGACCTTCATCAAATCGGCTAATAGGGAGACAGATACATTATATGGGCTAAACATGACCGTTGAGGTTCCAGCGATAATGAGCATGATTGCGATGGGAAGGGCAGGCAATTCATGAATGACAGGTGCCATCAAGCTCACTAATAGAGCAAGCGAAACGAGCGGGTGGAAACCGCAAAGAGCGGTGATGAGAAAATACAACCCGACGACCCCATAAACCCAAATGGCATGATCTGATATACTGACGATAAATGCTTGAATCGGCTGCAAGCTGTTTGTGACAAGCAGCATATCGACAAAGAAGCCCGCGCTTAAAAATAGACACATATAATTGGAGAGCTGGCGGGTTCGTTCTTTCCAATGGGGAATAGAGACGGCTACATATTGTTTTCGTTTTTTGATGATAGACGAGAATAATAGAGCGAAAGGAATAATCGTCAGCACAACAGCGAACAGATAACCTTTCCCAATCCAGGCGTCAACAAGCGAAACGACTGTCATAAAACTGAGCAGCATGAAAGCAAGCTGAATGGTTTTTCTCTTGATGCGATGAGGGTTGGAGTGAGCTTCTGCCGGCTGGATGATATGCGGCAATCGTTTGCTTTGACGAGAAAACAGCAACCAGTCCGTCAACAGCACAAGCACCATTAAACAAAAGGTAACGGGTGCAATCTGATAATATTTCAATTTGGTTGCATCAATGGTGACACTCACCAGTACTTCGACAGGACTCCAGCTAAGACATAGCGCATATGACCTTAAAAGATTGCGCGTATAAAGGTGCTGTTTGACTTGTTCCTGAAGGGCGTTCAGCGACGGTTTTAAGGATGTATATAATAAGGGAATCGTTGCGATATTTAAAAACATGCCAAGAACATGAGTGACAAATGAACTCTTGCGATAAAGCTGATTTGTACTCGTTGTATGTAAGGTAAGCAGTTTATTTAATTGAGTATCGAAATGTCCAACATGTATGAGAGAATGAATAAATGGCAGCATGAAAAATAAAGAGAGCAAGCCTAGCATGGAATGAAAATGAAGAAAAAGCGTATGCAAAGGCTGTTCTGACCAGAAAAATAACACCAATCCAATCAAGAGAAACATAGCACCCGTTTTCAAATAAAGCCCATTGGCCTTCTTAAAGGAAATGGTAAGCGAAGCAGCCGCCAGCAGACCAACCAAATAGGAGAGAATGGGAGCAGGGAATAGTTGATGAACGATGTATAAGCTAATAAGAAGTGTGAAAATGAGCAGGTAGATCATGATATCTCCTCCATCAAAACATCTATCGGTTTTATTCCGTACAGTGGAATTTGTTTTCTTTTAATGGAACATTTAAAATGGATTATAGCAAAATTGGTTAATCATGTCGATAAGAAATCAAAGGGGAAAAGGAGAAAGTGAACATGGCTGACAAAAAGTCAAAAGAAGAATCAGGATTGCGTACCGTTCAGCGCGCTTTGGATATTCTTTCTTGTTTTAGCGAAGAACGTCAAGAGTTGACGCTAACGGACATTTCAAAAGAGATGAACTTAGCAATGTCTACCACAACGAGACTGCTCAAGGCACTTGAAATGAATCATTTTGTGGAAAAGAACCAAGAGACAATGAAGTACCGGCTCGGTCAAAGACTTTATCTTCTCGGTTATATTGCTGGGAAGTCCATCAAATTGAGGGAACTGGCAAAACCGCTCATGTACACACTTCGTGATGAAACAAAGGAAACCGTCAACCTGTATGTGCTCGATCACAAAAGCAGGGTATGTATTGAACAAGCCGAAGGGCTGCAATCGATTCGGCATCTTGTGAAAATCGGTGAGAAGCTGCCGTTATACGCTGGTGCTGGTGGAAAGGTGCTGCTTGCTTTCCAAAGCGAAGAGTTTCAACAGCAAGTTTTCGCATCTGAGGCTGATCACATGACGATGGAGGAATGGCAAAAAGAATGTCGTCATATTCTTGAAACGTATACCGCTTGCAGTATTGATGAACGGGAAGTCGGATCGGCGGCTGTGGCGGCACCGATCTTTAACATTCATGGGGAAGTGCAGGCATGTTTATCCATATCTGGACCGACCCAACGATTTACTGAAGATGTCATCCCTCAGCTGCAGCAAAAAGTGAAAGAGCATGCCGAGAAGCTCTCCGAACAGCTCGGTTACGTCGTCAAACACAATTTTTAAGAATGCCTATCTTTTCTCAGTCCATTTATCATATAATAGAAACATTATGTAGCATTCCTTGTCGTAAGGAGGACGTGTCACGAACATGAAAAACAATAGAGAGATTCCTGTGAGACAGCGAAATATTGTCCTCATTGGCTTTATGGGCGTTGGGAAAACAACCATTGGGCAGCTCGTTGCCAAAAAGTTATATAGAGATTTTATTGATGTTGATCAGGAGATTGAGAAAAAGTACAACATGACGATTCCAGAAATGTTTCAGCAAAAAGGAGAAGCGTTCTTCAGACAGGCTGAAAAGGACTATATCGTCGATTTATGTGAACATACTCAGCTAAAGATCGTGTCTCTTGGAGGCGGTGCGTTTAAACAGGAAGAAATCAAACGATCTTGCTTAAAGCATTGTACGGTTCTTTTCCTTGACCTATCTTGGGAGAATTGGAAACAGCGGCTGGATATTTTAATTGAAAACCGTCCTGTTCTTCATAACCGCACGCTTGACGAGATGAAAGAACTGTTTGAAGAGCGCCGGGAAATTTATTCCCTTCATAACTCAAGAGTGGAAACAGATCATCTAGAAGCTGAAGAAGTCGCCAATTATATTGTCGACACACTCAAGCTTGGCTGGGATCTATATTCGAAATAAAAAAGTCTATCCTAAGGGGGTAGACTTTTTCTATTAGATCAGGAGTAGTCAAAGAAATCACAGTCTGATGGATGAAAAAAAGAAGAAAAGATGTTTTTTCCTTCGTCATTATATCAAAATGTATGCATCCTTTATGTGGTGTGTCTAGCCGTTTGAAAAAAGTGGTGATCAGACTACAACTAGGTCAAGATGATGAGGTTTTTTGATTGATGTGGGAAACGAAATATATCTCTCATTTTCTTTTTTTGAAAAAATAAAATAGTATCTAAATTCTAATAATCGTTTTTTGAATTATTATAATTTTTAAAAATATTGTTGACACCTTTGGTTAGATCATTCTATGATTATTAACGTAAACGCTTACCGTAAACGTTTACTATAACGGATGGGGAGGAATTTGTTGATGAAAAATAAAGAAAAATGGAGCGGTGTATTCCCGGCAGTCTTAATTCCTTTTAAAGATGACTATTCAATTGATGAACCTGCTTTTCGTAAGCTTGTTCGCTGGGTGGCGGAGCACGAAGGGATTAATGGGATCGTTGTCAATGGACATACTGGCGAGATTATGACTTTGCTGCCACATGAACGAGCTGAAGCTGTGCGTATTGCAGCCGACGAATTAAAGGGAGAAATTCCTGTCATTTCTGGGGTTTCTGCTGAAGGGACAATTGAAGCGATCCAGCATGCAAAAGCAGTGGAGGAAGCTGGTGGAGAAGGTATTCTTCTTATGCCGCCACATTCATGGCTGAGATTCGGTATGCAGCCTGAGTCACCTGTCCAATTCTTTCAAGATGTTGCAGAAGCAATTGATATTTCAATCATCGTCCATCAATATCCAACATGGACAAAAACCTCTTATACAACCAGTCAATTATTAGAAATGTCGGAGATTCCAAACGTTGTCTCATTTAAAATCGGTCAAAGAGACATGGCGCAATATGAAGTCGATGTGCGCGCACTGAAAAAGCATGCACCAGATGTATCATTGCTCACATGTCACGATGAATATTTATTGCCAACATTAGTTCAAGGAATTGATGGGGCGCTTGTAGGTTTCGGCTGTTTTGTCCCAGATTTGATTGCTGAGCTTGTGAAATGTGTGGAAGAACAAGACCTTGTAGCGGCTAATAAAGTGTACGATAGAATCTTTGAATTAAAGCATGCTGTGTATAAAATGGATGAACCTTCTTCTACCTCTCATCTGCGAATGAAGGAAGCGATGTTCCAGCGAGGTTTGATCAGCAGTTCGCTTGCGAGGAAGCCAGTATTACCTTTAACTCAAAAGGAAAAAGAAGAGATTCGTCAGGGCCTTCAAAGTGTTGGTTTACTTAAGGAAAACGTTAGTAAATAACAGACCATTGATTTCATGATGAAGGTGAGTCAGGTTATAATAGAGTATAAAACAACAGACTCCCGGAGGTATGAAATGTGTCAGTAAGTATTAAAGATGTCGCATTGAAAGCTGGAGTATCTATCGCCTCTGTTTCCCGAGTATTAAGTGGCAAACCAGGAGTAGGTGCTCAAACGGCTGAAAGAATTAAACAAGTGATTGATGAATTAGGCTATCGCCCTAATTTAGGAGCTAGAGGGCTCGTTAAAAGAAAGACTGGCAATATTGCTGTCGTGGTTCCTCGTGGTTCATATATTTTGAATAATCCATTTTTTTCGACGATTTTAGATGGGATAGCGAAGGAATTAGATGAGACTGAATTTAATATGTTGATGTCATTTACATCTGTGCAGCAGCAGCGATTACTGGAAACGCAAGCTGTAGATGGTGCCATTTTATTTTCTCCAAGAAATGAAGAATTGAGCATGGATTGGTTAAAAAGTTTAGCTATTCCCATTATCGTTGTCGGAAGTTACTTAGAGGATTCTCCATTTCCATGTGTCAGGCCAGATGATGAGGAAGGTGTGTGTCAATCTGTCACGGCCTTATTTGATAAAGGTCATCGAACCATTGGACTGGTCAATGGTCCAATGAGTTCGATGCATAGTGTGAGGTATTACAAGGGGTATGAGCGTACACTGAAAAGTTTAGGATTAACAATGAACAAAGAGCTTGTGTTTGAGTTAGATGAATTTGATGGGGGAAAAGTAGTAGAAGTGGTTTCTCAATTTCTCCAAGGAAACCAGCACATGACTGGAGTTGTTTGCTCTTCAGATTTTTTGGCGATAGGGGTCATGAAAGCGGCAGATATCGCAAATGTGTCAATACCTCATGATTTGTCTGTCGTTGGTGCTGATGATGTGCCCATTGCAAGTTTTCTAACCCCTTCTTTATCTTCTGTTCATGTTGATTTAGTTGGAATGGGAAGAAAAGCGGTTTCTTTACTAACGCAGTTAGTAGAAGGAGAACAGTTAAAGAAGATGGAACATATCTTCCCGATGTACTATGTAGATCGTGGCACCACGGGAACGCCAAAAAAGAAATGATAGATGCTGAAAACTCATATGATCGCTTTAGAATGTCTCTTCATTTAAAATGTAAGCGATTTCTTTTGTGCTCATCAGCATGTACTTTTGCATCATTTCCTCTATTAAGGAGGAGATATCATGACGTTAGAACTCAGCGGAAATTCAAATTCTCATGATGAGCAAGTTGTTGATAGAGCTTCACAACTATTGACTAGGATGGAAAGTGTACCTTTTTCGAGATGGCATTTAAAACCTCGTATCATTATGGGATCTGCTACCTTTTTTGATGCTTTTGATGCACTATCTTTAGCGTTTGTTCTCCCAGTTCTCATCGGCATGTGGAATTTATCACCTGCTCAAATTGGTCTTCTTATTGGGTCTGGTTATATCGGACAAGCGATTGGTGCTATTTTCTTTGGGTGGTTAGCAGAAAGACGTGGCCGAGTATTTAGTGCAAAGTGGACTGTGTTTCTCATGTCTATTATGAGTATCGCATGTGTATTTTCAGGTAACTTTATGGCCCTTTTTATTTTTCGTTTTATACAGGGGATTGGAGTAGGAGGAGAAGTGCCAGTAGCGGCCTCATATATCAATGAGTTGTCCCGGGCCCAAGGCAGAGGGAGATTTTTTATGCTCTATGAGATGATTTTTCCATTAGGATTAATGATCTCAGCTCAAATTGGTGCATTTGTTGTACCTAGCTTTGGGTGGAAATGGATGTTCTTGATTGGTGGAATTGGCGGTTTAATCGTCTTTGTCTTCTTTTTCATGTTACGCGAGTCTCCAAGATGGCTTATTTCAAAAGGCAGGTTAGATGAAGCCGAAAGAATCATTGAAGAGATTGAAGCTAGTACAGACAAACGAATGCCTGTTGCAAAGCAAGTGTCCAGCAGCACTGAAAAAGGCGACTGGAAAGAGCTCTTTTCTACTTTTTATCGTAAAAGAACATTGATCGTATGGGGACTATGGTTTTCTGCCTACTTTGTATCGAATGGATTAAATAACTGGTTACCGAGTCTTTATAATACGGTTTACAATTTGCCAGTTGGAGATTCATTAAGGGCAGCCTCTCTCACAAATATTTTACAGACCATAGGGGTATTCGCTTGTGCATTTTTAATCGATAAAGTAGGACGGAAGCGCTGGGCAACCATTGCATTTATCGTAACAGGTGCTTTATTAACGGCTTTATGGATCAGCGGAGCAAATTCTCCAGAAAGCGTTATTTATTTAGGGTCCGCTGCCTACGGAATGATGGGGACAATTACAGTTCTTCTCTATTTATATACACCTGAAATCTATCCAACCCGTATGAGGGTAATTGGTACGGCATTTGCTACAGCGTGGCTTAGGCTGGCCTCAGCGATTGCTCCTATTATGATAGGTTTTATTTTAGAGGTGAGCGGTGTTTCAACTATTTTTATTCTTTTTGCAAGTGTGACTGTAGTGGGAGCAATTCTTGCTTTTAAAATGATCGAAACGAGAGAGAAAGTATTAGAGGATATTGCACCGTAAGTGATGCATGCAATGAAGAACTTATTCTAAAGAGGGTAGGTTCTTTTTTTATTCAGAGGATTTACGTACACTTTTGAAAAAGCCTAACCTACCTCAGTTCAATTATCTTATAATAGAAACATTATCAGCACTCCTTGTCACGAACATGAAAAGTAATATCTATCAGATAGTGGAAATGTATATTCATAATTTAAAAGTCTACCGGCTAGGGTAGACTTTTTCGATCAGTTTAATGTTTGATCCCTTGAAGCAGTGCAGCTTTTAGGCAAAAGGATGTTGGCTGACGATGTTCGTCGAATTGCAGTTGAAACAGCTGTTTCGTTTCATCGTCTGCAGCATGAAGGTGGGCAACGATTTCCTTTTGAACATTTTCTGGTGTACGTCCTCGTATGATCCAGTCCTGATAATCAATATGCAGATCCCAGTAACGGATATCTTCTTTCGTCAGATGGTTGTCAGCGAAAAGCTCTTTCCATTCTGATAACGAGCTTTCTCGCACATGGGAGGGATCTCTCAGTCTATTTAAATGATTAATAAAGTCATCCTGTGCTTGGTTTTCAGGTGCATAATGATCGACAAGTAGAAATTTGCCGCCTTTCTTTAAGACTCGGCTGATTTCAGACATGGCTGCCGGGAGATGTGGGAAGTGATGAGCAGCAAATCGGCATGTGACGAGATCAAATGATGCATCAGAAAAGGGCAATGCGTCTGCGGATGCCTGCTCAAACGTAATGTGGTTCAGCTGTCGCTCTTCCGCAAGTGCTGTAGCAACCTCGATCATTTTGTGTGTGACATCAATCCCGATTCCTTTAGAGATGACGTCTGAAAAGGAGAAAACGGTATGACCTGCCGCGCAGCCGATATCAAGTAGATGCTCATCGCCCTTTGCCTTCGCCGCCGTTTTCATCCATTCAAGTTCTTTTCCAGCTGCAAAGATGGGTGAATCTCGGTAGTTCTCTGCATTTTGTGAGAATTGTTTCTCGGCTTTTGAATATGGATTCATTCCTTTACCCCCTTTTTGTTGTTTCTTTATCGTAGGGTTCTTCCCGTGATTTGTCTAAGACCTAAAAGATATGATATGAATAGTTAAAACCTATGAGGTGAGAGAAGTGGATATACGAATGATGGAATATGTCATGGAAGTGTACCGGCAGCAAAGCTTTACAAAAGCAGCGGAAAAACTTCACATTGCACAGCCCTCGTTAAGTCAGCAAATTAAAAAACTTGAGGAGGAATTAGATACTCCTCTGTTTATTCGGAAGTATGGACAAGTCACTCCTACACCTCAAGGAAACCGATTGATCAAAAGAGCAGAGATCATTTTGAAGGAACGAGATGATTTATTGCGTGAGATGGGGGAAGCTGCTTATGAGGTAGGGAAAGAACTGATGATCGGTGCGCCAGCTGTCACAGGGGGATATGTCCTGCCAAGTTTATTAAAAGCCTATTGTCAAACGTATCCGCACGTTCACGTTCATTTGATAGAAGAATCGCCTCGTGAGCTAGAAAGACGTTTACTCGCTGGGAAACTGGATCTGGCGATTCTTTCTCTGCCTGTCGAGCATGAATCATTGAAAACAAAACAAATGCTGACAGAGCCGCTTCTCCTCGCCATTCCGCAAACGGCTCAACCGTGGTTGACGGATGAACTGAATGAAATCATCAATCAAGCGGAACAAGAAGGGTCTGTCCCGTTTCATCTTCTGAAAGATGCCCCATTTATTATGCTGAAAGAGGGATATGGCTTTCGGCAAGTGGTCACGGAACTGTGCCGTCATCATGGCTTTCGGCCGAGGATTGCATTTGAAACAAGTCATATTCAAACAGCTCAGGCATTGGTTGAAAATGAGCTAGGTGTGACGGTGGTGCCAAAAATGGTGGCACAAGAGGAAAGGAAAGCAGTCACTTATTTACACATTGATTCATGCCCAACCCGTACTCTTGTGTTTGCATATGTGGAAGAAAGATATTTAACGAAAGCCGCTCAAGCCTTCATGGACCTTCAACAGAATCAAGGAAAAGCTTAAACAAACGTTTAATTAAACGTAAAAAGCAGGGGAGTCCCCTGCTTTTACCTTTTTTCAGCGTGATAGAAAACCTTTGCAGTTTAGGAAGGACGAGTACCGACGCGGAGCGAATGTGACATTCGTGAGCACCGGCACGCAGGACTGACACCGAATGCGAGGGTTTGTCTACACGCTGAAAGCAGGGGGCCCCTGCTTTCTAATATAAATCCAGCCGCTGATCTGTCATGACGGGGATTTGTTGTCTCACTTCATCTACGAGCTGAAGATCAATGTTTGCATAATAAATGTCTTCTTCATCATTTGTCTCAAGTAGAATGCGTCCGAGCGGGTCAATCACCATGGAGTGACCAGGGAATTCAGTGTCTCTGCTTGTGCCCGTCCGGTTCACCGCAATCACAAATGACTGATTCTCAATGGCTCTTGCGATGAGCAGACTGCGCCAATGGTCCACTCTTGCTGACGGCCATTGAGCGGTATTAACAAGCACCTTTGCCCCTTTGTTCACGAGCGTCCTAGAAAGCTGAGGGAAGCGGAGGTCATAGCAGATCATCGCACCAATCTTGACATCTTCACCATAGTCAAATAAACCAAGCTGATCACCAGCGGTTAAATAGTTATGCTCATCCATTAAGCGGAATAAATGAATTTTATCATAATCTAACAAAAGCTCACCTTGGCGGTTAAAGACATACATTGTATTGGTGATGTTTTCATCTTCTGTCCTCTTATTTAAAACACTGCCTGCGATGAGATACACTTGGTGCTTGTGGGCAAAGGAAGAGAAGAGTTGTTTTGTTCGCTCGCCATCTGCATCGGCAAGCTCATCCGCTTGCTCTAACGCATAGCCGGTATTCCACATTTCAGGTAGAATAATCAAATCAGGCTGTTGGCGGATGGCTTCTTCTAAACATGCTTCTGCTTTCTGAAAGTTTACATCAGGTTCTCCTATTTGTACGTCCATTTGAATCAGGGCGATGTTCATGTCGGTCTGCCTCCTTTATTCGTTTCATGCAATGAATGGTTCGGGTGATATTGCCTGAAGCATCTAGTCTTCAAGCCAGTTTCTTTATCATAAAGCTTTCCGCCATCTTTGCCAATAGAAATGTCAGAAGGTTTTGTTAAATGACTTTCTCAATCAAGAAATGAGTGGTATGATACTCATAACTAATAAAACAAAGGGGAATAGTATGATATGCAATTGTTCGATTTATCACTAGAAGAGCTAAAAAAATATAAACCAAAGAAAACAGCACGTCCTGATTTCTCAGACTTTTGGAAGAAATCGCTCGAAGAACTGCGCCAAGTGGAGGCAGAGCCAACACTTGAATCTTATGACTATCCAGTGAAAGGCGTCAAGGTGTACCGCCTGACGTATCAAAGCTTTGGACATTCTAAAATTGAAGGCTTTTATGCTGTGCCTGATCAAACTGGTCCGCATCCAGCGCTCGTTCGTTTTCATGGCTATAATGCCAGCTATGACGACGGCATTCATGACATCGTCAACTGGGCGCTGCACGGCTATGCAACATTTGGTATGCTCGTCCGTGGTCAAGGTGGCAGTGAAGACACATCAGTGACGCCAGGCGGGCATGCATTAGGATGGATGACAAAAGGCATTTTATCGAAGGATACGTACTATTATCGAGGCGTTTATCTAGATGCTGTTCGTGCACTTGAAGTCATTCAGTCTTTCCCCGAAGTAGATGAACATCGTATCGGCGTGATCGGTGGAAGTCAGGGGGGTGCGTTAGCGATTGCGGCCGCAGCCCTTTCAGACATTCCAAAAGTCGTTGTGGCAGACTATCCTTACTTATCAAATTTTGAGCGTGCAGTTGATGTTGCCTTGGAGCAGCCTTATTTAGAAATCAATTCATACTTTCGCAGAAACAGTGATCCAGAAGCTGAAGAAAAGGTATTTGAGACATTAAGTTACTTTGATTTAATCAATTTAGCCGGCTGGGTGAAACAGCCAACATTGATGGCGATCGGTCTGATTGATCAAGTGACACCGCCATCCACCGTGTTTGCGGCATACAATCATTTAGAAACAGATAAAGAGCTGAAAGTGTACCGATATTTTGGGCACGAGTTTATTCCTGCTTTTCAAACAGAGAAGCTGTCCTTTTTACAAAAGCATTTGCTTCTATCAACATAAGAGCATGACAAAGAGCTAAAATGACATTCATTTTAGCTCTTTGTCTTTTTCAGCTATTGGAGCGATCAGCTTAATAACTGGTGTTCTGTCTTGTTTTTTCATCAGGCACTAATGCTGTAACGATCAGTGCAAGGGCTGTGATGATGTGAAGGATGAATCCGAGAATCGGAATCCATGCAAGGCAGGATGTGACAATTCCAATGATACTTCCAATCATTGGTCCCTGGTCTCGCTTCGATAAGACGAGTGTGATAATATGCAGAATAAGCATGACCATGAGCGGTGAATAGCCATTGCTGATAACGAATAGACCTCCGATCACAGGGATAGCAAGGCAAGCTTCAAAAATCCCAGTGATCCATTTCATAATGCGAGATATAGACATCAGATCCAACTCCTTTTTCATATATGTCTTATTCGTATTTTCCCAAAAGGTGAAGAAGTCATGCAGAATTCTATAGAAAGAGTTGATGGACACTTGAGAGAGAGAATTAAGGAAGAGCTGAAAATCATCGAAGAAACGCATGACGTCAAGATTTGTCTTGCCGTTGAATCGGGCAGCAGGGCATGGGGTTTTCCCTCGACCGATAGTGATTATGATGTTCGCTTTTTATATGTTCCCCGGAAAGAATGGTATTGGGCGATGGAAGAGCATCGTGATGTCATAGAACGACCGATTGATGACATGCTTGATATCAGCGGCTGGGAGCTTAGAAAGGCACTGCGCCTATTCAATAAATCAAATCCGTCCATTATGGAATGGCTGTCTTCTGATATCATCTATGCTGAATCTTTCTCTTTGGCAAAGGAGCTAAGAGAATTAAAGGATCGAGCGTTTTACCCTGCGGCTTTGATGTATCATTACCTCAATATGGCGAAGCGGAATGAGAGCCGGCATTTACGAGGAGAGCAGGTGCGAATCAAGAAGTATTTCTATGTGCTTCGTCCGCTGCTTGCCTGTCAGTGGATTGAACGTTACCGAACAGTTCCACCAATGGACTTTCATGAATTACTCAAGGAGCTAGTGGAGGAAGGTCCGCTGTTAGCAGAAATTCACGAACTGCTCAAACGTAAAATGGACGGAGAAGAAATGGATGTAGAGAACCGTCTCGCTCATGTCCATCCATTTATTGATCAAGAGCTGGCGCGTTTTGATGAATTGGTGAAAAGCTACAATCAGCCTAAAGACAATCTGATGCAAGAATTAAATGAGCTTTTGCAGTCTACCCTTGATGAGGTGTGGGCGTAGGAGGGGAGAGTCAGCCGGTTAGCGGTAGGCTCTTTTTTATCTCTTATTGTGATAAAACCACAAAAAAAGTCAGAATTTTTGTCATCTTCAAATATTGTAGTGGACAGCTCATGAGCCTTACAATAAAGACATAGCTTACAAAGAGTGGGAGGTGCCCTTTATGGAGTCGGTCACAAGAAATTTCTTCTTGTTTTTGTCAAAGAGCAGTCTCTTGAACCATATTGCTCGTAATTGGGGAAGTGCTGTTGCATCAAAGAAAATCATCGGTGGGAAGGATTTTGAGAGCGCTATCCCTGTCATCAAACGATTAAACGATCAAGGTATGGCCGTAACGGTTGATCATCTCGGTGAGTTTGTCACAAAGGCAGAGATTGCAAATGAGCGGACGAATGAGTGTATTCAAACCATTCAGCGAATTGCAGAGGCGGGACTCAATTCCCACGTGTCACTTAAAATGACATCGCTTGGCTTAGATATTGACGATGACCTTGTGTATCGCAATATGAAAAGCATTTTAGATACGGCAGAGAAACACCGTATTATGGTGACAATTGATATGGAGGATGAACAGCGCTGTCAAAAAACGCTGGACATTTTTAAAGAAATGAAATCTCAATATGAGTATGTCAGTACGGTTTTGCAAGCGTATTTGTACAGAACAGAACAAGATCTTGATGACCTAAATGAGTTGCAACCATTTTTAAGACTTGTAAAGGGTGCCTATAAGGAATCCGCCGAAGTGGCGTATCCAAACAAAAAAGACGTCGATCAGAATTACAAGAATCTGATCGAAAAGCAATTACTCTCAGGGAACTATACAGCCATTGCGACACATGACGATCAAATGATCGAATTTACGAAACATATTGTGAAAAAACACAATATACAGACAAGTCAGTTTGAATTTCAAATGCTGTATGGCATGAGATCAGAAACGCAGCAAGCACTCGTGAAGGAAGGCTATCAAATGAGGGTCTACACCCCGTATGGACGAGAGTGGTATGGCTACTACATGAGACGTCTTGCAGAACGACCGGCAAATATTGCATTTGCTTTAAAAGGGATGACGAGAAAATAATTTGAAACGGGAGCGTGACAAAGATGACAACACCTTACAAGCATGAACCATTCACGGATTTTAGCCAGGAAGAAAATCGCCAAGCGTTTGAACAAGCATTAGCCAAAGTAACAGAATCACTTGGGCAAACCTATCCGCTTGTGATTAATGGAGAAAGAATCGAAACAGCAGACAAGATTGTCTCGATCAATCCGGCGAAGAAGGAAGAAGTCGTGGGTACCGTATCAAAAGCTGGGAAAGAAGAGGCAGAGCAAGCGATTCAAGCTGCGGCAAAAGCGTTTGAAACATGGCGCTACACGTCTCCGGAAGAAAGAGCCGGCGTCTTATTCCGCGCTGCGGCAAGCATTCGCCGTAAAAAGCATGAGTATTCAGCCCTTCTCGTAAAAGAAGCAGGGAAGCCTTGGAATGAAGCGGATGCAGATACAGCAGAAGCCATTGACTTCCTAGAGTATTATGCCCGTCAAATGCTAGAGCTTGCGAAAGGCAAACCGGTGAACAGCCGCGAAGGGGAACGCAATCAATATGTGTACACACCAACTGGCGTGACGCTTGTCATTCCACCATGGAACTTCTTGTTTGCGATCATGGCAGGAACAACCGTTGCACCAATCGTCACAGGGAATACAGTCGTATTAAAGCCAGCAAGTGCGACGCCTGTCATTGCTGCCCGCTTTGTAGAAGAACTGGAGCAAGCAGGTCTTCCGAAAGGTGTTGTCAACTTCGTGCCAGGTAGCGGAGCAGAAGTTGGAGATTACTTAGTAGATCATCCGAAAACAAGCCTTATTACATTCACTGGATCAAGAGAAGTGGGCACACGTATTTTTGAACGTGCGGCAAAAGTACAGCCAGGACAACAGCATTTAAAGCGTGTCATTGCTGAAATGGGCGGTAAGGATACAGTCGTTGTAGATGAGGATGCAGATGTCGAATTAGCCGCTAACGCCATTTTCACATCAGCCTTCGGGTTCTCAGGTCAAAAATGTTCAGCTGGATCTCGTGCTGTCGTCCACGAGAAGCTGTATGACCAAGTCGTTGAGCGAGTGAAAGAAATCACAGAAACGAAAACAACAGCGAATCCGTTATCAGCTGATGTGTACATGGGACCTGTCATTGATCAAGCTTCCTTTGACAAGATCACGGAATATATCGAAATTGGTAAGCAAGAAGGCCGTCTAGTCACTGGCGGAACAAGTGATGATTCAGAAGGGTACTTCATTCATCCAACCGTGTTTGCAGATCTAGAGCCAACATCTCGTTTAATGCAAGAAGAAATCTTTGGACCTGTCCTAGCTTTCTCAAAAGTCTCAAGCTTTGATGAGGCGCTTGAAGTAGCCAACAACACAGAATACGGGTTAACCGGTGCGGTCATTACAAATAATCGTGATCACATCAACCGTGCGAAGCAGGAGTTCCATGTCGGGAACCTTTACTTTAACCGTAACTGTACGGGAGCGATTGTGGGATACCACCCATTTGGCGGCTTTAAAATGTCAGGAACTGATTCAAAAGCAGGCGGACCAGATTATCTTGCTCTGCACATGCAGGCCAAAACGATTAGCGAAATGTTTTAATATGGAAAAGCATGAACTCGTGCAGGCGAGTTCATGCTTTTTTTACCTGTCTACGACTTGTTTCTATACAAATATGACTGGAAAGAAGTATGATAAATGTATCACTTATTCAGGGAGCTATCGGGATGGAAGAGATATTAGAAAAGCTTCATACATTTTTTGATGTCGATAAATTAATTGCATTTATTAGTGGGTATTTAAAAAAACCAGTCATTTTAGAAAGTACTGAATGTCAGCTGCTTGCTTATAATTCTTACAGCATCCAGCAGTTCGACCCAGTCAATCAGCAAACCATTTTCTCAAAGGAATGTCCGGGAGCTGTGGTGGATTGGTTAAAAAAAACAGGGGTCATTGAGCAGCTATATACAGATTCAAATCCTTTTTATGTGAATGGTCATGAGGAGCTCGGGTTTAATCGACGAGTGGCTGTGAGCGCCAAGCACAAACAAGAGGTTGTCGGCTTTATTTGGGTGCAGGACATTGAAGATTCTCTCTCTCAAGAGGAGCTGCAATTTTTACACGAGGCATCGTTTCAAGTTGGAAAAGTTATTTATAAAAATAAGAAACAGTTGGAGAAAAAGGAAGGCAAGATTGAAGAGTTCTTCAAAAAGGTCATGGATGATCATTTTTATACAGAAGAAGAGCTGAAATGGGAAGCTGAGAATTTAAGCATTCCACTGCCAGCTGTCTTTACTGTGATGGTTGTTCATGCCGCCGATAACAAAAGTGAGACGGCAGAAGATGTGAAGGATATGATTAGAACCTATTTACAGCTAGAAGACAAGGTCAATCACGTCTACTCTGTGCAAGCAGACATCGTCGTGATATTAGGCAGTTTGTCAGATCGCCACTCACCAAAAGCGACCGCTGCGGATGTCGTCGCCCATCTTCAATCGAAAACGCATACACACCCATCTCCTTTATATATTGGGATGGGAAGAGAATATCGAGATGTCATGAAAATGAGCACAAGTCGATTTGAAGCGATAGAAGTCGTGAAAGCAGTGAAGATTGTCGGCGGACAGGAATTGATTCCATACGATTACGAGCATTTGGGGGTCTTCCGGTTCTTAGACTCGATTTACAGTCACCAAAAAAAGAAAAACGACTTTAATCCAGATTTGTTGCGCCTAAAGGAAAAAGACCGTGACAGCCAAACATCATTTTTAAAAACCTTAGAGGTCTACTTATTGAATAATTGCAAGCTAAAACCAGCTGCAGAGCAGTTGTTTATTCATCAAAATACACTAAATTATCGAATGAAACAAATTTTTGAAATGACGTCTATTGATTTAAGTCATTTTAGCCAGCGATGTGAGTTATTTATTGAATTGATGCTGATGAAAAAAGATCAATAGGCGTGGACTCCGCAGGTGCAAAGGATGACCTGCGGATTTTTATGCGAGATCATAAAATGGCATACAATTGCCTTATTTCGTTGTATGATAGATAAAGATTTTATGAGGAAAGTGAAAGGAGGGCCACCTTTGGGATCAGTCACCTTGGCCATTTTAATTTTCATCATGACCCTCGTCCTTGTCATTTGGCAGCCAGGACGTTTAACCATTGGATGGTCAGCGTGCGGGGGAGCGATTCTTGCTCTTGTTTTTGGGGTCGTTCATTTGGGCGATGTATGGGAAGTTACCCAAATTGTCTGGAACGCCACCTTTGCATTTATTGGAATTATCATCATTTCATTGATTTTAGATGAGATTGGTTTTTTTGAATGGGCGGCACTTCATATGGCAAAAGCCGCAAGAGGGAACGGGGTCCGCATGTTTATTTATTTAACATTGCTCGGCGCTGTGGTAGCAGCTTTTTTTGCCAACGATGGAGCAGCACTTATCTTAACCCCGATCGTTTTATCTGTGGTCAGAGCGCTGAAGTTGGATGAGCGTATGATCCTGCCATTTGTCATGGCAAGCGGCTTTATTGCAGATACGACGTCTTTGCCATTTGTCATTAGTAACTTGGTCAATATCGTATCAGCCGATTATTTTCATATTGGCTTTCTTGAATATACAGCAAACATGTTCGTCCCAAACCTTGTATCGCTTGGCGCTAGTATGCTTGTGCTGTATGTGTTTTATCGGAAACTCATCCCGAAAACGTACGATGTTTCGCAGGCGAAGGAACCAGCTTCGGCCATTCGTGATCTGCGCATGTTCCGGTTATCTTGGTATGTGTTAGGGTGCTTGCTTGTTGGATATTTTGCTGGGGAATTGGCAGGCATTCCGGTGTCAATCATTGTAGGAGGCATTGCCATTGCTTTCTTATGGCTGGCGAAACGGAGTCCACAAGTAGCGACAAAACGAGTCGTCAAAGAAGCACCGTGGTCGATTGTGTTTTTCTCTATCGGCATGTATGTCGTGGTGTATGGGCTGAAAAATGTCGGCCTGACGGAAATTTTAGCGGCGTGGATTGAACAGGGGGCGTCACACGGTTTACTTGCGGGAACGATGTTTATGGGGGTTCTGGCAGCAGTGCTATCTTCTGTCATGAACAACCTCCCAACCGTTTTAATTGATGCGATTGCCATCGGTCACACAGATACAGCAGGTGTGATGAGAGATGCACTGATTTATGCCAACGTCATCGGCTCAAACCTTGGTCCAAAAATGACCCCAATCGGTTCATTGGCGACATTGCTGTGGCTTCATGTCTTGAAGAAAAAAGGTGTGCATATTTCTTGGGGAGCATACATGAAAGCTGGAATCATTCTAACCATACCGACGCTGATCATCACGTTATTGGGGTTGTATGTGTGGTTATGGTTGATACATTAAAAAGCAGATCCAATGGATCTGCTTTTTGTTGTTATAGATATTTTGCATAGTGTTTTTCCAAAAAGTCTTGGAGCAATGAGACCACACTGCATATGCCCCAGTAAATCAAGGCAACCAATATATACATGGTCATATAATCGAATTCTCGTCCACCCACAATTTTTGCTTGCTGGAAGAGTTCGGGCACAGTAATCATTGCCGCTAGTGAGGAAGCTTTGATTAAATCAAGCATGACGTTGGTCAGGGGTGGCAGTGCAATGCGCACGGATTGAGGCAAAATGACTCCACGCATCGTTTGCCAATAGCTGAGACCGAGTGATTTGGCGGCTTCCACTTGACCACTTGGAACAGAGGAGAGAGCCGCCCGGTTAATTTCGGCAATGTATGCAGCACTATTGAAGCTGAATCCAATAATAGCAGCAGTGACAGCTGTAAATTCAATGCCGATGTAAGGGAATCCGAAATAAAGGATAAACAAAATGACCAGAATGGGAACCCCTCGCATGAATGAAATATACAGCCGTGCAGGCAGCCGAAGGAACCACGTATTTGCCATTCTAGCAAGGGCAATAAAAAAACCTAGAATCGTACCAAAAAACATGCTCACAAAAGAAATGAGCAGCGTCAGCCAGATGCCTTTCATCACAAACGGAAATGACGCTTTTGCCAGTGCAGGATTAAAGATATATTCTAAATGAATATCTCCCACGTCTGCGGCTCCTTATTTAGAAATGTCGACATCTTCGACATCAACATCAATTTTTTTTGAGACGTCAGCATGATTAAAGAATTTCTCTGAAATCTTTTTCATGGTTCCGTCTTTTTTCATCTCTTTTAATACACGATTTAATTCTTTTTGAAGCTCTGTATTGTCTTTTTTCATCACAAACCCTTGTTCATTCGGCATGTATTTTAAGTCTGGATGGATCGTAATATTTAGCTTAGGGAATGCAGCAAGCGCCAGTGTTTGTAAGTAGTAGTCATTTAAAATGACATCTGTACGGCCATTTGCGACATCCTTTAAATATTGCTCGTTTGTGGCATTATCATAAATGACTTCTTTTGCACCATACTTACGGGCAACATCCATATAGATGGTCGTTGCAGCACCTGCTGCTTTCTTTCCTTTTAAATCCTTTAGCGTTTTAATACCTGACAGATCATCTTTTCTGACGATAGCGGTTCCATAGGAGTATTTATAAGGTGTTGAAAAGGCGAACTTATCTTTCCTGTCATCTGTGATGTCGATATCGTTTGCAGCGGCATCCACCTGACCTGAATTAATGGCACTGAGCATACCGTCATAACCCATTTCTTTAAATTCTACTTTTACGTCAAGGCGCTTAAATGCTTCTTTGACGACTTCCACTTCATAGCCAGTCAATTGATCCTTGCCGTTCGATGTATCATGGTAAGACGTAGGATACAAGGTGCCTGAAGTAGCGACCACGATTTTCCCTTTCTTTTGAATCTGATCCCACTTTGATTCTCCAGACTGAGATGAGCCTGATTGATTGCAAGCAGACATGACAAGCATGAGAGCAGACACAACAAGCAGCACCCATATAGGTTTTCTATGATAAAAACGACTCATTTAAGAATCCTCCTCTATTTTTTATACAAAACAAAACATAGCACGCTTTTTCAGTTAGGACAACGTTTTCAGATGAAAAGCGAAAAAGTAAGAATATTATGTGCAATTTGATGCTGTGAATAATGTATAAAAAAGGAAAGAGTGTGCAAATTAAAATCGAATAAAGGAGGGAACGACAGTGATGAAAAAAACAAGTGGTTTGATCTTACTAACGATGGTGCTATTATTTGGTTTTCAGGTGAATACGGCTCATGGAGAAACACCCCAAATGGAAAAGCGCCCCGTCACGCATCAAGTAAAATTAACGACAGAGCAACAAAAACAAATTGAAGTACTTGAACAGCAAATTTTATCTAAACGAAAAGAAGTGATTGAAAAATACGTTCAGTATGGTGTGTTAACGAAGGAACAAGGCACGCACATCACAAAACGAATGGATGAACATTACAATCACTTAAAAAATAACGGGTTTGTTCCATTACTAAAAAAACCACAGCACCATCGACCATAAGTTGAAGAAAACCGGCAGCAAGGTGCCGGTTTTTATTGTTTATGTGTTAAAAGGTCAGCGTCTCGCCATCTTGAGGGACAAAAATGGCCTGATCTGCATGATTCTCTTGAATGTAAGATGTTAATGCGGCTCTTGTTAATAAGCAATGATTCACGGCTTCAAGGTGACAGGCGATGATTTGAGCTTGTGGTTGAGTATGGTGAATGTCTACAATCTCTTCCTTTGTCATCGTAATTGGGTCTCCCTCTAAAAATTGGGCAGCTCCACTATTGACCACAATAATATCTGGCTGGCATGTATTCACAACCTCTTTCGGCTCATCACACCAAATGGTATCTCCTGCAATATAAAGAGTAGGCTCATCAGGATGAGAGAAAACAAAACCGCTCACTTGTCCCATCCGTTTAGCGGTTTCTCCTGTCCCGTGCTGCCCGCCAGTTCGTTTCATATGAACACCGCAAACATCCATTTCATCTTCAATGCATGTAACATGTTGAAATCCAGCTTCTTTCACTTCCTTGCGATCTTTCTCTGATTGAGTATAGATCGGCAAAGTTTGCGCTAATCTCTTTTTTGCCTCGTCGTCAAAGTGATCTACATGTAAATGAGTGAGGAGGACAGCATCAGGCTGTAATATCTTGTCCAAATCAATGTTTGCAGGCAGCTCCACAATTGGATTGTTTACATGTTGATTGGCAGTATGCGGGAACGGTGGATAGGTTCCTTTTGCTGCTAAAAAGGGATCGATTAAAAATGTTGACGGACCATATTGAAGGTATAAAGTAGCATTACGAATGAGTGTTATTTTCATTAGAAGGCCTCCTTTTTTTCTCATTAAGTTTACAGTATATTAAAAGAGCTTCATGTGACAGAGGATCATGAAAGTCTTTCAGCGGAACGACTTGATTTTTGAAAGAGGTGAGCCAATGCTAGACAAAACAGATATGGATATATTAAAAGAACTCTCAAAGAATAGCCGATTGACGATGAAAGCACTTGGTGAAAAAGTCCATTTAACCGGTCAAGCTGCTAAAAATAGAGTTTCAAAGCTTGAAGAAGAGGGGGTTATTGAAGCCTATACCATTTCAATTAACTGGCGGACACAGCAGAACATCCAAACATTTTTACAGCTCTTTACCCGAAGTCATGATCATAAACCGCTTTTATCGTTTCTCCATCAAAAGGAAGAAATCAAAAACCTGTTTAAAATAAGTGGAGAGGGCTGTTATATGGCTGAAGGACATTTCTCCAGTCATGATGAGCTTGATCAATTTTTAACGGAGCTAACAAAGCATGCAAATTATAAATTGTCTATCGCTGTGAAACGTCTCACTCATCAAGAATAGATGAGGCGCAGGAGGAAATAACCGATGAAAAGATTAATTGAACATCAGGCTGAACCGATCACAAAGGAAAGAATCAAAGCGGATTTGGTTCAACTTGGTGTAAGGAAGGGCATGATCTTATGTGTCCACTCATCCTTGTCATCTATTGGCTGGGTGAATGGAGGAGCTATAGCCGTTATACAAGCTATGATGGATATTTTAACAGATGAAGGAACACTGATTATGCCGGCACAAACATTAGAGCTGTCGGATCCTGCTGATTGGATCAATCCGCCTGTTCCTTATTCTTGGTGGAAACCGATCAAAGACACGATGCCTGCATTTGATCCGGCTTACACAGCTCCAACAGCAATGGGAAAGGTAGCGGAGACCTTTTGGAAATACCCAGGCGTAGAAAGAAGCAATCATCCTCATTTCTCATTCACCGCCTGGGGGAAAAGGAAAGATGAAGTGTTGAAACACCATGCGCTTCCTTATGGTTTAGGAGAAAATTCACCTCTTGGACGTATGTACGATCTTGATGCAAAAGTGCTGCTAATTGGCACGTCATTCGAGAGTGTGACAGCTTTTCACTTAGCTGAATATCGAATCTCACAGCAAGACCTCATGACACGAGGGGCCCCCATTTTAGAGAATGGTTGGAGGGTGTGGAAAGAGTATCAAGATATCATCACAAGAGAAGAATTATTTGAACAGATTGGTCGTGACTTTTTACAATCAGAATGTAGTTATAACCACAGTCGAATTGGGCTAGCCAATTCGTATTTATTGCCGATGAGAGAATCGGTCGATTTTGCGGAAAAATGGCTTGAACAGTACGACCAGGCGTGATCTAAGCAGTCTGAAAATCAAAATAATAGAGATCTTGATCAGGGTGCTCAGATATATAGCAGGTGAGCTGATAGTCTCCTTTTGGAATGGAGAAAGACAGTACCTGTGCCATGACGCTTGTCAGATAAACATGATCACTTGAATGAGTAAATGGCACTGTGATGACTCTATCAACGGATGATGGAGGCTCATGGCTGTTTAATGTCACGATAATAGAAGCCTTTCCGTTATTGATGCCTTCAAAAGAAATACCTCGATCCCCGGTTGCGAATCCTTGAAGAATATCGTCATCTGTCCAATCAATCACAGGTGGCGTTGTGCTTCCAGTGTATACGGTGATTTGGTGATAGGAGATAGATAGGGGATACGTTTGATTTAAATCATTCATAATAGATAACTCCTTTATTCATAAAATTTGTCCAGCTTGGAATCATGTTGAAAAGTGAATGTTTGAAAGTAAGATAATTGAAGAGAATGTTAGACAGCAAGACGATTGTCGCCGTCTTGCGCTACTGTATGAGGGATCTAGATGTGAAATTGCGAAACCATTTCTTTTAGGTCTCCTGCTAAATGGGCGAGAGCCTCTGATGAAGCTGTTACTTCTTCCATTGCTGCGAATTGTTCTTCTGTTAAACCTGCTACTTGTTGTGAATGTTCACTCGTCAGTTTAACGCCTTCTGTGATAGAGGCAAAGGTTTGCTTCGCATCATTTGTATAAGCTGCGATTTTTTGGGATGCATCTGATAAATGTTTAATGCCATCTGCCATTTCCTTCATTGACTGCTGAATGTCGATAAATGATTCCTCTGTATGAGAAATAAGAACAGCCCCTTGAGCCGCTTCCTCTCGTACTCGTTTAATGGCACTCGTCGAATGATTCATCTCTTTTTGTATTTCGGAAATGAGATGTGAAATCATGTTGGATGATGTTTGCGATTCTTCTGCGAGCTTCCTCACTTCGTCTGCCACAACGGCAAAACCTTTTCCATGTTCACCTGCGCGTGCTGCCTCAATGGCCGCATTAAGAGCAAGTAGATTTGTTTGGTTAGCGATATCTGTAATCACTTTGGAAATCTGATCAATCTCGGCTGAACGTGTTTCTAGCGCTTGAATTGCTGTGCCGTTCTCTTCAATTGATTTTGCAATAGATGTCATTTGTGAATTGACTTCACCGATATTTTGTACACCTTTTTGGGCCATTTCTTGTGCGGATTGGCTTCTTGTTGCCATTTGTCCCGCATTTTCAGTGATGTTTACTAGCTCATTAGATACTTGTCTCATCGTGTGCTCACTAGCTGTCATTTGGGCTGATTGCTGTTCAGACGATTGAGCGACTTCTTGAATGGTATGGGTAATTTTTTCTGATGCTGCACTCGTTTCTTCTGCGCTAGCTGACAGCTCCTCAGAAGAGGTGGCTACTAATTCAGATGTTTTAATCACATTTAAAATGGTTTGATTTAATTTCTCACGCATCTTATTAAAATGACCTGCCAACTCAGAAAGTTCATCGCCTGTGTGATCTGTCACGTTGATGGTTAAATTTCCTTCGCCTGCACTCTTAATAGCAGATGCCATATGTTTGAGACGTGTCTGAATCCGCTTTGTGAAAATAGAAATAATGATAACAGAAACAATTAAACTTAACAGTAGAACCGTGACAAATTGAATAAAGAAAGACTGAAGCATTTGTGAAATCATGCTTTGATTTGCACCGGTATAGAAAATACCAATCGTTTCCCCTGTATCATTTTTGATGGGCATATAAGCTGTTTGGTAGTCTTTACCCGCAACATTGGCTGTTCCGTAATAATTCTCGCCTTTATCCAAAACAGCGGTCTTTACTTCAGGTGAGACTTCGGTTCCTACAGCTCGTTTCCCGTTTAACATGACATTTGTGGCAACACGGGTATTTCCTTGGAAGATCGTGATTGTATCACCAGTATATTCGGCTAATTGATCAACCAATGTGTCATGGTTATTGATTTGAGTATTTCCTTTGTAAAGCTTGCCATCTTTTATCTGCCACGAGCCAGCAACCTTTTCAGTTAGGTAAGCGTATCCTAGCTTTAGATCGCCTTTTGCTTTTTCGGTGGCCATTTGCTTAATGTTCTCTGTCATTTCGCGGTTCACTACATAACCAACCACTGCTGAAAATACGATGAGGACACTTAAAAAGATCAGCATTATTTTGGCGCCAAGCCTCAGTTTTCCTTTTTTCTTCATGCTTTTTACTCCTTTAGGTATAAGGTAGGGTATCCCTCCTTAAAGATTATCGGCATGAAAAAAATGTTTGATATACGTGAATGCACTTACACAGAAATTTTTGTTGTGAAAAAAGGAAAGATCGTGCTACTCGATAATAAATTGGATTCTTGTGCCATCAGGATCATCTGATAATTGATGACTTACCCAAGAGCCTGCACCCCTATTATCCGAAGGACGTACATATTTGACAGAAGCCCCTGCTCCACCTTCTTTACACATCGCCATTGGCCATTCATCACGATCATAACCACGCTTTGTTGGAATGCCATGAAGTGATTTGTCTCTTTGCTCATCACTATTTTTCCGATCAATGGTGCAAATGGAAGAATGCCCTTCATCAATTGCTTCTTCTATGTGCTTCGCAGTTTCTGGATATCGATCTGATGGAAAGTGAATGGTTTTGTCATAAGAAGAGTTTGTCGTCTCTTGTTTATGTTGCCCTAGTTGGACATAGCCTGTCGCTATACCAATGACAATCAATAAAAGCAAGAGAATGGTTTTAAGAAGTTTCATAGATGCTAGCTCTCTTTCTCTTTAGCGTATTTTGTAAACAGAAGTATAGCAGAATTACTTACCAATTTCTCCTCGTTTTGAAAAAACGTCTTTTAAAGTTCGAAAAACGTTTTTTCCCTGTTTATTCTCTTTTCCTATTTGAACAAAAATCACAAAAAATTTAATTTTGCTGCTCATATTACAATTCTGCTTATTTAAAATGGCTTTATCAAAGGTTTTTGGGCTAATTTCAAGATTTTAACACACAGAAATTTCAAAAAAATAAAATTGACTAGACCGATATGCTTTAATAATATGGAGTCAAATATCAAAAAATGTCGTAATTTATCAAAATATGATTCCATTTACATGACAGGAGGGAAGTACAAATGGCGGATGTCTCTTATCGGCTCGGAATAGACATAGGTGGAACATTTACTGATTTATCGCTGATGAATGAAGCAACAGGGGAGCTGACTGAACTCAAGACACCTACAGTGACAGATGACCCAGCTCAAGGAATTATCAATGGGCTAAAACTTCTAAAAGAAAGAGGTGTCGATTTATCCAAAATCCAATATCTCGTACACGGCATGACAATCGGTCTTAATACATTATTGCAGAGAAAGGGAGCAGATTTAGCCCTTTTTGTAACGGAAGGTTTTCAAGACATTTTGTCATTACAGCGTTTACGTCTACCCATTCCTTATGACTTCAATTCTCAATTGCCAGAACCATTGATACCACGAAAACATGTATATCCAATCTCTGAAAGGCTCATACACGATGGTTCGATCAAAAAACCTCTCCAACTGCAGCAATTAGATGATGCTGTCCAGCAGGTCATCTCTAAAAAACTAGCAGGCATTGTCATTTCTTTTTTACATAGCTATCAAAATCCAGTTCATGAATTACAGGCAAAAGCCTATATTCATCATCATTACCCACAGTTAGAAGTCCTGACATCATCAGAATTATGGCCACAAATGAGAGAATATGAGCGGACAGTGATGTCTGTTGTCAATTTGTACATTCAACCAAAGGTGAAACAATATTTACAAACGTTGAAAAACCGTTTGAAAGAAGAAGGTGTACCAATTTCTCCATACATTACCCAATCAAATGGTGGTTTAATGGATGCAGAAAGTGCAGCCACTTCACCCGTTAAAACACTTTTTTCTGGCCCGGCAGCTGGTGTAATTGGTGCGGCAAGAATTGCAACATCTGCAAATGAACCCAATTTAATTACGTTTGATGTTGGTGGCACAAGTGCAGATATCTCGATCATTCAAAATGGGCAGCCTACAATGGCTCAATCGAATCAGCTTTCAGGATTTCCGATCATTCTTCCATCTGTTGCAATGTATTCGATAGGGGCTGGCGGAGGTTCTGTTGCATGGCTTGATCAAGGCGGGCTTCTTAAAGCAGGACCGGAATCAGTTGGCTCGCAGCCTGGACCTGCTTCGTATGGAAAGGGAAAAAAAGCTGCTTTAACCGATGCATTTCTCATATGCGGTTACCTCAATCAAGATCGGTTTGCCGGAGGACATTTACAATTGCAGCGGTCTGCAGCGGAAATAGCCTTTCAGCCAATTGCTGATCAGCTTCATAAAACGGTCGAACAGGCGGCTGACCAGTTGATTCAAGTGGCTGTTGCCAATATGTACACAGAATTAAGCAATGTCATGGAGCAGCAAGGGTTTGATCCTAGAGATTTTAGTTTGCTAGCATTTGGCGGGGCAGGGCCTGTTGTCGCGAATTTCCTTGCCAGAGAAATTCATGCGAAAAATGTGGTCGTCCCTCCAAGTCCAGGGACATTATGTGCGCTAGGTGCACTTACAGCCGATTTTATCCATGATGCTGTGTTGTCTAAGAAAATATGCTTACAAGACTATACGATGGACGAATTAAAACAAGATTATGAAATGCTTTCTCGCAAAGCAACGGATTGGTTCAGCCAGCAAAACATTCAACATATCAAACAAACGTCCATTTTGTTATTAGCAGATGCCCGCTATCAAGGACAGGCATTTGAGATTGAATTGCCATTATCGGTGGATTGGCTAAAGCAGGAACAAGACGTCTATCATCTGATTGAAGCTTTCCACAGCCTGCATGAGCGTCAATATGGCCATAGAGATGATCAGGCGAACATTGAATTTACTCATTTGCGAGTTCGGGTTATAGGTGAAACGCCTCCACTGCCTTTCTCTCCTGTTGATGAAAGCGGCGGACAGCCTTTAATACCACAATCATACAGACGAATCTTTATAGAAGAAAAAGAGTACGAAGCATCTGTTTACAATCGGAGTACTTTGTCATTAGGTGCTGTTGTGAATGGACCTGCCATCATTGAGCAAGATGATACGACAACATTGATTTTGCCAAACTGGGCAGGCAGCATAGACCATTCAGGAAACTTGGTGATTTCAAGGGAGGCGGCTTTACATGGGAACTGATCCAGCAAAGCTTGAGATGATGAGGAGTTATTTTAATGCGATTGCATCAGGCATGGGACATGTCATTGAGCGGACATCCTTTACAACATTCGTAAAAGAATCGGCGGATTTTGCCACAGCATTAGCCACGCCTTCTGGAGATTTCTTTGTTTACCCAAAAACAGTCGGTGTCACGATCTTTTTAGGGCTGAGTCTCAAAAAAGCGATTGTAGAAAGCGGACCGATGCAGCCGGGTGACATTATCATCACAAATGATCCTTATACGACAGACGGTTTAGCGACTCATTTGCCAGATGTTCATATCATCAAACCCATTTTTATAGCAGATGAAATTGTCAGCTATGCCTGGTCTTTTGTTCATGTAAGTGATGTGGGCGGTCTTGTCCCTTCAAGTATTTCTCCAACTGCCACGGATGTTCATCAAGAAGGATTAAGAATTCCGCCAGTGAAAATCTATGAAGGTGGAAAAGAGAATCAGGTTGTTCGTACCTTTTTAAGAGCTAATAGCCGGGCGAGTCATTTAAATGATGGCGATATTAATGCGATGATTGCCGCTGTTAATACAGCAGAAATCAGACTAAAAGAAATGATCGAGAAATTTGGAAAAAACGAAGTGAAGCAAGGAATGATTGATCTGCTGAAGCAAGCAGAGGATCGCGCAGGAAAAGTAATTGAAGCCATTCCTGATGGAACGAGTGAATTCGCTGATTACTTGGATGATGATATGATTTCGGACGTGCCGATCCGATTAAAGATCAAGCTGACGGTCAAAGGGAAACAGCTGACACTGGACTTCTCTGAGTGTGACCCGCAAGTTAAGACAGCTTTTAATCTTGTCACCAATGGTCAAAAGCACTCCTTCTTATATCAAGGATTGATTAATTACATCATTAGTAAAGATCCTTTTATTCCGATTAATGGTGGGATTACGTATCCGATAGACGTGATTTCACCTAAAGGAACGCTTGTCCATCCAGAATATCCGGCTTCTGTCGGTATTCGGCATTCCATTACAATGAGACTGTATAATGTCGTGCTAGGTGCTATTGGTAAGCTGTTGCCTGAAGCAGTGCCGGCGGCAGGTGCAGGTCAATCCGCTATCGTCGTTCTCTCTGTTCCTGATGATCAAACAGGAGGCAGAAAAATGTCTGTGGTCGAACCGTTAGGCGGAGGCGGCGGTGCTCAAAAAGGGACTGATGGAGTAGATGGAATTGATCATTCGTCAGGCTTTTTAAAAAATACACCCATTGAGAGCTTGGAACAGCATATTGATATTCATGTACACCGATATGAACTGCTGCCGAACACAGGTGGAGCAGGGGAACATAGAGGGGGACATGCGATTGGCTTGGAATTTGAAATGATCAAGCCAGAATCGATGGTGACAGCACGAGGAATGGAACGAATGAAGTTTCAACCTTGGGGGTTAATGGGCGGCCGAGCAGGAGCAATTGGTGAGGTGAAATTGACCAAACCAAATGGGGAGACACAAAACCAGCCGAAAATTGATGTCATGCGTCTTGAAAAAGGCGATATTGTTCAATTGATTTCACCAAGTGGAGGAGGATGGGGGAATCCATTTGCTAGAAAGAAAGAAAAAGTCCTTCATGAAGTGGAAGCAGGGCTATTAAGTGAAGAAAGAGCACTGCAGCAATATGGCGTCAAAGTCTATCGAGACCATAATGAATGGAAAATTGATGACGAACAGACGAGCAGGCTTCGTGAAAAGATGAATGATGCTGATGCTGTCGCTTGGGATTTTGGAGAGCAAAGAGCAGCTTATGAGAAAGTGTGGACGGACGAAGCCAGCAGTGAGCTTGCTGTGCAGCTTCGTTCATACCCAGCAAATGAGCGTACGCACTATAAACATGCGGTTCATTCTCATTTTGGTCATAGACAGGAACCGTTAACAAAGATGGATATTATTCAAGCACTTCATCACTTGAATCAACAAAAAGGGGGAAATGAATCATGAAAAGAAGAGTAATCGCCATATTTGCAGGTATCCTATCCGTCGTGTTACTGCTGTCTGCATGCGGTGGAAATGGGCAGGACCAAAGTAAACAGCAGCAGACTGTGATCGTTGGTGTCTACGGAGGGGATTGGGAAAAGAATATTAAGCCAATCCTCGAAAAGTTTGAAAAGGATACAGGCATTAAAGTACAAACGGTCTCTGGGGCAGATTCTGAATGGTTTACAAAATTAAAAGCATCTAATGGTAAAAATCCACCGTATGATTTGCTTATTTTACAGCCTGATACGATTCAAAGAGGTATTGCGGCAAACGTTCTTGCGCCTATTGATGAAGATCAAGCGCCAAATGTGAAAAAGCTTTATCGTTCTGTTCAAAAGAAACTCACTGTTGATGGAAAACAATATGCAGCAGGCTTTAGTATGGGACAGCTTGGAATTGCTTATAGAAAAGATCTTGTCAAACAGGAGCCAAACAGCTGGACAGATTTATGGAGCGATCAGCTGAAAGGGAAAGTGGCGATTTCTTCCCCAACTTATTCAGCGGGCTTACAATTTTTCTCTGCACTTGTCCATGCTCAAGGAGGGACAGAATCAAATCCTAAGGATATTGATAAAGCATTTAAAAGCCTCGCACAATTAAAAGGGCGTGTAGCTGCTTTTCCTGATAACCCAGGGTCTATTCAAACGCTGTTAGAACGTGGTGACGTGACGGCAGTTCCATATTGGGATGGCCGATCATTTGCACTTGAAGAAGAAGGGATGGATATTGGATTCTCATATCCGAAAGAAGGCGCTGTGGCAGCAGTTGCGAGCTGGGCGTTAACAAAGGGAAGTCAGCATGAGGAAGCGGCTTATAAGCTATTAAACTACCTTAGTGGGAAAGAAGCTCAAGAAGCCTTCTCAGAAAAATCTTACTATGGCATGTCGAATTCTGATGTGAAATACGGAGACAAAATTAAGGGGAAAGTGAAGGTTGGCGAAAATTATTATAGCAAGCTGACTTGGGTAGATTACGAAACAGCGACTTCAGAGCTCGGTCAATGGACGAATCGATGGAATGAAGTATTAGGCGGAGGAAAATAGGTGATCGCATGAGTGGAATCAATTTAGAACATATCAGCCAGCATTTTGGCGAGCAGATTGCTCTTGATGATGTCAGTCTTACGGTAAAAGAGGGAGAGTTTTTCTCCCTTCTTGGCCCTAGTGGCTGCGGAAAATCAACTTTACTCAATATCATTGGCGGGTTTTTAGAACCGACAAAAGGAGTCGTCTATATTGGTGATCAGGATGTGACGACTTTACCTCCTTATCAAAGAAAAACGGGGATGGTCTTTCAAAGCTATGCACTTTTCCCACATCTCACCGTATTTGATAATGTTGCATATGGGTTGAAGGTTCAAAAGAAAAAGAAGGCGGAAATCAAGCAAAAGGTGATGGAGAGCTTGTCTCTTGTGCAATTAGAGTCATTTGCCAAACGTATGCCGCACCAATTAAGTGGTGGTCAGCAGCAACGGGTCGCAATTGCAAGGGCACTTGCTATCCAGCCGGCTGTTCTCCTTCTGGATGAACCACTCAGTAATCTAGATGCAAAGCTAAGAAAAAATATGCAGACGGAGCTGCGAAATATTCAACGGAATGTCGGAATTACGACTATTCTTGTGACGCATGATCAGGAGGAAGCCTTAAGTCTTTCCGACCGAATTGGGATATTAGGTGAGGGGAAAATTCAGCAGATTGGGACACCTTTAGAAGTATATCGTCAGCCAAATAATCGTTTTGTTGCTGAATTTATCGGACAGGTCAATCTATTTGAAGCGGAGTATGATGAAGTTACTTCCACATACACTGTTCCACATTTCACTCAATCAAACGGGAAGCAAGTTCAGCTAAAAGCTGCCGCATTTAAAGAGAAGAGCGAGAAGCATTTACTCATGCTGCGTCCTGAGAGAATCAAGTTATCTTCTGGCGGGGAGGAAGTTCAGCCAAATCATGTCACAGGAATGTTGGCAGATGTCAGTTATATTGGGCACTCTTTACGTTTGGTCGTGGGCCTTGATCAAGGTGAAATCATTGTCCATGCATCAGACGCAGCATTTCCCGAGCTGCCTCAAGTTGGAGAAACTGTGCATATTCATTGGCAGCCTGAAGATATTGTTTTCTTAGATTCGAAGGTGCATGCGTGATGCGAATCAAAAAAAAGAATCAGCGCTTTCATTGGTTTATGCTGCTGCCAGCTTGTTTGTTTCTAGTTGTATTCCTTCTTGCTCCGCTTGTGATGATGTTTGTCCTCAGTTTTCGTGATGTGGATTCGATGATGAATACGTTACAATCCTATAGTTTGTCTCAATATTTACATGTATTTACGACAGATGCATATGTGAAAGCAATTGGAAGTACTGTGTGGGTGGCCTTACAGACAACGGTGATTTGTTTATTGATGGCATATCCTGCAGCTTATGTGCTAGTGAAAGCACCTCATCCAAGATTGCGGGCTCTTTTCTATATCTTACTTGTATCGCCGCTTTTGACGAGTGTCGTCATTCGGACATTTGCATGGATCGTTCTTCTTTCGCAAAATGGCTTGATCAATGGCATGCTGATCGATTTACATCTGATTGAGAAACCGCTATCGATGCTGTGGAATATGAATGCGGTCATTATTGCTTATGTTCAAGTGATGCTGCCTTTTGCAGTGCTGCCTATTGCAACGAGCTTAACTGATATGGACCGTCACTTAAGACCGGCTTCTATGAGTCTTGGTGCTGGGCGTATACGGACATTTTTTCATGTGACCTTGCCGCTTACGATTCCAGGCATGATCACCGGAGCAATTATTGTCTTCTCACTTGCAGCAGGAAGTTATATTACTCCTCTGCTAGTCGGCGGACGGATGCAGCCGCTCTTGCCACTGTCCATTTATCAGCAGGTCATGCAGGTGTATAATTTGCCTCTTGCCGCTGCGATGTCCTTTACTTTATTGATTTGTGTGCTAGCGGTCGTCAGTCTATTAAGCTATCTATTGAAGCGATGGGAGGCGAGGATGCATGCGTAAAAAATCAATAAGTGACCGTTTGCTTTCGGTTCTGATATGGACCGCAGGCTCACTCGTTTATCTCTTTTTAACCGTACCTGTTCTTGTCATTGTTCTTTCTGCTTTTAGCCCGAATGCCTTTCCTGAATTCCCGCCGACTTCATTTTCCGTTCGTTGGTTTCATGAGGTCGTGTCGAATCCAGAATGGATGGAATCTTTGCGTATCAGCGTGATTCTGTTATTGATTGTGACGCCGCTTACTGTTCTTTTAGGAACGATGGCTTCTTATGCTTTAGCAAGGCTTTCTTTTAAGGGAAAGGAAGCTGTTCAAGCCTTTATTTTGTCACCTCTTATGATTCCTCAGGTGGTATTAGGGATTGCGATGCTGTATTTGTTTACGGCTATGGGTTTTACAGGGTCTTTGTGGGCATTAGTCATTGGGCATGTCATCATTGGTTTTCCTTATGTGGTACGAACCGTGGGTGTCAGTGTTTCAAATCTTGATCCACGCCTTGAGCTAGCTTCCATGAATCTTGGTGCAGGGCCCATACGTACTTTCTTTCGTGTGACACTGCCCTTGATCAAGCCTGGCATTATCGCAGGTGGGGTGTTTTCTGCTGTGACATCATTTGGTGAAATCTCGATTAGTTTGTTCGTATCTTCACCTCAAACCATTACGATTCCCGTGAGGACGTTTAATTACATTGAGCAAACTTTTGATCCGAGTGTCAATGCGATATCTGTCATATTTATTATCATTTCTATCATTGCGTTGCTCATTATTGAGAAAACGATTGGTTTGTCTAAGGTGATGTAAATATAATGAAGAAACAAGGAGCTGTCATTTGAAATGACAGCTCTTTTTGTATTGTTTTTTATGGTAAAAATATTCAAAGTTTTAGGGAATATAGTTCTTAAGATTTAAGAAAATGCGAGGCGTGATAGGAGACCTCTCTCCTACATTTTCGGTCATATTTGCAAAATTTAAGGAAAAACATGAAATTTTTGCGGTAATTGGTCATTTATTTTCGGTGGAACGCAACTATTATTAGTTATTTTCGGTAAATATCGTAAATTATGATGTGATCCCTTCGGCATAACGCATGAATCTTTACACCCATTTTTCGGTGAAAAAAACAATAATTTCATATAAAGTGGACGTAAATAGAAAATATCTAAAAGAAAAGAAGAAAAAGGCAAATCTATGGAAACATAGAGACGCAAAGCCATGTCCTAAGGTAAAAGTTTCTTTTTTACTATGGTCGGCAGGTTACCGAATCAAAATGGGAGTCCCTCCGTTTTATTCGGGGTGGGCTCCTTTTCTGTTATTCCGTCTATTTTAATGAAATAGACTTGGTTCTTTTGATATAGAGGGTGCAGGGTATCACATTTGGTGGAGAAAACATAGAAGAGCGGAGGATAAGAATGAGTACAGTTTATTACCCCTTAACACATGCGCAAAAGCGAGTATTCTACACGGAAAGATTTTATCCAGGCACAAGTATTTCTAATTTGGGTGGGTTTGCCAAGTTGAGATCGGTATCAGGTCTAAATCCTTCTTTGATCGTTGATGTGCTTCAAGCGTACATTCGTGAAACTGATTCTCTTCGTTTAAGGCTGGTGTATCAACATGAGCAGGAGGAGCCCGTTCAATATATCAAGCCATATGAAAAACAGCCGATTCGTTTGGTGAAAGGATGGAGTGAAAAGGAAGTCAGGGCGTGGGCGAACGAGGAGATTCGTGAGCCGATGGAACTGATTGACCGCTCCTTAATCGAATTTACGGTCTTTCAAATCAGTGATCAAGAGTGCTGGTTGTTCTGTAAAGCACATCATATTGTGGCTGATGGTATTTCAATTATCTTGATGGGAAACCGAATCATTGATCTATACCATGACATGCTGCAGGGGACAGACATCTCCCCAATTGAAGACATTTCCTTCGTTGATCACATCATGAGTGAGCAAACGTATGAATCTTCTAAACGTTTTCAGAAAGACCAAGCTTTTTGGAACGAGCAATTTGCCAATATTCCAGATTTCGCTTCTTTAACACCGCATAAAGGTTACGAGATGAGTTTACATGCGGAGAGATTTTCAGGGGATATTCCAGATGCTTTAAAGGAGAAGCTTCGCGTTTTTTGTGAAAAAGAGAAAGTCAGTATGCTTTCTATGTTTATGTCCGCTGTCTATATTTACTTGCACCGATTTAGCGGCATGGAGGATGTGGTCCTTGGAACCTTTATGGGCAATCGGACAAATGCAAAGGAAAAAAAGATGATTGGGATGTTTGTGTCGACCATTCCGATGCGCGCATCTGTGCAAGGATCCCTCACGTTTCTTGATTTCGTGAAGCAGGTCATGGCGGATCAGATGAAGATCTTGCGTCATCAAAAATATCCTTACAATGTGCTCATGAATGATTTAAGGGAAAGAGATGGATTTACAGGACGCCTGTTTGATATTTCTTTAGAGTATCAGGTCATGCAGTGGCAGAAAAAAGAGAATCTTTCGTTCATTACGGAGCCGATTTTTAGTGGAAGCGGAATGAATGATATATCGATTCATGTGAAAGACCGCTGGGATACAGATACATTGACCATTGATTTGGATTACCGTACAGATCTATTTAGTGAAGACGATATGAGTAAGCTGTTTGATCGATTGATGATTTTGCTGGAGGCGGCAGTCTCTCAGCCAGATCAGCTGATTGGGGCTCTCTCTTTACTGCCAGCAGATGAACAAAAGCAGCTGCTTCAATTATCTAAGGGAGAAGCATTTGATTTACCAGGAGCGAAACCAGTTCACCACTTATTTGATGAGGTAGCTAAAAAGTATTCAGAACGAGCAGCTGCGGTAGCGGAAAATGGAACGTTCACTTATGGAGAGCTGTATCAAAAAGCGGACAAACTGGCACGGTTTTTACAGATGAAAGGTGTCTCGCGTGATGTACCAGTTGCCGTTTTAATGGAACGGACGGCAGATGCGATGGTTGCCATTTTTGGGATATTAAAAGCTGGCGGTGCATATGTACCGATCGATCCGGCATTACCTGAGGAACGCATTCGATTTATTGTAGAAGATTCTGGTGCTTCTATCGTTTTAACAGAAGAATCGTTTGTTCAGCGATATTCATCCATTGCCGAAAAAATGGTTGTCCAGCAGCATATGGAATTAGAAGATCGTCCGCTGCCTGAGCTGATCGATCAGACGACATCACAGGATTTGGCTTATCTCATTTATACATCGGGTACGACTGGAAAGCCGAAGGGAGTGATGATCGAGCATCTTCAGCTGCATCATTTGGTTCATGCCCTGCATCACGAATTGTATGAGGGGGCAAATCAGCTTCAAGTGGCGCTTCTTGCACCATTCCATTTCGATGCATCTGTTAAACAAATCTTTGCTGCTCTTTTATTTGGACATACGCTTCATATTGTGCCAAGAGAAATGACACGAAACGGTGTACAGCTAGCGGCTTATTACAAAGAACATCAAATCAAAGCAACAGATGGAACGCCAGCACATGTGCAGCTTTTACTTGCAGTGGATTTGGATGGGCTTGCACTGACTCACATGCTGATTGGGGGAGAAGCACTCCCTGCGAAAGCAGCGCAGGCGCTGATTGAAGCTGTCCGTGTCAGCCAGCCCGATTTTGCCTTGTGGAATGTGTATGGTCCGACAGAAACGTGTGTGGATGCGACGGTTCACCGTCTAGATCTCAGTGAGCTGCAGAAGTCACCAGAACAGCGCTATGTGTCAATTGGAAAGCCACTGGGCCATCATCGGATTTATATTTTAAATGAACATGAACAACTACAGGTGCAGGGAGCTGTGGGAGAACTATGCATTGCGGGAATAGGAGTGGGACGGGGCTATGTGAATCAGCCTGAATTGACGGAGAAGGCATTCAGACCAGATCCATTTTTTCCTGAAGACCGGATGTATCGCACAGGTGATGTAGTGAGATGGCTTCCAGACGGCACTATTGATTACCTTGGAAGAATAGATGACCAAGTAAAAATAAGAGGTTACCGCATCGAAACAGGTGAAATTGAGGCAGTCATGGAGCAGGTAGACGGAGTCGATCAGGCTGTCGTGCTTGTCGTGGATGAACCGGACGGTGGAAAGGCTTTAAGTGCTTACTATCAAGCACGACAAGAATTTCTTTCCGTGGACACCCTGCAAGCCGCTATCAAACATCAGCTGCCAGCTTATATGATGCCGCTTTATTTCAAGCAGCTGGAGGCATTTCCACTGACAGTTAGCGGGAAAGTCGACCGGCGTGCGCTTGCTGCTTTAAAAGGAGACAAGGCTGTCAGTGCTGTTTATGTAGCGCCTAGAAACGATGTAGAAACGAAGCTTGTTCGTTTGTGGGAAGACGTTCTTCATCAAGAGAACATAGGTGTGTACGACTCATTCTTTGACCTAGGCGGGCATTCACTCAAAGCGATGAAAGTTCTTACACTCGTTCAGCGGGCTTTTCAAGTGGAGGTCCCTTTATCGGTTTTATTTGAACAGCAAACAATTGCAGCACTTGCTGGTTATATTGAACAAGCGGAAAAGTCTTCACAAGTGGTCATACCGAAAGCACCGACTGCCGCCGATTATCCACTGTCACCAGCGCAGCAGCGTGTTTATATGGTGACTCAGCTGGAGCAGAGCATCGCCTATCATATGCCTGCCGTTGTGAAATTAAGAGGAACGCTGCAACGAGAGAAGTTGGAGGGAGCTTTTGAAAAACTGATCGCACGTCATGATATGCTGCGCACTTCTTTTCATACAGTCAAAGGAGTCCCTCGTCAGCGGGTAGCTTCATCCGTTCCATTTCAAATAGAACAGGTGACAGGCAGCACGATGGAAGAGAACATGCGTCAATTTGTCCGACCTTTTTATCTTGAGCAGGCTCCGCTTTTGCGTGTTGGGCTACAGTCTTTACATGATCAGGAGCATCTTCTCTATTTCGATATGCATCATCTGATTTCAGATGGTCTTTCAATTGATTTGATGCTGCGTGAGTTGTCTGACGCATATGAGGGATTAGTGAAAGCGCCATTGAAGCTTCAATATCAAGATTATGCTGTTTGGCAAGAACAACAGGCAGAGCAAGGCGGTCAAATAGATGAAGCATTCTGGCTGAAAGAATTTTCAGGAGATATCCCTGCTTTGCAGCTGCTAACGGATTATCAGCGTCCGGCTGTCCAGTCTTTCGCTGGAGATCGAGTTCTCAGAAACATCGATGAGACGTTAACAGGCCGTTTGCAGGAGCTTGCAGCGAATCATCATACGACGCTGTATACCGTGTTGCTTTCTGCTTACTATACATTGCTTGCGAAATACACAGGTCAAAAGGAGTTTGTGGTGGGGACGCCAACAGCAGGCCGGGTGCATGCAGATTTGAATGACATGATCGGCATGTTTGTCCAAACACTTGCTTTACGTTCAGAGGTAGATCCGAACGGTTCAATGACACAGTTGATTGAGCAAGTAAAGGAAAAGACGATGAGGGCGTTTGAGCATCAGCAATATCCATTCGAGCGGCTGCTTGAAAAGCTAAATGTGCAAAGAGATTTTAGCCGCCATCCATTGTTTGATACGGTCTTTACTCTGACGCCAGATCATTCAACAACCCAGCATATTGGAGAGATGAAAGTCGAAGTCGAGGAAACCAATTTCCATATTGCGAAGTTTGATCTCACACTTCAAGCGACGGAGTCAAGTCATGGTCTTTCTTTTGTTCTCGATTACAGTACGGCGTTATTTAAACGAAGTACTGCCGAGCAGATGCTCAAGCATTATGTTTATCTTCTGGAGCAGATGGTTGAAGTGCCGGAGCAAGCGATTCAATCATACCGCTTACTGTCTGAACAAGAGGCAGCGGCTCAATTGAAGATGTGGAACCCGTTACCTACGCCTTATCCTGCGGAAGAAACCATTGTGACGCAATTTGAATCACAAGTACAGCAGCATGGTCATCAGCCTGCTTTGCAATGTAAAGATGTGGTTCTTTCTTATCAAGAGCTGAATCGCAGAGTGAACCAGCTGGCTCATTATTTACACGAACATGGTTTTGAAAAAGGGATGAAAGCGGCTTTATTCTTTGAACGTTCCAATGAGATGGTGCTGTCGGTTTTAGCTGTGCTAAAGGCTGGCGGTGTCTATGTGCCAATTGATCCTGACTTCCCTGATGAACGTATCAAGCACTTTTTGACAGATAGTGGTGCACAGTTTGTCCTGACCCATCAGGTGCTGCGTCATCGTTCTGTGCTTACTGCATTTGAAGGGAAAATCATAGAAACAGAAGATCAAGCCGTTGATCAGCAGTCAGAGAGCAATTCAGTTGTATGTGTTTCGCCTTTGGACTTGGCGAATTTGACCTACACATCTGGTACGACAGGCAAACCTAAAGGGAACATGGTGACGCACCGGAACATTTTGAGAACAGTGAAGCAGTCGAATTATCTCACCATTCATCATAAAGACACGGTGATGAGCCTTTCAAACTATGTATTTGATGCATTTATGTTTGATGTGTTTGGCGCTTTATTGAATGGAGCGAAACTCATTGTTTTGCCAAAGGATAACATCTTAAATATGAATGAGCTTTCTGGCGCGATTGAGAAGGAAAAAGTCAGTATTTTAATGATCACGACCGCTCTATTTCACTTATTGATTGATATGAAAAAAGGCAGCCTGAAAAACATCAGAAAAGTGCTGTTTGGCGGGGAACGTGCTTCTGTGCCGCATGTTGTGGCAGCCCTTGAAACGGTTGGAGAAGATAAACTCATTCATATGTATGGACCTTCTGAAAGCACGATTTTCACAACGTATTATCCGGTGAATCACATTGAAGAACAAGCACTGTCGATTCCGATCGGAAAGCCGGTGAGTCAAACGGCTGTTTATATTGTCGATGAGTTTGGACATGTGCAGCCGCCGGGAGTAGCTGGAGAGCTTTGTGTCGCAGGTGATGGACTGGTCAAGGGGTATTATCACCAGCCAGAACTAACGAGCGAAAAGTTTGTTGAAAATCCTTTCCGACCTGGTGAAGTCATGTACAAAACGGGCGATCTCGCACGATGGCTGTCAAATGGAGATATTGAATTCATTGGGCGAATCGATCATCAAGTCAAGATTCGAGGTCAGCGTATCGAGCTTGGCGAAATTGAACACCAGCTATTGCAGCATCCGCAAGTGAAGGAAGCCGTTGTCATTGCGATATCAAATGATACATTGTGTGCATATTTCACAGCAGAAGGTGCTGTTCCGCTGTCGGATTTACGTGAGCAAGCAGGACGAGAACTCCCCGTTTATATGATGCCAGCTTTCTTCATGCAATTAGACGAGCTGCCACTAACGGGGAATGGCAAGGTAGACAGACGGGCATTACCGGTACCTGATGTAAGTGAGCAGGCGGCAAATGAATACGTCCCTCCTCAATCAGATACAGAGCGTATATTGGCACACATTTGGGAGGAAGTTCTTGAGGTGCCGAAAATCGGCAGACATGATCATTTCTTTGAATGCGGTGGTCATTCACTGCGCGGCATGAAAATGCTGAACAGGCTCTATGAAGAGATGCATGTGGAATGTACTTTGAAAACATTATTTGAATCACCCACTTTAGAGGCGTTTGCCCTTGCGGTGGATCAAACAGATCGAACTGAAATCAGGCGAGTGGAAAAAGCGGAAGAAGCGGCATTTTATCCTGTGACATCTGCTCAGAAAAGATTGTTTGTTCTGCAAAAAATGACAGATGCCGAGCAGAGCTATCATATGCCAGCTGCTTTAAAGCTTGAAGGTGTATTTGATGAAAAACGATTTAAAAAAGCCATTAAACAGCTTGTTCATCGTCATGAAGCATTCCGTACGAGTTTTGACTTCGTTCAGGGTGAACCTGTTCAGCGAATTGAAACGAATGTTTCTGTGAACATTGAAAACATCGAAGGGGATGGCCGAGACATTCAGCAATTAATGAATGATTTTATCCGTCCATTTGATTTAGGAAAAGCGCCGCTGCTCAGAGTGGGGCTTGTGTCTGAATCGGAGAGTGTTCATTATCTGTTGATTGATATGCACCACATCATTTCAGATGGTGCGTCTGTCGGTATTTTAATTGATGAGCTATCGATCTTGTATCGAGGAGACGAACTTGATGAATTGCCTATTCAATATAAGGATTATGCGGTTTGGTCAACAAGTGAAAAATTTCTTGCACAAAAAGAGGCTGAAGCGGCGTTTTGGTTGGAACAATTAAAAGGAGAACTGCCTGTTTTGGCGCTGCCTGAGGATCTCCCGAGACCAAAGGTTCAGACGTTTGAAGGGGGCCGCGTCGAATTCTCTATAGACGGTGCGCTTAAAGCGCAATTGGATGAGCTGGTTAGATCACTCAACGGTACAACGTATACAGTGCTGCTTGCTTGCTACAGTACGCTTTTAAGCAAGCTTTCGAGACAAGAAGACATCATGATCGGTTCTCCAGTGGTGGGCAGAACTCATCCTGATATTCAATCAGTCATCGGCATGTTTGTGAATACGCTGGCACTCAGAACAAAACCAGAAGGACATCAGACATTTTCTCAATTTGCGTCAACAGTTCATGAGCTTGTGTTAGCGGCAAATGAACATCAACTTTACCCATTTGAAGAATTGGTGGACCAAGTACAAACGGTTCGCGACACAAGCCGTCATCCAATCTTTGATGTGGTGTTCTCGATGGAAAATGCAGATATTCGTAACCTGTCGATGGATGGACTTGATATTATTCCACAGCCGTTCAATGAGAACATAGCAAAATTTGACTTGACCTTAACTGGAAACGAATCTGACGATCAAATCGAGCTTGTGTTTGATTATAATTCTTCTATCTTTGAACGGTCGTCGATTGAGAAGTGGAAGGAGTATTTCCTTTACTTGATCGAACAAATGGTGTCAGCACCAGATCAATTATTAGATCAGATGCAATTATTATCACCAGCGCAGCAGCAAAAACTGCTTGATGAATGGTCCGGACCTTATCTAAATGTCCCGACAGATCAAACGGTTCATGCATTGATTGAGGCAAAGTCACAAGAAGTACCTCATCAAAAAGCCGCATCCTTCTGCGGCACAAGCTGGACGTATGAAGAACTGAACAACCGGGCGAATACAGTCGCCGCAAGACTTATTTCCAGCGGCACAAAACCGGGAGACCGCATCGGCATTCTCACACGTCCATCGCTCGAGATGACAGCCGTTGTTCTCGGAGTTCTCAAGGCAGGTGCGGCATTTGTGCCGATTGATGCCGATTATCCAGCGCAGCGCATTGCCTACATGCTGGAAGATGGCGGGGCAAAGGTCCTTCTGATTCAGAATGGGCTCACTGCACCACCTTCATTCACAGGTCATACCCTCTTCATAGAAGAGGCAGTAGAAGGAGAAGCACACGAGATTCAGGTTCCTATCAAACCAACAGATCTCTCCTATATGATTTACACATCTGGAACGACTGGACAGCCGAAGGGTGTCATGGTCGAGCACCAGTCCCTTGTCAATCTTGCTTTTTGGCACAATGATGCTTTCCAGGTGACGAAACAAGACCGAACCGCCAAATATGCCGGCTTTGGCTTTGATGCCTCCATTTGGGAGATGTTCCCGACATGGATGGCCGGCGCAGAGCTCCATATCATCGACGAAGCGATTCGCCTCGATATGATCAAGCTCAATACGTATTTCAATGACGAAGGCATCACCATCGCGTTCCTGCCAACACAGCTATGTGAGCAGTTTATGTCGATGGACAATCATTCTCTCCGTTACTTACTGACAGGCGGGGACAAGCTGAAACAGGTGAAGCCCGTTCCATACAAACTCGTCAATAACTACGGCCCAACAGAAAATACGGTCGTGGCGACAAGCGGGATCATTGATCCAGATCAAGGCACGCTTCCTATCGGAACAGCGATTGCCAATACTCGTTTTTACATTATGGGTTCGTTATATGACCTCTCGCCGCAAGGCGTACCGGGTGAGCTCGTGATTGCGGGGAAAGGACTGGCAAGAGGCTACTGGAATCTCCCAGAGGAAACGGACAAACGGTTTGTCCCAGATCCGTTTTATCCTGGAGAGCGTATGTACCGTACAGGTGATTTGGTGAAGTGGACAGAGGATGGCGAACTGATCTATCTCGGTAGAAAAGACCATCAAGTGAACATCCGCGGATTCCGGATTGAGCTATCAGAAATTGAAGCGCAGCTCCTTGCGCTAAATGAAGTGAAAGAAGCCGTCGTGACAACGGTCAAAGACGCAAGTGATCAAGACGCTCTTGTCGCTTACGTCATCACAGATGAAGAAGCGGCCACTTTGAAAGAAGGCTTAAAGCGCACCTTGCCTGACTATATGGTGCCATCATGGATCATCAAGCTAGACCAACTGCCGATGACGGCAAATGGCAAAGTGGATCTCAAAGCACTGCCAGCACCTGATGTGGAAGCGAATCAAATAGCATACGAAGCGCCAAGAGATGAAGTGGAAGCACTGCTTTGCGGCATTTGGGAAGATGTGCTTGGCGTCAGCCAAGTTGGTATTCACGACCATTTCTTCTTCCTTGGCGGAGATTCGATTAAAGGCATCCAAATGGCAAGCAGACTCACGCAAGAAGGCTGGAAGCTCGATATGAAACTGCTTTTCCAATATCCAACGATTGCGGAGCTTCGCCCATATATCGAAGAAGCGGATCTTCTCACAGCTGATCAATCACCTGTGGAAGGAGAGGTTATTTTAACACCAATTCAGCGCTGGTTCTTTGAACGGAACTTCAGCAGCCAACATCATTGGAATCAGTCCGTTATGCTCCATGCGGCAAATGGTTTGGATGAAGTGCTTGTCAAACAAGTGCTCGAGCAGATGATGACCCATCATGATGCTTTGCGATTGGTTTATCCGATAGAAGAAGGACGCATCATCCAGCGTCATCGTGGAGTAGACGAAAACGATGTAGCGGTGGACGTGATAGAAGTACAAGGAGAACGATCACAGCAAATCCAGCAGGTAGAAAAGCTAGCCAATGAAGTGCAGGCGAGTATTTCTTTAACAGAGGGACCATTAGTCAAACCTGCGATTTTCCGTACGGATCATGGAGATCACTTATTGCTCGTTGTACATCACCTTGTCATTGATGGTGTGTCATGGCGTATTTTCCTTGAAGACTTCATGGCTCTTTATGAGCAGGCGAAGCGCGGGGAGGAGCTGACACTTCCTGAAAAAACACATTCATTCCAAGCATATGCCCAGAAGTTGACGGAATACGCAGTGTCAGATGAGCTGCTGGCAGAAAGGGACTATTGGAAAAAGGTACTTGGGCATTTAACTGCACCTCTGCAAAAGGATCATGTCACAGAGGATCAAAGAATGCTGCATACAAAAACCATTCGCTTTACGCTGTCTGAGGAAGAAACACGCAGCCTACTGACAGAAGTACATGAGGCGTACCACACGGAAATCAACGACATTTTGCTAACCGCTTTAGGATTGACCCTGAAAGAGTGGACAGGAGAAGACAGACACTTTATTCACCTTGAAGGACATGGAAGGGAAGACATCCTTCCGGCGGTCAATGTGTCGCGGACCATCGGCTGGTTTACGAGCATGTATCCTGTGCTGCTTGATTTGTCGCATGCGGAGGATCTTTCGTATCAAATCAAGCTTTTGAAAGAAGAGCTCAGACACATTCCGAACAAGGGAATCGGCTATGGCGTTTTAAAATACTTAACGCCTGACAAAATGAAGGACGGTCTCGCATTTGATATCACGCCAGATATCAGCTTTAACTATCTTGGTCAGTTTGATGAACAGATTGGCGGGGGTGAACTAAGTCGATCCACTTGGCAGGCAGGTCAATCATTAAGTCCAGAATCAGAGAAACCTCATGCATTAGATATTGTTGGTTTCGTAGAACAGGGCATGTTCCAGATGACGATGTCCTATCACCAGCTTGAATTTGAAGAGCAAACGATTGAACAGTTCAAGGACCTTTTAGAAAAGAACGTGAAGGCACTCATCTCACATTGTGTATCACAAGATGAAGCGCAAATTACGCCTAGTGATGTAGGAGACGATGACCTGACCATGGATGAACTTGAAAAGCTAATGGATATATTTTAAGCAAACGAAGAGGTGGACTATGAGCAAACAGAAGATTCAAAAGGTATATCCTTTAACACCAATGCAAGAAGGTATGTTATATCATGCCATGCTAGACCCTAATTCGTCCTCTTATTTCACACAGCTGGAGCTTGGAATAAGAGGGGAGTTTGATCTCGATCTTTTTGAAAAAAGTCTCAATGAGCTCATCGGCACATATGACATTCTCCGTACAGCCTTTGTCTATCAGCAATTACAGAAGCCGCGTCAGGTTGTACTGGCAGAGCGCAATCTAGATGTGTATAGAGAGAATCTATCTCACCTGAATCATCAGGAACAGCAAAAGGTACTAGATCAATATAAAAAGCAAGTGAGAAAGCAAGGCTTCCATTTAACGAATGATTTGTTATTGAAGGTCGCTGTTTTTCAACTGAATGAAACAAACTGGCATCTCATTTGGAGCAACCATCACATCATCATGGATGGTTGGTCCATGGGAGTTTTGATGAAAAAATTGTTTCATTACTACGAATCTTATCGGAACGGCAAAACGCCGGATCGCTCACAAGGAAAACCTTATGCAGATTATATTCAGTGGCTTGGCAAGCAAAATCAACAAGCAGCGGAAGGCTATTGGAAGGATCGCTTAGATGGTGCGATTCAGCATCAAGGGCTTTTGCAGCAAAAAGAAGCGAACGGACAATATGACCATCAGGAATGGACGTTCACATGGGATGCTGAAATGGTCAGCACCATTCAAGAGATCGCAAGGAATTGCCAAGTGACAGCACCAAATCTATTCCAGGCTGTTTGGTCGGTTCTTTTAGGCACTTACCATGCGGCACATGATGTCACTTTCGGAACAGTCGTATCTGGCAGGCCGCCAAGTGTGGCTGGGATAGAACAGATGGCAGGACTTTTTATCAATACAATACCGGTCAGGGTAGAAATGAATCAGGAAGACACCTTCAAACAGCTGTTTCAAAAAGTTCAGCAGCATGCGCTGGAAGCGGAAAACTATGATTTTATGCCGCTTTATGACATTCAGCAACAGACAGCTGCAGGAGGACAACTCTTCGATCACTTGGTCGGGTTTGAGAACTATCCTTTAGATCAAGAGCTATCTGGTGACACCATGTCGGAACGTCTAGGGTTTTCCATTGATGTAAAAGACGGATTTGAACAAACGAATTTCGATCTAAATGTCCTCGTATATCCAGGTGAAACATGGACATTGAAAATCAAATACAATGCGGTGGCTTTTGAAGAAGAGGTCATTGAAAAAATATCGAAACACCTGACCAACCTCATGAAGCAGATCATCGAGAATCCGGAAGTTCGCCTTCATGACGTGACGTGTATCACTGAAGAAGAAAAACAGCAGATTGAAGCATGGAACAAGACAGAACGAGATTATCCAAAGCATCTGTCTATTCCTGAGCTTCTTAAAGAACGCATTCAAACACAGCCAGACCATCTGGCGTTAGTCGAAAGAGAGCGGGCATTCACCTATGAAGAACTCGGCCAAGAAATCCATCGTGTTGCGGGATATTTGATTGATAGCGGAGTGAAACAAGAAGATGCCGTCGCAGTGTATATGAATCGATCTGCTGAAGCAGTGATCGCCATTTTAGCGATTCTTCAAGCAGGGGCTGCTTATGTACCAATTGATCCAGCCCAGCCAGAGGAGAGAATCCGCTTTATGCTTGAAGACAGCGGCGCATCCGTTTTGCTCTATGCGGACAGCCAGCCGCCAGTTCATGAAAGTATCCAAGCCGTTCGTGTGTCGGACATATCGAATCATTCCAACGGACCATTCGAAGTCGAGACCTCTCCTTCGCAATTGGCGTATATCATGTACACGTCGGGGTCAACAGGCCAGCCAAAAGGTGTTCAAATTGAGCATCAGCATATTGTCAGATTGGCATGTTCTCAGGAGACACTGGGCTTGAACAAGTCGGATCGTATGGCACATACAGGAGCAGTCAGCTTTGATGCCATTACCTTTGAAATTTTCACCACACTGCTGAACGGTGCAACGCTTTATCCTGTTGACCGTGACACGTTATTGGACATCAACCGGTTTGAACGCTTTATCCAAACGAATCAAATCTCGGCGCTCTTTTTAACGACAGGTTTGTTTAATCAACTCGCTCAGCAGCGGCCGCATATGTTTAAGGGATTGTCCAAATTGATCACAGGCGGTGATGTGATCAATGTGAAAAGTGCAGAGCTTGTGAAGAAGAATCATCCATCACTTGTTTTACTGAATGCGTACGGCCCCACAGAAAACACCACCATCTCGACCATTTATGAGGTGAGAGGGGATGAAACGGGCACGATTCCAATTGGTCAGCCGATCAATCATTCGTCCGCTTACATTTTAGATGACAATCAAAGACTTCAGCCAATTGGCGCGTCAGGAGAGCTGTATGTTGGCGGAGACGGTGTCTCAAGAGGATATCTCCATCGTCCAGAATTAACAAAGCAAGCATTTATCGCTGATCCTTTCAAGGCAGAAGGGCGTTTGTATCGAACAGGAGATTTGGCTAGGTACGGTTCAAATGGTCAAATCGAATTCCTCGGACGGACAGATGATCAAGTGAAAATCCGTGGTTTCCGTATTGAGCTCGGTGAAATTGAAACGATTCTTCAACAAGAGACGGGGATCGATGATGCGGTTGTGCTCATCCATGAGTCTCCTTCAGATGAAAAAGAAATGACCGCTTACTATACGGGAACGATCACGGAAGAAGAAGTGCGGGCTCTATTTAATCAAGCACTGCCAGCATATATGGTACCTCATCACGTCATGGAGCTAGATGCTTTTCCGCTTACCACAAACGGAAAGGTCGATCGAAAAGCTTTACCAACGCCTGACGAAGCTGATCGTGAAAAAATCAGGATCATTCCACCTGAAACCGAGACGGAAAAGGCGCTTGCTCAAATTTGGGAGGAACTGCTTGGGAAAGCGGTGGGAATAGATGAGCATTTCTTCATGACTGGCGGACATTCACTCAAAGCAATGATGATGTCAGTCAAAATCCAAGAAGTGTTCCAAAAGGAAGTTCCGATTCAAGTGATATTCGAAAAGCCAACAGTTCGATCGCTTGCGTCATACATTGACCAGGACGGTCAAGAAGAACAAGGACATCCGATCTTACCCGCAGCGAAGGCGGAGGACTATCCAGTGTCACCAGCTCAGCGGCGCTTATACATTTTACAAACACTTGAACCTAAGAGTACGAACTATCATATTCCGATCGTCTTAACGCTTGAAGGTACGCTCGATCATCAGCGGCTCACCTCAGCATTTGATGAATTGATTCAAACGCATGAAATTTTAAGAACGAGTTTTCATATGAAAGGCGAGAACATCGTCCAAAGGGTACATGAACGATCGGCATTTGACCTCCCCATCCATGATGTAAAGGAAGAAGAGGCCGAGGCATTTCTTGCTGAACGTCAGGCGCCGTTTGATTTGACAGCCGCTCCCCTCCTGCGGGCACAGCTGCTCAAAGTGAGTGACGACCGTCATCTATTAGTTCTGGAAGCACATCACCTGATTACAGATGGCAGTTCCATGAAGACGTTCATTCAGGATTTGGCGAAAGCCTATGATGGAGAGGCACTTGCAGAAAGAGCCATTCATTATAAAGATTACGCTGTCTGGCAGTTAAGTGAAGAAGAAACAGAGAAACAGCGTGCACATGAAGTGTATTGGCTGAAACAATTCCAAGGAGATGTACCGGTTTTAGATTTGCCGACAGACTTTCCGCGTCCAGTGGAACGTGATTTTTCTGGAGAACGGGTGATGTTTGGCTGTGATCAAGCGACAACTCAGCGTATTCATGAGCTGCTCAAGAAAACAGATACGACGCTGTACATGTTCTTGTTATCTGCATTTCAAGTGCTGCTCGCATCCTACAGCGGACAGGAAGATATCATTGTCGGATCTCCTGTTGCGGGGCGAACACATCCAGATATTCAGGACATGCCAGGGATGTTCATCAATACCATTGCGATGCGCGGAAAACCGGAACAAACAAAGTCATTTTTACAGCTGCTTGAAGAAATAAAAGAAACGAGTGTAGATGCTTTTGCACATCAAAGCTATCCGCTCGAAGAGTTAATCGCGCGTCTACCGCTTGATCGTGATACAACCCGAAGCCCGCTCTTTAGTGTTTCGTTTAATATGCAGAACATGGATGTTCCTGCACTAAAGCTCGGCGATCTGAACATTTCGCCTTATGCGATGCAGCACCGATCCGTCAAATTTGATCTGTCTCTAGAAGCATTTGAACGTGAGGGAGAAATAAAACTAAGCCTAGACTATGCAACGGCATTATTTAAAGAGGAAACCATCCGCCGGTTCGGAACACATCTTCTTGCGATTATTCGTGAGGCGGTCCAGCATCCGAATGAACAAATTGGCTTGTTCAACCTCTTGGATCAGCATGAGCAAATGGAGCGGCTGGAGAAAAGGGATGGAGAACAAACAGGTCATCATGAGCCGTACCATGTGCAATTTTCACGTCAAGCCATGGAAACGCCTGATGCCATTGCGGTGATGGATGGTGAAAGGAAGCTGACCTACCGTGAACTAGATCACATGTCCAATGCTCTTTGCAGTGAGCTGAAGATGCAAGGCGTAGAGAAAGAAAGCACAGTCGCACTTATTGTTGATCGCTCTGTCTATGTCATTGTCTCCATGCTAGGTGTAATGAAAGCAGGCGGTGCATTTGTACCAATTGATCCAGCTTTTCCTGCGGAACGTATTCGTTACACATTAAAAGATTCAGGGGCAAAAGTCATCGTGGCAAATGAGTCTCTTGGCGATTCGTATCAGCATCTCAAGTCGATTCAGGTCGTACATGTGGAGAAAGCCGTCCAACGAAACGATTCTCTAGACCTGCCAGACGTATCGGTTGATCAACTGGCTTATGTGATTTACACATCTGGAACAACAGGGAAGCCAAAAGGTGTACAGCTCACGCATCGTAATCTATCACACTACGTCAATTGGTTGACACATGAAGTGACTTTACAAGAATGTGATCGAACGGCACTCCTGTCTTCTTATGCATACGACCTTGGTTACACAAGCATTTTCCCGGTTCTAAAAGCAGGCGGGACACTCTATATTCCTCATGAAGACGTGTATACAGACCCTGTACGTCTCATGCGTTTTATTGATGAACAAGAGCTGACTTATATCAAAATGACACCATCCTTATTTCATATGATGGCAGATTCGAAGGGTCATACATTTGACGCTTTACGGCTTGTGGTATTGGGAGGAGAACCGATTGTCTCTGAAGATGTTGCGACATTTATGAAGCAGCATCCATGCGTGGCAGTGATGAACCATTACGGTCCGACAGAAACAACGATTGGTACAGTGAGCAAGCTAATGACACCGCATGAGCTGGACGCTTTAAAGGAGCGTTCTATCATCGGAAAGCCTATTGCTCATACAAGAGCGCTCGTATGCAATCGCGAGCAGCGCCTTGTTCCTTATGGTGCACCGGGGGAGCTTTATATTTCAGGTGATGGTGTTTCAAGAGGTTATTTGAATCAGCCTGAATTAACAGCAGAGCGTTTTCTTGAAAATCCTTATTTCCCTCAAGAGCGGATGTATCGAACGGGAGATTTGGTTAGACAGCATACAAATGGAGAGATTGAATTCCTTGGAAGAGTAGATGATCAAGTGAAAATTCGCGGCTATCGAATTGAGAAACAAGAAATTGAGCATGCCGCACGTGCCCTTTCTTCCATTCAAAAAGTATATGTCAAAGTGATCACCACAACTCGTTTACCGGAGCTGGCGTTATATTATACAGCACCTGATCACATTGGAACGCTGACATTTAGAGAAAAGCTTTCAGAGACGCTGCCGGATTACATGATTCCTACTTATTTTGTCAAAGTGGATCATATGCCGCTGACACAAAACGGAAAAGTAGATGCAAAATCTCTGCCGCTTCCTCATGAGGCACATATGAACCGCACGGCACACGCAGCACCTGAAACGGCGTTTGAGCAGACGCTTTGTGATATTTGGTCAGATGTTCTTGAGATTGAAAAAGTCGGCATTGATGACCATTTCTTTGAATTAGGCGGGCATTCTCTGAAAGGCATGGTGCTCATTTCGAAAATGCAAGCCAAACTGAATCAGCATGTTCCACTCAAGGTTCTTTTTGAAAAGCCAACGATACGGGCGATAGCTGCCTATTTGGAAGAAGCTGATGCTTCGCTCGTCACATCCATTCAGCCAGCGGAAAAGCAAGATTTCTATCCAGTCTCTTCCGCACAAAAGCGAATGTACGTATTACAGCAGTTGCATCCAGAATCCGTCACCTACCATATGCCAGCCGTTTTCATGATGGAAGGAAACCTTGATCTGAAGCAGCTAGAAGGAGCGATTCAAGCTTTAATTGATAGACATGAGTCATTGCGGACAGCTTTTGTTGAAATTGATGGCAGTCCCGTCCAAAAAATCTATCGCCGTGTGCCGTTTACGTTACAGATGGTTGAAGTAGAAAGCGATCAGGTACAATCCGTCGTAGACAACTTCATGACACCATTCTCATTACATCAAGCACCTCTAATGAGAGCAAAAGTGGCAAAGCTGTCTGATGACAAATATGTGTTCATGATGGATATGCACCATATCATCGCAGACGGAGTGACACGCAGGCTACTTATTCAAGAATTAGCGGAGTTGTATGAGCATAAGACGTTATCGCCAGTTCAGTTGCACTACAAGGATTATGCGGTATGGCAGCAAGAGGAAGAGCAGCAAGCAGCACTTGAAAAACAGCGGCAGTATTGGCTGGAGCAATATGCACAGCCGCCAGAAGACTTGGCACTTCCGCTTGATTTCCCTCGGCCTAGTGTGCAGTCATTTGCAGGAGATCGGGTTGATAGATGGCTGTCTGCTGAAAAGGCGCAGCATATCAAAGCGTTCATGGCTGAAAAAAATGTGAGTTTGAACATGGTGATGCAAACGGCCTTTGCCATTCTCCTTCATAAATTGACTGGGCAGCATGACATCGTCATAGGGGCTGTAACGGCTGGACGTACACATGCGTCAATCGAACGGATTCCGGGCATGTTTGTGAATACACTGGCCCTTCGACATGACGTTCAGTTAGAAGAAACTGCAGAGCATCTGCTAGAAAAAATAAGAGATCACAATCTATCAGCTTATGAACATCAAGGATTCCCATTTGAGGATTTGGTCGCGCAGTTAGACCTTCCGAAAGACACGAGCCGCAACCCGTTGTTTAGTGTCATGATGACAACGGATGAGCGTGATCTGACGTTACCGGATTTGAATGGACTTACGCTGTCGCACAAACAGCAAGAAGCCGTTCAGGCAAAATTTGATTTAACGCTCGGTGTCTTTGAGGAACAAGATCAAGTGGGCTTGCGCTTTGAATATGCAGCGGCACTATTTAAAAAGAGTACCATTCAGCGATGGAGTCAATATTTTGAGCGAATCATAGACGAAATGCTTGCGAAATTGAATCAGTCGATCTCGACCATCTCCATCTTAACAAAAGAAGAAGAGCGACATCTGCTTGATGATTGGTCCGGCCCTTATCTAAATGTCCCGACAGATCAAACGGTTCATGCATTGATTGAGACAAAGTCACAAGAAGTACCTGATCAAAAAGCCGCAACTTTCTGCGGCACAAGCTGGACGTATGAAGAACTGAACAACCGGGCGAATACAGTCGCCGCAAGACTTATGTCCAGTGGCACAAAACCGGGAGACCGCATCGGCATTCTCACGCGTCCATCACTCGAGATGACAGCCGCTGTTCTCGGAGTTCTCAAGGCAGGTGCGGCATTTGTGCCGATTGATGCCGATTATCCAGCGCAGCGCATTGCCTACATGCTGGAAGATGGCGGGGCAGAGGTCCTTCTGATTCAGAAAGGGCTCACTGCACCACCTTCTTTCACAGGTCATACCCTCTTCATAGAAGAGGCAGTAGAAGGAGAAGCACACGAGATTCAGGTTCCTATCAAACCAACGGATCTCGCCTATATGATTTACACATCTGGAACGACTGGACAGCCGAAGGGTGTCATGGTCGAGCACCAGTCCCTTGTCAATCTTGCTTTTTGGCACAATGATGCTTTCCAGGTGACGAAACAAGACCGAACCGCCAAATATGCCGGCTTTGGCTTTGATGCCTCCATTTGGGAGATGTTCCCGACGTGGATGGCCGGCGCAGAGCTCCATATCATCGACGAAGCGATTCGCCTCGATATGATCAAGCTCAATACGTATTTCAATGACGAAGGCATCACCATCGCGTTCCTGCCAACACAGCTATGTGAGCAGTTTATGTCGATGGACAATCATTCTCTCCGTTACTTACTGACAGGCGGGGACAAGCTGAAACAGGTGAAGCCCGTTCCATACAAACTCGTCAATAACTACGGCCCAACAGAAAATACGGTCGTGGCGACAAGCGGGATCATTGATCCAGATCAAGGCACGCTTCCTATCGGAACAGCGATTGCCAATACTCGTTTTTACATTATGGGTTCGTTATATGACCTCTCGCCGCAAGGCGTACCGGGTGAGCTCGTGATTGCGGGGAAAGGACTGGCAAGAGGCTACTGGAATCTCCCAGAGGAAACGGACAAACGGTTTGTCCCAGATCCGTTTTATCCAGGAGAGCGTATGTACCGTACAGGTGATTTGGTGAAGTGGACAGAGGATGGCGAACTGATCTATCTCGGTAGAAAAGACCATCAAGTGAACATCCGCGGATTCCGGATTGAGCTATCAGAAATTGAAGCACAGCTCCTTGCGCTAAATGAAGTGAAAGAAGCCGTCGTGACAACGGTCAAAGACGCAAGTGATCAAGACGCTCTTGTCGCTTACGCCATCACAGATGAAGAAGGGGCCACTTTGAAAGAAAGCTTAAAGCGCACCTTGCCTGAATATATGGTGCCATCATGGATCATCAAGCTAGACCAACTGCCGATGACGGCAAATGGCAAAGTGGATCTCAAAGCACTGCCAGCACCTGATATGGAAGCGAATCAAACAGCATATGAAGCCCCAAGAGATGAAGTGGAAGCACTGCTTTGCGGTATTTGGAAAGATGTGCTTGGCGTCAGCCAAGTTGGTATTCACGACCATTTCTTCTTCTTTGGCGGAGATTCGATTAAAGGCATCCAAATGGCAAGCAGACTCACGCAAGAAGGCTGGAAGCTCGATATGAAACTGCTTTTCCAATATCCAACGATTGCGGAGCTTCGCCCATATATCGAAGAAGCGGATCTTCTCACAGCTGATCAATCACCTGTCGAAGGGGAAGTCATTTTAACACCGATTCAGCGCTGGTTCTTTGAACGTAACTTTGATCACCAGCACCACTGGAATCTCTCAATGATGCTTCATGCGCCAAAAGGGTTTGACTTGGCTGTCACAGAACAAGTTCTACAAAGACTGCTCTCACATCATGATGCACTGCGCATGGTGTTCAGACAGGAGCATGATGACAATCTGCAATACAATCAGCGGGAGCTGACAGAACCATTTTCAATTATTTCTTGTGATGTTTCAAAAGCGCAAGATGTGAAACAGGCGATTTCCACATACGCCAATGAGTATCAGCGTCAACTGAATCTTGAAAAAGGTCCATTGATGAAAGTGATTTGTTTCCATACAGAAAACGGTGATCACTTACTCATCATCACCCATCATCTTGTGATTGACGGCGTTTCTTGCCGGATTTTACTAGAAGACTTTATGTCTCTTTATCATCAGGAAGAAAAAGGAGAAACGATGGTTCTGCCGCCAAAAACGCACTCTTTCAAAGAATGGGCAGAAGCGGTTGAACGATACGCGCAGTCACAGCTGCTAAAAAACCAGAAGGAGTATTGGGCAGCGATTGAAAATAGACCGTTTACGACTTTACCTGTTGACCATGAAGTAAAAGAAAGAAAAGTCGCGGATACGAAAGCGGTCAAAATGCAGTTGACAGAAGCAGAAACCGAGCATCTGTTAACGAATATCCATCTTCCGTACACAACAGAAATGAATGATATTCTTCTATGTGCGCTCGGGCTGGCCGTTCAGGAATGGACAGGTCAATCTCATGTACATGTACAGCTTGAAGGTCATGGAAGAGAGGACATTTTATCAGGATTAGATATATCCCGCACAGTTGGCTGGTTTACGAGCATGTATCCAGTCGTTCTTGAAGCGAAACCGAATCAGACCATTGCAGACGCTATCAAAGGAACGAAAGAGATGCTGCGGCGTGTACCGAATAAAGGGATTGGTTACGGTATTTTAAGATACATGACACCATCCGAACCGTCAGTTAAACACGTGCAGCCTGAAATCAGCTTGAACTATCTCGGGCAGATAGATCAGGAAGTGACGACAGAACTCTTTGGACCTTCAACCTATGATATGGGCCGTCAAGCAAGCCCTGAATCAGAAGCTGTTTATAAGCTGAACCTCAGCGGTCTTGTTCAGCACAATCAATTCATTCTGTCGTGCTCATATTGTGCAAGTGAATATGAAGAACAAACGATACAGCAGTTCATCGCATTGTTGAAGGAGAAAATCAGATCCATCATCACTCATTGCTTAGCGCATCAAGAGCGAGAATTTACGCCAAGTGATTTCTCGGCTGCAGACCTTGAAATGGATGAAATGGACGATATCTTTGACATGCTCGAGGAGAAATTGACCTAACACCACTAGATCAGTCATGAAAAAGGAAAGGAGGAATGAAATAGATGAGTCAATTTAAAAGGGATCAAGTTCAAGATATGTACTATCTGTCACCGATGCAAGAAGGAATGCTGTTTCATACCCTCCATCATCAAGAAAAAGGCTTTTATGTAGAACAAATGGATATGAACGTGAAGGGGACACTTCGGTCTGATCTGCTTGAGAAAAGCATGAATATCATCGTGGAACGGTACGATATTTTTCGTACCGTGTTCCTCCACGAAAAAGTGAAGCGTCCTGTCCAAGTTGTATTAAAGAATCGACCTTTCCAGCTTGATATTGTGGACATACAGGATCTTTCTGAAAGTGAACAGCTTGAACGTATCGATCGTTTTAAACAAAAGGATCAGCTGAGAGGATTTGATCTCTCGAAGGATCTGCTCATGCGGGCCTCTGTTTTTCAAACGGGTCCTTCAAGCTATCGCTGGATATGGAGCTATCACCATATCCTTCTAGATGGCTGGTGTTTTGGCCTAGTTGTACAGGAATTGTTTGCGATTTATCATGCACTTTTGCATGACATCCCTTACAGGCTGGAGCCAGTCAAGCCATATAAAGAATATATTCAATGGCTGGAAAAACAAGATAAACAAGCCTCACTTGAATATTGGACGCAATCTTTGGCGGGCTTTGAGGGGCAATCGACTTTTAAAGAACAGCGAAAGCAAACAAATGAGCATGAATTAGGCGAAATCGAATGGGCTATGAGTAAAGAAGAAACAGCTGCTTTATCAGAGTTAGCCTTGCAGCAGAATGCCACGTTAAGCAGTGCGCTTCAATCGGTTTGGTCTATCTTACTCAGCAGGTATCAGCGCTCAAACGATGTGTTGTTTGGAACGGTTGTGTCAGGACGTCCGGCAGATTTGGCTGGTGTGGACCGAATGGTGGGATTGTTCATCAATGTCATTCCAAGACGAATTCAGCTGACAGACCAAATGACGTTCCGTTCTCTATTATCAGAGACGCAGCAGCAGTCTTTAGCGGCTGAACCGCACCAATATATCCCGATTTATGATATTCAGGCTAAAGCAGGTCAGCAGCAGCTCATTGATCATATTGTGGTGTTTGAGAACGTCCCTGCTGCAAAGAAAGACGAGCAGGAGTCACTGCTTGGCTTTACAGTAGAAGACATGAATGTCTATGAAAAATCGAACTATGATCTCAATTTACTTGCATCACCTGGGGAACAATTGCAGCTGAAGCTGGCCTTTAATCAGCGTGCATTTGATCCTGCATTTGTCCATAAATTAAAGGATCAGCTGACCCTTTTGATCAAAGGGACCATCAAACATCCAGATCAGTCAGTTCATACACTGACACTTGTGACTAAGCAGGAAAAGCAGCGAATGTTAGAGGAATGGAATGCACCTGAGCTGGAGCATGATCAGCTTTATTTGACAAAGTGGTTTGAACATAATGTTCGAAAACAGCCGAATGCAGTGGCATTATCAGCAGGTGATCACACGATGACATATGCGGAGCTGAACGAACAAGCCAATCGACTGGCAAGGCATTTGCAAAAAAATGGGGTCAATCATCAAACGGTGACCGCCATTTTAGCAGAAAGGACACCTGAACTCATTGTCAGCTTACTCGCTGTCTTAAAAGCAGGTGCCACCTATGTGCCGATTGATCCAGATTATCCAGAAAGCCGTATCCAATATATGCTGAAAGACAGTGGAGCGACGCATCTTCTGACTCATTCATCCTTTATCAGTCAGACGAGGTCACTCGCATTTGATGGCACGTATCTTTTTGCAGATGATCAAGAAATTTTACTGATGAGCTCAGAGAATCTGCCACTTGAAGCTGGTTTAGATGATACGGCATACATCATGTATACATCTGGAACAACCGGACAGCCAAAAGGCATCATGACGACCCATTCCAATATTGCCCGGGTGGTCAAAAATACGAATTATTTAACCATTTTAGAAACAGATACATTGCTGTCGTTATCAAATAGCGTATTTGATGGCTTTACATTTGATGTATATGGTGCGCTTTTAAACGGAGCAAAGCTTGTCCTGCCGCAAAAAGAAACCATTTTAGATATGGGGAAGCTCACTGAGCTGATAAAAGGAGAGCATATTTCTGTCATGTTTGTTCCAACGGCTTTATTCCATCTTCTCGTTGATGAAGGAACAGACTGGATGCGCAGTGTGCGTAAGGTACTGTTTGGAGGAGAGAGGGCATCGGTTCAGCATGTGAGAAAAGCCTTTGATGTGATGGGAAAAGGCAGATTGTTGAATGTATACGGACCAACCGAATCAACGGTTTTTGCCACATATTATCCGATAGATGAAGCGATCCCTTTAGAGGCACATTCTATTCCAATTGGGAAGCCGCTCAACCAGACGGGCGCTTATATATTAAGTGAGCACAGGCAGCTTCAGCCGATTGGAATGGTTGGAGAGCTTTGTCTGAGCGGCAAAGGACTGGCAAAAGGATATTTGAATCGTCCTGATCTGACAAAACAAGTGTTTATTCCTCATCCTTTCGCTTCGGGTGAGCGCCTGTATCGCACAGGGGATTTAGCTTACTTTCGAGAAGACGGTCTGATTGAGTATGCAGGCAGAGTTGATGATCAGGTAAAAATTCGAGGACACCGAATTGAACTGACCGAAATTGAAGCCAACCTTCTCATGCACCCAGGTGTAAAACAAGCTGTACTCCTAGCGGATCATGATGAAACCAATCATACAAGGCTGCTTGCCTATATCACGTGTGATGATGCATGGAAAGGCAAACTCGATGACATCAAATCAAGGCTGAAAGAGCGTCTTCCAGCTTATATGCTGCCTCATGAGCTGATTGAACTGGAGAACCTCCCACTTACGCCAAACGGGAAGGTTGATAAACGCCAGCTACCAAAACCAGAGGCACCGCAAGGAAACCGCCGTGTGAAACTGCCCGCAAATGAAGTGGAACAAAAGCTGTTGGTGATGTGGCGGGAAGTACTTGAACGAGAGGATATTAGCACAGATGACCATTTCTTTGAGCTTGGCGGACATTCTTTAAAAGCGATGTCTCTTTTGTCCAAAGTATCAAAAGAGTTTGAGGTTCAGGTGCCAATCCATTTGTTGTTTGAGACCCCGACGATTGAAGCGCTTAGTCATTATATTCAGCATCAGGACGGGGAAACCGCTGGCTATCTTGTATTCAATGAATCTCAAACATCAACAGTCTTTGCTCTTCCGCCATTACCAGGCTACGGCTTTATCTATCAGGAAGCAGCAAAAACGCTTGATGATGTCCGGTTGATCGCCTTTGATTTTATTGAAACGAATAACCGAATGGCGCAGTACGTTCAGCATATTCAGCACCTTCAGCCAAAGGGGCCGCTGACGTTGATGGGGTACTCAGGCGGATGTTACCTCGCCTTTGAGCTTGTTCAAGCGCTTGAACAAGGAGGACGGACAGTCGAGAAAGTCATCATGATCGATTCCTATAAGAAAATTGGAGAAAGTGATTTAGAAGGGCGATCCATTGATGATGATATTGAAGCGATTGTTCATCAAACGAAACAAAGCGAACTTGCTCAAGGGGAGATCGTTCAAGAAGCGCTTGCCCAAAAGACGCGCGCCTACTATGAAACGTTTGTTAAGGGGGTGAATCAAGGCAAAATACAGGCAGATATTACGTTCATCCAATCTGAAGAACAAATAGCGATCCCGGACTGGATGGAAGAGTGGACACAGGCAACGACCGGATCTTTTACCCAATACCAAGGCTATGGCCGGCATGCTGATATGTTCAAACATAAAGAATGTGCAGCTCAAAATGCAAAGCTGATCAAACATATTGTCAATCAAACAAATAGAGAACGAGTCTTGTAAACTTTAGATTAGGCAGGATGCAGCCTTGCAGTCCTGCCTAACAAAAAAGGAAAGGAACTCATATGAAACCATCAACCATTAACCAAACGAGTATACATGAATCAATGGATGCGATTTTACAAGATGTAAAGACAACCATTTTACAAACCAACGAAATCGAACGCTTCGCTGTTTTTTCACGTGAAAAAACCATTCGACCGCGGCCGTATCACCTCTCTCATTTATTTCTCGACAAGCACATTGAGCAGGAGGCCGCAGCGGAAGCGATACAGACGCAAACGGCTGTACCTGCTTTGGCCGACATGCCGCCCGCTCTTTCCTATGGAGGGGATCTCGACGTCACACAAGGCGCACAGACCTTACAGGAAGTCTTAACAGAGGCTGCAAAAACGACAAATGGGCTTACGTATATCGTGAATAGCAAGAACGAACTCACACAATCTTATGCACAGTTACAAGGAGACGCCGAGAGGGTTCTGACTGGTTTAAGGGCACTGGGGCTTAAGGCAGGCGATCCTGTTTTCTTTCAATTCTCATCGAATCATGCCATGGTCACTGCCTTTTGGGCATGTGTATTAGGCGGATTTGTTCCAACGCTTGTGTCGGCTGCCCCAACCTATCGGGAGATGAATGCTGCAGTGAAGAAGCTTCATCATGCTTGGAAGCTGCTCGAGCATCCACTCATCCTAACAGATGACTCACTGATCGAGGAGGTGCAAGGGTTAGCCTTACTGTGGCACACAGACCAATTACGTGTCGCAGCAGTTGAGCCGATGCTGACATTAGAAAGAGATACAGCCGCTCACCCTGCCGCGCCGGATGATTCCGTCTTCTTTATCTTAACGTCTGGAAGTACAGGGATGCCAAAGTGTGTAGAGCATTCCCATAGAAGTGTGCTGGCGAACGTCAAAGGAACAGTGGCAGCGAATCAATTTACACAAGAGGATGTCTCGTTAGACTGGATGCCTTTAGATCATATTGGTGGCATCGTGATGTTCCACCTTGTCAATGTGTACACAGGCTGCGAGCAGATTCGGGCAAGAACAGATGACTTTATCGCTCAGCCGCTGAGGTGGCTTGACTGGATGGACCGCTACCGTGCAACGAAGACGTGGGCACCTAACTTTGCATTTGCGATGATCAATGATTATGAGAAAGAGATTTCATCAGGGTCTTGGGATCTGTCGGCGATGACCTGCATGATCAATGGGGCAGAGGCGGTCGTTCCAAAAACCATCCACCGATTTCTACACCTGCTTGCTCCGCACGGCTTAAAGGGAGATGTGATTAGACCGGCTTTCGGCATGTCTGAAATCTCATCAGCGGTTGTGTTTTCCTTTGCGATTGAGCGTGGAGATGAAAACAGCGGGGTTCTGACCTTTGAGGAAACATCGCTGACAGAGCAGCTAAGACCAGCAGAAGCACGTGAGACAGGAACCGTCAGCTTTACAGAGTTGGGCAAACCGATTCCAGGTATCACGATACGCATCGTCAATCATCAGCATGAGCTTCTTCCAGAAGATCATATTGGCCGTGTGCAAATAAAAGGCCCAACCACCATGAAGGGCTATTACCGGAATGACGAAGCGAATCAAGAAGTATTTCAAGCGGATGGCTGGTTTCACACGGGTGATTTAGGTTTCCTGCACGAAGGAAGGCTGACACTAACCGGTAGAGAAAAAGACATGATTATCATCAACGGGAAAAACTATCACAACTATGAAATTGAAGCCATAGCAGAGGAAGTACCGGGAGTAGAAACGAGCTTTGTGGCTGCTTGTTCCGTCCGAATGGAGGCTTCTGCATCCGATGAACTGATTCTCTTTTTTACACCGAAGCTGTATGAGCCGGCTTATATTATGAGGGCAAGTCAGCACATTAAATCCCATATTGCAACAAAAATGGGCTTGTCTGCATCTCGCATCATTCCTGTCCAGAAGCATGCATTTCCCAAAACAAGCTCTGGAAAAATAGAAAGGGCACAGCTCAAGACAAGATGGCAAGAAGGCGAATTTGATGAAATGATCATGGAAATGGACATGAGACTTGAAAATGAACATACCTTGCCTGATTGGAGTTATCAAAAGAAGTGGATACCTGCTCCACTTGATGCAGCTGACAAGCAGATCATAGGGGACGTTGTGATCTTTGCAGATCCATTAGGACTGGCAGATCAATTGAAATCTTTTGCAAACAGTGAACAAACATACATTACGGTTGAACCGGGTCAAGCGTTCAAACAACTCACACACACTCACTTCATCATCCACCCGAATCGGCCGTCTGACTACGAACAACTCTTTGAGACGCTCCGTTCGTATGGCGTTTCGGTGAAACACATCATTCACCTTTGGAACTATACAAACCAAGAAGACAAGCTTTATGTGGCCAAGGCGAAACAAGCGCAGAAAACGGGCAGCATGAGTGCATTATTTTTAACAAAAGCCATTTCCGTCTATGAGGAGCAGGTGGCCATCACTTTTGTCTCAGCCCATGCGATGAATGTGCCAGGGGATCATATCCACGATGTAGAAAAAGCAACGACAGCCGGACTGATGACAGCAGTTCAGCATGAATGGCCGTTTATCAAGGTGCAATGTCTTGATTTTTCTCTAGCAGAATCGGTATCTAGTCATTCCCATGCAATGGCGATTATGGCAGAACTCACACATGACCAAGACTGTCATGTCGCTGCTTATCGTCAAGGTGTTCGTTATATTCCCTTTTTAGCACCTCTTCATTTGGAAAAGGAACAGAAAAGGAAAGAGCCGCCATTTGAATCATCTGGGCTTTATGTCATAACAGGCGGGCTAGGCGGAATTGGACGTTTAGTCAGTGAACACCTACTGACATCTTATCAAGCACATCTCGTGTTGCTTGGAAGGAAAGAGAGAGAGGCACTTTCTAGTGACCAGCAAGAGACATTGTCTTTGCTAGAAAAGCAGGCAAAAGTGCATGGCGGCAAGGTTCTGTATGAGAAAGCTGACATCACGGCTGAAAAAGAGGTGGAAGCGATCATCTCTAGACATGAGGTCGCTGGAAATCAAAGGCTGGATGGCATCATTCATTTCGCAGGTATTATTCAAGAAGAACTGCTTGCTGATATGACATCTGTGTCTCTGAATGACATGTACGAAGCGAAGGTATATGGAACGATTGCGCTCCATGAAGCTGCCTCCAAACGCAGGAATGTTTTATTTCTTTCCAGCTCGTCAGCCCGAACGCTAAAGGGTGGTATGACTGTCGGCGCCTATTGCGCTGCCAATGAGTTCGTGGAACAATTTGCTCATTATCAGAAGCTGACATCTACAGTGAAGCCATATTGCTTTAGTTTCAGCATGTGGGACGAGATTGGTATGAGTGAAGGCTCCATGATAAAAGGCATGTTAAAAGAAAGAGGTTATCTTCCAATTTCAAAGCAGGCAGGCTTCCAAACGATGCTCGCATGTCTGATGACAGATGCTCCGCTCATTTATGCGGGATTGGATCGATCGAAGAAAGAGATTCACGAGATGATCCATGCGGATGCGGAGATGCAAACAGAGCAGACCTTTTACGTCTTTTTCAAAACTGATCAAACAAAGGCGGTGGAAGAGCGGCTTTATCAATCGATTCATACATGTTTACAGTCCCGTCTATCTGGTGAATATGCCGTACATTTGTTTCCTGAGGAATATTGGAAAGAAACAGAAGATGGATCGCCAGACGAGGCATATTTTCATGAATTAATAGAGGAAAGCGGAATGGATGCAGACAACAGAGCACCTCACACAGAAACGGAGAAACTGCTCGCACACATTTGGTCAGAGCTGCTCGGTGTCCCAGATGTCAACTGCGGCGATCATTTCTTTCTACTAGGAGGTCATTCGCTGAAGGCGACGCAAATGCTGTCTGCGGTTAGGCAAAAAACAGGGTTTGACGTGCCGCTTGCTGTGTTGTTTGAACATACGAGACTCGGAGAATTAGCAGACTGGATCGATTCAAATGCCAAAGCAGATGAAGTGATTCCGATGAGAAAAATGGAGAAGGGTCAGGACATTCCGATGTCTTATGCCCAGCAAAGACAGTGGTTCCTCTATCAATTAGAGCCGGATCTGCCATTTTACAATAATACAATTTCGTTTCGGATGAATGGGCCTTTAGATATCAAGGTGCTTCAGGAAAGTCTGCATCATATGGTGGAAAGACATGAATCGCTCAGAACGTCCTTTACGATGAGCGGGGATGAACCGGTACAGGTCATTCATGAACAGATGGCCCTGCCAGAGCTTGAGGTGATGGACCTTTCAGGCATAGCGTCACAGGAAGAGAAAGAACAAAAAGCGACTGAATGGGCGAAAGAAGAGGCATCCACACCTTTTCAATTAGAACACGAAGCGCTCTTTCGAGTGAAGCTGATTCGACTTTCATCCGCAGAGCATATCTTGCTTATGTCCATTCACCACATCGTGTCAGATGGCTGGTCGATTGGCATTGTTGCAAGAGAATTATCTGAGTGGTATACAGCGGCGATCGAAGGGCGAGAGCCTCACTTGCCGGCACTGCCTATTCAATATGCGGATTACGCACTGTGGCAGAAGGAGTATTTGACAGGAGAACCATTGCGTAAGCAGCTTGCCTATTGGAAGGAGCAATTTGCGGCGCCTGTTGAAGATTTGGTATTGCCGTATGATCATCCGCGGCCGGCAGTTCAATCCTACAAAGGGAAGACGAAAACATATCAGCTGTCGAAGTCACTGTCTAAAAAGATTGCGGCGCTATCCAAGAAAACAGACAGCACACTGTATATGACCTTGCTGTCGGCTTTCTCTACCCTTTTACATCGATTGTCTTCACAGGATGAGTTTGTCATTGGCTCGGTCATTGCTGGGAGAAATCGAACGGAAATGGAGCATTTAATCGGATTTTTCGTGAATACATTGGCGCTTCGGATCGACCATAGCGGGAATCCAGCCTTTACGGAATTATTAGAGCGAGTGAAGGAGACAACCGTCGGTGCTTATGCACACCAGGATGTGCCGTTTGAGATGGTGGTCGATGAATTGAATATTGTGCGTGATGTCAGTAAGCAGCCGCTGTTTCAGGTCATGTTTGTTCTGCAAAACCTACCGCTTGAAGCTTCTCCAATGGGGGAGGCGACGTCGGTTTTAGCCATTGAAGATAATGATACAGCGAAATTTGATCTCTCCCTGTTTGTGTTTGAAGGAGCTGAAGGTCTTCAATTAAAACTGGAGTATCATGCGGATTTATTTTCTGATGACACGATGGAGCGATTCCTCGCATACTACGAGCACCTGCTTGAAAGCATTTGTGAAAATCCAGCGCAGCCGATCAGACAAGTGAATTTCCTGCCAGAGAAAGAAAAGCATCAATTGCTCTATGAATGGAGCGGAAAGACTGATCAACCAAAAGGTCCGCTGCTTATGACGGAACGATTTGAAGCGCAAGTGAAAAAGACACCTCATGCAGTGGCGCTCGAGTTCCAGGGAGATGAGTGGACGTACCAAGAGTTACATGAGAAAGTCGATCGTCTAGCAGCCTATTTGCAGCAACGAGGCGTGACGCCGCATGAACCAGTTGGACTGCTCATCGACAGATCGCCTGAAATGATTCTTGGGGTGCTGGCCATTGTGAAAGCAGGAGGGGCTTATGTGCCAATTGATCCTGAATATCCAGATGCCCGCATTGATTATATGCTGAGAGATACAGGGATTCAGCTTTTACTGACAAAAAATGAATGGCTGAAAAAAGTATCCATCCATCAAACGGAACTCATTTGTCTTGATCAAGGGTATGAAGAATTCTTACCAGAAGCAGAGGTCATGCCCGCTGCACTAAGACCTGATGGACTTGCTTATATCAATTACACATCGGGGTCAACTGGACAGCCAAAAGGAGTACTGATCCCGCATCAAGCGGTCGTCCGGCTTGTGTGTGAAACAGACTATGTCACCCTTAATGAACAAACGCGCATTTTACAAATCGCCAGCTTCTCTTTTGATGCTTTTACGTATGAAATATGGGGTGCCCTTTTAAACGGGGGAAGGCTCATACTGACGGATCGAAATACCATTTTATCAATGGATACATTAGCGGAAGCACTAAAAACTTATCAGATTACAACAGGGTTCTTGACTGTGCCGCTGTTCAACCGTTTAACAGAAGAACATCCAGAAGCTTTATCTGGACTTCATGCATTATTGGTCGGCGGAGATGCCTTATCAGCCGCTCATATCCGAAAAGCACTGCCGTATTTGCCTGAAGGGCTTTTAAATGGTTATGGACCAACAGAGAATACAACATTCTCCTGTGTGCATCATATTCGGGCACTGGAAGAAGATCAGGCGACGGTCCCGATTGGACAGCCTATTGCTTATTCACAAGCTTATGTATTAGATGACCAAATGCAGCCAGTTCCGCAAGGCGTCATCGGCGAAATTTATGTTGGCGGCATAGGGCTAGCACTTGGTTACCTTGGAGATGAAGAAAAAACAGCATCATCATTTATCCCGCATCCTTTCCAAGAAGGAGCGCGTTTATATAAAACAGGCGATATGGGCCGCTGGCTGTCAAATGGCATCATTGACTGTCTTGGAAGAATCGATCATCAAGTGAAAATTCGTGGACACCGCGTGGAATGCGGAGAAATTGAAGCTGCTATGCTGACATTTGATGACATCACAGAATGTGCCGTTATCCCGCATCAGCATGAGAGTGGTCATAAGCGATTGATCGGTTATTTTGTCCAAACAGGCGGCATGACCACGCAAGACATTCGCCATAACTTAAAAGACATTCTGCCAGATTATATGGTGCCAAGCCTATTAATAGAGCTGGATGAATTACCGCTCACGCCAAATGGCAAGGTAGACCAAAAGCGTCTTCCGCCGCCAGAGTGGAGACAAGAAGAAGTAGAAACAGCCATTGACAAAGCAGCTACTGAGGAAGAACGTGTGTTAGAAAAAGTGTGGTCTCAGCTGCTAGGCGTTCCTTCTATTGGCGTCCATGATAACTACTTTGAGCTTGGCGGAGATTCCATTATTGTCATACAAATGGTGGCACGCTTAGCACAGGAAGGCTACGTCATCCAGCCGAGAGATGTATTTGAAAAACAGACCATCTCACAACTCGCACAAGTGATGAGAAAGGCAGAGGTCTCTACGGTCTATGATCAATCACCTGTGACAGGAGAGGTTCGTCTTCTCCCGATTCAATCTTGGTTCTTTGAGCAATCGATGACCAATCAAGATTATTGGAATCTATCGGCGCATATTGAAATGAAGCGATCTGTTCCACATGAACAGTTAACACAGGTTCTTTCAAAACTGGTCGATCATCACGATATGCTGAGAGCTATCTATACAAAAGAGGCAGATGGCACATGGATTCAAACCATTCGTGAGCCTGGTGTCACACCATGTGTCACATTCTTTGATGTGACGGATGTATCTCAGGAGGAAGCACGGGAACAAATCCGCTTGGAGACAAGTGCCTGTCAAGGAACATTGTCATTAGAGCGCGGAGAAGTGATCAAAGCGATTCTTTTTCATACAGGTGAAGACACGTCTGAGCTCTTTATTGCTGCACACCATCTCGTCATGGATGGCATATCATGGCGCATGATACAAGAAGATGTACTAAATGGATTGAAACAGCTTGCTACGGGGCAGGACATCATATTTGCGAAAAAAACCGCCTCCTATAAGCAGTGGGCAGATGCCTTATATGAATATGCACAAACAGATCAATTACAAGCGCAGGCCTCTTTTTGGCAAAAAATCAAGGATCAAGAGGAAGAAGGTTCTCCTTTCCAACTGCCTGCGCTTTCTAATATAGAAGAACATGCAGAGATCCTGTCGGTTCAGCTCACAAAGGAACAAACAGATATGTTACTTAGACAGGCCTCACAAGCATACCGAACAGAGATTAACGATTTACTGTTATCAGGCCTCACGCAAGCCATTGGAAAGCCAATGCTCATCACGTTAGAAGGGCATGGACGCGAGGATTTATTTGAACAGATGGATTTGTCACGGACAGTCGGCTGGTTTACAAGCTCTTATCCTATTTTTATTCCTTTTATACAAACCGATGTTGCAAGACAAATCAAAGACGTCAAAGAAACCTTACGAGCTGTGCCGCAAAAGGGAATCGGCTATGGTTTGCTTCAATACATGACAGAATCTCGTTTACTCAAAACGGTAACGCCGCAGATGAGTTTTAATTACCTCGGTCAGTTAGATCAGGCAGATGGCGAAGCCAAGCTTTATATCGCAGACGAACGAAATGGACATGTTCACGATCCGAAAGCAGAAAGACAGCATTTGATCGATGTGTATGGATATGTGACAGATGGTCAGTTGCAGATGAACTTTATGATCAATCGGGAACTGCTGCAAGATCAAGAGGTGCGGTTGTTACCTGAACGTTTTAAAGAAAAAATGGAGATCATCTTGACGCATTGTGTTGAAACGAGCGGCGGCTTTACACCATCTGATTTTCCAATGGTTCAGCTCACGCAAAAGCAAATAGATGAACTTCCAGACAATGTAGTCGATGTGTATCCGCTGTCTCCAATGCAGCAAGGAATGCTGTTTCATGCACTGCTAGATCAAGCCTCACAAGCTTATTTTGGTCAGGTGCATATGACGCTCCAAGGCTTAACAAACGGTGATGCCTATGAACAAGCTTGGAACCTTCTTGTAGAACGTCATTCGATTTTGAGAACAAAATTCGCTTGGGAAGGGCTGAAGGAGCCTGTTCAGTTCATTCAATCAGAAGGAAGCATCCACCTCACTCAGCACGATGTGCGCCACCTGAGTGACGCGGAGCAAGAAGAGACAATCGAACACTTTTTAGTATCTGATCGTTCAAAGGATTTCAATTTAGACCATATAGATGAACCGCTGATTCGGATTGCTTTATTCCGTTGTGATGAGGAAAGATGCACGTTTGTCTTTAGTTTTCATCACATTTTAATCGATGGCTGGAGTTTGTTCAGTTTTATTCAGGAATCTTTTGCGCTGTATCGCTCTCTTGTGGACGAACGAGAGATCAGTCTTTCTACAGTCCGTCCATATAAAGATTTTATCGAATGGCTGAAGAAGCAGGATCAAGAGAAGGCGCAAGAATTCTGGCAGCGTTACATGTCAGGCGTAGAGGAAGCGACACCGCTTCCAGGAGACGGCGAAGAACATGCTTCAGACCAAGAAGCAAGCATGGCGCAGTCCAGCGTCAAATTGACGCCAGAGATGCAGCAGAAGCTGGAGAAGATGACTGGCAAGCAGAAGGTCACGATGAGCACACTGATTCAATCAGCGTGGGGATTGCTCTTGCACCTTCATTCGGGCGCAGAGGATGTCATATTTGGGGTGACCGTATCTGGCCGGCCAGCCGACTTACCAGAAGTGGAAAGCATGACAGGGCTCTTTATTAACACATTGCCGCTTCGTCTACCGATCCATTCGGACTGGACGATTGCGCGATTGCTCGCCTATACACAGGAAACCGTTTTTCAGATGAGAGAATACGAGTATACCGTACTGCCAGATATTCAGCAGATGACGGAAATTCCAAATGGAGAGGCATTGTTTCACAGCATTGTCGTGTTTGAAAACTATCCGATTGAGTCCATTGAGCCGTATGGCGTACGCATTTTAGACATCGCCAGTCATGAAGAAACAAATTATGACTTAACCCTTGTCGCAGTGCCGGGAGATACGCTGGAGCTTCGGATCACATACAACTTAAATCAATATACAGAAAAGCAAATACAAACGCTGATGCAGCAGCTGATTCACACCCTTGAAGCCATGACAGAACAAGTGGATACGCCGCTATCTTCCTTCACACTTGTGACAAGTGAGGAAAAAGAGCGGATGATCAGTGATTGGGCGAAAAACGCACATGTCAGCGTGCTATACCCAGACCAAGAAGAAGTTTATGCAGGCGTACATGATCCTGCCTATGAAACGGAAATATATGTCCTGAATGAAGAACATCAGCTCATGCCGATTGGATTTCCTGGAGATATTTTTATCGGCGCCAAAGAGATCAAAGCACTTTTTGGAGAGCTAGCCGATTGGATGGAGGCGCATAAAATTCCGCATCCATTCAAACATCAAACAGGCGAATACCTTTATCCGACAGGGGATGTCGGCGTTTGGACGGAAGAAAGCAAGATTCAGATTTTGGATTGGATGTAGGAGGAGAAGAAGAATGCTAGTTAGTAGACGAAAAGGAAATGCAGCAAATCATATTGTCAGGATCAATGGAAAACGAATCGATCTCAAAGCATTAGAGAAAGTCTTCATGCTTCACTTTCCACTAAAGGAATGTGCGCTCATCCCGAAGAAAAATCAAGAAGGAGGCCTATCGCTTGTGCTGTTTGCACAGGCGAAGGACCCTTCGTTGACAAGAGAGGATATGATGAAAGGCCCGCTTCATCCTGATGAAGTGCCAGCCGCACTCGTCCTCGTCCCTTCCTTGCCGCGAAAAGAAAGAGGAGCGGTCGATACCGAGGCGCTGCTTGCCATTGATGTACTAGATGAAGAGGAACGAAGAAAGATAGAAGAACGCACGAAAGCCATAGATGGAGTAGAGGAAGCAGCCGTTTTGATAGAGAGTCAGACAGAAAAACAAACACCCTATCATTTAGATGACCTCTTCCCAGATAGACAGCGTACAAATGGAAACGAATCGTTTTCAAAAGATGAAGTCAGCCAAACCATACAATCCTCCGTACAAGAAAAACCACCAGCCCTTGTTTATGGAGGTGATGTGATCAGAAAACCAGGTACACCAGTCACATTGACAGAGGTACTGATCCGAGCCGCCTTTATGTCACCAAATCGCGGAGTCACGTATCTCAAAGAAGGCGGTCATGAGGTGATCCAGACTTACCCGGAATTACTCACAGGAGCGGAACGTGTCCTATCTGGATTAAGGGCAGCCGGACTTTCAAACGGCGATCAAGTGCTGCTTCAATTGAAAGACCATCAAGATTTTATCACGGTATTCTGGGGCTGTATTCTCGGTGGAATCATTCCAACCCCAGTCTCTGTACCGCCTGTGTATGATGAAATGAATCAAGGTGTGAACAAGCTCAAGGGCGTGTTTCAGCTGCAAAATGAACCATTCATTATTACAAACGAAGCGAGTGCTGAGGACATTGTAGGGCTACGTAAAACGTTTGAATCAAAAGCGATTCCGATTTTAACAATCGAAACATTACTTGCCTGTGACCCAGATGAACAGCATTATGAGCCAGAGCCGGATGAGCCTGTGCTTCAGCTGCTGTCCTCAGGAAGTACGGGTGTGCCAAAGTGTATCCGGCACAACCATCAAAGCATTTTATCTAGAATCATTTCCTTTGAGCAGGCAAATGGTTTCACGCATGAGGATGTATCAATGAACTGGATGCCGCTTGATCATGTAGGGGGCATTGTCATGTTTCATGTCCATGATGTCTACCTCGGCTGCCAGCAAATTAGTCCATCCATTGATCAATTTATCGAACGGCCGATGGTGTGGCTGGATTGGGTAGAAAGATACGGTGTCACAAGGACGTGGGCGCCAAACTTTGCCTTTGCGATGATGAATGAATATGAAGACGACATTCGCAAAGGGAGCTGGGATCTCTCCACCTTGACCTATATCATGAACGCCGCCGAAGCAGTTGTTCCTAAAGTGACGCAGCGTTTCATGCACATCATGGGTGAGCACGGATTAAGCCGCCATGCGATGGTGCCGGCTTATGGCATGTCAGAAACATCATCAGCCATTGTCCAGTCAAAAGAATTCATGCGTCATGATGATCAGGGTGGACAACTGACCATTGATCAGACCTCATTAACAAGTGAGATTCAATATGTGACGCACGATCATCCGCACAAGATGACTTTTACAGAAGTCGGTGCACCAATCCCTTCTGTATGGATTCGGATTGTAGACGAGCATCACCAAGTGTTGCCAGAAGATCAAGTCGGCCGCTTGCAGGTGAAGAGTCCAACGATTATGATGGGCTACTATCAAAATGAGGAAGCCAATGAAGAAGTATTTGCGGAAAACGGCTGGTTTCATACAGGAGATTTAGGATTTATTCATGAAGGGCGCCTAGTCCTCACAGGACGGGAAAAGGATATCATCGTCATCAACGGAGCGAACTATTTGAATTACGAAATTGAAGCCGTTGTGGAAGAAGTTGAGGGGGTTGAAGTCACCTTTGCCGCTGCGTACGGCATTTACAATCCCGAATCAAGTAATGACACACTCGCTGTCTTTTTTGTCACGCAGAAGGATTCGATAGAGGATCAAATCACAATGATTCAGCAGATTAGAGAGAGCATCATTCGCAAAATGGGAATCGAACCTGACCATATCATTCCGGTGAAAAAAGACCAATTTCCGAAAACAGAAAGCGGAAAAATCCAACGTGCCCAACTAGGTGCGGCACTGAAAGATGGGGTATTTCATGACATTGAACGTGCACTTGATCTTGCTTCGGAAAATGAACAAACCCTCCCAGATTGGTTCTTTAAACGTATTTGGGTAAAAGAGAATATCGGTCCATCTCAGCCAGTCTCCACTGATCATGTACTCGTATTTGAGGATGAAAAAGGGCTTTATCAATCGCTTTATACACAATTTGAACAAATGAACCTGCCTTATGTTTCTGTGAAAAAGGGTTATGAATTTTTACGCCTGTCAAAAGGGATGTATCAGATGAACCCTCGAATTAAGGGGGATTACGTCAGGCTTGTGGCGGCGCTTGAAGCCGATGAATTAAAAATTGACCGTATGCTCCACTTGTGGAATGTATCAGACAGGGAGATGATTGCGAGCCCTGCGCAGTTCAAAGAACTGAATGCAAGCACTAGCCAATCCATTTTGTATTTGTATCAAGCATTGAGACAAGCAAATAAAGAGCCGATGCGTCTCGTTGTTGTCACAAAAGGTGGTCAATTTGTAAAACCGCAAGATGAGCTTCATGTGGAGAAAACGTCTCTTGCCGGATTATTAAAAACCATCCCGCAAGAATGGGAAGGGGCAGAAGTGTCTCACCTTGATATTGAAGCGGAGAATGTGGAACAGGATGCCAAGCATATTACGGACGAACTAGGTGCGATTCATTTGAAAGCAGAAGTGTCTTACCGGCATGGCCAGCGCCTCGTACCAAAGCTGGAAAAAGTGAATATGATGACGGCACCTCAGACAGAAGGGTTTTTAGAATATGAAGGCTTGTACTTGCTGACTGGCGGGCTTGGCGGTATTGGATTTGAACTGTCTAAGCAAATGCTCCAATTTGGCTTGAAGCTCGTGTTAATTGGACGGACATCCCTTGAAGAAGACAGAGAAAAAGAGGCGTCATTCTCACAACTGAAAGATCAGGGAGACGTTCTTTATGTACAAGCCGATGTGACGAATTTATGTGACGTCGAGCGGGCTATTTATGAAGCAGAAAAGCATTTCGGACAGTCGATCCGAGGAGCGCTTCATTTAGCCGGTGCTGGCAATGTATCTGAGCACTTTCAGCATGTGGATACGTACACACTGGCTCATACAACAGAAGAAGTTTTCGTCAAAGAACTTTCAGGGAAGGCAGATGGTGCTTGGGTGCTGCAGGAAGCTTTCAAGCATGATCCGTCAGTTCCACTCGTCTTTTTTGGATCAGTGAATGGCTTTTTTGGCGGCACCACATTTGGCGCATATTCTGCGGCAAACAGCTTTTTAGATGGACTCGCACATGCCCTTACCTATCATGAGGGAAGAAGAGCGATTTCGTTGAATTTCAGCATGTGGGATAATCTTGGTTTGTCTAAGGGACATACTGGGGCCGCGCTAACCGTTCGCAAGGGCTTTCAATTGATTGGAAAAAAACAAGGACTCCATTCATTATGTCTAGGTGTTCGGCTGAATGAAGCGCATCTATTTATTGGCCTAGATGGGGCGAATCAAGAAATCGCTGAACATCTTCAACCAGCACCAATCCCACATTTTGAAAAGAAACTGTACTATACGGTGCAATTAGGCAAAGAAGTGGGTGCTGACAAGATCACAGACATCATAGAGGGGAAATGGGACATCAGGCAAGTGGATGATATACCGAAAAAACAAGATGGCTCTATTGATCATGAAGCCCTCAAACAGTTCCATCACAAACACGCACAGCCGTTTGAAAAGCAATTGCCAGAAACGAAGACAGAGCAGGTGCTTGCGGCCATATGGGAGGATATTTTAGAGGTCGATCGTGTGTACAAAGAGGATCAATTCTTTGACCTTGGTGGACATTCATTAAAGGCCACTCAAACGATTTCTCGTATTAATCATGAGTTTTCAATAAAGGCACCGCTAAAAATATTATTTGAAAGCAAGAATCTGGCACACTTGGCACAAATGGTCGATGACATCAATGGAGCACCAACCATTCAGGAAGCCAGCATTCCAAAGCTGGAAAAACGAACAAGCTATGAGCTGTCACACGCTCAAAAGCGAATTTGGTTCTTATCTACATTAGAAAAGAGCCATCATTACAATATATTAGGTGCTTGGAAGCTGATGGGCCAATTACACATCCAAACGTTAACAAAGGCGATCGGTCTCTTAACAAAACGTCATGAAGCACTGCGCGCAACATTTCAAACCATTGGCGGCAAGCCGGTTCAAGTCATCCGTGAAGACCTTCCGCCATCAGTAACCGTTGCGAATTTCTCATTATTTAATGAAAAAACAAGAGCGAGAAGATTGGAACAGCTGATTCAGCAAGAGGCGAACCGCATCTATGACTTAGAACGGGGACCGCTTGCACAATGGACAATTGTTGATATGGGGAAAGAGGAATATTACTTGCTTTGTGCGCAGCATCATATCATTTCCGATGCATGGTCTCTCAGCCTGCTTATTCAAGAATTAGAAGTCGTGTATGGTGCGCTATTATCAGAGAGAACGCCTGAGTTACCTGCACTTGAGATTGAATGGACCGATTATGTTCATTGGGAGAATGAGCAATTAAAGAACCACCATGAGGCTCAGAGCTATTGGCTAGAAACGTTACAAGGAGAGTTGCCGGTATTAGAGCTCCCGTTTGACCGTCCTCGTCCGCCGGTTCAAACATTTAATGGGGCTACAGAGCAAATCGTGATAGATGAACCGCTTGTTCGTCGTTTACATGCCTTGTCGAGACAACAGGGGACAACACTATTTATGACGATGTTGTCAGCCTATTATGTCCTACTTCACAAGTTGTCTGGACAAACAGATGTCATTGTTGGATCGCCGATCGCTGGCCGTGATGTCGAACAATCAGAGAAGCTCGTCGGCATGTTTGTCAATACGTTGGCGCTGAGACAGGACGTTTCAAAAGCCGATACCTTTGCCGATTTACTGGCAAAGGTGAAAGAAATGACGTTAAAAGCCTTTGAGCATCAGCATTATCCATTCGACAAGCTTGTGGATGACCTTTCAATGGATAGAGACCTAAGTCGTTCACCAATTTTCCAAGTCGCCATGGGGTATGTCACTGATTCGCTGGATATCAACCTAAAAGGACTGACATCGGAACAAGTGATGGTCCATCATACCGTCTCTAAATTTGATCTCACCTTGCATGTATTTGAGCAGGAGGACAAGCTGTCTATCCATGTGGAATATAATACGGATTTATTTGAGCAAGAAACGATCCACCGTATGATGAATTATTATCTCAATTTGTTAGATGGCATGACGGCTCAGCCTGAACGGACATTTGCTGACTTTTGCGTCATGGACAAAACAGAACAGGATGCCATGATCATAGGGAAAAATCAAACTGACACGCCTTATCCAAAGCGTACGCTGCAAGAATTATTTGAAGAACAAGTGCAGCGTGATCCGCACCGGATTGCTGTATCCTATATGGAAGAGCATATGACATATCAAGATTTAGACGAGAAGGCGACAAAACTGGCTGCCTATTTACAGTCAAAAGGTGTTGGACCAGGTTCACTTGTCCCAATGCTGTTTGATCGTTCGTTTGACATGATGGTCTCAGTTCTAGGGATCGTCAAGTCGGGTGCTGCTTATGTACCGATGTCACCTGAGTATCCAGATGCCCGCATCGGTCTGATCGTTCGCGATACACAAAGCGATATCATCTTAACCCAGTCGCATCTGATCAATCGTTTAGACGATCTGAGCGGCACAAAGATTGAAATGGACAAGCCGTTACCAGAAACAGGCGCAGTGTATCAAAGGGAAAAATCGATTGTAGGAGAAGACCAGCTTGCCTATGTTAACTACACTTCAGGCTCAACAGGCACACCAAAAGGCGTGATGCTTCCTCATGCAGGAGTGGTCCGCTTAGTGAAAGAAACAAACTATATTGAGCTTGGTTCAGAAGATAAAATGCTTCAGCTGTCTAACTATGCATTTGATGCCTTTACCTTTGAATTATGGGGAATGCTGCTCAATGGCGGTCAGCTGGTTCTGATCCCGAAATATGCTGCTCTGAATATGGACGAATTAACTCGTTTAATCAAAACGCATCAAGTCACAGCCAACTGTTTGCCAACTGCATTATTCAACCGGCTGATTGAGCATGATCCAAAAAGTGTGGCTGGATACCGTACATTACTTGTTGGCGGAGAAGCCATGTCTAGTGAGCATGCACGAAAGGCATTGCCACATATGAAGGGGGTGCTGATCAATGCTTACGGTCCAACAGAAAACACAACATTAGCGACCACTTATCAAGTCACACACGTACCCGAGGATGCAAGATCAGTGCCAATCGGTGTGCCAGTCGCCAACTCAACGGTTGTCATACTTGATGATGACCTCAATCCAGTACCTACAGGCGTCAAAGGAGAAATCTATATCGGCGGAACAGGGCTGGCAAAAGGATATCTGCATGACCCAGAGCGCACACAGGAGCGGTTTATTGACAATCCATTCCCGGCATTAAAAGGGGACAAACTGTATCGTTCCGGTGACCTAGGGAAATGGCGGTCTGATGGCAGTATTGAATACCTTGGCCGAAAAGACAACTTGGTCAAAATTAGAGGCTACCGAATTGAATGTGGAGAAATTGAGACAGCCCTGCTCAAACATCCACAAGTAAAAGAATGTACCGTCATTGCTAAAACGTACGGCAGCTCAAAACGGTTGGCAGCCTACCTTGTCACAGATGGGGGAGAGCCTGTTCCCGGATGGAAAGCATTTTTACAGGAAAGCCTGCCAGGCTATATGATTCCAAGTTACTTTATCGTACTTGACGCAATTCCTGTCACAACAAATGGGAAGGTCGATCAAAAAGCATTGCCGGAGCCGACAGACGCAGTCTCTTCCTCACATGAAGACGATCAACCGGCAACAGAAACACAGCAGCTGATTGTGACAGCTTTCAGTGAAGTGCTTGGTGTCAAACGAGTAGGAATTCATGATTCATTCTTTGATTTAGGTGGAGATTCCATTATGAGTATTCAAGCCGTTGCCAAATTAAAAGAAAAAGGTGTCCGTGTTGATCCGAAATGGATTTTCATGCACCCAGCGCCAGCGCAGTTAGCGGCATATTTGGACACAGTGCCAGAAACAGGCGAGCCTGTCGAAAGAGCGCCGAAAGACTATGTGATCGAGTTGAAAAAAGGGGATCCGGCTGAACCGAGAATTTTCTTTGCACCGCCTGCTGGTGGAACGGTGATGGGGTATATCGATGTGGCCAAGCTCATGACACATGAAGGAGCTGTTTACGCCTTGCAGTCTCCAGGCTTGTATGAGGATGAAGAACCACAATTCCTTCATTATACAGAGCTTGTCACCATTTTTATTGAAGCCATTGAGACATTCTATCGACCAGGCATTGATTATTTGGCAGGGCATTCCATGGGCGGACATCTTGCTTACGGAATGAATCAGAGACTCTGTCATGCAGGAAAAGCGCCAAAAGGATTGATCATTTTAGATACGGTTCCGGTATTAAGAGATGAGGCAGATCAAGCGCTTCATGCCGATATGAACGAAGAAGAAGTGAAAATGCTGGCCCTCGTCCTGGGTATGGGGAACCTCGTCGGCATCAAACCAGAAGCATTACAAGGGCTCAGCTTCCAAGAAGTGAAGCAGAAAATCCTCAAAGAAGCAGAAAAGGATGAAGTCGTTCATCAATTTATGAATGATCACTATTTAGATAAATACTTGCAAATGCAGACTCATAATACCATCATGTCACAAGCCATTGAATTAGAAAAAGACCCATTCTCTGTGCCGTTTTATATTATACAAAGCAGCGATCACGCCACAGATTTCCAGAAGAAATTTGCCGATTGGGAAGCTTACACGAGAGAAACGTGCTCGTATTATCAAATAAAAGGCGACCATGTGACCATGATGAAAAGACCGCAGGCAGATCAACTTGCGCAGATTCTTGAAACGATCGTAAAGGGGTAAGGACGTATGAACCAATTATTTAAAACCTTTGAAAAAAAATCAGATCTCATTCAGCTTATTTGTTTTCCTTTTGCAGGCGGATATTCCGCCTCTTACCGTCCGCTCTTTGAACAGCTGAAGGACACGGCCGAAGTGACAGCAGCAGAGCCTCCGGGTCATGGAACGAACCTCATGCCGCTTGAAACAAGCATTGACCGGCTGGCTGAATTGTATAAAGAAGAACTGACAGGCAAATTAAACCGTCCATTTATTTTGTTCGGACATTCCATGGGCGGACTTGTGGTGTACAGGCTGACTCAGCTGCTAGAAAAGGAAGGCATCGATCCGGCAGCAGTTGTCATTTCTGCCATTCAGCCACCGCAAACAAAAAGACAAATATTGACCCATTTATCGAATGAAGCATTTGTTCAGCATATCGCTGAAATGGGCGGGATTCCAAAAGAATTGTTAGAGAACAAACCAATGATGGATTACTTTACACCATCCTTACGTGCCGACTATCAAGCATTAGAATCCTTCCAGCACACAGACAAAACAATCATTGAATCACCCGTTTATTTATTGAACGGAAAGCAAGATAAGAAATGCATGGAAGACGCAGACGGCTGGCTAACATGGGCAAACGCCATCGAACGCACTGATTTCGAAGGAGGCCACATGTATATCAACACACATCTCGAGCAGTTCGCAGAACATATGAGGCATGTCATTGAGCAGACAACAAAAAGGCAATTCATCAGCCAATAAAAGAAAACAACGGCCCCGTCAAACGAGGGCCGTTTTCTTTATGAATTCCCCTTCCTCACCACATTCCCGCCAATCACTCCGCCAATGACGAGCACAGCCCCGATGATGTGAAGCATATCAATCGTTTCATGTAAAATAAGGACGCCAGCGGCAATGGTAATGAAAGCAGAAAGATTGTTAAAGATACTCACCTTTGCTGCTTCAAGGTGGGAAAGAGCATAGTTTGATAAATACGCTGTGAGCAGTGATGAGAGAATGCCTAAAAAGAGCATAGACCATACAAAGGATGGCTGCGTAAACGGACTGAAAAACTGCGGTAGTGTAGCATTTACCGAGTGCCGAATGAGAGCAGCAGCATTAAAGAAGACAAATCCAAAGAATGTCATCACGAAAGTCAGTTCAATGACATGGAATCGCCGTGTCATCACCCTGGCAAATACGCTATAGGCACTGGATGATAAGGCTGAAAGTAAGATCAGCACATAACCAATGAGATGAGAATGTTTCACATCAATTCCCTTCACCACAAAGAGGAGCATCACCCCGGACACAGAAAGAATGGTAAACAGCACTTGAATCGAGGTAGGACGTTCCTTTAAACACCATGCTGCAAGCACCATTGTCAAAATAGGGATGGTCGCCTGAATAATGCCGGCCTCTGATGAAGAGGTAAACATCAGCCCCCACACTTGAAATGCAAAAAACAACACAGGATAAAGCAAGGAAAATGGCACAATGTAAATGAGATCACGCCATTGAATGGAAAAACGGTACTTTTTTCGTAAAAATGGAAATAACAAAAGAGCGGCTGCGAAAGAAACAGTAAATCGGTGTGCCAATACATCAATTGGATTCGCTGATGCTAAGGCCACTTTGACAAACAAGAATGAAAAACCAATAATACAGGCGTATGCGATCGAAGCAGCATACGCTTTTTGTTTTGACATATCCATCAGAATTCTCCTTACACGAGCATGCATGCTTCAGTTGAATTGACCGGTTCTGTCTTTTTATCGTAAACGGATCAAGTAAGGTGTACAATAAGAGTTATTGATATCTGTACCGGTACAAGGAGGGTAGTACTGTGAGGAAATATGATCAGCTTGTGTTGAATATAAAAAACAAAATCGAGAGCGGTGAATACAATGCTGGAATGAAAATTCCATCCATTCGTCACTTAGCGGCTCAATATGCTGTGAGCAAAAGCACTGTCATAAAAGCACTAGACACATTAGAGCGTGAACACTTGCTGTACTCTGTAGAAAGAAGTGGCTATTTTGTCGTGAAAACCAATCAGTCAGCCGTTAAGAAGGGCAGCACATGGATTGATTTTGCTTCCTCTGCGCCTGATCCCATTGTATTTCCATATGTCGATTTTCAGCACTGCATCAATCAAGCGATTGATCTGTATCAAAATGATTTATTTATCTATGGCACCACCAATGGATTACCATCTTTACTGCCAATCATTTCAAAGCGTTTAACGGATTATCAAGTGTTTGCCTCTCCAGAACAGATCGTCATGACTTCTGGTATTCAGCTGGCTTTATCGATTTTAAGCACCATCCCGTTTCCAAATGGAAAACAGACCATATTGGTCGAACAGCCAGGCTATCACCTATTCCTCCAATACTTAGAGAAAAACCAGCTGCCTGTCCGGGGGATTCAGCGGACGGAAAACGGACTCGACCTTCAGGAATTGGAGCGTATCTTCCGAGAGGAGGATATTCGCTTTTTCTATACGATGCCAAGGTTTCAAAACCCGCTTGGAACGAGTCTGTCGAAACAAGAAAAAATAGCGATTGCAGCCCTTGCCGAAGCATATGATGTCTACATCGTTGAAGACGATTATTTGGCTGATTTAGAATTCGATACAAAAAGAGACCCGATCTATTCATATGATCAGGCGGGGAAGGTCATTTATTTAAAAAGCTTCTCAAAAATCATTTTTCCGGGGCTTAGAACAGGTGCTGTCGTCTTACCAAACGAGCTGATTGGCCCCTTTAGTGAACATAAACGGCTTATTGATATCGACAGCTCGATGCTCTCGCAGGCTGCTTTAGAAATTTATTTGAAAAGCGGGATGTTTGAGCGTCATAGAGAAAGGATGCAGGCGACCTATAGAGGTCGATCCAAACAACTTGTGGCCTGTTTGAAAAATGATCAAGGCGCTTATGAGCTGGGAGAAGAGGAGCCAGCTACTCATACCCACGTTCGTGTCGACCGGTCCATTCCGATGAATCAGCTCATTCAGCAGCTAAAAAAGGCTTCTGTGATGGTTCAGCTGATCGACCGCCATTTCATTTCTACTTATCAAAAGGAGCCTATACTTCAGCTGAACATTTGGCATGTAAAAGAAGAGGAAATCGCACGAGGCGTCGATTTGCTAAAGTCATCACTTCAACAAATCACACGTTATTAAGGCGAGACAGCATGTTCTCACAAGTGAGTTTCTCGACATGCTCAGCCGCAGCGGGTTTTCTTGTACAAACCGCCATTTGGTAGGCAGGATCAAGTGAATATGTTTGGACAACGCAAGGGGCTTCGTGATCAGGTAATCTCAAAGTAGCCTGGCCATCCTTTGACAAGCGAGCGGTAAAGGATGAGAGACCATAGGATATTCCCTTCCCTGTCAGCTTGATAAAAGCCTCCTTCATGGACCATAAATGAAAGAAATAGGCTTCCTGCCGTTCTGCCGGCTGTGAGAGTAAATCTTGATATTCGTCAGCTGAAAAAAATCGTTTGGCAATGGCTAAATCAATCGGTTTAATCTCTTCAATATCAATGCCAACAGGCGCATCATCTACTGCGCCCACGACCCAATCACCAGAGTGAGAAAGATTAAAATGAAAAGAAGGAATTTGCCGGACAACAGGCTTTCCATTCCCTTCTGTTTCAAAAATGATCTGTTCCATAGGCAGTGCGTACATCTCATGAATGATGTGACGAATCAGTACCTCACCTAAAAGCGTTCTTCTTGCATCGATCAAAAAACGAAAGCGCTCAGCGGCGGCGCGTTTTTCAAATGACACAAAAGGCTTCAGCTGTTCTATTTGTTTTCGTGCATTTTTATCATCTAAAGGTTGTAATTGAATAGCGAAAATCTTCATAACGGACCTCAATTTTTTACATTTATTGTACCATTGGATGAACCTCTGCAAAAGAGAAACAGACATCCTGTTCAATGAAAGCACAAAATGACAGGAAGGTGCGGGCGGTTCTCGATATAGTGGAAGAGGAAGGAGAGGGAAAAATGATTCACTTGATCATGGATAGTATCAATTATATGGAAGAGAGGCTGGATCAGCCTTTGCAGATCGAAGAAGTGGCAGAGGCCGCCTGTATGTCTAAATTTCATTATCAGCGGCTATTCCATATGCTGACGGGAATTGCAGTAGCAGAATATATTCGCAAAAGACGATTAACCCTTGCGGCAGAAGAATTCATGACCAAGCAAGTGAAAGTCATTGATGCGGCGGTGAAGTATGGCTATGAAACCCCAGAGTCGTTTGCGAAAGCCTTCAAGCGGCATCACGGATATACACCGGCAGCAGTGAAAACAGGCGAGTATACAGTGAAAGCCTACCCCCGTCTCTCCTTCGAACTACAAATAAAAGGAGTTGAACCGATGCATTATCGAATTGTGGAAAAGGATTCATTTTCAATCATGGGCAGAAGACTAAAGACAACAACAAAGAATAGCCAAAACAAACAGGATATTCCCGCCTTTTGGAAGCGTGTCAATCAAGAAGGATGGACGGATTCACTGGCTCATGCAGCTGGAGAACTCGGATATATCGGTGTATGTGCGCATTTTGATGAAACGCTTGAAACATTTGACTATATCATTGGGATTGAGCAAGGTGAGGAAGAACCAGATTCGACCATGACAGTCGAGCAGATTCCGGCCAGTACATGGGCTGTATTTCAGGCAAAGGGGCCTGTCGAAACCGCTGTGCATTCAACATGGACACGTATTTTCACAGAATGGTTTCCTGCCTCAGGATATGAGCATGCTGGGGGAATGGAGATGGAAACGTACCCTTTAGATGGAGAGATACATTCTCCAGATCATGTGACATTGATTTGGATTCCAATCCGTAAACAATCATAAAAAAGGCAGCGTATCTCGCTGCTTTTTATCCTTGTTTGAGGACGTGAACACCGTTTGGATCGGTCGTATTCATCCCATGAGAATCCATCATCTTCACTTCAAGTAAAGAGAGACGTTCTCCTTTTTTCCAATGAATAGGTTGTGTCAAACCGTCCAGCAACTGATCGACCGCAGGTGTATGAGTCAAATCAGGTACTGCGATCGTCATCTCGGCAATTGCTTCTTCACCAGTTTCAATCACATCTGTCCGCCGCTGCAATTCAAGCCTTAAGCGCATCGGTGTAGAAAGAAACGTTCTTCGCTCCCCGGTCTGGATTGCCCAGTTTCTCTTTTGCGCTTGTACCAGCAGCTGATCATATTCATCATCAGTCACTAGAAAGCCGATGTGATCAAAAAGGACTTTTTTACTATAACCAAATGTGATATTGATCTGTCCCTTTCTCATCTCAATGATTCGGAAAGAGGGCTTCTTCTCTCTAAAATCATCCCATGTCTGCGGAGGAGGAAAGGAACCTTCCTTTGCGAAACGACCCTTTACTTCAAAGCCTAATGAAGTGTACGCCTGCTCCGTCTCCTCAACAAATGGTGTCCAGTAATGATAATGGAAAAGCTGCATCAGAGGATCATCTCCTGTTTTAAGAATATTTCGTCTATTTAGTTTAGCACAAAACAAGCCATTCTTTTAGTAGAATGGCTTGTTCTTATCGGGTAAGGGTTTGAACAGGTTTCTCCGCTGTTTTTGTAATGAGCAGCTGCAAGAGCCGTGTCGATTGTGGCAATGAAAAGCGAAGGACGAGTCCAGTAAAGATGGCCGTCAGAATCGTTCCAATGCCAATCGGGCCGCCGAGCATCCATGCAAATAGAAGCACGGTTAACTCAATACCATTTCGAACCCACTGTACGTTCAGCCCCGTTTTTGCTGAGATGAGCAGCATTAATGAATCTCTTGGCCCAGCGCCAAGATTAGCTGAGACATAAATGCCAACGCCATACCCAGACACAATCACGCCCGTAATAAATACATATAAAGCAGGTAAATACCCATGTGGTGCAGGTAATACTGCATTAAAGAAATCAATAAACACGCCAATCAGCACCATATTGAGAAGGGCGCCGATCTTTGGAAAAGATTTCGTGAAAACAGATGTCAGTGTCACAATGAGTGCACCAATAATGATCGACCATTGTCCAATGGTTAAACCAAAATGCTGAAACAGTCCATAATGAAAAGCGTCCCACGGACCAATGCCAAGGATCTTTCCCTTCACTGTCAGCGATAGTCCAAAAGCAAGTACAATCAATCCAACAAAATAAAAAAACCAACGTAAAAGATGTTCCCGCTTCAAAAGCTTTCCCTTCTTTCTTAAACACTCGATTTCAATCGTAACATACTCGCACGCCCCTTTAAATGGCTTTGCTCAATTGTAATCGCTTACTCGATAAAAAGAATTTTTTCCATAAAAAGAGCAGAGAACATCAAATTTTGGAGCAAGACTTTTGCCTTGTTTTTTTTAACAAAGTGAACCAATAATTAACAATTTTTATGAAAATAAGAAAAAAATTCAATATAAAATGACAAAAAAACAACCTTTATCCAATTAAAGAATATTCAAGATAAATTAGAATAGATTGTATGTAAATTGCGCCGTTAGGCCTGTTTTTATTGATAGATAAAATATTTAATACACGATAAAAAAACTTGTTTTATTGGAAAAAACATAGATGGATCAGATGTCGAAAGCTGTATATGACAAAAGGGCTATTTTTGTCGAAAATAGTCTTTTAGTCATGTTGAGGGTTCTGAAATGTTACTGATATTCTTTACCAAAGTGTGGGAGGTGAACTGGTACATACCATTATGATTTAGAGCAGGGAAAAGGGGATGTCAAAAAATGAACATATTAAAAAGAACGAGTCAATTATTTCTAATATTGGTGCTGATTGCTGGGAATTTATTAACAGTTTCGCCACCTGTTACGAAAGCCGCTGGGACAGTGGTTGTCAATAACGCAGATTCCTACATGATTGGAAATGGGAAGTTAGTTCTTTATCAGCTTGATGGGCAAAATCCAACAAACGTAAAGGCTAGTGTACAGGTGAAGGGAATTAATTCGACTGTAGTGAACGGTGTTGCTGTGAATGATCAAGAAAACACTGTGTATGCAACTACGACAGCAAGTGGAGAGCCAGTTCTTTATAAAATAAATGCGACCACTGGACAAGCAGAGCGTGTAGGTGTTTTAGGCGGAAGAGCGCCTAATGCCGTTGTTTATAACGGTAAATATATTCATTCGTATGCGGTTGATGGAGAACCCTACCTTGCAACGTACGACTTAGCAACTGGTCAAAAAACGTCCAAGAAAATTGTCGGTTATGACGTTGGCCCTGGCATTGGCGGAGACATTGGCGGAGACCTTGTCGTCGATAAGGATGGCTATCTTTGGTTCGCATCTAATACCAGTGGGTCCATTGCGCAAATGAATCCTGAAACAGCTGAAGTCATTCGAGTGATTCCAATCACAAATGCAGATGGTAAACCGATTGAGGGAGGAGTACGAGGAATTAGCTTTTTGCCCAATGGACAAATGCTATTACAATCAGGAAAAGATGACTCTATTGGTCATTCTACTCTTTTTACACTTGATGCGAAAACATTAAGTACAACATATATGGGCACTGTAGGTGATTCATTATCTTACGACTTAGCTTCAAGGGTGAAACCTGAATTCGATCCATATCCTCCTAACCTTGAATCAGAAAAATCTGTTACTTTACAGAAAAAAGCAGAAGGCAACACAGATGAAAAGCATCCAGAAGTAGGCGACACTTTGCTTTATACAATTAGAGCAAAAAATACGGTGCAATTCGGCATTCTTAAAAATCTGATCATATCAGATAATCTTCCGAGCAGCTTAACCTATGTTTCTGGATCTCTTAAGGTAGATGGCACAAGCGTAACAGATGCAAAGGATCAAGACAAAGGTGATTTTACAAACGGTACTGTGACAGGTCAAATAGGTGATGTGAAAGACACCGATTGGCACACTGTGACATTTGAAGCGAAAGTAGCAAAAGGGCAAGCTGGTAAAGATATTCAAAATACAGCGAATGTCAAAGGGGAAAACACACCGCCAGACAATCCAACAACAAACATAGAAATTTATCCTCGTGATCCGAAGCTTGAATCAGAAAAATCAGCGGTCTTACAGAAAAAAGCAGATGGGAATACAGATGAGAAACACCCAGAAGTAGGGGACACATTGCTGTATACCATTCAAGCCCGTAACGCTATTGAAGATAGTGTAATAGAAGACCTTGTGATTTCTGACAAGTTACCTCAAGGATTATCTTATGTACCAAATTCACTTCAGGTAGATGGAAATCCGGTCACAGATGTAAAAGATGACGACAACGGTGATATGACAGATGGAACTGTCACTGGAACGTTCGGTGAAGTGAAAGATACGAAATGGCATACCGTGACGTTTGAAGTCACAGTTGAAAAAGGCCAGGCAGGCAAAGATATTCAAAATACAGCGAGTGTCACAACCGGCAACACACCGCCAGACGAGCCGACAACGAATGTAGAGATCTATCCTCGTGACCCAAAGCTGACTTCTGAAAAATCAGCGGTCTTGCAGAAAAAAGCAGATGGCAATACAGATGAGAAGCATCCAGAGGTCGGTGATACACTTCTTTATACGATTAAAACAAAGAATACGATAGAAGACAGTCTCGTTGAAAATTTAGTGATCTCAGACGAACTGCCGGAAGGATTAGCGTATGTGCCGGATTCACTTCAAGTGGATGGAGAGGCAGTCACTGACGCAAAGGATGACGATAACGGAGACTTCACAGATGGTACCATATCAGGACAATTTGGTGACATTCAAGATACAGATTGGCATACTGTGACATTTGAAGTGACGGTTGAAAAAGGACAATCTGGCAAAGACATTCAAAATACAGCGAGTGTCACAGGTGAAAACACACCACCAGACGATCCGACAACAAAAACAGAAATCTATCCTCGTGATCCAAAGCTAGAATCAGAAAAATCAGCGGTCTTGCAGAAAAAAGCTGAAGGTAACAAAGATGAGAAGCATCCAGAAGTAGGAGATACCCTGCTTTATACAATTAAAACAAAGAACACGATAGAAGACAGCCTTGTGGAAAATCTAGTGATCTCAGATCAATTACCAAAAGGGCTGACGTATGTCGCTGGGTCTCTTGAAATTGATGGAGAATCTGTCACAGATGTGAAAGACGACGATAGCGGAGACTACACAGATGGAAAGGTCACAGGTTATTTTGGTGATGTGAAGGACACGGACTGGCATACCGTGACGTTTGAAGTGACAGTTGAAAAGGGACAGGCTGGTCAAGACATTCAAAACACTGCCGAAGTAACAGGTGAAAACACACCGCCAGATGATCCAACAACGAAAACAGAAATTTATCCTCGTGAACCAAAACTAGCATCAGAAAAGACAGCGAGCATTCAGAAAAAAGCAGAAGGGAACACAGATGAAAAAACACCACAGGTAGGCGATACCCTTCTGTATACGATCAAAACAAAGAATCTTGAAGAGGACAGCATCGTCGAAAATCTCGTGATTTCAGATCAACTGCCAGAAGGTCTTGAATATGTCGAAGGATCATTAAAAGTAGATGACCAAGCCGTCACAGATGCAAAAGATGACGATAACGGAGATTACACAAAAGGCACAGTGACCGGACAATTTGGTGATATCAAAGACACGGACTGGCATACTGTGACGTTTGAGGCGAAAGTAGCCAAAGGACAAGCAGGTAAAAGCATTCAAAACACAGCGAAAGTAACAGGCGAAAACACGCCGCCAGATGAGCCGACAACCGAAACAAACATTGATCCAAGAGATCCAAAGCTTGAATCAGAAAAAACATCTGAGATTGCTCAAAAAGCAGAAGGCAATACAAATGAAAAACAAGTTCAGGTAGGCGACACCCTTCTTTACACCATCAAAACAAAAAATAGTGTAGAAGACAGTGTCATCAAAGATCTAGTCATCGCAGATCAACTGCCAGAAGGTCTTGAATATGTCGAAGGGTCATTAAAAGTAGATGACCAAGCCGTCACAGATGCAAAAGATGACGACAACGGAGACTACACAAAAGGCACAGTGACCGGTCAATTTGGCGATATCAAAGATACGGACTGGCATACAGTGACGTTTGAAGCAAAGGTCGCAAAAGGCCAATCAGGTAAAACCATTCAAAACACAGCAAAAGTAACAGGCGAAAACACACCGCCAGATGAGCCGACCACCGAAACAAACATTGATCCAAGAGATCCAAAGCTTGAATCAGAAAAAACATCTGAGATTGCTCAAAAAGCAGAAGGCAATACAAATGAAAAACAAGTCCAAGTAGGCGACACTCTCCTTTACACCATCAAAACAAAAAATAGTGTAGAAGACAGTGTCATCAAAGACTTAGTGATCGCAGATCAATTGCCAGAAGGTCTTGAATACGTCGAAGGTTCACTAAAAGTAGATGGACAAGCTGTCACAGATGCAAAAGATGACGACAACGGAGACTACACAAAAGGCACAGTCACCGGACAATTTGGTGATATCAAAGACACGGACTGGCATACGGTGACTTTTGAAGCGAAGGTCGCGAAAGGATCTGAAGGTAAAACCATTCAAAATATCGCAGTTGTGAAGGGTGATAATGTTGACGAACCAGACAAACCTGGAAACTCAACAACGGTAGTACCGCCGCATGTGCCAGAGGTGCCAGCAAATCCAGAGCAGCCTTCTCATTCAGAACCGGATACACCTGGTCATCATCTTCCGAACACTGCAACAGAGATGTACAACCTTTTACTAGCAGGATTTGCACTTGTACTAATAGGTGCATCCCTTATTGTATGGAAAAGAAGAAAAAGAAACGGATAATCGTCCATGTTTCAAAAAATCATCTCAGCTCTATTGATTACAGCAGGTATTTGTCTTGTGATTGTAGGATATATGAAAATCTTTGATGGACAAAGACAAGTAGATCAATCATTCCAGTCAGCGCAAGCAGCCATCCAGCAAAAGGGGAAAATGGATTCCTCTTTTGTGCCGGAGGCTGGTGAAACCATTGGGCTCTTGCACATTCCAAAGTTAAACGCTGAGTTACCAATTGTAGAAGGAACAGCGGCGGAGGATTTGGCAAAGGGAGTTGGTCATTATCACGAGAGCTATTTTCCTAACGAACAGGGACAAATCGTTTTATCTGGGCATCGTGATACTGTGTTTAGACGAACAGGAGAACTTGTGAAAGGGGATCAACTTGTCATAGAGCTTTCATACGGTCGATTCACCTATGAAATTGAGAAAACAAAGATTGTGAAAAAAGATGATCAAAGTATTATTACACTACAACAGGAAAAGGAAGAACTTGTCCTCACCACATGTTATCCTTTTTCTTTCATTGGTCCTGAGCCAAACAGATATATTATATATGGGAAGCGTGTTTAGCCACTGGATCAGCCTGCAGCTCATTCTTTCATTAACCGATTAGAGCGCTTAATCCCTTGATAAACAGGGAATCTTCTATATCATATCTAGAGATGCAGGGGGGGTCAATTTGTTAAATAAAGAAGATGTAAAGTATATAGATAACGTTGGAAGAATTGTCCTGCCGACAGATATAAGAAAACGGTTGAAAATTCATCCACAAGATTTTATTGAAATCTATCAAGAAGAAAGTCACATTGTGATAAAGCCTTATTGGCAGGATAAACCTTGTATCGTTACAGGGCAAGTCACCTGTTCCAATAAGGCGCTGTCAGGCGGTGTAGTTGTCAGCCCAGAGGGAGCGAGACTGCTCCTGCAAGATTTACTAGCGCTGCGGCTGCAAAAAGAGATATAAAAAAAGGCTGTTCTCACATGATGAGAACAGCCTTTTTGATCATACTGGATTCAAAATTCGATTTAAGAATTGTTTTGTTCGTTCTTCCTTTGGTCGTTTGAAGATTTCTTCAGGAGGACCTTGTTCAACGATGACGCCGCCATCAATAAAAATCACTTCGTCCGCCACTTCTTGGGCAAACTTGATTTCATGTGTGACAACCGCCATCGTCCAGCCTTCTTTCGCTAGATCCTTCATGACCTTTAAGACTTCTCCGACAAGCTCAGGATCAAGCGCAGAGGTTGGTTCATCAAAAAGCATAAGCTCTGGCTGAATGGCAAGTGCACGGGCAATGCCGACACGCTGCTTTTGACCGCCTGACAGCTGGAAGGGATACAAATCTTTTTTATCCTCAAGTCCTACCTTTTGCAGAAGCTGAATCGCTTCTTTTCGCACCGCTTCTTTCGGACGGCGCTGGACTTGGACTGGACCTTCCATCACATTCTCAAGAACAGTGCGATGTGGGAACAGATGATAATCTTGAAACACCATGCCTGACTTCCGGCGAAGCTTGAGTAAATCAGCTTGTTTATTTTTTTTAGAAAAATCAATCGAGAAATCATCGAAGGTAAAGGAGCCGGCATTTGGAATTTCAAGTGCATTTAAACAGCGAAGCATCGTTGTTTTTCCTGAACCTGATGGACCAAGAATCGCCACAACCTGCCCTTTGTTGATCGTAAAATCAATCGACTTTAAAATCTCATTTTCACCAAAGGATTTGTTTAAGCCTTTGACTGTTAGCATGTCGTTCCCTCCTTACCTTGCGACATATCGATCAAGTCGTTTTTCAATTTGGTGTTGAACGAGCGATAGAATGAAGCAGAATACCCAATAGATCAGGGCTGCTTCCATATAAATAAATAAAATTTGATCCAAGTTCGCCGCAGCAATTTCTTGTGATTTACGGAACATCTCTGCCACGAGGATTTGGGAGGCAAGCGATGTATCTTTCACCAAACTGATGAATGAATTAGACAGCGGCGGAATCGATACACGCACTGCCTGCGGTAAAATCACGCGGACGAGCGTTTTGCGATGGGTCATCCCAATCGAATACCCCGCTTCCCATTGTCCTTTTGGAACAGATAGGACGGATGCACGAATAATTTCCGAAGCATACGCACCTACGTTTAAAGAAAAAGCGATGATAGCACTTGGATATGGATCAAGTGTGATATTAAATGTCGGAAAGAAATAGAAAATAATAAACAATTGCACAAAAAGCGGCGTTCCGCGAACAGCCGACACATAGATAGAAAAAATCCATCTGAGCGCTTTGATTTTAGACATTCTAGCAAGAGCTGTCACAAGCGCGATAAAAAGACCAATGATAAAGGCAATGATGGCGAGGGGAATTGTATAATAAATTCCCTGCATCACCATTGGCCAAAAAGATTGCTGAAGAAGATCCCACGGAATGACGACTCCGAGGATATTATTTTGTAACATCTTCACCAAACCATTTCTTAGAAATCTTAGCGAGTGTACCATCTTTCTTCATTTCTTTTAGTGCGCCATTCACTTTGTCAACGACTTCGCCGCTGCCTTTTCTGAAGGCAAAATACGTTTCTTGTGGATCTCCTGTTTCAAATGCAACTTTTAGGTTTTTGTTACCGCTTGTTTTCAAGTAATTCAAGACAGCCAATTTGTCATTGAACGTCAAATCAGCACGCCCTTGCTGAATCAATTGAATGGATTGTGCAAGACCTTCAACCCCTTCAATTTTAGCGCCAGCATCTGTAGCTAATTTGTTGTAGTTACTTGTTAATGATTGTGCTGCTTTTTTGCCTTTCACATCAGAAAGTTTCTTGATGTCATTGTTATCTGATTTTGTCACAACAATGGCTTGAGATGTTGTGTATTTATCAGAGAAATCATATTGATTTTCACGTCCAGTTTTACCAACTTGGTTCGCTACCACATCAAAACGTTTTGAATTCAGACCAGCAAACATGCTGTCCCATTGTGTTTCTTTGAATTCTGGTTTTAAGTCAAGACGTTTTGCGACTTCTGTGATGACCTCGACATCATAGCCAGTTAATTTATCTGTCTTTTTGTCATGGAAGGTGAAAGGAGCATATGTACCTTCTGTACCGATGGTTAATACGCCTTTATCCTGAATGGACTTCCAAAGGTCACCTGATTCCTTAGACCCAGATTGTTTATTTGCGCTGTCGTTTGCAGCTGATCCACATGCTGTGATCAATGCAACACAAGCGCCTAAAATAATGGCAAAGAACATTTTTTTCATTTTATTCCCCACTTTTCTTGTTGGTATTTACAACATATGATCTTACAGAGAAGCAACCTAAAAGTAAAGCATTTGAAACTAGCTTGAGCGAATCTCACCAACTTTATGCCTTGAACTGGTTGAACGGATAAACGATAGAACTATACCCAAAACAAAAGGTGGATAAAACCAAATGCATTCTCAAAGGATGATGAAGAGAGTTCGATTGATGAGAATGTGAGATAGACCACTTAATGGTAAAATGTGCTATGATTTTCACATCAAAAGAAGTCTATGTGGGTGTTGATCAGTCGACTTAAATGACTTTTTAAAGTACACGATCCCCCAGTGAACAAACGGAATAAAAGGGAAGTGTGATCATTTGCATACATTGAAACAAAAACCTGTCATGATTTTAGTACACGAAATATATGGAATAAATGATCATATGAAGAGTATGATCGATCATTTTGACAAAGCTGGTTTTGAGGTTTATTGTCCTCATTTATTAGGACAGGCTAAACACTTCCCTTATGCCAGTGAGAATGAGGCATATGACTACTTTATGAATAAAGTTGGTTTTGATGAATCGGTAAAGATCGTATTGAATGTGGCAAAAGAGTTAAAAACGAAAAATGCAGAGAGAGACATATGTCTGATAGGTTTTAGTGTGGGGGCAACAATTGCTTGGCAATGCAGCCAATATGATCAGTTGTTTACCGGTGTCATTGGATTTTATGGTTCACGGATAAGAGATTTTCTCGATATGACGCCTACCTGCAATACGCTGTTATTTTTCCCGGAAGTTGAAGCTTCTTTTAACCCTCGGGAGGTTGCGAATGTTTTGGAGAAAAAGGAAAAGCTATGCGTGAAAATAGTAAAGGGGCAGCATGGGTTCGCCAATCCAGATTCTACGACTTTTCACGCTGAATCTAAAAATCGCTGCTTTCAAGAAATAGATGGTTTTATCAAAGAGTGTCTACAAAAGAAAAATGACTCATGACTGTTTGAAATGAGACTCGAATAGAGGGAAATGAAACCAGTGTGTCATGTAAGTTTGCATGCTGGTTTTTTCGTGCAATTCTCTTGGATATAAGGCATCCTATCAAATGATCAGAATGACCGTATAGTTGTGCGAACATTACTAAAATAAAGACTTTGTAACAGTGACGATAGAAGGAAGCATATTTATTATAAAAGATGTATAATTAGTAGGTTGTTTTGAAAATGGAATAATCACATGGAGACATGTTTTGATAACAGAACATCTTAGAAGAAGGAGGGCATCATTGTGGATGTTGGACAAAATCAGCCCGAACAATTGAAAAGGGCGATGACCTCCCGCCATTTATTTATGATTTCTCTTGGCGGTGTCATTGGGACAGGCTTTTTTCTTGGAACAGGCTATACGATTGGACAAGCAGGGCCAGTTGGAGCCGTTCTTTCCTATATAGTGGGCGGATTGATTATGTATTTAACCATGCTGTGTCTTGGAGAGCTGTCAGTCGCGCTTCCTGTGTCGGGGTCGTTTCATACGTATGCGACGAAATTTGTGAGTCCTGCAGCAGGATTTGCTGTTGGTTGGATTTATTGGCTTGGCTGGGCGGCAACGGTCGCCCTTGAGTTCTTATCAGCAGGACAGCTGATGAGGCGCTGGCTCCCGCAAGTGGATGTGTGGATTTGGTGTCTCATATTCGGACTCTGTCTTTTCTTATTAAATGCCCGGTCAGCGAAAGCGTTCGGGGAGTCGGAGTTTTTCTTTTCCACCATTAAGATTATTGCGATTTTACTCTTTATTGGCGTAGGCGGAGCGGCGATGTTTGGGTTTATTGATACAACGAGCGGTGAACCCGCCCCTTACTTCAGTCATTTTGTGAATGACGGGCTGTTTCCAAATGGCCTGCTTGCTGTTGTGGTTACGATGATAACAGTAAATTTTTCGTTTCAAGGAACAGAGCTGATCGGGATTGCGGCAGGAGAAAGTGAAAACCCTGAGAAAACCGTTCCCCGTTCGATCCATCAGACCGTATGGCGTACACTCGTCTTTTTCGTCTTATCTATTTTCGTTTTAGCTGGTATGGTGCCTTGGAAGGAAGCTAGTGTGCTGCAAAGCCCATTTGTTACTGTGTTTGAGAGAACGGGCATTCCTTTTGCGGCAGACATCATGAACTTTGTCATTATCATTGCTTTATTATCTGTTGCGAACTCTGGCTTGTATGCATCGACGAGAATGCTGTATTCCTTATCAAAGGAAGGAATGGCAGGAAAAGCATTTAGACGCGTCAATCAGCGCGGTATTCCGATGAATGCCTTACTGCTCACCTTCCTGTTTACAGGGATTTCGCTGTTATCCGGGTTCTTTGCAGAGAAAACGGTATTTGCCTGGATCGTGTCCATTGCCGGCATGAGTGCCCAGACAGGCTGGATCACAATTACATTATCACAGCTGCTTTTCCGTAGAAAATATTTGAAAGCAGGCGGAAAGCTGGAAAACTTAAAATTTAAAACTCCTCTTTATCCGGTGCTGCCGATCATTGCAATTACACTGAATACCATCGTATTGGTCAGCCTTGCCTTTGATCAAGAGCAGCGAATCGGGCTATATGTCGGCGTACCGCTCATGATCATTGGATATATTGTCTATCATCGCTATGTGAAAAAGCATCAGGCACAAAGTGAGCCGCTGAAGCTGCAAATCCATGGAGAAGACGAGATTCGGTTTTAAAATCAAAAAACACTAAATGTAAGAATATAAGATATTTTAAAACACCTCTGATATCAATCTGAAGGTGTTTTTTTCTTGAAGTGATTCTGGAACTTCTCATATCAATAGAAGGACTATTTAACTGAGCTGTAGTTCTCAACTAACAATAAAAGTTAGTTAATATCCTGCCGTTTAAAATCTTGTTGTTCAAAATGTTGGCGCTTATTCTGATATCCTACGTTATTATTACCCCAAAGGTTTTCGTAATCCCATCCTGTTAGCGCTTTCAAAACACTTCTTGTTTCATCATCAGCCTGTTCCATTGAACCATTATTCTTTAACCTATTAATTTCATTAATCATAATGGAATGGGTTTTCTTAGATAATTTAAATCTAAATGAAATAACTAAACTAATACCGACTAGCCCTACAGTTCCGAAAAACAGAATACCTACAATCCCATTTATTGCTGTCGTAGACTGTGTCGTCGCGCTTGCAACGAATCCACTTTCCTGTAAAATAACTCCTACCAAAAATGTGGCTAAAGCTGTAGTACTTTTGCGTGTAAAAGTCATAATACCTGCAAATATTCCTTCTCTTCTTTTACGAGTGACCATTTCATCTACATCAGGAATGAAAGTGTAAATATTCCATGGTATATAATATAATCCACTCTTTCCGATGCCTAAGATAACAGAGAAAGCATACAGCGCTATAATCATATAAGTAGGTTGTGTGAAGTATAAAAATATATAACCGCTGATACATGTAATAATAGCAATATAAGATATTTTCAAAGATGGCGCAGGACCTATTTTAATCACGAGCCAACCAAACAATATTGTACATACCATTTGAAGTAATGAACCAATAGATAATAAATCGGCTGCCAGCACTGCATCTTTATTTAAAGAAAACACAACAAAGTAGACAAAGACAGCGTTTAAAATATCCATGGCCGTAAACGAACAAATATACATCGTGAGGTGCTGACGGAAACTTCTTATTCTAAAAGTAGATGTTAAGTCAATGATGACTTTTTTTATGGATTCTATAGCAGGTACTTTTTCTACACCATCAGGTTCTATCATGTCTTCTTCTATTTTACGTTCCCATGTTGTTCTATGTGTAATTAATAATGCAGCCATAAAAATAAAGGTGAAGATAATCCCATTGTAAAGAAAAACTTGAGGTGAATCTTTTCCGAATATTTCGAATAATCTGCCTGGAATAAAGGTAGCTAAAAATGTTCCTAGTCCTGAATAGATTAATCTGATTGTTGAGAGCTTGGTCCGAGCATTAAAATCATTCGTCATTTCAGCTCCAAGTGTTTCAAATGGAATTAATACCATTGCTGCAAGGAATTCTAACAAAATATAAACCGTTAAATAGTACCAGTAATTCATATCAGAAATCCAAAGAAGAGAATAAATAACCATTAAAGGGCTTCCAACTAGCAAAAAGAACCTGCGTCTTCCAAATTTTTTCCCAAGTTTTGTACGACCAAAATTATCAGTGATATGGCCCATAATTGGGCTTGCTATCGCATCAATAATACGTGCAATTGCAATAATAGATCCTGCTTCAACAGGGGTAAGGCCGCAGTATGTAATGAAAAAATATAACATCCATGCGCCTATTATAGCGAATGCTCCCCCTCCAAATAAATCCATTGTTCCATAACCAATATAATTTTTGAGTGTTAGTTTCCTGTTCTCAGTCTGCATTCTTATGTCTCCTTTCCAAGCCTACTTATAAATTTAAAAAACAGATAAAATAAAGATGTATGACAAGGAAAAAATAAAAATATTAAACACCTGAATACGCCATAAAACCTCCATCAACAGGAATTGTCACGCCGGTAACAAATGCTGACATATGATCATCAACAAGCCATAATAGGGTACCAAGAAGATCTTCTGGCGTACCAAACCTTCTCATTGGTGTATTCGAAATAATCTTATGTGACCTCTCTGTATAATCTCCATCTTCATTTAGGAGAAGGTTTTTATTTTGTGAGGTTAAAAAGAAGCCCGGTGCAATAGCATTTACTCTAATTCCTGCCTCAGCCATATGAACAGCTAACCATTTGGTGAAATTTTCAATTGCTGCTTTTGCCGCGCTATAAGCAGGCACTTTGGTCATTGGAGAAGGGGCACTCATAGATGACATGTTGATGACAACTGCTCCCTTTTGATGAACCATATGTTTAGTGAAAATTTGTGTAGGAATGAAAGTCCCCATAAAATTTAAATCAAATACATTTTGTACACTATCTGTACTTAAATGAAAAAAAGTATTTAACTTAGGATTAGTAAGGTCTTCTGTTTGAAATATTTCGTTGGTTGTATTTGCACTGGAGTGGTTACCACCAGCTCCATTTATCAATATTGTACACATGCCTAATTCCTCTGTTACAATCTTCTCGGCTTGTTCCACACTATCTTTATTCATCACATCACATTTAATCGCAATCGCTTTCCCACCCATAAGGTTAATTTCTTCGGCTACCTTTTCACCCTTTTCGACTGTTCTATTTAAAATAGCCACAGACACACCATGTCTAGCAAGTTCCTTTGCCATGGCGCTGCAAAGTACGCCACTTCCTCCTGTTATGACAGCTACTTTACCAGCTAAATTTTTATTTTCTTGTATGTTTACCATGTAGCTTCCTCCTTTGCTTCTTTTCGTACAGACTGTTTATTTTTTAAAGCATCCCAAGCTCCCCACAAATACATAATTCCAAGTGCTCTATCATAAAGACCATATCCAGGCCTACATTGTTCATCCCAAATGTGTCTTCCATGATCGGGTCTACAATAACCTTTGAATCCGCTTTCATAATAAGCGTGTATAATGGCTGAAATATCTACTGAACCATCTTTTGATCGATGCGATGTTTCAACAAAGTCCCCGTTATCATATACACGTACATTTCTTATATGAGTAAATGGTATTCTATCAATAAATTCGTGAATCATAGAAACTAAATCATTTTCTAAGTTTGCTCCTAAAGATCCTGTACAGAGCGTTATACAATGATATGGGCTACTATTTAGTTGTAAAATTTTTCTGATGTTTTTTTGGTTAGTTACGATTCGCGGTAGACCAAAGACAGGCCAAGGTGGGTCGTCAGGATGAATAGCCATCTTAATATCATGAAGTTCTGCAATTGGAATAATCTGATCTAAAAAATATTTCAAGTTGGCCCATAAATCATCTTCTGTTATATTTCTGTAGGCTTCAAAAAGTTGGTGGAGGTGATTTAACCTCTCTGCTTCCCAACCTGGCATGGTTAAACTGGAGTTCTCACTAATTTTATTTACTAAATCTTTCGGATCAATATCTTTAATTCGACTATGTTCATAAAATAGAGCTGTAGATCCATCAGCAAGTGTTTTATTTAAGTCTGTACGGATCCAATCAAAGACAGGCATAAAGTTATAACATATGACTTTAACACCCACCTTTGCTAGCTTCTGAATTGTTTTTTTATAATTTTCTATGTAGCGATCTCTAGTTGGAAGTCCGAGCTTAATGTCTTCATGAACATTCACGCTTTCAACCACTTCAATATGAAGGCTATGTTTATCAGCTAATTTTTTCATTTCTAACATTCTTTCTATTGGCCACTCTTCTCCTACGGGCACATCATGCAGTGCCCAAACAATTCCTTCCACTCCTGGAATCTGCTTTATTTGTTCCAGTGTGATCGTGTCGTTTCCTTCTCCAAACCATCTAAATGTCATCCTCATCTACCATCACCCCTAATTTTATTTAAAATAATTTGGATATTCTTTCTTCAATAATTCTTTATCAACAAGTGCAATTTTCAAATGCTCTTCCATGATTTTTTCTGCTTTATCAGCATCTTGATCTTGTATAGCTTTGAAGATATTTACATGTTGAGAAAATATATTATCCCAATTATAATCTGTTACTAGCCTTAACATGCGACTCCTATTAAAGTGTACATTCATCTGTTGAATAACTAACCATGTTTTTTCTTTTTTACACCGTTTGAAAATAGTTCTATGAAACTCCTCATCTAATTCAAACATTTTTTTATAGTCTTTTTTCTTAACGCAAATTTTTTGCATACTTAAATTCATATCTAAATCATTAATCAACTCTTCAGAAAATTCCTGACAGGATAGTCTAATCACTGCCTTCTCGAGATGTTCTCGCATAAACCGTGCTTCCTCCACAAGGTTCAAATCAATTAAAGAAACAAAAGTACCTCGTTGAGGATAGATACTTAATAATCCTTCTTGAGATAATTTTAAAAAGCTTTCTCTTACAGGAGTTCGACTCACATTAAATTGAATTGATATTTCTTTTTCAGAAATATTTGTCCCAGGTGGAAGCTTCAGGCTTAATATTTGATCTTTTAGCATATTGTAAACTTGTTCCCTTGTAGAGAGGTTTTGGTTTTTAAAATCAATATTCATTATTCTAATCTCCTTTCTCTAACATACTACCATACAAGTTCATGAGAATGGTAGACATTGATTTGATTTTTCTGAATATTTGTACTGTGAGCATTTGAGGATTCCAACTATGTAAGACCTTATCAATCATAAAAGTGTGAGATATTTAAAGGAAAATTCAAAAAAATATACAAAATTCAAAAAGATTGAGTTATAATGTTTTTGAGCTACCATACTAGTATAACTAGAATATTCATAAAACTCACGGTACTCTAATCTATCAGTTAGGTGAATCATTAAGTTTTTTGAAAGCGCTGTCTTGTTATTAGAAGTGAACATTTATCTTCTTGCAGAAGGGAAAGATGTATATGTCCAACATCGCAATTATAGGAACTGGATCGATTGCAACTGCCCATATCGAGGCTTATCTTGCAATGCCTGAAATGAGTAAAATTGTAGCTTTAGCTGATATTTATCCTGAAAAAGCAATGTCTGCAGCAACAAAATATAACCTAGAAGCACGAGTTGTCGCTAACTACCAAGAGTTATTGAATGACCCTACGATTGATGCCGTTTCCATTTGTACACCTCCTTATATGCACGCAACCATTGCCATCGATTTTCTTAAAGCAGGCAAACATGTCTTAGTAGAAAAACCCATGGCTTCTTCTCTAAAAGAATGTGACGAAATGATAAAAGCATCTATTGAAAGCCAGAAGCTTTTATCCGTTGTTGCTCAAAACAGGTTTATGACTCCCATTATGAGATTAAAACATGTCCTTGATCAAAACCTAATTGGAAAAATCGCTCATACTCAAGTTGATTCTTTTTGGTGGCGTGGTCATAGTTATTATGATTTATGGTGGCGCGGTACATGGGAAAAAGAAGGTGGAGGTTGTACACTTAATCATGCTGTCCATCATATTGATATGTTGCAATGGATGTTGGGATTGCCGACTGACATTTTTGCAGCAACTAGTAATACCTTGCATGATAATGCAGAGGTTGAAGACCTTTCTATTGCTGTACTTCGCTATGGAAATGGCGGCTTAGCACAAGTAACCAGTTCTGTGGTTCATCATGGAGAAGAACAACAACTGATTTTTCAAGGTGAAAAAGCTAGAGTATCTGTCCCATGGAAAGTAAATGCTCAAATAGCTAAAGAAAATGGGTTTCCTCAAGAGAAAAATGATGAGGATTTAGAAAATCGTATTCAGGAAGCTTTTCATCAATATCCGGAATTACTATTTGAAGGGCATAAAGGACAAATAAATAATTTTTTAATGGCTATCAAGGGTAACCAGAAGCTTCTAATTGATGGAACAGAAGGAAGAAAAACACTAGAGCTTATTACAGCCATCTATAAATCTGCAAACCTAGGTGTTCATGTGAAGCTTCCTCTTTTAGCAGACGATCCTTTTTATACACGTGAAGGAATGCTCGCGAACGTGAAGCATTTTTATGAAAAACAAAGCAGTGTAGAAAATTTTTCAGACGATACGATAACCGTTGGAGGAAATTACGAGAAAATATGAATCTAACGTTATTAAGTGATAAATATTAAAAATAAACTGGAAGCTAGCTTGAGGAGGAACAGTCATGCAGAAAAGTGATGGAATGAATTATGCTCCTAAGGGAAAAAGTGCCCCTGTCGCTACAGAAGGACAATTCGTAATGGCAGCTATAGGTCTTGATCATGGACACATCTATGCAATGTGCAATGGATTAACTGAGGCTGGGGCTACATTAAAATGGGTTTATGATCATGATCAGAAAAAAGTACAAGAATTTTGTAAAGCATATCCGGAGGTACAGGCAGCCAAAAGTGAGAAAGAAATTCTCGAAGATCCAGATGTAAAGCTAGTGGCAGGCGCAGCCATTACATCTAAACGCTGTGATTTAGGGCTGCGTGTTTTAGATCATGGTAAGCATTACTTTACGGATAAATCACCTTTTACAACGTTAGAACAATTGGAGCTTGCTCGTAAAAAAACAGCTGAAACGGGGCTTAAATGGGCTGTTTATTATAGTGAACGTTTGCACGTGGAGAGTGCCGTATTTGCTGGTCAATTGATTGAACAAGGAGCAATTGGAAAAGTGGTACAAGTTCTTGGAACTGGCCCACATCGTAGTAATGTAGAAAGCAGACCAAGCTGGTTTTTTGAGAAGGAGTATTATGGAGGTATTCTATGTGATATTGGTAGTCACCAAATTGAACAATTCCTTTACTATTCTGGCGCAAAAGATGCAAAAGTTATACATAGTAAAGTGGGCAATTATAAACATCATCAATATCCAGAATTGGAAGACTTCGGCGATGCTACTTTAATAGCTGATAATGGGGCTACAAACTACTTTAGAGTAGACTGGCTGACTCCTGATGGCCTTAGCACTTGGGGGGATGGGCGCACATTCATTCTTGGAACAGAGGGGTATATTGAAATTCGCAAATACGTAGACATAGCAAGGGATAAAATAGGAGACCATTTATACTTAGTAAATCAACATACAGAGCAACATTTTTCTCTAAATGGAGAAGTAGGATTCCCTTACTTTGGTGAACTTATTTTAGATTGTTTAAACGATACTGAAAATGCTATGACTCAAGAACATACTTTTAAAGCCGCAGAACTATGCTTGATTGCACAACGAGACGCAATCTACGTAAATACGGAGTTTGAATTAAGTAAGATCTAAAAAAGTGAGGTGTTATTTTTGTTAATAACACCTTATTTCATTTAATTGAGATTTTCTAAACAAGTATGAAGGATAAAGAAACGATAAAATGTATAGAGGTGACTATATTGTCTACATTCCTAAGCGAAGATATGATGCTTAATCACGAAAGTTCAAAAGTTCTTTATCATGATTACGCGAAAAATATGCCAATCTATGATTTTCATACGCATTTAATGGCTGATGAAATTGCTACTAACAAAAAATATGAAAATATGACTGATATTTGGCTAAATGGAGATCACTATAAATGGAGGGCGATGCGATGGTTAGGCGTAGAAGAAAGATTGATCACGGGGAATGCAAGTGACAAGGAAAAATTCTTAGCTTGGGCCCAAACTGTTCCATATACAATAGGAAACCCTCTTTATCATTGGTCACATTTAGAATTAAGTCGTTATTTCAATATCAATGAGTTGTTCTCAGAAAAAAATGCACATAAAGTTTGGGATATCTGTAATGAGAGATTAAATGAAAATAACATGTCCACCAATGGAATTTTAGAAAAATTTAATGTAAACGTTGTATGTACGACTGATGATCCAATCGATACTTTAGAAAATCATCAAATCATACGTAAAGATGTAGGAATTACAACTAGGGTCCTACCTACATTTAGACCGGATCATGCTTTAAATATTGAACAATCAAATTTTGTGAATTATATAGAACAATTAGGTGATTCAATCAACGGCGCTATTTTAACATATGAAAACTTTATCGCTTCATTACATTCACGAATTGATTATTTTCACGCGAATGGATGCAGAATGTCTGATCATGGTTTTGAAATATTTCCATTTTCACCAGCTGCTGAACAAGAAGTGTCTTCTATATTTGTACGTGCTCTGCAAGGAAAAACACTATCCCTAGAGGATATCAATAAATTTAAAACAAACACTCTTATTCACCTGAGTAAAAAATATCATTCTCTTCATTGGACCATGCAATTACACATAGGTGCTTTAAGGAATAATAACACAAGAATGTTCAAGTTAACGGGAAAAGATAGTGGGTACGACTCTATGTCTGACTTCCACCTAGCAAGACATTTAAATGGTTTTTTGAATGAATTAGACATAGACAATCTTTTACCTAAAACAATTATCTATAATTTAAATCCCGTTCATAATGCGATTGTGGCCTCTACTATAGGGAATTTTCAGTCTTCTGATGCGAGAGCAAAAATTCAATTTGGATCCGGGTGGTGGTTTAATGATCAAAAAGACGGCATGCTAGATCAAATGAAAACATTATCTAATATAGGTTTGCTTAGCACTTTCGTAGGTATGCTTACAGACTCAAGGAGCTTTTTATCGTTCCCTCGTCATGAATATTTCAGAAGAATTTTATGCAATTTATTTGGGACTTGGATAGAAAATGGTGAGCTTCCAAGGGATTACGAATTTATAGGAAAAATAGTCAAAGATATTTGTTATAACAATGCTGTAAATTATTTTAATATTGAAATAAATGAGGCAGTACCAATGAAAACGAATGAATAATGCAGTAAGATATAGAATTTCTATATGAAGACTGATTATAAATAAAGTAATAAACTGGACATGAGGTACTCATACTCATGTCCAGTTTTTTATTAATGCACGCCTTTCATCGCTTTCTTAATCACCGGTGTAAGCAGGAGCATGACACCACATAAAATGATGGCGAGCATACCGATGATCCCGAAATAAACGGTTTCTGGCACTTTATCAAACAGCTTGACCACTTGTGCATTAATGGCTTGTGCCATTGCATTTGAAAGGAACCAAAGGCTCATCGTTTGCGCTGAGAAGGCAGCAGGTGCCAGTTTTGTTGTGGCTGAAAGCCCAACTGGTGATAAGCAAAGCTCTCCGATGACGACAAGGAAGAAGCTTAGAACGAGCCATAGTGGGCTTACAAGTGTATGTGGTCCAGACATGTAGGCAGGAATGATCATGATGATAAAGGATAATCCTGCGAACAGAAGGCCAAGTGAGAATTTAATCGGGGTAGACGGCTGTTTCTTACCGAGTCTGACCCATAACCAAGCAAATACTGGTGACAGGAGCACAATAAAGATTGGGTTCAATGATTGGAACCAAGAAGAGGCTAATGTCATGCCAAGGAAATTCAAGTTTGTTCGCTGATCTGCATATGTGGCTAAAATATTTGAGCCTTGTTCTTGAATGGCCCAGAACATCACCGCAGCTAGGAACAATGGAATATAAGCGAGTACCCTCGACTGCTCCACTGCACTCGTTTTTTTACTAAAATACATCACAATAAAATAAACAATTGGAATCAGCACACCAAGGACACTGACAAACCAAGTGAATAGATTAATCGTGAGCGCTCCTGTTTGAATACCGATGACAGCAAAAACAGCAAGTACAATCACGATCAATGTACCGAAAATTTTGAAGTTCTTGCGTTCAGCAGCTGATAGTGGATTTGTGACATAAGTGCCGGCAAGTCCAAGATTCGGCTTTTTCGTGATGACAAACGTAATCAGTCCAACAAGCATACCAACGGCAGCGAGTGAGAAACCAAGGTGGAAATTCACTTTTTGACCGAGTGTTCCGACAATTAATGGGGCGATAAAACCACCCATGTTGATCCCCATATAGAAAATACTGAATCCAGAATCCCTGCGAGGGTCTGTTTTTGTATATAGGTCACCGACTATGTTTGACACGTTTGGCTTTAGGAGGCCTGTCCCAATAATAATCAGCCCCATACTAATAAAGAGCGCTGTTGCACCGCTAGGTAGTGCCAAAATGACATGACCAAGCATAATGAATACCCCGCCATAAAAGACCGTACTGGACGAACCAAATACCCGGTCGGCAAGCCATCCGCCAATAATGCCTGACATGTAGACAAGCGCACCATAGACAGACATGATCGAATTAGCGGTTGTCTGGTCGAAGCCAAGACCGCCTTTTGTCACCTCTGTGTACATATAATAAATAAGCAGTGCACGCATGCCATAATAAGAAAAACGCTCCCAAAATTCAGTGAAAAACAGTGTGTAAAGTCCTTTAGGATGTCCAAAAAACCCTTTTTGAGGAACACTTTTAACAATTTTATCGTGGTCAATTGTAGACATGGCATAGATCCTTTCTTAAAAAAAGAGATATGAGAAAAATGATATTCTTGTATAGTTCTTGTGTCAATATAAAACTATTCTAAAACAGGAAAATGTTAGTTCAATAGGCGTAAAGACTCAAAAAGATGAAAAATTCGCTCAAGTGAAAATCATCGGAAAGTTATTCCAGAAGAATTTATATAAAATTTGAAATATCGTACAAGCAAACCTTTCCCACATGCATAGGATGACAAGAGGACATGTGTAAAAAGGAGGGGTTTTCATTGGGGGATGTAAATGAATCTGATCTGAAGAAACCCATTGTCAATGTATTAGACTTTGGCGTGATTGCTGACGGGAAAACGGACTGTACAGCGAAACTGAACGAATGCCTGGAATGGACAAAAGCACAGGGCTACTCCCACGTCTGGTTGCCGAGTGGAACGTATCTAATAGATGCGGTGTACAGGGGGGATCAATTTTTTCCTTTTCGTCATGCCGGCATACGAGTGCCAAGTCATATTTGTATTGAGATGGCATCAGATGCCGTCATCAAAGTGAAACCAAATGATTCGTGGGGATATGCAGCCTTTTATATAGGAGAGGTAGAGCATGTGACCATTCGGGGCGGGCGGATTGAAGGCGACCGTGATGAGCATGTGTACAAGGCACTCCCGCCAGAAAGAAAAACACATGAATGGGGCTTCGGGGTGTGTATTGAAGGTGCTTCCCATGTGAATATCGATCGTGTTCAAATCAACAATTGTACGGGAGACGGCATCATTGTCAGTCCGCACGGTTTATTGACCCATATCGAATCGTACTCGCCTGCTTCGTCTATTCATATTTCTGGCTGCACCATCACTGACTCAAGGCGAAACAATATTTCTATTACAGGCTGTGATGGTGTCATTGTGGAAGACTGTTTGCTTGAAAGGGCAGGGGTAAACGGGGTCGAGCCAAAAATGGGCATTGATATTGAAGGATACGGAGAAAATGCGACCAACTTGGAGGAACCGCTGAATATTCAAATTCGAAACAACATAGTCAGAGGCGGCGCAGCCAGCTCTATCTATAATTTCAACGGCTATGGTGTGATCATTGAAGGCAATCAAACGGACAGCAGTATCTCCTATGGCTTCGCCACTGAAATGATCATTGCGAATAATTTGATTCGTGCAGTGAGAGGGGGCGTGACAAAAGCAGGGATTACGAGCTTAGGTGTGCCGCTTGATCAATCGGAAAACAATGTGATCATTATTGGCAATATGATTGAAGGGTTTGAAAAGGGTATTGATGTGAGGGGAGACAGCGTGCACATCACAGGTAATAAAATCAGTCTTTTTGAAGATGCGGCTGTGTCTGTCTATATGGCCAATCGTATTTTAATAGAAGGAAACCATATTGAGTCAGGGACAAACACACGGCTTAGAAGTACATCGCTGCGTATTTATCAATCAGACAGCATTGTCTTTTCAAACAATACCGTCTACTCTGTCATCGATGCGGCGATGGTCAGAGGAACGAATATCTTAATTCAGCATAATCAATTCAAGGAATTCAGCCGAGGGATATGGGTGCAGGAGGGAGAAGCGGGGATCAACGGCAATCACTTTATTCAAGAAGGACATTCACAGCTCGCATCTTCGTATACAATCAGCGTGACAGGAAATGCAAAGGCTTTCATATGGCAGAATCGTTTTAAGCACTATCAAAACTATGCCGTCTACAGCAATACGACCGCTCCTTTAGAGATTAAAGACAATTCCTTTGAAGAAACGTCCTTATATGTGGTGATGTATATTAAAAATGGCTCACCCCAAATTGGTGATAACCGCTTTTATTTAAATCGTTCAATCGGACAGCCGACAGCCGTTTTTCTTGATGAGGTTGTCTCAGCACGTGTGCTGCGGAATAACATCATTAATCTCTCTCCTCAAAAAGCGATTGCCGTCCGCACCACATCTTCCACTCATTCGGTGATTGCCCATAACGTACTAGAGCGCAGTCAATTGATGACGCACTCCACGGACCGGCTCATCGGAAATATTGAAATTGATCCACCGTAACCGCCTGTAAATCCCTTTTTTTGGAGGTTTAGAAGGCGGTTGACAATCATGTAAAAAGGGCATATAGTAATAATTATTTTTCATTTTTCACAACATTTGCCCTTTTTTTATGGATAAAACCGATTAATTCAATCAGAAAAATGTATCTTGTAAAATAATCACTTGATACAAGGAAGATATAGAAAGGATGAAGAACAAGTGTCACAGCCGAAACGGAAGCTCAAGCTAGGCGTATTCATCGCGGGAACTGGACATCATGTCGCCTCTTGGAGACATCCGAAAGCAGTACCAGACGCAGCCATGAATCTTGATTACTTTAAACAATTAGCGAAAAAGGCCGAGGAAGGGAAGCTGGATTTGCTCTTTTTAGCCGACAGCTTATCAATTAATCATACATCTCATCCAAATGTATTAACAAGATTTGAACCGCTCACCCTGCTTTCTTCGATTGCAGAGTCTACCTCAACAATTGGTTTAGCAGCAACAGCATCAACTACATATAGTGAGCCATTCCATATTGCGAGACAGTTTGCCTCACTCGATCATTTATCAGGCGGACGAGCAGCATGGAATGTGGTCACATCTTCTATTGAAGAAACAGCGAAAAATTTTAGCGGAGAAGAGCATTTAGCGCACCACAAACGATACGAACGAGCTGAAGAATTCGTCGATGTCGTCAAAGGTCTGTGGGATTCTTGGGAAGAGGACGCACTTATCAGAAACCAAGAAACAGGAGAATTCTTTGAGTCTAGTAAGCTTCATGAGCTGCAGCACAAAGGTGAATTCTTCTCTGTACGGGGACCGCTTAACGTATCACGCACCCCGCAAGGACAGCCAGTGATCATTCAAGCAGGATCTTCTGAAGATGGTCAAAAGCTTGCGGCTAAAACGGCTGAGCTTATTTTTACGGCACAAAACGATCTCGACAAAGCGAAGGAATTTTACCAAAGCTTGAAGGGAAAAGTAGAGGCTGCTGGGCGAGCTAGAGAGGATGTCAGTATCATGCCGGGCATCTTCCCAATCATTGCCGATACAGTAGAAGAGGCAAAAGCGAAGTATGAAGAATTACAAGAGCTGATTGTTCCAGAGATCGGCCTTAGCATTTTACAAAACTACTTAGGGGGTATTGATCTTTCCCAGTATCCACTAGACGGACCGCTTCCAGAGATTGATCCAAGCGCGTCAAATGCCGTGAAAAGCCGCTTTGACCTTGTGATGAATATGGCGAGAAAGGACAACCTGACCATTCGCCAGCTCTACCAATCTGTTGCAGGGTCCCGTGGGCACCATATCTTCATTGGAACACCAGAGCAGCTAGCAGATGTGATGGAGACATGGCTCGTTGAGGAAGCAGCCGACGGTTTTAACGTGATGCCGCCATTATTGCCAGAAGGACTTGATGCCTTCGTAGACCGCGTCGTTCCGGTCCTTCAGGAAAGAGGCCTGTTCAAAACAGAATACACAGGACAAACTTTACGAGAAAATCTCGGATTAAAACAGCCAAAAAATCGCTACACGACATAAAGGTGAGGTGACTAACGTTGGGATATACGTTTCGTCTGGCAACTGAGGATGATATAGAAGCGCTGCTTGAACTGACAACAAGAGCCTACGAGCCGATTCGTGAGCTCGGCATTCAGTTCCAAGCAGCACATGCAGATGTCGCCCTCGTTCAGAAAAATGTACAAAAGAACCTTTGCTATGTAATGGAAGAAAACGGAGAGCTTCTCTCCACCTTATCACTCCGTATGCCGTGGGGAGAACAGCCAGGACCATTCGGCGTTCCGCATATTTGGTGGTTTGCTTCAGAACCAGCGGCAAAAAAAGGCACAGGCTCAGCCTTGCTTGAGTGGGTTGAAACGGAAGTGCTAAGGGACACACTAAAGGTACCGTTTGTCTCTCTTGGGACAGCTGATAAGCATCCGTGGCTCATGGACATGTATGAGCGTAAAGGCTATGTCAGAGCAGGTGAAAAGGATCTAGGCAAAGGCCATATCACCATTTATTTTAAAAAACAATTAAGATCAGATATTACACAACCATAAGAGGAAAGAAGGGTGTACGAACATGAAAAACAAAAAGTGGCTAGTTGTTTTATTTGCGGCAATGCTTGCGGTGTTAGCAGCATGCGGCGGGGGTAATCAGAGTGAAGGCAAAGACGAGAAAGTGCTTAAAGTGGGCGCTACAGGCCAAAGCTATCCATTTGCTTATAAAGAAAACGGCAAACTAGTAGGATTTGATGTCGAGGTCACAGAAGCTATTGCGAAAAAGCTAGGCTACAAACTAGACTGGCAGCTGAGTGAATTCAGCGGACTGATGGGCCAGCTGACATCTGGTAAGCTGGATACCGTATCAAACCAAGTTGCGATTACAGATGAGCGTAAACAAACGTTCAACTTTACAGATACGTATGCATACGCAGGAACACAAATCATTGTCAAGAAGGACAACAAGGACATTAAAGGACTTGACGACTTAAAAGGAAAAACGGTGGCGGCTGTTCTTGGCTCAAACCATGCCAAAAACCTAGAGAGCAAAGACCCAGACAAGAAAATCAACATCAAAACATATGAAACACAAGACGGTGTCTTAAATGAAGTCGCAAATGGCCGTGTAGATGCTTACGTCAACGGACGCAGTGTCTTGTTAGCTCAAATTGAAAAAACAGGACTTCCACTCAAAATCGTCGGCAACCCAATCGTATATGAAGAAGTCGGCTACCCATTTGCCAAAGATGAAAAGCACGACAAGCTAAGAGAAGAATTTAATAAAGCGATCAAAGAATTAAGAGAAGACGGAACACTGAAGAAATTGTCTGAGAAATATTTCAAAGACGATGTCACAGTTCCAATTAAAAAATAACAACAGCGGCGGTGAAAAGCAGACATGAATCACATTGATTGGCAGTATATGGTGACGGTTTTTCCAACCTTGATTCAATACTTGCCGATAACGATCTTCATGGCGATTGTCTCCATGGTATTTGCCATTATCATTGGTGTGGTATTCGCGCTTATAACGAAAAACCGGATACCTGTCTTATACCAATTTGCCAAGCTGTATATTTCTTTTTTCAGAGCGGTTCCAACTTTGGTTCAGCTCTTTCTCATTTATTTTGGTCTTCCGCAGCTATTCCCTGCGATGACCTCAATGGATGCCTTAACAGCGGTCATTATCGGTTTAAGTATTAAAAACTCAGCGTACTTAGCAGAAATTTTTAGAGCGGCTCTTAATTCAGTGGATGAAGGGCAGCTTGAGGCCTGCTTATCTGTCGGCATGACAAGATGGCAGTCTTACGTCAGAATTATTTTCCCGCAGGCCGTCAGAAATGCCATTCCAGCGACGGGGAATACCTTTATTGGACTTTTAAAAGAAACATCGCTTGCCTTTACCATTGGGGTGGCAGAAATGTTTGCGCAAGGGAAAATGATTGCATCGGCCAATTATAAGTACTTTGAAACGTATTTAGCGGTTGGCATTGTGTATTGGGTGCTCACCATCATTTATAGTTTCCTACAAGACCTATTTGAACGAAAAATCAGCAAACCTTACCGGAATTAAGGAGGTGTGGACATGATCAAGCTCACCAATTTGAAAAAATCATTCGGCGACCTTGTCGTCTTAGACGGAATTAATCTTGACGTGCAAAAAGGGCAGGTTGTGGCCATTATCGGACCTTCTGGCTCCGGTAAATCAACATTGCTGCGCTGTCTAAATCTATTAGAAACGCCAGATGAAGGTACGATTGAAATTGGCGATGCGAAGCTGAATGCGTCTAAATATACACGTAAAGAAGCCCATCACCTGCGTCAGCAAACGGCCATGGTGTTTCAAAACTATAATTTATTCAAAAACAAAACAGCCCTGCAAAACATTACAGAGTCACTGCTTGTGACGAAAAAAATGACAAAACAGCAGGCAAATGAAATCGGTATGAAGCTATTGAAACAAGTAGGGCTAGAACAAAAAGCTGACAGCTACCCGGTTACACTATCCGGCGGTCAGCAGCAGCGGATTGGCATTGCCCGTGCGTTAGCGGTCGATCCACATGCGATTTTGCTGGATGAACCAACATCAGCACTCGATCCAGAACTTGTCTCAGGTGTGCTTCAAGTCATTAAATCCATTGCCATTCAAGAAACAACGATGATCATCGTGACACATGAAATGGCGTTTGCAAGAGAAGTAGCAGATCATGTGATTTTTATGGCAGATGGTCATATCATTGAGCAGGGAACGCCAACCGAACTATTTGACGAAACGAAGAATGAACGAACAAAACGATTTATCCAAAAAGAAGCAGCGGCTGAAGAAGCATAAGCTGCTTTTTACTCTTTAGAGGGGTGAGTATCAGTGAAATCATTAGGAAATAAATCTTTAAACAAACGTTTAATTAACATACGCCGAGCGCTTCATGAGCATCCAGAGCTGGCATTTGAAGAATATGAAACGACAAAAAAACTACGAGGCTGGTTAGAAGAGGAAGGGATCACAGTGCTCGATTTCCCAGATCTTCAAACCGGGGTCGTTTGTGAAATCAAAGGAGAACAAGAGGGACCAACGATTGCTCTGAGAGCCGATATTGACGCACTTCCAATTGAAGAAGCATCTGGCGAACCATTTTCTTCAAAGATACAGGGGAAAATGCATGCATGCGGTCATGATTTCCATACCGCTTCGATTTTTGGTGCGGCCGTCCTATTAAACGAACGGAAACATGAGCTCAAGGGAACAGTCCGCATTTTGTTCCAGCCGGCTGAGGAAGTGGCGCAAGGAGCGAAACACGTCATAGAGGCAGGCGTCTTAAATGGAGTGGATGCGATATTTGGTATGCACAATAAACCTAACCTGCCAGTTGGCACCATCGGGATAAGAGAAAAAGCGTTAATGGCGAGTGTCGATCGGTTTGAAATCGACATTCAAGGAACGGGTGGTCATGCTGGAATTCCAAATCACACAATTGATCCGATTGCCATCAGCGGTCAGATCACAAGCGCCCTACAGCAAATTGTCAGCCGCCGCATTAGTTCTTTGCATCATGCGGTTGTCAGCATCACACGTATTCAAGGCGGCACATCATGGAATGTAATACCTGATCGCGTCGAGATGGAAGGAACCGTTCGGACGTTTGAACCTGAAGTGAGAGCGATGATTCCAGATCTCATGAAACAAATCGTGAGCGGTATCGCTGAAGGATTTGGCGCAAAGGCAGATGTGAAATGGCATCCGTATTTGCCTTCTGTGATGAATGACGAGCGTATGACAAAGGTTGTGGAAGAAACGGCAGGAGCGCTTGATCTCGCAGTAGTGGAGGCAGAACAGTCACCAGGCGGAGAAGACTTTGCCCTTTACCAAGAGCACATTCCAGGCTTTTTCGTCTGGATGGGGACGAGCGGTACCGAGGAATGGCATCACCCTGCCTTTACGTTAAATGAAGACGCACTCCCTGTTGCTGCTGCCTTCTTTGCCGAGCTTGCGGTTCGGGCATTGGAGTCAAGATCATGGAACTAACGAAACAGCTCGCAGAGGCAGTGCTCTCTGCTGATCCGTTGCAAGATCAACAGGCCGTTCAAATGGCTCGAAACGGTCTGTTAGACGCTGCGGCAGCAGCGCTTGCTGCAAAAGAGGATGAAGGGATTCAGAAACTCATGGCGCTGGTGGAACAAGAAGGCGGCGCGGCTCAAATTCCCGTCATTGGACAAGGGAAGAAGGTCAGCCGTCAATCCGCAGCCATGCTAAATGGCTACCTGATTCACGCCCTTGATTATGATGATGTGCATTCTGATGTGAGAGGACACCCAAGTGCGGTGATCATTCCGGCCTTGCTTTCCCAGCTAACAGACGGGGAGGCATATGGTGATCGATTTTTAAGTGCCTACATCACAGGTGTTGAAGTGATGGCAAGGCTTGGGGAATCCATTGGCAAGGCGCATTATGAGCGGGGCTGGCACAATACGGGGACGCTCGGAGCCATTGCAGCAGTCTGTGCGATTGGTTATTTGAAACAAGTTTCACAGAAAGAGCTGGCGAAAGCGATCGGCTTTGCAGGTGCGCAATCAGCTGGAATGCGAAAGCAGTTTGGGGCTGATATGAAACCATTACAAGCTGGCCTCGCCGCTCAAACCGCCGTATGGTCCATGGATTTAGCTTGTTCAGGTTTTGGCGGGAGTGAATCGCTTCTGGATGGAGAGCTGGGCTTCTTTTCTCTCTATGGGGATCAGAAACTAGCGGAAAGACGTCTGCTAGAGGACTATGGCACTGCGTGGCGTATCGTGTCGCCAGGTCTATGGTTTAAAGTGTATCCGTTCTGTTCAGCGGCGCATCATGCAGCCGATGCGATCGAATCATTAGTACAAGAACACTCTTCCTTACAGGAGAAGATCGAACAGGTCGACGTCATGTTTCCGCCTGGCGGAGATGCCGCACTCACGGAGCGGACACCTTTGACGGGAGAAGAGGGACGATTTAGTGTCGAGTATGTCATCGCACTAGCGGTGTTTGGACAACCTTTATCACTGGATGCTTTTACGAAAAAAGCCATTTCACCAGAGCTGCGGACATGGATGAAGCGGGTAAATAGAGTATATGATCAAACGATAGAACCCCATCCAGACGCAGTGCCAAAAGGACGTTTTACGATTGTAAAGCTCAACTTATCTGACGGGTCCACCATCAGCAAACGGGTCGATATCCCTCGGGGAGCACCAGGCTGTGCGTTATCGACAGAAGACATCATACAAAAGTTAAGCAGCGTCACCAGCACATCACAGGCAAAGCAGCTTTTACAGGCGGTTGAAGAGGGGAATGACGCTGCTTATCTGAAGTTGCTCGTGTGATATGAAAAAAGCTCATCTTTGGAGATGAGCTTTTTAAATGTCCTTATTCTTATAAGAGTGAATACACTCTATGACGTCAAACTTCGTCAGGTGAACAATTGATCTACAACAATCACATTTAAAAACGACCCTATTCTATGACAGAGGCAAAACGAGTTTTATCTTTTAGGTGTATTTTTAAAGGTATTAAATCGCAAATCGACGAATTTAGTAGTACGTTTAAAGATTTAAATCATTGATATGAAGGGAGTATGAAATGTTAACGATTCGTCGTATCTATCAAAAAAATTATCCTAAAGGAAAACAAGTATATTATCAATATACATCTGAAAAATACTATGAAATTCATATGGAAACCAGTCACAATGGTTGGAACATCTCCCTTACAGAAGAAGTATTTGAAGCGCCAGTTAAAAAAAATTTAAAAGAGGAGATTTTCGATCCATATAAAGAGGGTTCAGAGGTTTACGTGTCAGAGATGAATGGTGAAGAAACTGGAATTATAGTCATTCAACACATGAAATGGAATAATACATTACTCATTCATGATTTATATGTGGATAAACAATTTAAAAGAAAAGGTATTGGCAGCACTTTCATTAAAATGGCACAAAAACGAGCTCGTGAATTGAGAGTTAGAATGATTGTATTAGAAACCCAATCTTCCAATTTTCCAGCTATCCAGTTTTATTTGAAAAATGGCTTTCAACTGATTGGATTAAATGTCAACTCTTATTCAAATGAAGATATAAAGAAAAAGGAAATTCGCATCGAAATGGGGTGCCTTATAGAAAATCACAATTAGCTTCGTTAGGACACACCGCCCTCGATATGCATGACCAGTTCCAAACTGTTTTATATAGACCATTTATAACGATCAGGAAGCGTGTCATTTCATTCTTTTACTACATGGGAGACTTCTTCATCTGAAAGAACGTAAATGACACTGTCCTCATCTTAGACTATCCTCTACAATTCCTTCATTTTTCCATTCTACTATATTAAAAAAGAACAATGTGATTCCCCAAAATGTCAACTCCATTAAAAAGTATGAATAAAAGATGACCAAAGCATGATAAGTTCATGAAATCGTATCAATCCAATTGAGATTTGAGAAGGAACATGTAAAATAAAGCTACATAAAGAAAAACAAAGGCAACAGCGGAGGCTGATGATGAAAATATTAATGATTGAAGATAACCAGAGTGTTTGTACAATGACGGATATGTTTTTTCAACGAGAAGGATTTCAAGCGGAATTCGTCCATGATGGATTAGAAGGATTGAATCGATTTAAGCAAGAGGAGGATTGGGATCTGCTCATCTTAGATGTCATGCTTCCTTCAATGGATGGTCTGACCATTTGTCAAAAAGTACGCCAGATCAGTGATGTTCCGATTATTATGCTGACAGCAAAGGAAACGGAATCTGATCAGGTGCTGGGCTTCGATCTTGGGGCAGATGATTATGTGACAAAACCCTTTAGTCCGCTCACCTTAATGGCAAGAATCAAAGCAGTGAAACGACGTTTTGCTCAAACAACATCTACTCAAGAAGGAGCGAAAGAGGATGAACGGCTAGAGACCGAACATTTTCAGTTAGATAAAAAAACGAGAGAAGTGTTTCTAGAGGGGAAACGGATCGAAAATTTAACGCCAAAGGAATACGATCTGCTGTGCTTTTTTATACAGCATCCTCGGCAAGTATTTTCACGAGAACAATTGCTTGAGCAAATTTGGGGATACCAATTTTATGGTGATGAACGAACAGTTGATGTTCATATTAAACGATTGCGCCAAAAAATCGGAGACGGACCTAAGCCCTTTCTGTATACAGTATGGGGCGTAGGGTATAAGTTCGATGAAGATTAAATATTTTTACCAGTTGCTGATTAGTCACCTTGGGTTATTGCTCATTGCCATCATTATTATCAGCACCCTCATGTCTCATTTTGTAAAAGATATTGCCTATCAAAATAGGGTAGACGAAATGAGTTCGTATGGGAATGAAATTTTGGAGAATTTTAAACAACTGTCGAAAGCCGAGATGAACTTCCGTTTGCGTCCATTTGAAGACATTCTTTCGACAAGACAAATCCGTTTTTTCGTCTTTGATGAAAAAGGGACTGTGCTGTCTCAGCAGCAAGAGATGCCACCGCATGAAGCGTTACTCACAAAAGATTTGTGGGCCAAGCTTGCAAAAGGAGAAGAAATCATTGTCAAGCGAAGTGATTCGCGCCGGCTTGATCAAGAAGCATCACTTGTGGCACTTCCTGTCATGGAAGACGGAAAGCTGAAGGGCGGGGTGGTGCTCATAGCTCCTATTCAAGGAGCAGAAGAGCTGATTGCTCAAATGAACCGGTATTTATATATCATCGTGTTTGTGGCATTGACGATTACCTTTATTCTTAGTCTGTTTCTGTCGAAGTTCCATGTGAATCGTATCAAAAAATTGAGAGAGGCAACTGAGAAAATTGCGCATGGTGACTACAACATTCATCTTGAAAACAAACACCTTGATGAAATTGGCACACTAGGTGAGGATTTTAATATGATGGCCAATCGTCTTCAACGGTCAAGAGAGGAAATTGACCGGCTTGAAAAACGGAGACGCCAATTCATTGCGGATGTGTCTCACGAATTGAAAACACCGCTGACGACCATTCGAGGATTGGTCGAATGGTTGAATACTGCGGATGTGCCGGCAGAAGAGAAAGAGAAATGCTATGCGCTCATCACTGATGAAACAAAAAGAATGTTGCGTCTCGTCAATGAAAATATGGATTATGAGAAAATCAGGTCGAATCAAATCACCCTTCAAAAATTTCACTATCCACTCATTGATACGTTTGAAGTGATTAAGGAGCAGCTGAGCCGAATGGCTGAAGAGAAAAACAATCAGCTCATGGTAGAGGTTCACCCTGAACAAAAGGTATACGCAGATTATGACCGGCTCATTCAAATCCTCGTCAACATCACAAAGAACGCCATCCAATTTACAGAAGGCGGCCGTATTTCTTTGAGAGGGAAAGAAGAGAACGGGGAAACGATCATTGAAGTAGAAGACACGGGAATCGGCATTGCACCTGAAGAAGTCAAACACATTTGGGAACGTTTTTATAAAGCGGATATTTCGAGAACGAATACACCATATGGAGAATACGGACTTGGCCTGTCGATTGTCAAGCAGCTTGTGGACTTGCACGACGGACATATCGATTTAAAAAGTGAAAAACATAAGGGAACAACATTTATCATTCGATTGCCGCTACCACAGGAAAAGGGCTAAACTCTGTTTAGCCTCAGCGTGTAGACAAACCCTCGCATTCGGTGTCAGTCCTGCGTGCCGGTGCTCACGAATGTGACATTCGCTCCGCGCCGGTACTCGTCTTTCCTAGACTGCAAAGGTTTTCTATCACGCTGAAAAGAAGAAAAAGGGCTAAACTCCGTTTAGCCCTTTTTGGTGTATCATCACTTATTCTGTTTTGGAGAACGTTAAGCCGATATGAGCAAGTGCCTGCGGTAAATCCTTACGAATGGTGATGTCTTTAAATGAAATATTCGATTGAATCGCACTCAGCGCAAGGTCTTGCTTAATTCCTGTTAAAACAGCTGAGATGCCTAACAGTCTTAACGTTTGCGCATAGCTGACCAAGTATTGAATGCTTTGTTCATTGAGTCGTTTTGTCCCTGAAACATCAATGACCAAATGAGAGAGCGACAGCCTGTAGCTTTCCTGTAAAATGGTTTCTAAAATATGCTGCGCACGTGTCTCTTCGATATCACCAAGAAGAGGGAGCACGGCGACACCGTCAACAACAGGTACGATCGGTACAGATAATTGCTGAATCTGCCGATTGGCCTGGTCGAGTTCTAAGACGTAACTCAACAAAGATGCCATCGTTTCAAACATATGAACATGCTCTTCTGTAAATTGCTGCGGCCTTAGGTCAAGTCCGCAAATTGTTCCATAGTTCGTACCATCAGTAAAATCGATGGGAACCCCAATAAATGAGCCGCCTTGCAGCTGTTTCGTGACGTCTAAGTTTTTTGAACGCTCGTCCAAGCGGATATCAGGGATCAACAGCGTATCGCGATGATCGACCGCCAGCTTGCAAAATGTCTTCTCGTAAGGATTTTCTTCTCCTTCTTCAAGAAGCTGCTCGTCATGATTTAGCACCTTCACAATCTGATTGGTGTTTTGATCATTTTTAGCAATAAACAGTGTATTCATATGAATGAATTGACTCATCATGTTTAAAATACTTGTAGAAGCATCATGAAAATTGCGAAACTGTTTTAATAGTTGTTGACGAGGCATGGATTAGGACTCCTTGTAGCTCCGATCAATGGCCGGAACAATAGTTGATTTGTCTCTATCATACAAAATCAAACGAGAAATAGATATACTTTAATGCGCAAATCGTGTGAGATCAAAAAGACTGCCGATCCGGAGATCTGACAGTCTGCTGATTAAATGGAGACAGGCACCGTGGACATAGAGAAAAATTCCTCATATAAGGCTTGAACGGCTTCTTTTTCTTGAGCCGCTTTGACGCCAAACATCATGCTCACCTCTGAAGAGCCTTGGTTGATCATTTCAATATTCACTTTGGCTTTTGACAGCGCTTTTGCCGCTCTTGCTGTTGTACCAACATTATGACGCATCGCTTCTCCTACGACCATAATAAGCGAGAGGTTCCGCTCTAAAACCACTTCATCTGCATCAAGCACAAGCTTTAATCGGTCTAAAAGCTCTTGTTCAATCTGCTGCTCCTCCAGCTGATCCTGCCTTAAAATAATGGTCATATCATCAATGCCAGAAGGCACGTGTTCATACGTAAGTCCATATTCCTCTAACGTTTGCAACACCTTACGTCCAAAGCCCACTTCTCGGTTCATCAAATACTTAGAGATATAAATACTGCAAAATCCATTGTCTGACGCGATTCCCACAACAGGGCCATTCGTATGATCCCGTTGATTTACAATTTTTGTGCCTTTTGCAGTTGGATTATTGGTGTTCTTAATCTGAACAGGAATGCCTGCCCGAAAGGCTGGAATAAGTGCCTCATCATGAAATACAGAAAAACCCGCATAGGACAATTCACGCATTTCTCGATACGTCAGCTCTGTGATTTCCTTTGGCTCATGAACGATCGTTGGATTGACGGCGTAGACTGCATCCACATCCGTAAAGTTTTCATACACATCTGCCTTTAGTCCATTTGCCAAAATGGAACCGGTAATGTCTGATCCACTACGGGAAAAAGTGACGATATCACCCGCTAGACTAAAACCGAAAAAGCCAGGAAACACAATAATGCCAGAGCGTTCTCTTAATTTGTACAAATGATCATACGATTCTGGAAGGACTTGCGCTTGACCAGGCTCGTCGCTGACAAATAGACCGGCTTCTTTTGGATTCACATAGTGCGCTTCGACGCCTTGATGCTGAAAGTAGGCTGCAATCAGCTTTGCGTTATTATCTTCACCGCTTGCTTTAATCGCATCAAGATACCGCTCAGGATGAGAAGAATCAGCCTGTAATAACGTGTTTACATCTTGCCGGATGGTGTCAATAATGTCTTGACCTAATCCCAGCTCATCCGCAATCGAGGCATATCGCTCGATGACAGCTTCTTGTAAATCGTGTGCTTCACCTAAACGTAAATATTGTTCACCGCAACTAATTAATAGATCGGTGACCTTCGTATCCGTTGAATGCCGTTTTCCTGGTGCGGAAACAACGACTGCTTTTCGAGCTGGATCTGCTGTGACAATGTCAAATACCTTTTGCAGCTGCTTGCCAGAAGCAAGAGAACTGCCACCAAATTTAACGACCTTCAATGCATACATCTCCTATAGTAAAAATTTTCTCACAAATTGAATAGTTTCTATTATCAACTCTTTTCTTCAAATTATCAAGGTTTTTCTTCTCTGAATGAACAAATGTATTTTTGGGGAGGACGTTATGTGTGAATAGATGAAAAAAGAGCCGGCGTTATGCCGAGCTCTTTGTCTTTATGAAGAAGAGGACGAAGAAGATAGCTCCTGCTTCATCACTTTGTTTTCACGTTTTTCTTTTAAGAAGAATGAAAGGACGAGTCCAATGACCGCAATAGCACCAGACACGATAAATGACGTATTCATGCCATGAACGGCTGACTTCATTGGATCGGATAATGCTGCATTGGCAGCAGAGCTGCTCATAATGGAGACAAGCACAGCCGTCCCGATAGAGCCGCCCATTTGTCTCATCGTATTATTCATTGCTGTCCCGTGCGGAATCAAATGCGGTGGTAACGAGTTAATACCTGCTGTTGTCAGCGGCATCATGATCATCCCAACCCCGATTAAGCGAAGCGTGTAGGCCACTGTAATGAGGGTAATCGATGAATCAAGGCTCAGCATCATAAATGGCAGGGAAGTGACAGCTAATATCGTAAACCCGCCTAGAGCCAGCCCTTTACCGCCTACTTTGTCAAAAATTCGTCCGATAATCGGTGATAGGAATCCCATAAAGAGAGCCCCTGGCAATAAGATCAGCCCTGTATCAAGGGCAGATAACCCTCTGACATTCTGCGTATAGAGCGGCAAAATCGTCTCTGTTCCAATTAGTAAGGCAAAGACGAGCATACCGAGGAAGGTCGTTAAGCTAAAGATCGCAAACTTAAAGACGCCAAACTCAAGCATCGGTCTTTTCAAATTCGACTGACGCAGGATAAAGAAGAACAAGCTCACAGCGCCGACAATGAGTGAAATCAGAACGGTCGCACTCGTCCAGCCATACGTTCCGACACTTGAAAATCCGTACAGCAGTCCGCCAAATCCGAAGGAAGACAGGATTACCGATAAGACATCGATACGAGTGTCTCTTTGCTGTGTGACATTTTTCATTAAGAAGAAAGCAAGAATGAGATCAATAATACCGATTGGAAGAACAATATAGAATAAGAACTTCCAGCTAAAGGAATCGACAATCCAGCCGCCAAGTGTTGGTCCAAGCGCCGGTGCGAATGAAATCACTAGTCCGACCATACCCATGGCTTGCCCGCGTTTTTCTTTTGGGAAAATGGTTAAAAAGATCGTTTGCATGAGCGGCATCAAAATTCCTGCGCCGGCTGCCTGCACGATACGTGCTGCAAGAAGCACCGGGAAATTCGTGGCGAACGAAGCAAGAATGGTACCTGCTGTAAAAATGCTAAGAGCCGTTAAGACTAAGGAACGGCTTGAAAATTTCTCAATTAAAAAGGCCGTAATTGGGATGAGAATCCCGTTTGTCAGCATAAAGGCTGTGGTCAGCCATTGGCCTTTACTGACATCAATATTGAACTCTTCCATGATATGCGGGATCGCTGGAATGAGAAGCGTTTGGTTTAAGATCGCAACGAACGCCCCAACGAGGAAAATCCCAACAATCACAGACCGGTTATACGATGTTGTTGATTGGTTCATATTATCCCTTCTTTATCTATAAAATAATGCTTTTCAGCTGTGACACGTTTTGAGATAAAACGCTGTGTTTGCCTAAATAATCAAGCAATGAGCTGATTAAAAAGGTTCTCGGTTGGTCCTTTGACAGTTCTTGACTCAGCAGTTCAAACGCAGAGAGGAGATCGTCCTTTTCTTCTCCGTTTGATAGTGTGTGAAGCTCTTGTTTTATTTTTGTTAAGTACGAGATGACAAGCTTTTCTTCATCATATTCTTCCTGTGTGGAAAGCAAATAAGAGTCCATCAGCTGATCTGTTAGCACAGGCTCAATGGAGCAAGGCTTTATTGATACACGATCCATCACACCGATGATCATTTCGGCGGCATTTTCTAATTGGATGTTCTTGTGCTCGATCGCCAACATCAAGATGAATTCTCTCATTAATCCGTTGAGGACAATCACAAGATCCCACACATAAGGCGCAACAGATTCACCATATGTGCTTAAAATGATGTCTCTGTGTCGCTGCATGATAATGGAGCGTGTCTCACGTAAATGCTTAATGACGATGGGCGAATGCTGTGAAAAAGCTTCAAAGGACAGCATATTCAAAAATTTATGATTCTCTTTAAACTCTTCAAGCTCAAGCTTAATCTTTTTTGTGAATTTTTCCTTTTTGGACAGCGTCGTTTCGGAATGAATGATCTGAGAAATCTCTCTCATTTTGCGCTGATTGTATTTAATCAGTTCCAATAGAAGAGCTTCCTTTGAATCAAACAGTTTATAAATAGACGCTTTTGATATTTTACAGGCATCAGCAATTGACTGCATGGAGACACTCATATAGCCTTTTTGAGAAAATAATTTCTTCGACACCCGCAAAATCTCTTCTTGCTTTTCGTTCATCTTCATAAGTCCTTTCCGAATCGGCAAAACCATATGGTCACAATGGAAACCGAGTGGTCACTTTTGCTATGATAACAAAACCAATGGCACATGACAAGAAAAGAAACTTAAAAAAACACCTATCTGATGACAGGTATTTTATCCTTCCGCATGTGCGGCATATATGATGATCTGTCCGTTAAGTTCGGCGATTAAAAGGTCTTCTCGCTCCTTTACAGAGTAAATCGCTGTCCCTTTTTTCAACTTGGAAGCTGTGCCGTGATTAAAATGTTCGGCAGCTGTTTTCTGAATCACACCTACTTGCTGATGTTTTGTTACATTTAATGATTTTGTCCAATCTATGTTTGTTTCATAGATCGTTTCTTCCCATTGAAATAAATCTGCCTGTGGATCGAGAGCTAATAACTCTTCTGCACTAGGTGGTTTTGACTCAAATTGCTGAACAGATTGGCAGGCGCATAAGCTCGTTGCCAATAAGAGCATGAATAAGCAAGTCCATATTGTACGTGTCAAATAAGGTTCTTCCCTTCAAAATAGTGTCTATGAGTCATAGTCGTTTCCAAAGGTTGTCGCGTTACAATGTCATAGGCGAGTAACGAGATTGTATGTTAGAACAAAATACGATACATTTATCGTATGAATAATCCAAATCATCCAACCCAAGAAAACATGAGACTCATTTCTGTGCTGCAAGCATTGGCTGACCCTGTTCGGCTGGAGATTGTCCGCTGCTTAGCAGAAGCGGGTGAGAGAACATGCGGTACGTATCATATGAACATTGCCAAGTCCACGCTGTCGCATCACTTTAAAGTACTAAGAGAAGCAGGCATCGTGAAAGTGAGAATTGACGGGAAGCACCGTTACTACTCTCTCAGAAAGGACGACATTGATACCGCTTTTCCAGGCCTCTTGTCATCCGTATTAGCTGTAGGCAAGGAGCGGTGGTAAGAGAATCTTGCATCAACAAATGACAAATCCCCAAAGCATTGTAACCTTGGGGATTTGTGATGCGTCTCGTGTAAAACGGAATTAGGCCATTGAATGATCCATAGACAGATGGACAATCTCATAAGTGTGAATTTGCTTCTCTATATTCACTGGCAATGAGTCTAGAAAAGAATATTTGACGCATTTCCATTTATCGGGGTTATATACGATGACTTCCCCCTTATTGTCGTTAAAATGGGAAAAGAGATGGGCGATATCTAGGTTTTCCAGGCAATCAGTAGGATGAATTGTCACATACTCTTCAAGAACGAATGTGCTACGATGAAAATCATCTGTTAAATGAACGGAATACGTGATGCCAATATTGATTTGTTTCCAGCCAAAAGAACGTAAAATCTGATCAAATGACCCCTTAAACACAAAATCCGTCATCCCCTCAGATTGTTTCCAAATATACAATGGGCAATAGCCGTTGTGTAAACTCCTATGTTTGTCTTTTTCAGTGATCAAATAAGCTTTAAATAATAAATCCTGATATCCATCTGTTTTCCATCCATTGTTTCGTACTCTTTTTCTAATGATAGTCATATCATAATCCGCAGGCAGATCCACATGATATTGCATGGCATGCATAGAAACACTCCCTTTCAATAGCCATCATAATGGACTTCAAACCAGTTGAATAATACATATTTGTGTTATTGTTATCACAAAATGTGATAGGTGATCATGATGAATATAAATGATTTGATTATTTTTATAGAGGTGTATCAAAAGGAATCGATTAATCAAGCGGCTAAAGCTTTAGGGTATGCGCAATCCAATATTTCACAAAGAATCAAAGCGCTTGAAACTTTATATGATGCAACATTTTTTATCCGGCATCATCATGGAATCAGTTCAACAGGACAGGGGGATTTATTTTATCAATACGCTCAAAAAATCGTAAAAGAAACGAAGGCCATTCAACAAAAATTGACTTCAAAGAAAAAGACCGTTTTATGCTCTGAGCTTCTATTTAACGTTTTATACGAGCAGCATGTTTTAGAGGATATTCAAGCCACTGATTTTATCATTGCTTCATCAAGTACGATCAACAAAAAGTTAACAGAGGATGTGTATGATCAAATTATTTCTTTTAATCAAATGGAAAAAGCGGAATATCAATTAAAAGAGGTAAAGAGCTTGGCATTGAACGTATATGGAAAATCTAAAGAAATATACGATGATAATATTTCATTGGTCGTGAATCGTGATCAGCTTTGCCCATTAAGACATGAGGCCAGACGTATGCTGGGTGATCGAACCCTATTTGAGTTAGATTCGTTTGAAGGAATGATCAAAATCGTTGAACAGGGAGATGGTATTGCGTTACTGCCAACCAACTTAAAAAGCCTTCAAACACTCGTAAAATTGCTAGAAAAAAATATTCACATCAACTATTACGTTTATGAAAGAATGTGATCGTAACACTCCTCTATGGGTTTAGTCCCGTCAAAGGAGCGCCACGATTCATCTACATGAGCTGTTTCATTTCCCATAAATCGAGTCATACAGGCGTTTCACCGCTGGCTTAATATCCTCTGGCCGCATATGCGAGAAACCGAGGACGAGCGGGACAAAGCCTTCTTTGTGACCAGGCACATGCTCATCAAGGGTAAAACGGTCCATCCCGTACATTTTCAGCTTTCTTTCTTTCGCTCGCTGTAAAATCTCATGTTGCGTACGATCTGAGCGGAATTCTGCGATAAAATGAAGCCCTGCATTTTCCCCGATAATCCGTACGTTGTCACGAAAGACAGTGTCGAGCTCTCCAATGAGCTGTTTTCGTTTTTCCTCATATAGCCCATTCATTCTTTTAATATGCCGCTGATAGGTGCCATCTTTTATAAAATAAAGAAGGGTGTATTGTGTAAAAAGATTGGCCGTTTGAATAAAAAAGTGCTGTTCTTCTTTATAGCGTCTTAATAAATGCTGCGGCAGCACCATGTAGCTGATCCTCAAGCCGGGCAGCAATGATTTCGAAAAGGTCCCCATATAAATGACTTTGTCATATCGATCAAGGCTCTGCAGCGCCGGTATGCTGTCTGTGCCATACTTAAATTCACTGTCATAATCGTCCTCAATGATATAGCGGTCTGGCTGATCAGCCGCCCAGTTTAACAGCTGTATCCGCCGGGAAATCGGCATGATCACCCCTGTTGGGAACTGATGAGAAGGCGTAATGATCAAGACATTTGGCTCTTTCTTCTGAATATCGCTCATCCGCACCCCTTTTCGATCAATGCCAATCGTTTCAATCCGGTGATGATTGTTTTTCAGCATTTGATACAGTCTGCGATAGCCGGGGTTTTCTAATCCATATATTTGATCAGCTGGAAGGATGCTAGATAACGAATGAATGAGTGATTGTGTACCCGCACTTAAAATGAGCTGTTCAGGGTAGCATTTGACCCCTCGTGCAAGTCCAATCAGCCGGGCAATCGTTTCCCGTAGCTCATATACGCCTTGTGGGTGCGGCAGCTCACCAAATGCTTCTTGGTGGAGACTGATCGCCTTTTGTTCACTTTTCAGCCAGCTTTTAAAAGGAAAATTGGCTGTATCAACAGAAATATGTGAAAAGGAATACCAGTCATCTCGCTCAATCGGATTCTCTTTTAAATCCGCTGGAAGGGAAGAGGGTTTCAGTTGACCTGATTCATGAAATGTTTCCAGTGATTCCACAAAAAAGCCTTTCCGTTCAACTGAATATAAATATCCCTCGGCAAGCAGCTGCTGATAGGCGCCATTCACTGAATTGACGCTGACGTTTAAAGTATCTGCTAACTCTCGTTTAGACGGTAATTGATCGTGTGGTTGCAGGTTGCGGTTTAAAATTTCCTCTTTAATTTTCGTGTAAATTTGATGATAAATAAACCCGTTTTCCCCTGTTTGATCTAGTTGAATTGTCAGCATCTCGTCATTCCATCCTCTCTGGTACCATGAAAAAAATGATATTGGTACTTTCTATCATACCAAAAAATATTCAGAATAATAAAAAAGACATAAAGGGGATGGATGACAATGAGTCAAACGACAACAAACCGTTTTTCAACAGAGGAATGGCAGGGGAAAAGAGATCAATACGTCGCAAGAGGCGTAAGTAATGGCAACCGTCATCTTGCAGCGAAAGGGAAGGGAGCCGAGCTTTTCGATATTGATGGCAATCGTTTTATCGATTTTGCAGGCGCCATCGGTACATTAAATGTAGGACACTCCCATCCAAAGGTTGTGGAAGCAGTCAAAGCACAGGCAGATAGCCTGATTCACCCAGGATTTAATGTCATGATGTACGAATCCTATATCGAATTGGCAGAAAAACTATGCCACCTCACACCAGGCGACCACGACAAAAAAGCCATTTTCTTAAATTCAGGTGCCGAAGCAGTTGAAAACGCAGTGAAAATTGCCCGTAAATATACGAAAAGACAAGCGGTTGTCTCTTTTACAAGAGGGTTCCACGGAAGAACGAATATGACGATGAGCATGACAAGCAAGGTCAAGCCTTATAAATTTGGATTCGGACCATTTGCGTCAGAGGTGTATCAAGCGCCGTATCCTTATTACTATCAAAAACCTGAAGGATTAAGCGATGCAGCCTACGACGAATACATCATTGATCAGTTCAATCAATTCTTTGTCGCAACCGTTGCACCAGAAACAGTCGCTTGTGTGGTGATGGAGCCAGTCCAAGGGGAGGGCGGATTCATTGTACCATCGAAGCGTTTTGTCCAGCACGTCGCTTCATTCTGTCAGCAGCATGGAATCGTATTCGTGGCAGATGAGATCCAAACAGGATTCGCAAGAACAGGGAAATATTTTGCGATTGAGCACTACGATGTGGTGCCAGACTTAATCACTGTGTCAAAATCACTTGCAGCTGGCCTGCCGCTGAGCGGTGTTGTTGGCAGAAAAGAATTACTTGATGCAGCGGACCCAGGGGAGCTAGGGGGGACGTATGCTGGCAGTCCATTAGGCTGTGTGGCGGCATTGGCTGTACTTGATATTATTGAAACAGAACAACTGAATGAACGATCTGAACACATTGGACAAGTCATTGAGGACAAAGCGAATGAGTGGAGAAGTAAGTATTCATTCATCGGGGAAGTCCGGCGATTAGGGGCAATGGCGGCCATTGAAATTGTGGAAGATCAAAAAACGCGTACACCAGATAAGAAGACAGCCGCTGCGATTGCAGCCTATGCAAACAAGCACGGACTACTCTTATTAACGGCAGGGATCAATGGGAATATTATTCGCTTTTTAACACCACTTGTCATCACAGATGAGCTGCTGCAAGAAGGATTAGGGATTATCGAAGACGCCTTCACAGCACGCTAAACAACAAAGGGGGATGGTTGTATGCAAAAACAACAAATGGCTAAAACCATGTCGCAGTCAGACGTACTGTTTTTATCCATTGGTGCAATGCTTGGCTGGGGCTGGGTTGTACTTTCGGGAGATTGGATTTTAACAGCTGGATTTTTAGGAAGTGTGATTGCCTTTGTCATAGGGGGCATTCTCGTCATCTTTATTGGACTAACGTATGCAGAGCTTTCCTCTGCGATTCCAGAAACAGGCGGAGGACTCGTCTTTGTCCAGCGGGCATTTGGGATCAAATCAGCGTTTGTCTCCGCATGGGGCGTATTGTTCGGTTATGTGTCCGTGATTACGTTTGAAGCGGTCGCACTTCCGACAGTCATTGACTATGTCATTCCAACACAGCATGTTGGTTTCCTATGGAATATAGGAGGATGGGATGTTTACTTTACATGGGTATTGATTGGATCTGGCGGTGCGCTGTTTTTAACAGCTCTGAACTACATTGGCGCAAAGCCTGCTGCCATTTTTCAATCGGTGTTCACAGTGGCCATTATTCTGACAGGTTTTCTTCTATTAGGCGGAGCTACATTTAATGGAGATTTTGCAAACCTTGAGCCGATGTTTCAAGGCGGGGTTGGCGGTCTGATGGCTGTGTTAGTGATGATTCCCTTTTTATTCGTTGGGTTTGATGTCATCCCACAGGTAGCGGCGGAGATTAACGCACCGAAGAAAATCATCGGGAGAATTTTGATTATCTCTATTGTGAGTGCGGTTGTATTTTATCTACTCATTGTCTTTGGAGTAGCGGCAGGATTATCAAAAGGTCAGCTTGAGGCTTCATCACTAGCAACAGCAGATGCCATGGTACAGCTTCTTGGTCATCAGGCGTTTGGGACTGTGCTTGTCATTGGCGGTGTAGCAGGTATTGTGACGAGCTGGAATGCATTTATTATTGGTGCAAGCCGTATCCTCTACGCAATGGCGGAAAGAGGCATGATTTCCAAATGGTTTGCGTATATTCATCCGAAGTATAAAACTCCGACAAATGCCATTTTGTTCTTAGGTGCATTGGCCTTTTTTGCACCATTACTAGGCCGACCTGCCCTCGTGTGGATTGTCAATGCAGGGGGTGTGGGCATCATCGTTGGGTATTTGATTGTGTCCATTGCCTTTATGAGACTTCGCAAGACAGAACCTGAGCTTGAGCGTCCATACCGCATTAAATATTGGCGGACGACCGGCGTTTTTGCCATTGGACTCAGTCTCCTTTTTCTTTCATTTTATTTTCCAGGCATGCCGGCTTCCTTGTCATGGCCAGCTGAATGGATTTTGCTTTTAGGTTGGGCACTCATTGGGTATATACTATATGTAATGAATCCAAGAACGAAGGAGAAGATAGAGCATGACAAACGAACTCAAAGTGTATAATCCTGCAACCGGAGAAGAAATTGCCTCAGTTGCTCAGCATACAAAAGAACAGATTGAAGATGCGATCACTCGCTCACACAAAGCATTCAAAACATGGGCAAAAACGTCAGCCCATGAACGTGCAAATATCATTCGCAAATGGTTTGATCTCATGATCGAGCATAAAGAAAGACTTGCAAAAATCATCACAGAAGAAAACGGGAAGCCGTATCAAGAAGCATTAGGAGAAATTGTCTATGCCGCTGGATATATCGAATGGTACGCAGAGGAAGCAAAGCGGATTTACGGCAGAACGATCCCGTCTCATACGACAAACAAACGCCTATTTGTCACAAAACAGCCAGTCGGTCCTGTTGCCGCCATTACACCATGGAATTTCCCTGCGGCGATGATTACAAGGAAGGCGGCACCAGCGCTTGCGGCGGGCTGTACGTTTATCGTGAAACCTGCTGAAGACACGCCGCTTACGGCCATTGAGCTTGTGAAATTAGGCCATGAAGCCGGAATTCCAGAGGATGCCTTGCAATGGGTGATTGGAGATGGAAAAGAAGTGGGGGAAATCTTCACAGATAGTCCATTGATCCGCAAGATCACGTTTACTGGCTCAACACCAGTTGGAAAACATCTCATCAAAAACAGTGCGAGCACGGTGAAACACGTTTCTATGGAACTTGGCGGTCATGCCCCGCTGATCGTAGATAAGGACGCCAACCTTGAATTGGCTGTGAAACAAGCAGTGGCATCTAAATTCCGTAATGCAGGCCAGACGTGTGTTTGTGCCAATCGCTTAATCGTCCATGAAGAAATTCATGAAGCATTTGCGCAAAGCTTCAGCAAAGAAGTAGAAAAGCTGAAAGTAGGAAATGGGTTTGAAGAAGGCACGTCCATCGGACCGATTATCAATAAGCGAGGCTTCGATAAAATTGTCGACCAAATTCAAGATGCCGTGGATAAAGGGGCGAAAGTTCTTGTCGGCGGCGATACACATTTTGACGAGGAGAAGTCGTATTATTTTGTTCAGCCGACGGTGCTAACTCATGTCGACCCTTCAATGAACATTATGCATGAAGAGACGTTTGGTCCAGTTGCACCAATTACGACATTTAGCACTTTAGATGAAGCCATTGAATTAGCAAATGATACACCTTTTGGACTTGCGGCTTATTTCTTTACAGAGAATTACCGCAATGGTCTCTATATATCTGAGAATCTAGATTACGGGATTATTGGCTGGAATGACGGGGGACCATCCGCTGTGCAGGCACCTTTCGGCGGTATGAAAGAGAGCGGTATTGGCCGTGAAGGCGGCATCGAAGGCATCGAACCTTATTTAGAAACGAAGTATGTGTCAATTGGTTTAGACGAATAACATGTGAAAAAGACTGTCCGAGAAGTCTCGGCAGTCTCAGCGTGTAGACAAACCCTCGCATTCTTTGTCAGTCCTGCGTGCTGGTGCTCACGAATGTCAAATTCGCTCCGCGCCAGTACTCGTCCTTCCTAGACTTCAAAGGTTTTCTATCACGCTGAAAAGAAGACAAAGGGCTAAAATCAAGTTCATTTTAGCCCTTTGTCAACAATCTGTGACTGTCCGAGAAGCCTCGGCAGTCTTTTTTATGTTAAACAGCCGGTGGGAAAAGTTGATCCACCGTTTCTTTTGTTTCTTTGAGAATCTCGTGGATGTCGTCTGCAGATGCTTGTTCCATGCTGCTGAACAAGAGCCGTTCGACTGGCTCAACGCCGATCAGATCGAAGGCGGCTGTATCTGTCGTCATGTGATGGCTGGGGGTGATGATCATATTTGAATCAAGAAAGGTCCTCGGTGCATCATGCGTATTAATAATGACCCCTTTTTTGTCTCGAAGCAGATTTTTCACCACTCCGTTTTCATTGATCTCATACGCAAACCCCTCTGAAAAAACGCGCTCCACATAACCCTTTAGCATCGCCGGCAAGCCTGTCCACCATATTGGAAAGATAAATGTGAGGACATCGGCTTGCTGAATCAGCTTCTGCTCTCTTTGAACCGGTATCGGCACATGCCCATTTTTCATGGCAGCCTTTTCTGCTGTTGTCAGCTCTGGCGGAAAGCCAATGGCATACACATCACGAACTGTCACATCATGACCATTGTTCAAAAGAGTGCTTACAACAAGATCTAATAGGGTTTGATTTAAGCTTTGCTGGGGATGAGCAAATATGATTAGATGGTTCATCTCATAGCCTCCTAGGTGGTCATGTGTCTCATTATGGCATGCACGAGTATCCTATTCAATCCTATATTGGAAATGATAGGTTGGGAAAATAAAAAGCGACCGCTTGAAAAAACGATCGCTCATGTAAGGTTTATTTCTTTCTGAAAGCAAGCCCAAGTGCAATCAATGCCACAACTAAGGCTGCAATGGACAGACCAAGAACAACTGGTGAAGAAGAAGCAGAGGCTGTTTCAGATGCCTTTTCTTCTTTTGGTTTTTCTTGCCCATGTGAATCCGTTACGGTATTAGACGCAACAATGTTTGTGATCGAATGAGGCTTATCAGCGTCCTTGTCGCCAGTCCATTCAACTACTGTTCCATCCTTATAATATTGATACGCATCCCATGCCGCTTCGCCGGCTTTTTCAGGGTTTTTTGCGACAAACACGAATTGCTGGAACTGCCCAGCAAGGACACCATCGCCAGTTGCTTCCCAAGTGACTCTTGTGACTTTTCCGTTTTTCTCTTCAGTTGTTGTTTTCCAGCCAGGCACTGGCTCGTATTGCTGGAATTCTACGCCTTTAGGCATCGTGATGACAACCTTTGTTGTCGGACTGTCGCTTTCAGAAGGTACTTTTAACGTATAGGTTTCCCAAGCATTAGTTGCAGATGTATCAGGTTTGACTGTCACGTGTGCACTTACAGGAATCGCCAGTAAAAATGAAGCGAGAAGCATTGGTAATAAAGCTTTAACGTATTTTTTCATATCATATAAACTCCTTTTAGTTTCTTCTAATGAATGTCGTATCGATGTTGTCAAAAGAACCAGTTAACGCATGAATGTTAATTTTCCAAGTGCCTTTTTCATTTAGTAAGAGGTTTTCAGCCGAGAAGTGTCCATTCTTTAATCGTTTCAGCTGAAACTCGTTAGGCGTTTCATCACCGAACAAGGAGACTTTGTGGATCTTAGCTGTCACAGATTGAATGTCTGTGATCGTTTGTCCATCCTTCTTCGTAAATGCCACCTCGAACGTGTTTTTACCAGGAGCATTCGGGGTAATGCTCAAAGACACAAGGTCACGATGCTCCACCTGATTGGCTGCAAAGAATGGCTCTGGTGCAGGCGGCGGAGGACTTGGGATATTGGTGAATACGGCTGTTAATAGTAAAATAGCGATCCCAATGATCCACTCTGCTCGTAAAGATACGTTTCGTTTCTGCTTCTTTTCCCATCTCAGCATCAAATAATGGACGAGCCCAAGAAGACCCATGATGATAAATAAACCAAGTTTGATTAAGAAGGTGCGTCCATAAGCTGATTGGAAAAGGGCATCAAATGATTGCAAAATAAAGATCGCATTCACAAATCCTGAAAACACAATGAGCCCAACTGAGAGCAGTGCCCACGGATGAAAGGCTGTCAGGGTGCTGCGAATGAGCGGCTGATCTTCATTTGGCAGTTTCTTCATCAAAAGAAGGACAATGGCTGTTAAGCCGCCGACCCAAATGGATGCAGAAACGAGATGAATGAAGTCAAGTGACGTTGTCAGTATTTTATTATCTGTTGCGGCTGGATGACCGATTTGTGCTTTCAGCCAAAGGAGTACGATGAAAATGAGCAGTGGAAACAGCCATACCCGGAAGGAAGTGAAGTTTCCTTTTTTCATCGCCACAATCGTCCAGATCGTCAGTAGAATAAATGACGCCATTAGCATCATCCACAGACTCCCGCCCGAAGTCGACGCAATGGTTTCTTGTAAAAGCGATGGTTGAAATGCCCCTAAAAAGGACACGTCTGCCGCTGATTTAGTTTGAATCGGCAGCTGGAACAAGAGTGCTCCGCCCATCATGATCAGTGAAACAGTTAAGAGTCGCTTCATTCGCCGGGCTAAAACATCTGTTATGGCCGCTTTAAACCATAGAAGCCCAAATAAAATGGTTCCAAGAAATAAGCTAAATGACGTATACAGAAAGGCTTTGTCAATGGTTGAAGCCATATCGATGGATTCACTCGACTGTCCTTGATCTAATTGATCAAATCCTCCATCCGCTTTTCCGATACTAAAAGGAATCATGCCAGACACAGAGTGTCCATCGGCTGATACCGCATTCCATTGAATGGTGTAAATTCCTCTAGGTAAATTCTTTTTTAAAGCTGCTTCCATGATCTTTTGCTCTTTGATGACCGTATCTCCTTGATCGACACGATCCCCTTTTGCATTGAACACCTTAATGGCATGAAATCCACTTTCGATTCCTTCACTAAAGGTGATCGAGACTGCAGGAGGCTGCTGATCCAGCTCTTCATTTGCCACTGGATTTGAGCTCACTACATATGCATGAGCAAATGCCTCTTTTGGCATGAAGAAGGAGAACATGAAGATGAGCAGCAAAAGCCACTTACTATATTTCAACAATGTGAATAACCGCCTTTCTACCTATGAAAATGTCTCATGTATCAGAAAGAAAGCGGCAGTAAACTGTGAGTCACAGAAAAACCGCTCTTTCTATTGTACCGCCCACTCTAAAAGGTAAACGAAACAAATAGCAAGATGGTTCACTTTTTCTGTGTCATGTCTTGTCTGCGCAGACGTTTCTTGAATGTTTGATCAATATAAGCCTATTCGATTTAAGTAGAGGAAACAAGAAGTGACCATTTGAAAGTTGTGAAATTCCAATGAATTTTGCGCCAAAACAACAGTAGATTCAACTTTTACCCCGCTATCATCTATGGTATGCCGAGAGGTGTCACATTATTTTTCAATTTTGTCACACACTAAGTGACAAAGTGACATTTAGTTTCAATTGAAGGGAAAGTGAAAGCGTTTTACGATAGGTATAAGGGCTTCACTGACTCTTGTTCTTATATCTTTTGACCTATAAAGCCCGAAATAAAGGGAGAGAAGAAAGGGGTTTTCACAGATGCAGGAAAAAAGCGGATTCCGCGTGAAAGTACAGCGCTTTGGAAGCTATTTAAGCGGCATGATTATGCCGAATATTGGTGCATTTATTGCATGGGGACTGATTACAGCTTTGTTCATTCCAAGTGGTTATCTTCCGAATGAGCAATTAGCTACACTCGTTGGACCGATGATTAACTACTTACTGCCGCTCTTAATTGGTTACACAGGCGGTAAACTCGTCTATGACCATCGAGGCGGAGTGCTCGGTGCTACGGCTACGATTGGGGTCATTGTTGGCTCAGACATTCCAATGTTTTTAGGTGCCATGATCATGGGGCCGCTGGGCGGTTATCTTATTAAGAAAATCGACCAGCTGTTTAAAGATCGAATCAGATCAGGTTTTGAAATGCTTGTGAATAACTTTACGGCAGGTATCCTCGGTGCCATTCTTGTTGTCATTGCATTCTATGCCATCGGCCCAGTGGTACTAGGTCTGAATAAAGCCCTTGCGGCAGGTGTAGATATCATTGTCAATGCTCATTTACTGCCACTAGCAAGTATCTTCATTGAACCTGCAAAAGTATTATTCTTAAACAACGCGATTAACCAAGGTATTTTAGGTCCGTTAGGGGTCGAGCAAGCAGCGAAGACAGGGCAATCTGTTTTGTTCTTGCTTGAAACAAACCCAGGGCCAGGCTTAGGGGTTCTTCTTGCGTATATGTTCTTTGGAAAAGGAAATGCGAAACAGTCTGCACCAGGTGCCATTGTCATTCAGTTCTTAGGAGGAATCCATGAAATTTACTTCCCGTACATCTTAATGAAACCAAAACTCATTTTGGCTGTCATTGCAGGGGGAGCAAGTGGTGTCCTGACGTTCACATTATTAAATGCAGGATTAAAAGCTGTGCCGTCACCAGGAAGTATTATTGCGCTTATGCTGATGTCTCCAAAAGGCGGTCACCTTGCCGTTTTAGCAGGGGTTGTGGTAGCAGCTATCGTATCGTTCCTTGTCGCATCGGTCATTTTGAAAGCATCTAAAGAAGTTGACGAAGATTTAACAGCAGCAACAGAAAAGATGCAGGACATGAAAGGCAAGAAAAGTGCAGCAGCCGCTGCTCTTACGGCACAAAAAGAAGACGCTCAAGCAAACGAGCAAGCAGCATCTCCAAGTGACGTCAATCCAGATGACGTGAACAAAATCATCTTTGCCTGCGATGCAGGGATGGGTTCAAGTGCAATGGGTGCGTCCATTCTGAAAAACAAAGTGAAAAAGGCAGAGCTTGATATCGATGTGACAAACACATCTATCAGCAACATCCCAGACGATGCGGATGTGGTCTTTACTCATAAAGATTTAACAGACAGAGCAAAGGCAAAGCTGCCAGGCGCTGTGCATATCTCAGTGGATAATTTCTTAAACAGCCCGAAATATGATGAGCTGATTGAGAAATTGAAAAAATAACATGACGAAACGGGTTGAGTCCAATTTTTCCTAATTGAACTCCCCGTTTTGGTTGTTTTCCTGATTTTTATTCTAAAAAAGGTGTGTGATCATGTATGAAACAAGTACTTTCTAAAGACAATATTTTTCTAAACGAACAAGCAGGTTCTAAAGAAGAAGCCATCAAAAAAGCAGGCGAAGTCCTCGTAGCAAACGGCTATGTCACAAGTGATTATGTCGACAAAATGTTTGAAAGAGAAGAGATCTCTTCTACATTTATGGGGAACGGCATTGCAATCCCTCATGGAACAGAGGATGCGAAAGCGGCAGTCCTTCATTCAGGGATTTCGATTATCCAAATTCCAGATGGTGTTGAATATGGTGAAGGAAATGTGGCGAAAGTCGTCTTTGGGATCGCTGGGAAAAACAACGAGCATCTTGATATTCTGTCTCAAATTGCGATTGTCTGTTCAGAAGAAGAAAATGTAGAACGGATCATTCATGCAAAGGATCAGGATGAACTGATCGCCATCTTTAATGAGGTGAACTAACATGAAGGCACTTCATTTTGGAGCAGGGAATATTGGCAGAGGGTTTATCGGTTCTTTGTTAAAGGCATCAGGCTTTGAACTTGTCTTTACCGATGTGAATGAAGCGGTCATCAATGAGCTGAATGAAAGAGGAGAATACACGGTTGAACTGGCAGCACCAGGGCAGAAGCAAGAAGTAGTCGGGCCCGTATCAGCGATCAATTCTTCGCAAAATCCAGCAGCATTAACAGAGGCCGTTGCCACAGCCAATTTGATTACAACAGCTGTTGGACCAGCCGTATTGAAGATCATTGCCTCATCGATTGCTGAAGGATTAAAACAAAAAAAGCCTGACCATATCATCAACATCGTGGCATGTGAAAATATGATTGGGGGAAGTGCTCATTTAAAAGAAGCGGTGTTCTCTCATTTAACAGCAGATGAGCAAGCAGCGATATCACAAACCGTTGGCTTTCCAAACGCTGCGGTTGACCGCATTGTTCCGATTCAGCACCATGAGGACATTCTCAAAGTGTCAGTTGAACCATTTTTCGAGTGGGTCATTGATGAGACGGGCTTTATTGGAGATGTTCCTCAAATTGACGGAGCGACCTTTGTCCAAGATTTGACGCCGTATATTGAACGGAAGCTTTTCACCGTTAATACAGGACATGCACTAGCGGCTTATGTCGGGTATCAGCAAGGCGTAAAAACCATTAAAGAAGCTGTTGATACACCAGACATTCGTCAAGTTGTCGAAGGTGCCCTTCATGAAACGGGCAGTTATTTAATTGACGCGTATGGCTTCCGAAAAGAAGAACATGATGCGTATATTCAAAAAATCATCAAGCGATTTGAGAATGCGTTTATTTCCGATGAAGTGACTCGTGTCGCACGCTCTCCTCTTAGAAAGCTGGGAGCAGATGACCGTTTAATCGGTCCAGCGAAAAAGATCAAGCAGCCAGTGTACTTAATCAAAGGGATCGCTGCTGCTTTGGCTTACGACTTTGCAGAAGACGAAGAAGCGGTTCGCTTGCAGGCATTAAGGAAAGAAAAAGCAATTGAAGGTGTGCTTCAAGAGGTATGTGGACTCAAACCTGAAGACGATCTCTATCAAGCCATCCTCAAAGAAACCGAGCGATAATCAAAAAATCCCTTTCTAACGTGAAAGGGATTTTTCTATGACTTTTTTAATACTTTCCCCTGCATGACGATATATGTAGTAAGGGGGAATTAGAACATGAAAAAGAAAGCGTTTGCTTCAAGAAGTGTCTTTTTTCAATTGATGTCAGCTATTATCGTTATTACAATTTTAACAGGCGGACTTGTAGGAACAACGGGGTATTTTTTAGCGAAAAATGTCTTAATTGATGCAGGGAAAGCAGATTTAAAACACATCGTAAATGGAGCGATGGCCACTCTTGAACAATTGAACGACCGTGTGGAGAACAAAGAACTGACGCTTGAACAGGCGCAGGAACAAGCCCGTATTTATTTGAACGGGCCTAAAAATGACGACGGCAAAGGGTACCAATTTCAAAAATCAGATTTCATCTATAAAAATAAAGGCTACCTTGTCGCATATGGAGCCGATTATTCATCACAGGTTCATCCGGTTAACGACATCGGCGTCATCCCAGATAACACGACAAATCGTCAAAAAATGGTCGCTGGCGCTACAGCAAAAGGCGAGGATGCACACTATATCACCTATATGGATAAAGACGATGCCACGGGGGAAGAAAAGCAAAAACTCGCTTATATGAACCAGTTTACACCGTGGAATTGGAGTATAGGAATCGCCGTATTTCAGGATGAATTTTATAAAGAACTAGAGCAGATGAAGCTCTATATTATTCTCATTACAGCAGGTGTCGCTCTTTTAAGTATGGGTGTCTTTTATTTGGCAGCCCGAGGAAAAGTGAGACTGCTCAAGCAAGTTACGGCTGCTTCAAAAGAAATTGCGGCGGGCAATATTGAACGCACCAGCTTAAAAGAAACCTCGGATGAAATTGGACAGCTGGCAAAAGGCTTTAATCATATGTCAGGAGAGCTTAGAGCACTTGTGAGCGGTTTGCAGGAAACGAGCAGCCAGCTCGTCGAATCTGCGACAGATCTATCCGCCATCTCTGAAGAAACATCCGCTAGCAGTGAAGAAATTGGCCGAGCGATTGGAGATATCTCAACTGGGACCCTTCATCAAGCATCAGACCTTGAGGTAGCCAATCAACAAATGACTCAGTTCAATCAATCCATTGAAAACGTCAAAGAACAAAGCGACCAGATCAAACGAATTTCAGACCAGTCGAACCAATCTTCCCAGCAGGGTCAGCAAATTGTCCAGCAATTAAAACAATCAAATGAGCAATCCATTCAGGCATCTCAAGGCATTCGATCAGGGATTGAGCAGTTAAGTACAAAAGTACAAGATATTTCTCAAATCACAGATACCATTGAAAGCATTTCAAATGAAACGAACTTACTGGCCCTGAATGCGAGCATTGAAGCAGCTCGAGCAGGAGAGCATGGCAAAGGATTCTCGGTTGTGGCGAGTGAAGTGCGGAATTTAGCTGAACAGACAAAGCAATCAGCCGTTCAAATCCAGCAGATGATTCAAGGCATTAAAGAAGAAACGACGGCTACAGCTGGCATGATGTCCAAAACAATGGATCGTTTTGCCGAGCTTGATGAAGCGGTTCACGCAACAGAACAAGAATTCAATTCCATCTCTACATCGATTTCACAAACCATCGTTGAAACAAATGCGATGGCAAAAGAGCTGAACACATTACTGGAACAAAACGACCTCATCACAAAAGCGATGCATGGTGCAGCCCATATTTCTCAAGAAAATGCCGCAGCGATTGAAGAAATCACTGCATCTACAGACGAACAAGTCACCGCCATCTCCAATGTGGCGAAGGCAGCAGAAAGGCTCAATGAGCTAAGCATGCGATTGAATCAAGATATTGCACGTTATCGTTTATAATGTATGGTCAAACGGACGTCGAGAAGTCGATGTCCGTTTTTTTATTTAGACGACTTTCGTGCTTATTACCCGTCGCTTTTGATTTGTTTGGTACGTTCGATAGGCTTTCCAAGCATTGGCACATAAAAGCCCTGTGAGTAAGTAAGATAAGCTGTTAAATAAATAGAAGTCCACACACGAAACGACAGCACACAGGATACCAAAGATGATTTGATCACGATTCTTTGCTGGTGAAGTAGGTGGATCAGTCAACATAAAGAACGCAAGAAACAAGACAGCATTCAAGTAGGGTGTAATAAAAGCAGATGAAGCATCCGTTAAGCCAATGAATCCCAATATGAGGTGGATCAGGCCGTATGCTGCTAGAAAGGCGAAAACTTGCGGGAATTTTTGTACGCGGCTGGTCACCAAATAACCGCCGACCAGCACAAGGAATAGGGTCCACCAAGGTAGAAGAGACATACCGCCCCACCAGCTTTGATTGGAAGAAAATAAAATGACTGAGAGCCATAAACCAAATGCGGCTGGATTCAAAATTGGTTTCTTTTGATAAGTGATGACATGCTTAGATAAAATGGCTGCTGCGGCTGTGAAAACAGAAACAGCAAAAGAAGTAGCTGGACTTAGAACAATGCCAATAATCAGCCCTGTGAGCAGAGCTCCATCAGGGAATGTGTGTTTATTGTTTTTCCAAATCACTCTTGAGATGAAAGAGTCAAGAATTAGTGCTGTCCCGATGCTGGTAGCAACTGTAGCGAGACCACTAAGAAAACCAGCGTGCAGACTCCCGGCGGCTAAAAGGACCAAAAGAATGGCGATGACATACCGTTTTGGTGTCCGAATGTAGGCTTTTAGTGAGGGTGATGGTTTCAAAGATGTTTGGTTTGTGATAGGTGCTGGTTGTGATTCCATGAGTGAACCTCCTTCATCTCCGGTGTTACGATCATATCAGCGGTTTGATCTACCATCACGGCAGGTATTTCATGTTCGGCTAAAAATGAATAACCCTCTTCTCGACCTAATAAAAAAGCAGCTGTGGATAGACTATCGGCGAGCATACCGAGTGGTGCAATGACGGTACAGCTTAACAAGCTTTGTTCAGACTGTTTCGTTTGAGGGTGTATCAAATGGTGCGTATGAGGATCATAACGACTGATCCGTTCATAGCTTCCAGATGTACAAATCGCACAATTGGTGGTTTGAATGACCGAGATGTTGGTCTGTTTGTGAATGGGATGCCGAATCCCGATTGTCCACTCTTCTTGTTGTTCGTTAAATCCAGATACCAACACATCCCCACCAGCATTCATCATAAAGCCTTCCCATGCTTCAAGCTCTTTTGCGGCAAGATCGCACGCAAATCCCTTTGCAATAGAACCAAAATCCAAAATCAGCGGTTTATTCAAATAAATCGTCCGATTCGTCTCGTTTAACTGGACGTCACGATAATGAACGGCTGCATGTGGAACGTCATCTGATGAAAAAGTTTGTCCTGTCGTATATAAACGATCGAATCCTTTTTGTTCCATGACTTTCCCGATGGTTGGATCATACTTGCCATTTGTTAATTCAGCTAACTCTAGCGCATAGGCTGTTAAATCGAAAAGCATTTCACTGACTAATACCTCTTGCTTTGAACGATTGGCTAACTTCATGACTTCAGAATCAGAGCGGAAACGGCTAAAACGATGCTCGATATCGTAAAAAATGGAAAAGGCACGGTTGATGTCTTCTAAAACAGCCCGTCGATCTTCTTCATAGGCAACCACTTGAATATTGATAACAGTTCCCATAGCCAGCATGGATTTTTGAAAAGTAATGAGTTTTTGTTGTCCTAACCATTTCATCTTGGTGTCTCCTCTCTATGCCTTTGCCTGCTCTAAAGCCTGAGCAACAGCTGTTTCAAAATCCTGAGTACTTAATGTTGCGCCGCTCACCGTATCTACATCAGCACTTTGTCTGATGACCACTTCATTGGGTAATGAGGAAATGGAGCTTTGTCCGTATCTAGTGTTATCACTCGTAATCTCGACAGAAGTGATATTTCCTTGTTTGATGGTAACAGATACACTAATAGAGCCAATCTCATTTGATCCAGTACCAGAGAAAGTACCATCCTTGAGTTCAGTTTCTGAAGTGGTATCTTCTGTTTGAGTGGCGGTAGTATCTGATGTGAGAGATGTATTATTAGAAGCGTCTGTTTGTGTATTTGATTGTGCTGTCTGAACGGCTTGCGCATGATGGGTAGTTGCATAACCAGTGATGTATAAGCTGCTGATAGCTGCGGTGCAAAGACTAATCATTTTCTTATTTATTTTTGCCATGATGTATCCTACCTCCTATTACGATCTACTATATAGAAGAAATTTGAACAAACCATGAACAAGAAAAGAACGATTTTAGATAATAGGCAATAAGAATCAAGATATTACACGTTATCGTTTATTTTTGACTGTGGTTCATTTATCAGGTAGGATGAAATGAATCTAAACCTTGCTCACGCAATCAAAAAGGAGTGTTTCGTCCATGAAAAAGAAAATATTGATGTTCTTACCTTGTGGCTACGGATACTCCGCTGCTGTTTTCTTTTAGGATAGACAAAAATTGGTGAAGTCTGTCTACAGGAAGAAAAACACGCAGAAAAATCATAGTGAGTGAGGGATTTACATGGAGAAAATCACGAGAAAAAATCCAGAAAGTATGCCGAAACCCGTTGGCAACTACAGTCATATCACAAGGGTGCCAAAGGGTGCGGGGTTATTTGTGACATCAGGTCAAGTAGGGACAGGAGCGGATGGACAGATCCCATCAAGCTTAAACGACCAAGTCACCAATACGTTTGAAAATATAAAGAGAATCCTTGCATCAGAAGGGTTGAATGAAGAACACGTCATCAAAGTCAATATTTGGGCAACAGAAGAAATTGATTGGGATCATCTATACCCACAGTGGGATGCAATCTTCAAAACGGCATATCCATCAATGACCGTTGCCTATGTGACTGCATTAGGGTGGCCAGAGCTGAAAATCGAAATAGAGCTATGGTGTGCCGATATTTAATCAAAAAAAGAACAGTGCAAACTGTTCTTTTTTTTGATGAGTATTTATGAAACAGCTTGGAATCGCTTTGTAATGAATGCACCGAGAAATGCACAGACTGTGTAGACGATGACCCAAATGAGAAAAGATTCATTTCCACCAATAGAGGTGAACATCAGAATCACACTCGCAACCAGCACAATCAAGGTAGGAAACCAAATGTTCTTTAAAAACAATGTGCCGAAAATACCAATCAGCACAGAGATCATAGGGAAACCAAATACAACGAATAAGACAAAAACAGCCATGTTAATTACTCCTTTGAACCAAATTAACTATTTACATAAAAACATATAACAGTGCTACACCCATATGCGGAAGAGCAAAGATGATGAAAAGAAAAGCCGTATCAAGACGAAACATCCGGTGTTCTTTTGTTTCAGAGTGATAGGCCGCTCGTGCATCTTCCCCGTTGGTCCATGCACCCATAAGAAATCCAGATGCAACGAACGCAATAATAGAGATTCCACCACTGACGAATCCAATCCATTCATGGTGCTGTAATATGAGCGCCGCACTGCAAATCACCAGCATTGAGCAAACACCAGCAAAAAAAGCATGTTTCTTTCTCATTATGCTTCACTCCTTCAGACAGCTATTAGGAGACCGCATCACATATTTCAATGAAATGTCCATCAGGATCAGACACATAACTGACCGTTTGTCCCCACGGCTTCTTGGCAGGTTCCTTGATGACAGGTACTCCTTTTTCCTTCAAGGACGCAATTGTTTCATTCACATCATCCACAACAAAGCCAATCTCAAACGTTTGTGACGAGCTAACTGCCTCTGGAACAGGCAGACCAAGTGCCTCTTTCACATCTTGGCGTGAATTAATCGATAAGGTCACTTCTCCTGTATCAAACTCAACATAGGATTCAACTCTTAATTTAATCGGGAAACCGAGGATATGATGGTAGAACTGAATACTTGCTTCAACATCGTTTACATATAGAATGGTATATTTCATTTTCATATGGAAAGCTCCTCTCTTCATATACGTGTCAAAACCGGAAAGGTTTCCCACTCATTTTACCACATAGGCAATAAGATTCATTTAATTCCAAAAAAACCAATATTCCTACCTCATTCATCTTGAAAAACAAAATGTGGTGACATATGATAAAAATGTAAAATGAGAAAAAATAGGGGGGAACTTACATGTTGAAAAAAATCATGGTGGCTGTCATATCTTTCGGTCTTTTACTTAGCTTTACACAAGTTGACACTCACACAGCGGATGCAAAGACAGTCAAGTACAAAAACTGCAAAGCGCTCAACAAAGTGTATAAAGGCGGCGTGGCAAAAAGCAAAAATACGAAAAACAAAGGTGGAAAAACGAAGTACAAGCCTTATGTATCAAAAGCACTCTACTTAAAAAATAAACACCTTGACCGTGATAAAGACGGCATCGCATGTGAACGTTAAGAAGAAGAAAAAAGACCTGTCACAAGGTCTTTTTTCTTTGGGATCAAACTCGTCCCTTTGTGCCATCTTCATCTTTATATTAAAATAAAGATAGATTCAAAAAATGATACAAAGTGGGGTACTCAATTTGTCAACACAAGCTGATAAGAAAGACATCCGATTGATTGCCATTGATATGGATGGCACGCTGTTAAACAGTGAGCACGTCATTCCTGAGGAAAATAAACAAGCCATTAAAGAAGCAGAAGCCAAAGGGGTCCATGTGGTGATTAGCACAGGACGTACGCTGATGACATGCCAAGAGCTGGTCGAGCCGCTGAAACTCTCTTCTTATCTTGTCACAGCGAACGGAAGTGAAATTTGGGATTCAAACTTCCAGTTGATTGAACGGGAACTGCTGCATCCCGATCACGTTCAGATGATGTGGGATCTAAAAAACAGATACGAAACCGATTACTGGGCATCTACTGTGGATAAAGTGTGGAGAGGAGAATTCCCAGAACGCATTCATGACCACGAATGGTTGAAATTTGGTTTTGATATTCATGACGATGCCGTTCGTGAGGAAGTCCTCCATACATTAAAAACAAATGGACAGCTAGAAATCACGAATTCCAGTCCAACCAATATCGAAGTCAATGCAGCAGGCATTAACAAAGCGGCAGCTCTTGCAAAAGTAGCAGAACGCATTGGCTGCACAATGGACAACGTCATGTCACTTGGCGACAGTCTGAATGATATGGCGATGATTCAAGAAGCCGGATTAGGCATTGCAATGGGCAATGCACAAGAAGTTGTGAAAGAAGCGGCTGATTGGATTACGGCTCCTAATACAGAGCACGGGGTAGCAAAAGCCATCCAACATTGGGTGCTGTCTAAATAAACGAGTAGAAAAACAGATTGTTGACAAAGGGCTAAAATGAACTTGATTTTAGCCCTTTGTCTTCTTTTACGTGATAGAAAACCTTATTAAAAACTTACAAAGAAACCAGGTAATACAGGGAATCTATCCCCAAAGGAATCTTCTGCACTTCCTGTTAGAAAAACCTTTCCGCCTTTGTTTTTATTAATATCTACAACACTTGAAAAACCAACCCCGGAAACGCCAAAGCCTCTAATAGGAACATCTCTTTTAAAACCACTTTTATATCTTAACTTTAATTTTCCATGAAAAACCCACGGACCTTTTGCGGCTGGCTTAACACTCCAATAAATATGCCTACGATCGCCAGTTACACTTAATGAAGCCGTTCCACCCGGTCCCCATTGTGTTGTGTTAGTGGAAACTTCCCCGGCTTTCTTTTGTAAAGCAAGTTCGCTTATTGAGGTGTTAGGCAATGTTTTTATAACAGAATCATATTTCCCACCAAAAACGACTTCTGACTCACTTGCTGAAACGGAACTCGAAAAAACAGTTAAAGCTAGAACAGAAACTAAAGCAAGGCTAATCATTTTTTTAACCACTATTTACACTTCCTTACAAATTATTTTTGAGTTATAATTCATAGAAAATCTAGGAGGTAATAAACAAAGATGATTAAACATGCGAATAAATTGAAGACTTTTCTAGACTTAATGGTAAACCCTGAAAAAACTGAAAATGCAATTCAAGACTTCCACACTTCCGGGGGGAAAATTATTTTCCGAGTTGATTATAAAAATGTCGATATTGCTTTAAAAATAGCCAGTTTACTTGGTGAAAACACATCAAATTATAGTATCCAGTTATTTAATTTCCCCGACACTGATGATATAGATTTTATTCAATTTGCAATATCAGAAATTCATGAGCCCAAGCTGCTAAATTTTTTAGAGGAAATGCCCGAAAAGTGGTCATAGAGCTGCTCGTTTACCATCTAATTCCATTATATTTAATTACAAATGTACATATAAAAGGAATTCAAAACAAGGTGAGTTACCTTAAAATTCCCTTAATTTAGACAATTCCCCTTCAAGTTAACCATGATTCCACTTTTTTTCATTTTCATATGTAGACATAAATTGCGGTTTGTTTTCGGTGTGAATTATTCGGGAAATGATAATATATGTCATTATAGGGAATAGCAAGGAAGGGGTAGGGTCTTATGGAGATAGTTCTATCTTCTCATGTCGGTTTGAAAATCAATGAATGGTATTATCATATTCAAAGATTTAACGTACCGGACGCCGAAGCATATAAAGAAGAAATAAAATCTTTGCTCGATGATATGGAAGAAAATCAAGATTTATTATTGTATTTCTCACTCATGGAGTTCCGACATAAATTAATGTTGGATTATTTGAACCCATTGGAAAATGGGAAAGAGCGCGCCAACTTTAGAGAGTTAGCAATGAAAATAAAAAAGGATCAAGAGAAATTAACAGGCTTGCTAGATTATTATTTTAACTTTTTCTACGGCATGTACGAATTTGAAAACTATGAATACCTCAACGCTATTACCTTCTACAAACGAGCAGAAAAAAAGCTATCTCTTGTAAGTGATGATATTGAACGTGCCGAGTTTAATTTTAAGATAGCGGAAATCTATTACCACATGAAACAAAACCACATGTCTATGCACCATATAGCCCAAGCAATAGATTGTTACAAAGAAAAAAACACTTATACTGTTAGGCAGATACAGTGTTCTTTTGTTATTGGATTAAATTATATTGATATGGGTTGCCCCGAAAAAGCAATGCCTCATTTTGAATACGCACTAAAAAAAGCTTCTGACAACTCAACAAAAAGATTACAAGGATCGGCGCTTTATAATATAGGATTAAGTTATTTCCACAATGATGAACTACTAATGGCTATCAAATACTTTAACGAATCAATCCATTCATTTAAAGAACAAGGATACGAACATTTAAATAAAATTCTTGATCCGATGGTTATGTTGACAAAGTCATACTTTAAAACTGATCAAAATGATTTAGGGTTATACGCTTTAAACGAGGGAATAGAATTGGCTGGAAAATTGAAAGACGACATATTTTTAAATACATTCACTCTATTGAGATCATTGTATTTAGAAAACAATGTTAGTCGTTTAAAAGAAGCAATGGCTTATTTGGAGTCAAAATTTCTTTATGCGAATCTTGAAGATTTATCGAAAGATGCGGCGAAGCATTATAATAAGGCAGGAGATAAAGAGCGTGCAAACGAATTTTATGAGAAGATTCTTTATTTCCAACTCCAAATTAAGAGAGGGGATTGTCTTTATGAAATTTAAGTCAGTAGCAGCCGTATTAATTATTGTCAGTGTGTTAGGTGCTTTTAGTTATGTTTCATCTAACGATATCCATAATGAAGCCCAACGGGGACATACAACAAGTATCGGTTATTTTGCTTAATTAAAAAAGCCCTTTTCGGGGCTTCTTTTTTTATTTGAATCTCCATTCCTGCTTCTCCTTATCCCACGCCAGTTCATTTCTAGACATAAGGTTTCTAACGGCTTTTCTAATGGACTGTTCGTCTTTTCCTGATCATATTATATATGATCCTGTAAAGCTCCCTCTCAAGATCATTCATGAAATCACTACCGTGAACTATTTTATTTGAATATCTTTTTCATTAGCTTGCCGGTTGTTTTACCCGCAGCACGTCGCATGATACGTTTTCCGATAGTACCCTTTTGAACGGCATTGACGTCACCCAGGTATTTTGATGTCTTATAAAAGAATGATCTTGTATTGTTTATGTTCATTTTACGCTCCTTTTACGTCTGTCAATTATTAAAAAACTCCCCCCAATACTCCCCCAAATGAATGCTTTTGTCTGCATTTATTTGCAAACGTTTGTTCTTTTTTAATGTTCAAAAAGGTTGATAGAATAACCTTTTTGAGAATGAGACCGAAAGTTTGCAAGAGACACATTCTACTAGTTCTATTGTTATATTTTCTGACAATTTCATGTGCAGTCTATCCAAAGTTGGTATAATCAATATAAATTCGAATATTCGGACTTTCTATTCCGCAATTCGGAACGACAAGGAGGGGTCCTATGTATCAAGTGGATATTAACTGTGATTTGGGAGAAAGTTTTGGTCAATACACCATCGGTTCAGATGAACAAATTCTTGAATATGTTACCTCAGCCAATATTGCATGCGGTTTTCATGCGGGAGATCCAACTGTGATGAGAAAGACGGTTAAAATGGCACTGGATAAAGGGGTTCAAATTGGTGCACATCCAGGTCTGCAAGATTTAGTCGGTTTTGGCAGACGTCCAATCGCTATCTCAGCAGAGGAAGCCTATGATCTTGTGATCTATCAAATTGGTGCATTATCAGCCTTTCTGAAAGCAGAAGGCGGCATGATGCAGCACGTCAAACCACATGGCGCCCTTTACAACATGGCGGCTAAAAATACTGAATTATCTGAATCAATTGCGAAGGCTGTGTATGATATTGATCCTAACCTTGTGTTATTTGCGCTGTCAGGCAGTGAACTTGCGTCAGCAGGGGAAAGAATCGGTCTTCAAGTGGCACATGAAGTTTTTTCTGATCGCACGTATCAACCAGACGGGACACTGACATCCCGCCGTGAACCTCATGCACTTATTGAAGAGGATGAAAGGGCGGTTCAGCAGGTCATCCGTATGGTAAGAGAGGGAAAAGTGCGGACAGTGCAAGGGGAAGATGTTCAGCTCAAAGCAGATACGGTGTGCATCCACGGGGATGGCAGTCATGCGCTTCAATTTGCAAAAACCATTACAGCGAAGCTAAAAGAAGCCACTATTCAACTCAAGGCCTTTCGATAAATCGTCATCAAAGGGGGAAACAGCATGAAAAGAGAGAAAGCCAAACAGATGAAAGCTCCAAAAGGGAACCGTTCTATGCTGATGGGCGCAGCCTTTTTAATGGCAACGTCCGCCATTGGACCGGGATTTTTAACACAAACAACGGTGTTCACACAGCAGCTCGCAGCTAGCTTTGGGTTTGTCATCTTGATTTCCATTTTGCTAGACATTTTTGCGCAAACAAATGTATGGCGTATCATTGCCGTCTCGGAAAAAAGAGGACAGGACATTGCCAATATGGTTCTGCCGGGTCTTGGATATGTGTTAGCCTGTTTGATTGTCATTGGGGGTCTTGCCTTTAATATTGGAAATATCGCTGGTGCGGGTCTCGGTTTTCAGGTCATATTCGGCGTCGATCCCCGCATAGGGGCTGGGGTCAGTGCAGTCATTGCCATTCTCATTTTTGTCATTAAAGAGGCAGGAAAAGCGATGGACCGATTCACACAAATCGCTGGTTTTGTCATGATTGGTCTGATGCTGTATGTGGCTATTTCCACAGCACCGCCAGTTGGAGAAGCGGTCATGAGAACTTTTGTGCCAGAGAAAATTGACATGTTATCAATTGTCACACTTGTCGGCGGAACGGTTGGCGGCTATATCGTTTTTGCTGGTGGCCATCGTCTGCTGGATGCTGGCATTAAGGGGAAGGATGCATTGCCGCAAGTGACGAAAAGTTCCATTTTCGGTATTTTGATCACATCCGTGATGCGTGTGGCTTTATTTTTAGCCGTTCTAGGAGTTGTCTCAAAAGGCTTACAGATTGATCCGTCGAACCCGCCTGCGTCTGTTTTTCAATTAGCATCTGGAAATGTTGGATATAAAATGTTCGGGATTATTATGTGGGCTGCTGCCATTACCTCAGTCATTGGAGCAGCATACACCTCCGTTTCCTTCTTTAAAACCTTCTCACCAAAAATCGAGAAAAATCAACGAGGCATTATCGTTGGATTCATTGCGCTCTCGACCATTTGTTTTATAACGATTGGAAGACCTGTGAACATATTGATTTTGGTTGGGGCCATCAATGCATTGATCTTGCCGCTTGCACTCGGAACATTGCTGATTGCTGCCTATAAAAAAGAAATTGTCGGTGATTATCGCCATCCATTCTTTTTGACCGCAACAGGTGCGTTTGTTGTTGTCATCATGGCAATCATGGGCGGATATACCATCATGAATGAAATTCCAAAACTATGGAGCTGATCACATGAAAGCATATCAAACCTATAAGCCGTCACAAATAAGGGAATTGATTCGTAAGCAGAAGATCACAGGACCAACGGCTGGCTTTGCTGAGGGATTTGCGCAAGCCAACTTAATGATCGTCAAAAAAGAGCTGGCCTTCGATTTTCTTTTATTTTGTCAGCGGAATCCGGCTTCGTGCCCTTTGCTTGATGTGCTCGACCCAGGTGATCCAGTGCCAAGGCGTTCAGCACCTGATGCCGATATTCGAACGGATTTCCCTAAATACCGTGTTTACAAAAAAGGGGTTCTTCAAGAAGAGATAACAGATATTTCTTCCTATTGGGAGGATGATATGGTGGGCTTTCTCATCGGATGCAGCTTTACGTTTGAGCATGCACTCATGCTGAATGACATTCCTGTCCGCCATATTGAAAATGGACATAATGTCCCAATGTATCAAACGAACATTCCATGTGAAAGGGCAGGTGTATTCCATGGTCCGATGGTTGTCAGCATGAGGCCGATCCCAGCGCATCAAGTCACAAGAAGTGTTCAGGTGACGTCTAGATTCCCATCGGTACATGGTGGTCCTATCCATATAGGTGATCCAGCTGTGATTGGCATTGAACATGTAGATCAACCAGACTTTGGAGAACCATCTGTGATCAAAGAAGGGGAAGTTCCGGTGTTTTGGGCATGTGGTGTGACGCCGCAAGCCATCGTCATGCACACTAAGCCAGACATTGCGATCACCCATGCACCCGGTCATATGTTTATCACAGATGTAAGAGATCAAAAGCTCGGTGTCCTGTAGAAAGAGAGGTGTCATAAGAGTGACATTTTCAACGATAAAAGATACGATCACGTTCCACCCGCTAGGAGACGCAGCCGTTGTCATCCAAGCCGGGACTGATATAAGTGAAGACATTCATGAGCGTGTGAAGCAGCTGTTTTCGTGTATTGAACAGCATCCATTTGAAGGATATGTGGAAGCTGTTCAAGCTTTTACAAACGTGACCGTCTTTTATGAGCCCTATAAGGTGTATCAATCTGCTCAGCTTAAGCAACGTGCGATCTCTCCGTATGAATGGGTCAAAGACTATATTGAAAACCTCCTTGAAGACAACTGGCAGGAGGGGAATCAGGCAAAGCGCCGGATCGTCGACATTCCTGTATGTTATGGAGGAGAGCTCGGCCCTGACTTAGAAGAAGTCGCCCGTATCAATGATTTGACGCCTGAAGAAGTTGTACGCATTCACACCTCCGGGACGTATCTTGTCTATATGATTGGGTTTGCTCCTGGGTTTCCGTTTTTAGGCGGACTTTCTGAAAAAATTGCAGCTCCGCGCAGACAAACACCAAGAATGTCGATTCCAAAAGGGTCTGTGGGTATTGCGGGGAAGCAGACAGGGGTTTATCCGATATCTACACCCGGAGGCTGGCAGCTCATTGGACAAACCCCTTTGTCCTTATTTCGGCCGAATGCTGAGAGACCTAGTCTACTAAAGGCAGGGGACGAGGTTCGATTTGTTCAACTGTCTGAAAAGGAATTTTTCAGCATGAAGGAGGAAGATCGTTGAGTATACATGTCATCAAGCCAGGAATGTTCACCACCATTCAAGATAAAGGGAGAATAGGCTATCAGAAGTACGGTGTGTTAACGAGCGGCGGCATGGACCCGCTCTCGTTCCGAATCGCCAACATCCTCACCGGGAATCAAGAAAACGAAGCGGTGCTGGAAATCACTTTAATGGGGCCCGGCCCAGTGTTGACATGTCAGAAGGATCAGCTGATTGCCTTGACCGGTGCTGATGTGGAGATTGAGATTGACGGGGAACAAGCGCCTCTATGGAAACCACTCTTCATTCGAGCAGGAAGCACGATCACCTTTGGCCCTTGTAAGAGGGGATGCCGCTCCTACCTCGCTGTAGCCGGTGGATTTGATGTTGAGCCGGTGATGAAAAGTAAAAGTACGTACGTCAGAGCGAAGATAGGCGGGATAGAAGGGCGTCCGCTAGAAAAAGGAGACGTCCTGCCAATTGGAGAACCGTCATCACTGGCGGAGCGCCTCGTTCACATGTTAAAAAGCAAAGGGGAACGTGCGCCAGACTGGACAGTCAATCATGCGCATTTTTTGCCTCTCGGGAAATCACCAGTCATTCGGGTGCTGGCGGGCAGACATCTATCTCATTTTCAGGAAGAATCGCAGCAAGCTTTTTTCGAACGGTCTTATCAGGTCACTCCCCAATCTGATCGTATGGGATGCAGATTGAAAGGGGAACCGATTCGTTTAAAGCAAAAACTTGAATTGATTTCAGAAGCGGTTGCTTTTGGCTCTATTCAAATTCCTCCTGACGGCCAGCCGATTATTCTGCTCGCAGATCGTCAAACGACAGGTGGATATCCCCGAATTGGTGAGGTGGCAACAGTCGATTTGCCGCTCATTGCGCAGGCGATGCCTGGAGCGAATCTCACGTTTCAACAAATTGACCGCCAAGAAGCAGAGAAAGCCTTATTCACACAAGAAGCAGAGATGAAGGACCTGACGGCAAGATTAAAACTCGAAGCATTTTCATTTTAGAAAAGGTGAGGAACATGCAGAACACAAATAAAACCGTTGTGAAATCAATGGAGATATTACGGCTTTTTATCACACACGAACAATTAACGTTAAATGACATGATTGAGCTCTCGAGCATGCCCAAAACATCTGTACACCGAATGGCCAACTCGTTAGCCGATATGGGGTTATTAGAAAAGCATCCTTCAGGTGTTTACCGATTAGGAATGATGTTCCTTGAATACGGTCAGCTTGTCGCAGACCGCCTCGATATCCGTAGAATTGCAAGGCCCTTTATGGAAAACTTGCGTGATGAGGTAGGTGAGGCTGTTCAGCTCATTATTCGTGAAGGAGATGAAGCCATTTATGTGGAGAAAATGGAAGGAACGCAGCCTGTCCGGCTCTATACCGCTGTCGGAAGAAGATCCCCATTATATGCGGGAGCTTGTGCGAGAAGTATTCTTTCCTTTTTGCCAGAGGAAGAGAGACTTGCCTATATTGATTCGGTAGAGCTAGGGAAAATCGGGATCGGAACCATTACCGATAAAGATGTCCTGCGAAACATGATCGAAGAATCAAACAGGCGTGGATATACGTTAAGCTATTCAGAGCTTGAAAACTATACTGCGGCTATTGGAGCACCCATTTTCAATCATCATGGAGAGGTGGCAGCAGGCATTAGTATTGCGGGGTTTGAGGCCGGCTATCAAAAGGAACGGCTTCCTTATTTAATTGAGCAGGTCAAAAAAGCGGCCAGCGGCATTTCAAAAGAATTAGGTTTTACAACTGAACAAATAAAAAGCCAATGATCGTTAAGATCATTGGCTTTTTGCGTGTTCATGATTAGAAAGTTTTACCTAAAGCTTTTGCACGTTCGATCGCATCTGCTTTAATTTGTTCTGCTTTTGCAGGCTCAGCATTGTGACCTTCAACAATAAGACCTTCGAAAGAAGGAATACCGAAGAAGTTTGCAATTGTTCCAAGGTAACGGTGACCTGCTTCTAGTTCAGCAGCAGGACCTTCAGTGTAGTATCCGCCACGTGCTTGGATGTGTAGCGCTTTTTTGTCTGTTAGTAATCCAACAGGACCTTGCTCAGTGTATTTGAATGTTTTACCAGCTACAGCAACAGAGTCGATGTATGCTTTAAGAACTGGTGGGAATGAGAAGTTCCAAAGTGGTGAAACAAATACGTATTTGTCAGCAGAAACGAATTGATCGCTTAATTCGTTTAGGCGAGCAACTTTCGCTTGCTCTTCAGCTGAAAGTGTATCGAAGCCAGCACCAGATTGAAGCTTGCCCCATCCAGCGAATACATCTGCATCAATGTGAGGAATGTTTTCTTTGTACAAATCGATATGTACAACCTCGTCACTTGGATTTGCTTCCTTATAAGATTCGATAAATGCTTTAGCAGTAGCCATACTGTAAGAAACTGTTTCATCATGCGGATGTGCAGTGATGTATAAAACTTTTGCCATGTTCATTCAATCCTTTCTGTTTCAATGATTTTTTTTAGCGTATCCCAAAGATACACTGAATATGTGGCATCTTTAATCATATTGGAATGCTATGAAAAAGATGTAACAAGCACAGTTACATAAAAACTGATATTTTCATTGTAATCACTATATAGTTTGAAGTCAAGGTATAAAGTCTTGAAATCAAGATAAAAAGTTTGTAAATTTTTCTGAAACGCTTCAAGTCCGCGATTTAAGCAAAAAAACCCTACTCCCATTGAACAAAAAATGGATCGATATCGCAAGTAAAGTGTTTGTAAATGCGCTCATCCTGCATTTTTGAAAAAAAGGTGGATGCCTTTAAGCCATCTGCTACAAGCATTTCTTCTTCTTTTTCGTATATATAAGAGAAGGCAGGAGAGAGTGAGGGATAAGAGTGGGACGATCCTATGTTGCGATTGGAGATTCCTTAACGGTTGGGGTGGGGGCACGTTTATTTGGCGGCGGTTTTACGGAGCGATATGCGGCGAAGCTTGAAAAGAAGTTGCATATACCGGTGAAACTGTCCGTATTTGCGAAATCAGGGTTAACAACGGAAGAGATCTTGCAGCTTTTTCAGCGGTCTGATGTAAGGCGGGCGATTGCTCATGCTGACATCATCACCATCACAGGCTGCGGGAATGATCTTGTTCAAGCTGTTCTGCAGTATGAAAAAGGTGAAGATGAAAAGACACTGCTGCAAGCGTCTATGCATTGTCAGGCGAATTTTAGCAAAATGGTTCAAGAAATCGCCCTGATAAAAAGAGGGCAGCATCAACCATATTGCGTATATTTATTGAATTTATATAATCCTTTTCCTGAGATTCCGATCGCCGAGAGATGGCTGAAGCAATACAAACATCACCTTCGCCAGCTTGCTACGAATCCACATGTAGAAGTGGTGGATATTTACGGTGTATTTGAAGGTCATCAAAGCGCATACTTATCGATTGATCAATTTCATCCAAACCACAGAGGATATGAAGCAATGGCAGAAGCGCTGTTTCAAAAATCCGCTAAGCAACTGTGATCCCGCGGGATTACAGTTTTTTTTCATTCTTTTAAATGAAGGGCTGTTTCGATATGATAAAAGAAACAAAGACAAAAGAGGTGGATGCATGCAGGAGATGAGTGCGTATTTTCATGAATTGAAAGGAACAGCTTATGAGGTAGGAAAGCAGCAGGCTATTTGGCTGAAGGAACGCCCTTTGCTTAAGAAACAATACATTCAATCAGAACCGTTATCAAAAGAGGCTGTGAAGGAAACAAAGCAGCTGATTCGACCGTTTCTTCCTCAGTTAGAAGAAGAGCTCTCGGGATTTTGTGATGAAATGCAAATAGATGAAAGCGATTTGACCTTTTTCTATTCTTCGTATCTTCAGCCAGGCTGTTCCCATTGTGTGATGCAGGGGAATGAGGCTGCCAATCAACAGACGGTGATGCTTCGCAACTATGATTTTTCTCCGCTGTTTGATGATATGCGTCTTGTATCTACGCATGTGAAGGGCTCAGCAGTCCATACAGGCTCATCATTAATCTTATTTGGTCGATCGGATGGGATGAATGAGCATGGTCTATCGGTAACATTTTCTGCATGCGGTCCGCCTGTTGGCAACGAACCAGGCTTAAAGCCGCCGGCTGTTGCTGGCTTGCAAGTATATCATGTCATTCGTGCTGTGCTAGAGCCCTGTAAAACGGTGGAGGATGCCGTCCGTTTGGTACAGGAAATGCCCGTCGCGTCTAATGTTCACCTCATGCTTGCTGACCGGAAGGGAGAGGCGGCTGTGATTGAAATGATAGATGGGCAAAAAAAGGTGAGAAGGCCGGAGCGTGGATTTATTGCGGCTACGAACCATCCGCTCGCTGATCACACGGCAAAAGGGTTGACGAAACATCATTCTGTTGTCAGGTACGACATGTTAATTCAAGCTTTAGAAGAACAGCCGTCAAGCGAGTCTCTTACGGAACTATTTCAGACAGAATACCCTGCTGGTCTGACTGTGCACAATTATGAAGAGCTGTTTGGGACGATGCGAACCGTCATGTTTCGGCCGGAGGAAGGGACGATGGAGTATTGCTTTGGCTCTCCCGTCTATAACCCTACCTATTCATTAAAGGTCGGGGGCACACTGCCATTTCATGAACAAACGATTCAATTTCATCAAAAGGATTATGGACCTTCCTTTTGGAGAAACGTGTGAGTCTTTCATTTTGTCACAGCCTGTGTGCCAAATTTAGATCAACTTCAGGTTGCATCGATCAGTGAAAGCGTTTTATATTAAAGTGTGACAATAGACCTATTTAAGCAGAAGGAGGCATTTCATGTACATAACGGCACGAGAACAGAAAGTGATCAAATATATGATTCAGCAAAATCGTTATGTCACCATTCGTGAGATCGCCGATTCTGTTCAGGTAAGTACAAGAACCATTCATAGAGAACTTAAATCCATTAAACCTATTTTAAAGAATTACAACCTATCACTTGATAAACAGCCGGGGAAGGGCTTGAAGGCGGTCGGTGAACAGGAAGACAAACAGCGGCTTCTGTCTCATATTTCAAATGAAGATCAAATTGAATATAGTTCTGATGAACGGAAGCTCTTAATCCTGTGTGCCCTGCTTGAAGCAAAAGAACCGGTGAAATTATATACACTTGCAGCCGACTTGCAGGTCACAAATGCGACCATCAGCTACGACTTAGATGAACTGACGGACTGGATCGCTCCTTACGGTTTACTGCTTATCCGCAAGCGTGGGTACGGCATTGAATTAAAAGGACCGGAGGAAGCCAAACGAAAAATTGTCGGGAACCTGATCGTTGACCGTCTCGACATTCAATTATTTCTCGAAACGATTGAGATGAATATTAAACATCGAACGAAAGCGACTGAAAAGGTGTTTGGGGTAGTCAGTCGAGGACAGCTGCTCAAGGTAGAAAGGCTGCTCTTTCATTTGAAAAACAGACTCTCTCTCTCGTTGTCAGATAGTGCCTATATTGCACTTGTCGTTCACTTAACCTATGCCATTGAACGCATTCAAATCGGTGAAACCATTCGGATGAAAGAGGAAGAATTGCTTGAATTAAAGCGGACGAAGGAATTTGAATCTTCACTCAGAATCGCACGAGCATTAGAACGCATGTTTAATGTAGAGATTCCTGAAGCTGAAGTTGGATACATGACCATCCATTTGCGCAGTGCAAATCGAAGCTTTACGGCAGAATACCGCATTGATGAGATTGAGTTAGATATCGCGCTGAGAACGAAGAAACTCATTGACTTTATTTCTCATAAAACAGGCTATCATTTAAATGAAAACGATTCATTGTATGAGGGACTCGTGTCTCATCTTGAACCAGCTATGAACCGATTAAAAGAAAAGATGCGGATTTACAATCCGCTCACACAACAAATAAAAAAAGACTACTTCTTGCTGTTCATGGCGATTGAAGAAGGTGTGGAGCGCTTCTTTCCTGAGATCGAATTTCCAGAGGATGAAATTGCCTTTATCGTGCTTCATTTTGGTTCGGTGCTTGAAATTAAAAAAGAAGAAACCAAGATTCATGCATTGGTCGTTTGTTCAAGCGGTATCGGTTCGTCAAAAATGCTCGCATCACGATTAAAAAAAGAATTGCCTGAGATCGCCAAATTCGATCTATCTTCCTTAATGGAGCTAAAGGAAATCGACGCTGCGAGCTATGACATGATCGTATCAACCGTGCCGATCCCCTATGAGCACATTGATTACATTATGGTCAGCCCGCTCTTAAACGAGGATGACGCAGTGCGGGTCAAGTCTCATATTAAACGAAAAATTCCTTATCTGATTGAGAAAAAAAGAGCGCAGGAATCTGCAAAAGAATCGGTGGAGGAAACGGTTGATATGATAGGAATGGCAGAGCAAATCACGAATTATATGTCAGTGATTCGCAGCATCTTGTCCCATTTTACAATCGAAAAAAAGAAGACGACAGAGCAGCATGAGTCAACTATGAGAGCGCTGATGCGTCAGGTTGAAAGTCAAGGCTATTTAGAACGTGCAGACGAAGTGACAGCCGGTTTACTTGAGCGTGAGCAGCAAGGTGGTTTAGGCATTCCAGGAACCGAGTTTGCTCTTTTTCACTTAAAGCATGATCTCATTAAGAAACCGGTCTTTCATATCTATGATCTTGATGAGGCATACGAGATCAAAAGCATGGATGGCGGGCAGCAGCTTATGTCCAGAATGCTCCTCATGCTGGCGCCGCTAGAGCTTGGCAAAGAAGGGTCTGAAATGTTTAGCCTGATCAGTTCATCCATCATTGAAAGCGAAGAAAGCATGGCACTTTATGGACAAGGAACAAAGGAAGAGATTGAACAGAAATTACATCAACTTTTTTATCAATTTGTCAAAGAGGCAAAATGGTAAGAAAAAAGCCGAGAGCTTATTCGCTTCTCGGCTTTTTTGCTGTGACACAGACAGCGAGGGTGGGACGAATCTCCTCATATTCAACAGAAAACTGATCAAATCCAGCAAATTCTAAATCATTGAGGATGCTTTCGCTCATTTCTTTTGTTCGATTGGCGTCCGCTCCTTTTTCTCTTGGTTGCATCACAATGACGAGTGTTCCGCCCGGTTTCAAGGTGTGATAAAGGTTGAGTGCGCCAGCCTTTGGGTCATCCCAAATCGTATAATTGTTAACAGAAAGTACTTTGTCATACTGATCCGCCGGCAGGCGTGTTTTTTCAATTTTCCCGACATACAGCCGGACCTGCTTCTCTTTGGATCGTTTCTTTATACGCGAATGCGCCTGTTCCTTCATAGTTGAAGAAGCATCTAGTCCATCAATGTGAAGATCGTCAAAATGCTTGAGCATATGTTTGATGCTATAGCCGGGGCCATAGCCTATTTCCAATATGTTTTCACCATCTGATAAATCTAAATGCTGGATCGCCCATTGATTCAGTGCCTTATTTTCATTTGCCATAATAAAACCTGCGATGCTTCCGAGCCAGCCTTTTGGTCTGCTAAAGGTTTTAGAAATGGTTGACAGCATGTGAGAACGCTCCTTTTTTATGTTTATGTAACCGATTTTCCCCATCCTGAAACCTGTCAATTTTCAAAACGCATCGATGACGCATAGGGATGTTTGAGTGAAAAAATGAAGTGGTAATGAAAGGATACATCAACAAATCAAGGAGGAGCTTACACATGGATTTACGTGAATACTTAACAAATGGCATTCCGCGCCAAACGCAGGATCAGCAGCCAGGCAGTGAAAGAGAAATGAATCCTGCGCCGATCTATGAGGATGAATCGTATAAAGGGTCTGGTAAGCTAAAAGGAAAAGTAGCGCTGATTACAGGGGGAGACAGCGGAATTGGACGTGCCGTTTCTGTCGCGTATGCCAAAGAAGGAGCTCATGTCGCGATCGTATACTTAAATGAACATGAGGATGCAGAGGATACGCAAATACGTGTAGAACAGGAAGGCGTCAAATGTTTAACAATTGCAGGGGATGTCGGGGACGAAGCCTTTTGTGAGAAAGCGGTAGAAAAGACAGTTGAAGCCTTTGGACAGCTGGACATCTTAGTCAATAATGCGGCCGAACAGCATCCGAAAGAACGTATTCAAGATATTTCTAGTGAACAGCTTCACCAAACCTTTAGAACCAATTTCTATTCTTATTTTTATTTTACGAAGAAGGCACTCGATTACTTAAAACCGGGAAGTTCCATTATTAATACAACATCTATTAACCCGTATCGAGGCAACAAAGTGCTCATTGATTATACGGCGACAAAAGGGGCCATCAACGGCTTTACTCGTTCTATGGCACAGTCGCTTGTGAAAGATGGAATTCGGGTAAACGGTGTAGCACCCGGTCCAATTTGGACGCCGCTCATTCCATCTACATTTGATGAAGACAGTGTCGAAAGCTTCGGGGCCGAGACACCAATGGGAAGACCAGGACAGCCTGTGGAGCATGTAGGCTGCTATGTACTGCTTGCTTCGGACGAATCGTCTTATATGACGGGACAGACACTTCACGTCAATGGCGGTTCCTTTATGAATACATGATCAATAGCACGCCGCCCAGATTTGATTGGGCGGTATGTTTAGTATTTCTTCCGATTCTTCTGTACAGATGAGACAGACCATATGATAATGCCCACAACAACCGCTGCAATAACAAGTGAACTCAAATGGAACATCGTTTCATGATGCATATTCAACTTCCCCTTTCAAAGTATCCGTTTTTTATAGCATCAGCTAGAAGATGTCTTTTTATGAAAAACACATTTCTTTGTTTAATGAATGGATTGTCGTGGAAACCTAAGAGTACGGATGACATTTTGAAGGAGTGAAGATACATGTCACAAGAAGAGTTAAAGCAAAAGGTAATGAACTTATTAGACGAACAAAAAGTGGGAACATTGGCGACTGTTGAACAAGATAAGCCGCATACCCGCTATATGACTTTTTTTCATGAAGGGCTGACATTATATACACCAACAAGCAAAGAAACACATAAAGCGGATGAGATTGAAAAAAATCCGAATGTTCATATTCTCATTGGTTATTCAGGTGAAGGATTTGGGGACACATATGCAGAAATCGCAGGTAAAGCCACATTGACTGATGATCCAGAACTGATCGACCGCCTTTGGTCAGATGAGATGGAGAAATGGTTTAAAGGAAAAGATGATCCAAACTTAGTGATCCTTAAGATTGACCCAACCTCCATTCGTTATATGAACGAAGGAAACCGGACACCAGCAGAATTATCACTTTAACACTTGCGTAAGTTGGGGGAACGTGTTATAGTTTTATATTAAGTGTTGAAATAGCAAATAAATAAAGAAAGTAAACTTTCTTTTTTCTATGACATAATGAGAAGCAATAGAGCTTCTACTTGATAAGAACGAGACGCTGTCAAAGCGAACAAACTTATTCTTTTCCTTCTGCAACCGCCCCCTATAAAAGCGGAAGAATGGAAAAAAGACGTTTTGATTTACAATTCACACTGGCACGGCTTCGGAGCCGTAAGGACGAATGAGAGGTAGGGCTTTCGTTGTCTTGTTATCCAGAACTTCCATGGCGTTTACTTTCAAACGTAGGTTCACTCGGAACACATATGACACACTGATATGATCGAATCTTAATTCATACACTCCGTGAAGGAGATTAAACATTGATTATTTATTTGCATGAAAAGAGTAAGAAACGGGCTGCCATCTATTTGGCAGCCTTTTTACGTTTTAAACAATAAAATAGGAAAAAGGAAGATAAAAGCGGACACCGTCCGCATGATATCTCCTTCAAAAAGATCCGTCGCCAACAATAGAACAACGAACACGCATCGACAGAAAGAGGAAATGCTTCATCATTACTCACTTCGCCCTTTCTTCTGATACCTCCAAATCCGGCCAATAAAAAAGAACATCACCGTAAACAAAATAGAGAAGATCAACATGTCCAGCAGTGTCACGCCTCTATCTGGATGCACAACCCCAAACCAAACCCATTGAAGAACAAAAGAGATAGCAAAATAAAAGATGGATTCTTTCATGAAATTCTCCTTTTTACTTGTTTTTTTGACTGTTTAGCCACACCAACCAGATGAAAAAGGAACAAATGGCGCATGCGAGCAAAGTGACAGGCGGCAAGGTGTGCCAGCTAGTCAGCCCCTTTACAAAGCACATATAAAAAAAGAAAATGGTAATAGATACGAGCACCCCTTGCTTGAACCAACGGGGAACACGCAGCCAAGCCGCTAGAATGATCGATGATAGCTTATCCATTGAGATAACATCCTTTTTTTGAATCTGATTGGATTTTATCGTAAACAATCAAATATGTAAAATATGGATTTAGAAAGTTGGAATGGTATTCTTCTAGCATGAAACATTCTCGCTGCACTGACGTATAAGAAAAAGGAACTCCATGAAAGGAAGCGATCAAGTGAAAAGAATACCAGTGATTTTCCTCAGGTATATTGTCTTCTTTATTCCAGCAATCATTCTTAGTGTATTGGTGTGGAACCATTACCAAGATGATTTGTCAGCAGGGAAAGCGACGCAGTATGACGTCAAACGAATATTTACATTCGATGAAGGAAAACGAGTGGTGAGTGCTGTATCAAAAAACCAGCAGCTCCATTTTGCAATGTATGATCCTCAATCAGGAAAAAGAATCAGTGAATGGACCACGGAAAGCGATACGTTTAATGAAATGCTGCCATCTATTCAAGGGAACCATCTCTTACTTGCTTTAAAAAATAAAGACGAGCAGCTGTTGATCGAGAAACTGTCTCCAAGCGGAGCAAAGAAAGAACTCGTCAAGCAAAACTTACAGATTCCCTCATTTTTAAAAACGAATACATATCAATGGAATGGACGACTCTTGTTTACAGGAGAAAAGGAAGGCGCTGCTGCGGTCCTCGGTGAGCTAAAGAATGGTCAGTTTCATGTCCACAATCTCAACGAGCTGAAGCTGCCAGCAAGACCTGTTTCCATCGATGTCGTCATGAATTCTTTTAGAGGGCAGACCCCATTCCCTATGTTTGAATTGACTTTGAAAAATGACCAGAAGGCGTATGTCAGCGGAATCTCAAACGAGAAACATCAGCTTGGGGTCTATGTCTCCAAAAGTGCAGAACCGTTCAGCCTCATTGAAGATAAAGTCGTGCAGCAGCTGCAAAAAACGATCGGATCATCACAAAACGTTGCTGTCGCTGTCGAATCCACCTATCCAAAAAGACCAAGGAAAGTGGATGCAGAGGGAAGGCTTGGGGAAGTCGTCCCAACACCAAAACCGATTTACCAAACCTTTATCTACCAGCTGAATGAAGAAGAAGTTCTTCTTGCAGGCTCTACAGCAAAGGATGAAGCAAAAGGCAAGCTGACTGGTTATATTTATAATCATCGCACGAATAAGGCGACGTCTGCCAGCAAGCTTTTTCAGTCGTTGTCATATGAATCATTAGAAAAAGAAGATCTCTCTTTTCATAAAAATGTGAAGAGCAATTGGCTCTATTATTCACTTGGCAACCAATTAACGGGGGCATTTGAGGCGAAAAGCAAACAGCTAAAGGAATTCCCTTTGCAAAAGGTCATCTCAATCGAAAATGCCAGTCCAGCCCACCAAACGTCTGTTGACACCTTTATACAATATGTCATGAAGGGCGGACCACTCATTCTCAACTGGGCGATATGGCTCTTTATCCCACTGCTGTTATTTGTGCTAGCGATCTTCCTGCCGCCGATTTTGAGACTGGTGAGAAAGAACAAGATCAAGGACAGTGTCACATTAGAAGCCAATATTGTATCTGTCAAAGAAACGGGTACCTACATCAATGAACAGCCGCTGGTCAACATGCAGCTTCAATTTCAATATGATGGGGAAAATATCGAGAAGGCGGTTAAAACGGTTGTATCCTATACTCAGATACCGCAACCGGGTCAGCGTATCGCCATTCTCTACAATCCGAAAAAGAAAAAAGCGATGCTCTTAAAAGAGGGTGACTTCTCGCAGCCGAGCGAGCCAAAGTTCATCAAAGGCGCTATTTTAAGAAACATAGAATCATATGGAACCGTAGGACGAGGCACCGTCTTATCACTTACATTTGAAGCAGATCAGAAAAGGTATACCATTCCGATGATTCAAGCCGCTGGTTTTGAGTTTAGAACAGGAGAAAAAGCCGATCTCGTTGACATCAGCGGCCAGCTCAAAATGGCAGCCTATGGGCATGAAGTGCGGAATCGTGCGGGGAAAGATGTGACGTTAACAGGAACGATCCAGCGGGTGAAGCAATATCCAGTCACAATTCATGATCAGAAGCCTATTATGCTGGATGTGACGGTTTCTAGCGGAGATCAATCCATCACAAAAACGGTCAGTCAATTCATCCCTGACCACATGGAGGTCGCGCCAGGAACTCAAATCACGATGCAGACAAAACAGGAAGAGCTGGATAAAGAAATCAGTCTTATGCAAGAGAAACAAGGAAGTGCAAAAGTGACCCATGTCACATTTTCCGGTGTCATCGGCAACCAGCCGTTAGCGGTCATTCAGATTGAGAGAGATGGCGTGATGTATGAAGTGAAACAGCCAATCGATCCGATCACTAGCGTACTGCCAGGTGATGAATTATGGGTGGCATATCACGAAATGACACGTCAAGCAGCCATTGTGAAATATGCATCGATTTAAAAAATACGTCAGCGTGTAGAAAAAGGGCTAAAACGAATTTCGTTTTAGCCCTTTTGATTAAGCTTTTGTATCATACTGGCGAAGCACCTTATCATAGGCGAAGTTGCCGAAAGGAATGAATGCCGCAAAGAATCCGGCGATGGACCATTTCAAATGCCAGCGAACTTTAAAGGTCACATATGCCAAAATGAGCATATAGATCACAAATAATGCGCCATGAAGAGAGCCTACAATGGTGACCGCCATCGGAATATCCGCAAAATATTTTAGAGGCATGGCAATTAAAAGAAGGGTTAAAAGAGACATACCCTCAATAAAACCCGCCTGTCTCAGACGGCTAATACTTGTATGCATATACAAATCCTCCTGTATAAAAGCTAGTTTCTCATCTTCTAATATAAACGAAAGACCGCCTGAACATGCGATAATCTACGAAAAATTCAAAATATGTTCATGGAATGCTTAAAAAATGGGAAAAGTCCTTTACTCCTTGTTTGTTTCAGAGAGTACTTGCTTTAAGTGCATCACATCATGCAATAAATGCTCCGTCATTGCTTGAACGGCTTCTGTGGAGCGGCGCTTTTTTATTTTAGAATAGATGGCTGCATGCTCTCTTTGAATGGTTTCAGCACGAGCCCCGCCGCTAAAATGAAAGATGCGGCAATAGTGAATGAGTGCATTTACGTGATTCAATTGTTTGGATAAGCGGTCATTGTGACTCGCCAAAATGATTTTTTGGTGAAAGGCTTCATGTAACTGGACGATCTCTTTAGAGGGCAGCTGCTGCTTGATCGCTTCGTCCGCCTGCGTGAGAACCTGCTCAATTTCATCCATTTCTCTTTGCACGGCTTCCTTACAGGCAAGCTCAACAGCAAGTGTTTCTAAAGCTACCCGAATTTGATAAAGCTCCTCGACATCTTTTTCTGTTAACGTATAGACGGAATAGCCTGATCGATGATCCGCGATTAAGAGCTCGTCTTTTTCTAACAGCCTCATCGCCTCTCTTACCGGTGATCGGCTTACGCCAAATTGTTTGGCAAGCTGTGTTTCATTGATGCGCTCTCCTGGCTGAAACTGGCCATCAAAAATCATTTGCTTCAGATGTTCATAAAATTGCATGTGATACGGTGTTGGTCTTTCCATCTCGAATGAATTCATGCCATCATTCCCTCTTTTATACATCATCTTTTGTCTCATGTTATCCAAGTTTTTCCCTCTAGGCAAGCCTGCATCAAAAAGTCAATATCGTACAATCCAAGAGAAAAGGGGTGTGCTACACTTATGATCAGTTCAGCGAAAAGAGGGATCGACATGAACACACAAGAGGAACGAACTGTACATTTTGATCAAGACTTACAAATAGAGGCATATCGCTTTCATGGCATCATGCAAAAGTTCCCGAATCATTTTCATACATATTATGTGATTGGATTTATTGAAGACGGTCAAAGACGTTTGGTCTGCCAAAATCAAGAATACATCATTGAAAAAGGTGATATCCTTCTTTTTAATCCGTATGATAATCACGCATGTGAACAAATTGATCACAGGACACTCGATTATCGCTGCTTAAATATTGAAGCAGGTGTGCTAGAGAAGGTCTTTCAGCACAAACCGCATTTTAAAGCCCCTGTGTTTTCACAAAGTGAACTAACAAAGCCATTATATGATCTACATCAAATGATCACAGAAGAAGCTCCTGCTTTGAATAAACAGGAAACCTTCTATTTCTTTATGAAACAATTGATTGAAGCCTATGCTGATACCTCAGAGGAAAAAGCATCAGCCACACGTGCCAACGAACAAAAAGTCCGAGACGTACAGCAATATATCGAAACACACCTCACGGAAAATATATCGTTAGATGACTTAGGCGAGCTTGTGTCCATGAACAAATATTCATTGCTACGTGCTTTTACAAAGTTTAGAGGCATCACGCCGTATCGTTATTTACAGACAGTCAGAGTGAACTTTGCGAAGGAGCTTCTCGCCCAAGGAGTGAAGCCTGTAGATGCGGCTGCCTCCGCTGGATTTTCTGATCAAAGTCATTTGAGTCATTTCTTTTCAGAATTTATTGGGCTCACGCCAGGGCAGTATCAGCAAATTTTTGTAAAGCAGGTAACAGCTGATGAAAAATAAACAGCTGCTCGGTCATTTAGCGGCCATGTTCACCATTTTTTTATGGGGATCTACCTTTATCTCTACCAAAATATTATTAACGGCTTTTTCTCCAACAGAGATTTTATTTTTCCGTTTTTTTATAGGGTACTTGGCTCTGATGATCATCTATCCGTTTACGATGAAGGTGCAAAGTAAAAAGCATGAAGGGATGTTTGCGCTGGCAGGTTTATGCGGTGTGGTCTTATATTACTTTTTAGAAAATGTCGCACTTACTTATACGTTCGCTTCGAATGCAGGTGTCATCAGCTCCGTTGTCCCATTCTTCTCTTTTTTATTGGCTTATTTTTTATTAAAAGATGAGCCGCTGCACAGCCGGTTTTTCATAGGCTTTTTCATCGCGATGACGGGAATCGTGCTGATTAGCATGAATGGAATGACGACGTTTCAATTGAATCCACTCGGTGATGCCTTAGCATTAACAGCAACCATCGTCTGGGCATTCTATTCCATTTTATCGAAGATGATCAACCAATATGGCTACCATATCATTCAGGTAACAAGGCGTGTCTTCTTTTACGGACTGCTATGGATGATTCCACTGATCTGGCATTTTAAGGTTCGTTTAGACTGGGAGCGGTTGACCAATCCATCGTTTGCCTTCCACTTGCTGTTTTTAGGCGTCTTTGCATCTGCTATTTGTTTTCTGACATGGAGCTTTTCCGTGAAGACGATCGGTGTGGTGAAATCAAGTGTGTATATTTATGGAGTGCCTATTATCACGATGATCATTTCAATGATCGTTCTTCACGAGAGCTTGACCTTCATGTCTGGGCTTGGAACAGCACTGACCTTAGGAGGTTTGCTGCTTTCAGATAAAAAAAGTGCGGGAAGAAAGAAACAGAAGCCCCATATACTGATGCAGGATAAAAAGGCGCTTTGATCAAAAAAAGCGTCTTTTGTCCATTGTAAGAACACGCACTCTTTAGTAAACTCAAATGAAACGGTCGACGGTCGACCGATAACAAAGGGGGAAAAATCAATGAAGCATGTTTCAATTGCAGCGATACCAGGTGACGGGGTTGGAAAGGAAGTTGTGCCTGAAGCTATTCGAGTTTTGAAAGCGGTATCAGATGTGCATGGCGGTCTGTCTTTCACCTTTCAGGACTTTCCGTGGAGCTGTGAGTATTATTTAGAGCATGGCGAAATGATGCCAAAGGATGGATTGGAACAACTAAAAGCCTTTGACAGCATTTTCTTAGGAGCAGTCGGAGATGCCAATTTAGTGCCGGATCATGTATCACTTTGGGGATTGCTCATTAAAATTAGACGTGAATTTGAGCAGGTGATCAACGTTAGACCTGCAAAACAGCTGAGCGGCATTCGCTCCCCGCTTGCTCACCCAAAGGATTTCGATCTTCTTGTTGTAAGAGAAAACGGTGAAGGTGAATATAGTGAAATTGGAGGCCGCATCTATCAAGGGGAAGATCAGCTTGCCATTCAAAATGCTGTTTTCTCAAGAAAAGGGACAGAACGAGCCATGCGTTTTGCCTTTCAATTAGCAGAAAAGAGACGAAAGCATGTGACAAGTGCAACCAAATCGAATGGAATCGTTCATACAATGCCATTTTGGGATGAAGTGTTTCAAGACGTAGCCAAGGATTATCCAAAGGTGACAGCAGACTCGCAGCACATTGATGCGCTTTCAGCCTTCTTTGTGACAAGACCTGAGAAATTCGATGTAATTGTTGCCAGTAATTTATTTGGCGATATTTTAACTGATCTTGGGGCAGCCATTATGGGAAGTATTGGCGTGGCGCCTGCTGCCAACATCAATGTAAATGGCAAATATCCATCAATGTTTGAGCCTGTACATGGGTCAGCCCCAGACATTGCAGGAAAAGGAATCGCCAACCCAATCGGTCAAATTTGGACCGCTAAACTCATGCTTGATCATTTCGGAGAGGAAGAACTCGGTACACACCTGCTCGAAATCATCGAGTCAGTCACAGCAGACGGCTTTTTAACGGCAGACATCGGCGGGGCTTATCGAACACAAGAAATCACAAACGAAATCATCAAGCGCTTGAAGAAATAATCCGTCATTAGAACCACATCTCCACGTCTGCTATAATAAAAGGATGGATAGAAGAAAGAGATGTGAAATTTAGTGTCAAAAACAGTTGTATTAGCAGAGAAACCTTCAGTAGGACGTGACTTAGCGCGTGTGCTGAAGTGTCATAAAAAAGGAAATGGTTTTTTAGAAGGAGATCAATACATTGTCACGTGGGCGCTTGGCCACTTGGTGACACTGGCTGATCCAGAAGGCTACGGGAAAGAATTTCAATCCTGGCGCCTAGAGGATTTACCAATTATTCCAGAACCACTCAAGCTTGTCGTGATGAAAAAGACAGGGAAACAGTTCCAAGCGGTCAAAGCGCAGCTGGCGAGAAAAGATGTAAAAGACATTGTCATCGCAACAGATGCTGGACGTGAAGGGGAGCTTGTGGCAAGGTGGATTCTTGAAAAAGCACATGTGAAAAAGCCTCTAAAACGTTTATGGATTTCGTCTGTTACAGACAAAGCCATTCAAGAAGGGTTCAAACGATTAAAAGACGGCAGAGAGTATGACAACTTGTACCGCTCTGCGGTGGCGCGTGCAGAGGCAGACTGGATTGTAGGGATCAACGCAACAAGAGCGCTGACAACGAAGTTCAATGCGCAGTTATCCTGTGGACGTGTGCAAACGCCAACGATTGCTATGATCGCCAAGCGAGAGGAAGACATTCAGCAATTCCAGCCGAAGCCGTTCTTTGGGCTGACTGCACAAGTAGACGGACTGACGCTGACTTGGCAGGATGCAAAGACAAAACAAAGCCGTACATTCCAAGAGGATGTAGTGAAGGAGCGTTTGGCAGCCTGTAAAGGAAAATCTGCAGTGATTGATGCACTGAAAAAAACAGCGAAAAAATCCTTTGCTCCAGGATTGTATGACCTGACAGAATTGCAACGTGATGCCCATAAACGCTACGGTTTTTCAGCAAAAGAAACACTGTCTACACTTCAGCGTCTGTATGAGCAGCATAAGCTCGTCACGTACCCGCGTACGGATTCACGTTTCATTTCGGCAGATATCGTGCCTACATTAAAAGATCGACTCAAAGGAATGAACGTTAGACCTTACGCGCAGCATGTGAATCGCATTTTACAATCAGGCATTAAAGCACATAAAGGCTTCGTCAACGACGCCAAAGTGTCAGATCACCATGCGATCATTCCAACCGAAGAAGAGCTGTATCCAGGTGCATTAAGCGATAAAGAGCGTAAATTATATGACCTGATTGCCAAGCGATTCCTCGCTGTACTGATGACCCCTTTTGAATATGAGGAAACAACAGTGATCGCCAAGATCGGCAGTGAGACATTCACAGCGAAAGGAAAAATTGTGCAATCAGCCGGCTGGAAAGCCGTGTACGATGATTCCTATGAAGACGAGGAATCAGCCGAAGCAGATCAGCACTTGCCGGCATTAACAGAGGGGCAGTCACTTGACGTACGCCAATTAAAAGAGACAAAAGGCGAAACGAAACCTCCTGCTCGTTTTAACGAAGCGACCCTTTTATCTGCCATGGAGAACCCGTCTGCATTTATGGAGAACAAGGAAAAAGACTTAGTGAAAACCCTTGGCGAAACGGGTGGATTGGGGACAGTGGCAACTCGAGCTGATATCATTGAGAAACTGTTTAACAGCTTCTTAATTGAGAAAAAAGGCAAAGACATCTTCATCACATCGAAAGGGAAGCAGCTGCTTTCTTTAGTACCTGAAGATTTAAAGTCACCTGCGTTAACAGCGGAATGGGAACAAAAGCTTTCTAAAATTGCGAAAGGCCAATTGAAAGCTTCTCAATTCATGAGTGAAATGAAGTCATATGCAAAACAAGCCGTATCTGAAATCAAACAAACGAACCAAACCTTTAAGCATGACAACATGACAGGCACACATTGTCCTGACTGCGGAAAACTCATGTTAAAAGTGAACGGTAAAAACGGCACCATGCTTGTTTGTCAGGATAGAGAATGCGGACATCGAAAAAATGTGGCAAAGAAAACAAATGCACGCTGCCCGAACTGTCATAAAAAGCTTGAGCTGCGCGGGGAAGGCGATGGCAAAATATTTGCCTGTGTTTGTGGTCATAGAGAGAAACTGTCTGTCTTCGAAAAACGTAAATCACAATCCAATCAAAAACGAGCCAGTAAGCACGATGTGTCTAAATATATGAAGAAACAAAAGAAAGTGGAAGAACCAATCAATAACGCACTTGCAGAACAATTGAAGAAACTAAAATTAGATCAATAGTTGTGTAAAAACCCATGTAAATTCGCATGGGTTTTTTGTTTGTTCGAGTATTTTGACATGTTGTTTTTCTGTAAATGGGAATATGTAAGCGAAAAGACTCGTAATTTGGTATAAAATATTTATTTTCATTTAAACAGAAACGCTCTATAATAAATCGTTAGATGCTTAGAGAGAACAAGGATTGAAAGGGGACACGAATGGATACACCCATACATCGTACAGCTATCGCTATACTCATTGTCATTCTACTAGGCGGATGTACCTGGAAACAGCAGCAACATTCAGCTCAACCAGAACCTGCAAAGCCAGTATTGTCAGGAGAGTACTTTATGACTCACCACTTAATGACAGATCAAGGCATGATCCGGACCTCGCTTGCGGAGCAGCCTACTTACTTATCAGAATCGCTCGGACTTTGGATGGATTATCTTGTTAGAAAAAAAGATCAAACATCTTTTGATCAACAGGTAGACGTCCTGCGCACTCAATTCTTACTGGAACATGATCTTCTTAGCTGGCAAATCGAATCTCATCAAAAAAGCAAAGTCAATGCTTTAGTTGATGACTTACGTGTAGTAACAGTACTTCAAAAAGCAGATCAATTGTGGCAGAAGTCAGTGTATCAAACCACAGCCAAAAAAATCGCAAAAGCGTTAAAAGACAAAAACATGTTCAAGGGTATGTTGACCGACTATTATGATGCATCGACAAAGCAAACTTCACATACAATCACACTTTCATATCTTGACCCAAAAGCAATCAAAGAACTAGTATCCCTCCACCTATTCACAGAACAAATGATGAACAACCAATTGGCCATTCTAAAAAATGCACCGAGACAAAAAGGATTTTTTCCAAAATCCTATGACATAGCGAAGAAAGTCTACTCGTTTGATCAGGAAATCAACTTGATCGACCAGCTTTATACGGCTCTTTATGCTGAACGTGCACAGGTTGATACAACAGTCATCATGAAATGGCTGAAAACCAACTTCCAAAAGGAAGGAAAACTGTATGGACGATATAAACTGAGCACATTACAGCCAGCAGTGACGTATGAATCACCTTCAGTCTATGCACTGGTGATCTTATATGCACTCAAACAAGGAGAAGATGATTTTGCAAAAGACGTCTATCACCGAATGAAAGAGCTGCAAATCCAAGATCCTCTCAAGCCTTATTACGGAGGCTACATGAACGAAAAAGATACACACTCATTTGATAATTTATTGCCTCTAATTGCAGAAAGGGAGCTTCTAAATGAAAAGGTTATTCAGTAACACCTATCGCACGTATTATACGGTGCTCCTCACGTTTGCGGGACTCATTTTATTTATGGGCTACTTGAATGGACGTGATGCGGAGAGTGTCATGATCATCACACTCACATTTGTCGTGATAGGATGCGGCATTTTATTTGGTATTTTGCCAGCATTGGTTTTTACTTTGTTGATTTTGTTCTTTATAGGAAGCGGGATGTTTTTTACAGAGCTTGGTCACACAAATTCACTCTTTTCTCATCAAACGTTGCAAGATGTCGTGATATGGGGCGTGGCGCTTCTCTTTTTTGCTATTTCTGCTGGAAATGTGCATGAGCGAATAAAAACGATGCGTCACACCATTGACCAACAAAAGAGGGCCATCAAACAATTTGTAGCGATTGACTCAACCACAGGCTTTGACAATGCAGAGCGGATGAGACTCGAGTTGTCTGAGGAAATGAAACGAGCAGAACGATACAAACAGCCATTCGTCTTTATCCTTCTTCATATGCACTACTCAGCGGAATTCAAAACATTATATGGAGAAAAAGAAATGCAGCATCTTTTCCAGCAACTCAGTATGAAGATACGCGAAAGTGTGAGAGAAACCGATAAGAAATTTCGATTATCCGAAGAACGAATCGGGCTGCTGCTCACTCACACACCTGCAGAAAACGTCTCGATCGTTCTTGAAAAGCTAAAGGATAAACTGCAAACGCATGTCCTGCTAAATGGTCGTGAAGTGACCTTAACTTTTCATGTCTGTCATTTAACAAGCAGCTCGGATTATCGGACACCAGAGCAATTTTTAGAAGAACTAGAAAACGAGATGATGATGAATGAACTTTAATGGTTTGACGAAATGTTGTTTGTTAATCGTTCTTTTCTCTATGCTTTCGATCAAAGACAGTACATCAGCCGGTGCACTTGAGAAAGAGTCCAGGACCCTCATCGTCTATTCCACACAATCAGGTGAGACAACGCCAACTGTTCATATGCTTGATGTACTTGTGGGGCATTTTTCCACACGAACGACCATTTTATCTGATGAACAAATCACTGAAAAGAACCTCAATGACTCTCAGCTAGTTATCTATATAGGTGAAGAAAAGAGAACGTTGAAAGCACAAACAATTCGTCTTATAAACGAATCAAAACGCTTAATCGCAATAGGATACAATGCGGAACAGCTTCGTCCATTCTCCAAGCTTACTTTTCACAAACAAGATCACATCAGTCAAATCAAAGATACTGATGATCAAGAATACCGTCAGTTAGAGAGAGGAATCACAGCTCAGACGGTTCAAGGGACAGATCTGCAACGTAAATTCTTATTGAAGAAAAATCAAGCTGAACAGCCATTTGTGATTCAAACAAAAGAAGGTGCGGCATATGTCGGAATGCTAAATATCCTTCAGCACGACAAGCTGCTTGCAGAGGTGCTGGAAAGTCTCCTGCCGGCTTCTAATCAAACGACGACAAAGTACTTACAGATTGGGAAGATTAACCCCGTCACGGAGGAGAAGAAGTTACTTGAACTTGGACGATACGTAACAGCTCGCCATATCCCTTTTCTGCTGGCGGTGACCCCTATATGGATTGATCCAGCAACAGGGGATGAAGTGACGCTCAGTGACCGGCCTAAACTTGTCCACGTGTTAACACAATTGCAAAGCAATGGAGCAAGTGTCGTTCTTCACGGGTTTAGCCGTACGTATCGAACGGAGGAGTCGGGTAAAGGCTTTGAATTCTGGGATGTCAAGTACGATCAGCCCGTTACGTCAAATGAACCAGAGAAAGCTAATCAACAGCTGAACAAAAGCTTTTTTCCAAATGAAAAAGATTTTAATGCGTATAACACATCCAATCAACATCAAGAAGCCATCTATACAGAAGAAAAGCTGACAAAAGGCATTGAACTGCTTGCGCAGCAGGGATTATATCCTCTTGCATTTGAAGTGCCAAATGACGCCATTTCCCTGCAAGGCTATGAAGTGATTTCCCGCCATGTGTCCAGTCTATTTGGACAGGTGCAGCTCTCAGACCGTACATGGAAAACAAGAAGTGCATCACCATTTTTGTCGACACCCGCCATGCTTCATGGCATGACTTTATATCCTGAACAGTCTATAGATACAGCGTCTGACCAAGAAGGTGCAAACATACTGACTGAGCAAACAATTCAATCCTTGCAGCATATCCAATCCGCCGCCATTGGGCTGTCCTATGATGTGGAAGCGGGGATAGATGGGCTGCAAGATGTAATCACACAAATGGATGCGATCCCTTCTAGTGAATGGCTAGATTTAAAGAAAACAAAACAGACTGTTCAAACTCAGAATGTCCAGATCAAAACAACAGGAAATGGACAGATTCAAATAGAGCAATCCAATATAGCTGAACCAAAAACAAACAAACGAAGCGGGATGGAAAATATGCTTCGAATACTCACAATGGTGGTGCTGCTCTTTATTGTGGCATTTGCTTTTTACACATTGTATTTAAGGCTGACGATGAAAAAACGGATCTTTAAGGAGAGAAAATCAGGTGGCTGATATCTTATTTTACCTATCATTAATACTGATTTGGATCATGCTCCTATATCATATGTTTCTGATGCAGGGAGGCTTTCAGCACTATTTAACTTACGAAAAAGTGCTGCCTAAATGGACAAAACAAGGGAAAGATCTGCCGACCGTCAGCATTCTCATTCCAGCACATAATGAAGAAGTGGTCATTCGGCAGACGCTAAAAGCCATGGTCCAGTTATCCTATCCCAAACACCTTCTTGAAATCATTGTGATTAATGACAATTCCTCTGATCGTACAGGGGAGATTGTGCAATCATTTAGTGAGCAATACGATCATGTCCATATGATTGAAACAAAGCCGCCATTTGCAGGGAAGGGGAAATCTACTGCACTGAATGAAGGCTTAAAGGCTTCGACAGGAGACATTATTTGTGTATACGATGCAGATAATATGCCTGAAAAGAAAGCCGTCTACCATTTGGTTCTTGGATTATTGAATGATCCTAAAGCAGGTGCTGTTGTCGGGAAATTCAGGGTCATCAATGCAGCCAAAAACCTCCTGACAAAATTCATTAACATAGAAACGATCTGCTTCCAGTGGATGGCGCAAGGCGGGAGATGGAAATGGTTTGGAATTGCGACAATACCAGGCACCAACTTTGCGATCCGTCGGCACATTTTAGAAGAGCTTGGCGGCTGGGATGTCCATGCACTAGCTGAAGACACTGAATTAACGATTCGTGTGTATAACCTGGGCTATGTGATTCGGTTCTTTCCTGCTGCGATTACATGGGAACAAGAGCCTGAAACATGGAAAGTCTGGTGGCGGCAACGAACACGCTGGGCTAGAGGCAACCAATATGTTGTGCTCAAATTTTTAAGGCAGTTTATGAAATTAAAACGAAAACGAATGATTTTCGATTTATTTTATTTTTTCTTTACGTATTTCTTATTTTTCTTTGGTGTACTGCTCTCCAATGGCATTTTTATCGTAAACTTATTCGTTGATCTTCACTTATCTGTGGGAGCTGTGGCACTCATCCTATGGGGGTTAGCCTTCTTCCTCTTTTTAACAGAAGTAATGATTACGTTAAGCATAGAGAAAACAGAGCTGACCAAACAAAACATTCTCATTGTCGTTCTCATGTACTTTACCTATTCCCAAGTATGGATTGCGCTTGTTGTGTACTCCTTATGTGTAGAGGTGAAAAGCCGATTATTGAAACAAGAAGTGAAATGGTACAAAACCGAGCGTTACAATCAACAACAAAAGAAAAGCGGGTGACATATTGAAATCGTTAAAATGGTTGATTTATATATTAGGATTATCCTTAGCGATCCAGCCTTTTTTCATGGCAGGTCAAGCAATGGCGCAATACAACCGAGTTCAAGTCAAAGATGATTGGGTTCAATCTTCAAAAGAAAGCAAAACAAAAACGCAGCATCTATCAGAAGACGTAGTGACCTTATATGGACAAGAAGACCGCACTGAATTTACCTATCAAGTGGATCAGGAAAAAACAGAGTCAAGCACATTGACGTTCAATATAGAGGCTTCACCATTATTGATTTCACCTTCCTCATTCACTGTTATGATTGATGGAGAGATCGAAAAGACCATCCCTGTATCAGGGAAAAACCAGAAGAAGTCGATTCAAATCAAGTTGAACAAAGCACAATTGAAAGAAGGTACTCATCGCATTCAGGTCACATTTTATGGTGTTTTAAAAGAAGGCGTGTGTATCAACCAAGACACACCTGCTAATTGGCTAAAAGTGTATCCTGAAAGTGAACTTACATTCAAAGGAATCCAGACAAAAGATTTCACATTAGATAGCTTTCCATCACCTTTTATTCAAACAGGTGATCAGAAAGAACAGACAGATATTGTAATTCCTAATTCACCGGATGCAGCTGAATTAGAAGCGGCCATCAAAGTATACCGTACGTTGAAAAACAAAGATCGCCAAAAAGAGATCAAACTTATCCAAGAAAAGGACATCAAGCAAGTGGCGCACCCAACGATTGCTGTGGGAGCTAAAGGAAGCTGGGATGGACGGATGAAATCGATTGAACAAGCTGCAGGAATTAAAACAAAAAGCAGTCATCTTACGGTAGCGATGAGAACTTTGACAGCAAAGAAAACAGAACAGCCCATTTTATTTGTGACAGCGGAAAAGCCTGTGACAATCGCTGGAAAAATCAATGTTCTGACTCTGTCAGAATTAACGGATCAACTGACTGGAACAGACCTAGTGCTTCAAAAGGCTGCAGCTCAAACGTCTAAACCATCTCACAAGATTCGTTTGAAAGATTTTGGCGGAGATGATGTCACGGTTGGGACCAACAAGACGGCATCCGACCACTACTATTATCCGAAAGCGCTACTGGCTAACCAAAAATCAGGTGCAAAGCTCAATCTTTCATTCAAAAAATCTGATACAGCGGCAAGCAAAACAGAACGGTTAACTGTTATGATCAATGACGAACCGCACGACGTACCATTAACAAAACTAGGCAGCAAAGATGCGAATGGATTCTATCATGTCTCGATTCCAGTCGATTCAAAGATACTTCAAAAAAATGAATATATTGATTTGCAATTTGTCACAAGTGGTTTTAAAAACATGGAATCTTGCAGACATACGGATGAAGAAGGCTGGATATTCATTGACAAAAATAGCTCTTTACAAATACCAGAAGGAACAACGAGTGAAAAGCCAGATTTAGCCGCATGGCCGCTCCCGTTCACTTCGAAAAATACATTGATCATCATACCAGATCAAATCAAACGTGAAACAATCAATCAAATGGCCATGTTGACGGAATCTTTTAGTCAGCCAGAAGTAGCTCAATATCATTTAATGAAAACTTCTCAAGTGACAAATGAACAATTGAAAAATCACCCTCTCATTTTCATCGGAGGCATTCAAACATTCTCTCTTCTGAAAGAAAAAGCAGCCGATCTCGTTGTTCCGGTGAAAAAGGATCAGTATGATGTATCTTCTTTCGGCATGATCAACGAAACAACGGCTCGAATTGTATGGACGCAGCCATCTGTTTGGAATAAAGAACAGACAATGACAGTCTTTTCAGGAATGACTGCAGCTGAAGCTAACGTGTCAAATGAAGTAATGCAATTTCTTCAAACAAATACAGAAAAAGCAACAGTTGCAATAGAGAGTAAAAACAAAGGCGTGTTTACTAATCATCAATCCGTCAGTAGCACATCGAGCAGTCTGAAAACAAGTGAAAAACAAAGCAGTAGCGAGTCTTGGATTTACTTTGTGTGTATCGCTGCACTCATCCTTTTGGTGCTTGTGATGATTGTCTATTTCGTACGAAAAAACCGTAAAAAGACTGAGTTCTAAACGATCAAAAGACCTTGAAAAAATCTCTTTACTTTGGTGTCAAACGGGAGTATGATCTCTTTTATAAAAGACCAATCGCTGAATCATTTCGATGAGCGGGGGAACCAATTGTGGTGGTATAAAACACCACGTGGGGTGAATCCTTTTAAGGTAGGGCAAAATCTCATGCGCCCGAATCCGTCAGCTAACCTCGTAAGCGTTAAAGAGAGCAAAGACCAACCTGTGATCTAAACAATAGGCACAGGGGCATTCTATTGCCTCTGTGTCTTTTTGGTGATCCAAATTTTGTAACTCAAATCGTTTGACACTAAAGGAGCGGGCAACACATGTACAGTTTGATGAAGCGTATTTTAATTGGTAAACCATTAAAATCACAGGCAGCAGGAGAACAAAAACTATCAAAAATCAAAGCTTTGGCATTATTGTCATCAGACGCATTGTCGTCAGTCGCATACGGTACAGAACAAATCTTAATTGTTCTATCAGTTGTCAGTGCGGCAGCGTTTTGGTACTCACTCCCGATTGCAGGTTGTGTATTAATTCTTTTAATGGCGTTAATTCTATCTTACCGCCAGATTATTTATGCTTATCCAGAAGGCGGCGGGGCGTATGTCGTCTCCAGCAGAAACTTAGGTGAAAAACCAGGGCTGGTTGCTGGTGGATCATTACTCGTCGATTACATTTTAACCGTAGCAGTGAGTATTTCTGCTGGGACCGATGCAATCACATCGGCTTTTCCAGCTCTATATCCATATCATGTCATGATCTCAATCGTATTAGTCCTAGTGATTATGGTGTTAAACCTTCGTGGACTGACAGAGTCGGCATCTATTTTGGCTTATCCTGTGTACCTATTTGTCTTTTCATTGCTCATTTTAATTGGGGTGGGCGGTTTTAAACTATTAACAGGGCAAGTGCCGCCAGAACCTGAACATACAGCATTTGGCACACATGTATCAGGCATCACGTTATTTCTTTTATTAAAGGCATTTTCGTCTGGCTGTTCTGCTTTAACTGGTGTTGAAGCGATATCTAATACAATTCCATCCTTTAAAAAACCAGCTGCACAAAATGCAGCGAGAACTTTATTGATGATGGGGGGATTACTGGCCGTTCTATTTGTAGGAGTGACATTGCTTGCGTTTGGTTTTGGCATCTCGCCAAAGCCAGAAGAAACGGTTGTGTCACAGATTGCATCAGACACATTTGGACGGACATTTTTCTACTATGTCATTCAAGCTGTCACAGCTTTAATTTTAATATTAGCGGCAAACACAGGTTTTTCAGCTTTTCCATTATTGGCTGTCAACTTAGCAAAAGATAAATATATGCCGCGCATGTTTACAGTGAGAGGAGATCGGCTCGGTTATTCCAATGGTATTATCTTTTTAGGTGTAGCTTCTATGCTGCTTATTTGGCTATTTGATGGGAAAACGGAACACCTCATTCCACTTTATGCTGTCGGTGTGTTTATTCCATTTACCTTGTCTCAGACAGGTATGTGTGTAAAGTGGATTCGTGAAAAACCACAGGGATGGAAAGTGAAAATGCCTATCAATATCGTGGGAGCACTTATTTCATTTACGGTTTTCATGATTCTCATTTTGACCAAGTTCCATCTTGTATGGCCGGTATTTGTTTTCATGCCAATTGTTCTATTTATTTTTTATTCTATTAAGAAACATTATCTGTCTGTTGGAGAACAATTACGTTTATTGAATGAAACCGAGCCTGTCGAAATCAAAGGAAATGTGGTCATCGTCCCAATAGCAGGTGTCACACGTGTCGTCGAACAATCTGTGCAATATGCAAAATCCTTATCAGACCAGGTCATAGCGGTTCATGTATCGTTTGATAAAGAGAAAGACAAGAAAATTGAAGCTGATTGGGAAAAGCTGAATAGTGATGTGCGTCTTGTGATTTTACATTCGTCTTATCGAAGTCTCATTCACCCGCTTGATAAATTTCTTGAAACGATTGAAGCGAAAGCAAATGCACATCAATATAGAGTGATGGTGCTCGTCCCTCAATTTATTCCGAAAAAAAGATGGCACACCATTTTGCATAATCAATCAGCTTTCTTATTAAGATTCCGTTTATTATGGAAACGGGATATTGTTGTCGCCACTCTTCCATATCACTTTAAAAAGTAACAAGAGCAAGTTGAAACGTTTGATCAAAAGGGTGCGGTGGTATGGAGTAAGAAAAAAGGAGTTTTCTCACATGCCGCAAAGAACCGCAGGAAAAGAAGTAACAGCGCTACTAGAAGAGTGGGGCGTGAAACATATTTATGGAATGCCCGGCGACAGTATTAACGAATTAATCGAAGAACTAAGGCATGAATCAAGCAAAATTCAATTTATACAAACAAGACATGAAGAAGTGGCAGCACTTTCAGCAGCAGCTGATGCGAAACTAACAGGCAAACTTGGTGTTTGTTTATCAATTGCTGGGCCAGGTGCTGTCCACTTATTAAATGGACTATACGATGCAAAAGCGGATGGTGCACCTGTATTAGCGATTGCAGGGCAGGTTGCCTCAACTGAAGTAGGCAGAGATGCATTTCAAGAAATCAAATTAGAGCGGATGTTTGACGATGTTGCTGTCTTTAATCAGCAAGTACAAACAGCAGAAGCTCTGCCTGACTTATTGAACCAAGCCATCAAAGCTGCGTATACCCATAAAGGGGTGGCAGTTCTCACTGTCTCAGATGATTTATTTTCTCAGAAAATTAAGCGGAGTCCCGTTTATACATCACCTCTTTATGTAGAGGGAGATGTGCGGCCGAAGAAAGATCAACTGCTAAAGGCTGCTCAACTCATTAACAATGCGAAGAGGCCAGTCATCTTAGCAGGAAAAGGATTAAGAAATGCTAAAGAAGAACTTCTTTCGTTTGCAGAAAAGGCAGCTGCACCGATCGTCATTACACTTCCTGCAAAAGGTGTTGTTCCAGACAGGCATCCATACTTTTTAGGAAACCTAGGTCAGATCGGTACGAAGCCGGCATATGAAGCGATGGAAGAGTGCGATTTATTAATCATGCTTGGAACCTCCTTCCCATATAGGGATTACTTACCGGAAGACACACCTGCCATTCAATTGGATATCAAACCGGATCAGATCGGTAAAAGATATCCAGTAGAAGTGGGGATTGTAAGTGACAGTAAGACTGGTCTTCATGAACTAACCTCTTATATTGAATATAAAGAGCAGCGCGGTTTCCTTGAAGCTTGTACAGAGCACATGATGAAGTGGCGAGAAGAAATGGATAAGGAAAAATCTATTGCCACATCACCGCTTAAACCGCAGCAAGTCATCGCTAGATTAGAAGAAGCGGTAGATGATGATGCCATTCTTTCAGTTGATGTCGGTAATGTGACGGTATGGATGGCACGTCATTTCGAAATGAAGCAGCAGGATTTCATTATTTCCAGCTGGCTTGCCACAATGGGCTGTGGTTTACCTGGCGCAATATCAGCTAAATTAAATGAACCAAATCGCCAAGCCATTGCTGTCTGTGGTGACGGAGGCTTCACAATGGTGATGCAAGATTTTGTGACGGCGGTAAAATATAAACTGCCAATTGTCGTTGTGATCTTAAACAACAACAACCTTGGTATGATTGAATATGAACAACAGGTAAAAGGCAACATCAACTATGGTATAGAGCTGGAAGATATTGATTTTGCAAAATTTGCAGAAGCGTGCGGTGGTAAAGGAATCTCGGTGTCATCACATGAAGAACTAGCACCAGCCTTTGATCAAGCACTTCAAGCTGAGAAACCTGTGATCATTGATGTTGCGGTGACCAATGAACCACCGTTACCTGGTAAAATCACGTACACACAAGCAGCAGGCTTTAGTAAATATTTATTGAAAAAATTCTTTGAAAAAGGTGAGCTGGATATCCCTCCACTCAAGAAAAGCCTTAAACGCTTTTTCTAAACAGCAGGTAGTCGGTCTTCTAATTAGAAGACTGACTTTTTTTGTTGAATAGGTAAAATCATTTCAATTGTCACTTGTTTTCTTCTATATAAAAATATACAGACTGGATTTTTTGCAACTTAAAGCCTATTTTTCCAATTCGGTGAGAAAGGTAAAATAGACTTTATGATCAATAATGGAGGGAGTGGCTTAATCTGGGCAAGATACTTGATGCAAAAGCACTAACCAGTGCCATGGATACAAGGGCAAAACACTATCAGGAACTCCGCGAACAAATGATAGATTTAAAAAAGGCATTACAAGGTGTTGCCAATCTCGGTGACGACTTCACTGGAAAAGGTGCCGATAACATTAAAAGCTTCTACAAAGAACTCGCCGGAAATGTGGACATGTTTATTAGCTTCATTGATAAACAAAAAGCCTTTCATGAAGGTGTTTCTGGAACGCTTGATGATACAAATTTTGGCGGCGACACCTTTGTAGAAGAACACTTTTTAGACAACGCTGTACATATGGGAATCAAGAATGCCAAAAGCATCGTGAAGGATCAAAAAAAGGCACTCAAAACGATTTTTCAAGATATTGATGACCTCATTTCTCTGGAGGTATTTGATAGTAAAACCTTTGACGAAAAGATTGCAGATGCGGAAGATGAGCGGAAGAAAACGGTTAAAGATTTAATAGAACTTGATCAAAATCTAAAAGATGAATATGCTTTGTCAGAGACTGAGGAGAAGGCTACAATGGCATTGTACGCAGAAATGATGAATGCGACAAATGACGGAAAATCCATTTTGCCTATGAATTTTGACAAGAAAGCGTATCAAAATAGCGAAATCTACAAGGCAAAAAGCGATATTGAGAAGCAAACTTCTGAATATCTAAAAATCAAAAAAGATCAAGAAGAAGCCCGCAAGATCGCAAAGGAACAAGAAGCGCTCGCCAACCGTCCTTGGTATGAAAAAGCTCTTGATTACGGAGGAAATATCGTCAATGAACTGACAGGCGTGAACGATGCAAAACGTGCCGCAACAGGTGTCGATCCGATCACAGGTGAAGAACTCACCGCAGGCCAACGAGTCGCCGCAGGCGGCATGGCAGCAGCAGGCTACATCCCTATCGTTGGTTGGGCAGGTCGCATTTTCAAAGGCGGAAAGGCTGTCTATAAAACCACCCAAGCCACGTCAGCCGCAGTCAGAGCGGTCGACATCTACAAGACGTCACAAAAATCTTTTGATGCCCTAAAGACATCCCAAAAAGGTTTATACGGGCTGACCGCGACCAACGGCTTCAGCGAAGCGATTACAGGTCGAGACATGTTTGGAAATAAAGTCTCGAAAGAACAGCAGGAAGCAAGTATGAATGCGGCGCTGGGGATGCTTTTGCCATTTGGGGCGAAAGGATTTCATGGGAAGATGGGTGCTGTAGAGAGTGGAAAACGTATAGATTATTTAAGAAATAAATATGGAACAATCAGTTCTAAAGAATTAAATGAAAGAATCAATTTGCGCGGTGAAACGATGAAAGAGCTAAATAAATTAAAAGGTACTGGTATTAGTAAGAAGAAAATGGGACCTGCTTTTGCTGGAGTTTATGATAAACAAACTGGGAAATATTCTTATGCAATAAATGATTATGATGGAAAGTTACCAGATTTTCATCCCTTAATAAAAAACAAATATGATAAAATGCCAAAAGAGGTTATAGATTCATATGCATTTACAAAAGGTGCGGGGTCACATGCCGAAGTGATTGCATTGAATAATGCCTTAAAGGAAAACCCAGGTGCTAGTTTAGATAATTTTATTTTGAATGTAGTTAGGACCGGTCAAAGTAGAGTGAAACCGGCTGGGATGATGTTTCCACGATGTCCACATTGTGCTTATCTTACGGATGGATCTAAAATTATCACGGAGGTTCCTAAAAATGTTAAATGATATATTACAAAAGGATTTTATTTTAGAAAATGGTACGGAGTTTGAAGAACATTTAGAGTATGGGGGTCCTTACGAACTAGCAATAGTGGAATATACCCCGGATGGTAACGAAAAACTATTTACGGGCTTAGCTTATGATAAATACGAAAATGGAAATATTGAAAGTTATTTCTATGTAGAGCAAGGTGTTAAGCAGGGAAAGTATGTTGAATTTTACTCAAATGGAAATGTGAAAAAAATAGGTAATATGAATAAAAGTGCTGCAGACGGATATCAAGTCGAGTTTTTTGAAAATGGAAATAAAAAGTATGAATCTGAATATATTGCTGGTCGAGAAATGACTTATATAAAATACGATGAAAACGGAAATATTGTAGAGCAAAAAGCAGAACCTGATGAATCTGATTTAAAATACGTCGAAAAATTCAACGATTAATAAGGATAAAGTGATATATGGTTAATCTGGATAATGATAAAATAGATCATTTAATAGAAAAATTTAAAAATGAACAAAAAGCTCTCTTGCCTAAAGTTAAATTGGAAAATAATTTCCGATTAGAAAACATACGGTTTATCGCAGGGGTAGATGTTTCTTATTTTGAAAAAAATGGAAAATCGAAAGGTGTTTGTTGCATAGTTGTATATGATTTGACAGAAAAACAAGTAATTGAAAAAGTGAATAGTTATGGAGAAATAAAGGTTCCTTATATATCCGGATTTCTTGCTTTTCGTGAATTGCCTTTAATTAAAGATGCAGTAAAAAAGCTGACGAAACAAGTAGATATCTATATGTTTGATGGAAATGGTTACTTACATGATAGACATATGGGTATTGCTACACAGGCATCATTTTTCTTAAAGAAGCCTACCATTGGTGTAGCAAAAAGCTATTTGAAAATCAAAGGAATAGATTTTACCCTACCCCAAAATAAAGAGAATGCATACACAGATATTATTATAGATGATGAAATTTATGGTCGAGTACTTCGAACCAGAATGAATGTTAAGCCCATTTTTATTTCATGTGGTAACTGGATTGATTTAGATACAACTACAAAAATTGTGATGAAACTTATTGATAAAAATAGTCGACTGCCGATCCCTGTAAGATATGCAGATATAGAGACACGCATTATTCGAAATGAGTTATTAACAAAAAAGGGTGAAATGTGAAGTACTCATTTTTTAAGATTTAGAAAATGACACTATCGAAACTCAATCACCACAAAAAAAGGGGAATAAACCATGCTATGGATTTTCACGCAAAACGAACAAAGTTTCGTTAATGTTCACGAAGTCACAGTAACCGGTAAAAAGATTGAAGGGTTTATCGCAGGCAGTGATTCTTGGGTCAAGACGCTCGGCAAGTATGACTCAAACGATCGAGCGTCAGAGATCCTTCAAGACATTGTGAAAGTAATTGAAAAAAACCCAAATGGTACGATGACCTATCGAATGCCTCAGCAGTAAAAAAAGAAACCACCTTTCCATCGCGAAAAGGTGGTTTTGTTTATGAAGGTGTTTTGGTAAAGGCTAAAAATAACGGGATGCCTGTGCCGACAAGTGTAGTGGCGAATAGGAACATACCGCAAATGAATAGAAAATGACTGGCTGAAAAGACGAGTGCCAGAATGAGAAACACGATGCTGAGTCCTGCCATGCTATATGATGGGACAAAGCGGCGTTTGTATGTGGCTTTCTTTGTTAGGAATGAGAAGAAAATGCCAAATAATAAAGGGACAATCCATAAGTAAAATAAAATAATAAGAGACATACATCATACCTCGATTTTTTCCTTCTATTTTATCAGATGCCAATCACAACGGATACTACAAAGCTTCACTTTGTAAAATAGTTCATGCAATCGACACAATTAAGTGGGCTGATTGATCGAATTCGTTTTTTGTTTCATATATTCAGGCTGTAAAAGTGCGTACACACAGTGATCGGCAAAGTGGTCGCCTAGCCATTCACATTGTCTTAATATGCCTTCAAGTGAAAAAGATAAACGCTCTGCGATGCGTCTGCTTTTTTGATTATCAACAGCGGCTCTTATTTCAATGCGATGCAGACCGCACTCTTCAAATAAATAGTGAATGACCGCTTTGCATGCTTTTGTCATGATGCCTTTTCCTTGATAGCCTTCCCCGAGCCAATAGCCAATGGAAACCGTCCGATTAATCCAATGAATTTGGTGGGTGCCAATGATACCAACGAGTTCTCCATGTGACCAGATTCCAGCCTGAAAACCATTGTTTTGCAAAGCTTGCTGCATGGCACCTTGAATAAACGCCATGCTGTCTTCTTCTGTCTGCGTCGAATCGACCCATAGCATCCATTCACGTAAGTGCTCTCTTGAGCGTTGGATGAGCAGATACAGACTTCTCGCGTCTCTTGGTTCAAGCAGCCGCATGGATAGATCTTGATCCTGATAAAAAAACATGTGATCACATCCTCTCAAGGGAAATTCTACCACAACCCGATATAAAAGACAGCCTGATCACTGTCTTTTACATAAACGTATCCACAATTAAAAACAGATTAAGTGCGACAACAAGAGCTGCTATCACCCAAGATATTCCGGTCACCCAGCGAGCATTCGTCAAATCGCCCATAATTCGTTTTTTACTTGTAAACAAAATGAGCGGAATTAAAGCAAACGCAATTCCAAAGGATAAGACCACTTGACTCATCACAAGCGCAGATGTCGGATTGACTCCAGATGCAATGATCGCAATAGGTGGAATGATGGTAATCAGCCGGCGGACATACAGCGGGATTCGGTACTGAATAAAACCCTGCATAATAATATCGCCTGACAGTGTACCGACAGAAGAACTGGAAAGTCCGGCTACAAGCAGACCTACACCAAATAAGATCGCTGATACAGGACCTGCGAGAGTTCCAAAATGCTGAAATGCTACATCTAAATCCTCAACAAAAAGACCATTTTTAAAAAATAAAGCAGCTGCTACAATCAACATGCTGGCATTGATGGCGCCAGCAACTACCATCGCAATGAGGATGTCTAAAAACTCAAAACGAAAAATCAGCTTTTTCTCTTTTTCCGTTCTGCCGACGACTCTTCTTTGCGTTAAGGCTGAATGGAGATAGATCGCATGCGGCATCACCGTAGCGCCTAAAATACCAGCGGCAAGCAGTACGCTGTCTGTCCCTTCAAACCTTGGAATGAACAGTCCACCGGCGACACTTGCAAGATCAGGTTTGGCGACAAAGGTTTGTACAGCGAAAGCAATCACGACAACAAACAGCATGCCGGTAATTCCTGCTTCTAACGCTCGATAACCTCGTCTTTGGAGCTCTAAAATGGCAAAAGAACCGATCGCTGCAATAATCGATGCTTCAAGCAGCGGGATACGAAAGAGTAAGTATAAACCAAGGGCAGCCCCGATAAATTCGGCTAAATCTGTGGCGATAATGACGAGTTCGCCCTGAATCCATAAACCGATCGAGACTGGTTTTGGAAACTCTTCTCGAGCAATTTCAGGTAAATTTTTCCCTGTTGCGATTCCAAGCTTTGCAGACAAAGACTGGATGAGTAAGGCCATGAGATTGGATATGAGAATGACCCATAACAGAAGGTAGCCATATTTCGAGCCAGCTGCAATGTTGGTCGCAAAGTTTCCTGGATCAATATAGGCAATGGCGGCGATAAAAGCAGGCCCGAGAAAAGGAAGGAGCCTTCTAAATCCTTTCACCTTTCCTTCAAGTGCACGCTCCGCTGCCACTGACATGTGGGCTTGTGCCTCGATGTATTTGTTTGTCATATGTCATCACCTAGATTCTACAAAGTTTTGCTTTGGCACAAAAAGTTTCCTCGATGCAATTTTTAATCATCATATGCCCATCTTCATGAAAAGTCAACTATCTGAACTAATAGGTTTGTTTATCATATGTAAGTGAAAAAAATAGATACCTTGTCAATCAACACATAAAAAACACCGCCTCTTATCTTAGGCGGTGCATCCTCTGCTTCCTCTTCTTTTGTATCGTTTTTTAAGAAACCCTTGATCCAACGCTGCGGAAGATCAAGCTTAAAATAATGACGAAAATGGCTGCTCCTAAGATCGCTGGAATGATCGCAAATCCTGCCAGACTAGGACCCCACGTTCCAAGTAATCCATGACCAATCCAAGCACCTGCAAGCCCAGCAATCATTGAACCGATCCAGCCTCCTGGTACACTGCCTCCAGCGAGTGCACTCCCAATGAGACCAATGACAATCGCCACAACTAATGAAATCAGAAATCCTAACATGTTGATCACTCCTCTTTTGTTTGTTTACTAAGCAATAACCGTTTTAAAAGAGATTAAAACCTTTCGGAACCACTTCAATGTTCGATACGTATGATGGACAAGGATTGTGTATAATAACAGACATATACTTGAACGGCATCTAAGGAGGCAAATGGCATGGAGGAAAGAGAGTGGCTAAAAGCACAATTAAAAGAGATTGAAAAATGGGAGAAAGACCAGCAAAAGGTATGGTTTTGGGAGAAACTCAGCCGGCTTCCATTTCAAATGCTGGACAAGCTGACCCCTGCCTTTATTCAAAAGAAAATCGGTGTGTTATTAGATGAGATGGGGCACTACATTCAATCAGGCGGTGTCTATTTGACGTCAGAGAAAGGCATTATTCATCAATTTCAAAAGAAATGTGCCGATGAATCGATTCAGCGTATTGAAGATATTGAGGCGGCTCCGATCGAGGTCATGGATGCCATTAGTGATCAGATGGGGAAAAACCGAACAAACCTCGCCACTGTGCAAGGTGCGACAACAGGTGTCGGAGGTATGTTTACATTAGCGGCAGATATTCCGGCTGTCCTCGGTCTCTCTTTAAAAACATTACAGGATATCGCCGTCACCTATGGCTATGATCCGAAAAATAAAGAAGAACGAGTCTTTATCATTAAATGTTTACAGCTGAATTCTGCTGACGTTGTTGGGAAAAAATCAATATTAAAAGAGCTGAAGAGCTATCATGCATCAGAAGGGAAGCACGAAAACATGATCTCTCAAATTCAAGGATGGCGTGAGGTCGTATATAACTACCGTGATTCGTTTGGCTGGAAGAAGCTGTTTCAACTTGTCCCAATTGCGGGTATTTTGTTTGGTGCAGCGTCCAACCGCTCACAGTTAAAAGGAATTGCCGAAACAGGCATCATGCAATATCGAAAGCGCAGAATATTAACAAGATTAGAGGAGCTCGCTCAGCAAGAACAGCGTGACTCCGGCGCATAAAAAAATCCCTTTCTCGAAGGGATTTTTTATTTGGTCTCAGCATCTTCTTCAAACGCTTGAATCGGAGAATATTCATAGCGTGCCCGGAGCTCGCGGATTTGTTTGATCAAGGTTGAACCGATGATCCTTTCTGCTTCATCATACAAAGGATCGAGCGCCTTCATCCATTTTTGCCGCTCTGCTGGTGTTAATTCGTGTATGGCAATTGGAGATTCGCGTTTAATATCCTCCAGCTGATCCTTGTTCATTTGTTCGGCATGTTTTTCATTCCATGCCGTTGTTTCTTCCATCGCTTCGAGTAAAATTCGCTTCGTCTCAGGTGTTTGACGATCAAAAAAGGATTGATCTGTTAAGACGACATACCCTAAATACCCGTGATTACTGATCGTCATATAGTCTTGTATATGATAGAATTTTTTTGAATAAATATTTGAAATTGTATTTTCTTCACCGTCTACTTTTTTTGTTTCTAGCAGCTGAAATGTTGAATTGAACGATTCCTGATAGGGTTTTGCGCCAAGAAGCTTGAATTGCTTTTCAATCATGTCACTTTGCATAATACGGAGAGATTGTTTTTTTAAATCACTAGGCTGCTTGATTGGGCCTTTATTCGAAGTGATTTGCTTAAAGCCATTTGTCCAGTAGGCCATTCCCTTTAGTCCGTCTTTTTGCAGTGTGCCGAACAGTCTCTGTCCAATCGCACCATGTAACCCTTCTTGGACAGCATCGTAGTTAGAAAAGGCAAAGGGCAGATCAAGTGCCAGCCATTCAGGGGACAGCATGCCGAGCTTTGACGTAGACGGAGCAATAAATTGAACTTGATTCTCTTTTAGTGCATTAATTTCTTCGATATCAGAATAAAGACTTCCGTTTGAAAAGATTTGAATGCTGATCCTGCCGTCGGATTTTTCATGAACAAGCTCAGCAAATTTCTTTGCAGCCAGCCCTTTTGGGGTATTATCTGCGACAACATGGCTGAATTTGAACACAAGCTGATCCTTCAGCCCAGTCTGTTCATCATCGAAGATCGTCGCTGATTTAGGCATCATATGATAAAAACCAAAGTATAAAGCGGTTACAAAACCGATGATGAGCAATAGCGTATAGGCGAGTAAATTCTTCATGCGTCAGATCCCCCTTATGTCAAGGATACTTGACAGAGGAAGAATTCGTAAAGATACAGGTGAAAAAATGATGAGAAATCGACTAAAATTACAACAATTATCTATTAGATGGAAGCTCACCATCCTCACATATTTCGTTGTCATTTTTGCCCTTTTAATCGGAGGAATTGTTCTAGTCGGGGGAATTCAGCAAACAGAGGAACGAGAACTTCGAAAAAGGCTCATGAACACGGCAAGAACAGTAGCTGAGATGAATGAGGTAAAGCAGGCATTGGATGATCAGACAAAGGAGCGTGCGCAGTTACAGCATGCCATTGAAGAGATTCGGATTATCCAAGATGCTGACTACATTGTTGTCATGGATATGGATCACGTGCGATTGACACATCCAGTGAAAACAAGGATTGGCCAGCGCTCTGAGGGGACAGATGAAGAACCTGCCTTTGCAGAGCATATCTATTTCTCAGAAGCACAGGGAGAGCTTGGCACAGCCATTAGAGCCTTTTATCCAGTAAAGGATGAAAAATTTAACCAAACAGGGGTTGTACTAGTCGGAAGAACACTGCCGAGTATGGCAGATATATTAGGAGAAATGAAGCGAGATATCCTCATGATCCTTTTGCTCACGCTCAGCTTTGGGCTTGTCGGTTCATTTTTGCTCGCCCGTCATATTAAACAGCAAATGTTTAAGCTGGAGCCACATGAGATTGTCAGAATGCTAGAGGAGCGCACCGCTACCTTTCATTCCATTAATGAAGGGGTCATTGCCATTGATAACCAGCACATGATCACCATTTTTAATGAAAAAGCAAAGCAAATTTTCAGCGTGACTGGTGATGTAGTGGGCCGAAATATTTGGGATGTGCTGTCAGATACAAGGCTTCCAGAAATCATTGACCGCGCAGAACCCGTCTACAATGAAGAAATTCATATGAGCGGAAAGCGGATCATGAGCAGCCGAATTCCGATTGTGATGAAAAAGAAAATCATCGGAGCGGTTGCGATTTTTCAGGACCGGACAGAGGCGGCCAAATTGGCGGAGGAATTAACCGGGGTGAAGAACTTCGTTGATGGCCTGCGGGTGCAAAATCATGAACATATGAATAAGCTTCATACAATTGCGGGATTAATTCAGCTGGGGAAAGCCGATCAAGCACTCGATTTAGCGTTCCAAACGACCGAAGAACAGGAGCATGTGACGGACTTTCTCCACCGTGTAATACAGCATGACGCAGTGGCAGGTTTATTGATGAGCAAGATAAGAAGGGGCAAGGAGCTAGGCATAAAGGTTGAAGTAGATGAAAATAGCAGTCTGCGCGATTTCCCAGAGCGGCTGGATCAGCATGATATGACGAAACTACTTGGCAACCTGATCGAGAACGCCTTTGCCGCGTATGATACTGTAGAAAGAGACACAAAACTCATTTCTATTAGTATTGATCAAACAGAGGATGTCCTCGCGATCTTAATTGAAGATTATGGTTCTGGAATAGAAGAGGACATGATTCCTCATATTTTCGACAAAGGCTTTACTCACGGTAAAGAAGGCGGAACAGGCTACGGACTGTATATTGTAAAAACGATTATCGACAAAGGAATGGGAAATGTAGAAGTCACATCAAGCATCGGCATTGGTACCACCTTCTCAATCGAATTCCCAATGACAATAGAGGAGAGAGACAGATGACTCAGATTAAGGTGCTATTAATTGAAGATGACCCGATGGTGCAAGAAGTCAATAAAGAGTTCATTAAGAGTGTCCCTGGCTTTCAAGTTGCGGCTGTAGCAGGAAATGGCGAGCAGGGCATCCAGCTGATCAAAGACATTCGCCCAGATCTTGTGGTGCTCGATGTGTATATGCCTAAAAAAGATGGCGTCAAAACACTGCAAGACATCAGAAAGCAAAAGATGCAGGTGGATGTGATTGTGATTTCGGCAGCAAAGGACAAAGAGACGATCGGCACCATGCTTCAAAATGGTGCCCGAGATTATATCATTAAGCCATTTAAGTTTGAACGGATGAAAGAATCTCTTGAAAGCTATAAAGCGTTCAAATCAAAAATTCGTACCGCAGCAGAATTTTCTCAAGAGATGCTCGATGATATCATACGAAAGCCTGCAGTTAAGCAGGAAGAGACATGGCTTCCTAAGGGGCTGAATGTGCATACGATGAATGAAATTAAAGCCTATATGCGTCTGCAAGAAGGAGCGCAGTCTGCAGAGGAAGTCGCCAATGCACTTGGGATTGCACGTGTCACGGCACGCCGTTATTTAGACTTCCTTGTAAAAGAAGGCGAGCTGAAATTAGATATGCAATATGGCGGGGTCGGACGCCCTGTGAATAAATATATCGTACATTCTGACTAAGAGACCAAAAAGACCAAAATGTACGATATGTCCATAAGCTTCCCAGCCTTTGATGAAATCGCTATCATTTACCTACAGATAACAGTTAAGCGTTTACATCAAAGGGTGAGGGAGTTGATTTTTTATGAAGAGGCTATTGAAGAACCTGACATTTCAGGTCATTGCAGCTGTCATTATCGGGATCATTGTTGGGATGGTTTGGCCAAACGTAGGGAAAGAAATGAAGCCGCTTGGTGACACATTTATTAATGCAGTGAAAATGGTCATTGCACCCATTATTTTCTTAACCATTGTTCTTGGAATTGCCAAGATGGGGGACATGAAAAAGGTTGGAAAAGTTGGGGGAAAAGCTTTTATCTATTTTGAAGTTGTGACGACGCTTGCGCTTGTCATCGGACTGTTTGTGGTCAATATCATGAAGCCGGGAGCGGGTCTTGACTATAGTAAGCTTGAAAAAGGGGATGTCTCGCAATATACCCAAAATGGGGGACAGGGTATCGACTGGATGGAGTTTGTCACACACATTGTGCCATCTAACATGGTAGATGCCTTTGCAAAGGGAGATATTTTACAGGTCTTATTCTTCTCTATTTTATTCGGTGTTGCGCTCGCTGCACTTGGCGAGAAGGGGAAAGGCATCATCGAATGGCTTGATAAACTGTCGCTTGTCTTCTTTAAAATCATTGGTTACATCATGCGTGCCGCTCCATTAGGGGCATTTGGAGCAATGGCTTATACAATCGGACACTTCGGTTTAGCTTCAATTAAACCACTGGCTAGTCTGATGCTTTCCGTTTATATGACGATGTTCCTGTTTATTTTCGTCGTGCTGAACATCATTTGTAAAATGTATGGCTTCAGCCTGTTCGGTTATCTCCGTTTTATCAAAGATGAAATTTTAATTGTTCTTGGCACAAGTTCTTCAGAATCTGTCTTGCCAAGAATGATGGATAAAATGGAACGCTACGGGTGCTCTAAGTCGGTTGTTGGACTTGTCATTCCGACAGGCTATTCCTTTAACTTAGATGGAACCTCAATCTACTTGTCCATGGCCGTGGTCTTCTTAGCGCAAGTGTTTGGGGTGGACCTATCCATCGGACAGCAAATCACGATTATCCTTGTTCTGATGCTCACATCAAAGGGAGCAGCTGGAGTCACAGGAAGCGGATTTATCGTGCTAGCTTCTACACTTGCTGCACTTCAGGTTATCCCGCTAGAAGGTCTTGCACTGCTATTAGGGGTCGACCGTTTCATGAGTGAAGGAAGAGCGATTACGAACCTGATTGGAAATGGAATTGCTACAATTGTTGTAGCGAAAAGTGAAGGGGAATTTGACGAAGCGAAGAGTAAAACAGCGCTACAGGAAATGCGAAATATCAAGCAGGCTGTTTAGTATAAAAACAAGAAAAAACCGAAACCTTATGTCTACATGGGGTTCGGTTTTTTCTTGTGTAAAAAAAGAAAAAACATAAAAGCTTGATTAATTTAGGACGAATCGTAAGACCTCATTGACCTTTTGTTATATAATTTACAGAAAGATCCGATATAATGAATATGAGATCCAACGAAAAATAGACTTTAGTCCTGGCAGGTGTGTAACGTATGGCGGCATTTTTTAAATTGTTCGAAAAACCTGGTGTCAAGAGGTTTTCAGTATTTGTAGTATTAGCCACAGCATTATATCTATTAAGAGGAATGATGAATTTAATCCTCCTGACCTTCATTTTCACTTTTTTAATGAACCGGTTAGAAGAGGTCATAAGAGGCTTTTTAAATCGCTTCCTGAAAATAGGACAGAAATCAGTCATCACCATTTTGTACATCCTTCTGGCTGGTGGATTGACGTTTGGCGGCTTTGTGTTTGTGCCCATCATTGCTAAACAGGTGGAACAGTTATTTCATTTAGGGAAAAAGATTGCAGATCATCCACAAGATTTACCCTTCTTTGACGTCGTCACCAATGTGTTCGGAGATTTCAAAATATCTTCTTTCTTCGAGAAAGGGTTTAATTTCCTCTATACATACTTAACAGATTTCAGCACGTTCAGTATCCAGGTCATTATGTCCTTAATATTAAGCATGTTCTTCCTGTTCGAAAAGGAACGCCTCATTCAATTCATGAATAAGTTCAAAACGAGTAAAATCTCCGTGTTCTATCATGAAATTGCCTTCTTTGGACGTAAGTTTTCCAGAACATTTGGTAAGGTACTTGAAGCACAGTTCATCATTGCAACAGTTAACTGTGTCTTAACGACAATTGCGCTTGGCATTATGGGCTTCCCGCAATTATTTGGATTAGCGGTCATGGTCTTCTTGTTAGGTTTAATTCCGGTAGCGGGTGTGGTCATCTCCCTCGTTCCACTCAGCATTATTGCGTATACACTTGGAGGCGGAATGTACGTCTTATACATTGTGCTGGTGATCGTGATCATCCATGCCATTGAAGCCTACTTCTTAAATCCGAAGCTCATGTCAGCTAAAACAGAGCTCCCTATTTTCTTCACGTTTATTGTCCTGATCTTTTCTGAACACTATATTGGCATTTGGGGACTGATTATCGGCATCCCAATCTTTGTATTTATCTTAGATATCTTGGAGGTCACGAATAAGGAAGAAAGTAATTAAAAAGTTCATATGAACCTGTTTACAATTTTCTAAAAATAAGGTATAAATAGTATGAAAATATCATATTACCACACGCTTAATCCTTCTAAAGGAATGGGGGACCCAAGTTTTTGGGGTGAATTTTTCTTATTTAAGAAAAAAGGACATCTCTTCGTCCTAACCCGTCAGCTAACCTCATCAGCGTGAAGAGAGTAGACAGTGGTACACGTATGGACACGCAGGCCCACGAGAAGACTCTCTCGTGGGCCTTTTTGACGAGGAAGGGGAGATTTTATTGAAGCTTGCGACGAAAATTATTATTGCTTTAATTGTAGGTGCAATCACAGGACTACTGCTCAACATTTTTGCTCCAAATGTATTCAAAGTGTTAGACCCTTATCTATTTACACCTCTAGGTCAAATCTTCTTAAACCTGATTAAAATGTTAGTTGTACCGATTGTCTTCTTTTCGATCACACTTGGTGTGGCAGGCCTTGGCGATCCGAAAAAACTTGGCAGAATCGGCGTAAAAACCATTACTTACTTTCTACTCACTACGACTTTTGCCATCATTATTGGCATTTCATTGGCCTTACTTATTAAGCCAGGCGCATTTGGCAATTTTGATACGAAAGCGGCAGAATATTCCGCTGAGGAAGCCCCATCAATGGCAGACACACTACTCAATATTATTCCAACCAATCCAGTCCAATCTCTAGTTGAAGGAAATATGCTTCAAATTATCGTCTTCTGTGTATTTTTAGGTCTTGGCATTGCCTTGCTCGGTAAAAAAACAGAAGGTTTGCTGAAGCTGTTTGAACAAGGAAATGAATTAATGATGTATCTTGTCGGTGTTGTGATGAAATTCGCACCGTACGGGACATTCGGTTTGATCGCAACGGCAATTGGCAGTCAGGGGCTCGATGCTATGAAAGCGATGGGACTTTACTTCTCAGTCGTCTTAATTGCGCTGATCTTGCATTTCTTCCTGACCTATGGGTCAACCGTTGCCCTATTAGCAAAACGAAATCCAATGGCATTCTTCAAAGGATTTTCTCCAGCGATGGTTGTGGCATTTAGTACATCAAGCAGTAACGCAGTACTGCCAGTATCAATGGAAACAGCTCAAAAGCGCTTAAAGGTGCCAGAACCTATTTCAAGCTTTGTGCAGCCGCTAGGTGCGACCATTAATATGGATGGTACAGCGATCATGCAAGGGGTTGCGACTATTTTTATCGCACAAGTGTATGGAGTTGAATTAACCCTTGTTCAAATGCTGACAGTTGTCTTAACGGCAGTACTAGCAAGTATTGGCACAGCAGGTGTCCCAGGGGTAGGGCTCATCATGCTAGCCATGGTTTTAAATTCCGTGAATCTTCCTGTTGAGGGCATTGCGCTGATCCTTGGCATAGACCGCTTATTAGACATGGCAAGAACCGTGGTCAATATTACAGGTGATGCAGCATGTGCGGTGATTGTTTCTGAAACCGAGAAGAAACATGAGAAGGAAGCACCAACACCTAATTTATCACTGTAACAACAAAAAGGGCTGACTGGATCAGCCCTTTTTTTCGTGGAACGTCTTGTCTAGCGTGATATACTTTTTACAGGATGAGCGGCCGTAACTGCCGCCATAGGTTTTACATCAGAAGGAGGAACCACTTTGCAGTCTGCTGTTTTACACATAGAGAACGTCGATAAACAAATTGGCCGGCATCAAATTTTGCAACATATTTCGATGGACATTAGGCAAGGGGAAATTGTCGGTTTACTTGGACCAAATGGGTCTGGAAAAACGACCTTGATTCGATTGATCGTTGGCTTGATGAAAAAAAACAACGGCCGGATCATCATGAATGGATATTCTCAAGATGATGATCATCTAAAGGCGATGTCATCTGTTGGAGCGATCATAGAAAATCCGGAATTTTATTCATATTTAACAGGTTTTGAAAACCTTGAGCTGTATGCATCTATGCATGATGGAGTTTCAGAAGAGCGCATTTTTGAAGTGGTAAAAAGAGTTCGTCTGGAGCACGCCATTCACCAGAAGGTCAAAACGTATTCACTAGGGATGAAACAAAGGCTCGGGATTGCACAAGCCATTTTGCATAAGCCCAATCTGCTCATTTTAGATGAACCAACAAATGGGCTTGATCCCGCAGGAATGAAGGAGTTTCGAGAGCACTTGCAAATGCTTGTACAAGAAGAAGGTGTCTCTGTGTTATTTGCTACACATCTTTTGCATGAAGTAGAAGAGCTTTGTGACCGCATGATCATCATCCAAAAAGGACAGATCAAAGCCAATACAAACCTTCGCGACATGGAAGGAAAAGAGCAGGTGCTGATGAATATTCAGCCAGTAGAAAAGGCAGTTTCATGGCTAGATACGCAAGGATATACATATGAACAAAGGGATCAACATGTGCTGGTTCAACTGAATAAAGACCGTGTGCCGGAGCTGAATAAACAGCTTGTCTTAGCAGAATTTGATGTACTTGAAATGACGCCTCAAAAACAATCAATTGAAGAGGCCTTTATGAAATGGACGGAAGGCGGGACGGCAGATGCTTCAACTCATCAAGAATGAACATAAAAAAATCACGAGACAAAAGATCACATTCATTGCACTTGGACTGATTGTTGTCTTTCAATTGACGATGGCTCTAGCATTGAAACGAGTCATTTCCGGGCTTGGCGGGCAAGATACAGTCGCGAACTATTTTGCTTATTCCACGAATGTTGTGTTTATTTTACAAGTGTTCGCTGTCGTGATTGGCGCCACATTGATCTCAACAGAGTTTCAAAAAAGAACCATCAAGTTCTTGTTGATCCGGCCAAAGACAAGGCTTCATATTTTCTTGTCAAAATACATCACGCTTGTGCTGATGGTCCTTTACCTGTTTGTTTTTTATTATGTGTTCGCTTTTCTTTTTGGCCTTATTTTCTTTGGTACTGATTTTGATGAAAGCACTGGGCGGTTATTTCTGCACACATTTGCTGTGATTGGATCACAGTGGGTGGAAGTGGTCATGATGGCAAGCTTTGCTTTTCTGTGCTCAAGTTTGTTTAGAAACAGTCTGATTGCACTTGTGACTTCATTTTTCGTCTTATACGCGGCGAAATCACTAGTGTCGATCATGTCTCTGTTAGAAAATCAGTGGGGGAAGATTCTACTTTTCGCTAATACTGACTTTACACAATACAGTTTTCAAGGTCCGCCGCTCTTTCAGGGCATGAGCCCTCTTTTTTCGCTATTCATTGTAGGGGCGCATTTCGTTTTTTTTGTTGGTGCTGCTTGGCTCCTTTTTTGGAAGCGTGATGTAAATGTGTAAAAATTGTGTCAAATAACAAGAAAAATTCGTGACATCTTTGTGAAAACGAATCTGTATTTCACGATAACCGGCTGATTTTGTCTTATAATAAGACAGAGTCATGGAGGTGGCACTATCGTGAAAAATTTTATTACGGCTTTACCTATTTTGCTGCTGTTGTCGTTTTCGTTTGTGTCTTTTGCCTTCCAGTTTGATCATCTTGTTTATTTCAGACTAGCGCTAGGGATCTTTTCATTAGCGGGTCTTTTCTTTCTGTATACACTTAAAAGAAACATGAAATGGTTCATGGTCTATTTATATGCGAGCTGGATCGTTCTTGCTGCCGTTACGACATTTGAAGAACCCGTGTTTTCACAATTCTTCTTCGGTGGTTTAACGATGACAATGGGTTATCTAACATATATGCTCATCTATTTAGGAATGAAACAAGACCGTGTAGCGAAATCACATTAAAACAAAAGCCGATAAAATCGAAGAATAGATTTTATCGGCTTTTTCTTTTCTTCAGGCAAATAAAAAAGCAGCCATCTGTTTGACTGCTCTTCTTGTGTTTATGATTCACGTCCAGCAGCGGCAAGCTGCTTCTGGTGCTTTTTGTCGATGGTTGCGTATATACTTTCCATCATCTTAGGGTCTCGCATGATCGCTTCTTTGTTTTCTTCAATCAATTGCTGATACGTTTTGATTTTCTTCTTAGACATGTAACTCAACGCTCCTTTGGTAGAATGGACTCTATAAGATTTCACACAGATGAAATTGATAATCATTTTCAATTAGCAACTCCATTATACAAAGCAGAATGTCATAAGTAAAGATTCAATTCAGAAAATTCACGTAACCGACATATTCCCATCCATATCGACGATGAATTCTTTCCCAGGAAATAATCCGCTGTCAAACCTTGTCATGAAATCAGATCAAACATTCCTGCCGATGTTGAAACATTTTAGCCGTACATCTCGTCTTATGAAGAGATTTGATTTAAAAGGATATAAAAAAAGACACCAGCATGAGTTGGCTGATGTCTCCATTCAAATGAGTTATGAAACGTGTTCTTGAAGAAACTCTGTTACTTCTTCAGGTGATTTAGCGTTGGCACTGTGTAAATGACCTGTTTTTTCGCCATTTTTGAAAATTAACAGGCTAGGAATTCCCATGACCTGATACGTTTCCGCTAACTCAGGAAAGTCGTCTTTGTTTATTTCAAACCATTCATTCTGAGCATAAGCCTCTAAGATGTCTGGAATGAACATGTCCATTCTAGTGCAATCAGGGCACCATGTCGCAAAGAATTTAACGATGACCTCTTTGTCTGATTGAATGATTTCGTTGAATTGTTCAGTGCTTGTAATTTTTTTCAATTTGTCACAACTCCTTTTCAATGTCATTTTAATATAAAATAAAGGCGAATGACATACAAATGCTCGGGGGGCGCTTACAACCTTTACAAATCATTTCAATTCCGTAACAACAAAAATTAATTAGAGCATTTTTGCTTGAAAGTGATAAGATAGTAAAGATGAATTTTAGTGGGGGGAGTATCCATTGAAAATAAGTTTAGGATTGGTTTACGGCGGAAAGTCAGCCGAACATAATGTATCACTGCAAACAGCCCTTGCAGTTACGAAAGCACTTAACACTGAGAAGTTCGATATACATCCAATTTATATTACAGAAGAGGGCGAATGGCTAAGAGGAGAAAAACTCACTGAACCAGTATCAAACGTCAAAATGCTTCAATTTGAACAAAATGCAAAGACGTTTTTACCAACTTCTTTAAATGAAAGCATGTTTCCACAGCCTGCATCAGCTGATGAAAAGATTGATGTTGTCTTTCCATTGCTACATGGGCCAAATGGTGAAGATGGGACCATGCAAGGGTTACTTGAACTAATGAATATCCCGTATGTCGGTAACGGCGTTCTCGCGTCTGCTGCGGGTATGGATAAAGTCATGATGAAAGATGTGTTTGCTCAAGCTGGGCTTGCGCAGGCAAAGCATCTTTCCTTCAATAAAAAGGATTATGAGAAAGCCATATCAGACAGTCTAGAACAGGTAGAAGCAGTTCTCGGGTATCCTTGTTTTGTGAAACCTGCCAACATGGGATCAAGTGTCGGAATTAGTAAATGCCGCAGCAAAGAAGAGCTGCAAACAGCATTTGATTTGGCTTTCCAATATGATCGTCGTGTCGTTGTGGAAGAAGGCGTTGTAGGACGAGAAATTGAAATTGGTGTATTAGGAAATGACGAGCCGAAATGCTCAGTCGTTGGTGAAATTGCACCTAAAACAGATTTTTATGACTACAAAGCAAAATATGAAGATGGCGATACAGATTTGATCATTCCTGCGAGTGTGACAGAGGAAGAGTACAAGACGATTCACGATATGGCGATTAAGGCTTTTAAAGCCATTGATGGATCTGGCCTCGTACGTGCAGATTTCTTCCTAACAGAAGAAGGCGAAGTGCTGATCAATGAAGTGAATACAATGCCAGGGTTCACACCTTTTAGTATGTTCCCGCTGCTTTGGAAACATACTGGTGTAGAGTATCCTGAGCTGATTGAGAAGCTGGTGTCACTTGCAATTGAACGCCATCAAGAAAAACAAACCATTAAAACCACTTTTTAATGTAAGAAGCAAGCAGACACTATCCTACAGGTAGTGTCTCTTTTCCTTCAAACGTGAAATGAGAAAGAGAGGCGAAAAAACATGATCAAACGTACAGTGAAACAAGTCGCCCAAATGGCTGGTGGCACATTATCGAATGAAGCTTTTGGCGAAGAACAGATACACGGAGTGACAACAGATACACGAAAAGTATCAAAAGGCGCACTATTTATCCCGCTTATTGGGGAACATTTTAACGGTCACACTTTTGCTTCAAAAGCAGTGGAGCTTGGAGCGGCAGCGGTTCTTTGGAATCAAACAGAAGCGAATCCACCGTTCGGTGTACCTGTCATACTTGTAGAGGATACTTTGACAGCACTCCAACAGCTTGCAAAATCATACTTAAAAGAGGAAAACCCTCGAGTTGTCGGTATTACTGGAAGTAATGGCAAAACAACGACGAAAGATATGATCCATTCTGTCCTACAAACGACATACAGAGTCCACAAAACAGATGGCAACTTTAATAATCACATTGGACTTCCACTGACCATCCTTGCGATGCCAGAAGGAACCGAGATTGCTGTACTAGAGATGGGCATGAGTGCAAAAGGGGAAATCGAATTTTTATCTAAACTCGCTGAACCTGATGCAGCTGTCATCACGAATATTGGAGAATCTCATATGCAGGATTTAGGATCAAGAGAAGCTATTGCAGATGCAAAATGTGAGATCACAAAAGGGTTAAAAGAGGATGGGACTTTTTATTATTTAGGAGATGAGCCTTTACTCCGCCAAAGAGCAAATGCCCTGGCACGCAGCGTAAAAACGTTTGGAGAATCAGAGGACTGTGATATCAAGGTGATTCACATTCACCAACTCGCTGAAGGCACTGAATTTCAAGTGGAGGGATATGCTCAAGGGTTTCTCATTCCTGTATTAGGGAAACACAATGTAAAGAATGCTCTTGCAGCTATTGCAATCGGCCAGCATTTCGGTCTGAATGAAAGACAAATTGCCCAAGGGCTGATGCAAACGAAATTGACAGGCATGCGTCTAGAACTGTTTAAAACAGATAAGGGCATCACGGTTATCAACGATGCGTATAATGCGAGTCCTACGTCAATGAAAGCAGCGATTGATCTTGTAGGAGATATGGATGGCTTTGCTAACCGCATACTCGTTCTCGGAGATATGCTGGAGATGGGCAGTGAAGAAGAGACCTATCATTTTGAAGTAGGGGAGTACATCAAGCCTGAGTTTATTGATCATGTTTTAACGTTTGGCCGTCTTGGCGCATTTATTGCTGAAGGAGCGAAGAAAGCATTTGGAGACGATCGCGTGTCTTCTTATATGGACAAAGAAGAACTGAAGAAAAAACTAGCGGATGTGGCAGGACCTGACGATGTCGTTCTGGTCAAAGCTTCCCGTGGCATGAGATTGGAAGACGTTATTACTGCACTATAAATCAGATCGGCAAAGAAGGTGACAGGGTGATTGGCTGTCTATGTATACACGGTTTTACTGGTGCCCCGTATGAAGTAGAGCCGCTTGCGGAATATTTAAAGCAGACGACAGATTGGACGGTACAATCTGTCACGCTTCCGGGGCATGGGGAGGAACTTCAGCTCAAAGGCATTCTCTATCAGGAGTGGATTGCCACCGCTGAATTAGAACTCTTATCCCTTTACCGAACATGTGACACCATTTATTTGGTCGGCTTTTCTATGGGCGGGATGATTGCCTCATATTTAGCAGCGAAGTATCCAGTGGCCCGTCTTGTTCTGTTAAGTGCTGCTGCTAAATATGTAAACCCAAAACAAATGATTCAAGACACAAGGCAGATGGTGAAGGAATCCTTGTCTGGTTTGATTGATACGAACCCATTGTATGATCGATATCGTCATAAGCTGACGAGTACACCGCTATCAGCAGCTGTCGAATTTATGAAATTAGTGAAGCAAACGAAAGGTTCTCTTGAAAAGCTCCATCTACCTGTCTTAATCGTTCAAGGTGAAAGTGATGGGATCGTCCCCGCTTCTAGTGCAGAATTCATTTATCATAAAATCCCGTCCCGTCAGAAAGAAATGTTCTATTTACCTGATTGTAAACATCACGTTTGTCATGAGCCTTGTGCACAGCAATTGTTTGAGAAAGTCGAACAATTTCTAAAAAAAACAATTTAATCTATAGAAAAGCTAAAATGTGGCTAAACTAATATAAATTGAATCCCACTTGTTAAAATTTGCATCATTTTTGTCGAATGAGTGACAGGCCTATGTTACAATAGGTAAGAAAAGGTGGTCGATTCGGTTGTTTCAATATGACGGAAAAACCTTTATCCCGCAGTCTAATTCGAGTAATGGGGAAGTATCGGAAGGAACCATATTTCAATATCGTCAGGACGGGAATATTTTAACGGGCACATATCAAGGCGGCAGTATTCAATCTGGCGTGCTTGTAGGAACTGTGAATATAGACGGAGCACTTCATTTTAGATATCATCATGTAAGTAAGGATGGCAGCATGAGAAGCGGTTCATGTCATTCCACTCCTAAGCAGCTGGATAACGGAAAAATTCAACTGTTTGAAAAGTGGAAATGGATGGACGGAGATCAAAGTGAAGGTGAATCGGTCATTGTCGAGCAGTAGATATATCCATTTCTGTCTTGTTGAAAAACAAATAGTGTAATGGTAAGATATAATGTAGGGTAATTCGGGCTTTGTATATAATGGACCTGTCCTTTCATACAAAGGGCAGTTTTTAATCATCATTCACGAGATTACTGAAACAGCAATTAGAAGGAGTTTGAATAATTTGACTATAACGTTTCAAGATTTTCAATTAAGCGAAAGTCTCATGAAAGCTATTAACCGCATGGGATTTGAAGAAGCAACACCGATTCAAGCGGAAACAATTCCTCTCGGTCTTCAGAATAAAGATGTCATTGGACAAGCACAAACAGGAACAGGAAAAACTGCAGCGTTTGGTATTCCTCTTGTAGAAAAAATCGACCCAGCGTCTCCAAATATCCAAGCGATTATCATTGCGCCAACAAGAGAATTAGCGATTCAAGTATCTGAAGAGCTATACAAAATTGGCCAAGACAAGCGTGCGCGCGTACTTCCGATTTACGGTGGACAAGATATCGGTCGCCAAATCCGTTCGCTCAAGAAAAATCCTCATATCATCGTAGGGACTCCAGGACGTTTACTCGATCACATTAACCGTCGTACAATGCGTCTTCAAAATGTTGAAACAGTCGTGCTTGATGAAGCAGACGAAATGCTAAACATGGGTTTCATCGAAGACATTGAATCGATCCTTTCAAATGTACCAAGTGAACACCAAACACTTTTATTCTCTGCGACAATGCCTGCACCAATTAAGCGTATTGCAGAGCGTTTCATGACAAACCCAGAACATGTAAAAGTAAAAGCGAAAGAAATGACTGTATCTAACATCCAGCAGTTCTACTTGGATATCCATGAACGTAAAAAGTTTGATACATTGACTCGTCTTCTTGACATTCAATCACCAGAGCTTTCAATTGTTTTCGGCCGTACGAAACGTCGTGTTGACGAATTGACTGAAGCATTAAACCTTAGAGGTTATACAGCTGAAGGAATTCATGGTGACTTGACTCAGGCGAAACGTATGGTCGCGCTTCGTAAATTTAAAGAAGGTTCAATCGATGTGCTTGTAGCAACAGACGTTGCAGCACGTGGACTTGATATCTCAGGTGTTACACACGTGTATAACTTCGACGTACCACAAGATCCAGAAAGCTATGTACACCGTATTGGACGTACAGGCCGTGCTGGACGTACAGGTATGGCGATGACATTCATCACACCACGTGAAAAAGATATGCTTCGTGCGATTGAGCAAACGACTAAGCGTAAAATGGATCGTATGAAAGAACCAACTCTAGACGAGGCAATTGAAGGACAACAACAAGTCACAGTTGACCGTCTACGCACAATCATTAGTGAAAACAACTTGAACTTCTACATGACAGCAGCAGCTGAATTGTTAGAAGATCATGACTCTGTCACAGTGGTTGCGGCTGCTATCAAAATGATGACAAAAGAGCCGGATGCAACGCCTGTTCGTTTGACAGATGAAGCACCAATGATTTCAAAACGCAATCGTAATAACCGCAGCTCTTCTAAACGTAGAGACGGCGGCGGTGGCGGAGGCTACCGTGGAAAAGGTAAGAGCACTCGTTCATCTTATGGTGATAAAAAGCGTTCTTCAAATGACCGCAATCGTTCTTCTAACGATCGTCGTCAAAAGAAATCTTATAACAGCTAACATACAAGAGCGAATCCTTTGCAGGGTTCGCTTTTTTTAACAGGCTTTATGAAACTTTTTAGGCTTTCTTTCGTAATATATTGATAGAAAAGTAAGAGAATGGGGGAAGAATGTGAGAAAACAGCCGCAACGTCAAATCAGCTTAAATGGATTAAAAGTATGGCGTCTTCAAAATGGAATTATCTCATTGATTTTCTTATTCATCATCATTGGGGTATTTGTAGCTAGTTATTATTTTCAATGGCCATATTGGATTGGAGCCATCCTCATCGGTTTGTGGATTTTACAGATCATCTTCGGAATCTGGCTCATTCCGAAAATCCGCCATCACATCTGGCGCTACGAAGTATTTGAGAACGAAATTGAAATACAGCACGGACTGATTCGTGTCACACGTGTCATTGTGCCAATGGTACGTGTTCAGCATGTGGATACATCCCAAGGGCCGCTTTTAAGGCGCTACCGGTTGGCATCTGTTCAAATTTCTACTGCTGCGACAGTGCATGATATTCCGGCACTGGAATTAGAAGAGGCAGATGAGCTTCGCGATTACATATCTCGATTAGCAAGGGTGACGGAAGATGATGTCTGAACCAAAACGTGTACATCCAATCTCGATGTTCATTGATTTTATATCAGATGCTGTATCCATGATCAAAAACTTCATTATCCCTTTTTTCGTGCTTATTTTTGTGAACTCGAATTCAAGTATTCGTTTTTATGCGTTTATCATTCTTGGTGTGCTTCTTTTATGGAAAGCTGTTTCAACCGTTTTAGCATGGAGACGATTCACCTATCGAATGGAAGACGATGAATTTCGAGTAGAATCAGGTGTCATCACCAAAAAGAAAAAGTATATCTCGTTAGAACGAATTCAAACGGTGAATACAAGTGAAGGCATCTTCCAGCGGATTTTCGGTTTGGTTCGGGTGCAAATCGAAACGGCAGGCGGGACGGATGGACCTGAAGTGAGCCTGACGGCCATTACAAAAGCAGAAGCTGAGCAATTAAAGCAATCGATTTTCAACCGGAAGAAAAGCTTGCAACAAGAAGAAATGAATGATGAAAATTTAGATCTAACTGATCCTCTGACAGCGCAACAACCTGTAGAAAAGGAAATCAGTGTTTCCTACCGAATGGGTATACCAGAGCTGCTTTTGGCTGCGACCACTTCAAGCGGAATCGGCGTCATTATTTCTGGGTGTCTCGCCATTTACACACAAATAGATGAAATTCTGCCTTTGGACGGATTCCTCAAACGGTTTTCTTTTTTAAGTCATGCGAGTGTTGAGATTTATGCGATTCTCATATTTATTGCCGTATTGATTGCGTGGATTCTTAGTGTTGGGGTAACAGCCCTTCAATATGCGAATTTTACCGCAAAACGAAAAGGGAAAGACATCATCATCACAAGAGGACTCATCGAAAGGCATCAAATGACCATTCCGCTTGCGAGAATTCAAGCAGTGAAAATCAAAGAAAATATTCTGCGTGAACCATTTGGTTTTGCGACGGTCATGCTTGTCAGCGCAGGAGGTTCCATTACAGAAAAAGAGACTTCTTCTGTCTTATTTCCACTCATACGGAAGAAAAAAATCAATGAATTGTTAACGCAATTTACAGATCAATATCAGCTGGCACCAGAAAGTGAATTGAAAAAAGTGCCGAAGCGTTCACTAAAACGTTATCTGATATCTTACGGATTTGTTCCATTACTTGTAGGTATAATCCTTTCTGTACGTTTTCCACCATGGGGATATTTGGCGCTGATTCCATTACCATTTGCCTTGTTTTTTGGGTATTTAGCCTATAAACAATCAGGATATGTGATCAAAGATCAACTGATTCAATTAACGACAAGAGGTATCGGCAAGACCACCGGAATTGTTTTAAGAAAACGAATGCAAAACTATACGATGACCCAATCCTATTTTCAAAAGAAAGGGCGGGTGGCAAGTATTCACACCTTCGTGAAGTCCTCTGCCTTGCTTGATTCCTTTGGTGTGCATCACCTTGAAGAGGAAGATGCTGCACGTGTATGCGATTGGTATTCCTATGAAACGAATCAATCAACTTAAACCAAAAAATGTCGATCAGCTCCCGTTAAACGGAGTGATCGACATTTTTTATGAGCTTAATAGCGTCGTTTTTTTGAATGGAAGAATAGGGTGATCGGTGCTAGGATCATGCCGCCTATCAATCCAAATAAGTGGGCCATGATGTTGATGTTCGAGTTGACGAACGTCATAATGACAGAAACGCCGAGAATCGTTAAGATGACCTGAGAATTACCACGGTCCATCATATGCGGTTTAAATAGGACAAGATAAAGATAGACGCCAAATAAACCAAATATCGCACCAGAAGCCCCGACATGTACATACTCTAAAGGCTCCACCCAATAGGTTCCGAGATTGCCAATGAATCCAGCACCCAGATAAATCACAAGAAATCGAACCTTTCCAAGCAAATACTCAAGTGCTGGAGCGAATAGGAAGAGCGACATGGAATTGAACAGAATATGTGTCAGACTTCCATGAAGAAAAATAGGCGTTAAAAGCCGCCACCATTCCCCTGCTGCAACACCATAATTAAAACCAACGAGATGGTCCTGCCCAAGCTGGATCATTGGAATAGGGATTGCAAATAAAAGCCATAGGCCGATTTGCAAAGCAAGGATCGCTGTTACGATTGGATACGATCTAATAAATTGTTGAAAGCTCTCCGTTCGAATAAACATAACAAACCCCTTTTGACTAGATAATGGTAAGTTTATAGTAACACGTTTATGAAGCGAACATCCAAATTAGTACGAGTATCATAGGAGGTACCTCATGATTAAAGGAATCGGTATGGATATTGTAGAGATCGGCCGGCTGTCACGAGTGCTTAGCAGGCAGCCCCGTTTACCAGAACGAATTTTGACTTTACGTGAACAGGAAGTCTTTCGCACACTAAGTGAAAAGAGACAGCTGGAGTTTCTGGCAGGACGTTTTGCGGCGAAGGAAGCATTCGCAAAAGCATACGGTACGGGAATTGGTCAGTATGTCAGCTTTCACGACATCGAGATACAAAAAGATGCGAACGGAAAACCTCTCATCAAAAGTGAGAAAACAAAAGAAGACTACGTTCATGTATCCATTACACACACAAAAGAATATGCTGCAGCACAAGTTTTAATTGAAAGGTTGTCAAGCTAGTCTGCATATTGTTTGTCCCCCCTTCATATATTGGGTAGTGCGATAAGGAAGGGCGAGTTGCTAACAGGCTTTGATGGTTCGCGGTACGCAGTTAACTCTTGAGGCGTACTGTTAAAGTCAAACAAGCGGTTTCTTCCTTTTAACACAATTAACGAAGGGGTTGAAAAGGGTGAGAAAAAGCTTTGTTTTGCTTGTAACGGGGATCCTTTTTGTACTGATTCTCTCCGCATGCGGTCAAAAATCTCAACAGGATATCGTTGGAGATTTAAACAAAAAGGCAGAGGAAATGACATCATACAAAGCCAAAGCAAAAATGACCATTGAGACAGGAAATGATCCGCAGGAATACCATGTGGAAATTTGGTACAAGAAGCCGGAGCTTTACCGTGTCTACTTAGAAAATCCGAAGAAGGATCAGAGTCAAGTCATTTTAAGAAATGGCAATGGTGTATTTGTGCTGACACCTTCATTAAACAAAAGCTTCCGCTTCCATAGCGATTGGCCGAACAACAGCAGTCAGGTGTATTTATTTGAATCACTTGTGAAAGACATTAAAAATGACAGTGCAGCTCAGTTCAAAGCAAAAGAGTCGAAGTACGTTTTTGAAACAAAAACCAACTATCAGCACAACCAAATGCTGCCGACCCAAGAGATTACTTTTCATAAAAAAACAATGGCGCCTGCTAGTGTGAAAGTACTGGACAGCGATAAAAAGCCAATGGTGAAAGTAGAATTCTCTCACTTTGAATTCAACAAATCCTTTGACAAAGACGCCTTTGATGAGAAGAAAAATATGACACTTTCTCAAATGGATGTTGCCACAAGTGCAGATCCATCTGACAGCTTTGCTGTGAAAACGCCTGTGGATATGCCAGAGGGCGTGAAGAAAATGGAAGAGAAAGAAATGACAACAGATGCCGGGAAGCGTTATGTGATGACGTATGGCGGAAAGAAATCCTTCACACTCATTCAGGAAAAAGCGCGGGTAGCAGAAGCGTCTACGCCTGTTACGATGAACGGCGAGCCAGTCGATCTTGGCATGACAGTGGGTGTTCTGACAGACAAATCTCTTTCTTGGACATCTGATGGAGTTGACTACTTGATTTCTTCAAGTGATCTATCGAAGGAAGAGCTCTTGATGGTTGCAAAGAGTGTAGAAGGCCAGTCAGCTAAATAAATACCTCAGGCGAGAGCCTTAGATATGAAACATCAGCCCTATACAAGGGCTGATTTTCTTTGATTTGTTTCACTTTATTCCTGATTTTTAGTATCATATGAGGGGATTGAATCATTCAACAGGGAAGTGTGACGGATGAACACAAACGCCTTTTATAGAGACACATGGGCAGAAATTAATTTATCAGCAATCAAGCATAATGTTTCACATATGAAAGATCATATCGGTCAAAATGTTCAACTAATGGCTGTGGTGAAAGCCAATGCATATGGACATGGAGATATAGAAGTGACAAGAGCTGCTCTCAAAGCAGGAGCAGACGTATTAGCCGTCGCCTTTTTAGATGAAGCCATTTCTTTAAGAAATAAAGGCATCAAAGCACCAATACTGGTACTCGGCGCTGTACCGGCTGAATATGTCAAAGTCGCCGTTCGATACAATGTCATCATGACTGCATACTCCATCGATTGGCTGAGAGACGTCACCAACATGATGAAAGGGCAGATGGGACAGCCTATACGATTTCATTTGAAAATAGACAGCGGAATGAACCGATTAGGTGTGAAAACGATTGAGCAAGTGAACGAAGTGAAAAAGCTTGTCAGCGAGCACTCTTATTTACAGCTGGAAGGCGTATTTACTCACTTTGCGACAGCAGATGAAAAGGATGAATCCTACTTTGATCGGCAGGTCGACACCTTTCAAACACTGCTTGAGCCGCTTCATACGGACAAGCTGCTCGTTCATTGCGCCAACAGTGCGGCGGGTCTAAGGTTTAAAGACGTCTTGTTTAATATGGTTCGCTTCGGTATCAGTATGTACGGGCTGTCACCGTCAGAAGAAATCAAGGATGAACTGCCTTTCAAGCTCGAAGAAGCTATGTCTCTTCATACAAAACTTGCCCATGTGAAGCACATTCAAAAGGGTGAGAGTGTCAGCTACGGAGCAACGTATACAGCCAATCAAGATACGTGGATCGGCACGGTTCCAGTTGGCTATGCAGATGGATGGATCCGGAAGCTGGCAGGAACGGAAGTACTTGTTGGCGGAAAGCGCCGGAAGATCGCTGGAAGGGTTTGTATGGATCAATTCATGGTTGAACTGAAAGACAAGCTTCCAGTAGGGGAACCGGTCGTTTTAATTGGTAAGCAAGGAGAAGACATGGTACCAGTCGATGAAATCGCTAAAAGACTTGAAACCATTAACTATGAAGTCACGTGCTCGATTGGCCACCGTGTTCCAAGAGTATATATAGAAGACGGCAAAAGAGTGCAAGTGCGGAATCCACTCCTTCAAGGCGGGTCAAGTTTTTAATAAACAACATTCAAAAAGAACGATAGTCAAACTGACTTCGTTCTTTTTTATTCGACAAAAATAGGGTAAACATTCTCCCTTTTTTAGAGATTTTGGAAATACCGTATGATTTTCGGAAAAAAGCGTATAATGGGAAAGAGGAACTCCATTATCATCTTGATTTACGGGTGGCGAGCCGCTTCATGTTCTAATAAGAAATCATGAAAAAACAGCTTTGCTTGTGCATTGAATAATGGTATGATTAGTCTTGGAATGGATCGAAACGGTATCCGTAAGTTTTGTGGAGGTGTATGTTTTTTGTCTGAATCCAGCGCAACAAACGAAATGAAGATTCGACTGCCGGAGGCTTTAATGTCTGAAATCGAACGAGTAGCAGAGCAGGATAAGGTAACAAGAAATGAATTGATCTACCGAGCGACAAAAACGTATATTCGTGAACGTAATATTCGACAAAATCGTGAATCGATGAGACGCGGCTACATGGAGATGGCGAAAATTAATCTGAATATCTCTTCAGAGGCACAATACGCAGAATTTGAGGCTGAGAATACAGTTGAGCGATTAGTCAGCGGGGGTTAAACATTTGATTGTTAAACGCGGTGATGTTTACTTTGCTGATTTATCTCCTGTTGTTGGCTCCGAGCAGGGCGGGGTTCGCCCGGTATTGGTGATTCAAAATGACATTGGAAATCGCTTCAGCCCGACTGCTATCGTTGCAGCCATAACAGCCCAAATACAAAAAGCGAAATTACCGACTCACGTCGAAATTAATGCAAAGCGCTACGGCTTTGAACGAGATTCTGTCATTCTTTTGGAACAGATTCGTACGATCGATAAACAAAGATTGACAGATAAAATCACACATCTTGATGATGAGATGATGGAGAAGGTTGATGAAGCCTTACAAGTTAGTTTGGCTCTTATTGATTTTTAATATGGTGATACTTGGTTGCTCTATTGGGAGCAACTTTTTTTGTGTTCAATTTTTTTTAACGTTATAATGAAGAAAGACTAAAGAAGAGCTTTAAATGTAAGTAGGGGGTAAAACATGTCGAATCATATCGTGTTAGCTTTTGCAAGAAAGCACCAAAAGGAATTAGAAACAGAGTGGACGGACATTTTAAAACGACTCGGAGAAAAAGAAACGGACATGATGCTGAACGACAAAATGTATGAAACCATCTGTTCGGAATATGTTCAACTCATCATTACATCTCTTTCAGAGGGGGATAATGAAGATTTTGAAGAAAAAGTGCAAAATTTTGCTTTGAAAATCGTTCAAATGGGTATATCACTTAAGTTACTGGCAAACGGTCTAACGGAAATCCGTACACATTTATATGAAAAAATGAACGATGACAAAGATACAACACAAGAAAGTCATGACCTCATCTGGCAAATCGATCGATTCATCACACCCATCCATAATGAGATCTTAAACCAGTATTCCATCTCATGGGAAAAAACCGTCAGCCTTCAAAAAATTGCGCTGCAGGAACTTTCTGCCCCGCTAATCCCTGTGTTTGAGCACATCACCGTCATGCCACTTGTTGGCACAATTGATACAGATCGTGCGAAAAAAATTATGGAGAACCTGCTTAATGGTGTCGTCAAACATCGCTCACAGGTCGTCCTGATTGATATCACGGGTGTACCTGTCGTAGACACAATGGTGGCACACCATATTATTCAAGCGTCAGAGGCTGTGAGATTAGTAGGAGCGAAGTGTTTACTTGTCGGTATTCGCCCAGAAATAGCCCAAACAATCGTTAACCTTGGAATTGATTTATCTCAGGTTACAACAAAGAATACCCTTCAAAAAGGAATTCAAACTGCTTTGGAAATGACAAATCGAAAAATTGTTTCATTGGAGGGATAACCAATTGAGAAATCACCCGAAGATTCCAATCTTAAAATTATATAATTGTCTTCTGATTTCAATACAGTGGGAGCTTGATGATCAAACAGCTCTTCACTTTCAAGAAGACTTACTGAATAAAATTCATGAAACAGGAGCAAACGGTGTGGTCATTGACTTAACATCCGTCGATATGATTGATTCATTTATCGCAAAGGTATTAGGCGATGTGATCACCATGTCCAAGCTCATGGGGGCAAAAGTTGTATTAACAGGAATACAGCCGGCAGTCGCTGTGACGCTTATTGAACTTGGCATTTCACTGGAAGAAATTCAGACAGCACTAGATCTTGAACAAGGGCTTGAGACACTGAAGCGGGAATTGGGGGAATAGATATGAAAGACCAATCCTGTGTAAAAATATTGACGGAATGGGACATAGTCGCAGCAAGACAATTGGGGCGGAATGTTGCAAAAGAACTTGGTTTTGGAACAGTTGACCAAGCAAGAATTACGACGGCCATTTCAGAATTAGCTCGTAACATCTATTTATACGCTGGTAAAGGTCAGATTTGTATAGAAGAAGTGATGGAGCGCGGAAAGCGTGGACTCAAAGTCATCGCAGCCGATGAGGGGCCTGGCATCATGGATATACGTAAAGTAATGGAAGACGGATTTTCTACATCAGGCGGACTTGGAGCAGGCTTGCCGGGCGTCAGAAGACTGATGGATGAATTTAAATTAGATTCCGCACCAGAACAAGGAACTGAGATACAAGCTGTCAAGTGGCTTCGCTAGGAGGGAAACCATGGATTTTAAGGAGGTAATGGAGCAGCGTTATCATCAGCTGCTCAGTCGTTATATCAGTGATTTAACTGAAACATCGCTTTATCAAGCTCAAAAATTTAGCCGTAAAACCATTGAGCATCAAATACCTCCTGAAGAAATAGTGAGTGTTCACCGAAAAGTGATTCAGGAGCTTTACCCTGATTTGCCGGAAGATGTCTTTCATTCACTAGACTTCTTAATTGAAGTCATGATTGGATACGGACTTGCCTACCAGGAGCATTTAACACTAAGAGGCATCCAGCAAGAAATTAAGTCGGAAATTGAAATTGCTGCAAATGTTCAGCAAACCCTTCTGGAAACGAAAATTCCAGAAGGAGACACATTTGATATCGGAGCCATCAGTGTGCCGGCAAAACAGATGAGTGGGGATTATTACCATTTCGTAACAGATCACGATACAATCAATATCGCGATTGCAGACGTCATTGGGAAAGGCATTCCAGCTGCGCTCTGTATGTCGATGATTAAGTATGCGATGGATTCCTTGCCAGAGTCTGGCAGCGGTCCAACGAAAGTGCTCAAAACCCTTAATCGTGTGGTCGAGCAAAACGTAGACCCAAGCATGTTTATCACCATGTTTTATGGCAGCTATAATAAAGAAACACATGAATTTAAGTACGCATCGGCTGGACATGAGCCGGGCTTTTTCTATTGCAAAAAAGAGAATCAATTTTACGATTTAGATGCAAAGGGTCTTGTGCTTGGAATTGCACCAGATTTTGATTATAAGCAGTATGAGAAGCATTTGGACGTAGGGGATATGGTGATCTTATTCTCTGATGGTGTCACAGAATCCAAATCGGAGGATGGCTTCCTAGAGCGTGAGGATATCAAAGCCCTGATATCTGAGAACCTATCCTATTCAGCTCAGGAAATGGTGGATTCCATCTATGACAGCTTACTCAAGCTGCAAGAATTTCAGCTGCATGATGATTTTACGTTACTTGTCCTCAAAAGGAAGGTTTAGAAAGTGCATAGACGGGTATATAAAATTCAAGGAAACAAGAATTTCGAGGTGAATGCATAATGAATATGTCTGTAAAAGAGCATCAAATAGATCAAAAAACAAAAATTAGTGTTAGTGGAGAAATCGATGTATACTCTGCTCCTCAGCTAAGAGAAACACTCATGCCTAAAGCCGAGGCGGGAGAGCATCTAGAGATCTGTTTGAAGGATGTTACGTATATGGATAGTACAGGATTAGGTGTATTTGTTGGGTTGTTTAAAGCAGCTCAAAAAGCAGGTGGAACACTAAAGCTTGAGAACTTGTCAGAGCGGCTTGTAAGGTTGTTTGAAATTACTGGATTAAAGGACATCATTGACATTTCTGCAAAGTCAGAGGGTGGGGTACAATGAACGAAACAGTAGATCTAATCGAGATGAAAATACCGGCAAAACCAGAATATGTAGGCATCATTCGTCTGACTCTTTCAGGCGTAGCGAGCCGAATGGGCTATGTCTACGAAGAGATTGAAGACTTAAAAATTGCCGTCAGTGAGGCTTGTACAAATGCAGTTCAGCATGCCTATAAAGGTGCAGATGGCGAAGATGGAGAGGTAGCGGTTCGCTTTCTTGTCTACGAAGATCGTCTAGAAATCATTGTCGCTGATAAAGGCGGTAGCTTTGACTTTAAGCAAAAGCAGGAAGACCTAGGGCCGTACACATCTGCTCATACGGTGGATCAATTGGCAGAAGGAGGTCTTGGTTTATACTTAATGCAAACATTGATGGATGAAGTCGAGGTGCAAGCAAACTCCGGAGTTACCGTGGCGATGACAAAGTTTTTAAACAGGGAGCGAGTTGACCATGACACAACCATCCAAAACTATGAAACTAACTAAAGATGAAGTGGATCGCCTCATTCAAAGCTATCAATCCAACCAAGACGAGCAGGCGCAGCTGACACTAGTTGAGTGTTATACAAATCTTGTGGATATGCTCGCGAAGAAATACTCCAAAGGAAAAAGCTTTCATGAAGATTTAAGACAAGTTGGAATGATTGGTCTACTCGGCGCAATTAAGCGTTATGATCCACTTGTCGGTAAGTCATTTGAGGCATTTGCCATTCCAACCATTATCGGGGAAATCAAACGCTTTTTACGTGATAAAACATGGAGTGTCCATGTACCAAGACGAATTAAAGAGCTTGGACCAAGAATCAAGATGGCAGTTGATCACCTGACAACGGAAACGCAAAAGTCACCTAAAGTACAAGAAATTGCAGAATATCTAGATGTAACAGAAGAAGAAGTTCTTGAAACAATGGAGATGGGCAAAAGCTATCAAGCGCTGTCTGTTGACCAAGGCGTAGAGGCAGATTCTGAAGGAAGCACTGTGACGATTTTAGACGTCGTCGGCTCACAAGAAGAAGGGTACGAACGTGTAAACCAAAAAATGATGCTTGAAAGTGTGCTTCACGTTCTGACGGATAGAGAAAAAGAAATTATCAATCTCACGTATTTGCAAAATAAAAGCCAGAAAGAAACAGGCGATTTACTCGGCATATCTCAAATGCATGTATCAAGGCTGCAGCGGAAGGCAGTTAAAAAGCTACGAGATGCATTGTCAGAAGATGCGTCTATGGAGCTAGGGTAATGAAGCAGATCGAACAGCATGAGCATGTAAACGCCATTATCTATCAATCGAACAAAGAAGGAAAATCATGCTGCGGGGACAGTTTTTTTATTAAAGCAGATGATGAAGAACTAATTTGTGCTGTAGCAGACGGATTAGGCAGCGGTCAGTTCGCCAATGAATCATCTTCTTTAGTCAGCGAAATTGTCGAAGAATATGGACATGAGGATGTAATAACCCTCATTGATAGATGCAATCAGGCCATGAAAAATAAACGCGGGGCCACTGTAGCCATATTAAAGGTGAATTTTTCCCAACAGCAGTTTACCTATTGTTCGGTTGGTAACATTCGTTTTATCTTGAATGCACCTTCTGGCGACTATATTTATCCACTTCCGACATCAGGATATCTATCAGGTAAACCTAGAAAATACAAAACATACACCTATTCCTACGAAAAAGGTTCGACATTCATTATGTATTCAGACGGGCTGAATGTGCCAAACATGCGAATGTGTTTAAAGCATAGCCATTCAGTTGCAGACATCGCAAAAGAACTTGAAACATACACACATGACAAGAAAGACGATCTCACCTATGTACTTGGTCAGCTTACATGAAATAGCTGACCTTTTTTCTGTTTTGCCGGTTTTTTTGATACACTAAAAGAGAAGACACAGTGAGAGGATGCAAAGTATGAAGACATCTGACTTTTTATTGAAACAAATTGCGACAGAATTAAAGCTTTCAACAAAACAAATTGGAAGTGTGATCCAGCTATTAGAGGATGGCAACACCGTTCCGTTTATTGCACGCTACCGGAAAGAGCAGACAGGCTCACTAGACGAGGTGCAAATTCAAACCATTTCTGAACGCTATACATATATCCAAAATGTGACGAATCGAAAAGAAGAAGTGATTCGCTTAATCGCTGAACAAGACAAATTAACAGATGAATTAAAACAGAAGATCGAACAGGCGCATAAGCTACAAGAGGTCGAAGATTTATATCGACCATTTAAACAAAAACGAAAAACGAAGGCAAATGTAGCCAAAGCAAAAGGACTTGAGCCGCTGGCGGAGTACTTACTGCAGCTGCCAAACGATGAGATCAAAAAGAAAGCATCGGCTTTTATTAATGAAGAAAAAGAAGTCACCACTGCAGAAGAAGCACTAGAGGGCGCCCAGCACATCATTGCTGAACAGCTTGCGGATGATCCTGATATGCGGAAATGGATTCGCAGTGAGACGTACCAAAAGGGAAGTCTTGTCACATCAGGAAAAGACGTTGAAAACGACGAGAAAAACGTCTATGAAATGTATTACGACTATCAAGAGCCGATTAAAAAAGTTGTGCCTCATCGTGTACTCGCGGTCAACCGAGGCGAGAAAGAAGGGATTTTGAAAGCAGCCATCGAACCACCTGCTGAAAATATTCGTTTCTACCTCGATAAACAAGTTTTAAAAGGCAAGCAAACGACGGCGAGGCCTTACATTGAAGCGGCCATTGATGATGCATACAAGCGCTTGATTCAGCCTTCAATTGAACGGGAAATACGAAAAGAGCTGACAGAAAAAGCAGAGGAACAAGCCATTCATATTTTCGCTGAAAACTTAAGAAAGCTCCTTCTTCAACCGCCGATGAAAGGGAAACGTGTACTTGGGGTGGACCCTGCGTTTCGTACAGGCTGTAAATTAGCCGTCGTGGATGATACAGGAAAAGTCCATCATATTGGCGTCATTTATCCGCACCCGCCTGTGCAGAAAAAAGCGGAAGCCAAACAAAAAGTGAAAGAAATCATTCAATCATCCAACATTGAAGTCATTGCGATCGGAAACGGAACAGCCTCAAGAGAGACCGAACAATTCATCGCAGACTTGATCCAAGAGCTGGACCAGCCAGTTTCATATTTGATCGTGAATGAAGCAGGGGCAAGTGTATACTCTGCATCTGCACTGGCAAGAGAAGAGTTTCCAGACTTGCAAGTGGAAGAAAGAAGTGCCATTTCCATCGCCAGAAGGTTGCAGGACCCATTAGCAGAGCTCGTAAAAATAGATCCAAAATCTGTCGGTGTAGGACAATACCAGCACGATGTGAGTCAAAAGCAATTAAACAGCTCGTTAACCTTTGTGGTAGAGACGGTTGTTAACCAAGTCGGTGTGAACGTTAATACAGCTTCACAGGCACTGCTGCAATATGTGTCAGGTCTTTCAAAAGCCGTCGCAGGGAACATCGTCAAGCGCCGTGAAGAGATTGGGAGATTCACAAGCAGAAAAGAGCTGAAGGATATCCCAAGGCTTGGTGCAAAGACTTATGAGCAGTGTATCGGCTTCCTGCGCATCACAGATGGACAAGATCCACTTGACCGCACGGGTATTCACCCTGAAAGCTATAAAGAAACAAAACAGTTTTTACGCATGATTAAGATGACGCCAGACGATCTTGGTACAGAGCAGTTAAAAGAGAAAATCGCAGAGGTCAAGCTAGACGAAGCCGCACAGCAGCTTGACATTGGTCTAATTACACTCCAGGATATCATCGATCAACTGACAAGACCTGAGCGTGATCCGCGCGATGAAGTACCAAAACCTCTTTTGAAAACAGATGTGTTGAAATTGGAGGACTTGAAGCAAGGAATGGAGCTGCAAGGAACGGTAAGGAACGTCGTAGACTTCGGCGCATTCGTTGATATTGGTGTAAAGCAGGATGGACTTGTCCACATTTCCAAGCTAAGCAATCGCTTTGTGAAACATCCGCTTGACGTGGTATCAGTTGGTGACATTGTGACCGTATGGGTAGACTCCGTTGACCAGGCAAAAGGTCGGGTGGCTCTTTCGATGCTAAAACCAGATTAAATAAAAAACGAGGCGCACCTTAGGATGGGGTGTGCCTTGATGTGACTGAATGTTTTTTTCTATAGAAGTACCAGCATTGATTAAGCAATTTGATTTGATAATGATTTTTCTCATAAAATGCTTTCTGCATCTGATTTTTCAGCCAGTTGGGCATCGCCCATTCCTCCTTTGATCAAAACAGTGGGTGTACCTTCAATGTATGCAAAGAGGAAATTGTCCCGTTCGAGGTTTTTATAGAAAGGAACGATCTTGATTGAACGAGAGAGAGTTACAGCAGTTAACAGAAGACATTTCAGAGCAGTTCTTTGGTAAGGCGTTTCGCCATCAGGCTGTTTTCAATCCCCGTTTAAAAACGACAGGCGGGAGATATTTACTTGGAACACACAATATCGAATTGAACCGGCGATACCTAGAAGAACATGGACGAGAAGAATTAATCGGGATCATCAAGCATGAGCTGTGTCATTATCATCTGCATCTTGAGGGAAAAGGCTATCAGCATCGTGACCGTTCCTTTAAAGAGTTATTAAAACAAGTAGGAGCCCCGCGTTTTTGTACAGCGCTAAAGACCGTACAAAATAAACGACGTGGACAGAAGCGACAAGAATATGTTTGCACAGGATGCGATCAGTATTTTATCAGGAAAAGGCGAATTGATACCTCTCGTTATGTGTGCGGCGTCTGCAAAGGAAAATTAAAATGGCAGCGTACAATCGGTTCAGAGTGATATGCATTCCTTTATGGGATGCTTTTTTTGTGAGATGAAGTAGACATATTGAGACAAATAGAGACGCGAGTCTCATTTTGTCTCTTTTTGATCGATGTGAATCGCTCAAATCCTAAGCTTTCAAGCGCCATGATGTTGGCACGCTTTTTGCTTGTATAGAAGTGCAAGCAAAAAAGATAGGAGGTTTTATCATGGAAATGGCACTTACAAAAGAAAAAGCCGTTTGGATGTACCAAAAAATGCAGGAAATTCGCCAATTTGAAGATCAAGTACACACGCTTTTTACAAAGGGGATCTTGCCAGGTTTTGTCCATCTTTATGCTGGTGAAGAAGCTGTTGCTGTAGGAGTCTGCGCTCATCTGAATGAACAAGACAGTATTACAAGTACACACCGTGGCCACGGTCATTGTATCGCCAAGGGCTGTGATCTAAAAGGAATGATGGCAGAAATCTATGGAAAAGCCACAGGTCTTTGTAAAGGTAAAGGTGGATCTATGCACATTGCAGATTTTGATAAAGGAATGCTCGGTGCCAACGGGATTGTTGGAGGCGGCTTTCCACTTGCGTGCGGGGCAGCCCTCACGGCTAAATATAAAAAGAAAAATAATGTAAGCGTTTGCTTTTTTGGGGATGGTGCTAACAATCAAGGGACTTTTCACGAAGGAATCAATCTCGCCGCTATCTGGAAACTGCCAGTCATTTTCATCGCAGAAAACAATGGTTACGGGGAAGCGACGCCATTTTCGTATGCTTCAAGCTGCAAATCGATTGTGGATCGAGCCGCCAGTTATGGTATTCCGGGTATTCAAGTAGATGGAAAAGATGTGATAGCCGTTTATCAAGCAGCAGAACAAGCGATAGAACGAGCAAAAAATGGAGAAGGTCCGACATTGATTGAATGCATGACATATCGGAATTATGGTCATTTTGAAGGAGACGCTCAGCGCTACAAAACCAATCAAGAAAAAACCGAACATCAAGAAGAGAAAGACGCCATCACTCTTTTTAAAAATGAATTATTAAAGCAGCAGCTGCTAACGGATCAAGAAATATCAAGTATTGAAGCGTCTGTAGCAGAAGCGATAGATGAAGCCGTTAGATTTAGTGAAGAAAGTGAATATCCAAATCAATCCGAATTATTGACCGACGTATATGTTTCGTATCAATAAATCTGAAAGGAGAGAGGGAAATGACAAGAGAAATCAGCATGTCTAGTGCTTTGAATGAAGCGATTAAACTGGCAATGAGAAGAGACGAAGATGTCATTTTAATGGGAGAAGATGTTGCAGGAGGCGCTCATGTAGATCACTTACAGGATGATGAAGCATGGGGCGGTGTTCTTGGTGTAACAAAAGGGATTGTTCAGGAATTTGGGCGTGAACGTGTCCTTGATACACCGATTAGTGAAGCTGGCTATATAGGTGCGGCCATGGCAGCTGCTTCAACAGGATTAAGACCAATTGCGGAGCTTATGTTTAATGATTTTATCGGTACTTGTTTGGACCAAGTGCTGAATCAAGGCGCAAAATTTCGATACATGTTTGGTGGAAAAGCAGAGGTGCCTATCACGATTAGAACGACACATGGGGCGGGTTTTAGAGCAGCTGCCCAGCATTCACAAAGTTTGTATGCGCTATTTACAAGCATCCCTGGTTTGAAAGTAGTTGTACCTTCTTCACCATATGATGCCAAAGGGCTGCTGCTGGCAGCCATTGAGGATCAGGACCCTGTCATCTTTTTTGAAGACAAGACGCTTTACAATATCACAGGAGATGTGCCGGAGGGGTATTACACATTGCCGCTTGGTCAAGCAGATGTGAAGAGGGAAGGTTCTGATGTAACCATCTTTGCGGTGGGCAAACAAGTGTATACAGCACTCGAAGCGGCAGAGCAATTGTCTGCTCAAGGTATTGAAGCGGAAGTGATTGATCCAAGAAGCTTGTCGCCGCTCGATGAGGAGGCCATTCTGACTTCAGTAGAAAAAACAAATCGACTTGTCATTGTCGATGAAGCAAATCCAAGATGCGGAATTGCCGCAGATATCTCTTCTTTGATTGCAGATAAAGGATTTGATTTACTGGACGCACCAATCAAAAAAGTGACGGCTCCTCATACACCGGTACCATTTTCTCCACCTCTTGAAGATATATATTTGCCAACACCTGATAAAGTTGTGAACACCGTATTAGAGATGATTGGCAAGAGTCATGACAAGATCTTGAACTAAAGAAAGGAGAGAGGGAGATGGCTGTCGAAGTTGTGATGCCTAAATTGGGCATGTCGATGAAAGAAGGAACGGTATCTGTCTGGAATAAAGAGGTCGGTGAGACCGTAAATAAAGGAGAAAGCATTGCAAGCATCAACTCCGAAAAAATTGAAATGGAGATCGAATCACCTGCTGAAGGAACCATATTGGATATAAAAGTACCTGAGGGAGAAGGTGTACCGCCTGGCACGGTCATCTGCTATATCGGTGAAAGAAATGAACAGGTGGGGGAAAAGAAAGATAGAGACATCCAGTCAAAACCAAAGAAAGAGAGAAAGAAAATCTCCCCTGTTGCCCGTAAAATGGCGAATAGCGCAAACCTAGACATTGATACGCTGGTGGGGACAGGACCAGGTGGAAGAATTACGAAAGAGGATGTGCTTCGTGCACTTCCTGAACGGAAAGAGAAGAAACAAAACGAGACAGTGCAACAGCCTATTAACATGATGCGGAAAACAATTGCCTCAAGAATGATGGAAAGCCTGCAAACAAGTGCACAATTAACCATTACGATGAAAGCGGACGTGACAAAACTGAAAAACCTACAACAACAGCTGAATGAAACAGCCATCGCACGTTACGAGACAAGTTTGACCATCACCGATTTTGTAGCCAAAGCAGCGATCCTATCGTTGTTAGAACATCCTGCGATGAACAGTCAATATCATAACGGAGTTGTCGAAACCTTTGAGAATGTTCATCTTGGGATTGCTGCTGCGTTAGATAACGGATTGGCTGTACCGGTCATTCGGCATGCGGAGCGGTTAACGCTGATAGAGCTGGCGAAGGGCATTAAATTGTATGGTAAAAAAGCACGTGAAGGAAAGCTTCTACATGACGAAATCAAAGGTTCTACCTTTACCATCACCAATCTTGGAGCGTATGGTGTAGAGCATTTCACACCAATTTTGAATCCGCCGGAAGCGGGGATCCTTGGTGTCGGAACAATGTATGACACCCCTGTTTATCGAGAGGATGAATTGTGCAAAGGGACCATCCTACCACTCAGTCTTACGTTTGATCACCGCGTGCTGGACGGGGCGCCTGCCTCTGCATTTTTATCAACGGTCAAAGCACACTTAGAAGAACCAATATCCATTCTTTTATAGAAAGAAGGTGAATGTACCATGACACTGGTCATTATAGGAGGCGGACCAGCAGGTTATGTGGCGGCCATAACAGCCGCCCGTTTTGGCAGAGAGGTTGTGTTAATTGATCAAGGTCAGCTGGGAGGTACCTGCCTCAATGACGGCTGTATCCCGACCAAAGCACTTTTGCAAAGCGCCGATATGTATGAGCATGTGAAATCGGCTGGACATTTTGGAATTGAGCTTCCAGAACATGAGCCTAGCATTCAATGGAATGCTGTCCAAAAGCGGAAACAGTCTGTCGTCAAGCAGCTCACTGATGGTGTTCGTTACTTGATGAATAAAAACAAAATTACCGTGGTAAATGGGAAGGCTTCATTTCTATCAGCACATGAGCTATTCATAGAAAGTGAAGGAAATTCTGAAATCATTCAAGCAAAACAAATCATTATTGCAACAGGGGCTGTGCCTGCGGCTTTACCGTTTGCACCTTTTGATGGCGAATGGATCATTCACAGCAAGGACGCCATGTCACTTTCTTCGATCCCAGATTCACTTTGTATCATTGGGGGCGGGGTGATTGGCTGTGAGTTTGCGAGCATCTTTAGCAGAATGGGATCAAAGGTTGTTATGGTTGAACGGGCAGTGCACATTTTACCAGAAGAAGATCGTGATACAGCACAATGTCTTCACGAGCAGCTCGAAGAAACGGGTGTAAACATTTTGACGTCCGCCACAGTCAAACAGCTTGATTCCTCTTCAAGAAAAATAGTGGTGGAGAATAATCAAGGAGAGCGGTGTGACATCCAGTCGGATCTTTGCTTAGTGGCGATTGGCAGAACCCCGCAGCTAGGAGAGTTGAACCTGGATCAGGTTGGTATTGAATTTGATAGAAACGGAATCTATGTCAATGAACATATGCAAACCAATCTCCCGCATATCTATGCGTGCGGTGATGTGACAGGTGGGGTTCAGCTTGCTCATACTGCCTTTCATGAAGGAACGGTTGCGGCATCCCATGCATCAGGTGAACATCTAAAGGTCAATGAACAAGTGATTCCGAGGTGCATCTACACCTCTCCAGAAATCGCGCGTGTTGGTTTAAATGAAGAGCGTGCTAGAAAACAATATGAGGAGATTCGGATCGGGACATGTGCATTTTCTGCAAATGGGAAAGCATTAATCTTAAATCAACCAGCCGGTCACGTAAAGGTCATTGTAGAACCGCAATATCAAGAAATATTAGGCGTTTCAATCATTGGACCGAATGCAACAGAACTGATTGGACAAGCGGCGGTGATGATGCATGCAGAGTTGACCGCTGATACATTAGAGCAGTTTATTGCGGCACATCCGACACTTTCAGAGGCAATACACGAAGCCGTTCTGCAAATCATTGGAAGAGCGGTGCACTGCTGAAAGAGACTCCTTTTCTATCCAATTGACTTCTTGGGTTAGCCAATGATGATTGAAAGCGCTTTTATGTTTATCTATAATGAATAAAAAGCCCCCAGAGGAGAGGATGGAATGAATCCGACGCCTTGTTATTTAAATACGTGGAAACGTTTTGTTCGTGAAGGTTTGCTTGATCAGTCTCGTCTGAATAAGAGAGTGGCAGAATCATGGCACAGGTGTAAACAGGCAAATGTGAATCCGTATTTAGATAAAGGACAGTCGTTGTTAGAAAAGGAACGATTCAGTGCCCAAAAAAAGAAATATTCATTATTCCTAAATGCGGCTCTTCCTTACTTAAATAAAATCAATCAGCAATTAAAAGATTCTGATATGCTGGCCTTACTCATCGATGCAGATGGTTATGTGCTAAGTCTGACAGGAAGCGAAAGAACGATGGTGGAAGCCAGAAGAATTAATTTTATGGAGGGTTCACGCTGGACTGAAACAGATGTAGGGACAAATGCGATCGGAACGGCACTCGTCATCGGAGAAGCGGTGACGATCAACGGAACGGAGCATTTTTCTATCGCCTCTCATCATTGGAGTTGTTCAGCTGCTCCAATTCGCGATGCGGACGGTACGATCATAGGGGTGATTGATATCTCCTGTATGACGGATAACAAGCACCCTTTTATGCTTGGAATGGCTTCAACGGTTGCTTATGCCATAGAGAGAGAAATTCAAGTCGAGCAAAAAAGGAGAGAGATGGAACTGATCACTCATTGTCTCCAGCAGGTGGAAGCAGATGAACCGTATGTGGTCTGTAATGAAAAAAAGCAAATTGTGTCTGCCAGCAGGTCGATTAGAGATCGATTTTCAGACTGGCATGGAATGGATGTTGATCGGCTTAAGGATCATTCATTTGTTATCCGGGGAAAGCAGATCATTCAATCAGAGCAAGATGGGAAGGTGCTAGGCATATCCCTTTCTCTTGAAGAAGCAGCGAAAAGCAGCATGACCGTTTCTTTTGCTCAATTTCCCGGGGAATCAGGAACAAGTAAGGTATTTCAACAGACGCTTAGTGAGATGAAGAGAGCGGCACAAACAGATGCTCATGTGTATATTTGGGGAGAAACAGGGACAGGGAAGGAACTCGCCGCTAGAGCCATTCACTCCGCCAGTGAAAGGCATAAAGGGTCGTTCATTGCTGTTAATTGCGGAGCCATTCCTGAAAGCCTGTTAGAAAGTGAGCTGTTTGGCTATGCTGAAGGTGCTTTTACAGGAGCAAAACGTCACGGAGCTAAAGGGAAATTTGAACAAGCCCATAAAGGAACACTCTTTCTAGATGAAATAGGCGAAATCCCATATGCGATGCAAGTAGCGCTTCTTAGGGTGATAGAAGAAAGGGCAGTCGTACCGCTCGGCGGGACACACGAAATCCCTTTGGATATTCGAATCATTACAGCGACTCACCGTAATATGAACGAACTGCTGAAAGAAGGAAAAATACGAGAAGACTTGTATTACCGTCTTCATGTCTATCCGATCAATATCCCGCCGCTTAGAGAAAGAAAAGAAGACATTCATGATTTGTATCGTTATTACCAAAAGAAGCATCACTGGAATGCAGCGTTTCCTGAATCATTTTTTCAGAAATTACAGGCGTATCATTGGCCAGGGAATATACGAGAGCTTTTTAACCTGTTTGAACATCTAAGGGTCCTCTTTCCGAAAGGTGGATGGATTGGTGAATCGCAATATGCTTCAGTATTAGAGACGATTGATCAGAAAAAACAGAAGCTGCATCCAGCAGAGCCACCCGAGACTTCAAAAGAACTCACATTCAGGGAACGCATTCAAAAGCAAACAGTGATAGACGCACTGCATAAAACAAAAGGTCATGTGTCAGAAGCAGCGAGGTTAGCAGGAGTGCCAAGAAGTACTTTTTATAAGTGGATGCGAAAGTTTCATCTGTCTTAATCTTATGAGGAAGGCTGAATCAAGGCCCTTGGTCTACGTGGAGGTCGGGGGCTTTCTGCCAAGTTAAACAAATGGCATGGAAAAAGGCTTGACTGTTATATTAGTATATGTTAAATTATAAAAGCCGTCGCAAATGGAGCAGGAATGAAACGTTTAAAAATTCTTGACACATTTTTCTGGCATAGATATAATGAAACATGTCTTATTATTCCGCAGTAGCTCAGTGGTAGAGCTATCGGCTGTTAACCGATCGGTCGTAGGTTCGAGTCCTACCTGCGGAGCCATAATGGAGAAGTACTCAAGTGGCTGAAGAGGCGCCCCTGCTAAGGGTGTAGGTCGCGCAAGCGGCGCGAGGGTTCAAATCCCTCCTTCTCCGCCATTATCATATGGCCCGTTGGTCAAGCGGTTAAGACACCGCCCTTTCACGGCGGTAACACGGGTTCGAATCCCGTACGGGTCATGTTTTCTTTTTTATGTTGATTCGTTGGGCTATAGCCAAGCGGTAAGGCAACGGACTTTGACTCCGTCATGCGTTGGTTCGAATCCAGCTAGCCCAGCCATTTTTTTATATATGTTTTTCTGCATAGCAGATGAGCCATTAGCTCAGTTGGTAGAGCATCTGACTTTTAATCAGAGGGTCGAAGGTTCGAGTCCTTCATGGCTCACCATTGTCACGCGGGTGTGGCGGAATTGGCAGACGCGCTAGACTTAGGATCTAGTGTCTTTATGACGTGGGGGTTCAAGTCCCTTCACCCGCATTGTTTTTAAACAGTGCACTTATGAATATATGAGCACATCATACACGCGGTCGTGGCGGAATGGCAGACGCGCTAGGTTGAGGGCCTAGTGGGTGAATAACCCGTGGAGGTTCAAGTCCTCTCGGCCGCATCTAAGAAACCAAAGGTTATAGACCTTTGGTTTTTTTGTCTTATCTAAATGTAGCTGGCAGGATAGTTCAAGCTTCACCAAAAGCAAAAAATAGAGTATCAAATGAATGAGAGCGTATTAGGTGCGTTCTTACATTAATGCTAAGTTCTCCTTCTCACAATCAACAAAGGATGCTTTACATGATGATGACAAAGGAAACTTTGGTGTCGTTTTTGCATTTGACGAACCGAGTGAAAGGGAAGATGTCTTAAAATGGGTGAATCTTGAACCAAGTGAAGAAAATCAAAAGATGCTTGGATCAATGTTTCAAGGCCAATGCTTGTTTAAAGATATTTATGGGCGTACCTCTAAAATCTCAATTGAATGCTTGTTTGAAGAGTGGATGGGTGCTTTAAAGACCCTCAATAAAAGTGAAGTGGTATATGCTGAAAAGATGTATTTATAAATACCATGAGGGTTATAAATGATTACACTGTTTTATATGTAATTTGTTGTTTTATTTATGCGAATATATGTTATTTGTATTTTATTGATGCTATAATGAACTTGTCATTAAACAAAAGAATTGCAATTGAAGTGCAGCTAATGAGTGACTCTTTTTTTAAAACTTAAGCGCAACAAATAATTAAAAAACTCTTACTTTCTGATGATGTCTGCTTTGAGTAGACGGAGGAAATAAAGAAAGACCCGAAAATCGGGTCCATCTGTCACGCTTGCTTCTGTTTTAGTAATAAACAAATCGACATAGACGATGCGGCTATACTAAAACAATTGGAAATCAGCTCAATAGCAAGCATTAAGTTCACCTCGCTTTCGAGGGACTATTGGGAATACATGCTACTTGCGATAGCGTGTATTCTTTTTTATTGTACATCTTTTTGACTTTAGTTGAAACCCAAAAAAAGTGACTGCTAGATTAGCAACCATGTTTTTCTTTTTATAACTACAATTTTGTTTAACAAAATGCAATGATTAAAGGGAAAGGGAAATTAATAGCCACAAAAAATGAATTTGATTGTATAAAAGAAAAGCTTTAAAAATGTAGTCGTTCATAAATGAGCGGCTTTTTTTATTAAGAAATTAGGAGGTTGAAATGAAGAAGAGAAACTTTATAATTACTTTCCTAGCTCTAATGATGTTGGTTTCTTCTATAACTTTGTTGTCACAGGCTATTACTCAATATTTGATCACATTGGTTTAGTAGGGACCGATTCTGAAACGTGGAGTAAAGTTACAATCCAAGTTTTGTATTCTTTAAAAGTAGGCAAATGTATGGTGATATTGAAGACTTTGCGTTAGAAGCAGCTGAATACTTTAGAAGAGCTGGAAGATTTGAAATGGCTAGTGACTATTATCATATTGTCAATCTAGCTAGAACAAAAATTAATAAAGGAGAAATCATATATGAAAATAAAAATGATTATCTTGGTTTTGATGATAGTCGGGAGCATAGCTATCTCGGGTGAATTAACAAAAAGTGAAAATGCTTATTTTGAGAAGCCGTTAAAGGAGAATTTTAAAATATTAGCTGAAAGAGTAGGAATTTAAAATAAATTTGAAGAAATTAGATATCTTTAATACACACTTGAATGTCTTACTTTTGCCACTAAATATTGAATGCACCTTACTTCGTAATAAAGTGCATTTTATTTTTCCTAAACTTAAAAGCCCAATCTAAATAACCGATAATATTTCTATGGAAGTTTTTAATTGCTTCACAACAAATGGTAATCAACTTTTATAGAGAGAGAAATTATTTAGAGCTTTTAAGAATATGCTAAGTCATCATGTGTTTTAATTTCTCTTTCCAAATATTTTTTGGGAGGAAATAAATAAATGACGAATGTAAGAAGAATCTTTGATAGTATTCACCACATGGATATTAAGCAGAAAAAAATCACTGGAAAGGCTAATAATCATCCATCATTAGATAGATTTTTACAAGATCTTATGTATGATATTTTATCAAAAGAAGATAAGCGTTATTATATTTTTAATTCTGAAACAGTCGAAATAAACACACTAATATCTGGAGTGTTTGAACAAGATATAACTCAAGGTTCGTTAGATACTGATTTTCTCAAAGATGTTTGTAATACTATTGCTAATAGAGCTCTTGAAAAACATATCAATGCTCAGGAGAAGCATAGTATGATAAACATACAAGAGGGAAGTTTGATTCAATCACTAATTGAGTATGAATCAGAGTTGTATTTTCTGATTACAAAAGTAGAGCATGAAAACTTTTTGGATTCAGATAATTTCAGAGAAATTGTTGGTGTTCCTTATAATAAGAAGACAAGGAGTTTAAAATCTTGTTTAATTAAATTTGACGATGGAATAACAGATATTATAGTAACTGATACAAATACAACAATCGCAGCTTATTGGTACAGAGAATTTCTTGAATTAAAAGAATTGAATACAGATGGAAAGAATACTTTAAAGGCGTTTATGGCATTTGATAAAATTCTTAAGAAAGATGTATTAAAACAATCGGAGGCTGACTATACTCAGTTATATAATAGTCTTCTTGGTTATTTTAGAAATCATCAAAATTTTGCTGTTACAGGGGTTGTAAAGGAAGTTTTAGAAGAATATATTCCTGAAAATCCAGCAAAAATTAAGAACGATAAACTAATTGAAAAATTTCAAAATGAAATGAAAAAAGGAAAATTTGATACTAAGTTCACAATAGAGAAAACTGCAATTAAGAAAAGAATGAGAACGACATACAAAGTCAGTGAAAAAGTTGAAATTAGAATTAATGGGCATATTGAAGATCTTCGAGATAAAATATATGCTAAAAAAGATGAAGCACAAAATAGAGTTATTATCGTTAAAGTTGATGACGAAGAGAAATATAACGAGACATTTAGACTTTTAAAATTTAATTGATTAAGAAGGTGAAAGCTTGGATGTGATAAGGTTCCTGAAAGAGCATCTAAATCTTAAAATTATTAAAATCATTGAAGATTTAGATAGATGTGAAATTTTTATGCAAATTAATAAAGGTTCAACAGCAGAAGACTTTGAATTTTTAACTGAGGTTTTTTCTTGGATACATGAAAGAGATAGGGTGAATATTGATTTTAAAATAGATGATATCTTAGAGACCACTGTGAGAACTGCGGAGGATGTAAATGTTTTTATTGAAGAGATTGATGTTGCGATCGAACTGAATAATGAATCAGATTTGTTTTTGATTGTAAATATAATGAAAGGGTGTATTGATAATTCATTAACTCTTTATGATTTCTCTTCTTTTCAAGACTATTTCATGAATATGAGTTTAAAAACAATATTGGTTAAGTTCAATAATTTAATCAAAAGAGAAAACAGACTAAAATTTGAAGTTCAACATGAAGGGATTGAAGGTGGAACTAGAAGTTTTTATTTTTCGTCAACCAAAAATTTTCCAAACGAACCACCATTTGAAAGACAAAGAGTTATTTCAATAAGAAATAGAGTTAGTAACTTTGTTGAAAATTTCGCATTATATCTAATACCTCAAGATTTTAAATTGATAGATGCTAACAGTTTAGGAAGCTTAGAAAAAATTTTTAATAACTTGAATAACATATTCTCATTTGCTTTTCTTTCTAATAAAGTTGTTATGTTCAGTGATGATAATAATATTGTTGACTTTGAATTTTTAGGACATAGAGATTTAAATTTCACTATAGATTATAAGAATTTGAATTTCGATAATGATGTTATAACCTCAATATATCAATGGGTTTATGAAGGTTTACATCCATATGATAAGTTAGGATTAGCTAGAAATACAATAACAAAAGAATGTATTATAAAAGGTGACGGGAGAATTATTCTTCGTAAAGATTGTTTTAATTCATTAAAATCAAGTTACCAGCTATTTCAAAAAGAAAATATAGAAGAATATATAAGAGTTAAAGACACTCTATCTGATATGCTTATTTCTTTAACACAACAAACTAGTCAGATAGTAAGTGGGCTAGCTTCGTCTTTAAAAAGTAACCAACTTTTAATCGTTACTTTTTTCACTTCTATAGTTATACTCAATGCAATTTCAGAAAATAAAATTGAAGAGATTTTTACTAAAGATATCACTGTGATTTCATATGCAATTTTAATTATATCTTTTTTCTTTTTATTATCTTCAAAGTGGTATGCATGGATGGAACGTAGTAGATATAAAGTGCAATATAACCGTCTTAAAAAGATGTATAGTGATATTCTAAGTGATACAGAAATTAATGAGATTTTCGACTCTGATAGTGCTTATAATGAGGACCTCTTATTCTTAAAAAAGAAAATTTGGTTATTTACTATAACTTGGCTTTTGGAAATATTAATAATTTTGGGGACGATATTGTATTTAACAATCTGTTAATAATCTCAGAGATCAGTGATATGGGATTGTAACAGATTTTTTGTGTTTTCATAAGACCGCCGAAGCATAATCTAGAAAAATATATTAATATTTTAATATAGAGCTATAACCTAAATGTTCTTGAAAAACTCAATTCCCTATATAATAGATAACATAGAGAAAAAGAGTGTAATGAAATCAGCTTTTCGTAAGTGATAACAAAAACTTTATAGGTTGAGGGCCTAGCGGTGAATAACCCGTGGAGGTTCAAGTTCTCTCGGCCGCATAAAAAATAATCCCAAGGGTTTAATCACCTTTGGTATTATTTTTATGCGGAAATACAGCTATGCGAGAAGACTTGATTACCAAAACCCACCAGTTAATTAAAGTAATTCATCCAAACGGTCGGCAGTTTCTTAGGAAAAAGGTGTCCGTAAGAACTTATTGTGAAGACACGGAACAATGTCCTGATCGTTCTTTTATTATTAAATAATCTTCCCCTTGATGGATAAGCAAAGCTACATGTGAATGCCTCAAGTCATGGAAACGGATAGCTCCACATGTCTTCATCGACACATCTGTTTTATTTTTCTGCTGAAAATATCTTTGGTAGGGGATCTATCTTTGTATTGAAACATATAACTTTCTTCTGATGGGACTAATAAATTCTTTGAACTGCTTAGATTTCATACAAAAAACAGTGCTGGAATGCCTACATTAAACTATTGTTGTGGAAGGTGAAAGGGTCAGGGGTTTTTCTGAGTACAGATATACCTTTTATAAAACGAGGTACTGCCGAATGACCAAGAACAAGTGTATACGGAGAAACGCAGCAAAAAAGGGTGTTACATCTTGTAGCATTCTTTTTACTTTTTATCTAAAAAAGGAGAAATATATATGTTAAAATAACTTTAAATTCCTTTTTTAGTTGGAGATTGCAATGTCAAATCTTGTTTTAAATACTTTCACTTCCTTTAGTTCTATTTGTTATCCAAAAGATCTGAAAAAGGCTGCTGGCTTAAATGCTGCCAAGTTTCAAATATATATGATCATCCGTATACCTAAGATAACAATAGATTCAAACTCCTTAAAAGTATTTAGAAGTCATATAGAATTAGTTTTGAAATTTAAAACAGATTTTGGTGCCTTTAATGAAACGATAAAATGTCAATTTTCTTGTGATCGTGATCATACTATGTTCAATTATGAGATTGATAAATTAGGGAAGACTTTAAAAATCAAAGATGGTACAGATGAAGTTACTTTTAGGGCATTATTTCTACAAGGGAAATTTTCAAAAGCTATTCCCGCTGAAGTGCTTTATATCGGAAGAGCTTATGGGAAAAATGGAAATAGAACAGCGTTTGATAGATTAAAATCACACGAATCTCTTCAAAGAATTCTTGCAGATCATACTTATGAAGAAGTTATTGGGGATATTGCTATAGCTTTATTTGAAATCAATGCAAAGTTGATTGGTGAATTCATAGATATGGCAAATCCTTCGGAAGATATCTTTAACTTAGAATCTGTACTCTTATTAAAGAATCCGATAGCTATGAATCAAGTGATTAATATTACTGAAGCTGCCTTGATAAATTTTTTTAAACCTAAATATAATGATATATTAAAGAATAACTTTCCAGACAAAACTCACACAAGTTATAATGAATCTTTTAAGTTAAGGTATACATCAGTTACTGTAGAAGTTGATCAGGAGACTTTAAATATTAGACTTTTCACTAAACATAATAAATATAGCCCTTACGATTTAATAACGTATGTTCTTACTCCATAAGTTATTCTCTATATTATTTGCACATAAAAAGGATGTTACAGATGTAGCACTCTTTTTTATTTTCCTTGAAAAGAAAAGGCAAATAGAAAGCGAGATTTTGAGGTGAGGGAAGTTTTGAAAAGTATTAATGAATAAGCCTGTAAAGTTCCTTGTGGGGGATGAAAATGAGCCGAATTATGAAAAAATCACTCATTCTATTTATGAAAGAGCAATTAGAGACACATTGTGTATAACCGAATCAATTAGGACGGTTTACTTAATTGTTATGTCTCGAATGAACATTGGTATTTGTTATAATGAATTGAAATAATATAAAATTATTCATATTATTTGATCTTGTTAGAAGGTTTTTGAGGGCTCCTAACATGGTTTCCTAACAAAGACTTTATTCACTTTAACCTATGTTGAAGCAAAACAACAAAAAATCTTGAGATTACTAGGGAAGCGCTAGAAAAGGGGATGCAAATACATGTCAATTTACCATAAAGTCATTGGAGAAGGATTTCCGATCGTGATATTGCATGGTTGGACACTTGACCATCAAGTGATGTTCCATGCATTGGAACCGGTATTTGAAAAACAAAGCGGTTGGAAGAGAATATACATAGACTTACCGGGGATGGGACGTTCAGAGGCGCATCCATCTATTCAGAACTCTGATGATATGTTAGAAGCGGTATTGCGTCTTTTGGATGAGCTGATCCCTGATGAACAGTTTATTGTTTGCGGTTATTCATATGGAGGATATATAGCTAGAGGTATCGTTCATTCACGCCGGGAAAACATTCGTGGGTTGCTGCTGATAGCGCCAATGACTATACCCGAATTTGATAAAAGAGTTGTTCCAGAGAAGACCGTTCTGAAAAGTGACAGTCACTTGATTTCACAACTGTCTTCAGAAGAGGCGGATGAATTTTGCTCCATGGCCGTTGTGCAAGGAAAGATGGAATGGGAAAGATTCCGCGATGAAATTTACCTTCCTTCTAAACAAACAAATCATGAATTCATCAATAACATTCTTCAAAATGGATATGGCTTTACCTTCGATATTTCTTCTGAATTTCAGTATCCTACGCTCATTATGACAGGGCGTCGGGACAATGTCGTCGGATATCAAGATGCGTGGCGGTTGATCGAAGACTATCCAAGGGCCACTTTTGCAGTGCTTGATATGGCTGGCCACAACCTGCAGATTGAACAACCCGATGTGTTTCATTCATTAGTCCATAACTGGTTAAATAGACTTGAGCCGGAAAATGTGTAGTATTTATCAATAAGAGTTTACTGGAGTGAGACGGAACTAGATTATTCTTTTTACCATCAAGCCACCTCTCTTATTTGAGTCACTATATCATGTGTGATATGCTTTTAAATCAACAAATTGCAATAATTTCCGATTCATGTTACAATAAGAATAATTATTTTTGTTCGGCGTAAAGGATAGCATGAAGAAAGACTTTTCGTCTTGAGGATACTTTGGGCAAGGATAGTATAATACATTGTGTGGTAACGCACTAGGAGGCAACAAACATGGAACAAGGTACAGTAAAATGGTTTAACGCAGAAAAAGGTTTTGGATTTATCGAACGTGAAGAAGGAGACGATGTATTCGTACATTTCTCAGCTATCCAAGGTGACGGATTCAAATCTTTAGACGAAGGTCAAAAAGTAACTTTTGACGTAGAGCAAGGTTCTCGTGGAGCTCAAGCTGCTAACGTTCAAAAAACTGCTTAATCTTCATTTTTTAAAACAGGTTCTCTGTAGAGAGCCTGTTTTTTTGTGTTTTCATTTATTTCTGCAATAAAAAACCCTACTCAGCGTACAAGTAGGGAGATGTTACAAGGTAATCGTAAAAAAATTCATGCTTCAAAGGTTTATCAACAGTATAGCATATTGGATTTACAATATGCGGAATTTGCTTAAATAAATTCTTTTTTCTTTACTGGTCGAAGATAGAGGGATTTGTTCGTAGAGAAAATGTATTCAAAAAATGGGGAAGCAGGTAGACAATATTAGCAGAAACTCTTGATTTGTTTTTCAGTGATTCCTTTGATGACTTCTAGCTCACTAATCAAATAACCATAAGCATCGTCGAGCATTTTCTTTTCGCTTGCATTCAGTTTTTTTTCTTTCTTCATTCGCATGAGATCACGTACCACTTCAGCGCCTTCTAGTATGTCGCCCGTTTTGATTTTGTCGGTGTTGATTTTATATCTCTCTTTCCATGGCAATAACTTATCTGATGTTCCATTTTGAAAAGTGTGCATAATGTTCTTTAAGGCAAGTATATCTGTAACAGGTCTTATTCTTGACCTTGACATCTTCCTTGTAGGAATCATCACTTTCATATGGCTAACGGCCATCTTAATGACATAATACTGTTGTTTTTCATCAGAGAATTCTTTTTCTTCTATGGCTTCAATTATACCTGCTCCGTGCATTGGATAAACAATGTTATCACCAATTTGAAACATATCATCCGCCTCCATATCATGTATCTACTTTAAGGGTACCACACTTAGAGGTAAAATAATCAAATTTTTAATGATAACATGTTTATTTATTTTTTGTCAATAAATTTTGTTCTGAAAAAGAGAGATTTTTTCATGTGAATTTCGGATGGTTTTTGATCATATCCTCAAGAATCCTTGCTACAAGAAAAACAGAATATCCACCATTAAAAAAAGACCAGCCATTGAGCTGGTCTTTCCAAATAGAATTCGATCATAATGTCGAAATATCAATCACAAACCGATAACGCACATCACTTTTGAGCACACGTTCATATGCTTCATCGACTTGGTTTGCGTTGATCATTTCAATTTGTGGTGCGATATTGTGAGCAGCTGCGAAATCGAGCATTTCTTGTGTTTCTTGGATGCCGCCAACGAGTGAGCCGGCGATGCTGCGACGTCCCGTAATTAATGAAAACACATGGAAGTTGTCTGGCTTTGGTGGTGCACCGACGTTTACTAATGTTCCGTCAACACGAAGTAAGGACAAATAGGCATCCACGTTGATATTGGCAGAGACGGTATTGAGAATGAGATCATATTGACCGGCTAGTGTCTTAAACGTATCAGGGTCACTTGTAGCAAAATAGTCTTTTGCACCAAATGACAGGGCCTCTTCTTTTTTATTCAAAGAACGACTTAATACAGTCACTTCTGCGCCAAGTGCGCGTGCAAATTGAATGGCGACATGACCTAGACCACCCATTCCGACAATCGCCACTTTTTTGCCAGGCCCAGCCTTCCAGTGTTTTAACGGAGAATACGTTGTGATGCCGGCACAAAGAAGGGGGCTGGCGACATCGAGGGAAAGCTGGTCAGGAATATTGACAACAAATCGTTCTGTCACAACAATTTTCTGACTGTAGCCGCCGTAAGTTGGTTCTCCATCATAATCCAGGTTATTATAAGTTTGAATGACTCCTTTCTTGCAATATTGTTCATCTCCATTTTGGCAATATTCACATGTACCGCAAGAATCGACAAAACAACCGACGCCTACACGATCACCAATGTTGAATTTCGTGACAGCATCCCCAACAGCTGAAACAACTCCAGTAATCTCATGACCCGGAACCATTGGGAAAATACCGCCGCCCCATTCATCAAAGGCACTGTGGATATCTGAATGACAGATCCCGCTAAACTGAATATCAATTAAAATATCATGTGGACGAAGTGCTCTTCGTTCAATGGTTGTCCGTTCAAAGTTTGCTTTTGCATGGGAAACACTTAAAACGTTTGATTGGTGCGTCTGACACATTCTTGATCATCCTTTCAAAAGTAAGATTCGGTCCTTCCTCTATACTGTACGTCTTAAAGTGAACTTTAAGTCAACATAGAACCCTCTGATCGCCTCAATTCAGGCTTTAGCATCAACCTTGAATCAAGATTTGAGCCAAAAGTATCTTGTCTTCTCGATAAAAATGGAGATGATGGGAAAAGGGAGATCGTCAAGTAAGAGAAAGAAGAGAAGGGTGAAAACAATGAAAATAGCACAAGCCGCCAAACAGCTCGATTTATCTACTGCTACGCTCAGGTATTATGAGAATATAGGTTTAATTAGACCGATCAGGCGTGATGAAAATGGTGTTCGTGATTATACAGAAGAAGATATTCAGTGGATAGAATTTATTAAATGTATGAGAAATGCGGGTCTGTCAATTGATGCTCTTAGAGAATATACGGCTTTATTTATCGAGGGAGAGGATCGTACATTGTCCTCAAGGAAGAGTATTTTGGTCAATGAGAGAGAAAGACTCGTAGACAAACAAAAGGAAATCGAAGAAACGATTAAACGGTTAGATTACAAGATCGAAAGTTATGAAGATATTATCCACAGTTATGAACAAAAACTAGTTCATCAATTAAAAACGAGCTCTATTTAAATGAAGAAAAACCTGTGACTTGTCACAGGTTTTGTGATGTGGTTATCTTTTTGTGTAACGCACCCAATTGTAATGAGCGTAAAGTGGAGTAACACCGTTGTAGGAGCCGAGCCATTCATCGACACCTGCACCATTCCATAAGTTCATCATAATCTTTCCAGGTGTTTGAGGGATTTGAGTAGTAGCCGTATGTTTTAATTGACCGTCCACATACCATTTAATTGAGTTAGGCTGCCAGTCAAATGCATACGTGTGATAAGAGTTTGCTGCATCAAAACCAAGGTTGACGATTTTTTCATGATTTCCGACACCATTGGTATAATAGTTAAACTGAACCTTTGTTGTATCTTTTCCTAGAAATTCGATGTCGATTTCATCCCAAGGCGTACCATCAGTCGGTCCCGTATAAGTAAAGAACGAAGACACGATCCCAACATTTTTGGCTGGTTTCATGTTTACTTCATATAGCCCATAGCCGTACGTTTGAACGGAGCGGTTTTCTCCGCAGTCAAACTTATTATACGAAGGACTTGTGAGCGATAATCGCATTTCCCCTAACGACGTCATGGAGACATTGTTTGCGCGCCACGTACAGTTAAACATATTTCCGTTCGAGTACCCATCGGCTTTTTGCCATAACCCGGTATTATAGTTGTTGAACGGTTCATAAAACGACCCACCCGTTTGTGCCGAGGCACTTGCAGCAAATGTGGACAAACTTAAGAATAATCCAGTGACAAGCAGCATCAACATTCGTTTTACACCGTAAGACATGTAGGCATTCCCCTCTCTTTTTGAAAGCGTTTTCTTTTTGATCATACATGATTCTCTCAAAATGGAAAATCGGTCTAAATAATGATAAACAGTGTGTTTTTTTAATAGAATGAAAAGAAAATTGATAGGTAAAAAATAATGATTGACAAAGCGGACAGTTGTCCGTAAGATAATACCGGTACAATTGTCCTAATGAAAATGAAAGAAATTTGATTTACACATAGAGATATATGCAAGGTGGATGAAGGTAAAGAAGGTGAAGCATCATGGAAAAGGATATTGGAAAGGAAATTGAAGAGGTCGCTTTTTCTTTGTTTCAAGAGTTTGGTGTAGAGAATGTCAGTATGCATAAAATTGCTAAAACAGCTGGTGTTGGACAGGGTACTCTTTACCGCCGATATGCCAATAAAAGTGATTTATGCCTTTCGATCCTTGGAGAAAAATTTGAACAACTGATCCCTGCGTTGCATCTTTACTTAAGTAAAATCAGTGATCAGCCGGTTCGTGAGCGTTTACGATATGTTCTTGAAGAAATTCATCTCATCGTCGGTCATCATTTAGATTGGATTCGCATGCTCACAATCTCTGGGAACTTAGAGCAGACAAGTAAAGTATATGATTGTCATTACAGTCAATCACTCAAACAAATCATTCGTGATTTGCTCGAGGAAGCGAAAGTAAAAGGAGAAGCGAACATACAAGACATTGAGTTGACGACATTATGTATGTCCTCTCCAATGACGCCTGAACTCATGTTCTATATTCATGAATCTGGCTACTCAATCGAAAAAATTGCACAATTCGCTGCGGAAAAACAAATTTTATCTGTTTTTCAACGACAATGAAGTGGCTCATTTCTGACTAGCCTGACTTCCTAAGATTGCTCAATATTGAAAAAGAAAAGGAGCCAACTTAATATGAACAAACAGCAAACAGCAGCTTCCGACATTCGAACGCTGCCCATTATTATTTCATTTATCACAGCTGGATTTATTGGACTGTTCAGTGAAACGGCACTCAACATGGCGCTGAGAAGTTTAACATTAGACTTTGGTATTGAAGCAACGACTGCTCAGTGGCTTACAACCGGCTATTTATTAACACTAGGGATTCTTGTTCCAATTTCAGGCCTCATTCTTCAATGGTTTACAACAAGACAGCTTTTCATAACTTCACTGGTCTTTTCGATCATCGGTACATTTATTGCGGCCGTTGCACCAGTCTTCAGTATTTTAATGGTGGCACGTGTGGTGCAGGCAGTAGGAACAGCTTTGCTCCTTCCATTGATGTTTAATACGATTTTGGTTATCATTCCGCCTCATAAAAGAGGTAGATCAATGGGGATTATCGGTCTTGTCATTATGTTTGCCCCAGCAGTTGGTCCAACGGTCTCTGGTCTCATTCTTAAATCGTTAACATGGCATTGGATTTTTTGGATTTCGCTTCCGTTATTAGTTGCTGCACTCGTATTTGGGTATATTTTTATGCAAAATATTACGGAACCCACAAGACCGAAAATCGACATTTTATCGATTGTGCTATCAACCATCGGTTTCGGTGGAATTGTGTATGGCTTTAGCAGTGCTGGTGAAGGCGGCGGCTGGAGCAGTATGCATGTGATTGTGGCGATTGTTGTAGGTGTCATTGGTATTCTTGTGTTCGCCCTAAGACAGTTAAACATGAAAGAACCGATGTTGAATTTAAGCCCATTTAAATATCCAATGTTTGTGATCGGGTTACTTCTGATCTTAGTGTGTATGATGGTGATGCTGTCTGCTATGATGATTTTGCCATTATATCTGCAAACGTCCTTGGCACTTTCTACATTTACAGCAGGTTTAATGCTATTACCAGGTGGAATTATCAATGGACTGTTATCGCCAATCATGGGTGGGCTTTTTGATAAATTTGGGCCGAAGTGGCTTGTCATCCCAGGCCTTGTCATCGTTGCAGCGACCATGTTTGGCTTCACGAACTTAAGTGTGAATACGTCCATCGGTTATATCGTGACGCTTCATATTACGTTAATGATAGGAATTGCGATGATCATGATGCCTGCCCAAACAAATGGATTAAATCAGCTGCCGCCAGAGCTATATCCACACGGTACAGCGATTATGAATACATTGCAGCAAGTGTCAGGAGCGATTGGGACTGCGGTTGGTATCTCGATCCTTTCATCAGGAGCGCGCAGTTTTATGGAAAATGTGGCTGATCCCGCAAATCCAGTCAATCAGCTGCTCGCCTTTACAAATGGCGTCCAGCATGCCTTTATCTTTGCTGTCATCATGACAGTGATTGGCTTGGTGATTGCTTTCTTTATTAAACGAGTGAAAGTAGAACAACAAGTATCATAATATATGAAAAGCACTGAGGACTTAGCGCCGCAGTGCTTTTTTTATTACTCATAGGGGTGAATGTTTGTTTCAAAGGAGCTGAAAATGGGGAGATAGATAAAAAGCAACGACTCTCTGACGACATTGAAGGAAAAGGCGAAATTCGTAACGAATGGATAGAGATAAAAGAATAAGATAGGAGCTGAGATCATGAACTTAGACGAACAAATTAAAATGGCTGAGTCATTGCGTCAACCAGCTGAAGATTCATTAGCTGGTCAATCAGAACTTAAGCCAGTCCACCCTCCTGAAGTGAACAAAATGGAATATGATATCCCAACGGGTGCTGGTGAAACAAAGGTGTGGGTATTTAAACCTGTGAAAACATTGAAACAACCCCTACCTGTTTTCGTCAATTTGCATGGGGGCGGTTTTATACTTGGAAGTGCTGAAATGGATAATCATTGGTGTCCGGTCATAGCAGATCGTGCGGAGTGTATCGTCGTCAATGTGGAATATCAGCTGGCACCGGAACACCCTTTTCCGGCCGCTCTTCATGAATGCTACGATGTGATGAAATGGTTATATGAACATCCTGATGAACTACAAATAGACCCAAATCGATTAGCCATTGGCGGTCATAGTGCAGGTGGGAACTTGGCAACAGCGGTTTGTTTGCTTGATATCCAAAAAGGGAACAAACTTCCGATTGTCTATCAAGTGCTTGACTATCCACCGCTTGATTTGGCTACTGATCCAGCACAAAAGCCAGCGTTTGAAGAAGCAATTCCAGTTGAAATGGCGAGACTGTTTAATGCCTTCTACCTGCAAGGTCAAGATCCGCACAATCCGCTCGTTTCTCCAGTCTTTGCAGAGAGAGAAGTCTTAGCACAAATGCCCCCAGCTCTTGTTATCACAGCTGAGAAGGATTCACTAGCTGAAGAAGCTGAGCATTATGCGGACAAGTTAAAAGAAGCAGGGGTAGATGTCACATACAAACAATTTAAAGGAGTCCCTCATGCGTTCACTCATGCCGGAGATTTAGAGATAGCTGAAGAGGCTTGGCATCTGATGAGCGATCAGCTTAAGAAGGCGTTTGAATAAGAAATATTCGGATATCAGTAAAAAGCACAGACCTTTTTGTCTGTGCTTTTTTTGTGTTCTTGCTGACGTCTTGAAAAGAAGTGTAGATACAACAATCGCAGCAGTCGATATAATAGTAAGATAGAAGACATCTAAAAAGGAGCTAATAGAATGAAAAAAGAGACACTACAGGCATTTTGTCTTTCTTTACAAGGAGCAACCCACGACTATCAACCTGAGTGGCAGGCAGATCGTTATCATGTAGGTGGAAAGATGTTCGCCATGATGGGGGGAGACGTCGATCGCAAGCCAGTCATCACTTTAAAATGTGATCCGCAACGCGCTGAAGAATTAAGAGAAATGCATGAAGGAATTATTCCCGGCTATTACATGAATAAGACGCATTGGAATTCTATTTATCTTGATGCAGATATTCCATCTTCATTTGTCGAAGAGCTAATTGAACATTCCTATCAACTGGTTTTTCACAAATTAACAAAAAAAGCTCAGCAGGCTATCCTCCAACATGATTCAAAAGAAACCGATTAAAAGCTGAACGTTCAGTTGTTCATGACTCTTTGAATCTCTTCAAAATTGACTAGAGTCACATGCTCTCGCTATACTTTAAACAGCTAGAAGATACGAATAGGGGGATATACAATGGGCTATACAGTCATTACAGGGGCAAGTTCAGGTATTGGGTATGAAACGGCTTTGGCCTTTGCAGCAAGAGGAAAAAATCTGATCTTAGCTGCACGCCGGCTTGATAAACTCCAAGAACTGAAAGAAAAGATTCTAGAAACATATCCCGATATTCAAGTGAAGGTCCAGTCTGTTGATTTAACAGACAGAGAGCAAGTGTATTCTTTCTATGAGTCATTAGCTGGTGATGAGCTGGATACGTTCATTAATAATGCTGGGTTTGGCCATTTTGGTTCAATAGGAGAGCAGGATGTGAAAAAAATTGGGGACATGCTTCATCTCAATATTGAAGCGTTAACAATTTTATCCACTCTGTTTGTCCGTGATTATGAGCAAAAAGCGGGGACGCAGCTAATCAATATCTCTTCAAGAGCGGGTTATACCGTCGTCGGCAATGCTGTCACTTATTCAGCCACGAAATTTTATGTGAGCGCCTTTACAGAAGGGCTGGCCCTAGAATTGAAAGAAAAAGGAGCCAAATTACAGGCAAAAGTATTAGCGCCTGCTGCGACAGAATCGGAATTTGCAAAGCGTTCATTAGATGTCGATCAATTCGAATATGAAGGCACTATCAAGAAATATCACACATCAAAAGAAATGGCAGCGTGCTTGCTTGAGCTTTACGACAGTTCAAAAACAGTTGGTATCGTTGATGGGAAGACATTTGATTTTGAATTGAAGGACCCCATTTTTTCACACGCTGGCACAAGCATGAAATAAAAAGTTCCAATCACTGAGGATAGATTCTCTTAGTGATCAGCAGGATACCGAGCCGAAAGATGTCTTGGATAATGTGGAGCACTGTCAACACATACTAGAATAGATAAAAACACCTACACATTAGGTGTTTTTTTTATACTTCTTTGATGAATGAAAGAATCGCAGGTCCAGTAGATGAGACTGCTGACAATCATGATCGGAAGGGATGTGGAGCTCTCAATTCCATCCATAACAAAAAGCATGACAATCATTGCTATCAGTAAGTAAGCCGCTAAATAAAGAGGATGAAAAGCCTTGGGCTGTAAAGAGAACAACAACTGTAAAGGTACCGCAAAGATGAAATAATAAACAAAAAAGATGGGAGTGTAAAACATCATAAACGCAGGCTCGCCCTGAATCGGTGGATATAAACATACGAACAAGCTGAGTAAAATGGAACTGAAGAATAGTGTGAGTAGGATTTTGTAAAATGGTTGAACGGAACGCACTGTATGTACTCCTTTTTTGTAAGATTTCCTATATTTTATCATAAATGGGTTGAGAACAATTTCTGAAGTCAATTTAGGTATTATGATATAAATAAATTTTGATAATAGTGTCCTTTTTCCTTTATTTGGTTCTGTGACTTTCACCTCATGCTGATGAATGAAGGAATGGTATAAAGTAAACCCTATAGACAGATAATTATTCATCACATTTAAGAAAAGAGATGATCTTATGAACGTAACAAAATGGTTTGGTGCTGCCCTTCTTTCTGTTTCACTATTGGTGACCGCAGCTTGTGCGAACGATAGCACTCAAGAGAATAATCAAATTAATCAAGAAAGCACTACCAGTGAAACAAAAGAAAAAAACACGGCTGTTGAGACAGGGAACAAATCTTTATCCAATATTAAGGTGTTGGCAACAGGCGGAACGATTGCCGGTAGTTCAGATAGTAATACAGATACGACTGGATATAAATCTGGTGCACTTGGAATCGATAAAGTCATTGCTTCCGTACCGCAGCTGAAGAATATTGCAAATGTTACGGGTGAGCAAGTAGCGAACGTCGGCAGTGAAAATGTGGATAACGCTCTTCTTTTAAAATTAGCGAAACGAGTCAATCAGCTTTTAAATGATGATCAAGTGGATGGCATTGTGGTGACACATGGTACAGATACATTAGAAGAAACGGCCTATTTTTTACATTTGGTTGTAAAAAGTAATAAGCCAGTGGTGGTCGTGGGTTCCATGAGGCCAGCATCTGCCATTAGTGCGGATGGCCCGCTTAACCTGTATCATGCAGTGAAAATTGCTTCGACAAAAGAAGCCAAAGGCAAAGGTGTAATGGTGACATTAAATGACCGAATTGCCTCTGCTCGTTTTATTACGAAGACAAATACCACCACAACCGATTCGTTCAAGTCTCTTGAGCAAGGGTACATTGGAGAAGTGGCGGGTGAAGTTGTCTCTTTTTATAACGAACCGACAAGAAAACATACAGCTGACAGTGAATTCGATATTTCAAAGCTAAAAGAGCTGCCGCAAGTGGATATCTTATACGGCTATCAAAATGATCAAAAGTATGTGTATGATGCTGCGGTTAAAGCAGGAGCGAAAGGCATTGTCGTTGCCGCCGCAGGAAATGGAACGATGTCAACAGAAGCGATCAATGGGGCAACAGATGCAGTGAAGAAAGACGTGGTGATCGTGAGGTCAAGCCGTGCAGGAAATGGCATTGTCACACATGAAAAAATGGATGATGAACATCATTTTGTCTCATCGGATTCATTAAATCCACAAAAAGCCCGCATTCTACTCATGCTGGCTCTGACGAAAACAAAAGATCCAGATAAAATTCAATCCTATTACGAGCAGTATTAAAAAGAAAAAGACCCGACGTATCATTGGGTCTTTTTTTATATGTGTACCTGATGTTCTGCCCGTTTTTTTAAAGAGAGTAAAATGTCTCTCCAAACATCATCTATATCAGTAAGAAAATGTCCTGCTTGCTCGATATAGTGCGTTTTGGCGTTTGGAATGTTGGGAGCCATTCTTTCTATCTCTGCAAAAGGGGCCATCTGATCCTCTTTTCCATGCCAGACATCCACAGGGATTTGTATATCTTTCATATCGAATGCCCATGACCGTGAGAGTAAATCTGGTTCATGAATACATTCATCAACCGATTGACGAGTAGCTTCGTATAAATGCATCATCATCAGCTCCAGTTGCTCATCGGTTTGAAGAAATTGCCGATCCGAAGGATGTAAATGTTTGTTCCCTTTTTTCGTTAGTTTCTTGAATTTCTCTGGTTTTTTTTCAATTAGTTTTTTCTGAGCGCGATAACTTGCCTTTAAGAGCCAAGGCATTCTTTTACTGAGGAAAAAGGCAATCTTGTTCTCTTTTAGCATACTTTTAGGCGGTTTACCATCCTGAAATGGGGTGGTACTTGAGACGAGAGCAGCCGAAAGAATGCGATCTGGCAATTGATAGGCACAACCAGCAGCGAATGCCCCGCCTCCAGAGACACCAATCACTGAAAAATGGGAGATGTCAAGATGATCGGCCACTTCCTGTACGTCTTTTGCCCAGTCTAAAATGGTACGGTTAGGTTGCGGATCAGATAAACCAAAACCAGGTCTGTCTAAAGAAATGAGACGAATGCCAAGCTCTTTTGAGATTGGATCATCATCTAAAAACATCACTCTCGATCCAGGTGTCCCATGAAAAAAGAATACTGGGAATCCTTCAAGATCACCGTATTGAGACAAACCAATATGACGTCCATCTTGCAAATGAATCCTGTCCATATGATCATCCCCTTCATCGTTTATCTAGCTTACATATTCATGCATGAAAGGCCGGGTTAAGGCGTTTCTTTCGCAATTTGATAGATTTTTTCGTAAAGCGATAATAATGTTTTTAGATCTTCTTTTGAAAGCTTGGCATAGTATTTTTGAATAAGATGTAGCTGAATTTTTTCAATATCTTTATGATAGTCATGGCCCTTTTGAGCAAAATCAACAATGATTTCTCTACGGTTATGTGGATTAATCTCTCTTTTCACATATCCAAGCTGTTCAAGCTTTGATATGAGCTGGCTAGCGGCACTAGATGAAATGGAGAAATAATCAGCTAGTTCATTGATTGTTCTCGTCTTCGACCGCAGCAATTCAAGTGTCAGTTCTTGTTTGCTTGTTAAATCTGCATACTCATTTTTTAAGAATCGTTGATACTCTTCTACATAGATAGAGCCTAGCGCGTTTGAGTACTCAATGATTTTTTTGCTGTAATGAATGATATCCTCATCCAATGACATCACCTCTTTTCTCCTATATTATATGCGATCTTAATATTTAAGTGAAGTTAAATGTTAAGAAAAATTAAATAAAAGAGGGATAGATGTGATGAGAAAATGACCTCTACCTCCACTTTCTCATCAACAATGGACAAAGAATACTTCCTGTTATCCCTAAGCATTCATAAAACATAGTTGGTTTGATTTTGAACATGTAGTAGGCTAAGGTGGCAATGAATAGATCATAAAAGAAAAACAAGTATACGTCCTTTTTGGTGATGGCATAAATGATCGTTTTGTTTGTTTTCACTTAGATTCACTCCTTAGGAAGTCGATGCCTTTTTCATTGTATTATGGGCGATCTCCATTTATAATAAAAAAATAAACCAACTGGTCGGTTTTATTTGTCCGTGTGAAGAAAAGCAAGGTAGAAGGGATTGTTCATAGATGACAAGTACACAAAGCGGGGCTGGAAAAAGTGAAAAGACGAAGCAGAAGATTGTCACCGCTTCACGTGATTTATTTGCGAAAAAAGGATATTCTGAAACATCCGTGCGAGATATTCTAGAGGCGGCTGAGATTAGTAAAGGCAACCTCTATCATCATTTTAAAGGAAAAGAGTTTTTGTTCCTTCATATTATGGAAGAGGATCATCGATTCATGATGGAGACGTGGCATGAAGAGAAACAAACGCTGCACCGGGCCATTGATAAGCTCGCAGGGTTTGCAGAGCTGCTTAGTCAAATGGGGATTAACTATCCTTTAATGAGAGCAAGTGAAGAATTCTGTGCCAGTGCATTTACATCAGATGAAGTCATGGAGCGTCTGAACAAAATTGATGTGGACTTTGATGATGTGATGAGAGACATCCTGCTTGAAGGAAACGAAGATGGCAGCTGGTCGATTCAGCATGTTGAATCAAAAGTGAAAATATTACTTTCCGTATTCTACGGATTAGACGTGTTATATAGAAATGACACGATGCAGCAGAAAAAGGAATTACAAAAAGAGGCGATCTCATTGTTTATTCACGGAATCAACCATCATGAGTAACAAGTGAGTCAGTAAAGGGGAAACAAACATCATGCAAAAACCGATTCGTGAGCAAAAAGCCGTACTTGTTATTTTATTAAGTAATATATTTATTGCGTTTTTAGGTATCGGTCTGATTATACCTGTCATGCCGCTCTTTATGAATGTCATGCATTTAACGGGCAGTACGATGGGATATCTTGTGGCGGCGTTTGCTGTTGCACAGCTTATCGCATCACCTATTGCGGGAAGATGGGTAGACCGATACGGAAGAAAGATCATGATTGTGTCTGGGCTGTTTCTATTCGCGTTATCAGAACTCGTTTTTGGCCTTGGGACACATGTTTATGTTCTGTATTTTGCAAGGCTTCTAGGCGGTATTAGTGCGGCATTTATCATGCCGGCTGTCACTGCCTATGTCGCTGATATCACAACCGTTCAAGAAAGATCAAAGGCAATGGGGTATGTATCCGCTGCTATTAGTACCGGATTTATCATCGGCCCGGGAATTGGCGGATTTATTGCAGAATATGGCGTTCGCCTGCCGTTTTTCTTTGCAGCAGGGATTGCATTTATTGCTGTGATTTCGTCTATGTTTATGCTGAAGGAGCCATTAACAAAAGAAGAGCGAGAAGAGCAAATGGATCAAGTGAAGGAATCGAGCTTCTTTAAAGACTTGAAAAAATCGATTCATCCAAGCTATCTCATCGCCTTCATCATTGTCTTTGTGCTGGCGTTTGGACTATCTGCATATGAAACGGTCTTTAGCTTGTTTACAAATCACAAGTTTGGATTTGGTCCGAAGGATATTGCGATTATCATTACCGTCAGTTCAATTGTAGCCGTCATCATCCAAGTCCTCGTGTTTGGTAAAATGGTGAATGCGCTTGGGGAGAAACGAGTTATTCAACTATGCTTGATTGTTGGAGCAGTTCTCGCTTTTGTTTCCACAGTCGTGTCAGGCTTTATGGTTGTGCTGATCGTGACGTGTGTGATTTTCCTTGCGTTCGATTTATTGCGCCCTGCACTCACGACCTTCTTATCAAAAATCGCTGGCAATCAGCAAGGATTTGTCGCAGGGATGAACTCTACCTACACAAGTCTTGGTACGATCTTTGGCCCGGCACTTGGCGGCATTTTATTCGATCAAAATATTCATTTCCCATTCCTGTTTGCGGGTGTTGTCTTATTTCTTGGATTGGGCTTAACCCTTATTTGGAAGGGGAAGGCGACAGAAGAGGCATCAGGAGAATAATGAAAAGCAGATACTACCAATGCTTGTGTCTAGTGAGGAAATAATCCTTTTCCTAAAAAATCCTGTTGATAATTTACTAGTAGATTAAAAAATAAAGTAATAAAATGGAACACCAAAGATTTATTCAAAAATCTTTATTGAAAAAAGTGAGACCTTTTTTAGGTCTCTTTTTTTAAGGCTGCGGCTTCAGGTGATTCAGTGCCTGCGCCAGTTTTTGATTTTGTTGCTTTTTGTAAAACAGAAAGGCGATGATATGGCCTATTAATGTGAGAAAGGCTATACCGATAAAATAAGGCATGATCCATTCGAGCAGTGTAGTCGAATATAAAGCGACGGCTCCTACTTGAAACCCTAAATTGACGACAGTGGAGATGAGAATGTTGATGGGTGCTGGAAAGGTAAAGTAGTTCCATAGTAAAGGATACATGACCCCAAAGACGATGCCTGCCAGAGTACCGATGCCAATGATGTGCCACACGTAATGAAAAGGGATAGAGGATGACCATTGAGTGATTGACAGGATGAGTGTCAGCCATACGATAGAGACAAAAGCTGTTTGCATAAATTGATGTTTTAGTTCCTTGATCATTTGAATCGCTCCTTTATATATTTGGCGTAATGACGACTGACGGTGTAGCTGTTTTTCGAGATGGTTTCGACCTCTAAGCGAGCGTACGTACCAGCGACAAAGCTGTCGACTTGCGCTAAATTGAGAATGACTGCATTGTTGATACGATAGAAATGTTCACGCTCTAACGACTTCAGATTCTTCAGCCGTTTACTGAGAAAATACGTCGTACCCTGAGTCGTGATCACCTTTGACAGATGTCCAAGCGCAGAGATCGCTTCAATTTGTTCTAATGGTAAAAGAGACTGCCGATCATTTTTTGGATCTTTGACCGTTAGAGATGTACTAGTCTCCATCATTGATGCCATCTTTTGTAAACGTTCTTGATTATGTGGATGGCTGATGACGTCTACTTCCGTCACATCCTTTTCTTGATTCCAGATCAAACGAAATTTCATTCATAAACCTCCTCTCACAATGAGCATAGCAATAGATGAAAGCGAATGCGATTGAATGTTGCTTTGATGCAGAAGAATTCTTTTTGTTGCAAAGATTCACCGCGTGTCTGCGGCTTTCCTTTATAATGAAAAGATACTCGTTCGTGAATGGAGGAATGATGTTGTATCTTGTAGATCAACAAAGGACAGGAGCGGTAAAAGAGGAAATTCGGCGGATTGATCCTGCCTATCCAGTGTTCGTAGATGCGATACTCGATGGCGTGATACAAGGAGATTTATATGTGGATCACCGAGATCACCCGTGTGTCTATTTTGCAGGGACAACAACCGGCATTTATTATGTCGCAGGCAAGACAGAAGCAGCACTCTCATTATGTTCAACGTTCATTGTGGATGTTTATAAAAAGCAGAAAAGAGAGAACGGACGTTTCACTTTGTTTTCAGCAAATCCAGCATCAGATGAGATGATGAAAAAATGCTTCGGTTCCCAACTGAATGAAATGCAAAGACATACGTATTCTTATGACTTGACCTCTCCTGATCTGATTGTGCCTAATCAAGACGAAATGATCAAACGCACGAATGAACAAGTCATTGCCGCAAGCAAAGTATTCCCATCCAGCTATTATGAAGCATATTGGGGAGGAGTAGATCACTTTTTATCTAATGGCATCGGAGTTGCCATCTTAAATGGTGAAGATGTGGTCAGTGAATGTGTCTCTATTTTTTTAAGTGAAAAACGTGTGGAAATCGATATTTGGACAGATGAAGCCTGCCGTGGAAAAGGGTTGGCTTTGTTAGCAGCTCAGCAAATGATCAGCATCTGTGTTGAAAAAGGGAAGACACCGCATTGGGATTGCGATGTCCATCATGCAGCCTCGGCCAAATTGGCAGAGAAGCTAGGTTTTCATTGGACAAAGACGTATCGTTTATTTTATGCCTCACGCTGAAAAGGTTTTGAGATACCAAGCATCCATGGCAGAATGCTCTGAGCCTTCAATCGGTGCAGGAAGAAGAGAGAAGTCATACCGTTGATAAAGACCAGTAGCAGCTGTTAATTCACTGCGGGTTTCTAAATAACAAGCATCGTAGTATGTAGCAGCATATTGCAGGGCCATATCCATCAGTTTCTTGCCCGCACCTTTGCCTTGTGCTTTTGGGCTTAAATAAAGCTTTTGCAGCTCACAAATGCCATCTGTGAAAGGGGCAATGCCAACGCCACCAACAATTTCACCATGTTCTTCGGCAATCCAATAGGCTGCATGAGTCAATGATTGATAGTAATCGAAAAGCTGATCAAGGTGTGGGTCTGTGTAGGCTGTACCTTCAATCGCAAGATTCGCTGATTCTAATGACTGGCGGATAATGGCCGCGATAAAAGGATTGTCCTGCTTTTGAATCGGTCTAATATTCATTGGAAAAACCTCCGTTGTCATAGGATAAAAAAGAAAAGGAGTTGATGCGATATGTTCTGGCTACAAACCGCTATTTTTACTGTCATTGTACTCTGTCTCTCGTGGTGGGCAGGAAAAAGACGCAGGCATCGCCATGCCGGGCTGATTGTTCCGATATGTATCACCTTGTTTGGATTGCTGTTATTGATCGGCAGTTTCTTCATTGGCAGATGGGAAGGGATGGCGCTCAGCATATCAAGCGTCTCTATCGTTCTCTCTTCTATCATTTGTTTGATCATCGTTACAGGGGTTCATTTGTTTAAAAAAGATGACCCATCGTAGGCTGGGACATCTTTATGATTTGATTCTATCGTATTCCTCACGAAGGATGCCCATCATGATGACATCCGAATAAGCACCGTTGAAATAGAGCGCTTGACGTCTTTTTCCTTCATATTGAAATCCGGCTTTCTCATAGCTTCGAAAGGCTCGTGGGTTATGGGAAAAAACTTCAAGCTCAAGCCGATTGAGTTCTAACGTCTCAAAGGCAAATGTTTGGACCATCCGAACAGCCTCAGTGCCATATCCTTTGTGAAAATGCTCTGGACCATGTAGCGCAATGCGGAAACTTGCCGTATGGTTTATCGGATCAATATCCACAATCGCCGCATCCCCGATCATTTCTTTCGTGTCTAGCAGACAAATGGCAAAGTCTCGTCTACTGTCATCCAGCAGAAAACGGGTATAGGCTGAACGAATTTCTTCTAGTGTGAACGTTTTGCGTGTGCCAGTCATATAAAGTGTTTCTGCATGCTGGCATCCCCTATGAATACCAGGATAATCTTTTTCTTCAATCGGTCTCAAAAATAATCGAGTCATGATGGATCAGCCTCCTCTATATATCGGGAGATTTCAATTAAGTTCATATCAGGATCACGGATATAAATGGATTCAATCGGACCTAATGCACCAGAACGTCTGACCGGACCTTCTTCAATTGGAACAACCTGCTTTCTAAGATGAAGCAATAAACTGTCTATATCTAAATCGGTGATAAAACACAAGTCAGCAGATCCAGGCTGGGGATGAGCAGCTTTTGGTTCAAATTCATGACCCGCTTCATGAAGGTTAATCTTTTGTAAGCCAAAACGAAGGGCTTTACGGCCTTCTCCAAAAGTTTCTTCCTTCATTCCTAATACGTTTGTATAAAAGCGAATGGTTTCCTCCATATGTTGAACAGTCAACACGATATGATCAAGTCGTCGTATCATCAGTCTCTCCTCCAAGTATGATCATTGTCTGAACTGCTTCTATTATATCATCCCTTGAAGAAGATACCTTATTTGATCACGGTTTTATAACTCCAGCTTTCTAGGGACATCTCTTCTCCGTGCAGTACTCTCTCATCAAACTCCGTCCACCCATTTTTTCGATAGAAATGACGATTGGCCTCGTTGTGTGTAATCAGTGTGAACAGTCCGCCGCCTTGCCGGGCGATAAAGGGGAAAAGACATTGCTTTAACATACGGCTTCCAAGTTTTTTTCCTTGTTGGTCTTTTGCAACGACAAGAGCTTCTAAATACCAGTAAGGTTTCTTTAAGGAAGAACACGCTTTTTTTGCCTCCTTTAACATACGGAACACATGCTGAATCGCCGATATGCCGCCAGTAAAGAGCAGCTTTAAGCCACCAGATAACACATAATCCATGAGTCCTGGTTCAGGAAGACGGGGATGTTTTAACAGGGCGGCAGACACAATTTTCTCGTTCTCAACCCCGACCAAACAGATTTGATGCTGAAAATATACCCTTGTATTGATCAAATGCAGCTGACGGGCGAAAGCAGCACGCTTGGTAACCTTTTCGCATAATAAATCAAAAAATGAATAGTTCTGAAATGAATCATCTAACAACGCTGCCACTTGAGGCAGTTCATCCTCTCTAGCAAGTCTGAATTGAAGCATATGATGGCCCTCCTTTTTTGAACAGATATAGATTATTGAACATATGTCTATTATAATAAGAGGAAAATAAACCGAACATCGGCAATGAATGATCTCTTGTTCATAAATAGACAGGTATAGCCAGATTGTTCAAAAATGGAGGGTGTTTGATGAAGGACAGACGAACAATCAAAACCAAAAAGGCGATACGGGAAAGCTTTCTTGAGCTTTTAAAGGAAAAAGATGTTCAACAAATTACAGTATCAGAGCTATCTAGAAGAGCGGATTTAGGAAGAGGGACCTTTTATTTGCACTACCAAGATGTATTTGATTTGCATGAACAGCTTGAGAAGGAACTATTCGATCAGCTTGGCGGACTATACGATGAATCGTTTCCAAGCCAGGACCCGCTTGATATGCTGTCCTTTTTAAACAAAACAACTGAGTATTTAAAAGAAAAACAATTCATGATGACGTTATTTGTCAAACCGAATAGCCCAACGACGAATCAATTTAAATCGTTTTTTAAAGAAAAAATCATGAAAGAGTGGCAGCTTGATCAGCGTCAAATTACGGAGCATGAACAGATTGTGGCCTCATTTGTTGTGTCTGGTGTTGTTGGTGTACTGGAGGAATGGATTCATGAAGGGATGACAGTCGAAGCGGGGCAGCTTGCACACATCTTGTACAAGCTTCTCATGAAGGTAGAACAGGAATCGTAAGAAACGAATTAATCATATACTCTTTTTCTTTCCTGTCTGTTAAGATAAGAATGTATGTTCTTAATTGAAGTGGGGAGTGGTGAGATTGAAAAGGAAATTACTATTTTATGGGGCAATGAGCATTGATGGATATTTAGCAAGGGATGATCACCGTTTAGATTGGCTCATAGGAACAGAGGGCGAAGAGGATACGAGATATGAGGAATTTTATGCTTCAGTCGATACGCTGATCATGGGACGGAACACATATGAACAGGTTCTAAAGCTCTCACCTGATGGGTTTCCTTATGAAGACAAGACATGTTATATTGTTTCTCGCACTTTACAAGACAGTCATACAGGAACCCGTATCATTCGTGAAGATGTTCTCTCATTTATCCACAACTTAAAAAATGAAAAAGGGCAGCATATCTGGATAGTAGGAGGCGGGGAACTGCTTCAAGCATTATTAAAAGAAAAATTAGTCGATGAGCTGTATCTCCAAATCGCACCTGTCATGATTGGAAAAGGAATCCCTCTTTTCCCTCCAACTGAACAGGAATCTAGATTTTCATTACAACAAGTGAATCAATACAAACAAATTGCTGAAATGCATTTTGTGTTAAAAGAAGACCACTAAATCAAAGGGGTCTTTTTTTAATCAAACAAACACGTTGACAAGAAAATATCCTAGTGTTAGGATAAATTTATCCTAGTTTTAGGATTTATTGAAAAAGGAGTAGTTGCCATGGTGAAGCAAGATCAGGAATTAGACTTAAGGCTTTTCCGAGTATGGATGAAAGCCTACCATGCCCTTTTTGCAAACATCCAAAAAGACATTGAACGTTATGATATCGGATTTGAAAACTTTCAAATTCTTGAATTACTGTATAGTAAGGGACCGCATCCCGTCCAAAAAATTAGTGAGATTCTATCCATTCCAAGTGGGAGCATCACCTATGTGGTCAACAAATTAGAAAAGCAAGAATTAGTCAAAAGACAATGTGCACCTTCTGATAAACGTGTATTCCATGTATTACTGACAGATAAAGGGAAGCAGCTATTTGACGATATTTTTCCAAAACATACAGATGTCATTTCACAAAATCTGTCCTTTATCGAAACAGAGGAAAAAGAACAGCTCATTGAATGGTTGAAAAAAATCGGTTTAGGTGCAAAACAACTTCACGAAAAGGGGAAACAAGATGACACACAGCTTTGATACATTGGTACGTGAAAGACGATCAGCATCAAATTTTTTGCCAAATATCTCGATTTCGAGAGAAGAGCTTAATAGTATCTTTGAAGAAGTGAAGCTGGCACCTTCAGCCTTTAATTTACAGCATACGCAATATGTCGTCGTCCAATCAGAAGCGCTTAAAGAGCAAGTAAGAGATGCTGCATTTGGACAATATAAGGTGCATTCCGCTACAGCAGCGATCATTGTACTCGGCGATCCGAAAGCTTATGAGCAAGCAGGAAACATTTATGAAGGCCTAAAAATGCTCGGCATCTTAAATGCGCAACAATATGAGGAAATGGTCAGAGAGACGATGAGTTTTTATGTGCAGAGAGGATCAGACTTTCAGAAAGAAGAGGCGATTCGCAATGCTTCATTATCTGCCATGCTATTTATGCTTGCCGCCAAAAACAAGGGATGGGATACTTGCCCAATGATCGGCTTTGACCCCGAAGCAATGAAAAAGGTGTTAAACATCGAATCAGATTTGGTTCCTGTATTAATGATCACGCTCGGAAAAGAAAAAGTAGAGAGCAGACAAGCGAGAGGCTATCGCAAGCCGGTCTCTGAATTTGTGACATATTTATAAGATAGGGGGTTCCATTCATGGAACTAGGAATTAGTACATTTGTAGAAACAACACCTGATTTTCAAACAGGAAAAACAGTCAGCCACGCACAGCGTATTCGTGAAGTAGTAGAAGAAATTATTTTAGCAGATCAAGTGGGTCTCGACGTTTTTGGTGTAGGAGAGCATCATCGTGAAGATTTTGCCGCATCAAATCCAGCAGTCGTATTAGCAGCTGCGGCAACGCAAACAAAGAATATTCGTCTGACAAGTGCCGTAACTGTTCTTTCATCGGCAGATCCTGTTCGTGTGTTTCAAGATTTTGCGACATTAGATGGCCTTTCTAACGGTCGTGCAGAGATCATGGCTGGCCGTGGATCATTTATTGAATCGTTCCCGCTATTTGGCTATGACTTAGATGATTATGAAGAATTATTTGAAGAAAAACTAGATTTACTGTTGAAATTACAGCAGTCAGAGCGTGTGACGTGGAGCGGTAAGCACCGTCCAGCCATTCAGGATGTCGGCGTATACCCAAGACCTGTTCAAGATCCGCTTCCCATCTGGATTGGCAGTGGAGGAAACAGAGAATCTGTCGTACGTGCTGGATTATTAGGATTACCACTTGTCCTTGCCATTATTGGCGGTAGCCCTAGACAGTTCGCACCGCTAGTGCAGCTCTACAAGCAAGCTGCGATTCACGCTGGACATGATCCTGAGAAATTAACGGTGGCATCCCATTCACATGGATTTGTTGCGGAGGAAACAGAATTAGCAGCAGATCAATTCTTCCCTTCTACAAAGCATGTCATGAATACATTAGCAAGAGAACGAGGCTGGGGACCTTATACCCGTTCTACATTCGATGCAGCAAGAACATTAGAAGGTGCATTGTATGTAGGAGATCCAGATGCCGTGGCAGAGAAAGTGATTCATCTGCGAAAAAATGTAGGCATTACGCGCTTCATGCTGCACGTACCGGTCGGTTCGATGCCGCATGATCAAGTGCTGAAAGCTATTGAGTTATTTGGAAAAGAAGTGGCTCCTAAAGTAAGAGAAGAGGTTGCCCGCTGGGAAGCAGAGCAAGCATAACAAAAAAGTCGATCAAGTGAATAGGTTTGATCGACTTTTTCTTATGCTTAAGGATCAATAACACATGGTTTCACTGTAGGGCATGAAGCAGCAGAAGCAAATGGTGTGGCCGTCAAGGTGAAGAGGAAAACAAGTTGAAAACAGATAAGCCATTTTTTCATGAAATCACCTCCGTTATCAATTGTTTCACTAGAACGAGGTGAGGATAAAAGCATAGAAGTATGTAACACCCTCTATCCAGCATAAGACAATCATATCATAATTTTCAAAAAAATGAAAAAATAACTTACGAAAGTTCTAAATTATGGTATGGTTAATATGTTCAACAAAAAAAGGGAGGGATTTTTTGTATGAAAAAGGTCATAACTTCTGTTTTGGTTGGAGCAATTGTTTTAACGGGTGCGGGTGTCACCGCTGTCCCGGTAGAAGCGAAGGGGAAAGTAAGCAGTGAAGTAACGGTACAAGCAAGTCGAACCGTCTCGGAAACGAGAACATATACGACGTCAAACATCCCATCAAGTATTACATATGCAAAGGATGGATGGGTCGGTATTCTCTATCAATCGTCAATTGAAGAGTTAGGTTTAGGAAAATATAGAGTTACCTTTACTGGAACGGTTGTACGCGATCCAGGATTTAATTAAATATAAAATGTAAAGCTGACAGGTGGACAAGCCTGTCAGCTTTTTTTAATGGGGATAATAAAGAATCATTTGCAGCCTGACCATTTGTTCTCCAATTTGTTTATATGTATGAGTTCGGTCTGCTTTAAAACGAATGGAGTCGCCGGCTTTTAAGCGATACTGTTCATCTCCAATGGATATATCAAGCGATCCCTCAAAAACGGTAATCAATTCCTCTGTCCCGCCAATGTGCTCATTTGCATGTAGCGACCCGCCAGGATCAATTTCTACTCGGTACACTTCAAATTTCCCTCGATCATCAAAAGGAAAAGTCGTATATACGCGATATCTCCCGTCATCTTCCGTTAAAATCTGTGCATCCTCATGGCGTACTACTTTGATTTCAGGCTGTGGTGCATGGATGAGCTCACTAAAAGATACCTTTAATCCGTTTGCGATTTTCCACAAAGTCGTGATGGTAGGGGTTGATTCTCCTCTTTCAATTTGTCCAATCATGGTTTTGCTGACACCAGTTAATTCTGCCATCTTTTCGAGGCTTAATTTCTTTTGGTCTCTAAGAAGCCTCACATTTTTAGAAATAATCGATTGTACATCTTCCATGAAAAAAACTCCTTTCTCTATTTACTTTATAAAGACCAAACGTTACAATAAAGCGTAACATACGTAATGAAGTAATTAAAGTCTTAATAACGTACAAGGGAGGCGGCAATTTTGATTCTTTCTATGTTGATCTATGCTTTTGTGAGTAGCTTTACCCCAGGGCCAAACAATATCATGGCCATGGTGTTTACGAATAAATATGGAGTTAAGCAAACATTTCGTTTTTGTTTAGGTGTGGGTATCGGATTTCTCGTTATTTTGTGTTTGAGTTGCTTTTTTAATATCATTCTCTATCAAGTGATGCCGAAAATAGGGTGGGTCATGGCGTTCATTGGAGCTGCATACATGATTTATTTAGCGGTCAAAATCATGAAAAGTAAAGGCGGGGATGACGAAACACTTGATCGTTACAATCATTTTGTCCCTGGTATGATGCTGCAATTTATCAACCCAAAAGCGATTTTGTATGGATTGACCGTGATTTCAACATTTGTTTTGCCATATGGACAATCTAATATGCAGTATGTCATATGGACGCTGATTCTCGCACTTATTGGTTTTCTCGGTACATTCAGCTGGAGCCTATTTGGCTCTTTGTATAAGCGGTTTTTGACTGCTTACGAAAGACCGTTCCAGTATGTCATGGGGCTGCTTCTAATTTACAGTGCGGTTTCAATGGTATGGGGCTATGTCATGTAAGGTGTCAGAAGCTTGGCCGCTGCCTGCCCATCACAACAGTATTGTAATAAAGTCCATCTGCCAGACGTTTATCATTTTTTAATACCCCTTCAATCAGAAAGCCATGGTGCTCATATAAGCGAATGGCTTTTTGGTTCGTTTCCAGCACTTCAAGTGACATCTTCTGAATGCCTTGCTGATCTGCCCAGTCAATAGAAGCGGCTAAAAGCTCTTTGCCAATGTGATAGCCCCAAACATCCTTTTGAATGGCGACGCCAAAAGTCACTTTGTGAGCAAAGCGTTTGAGTGAATGTCCCTCACATCTTGAGAAGCCAACAATGTCTCCTTCAATATCAGCGACCAAAAATAAATGCCTGCTTTGTTTGGTATCCTCTTGAATCAACACCTCGAAATCTTTTTCATGAAGAAAGGCTTCGCCTGGTTCACGGTCTAAATATTCTGTTTCACCATCGATTTTCAGCCTGAGCGCTGATAACTGCTTGGCATCGCCAATTGCAGCAGACCGAATACGATAGGTCAAGTCACGAACAGTAAATATGTTTTCAGCGATAATCATAGAACACCAACCTTTCTTGTCGTTATGTCTATCATACCTGAAACGTGTACATAGCAGGTGAAAGCTTTTAAGCCTGTCTTATAAAACATTATTTTTTAATCCAGCAGGCTCTGGCTGGATTCTCATGATTTAGCCTGAGAACTTAAATAAGCTTCTCTCACAACTGTTAAAAAGTGCTCAGCGACGGTTGACGTTTCATCATGTCTCCATGAAACATATAAATTTACTCTTGGTGTCGTTTCTTGGATTTTTCTATAAACAACCCCTGAGCGTTTTACGCTTTCTACTGAGGATGGAACGACAGAGATTCCCATTCCTGCAGCAACTAAATTCACAATCGTATGCATTTGAATAGCTTCCTGAACTACGTTTAAACTTATGTTATTTTCCCAAAAGTAACTGATAATTAAATCGTAAAATGCAGCACCTAGATGACGCGGAAACATGATAAATGGTTCATTGGCTAATAAATGAATTGGAACTTTGTGAAATGAAGCTAAAGGATGGTTTTCTGGCAAAACCAAGCTTAAGGATTCCTCACAACAGATTTCTGAGGTAAGTATCTTATTATTTTGGTTAGAACGAATAAATCCTATTTGAATTTCTTTCTTATGTAGTGCTTTTAACTGCTGTTCTGTAGCCATTTCACATAAGACAAGATGAATGTTAGGGAAACTTTCTCGAAACCTTTTAATAATATCAATCACAATATCAGTAGAATCAACGAAACCGATCGTTAAATGCCCTATTTTTCCGTCATCTGCAAGTTGTGTTGCTTTAATCGTTCTATCTACTTGAAGGAGCGTACGGCGGGCTTCTTCTAAAAATACTCTCCCCGAATCTGAAAGTTCAACCTGTCTTCTCGTTCTATGAAAAAGCGTAACACCTAACTGTTCTTCTAATTTGCGAATTTCTTGACTTAATGGAGGCTGTGCCATTTTAAGACGTTCAGCTGCTCGGCTAAAATTTAGTTCTTCAGCAACCATTATAAAATACCGTATTTGTCTCAAATCCATCTTTAAGCCCCCAGTAAATTTCATACTTGCTTATTGTGTAAAATGATGAAGAAGGATTGTTATTAAACAGTTTTGCGCTTTTTAATGGAACTATTTTAATTATATAAAATATATATATATCTATCAGTATATATATATTATACATATTAATGGCCTCTTTTTATAATGAAAGTATTCTTTCAAAAGGGGGACATTGTTATGAAGTATAGTAAACTTGGAAATAGTGGATTAACAATTAGTAAACTTGCATACGGAAATTGGATTAATCATGGTGGTAAGATAAATGAAGATACTGCCCATGATTGTGTGAAAGCTGCTCTTGATGTTGGTATTACGACGTTTGATACTGCTGATGTTTATTCAGACACCAAGGCTGAAGAGATACTAGGCAGGTCTTTAAAAGGGATCCGGCGTGAAAGCATTGAACTTTGTACAAAAGTATGTCATCCAACCGGTACTGGGAAAAACGATAGAGGATTATCACGCAAGCATATCATGGAAAACTGTCATGCCTCTTTGCGACGTTTACAAACGGATTATATTGATATTTACTATGCACACAGGTTTGATCCAACTACGCCTCTGGAAGAAACGATGTTAGCTTTTGCTGATCTAGTAAGACAGGGAAAAGTGAACTATATTGGTGTAAGTGAGTGGACAGCAGAACAAATTACTCGAGGGGCAGTGCTTGCCCGAGAGCTAAATGTTCCTCTAATCGCCAGCCAACCTCAATACTCCATGTTATGGAGAATCATTGAAAGTGATGTAATACCGACCTGCCAGCGTGAAGGACTTGGGCAGGTCGTATGGTCGCCTTTGGCCCAGGGAATCCTTACTGGAAAGTATCTCCCTGGAAAATCACTTCCGACTAATTCACGTGCTAACTCAACTGCTGGAAAACCTTTTTTTAAAAACCTTGCTCAACGCTGGATGAATAATAACACCTTAGAGGCGATCCAAAAGCTTAAGCTTGTCGCACAAGAGGTTGATCTTACTCTCGCTCAGCTTGCGATAGCATGGGTACTGCAAAATCAGAACGTTTCTGCAGCAATTATCGGTGCTTCTAGTCCAGAACAGGTGAGGGAGAATGCTTTAGCATCTGAGGTGAAAATTGAAGCTGAATTGATGAATCAAATTGATGAAATTCTAGGTGATCTGGTCGAGTACGATCAGAGTAAAACAGGTTAAAGCTTTTAAGTCTATCTTATAGATCATTATTCTTTAATCCAGCCGACCTTGGCTGGATTTTCTTGTTGCTGTAGTTTCATGGGATCGCACACTCAGATGTTTTGTATTTGTCAAAAAGGCTAAATGAATAGTATCAAATGTGGAGGTGGAACAAATGAGTGAAGAAAAAGGACATATGGATAAAGCAAAAGGAAAAACAAATCAAGCCAAAGGTCAATTGAAAGAGAAGCTTGGCGAAGCAACAGATCATCAAAAACTGAAGTCAGAAGGGAAAAAGGATCAAGCCAAAGGAAAGCTTCAAGATAAAAAAGGGGATTTGAAAAATCACCTGAACGAGTAAATTCGAATACAGGACACTGCTTTATGTCTCCCTCATGACATGTCTTTCATCAATAAAATGAATAGATGTGTGAAAAGAATTGATTATACGCGCTCACTATCATCATGTAGACTTATAACAGAAGACATGATCAAGGGAGATGGATGAGATGAAGCAAGTATGGGGGAAAGTTGACGAGTATATCACAGATAAGTTGATTCCTAAAGATGATGTTTTGGAGCAAGCTCTTACTCATAATAAGCAAGCAGGTCTGCCAGAAATTGATGTGTCACCAGCTCAAGGGAAAATGCTTTATTTATTAGCAAAAACTAAGAATGCAAAGCGTATTTTAGAGATCGGGACACTCGGTGGATATAGTACCATTTGGTTGGCGCGTGCTCTTGAAGAGGATGGAGAACTCATCACACTAGAGGCTGTCAGCCATCATGTACAGATCGCGCAGCAAAACATCAGCAGAGCGGGCTTATCGGAACGGGTGAGCATTTTGCAAGGAAAGGCATTGGATACGCTACCTCAGTTAAAAGAGAGGGGTGTGCTTCCGTTCGATTTGATTTTCATTGATGCAGACAAACCAAACAACCCGAAATATTTGAAGTGGGCGTTACATTTCTCAAAAAAGGGAACAGTCATTATTGCAGACAATGTGGTCAGAAATGGAGCAGTTCTTCATGCCTTTGATCAAGATGAGCGAGTGAAGGGAACGCGTGAATTTTTCGATTTACTCAAACAAGAGTCGAGAATTGAAGCAACCGCTATTCAAACTGTTGGCGAAAAAGGCTATGACGGCTTTATATACGGTATCGTAAAATGACAAAAAGCTTAACCGCATCCGGTTAAGCTTTTTCTATTAGAAAAACCATCTAGCTGTGCCCATCAGCATGACGCCTACTAGAACGGTGAGGGACAAGCTTTTTGTCCAAATAGCGATTAACACAGTTGGAACCAAGACAGCAAGGTATATCCAGTGAATGGTGACGCCTGCTGTAGTATGTATGAAAAGATGTTCTGCAATTAAAGCGGTAAATATACAAATAGGAATAAACGATAACCATTTGAGCACCACTTCTGGCATCTGGATACTCCTTACAAATAAAAATGGAACGACTCTTGGGATGATGGTCACAATCATACAGCCAAGAATGAGCCATAACATAAAACTGCTCATCATTTATCTGTCACCACCCCAATAGTGGCAACAAGCACAGTTGCCAACAAAACAGCCACGTGTGAAGGAACAAAATGAAGCAGCACAAACATCGCAACAAACATATATAAAACAAGTGACAAGCGATGGGTTAGCTTATTTTTTGGCACCGTCTGTAAAGAAAGAATGAGCAGCGCAGCAAACATCGCGGATAGGGCAAAATCAAGACCAAGCGCCTCTGGATTTGAAATCCAGTGTCCGAATATTCCGCCAAGTGTACACGCAGCAATCCAGCATAAATAAGCCGTAATATTCAGTCCATGCATCCATCTGTTATTAAATTTTCCTTGCTGTGCTAATTTATTCATCGCTACGCCAAAGGATTCATCAGTAAGCAGAAGACCAAACCCGATGTTCTGCTTTACAGAGTAGCGTGTAAAATGGGGGGCAAGCGTAAGGCTGAGTAACAAATGCCGTAAATTGACAATGAACGTGGTGAAAATAATAGCGGAAAGGGGGCTTCCTGTCACAAGTAATGCACAGATGATAAACTGTGAAGCGCCAGCATAAATAAAGATAGAGAGCAGCGCGATTTCCCATATACTTAACTGCGAACTAATGCCAACAATTCCAAAGGCAAACCCAATGCTCATATAACCAAGCAAGGTTGGCACACAATCTTTTATTCCCTCAAGAAACGGTTCGTTTCCGGCAGTGGGAATGTGTTTCCTAGCTTCAACATCCAAAGACCTCTACTCCTTTTCTGTGTAAACCTCAATTGTTGTACTTACTATAAGAAAACGAATTCATCATGTCAATCCTATTGAACTTCTATTATATGAAGAAACATGGCGATAAAAAAGGATTGAAGTGAACCAGATTTTGTTATAAAGTAATCAGAAAATAAAAACAATTGGGGTGACTGATATGCAATGGAAGCCTTTATTTGAACATGATGTACCAAATCACCTCCGTCCATAACGGAGAGTGATCTCCGTTTGTGGATATCGCAGTGAATATATCCAGTAACGGAGGGGAAAAAATGAATGAAAAATATATAGGAGCCCTTTACTTAGCGTTAGCTGCTAGTATTTGGGGCGGTATGTATGTAGTGGTCAAAGTAACAGTTGCGGTGGTCCCGCCACTTGAGCTTGTCTGGATGAGATATGCAATAGCTGGAGTCGTTCTTGTGTTCACGATTTGGCGTTTGGGTTACTCTTTTCGATTAGACAAAAAGGATATACCGCTGATTGTGGCGATTGGATTGATTGGCAACTTTCTTTCGATCGTGACCCAAGAAATTGGCACGATGTATACGTCTGCACAAATGGGTGCCGTCATCACATCGGCCACACCTGCTTTTATGGTGCTTTTCGCTTTCTTTCTATTAAAAGAATCATTCACAGTGAGAAAGTGTGTCTCCATTCTGCTTGCTACAGTAGGTGTGCTGACGATGATTGGGCCTGTCGCTGTTCAAACGGATGAGTTTGTTGGCGGTCTTTCACTGGTTATTGCTGCATTAACATGGGCGCTGATGTCTGTTCTTTTGAAACGAGTTCCAGGAAAGTATCCTCAAGTAGTGACGACAACATATGCGATCATTGTGGCCTTTATCGTATTAACACCACCTGTCTTGTTTCGTTTGCCTCATCTTGATGTGCAGCAAATGGCAAGACCGGAAATATGGGGCGGCATTCTGTATCTAGGTATCATCTCAACGGCCCTTGCTTTCTTTTTGTGGAATAGAGGGCTTCAACTGATGGACGCTTCAAGCGGTGGTCTTTTTTTCTTCTTTCAACCAATCGTTGGCACGGTTCTTGGATGGCTGCTTCTAGATGAAGAGATGGGCTTACGTTCGTTTGTTGGGATTTTGTGTATTTTCGCAGGTGTATATACTGTCCTGCGTCAGAGAGAGTAAGACGAGATTCCCCTTGGAGAAGGGGAATTTTCTTTACAAAGAATAGATGAGAGACTCATAGAAGGTGGAGGTGAGCAGGATGATCCAGTATCCGCATTTGAAAAAGGGACAAATAATTGGTGTGACAGCACCATCCTCAGGTGTACAACCCTCTTTGCATGAGATGTTTCAACTGTCTTGCGATCGGATGAAAAAAAGAGGCTATGAAGTCATATGTGGAGAGACAGTATGGCAGCAGGAAAAAGCGAAATCAGCCCCTGCAATCAAACGAGCAAATGAGTTACAGCGGATGATGACTTGTCATGAGATTGACCACATCATCCCGCCATGGGGCGGACAGCTGCTTATTGAAGTGTTAGAGCATATTGATTTCTCAGTGATGCAAAAAAAGTGGATTCTTGGTTACTCTGATACAAGTCTCCTTCTATTAGCTTTGACCTTAAACACAGGCATTGCGACAGCGCATGGACCGAACCTTGTGGATCTTCAGGGGGAAGAGCTTGATCAGGTGACGGCTATGTGGGAACAAATACTTTCCACTCCAGAGAAAAAGGACGTTACTCAATTTTCTTCTGATATGTATCAAAAGGAATGGCAGTATGACCATCCAAGCATTCATGTCTTTCATTTAACCGAGCCAACCGCATGGCGTACTGTTGATCACTTAGAGACGACGATGAAGGGAAGACTGATGGGTGGCTGTATTGATGTGATCCGGCACTTAGCTGGCACGCCTTTTGGAGATGTCAAAGCTTTTCAAGAAACATACCTGAAAGGTGAACCCATTCTATGGTATTTTGAGAACTGTGAATTAAATGCTGCGAGCATGAAGAGGTCTCTTGTTCAATTAAAACTAGCAGGCTGGTTTGATCATTGCTCTGGCATCATGTTTGGCAGGAGTGCAGTGGACACTCCTGTGGAAGGATATGAATATACGGATCTATATGAAGAATTGCATAAGGAATTACACATACCGATTGTTTACGATATTGATTGTGGACACGTACCTCCGCAAATGACCCTCATTAACGGAGCATATGCGGAGGTGCAGTTGCAACAAGAAGGTAAAGCCGTGCTGAAGCAGACATTTTTGCCATAAAAAAAGGAAAGGGCGACCCCTTTCCTTCATAAAAAACATTACATTCCTTTTGTTTCTTCACCTGCTTTTGGAACTTCCCATGCAGACTCTCGGAATACTTTTTCCCATTTAGAAACGACAATACAGGCAACCGCATGTCCAGGAACATTCACGCCTGTTCGAGCCATATCCATAATCCGGTCAACCCCGGCGATAATAGCGACACCTTCTGCTGGCAGACCTACTGCATGAGCTGTTGCCAAAAGAACGACAAGTGAGCCAGACGGGACAGCTGCAATGCCTTTACTTGTTAAAACAAGGACAAGCATCATGAGGAGCTGCTGTGATAAACTCATATCGACACCAAACGCTTGTGCAAGAAACACACAGGAAACCGATAAATATAAACTTGAACCATCGCAATTAAGAGAAAGACCTGACGGGATGACGAAGGAAACGATTCTTTTTGGACAGCCGTATTTCTCCATTCGTGACATGAGCTGTGGAAGAACAGTTTCTGTACTTGTAGTAGAGAAGGCAACCAAAAACAAATCCCAAATCATTTTCAACACTTCGAAGTAGTTAAAACGGAAGATCAGTGCGACAAGAGGGAACAAAACAAATAGAATAATAAACAATCCTAAGAAGACAGTGCCAACAAGTTTCATCATAGGAATGAGTAAAACAATGCCGTATTGTCCAACAGAAGCTGCCATTAATGCTAAAACTCCAATAGGAGCTGTCACCATGACCATTTGTGTGAGCTTAAACATAATTTGTGCTACTGATTCAAAGAAGGTAAGGACAGGAGCGGAAGCTTTCCCAATGCCGCTTGCGGCTACACCGAATAAAATAGCGAAGAAAATCACTGCTAGTAAATCATTCTGAGCCATGACATCGATGATATTGGTTGGAATGATGTCTAAAACCATCTGTTTAAAATCGACGACCTTTTGAGTATAACCATCGAGTTCCCCAATATCTTTCTTAGCTAATTGAGAGAAATCGAGTCCAACGCCTGGCTTTAACACGTTGGCCAATAAAAGCCCAATTCCAAGAACGATGGTCGTAATGACTTCAAACCAAATGATTGTCTTTAATCCGAGACTGCCCATTTTCTTCATTCCACCGCTGCCAGCTGCGCCGATGACAATCGTAGAGAAAACAATAGGGACTACAATCATTTTAATTAATCGGATAAAGCCATCCCCAATGGGCCGCAGTGCCATTCCGAAATCAGGGAAGAAGTGGCCGATAAGAGCTCCTATCACCAAAGCGATCATGATTTGAAAAGCGACAAACTTTTTCATCATCTCCTACCTCCTTTAAATGCATGGAAATATTAAGAATTTTCCAATAAATAAAAATTCTAGGTGACCATGTTTTGTCCTCCTTTGGATTTAGAAAGATTTTATTTAAGAATCATTAGAATTATGAAGAAAGAAATGAAAATAGGGCGATTGAAACTCTATTTATCTAACAAAAGAGCACTTCTTAAAAAACATTAAACTTTTTTAGAAAAATGTATTGACCCTTTTGTATGATCCATGGTATATTTTTATTCGTCGCTGATGACGCATCTGAAACACTGATGCTCAGACAGATACGACAAACAAACTTTAAAAAGATGTTGACTTAATAAAAACGATATGTTAAGATAATTAAGTCGCCTGATTAAGCGCCCGTAGCTCAATTGGATAGAGCGTTTGACTACGGATCAAAAGGTTAGGGGTTCGACTCCTCTCGGGCGCGCCAATAACATTTAACCATGCGGGTGTAGTTTAGTGGTAAAACCTCAGCCTTCCAAGCTGATGTCGTGAGTTCGATTCTCATCACCCGCTCCATTTTAAAAGATGATCTTTGAAAACTAAACAAGACAAAACGTACCTGTTAATTCGAGTTTTTATAAAAAATCCTATGATACATCATAGGTAGTCAGTCAAACGCTGACGAAAAACAAAACTTCGGTTTTGTACTTTTTCGGAGAGTTTGATCCTGGCTCAGGACGAACGCTGGCGGCGTGCCTAATACATGCAAGTCGAGCGGACAGAAGGGAGCTTGCTCCCGGATGTTAGCGGCGGACGGGTGAGTAACACGTGGGTAACCTGCCTGTAAGACTGGGATAACTCCGGGAAACCGGAGCTAATACCGGATAGTTCCTTGAACCGCATGGTTCAAGGATGAAAGACGGTTTCGGCTGTCACTTACAGATGGACCCGCGGCGCATTAGCTAGTTGGTGAGGTAACGGCTCACCAAGGCGACGATGCGTAGCCGACCTGAGAGGGTGATCGGCCACACTGGGACTGAGACACGGCCCAGACTCCTACGGGAGGCAGCAGTAGGGAATCTTCCGCAATGGACGAAAGTCTGACGGAGCAACGCCGCGTGAGTGATGAAGGTTTTCGGATCGTAAAGCTCTGTTGTTAGGGAAGAACAAGTGCAAGAGTAACTGCTTGCACCTTGACGGTACCTAACCAGAAAGCCACGGCTAACTACGTGCCAGCAGCCGCGGTAATACGTAGGTGGCAAGCGTTGTCCGGAATTATTGGGCGTAAAGGGCTCGCAGGCGGTTTCTTAAGTCTGATGTGAAAGCCCCCGGCTCAACCGGGGAGGGTCATTGGAAACTGGGAAACTTGAGTGCAGAAGAGGAGAGTGGAATTCCACGTGTAGCGGTGAAATGCGTAGAGATGTGGAGGAACACCAGTGGCGAAGGCGACTCTCTGGTCTGTAACTGACGCTGAGGAGCGAAAGCGTGGGGAGCGAACAGGATTAGATACCCTGGTAGTCCACGCCGTAAACGATGAGTGCTAAGTGTTAGGGGGTTTCCGCCCCTTAGTGCTGCAGCTAACGCATTAAGCACTCCGCCTGGGGAGTACGGTCGCAAGACTGAAACTCAAAGGAATTGACGGGGGCCCGCACAAGCGGTGGAGCATGTGGTTTAATTCGAAGCAACGCGAAGAACCTTACCAGGTCTTGACATCCTCTGACAACCCTAGAGATAGGGCTTTCCCTTCGGGGACAGAGTGACAGGTGGTGCATGGTTGTCGTCAGCTCGTGTCGTGAGATGTTGGGTTAAGTCCCGCAACGAGCGCAACCCTTGATCTTAGTTGCCAGCATTCAGTTGGGCACTCTAAGGTGACTGCCGGTGACAAACCGGAGGAAGGTGGGGATGACGTCAAATCATCATGCCCCTTATGACCTGGGCTACACACGTGCTACAATGGACAGAACAAAGGGCTGCGAGACCGCAAGGTTTAGCCAATCCCACAAATCTGTTCTCAGTTCGGATCGCAGTCTGCAACTCGACTGCGTGAAGCTGGAATCGCTAGTAATCGCGGATCAGCATGCCGCGGTGAATACGTTCCCGGGCCTTGTACACACCGCCCGTCACACCACGAGAGTTTGCAACACCCGAAGTCGGTGAGGTAACCTTTATGGAGCCAGCCGCCGAAGGTGGGGCAGATGATTGGGGTGAAGTCGTAACAAGGTAGCCGTATCGGAAGGTGCGGCTGGATCACCTCCTTTCTAAGGATATATGGAGCAGCGTACGTTTTTCGTCTTGTTTAGTTTTGAAGGATCATTCCTTCAAAACATGTCTCTAGCGAGACAGGATTGTTCTTTGAAAACTAGATAACAATAAGTAATACATTCACATTGAATGCAATGCAAAGTTCATCACACATAGTGATTCTTTCTAAAGTAAGAAATGGTTAAGTTAGAAAGGGCGCACGGTGGATGCCTTGGCACTAGGAGCCGATGAAGGACGGGACGAACACCGATATGCTTCGGGGAGCTGTAAGCAAGCTTTGATCCGGAGATTTCCGAATGGGGAAACCCACTGCTCGTAATGGAGTAGTATCCATACTTGAATACATAGAGTATGAGAAGGCATACCCGGGGAACTGAAACATCTAAGTACCCGGAGGAAGAGAAAGCAAATGCGATTCCCTGAGTAGCGGCGAGCGAAACGGGAACAGCCCAAACCAAGAGGCTTGCCTCTTGGGGTTGTAGGACACTCTATACGGAGTTACAAAGGAACGATATAAGCGAAGAGGTCTGGAAAGGCCCGCCAAAGAAGGTAACAGCCCTGTAACTGAAATGTTGTTCTCTCCAGAGTGGATCCTGAGTACGGCGGAACACGTGAAATTCCGTCGGAATCCGGGAGGACCATCTCCCAAGGCTAAATACTCCCTAGTGACCGATAGTGAACCAGTACCGTGAGGGAAAGGTGAAAAGCACCCCGGAAGGGGAGTGAAATAGATCCTGAAACCGTGTGCCTACAAGTAGTCAGAGCCCGTTAACGGGTGATGGCGTGCCTTTTGTAGAATGAACCGGCGAGTTACGATCCCGTGCAAGGTTAAGCAGAAGATGCGGAGCCGCAGCGAAAGCGAGTCTGAATAGGGCGCATGAGTACGTGGTCGTAGACCCGAAACCAGGTGATCTACCCATGTCCAGGGTGAAGTTCAGGTAACACTGAATGGAGGCCCGAACCCACGCACGTTGAAAAGTGCGGGGATGAGGTGTGGGTAGGGGTGAAATGCCAATCGAACCTGGAGATAGCTGGTTCTCTCCGAAATAGCTTTAGGGCTAGCCTCAAGGTAAGAGTCTCGGAGGTAGAGCACTGATTGGACTAGGGGCCCCTACCGGGTTACCGAATTCAGTCAAACTCCGAATGCCGATGACTTATCCTTGGGAGTCAGACTGCGAGTGATAAGATCCGTAGTCGAAAGGGAAACAGCCCAGACCGCCAGCTAAGGTCCCAAAGTATACGTTAAGTGGAAAAGGATGTGGAGTTGCTTAGACAACCAGGATGTTGGCTTAGAAGCAGCCACCATTTAAAGAGTGCGTAATAGCTCACTGGTCGAGTGACTCTGCGCCGAAAATGTACCGGGGCTAAACGTATCACCGAAGCTGCGGACTGTTCTTACGAACAGTGGTAGGAGAGCGTTCTAAGTGCAGTGAAGTCAGACCGGAAGGACTGGTGGAGCGCTTAGAAGTGAGAATGCCGGTATGAGTAGCGAAAGACGGGTGAGAATCCCGTCCACCGAATGCCTAAGGTTTCCTGAGGAAGGCTCGTCCGCTCAGGGTTAGTCGGGACCTAAGCCGAGGCCGAAAGGCGTAGGCGATGGACAACAGGTTGATATTCCTGTACCACCTCCTCACCATTTGAGCAATGGGGGGACGCAGGAGGATAGGGTAAGCGCGGTATTGGATATCCGCGTCCAAGCAGTTAGGCTGGGAAATAGGCAAATCCGTTTCCCGTGAAGGCTGAGCTGTGATGGCGAGCGAAATTTAGTAGCGAAGTTCCTGATTCCACACTGCCAAGAAAAGCCTCTAGCGAGGTGAGAGGTGCCCGTACCGCAAACCGACACAGGTAGGCGAGGAGAGAATCCTAAGGTGATCGAGAGAACTCTCGTTAAGGAACTCGGCAAAATGACCCCGTAACTTCGGGAGAAGGGGTGCTTCTTAGGGTGTTAAAGCCCCGAGAAGCCGCAGTGAATAGGCCCAGGCGACTGTTTAGCAAAAACACAGGTCTCTGCGAAGCCGTAAGGCGAAGTATAGGGGCTGACGCCTGCCCGGTGCTGGAAGGTTAAGAGGAGCGCTTAGCGTAAGCGAAGGTGCGAATTGAAGCCCCAGTAAACGGCGGCCGTAACTATAACGGTCCTAAGGTAGCGAAATTCCTTGTCGGGTAAGTTCCGACCCGCACGAAAGGCGCAACGATCTGGGCACTGTCTCAACGAGAGACTCGGTGAAATTATAGTACCTGTGAAGATGCAGGTTACCCGCGACAGGACGGAAAGACCCCGTGGAGCTTTACTGCAGCCTGATATTGAATGTTGGTACAGCTTGTACAGGATAGGTAGGAGCCTTGGAAACCGGAGCGCTAGCTTCGGTGGAGGCATCGGTGGGATACTACCCTGGCTGTATTGACCTTCTAACCCGCTGCCCTTATCGGGCAGGGAGACAGTGTCAGGTGGGCAGTTTGACTGGGGCGGTCGCCTCCTAAAATGTAACGGAGGCGCCCAAAGGTTCCCTCAGAATGGTTGGAAATCATTCGCAGAGTGTAAAGGCACAAGGGAGCTTGACTGCGAGACCTACAAGTCGAGCAGGGACGAAAGTCGGGCTTAGTGATCCGGTGGTTCCGCATGGAAGGGCCATCGCTCAACGGATAAAAGCTACCCCGGGGATAACAGGCTTATCTCCCCCAAGAGTCCACATCGACGGGGAGGTTTGGCACCTCGATGTCGGCTCATCGCATCCTGGGGCTGTAGTCGGTCCCAAGGGTTGGGCTGTTCGCCCATTAAAGCGGTACGCGAGCTGGGTTCAGAACGTCGTGAGACAGTTCGGTCCCTATCCGTCGCGGGCGCAGGAAATTTGAGAGGAGCTGTCCTTAGTACGAGAGGACCGGGATGGACGCACCGCTGGTGTACCAGTTGTTCTGCCAAGGGCATCGCTGGGTAGCTATGTGCGGACGGGATAAGTGCTGAAAGCATCTAAGCATGAAGCCCCCCTCAAGATGAGATTTCCCATTCCGCAAGGAAGTAAGATCCCTGAAAGATGATCAGGTTGATAGGTCTGAGGTGGAAGCGTGGTGACACGTGGAGCTGACAGATACTAATAGATCGAGGACTTAACCTATATTCTAATGTGAAAAATGAACATTGTTATCTAGTTTTGAGAGAACATTCTCTCCATCAGGTTTGGTGGCGATAGCGAAGAGGTCACACCCGTTCCCATACCGAACACGGAAGTTAAGCTCTTCAGCGCCGATGGTAGTTGGGGGTTTCCCCCTGTGAGAGTAGGACGCCGCCAAGCTTGTCATTTTATATCGTCGCGGGGTGGAGCAGTTCGGTAGCTCGTCGGGCTCATAACCCGAAGGTCGCAGGTTCAAATCCTGCCCCCGCAACCAAATTATTTTACCTATTAAATAGGGAGTACTCATTGAGTACAGCCAAAATGGTCCGGTAGTTCAGTTGGTTAGAATGCCTGCCTGTCACGCAGGAGGTCGCGGGTTCGAGTCCCGTCCGGACCGCCATTTTTATGACTTGTAAACGAAAACGTATAGTTTCGTTTTTTTTTATGTCTTTTTCTTTCAATAAGTATCCTAGATGCAATGAAACTCCTTGTGTTTGGCTACACTAAATGTGATAAGAAAAGATTATGACTTCAACAAACAACGCCTGGTTTTTTTATACCAGGCTTTCTTTATATCGTTTTTAGTTGGAACCGAGGCTCATATTCGCTACACTAATACTAACTGTGTCTGACATCATGTTTGCTCAATCAGTTGATTGTATGAAGGGGCTGTCTTTTATGGATGAATTTGATCTTATTCGCCGAATTACACCAAAAGAAACGCATCAGCGTTCTTTGATCATGGGCATCGGTGATGATGCTAGTGTTTATCAACCTCATTCACATTGTGAAGAGGTCGTTTGTGTTGATACAATGGTAGAGCATGTCCATTTTCGATTTGATTTTTCCACACCCTTTGAGGTTGGATTTAAAGCGCTGGCAGTGAATATCAGTGATATCGCAGCCATGGGAGGGACCCCTAAGTATTATCTTGTATCAATCGCGATCCCGCCTCATGGGGATGAAGCAATTGTTGCAGCTTTTTACGAGGGAATGAAAGCATTGGCTGACAGATATCATATGGATTTAATCGGTGGAGATACTGTAGCCACCCGCAGTGACTTTGTCATCACAGTAACGGTCATTGGTGAGATTCCAAAGGGAACAGCCTGTTACCGTCATAGTGCTCAGACAGGAGACGTTGTCTTTGTCACAGGTGAACTAGGTTCATCAGCTGCTGGGCTATCCCTTTTAATGAATGAAGTAAATGCTGAACATTCGATTGACACTGCTTTTTTTCTAGAGCGACACAAAATGCCGCAGCCGCATATTGCTGCTGGCCTTATTTGTTCAAGCTTTCCCCGGGTGACCTTGAATGATGTAAGTGACGGATTAGCGAGTGAGCTGAACGAAATAGCGGAGGCCAGTCGTGTAACGCTGGAAATTGAAGCTGATCAGCTCCCAAAACATCCACATCTACCGTTGTTACATAAAGAGTGGCTTGAATGGGTCTTGTTCGGTGGAGAGGATTTTGTCTTAACTGGTACGATTCCTGAAACGGATTGGAAGCGATTTGAGACGCAATGTAAAAAAGAACACATTCAGGTCACGCGTATTGGACAAGTCAAAGATGATCGAGCGTCCAGCGTTATTTTAAAAGACCATGATCAACAAACAATTTTAATGAAAAAAGGATATAATCATTTTAAGAAATGAGGTGACTCCACCATGAAGATAACGTGGACAACAAAAGGTGCGGATGAGACGAAACGAATTGCTGCTGCCTTGGCTACACTTGTGATGCCCGGCGATGTCTTAACATTAGAAGGAGACTTAGGCGCAGGTAAAACGACTTTTTCAAAAGGTTTTGCAGAAGGCTTAGGTATTACCCGTATCGTCAACAGCCCTACTTTTACAATTATTAAAGAATATACGGATGGCAGACTGCCACTTTATCATATGGATGTGTATCGTATGGAAGATGCGGAAGAAGATATTGGACTGGGCGAATATTTTGAGGGGGAAGGTGTATGTTTGGTTGAATGGGCACATCTCATTGAACCTCAATTGCCTTCATCGTATTTAAAAATTGAAATGCTGAGAACAGAACGTGAAGAAGAACGTCATCTCACGTTTTATGCAAAAGGGGAGCGCTATGAGGCCCTTTGTAAGGAGATGAAAGACATTGACCATACTGGCAATTGATACGTCAAACCATACACTCGGAATAGCTCTTGTCCGTGATGACACTGTGGTTGGGGAAAGTATTACGTACTTAAAGAAGAATCATTCAGTACGTGCAATGCCGACAGTTGAAGCACTGATGAAAGAATGCGGCGTAGCACCGAACGAATTAAGCAAAATTGTTGTAGCCAAAGGACCCGGTTCTTACACTGGCGTTAGAATCGGTGTGACCATTGCAAAAACACTTGCTTGGACGCTGTCTATCCCGATAACTGCTGTTTCAAGTTTGGAAACGCTGGCGGCAAATGCTCGATATTTTGATGGAATGATTTCTCCTATATTTGATGCAAGAAGAGGACAAGTTTATACAGGGTTATATACATTTGAAGGTGGAAAGATAAAAGAAGCGAAACCAGATCAAAATATCCTGCTCACTGATTGGCTTCAAGAGCTGAAAAAGGAAGGGAACTCTGTTTTATTTCTTGGACATGATGTGCATCTTCATCAAGAGAATGTTCTCTCCATACTTGGAGAAACTGCTGTGATCGCAGACGAGGCATTTCACAACCCAAGACCTTCAGTGCTCGCATTTTTAGGAGCAGACCGCCCTGCTGAAGATGTCCATCAGCTTGTTCCTAATTATATTCGTTTGGCAGAAGCGGAAGTGAAATGGCTTGAAGGACAAAAATAATCTCAACACAGTAGAGATGCGAAGAATGACAGTAGAGGACATCCCAGAGGTATATACGATTGAAGTGCATTCGTTTACAGCGCCTTGGAAAAAAGAGTCGTTTGTCTATGAAATTCTCCATAACCAATACAGCCATTATTTCCTCATTGAAGAAGATGGTCAGCCTGTTGGGTATTGCGGCGTTTGGATTGTCATGGATGATGCACAAATTACGAATATTGCGATTCTCCCTGAGCACCGGGGAAAGGGATACGGGGAAGCGCTGCTTCGATATGTCATGGAATTTTGCAAAGAAAAAAAGACAGATCATCTTTCACTAGAAGTGCGGGTATCAAATACGCCAGCACAATCCCTTTATGAAAAGCTCGGTTTTAAACCAGCTTCTATTCGAAAGAATTATTATACGGATAACGGGGAAGATGCATTAGTCATGTGGGTGAAGATAAATGAGTGAAAAAAAAGATCGATTCATATTAGGTATAGAAACAAGCTGTGACGAAACAGCTGCGTCCATTGTGAAAAATGGGAAAGAGATCGTAGCGAATGTTGTCGCTTCACAAATAGAAAGTCATAAACGATTTGGCGGCGTGGTACCAGAAATCGCTTCAAGGCATCATGTGGAACAAATGACGATCGTATTAGAAGAAGTCATGACGCAGGCCAATATGACCTTTCAGGATTTAGACGCCATTGCTGTGACAGAAGGTCCGGGCTTAGTTGGTGCACTTTTGATAGGTGTCAATGCAGCCAAAGCATTGAGTTTTGCACAACAAATTCCGCTTGTTGGTGTTCATCATATTGCTGGACACATTTATGCGAACCAGCTCGTTGGTGAACTGGTGTTTCCTTGTTTAGCTCTAGTCGTCTCTGGTGGGCATACTGAGCTTGTTTTGATGAAAGAGCATGGGTCTTTTGAGGTCATTGGTGAAACGTTGGATGATGCGGCTGGAGAAGCGTATGACAAAGTAGCTCGGACGATGGGTCTGCCATATCCAGGAGGACCTCATATTGATCGATTGGCACATGAAGGGGAGCCAACGATTAAGCTTCCTCGAGCGTGGCTTGAAGAAGGGTCTTATCATTTTAGCTTCAGCGGTTTAAAATCAGCGGTTATCAACACACTACACAATGCGTCTCAAAAGGGCGAAACCATTGCGCCAGAGGATTTGGCTGCAAGTTTCCAAGAAAGCGTGATTGAGGTGCTGGTTGGAAAGACCTTAAAAGCGGCTGAAGCGTATGGTGTGAAACAAGTCGTTCTAGCTGGCGGGGTTGCTGCCAATAAAGGTCTTAGAGAAGCCCTTACTTCAGCATTTGCGAAGTTGCCTGAAGTGAATGTCATGATTCCGCCATTGTCTCTTTGTACAGACAATGCAGCCATGATTGCTGCTGCGGGAACCATTGCATTTGAAAAGGGAATAAGAGGCGACATGGCAATGAACGGTCAACCTGGACTGCCGCTTGTCTCCTATGAATAAGAACTCCTGTGGATACAGGAGTTTCAGCGTGTAGACAAACCCTCGCATTCTTTGTCAGTCCTGCGTGCTGGTGCTCACGAATATGAAATTCGCTCCGCGCCAGTACTCGTCCTTCCTAGGGCTGCAAAGGTTTTCTATCACGCTGAAAAGAAGACAAAGGGCTAAAATCAAGTTCATTTTAGCCCTTTGTCAAAAATTTGGAACTCCTGTGGATATACAGGAGTTTTTTCTATTGAAATGAAAGCGATTTATTCACATGTAAACGTTATATATCCACAATTGTTAGAAAATTCGTTTTAAAATGAAGAGAATGTGTATAAATGTGATCTTTTATGTGGATATGTGATTAAAATGCTGTGGATAAAGTGGATAACTTTAAAATATTTAAGAATAATCAAGATGTTATTGTGGGTATCATTGTGGATAAAGATTCTCACCTTAAAAAAAGAGCACCCGTTAGGGCACTCTTTATGCATCTGATAGATCTTCCCATTCCGCAAAAAGTGATTCCATCTCTTGATTGAGCGCATCATTTTCTGTTTGAATGGCTTGTACTTTCTCGTGATCTTGGAAAATAGCAGGATCACATAGAAGCTCTTCGTTTTCACCGAGCTTGTCTTCGATGACAGCGATACGCTCTTCAATTTCTCCAATTCGGCGCTGCTTTTGTCTTTCTTTCTTTTTGAGTTCTTTCTCTTCTGCATAGGAAAGTTTTGCTGTTTCTACTGGTTTTTCTGCTTGTTTTTTATGCGTCTCCTGAGTTTGGAGTGCTTCAAGCTCTAATTGTTCGTTTTTCTTTTCAAGATAATAGTCGTAGTCACCAAGGTATTCTTTTGTTTCATTTGGTGACAACTCGAGAACTTTAGTTGCCAGACGATTGATAAAGTAACGATCATGTGAAACAAACAAGATGGTGCCTGGATAATCTATTAGTGCATTCTCTAATATTTCCTTACTGTCCAAATCAAGATGGTTCGTCGGCTCATCGAGAATGAGGAAATTGGCTTTTTGGAGCATCAGCTTTGCCAGTGCAAGTCGTGCTTTTTCTCCACCACTTAAAGCATGTACAGGCTTTAAGACGTCATCACCTGAAAAAAGGAAGTTTCCTAAACAAGTCCGAATGTCTTTTTCAGTCATATGGGGATAATCATCCCAAAGTTCATTTAACACTTTCTTGGAGGATGTCAGCTTGGCTTGTTCCTGATCATAGTAGCCAATCGTCACATGAGAACCAAAGCTGATCTCGCCTTTTACTGGTTTTAACGTATCCGTTAAGGTTTTTAAAAGAGTTGATTTCCCGATACCGTTAGGACCGATGAGTGCCACGCTATCTTCACGTTTAATATGAAAAGATAGTGAGGAGAGGAGCGGCGTTTTTTGATCGTAACTAATATCGAGATCATGCACCTTCAGCACGTCATTTCCGCTTTGCCTCATAATATCAAAATGGAAGTTTGCGGATTTTTCATCTCCTAACGGCTTATCTAAACGATCCATCCGTTCCAGCTGTTTCCGCCTGCTTTGAGCACGCTTTGTGGTGGAGGCTCTTGCTAAGTTGCGATCCACGAAATCTTGAAGCTTCGAAATTTCTTCTTGTTGTTTTTCATACAGCTTCATATCACGCTCTAGCTGCTCAGCTTTTTGGTCAAGATACTTACTATAGTTCCCAGCGAACTTTTTCATCGCTGTTCTTGACACTTCATATACATGGTTCACGACTTTGTCTAAGAAGTATCGGTCATGGGAAACGATGAGGATGGCTCCTGTATAATTTTGCAAATACTGCTCAAGCCATGATAAGGTATCAATATCTAGATGGTTGGTTGGCTCATCCAAAATCAAGAGTTCTGGTTTCATCAATAATAGCTTTCCAAGCGCTAGACGGGTTTTCTGACCGCCGCTTAAGGATTGGACGGTTGTATGGTCTTCAAAATGACTAAAGCCGAGTCCGTGTAAAATGGAGCGGACATCTGCTTCATATTGATAGCCGCCTTGATCTTTAAAAGCTTGCTGCAGTCTGTCATAGGTTTTCATTAGAGAATCTAATTCTGTTCCTGTGGAAGAAGCCATTTTCTCTTCTATGGTTCTCATCTCTTGTTCCATTTCTTTTAAATGATCGAAAACGGATAGTAGTTCGTCTTTTAGCGTACGTGTAGACGTCACATCTGTATGCTGTGCTAGATATCCAATGGATAGGTCTTTCGGTTTGATGATCTCACCTTGTTCGTAAGACATTTGACCGGCAATGATTTTTAAAAGCGTAGATTTTCCTGCACCGTTACGACCGACAATGGCAATACGATCCCTCGCTTTGACTTCCAATTTTATATTCGTTAAAACGGTATCAGCGCCAAACGATTTGGACAGCTGATTCACTTGTAGAATCATCATGTAACTTCACCTCTGCTATAATATGTTAAGTGTAGCTTATCAGCAGTAAACCGGCAAATCTTACATACGGCTGCCATGGTCAAATGAAAGACAGATAGGAAAAAATAGTGTATGATTTGAGTGAGGGAGCGTTGAAAGATGAGTCAATTTAGCCACTTTAACGAACAAGGAAGAGCAAAGATGGTCGACATTAGTGACAAATCGTCTACAGTGAGAACTGCCGTTGCTGTTTCAAGCGTTCGTATGATAAAAGAAGTATTTCATCAAATACAAAAGCATGACATTGGAAAAGGGGATGTGCTGTCTGTCGCACAGGTAGCTGGCATTATGGCAGCAAAGCAAACGTCTAGCATCATTCCAATGTGTCATCCGCTTGCATTAAAAGGTGTCGATATCTCCTTTGATTGGGAGGAAGACGGAAATGCGTACATTCTGAACATACAAGTACAGGTGAAAACAAAAGGAAGTACGGGTGTGGAGATGGAAGCGCTCACTTCTGCCTCAGTATGTGCACTGACCGTTTATGACATGTGCAAAGCAATAGACAAAGGGATGATCATCGGCCCGACCTATCTAGTAGAAAAAACAGGCGGGAAAAACGGTGATTTTCACAGAGCATCTGATATTTAAGTTGGAGGATCTTATATGAATATAGACCAGTCAAAAATTCCACAAGCGACAGCCAAACGTTTGCCGCTTTACTACCGTTTTTTAAAAAATCTGCATGCATCAGGAAAACAAAGGGTGTCATCGGCAGAGCTTAGTGATGCAGTCAAAGTGGATTCTGCCACCATTCGCCGAGATTTTTCTTACTTTGGTGCACTTGGGAAGAAAGGGTATGGCTATAATGTCGATTACCTCTTGACCTTCTTTAGAAAGACCCTTGACCAAGATGAAATGACGAATGTCATGCTCATCGGTGTCGGGAATTTAGGGACTGCTTTTTTACACTATAATTTCATTAAAAATAATAATACAAAAATTTCAATGGCTTTTGACGTCAATGAGAGTAAAATAGGAAGTGAGATAGGCGGCGTGCCTGTCTATGATTTGGATAAGCTTGAAGAGCATGTGCAAGAGGTAGGAGATATTCCTGTTGCGATTTTGACAGTGCCTGCCGTAGCAGCTCAATCCATTACAGATCGTTTGATTGCCCTTGGCATCAAAGGAATCCTTAACTTTACGCCGGCTCGATTGAATGTGCCGGAACACATTCGAATTCATCATATAGATTTGGCGGTTGAACTTCAGTCTCTTGTGTATTTCTTAAAGCATTACTCTGTTACACAGGAGGACTGACGAAAAGGGGTAAAGGGGGTGGAGCAAATGGGTCCGATCGGTCCTGGAAGTTTGGTTCTGATTGCGGTTGTTGCGCTCATTATTTTTGGGCCGAAAAAGCTTCCTGAATTAGGAAGAGCAGCAGGAGATACATTACGTGAATTCAAAAATGCCACAAAAGGTTTAGCTGATGATCAGGAAGAAAAAAAGAAAAAAGAAGATCAGTAGAATAGGATGAGCTTCATGAATGTCAAAGATATGCCGCTTATGGAGCATATTGTGGAACTGCGAAAACGTTTAGTGATCATTGCGATGTTTTTTGTCACCTTTATGGTGGCAGGTTTTTTTCTCGCTAAGCCGGTCATTGTGTATTTACAAAATACCGATGAAGCGGCCACACTGACATTGAACGCGTTTAAGCTCACAGATCCACTGTACGTGTTTATGCAGTTCGCTTTTGTCATTGCTCTTGTTTTGACGTGTCCCGTGATCTTATATCAGCTTTGGGCGTTTGTGAGTCCTGGCTTATATGAAAAAGAAAGAAAGGTGACACTTGCTTATATTCCGATTGCACTGCTTTTATTTCTGAGCGGTGTGGCTTTCTCTTATTTTATTTTGTTTCCATTTGTCGTCGATTTTATGATACGGATGTCAAATGATTTACATGTGGAGCAAGTGATTGGGATTCATGAGTATTTTACATTTCTGATGCAGTTAACACTTCCATTTGGCTTTTTGTTTCAGATGCCTGTCGTGTTGATGTTTCTCACTAGACTTGGTATCATTACACCGATGTTTTTATCAAAAATACGGAAGTATGCCTATTTTGTCCTCCTTGTCATTGCCGCACTTATTACACCGCCAGAGCTCGTTTCTCACCTCATGGTTACCTTGCCAATGCTCGTTTTGTATGAAGTGAGTATTGTCATTTCAAGAGTGACCTATCGCAAAATGCAGCAAACAGAGACAGAGGAGAAAGAAAATGATGTTGTCTCATAAAAAAGCATCGTGATCCAAATAGGGGTCACGATGCTTTTTCTATTGTGAAAGAAATTGATTGATTGCTTGAAAGAGATGCTCATAATAGGCAGGTTGATGCGGGACAAAATCATGTACACGGACCTCTCTCTTTTCCTCACGTCGCTTGCCGTCTGCATCCACTTCAAAGCCCTCGATGTTCATTTTTTCGCATTCTCTACTTAAAAGCTGCTGTGCATCCATCAACCTTGCTCTATAAAGTCCAGCAACTTCTTCTTTCTGTAGATGGACATCCATGTGCTCTTTTTGATCCATATAAAAATACACATGGCAAAACTCACGATCGGTAAACGAAGGCATATGGATTTCATCTTTAATAACACCAGCAAAGGTAAGGTTCTCAAACGAGATGGAGAGACCAAGCTCTTCTTCGACTTCTCTGATGCCATCAGAAGGCTGTTCATCTGCGAGAAGGTGGCCTGCTGCGGTGATATCAAGTAGAGAAGGGAAATCCTTTTTGGAGGGACTCCTCAGCTGAAAATAGAGAAACACTGTGTCATCTTCCTTTTTTAAAAGCCAGAAATGAAAGGTTTCATGCCAAAGGCCCTCAGCATGGATATCAGATCGAGCGGCTGTACCAATCGTTTCATGCTGATTGTTCATGATGTTCAGTTTTTCGTGTTCCATGAAAACATGACCTCCATAAAAAAACCATTTTCCAAACGGCGGAAAATGGTTTTTGCTTTATTTTTGCTGCTGTTTTTTCATTTTGACAGAAAAAGCAAACATTTTTAACGCGATATTGATATTATAGGCCGCAAACACCATCAGCAAAATGCTGTAAAATGACCACATGTCACCTGGATTTTGAATGGCCATATAGGTGAACGCCACACCTACGGCAAAATAAATAATGCCCCATACGACAGGGTTTCTCATGAGAAAAAGCCTCCAATAATCATTTGCATTGTTTGAGATTGTTCTTCAATCATTTTTCTTACTGGCTCAATCTGCACAAGGATAACGAGCGAATTCATCAGCATATGAGCACCGATGGGCACAATGATTCGTTTTGTTTTCGCATATAAAAAGGCAAATGTAAAGCCCATTGCGGTATAGAGCAAGATATGTGGGAAATCATTGTGTACAGCAGCAAAAACCACTGAACTGACAAGTGCGCCAATGAAAAAATTCGTTTTTTCATAAACCACACCAAAAATGATTTTTCGAAAAATGATTTCTTCTAATATCGGTCCAATCAGAGCGATGACGATTACAAGCCATGGAACTGCATCCATAATGGCTAAAATGTTTTGAGTATTTTCGGATTCTCGGCTAATGCCAAATGCATATTGTTCAATCGCCCCCGCAATGGATTGTGCAAAGAGGGAAAGAAAGAAACCGCCAATGATCCAAGCGATTGCCACGCCGACTGATGCCGGTGCTTCATTTCGAAGTGATGTTTTTGGCACAGTCCGAAGAATGAGCAGAATAATGATTAATCCGACACAGAAGCTAATGATTGTCCAGGTTCCTGACAATTCAGAGAGCTCTGCTTGTGTCATCGGTGTCTGAATGTATCCTAACCATTTCATAATGAACACATAAGGAATCGCAGAAACCTGCACCAATATATACGTTAAGATGATGTACCAATATTGTTTTTTCAAGTAACGAAAACCCCTTTACTAAAAGAACTAGATTTATTGTAACACAAGTCTTCTTTTTCGTTGAAAAGGAAAGAATCGGTGATAAAAAAAGATCATGAAAGCGTAAAAATTTTTAAAGGTTTTTACTTGAAATTACAGAAGACATTCTTTATTATAATAAATGTGTTAGCACTCGTTGATGATGAGTGCTAAAAAAGACTACATATAAAAATTGAGGAGGTTGTTTCTTATGTTAAAGCCATTAGGCGATCGCGTAATCATTGAACTCGTTGAATCTGAGGAAAAAACCGCTAGCGGTATTGTCTTACCGGATTCTGCAAAAGAAAAACCGCAAGAAGGTAAAATTGTTGCAGCAGGTTCAGGTCGTGTACTTGAAAGTGGTGAGCGCGTTGCGTTAGAAGTAAACACAGGCGACCGCATTATCTTCTCAAAATATGCAGGTACTGAAGTGAAATATGAAGGAAAAGAATATTTAATCCTTCGTGAAAGCGACATTTTAGCTGTTATTGGTTAATCACATAAACAAAGATTGAGATATATTTCTAAAAAGACTGAGGAGGTTTCGTTATTATGGCAAAAGATATTAAGTTCAGTGAAGAAGCACGTCGTGCGATGTTACGTGGTGTAGATGCACTTGCAGATGCTGTAAAAGTAACTTTAGGACCTAAAGGACGTAACGTGGTTCTTGAGAAAAAATTCGGTTCTCCACTTATCACAAATGATGGTGTAACGATTGCAAAAGAAATCGAATTAGAAGATGCATTTGAAAACATGGGTGCAAAACTTGTGGCAGAAGTTGCAAGCAAAACAAACGATGTAGCTGGTGACGGTACTACTACTGCAACGGTTCTAGCTCAAGCGATGATCCGTGAAGGTCTTAAAAACGTAACAGCTGGTGCAAACCCTGTTGGCGTTCGTAAAGGAATCGAAGAAGCAGTGAAAGTAGCACTTGAAGGCTTGCATGAGATTTCTAAACCAATCGAAGGTAAAGAATCAATTGCTCAAGTTGCGTCTATTTCTGCAGCAGATGAAGAAGTCGGCAGCCTAATTGCTGAAGCGATGGAGCGTGTAGGAAACGACGGCGTCATCACAATTGAAGAATCTAAAGGTTTCACAACTGAGCTTGAAGTGGTTGAAGGAATGCAGTTTGACCGTGGATATGCTTCACCATACATGGTCACTGATTCTGATAAGATGGAAGCGGTTCTTGAAAATCCTTACATCTTAATCACTGATAAAAAGATCACAAACATTCAAGAAATCCTTCCTGTACTTGAGCAAGTCGTACAACAAGGAAAACCATTATTGATCATTGCTGAAGATGTAGAAGGCGAAGCACTTGCAACACTTGTTGTGAACAAACTTCGTGGAACATTCAACGCAGTGGCAGTAAAAGCACCTGGATTCGGTGATCGTCGTAAAGCAATGCTTGAAGACATCTCTGTTCTAACTGGTGGAGAATTAATCACAGAAGACCTAGGACTTGACCTGAAATCAACTGAAATTGGTCAGCTTGGCCGTGCGTCTAAAGTGGTTGTTACAAAAGAGAACACAACGATCGTAGAAGGATCAGGAGATTCTGCTCAAATCGCAGCACGCGTGAACCAAATTCGTGCGCAAGTAGAAGAAACAACTTCTGAATTCGATAAAGAAAAATTACAAGAACGTCTTGCAAAACTAGCTGGTGGTGTTGCTGTCATCAAAGTTGGTGCTGCAACTGAAACAGAACTAAAAGAACGTAAACTACGCATTGAGGATGCACTGAACTCAACTCGTGCAGCAGTTGAAGAAGGTATCGTATCCGGTGGTGGTACAGCACTTGTGAATGTATACAACAAAGTTGCTTCCATCGAAGCTGATGGTGACGTTCAAACAGGTGTGAACATCGTTCTACGTTCTCTTGAAGAGCCAATTCGTCAAATCGCTCACAACGCAGGTCTTGAAGGATCAGTCATCGTTGAGCGCTTGAAAAACGAAGAAATTGGCGTAGGCTTTAACGCAGCAACAAACGAATGGGTAAACATGATCGAAAAAGGAATCGTTGACCCAACAAAAGTCACTCGCTCTGCACTTCAAAACGCAGCTTCTGTAGCAGCTATGCTTCTTACAACTGAAGCAGTCGTAGCTGACAAACCAGAAGAAGGCGGCTCAGGCGGCGGAATGCCGGATATGGGCGGCATGGGCGGAATGGGTGGCATGATGTAACACCCCCGAAAACCCCTTGAAATATAGGGGTTTTTGTTTTGTCTATTTTTTGGTTAAGAGCGTTAAATGAATTGAAACTTTCACCGCTTTACATCCGTTAACTAAAGAGACAGTGATTTTTTGGTTTTATCTAACATAAAGAGATGATTTTCAAAAGAAAAGCGGTGATCATATGGGCTTTACGACTTGGGTGGCAATTATTGTTGCACTGGCTGTCGTATTTGGATTGTTTGGATCGAAGAGGCGTGATAAATAAAGAAAGAGTTGAAAACCCACTTTCAATTAAGAAGTGGGTTTTTTGTTGCAAATACAATATTAATCAATTATACTAACTTTAGTTATTTGTTGTAAATGCAATAAAAGGAGTCGAGGTATATGAAAGAAATTTTGCGGGAGATCGGCGTGATTGCTCGCGCGCTTGATTCCATTAGTAATATTGAATTTAAAGAGTATGATTTAACGAAGGGGCAGTATTTGTATCTTGTGCGTATTTGTGAGGAGCCTGGCATCATTCAGGAAAAACTAGCGGAAATGATTAAGGTGGATCGAACTACGGCTGCTCGGGCTATTCAAAAATTAGAGCTGCATGAATTTATTGAGAAGAAACATGACTCAGCGAATAAAAAAATCAAGAAATTGTTTCCAACTGAGAAAGGGAAAGCCGTCTATCCAATGATCAAACGAGAACATGATCATTCAAATCGGGTAGCGCTGGATGGGTTTTCTGAAGAGGAAGCGGAACAGATTTATCAGTATCTTTTGAGGGTGCGAAAGAATATCGAAAAAGATTGGGAAGATGTGAAAAAAGGCAAAAAGAGAAGCTACTAATGACTAAGGAGGGGTTACTTCATGACCGTCACGCTCATTCGGTGTAATGAACAACATATAAAAGATCTGCAAAAAATAGGAATCGATACTTTTATAGAAACGTTTCAGGAGCAAAACAAGGCGGAGCATATCGACGCATATGTGAAGACAGCTTTTCATTCGAACCAGCTGCTAAAAGAATTACAACATCCCTTTTCACAATTTTATTTGGTTCAAGTAAATGGGCGTCTTGCTGGTTATTTAAAGGTCAATATGGACGATGCACAGTCAGAAGAGATGGGTGATGACACATTAGAAATTGAACGCATTTATATCAAACAGTCCTTTCAAAAACTAGGATTAGGTCGATATTTAATGAATCAAGCCTTTGAAATTGCAGAGAAACATCATAAACGTGATGTTTGGCTTGGTGTGTGGGAGCATAATAAAGCCGCCATGGCATTTTATCAAAAGCTTGGGTTTGTTCAAACAGGGGTGCATGCTTTTCACATGGGAGACGAGGAGCAAATGGACTTCATTATGACCAAAACATTGAGATGATCAAAAAGGGGGAAGGGAACATGCATATACCATCATTTTTTCAAGTGAAAGATATGGAGAAAATCAAATCATTTATTCAATCCCATTCATTTGCTACAGTTGTGACGACAACGAATGAAAAGCCCATTGCGACCCATATTCCAGTGAGTTTTCATCAAATTGGCGATTCGTATGTGATCTCAGGGCATATGGCGATTGGAAATCCTCAGTGGAAAACGTTTGAAGAGAACGAGAAGGTGCTCGTCATTTTTCAAGGGCCGCATGCTTACATATCCTCTTCGTGGTATGAGAAAGAAGCCGTACCGACGTGGAATTATCAAGCTGTACATGTATATGGAAAGGCTGCACTGCTTGAAAAATCAGAACTGGTCAAGGAATTAACAGCGATGCTGGAGACATATGAAAGTCATAGAGATCAGCCAGTGCTGTGGGATACGTTATCTGAGGAACTGCTAGAGAAACAAATGAAAGGGATTGTGGGCTTCAAAATCATCATTGATGAAGTTCAAGCTGCTTTTAAGTTAAGCCAAAATCGCCATGAAAGAGATTATGCTCGTATTATTGAACAGCTGGAAGCAGAGGGTGAAGTGGAAATGGCGGCTGCGATGAAAAAGAGAGAAGAGAATATATGAAAAGAGCACTCTGAAGAAAAAGAGTGCTTTTGTTGTTATCCTTTTATGTTCAAATATTCTTCAAGGGTTTTGCCGCTCTTTTTCACTTTTTTTGCATTTTTTGATCCGAGGTATCTGAGGTGCCATGGTTCATATTGATAGCCTGTCACTTTTTCTTTACCTTTCGGATAGCGGATGATAAAGCCAAATTCATGGGCGTGTTTGGCCAGCCATTTCGCTTCTTTCGTATTGGCAAAAGAATCTTCAGCCCAATGTTTTGAATTGGCACCGCCGATATCAAAAGCAAGGCCGGTTTGATGTTCGGAATAGCCTGGTCTTGCGCTAAATCGATCTGCTTGTTTTTTGCCATGAGAGGCGACGTAATTGTTGTACAAGACACGCTGACGGTCGTATGAACGGAAGGTGCTAAAAGCGGTGAGTCGGATGTTTGCTTTTTTGGCTTTTGCTGTCATAGCGTTTACAGCTTTTCTCGCTTGTTTGTTTTCTCCGGGATTGTATGAAGATGGTAGTCTATGTTTCTTATTCACAACCAATATCCCTTTTACATACGTACCTGGCGTTTTAGTGGAAGGAGCAGCATATGAAGCTGGCGAGCTTTTGCCTGCTTTTTTGATATATTGAGAACTGACGTAACCCGTCTTTCCTTTATACTTTGTTTGAATCCATGAACCATTCTTTTTAAGATAAGGAATCCTTTTCCCTTTTGGAATGGTCAATATCACTGAATATTTTGTTCCAGGTCCCTTGCGAAGATGAACATTCGCTGTTGTCACGTATTTCGGTGCAGCTGCTTTTGCGACTGGTGTCGCATGAGTCATGTGTAAAAAGGGCAGCTGGACAGGAAAGATTCCAAGCCCAAGTACGAGAACCACACTGACAATAATTCCTTTGATCCACGGGTGTTTCATCTTCATTTCTCTCATCCCTTTCAATCTACTAACATACATATATTGAGATAGATTGAAATAAAGTGCAATGGTTTTTTTATGCCAATTGAGATTGAATCATATCATTAGGTTCTCTTTTTTGTTTAAAATTACATAAAAAAATCCACTATTTCCATAAAAAATCAGCTGAATTCCTTATAATAAAAGTATCTGAGAACGGGGAGTGAGTCGAGATGGACCAAAACGTGCTGCAAATGGATCAAGACAGATCAGAGAATGAATTCGCGGTTCTTAATATATCTTCTAAAGAGATTGGTGCTCTATCAAAGGGAGCAGCGGAGCAGATTTTACAAACGGGAGATACGGACCGTATTCATCAGCTGATGTACGTTCCGATTGAAAAGAAAGAAGATTTGAATTGGCTGATCCAATGTGTTGGGGAGGCGCTAAAGAATGAAGTTGGTGATGACGTTGCACTAGAAGTAGCTGATTTGCTCTATTTCTTTGTCATTCCGTATTATGGGAAGTATATGTTGAAAGATCGTCATTTGTATGAGTATATCGATCATTTGCTGGTACGATTAGCATCTAGAGCTCACTCGGATATTGACACGCTGATTGATATCATAAGAGAAGATTTAAATGAAAATATACAATAAAAGAAGCTTGTAGAGCGACCCTCTACAAGCTTTTTTATATCAACTTTATTCAGCTGGAACTGTTTTGACAGGCTCTTTTCTAAACACACCCATGCATCCTGCAATGATGATTAAAACAGCTGGAAGGATAAAGAACATAGAAATAGAAATAATACCACCAACAGCAGATACTAATAATAAAATCCCGCCAAGCTTTGCTTTTTTCTTCACGATAACAGATGCCACAATCGCAAGAATAGAGAAAAGCATCGCTGCCCAGCCTAATCCTGTGATTTGACTCGTACCTGATTCACTAAATGCTGCATCGAGTCCTCCAAAGGCAATGGCAAACATTGCACCGAAAAATCCAAAAATACCTCCAATTAAACCTAAAACAAATTCTGTCGTTCTTTTCATGATACTTTCCCCCGATATGTAAATAAGAATTATTGGTACTTAAGAACCAACACAATCTTACTCATCGGCATTCTTTTCACAATGTTAATAGTTTTGTTAAAAAAACAAGAAAATCCATAAAGAATTTTCTTGTCCAATTACTGGGCTCTCTCCCAGGTAATCTTTGTTTCATTTGTTGTTTTCTTTCCTTTTGCCAGTACTTTTCCGTTTTCCTGTTTCACGGTAATGTTTAGGTCATAAAAGGAGTAGAGGGCGCCGAGGCTGTCATTTTCCGGTTTATGCAGGTTGTTTTCCTTTTCAGTGGATGCACCAATAGCTAGTGTTTTGGCAAAGTTCAAACCAATGACTTCAGCGTAATCAGTATTGGTCTCAGATGAAGCCGTCACGTTTAAGGAAATGACTTTTTTCTTTTGATCAACGGTGATCGCTGTGTCTTTTACGAGCTTTGACTGCTCCATGACCTCTTTCGTTTCATTTTGAATGCGTTCATTAATCGTTGGAAGTGCCGTAGATTCTGTTTTTTCTTCTTTTGCCGTATTTGAGCAAGCTGCTAGGATAGAGAAGGTTGCAACAAGACTCATGAAAACAAGTAGACTTTTTCTCACGTTCTTTCTCCTTTGTTCTTCAAAGTATGTATGCTTATGTTACCACGAATTGATGTTTTGATTAAAAGAGAAGTGTTGATAAGCTGTGAACAATCAAAAGCACCCAAAGTTGGGTGCTCGTGTTTTATTGTGCTGAAAGGGTTGTACTAAGTGGGATAGACGAAATGACCGTGAATTTTGGAGCCGGAGCACCAGATTCTAGATTTTTGCGTAAAAGAGATGATTTGACGGTGCCGTCCCATTTTTTGTAGACACTTCCAGATGTATTTGCACGAAGCTGTACATTAGAAAAGCTTGCTTGCGAGTAGCTGTTTGTTCCATTATCTTGTACGCCGTGTACCATTTTGACGACATCGAGGTCTTTCAGACGACTAGGGTTGAAAACAGGCTGTTTATAACGCAGTTTCCCGTTGACGTATAGTGACACTGTGCCATCACCATTGTTGATGAGCTTTAAGTTGACACGTGCACCATCTTTAATACTTGAATCGTATTCGCTGTTCCAATATTGACTGCCGCCTTGGGAGCCGGTGCCCAGGAATACCTTATAACCAGAAGATGTTTTTGAAATCCCGCTCTCAACAACGGCAGAACCGAGACCAAGATACCAGTCGGCATAGCCATTTTTAATAGTGGCTGTTTTTGGCAGCACAATATCAGCCGAGATACCTGACCATTTGGCTTCATCCGTTTGTGTCACGATGGCGCCGTGACGAGGACCAGCCGCAGAGGCAGGAATACTTGAAAGCATCAATACGAAGGTCAAACTTACACTCAAAACGATGAACCACTTTTTCATGAAAATTCCTCCTTATCTTTGATTCATTTCTATTATATAAAACAAAAGGGAGGGATCTACTGACAATGTTCTGGCTGTTTTTGGTGAAATTTATGAACAAAATCGGTCATTAAGTGGTCAACTTGTATTCGAATTGTAATGTGACTGTAAAATAACTGGGTGCATCTTCATGTATAATAGGGTCAGAAACCAAATACGGAGGATTTTTTAATGAATAAAAAGCTTATCGCGACAATCGTAACAGTAGCTAGTTTATTTTTAGCGTTTAGTTTCTCACATGGAGCAAGTGCAAAAAAAGTAAGCGGCAATATTACATGGTATAATGGTGTCGGTAAAAAAGGCGCAGATGGAAAAAAACTCGGTCATTGGGATGCAGCAACAAAAATGGGATTTGACGTACCGAAAAAAGGTACAAAACTAAGAGTGACAACAAAAGCGAAACCACATAAAGTGATTACAGTATATAAATATGATGTAGGTAGAATGCCAAACGCAGTATTAGACGTAAGTCCGAAAGCATTCAAAGCACTTGGGTATAAAACAAGTAAAGGTGTCGTCAAAGGGCATTACACTTATTAATACATAGGCATGCAAAGAAGCGGGAAAAGTTCATTTTCTGGCTTCTTTTCTTGTGGAGAGGGTCTGAAAGTCAATGAAAAAATCAACATGGTGGATCATCACAGTAATTGGAGTCGCAGTAATTGCGGCCGTCATCTTCTTCATGATGAAGCCGGGGCAAGAGGCAAAACATGCAGGAAAAGTGAAAACAAATCAAGATGCAAAAGACGAATTGCTTGTTTCATTTACGGATCAAAAGTTAAACAATACTTATTACTTGCATGACAAGGCGCTTCATACAGAGAAACTGACAGCATATCCTTCAATTGCTTATGATCAGGCGAAACAGCTTTTATACTATACGTATACAGATGAAGACACACAAAAAGTAAGTATACGGGAATTGAATGTGAAAATGGATAAAGAAAAAACGCTCTTTACGAGTGACGATTCAATCGACAGTATGAGACTTTCTGGTGACGGAAAACAGTTATATCTAAGGTATAACAAGGATTCAGGTGAGCAATTTTATGTAGCGTCTTTTGATTTGAAAACACAGAAAGTGAAAGTGTTATATCCAGAAAAAAGTGATGATGATACGGTGAGTTCTTTTGCTTATGATCCAGCATCAAATCTGTTGGCCATTCAGCATTATTCGTTAAAAGAGGATTATAAAAAGACGGATGAGGCAAATGAAAAAGGAATGGATCCTGAACCAACGACCATGAATATTACCCTACAAACAGGTGAGAAGGGAAAGCGAATTGCACGTATTTCTCAAACCATCAATGATATTTCTTTTTCACCAGATCATAAAAAACTCATTTATACAGAAGTGAAGGTTCGAAATGAAAAAGAAGTATCATCTATTAAGGTGATGGATGTAGATACAGGAAAAACAAAGACACTTGTTAAAAACAGCCAAGATGTGCGTATTTTAAGTGCTGCCCAGCCGCAATTTTCTGCGGATGGTACATCTGTTTATTTCTTAGGTGTTGCAAAGAACGCAAAGGAATTAAAGGATGACACAGGACGAAAGGCGAAGGTCAGAACTATTTTTGAATATGATATTAAGAAGAAAACAGTAGAAACCGCTTGGGAGAAAGAAGGCGGGATTGTTAACAATTTCACTGTCAATCGGTAAAAGGTGCGCGTTCAGTTATTTTATATAACTGGACGTTTTTTTATTTTGTCATGGGATGTGTCGGTGAAAAATGCGGATTTGTGAAATGAACATCACTTTTTAAGCAGGGAAATGAGTGGTATTTTGATATTTTGCTACTGTGACAGAATCAGCGTAAGAGAGTAAAGTAAGTGGAAATAAAAAAACGAGAGGACAGAAGACTTCTCGTTTTCTCTTATTTATTTATTGTTTTCATCTAGTAAGTTTTGAAAAATAAACAAGGCATTAATGGAATGAGGGAATCCTACAACCTTTGTACAGTGCTTAATGATCTCCATAATCTCTATAACAGAGAGCCCGATATGTAATGCTTGTACAAAATGAGCTTTTAACTCTTCATCACAATCACCTTTTGCAATGAGAGCCGATAATGTGCTGATGGCCTTCTGTTTTTCATCTAATATGAAGTGATTGAATTCTTTTTGTTCACCGAGTTCAATTGTTAGTTGTTCAATGTTTGATCGAATGCTCTCGTTTTCATGAATTGAAAGCTTCTCCCTGTTACCTGCCACTGTTTCTTGCTTGACCTGGCAAGTCTCTTTTTCTTCATTCAAATTGAACTCCTCCGTTTTTTATGACGATTTTCTATTTGTTCGTGCTTGGTTTCTTAAGTGCCTTTTGATAGAGGTAATGGGTATATAGTAGTATTATCGGTTTACTTCGTCAACTTTTTAAGTGTGGAATGTTCAAAAAAATGCCATTCATGCGATACATTGTTCGTTTTTTCTCATGGAGATTGAAAAGAAAATAGAGGGCTAATATATAGAAGCTGTTAGCCCTTTTTATATTACGCAATTAAGAGAGAGGAGGTTTCATATTTACTAAATGATATCCATCGGCCGCATCATGTCATAATCTTCGTGTTCTAAAATGTGACAATGCCACACATATCGTCCGCTATACGGGACAAACCGAGCTATGATGCGAATGACTTCACCAGCATGCGCCTGAATTGTATCCTTGTAGCCTTGTTCATGCAAAGGAGGCGCTTCATTTGGTCCCGTGTACACGATTTCACCAGTTGATTGATAGATGTCTGTATCGAATGGTCTTCTATCAATCACCCGAAATTGAACAAGATGTAAATGAATAGGGTGTGTGCCCCTTGTTGGGTTGACAATGTTCCATACCTCTACACTACCAAGTCGAGGATTTTCCGTGACAGGATCATTCCAAAACCGGTTATCTAGTAATAAAATCGGGCGCCCATATTTATCTTGTGTGCCAGTAAGCGTTAGTGTTCGCTCGTTATCAGCTCGGCTCGGTCGGAGCGGTGGAAGTGGTTTGAAGATCGGACGTAATGTTTTAGCTGCTCTTCCTTTGAGCGGACGAGTGACTTTAAACTGCATAATGTTCGCATCTGTTTCTGGATTGACTTCCTGACCGCAGCCTGCCGTATTTTTTAAAATAATCGTTTGGTTTTCGTAAGCTGAGAAGTCGATGATGACATCAAAACGTTCAGCAGGTGCAATGCTAAAAGATTGGTGATGAACAGGTCTTGGCAAAAAGCCGCCATCAGATCCAATTTGTAAGATTGTGGCGTCGTTATCTAGATGAAGCTCGTAAGTTCTTGTGTTGGATGCGTTTAAGATACGAAAACGATATTTTCGCGGCTCTACTTCTAAATACGGCCATACTTTTCCATTGACTAAAATCGTTTCCCCGCAAAAAAATGGCACGATAGAGGGATCAGGAAGGTCACTATCTTCTGGTGTGTTATTTGGTCTACTTGGGTAAAACAGTGCGCCATCCTCCTGGAATGTCCGGTCCATGATCATTAAAGGGATATCATATTCATCTTTCGGTAATTCGAGTGATTTTTCAAACGCATCTGAGATCAAATAAAAGCCAGCTAATCCGGCGTATACATTTAATCGTGTTAATGCCATGGCATGATCGTGATACCACAATGTGCATGCTTGCTGGTGATTAGGGTATTCGTAAACCTCTCGTTCAAAGAAGGGACCGGTCGCTTCAAAGTCTCGCGAAAACCAAGCCTCCGGATAACCGTCACTGCTTGCAGGTGTCACGCCCCCATGCAGGTGAACGACTGTTTTGACTTCGGGTTCATCATGATGTCCAGCGTGAATGGTATGATCGACAGGCAGGAAGTGTTTCAGCGGCAATTTGTTCATCCATTTCACTTTGACCTTTTCATTTCGATTCGCTTTAATGGTTGGACCCGGCAAACTGCCATTATAGGTCCATAGCTTGGTTGGGGGCAGATCTCTATGAACTTTTAGGAACACCTCCTCCATAGCGATTTCATAATACGTTTGTCTTGGGTTTTTTTTGACGGGCTCTGCGACTTCTGGAATTGGCAGCTCGTCAACAAACTTTTCTAGGTTCATGTTGACTAATCCTCACTTAAAATCAATTTGATACATTATAAGTGCGGACATCCAAATAGGTGAATAAAATAAAAAAACCCGCTTTTCAGCGGGAGAATTAAGGGTGTTTATTTTCAAGCGCTGCACTTGCAGGCACTTTTTTATTCGGTTTAAAGATGAAGTAGGCGGCTAGTACACCGATGGTAATGATGCTTGTCAGTATGAGCTGAGGTCTCATCGATTCGATAAACAGCATAGAGGCCAAGATGGCGCAGATGACCAAAATGGTAAAGTACGTAAGGTATGGGAACAGCCACATTTTGATTTTGAGTTGTTCTGGATTTTCTTTTTCAATTTTACGACGCATTCTTAATTGTGAAACGGCAATCACCAAGTAGACAAGAAGTGCAATGGCACCAGAGGCATTGACTAGAAATAGAAAGATGGTTTCAGGGTAAAAGTAGTTCATCATGACGGCAATATAGGAAAAGAAGGTACCTGCGACTGTCGCTGCTACAGGGACACCGCGTTTGCTGATTTTCATAAAACGTTTTGGTGCTTCGCCTCTTTCAGCTAATGAATAAAGCATTCTGGACGTTGTGTATAGGCCGGAGTTTAAACAAGAAAGAACGGCTGTTAAAACAATGACGTTCATGACTTGAGCGGCTGATGGGACACCGATGTATTCTAATACTGCAACGAACGGACTTGTTAAAATATTCGCCGAATTCCATGGGAGTAAAGTGACAACGACGGCGATCGACCCGACGTAGAACACAATAATACGCCATACAACTGAACGGGTAGCTGTTGTCACAGATTTGACAGGGTCTGCTGATTCACCTGCGGCAATTGCCACAATCTCGGTTCCCATGAAGGAAAAGATGACAACGACAATCCCGAGGAGTACAGAGCCGAACCCGTTTGGAAGGAAACCGCCATTTCCCGTTAAATTAGCAAGACCTGCAGTATGATGACCGCCAAAACCAAAGATAAATGCAAAACCAATGAGTAGGAAGAGAATAATGCTGACGACTTTAATCAATGAAAACCAATATTCAAATTCGCCAAAAGATTTAACAGAAAAGATATTTGTCAAAGTTAAGAGGATTGTGAGGATAAGACTTGTGAGCCAAACAGGTGCATCTCCATACCAATATTGAATAATGGCAGCACCGGCAATGGCCTCAATGGCGATGACGATGACCCAGAAGAACCAGTAAAGCCAGCCGATTGTAAACCCGGCCCACGGGCCGATGGCGTCGCTCGCATATTGTGAGAAAGAGCCGCTTGTCGGATAGGCACATGCCATTTCTCCAAGCATTCTCATAATAAAGATGACCAGAAGTCCGGCAAATGAATAGGAAAGAATCGATCCAGGCCCTGCAGAATGAATGACAGCACCACTACCAACAAATAGCCCTGCCCCAATGACCCCGGCAATGGAGATCATTGAAATATGTCTTGTCTTAAGGTTTTTTTGAAGACCGTTTGTCATGTTGGACATTTCTTTACCTCCAAACATTTCTCTTTTATTCGAGAGTTTGTTTTTAGAATATTTTAAATTTTATCATACTGAATTGTCATTCAGCATTGGACAGGTTATCAAACTGACATTTCAAACCTCTTAACATGATGTTAAAAAGTATAAAGGATTTGAGAGATTATGTTCCCTCATTTTCCTCTGTCCATTCTTAAAAATAGCATAAGAAGGAAGAAAGAAAAGTTGTGTTTTGAAATAAAACTATTCTGACAATTAGATAGTAGAGTCATTTTGTTCTTTTTCATTTTTCGGAGTGGTTTTGAAAAACATTGATGGGAGTAGGTCTTGAGGTCAATTGACCTTATAAAAATAAGTTTGCTTAGGTCAACACATTTCTATGTATCCTATTTTGCTGATTCAAGCGAATCATGTTGCTGTAGACCCACACGGGCTTGGCTTTGTAAGATAAATATAGAAAAGTAATGTGTGAGGAGGCGCTGTTCGGTATGGAGCGCTACAACGAATTAAGACAAGGTGAAACAGGTGCTTGGGTCAGCATTATAGCCTATGTGATCTTATCTGCTGTCAAACTGATCATTGGGTATGTGTTTCATTCAGAAGCCCTTTCCGCAGATGGCTTGAATAATACGACAGATATCATTGCTTCGCTTGCCGTATTAATTGGGCTGCGTATTTCTCAGAAGCCACCTGATGAGGATCATCCATACGGTCATTTTAGAGCTGAAAATATTGCGTCACTTGTGGCTTCCTTTATTATGATGCTTGTCGGGCTTCAGGTTTTGCTGAGTGCAGGCCAGTCGCTTTTCTCATCAGAGCATCAAACGCCTGATATGATTGCAGCTTGGACGGCAGCAGGAAGTGCTGTTGTGATGTATGGTGTGTATATGTATAACCGTAAACTGTCTAAACGAATTAATAGCCAGGCGCTATATGCGGCAGCGGCTGATAATAAATCAGATGCTTATGTGAGTATCGGGACGTTTGTCGGAATTATCGCCTCTCAATTTCAGCTGGCGTGGGTTGATACGCTTGCTGCGTTTGTGATTGGCTTAATTATCTGTAAAACGGCGTGGGAGATTTTCAGAGATGCGTCTCATTCGTTAACGGACGGTTTTCATATAAAAGATATGTCTAAATATAAAGAGACGATTGAAGCGACACCAGGAGTGGGCGATTTGAAAGACATTAAAGCTCGTTACCTTGGAAGCACCGTCCATGTGGATGTGGTCGTTGAAGTAGAACCGCATTTAAACATCGCAGAAAGCCATGATATTGCAGATGAAATTGAACGCAGAATGAAGCAGGAACATGATATTTTACACTCTCATGTTCATATGGAACCAGCAAGTGAGCCTAAAGAGGAGCAGAAGTCTTTTCCATCGTGAGAAGGCTTCTTTTTTCTACGTGTTGATGTTTCATGCAAATGCGCGTTGTATGGTAAAGTTAGACTATATGAAAATTGACGGAAACGTGATAGGAGGATCAGGATGGCATTTGATGAACCGATGCATTCAGATTTACAAAAAATCGTAGATAACATCAATAAAGTGATGGTGGGGAAAAAAGATATTGCGATATTAAGCCTTGTTGCGATTTTGGCGAAGGGGCATGTGCTATTAGAGGATGTGCCTGGCGTTGGGAAGACCATGATGGTTCGTGCTCTGGCAAAATCCATTGGGTGTGAGTTTAAGCGAATCCAATTTACGCCTGACCTTTTGCCTTCAGATGTAACAGGTGTGTCGATTTATAATAAAAAGACAAACGAGTTTGAATTTAGACAAGGACCGATTATGGGGCAGATTATTTTGGCTGATGAAATCAACCGAACCTCTCCTAAAACACAATCAGCCCTTCTTGAAGCGATGGAAGAAGGCAGTGTCACAGTGGACGGAGAAACGATGCCGCTGGCAGATCCTTTCTTTGTGATGGCTACGCAAAATCCAGTGGAGTATGAGGGAACCTATCCACTTCCAGAGGCGCAAATGGACCGTTTCTTATTTAAGCTGCAGATGGGGTATCCAACCATGCTGGAGGAGCTTGAGGTGCTGAATTTGCAGGAGAAACAATCGCCAATTGACACGCTTCAGGCAGTCATGACAAAAGATCATATCCATGCTTTGCAGCAAGCGGTTCAGACCGTACATGTGGAGGCATCGATTAAAGAATATATTGTTGAAATCGCCCAAGCGACGCGAAATCATCCGTCTGTCTATTTAGGCGTGAGCCCAAGGGGTTCAATTGCATTGATGAAAGCGGCTCAGGCGTATGCGCTGTTGAACAGGCGGGATTATGTGATTCCTGATGATGTACAGTATTTGGCGCCTTACACATTGCCGCATCGTATGATTTTGACATCAGAAGCAACATATGAAGGGAAGAAGGCGGAGACACTGTTGCGACAGATGATTGAGCATATTGGCGTACCAGTTCAAAAGTCGATGACTCAATGAAGTCACGTAATCGTTTAGCTTTTTCACTATGGTTACGGGTGATGATGCTCGTCATTCTCACGGCAGCAGCCTTTTGCTATGCCATGTTTCAGGGCGGTTTTGTGAGCTGGTTCCTTTTTTATGCATTTTCACCATATGCTTTGTATGCTTTGTTGTTTGCCCTTGTTCCACTTCGTGCCACAGCCAAAAGGACATTACAGCATACCCGGTTAAAGGCAGGAGATGTGCTGTCTGTTGACCTTGAAATCAAGCGGACGAATTTATTTCCGTACGTGTACGTCATACTTGAGGATGACCCGCCGGATACCTTCCATTTACAGGAACAGATTGAAATGAAGCGAATGATCTTTCCATGGTTTCGGAAAACGTGGCGATTTTCGTATCAATTTAATGACATCATGCGGGGAGAGCATCAATTGACGGCGGTTAGAATCAAAACGGGTGATATGTTTGGGTTTGTTGAAAAAGAAGTGATTCTTCCACTAGAGAAAACATTGCTTGTGTATCCGAAAATATTGGATATTCCGGTTGAATCTGCTGCATCGGTGAATGAAAATGGAGGCAAAGCATTGCACTCTTGGTTAAATGAACCGACAAATGTGACAACAGGTGTGCGTGAATACCAGCAAGGAGACCGTTTCGCTTGGGTGGACTGGAAGACAACAGCTAGAAGAGGTCAGCTTATGACGAAGGAGTTTGAACAGAATCAGACAAAGGATCTGGTGGTGTTTGCTGATTTTACAGATGAAGCCGCTTTTGAAACGATTGTGTCTATGGCCGCATCGGTTCTGCAAACGGCTGTGAAAAAAGGGGTGCCGGTAGGCCTTGTCCCGCTTGGGGATCAGCACTTATTTCGAGTGGATCAAGGAGAGAGGCATTTACAGGACATGCTCTACTATTTAACAAAGGTGCAGTATCAGCCTTCTCGTGCACCTGATTATCAATCATTAACATCGAGTGAGCACCAGCAGACAGGAAAGTATGTGGTGACAGGTCATCTGCAAGAAGAGCTTGCTACCATTTTACTTGGGAATCGAAACAGAAAGAACATCACCGTTCTTTTAGTGAAGAGAGCCGTTGATCGATTGACGGCAAAAGAAAAACAGCTTGTGGACCGGCTTAAAGCTTCTGGGATACACACGACCCTTTTATTTGAGGACCGGCTGCACGAAAGAACTGTGAGGTGACAAACATTTATGCTGCATATGCATCAGCGGCAAAGCCGTTTTGAGTTGTTCATCTATTATGCTGTCGCATTTCTGCTGCTTTGGGAGTGGCTTCGTCCGCTTCAAGATTTTACAGAGACGAGTCATACGTCTTATTTCATCATTTTTATAGGGCTTACGTGTTTGTTTACGTTCTTTCGATTGAAGTGGTATGTGACGTTTCCTATTTGTGCTGGATTGATCTTGCTCGCATTATATTTGATTTTTTATCAATCAGAGCCAAGTTATCTGCCTGCGCTGTTTGCTGATATTAAAGATAATATTTCTTTGATGAGCATGGGCATGTGGAGTGACATGTATCCGTCTTTCCGCACATTGTTGTTTTATATTTTGCTTTGGCTACTTGTTTATTTGCTTCATTATTGGGTTGTGTATCAGCAGCGTATCTTTTTCTTTTTACTGATGACGATTGTATATGTCACGATTCTTGATACGTTTACGCCTTATGATGCGACTTTTGCGATCGTTCGAATTATGGTATTTGGCTTTTGTTTGCTTGGCCTGCTCTATTTCGACCGACTTCGTTTGGCTGAAGGTGTGCGGGTGTCACAGAAAGCGCGTCTCAATTGGTTCTTACCCATGCTGGCGCTTGTTCTTGTATCAGCATCACTCGGTGCTTCTTTGCCAAAATCTGATCCGAAATGGCCTGACCCTGTCCCGTTTTTTAAAGCGGTCACGAATCAAGATGGTTCCACCGGGCAGAATAAGGTGGGATATAGTACGGATGATTCGTCGCTTGGGGGACCGTTTAGTGAGGACCGTACACCGGTATTTAAATGGAGCGGAAAAGAGCCGTCTTATTTTCGTGTAGAAACAAAAAGTATTTACACGGGGAAAGGCTGGGAGGATGCTTCAAATGATACGAAACCTACTCGGTTAAAAGGGAATGAAGTGCCGAACCGGTGGTTTACCAATCGCGTGAAAACAGAGGAGCATGAAACGAGAGTCGATATGGAATCAAATTATCGATTTAATCATGCTGTTTATCCAATTGGTACGGTTATGCTGACGCCAATGGAAAACATTCCACTGCAAATGATGGGCAAAACGGAGAAAATTGTCCCGTCTACTCAAAACCCGCCCAAAAATTTAGGGAACTATCGAGTCAGCTTCTTATCACCTACATTTATCCTAGAGGACTTGCAGCGGATCAAAGTACCGACCAAGCAGCAAGTGAACCAGCAGGTCGGACGTGAATACTTGCAGCTCCCATCCTCGCTGCCAGAGCGTGTGAAAACATTGGCGAACAGCTTAACGGAAACGAAGGATAATATGTATGATAAAGCAAAAGCGATTGAGGATTATTTAGGATCTGCGAAGTTTTCATATGAAACCCAAAATGTCGCTGTGCCTGGGCGTGACGAAGACTATGTGGATCAGTTCTTATTTGATACGATGATTGGCTATTGTGATAACTTTTCAACCTCTATGATTGTCATGCTTCGCTCGATTGGAATTCCGGCGAGATGGGTGAAAGGGTACACGTCAGGTCAGTTATATGAAACACAAATGGATGGAAACAATGTGTATGAAGTGACCAATAACAATGCGCATTCATGGGTAGAGGTGTATTTTCCAAACCGTGGCTGGGTGACATTCGAACCGACAAAAGGGTTCACGAACCCAGAGACATTTACGAATGAAACCACGGCTAACAACGACCAAACAGATGATCAACAGGATGAAAAAGATCAGCCCGCATCTGATCAACAAGAAAACGAGCCGACACAACAGCCGCAGCAACAAGAACCAGAACAGGGGGCAAAACAAGAGGAACAAGCAGCTAAAGCAAAGCCAAGTATGGTTCATGTTGGTTCAATCTTGGGCTACGCAGCAGGTGTGATTGTCTTTCTTGGTTTCATAGGCTGGATGCTTTACCGGTTCAGAGCAAGATGGCTGCCAATCTTTATTGTGAGAAAGGTAAAACGTCTGCCAGATGAGGAAGCTTTTTTCTACGCATATGCTGCTTTATTAAAACAGCTAAGGCGGCGCAGAGGGATCGAGAAAAAGCCAGGCATGACGCTAAGAGAATTTGCTTCTTTGATCGATGACAAGGAAGGGAATCATCACATGTCTGAGCTAACGCAGTTCTATGAGCGGGCGCTCTATCGACAAGAAGATGCGTCGGCGCTTTGGCGGCAGTCGGTGAAGTTATGGGAAAATTTAATAAACAGGAGATAGTCTTGACCCCGTACCTTCCTGTTGTTAGAATAGGTGAATATTAAAACCTTCTAAAATACATGAAATTGAAGCGTTCGGATGTGAGTCTGGGCGCTTCAAAAGCGTGATTTACACTGAGAGCAGGTTTTCTCCTCTCATTTTTTCTGTGCGTTTATAAAAACTATATTGGACATAGAGGTGACACCATGACAAATTTAGTAAATGAAATGATTTTGGTTCTCGATTTCGGTAGTCAGTACAATCAGCTGATCACTCGCCGTATTCGTGAATTTGGTGTGTACAGTGAGCTTCATCCGCACACTTTAACTGCTGAAGAAATTAAAGAAATGGCGCCGAAAGGAATCATCCTTTCTGGTGGACCAAACAGTGTATATGATGAAGGATCTTTCCGCTGTGACGAAAAGATTTTTGATCTAGGTATTCCGGTTCTAGGCATTTGCTACGGCATGCAGCTGATGACTCACTATTTAGGTGGGAAAGTAGAAGCGGCTAGCCAGCGTGAATATGGAAAAGCAGACATCCATATTAACGGAACACCTGCTTTATTCAAAGACCTTCCAACGGATCAAGTCGTTTGGATGAGCCATGGTGACCTTGTCGTTGAAGTACCAGAAGGCTTTACAGTTGATGCAACAAGTGCACATTGTCCAAACTCAGCGATGAGCTTAGCTGAGAAGAATTTCTATGGCGTTCAGTTCCACCCAGAGGTACGTCACTCTGAGTATGGAAATGATCTATTGAAGAACTTTGTCTTCGGCGTATGTGAGTGCGATGGCAAATGGTCAATGGAGAACTTCATTGAAATCGAAATGCAGAAAATCCGTGAAACAGTAGGTGACAAACAAGTATTGTGCGCACTAAGCGGCGGTGTAGATTCATCTGTTGTGGCGGTATTGATCCACAAAGCCATCGGCGATCAGCTGACATGTATTTTCGTTGACCACGGTCTTCTTCGCAAAGGCGAAGCAGAAGGGGTTATGAAAACATTTAGCGAAGGTTTCAACATGAACGTGATTAAAGTAGATGCGAAAGATCGCTTCTTAAACAAGCTAAAAGGTGTGTCTGATCCTGAGCAAAAACGTAAAATCATCGGTAACGAATTCATTTATGTATTCGATGACGAATCGGACAAGCTTAAAGGAATCGACTACTTAGCACAAGGAACTCTTTACACAGACATCATTGAGAGTGGAACAGCAACGGCACAAACAATCAAATCTCACCACAACGTTGGCGGTCTTCCAGAAGACATGCAGTTTGAATTGATTGAGCCACTCAATACACTATTCAAGGATGAAGTTCGTGCTCTAGGGTCAGAGCTAGGTATTCCAGACGACATCGTATGGAGACAGCCATTCCCAGGTCCAGGACTAGGAATCCGTGTACTAGGTGAAATTTCTGAAGAAAAACTAGAAATCGTCCGTGAATCGGATGCGATTCTACGCGAAGAAATTGCCAACTTCGGCCTTGAGCGCGACATCTGGCAATACTTCACAGTCCTCCCAGACATCCGCAGCGTAGGTGTCATGGGTGACGCAAGAACATACGATTACACAATCGGCATCCGTGCTGTTACGTCTATTGACGGTATGACGAGTGACTGGGCAAGAATCCCTTGGGATGTACTTGAAAAGATCTCGACTCGTATCGTGAATGAAGTGAAGCATGTGAACCGCGTGGTGTATGATATTACGAGTAAGCCGCCTGCTACGATCGAGTGGGAATAGTTATAATAGAGCTAGAAACCTTTGTGTATCAAGGGTTTCTAGCTCTTTTTTATGTTTAATTGCAGCACTTTTTCCTTCCATTTTATTGTATGAATTCATCGTTCCATCCCTTACACACATCAATCCATTGTGTATAACCGGAGTGTTTTTCTAGTTGTTTGATTGTGAGTTCAATAGCACTGTTACTGCTGCCGCAGGCTGGATAGACTGTCTCAAAACGTTTGAGTGACATATCTAAATAAACAGAAACACCATTCTTTATAGCAAAAGGACATACTCCGCCAATTTCATGACCGACCAAGTCAACGACCTCATGAGGAGGCAGCATTTTCGCTTTTGTTTTAAAATATTCTTTGAATTTTTTGTTATCAACTTTTGCATCGCCAGAGGTCACAACTAAAATAGCTTGTCCATTTACTAGAAAGGAGAGTGTTTTTGCGATTCTTTCAGGTTCGCAGCCCAATGCAGAAGCAGCCAAGTCTACGGTTGCACTAGATACTGAAAATTCCTGAATTCGAGTATCCATCTCATATTGTTTAAAATAATCTTTTACTTGCTTGATTGACATGATGATGTCTCCTTTTTATTCGTATTGATTTGACATTTTCTTGATTTTAAAATTTTACTTTAAAGATAAGTCTCATACATTCTGCTCATTATGTTCTATTATTTAAACGATATTGATGTGGTGTTAGGTGATACTTTTTCTTAAATAAACGAATGAAATGCTCTACATTTTGATAACCAACGGCTCCCGAAATATGATCCACTTGTAAATTACTCCCGGTTAGCATTTCGCAGGCTTTGTCCAATCTTATTTCTTGTCGAATCTCACGAAATGATTTGCCGAGTTTACGAGCTATATATTTTGACAGATAAGATTGTGAAAGGTTAAATTTCTCTGCCATCTTCTGGAGTGTTATATGCTCACAACACTGCTGAATATATTGAAGCATTTGAATCATACGTATATCACTATATTGTTTGACCTGAATGACGTTCATATGACTTGGTTTGAATCTTAATAAGAGACATAATAATATCTCAAACAAATTATTCATAATCAACTGGTAACTAGGAAATCGATTGTGATTTTCTATAAATAGTTGAAGAGAGCAGTCTAGCAAGTTTTTATCCAAGTGACTATGGAAAATAAGAATATGTTTATTTTCTTTTATATACAATGCATTCAAAAAGAACTCTGAAATGACATGATTTCCTTTTAACATTTTAAAAAACACTTTTTGAAAAGTACTTTTGCGGATCATGATTTGTATTGCGATTGTATTCTCCATTACAAGTGGCTTGTGTATTGTGTCAGGTGGAATAAAGGCAATATCTCCTGATTTTAAAACGATTTTTTTATCTTCCACTTCTATATACATCTCATTTTCCAGAACATAGATCATCTCAAAGAAATCATGGATAGCCGACAATTGAGGCATAAAACGGCTATACTTTCTCACTTCGATATCTTTTTCCTGACCTAACCACATGGTATCCTCTTTTTCAAATTCGTTCTGCCCTCTTAGCAAAAATTCTTCTATATATATTTGCTTTTGCATGAAATTTTTTTGATCATAATCCTTCAAAAATAATTGCAATGATTGATTGTCATGCTTTTTCTGTTGGTATTGTTGATAAAAGATTTCTTGTTCGTTATATTCTCTTAAATATTGCATCGCTTCATGTTTTTCAAGTTTATCTGTTTCCATCTACATCCAAACCTCTAGTTTATTTACTGCAACCACCAGGGCCTTTACTGTTGCTTCAATAATATCTTTATCAATTCCAGCACCCCAATGCATTTTTCCTTGATTTGAAATACCAATCTGTGCACAGGCTTTTGCTTGAGAATCGTTGCCCAAAGAATTCTGTTCATAGACTTCCAAATCATACTCGAGATGAAAATGTGCTTTTAACGCATTACTGATTGCATCTAAACTTCCAGTGCCAGTTCCTTGTATGTCTATTTGTTGATGATCTCTCAGCAAAGTTAAGGAGACTTCTTGCTTCTCTCCTTTATGAAATTGATAATCGATCAGCTGGAAATGAGGGTGGAAATCAACATACTGCTCTTTAAAAACATGATATATTTCTTCGACAGACAATTCCCTATTTGTCTGATCAGATACTTTCTTCGCTGCATATCCCATGGCTTCATTCATTTGATAAGGAAGTTGAATGCCATAATTTGTTTCTAGGATATAACCTATGCCACCTTTTCCAGACTGGCTATTGATTCGAATCACATCCGTTTGATAATTCCTCCCCAGGTCAACTGGATCTACTGGGATATACGGAACGTCCCATTTATCAACATGATGTTCCTTTCTATATTTCATACCTTTAGATATCGCATCTTGATGTGACCCAGAGAATGCGGTGAAAACCATCTCACCAGAATATGGCTGTCTCTCATGAACAGTGATTTTTGTTAGTTTTTCATATTTTTTACGAATCGCTTCTAGGTTATTGAAATTCAATTGTGGATCATAGCCTTGTGAATACATATTCATCGCCAAAGTAATCAAGTCTACGTTCCCTGTACGTTCACCGATACCAAATAATGTACCTTCGACTCTTTCTGCGCCAGCTAGCACACCAAATTCTGCATCACTCACCCCAGAGCCACGGTCATTATGTGGATGAACCGATAATGTCACACTGTCTCGGTAAGACAGATTTTTGTGTATATACTCAATCTGACTTGCAAAGATATGAGGCATTGAATATTCAACTGTTGTCGGAATATTGATGATCGCTTTGTGATGTGGTGTCGGTTTCCAAATATCTAAAACACTATTACAAATATCTAACGCATAATCCACTTCTGTTCCTGGAAAGCTTTCAGGACTATATTGAAAATAAATGTTACTTTTTGTTTTTTCGGCCAGTTCTTTTACTAAAATAGCGTCATCAATGGCAATTTGTTTAATTTCATCTTTTGTTTTCTGAAATACTTGTCGGCGCTGCGCTTCTGAAGTCGAATTATATAAATGAACAATCGCTTTCGGTACCCCCTTAATGGCTTCGAAGGTTCGGCGGATAATATGCTCTCTTGCTTGTGTGATCACCATAATCGTGACATCGTCTGGAATCATATGACGATCAATCAGTGTCCGTAATAGCTTAAACTCCGTATCATTAGCAGCTGGAAATGCGATTTCAATTTCTTTAAAACCTATCTCTACTAGTAGCTGAAACATTTCCAATTTTTCTTCTAAGTTCATAGGAATAGGTAATGCTTGATTTCCATCCCGTAAGTCCACACTGCACCATATCGGAGCACGTTCTAATGTTTCTTTTTTCACCCAATCATAAGTAAGGTTCGGTGGCAAAAAGTATTTCTTTTCGTATTTTTTGTGGTTAAACATGATCGATTCCTCCTAGTAAATAGAATAAAAAAAGTCCTTCATCTCCAATATTTTCATTGGAGACGAAAGACTTCTTCTTACGCGGTACCACCCCTGTTTCATGATAACTTTACATTACCATGCCCTTATTCGGATACAGATTGTTATATCTTATATCCTTCCCATATAACGGTAGGGTGCCGACCTTAACTACATCAATCATTTTCAGTTCACTAAGGCTACTCTAAGGTGAGTTCCCTGCCTTTATGTTATTGCTTCTCATCAACCAGCAACTTTCTGAAAACATTTCGGCAAGTACTATTCCTTATCATCGCATTCTCATTTTTCTGATTTTTTCTATTATACCAAGATGACAAAAAAGTGATAGTGGTAGGGATATCTTTTTTAATTGATTTTTTTTGTCCTGTGGGTGTCTGATCTTTATTTTACTTCTGTTTTAATGGTGAAAGTGAAGTCTAGAATAACTAGCGTGTTTTGCTAGAATTTGAAGCGGTAATTCATCTTTCAGATTAATTTAACATGTCTTGAATGGTTTTCTCATGCTCTAATAGGACAACCGAGCACCTCTTTACCTTACGAGTTTAGTATAACGGAAATCATTTTTAAGAAACTGGACTTTTTGTGCTATGTTGCAAGATCAAAGAACGGAGGATAAGCATTTTTAGAAATAAATAAGAAACCCTTGTACATTCCTGTTGGTTCGTAAAGGTGAATATGAAAGCCATTTAAAATACATGAAATTGAAGCGTTCAGTCTAGACGCTTCAAAAGTGTGATTCACGCTGAGACCAGATTTTTCTCTCATTTATTCTGTCAAACTATAATGAATAAATCTCAACTCGTATCGTAAATGAAGAGAAGTATATGAACCGATATGAAGGTGAAGCCACTTACTGAAATAAGGGGATTCTAGCTCTTTTTCGTTTTTAAATGAAATCCATAAACATTTGCACGAAACACTACTAGTAATCCAAGTGCAATGAGGAATACCATGACCAATGGAATAGAACTTACGTCAAATGATTCCATCAGAATGGCTCCAATTGCACTCCCGCCGCCAATAGCCAGATTCCAAACAGTAACAAGCATAGATTGAGCAAGATCAGTACCTTGTTTCGCATGATCTGCTATTGCTGTCTGTGTGAGTGTTGCTGCTCCCCCAAAGGTTAATCCCCATAAAGCAACAGCAACATAAATGATTGTAGGCTGACTAATTCCGATACCTAACGCTAATGATGCCAATCCAAACCCAGCAAGACTCATTAAAACCAAAGTGCGTAATATTCGTTCAATGAATATACCTATCATCCAGATTCCAATTAAAGATGTAACACCAAAAATGAGTAAGACCAAATCAACCCGCTGGGAAAGGCCTGCTTCTGATAGATATGGTGCAATGTAAGTATAAAGTATATTATGGGAAAGTACCCAAGCCAATACAACAAACAGAATGGGACGAACACCAGGAGTAATAAATACCTTGAATAGGCTCGTTCGCTTTTCTGAAGTTTGTCCAGGGAAGTCTGGTATTTTCCATATAATCCATAAAATTGATAATACAGCTAGTAATGACATGATACCAAAGACAGTTCGCCAACCAACAAGGGAGCCAAGAAGTGTCCCAACAGGTAGACCAAAAGCTAATGCAAAAGAAGTACCAATCATAGCTATAGCCATAGCTTTTCCTTTCAATGACTTCGGTGCCATCAGCCGTGCATATCCCGCTGTCATTCCCCACAGTATTCCCGCCGTTACACCCGCAAAGAAACGAACGATTAGAGTTAAAGTCAGACTAGAAGAAAGGGCTGTAATCGTGTTAAATACAAGGAATCCAGTCATACATAAAAGAAGCAATGGTTTCCTACGCCAACTTTGTGTTGCTGCTGTAAGTGGAATAGCTGCAATGAGTGAGCCAAAAGCATAAGCCGTAACAAGTTGACCTGCTAGGGATTCTGACACACCAAGTCCTTCACTGATCGGTATCAATAGACCTGCTGGCATTGTTTCCGTAAGAACACATATGAATCCAGCCATAGCAAGTGCAATTAAGCCAGCCCAAGGTAGACGTTCTGAAGGTGATGTATAAGGTTTTTGATTTGGTTTAGTTAAATTAAAATGGTTATCCATTTGTAAAAGCCCTCCTGATTCGTTAATGAAATCAATTATACTAACAGGCAGTTGAGTTTTACATATGATAATCAAGGTATTAGTATGTATTTAACTTTGAAATTAAGGAAATTAAATGATATTGGTTTTGAATTATAATATAATGATTTGTAGAACATATCATTCTAAATAGTTATGGTGAAATGTCAGTATCATCTAATGATATGGAGGGATTATTACATGGATAGTATTGATAGAAATATATTAGAATGTTTACAGTCAGATGCTAGGTTGTCAATGACTTCCCTTGGAAGATTGATAGGGCTGTCTCAACCAGCAGTTACAGAAAGGGTGAAAAGATTAGAAGAGCAAGGGGTGATAAAGGGGTATAGTGCTGTCGTTTCAAATGAGAAAGTTGGAAAACCCATAGTGGCTTTTATCCTTTTCCGAACCACCACATGCAATCATTTCGTTGATTATTGTAAGGAGGCTTCACAAGTAGTAGAATGTCACCGAATTAGCGGAGAATTCAATTATTTGATTAAAGTAGTAGCCGAATCTATAAGGGATCTTGAATTATTTGAAAATGAGAGTATGAAGTATGGGAATTCCACTACATTGATTTCCTTATCATCACCCATAGAAAGCAAACCTTTGATACCAAATTTAATAGAAAACATTTAAGGACAAGCTTCATATGCTAACTGGCATGAAACAACGGACCTCAATCAAAAAATGAATGCGGTGACGATTGGCTATTTCTTGGCGGAGGAACATTGGGGGAAGGGCATTGCAACAGAAGGGGGTCCCTACACTAGTGAAATGTATGTTTGAAGAGATTGATATCAATGGAATTCAAGCGGAGGTTAAGCCGGCAACGAAAGTCCTTTTTGAAAATAAAAAAGCGAGCACTGAGCTCGCTCATTATGGTTTATTTCAATTCGTTGGAAAATCGAATCTGCCTATCTTCTAGTTCATCATAAAATGTGAAGTGTTGTAATTTCAATTCTTCACAGACTTTTTTGATAATCCATTTGCCCCGTTCTTCAATCCTAATATTGACTTTATGTAGGTACTCACTTAATTCTTGTTCATTTTGAGGTTTTAATTGATTGTAATTTCCTATACCTGCAAAATGACCTTCCCAAAATTCACTCACTGTCCATTCTTCATCTTTGTTCACATAAGGTTGAAGGAAATATCGTTCGACGAACTCTTTCCAACAGCCTAATGGTTTAAAGAATTCAAATAGTGAATACATCGTAACATCCCAATAATCTTGGGAGAAACAGTTTCGACCGGTATTCATCCAATGAGGTAATACGGTGAAATTCCCAATGCAGTGGGTGTCAGTAGCGAATTTTTCAAACTTATGTTTGATATGAGAATAATAAGTTAGTGTTTTAGAATGATTGAAAGTCGTTATAAAGGAATTCATTGTTTCTCCACGGATCAAGTTGTAACGGTCTAAATTAAGCTGTGATTTAGGCTCTGGCTTATAATCAGTACTCCAAAGTAATTGATAAATATAAAAAGGTTCTTTATCACAGTCAGCTTTACGACCAGTTTTTTTAGTGACATTACAGATTCCGATTTCTTTCAGTGTACGGCTTTTATAATCTAATATTAACTCAATTGATGATCTATCTTTCGGTATCGGCTCTTTGATATAACTTTGTTTAAAATCCCATTCCCAAGGCTTGATTTCAAGTTCTTCACACTTTTCAAACCAGCCTTCTATCCATGTGTTCCCATTCATTTCTTTCCTCCTCTTTTCATTATCTATTGAACACTTTTTTCATTCTTAATCTTCTCCACAACACCACCGCAAGAACAAGCAAAATGCCACATTGAATCGAAAGTAAAAGCATTTGTAATTCCACAGGCGTTTGCCCATTTGTGATTTGATCCACGATATTATGAACGGCATGCCATAAGATCACCCATTGCAGACTGTTCGTGAGTGCAACGATTTCAGCTGCAACGAATCCAAATAAAAAGGCGAAAAGGATTTGTGCCACTGTTAATGTGAGGCTTTTTCCGCTTAGTAGATTCGCAGCATGACCAAGTCCGAATAGTACGGCGGAGCCCCATATGGCAGTGCTCAAGTTAATTTGTTTTAAATATTGAAACAGAATGCCTCGAAAGATTCCTTCTTCAAAAAGACCGACACACACCATGAAGAAACAAAGTGCTAGAAAGGAAGAAACAGTTAAATCCTTGTTGAATCCAGCAATAAACGGAATGGCCTCGATAATAAGGAGCGGAAATATCCACATCCCAAAAGAGCCTTTTCGAAAACCTATTTCTTTCAAGTGAAAACGACTTTTTTGAATAATGAATAGAAGTAAAAGACACCCAGCTAGCATGGCGCAGCCATTGATGAGATAGATGGTCATCGGATCGGTTACTTCTTTGATAGATAAATAGACACCTGCACTTGTTGGAATGATTAAAGAAAAGAGCAGTAGAAGTACTGATTTTCGAATGATTGTGATTGGTTTCATGTGTTGATTCCTCCTCTAACGTCAGAGTATTGGAATCATGCAGAAGTCACAATGAAATCTTCCTAACATGTCAATATTTAGCCCTAAGATGCACATTAAGATGTTGTTCGTTTCTTTCGTTGCTGTAAAAGTTCGTTGATTTCCTCAGCGGTTGCTTGATCTTTTTTATACAATAGGTACTTGATCACAAAGAATAATGCCATGACCACAAGGAAATTCACGATAAATGAAAGGGAGCTGATTTCACCGCTCACAATCATGATGGTTGTTATAATCATACACATCACAAGGACGATATATAGAATTTGTTGAAAAAGAATCCGTTTATGACTGTACGTTTGTTTTGGGTATAGCAAGAAGGTCAGGGCGCTTGAAAAAAAGGAACTGAACATGATGGCTTGTAAAATATAGATGGGCATCGTTCCAAACGTGAAACAGTAAATCAATACAAGTGCAGTAAAGATCATACAAAATGTGATCAAAAGATTTGTGATATAACGTTTCATCCTGTTCACTTCCTCCGTAATCCAAGCTTCTCTTTTAATGCTTGGATATAAAAACGTGAAATCATTACTTTTTCTTTATTTGTAAGGCTTGCTTCAAAACGGCCACTCGTTTTAGGAGAAATAGCGGCAATAGAATCTATATTCAGAATCATCGATTTTGAAATCCTGACATAATCGTGCGCTTCAAGCTGTTTTTCAAGTTCAAATAACTTTTCCTTTAAGAGAAACACTCCATCTGACGTATACAAGAACGATCTTTTATCAACGCTTTCTATATATAAAATTTCGTGATAATAGACCTTTTTCACTCTTTCTTTCGTTGGTTCTTGTGCTAAGAAATAGGGGGCTGACTGCTCCACTTGCTGGACAAGTTTTTCAATCGCCGGATTGAGTTCATAAATGTGAAAAGAAACATACTCTGGTTGCGGCTTTTGGATGAAATGAATATCCGTTTTCATTTGTTTCTCCTCTGTTTAATAGGATTTTTCGTAATCTCTCTTCAAAATTGAATACATATACACATCATCGAATCCCTTCTGACCCAATTCATACTCTCTTAATAAACCCTCTTGTACAAAATGTATCTTCTCCAATAATTGAACAGAAGACGCATTTGCTGGATCAATGATGGCTTCAATCCGATTCAAGTTCATCTCCTGAAATCCATACCGCAACACCGCAGTAATCGCTTCCTGCATGATGCCTTTTCGCCAATGATCATGGTGTAATTCATAGCCAATTTCCGTACGGCGGTGCTGTTTTTCTAGATTGAGAAAGCCGCAGCTGCCGATGATGGCTGGATTTTCTTTTAGAGAAATGCCCCAGCGGATGCCTGTTTGTTCTTTGAAGATATTGTCATACCACTTGATTTCTCCTTTTGTGTCTTCGATGGTTTCATGTGCATCAATGCCCATGTAGCGGCAGACAGTTTCATTGGATAAATAGATGTGCATATCCTCAGCATCTGTGATCGTTGCTTGTTTTAAGATCAGTCTTTCGGTATGTATCGTTGGAAATGATTGTGGAAATATCAGTTTATGTCTAGTCATATGTATCTCCTATAGTTTATTTTATTTAAATTATACCTGTATTGGTACAATTTGTGGAATACTCTGATATAATATGAATTTATCATTGGGGTAATCATTTACATTCGAATTTTACTAAAAAAAAGAGGATAAAAGAAATGGGCATTTTTCTGATCATGATTTGTATCATGATGATCACCGTATCTTTAATGATTTATTTATTTAAAAAGGGAGCCTTTCGTTCTAAGGTCTTAGTGATAATAGGTTCTGTTTTAGGTGGAGCCATACTAGTTGTCTGGATAGCTATGTTTTTTAATTTTCACTCTATCACTTTAACAGATGAATCGATAGGTCATTTTAAGATCGGTCAAACATTTAAGGGAGATCATCATTTTGTTGAGAATTCTCAATTCTCTCATCAAAAACAGACGGTCTACATGGAAAAAGAAAATGAAGATTTTGTCGTATCAGTTGATCAACATCATCGAGTAACATCTATTTACAATCAGTCAACTCAAAAAAGTTTTCAAACATCTAAGGGTGTTACAATTGGGGCAGATTATTCATCTGTGATACAAATGTATGGAAATCAATTCAAGCAGCTTTGGTTTGTCGAAGGGTATAGCAAAGGTATACAATACCAAGATCAATCAAATGGCATCATTTTGGAGTTCTTTTTCAATGACGAGACACTAGCACTCATTGAACTTCGCAGTAAGCGGGAGTGAAATAGTAGAAAGTAAAAACGAGCATTCTATTGAAATGCTCGTCTTTATGCTGTTTTTCATAACATGCCTTACAATAAAAAACCCCTTCATTTCTTAGCCAAGCCTTTACTTCTGTCATTCCTCGTCTCTTTGGATAGACCAGCTTAACGTACACTTCTTCGTTACCTTCTATTTTCTTTTGGCAGCTAGCACAAGCAGGTTCTTCAAATAGAAACAATCAATATCCTCCTTTTTGTAGATATTTCTTCCATTATATCAAATGTTCAACATGATCTTTGCTGCCCAATCTTCACTTTCTCGATTTCTGTCCGACATATGCTAAGTAAAAGAAATTTTTGTTTGTTGAAACCGTTTGTGAGAAAGCTTGCTCTAACAGGTGTAGGAGGTGTGGATGAGATGAAGCAAGTGCGTCTAATTAAAAAAGCACAAAAAGGGAATGTCCCAGCATTTGAGACATTAATGCTGATGTATCAAGAGCGTTTATATAAAACGGCTTTTCTCTACACAAGAAATAAAGAGGATTCGTTAGATGCTGTTCAGGAGACGGTCATTAAAGCATTTAAACATTTATCTGGATTAAAAGAACCGGCTTATTTTTCTACATGGCTGACTAGGATTTTGATTCATACGATTTTTGCGATGAAGAAAAAGCAGCAAGATGTTGTTCCGTTTGAACAGCAGCATGAGAGCGTTGAGCGGCATGATTTTTTGGAAGACAAGCTCGATTTAAAAAATGCACTTGATGTGTTAGATGAGCAATATCAGCTCGTGATTCAGCTATTTTATTTTCAAGATTATTCAATTTCGATGATTTCTGAGCAGATGGGTGTGCCTGAAGGAACGGTCAAAACGCATTTGTATCGAGCAAGAAAGTTATTAAAGCAAACATTGGAGAAGGAGGAGAGTGTCGATGGAACGAAAAGAAATGAAAAAGCTTTATGATGAGATTGATGTACCAAAGGTTGAATTGACCTCTGCGGTTCGCCAAGCAATAGGAGATGTGAAAACGGAAAAGAAAAGACGTTGGTTCACATGGAATTGGAGAACGCCAATATATTCTGCCATCGTACTAATCGTTCTTTATTTTTCATCCGGCTTCCTTTTTCCTTCTCTTAATACAGCGATGGCTCGAGTGCCGTTTGTTGGACAGTTATATATGATGTTTCACGATAAAGTAGGAATGTCTCTTTTTCAGAGTGAGTTGGTGAAGCATGTCAATGAGGGGGCTGAATCAAGAGGGGTTACTGTGAAAGTGAACAGTGTGTATTATGATGCTGGGCGGCTTGTTTATACGTTTACTGTGGAGAATTTCCATACAAATGAAGATTTTATACCGATCAACATTGATTCAGATCAGATCAATGAAAATTTCCAACCAGATACAAGGGGTCCAGAGTTGAAAAAACTAAAAGATGGTCGATATGCTGGACGAATAGAATTCTTTACAAATGGACAAATGATTAAGCAAGGTCAAAAAGCACAACTCGTGATTTCGAAAATTGGAGATATTGTAGGGAATTGGCGATTTGAGTTGCCTGTGGTTAAGCAAAAAACCATCTTATTAGCAGGACAAAAAGAAGTATCTATTTTAAATGGACGTTATCAATTGAAAGATATCAAGGTGGAAAATGGAGTGAATTCCTCTGTGATTCAATATACGATTGATTACAATGGTATCGCAAAAGACGATGAAGTTTTAATAGATAGAATGAGAGATAATTTAGGAAATAAGTACAGACTTGAGACTGGGACAAGATTTGAGGAAAAACAACTTTCAAACAAAAAAACTAGGATAAATCATATGACAATCTTAAATCAGCCAATCGATCCAAAGGCAACAGAACTAACATTTTTTACTACTTTATGGGTAGAACATGAAGAAAGTAAAATCATTCCCCTCCAGACGAAGCTGCCTATTCAGTTCAAGACAAAGCATTATGGGATTGGGATTAAAATTAATAAAATTGAGCAAAAAGGCCGTTCTGTGATAGTAGATTATCAATTTACTGGAGTAGGCCAGAAAGAATTAGATGAAGGTGTGATGAAGAATGCAGGGGAATGGATAGGATTAGGCGATGTTAAAAAAATGAAATCATGGTCAGACCCTGAAGCAGATTATGAGAACGGATATTATTTGAAAGGGAACAATGCAAAGGTGACCAATTTAAAGACAGCTTCTATGCAATCCACCTTTGATTTTGATGTAAAGGAGTTAGACAAATTATCATTAAACCATTTTTCATTTAAGGATTATGGGCTGTATCTTGATCTGTCAAATCTGAATCTGTTGGCACCACAAAAAGATATAACGGTAACCATTCCAGTCAAAAAAGAAACATCAAAAGCTAATCGATAAATCAGAAAGCGAACATAATTACACATGTTCGCTTTTTATCTGTTGATGCAGCAGTCGATGACGATTGAACGAGTACCGAATCAACATCAACGCAACAAAACTGGCTAGCCCGCCTATCCAACTTAAATTCGTTACATTTGTATATTGAATAATCAGACCACCCATTGACGATCCAAGCATCATGCCGATATTCATAATTGCTGTATTAAAGCTCAGCACGGTTTCCGATGTTTCGGGTTTTAGGGAGATGAGATAAAATTGCTTCGCTGGTGTTGTTGTCCATGTGGCGGTGCCCCAAATGGCGAGCGTGATGAAGACGCCAACTACAGAAAATTGTGTAAAAGATAATGCAAAGAGCATGAGCATCTGAACCGTGATGCTGATTGAAATGGTTCGGTTTGGTCCCCATTGATCGACGGCGTATCCGCCAAAGCGTGAGCCAATAAAAGCAGAGATTCCTAAGACAAGCAAGGCAATGCTTGTCAGTTCAAGTGTAAATCCGGATGTCTGTCGCAATAATGGCGAAATGTAAGCAAATACCATCGTGTAACCTAAAATCCAAAAGGCTGTCGTGGCTAAGCCGCTTAACACCCTGCGGTCTTGAAGAATTTGCATTTGCTGCTTAAATGGCACATGGGAATGTCCCTCCATAGGCGGTAATAATCGATACAGAAGAAACAAGAGACAAGCGGTTCCTATTGCAATGATGAGAAAAATGGCATGCCAATCTACATATCCTGCTAAAAATGTTCCAATCGGTACACCGAGTACTAGTGAAACTGTAAATCCAGTGATCACCGTGGCCATCGCACTCCCCTTTTTTTCTGGCGGGGCGAGCTGCGCTGCATAATTTGTTGCGAGTACAATATATAAGCCGCCACTCATGGCCATGATGACCCGTGAGAGCATGAGCAGCATAAAGTGATAGCTAAAAAAGGCAAGCACATTCCCTGCTATAAACATGGAAATTGCCGATAAAAGAACCTTTTTTCGATTCAATTTCGATGTGGCCATGACTAAAAAGAGGGCACCCACGGCATAAAAAAGAGAATAGATGGTGATAAGCTGTCCCGCAACCGGGATGGAGATGCGCAGATCGTCAGAAATGATGTCCAGTATGCCTGATACGACGAATTCTGAAGTGCCTGTGACGAAAGAACCGACGGCTAAAAGAAATATGAGCAATGGATAAGATGTACTTTTCATTTTGAACCCTTCCTTTATGTTGAAACGTTGTATTCATTTTAAATTCCGTGCTAACATAAGTAAAATTGATGTTTTTCATGAAAGGGATGAGTGAATACTCATGAGCTTTGTTCGATTCGAGACGATGGCTAAGGTGGTCGAGCTAGGCAGTTTTACCGCTGCAGCTGAAGCATTAAATATGACACAGTCTGCCGTGAGTCATGCGGTGGCAAGTTTAGAGACGGAGTGGGGCGTGTCTTTATTCGTACGTGACCGAAAAAAGGGCATTACGCTGACAGACATCGGTGAAACCCTTCTTCCGCATATAAGAGAAGTGCTAAATCGAGTAGAGAAAATTCAGCAGGAAATTGCGCTCACCAAAAATATTGAATCTGGCTTGATTCGGATTGGAACATTTGCCAGTGCATCCGCTTGTTTGTTGCCAAAACTGCTTGTGAGCTATCAGAAAAAGCATCCAAAGATTGAATTTAAATTTTATGAGGGGACATATGAAGAAATATTGGAGTGGCTCGATTCTGGCATTATTGATGTTGGGTTTGTTGTAAAAGGTAAAGCGGATGAAGCGTTTCATCTATTGCCACTTATGAAAGATAAAATGGTGGTCGCCTATCACGAAAATCATCGTTTTAAGCAGCATCCAATTGTAGACATGGAAGAATTAGCGGACGAACCGTTTATTATGCCAACTGGCATGTATCAGTCCCATGTAGAGGATATTTTTTCAGAGGCGCAAATCAAGCCGTCTATTTTATTTGAAGTGCATGATTGTACGACCATTGCCCGCATGGTTGGGGAAGGACTTGGTGTGACGATAGGTCCTGAGTTATTCCTAAAAACGCAGCAACTTGTGCAGATCAGTCATCTGAATGTATCGCATCATCGTGAGGTGGCGCTTGCCTGTCCATCGCTCACGCAAGCTTCTCCTGCTGTGAAGGCATTTTTCGATGTAGCAGAAACGGCTTTTGCCAGAATTCAGTGATGGGTGTATAAAGAACTAGATGTGATTTTCCAAATTCGTGTAATAAGACGAATGAAGCGGACATTTCTTTGAAAAATGTTCGCTTTTTGTATTGTGTTTTAAAAATGAAGTTGGTACAATAGACACAGAAATCAAATAGATAGAAGTCGTATAATGGCGGGGATATGGCCCGCAAGTTTCTACCAAGCTACCGTAAATGGCTTGACTACGTCAATTCACACTCGTTTGATATAAATCATGCATTGTTCTTGTTTGATGTCACGGTCTGAATTCACATTGTAGTCAAGCGTCCCAAAAACTGTTGGGGCGTTTTTTATTTGACTTGTGAATGGGACAGACTAAAGCAAAAGGACATGAAGGGAGTCAGTTGGCTTTGAAACAGTTTTTTCAGTTTGATGAGTTAGGTACGAATTATCGCAGAGAGATCATCGGCGGTTTAACGACATTTTTGTCGATGGCTTACATCTTGTTTGTTAATCCGATCACACTTGCTTTAGTAGCAGTACCGGATTTTCCAGATAAATTACGAATTGATCAGGGGGCTGTCTTTACAGCTACAGCGTTAGCTTCTGCGGCAGGTTGTTTCCTGATGGGATTGATCGCCAGGTACCCGATTGCGATTGCACCAGGTATGGGGCTGAATGCGTTCTTCGCTTTCTCAGTTGTTCTTGGTATGGGGATTTCATGGCAGGCAGCACTTTCCGGTGTGTTTGTTTCAGGATTGATTTTCGTTGCTCTTTCTTTAACAGGTTTTCGTGAAAAAATCATCAATGCCATTCCGGCTGAGCTGAAGCTGGCGGTTGGTGCAGGGATTGGTTTGTTCATTACATTTGTAGGTCTTCAAGGCTCTGGCATTATTGCCAATAACGATAATACGCTCGTTTCGATTGGGAATATTCATAGTGGTCCTGTCCTGTTAACGGTATTTGGGATCATTGTGACTGTCATTTTAATGGTTCTTCGTGTGAATGCAGGTGTCTTCATTGGGATGCTTGTGACAGCTATTGCTGGGATGATCCTTGGTCTTGTACCAGTTCCATCTCAAATTGTAGATAGCATTCCAAGCTTGTCTCCAACTTTTGGTCAAGCCTTGATTCACTTGCCAGACATCTTCTCCATTCAAATGCTTGTGGTTATTTTAACGTTCCTATTCGTTGGATTCTTTGATACAGCTGGTACACTTGTGGCTGTGGCAACGCAGGCTGGTTTAATGAAAAATAATGAGCTGCCGCGTGCAGGAAAAGCGCTTCTGGCGGATTCTTCTTCTATCGTCGTCGGTTCTGTTCTTGGTACATCAACGACGACGTCTTATGTTGAATCTAGTTCAGGTGTTGCTGCGGGTGCCCGCTCTGGTTTTGCAGCTGTCGTGACAGGTATTTTCTTCTTACTTGCGATGTTCTTCTCGCCGCTTTTATCTGTCGTGACACCGAATGTAACGGCACCTGCTTTAATCATTGTCGGTGCACTGATGGTAGCACCTCTTGCAAAGATCGCATGGGATCGTTTTGAAATTGCGGTACCGGCTTTCTTAACCATGATTATGATGCCACTCACATATAGTATTGCAACAGGGATTGCGATTGGTTTCATTTTCTACCCGATCACCATGATCTTTAAAGGAAAAGCAAAAGAAGTGCATCCAATTATGTACGGCCTGTTTGTCATCTTTATTCTATATTTTGCTTTCTTAAATCATTAATGGTTTGTCTGAAACAGCAGCTCATGGAGGCTGCTGTTTTTTGTAGGGAAATTTTAAAAACATAGTTGACTTATAGGAATTATGTGTTTATGATAAAAAGACATAATTCGCTGATTGGATCACCAAAGGCGCTTTGATTTCCTTTTTTCTATAGAAGGGTTCAGAGTGCCTTTTTTCTTGCATTCATTATAACGGGAGGGGATGACTTGTCACGCTGGCTTAGGCAGGTGATTGAGCGGAAAAAGCAGGTATTGATTGAGCAACTCCTTTTATGGGGGCATGAAGAAAAACATGAAGCGCTCATGCATTATACGATTCATGAGCTGGAAAATGAGGTTCTCTATTTAAAAGAGCGAAAGCAAAATTAGTGGGATGGGGGATGAGCGATGGATGAACAAAAGCTGAATTTTATTTTATCTGCCTTAAAAGGGATTGAATACGGGTCGGTGGTGATCACCATTCATAATGGACAAATTACACAAGTCGATACGACAGAAAAGACTCGTTTCCCCGCACACCAAGAGAATCTTCGGATTCAGAAAGCAAAGCAGGGGCGCTATCGTTCATGAAAAGTAATGAAAGATGATGAAAAGCTGATCCACTCATCAGCTTTTTTGTTTTGGCTTAATTTCTCTCCATTTAAAACCTCTTCATTCTTTTATCCGTCTATTCGTATGAACGTCAAGGAATCTTGACTGAATAGAGAGACTCCGCTACTTTAATAGGAGTCATCCGGACAGGTCACCTGAGCCTGTGCGGATTGTCTGAGATAGGAGTTGATATGGGATGTTAGAGAAAGATCAAGAGCAGGTCACATCTGAAACGAAAAACGAAAATGAAGAGCCATCAATAGATCAAGAAACGAGGCAGTCCCGCCTCAGCCGCAGCGCTGCAAAACGTGGAAGAACGGCTAAGCCAGCTGATGAAGAGCGTTCAGCCATTCAGCGCATTGCAAGAAGTGTAGGAGGTGCGTTTAAGCGCTATGGCTCATATGGGCTCGCGATGTTAAAATCACCGAGCCGTGCGATCCATCAAGCGGACACTTTACGCATGAAGTACGCCTGGATTTCAATTGTGTTATTCAGTGTGTTTTTTGCTTTAGGCAACTACGTTCAATTAAAGGCGTCAAAGACCCGTTTATTAGGTTTTGGTATTCATTATTCTTTTGGTGACGCCTTTTTGAAGGTAGCGGTCTTTACACTCATTTTGTTGACACTGATGATGCTGACGGTTTGGGTGCTCGGTAAGTACATGCTGAAAGGGAACATATCGCTGAAAGAAGTGATCATGAAGTTCGGTGCCGTGCTTGTGCCGGTTTTGGTTTTATCTATCCTTTGGCTTGTATTTGCCATGCTGAATATTCCATATGTAACGGTGATTTTATCCGTCATGATGTTTTTTGGTCTTCAGCTGATTGCCATTGTGCTCTTCCGCTCCATTCAATCCGAGCAAGAAGCTGTGCGGGGAGACTTGATGTATGCCGGCTGGGTCTTTTTGTTGATTGAGCTCGTCATCATTGCCCTTTTATGGGGCATTGTCGGAGAGTATTTGATCCCATCACTTGTTCCAGTTCGGTTTGGATAAAAACACGTTTCAGCGTGTAGACAAATCTTTGGAATCGACTGTAATCCTGCGTGACGGTGCTCACGAATGTGAAATTCGCTTCGCACCGGTACTCGTCCTTCTTAGAATTCAAAAGTTTCTATCACGCTGAAAAGAAGACAGAGGGTTAAAATAATATTCATTTTAGCCCTTTATCAACCATCTAACGCCTCCTTTTGAAAAAGGAGGTTTTTCATGTTGAGAAGAGGAAAAAACGGGTAAACTCTTGGTAACAAAGACCACCCCTTGTTGTCGAAAGATATATGTGTTTTTCTCGCGCAAATTTGATTGTATCAAGGTTTGTTCTCTAGTAGAATATGGGGTGCTTTATTTGATTTTTAGTGCAGGGGGTTCGAATCGTGCTTCAACAACTTTTATCCAATGCGTTCACCATGGTTTTGATTATTTTAGTGATTAACATTGTTTATGTCTCTTTTTCCACTATGCGTTTAATTTTAACAATGAAAGGCAGAAGGTACGCAGCCGCTTTTGCTGGTACTGTCGAGATGCTGATTTATGTCATTGGTTTGAGTATCGTATTAGATAACTTAGATCAAGTACAAAATGTCATTGCGTATGCGCTAGGTTATGGAATTGGAATCATTGTCGGGATGAAAATTGAAGAGAAGCTGGCACTTGGCTACATTACTGTGAACGTGATTACAAAAGAAATCGATCTAGATCTCCCAAAACAATTGAGAGAAAAAGGATATGGCGTCACCAACTGGGTAGTAGGAGGTCTTGAAGGAGACCGGTCAGCGATGCAAATTTTAACACCGAGAAAATATGAACTGCAATTATATGAAACGATTAAAACGCTTGATTCAAAGGCGTTTATCATTTCGTATGAGCCCAAAACGATTCATGGCGGCTTCTGGGTGAAGGCTGTGAAGAAAAGGAGAATTAAAGAATGACCGCAAAACCAAAGAAAAAGAAATTCTACGTGGAAGACAACATGACGATTGAGCAAGTGTTGTCCCAGATGGCGGACGAAGGCTACTCACCTGTCCGACGAATGGAGGAGCCCATCTTTCAGGAAAAGAAGGAAAATGGGTCGATTCAGATCATTCCGATTGGGAAAAAAATCGTATTTGAGGGAAAAATACTCTAAATCCGAACATTAAAACGACGACTTCATAGATTGTTCGATAAATCCGTTGACATCATGAACATCCGTTGTTAAGATAAACATGAAATCAAAACACGAGCCTCATATAATCTTGGGAATATGGCCCATAAGTTTCTACCCAGTTACCGTAAATGACTGGACTATGCAGGATAGTGAACAAAACTGACATGGCGTTTTAAAAGCGAACAGCGCTTACCATGGCCCGGTTTGTGTTGCTTCCTAACAATGCAATACAAACCGGGCCTTTTTGTTCGGCGTTTGACAAGCTACTTAGGTTTGGGAAGCGTGTCAAACGATACAAAATCGAATAATAGCTTAAAGGTGGGGACAAAATGAAGCCGCTTGTAGGTGTCATCATGGGAAGTACATCTGATTGGGAAACAATGAAACATGCGTGCGATATCTTAGAGGAATTAAACATTCCGTATGAAAAACAGGTTGTATCCGCACATCGGACACCTGATTTGATGTTTGAATATGCGACTGAAGCAAGAGGTAAAGGACTCAAGGTCATTATTGCCGGTGCTGGAGGCGCAGCACATTTACCGGGGATGGTCGCAGCAAAAACGACACTGCCGGTCATTGGTGTGCCCGTACAATCAAAAGCATTAAACGGGCTGGATTCCTTATTATCCATCGTTCAAATGCCAGGCGGTGTACCTGTTGCTACAGTGGCAATCGGCAAAGCCGGTGCAACAAATGCAGGCCTTCTAGCTGCACAAATGATTTCAGCATTCGATGAAGCCGTTGCAGCACGCCTTGAAGAAAGAAGAGAACAAACAAAACAAACTGTATTAGAAAGCAGTGATCAGCTTGGCTAAGCAGACCATTTTTCCAAACGCAACCATTGGTATCATCGGCGGCGGACAGCTTGGCAGATACATGGCCGTCAGTGCAAAGCAAATGGGCTACCGGGCAGCAGTTCTTGACCCTGTCACACTTTCTCCTTGTGGACAGGTTGCTGATACAGAAATTACAGCCGCATACAGTGACCTTGAAGCGATCAGGCAGCTGGCGGACATCAGCGATGTGGTCACATATGAATTTGAAAATATTGATTATGATGCACTCAATCAGCTGAAGGAAGAGGCGTATTTACCGCAAGGAAGCGAACTCCTTCTTTTAACCCAAAACCGTGAAACGGAGAAAAAAGGGATTGTAGATGCAGGCTGTGAAGTCGCCCCTTATCGCATCGTTCATGATGAGAAGGAGCTGAAAGATACAGTAAGTGCGCTTGGTTTACCAGCTGTGCTGAAAACATGCAGAGGCGGTTACGACGGTAAAGGACAGTTCGTCATCAAAGAGAAGGATCAGCTTCATGAAGCGGCTGCACTTCTCACGCATGGAACGTGCATTTTAGAAAGCTGGGTTCCTTTCCAAATGGAACTGTCCGTGATTGTGACGCGGTCTGTTCATGGGGAAATTGCGACATTCCCAGTCGCTGAGAACATTCATAAGCACAATATTTTATTCCAAAGCATCGTGCCTGCACGGGTAGATGGCAGCATTCAAGAGAAAGCAAAAGAGCTGGCAACAACGCTTGCTGAAAAGCTAGGGCTGGTCGGTACGCTTGCTGTTGAACTGTTCCTGACAAATGAAGGGAAGCTGCTCGTCAATGAACTGGCACCGCGCCCGCATAACTCTGGACATTACACATTGGATTTATGTGAGACGAGTCAGTTTGAACAGCACATTCGCGCCATATGCGGTTTGCCGCTTGGCGGAACAGCTCTTTTATCAGAGGGTATGATGGTGAACTTGCTGGGCGATGAAGTGGACATCCCAAAAGAACATCCTGAGCTTTTAAAGGAAGCGAAACTTTATCTATATGGTAAACATGAAGTAAAAGCCGGCCGCAAAATGGGGCATATGACATTTATGAAACAGCTTGATGATGAATGGATGGCAAACATCACAAAGATATGGACTGAAAGAGATGGAGGAAACGGGAAATGATCGAACGTTACGCACGACCAGAAATGTCAGCAATCTGGACAGAGGAAAACAAATTTAATGCATGGCTTGAAGTAGAAATTCTCGCTTGTGAAGCTTGGGCAGAGCTTGGTGTTATTCCAAAAGAAGACGTTGTGACTATGCGTAAGAATGCAAGCTTTGATATTGATCGTATTTTAGAGATTGAACAAGACACGCGCCATGACGTGGTTGCCTTTACGCGTGCTGTATCTGAATCTCTAGGAGAAGAAAGAAAGTGGGTTCATTACGGGCTAACATCTACAGACGTAGTGGATACGGCGCTTTCATATCTATTAAAACAGGCGAACGATATTTTGCTCAAGGACATTGAGAGATTTGTTGACATACTAAAAGAAAAAGCAAAAGAGCACAAATATACAGTCATGATGGGCCGTACACACGGTGTACACGCTGAACCGACAACATTTGGCTTGAAGCTTGCTCTTTGGTACGAGGAAATGAAGCGTAACTTAGAACGTTTTAAACAAGCTAAAGCCGGCATCGAATACGGCAAAATCTCTGGTGCTGTTGGCACATATGCGAACATCGACCCGTTTGTTGAGCAATATGTATGTGAGAAACTTGGCATCAAAGCTGCACCAATTTCAACCCAAACCTTGCAGCGTGACCGTCATGCAGATTACATGGCAACCCTTGCTTTAGTGGCAACAAGCATTGAGAAATTTGCTGTTGAAATTCGTGGTCTTCAAAAGAGTGAAACACGTGAAGTAGAAGAGTTCTTTGCAAAAGGACAAAAAGGATCATCAGCGATGCCTCATAAACGAAACCCGATCGGTTCTGAAAATATGACGGGGATTGCCCGTGTCATCCGTGGTTATATGCTGACTGCTTATGAAAATGTACCGCTTTGGCATGAGCGTGATATTTCTCATTCATCTGCTGAACGCATCATTTTACCAGATGCAACGATTGCACTGAACTATATGCTGAACCGTTTCTCTAACATTGTGAAGAATTTGACGGTGTTCCCTGAAAATATGAAACGCAACATGGACCGCACACTTGGCTTGATCTACTCTCAGCGTGTTCTGCTTGCACTTATTGATACAGGTATGGCACGTGAAAAAGCATATGACACGGTTCAGCCAAAGGCGATGGAAGCTTGGGAGAAACAAGTACCATTCCGTTCATTAGTAGAAGCAGAAGAGAAAATCACTTCACGCTTAACACCTGAACAAATCGCTGACTGCTTCGATTACAACTATCACTTGAAAAATGTCGATATGATTTTCGAACGTCTAGGTCTTGCGTAAGAAATGGGCCGCCTGCTAGTCAGGCGCCTAATCCTGAAAATTGCCAACATTCAAATTAGGAGGCCAATCTGAATGACTGTGAAACAAGAACTTCTCTACGAAGGCAAAGCGAAAAGAATCTATCAGACCGATGACGAGCATATTTTATATGTCGAATATAAAGACTCAGCTACAGCATTTAACGGTGAAAAGAAAGCGGAAATTGAAGGCAAAGGCAGACTGAATAACGAAATTTCTAGCTTGATTTTTCAAATGCTACATGAGAAAGGGATCAACAATCACTTTGTGAAACGCCTATCTGAAACAGAACAGCTCATTCAAAAGGTAGACATCGTACCGCTTGAAGTCGTTGTGCGAAACGTGGTGGCAGGCAGTATGTCAAAGCGTCTTGGGATTCCAGAGGGAACGAAACTGGACACACCTTTGATCGAGTTTTACTACAAAGATGATGCACTTGGTGATCCGCTCATTACAGAAGATCATATTCGCATTTTACATGCAGCGACACCTGAGCAGGTCGAGGAAATGAAACAAATCACAAGACAAGTGAATGAAGAATTGAAGCAAATCTTCTCAGATTGCCATGTGAATTTAATTGATTTCAAGCTTGAATTCGGAATAGATCACGAGAATCGTATTTTGCTAGCTGATGAGATTTCACCTGATACGTGCAGGCTTTGGGACAAAGACACAAACGAAAAGCTTGATAAAGACGTGTTCAGACGAAACCTGGGCGGCTTAACAAATGCATACGAAGAAATTTTCAAAAGACTTGGAGGCCATAAACATGTATAAAGTGAAAATTTTTGTCAGCTTAAAAGAGAGCGTTCTTGATCCACAAGGAAGTGCCGTGCAGCACGCTTTGCACAGCATGTCTTATCAGGAAGTAAAGGATGTCCGTATCGGGAAATATATGGAGCTAGTCATTGAGAAATCAGAACGTGACTTAGATACAGTGGTCAAAGAAATGTGTGAAAAATTGCTTGCCAATACGGTGATTGAAGATTACCGCTATGAGGTGGAGGAGGTTGTCGCACAGTGAAGTTTGCAGTGATCGTCTTGCCTGGCTCTAACTGTGATATCGATATGTACCATGCGATTCAAGATGAGTTAGGTGAACAAGTTGAATATGTATGGCACGACGAAACGAGTCTTGATGGTTTTGACGGTGTACTCGTACCAGGCGGTTTCTCTTATGGGGATTACTTAAGATGTGGTGCGATTGCTCGTTTTTCTAACATCATGCCGGCTGTGAAAAAAGCAGCTGCGGAAGGAAAACCTGTTCTTGGTGTTTGTAACGGGTTCCAAATTCTTCAGGAGCTTGGCATTTTGCCAGGTGCAATGAGACGGAATAAAGATCTAAAATTTATCTGTCGTCCAGTTGAACTCATTGTAGAGAACAACGAAACGCAATTTACAAGCGGTTATCAAAAAGGTGAATCGATTACGATTCCTGTAGCACACGGTGAAGGTAACTTCTACTGTGACGAAGACACGTTAGCGAAGCTGATTGAACGAGGCCAAATCGCTTTCACTTACGGTGACGATATTAACGGCAGTGTCAATCGAATTGCAGGTGTAACGAATGAACAGGGCAATGTACTCGGCATGATGCCGCACCCTGAGCGCGCGGTTGACTCATTACTAGGCAGCGCAGACGGACTTAAATTGTTTCAATCTATCGTGAAAAATTGGAGGGACACTCATGTCACTACTGCTTGAACCAAGTCACAAGCAAATTAAAGAAGAGAAATTGTATCAGCAAATGGGATTGAGTGATGAAGAATTCGCTTTAATCGAATCCATTATTGGCAGGCTGCCAAACTACACAGAAACAGGTATCTTTTCTGTCATGTGGTCAGAGCATTGCAGTTATAAAAACTCAAAGCCTGTTTTAAGCAAATTCCCGACAAAAGGAGAGCATGTTCTTCAAGGTCCTGGGGAAGGCGCTGGAATCGTTGATATTGGAGACAACCAAGCGGTTGTATTTAAAATCGAATCACATAACCATCCATCTGCAATTGAACCGTATCAAGGAGCGGCAACAGGTGTCGGCGGAATCATCCGTGATGTATTCTCCATGGGGGCTCGTCCAATTGCGGTATTAAACTCTCTTCGTTTTGGTGAACTGACTTCACCGCGCGTGAAGTACTTGTTTGAAGAAGTAGTGGCAGGGATTGCAGGCTATGGAAACTGTATCGGTATTCCAACAGTCGGCGGAGAAGTTCATTTTGATCAAAGTTATGAAGGCAATCCGCTCGTTAACGCGATGTGTGTAGGGTTAATCAACCATGAAGACATCAAGAAAGGGCAGGCAAAAGGTGTTGGCAATACGGTCATGTACGTTGGTGCTAAAACGGGACGTGACGGGATTCACGGTGCAACATTTGCGTCTGAAGAATTTTCTGATGAATCAGAAGAAAAACGTTCAGCAGTTCAAGTCGGCGATCCGTTCATGGAAAAGCTTTTGCTTGAAGCATGCCTTGAAGTCATCAAAAATGATGCGCTTGTGGGCATTCAAGATATGGGAGCGGCTGGCTTAACTAGCTCAAGTGCAGAGATGGCAAGTAAAGCCGGTTCAGGTATCGAAATGAACCTAGACCTGATCCCTCAGCGTGAAACAGGCATGTCAGCGTATGAAATGATGCTGTCTGAATCCCAAGAGAGAATGCTGTTGGTCATTGAAAAAGGCCGTGAGCAAGAAATCATTGATATTTTTGAAAAATACGATCTTGAAGCAGTCTCAGTCGGTCATGTGACAGACGATAAAATGCTTCGTTTACTCCATCAAGGAGAAGTAGTGTGTGAGCTTCCAGTTGATGCACTTGCAGAAGAAGCACCGGTTTATCACAAGCCGTCAAGTGAGCCTGCATACTATCGCGAGTTTTTAGAAACAAAAGTGGAAGCTCCAGCGATCACAGATGCAGCAGATACGTTGAAACAGCTGTTAAAACAGCCAACGATTGCGAGTAAAGAATGGGTTTACGATCAATACGACTATATGGTTCGTACAAACACAGTCGTTGCACCTGGCTCTGATGCGGGCGTGCTCAGAATCCGTGGGACGAAAAAAGCTCTTGCGATGACAACAGATTGTAACGCACGTTATCTCTACCTTGATCCAGAGGTTGGCGGGAAGATCGCCGTCGCAGAAGCTGCACGTAACATTGTCTGCTCAGGCGCTCGTCCGCTTGCAGTAACAGATAACTTGAACTTCGGTAACCCGGAGAAACCAGAAATCTTCTGGCAGATTGAAAAGTCTGCTGACGGCATTAGCGAAGCTTGCCGTACATTAAGCACACCGGTCATCGGCGGTAACGTCTCTTTATATAACGAGTCAAATGGAACAGCCATTTACCCAACGCCAGTTATTGGCATGGTTGGTTTGATTGAAGATACAGCTCATATTACGACTCAATCGTTCCAACAGGCAGGCGATGTGATTTTCGTCATTGGTGAAACGAAGGAAGAATTCGCAGGCAGTGAGCTTCAAAAAATGACAGAAGGCCGTATTTACGGAAAAGCACCAGAAATTGATTTGGATGTAGAACTGGCGCGTCAAGAAGCCCTGTTAGCAGCGATTCAAAACGGACTTGTTCAGTCAGCACATGATGTCTCTGAAGGCGGTCTTGGTGTAGCTCTAGCTGAAAGTACATTTGGAACAGATGGTCTTGGCGCTGATATCCAGCTCGATCTAAACAGCGCTGCATCACTATTCAGTGAATCACAGTCACGTTTTGTCGTCACAGTGAAACCAGAAAACCGCGAAGCGTTTGCTGCGGCTGTGCAAGATGCAAAAGAAGTCGGAACGGTCACAAATGATGGTGTATTCACTGTCAAAAATCAAGAAGGACAACAATGGATTCATGCGGCAGTCAACGAGCTTGAACGCGCATGGAAAGGAGCGATCCCATGCTTGCTGAAATCAGAGGCTTAAACGAAGAATGTGGCGTCTTTGGGGTTTGGGGACACGAAGAAGCCCCGCAAATCACATATTACGGATTGCATAGCCTTCAGCATCGAGGACAAGAAGGTGCGGGAATTATTGCAACAGACGGTGAAAATCTGACGTCACACAAAGGCCTTGGACTGATTACGGAAGTGTTCCAAAATGGTGAGCTTAAGGATTTAAAGGGAAAAGGTGCGATCGGACACGTTCGGTATGCGACAGCAGGCGGAGGCGGCTTTGAGAATGTGCAGCCCCTCTTCTTCCGCTCGCAAAACAATGGCAGTCTTGCCCTTGCTCATAATGGAAACTTGGTCAATGCAACGCAATTAAAACAGCAGCTAGAGAACCAAGGAAGTATTTTTCAAACGTCTTCTGATACCGAAGTGCTCGCTCACTTAATTAAGCGCAGCGGATATATGGATTTGAAGGATCAAATCAAAAATGCTCTGTCTATGTTAAAAGGAGCTTATGCTTTCCTAATCATGACGGAAACAGAAATGATCGTAGCGCTTGATCCGAACGGATTACGCCCACTTTCACTTGGTATGCTTGGGGATGCTTATGTTGTCGCTTCTGAAACATGTGCCTTTGATGTCGTCGGTGCTACCTATTTACGAGATGTAGAGCCTGGCGAAATGCTGATCATTAATGATGACGGCTTAAAATCTGAGCGTTTCTCGATGAACATTAACCGCAGCATGTGCAGCATGGAATACATTTATTTCTCAAGACCGGACAGCAATATCAATGGCATCAACGTGCATAGTGCGAGAAAGAATCTTGGCAAGAAGCTTGCAGAAGAAGCACATGTCGAAGCAGATGTCGTGACAGGTGTGCCAGACTCCAGTATTTCTGCAGCGATTGGTTATGCCGAAGCAACAGGTATTCCATATGAGCTAGGTTTAATTAAAAACCGTTATGTCGGCCGGACATTTATTCAGCCGTCTCAAGCATTGCGTGAGCAGGGCGTGCGCATGAAGCTGTCTGCTGTGCGCGGGGTGGTCGAAGGCAAACGTGTCGTCATGGTGGATGATTCCATCGTACGCGGAACCACAAGCCGCCGGATTGTGACGATGCTAAGAGAAGCGGGAGCGACGGAAGTGCATGTACGCATTAGTTCACCGCCAATCGCTCATCCGTGTTTTTATGGAATTGATACGTCTACACACGAAGAGCTGATTGCATCATCTCATTCAGTGGAAGAAATTAGACAGGAAATCGGTGCAGACACCATTGCATTTTTATCTGTAGACGGTTTAATGGACGGGATTGGCAGAAAGTATGATGATCCGCAGCGTGGTCAGTGTTTAGCATGCTTTACTGGAAAATACCCGACCGAAATTTATGAAGATACTGTCCTTCCTCATGTGAAGGAAACAGTCCTGACGAAATAATCGAATAATGGAGCAGCAGTCAACGTGATTTGATATGCTGCTCTTTCATTCTGCCGAAAATACATGAAAGACAAGCAGATAAAAGGAGTGAATGGGATGTCAGAAGCATATAAAAACGCCGGTGTCGACATCGAAGCAGGATACGAAGCCGTTAAACGAATGAAAACACACGTAGAACGTACAAAAAGAGCAGGTGTCATGGGGGCTCTAGGCGGATTTGGCGGTATGTTTGATTTATCTGAACTGCCATACAAAAAGCCCGTTCTTGTCTCAGGAACAGATGGTGTTGGTACGAAATTAAAGCTAGCATTTTTAATGGATCAACACGATACGATCGGTGTAGATGCTGTTGCTATGTGTGTGAACGATGTACTTGCACAAGGGGCAGAGCCGCTCTTTTTCTTAGATTACTTAGCAGTTGGAAAAGCAGATCCTTTGAAAATTGAATCCATCGTCAAAGGTGTAGCTGACGGATGCGAGCAGTCTGGTTCAGCGCTTGTCGGCGGAGAGACAGCAGAAATGCCGGGTCTTTACACAGAAGAAGAATATGATATTGCTGGATTTTCTGTAGGTGTCGTTGAAAAGGATGAAATCGTCACAGGTGAGAACATCAAGGAAGGTCATTTGCTGATTGGACTCAGCTCTAGCGGAATTCATAGCAATGGCTATTCTCTTGTACGAAAAGTATTGCTGGAAGACGCAGGTCTAGACCTTCACCAAACGTATGAACCTTTTACAAGACCGCTTGGAGAAGAGCTGCTGGAACCGACGAAGATTTATGTCAAGCCTGTTCTTAAACAAGTGAAAGCTGGCAAGGTTGACGGTATGGCACATGTGACAGGCGGTGGCTTTATTGAGAATTTACCACGTATGCTACCTGAAGGACTTGGTGTTGAGATTGATAACGGCTCATGGCCGGTCCCGCCTATTTTCTCCTTTATCCAAGAAAAAGGGCAATTAAAAGCAGAAGAGATGTTCAATGTATTTAATATGGGCATCGGCTTTGTCCTAGCCGTCAAAGAGGATGATCTTGTGGATGTGATCAGCGGACTTGAACAAGACGGAGAGAAAGCCTTTCTTATCGGACGAGTTCAAAAAGGAGAAGGCGTCACTTTCGGTGGTGGAAGCCTCTCATGAAAAAGTTTGCGATCTTCGCCTCTGGAAGCGGGACAAATTTTCAAGCCATTATTGATACGTTAAAAGAAGAACAGTGGCCGGCAAAAGCCGCCATTGTGATCTGTGATAAACCGGGTGCGAAGGTGCTGGAGCGGGCAGAGAAAGAGGGCATTCCGTCCTTTTCTTTTACGCCGAAGGCTTTCCCGAGTAAAGCCGCTTTTGAGCAAACCATCATTGAACAGCTGAAGCTGCATGAAGTGGAATGGATTTTTCTCGCTGGGTATATGCGACTGATCGGTCCGACATTGCTTGATGCATTTAGAGGGAAAATCGTGAATATCCACCCTTCTTTACTGCCAGCATTTCCTGGACTCGATGCGATTGGACAAGCCTATCATGCAGGAGTCAAAGTGGCAGGCATCACGGTTCATTATGTCGACGAAGGCATGGATACCGGCCCGATTATTGATCAAGCAGCCATTCATATTGAACAAGGGGAAGACCTTGAATCCATTGAAAAAAGAATGCATGAATTAGAACATACACTATATCCAAAAGTGATCAAATCACTTTTAGAATTATCTTAATGAGGTGACAAAGGCATGACGATCAAACGCGCATTAATCAGTGTTTCCGATAAAACAAATCTTGTACCTTTTGTGAAAGAACTAACAGAACTTGGCGTTGAAGTGATTTCAACTGGTGGTACACACAAACTTCTTCAAGAGAACGGCATTGATGTGATTGGTATTTCTGAAGTGACTGGCTTCCCAGAAATCATGGACGGACGTCTCAAAACGCTTCATCCGAACATTCACGGTGGACTGTTAGCAGTGAGAGAAAACGATGAGCATATGGCACAGATCGAAAAGCACGGCATTCAGCCAATTGATCTTGTCGTTGTGAATCTATATCCATTCAAAGAGACCATTTCCAAAGACGATGTCACGTATGAAGAAGCGATTGAAAACATTGATATTGGCGGACCGGGTATGCTTCGTGCTGCTTCTAAAAACCATCAGGACGTCACGGTGATTGTAGACCCGCGTGATTATGATTCTGTCGTTCAACAAATCAAAGAAGGCGGCGTATCACTAGAGAAAAAACGTGAGCTTGCAGCAAAAGTATTCCGTCATACAGCTGCTTACGATGCCCTGATTGCGGATTATTTAACGAACTTTGTTGGTGAAACAGAGCCAGAACAGTTCACAGTCACATTTGAGAAGAAACAATCTCTTCGTTATGGAGAAAACCCGCACCAAGCGGCGACGTTCTATGAAAATGCACTTCCAAGCAAAGGCTCTTTAGCTACTGCAACGCAATTACATGGAAAAGAACTTTCCTATAACAACATCAAAGATGCAGATGCAGCTCTTCAAATTGTACGTGAATTTACGGAGCCAGCGGCTGTGGCTGTAAAGCATATGAACCCATGTGGTGTTGGGACAGGGGAAACGATTGCAGAAGCATTTGATCGTGCATTTAAAGCAGATGAAACATCTATTTTCGGCGGCATTGTGGCGCTTAATCGTGAAGTAGACAAGCAAACGGCTGAGGTGCTCCATACGATTTTCTTAGAAATCGTCATCGCTCCATCGTTTAGCCAAGAAGCACTTGACGTGTTAACAGCGAAAAAGAACCTTCGTCTACTAACATTAGATGTAGAAGCAGATCTTGGGAAAAAAGAAAAGCAGCTCACAAGTGTTCATGGTGGATTGCTCGTTCAGGATATCGACACATACGGCTTAGAGGAAGCAACGATCTCTATTCCAACGAAAAGAGAACCGACTGAAGACGAATGGAAAGACTTAAAGCTCGCTTGGAAAGTCGTCAAGCATGTGAAATCAAATGCCATCGTTCTAGCGAAGGATCAAATGACAGCAGGTATTGGTGCTGGTCAAATGAACCGTGTTGGCTCGGCCAACATTGCGATTGAGCAAGCAGGTGAAAAAGCGAAAGGAAGCGCACTAGGATCTGATGCGTTCTTCCCAATGGGCGATACAGTGGAAGCTGCTGCAAAGGCAGGCGTCACAGCGATCATCCAGCCAGGTGGTTCCATTCGTGATGAAGAATCAATCCAAAAAGCAGATGAATACGGCATCGCCATGGTCTTCACTGGCGTTAGACATTTCAAACATTAAGGGGATGACAGTGTGAACGTATTAATTATCGGCAGAGGCGGAAGAGAGCATACCATCGCATGGAAAGTGAATCAAAGCGAACTTGTCAGCCAAGTATTTGTCGCACCCGGCAATGATGGAATGACAGACGCTGCGAAGCTTGTCCCAATCGACGAGGGAGATCATGAGGCGTTAATTCGTTTTGCAAAAGACAATAACATCGGTTTAACAATTGTCGGTCCAGAGGTTCCTTTAATTGCAGGTGTCGTCGATGCATTTGAAGAAGCAGGTCTAAAGGTATTTGGACCGAATGCAAAAGCCGCAGTCATTGAAGGCTCAAAAGAATTTGCAAAAGACTTAATGAAAAATTATGAGATCCCGACAGCCGCTTACGCCACTTTTACATCGTTTGAAGAAGCGAAGGCATATGTGGAAGAAAAGGGTGCCCCAATTGTCATTAAAGCAGATGGGCTTGCCGCAGGAAAAGGCGTGACAGTTGCAATGACGCTTGAAGAGGCAATCAACTGCCTGCATGACTTTTTAGAGGATGAAAAGTTTGGCGATGCGAGTGCATCGGTTGTCATTGAAGAATTTTTAACAGGTGAAGAGTTTTCTCTGATGGCCTTTGTCAATGGAGAAAAGGTGTATCCGATGGTGATCGCACAGGATCATAAACGGGCATTTGAAGATGACAAAGGACCAAACACCGGCGGGATGGGCGCTTATTCACCGGTTCCACAAATTTCTGATGAAATCGTACAAAAAGCGGTGGAAGACGTCGTCAAACCAGCAGCTCGCGCGATGGTGCAGGAAGAGCGTTCGTTTACAGGCATTTTATATGCGGGCTTAATGCTGACACCAGAAGGCTCTAAGGTCATTGAGTTCAATGCACGCTTTGGCGACCCTGAAACGCAAGTAGTGCTTCCTCGTCTTGAATCAGATCTAGTTCAAGTCTTCCTAGACATTCTAGATGGAAAAGATGTGGACTTGCAGTGGAAAGACACAGCCGCTGTCAGTGTCGTTCTTGCATCAGAAGGATACCCGGAAGACTACGCAAAAGGCACACCAATCGGTGCTTTGCAAACAACGGTCTCTGATGTCGTCACCTTCCACGCAGGAACAAAAAAGGAAAACGATCAATTCGTCACAAATGGCGGCCGTGTAGCAAATGTGACCGCATTTGACGACACATTTGAAGCGGCAAGATCAAGAGTGTATGAAGCGGTTGAAGAAATCATTCAGCCAGGTTTATTTTATCGCCGTGACATTGGCGCCCGTGCGCTGAAGGCTGCGGGGAAAACTACATGATTATACTAGACTCTCTCACTATGTGAGTGGGTCTTTTTTTATATTATAAAACTCACAGATAAACCTTAAAATTACTTTAAATGTATAAAAAAACCTTTTTATTTTCATTTTAATGTTATAAATTTAATATATTACAAAGGGAGGTATAATAATGAAAAAAGTGATTTCATCAGTTCTTCTAGTTCTCGTATTAGTAAGCTCAGCTTTTGCTATTCCTGCACCAACTTCTGCTAAAGAATTTGGTTCTATCAATCTTAATAAGGTTCATAATTTAGGTAAAACAGGAAATACCAAAATTGAAAAAATTTCATATGATCAATATGTTAAGGAAGTATCCAAATCAAGGGGTATCTCTAAGAAAGAAGTTCAAAAATCTTCTACAAATTTATCAAAGAAACAATTTAGTACAGCTGCAACAAAATACAGTATGCATAAAATGACAATTGTTCAGGATGTAGGTTTTTTATATCAACCTAAAGTTCAAATTTATGCTTGGACATATGCGAGTGGATCATTTGTACAATTTAAATATATTGAAGATATAGACTTAGACAGATATTCTAGCCTTGGTTCAAAACATTTTGCTGGTAAAGTTAAAGCAAAAATAACTTCTCCAACTGCTATTTGGTGGTATGTAAATGGAGACTTCTATAATAATGGAACCACTAATGTATCAATAAGTGGAAGTGGTTCTGCAGCAGTAAAAGGGGTAACAGTAACTGGTAGTTTCTCAGTTTCTAAATCTTCAAATCATTACAAATATTGGAATAATAGTGGTACTAAACATCGTTAATTATAGAAATTATTTTCTGAAATTTTCGAGAAAATTGGTTTAATCAAAACACCTTTCTATCTGACGAGATGGAAAGGTGTTTTTTCTTCTTTTGATGATTAGAAGGGATATAGCCCGAATTTGGAGAAGTGTTATTGGATGACCCATTCACGAGGAGGCAACATGGAATTTAAGGCAATTATTCTCTTTGCAATATTCATGATCATTTTATTTCTCATAAATATAAATAACATTATGTTATTTGCCATTAAACACAATAAAATGAAAAAAGCTTCAGCCATTAGTTATATGATCCTATCCATTTTTTCTGGCATTGCTATTTCTTCATTTTTAATTTGGAAGTTTTTCATTAGCTAAGAGGGGAATGAGTGTATGGTGCAATTGAAGAAACTTGCAAACGAGCGTTTTTCTGCTTTGATCTGTATGGATCCATTCAATGAGCGAATTCGTTTGGATGACTATAGCGGCAGGGTGCAGGATGTGATTCAGTCCGTGCTTCAGGAAGCGGCGGACTGCAAGGCGTCTAAGGTTATTGTAAAAGTAAGGCGCGAGCATATGCCTCTTTTTTTAGCAAAAGGCTTTCGGCTTGAAGGCGTGTTTTCTCATTATTTCCTCGGAAGTGATGCGTACGGCATGTCGCTCTTTCTGACCGAAGATCGAATGAACAGCCCATTTTGGCTGAAGGAAGATGAAATCGTTGCGTCTATTCAAGAAAAGCCGATTAAAAAAGACCAAGGCGTGTGGCAGGATGAGTATGTGATGAGGAAAGCCGGTCCAGAGGATGTGCACAAGCTGGCAGCGCTCTATGATACGGTCTTTGAAACGTACCCCACGCCAATGAACGAGCCAGATTACATCCGAAAGGTAATGGAGGAAGGGACGGTTTTTTATGCCGTTGAACATGACGGTCAACTTGTAAGTGCCGCATCCGCTGAAATCAATGCACCGTATGGTCATGCAGAATTAACAGATTGTGCAACCCTTCCCACATACAGAAAACTAGGATTCATGCATCATTTGATTCTAGCCCTCGAACAAGAGCTTCAATCCATGCACATTTATGTCTTTTATTCTCTTGCCCGTGCACTGTCCTATGGAATGAATCAAGTATTTTATCAGCTCGGGTATACATACACCGGACGCTTTCAAAACAACTGCTATATTTTTGACAAAATTGAAGATATGAATCTATGGGTCAAAACGCCAAATGAATCATGAGATGGTTCTCATCTGATCAAGCAGACCAGATAGGCGGTACGCCATGATACTCAGCTGCAGCTTCATCCGATCATCAGTGGATTTGAGGCTGCAGCCTGTTCTCGTTTCAATTTGTTTCAACCGGTAGCTTAACGTATGCCGGTGAATAAACAATTCCCCCGCTGACTTTTGAATATTTTCATTGTGTGCCAAATACACTTCGAGTGTATGAATGAGGTCAGCTCCTTGTTTTTTTGTATAAAGCAGCGGGCTTAACAGCTCCACGTAAAAGTCATGCAAATTCATTCCGGCTTCGTTCATTTCAAGCAGCATCCCATATAGACCGAGCTTCTGATAATGAATGATGCTGTCATCTGTTTTCAAAAGAGGAAGAAGCCTTGCTGCATACTGGGCTTCTTTTGCACTTTTAGCAAAGAGACTGATCTGGTCGTAGGCTCTTCCAATGCCAATCACAATGGGATGGACGGGGAAAAAATAAGACCAAGTACTGCGGCATTCTTCTGATGCGCGATACCAATTTGTTTCTTGATACGTGCTTTTCCCTGCAGGCGTCAAGACGAAAATGGAATCAAGCCTTGCCTTTAATAAAAAAGGAATTTGTCTGCGTTCAAAAATGGATGTGAGCAATTGGGATAGGCGCTGCACCATTTGATGGTCGAGCTGTGTGTGCTGATGCTGAAATTGAAAGTAGATGACGACTTGTTCTTCGCTCATATCATATTGCAGCTTTCTTGCTTGTTCGATGACATAACTTTCTTCTGTGTATTGCTGTTGCAGCATATCATCCAATAAATGCCCCTGCATTTGGTTTTCTGTATCTTGAATGGCTTTTTGTTTCAACCATTCAATCGCATACACCGCACCGGCATGCTCAATGGCGATGGCATCGAGATGGTGCCACGTCTCTTTTTTCTTTAACGCCACAATGAACCCGAAAATATCCCCCATTGCAATCACAGGGCATGCCGCTAGAACAAACGCACCATATGTGTCATAGACGAGCCGGCCTTTTTCCTCTGCCTGCTTGAGCAGAGAAGAGGTTTCAATCGGTTCGTCATCTGTTAGAAAGCCAAAAGCAGGAGAATAGGTCACTTCGTCTGTTTCGAGATGAGCTGCTGTTTGGTGCAAAAACACATCCAGTACGACGATATTTGCCGCTGTGAGATGTGCCAATTCATCTGTAATTTGCGTGACATTTTTATTGCTCACATTTAAATGGGTCAGTCTTTGATGAATCGCGGAAGAATATTTGAGCTGATGGAGCTGACTGCTGACGATTTGTTCTAGAACGGCTTTTGTGATGTCTGAAAAATTGACATGGGGCGGAATCTCGATGAGTGGAATACCGCTATTTTCGGCGGCTTCAATGAGTGATGCGGGAATTTCCGTTAAGTACACGCCTTTATAAATGGCAATGGCTGAAAGACGATGAGATTGAATTAATTTTTCAAGCCGGATGCGTCTTTCTTTATTTTCTGTCAGTCCAAATCCAGTTGTAACAAGTAATTCTCCTTCGGAAAGTCTAGACGTGTCCTCAATAATTTCCACAATGGTCACCCACTGGATAAGACGATCCAGTCCATTTTCTCCAGCAAGCAGTTTGGTTTCTTTCATCATATCGAGCGAGAGTGCATCTTTGACGAGAATCGCCATAGACTCATGACCTCCTTTTGAACACTCTTATACACCATGTATAAAAAACACATGTGAAATTCGGGCATATGGCGAATGGAGGATGACTGCCCTCTTGATTAAGCTAATCTTATACCAAGTATACAAAATTTTCTTGCGATTCATGTAAAAAGAAAAGTGCAGCTGCTGACAAGAGAGGGAGGAATGACAAAGTGGAGACCCGGGATTACTTAATCAAACCGATGTTAAATCAGCAATATCCTGTGGCTGTGAGAGGAGAGGGGATTTATTTATATGATCGAGACGGAAAAAAATATATAGATGGCTCATCAGGGGCAGTCACGGCAAGTATTGGACATGGCATACAAGAGATTATTGAGGCGATGACGGAGCAAGCGAAAAAGGTGAGCTTTACGTACAGGTCACAATTTACGAATGAACCAGCGGAAGAACTAGCATATGAATTGAGTACACTTTGCCCAGGTGATCTGAACTGGTCTTTTTTTGTAGGGAGCGGTTCAGAGGCAACGGAGACTGCTATGAAAATGGCGATTCAGCATTGGCAGGAGCAGGGGAAGACGGAAAAAAATCATATCATCTCAAGATGGATGAGTTACCACGGCATTACATTAGGGGCGCTGTCAATGTCAGGTCATATTGCAAGGAGGGAGCGCTTTGAACCACTGCTTGAAAAGCACCCAGTGCTGTCACCGCCCTATAGCTACCGGTCATGGCTGCCAAAGGAAGACAGCAAGCAGGTCGAGTGGTATGTTCAAGAATTTAAGACCGTCATCCAGCGTATAGGAAAAGAGAGGATCGCCGCATTGATTGCTGAACCGATTGTTGGCGCAGCGGGAGCGGCGCTCCTGCCGCCAGACGGATATTTCGAAGCGATGAAGCGTGTCTGTGAAGAAAACGACATTTTAATGATCGCAGATGAAGTCATGACGGGCTTTGGACGAACTGGGAAAATGTTTGCGATGGAACACTGGGGCACGGTACCAGATATCATGGTTCTCGGAAAGGGCATGAGCGCAGGTTATTCTCCAATCGCAGCAGTTGTCTCAACGGATCGTGTGATGGCACCGATTATCAGCGGCTCCGGCTCTGTCATGGCAGGGCACACATATAGTGCCAATCCGCTTTCAGCAGCCGTTTCATTAGCGGTCATTCGATATATGAAAAAACATCAGCTTCCCGACCGGGCAGACCTTTTTGGGCGATATCTGATGAATGCTTTAAAAGATCTGCAAGTAAATCATTCCATCATAGGAGATGTGAGAGGGAAGGGATTGCTTATTGGCATTGAGTTTGTCGCAGATCGTTTATCCAAAACGCCATTTCCTGCACATGCTCAGATAACCAATCTCGTCGTTGAAACGGCAAAACAAAATGGACTGCTGGTGTATCCAGCAAGCGCTGGAGAGGATGGGGTTGGAGGCGCAGCGGTTATGATCGCACCGCCGCTTTCCATCACACAGCAGGAAATGGATGAACTCATTGATTTATTCGGGCAGACCATCACACAAGTCGAACAAGAAGTGATCAATCGAGGGTTTTTCCCATCTGCTATGTAAGGAGGAACGAACATGAACAAAACTGTGGGTTTGGATGAAGTGATGACGCGATTAAAAGATGGCATGAACATCATGTTTGGCGGATTTGGCGGCGTGGGTTCACCACCATCGTTGATTGATGCCATTTTGGAAGCAAATATTCAAGATCTGACATTGATCGGAAATGATGCAGGTTTCCCGCAAATTGGTGTGGGCCGGCTCATCACAGAAGGAAGAGTGAAAAAAATCATCGCCTCCCATATCGGCTCAAATCCCATTGCCGGACAGAAAATGCAGGCTGGTACATTAGACGTTCATTTTTATCCGCAGGGCATTCTTGCAGAAAAAATCAGAGCAGGCGGAATGGGGCTGGCGGGCATTGTGACAGATGTTGGGATGGATAGCCTGAATCTCGATGAGAAACAATTGGTTCAATTGAATGGGAAGAATTATATGTTAGAGCCTGCGCTTACAGCGGATATTGCCATCGTCAATGCCTACAAAGCAGATGAAGTGGGAAACCTGATTTTTGATAAAAGCGCACGGAATACAAACCCGATTGTGGCGATGGCAGGAGACTGGACCATAGCGGAGGCAGAAGAAATTGTGGCAGCAGGGCAGCTCGATCCAGAGGAAATCGTGACGCCAGGCGTATTTGTGAATCAAATCGTGCAATCAAAAGGAGTGAACTGGACATGGGCATGGGAGACATCGATTTAAGACACCGCATTGCCAAAAGAGCAGCACAAGAAATTGAAAATGGCATGATTGTGAATCTTGGGATCGGCATTCCGACCCTAGCGGCAGATTACATTCCATCACATTACGAGGTGTGGCTGCATGCAGAAAACGGCATTATGGGGGCAGGAGCCTCGCCTTTGCAAGGGGAAGAAGATCCGAATTTGTGCAATGCCGGTGGTTTTCCCATTACGTTGACAAAGGGCGGCTCGTACATGGACAGTACGACTGCTTTTGGCATCATCCGAAAAGGCATGCTGGATATGACGATTTTGGGTGCACTTGAAGTAAGCAGCCAAGGGGATCTTGCCAATTGGATTGTACCGGGGAAAAGAGTACCGGGTATGGGCGGAGCGATTGAGCTGGCACAAAAAGCGAAAAAAGTGGTCGTGGTGATGAGCCATCTGGATAAACACGGTCGATCTAAAGTGAAAACGGCTTGTACATTGCCATTAACCGCTAAAGCGTGTGTCGATTTGATTATTACGGATATGGCGGTTATTGAGGTCAAGTCTCAGCTGCTCATTTTACGTGAAGTCATGCCGCCATTTCAGCCGGAAGATGTCATAAGAGCGACTGAAGCGCCATTAATTTTAGCGCCTGATGTCAAATCTGTTGTGTAGAAAGGATGAACGACTTGCAGCCAATAACACGTATCAGAAACTGGATGAAAGAGCATCAGGATGAAGCCATTACGCTTCTTCAGCAAATGGTGCAATGTGACAGCACCCAAGGAAATGAAGAAGACGTGCAGCAGATCGTGGCCAATAAACTGTCCGCCATTGGCTTTGATGTAGACGTTTGGGAAATTGGCGGTGATGAATTACTAGAGCATCCTTATTTTTATTCCCCGCGCCGAGCTTTTCAGGGGAGTCCCAACGTTGCTGGGCGATTGAAAGGAAAAGGTGGCGGCAAATCGATTTTATTAAACGGGCACGTAGATGTGGTTCCGGCAGGAGATACGAATCAATGGACATATCCGCCTTACAGCGGGCATATCATAAACGGGAGACTTTATGGACGCGGGGCAACAGATATGAAAGGTGGAAACGTTTCTTTACTCTTTGCGCTTGAGGCACTGCATGCGCTTCAGATTCCCCTGAAAGGAGATGTGGTGTTTCATAGTGTCGTCGAAGAGGAAAGCGGCGGAGCAGGCACACTTGCTGCGATATTGAAAGGGTACACAGCGGACGCTGCCATCATTCCAGAGCCAAGTCATATGAACATTTTTCCACTTCAGCAAGGATCAAAGTGGTTCAGGCTGCATATTAAAGGAAGGGCAGCTCATGGCGGAACAAGGTATCACGGTGTTTCTGCTATTGAAAAGAGCACGGTGGTCCTTTCTCATATAGCGGCACTAGAAAAAGAAAGAAATCAGCGAGTGACGGAGCCGTTGTTTCAGCATATCCCGATTCCAATTCCAATCAACATTGGGAAAATTCAAGGCGGTGATTGGCCGTCCTCTGTCGCAGATCTTGTCACAATGGAAGGCAGGCTTGGTGTGATGCCAGGTGAGACAGTTGAGCAGGCAGAGAAGGAATTAGAAAATTGGATGACTGGACTCGCTGAAAAGGATGATTGGTTTCAAGAACATCCTGTGGAGGTGGAGTGGTTTGGTGCTAGATGGCTTCCAGGGTCAATCGACTCTGATCACCCGCTTTTAGGTCTATTGAAGGAACAATATGTAGAGGTCATGCAGCACCCGCCAAAGGTGGAAGCCGCCCCTTGGGGGACAGACGGCGGATTACTGTCACAAGCAGCGGATATCCCAATCATTGTGTTTGGACCTGGAACGACAGAGCTTGCCCATTTCCCGAATGAATCCATTGAGATCAAACATGTGATTGAAGCAGCAGAAATCATTGCTGGTACGTTGGTCAAATGGTGCGAAGCAGCGGAATGATTCACACACAAAAAAAAGAAGGCTGTCTACTCAGCCTTCTCCAGCGTGCAGATAAACCCTCGCATTCGCCCGCTGGTCTGTGCGCCGGTGCTCACGAATGTAACATTCGCTCCGCTCCGGTGCTCGCCCTTCCTAGACTTCAAAGGTTTTCATGTCACGCTGAGGAAGACAAAGGGATAAAATAAAAATCATTTTAGCCCCTTTGTCAACGATCTGACGAAGGCTGTCTACTCAGCCTTCTCTTTATGTGTATTCTGCTGTTCACACATATAGGTCACTGGACAAAAACGAAGAATACCAGAGCCCAATTTTAATCCGCCGAGCATGATGCCAAAAAGCAGCATTTTACTCCATGGTTTTCGAGCATATAAGGATCCAGCTACAGTACATATCGTCATTCCGCAGGCAATTCTCATGAGCGCTTCCATTAAGCCAAGATTAGGTTTCATTGCAAGTGATTCTCCTTTTTTAAATTATTTTAAGTGTGATTTCAAGAAATTGTAACGTTTCATTAATGCGTAACGTGGTTCGTTATGTTACGATAGGGCTAATACAAATGAAGGAGAGTATGTGAATGTCCGAACGTACTTTTAATTGGAGAAACAATGACATCCGCACACAAATCGATGTAGTCGACTCAAAAATAGTTCCAACACTCCTTTTAACGAATGGACTCGTGCTAAACCCGTTTTTGAAGCAATGGGTGAAGGCAAATATTTGGATACATGATGATCGAATTGTTTATGTCGGAGCAGAGCTTCCTCAAAATAAATCAGCTAAACGTGTGATTGATTGTGAAGGTAAATACATTGTGCCGGGGTATATTGAACCTCACGCGCATCCGTTCCATATTTATAATCCCCAATCACTTGCAGAATATGTGTCTCAATTTGGCACAACAACGATGGTCAGCGATAACTTATTTCTTCTTTTGCAAAGCAATGAAAAGAAAGCGCTTTCCACTCTATGTGAATTAAAAAAGCAGCCATTTCAGTATTTCTGGTGGTCTAGATACGATCTTCAAACCGAGGTCAGGTATGAAGATGAGATGCTTCCTATTAACTATCGGAAAGAATGGATTGATCACCCCGACGTCCTTCAAGGCGGCGAATTAACGAGCTGGCCAAGATTAATGGACGGTGATGATCTCATTTTATATTGCATGCAAGAAACGAAGAAGCAGAGAAAACGAATTGAAGGGCATTTCCCTGGGGCTTCTGAGAAAACGCTAACAAAAATGAAGCTGTTTGGAGCGGACAGTGATCATGAAGCAATGAATGCAGACGATGTGCTCAAACGCTTGTCTCTAGGTTATCATGTGTCCTTGCGTCATTCTTCCATCCGCCCAGATTTAGTGAACATTTTAAGGGAATTGCATGAGCGTGACTTTAGGCACTACGATCACTTTTTCTATACAACAGATGGATCAGCGCCTCACTTTTATGAAGAAGGCATGATCAATCGTCTCATTTCCATTGCCCTTGAAGAAGGCGTGCCTACTATTGATGCGTACAATATGGCGACTTTTAACATTGCGAAATACTATCAAATTGATGACTTATTAGGCGTGGTCGGTCCTGGCCGATTGGCTTCTTTGAATATTTTAGATGATCCGATGAATCCAAATCCAGAAACGGTGATTTCTAAAGGGGTAATCCTGAAATTAGAGGGGGAGAACCAGCATCAATTCCAAGAGACAAAATGGGAAAATGGTGGGCTTGAACCATTAGATTTAAGCTATGACCTGACGATGAGTGACTTGCAATTCTCAATGCCGCTTGGTGTCAAAATGCGCAATGCTGTCATCATGGAGCCTTATACAGTGGAGATTGATAACTCTGTCAACCAGCTGTCCTGTGACCATGATCAAAGCTTCTTCAGTTTGATTGATCGAAGAGGCGAGTGGCGCGTGAACACAATGTTAAAAGGATTTGCAAACAAGGTGCAAGGCTTTGTCAGCTCATTTTCAACCACTGGTGACATTTTAGTGATTGGGAAAAATAAAGATGATATGATGCTTGCTCATAAGCGAATGAAAGAAATTGGCGGTGGAATTGTGCTCACAGAAAACGGGAAGATTTTGCATGAAATCCCGCTGCAATTATCAGGCTGTGCATCAGCTGAACCGTTTGAAACGGTTCTTCAGCAGGAGCAAACGTTACGCGAGCTACTCATTGAGCGAGGGTATCCATTTGACTGCCCGATTGATACACTTGTCTTTTTCCAAAGCACACACTTGCCGTATATTCGAGTGACGCCAAGAGGAATATTTGATGTCATGAAAAAAACTGTACTCTTTCCGTCTATAATGCGTTAAAATATAACAGAGTGGAGCTGTATCATATTTGCTAGATTTCTGACCGCTGTTATAGGGCAGGAGTAAGCAAGAGATCTCTTCGCTGCTAGATATGGTGACAAAGCATAGGGCTTTGACATGACGAATGAAGTGCCCAATTGTAAAATGAATCTGTCGGTTACGCTGGCCGACCAACATATTTTGAATAATTAAGCAAGGCGGGGCGCAGGTTTATCGTCTCGCCAAGCTTTCTACACATACTATTTTTTTAGGGAAAGACTTAACAGAGCAGAAGTGTTCTAGATATCGGAGGCAAACAAGTTTGTCAGATTGTCGCACAAGGAATATGACAAAACTTGTCGAATTTGTTTACGATAAAGAAGCTTCGGCTTACGAAAGAACCTGATGGCATTTTCAGCGTAGAACCAAACCTGTCATGATTCGTTCAAAGCTCATTGCTGAGGTTGAAAAAAATGAGTCAGGAAAGATACCGCTTTCTCGGAAAAGTCAGTGCGGAGCGGTGTGCCAATAGTAAAGGAGAAGATGTATAAAGATGCAAATTGATAAATTAAGGGGCAAAAGCTTAGATCAGTTATTCAACTCCATCTTATCCCTTAAAGACCTGGAAGAATGCTATCGATTCTTTGATGATTTGTGTACCATCAATGAAATTCAATCTTTATCACAGCGTCTTGAAGTAGCACGTATGCTTCGCGAGGGAAATACGTATCATAAAATTGAGACGGAGACAGGTGCAAGTACAGCCACTATCTCACGTGTCAAACGCTGCTTGAACTACGGAAACGATGCCTATACGATGGCACTTGACCGCGTAGCAGAGCAACAAGCAACGGACGAAACAAAATAAAGCAGCTTTCACTGCAAACATTCTTTATGATTTGTCGTTTTGAAGTTGAACAAGTAAGAGCCATTTCATTTGAAATGGCTCTATTTGATGTCATCAAGTTCTCCCATAAACCATCGTTCACCTTCATAGGACACTTCATCGTCATCAGTGATCACTTCCTTAAAACCGATGGTTCGCATATTTTGTGCAACAGATAAATCCCATTCTTTTTGAATATTTCTCTGATCGGAAAGGGGAAGCCATGTCTGATACTCATCTTGTCTGTTGAAGAAATCTTTCACATAAGAATCCCCTTTAAACACAATGATTTGTGAATGCCATAATCCAGGCAGATCGACTGCGACCACGACACGATATATGTCCCCGTCGTTTGGTTTCAAATCAATGAGATGCTCAGCTCTATTCAATAGAGTTTGAATGCATAGACGTTTGATCTTTTTCGGTGTTCTGTTGGAAGTCATAAAATCATAAGCCGCTGGTAGAGGAAGGTGCCAGTAGTCAGAAACATTCGCCGGAAACGACTGCGTATTTGCGTTCATTTCTTTTATGATCTGTTGAGTCTTTCGTTTCATACCGCGGACCTTTTTTTCACGCATACTCTTTCTCCTTATCAAAGATCTATTAATTTCTTTATACGTGATTGAGCAAGAATGTCAACGAAAAAAGGTGTGGAAACGCACCTTTTAAGCTAGACAGACTGCTCTGTGCCTGAGAACATAGGGACTTCACTTGTCTGGCCGTTTTCTTGTCTAAAAATAATATGTTTTTCGTTAAAATGAATAGGTGATTCGATTCCAGCTGCTGCGCATAAATTAAACAAACCTTCTCTAAGGGACAGGATATAATTGCAGACGCGGTATTTCTTTTCTTCAATGGATAAACCTTTTTGCAGCTTTGGATCTGTCGTGGCAACCCCAACTGGGCATTTATTCGTGTGGCATACTTGCGCCCGAATACAGCCAACCGAGAACATCAAGCCCCGTGCGATATTGACAAAGTCAGCACCCATGGAAAGGGCAATCGCAATTTTATCAGGTGAGAGAAGTTTGCCAGAAGCAAAGAGTTTTACCTGATCTCTGACACCGTATTCCTTCAATATTTGATGAACCATTGGGAGTGCCGTGAAAATGGGCAGCCCTGTGGAATCTGCCAATTCATGAAAGGATGCACCAGTGCCGCCTTCTCCGCCATCTACTGTAATGAAATCAGGATGCTTTCCGCTTTTTTTCATGTACGCTGCAAGTTCCTCAATGTTTTCTTTATGTCCGACCACAAGCTTGATGCCGACAGGCTTTCCGCCTATACTTCGCAACTGTTCAATGAAATCAAACATATCAGGAATGGAGTGAAACATCTCGAACCGGTTCGGACTGTCAATGGATTGGTGGGGCGGCAATTTACGGATGCTTGCAATTTCTTCGGTGACCTTTTCACCGTCAATATGTCCGCCGCGCGTTTTAGCTCCTTGAGCCAGCTTCAGCTCAAAGGCTTTGACTTCCTCGTGCTCGCTTTTTTTCTTAAACTCTTCAAAGGAAAAAGCGCCATCCTCTGTTCTCACGCCAAATAGACCAGGCCCAATCTGGCATATAATATCAGCTCCGCCTTTGAGGTGATAGGGAGAAAGCCCGCCTTCACCTGTGTTCATCCACGTACCGCCAGCCATCTTTAATCCTGAGGATAATGCTGTAATGGCCCTGTCGCCTAAAGATCCGTAGCTCATGGCTGACTGACCAATCAGGCCTTTTACACGGAAAGGCTTTTGACATGTGTGCTCGCCTATCACTTGTACATCGTCTTGATGGAGATAGTAAGGTTTTGCTTCGACCTCTTTGGTATGTTCACTTCTTCTCAGTAAATTGTCTTGATCGATCTGATACACTTTTGTTTGGATTTTTTCAGATTGATCGATGCGTAACTCATCTCGCTGCTTTGGAAATAGGACGTTGCGAATATAGTAACCAGGCTTGTCAAAATCACGTTTTGATCCAAAGCCCATTGTCCGGCTTTTGTACTTCCCAGACATGACAGCTTGCTCGTATTCTCTTCTTGAGAAAGGAAGCTCCTCTCGATCATTTAGAAACAGATATTGACGAAGCTCAGGTCCTATTTTTTCAAAAATAAACCGTAGCTTTCCAATGACCGGATAATTTCGTAGGACAGAATGCTCTTCCTGTTTTTCATCTCGCATCCAAATCCAGATGAATAAAATGATTGGTATGATGAAAAAAATCACTAATAATGCGCCAATGACAATGAAAGTTGTTGTCACGAAAATCCCCTCTTTTCTCTATCATTACTGTTGTTATTCCACTTTTCATTGAAAGAGAAACCACTTCAACAGATTGTGACGTTTAGAAATGAAAAGGCGGGGTAACTTACAATTAAGATCATAAGGGGAGGGAACATACATGAATAAGCGTCCGAATGCGTATGTACTTGCAGGATTAGGGGTTGGTGGTGCAGTGTTATTAGCAGTGAAAAATAAACAGCATCTCAAAAAATGGGCAAGCATGTTCCGCTCAGATGAAAAGGTTCCTGAAAAAGCTGGTCACCCTGATCCGTTAGATATTCAAGACAACAAGATGGTCGATGAAGGGGCCATGACATCCGTCCATTATTTTAATGAAGTGAGACAATAGTTTAGAAAAACCGTTTTGACCATTCAAAACGGTTTTTTCTTGTCTTTTTTTTGATGTGATATCGAAGAGGAGCGACAATTGTAAAACCGATCAACCCTTCGTGATCAGGCGTCGAGAAAAGAAATTCAATGCCCGATAAATGATAGGTTGAGAGAACTTCCTGATCCGTAAAACGTAACGAAAGGTCGTCCTCATAAACGGGTGTGTGCTTCAACACCTTGGCTTCTTCTGCAAATAACTCCAGTCCAGCCACTCGGCCCTCTTTGTCGATGTCTACGTTCACACATTCATTCACGTCTAATTCAATGGTTTCTTTGATTGTCCCGATTCGAGGCGGGATGAGATAGATGTATCCGATGTCGATCGTTTGATCATATGTGATGGTTCTTTTCAAATCATTCACCTGCTTGGTCGATAGTAAAATGTTCCTTTCATGTATAATATCATGTGATGAGATGAAGTAGCTCTCATTTCAGTTCAGCACGCATCTATTGATCTCCTTCAGCTCCTCTTGAAGTGGAGCTTTTCATATAGTCTCCATTCACCTCGCCTAAAGTGAAAATCGACTATTTTCAAAAGAATGAAACTTTTAGCTGAAGGAGGTTACCCATTTTTTGCGGTGTCTGATTTTGTTATAATATTTAAATGGAATGAAACGAATGGAGGAACGTTTTTCATGTATGATGTTACCGAGTGGAAGCATGTCTTTAAACTCGATCCAAATAAAGAGATTTCCGATGAACAACTTGAAGCGATTTGTGAATCCGGTACGGATGCCATTTTAATTGGCGGCAGTGACAACGTGACAGAAGACAACGTGCTGCAACTAATGTCAAAGGTACGCCGCTTTCTTGTGCCATGTGTCCTTGAAATCTCGACACATGAGATGATTGTGCCTGGCTTTGACCTGTATTTTATCCCCACTGTGTTAAACAGCGCTCATCCTGATTGGATTGTTGGTCTGCATAAGGATGCGATGAAGGAATACGGTGATTTGATGTCAATGGAAGAGATTGTGCCGGAAGGATATGTCATCTTAAACGAAGAGTGTAAAGCGGCTAAGCTGACAGAGGCCAATACGGCACTGGATATAGATGACGTAAGGGCATATGCAAGAGTGGCAGAGCACTTGATGAAACTGCCCATCTTTTACTTAGAATACAGCGGGACGCTTGGAGACATAGAGCTTGTGAAAGAAACCAAAGCAGTGCTACATGAAACGGTTCTATTTTATGGCGGCGGTATTGAAAGCGAAGAGCAGGCGAAAGACTTTGCACAGCATGCAGACGTTGTCGTAGTGGGAAACGTCATTTATGACAATTTTAAAGAAGCGTTAAAGACAGTCGACGCAGTGAAAAAGTCATCATAGTCAAACAAGACGAAACGGGTTAAAATAGAACATAAGTTCGAATTGGCGGTGAATGAAATGAATGAAATATCGAATCATCTATTAGAAGGGCTGAATGACGCGCAGAAAGAAGCGGTCAAAGCAACAGATGGGCCGCTGCTACTGATGGCAGGAGCAGGTAGTGGAAAAACACGAGTGCTCACGCATCGAATTGCGTATTTAATGGCAGAAAAGCATGTGGCACCGTGGAATATTTTAGCGATTACCTTTACAAATAAAGCAGCAAGAGAAATGCGTGAGCGTGTACAAGCCATTTTAGGGCCTGGTGCGGATGACATTTGGATCTCTACGTTCCACAGCATGTGTGTGCGCATTTTACGACGCGATATTGACCGTATTGGTGTGAATCGCAACTTTTCTATATTAGACACATCTGATCAGCTTTCAGTCATTAAAAACATTTTAAAAGAACGAAATATCGATCCTAAAAAGTTTGATCCACGTAGCATTTTAGGTTCAATCAGTAGTGCAAAAAACGAACTCATTGACGCAGAGGAATACGCTAAAACTGCTGGTGATTTCTATGATCAAGTGGTCAGCGACGTCTACACAGATTATCAAAAACGATTACTCAAGAACCAATCACTCGATTTTGATGATCTTATTATGATGACGATTCGTCTGTTTGAGCGGATCCCTGAAGTATTAGAACACTATCAGCGAAAATTCCAATACATTCATGTCGATGAGTATCAGGATACAAACAGAGCGCAGTACATGCTTGTGAAATTGCTCGCTCAGCGTTTTCAAAATATATGTGTGGTCGGTGACTCGGATCAGTCTATCTATCGCTGGCGTGGAGCGGATATTACAAACATTCTTTCCTTTGAAAAAGATTATCCGTCCAGTGAAGTGATTTTGCTTGAGCAAAATTACAGATCGACTAAACGTATTCTGAATGCCGCAAACACGGTCATTCAAAACAATTCAAACCGTAAGCCAAAAAACCTTTGGACAGAAAATGACGAAGGAGCGAAGATTGCCTATTACCGCGCAGATAATGAATTCGGGGAAGGTCAATTTGTCGCTGGAAAGATTCGTCAGCTCCATCAGAGCGGCAAACGTAAATTATCTGATTTTGCGATCCTCTATCGAACGAACGCCCAGTCACGTGTCATAGAGGAAACGTTAATGAAGGCAAACATTCAATACAACATCGTCGGCGGCACGAAGTTCTATGACAGAAAAGAGATCAAGGACATTTTGGCATACTTACGCATTGTGGCAAATCCAGATGACGATATTAGCTTTGCACGCATTGTCAACGTACCAAAACGAGGAATTGGGGCGACTTCTGTTGATAAAATTGCCGCATACGCAGAAATGAATGATCTCTCTATGTTTGAAGCACTTGGTCAGGTGGATTTCATTGGACTCAGTGCAAGAGCAGCCAATGCACTTGATGAGTTCAAGCAGCTCATTGATCAAATGACAAATATGCAGGATTATTTATCTGTCACAGAATTAACGGAAGAGATCCTAGAGAAAACAGGTTACCGTGAAGCGCTGAAGATCGAAAAAACGATTGAGGCACAAAGCCGTTTAGAAAATATTGACGAGTTTCTATCGGTCACTAAAAACTTTGAAGAACAAAATGAAGATAAATCACTTGTCACCTTCCTGACAGACCTCGCCCTTGTCGCAGACATTGATAAGTTGGATGAGGCTGAGGAAGAAGATCAGGATGCGGTCATTTTAATGACCCTCCACGCAGCAAAAGGACTTGAATTCCCTGTTGTGTTCTTAATGGGAATGGAAGAAGGCGTCTTCCCGCACAGCCGTTCATTAATGGAAGATGCCGAGATGGAAGAAGAGCGCCGTCTTGCTTATGTAGGGATCACACGGGCCGAAGAAGAGCTTTATTTATCAAGTGCGAAGATGAGAACGTTATTCGGCCGGACGAACATGAATCTGGAATCACGATTTATCAGAGAAATACCAGCTGATTTATTGGACAACCTAAATGAGAAAAAAGAAACGAAAACACCATTTGGCCAAACGAGAGAAAGACCGCAAAGACGAGGGCCTGTCTCACGTCCCCAAACGCAAACCATTCAAAACACAGGCGGCGGCAGCATTGGTTGGGCTGTCGGTGATAAAGCCGCTCATAAAAAATGGGGCGTTGGCACGGTTGTGAGTGTAAAAGGTAGTGGGGATAGTACAGAGCTTGATATTGCCTTCCCAAGCCCTACAGGCATTAAGCGTCTCCTTGCCGCATTTGCGCCAATCGAAAAGCAATAAACTGATAGGACTGACAAAACGGATGAAGTGAAAGGAAGAAGCAGATGGATAAAGAAGCAGCGAAACGCCGGATCGAGGAACTACACCAGATTTTGAATCAATACAACTACGAATATCACACACTGGATCGTCCAAGTGTTCCTGACGCTGAATATGATGCGCGGATGCGTGAGCTGATTTCTCTGGAGGAAGAATACCCTGATTTAAAAGCAACGGATTCACCCTCGCAAAGAGTAGGAGGTGCTGTTTTAGACGCCTTCCAAAAAGTACGTCACGGTACACCGATGCTCAGTCTCGGCAATGCGTTTCATGAACAGGACCTTCTTGATTTTGACCGCCGGGTTCGTCAGGCAGTCGGTGACGACGTCGCTTACAATGTCGAGCTGAAAATTGACGGACTCGCTGTTTCTCTCCGTTATGAAAATGGCGTGTTTGTCCGGGGTGCCACGCGGGGTGATGGGACAACAGGTGAGGATATTACCGAGAACCTCAAAACCATTCGTTCCATCCCGCTCAAAATCAATCGGCCTCTGTCGATTGAAGTGAGAGGCGAGGCATTTATGCCAAAACCTTCTTTTGAAGCCCTTAACGAAAAAAGATTGCAAAACGAAGAAGAGCCGTTTGCGAACCCGCGTAATGCGGCTGCTGGCTCACTTCGTCAGCTCGATACGAAAATTGCAGCGAAACGAAACCTTGATATCTTCGTCTACAGTATAGCGGAGCTTGATGAAATTGGTGTTGAAACGCAAAGCGCAGGACTTGATCTTCTCGATGAGCTTGGCTTTAAAACGAACAAAGAAAGACGGATGTGCCAAACCATTGAAGAAGTGATCGACCTCATTGAAACACTGAAAACAAAGCGTGCTGATTTCTCATACGAAATCGATGGCATTGTTATTAAAGTCAATTCATTGGCTCAGCAAGAAGAACTAGGCTTCACAGCAAAAAGTCCACGCTGGGCTGTTGCGTACAAATTTCCGGCCGAAGAAGTCGTGACGAAGCTGATTGATATTGAACTAAGTGTGGGGCGTACTGGCGTCATCACCCCAACAGCGATTCTTGAGCCTGTAAAAGTGGCAGGAACGACAGTGCAGCGTGCTTCTCTTCATAATGAAGATTTGATCAAAGAGAAGGATATCCGCCTTTTTGATCAAGTGATTGTCAAAAAAGCGGGCGATATTATCCCAGAGGTTGCAGGTGTCCTTGTTGATCAGCGAACAGGAGAAGAAAAGCCGTTTCACATGCCGACTGAATGTCCAGAGTGTCATAGTGAGCTGGTCAGAATTGAAGGAGAAGTGGCGCTTCGGTGCATCAATCCACAATGCCCCGCTCAAATACGTGAAGGACTCATTCACTTTGTGTCTCGTAATGCGATGAATATTGATGGGCTAGGCGAGCGAGTCATTACACAACTTTTCAAAGAACAGCTTGTCTCTCGTGTATCAGACCTTTACCGTTTAACAAAAGAAGAGTTGATTCAGCTAGAACGAATGGGCGAAAAATCAGTCGATAACTTACTGCGTTCGATCGAGCAATCGAAAGAAAACTCTCTTGAACGTTTATTATTTGGACTTGGTATTCGATTTATTGGTTCTAAAGCAGCGAAGACGTTGGCCATGCACTTTGAGGATATCGATCAGTTAAAACAAGCAACGAAAGAACAATTACTTGAAGTAGATGAAATTGGTGAAAAAATGGCCGATGCAGTCGTCACGTACTTTGAGAAAGAAGAAATACTAGATCTGCTAAATGAACTAAAAGAACTTGGGGTCAATATGACCTACACTGGGCCAAAACCGGTGAAAGTAGAAGAAAGTGATTCCTACTTTGCAGGAAAAACGATTGTGCTGACGGGGAAATTAGAAGAAATGTCGCGAAATGATGCAAAGGCAGCGATCGAAGCATTAGGTGGCAAGTTAGCAGGTAGCGTAAGTAAAAAAACAGACTTAGTCATTGCCGGCGAAGCAGCTGGAAGTAAGCTGACAAAGGCAGAAGAACTCAATATTGAAATTTGGGACGAAGCCAAAATGCTCGAGGAGCTAAAGAAATAAGAGGAGTGTTTTCTATTGAAAAAGTTGCTATTGCTGCTGACAATGCTCACACTGGTATTGTCAGCGTGTGCACCTTTTGGGGGAAAGGATGAGGAAGAGGTCACACAAAAAACGGATGAAACGAAAGAAACAGCGATCATCCCAATGTACAACATCTCTGATTCCTATTACAAAATGGTGCTGCCGTTTAAACAAGGAGCGGCAAGAGGACTAACAGCAGAGCGTCTCAATACACGCTTAGACATTGATGAATTTGAAACAGGACTCATGCGCCTGGCAACAGAATCATTCAATACAAACGACTATCTGTTCCAAGAAGGACAGCATTTAGATGAAGATACTGTTCTCAGCTGGCTTGCCCGCAAAAAAACAGGCAGTGATCTGAAAAAAGCTGAAAAAGAAGACAAAGACTTTAAGAACTTAGGCTTAAACCCTGCTCTTCCAAACTCAGGTTCAACAAAGTCAAAAAATGAAAATAGTCCAATCTACTTAGCTTCCATGCTAGAACATAATTACTTAATCAGAAAAGATAAAAATAGCTTACAGCTTGGCGGGGTTGTCATCGGTCTTGCGCTTAACTCTGTCTATTATTATCGCGAAAATATCGGTGATCCTCAGCAAGAGGTGACCATCGATTCATCGAAAAATTCAAAGAAACTTTTAGCAGAGGGCGAAAAAATTGCGGAACAAGTCATTAAACGCCTTCGTCAAATGGACGGACTGCAAAAAGTCCCAGTCATGATTGCTCTTTATAAACAAGCACCAAAATCATCTATTGTTCCAGGAAACTTCATCGCTAAAACCGATGTAAAAGCAGGATCAGCTGATATTGGCAGTTGGGATACGATTAAAGAAGAGAATGTCTTCTTCCCTTCAGATAATGCCAAGAGCAGCTACAAAGATGATTCAGAGCGATTTGACCGCTTCAAGACAAAGGTAGAAGACTACTTCCCAAATTACACAGGTGTGGTAGGCAAAGGTTTCTATAAAAACGGGAACTTGCAAAAAATGAAAGTAGAAATTCCAATGCAATTCTACGGAAAAACAGAAGTCGTGGCATTCACGCAATACTTAACAGGTGAAGTCATGGATTACTATAAGAGCACCAATATAGAAATCAACATCACCTCTTCTGATCAGCAAGAAGCCCTCATCACAAAAAATGCTGAAGATAAAGAACCAACGGTCCATATATATGACTAAATAAAAACCGCCTTTTGCGGTTTTTTATTTCTAATTAGAGGAATTTTTCAACTTTTGTCAAAGTATGTGAAGAAACCAAAAGGAAAGGCAGGTATGTTGATGCTCGTATAAATGCTGATTACCGTCATGTATAAGTAAAAAGACGATAAAAGGAGAATCAGCATGCATAAAGAAGTAAAAGCACGATACGATGAACAAATGGTCTTAAAGAAAGCGGCTCTACTCTATCATTTTCAGCCAGAACAGGTCACATTTCTAGCCGATGCAGAAAATTATGTGTATGAATATACGGATGAAAAAGGGTCGAGTTATATATTGAAAATTACCCATACCATTCGCCGCTCCCGCACATATATTCTAGGAGAAATGGACTGGATTCGGTATTTATCTCAACATGGAATCTCAGTAGCTAAACCGGTTTTATCCGCAAGAGGAAAAGATGTTGAAGCGATTCCCGATCAAGCAGGAGGCGCTTTTTTGCTGAGAGTGTACGAAAAGGCGCCCGGCAGAAAAGTGACCGAAGCAGATTGGAATGGACAGTTGTTTCAAGCGTTAGGAGCCTATACTGGGCGTATGCATCAAACGACTAAACAATATCAAGTGAAAGATCCTCGCTATAAGCGTCAAGAGTGGTATGAGGAGGAGCAATTAAAGCTTGAAACGTATATTCCTTCTGATCAAACGGTTGTGTTGCAGAGAAAAGATGAACTGATGCAAAAGCTTCACCAGCTCCGAATATCCAAGGATGTCTATGGACTGGTGCATGCGGATTTACATCACGGGAACTTCCATTATCATCAGGGAGAAATCATTGCATTTGATTTTGATGATTGTGGGTATCACTGGTTTATCAATGATATAAGCATTTTGCTATACAACGTTCTTTGGTATCCGGTGATTCCGTATGAGGATAAAGCTGAATTTACGGGTGAATTTATGAGCCATTTTCTCAAAGGCTATCGACAGGAGAATGAGCTTGATGACGCATGGCTGGCGACAATACCAGATTTCCTTATGCTGCGTCATATGCTTATTTATGGGCTTTTACATCAAGCATTTGATCTCCGAACACTAAGCGCTGAAGAAAGTGCCATGCTGGTGCGTTTTCGAAAGGAGATTGAGGACAAAACCCCAATTACGCCTTTTGACTTTCATCAGCTAACAACATAAATAGAAAGCCCCTTGCTGTTTCACATAGCAAGGGGCTTTTTATCCTAAACCGTATCACACTTCACACCAACAACGCCTTCTAAATCTTTAATATCAAAGTACACATCGGTTGTATAGCGGTCTTTATGTACGCGAACACGTACTTCCATGATCGGATAGTCTTTTTCCTTTAAATCATCAATACGTACAGAATGAATACGAATATTGAGTGCTTTCATTTCTTTTAAAATCTCTGTCATGCGGTTTCGATCAGAAAGTGACATTCTGATGCGGATTTCTTTTTCCTGTAAGCGAATGGGTCCAATCCGCTGGAAGAGCCAAGGTAAAAATTCCACACTGACAAGAATAAAGAAAAGACTGAGGAAGGCTTCTTTATAAAAACCTGCACCTGTTGCAACCCCAAGTCCTGCTGCTCCCCAAATCATCGCAGATGTCGTAAGACCTGAGATGACGTCATTGCTTTTGCGAAGAATCACACCTGCTCCAATAAAACCAACACCAGATATAATTTGCGCCGGTAACCTGAGTGGGTCCATTTGAAGCTTAGAGACTCGAGGGAAATTGTAGGCTGCATCAATGCTGATGATGGTTAATACGCAGGAGCTGACAGCAATGACAATACACGTTTTCAGCCCAAGCGGCTTTTTCTTAAGTTCGCGTTCAAGACCGATGATCAAACCGATTAAGGTGGCAACGGCTAATTTTAAGACCGTATCCCATTCAATTGTCCAAAACATGCGTATCGCTCCTTTCACTTCATGTACGTTTCACATCATGTATATGATCTTCTCACAGCCCATATGGCTGCACAACTTCTATTTTATTCAGAAACGGGAGAAAGAAAAGCATTTTATTTAAAAATAAAGAGAGTCATCCGCATAATGCAGATGACTCCTCGTGTCTGGTTATTTTGTTTCTTCTTCGAGATGGTCTTCCATTTTGCTAAATAGCTTTTTAGAAGCTTTAGACGGTTTATTTGTTAAGAGGCTGACAATAATAGCAGTCAAACCACTTAAAATAAATCCAGGAACCATTTCGTACAATCCAGTCGTGTTGTTTAAGCCTGTTGAAATCCAAACGAGAACGACAACAGCCCCAACAATCATTCCGGCTAAAGCGCCATGATGATTCATTCGTTTCCAGTATAGACATAACAAGATGACTGGACCGAATGAAGATCCAAATCCAGCCCAAGCATAACCGACAAGGTCAAGAATAGTATCACTTGGGTTTAGAGAGAGACCAATGGCAACAATCGCTACGACTAGTACAGAGATACGTCCAATCATCACAAGTTCTTTGTCAGAGGCTTTTCTTCTAAAGAATGTACGGTATAAATCCTCTGTCATCGCACTTGCAGTGACAAGCAGCTGAGAAGAAATTGAACTCATAATTGCAGCTAAAATGGCAGAAAGTAAAAATCCAGTAATATATGGATGGAATAACACTTTAGAAAACACAATAAAGATGGTTTCTGGGTCCGCCAAAGTGGTGCTTGTTTCATGAACATAAGCGACACCGACTAAACCGACAGATAGTGAACCAATGACAGACACAATCATCCAGCTCATACCGATACGACGTGCTGGCTTTAAATCTTTTACAGTCGTAATCGCCATAAAGCGAACAATAATGTGCGGCTGTCCAAAGTAACCGAGTCCCCAAGCGAGGAAGGAAATAATGCCAATGACGCTCGTTCCTCTAAAAATATCAAGCAATTTAGGGTCAATCTGTTGAATATCATTGAATGTGGCAACAGGTCCACCTAATTGAGTAAAGGCAACGATCGGCACGAGCACTAATGCTAAAAACATAATAGCTCCTTGAACAAAATCAGTTAAACTAACTGCCAAAAAGCCGCCGAATAGTGTGTACAAAATCACGATACTAGAAGTTAAGATTAAACCAAACATATAATGAGCACCAAACGCTGATTCAAATAAGCGTCCGCCTGATACCATACCTGATGAGGTGTAAAGCGTAAAGAAAATCATAATGATGACAGCTGAGACAGCTTTCAATAAAGTAGATGAGTCTTTAAACCGTTTGTCAAAAAAGTCTGGAATGGTAATCGCATCATCAGCAACTTCTGTATATGATCTCAATCGTGGCGCTAGGAAAAGATAGTTTAAGTAAGCCCCACTAATTAAACCAACAGCAAGCCATCCAGATGAAAGACCAGTTGTATACATAGCGCCTGGAAGCCCCATCAGCATCCACCCACTCATATCAGCTGCACCAGCAGATAGAGCCGTTACATAAGGACCTAACCCGCGTCCGCCTAACATATAATCATTCAAGTCGTTTGTTTTTCTGAATGCATACCAGCCAATGGCAAGCATTCCAATAAAATAAATAGATAGAGAAATTACAATCTCAATACTCATGTTTCCATATCACCTTTTTCGTATTAATTTGACATCACCTCAATCAAAATATACAAAGAACAGCCTATTGAACTGTCTGCTCACTGCTATGGTTACTTAACCTATCAGAGTATTCCCAAGTGATCAACCTTCTTAAACATCCTCATCATACAAAAAAATACGTGTATGCGTGATAAGCGTCTATATGTAAGCGCTTACTCAATTAAATAAAAGAAAAAATTTTCTGAAAAATAAAAAGTCAGCTTGATGAATATTTTAGACAATGGCTGCACCGCAATGGCATATTAGTGGACAAAGCCTTTCTAGGCGTCCTCGTAAAGTTGCTTTAGAACAGTAAAATTTGATATGATAAAGTGTATATGACTTATGATCATGACCACGAACACGTATCATTTTTGGAGGTGAACCTGCATGTCAAGAATTTCAATAGAAGAAGTAAAGCATGTTGCGCATTTGGCACGGCTTGCGATTACAGAAGAAGAAGCTGAGATGTTTACAGAACAGCTTGATAGCATCATTTCATTTGCAGAGCAGTTAAACGAGGTAGATACGGAAAACGTTGAACCAACAACACACGTATTAAAAATGAAAAACGTCATGAGAGAAGATGTTCCGAATAAAGGTCTTTCCATTGAGGCAGTCATCAAAAACGCGCCTGATCATAAAGACGGCTATATTCGTGTGCCATCAATTTTGGACTAAAGGAGGCCTGAGGCATGTCACTGTTTGACCACAAAATTTCTGAATTAAAAGAGCTTTTACATAAAAAGGAACTGTCTGTTTCTGATTTAGTGGACGAGTCTTATAAACGAATCCATGAAGTAGACGGGAAAGTACAAGCATTCCTAGCGCTGGACGAAGAGAAAGCACGTGCGTACGCAAAGGAATTAGACGAGGCCGTTGGTGAAAAGGACGAGCTTGGTCTATTGTTCGGTATGCCGATCGGTGTCAAAGATAACATCGTGACGAAAGATTTACGTACAACGGCATCAAGTAAAATCTTGCAAAACTTCGATCCTATTTACGATGCAACTGTTGTGAACCGCTTAAGAGAAGCGGAAGCTGTCACAATCGGTAAATTAAACATGGACGAATTTGCGATGGGATCTTCTACGGAGAACTCAGGCTTCAAAGCAACGAAAAACCCGTGGAATTTAAATACAGTTCCAGGTGGATCAAGTGGTGGCTCAGCAGCATCTGTTGCAGCTGGAGAAGTACCATTCTCTCTTGGATCGGATACAGGCGGCTCCATTCGCCAGCCGGCATCATTCTGTGGTGTTGTGGGTCTTAAACCAACGTATGGCCGTGTATCTAGATACGGTTTAATCGCATTTGCTTCATCATTAGATCAAATTGGGCCGATTACGCGTAATGTTGAGGACAATGCATATGTTCTTCAAGCGATTTCTGGTGTTGATCAAATGGACGCAACGAGTGCAAATGTCGATGTCCCAGACTTTCTTTCTTCATTAACTGGCGACATCAAAGGCTTGAAAATCGCTGTACCAAAAGAATATCTTGGTGAAGGTGTTGGCGAAGAAGCAAAAGAGTCTGTTCTTCAAGCGTTGAAAGTATTAGAAGGACTTGGTGCGACATGGGAAGAAGTGTCTCTTCCGCATTCTAAATATGCGCTTGCGACGTACTACTTACTGTCATCTTCAGAAGCATCTGCAAACCTTGCGCGTTTTGACGGTATTCGCTATGGCTACCGTACAGACAATGCAGACAACCTGATTGATTTATATAAAAATACCCGTTCTGAAGGCTTTGGAGACGAAGTGAAACGCCGCATCATGCTTGGCACATTCGCTCTAAGCTCAGGATATTACGATGCATACTATAAAAAAGCGCAAAAAGTCCGTACGCTGATCAAAAAAGACTTTGAAGATGTTTTCGAAAAGTATGATGTCATTGTAGGACCAACAACACCAACTCCGGCATTTAACATTGGTGAAAAGACAAGCGATCCACTCACGATGTATGCAAACGACATTTTAACGATCCCTGTTAACCTTGCAGGCGTACCAGGAATCAGTGTGCCTTGTGGATTTGCAAATGGTCTTCCGTTAGGACTGCAAATCATCGGTAAACACTTTGATGAAGGAACCGTTTACCGCGTGGCTCACGCTTTCGAACAAGCAACAGATCATCATAAAGCAAAACCTGAACTGTAAGGGGTGAATCAGAATGAACTTTGAAACGGTAATTGGACTTGAAGTCCACGTAGAGCTCAAAACACAATCAAAAATTTTCTCAAGCTCACCGACGCCTTTTGGTGCGGCTGCCAATACGCAAACAAGTGTCATCGATCTTGGTTATCCTGGCGTACTGCCTGTGCTGAACAAAGAAGCGGTGAACTTTGCGATGAAAGCAGCAATGGCACTGAACTGTGAGATTGCAACTGATACAAAATTTGACCGTAAAAACTATTTCTATCCTGATAACCCAAAGGCGTATCAAATTTCTCAATTTGATAAACCGATCGGTGAAAACGGCTGGATTGAAATTGAAGTAGACGGCAAAACAAAACGAATTGGTATTACACGTCTTCATTTGGAAGAGGATGCAGGAAAACTGACGCACACAGGCGACGGTTATTCACTCGTCGATTTCAACCGTCAAGGAACACCGCTTGTTGAAATCGTATCTGAGCCAGACATTCGTACGCCAGAAGAAGCGTATGCTTACTTAGAAAAATTAAAATCTATTATTCAATATACAGGCGTCTCTGACTGTAAGATGGAAGAAGGCTCACTGCGCTGTGATGCGAACATTTCTCTTCGTCCGATCGGCCGTGAAGAGTTTGGAACGAAAACAGAGCTGAAGAACTTAAACTCATTCGCATTCGTCCAAAAAGGTCTTGAGTTCGAAGAAAAACGCCAAGAGCAAGTATTGCTTTCTGGCGGATTGATCGAACAAGAAACTCGCCGCTATGACGAAGCGTCTAAAAAGACGATCCTCATGCGTGTCAAAGAAGGCTCTGATGATTACCGCTACTTCCCAGAACCAGATTTGGTGGAGCTATACATTGATGACGAGTGGAAAGAACGCGTAAGAGCATCCATTCCAGAGCTTCCAGACGAGCGCCGCAAACGCTACATTGATGAACTTGGACTTCCTGCATATGACGCAATGGTACTGACGCTGACAAAAGAAATGTCTGATTTCTTTGAAGCGACCATTTCAGAAGGTGCTGAAGCGAAGCAAGCATCAAACTGGCTCATGGGTGAAGTATCTGCCTACTTGAACTCGGCTCAAAAAGAGCTGGAAGATACGAAGCTAACGCCGCAAGGACTGGCTGGCATGATCAAGCTTATCGAAAAAGGAACGATTTCTTCTAAGATTGCCAAAAAGGTATTCAAAGAACTTATCGAAAATGGGGGCGACGCAGAAACAATCGTCAAAGAAAAAGGACTTGTCCAAATTTCTGACGAAGGTGCACTGCTCAAACTTGTCACAGAAGCTCTTGATAACAACCCGCAATCCATTGAAGACTTCAAAAATGGAAAAGACCGTGCAATTGGTTTCTTAGTCGGACAAATCATGAAAGCATCGAAGGGACAAGCAAACCCACCGATGGTCAACAAGATTCTTCTCGAAGAAATCAAAAAACGCTAAATCGCAAAAACCGCCTCATTGGAAGAGGCGGTTTTTTGTTGATGGATATGACAGGGTCTTATCACAGATTCAGACCACCGCCGTATATCAATTCATTGGTTCTTTTTTTATAATGAAGCATAAGCTTTAGCACATATTCGAAGGGGATAAAGGTGAACTAAAGTGAACATCGCCACGTATTGTCATTGGAGGAATAGCTTCAATTGTTCCACAGCTCTTTGGACAGCGGAGTCCTCACACGTTTCTAAATTTGTCAGCATCCCTTGAATGACCGGCTTGCGAGGCTCATCTTTGGCCAATTCTTCTTCAATAACTTCAATGGATACAAGGGTATCATCCGAAAGCAGATGCTCAGATTTTAACAATCGAAGCTCTTCTTGAAGAGTAGCGGCATTTGGCGCTTCATCATCCCAAATGTTTTGCTTCAGAATCGGCTTCGCATGAGAACGAAGAAGCCCATGTACCAAATCATCAAATCGGTCGAGAATAAAGGATGAGAGCTCATCACATGATAATTGCATCTGATCTTGCAAAAGCAGTACTTGCACATAAGATTGGATGATTCCTTGAATCATGACTGACAGGTCAGTTATATATGGTTCGATCTCCTGTCCATACGTGGTCAAAATAGAAATTTGGATTTCATCATTCATCTGTTTTTTAACCGTTTTTGAATACTTTTTAATTTGCTGGTTTTCCGGAATAATGTTCTCGCTGAGGATCAAAATGATAAAATCCTTGTTCTCAGCAAAGTGCTGGAACTGTTCAGCGATTTGTTTCTGAAAGATATCTCTAGGCGCAAGATGTTGATTTTCTTTTCGAATCTTTTCAATACTTTGCATAGACGTGTCGATATAATATTCAAACGCTCTGTTGAAAAGCTGTTCTTTTGATTTGAAATGCAAATAAAATGCACCTTTAGAAATTCCGCATTCATCTGCAATTTCCTGAATGGTCGTAGAAGAAAAACCTTTTTTCGCAAACAACTGAATGCTTGCTTTAATGATTTTTTCTTTTTTTTCGTTCATGAAATAAGGCCCCTTCAGCTTTAGAATGTTACGTCAAACGCAAGTGAAATGGTTGACGGCATTGTATATCACCGTTTATTATGATATAGAATGACCAGTCAGTCAATACATAAAGGAAAATGGAGGACATAATGAATTCGATCATCAATTTTGTATTAAAGAACAAGTTCGCTGTATGGCTCATGACGATTATCGTAACAGTTGCTGGTCTATATGCCGGATTGAATATGAAACAAGAATCAATCCCGAATATCAACACTCCAGTCATTACGGTTTCTACAACGTATCCTGGCGCAACGCCGGACGAAGTATCAGATAAGGTGACAGATCCAATTGAGAAGTCGATCCAAAATCTCAATGGGGTGAATGTGGTCACTTCTAATTCTTTTGAAAATGCCTCATCGATTCAAATCGAGTACGATTACAATAAAGATATGGATGAAGCAAAGAAGGAAATTGAAGATGCCATTAGCAATATCAATTTTCCAGAAAATGCAGAAAAACCAAAAATCGCACGTTTTAGCATCAATGCGATTCCAATCTTAGCTCTTAGTGTCTCCGGTGATAAAGAATCATTACAAGACCTGACACAAAAAGTGGAAAATGACCTTATTCCTTCTCTTCAAGGTTTAGATGGTGTCTCTTCTGTCGAAGCTTCTGGACAACAAATCAAAGAAGTAGAATTTTCTTTTAAACAAAAGAAATTAAAGGAATATGGTTTAGATGAAGAAACTGTCCAAAACATGATCAAAGGCTCTGATGTCAATGTACCTTTAGGGTTATACACATTTGGCAACAAGCAAAAATCAGTCGTAGTGGATGGCAATATTTTAAGTGTTAAAGATTTGAAAAACATGCGAATTCCTGTTACACCAAGTGCAAGCGGCGGTGCGGGAAGCGCAGGAGCTGGGGCGTCTTCTAGCGGCTCAGGAAATGCAGGAGCTCAAGGTGATGATCAACAGGCTGGAAGTGCAAGTCAGCAGCAGGCAGCAGCAGCTCAGCAGCAAACTGGTACAGGTGCAGCAAGCGGTCAATCGGTAGAGCTGCCGACGATCAAACTTTCTGAGATTGCAGATATTAAAGTCGTAAAAGATGCAGAATCGATTTCTAGAACGAACGGAAAAGATAGTATCGGTCTGCAAATTGTCAAAGGCTCTGATGCCAACACAGTGAGTGTAGCAGAAGCAGTCACAAAAGAACTTGAAACATTCAAAAAAGACAATAAAGGAATCAAAGTCAGCACGACATATGATCAAGCAGAGCCGATTAAAGAATCTGTCAGCACAATGCTGAACAAGGCGATCATCGGAGCAATCTTTGCGATCATTATCATCATGTTGTTCCTTCGAGATATCAAATCAACATTAATTTCGGTCATCTCCATTCCGTTATCCCTGTTGATTGCTGTTTTATTATTAAATCAGCTAGATATCACATTAAATATCATGACACTTGGTGCCATGACAGTCGCCATTGGACGTGTTGTCGATGACTCGATTGTCGTCATAGAAAACATCTATCGACGAATGGCGTTAAAAGATGAACCGTTAAAAGGAAAAGCACTCGTTAGAGAAGCCACAAAAGAAATGTTTATTCCGATTATGTCTTCGACGATTGTCACAATTGCGGTATTCTTGCCATTAGCGCTAGTGGGTGGAATGATTGGTGAACTATTCATCCCATTTGCATTAACCATTGTGTTTGCTCTAATGGCTTCACTACTTGTCGCCATTACAATCGTTCCAATGATGGCTCATAGCCTATTTAAAAAGAACCTGTACGGCAAAGCGAAAAAGGTAAAAGAACACAAACCAAGCAAACTTGCTGGTGGTTATAGACGTGTACTCAATTGGACATTGAACCATAAATGGATCACGTCAGGAATTGCGATTTTGATGCTGGTCGGAAGCTTATTCCTCGCACCACTTGTCGGTGTCAGTTTCTTACCACAGGAAGCAGAAAAAACGGCAATGGTGACATACACGCCAGAGCCTGGACAAACGAGAGAACAAGCCATTGCTGAAACGAAAAAGGCAGAAGATTACTTAATGAAACGTGATCATGTCAATACGGTTCAATATTCATTAGGCTCTTCAAATGCACTGACAGCAAGTGTTGGTGGAAACTCTAACGGTGCATTATTCTTCGTACAATACGACGATGACACACCGAACTTTGATAAAGAAAAAGATCGTGTGGTTAAAGCCCTTCAAGACAAAACGTCTAAAGGGGAATGGAAATCACAAGACTTCTCATCTGCTGGCGCAAGCAATACAGTGACGTACTATGTGTACGGTGACAAAGCAAGTGATATTGAAGGCACAGTCAAAGATGTCGAGAACATTTTAAAAGATGAGAAGAACTTGAAAAACGTCAGCACAAGTTTATCTGAGAAGTATGACGAATATACGTTTAATGCAGATCAAGAAAAACTGGCGAAACTAGGCTTGACCGCTTCACAAATCGCACAGGCGATCGCTCCTCAAAGTAATGAAACAACGTTGACGAAAGTAACAGAGGACGGCAAAGAACTAGATGTGAAGCTTCAAACGGAAAAAGATGAATACAAGAGTAAAAAAGATCTAGAGAATAAAAAGATCACAACACCAACAGGACAACAAGTCCGAATTGGCGATGTGGTGAAAGTGAAAGATGGCACAACAGCAAACACTGTGACAAAGCGTGATGGGAAGATTTACGCTGAAGTATCTGGTGACATGACAACAGACGACGTATCAAGTGTGACACAAGATGTCCAGAAGAAAGTTGACAAGCTTGATTTAAAATCTGGCGTTACGATTGATACAGGCGGTGTAAGTGCGGATATTGAGGAATCCTTTACACAGCTAGGACTCGCAATGCTTGCAGCGATTGCTATTGTATACCTCGTTCTCGTCATTACATTTGGCGGAGGTCTTGCACCATTTGCGATTCTGTTCTCACTTCCATTTACGATTATTGGTGCACTCGTTGGATTGTTTGTAGCGAAAGAAACCATCAGTTTAAATGCCATGATTGGATTGCTGATGCTGATCGGAATCGTTGTAACAAATGCCATTGTCTTGATTGACCGAGTGATTCATAAAGAAAAAGAAGGACTTTCAACAAGAGAAGCCTTACTTGAAGCAGGTACAACAAGATTACGCCCAATCTTAATGACGGCACTTGCGACAATTGGTGCATTGCTGCCACTCGCATTAGGTTTTGAAGGCGGAAGTCAGATCGTATCAAAAGGACTTGGCGTCACCGTTATTGGCGGTTTAACAAGTTCTACACTTCTCACATTGGTCATCGTGCCAATCGTGTATGAAATCTTAAGCAAGTTTAGACGTAAGAAAAAGTACGCTGAAGAAGAGTAAGAGGAAGCCCCGCTCATGAGCGGGGCTTCAGCGTGTAGACAAACCCTCTCATTCTTTGTCAGTCCTGCGTGCCGGTGCTCACGAATGTCAAATTCGCTCCGCGCCGGTACTCGTCCTTCCTAGACTGCAAAGGTTTTCTATCACGCTGAAAAGAAGACACAGGGCTAAAATCAAGTTCATTTTAGCCCTGTGTCAACAATTTGAGCCCCGCTAATAAGCGGGGCTTTTTTATGATGAAATCTGACAAACCGCTTTTCTCATAAGCTCTTCAAAGGCCTCGAAAAAGACATCCCGATCAACGTGGTCAATGACTTGAATCGATTTTCCATCTGGATGTTCTTCAGTACGTCCTTGTCTTGGTGTTTCGGTATAAACAATTGCATTCATTTCTTTTGAACGGGTAAATGAGGTGGATGCAAGAGTGATCGTTGTCAGCACATCCCATAAGTAGTAAGTCGAGTTCGTTTCGTGATGAATGAGAGGCGGACAAAAGGCATAACATTGTCCAATAAAGTCAATCCCGATGTGAGAGCGAAGGGAAGCCCATCGTTGACGGACATCGAGTGTGAGCGGGACTTGATTCGTGCTTTCCAGTGCGACCATTTCAATTGGAAAACGCTCTTGAAATACGGTGCTCACAGCATAAGGGTCCCAAAAAGCATTCCATTCTGCTGTTCCATCATGCTCAGGTTCTTCGACATTGCCTTTTTCAAGGAATGTGCCGCCCATCCATACCAGTTTCTCAATTTTATTTGAGATGGAAGGATCTTCTTCTAAGGCGCGTGCAAGGTCTGTGAGCGGTCCTGTAAAGAGCAGCGTAACAGGTTCGGTTGACTTTTTCACCGTTTCAATCAGGTGAAGATGTGCAGGAAGCTTAGATACTTTTGTATCAACAGCGCCTTTTTCATTTAAAATCGGCAGGGCATCTACATAAAAAGCATGCATACGCCATTCCTTTGGAAATGGATTGACACCTCTAGAATTGGAAGCGGCTATTTCAATCTCATATGGGCTAAATCGATCAATAATTTTCTGAGAGGCGCTCAGCGCAGGCTCTAAATAACAATCAGCAGGAATCACAGACATCCCGATCACTTTCAGGTGTTCCATTTGAAGAAGTAGAAATAAGGACACGAGATCATCAACACCGCCGTCATGGTTGAAATAGACAGGCTTTTTCATGGCATACCATCCTTTTCATCGTTTTCTTTTATCTTATCAGAATGCTGATCTGCTGAGGGAAACGTACCGTGAGATTTCAAATATTAGGGGGTTGTTCTGTTGCCATTTTCAAATCTCATAGTATAATTAAAGGTTGTTAGTGGTGAAAATAGATTGCATAATGATAATAGGATGATGATGAATGAAACGTGCTCGAATTATATACAATCCGACATCTGGACGTGAACTCTTTAAGAAGAATTTACCGCAGGTTTTGCAAAAATTTGAACAGGCTGGTTATGAAACATCTTGTCATGCGACGACATGTGCAGGAGATGCAACACAAGCTGCCGAAAAAGCCGCACAGAGAGATTTTGATTTAATTGTAGCAGCTGGTGGAGACGGCACGATTAATGAAGTCGTCAATGGATTAGCACCGCTTGAAAAAAGACCAAAATTAGGAATCATTCCAGTTGGAACGACCAATGACTTCGCAAGAGCACTTGGCATTCCAAGAGAAGATATTTTAAAAGCGACAGATGCCATCATTGATGGTGTAGCAAAGCCGCTTGATATTGGTAAAGTGAATGGACAGTATTTCATTAATATTGCGGGAGGCGGCCGATTAACAGAGCTGACCTATGAAGTGCCTAGTAAGCTGAAAACCATGCTAGGACAACTTGCGTATTATTTGAAAGGCATGGAGATGCTTCCTTCCATTCGCCCGACAGAAGTCGAAATTGAATATGACGGCAAATTGTTTCATGGAGAAATCATGCTGTTTCTTGTTTCACTAACAAACTCAGTAGGCGGCTTTGAAAAGCTCGCACCAGATTCCATTCTAGATGATGGGATGTTTGACCTGATCATTCTAAAGAAGGTCAATCTAGCAGAAGCCATTCGAGTGGTCAGCCTTGCACTTCGAGGCGAGCATATTCATGATAACAATGTCATCTACGCAAAAGCGAATCGCGTGAAGGTAGATGTAAAAGATAAAATGCAATTGAATTTAGATGGTGAATACGGCGGCATGCTGCCAGGTGAATTTGAAAATCTGTATCGCCATATTGAATTTATTGTGCCAAAAGCAACAGCTGAAAAAATAGGGTGAAGACTAAACTTGGTTCCTTATGGCGACCAAGTTTTTCTTTGCAAATGAGGTGATAAAATTGGTGAATATGAAACCGCCTGTTGAAAAGAATGAATACTACAATGTAACCTTCGAAGATTTAACGCACGAAGGTGCAGGTGTAGCGAAAATTGAGGGTTTCCCAGTGTTTGTACCGAATGCCCTTCCTGAGGAACAAGGGAAAATCAAAGTCACACGTGTCAAAAAAGGATTTGCTTTTGGACGACTCATGGAGCTGACAAAGGAAAGTCAGCACAGGCAAGATGCGCCATGTCCTATCTATAAGCAGTGCGGAGGCTGTCAAATTCAGCACATGAGCTATGAAGGCCAGCTGCTTTTTAAACAGAAACAAGTAAAGGACGTATTGGAGCGGATCGGCAAGCTTGATATGAGCCGTGTAAAAGTTCATCCTGTACTCGGCATGGAAGACCCTTGGAATTACCGAAACAAAGCACAAGTACCAGTTGGCGAACGGGAAGGCGGACTTGTTGCAGGATTTTATCAGCAGCGTACCCATGAAATCATTGATATGGAAAAATGTTTGATCCAGCAATCAGAAAACGATGAAGTCGTTCAAGCTGTCAAAGAAATATGCCAAGCGTTCGGTATCAAAGCATATAACGAAGAACGTCATAAAGGCTGGCTTCGCCATGTCATGGTTCGCTACGGTATTGCAACAGGTGAAATGATGGTTGTGTTTGTCACAAGAACGGCTGATTTTCCGCAAAAGCAACAAGTGATTGAGCAGATTATAGCACGCTTCCCACACGTTCGGTCAATTGTACAAAACGTGAATTCAAAGAAGACAAATGTCATTTTCGGAGACGAAACAACCGTTTTATGGGGCGAAGAATACATTTATGACACGATTGGCGACATCAAATTTGCCATTTCAGCCCGCTCCTTTTATCAAGTGAATCCAGCTCAAACAAAGATGCTTTACGACAAAGCCCTTGAATATGCGGAGCTGCAAGGCGAAGAAACCGTCATTGATGCCTACTGCGGAATCGGTACGATTTCCTTATTTCTCGCACAAAAAGCAGGCAGAGTATATGGCGTAGAAATTGTGCCAGAAGCGATTGAAGATGCAAAACGCAATGCTGCCTTAAACGGGATTAACAACGTTGAATTCGCAGTCGGTGAAGCAGAAACTGTTATCCCAAACTGGTACAAAGAAGGTATCAAAGCAGATACGCTAGTGGTCGATCCACCAAGAAAAGGCTGTGATGAAGCACTGCTTGATACGATTTTAAAGATGAAACCAAACCGTGTTGTGTATGTGTCCTGTAATCCTGGGACGCTAGCTCGTGATTTGCGTATTCTTGAAGATGGTGGGTATGTGACGGAGGAAGTGCAGCCGGTGGATATGTTTCCGCATACGAGTCATGTTGAATGCGTTGCTAGTCTTGTGATTCAACAGTCATAATGTATTGGAACATCCCGATTTCGTGATATAACACCGATATCGGGATATTTTTATTTTGGCTGCCCTTTACTTGAATACAAAACGGTAATTATAGGTCGAAAATTAATTTTTACCCCTTATTTGGTTTTGAAATGTCCTTTTTTGCAATTTTGCCTAGTTCATATTAAAGTATATAATGATAAAAATTGCTGAAAGAATTTACAGAAGGACATGCCCCATAAGGCGCTATGTCATGAGAGGAATTGGATGAAAGATGAGTAAAAATTTCTGGCGTGATTTACCACGGCCATTTTTTATATTAGCACCAATGGAAGAAGTGACAGATGTTGTGTTTCGTCATGTTGTGAGTGAGGCGGCGAGACCTGATGTGTTTTTTACAGAGTTTACGAACAGTGAGAGCTACTGCCACCCTGATGGCATTCAAAGTGTGAAAGGCCGTTTAACATTTACAGAGGATGAGCAGCCGATTGTTGCTCATATTTGGGGAGACAAGCCTGAGAACTTTAGACAAATGAGTATTGGAATGGCGGAGTTAGGATTTCAGGGGCTTGATATTAATATGGGCTGTCCTGTCCCAAATGTCACGCAAAACGGGAAGGGCAGTGGATTGATTCTTCGCCCAGACGTTGCGGCAGAGCTGATTCAAGCGGCAAAAGCAGGGGGATTACCTGTTAGTGTGAAAACAAGACTAGGGTTTACTGAGGTCGATGAATGGCGTGGTTGGCTCAGACACATTTTGGAGCAAGACATTGTGAATTTATCGATTCATCTTCGTACTAGAAAGGAAATGAGCCAGGTAGATGCGCACTGGGAGCTCATTCCTGAAATTAAAAAACTTCGTGATGAAGTAGCACCTGATACGCTTTTGACGATCAATGGTGATATTCCTGACCGTCAAACTGGCTTAAAGCTTGCTGAACAGTATGGAGTGGACGGAGTGATGATTGGACGTGGGATTTTTCATAACCCATTTGCCTTTGAAAAAGAGCCGAAAGAGCATACGAGTGACGAACTGTTAGGTCTTTTAAGATTGCATCTTGATCTTCATGATCAATATTCCTCATTAGGCTTGCGTCCATTTAAGGCACTTCATCGTTTCTTTAAGATTTATGTGAAAGGGTTCAGAGGAGCAAGCTTCCTAAGAAACCAATTAATGAACACATCATCAACAGATGAAGTGCGTGCAATGCTAGATGAATTTGAAGCGAGAAATCAAGAACATTCATGATCAACAAGAGGAGGGGGAACCCTTCTTTTTTTTATGAACAGGACTATTAAACTAGTTTTCCCAAATGGTAAAATGAGATAGAAATAACAATTGGAGGTATTTTATTTGAAACCATTTTGGGACACAGACAGAGAAAGTGAAGAGACATTTAAGAAAATCAATGAAAAAGGCATTGCAAAAGCAGAAAAGAAACTAGGCGTCACCTTGCCTGATACATATAAGAAGCTTATCCTCGAACAAAATGGCGGTTATACCCTACATAATGCTTTTCCAACAGACCAGCCGAATGGATGGGCAGAGGATCATGTGTCATTTGATCACTTAAGAGGAATTGCCAAAGGCGAAGGTATTATGGACAGTGATTATTTAATAGAAGAATGGGAATTGCCTGAGGGGCTTGTACTGATTTGTGGGGATGGTCATACGTGGATCGCTTTGGATTATAGAGAAACAAAGGAACATCCGCCGGTTCATTACTTTGATCTAGAATATGAGACGGATTTTAAATTAGCGGATTCGTTTGATGAATTGATTGCGGGGCATTATACCGCAGAGGATAGTGAAGATGATGAAATGTCAGATGAAGAATGGCTGGCTGAATATGAAAAACAGAATAAACCATTATCAAAAGAAGAAGTGAAAGATATCTTTTTAACCAAAGACCCTGAGCAACTTTCAAAAATCGCTAATTTCCAAGTGGAACAAATTGATGATATCAAGTGGATTTTTTCTGAAGTAGAAACATATATGGATAGCCTTCAGAACGAAGAAATGTTAACGACTGCTGGCTGGGCAATCAATACGATCTTTATAATGAATGACGAAATGATTAAGCAGCATGCTGATGTTGTCGAGCATGCACGTCGTTTTGCGAAGCATTTGAGTCAATCAGAAATAGATGAAATGCCCCACATTGCCTTTAATATATCAATCGCATTGGAATTTGATTTAGAGGAATAAGTATCTATCATTTTTAAAATAGACCCCCTTATCAAAAAGGGGGTCACCAATTCCTTTACTCCGCACTCTCCTCAACCTCACGGCTATCTTCTGTTTCACCAATATAAATAGGACCGTTTGCATGGTCGATTCGGATTGGCCATTCGTATGGGACTTGCAGGCGTCGTGCGATGGCTCTCCAAAATTTTGCAGAATCAAATTCTAGTTCTTGAAAGTCTTTAAGCAATTCTTTATAAGAAGATCCATCAAATTGAATGTACGAGTCTTGCAGACGCATAAAGGCGTAATGTCTCACTTCTAATGCTGCCGCAGCTTCCATTTCTTCTTCTGTTGCTTCGCCAATGATTGTTCCTGCGGGTGGAAGCATGTCGTATACGTTAAATTCCTCTTCTTCTTCGTGTGCTGCATTGTGCTGTTGATCTGACATTTTTTTCACTCCTTCTAGTCTTCATCAAGCTTTTATTCGTGCTTACTTCTATTATCGGAAGGAAATGCGAAATGTGGAATGAAAAAAGAAGCAGATCCACAATACTTGCTTTTTCTTCTTGAATCTTTTATGATCAATTACAGATATAAAAGGTCTACAATAGATAGAAAGGAATGTTTCTATGAAATATTCTAAAGCGACCAACTATGCGCTGCATACGATGGTATTTTTATCCCTTGCACCAAAGGGGAAAGCAATAGGCGTTGAGCCTCTCGCCAAGATGCAAGATCTTTCACCTACCTATTTATCTAAAATTTTAACAAAGCTTGTGAAGGCAGGATTGATTGAATCAACACCTGGCGCAAAAGGTGGTTACACCATTCTGAAAAAGAAGGAGGACATTTCGTTTCTAGACGTCATTCAGGCGGTAGAAGGACAAACCCATTTATTTCGTTGTTCTTTAGAACATGATTCTTTCATGCCTCATGATGGCTGTTTGATTGAACAAGTCATGCAGGATGTTGAAACGAAAATGCAGGAGACGTTAAGTCAAAAGCGGTTAGTTGATATTGCAAGCCAAATAGAGCAGACAGAAAAAAATCCATTTTTCATCATGTGATTTTTTTGAACCAATTATAGATATTAAGAGTCTTTAAAATCTTGAATAAAAAGGAGAGATTGACATGTTATTAGATTGTGCCATTATCGGAGGCGGACCAGCCGGATTAAATGCAGCACTTGTTGTGGGGCGGGGCAGAAAACAGGTCATGATATTCGATGACGAGATGCCAAGAAATCGAGTGACTCAGGAATCACATGGATTTATTACAAACGATGGAATGACACCGTTTGAGATCAGACAAGCAGGAGAAGCGGATCTTCAAAACTACCCTAATATCCAAATCAAACGAAGCAGAATTGTGGAGATACAAAATCATGAGGACAACTTCGCGTTAATGACACAAGAAGGAGAAAGATTCGAAGCGAAAAAAATCATTTTGGCCACAGGACTTCAGGACATATTGCCAAAGATCAACAGGATTCATGATGTGTATGGAAAGACGTTGTTTAGCTGTCCTTTCTGCGATGGCTGGGAGCTGAAGGACAAGCCACTTGCCCTGATTGCAGAGAACCAGCGCGCTTTGCATATGGCGAAACTTCTTTCCAATTGGACAAAGGATTTGATTGTGTTTACAAATGGACAGCAAGTGTTAGCTGAAGAGGAGAAAGCACTGCTATCAGCACATTCTATTCAAGTTATTGATGTGCCAATTGTAGCGATCCATCATGACAATGGTCAGCTACGCTCTCTTCAGCTTATAAATGGAGAGATAGTGATAAGAGAAGGCGGATTTGTCGCAAGTGATTTCAAGCAGTCAACCCCTTTTGCTGAAAAACTAGGCTGTCAAATGACGGAAAATGGGGGCATTGAAACAGATATTCTTGGGCGTACAACCGTCAGCGGTATTTTTGCATGTGGTGATAATTTAGGCGGACCTGCTCAGCTTGTTCTTGCAGCAGCAGCTGGAAGTCAGGCAGGAATGGGCGTGATTCATGAACTTGTGCAGGAAGAGTTTCAACAAAAAACATCTCTGTAAAAAGAGATGTTCAGCGATGAGCGATTTTCCGTTTTGCTAAGACGTGAGCAGTCCATTCAAAAAGTGCGTAGATGACAAAGAAGATTAGGATCCAGCTGCTGACATCGACCCATACATTGTTGATTTGAATGATGTTCGCCTGATCAAGTCCAGTCTGTATCCACATCGTGATCAATGCGGTGAGGAACACCTGTAAAAACCATTTTTTCAATTGGTCACACCTCCATCTCTTTCTATCATATAAGAAATGACAGTTTATTTCCAATTGAATTTCCATCAGTTTCAACGGTAAAATAAGAAATAAAACCAATGGAAGGACATGAGATGAGCGATCAAACCAATCGTTTTTTAAAAAGTCATTTTCCTGATCTTGTCCTCACACCGCCTCTTTTTTATAGGTGGCCTTTTGGTCTTCGCTTTGAAGTGGCAGATTGGTCATTAGGAGAAGAAGCGGTTGTATTAGAAAAAGCAGGCGATCGGGCTTTAAAAATTGTCAGATATGCTTTTGATCCAGAAGACGATATTCTACTTGTCACGGATGTCTATACGCAGCATGAACATGAATTAACGAAGCAAAAGCTCCTAGTTTATCAGAAATATGCCGACCGACAAGTGCGTCACCGATTGCGTCACGAGCATTTGACCTATATACAACCAAAACAAGAAGAAACAATGAAAATAGAGAGATTTACACTCAAGTGTCAGTTGCAAGATATTCGATTGCGCCCGCTATTACAAGCCATATGCCAAGAGGATTTCTACAAACCGAATCAAATCATGAAAGGAAAGCTTGGTTATGACATTTATCTCATCAATCTCTCAAAACAGATGATTTTCCACTTATATGATGATCGAGGCTGTGATCTTATTGCGGCAGATCCAGAACATCTGTGTCCAGTTTATGAAGGTTTACAGCACTGGCTCTTAGACTATGACCGTGCTCAGATGGATCAGTTGTTTGCCGGGAAATAAGAAAAACCGCACTTTGACAAGTGCGGCTTCTTTTTATGCTTCGACTTTATTGAAAAACTGTGGCAGATATTCTTTGTGTGCTTCTAGCATTTCATCTAGGATGCTTTTTGCAATGGCATCTGATGGGACGAGCGGATTGATGGTCATGGCGACAAGTGCTGTGTTGTAGTCGCCTGTCACGGCTGCTTCAGCGGCTACACGTTCAAAGGATTTAATTTGAGAAATAAGTCCTTTGACAGCGACCGGCATTTCACCAACAGCGATTGGTTTTGGGCCGTCTTTTGTGATGACACAGTTCAGTTCAACGGCAGAATCATTTGGAATGTCACTGATGGCGCCATTGTTGATCGTGTTTACAGGCTGAATGTCATGCTTGTCGTTATAAATGGATGCGATCAAGTTACATGCTGCATCACTGTAGTAAGCACCGCCTCGTTTTTCAAGCTGTGGCGGCTTAATATCAAGATCAGGATCTTTGTAAAGCTCGAACAGGTCATTTTCTAGTGCACGGACGACTTCTGCACGAGTTCCCTCATTTTCTGCTGCTTTTTTCTCTTCAGCCAACATATCACTTGTTTTGTAATAGTAGCGGTGGTACGGACAAGGAATCACGCCAAGCCCTTTTAAGAAATCAGCATCCCACGGAATGGCGTGAATGTTGTTCATCGACATCGTAGAGTTTGGATCTGCCATGTCTTCGATCACTTGATCCATGATGCTTTTGCCATCTAAGAACACGTTCAGTCCAAAGACCATATGGTTTAATCCAGCAAAGCTGACTTCGACTCTGCTTGCGTCAACATCAAGTCCTTTGGCGATGCCCATGCGAATGCCGATTGGTACGTTACATAGTCCAACGACTTTGCGGTGGTTTGAATAGCGAAGTACGGCTTCTGTGACCATACCAGCTGGATTTGTGAAATTCACAAGCCAAGCATCCGGGCATAATTCTTCAATATCTTTCACAATCTCAAGAATGACAGGGATGGTGCGCAGGCCCTTGAATAGACCGCCTGGACCGTTTGTTTCTTGACCAATGACATCATATTTTAAAGGAATACGTTCATCCTTCATACGTGCTTCCAGTAATCCGACGCGGAATTGTGTTGTGACGAAATCAGCGTCTACCAGTGCTTTCCGGCGATCTAAAGTTAAATGAACCTCTATTGGAAGCCCTGCTTTTTTCACCATGCGTTTTGCAAGATTTCCGACGATCTCAAGCTTTTCTTTACCTGCTTCGATATCGACGAGCCAAAGTTCGCTTATTGGAAATTCCTCGTACCGTTTAATGAATCCTTCGACAAGTTCTGGTGTATAGCTTGATCCTCCGCCGATTGTGACAACCTTTAATCCTTTTGCCATGTTCTGCACCTCCGAATAATGTAACGCACAATGTTATAATAGAGTGAATCAATCTTTTATCATTTGTTTGTACATCTATAGCTTATCGTGAGAGTACCTTGTGCGTAAACGGTTTCAGCGTCTTTAGGCAAGGGTGCCCTATTTAGAGATTTGTTACATAAAAGAAACGTGTTGTGTCATGTTGTTGGAGAAAGGGGAAGTCAGATGTTTTCAAGTGAGGTCATTTCCAGCTTTAATGAACTAGAAAGCGCTTTATACCGATACATTATGGAAAACAGTGAAAAAGTCGTCTATATGAGAATTCGTGATTTGGCAGATGCCGCACATATATCGACCTCATCTGTCCTTCGCTTTTGTCGAAAAGTGAATTGTGAAGGCTTTTCAGAGTTTAAGGTGAAGCTCAAAATGTATTTAGAAGCAGAACAAACACCTTCTTTGAAAAGCACGCAGCATTTCTTGTATGAATTTATCGAACGGACACTTAAAGGAGATTTTGAGGAGAAGATTAAAGAGGCAGCGAAGCTCATTGCGGATGCAAAAAATGTGCTGTTTATTGGGACGGGCAGTTCTGGTATTTTGGCGCAGTATGGGGCAAGGTACTTTTCAAGTCTGGAGAAATTTTCGTTTTACATCAATGATCCATTTTTCCCGATGAATATGCAGTATTTAGACAATAGTGTCACCATTGTGCTGTCGGTATCAGGAGAGAACAGTATTACGATTGATCATATTTCGAAACTTAAAAGAGAAGGCAGCACGATCATTAGTATTACTAACAATCAGCACTGTACAATTTCTCGTATTTCTGACTTAAATATTGCTTATTACGTTACAGACGAACGAGTCCATAGAGCAAACATTACTACACAGACACCCGTTGTATATATCCTAGAAGCAATGGCGCGTGACATGTTTGCGATGTTAAAAGAAAAGTAAAAGAGCCGCTGCCTTAAACAGCCGCTCTTTTTTTCTGCATCATGAAAGTGGTGATGGCAATCCCGGAACAGATGAGAACAAACAGTCCGCCTAACAAATACACAAATCTCGCTCCGAATGTATCCGCAATTAATCCAACAAAGAAAATAGATAAACTGACAGACATAGAAGAGAGAACGTATTGAGCCGAATACACCTTTGATAACTCATGGACTGGCGTTTCCGTTTGGAGGATGGTTTGCTGCGAAACATCCCGAATTTGATAAGCAGGCCCCATTAAAATACAAAGCAGCAATGCAAGCCATGGCAGGCTGTTTAGCGAAAATAGGATCGTCAGCACTGCATAAATAAAAGAGCCCGCTGCCATAAAGAGGAGAAGTTGTTTTTGAATAAACTGACTTAGCCATGCAGCCATGAGTCCGCCTATAATGGCACCTATATAATATGCGGCATTGATATATCCCCACCATTCCGCACCTTCATTTAAAACAAGTGTGACAAAGGCAAGCGTAACCGGTCCGACCCACAAAGCACCTGCAATATTTTCACTAACATCCATGAAAGTCAGGGTGCGAACCGTTTTGTTTGTCCAAATGATTTTCCAGCCATCCTTGAACCCGTTCATCTTATTTTCTTTTTGAACCGTGTCTTCTTGCTTGAGTAGAGAAAAAACAGGGAGGATCAATAGATAAGACAACACAATCATGAAACAGGAAGCCCACATTAAATAAGATGGACCAATCAACAGGACGAGCATTCCAGTAAACGAATAGCCGGCGATTTGAACAGATTGATAAAAAACGGAGGCTGTACTGTTCGCTTTCACAAGCTGATTTTCTGGCACAAGCATCGGCATGATGGCCTGTAATAAAGGGCTGATGAACCCGCCTGTGATGGAAATCAAAACGAACGCACTAAACAGCCAGATCAGGTGCTGCTGAAAGAAATCAAATTGGGTCGTGAATACGACGAGCATTCCAATACGTAAAAGAGGGACCCATTTCAATAGACGCTTGGCTTGAAAGAGTTCTGTCAAAACAGGAGAGAGGAGCCCAGCCAATAGCTGACATAGTGTTCTTATGAGCGGAAATACAGCCGCATAGGCGACAGATTGTGTATCTTGATAAATAACCAATGTGACTGTCATCAAAAATAGAATATCACTTAGCATGAGAAGGCTTTTACTGCCTGTATAACACCAAAACTTATTTCCCATATCCAACCGACTCCTTTTCAAAAACAAGTTCAGTATAGCATGTTGGCGAAGTGTGCAGAGGTTTTCCATTGAAAAATACATCTTAAGGATGAGAGGATTGTGATAAGCTAAATGAAAGGACATTGTAAGGAAAGGGGTTCAATCCATTGAAAAAATTACCAGCACATGACTTTTTGGACAAGCATGGCATCCCGTATGACATCAAAACATTTTCTGCCGACACAGAGAAGGGCGCAGCGAATGTAGCGGCTGCTCTTGGTTTTAGAGAAAGACAAATGATCAAAACATTGATCTTTGAAACAGGGGAAGGGGAGCAGCTGCTTGTGATGGTTGGTGCTGACCAGCACATCAAATCAGGGAAACTAAAGAAAGCCGCAGGCTCTCGCAATATCAAAATGGCTTCACCAGACACGGTGCTTGAAGTGACAGGCTATCGCATTGGCTCCATCCCGCCATTTTGTTGGCAGCCTGAAGGGTTCCGCACGATTATCGAAGCATCGCTATTAGAAGAAAAGATATTAGGCGTTGGAGCAGGAGAATGGGGAAATGAAATACTCATCACACCAGAACAATTAGTGAAAGCCTCAAAGGCGGTCCCATTTGATCTAGTTCAACCATCCGAATAGAAAAAGTGCCTGTTGCTGAAGCAGGCACTTTTTTAATTGGAGTCAGGTGCTATAAAGGGTCCGATGTCTTTCATTTGCAGAAAAGCATTCACCGTCCTATTTTCCTCAAGGTCATTCGCCCGTTTGCAGACCACAACAGGTCTGATAATGTCAATTCCTTCGATATACACGCGCCCAATCTCTCCACGTTCTAAGCTTCGCTGAACAGCGTCACGAGGAACAAGGGTGATGCCATAGCCAGCTTTGATCATTTGAATGGCTTCGTGGACACCACTGAATTGTAAATCAACGGTCGGTTTTTTAATTCCTTTAGCGGTAAAAAGGGAAAAAAGCTTGTCTCTCGTCGAACTGCCTTCTTCTCGCATTAAAAAGGGTTCATGGCTTAGGCGTTCTAGGGGGACGGTTTGTCCATTTAACGGGTGATCCACAGGCACGATAAAGTCATAACTTAAATCAGTTAAGTGAGAGGTGTGAAGATTTTCGTCGTGCAGATCCTCTATTACGGCGATCGCCACATCTGATTGATATTGAAGCAGGCTTTCGATCACTTGAGCGGAGTTTCCGCTTTTTAATTCAATGTCTGTCTGTGGCGATGATGTTTTAAAAGAGGCAAGCCAATCAGGCAGTAAAAAGTTAAGTGGTACGTAGGTAGAAGCAATTCTGAGTCTTCCTTTTTTTCCGTTTTGCAGAAGGGTGATCTGATATTCTACTTCTTTTTCCGCCTCGAATACTTGCCGGGCATATGGATACAGGATCTTTCCCATCTCTGTCAGTGTAATCCCCCGGCCGTTTCGTTTGAAAAGACGAAAGCCGATCTCTCGTTCAATGCTTCGTAATTGTGCTGTCACAGCCGGCTGCGTCAAAGACAGCACGTCTGCCGTTTGTGTGACACTTTTTGTTTCGGCTACCTTTGCAAAAATACGGAGGGCATGTAAATTCATCTTTGCACCGCCTATCAATTATTTTGATGATTCAATCAAAAACATTCATTAGATTTATTATAAGGTATCCCTTATCGTAAAGGTAGCGAAGGGGGAAGAAAAAATGGATCGTCGTCAAAAGCAAGTGGTGTCAATTGCGCTCATCACAGCATTTGCCCTTATTGGGGATTCAATGCTCTATATCGTTCTCCCGGTCTATTGGAAAGAGATTGGTTTATCATCCATTTGGGAGGTGGGGTTACTGCTGTCTATCAACCGATTCATTCGTATCCCGCTAGCACCTGTCGTATGGTGGCTTTATCGATTTATCCCAATGAAGACCGGTGTACTGATCGCAATTATGATCGCGTCAGTGACCACGATATTATATGGTATGAGTGGATTTTGGCTGCTATTGATTTGCCGCTGTGCATGGGGTCTCGCTTGGACGTTACTCCGTATGAGTGGGATGAGGGTCTTGGCTGAAATAGACGAAGGCTCACAAGGACATTTGACGGGTCTTTATAATGGGCTTTACCGGCTTGGCAGTTTATTTGGCATGTTATTTGGGGGAATCCTTGCCAGCTTGATCGGTTTTCAGTCCATGACGCTTGTCTTTGGCTTACTCACATTAATGGGCTGCATTTTTTATGTATCGTTGGATGAAATTGAAAAGAGAGAAGGCACGCAGGTGTATCATGGCATCAAACAGAAGTGGTTTACACGAGATGTGGTAAAAGTACTGATAACAGGCATGCTGATCGCACTGATCATCCAAGGTTTATTCGCATCCACGCTGAGTCATGTCATTGAAGCAAAGATTAACCAAGATGAATTGACTCTGTTTGGCTTTGTCATCGGAGCTTCGGCTTTAAGCGGTGTTATTCAAGCACTCAGGTGGGGATGGGAACCATTTCTCGCACCGAGAACGGGCAAATGGTTTGATCGTCTTGTGATGAAGGAACGAATGTTATGCTGGATGTTTCTTTCATTTGGAGGTCTCAGTTTTCTTGTGATCATGCTGAAGGTAAGCGGCTGGTTTGTATTTATGCTGCTTTTGATGCAACTGATGGCAACAATTGTCACAACGTTCACCGATACACTTGCCTTTCAAAAAGCTTCTGCTCAAACAGATAAGAACCGCTTTCTCGCCAGCTATTCTTTTGTTCAAGATATGGGGGCTGCTTTAGGACCTTTGTGTGGGTATACGTTGATCGAGTTTTTCGGAACAAACAGCGTCTTTTGGCTGATGCTTATCATAAGTTTAATGCTCGTCAGCATGTGGATAAAAAGCGGGCAGCATGTTTCTTCTAGTGCAGTGTAAGAAATAAAGCGTTATATAAAAAACTGCCTCATGCAGCTAATCGCAGGAGGCAGTCATATTCTCTTATTCTAAGTCTGAATCATAGGCTTTTTGCGTGAGTTGGCTGACGACCTCTTTCAAGCCATTGGGTTTATGGAATTCAACAGGTGTGCTTCCTTTTTCAAATACAATTTGATCTGCTTCAACGAGCACGACATATCGATTGTTGACCTTTGCAATATGAATCGAGTGGCCGAAGTCGGCTAAAAGTCCTTTAATTTCTGTTTCGCCTAGACGCATCTTCATCGTGATATCAGGCGTTTGTTCAACAATGTGTGAAGCCGCTAGCGTGACCTGTTCTGTATCGAGTGTTTCCCGAATCTCCCGTTTTTCACTTGCTTCCCATATTTCAAGGTCCTCTTCAAATTGTTTTAATTCTTCACTTTCATCCTGAAATGTTTCAAATACATGTTCCTGCACCATATTCATGACCTGTGATTTCATGATTTCAGGCATCGATTCCCCGTATTCGACGAATTTTAGAAAGTCCTCAAAATAACGAGCGTGTGAGGATTGGTGAATTTTCACTTCGGCTTCCTCTGTCATGCCCTCTTCTGGCATAAACGGGTATTGAATCGATTTCATGTTTTTTGTTGTAATCGCCATTTCTACTTTTTTGATCAAGGTAGATGTATCAGCAATAGAAGCGACTTTCTGTTCAAAATCGCATTTCATGATAAAGACAAAAGAGTCATCGAAATATTTTTTAGGAACCGCAGATGCAACCAGAAACACGCCGCCTCTGACAGCACTTGTATCTAAATAGGTGCGAACAAATTGTTCACTGCATTCGTTAAATACTTCTTTTGTATCTGCAAATCTCGTCTGATGAAATAAATTGTAGTTTGGATTTGAATCGAGTTCATGCCCGGGTTCGACAATAAATCGGCCAATTTTAGTCGGTACTTGCTCAGACTTAGGGTGTCTGTCCACTTTTCGTTTGACGATTTTTTTAAGCTCACCATCTAGAAAGTCTTTCAGCTCACTTTGTTCAAATTCTTCTTGGTTTAATGTTTGGTAATGTTTAAACCGTTTATTTGCTTGTTCCTCTTTGCCTTCTATTTCAACCACATAGAATGATAGAAAACGTATCGTAAAATCCACTGATTGTTCACCACTTTTTCTTCTTTGGATATGTTGAGTATAGAAAAAGGAGTGAAAATCGTCAACGAATGGAGAAATATCGTGTCATTATTTCCCGAGAAATGTTTCGTGAAAAACGCTTGATAATAATTATCATTCTTGATAGAATGATAAAAGAAAAGAAGGAACCTGCCAGTTCCTTCATCTCAGAAAATCATGTATTATTTTGTTTCAAATGTTTCGCAATCCGTTTCAGCATTGCGAGTCACGTCAGTCATTGTGCTTTTACCAATTTTAATGGTAGAAGCTGTACAGCTGTTGTCAGCCCAAAAACGGCAAGAGTTCACTTCACAAAGTACATTTTGTGCCATGGGAATTCACCTCCGTGATTCATATTAAGAATGAAGCAAGCTGCCACTTGAGTTCATTCAATCTAGTAGTCTCTTTATCGAAAGAGGCTGTTTGTGCTGTATATGCACATGTTTATCATACCATCTACCCTGAAAATATACAATTTAAACTTTGAAAGAGCGAGAATGCAAATCTCGCTCTTTTTTGTTTGTAAAAATAGTTAAATGCTAGGTGGCATCCTCTCTTATTCCAACATATGAATAGAGTAGATTCAAAACCTGATGTCGGACAAAGTATAAGGGTACATGTACTGATTTTCCGCATGAAGATAGGGTTTTCAATCAAAAATTTTCATAGAGAGATGAGGGGAGAAGATGAAAGCAGTCATTCTCTGCGGAGGAAAGGGAACGAGAATGAGTGAGGTCACACAAGCGCTTCCTAAACCACTTGCTATGATCGGAGATCGGCCTATTCTATGGCATATTATGAAAATCTATCAGTATTACGGTGTAGACGAGTTTATCTTATTGCTTGGATATAAAGGAGAGAAAATCAAAGAGTATTTTCTCAACTACGACTGGCGGCATCACAGCATGCAGCTGGATATGTCGACAGGGGAAATAAAGCTTTTAGGGAATTCGGAGAACTGGAAAATCACTTTTTTAGATACGGGTGAGAATACGATGACAGGCGGGCGGTTAAAGCAGGTACAGGATTATATTGGTGATGAGACATTTATGATGACGTACGGGGACGGACTTGCCAATATCAATATGTTTCATTTGCTCAAGCGCCATCAAGAGCTTGGAGCAGCTGCCACTGTCACAGGAATTGAAAAGAAATCACAGTACGGCACGCTGAAGGTGTATAACGGGATGGCACAATCCTTCTCTGAGAAGACAGACAGTATCGGGATGATCAATGGAGGATTTTTTGTGTTGTCTCCAAAGGTTTTTGATTATTTAACAGATGATGATCAATGCGTCTTTGAAGCAGAGCCTCTTCAAAATCTGGCGAATGATGGTGAACTTGCAGTCTATGAGCACCACGGATTTTGGACAGCAATTGATACGTATAAAAACTTGAAAGAAATCAACGGCATGTGGGCAGATGGAAAACAACCATGGAAGGTTTGGTGACAGCATGAGCGGATTTTGGAATGGGAAAAACGTATTTGTGACCGGGTGTACGGGATTGTTAGGGAGTTACCTCGTCAAGGAATTGATTGATCAAGGAGCAAACGTAACAGGGCTTGTACGTGATCAGGTGCCAAGATCGAACTTATATCAAGGCAGTCAATTTGAAAAGATGAATGTCGTCCAAGGCGCACTGGAGGACATGCAAACGATAGAACGTGCGTTAGGAGAATATGAGATTGATACAGTCTTTCATTTGGCCGCCCAAGCGATTGTTGGGGTCGCAAATCGTCACCCAGTTTCTACATTTGAAGCCAATATTTTAGGAACATGGAATGTGCTGGAGGCATGCAGAAGGCAGCCGCTTATCAAACGAGTGATTGTGGCATCGAGTGATAAAGCATACGGGGATCAAGAACAGCTTCCTTATGATGAAGACATGCCGCTTAACGGCAAGCACCCATATGATGTGTCAAAAAGCTGTGCAGATTTAATTTCTCACACGTACTACAACACATATGGTCTTCCGGTTTGTATTACGCGCTGCGGTAATTTATATGGAGGCGGGGATTTGAATTTTAACCGAATCATTCCGCAAACCATCCAGCTGGTGTTAGAGGGAAAGGCGCCAGAAATTAGAAGTGACGGAACCTTTATCCGTGATTATTTCTATATTGAAGATGCGGTCAAGGCTTATTTACTGCTAGCTGAAAAAATGGAGGAAAAAGGGCTTGCAGGAGAAGCATTTAACTTTAGTAATGAAATTCAGCTGACTGTGCTTGAGCTCGTTGATAAAATCTTAAAGGCGATGGGCAGTGAACTAAAACCTCGTATTTTGAATCAAGGAACGCATGAGATTAAGCATCAATATTTATCAGCAGAAAAGGCGAGAAAGCTGCTTGATTGGAAGCCTGATTACTCCATTGATGAAGGGTTAGAAAAGACAATTGAATGGTATCGCGAATTCTTTCAAAAATAGAGGTGTATACAGATGAACAGCATATATTGTACGGTTCTATCAAGTGGAAGACTTTATCAAGCCATTGCGTTTTTCTTATCGTTGAAGCAAGTAGAAGATGATGGTGTCATCAAAACGTTATGTATGGATGATGCTGCATTTGATTTGCTTCATCAAATGAATTTCCCGCATGTCGATCTTGTTCATGTGCGTGAGCTTGAAACGCCGGAGCTTCTAGAGATCAAAAAGGAACGAAATGATTCGGAATATTGCTGGACATTAAAACCGATTTGGATTGAGTGGCTATTTAAGCAGGACCAGGCGGAGGAAGTGACGTATCTTGATGCGGATTTGTTCTTTTATGAGAGTCCACAAGTGATTTTTCAAAACCAGCCTGATGCCTCTGTGCTTCTATCAAGAGGGGATATTGTCATTCCAAGCTTTGATCCAGAGGAAGTGAAGATGCTTCAGAAACTTTTAGGGCGCTATAATTCAGGGTTCCTGCATTTTAAAGGAGATGAAGCCGGCCGAAAGTGCCTGAGCTGGTGGAAAGAAGAATGTCTAAAAGAATGCAAAAATGCGCCTGGAGAGGGGAAATTTGGCGATCAAGGGTATTTGGATCATATGCCGGTGCTGTTTGAAAAAGTAGAAGATATTCAAACAAAGGGTGTGAATATTGGTCACTGGAATTATGGCCAGCATTCTTATCAGGAAGAGAATGGACGTATTTTGCTTGAGGATGGAAGCCCACTCATTTGCTATCATTTCAGTGGTTTTCGGATCTTAAGCAAAGATGATATGCAGCAAATCCATGAAAAAGGAAGAGATGACTTGCCATTTTTCCAAGAAGCCTATCGGGAAGTGCTGCGTCATGTGATTGAATCGGTAGAACAAGTCAATCCGATGTTTAACGGCTATGCCAAACTGGAGGAGGATGGCGCATGAATGAAAAGCCGAAGGTCAGCGTCATTATTCCGAGTTATAATGCGAAAGAGCGTTTAGAAGGGAGCCTTTTTTCCTTAACGCTTCAGGAAACCGATATTCCATTTGAGGTCATTGTCGCTGATAATGGGTCAACGGACGGCACGATGGAAATGCTCGAAAACATTGAGGTGAACTTTCCATTCAAAAAGGTGCGTATTCCTGTCAATCAAGGAATTGCCAAGGGGCGCAATCATGCCATTCGTGAGGCAGAGGGAGACCTTTTAATATTCCATGACAGCGATATGTTGGCAGAGCCCCAATTTATTCAAAAGCACGCAGAGGCACATGCTGATCATGAGGACCGTGTCATTTGCGGTGTATGCTGGAAGCGAATCTACCGTTATTTTTACACCGGTTTTGATCAAGATCATGTGAATCGATTAAAAAAACAAGGGCTATATCAGCGGAAAATGAAAGACAAAACGTCTCTTGTGTCGATGGAGGAAGTGAAAAGCGGCGCATTTCTAGAGAGAAGCTTCGACTTGCAGTCCGAATTTATTGATATCCTGAAAGACATTTTAAGCACGTACGACTATGATTTAAGTTCTTATCAATTGCCGTGGCGATTTTTTATCACAAATAACTCTTCCGTCAAGCGAAAGCATGTCATGAAACTAGGGATGTTTGATGAAAAAATCGTTCGATACGGGTTTGAGGATTATGATTTAGGCATTCGTCTGCATCAGCTTGGCCTCTCATTTGAACTGCGTGAGGATATTTTGAGTGTGCATCAGGAACATCCAAGTAATTTAACGTCATTCGATGACATCAAATATAACATTTTGTATATGTGCGAGAAGTACAACAATATTGATTCGATTGATGTTCATCTGGCTTTCTCTGGACCATTTTCTCATACCGTGACAAATGATATCGTGAAAGACATTCGCCAGCTGCGTAAGAATGAAGCATATGATGATCTGCTCGCTTATTTTTTGGAGCTGCTTCATATGATCACAGAGCGGAATGTGGGCATTAAACGTGATCAAAAGGACGTGCTGACGGCAAAGCATTTCCCTTTGAAAAAGCTGTCAGAGGCGGCTCAGCTTGCCAAGCAGGAACATGGATGCACGGTGCTGGCCGAGGCCATTCAAGGGCTCACAAAAGAGCTGCTGCATGTTGACTTGTTCCAAGTGGATGTGTTGTAGATGGCATCCTATCATTTCACAACCATTGTGTCGAATACCCATGTATTTAAGCTGCTGGCGCTGATTCATTCACTTGAGCAGACGGCTCAATCATACAAACTTTCTGTCTTATGTGCTGATCCTTTGGCTTACAAGGTGTTAAGTCAGTTTCCTCATCCACATGTCCAATATGAACAGCTTGAAGATGTGGAAGATGATTCGCTGCGAAAAGCAAAGGCGGATCGTACGTTCCATGAGTATTGCTGGACGCTTAAGCCTGCGTTTCTACTCAAAATTCTTGAGTCCTCTGATGCAGATTATCTCGCTCATTTGGATACGGATTTGTATTTTTATCATGATCCAGAGGCGATATTTGCAGAAAATCCACTCGCTCATGTATTTTTGACAGATCATATGAATTCCAAGCGATTCTATCACTTTTATGAATTATCCGGCCGTTTTAATACTGGGTTTGTAGGCTGTCGAAACACAGATGTGGCCAAACGGGCTGTGACGCAGTGGAAAGAGAACTGCATTGCGCACTGTACAGTAGAAATGGATACGGAAAAAAAGACATATGGTGATCAGCGGTATGTTGAAAGATGGGTCGATGATTTTGAGGGTGTCCATGTGGTGGCATCTAAAGGTGCCAATGCAGCGATTTGGAATATTGAAAACTATAAGCTATCCGTTGTGAAAGGAGATATGTATCTCGACGAATGTCCACTGCTGTTCTATCATTTTTCTGCCTTTACGATCATTGATGAAAATACCTTTAATCTGAATTGGTATTACTATATGACAGAACACACTCTTGTAGATCATTTGTATATTCCGTATGCTGATTTGATTCATCTGAAAATTAAACAGGTGCAAAAGGTCTTTCCAGACTTTCAGCAGGGGTTTATTGCAAAGAAGCATGTTCCGGACACGCATTTTTATGAGATATGAAAAAACCGCTCCTTTATTGAGCGGTTTTTACCTTTTATGATTCATTCCATTTGGCTATGGTCTGATCGCTTGGCAGTAAGAAGGCTAGGATGCCTAATATCGGTAAAAAGGCGACACCGATCATGGTAGGCGTTAAACCGACTGCATCAATTAATGAGCCGAGGGCAACGGATCCAATCGCTCCCATACCAAACGCAAGCCCAACAGTTAAACCAGACATTGTGCCAATTTTCCCGGGAAATAGTTCTTGGGCATAGACCACGGTGACAGAGAAGCTTGAGGTCAGAATGATCCCAATGAGTCCAAGTAAAACATAAGCAAAAACTGGTCCGGCAAATGGGAGAAGCAGGGCAAGCGGAAAGGATGCTAATAAAGAAATTAAAATGACGGTTCTCTTGCCGAAGCGGTCTGCAAGCGGCCCGCCTAAAAATGTCCCAATCGCACCCAATATAAGAAATAAGAAAATATAAGTTTGTGATTCCTTAATCGTCAAACCATATTGTTCAATCGCATAAAACGCATAGAAATTCGAGATCGCATTTCCATACCAAGAACGCGCGAAAATAAGAAAGACGATAATGCCAAGTGCTGTGAGCGCTGACTTGCGGTGAAGTTCAGATCTTGCTGCTTTTGCAGGCGCTTTTTTCGCTTGTGCTCGAATGGTTTGAAGCTTTCTTGCGTACCATCTCGAAATATAGAGAAGGAAACCGACAGCAATCATTCCAACAATCGTAAACCAAGCCACACCTGGCTGACCGAGAGGGACGAGCATTAATGCAGCGATTAGCGGAGCAAAGGCTTGACCTGTATTTCCACCGACTTGATAGATAGATTGAGCAAGACCGCGTCTAGGACCAGCTGCCATGTTGGCAACCCGTGAGCCCTCTGGATGGAAAATCGCAGAGCCGAGTCCAATAAAGACGACGCACAGTAGGATGGTCGCAAATGATGGCGCAAACGCAAGGCCGAAAATGCCGACAGCACTTGAAAATAATGCGATAGGCAGTGCATAGGGCATCGGCCGTTTATCTGTGTACCACCCGATCGCAGGCTGCATGACAGAGGAGACCATATTTAATGTAAAGGCGATCAGCCCTAATTGAGTAAAGGTCAGCCCCATTGAGCGTTCTAAAATAGGGAACATGGCAGGAATCACGGCTTGCAATGTATCGTTGAGCATATGGCAAATACCAATAATCAATAAAATAGGATAAACCGTTGAACCGGTGACCGCTTTTTGAGGTTTATTCTTTGTTTGAGCAGCAATAGCCAATGAGACTTCCTCCTTTCATTCAACTTGTTTTCTTTTTTTCATTCTCCTCATTTTATTCATAAGGTGAACTATAAAACAATAGCAAATTGTCATGATTTAGAAAAAAAGAGACACATGCGCTTGATGGAGCGTGTGTCTCTTAAGGGTTATTTATAGAAAGAAGCGATGACAGGCTTCATTTTTTGAATGACAAGTCCACTGCCTCCACGGTTTTTCACACCTTCAATCATGCCGACGAGGACGTAATCTTCTTTTTTAGGATTAAACGCAAGTAAAAATCCATTTTCAGTACCGTCTGTCGCACCTTGTTTGCTCTTTAGTTCCGCTGTTCCGGTTTTAGCGGCTATATCAGCCCCTTTTATTTGCAACGAGTGAGCGGTTCCGTTTGAATTGGTGACGACTTGAGTTAGTGCATCCTTCACCGTATTTGCTGTATCTTCTTTGATGATCTGTTTTGGTGATGCTGTTTTTTCATCCTGAATGACTCGAGGGTACACAAGCTTTCCTCCTGTTGCAAATGGAGAATAGGCATGTACTTGTTCAATTGGAGACATGAGTAATTCTCCTTGGCCATATGCTGAGTCGGCAAGTAAGATGTCTGATTGGATCCCGTCGTTAGACACTTGTGCTGGCTTCATTGTAAACGGCATGTTTAAATCATCACCAAACCCAAATGTTTTCACTTTTTTCTCGTAAGTATCTTTGCCGATTTCAAGGGCTTCCTGTCCAAAATAAATATTATCTGAGTACACGAGGGCATCGACCATATTGACTTGTTCTTTGTCATGAACCCGTGTAATGCGATAATTTCCCCATGATTGATCCTTTTGCCATTTCAGTCCATGAATGGTGCGCACTTTATTAGGTTTTGTGACACCTGTTTCCAGTCCAATCGCTGCTGTAATGGTTTTGAATGTAGATCCTGGTGCATATCTGCTCGCATATCGAGCTTGGAATGGGAGATCAGGATTTTCACTGTATGCTTGATATTGTTTAGGCGTGATCCCGTTGGTCATTAAATTGACATCGTAAGAAGGGGTGCTAACAAGCGCTAATAAATCACCTGATGATGGGTTCATAATGGTGACAGCCCCTTTTTCACCTTTCAGCTGTTGATAGGCTTTTTTCTGCAAAGATGCATCAATGGTCAGCTTGACGGTTTTCCCGTCTTTTCGGTTTGTTTTTTGTAATGTTTCTTCAATACCTGTTTCATCATGGATAATGAGGATGCTTCCGCCATCTTGTCCTCTTAAGTTCTTGTCAAATGTGAATTCAAGGCCGGTTTTGCCGATGATTTGATCCGCCTTTAAGGCTGGATTTCTTTTGATATCATCCGCATTTGCTTTTCCCACATAGCCTGTCAGATGAGCAGCGGCTTCGTTATAAGGATAGTAGCGCATTTCCTTCGTTTGATAGGTGACGCCATTTATGTCTTTTGGAATCGGCTTTTGCTCTAACATAGACTTTAGCGGGACAAATGTATCATCTGTGACCCATGCTTGTTTCAGCTGATTTTGAATCAGCTCTTCATCTATATCAAAAGCGCTGCTGATTTTTTTGATGTTGCTTTCTTTTTCCGTGTCTGTCCCGAGCTTTCCAGGGATGATGCCAAGTGCGTGTCCACCAGTTGTTTCTGCTAACGTGCGCCCTTTTCGATCTACAATATTTCCGCGTACCGCAGGATCCGTTGTCACTTTGATGGTGTCACCCTTTTCCATTTGCGGGAAGATGAGATTTGGTTTCCAGTCTACTTTCCACTCGTTATCCTCTTCGGAGAGAACGCCCTTGTAAGAGAGTTTGTTCAGTTTTCCAAGTGACGTTTTCATCGTGACTTCATAGGTAAATTGATACCCATTTCCTTTGTCCTGTTTTTCTACGTTGACGTTTGAGACGTTTAGATCATTCGCACCGATGCCGCTAAAGATATGATCGTATTTTTCGGCAAGTTGTTTTTTAGAAAAGTCATTGGCTTTCAGAGAGCCGCTTGTGACCTCATCTGCCAATTTTGTGAATTCTTTTTTCTCCAGATGTTTCGTAAAGGATTCAGCGGCTTTCAGCGCCTCTTTTTCTTTTGAGAAAAGCGTATCTTTTAAGAAAAAGAGAGCAGCAGCAATCGCGATGATGCTAAGAAGGGGAATGATGACTTTTTTCTGTTTCCAAAATGATTTTCGTTGATCTGTATACAATGAAAACACCTCAATTTTTGATTAGATCCTCTATAGTTTACAGTTACTGTGTAGGATTTGTATAGTTTCTCCTATGAATATAGACCAAGACATGAAGTGGAAATATGAAGCAAGACACAGTTGCTGCTTAAGGATCTCTTCATTTTTTCTTATGATTTAAAGGATTTTTTATGTGATCATCGAATGTGAAAAATTAGAAAAAATTAAAAACGTTTTCATGAAGGAGGAATTGTGATCGTTTATAAAAAAGTGAATCTAACTGGACTTGTTCTTGGACCGATCTTCTTTTTGCTTATTTTTTTGCTCATTCCAGAAAGTGAATTGACCTATGCACCAAGAGTGGTACTGGGCGTTACGGCTTGGACTGCGACATGGTGGGTCACAGAAGCTTTGCCTATACCGGCTACCTCTTTATTGCCCATCATCCTTTTGCCAACACTTGGCGGGCTATCGATGGAGCAAACATCAAGAGCTTATGGAGACCCGATTGTTTTTATGTACATGGGCGGATTTATGATTGCCATTGCTATTGAAAAATGGAATTTACATAGAAGAATGGCCTTACATATTTTAAACATCATTGGCACAAGAAGTGACCGCATTGTATTAGGGGTTATGATGGCAACGGCCTTTTTATCTATGTGGATTTCAAATGCAGCCACAGCACTGATGATGCTGCCTGTGGCACTGGCTGTGATTAAAGAGGTGAAGGCGAACGATATTTTGTCTGGTGCATCTCTTGACCGATTCAGCAAAAGCATCCTATTATCGGTCGCTTATTCAGCCTCTATTGGCGGACTGGCGACACTCGTTGGGTCTGTGCCAAATGCTGTTTTTGCAGCGATGTCAAAAAAGCTGTTAGATCGAGAAATTATGTTTTTTGAATGGTTTTTGTTTGGTTTTCCGGTGGCGGCTGTTCTGCTCATTCTCTTATTTCTGTATTTGACCAAGATACAGTTCAAGGTAGAGCACACAGGGGAAATGGGAGCAGCGTTTATACGGAAGGGTTTAGAGGATTTAGGCAAAATGAAACAAGAAGAAAAATGGGTTTTTGCTATTTTTCTTATGACGGCTTTTTTATGGATTTTTAAAATCTTTTTGTTTGGCGGGCTTCCTGTCTCGGATACGTCGATCGCAATCTTTGGGGCGATGCTGTTATTTCTCATTCCAGCGACAAATGGAGAGAGAATACTAGAATGGCAGGATATGAAGCAGTTGCCATGGGGGCTTTTGCTTTTGTTTGGAGGCGGGCTTTCGCTCGCTACAGGATTTGCGGAAACGAATCTAACAGGATGGATCGGGGAAAATTTACAGCATTTAAATGGGCTGTCGTACCTCATGCTGCTAATTATTTTAACGGCTTCTATTTTATTTATGACCGAAATTATGTCTAATACAGCAGTTGCGAACATGATCATTCCGATTACAGTAGGGCTTGGACTTGCAATTGGCATGGAGCCGTACGGCTTAATGGCTGCGGCTGCGTTAGCTTCCTCATGTGCGTTTATGTTGCCAATTTCCACACCGCCAAATGCGGCTGTCTTTAGTGCGGACGTGCTGAAAATATCTGATATGGTCAAGGCTGGCTTTTGGCTAAATGTGATCAGTATAGTAGCGATTGTGCTTGCGGTTTATTTCTGGCTTCCGGTCGTGCTGAGATGAAGACTTTGATCGAATGGAGACTTTGGGTGTTTTTGTTTCTTTTGGCTTCGGTACTGAAGTTGCCTTTTTGAGGTGCGGGTCCTTTGGCGTGTAATAGGTGGCTCCAATGTTGAGTCTGCCTTGAAGCTGGTCAATGGAAAGCTCACCAAACTCTAAATGGTAGTCAATTTTGTCCACATGCAGTGATTCAATGTGAATGTGCGTATCCTCCGAGACAGGCGGAGCAGGTGCAGACATTTTCTGCTCAAGAGCGGTGAGTCTTTTTTCCAGCTCGACGACAGATGGGGATGGACTGGCTTCGGTTTTTTTAAAGAGTGATTGAATGAAATGTTTCAAGTGGACCACAACCTTTTCTTTCGCCTTGCTCTAGTCTATGGAAAAGCTGCCCGGTATATACTTATAGAGACACATGAAAGGGGAGAAGTGCATGCTGCCTACACGCATTCAGATTACCCATATGAAGACGAATACGATTGGTACAGGGTCCTCGATGACATTCGGTTCGACGATCGTACGAAATCACTGCTCGACGATCAAAAGAAACAATGGTTTTGGTGAACAAAATGCCGATGGCGTGATCACGATCTTGCCGATTGAAACGATTGATGATCGTGATCTAATAGACGCAGTCAGTATCAATATTCGTCATCTATGATTATCGCAGTTGCTTTTCCTTCATCCTTTTGCAGGCGAATGTATAGCACGCCGTCTTTAAAGGCCGCATTCATTTGACCAAGAATCATATCTGGGAGCCGAATTTTTCTTTCAAACGGACCATACTTTCCTTGTTTTTGACGAAAATCCTGTTCGTTAAAAAAGGAAAAACGCTGTCCTTTTACAACTAAATATTCACCATATGACAGCACCTGAACATCTTCCTTCCGGTAGCCAGGCAGATAAATTAAGTACTGAAATTCAGTAGGGGTTTCCACAATGTCGACTGGTGGAAACGATGCATCTGTTCCTCGCTGATCTTGCTGCGAGAATGTAAAGGGAGACGGACCATTTGCCATAAAGGGAGATCTTTGCTCATCATCGAATATCATTTTCCAAAAATCATCTCCATGCATTTGCTGGGCAATGTCCATCCACTGCTTCATTTTTTCGAAGTCCATGTGAAGACCTCCTGTTAACATACTTGATGGGTGCTCGCATATACCTATAAAAAGGAGGTTTATCTGTGGTTCAACCAACTCCGTATATCAATATTAATATTTTCATGTTAAAAATTAATTCCTTTGAAAATGCGTCGGCGGTGAATGTCGGACAAAATTTGTTAGCAGAGTGGCAAAACTCAGATAAAAAAAATCAGGGGTACGGACAGAATTTTGGAGATGCCAGCGGTTTTGTCGGAACAAAGAGCCATGTAGATGATCGAGATCAAGTGGACTCACCTGCCTCTTTTTCGCCAGCAGCTAAACCTATTCCAAGGAAGTGATGTGTGATGTTATTCTCACCCTCAGTCGTCAATGTCGGTGCTTTTAAAATCAATGCAATGGATCGGGGGGCATCACTGACGCTAGGACCTTATCAGCAGATCGATTATTTTCTCTCGATGAAATTGAACCAGGGTTTTGGTGAGGACAATGGAGATTGTTCACCGCTTGTCATTCCGATTTCAAGCGTACTCGATCCAGATATGGTGGATTCGAATTCAGTGAAAAACAGTGTGATTTAAACAAAAAAGAGACCGGGATACCCCGTGTCTCTTTTCTATTGTGTTTGATTCAGATGGCTTTTGCGTCTTGCATAGGTGAAGTACACAACGACACCAATGGCTACCCAGATGAGGAAGGCTCGCCATGTCTCCCATTTCAGTGTGGCAGCCAAGATCATACAAATGACCGCACTAATGATGGGAAGGACAGGAACAAAGGGTACTTTAAACGCTGTTTTCATATTCGGATGTTTTTTCCGGAGTATGATCACAGCGATCGAGATCACCGTAAAGGCCGCAAGTGTACCGATGCTGACTAAATTAGCAAGTGTTGATAAGTTGACGAAACCAACGATACATGCCGCAACAGCGCCTGTCAGCCAAGTGTTGGCAACCGGTGTCTTCGATTTTGGATGAACGTTTGAAAAGATTTTCGGCATGAGTCCATCTCGGCTCATGGCAAAGGTTAAACGAACCTGAGCGTAGACAAGTGCAATTAACACTGTCGTAATCCCGATAATAGCACCTGCCGATATAATACCAGCGACACTATTTAGACCAACCACTTGTAAAGCAAAAGCGACAGGGTCACTGACATTCAGCTTCGTGTAGTGAACCATGCCTGTTAACACAAATGAAACCCCGATGTATAAAATCGTACAAACACCGAGCGCACCAATAATTCCGATCGGCATCGCTTTTTGTGGGTTTTTGACTTCTTCAGATGCATTAGCGATTGCATCAAATCCAAGGTAAGCAAAAAAGACAGTGGCCGCTCCAGCAATCACGCCATGGAAGCCCATCGGCATAAAAGGTGTCCAGTTTTCAGGTTTAACGTAAGCAAAGCCTGAAATGATAAAGAGGAGGACAATGGCAATTTTGATGAGCACAATGATGTTATTCAGCTTTGTGCTCTCTTTTACGCCTCTTGAGACAATAAAGGTAATGAGTAAAATAATGAGTGCGCCTGGCAGGTTAAAGATGGCCCCATCAGCGGCTCCGGGTGCAGCCGATAAAGCCTTCGGTATGTGCAGACCAAATCCACTGAGCAGTGATTGAAAATAGGATGACCATCCGCTTGCCACAGCAGAGAGCGCAACAACATATTCAAGCATTAAATCCCAGCCCATTAAAAAGGCGAGGAATTCTCCAAGTGTTGCGTAAGAATACGTATAGACACTTCCTGACACTGGAATGGACGAGGAAAATTCAGCGTAGCAAAAAGCAGCAAGGGCGCATGCGATCGCAGCCAAAATAAAAGATATAATAATCGCAGGTCCCGCATCTTTCGCAGCCGCAACCCCCGTTATCACAAAAATTCCAGTCCCGACCACACAGCCAATGCCAAGCAAGATTAAATCAAATGTATTCAAAGAACGGCTCAGCCGCTTCGTTTGACTTTCAAGCATGAGCTGGTCGAGAGACTTTTTTCTAAATAAAGAACTCATGTTGACCTCCTAATGGATAAATCTAAATCTTTTCGTAAGACGAATGTTAGTATATGCGTAAATGACAATTTAGTCAATTGGTTGAAAAACGCTTTAAATCGCTAAAGTATTAAATGTCACAAAAGGCTAATGTGTATCAAAAGACATCCGCCGTCATGTGACAGGCGGATGTGATAACAGGAGATTTACGTTTGTTCAGCAAATATTTTTTCGTTGTACAGCACACTAGGATGGGTTGGGTAATGGGATGAGGATGCAAGATGATGGGTTTTGGCTTGAGCCAAATCACCGAGCTGATAATAACAATAGCAAAGCTGAAGGTGAGGATACCATGTTTTATATTGTGTTAGTGTAAAGGCTGTTTCGATTTCAGGCGCTTTCAGTGCCTGCTCATACCAATAGATGGCCGCTTTGTATTTATTTTGTGCTTTGAAATGATCCCCAATCCGGCAGCAAAATTCTGGACGGGGCTGATCATATAAGAAGGATCGCAATAAGGAGGATAAGGCGGCTTCCTCAAAACCGACTGCATAATAGCAGTCAGCTAAATTTTGGCATGTGCGAATTTCATCCTCAATCCAGCATTGTTTTGTGGCTAAAAATTTGTGATAAAAGCGAATCGCCTTCACATGCTGCTTGTTATCTCGTAATTCATTAGCGAAGTAAAAGAGATCGCGAGGCGTCATCTCTTCGCCTTTTGCAAGCATGTTTTCATAAATGCGCAGATTGCGTCCAGGTTCTCCAGCGGTTGTTTTCTTACGCTTTTGATGGGTGACGGCGATATCAGCCGGTAAGATGTTGCCATACACCTGAAGAAACTCATGAACGGCCCCATACCACTGAAAGTTCAAGGCACGCTTGACGAGCCGATTTCTTCTATATTTAAAATTCACCTGACCGTCCTCACTAAATCCAACATGGTAAAACATCGAGACGGCATCTACTGCGGGATCAAGCGTCTGTTTGAGCTGAATCAGTTTTTGCTGGTCCTCTTCAAGTAGGACATCGTCGGCATCCAGCCATAAGATATACTCTTTAGTCGCATGGGAAAATGCGAAATTGCGTGCTTTTGCAAAATGCTGGACCCATTCAAAGTCGAGTACCTTTGCTGAAAAGGAGTGAGCAATGTCCTTTGTTTGATCCGTTGATCCTGTATCAACAATGATCATCTCATCTACAATGTCTTGAACAGAAGACAGGCAGTCAGCCAAAACCTCCTCTTCATTTTTCACAATCATACATAAACTAATGGTTATCATCTTTAGATCACCTCTTCATAGTGTATCGAGCATCAAAAGGAAACATTCTTTTCAGAAGCGGGTTTTTTAAAACTAGTTTTCTGCTACTGGCTGATTTAAAATAAAGGAAGAATCTATGTAAGGGCTGATAAAATGAGTTTATTGAATGTAGAAGGATTATATAAAACCTATGGCGAAAAAACGCTGTTTGACCATATCTCTTTTCATATAGAACCAAAGGAACGCATCGGGTTAATTGGACCGAATGGAACAGGGAAGTCAACGCTTTTAAAAGTCATTGCAGGACTTGAATCATTTGAGGAAGGCGACATCACAAAGGCAGGGACACTTGATATCGAATTTCTCGAGCAAGATCCTGAAATGAGCGGGGATGAAACGATTCTCGACTATATTTTTTCAGGAACAGCACCGATGATTCAAACGATGAAAGCCTATGAAAAGGCGCTGGCTGATTTAGAGCATGATCCACAAAACGAGGCAAAACAAGAAGCACTTATGCGTATGCAAAATAAAATGGATCAGGACGACGCATGGGATGCGAACCTTTCGGCGAAAACGATTTTGACAAAGCTTGGCGTTAAAGATGTGAGCCGATCTGTTCATGCGTTATCAGGCGGACAGAAAAAGCGTGTGGCGATCGCCAAAAATTTAATCCAGCCTGCGGGTTTGCTGATTTTAGATGAGCCGACAAACCATCTAGACAACGCAACCATTGAATGGCTTGAAGGATATTTGAGTCAATACAGCGGGGCTGTCATTCTTGTCACCCATGATCGTTATTTCTTAAACCGTGTCGCCAATCGGATTTATGAATTAAATCAGGGGCAGCTTTACACATATAAAGGAAATTATGAAGTCTTTTTAGAAAAAAGAGCGGAACGAGAAGCAGAAGCTCAAGTAAAAGAAACGAAACGTCAAAACCTGCTTAGACGTGAGCTTGCATGGCTCAGAAGAGGGGCAAAGGCTCGAACGACAAAGCAAAAAGCACGTATCGGCAGAGTGGAAGAGCTGAAGGATCAAAAGGGACCTGATGCAAAGGGAGAGCTTGATTTTGCGATCGGTTCTCACCGGCTTGGAAAACAAGTGATTGAGGCAGAAGAGATCAGCATCACATTTGCTGGTCAAACCCTTGTGGACCAGTTCAGCGATTTAGTCGTGCCAGGTGATCGTATCGGATTTATCGGACCGAATGGAGTGGGCAAAACGACTTTACTCAATTGCCTGGCGGGTAAAATCGAACCGACGAATGGACAATTGACCATTGGACAAACAGTCCGCATTGGCTATTACACGCAGGACCATAACGAAATGAATGAAGAGCTGAATATCATTGATTACATCAAAGAAACAGCTGAAATTGTCAAAACGGCAGATGGCGTCATTGTGACAGCAGAGCAGATGTTGGAGCGATTTTTATTCCCTAGATCCATGCAGCGCACGTTTATCCGCAAGCTGTCAGGGGGAGAGCGCCGCAGATTGTATTTATTGAAGGTATTGATGGAAGAGCCGAATGTTCTCTTTTTAGATGAGCCGACGAATGATCTTGATACAGAGACGCTCAGCATTTTAGAGGATTATTTGGAGCAGTTCCCAGGCGTAGTCATCACCGTGTCGCATGATCGTTATTTCTTAGACCGAGTCGTCCATCGTCTGCTTGTGTTTGAAGGGAATGGACGTATTTCACACTTCCAAGGTGCTTACAGCGATTACATGGAGCAAGAAAAAGAACAGAAGCGGACAGAGACAAAACCAGCTGAAAAACAAGGAGAAGCTGCACCGAAAAAGAGGAAAAAACTATCCTATAAGGACCAGCTTGAATGGGATGGGATTGAAGATCGGATACAAGCACTAGAGGACAAACACCAGCAGCTCGAAGCCAGCATTGCTGAGGCTGGCAGTGATTTTGGGAAAATTCAAGAGCTGATGGACAAGCAAAAAGCCGTCGCTGAAGAACTAGAACAAGCAATGGACCGCTGGACAGAACTGTCGCTGATGATTGAGGAATTAGAAAGTAATGAAAAATAAAGGTTGGCAAAAAAACTGTAGAGACATTCTACAGTTTTTTTTGATAAGAACATTTGGCATAAGCATCGTGCTGATGAATGGATTCTTCATTTCGACACTCAATTTGAAAGCCTTTAATCCAGTTTTGTTCGTACAACTCTGCCGCAATTAATCTCGCAACATCCTCTACAAAACGTGGATTTTCATAGGCCTCTTCTGTCACGTGTTTTTCATCTGGTCTTTTGAGTACAGGGTAAAGGGGCGCACTCGCATTAGACTCGATGATCTGCAGTAGATCTGCTTTCATGTCATCAGGGAGTTGACCTTGTTCAAACAGCTCTACCTGAATAGATACAGTACCGCGCTGATTATGTGCGCCGTATTCACTGATTTCTTTTGAACAAGGACATAGCGTTGTCACTTGAGCAGTGCAGCCAATATGACAAATCCATCCGTTTTCTTCATGAAAGTGGATGTCGTATTGCACGTCTGCATGCATCAAACCGGACTTTCCGCTGATGGGACTCTTTTTTTCCATGTACCACGGAAAGGAAACTTGAATCGAGGCAGATGGCTGATTCATATGCTTGGCAAGCTGTGCGGTCAATTCTTTTAAGGAATCCACATCAACCGGCTTTCCGCTCTCATAAAAGGAGTGAAGCTGCTCGGTGAGACGGCTCATATGAATGCCTTTTTGATGAGCTGGCAAATATGTACTCAGCGTAAAATTAGCGGAAGAGGTTTGGTGCTGTGGAGCCGTTTTAGACAAAATATGTACAGGGTACGACACACGGCAAATTCCGACCTGTTCCAGATCAAAATAATAGTCTTGTTCGGTTTGTTGGATGTCTATCATGTCCTCTTTTTGACAAGGTTTTGATCTAGCGCTTGGCGGGACAGAACCGAATTGTGCGTGTCGTTCTTTTTTGGATGGAAATGAACGCATAGGGTACCTCCTTTAAAACGTAATGGTTCCTATTTATTCTGCATCAAACCACAATAGAAATCAAGTCATCAAACATTAACGTTTACGTTAAGGTAACAAAGGTGTATAATAAAACATGAATTGATGAGCAGGAGGCACTGGCGATGGAATGGATGAAAATTGATCAAGTGGCGAAAAGAAGCGGTCTGACGAAACGGACGATTCGTTTCTATGAAGAGATTGGTTTATTATCAGCACCAAAGCGGACAGAGGGCGGTGTCAGACTTTACTCAGAGGATGACATGGAAGAACTGGAGAAAGTGATGCAGGCCAAAGAAGTGCTTGGCTTTTCTTTACAAGAGCTTCAGTCGTTTATGGAAATAGGAAAACAGCTTGAGCTGAATAAAGAAGGCTACTTGCTGTCACTTGACCCGAAGGAACGATTAGAGAAACTGTTAGATATTGATGCGCAGCTGACTGTGCAGCATCAATTGATTACAAAAAAGCTAGAAACGATTCAATCCTTTAAAAAGGATCTTGAAATGATGAAAGAAAGAGCGGCTCATGCCATTGAGCAATTACAAAAATAAACACCTCAGCGTGTTTATTTTATTTTGTTAAACAACTGTAGGAAAGGTTCTGATGGAATGAAGGAAGAAGAAGTGTTGAAACAGCGTACAAGTCTGCTTAGGCAGCCAAAAGCCGTCTGGGCCGTTGCCTTTGCATGTGTGATTTCATTTATGGGCATAGGGCTTGTAGACCCGATTTTGCCAGCCATTGCATCACAATTACATGCATCTCCAAGTCAGGTGTCTCTTTTATTTACGAGCTATTTGCTTGTCACCGGCTTTGTGATGTTTTTTACCGGTTTTATTTCTAGTCGGATTGGTGCGAAATGGACGTTATTAATCGGACTTATTTTTATTATTGTCTTTTCTGCTTTAGGGGGTACCTCTTCAACGATTAATGAATTAATCGGCTTTAGAGGGGGATGGGGCATTGGGAATGCCTTATTCATTTCAACGGCTCTCTCTGTCATTGTCGGCGTGTCTGTTGGAGGAAGTGCGAAGGCCATTATTTTATACGAGGCTGCACTAGGTCTTGGGATTTCGGTTGGGCCGCTCCTTGGCGGTGAGCTTGGAACGATCTCTTGGCGCGGGCCATTCTTTGGTGTGGCAGTGTTAATGCTCGTTGCTCTTTTAGCCATTACCTTTATGCTTCCACCTATGCAAAAGCCGCAGAAAAAGGTGAAGTTATTTGAAGCTGTTGGAGCCTTGAAATATAAGGGGCTTTTAACGATGGCATCTGCTGCTTTCTTATATAACTTTGGATTCTTTGTTCTTCTAGCTTATTCGCCATTTGTGCTTCATCTTGATGAGCATGGTCTTGGCTATGTCTTTTTTGGATGGGGATTATTTTTGGCTGTGACATCTGTCTTCTCAGCGCCGGTCATTCATCGCAAATTGGGTACATTAACAGCTCTTGTTGTTCTCTTTGCATCGTTTGCTGTGATTTTATTCGGCATTGGAATATGGACATCACATGTGGTCGTGGTCATTTGCGGTATTGTCATTGCAGGGGGAATCCTCGGCATGATCAATACGGTGCTTACGACGGCTGTGATGGGATCAGCTCCTGTTGAGCGTTCAATTGCATCATCTTCATACAGTGCTGTACGATTTATTGGTGGTGCGATTGCGCCTTGGATTGCGGGAGTACTCGCTGAAACTTACACAGCAAGCACCCCTTATTATGTAGGGGCGGCTGTTGTTCTCTTAGGAATGGTCATCCTGCTTCTTGGCCGTAAGCATTTGGTGAATATCCAGGCAGGTCATTAATAGAAAAAAGCCTCATATCTTTTGAAAAGATATGAGGCTTTTTTGTCGTTATAATACTTTGGTTGTCCAGGATTCACAATTCCAAGTTTCAGTGGCCACATCTTGATAAAATTCAGGTTCGTGGGAAATCAATAGGACGCTGCCTTTATATTCTTTTAATGCGCGCTTTAATTCTTCTTTGGCATCGACATCCAAGTGGTTTGTCGGCTCATCGAGAACAAGTAGGTTGGTTTCTTCATTGATCAGCTTACAAAGGCGGACCTTCGCTTTTTCACCACCACTTAAAACAGACACACGGCTTTCAATATGTTTTGTCGTTAAACCGCATTTGGCAAGGGCAGCTCTGACTTCATATTGTGTGTATGATGGGAAGGTGCTCCACACCTCTTCGATACAAGTGTTGCTGTTTTGTTCTTTTACTTCTTGTTCAAAGTAGCCTATATGCAGGAATTCTCCGCGTTCCACCTCACCAGAAATGGGGGAGATTTCTCCAAGAAGACTTCGGAGCAGTGTCGTTTTTCCGATACCGTTGGCACCGTATAATGCAATTTTCTGCCCGCGTTCCATTTTTAAATTCAATGGACGAGAGAGCGGTTCGTCATACCCAATGACTAAATCCTTCGTTTCAAAAATCAATTTCCCTGATGTACGTGCAGGTTTAAAGTGGAATTCTGGTTTTGGCTTTTCCGCTGCTAATTCAATCATGTCCATTTTATCGAGTTTCTTCTGACGAGACATCGCCATATTTCGAGTGCTGACACGTGCTTTGTTTCTCGCGACGAAATCCTTTAATTCAGCCACTTCTTGCTGCTGCCTTTTATACGCTGCTTCTAGCTGCTGCTTTTTCACTTCGTACACTTGTTTAAATTGATCATAATCACCAACGTATCGCGTGAGTTCTTGATTTTCGACATGATAAATCAAGTTAATGACACTGTTTAGGAACGGGATATCATGTGAAATGAGGATAAATGCATTTTCATATTCCTGCAAATAGCGCTTCAGCCACTCAATATGCTGTTCATCTAAATAGTTGGTCGGCTCGTCAAGAAGAAGAATTTCAGGCTTCTCTAACAGCAATTTCGCAAGCAGTACTTTTGTACGCTGTCCGCCGCTCAGCTCTGTCACATCACGATCGAGCCCGAGATCTGTTAACCCAAGACCTCTTGCAATTTCCTCTACCTTGGAATCAATGATATAAAAATCATTGTTCGTCAGGGCATCCTGAATGACGCCTACTTCTTCTAAAAGCTTTTCCAGTTCATCAGGATCTGCTTCACCCATTTTTTCATAAATGTCATTCATTGCGGCTTCCATTGAGAATAAATAATGGAATGCATCTTGAAGGACTTCACGAATGGTTCTTCCTTTTTCAAGCACGGTATGCTGATCGAGGTAGCCGACACGGACATTTTTTGCCCATTCGACCTTTCCTGCATCTGGCTCAAGCTTGCCAGTAATAATATTCATAAACGTTGACTTTCCTTCACCGTTGGCGCCGATCAAGCCGACATGCTCGCCTTTTAATAACCGGAAGGAGACTTCGTGGAAAATGGCTCTGTCGCCAAAGCCATGACTTAAATCTTTAACAGATAATATCATTTTTTACACCTCAAATAGATTCAAAACGGCTAGTGCCTCTCATGATTATATCGAACTGTCCGGCTCGATAAAAGCATCAAAAGAAAAATTGCGTTTCAAAGCTGATTTTGAGATACTTAAGGATAGATTGAATGAGGATAAAGGAGATCAACATGACGGAAAATTGGGCATTTTTGAAAGAAGCAAAGCCATTTATTCAAAAGAACTTTGAAGCGGCTGGCTTTGAGAAGCCAACAGCGATACAAGAACAAACAGCAGAGTGGATTACGGAAAAACGCGATGTGATCGCAGAATCACCGACTGGAACAGGGAAGACCCTAGCGTATGTTCTGCCGCTTTTAAATAAAATTGATGTGAGTATCAAACACCCGCAAGTCTTAATCTTGGCACCTTCAAGAGAGCTTGTGATGCAAATTTTTGATGTTGTGCAAGAGTTCAAACAAGGTTCAGACATCAAAGCTATTTCCTTAATAGGCGGGGCAAACATCAAGAAGCAGCAGGAAAAGCTAAAAAAACACCCGAATATCGTGGTGGCGACACCGGGTCGCGTACAAGAGTTAATCAAAATCAAGAAACTGAAAATGCATGAAGTGAAAACGATCGTGTTAGACGAGGCAGACCAGCTTCTTGTCCCAGAGCATATGAAAACGATCCAAGCGATCATTAAATCCACATTAAAAGAAAGACAAATTCTTTGTTTCTCTGCGACGTTGAAAGAGGAAACCGTTCAACAGATTAAAGACATTGCATCTGAACCAGAGGTATTGAGAATTAGCAGAAGCCAAGAAGAAGCGCAGAAGGTAGGGCATTATTTCCTGTTATGTGATCAGCGTGACAAGGTGAAATTACTGCAAAAGCTATCACGGCTTGAGGACATGCAGGCACTCGTCTTTGTGCGAGATATTACGAATTTGAGCATTTATGCAGAAAAATTAGCGTATCACCATGTCGACCTTGGCGTGCTTCACAGTGAAGCGAAAAAAGCAGAGCGTGCTGTCATCTTAAAGGAATTTGAACAGCGTGAATTCCCGCTTCTTCTTGCAACAGATATCGCAGCAAGAGGGATCGATATTGACGATCTGCCTTACGTGATCCATGCCGACCTGCCAAACGAAGAAGGCTATATCCACCGTTCAGGCAGAACCGGCCGCGCAGGAAAAGAAGGGGCTGTTATCAGCCTAGTCACACCTCAAGAGCATTCAATGCTTAAAAAAATGGCGAAAAAGCTAAATCTTTCGCTTCAGGAAATTGTTTATAAGCAAGGTCAGCTGCACCTTGCGCCCAAGCAAGCATAAAAAAAGGACCCTGCCGTTTGGCGGGTCCTTTTTGTGTTATGAAATTTTGACAAGTTGTTTTCCGACATTTTCCCCTTTGAATAGTCCAAGGAATGCATCTGGAATATGGTCAAAACCTTCGATAATGGTTTCTTTGTAAGTCAGTTTGTCTTCTTTTACCCATTGTGCGAGATCTTTTGCCGCCTCTTCAAAACGATCAGAGTAGTTGGCAACAATGAAGCCCTGCATCAATGCACTTGTTTTAATGAGTTTTGTTTGCACACGAGGGCCAATGTCTTCGCTTGCACTAATGTTATAAGAAGAAATGGCGCCGCAGACTGGAATACGTGCAAAACGGTTCAAATGATTCATCACAGCATCAGAGATTTCGCCGCCCACATTGTCAAAATACACATCGACACCGTTTGGACAGGCTTTTGCAATGGCGTCATCTAAATCATTTGTTGTTTTATAATTAATGGTTTCATCAAAGCCCAGTTCTTTTAAATAAGCCAGCTTATCATCAGATCCGGCAATTCCAACGACGTGGGCACCTTTGATTTTAGCGATCTGTCCGACAACAGAACCAACGGCACCTGCGGCTCCAGAAATGACAACAGTTTCGCCTTCTTTTGGCTGACCAATCGCAAGAAGTCCAAAATAGGCGGTTTGTCCTGGCATGCCCAAAATCCCTAAATAATAAGATAACGGCGCAATGGATGGATCAATTTTTGTCAGAGACTCTGCTTTGGCAGTAGAATATTCCTGCCAGCCAAGGAATCCAAGTACAAAATCACCTTTCTCAAATTGAGGAGATTTGGACTCGACGACTTCTCCGACCACTCCACCCTGGATCACTTCATTGAGTTTAAACGGAGGTGTATAGGATTTTGTATCTTGCATTCGTCCTCTCATGTAAGGATCTACAGACACATATTTCGTTTGAATCAAGACTTCGCCATCTTGCGGCGTTGGTATATCAACTGTTTCAAAATGAAAAACATCTTTAGTAGGTAACCCTTTTGGACGTTTTGCTAATTGAATTTGTTTTTGTTGACTCATGTCAAATCCTCCCTTTCACTTGCAACCTAGATTTACATTAACATGATGCTTCTTTTCGTTCAAAACATACGGTCTTTTCCAAGCACATACAAAAAAGCAGCCACCATCTAAAAGAAGGGGACTACTTTTTTTGAAGAGAGACAGAAAGGAGCGGCGGGAGACAACCAAACAGTTGATACTCATCCGCATCACGTTCTTTTAATAAATATTCATTTGCATTTTGCATGGAGGCTTTCATCATATCGTGCGTCACAAAAGGAAAAAGGATATTTAAATATGAGGACAACAGGTCTTGTGGATCTTGTTCGATTGACTCGATATCTCCAATGTTAATAATAATAGAAAAGAGATAATCGATGCAGATGTGAAAGTGCTGTTCAGCAAACAAAGTAAGCGACTTTGCTTTTGATTCTTCAGGATTCCATTTTTGAAAAAGCTGTTTCACCAAATCACTGACAACCCATGCATTAAACTGCTGCTCAGCTGAAAAATAATACATCAGCTCCACCCCATTTCTAGCCTCCAGTATAAGAATTGTACAACAAATGACAAGGAATGAATACAATTTTTCAGAAAATTTAGTCATTTTTATAGTCTTTTTGTCAAAAATAAGTCCATAGACGCATTAAGTTCACAGAGTAAAATGGATGTGCTGGAGGAAGGTTTAATGACAAAAGTGACGGGTAAAAGATTCGTAAGACGTTAAAGGAGGAATAATAAATGAAACCTGTTGTAAGAGAGTATTCAAATGATGAAACACTTCAAAGAGATGTGGAGCAATTAAAACAACTCGGTGTTGCAAGAGAGGACATTTATGTTCTGTCCCATGACGATGATCGAACTGAGCGTATTGCAAGCAACGCAGATGCCAATACGATAGGTCCAAAAGAAGTTGGACTCAAGCATGCGGTTGGAAACATCTTTAGCAAAAAGGGAGATGAACTCCGTAATAAGATTCACGAAATTGGTTTCTCAAAAGAAGAAGCTGAGACATTTGAAGAACATTTAGACGAAGGAAAAGTTCTTCTCTTTGTGACTGACCATGAAAAAGTGAAAAATTGGGCATAAACGCCATCGTAAAAAGCCTCTTACTTTTGTAAGGGGCTTTTTTTCATGCTGCGATAATTAAAATCTACCATCTGTCTTTTTCACTATAATAAGAAAGGTTGGAAAATTGGGATAAACAGTAAAATGTCTAATTGAAAATATAAAAATATCAAAGGATACCATCAAAAAAATGAAAAAAGTAGTGAAAATATCACAAAAAACCATTCGGGAAATAATTATGATATCTTTATTTTTATTTCAAAATGAAATAAAAAACTTGTGTAATTTAGTAGATAAATTTCTTAGTTCTATTGGTTTAAGTTGTATTTTTGTGTAGAAATAAGTGTTTTAAGGTCAAAAAACCACAAAATATACCTGTATTTTCAATTAGAAAATCATTCTAATGTTTAGGAAATAATTTGTTGACAAAATAATCTAAAAACAATATATTTGGCTTAATCAAGTCATTATGGAAGTAGTTGTTAAATTTTTGATAGGTGGATTTCAGGATCAATTCGGTAAATGATGATGCATTAAGACCTGAGGCAGAGCGATACGGAAGAAATATCTATTAGACAAAAAGAAATGGATGATAGATAGCTTAGAATGGTAGATTCGTTTTTCTACTATGCCTATTTCTCAATGATATTGTTCAAGGTATTCAGAGGATCATCATAAAGAAAACGCTTTCTAAACGCTATTAAGGAGGTGAACCCATATGAAGAAAATGTATAACAAACTGAGGCGCTGTAATAGTTGAATGGCTGTGGTTGTATGTGAAGATGAGTGCTGAAAAAGAAGAGTGACATGTGGGATGCTTCTCTCCTTTTTCAGAAAACAGATTTCCTAAAAAATCCATCTTTCATTTTATCATAAGGCTTTTTGCTTGAAAACCACCTTTGTTAGGAAAGGTGATTGTGAATTGAAGGAGGTCACGTGATGAAAAAGGCTTTGTATCATGAAGACAGCGGGTTGTATTTAGAGAAAATGCGCATGGCTTTTCAAGAACACTATGAGCAAAGAACAGATATGTGGTCCACTGATCCATCATTAACAGATGCTGCTGTGATGTCTCTCAAGGCATGGCGTTCCAGGGAAAAGGATGCACTTGCTTCTGTGCTGGATATCGGCTGCGGGAACGGCAGGGCTCTTGAACATTTACAAGGACTGTCGGCATATACCGGCATTGACCTTTATGAGCATGAGGAATGGCAAGGATTAAAGAAGAGAAAAGAGGTTCCTGTCCATTTTTATCATCAAGATTTTATGTCCTGGTCGATGAATCAAGGGCGCGAGCTGACGTTTGATCTGATTTTAGATCATGGCTGCTTTCACCATCAGCACCCTGATGACCACGAACGATACTTAAAGCAGATTTCCTCGCTGCTTCATGAAGGTGGTGTGTTTTCCCTTGTTGTATGGGGAGAAGAGTGGAAAACAGGCTTAATCGGAGAAGATGGACGCTTCCATTTTTCATTCTCAGATACTCAGCTTGGAGAAAAGATTTGTACATCAGGACTTGAGCTCGTTTCGATTACACCATTACAAGCGAAGGCTGGGATCAGCCAGCATCATGTCATTGCTGTCAAAATCTAGTGCAAAGGAGGATAAACGCGATGTTTGATGTGATGGTTCTTGGTGCATACCTAGGCGGGTGTCATGCTTCAATCAATGTAGCTGAATTGAAGTACGGACTATTCATCCAATCAAAGGGTACAACCGGATGACGTGCATTTGAAGGACCAGAGCTTCTAGTAAAGGAGAAAGCAGCTCGAAGCTAGCAGAGATATTCTTTTAGAGAAAGAGCATGTCAGTTTCCATTCAAGAATCATCAAATGGTGTTGCTCTCTTACAGAGAATACAGCGTATGAAGCTCGATTTCTGCTCCTTTGTACTGGACAAGTGACAGTCTAAAAAGAGTCTTTATGAAAGGTACTGATGGATGATTGGCATCGCACATCTATTCAGCCAGTATGACAGGAAATTTCTCCTGAGCCATGATTCTAGCTGGAACCGGTGCTCAGGATGCAAAGGGAGTGCATACACATATTCATCACGCCATCACTGCGCTGAGAGAGTTCAATGGGGTGCAGTGATGAATAGGGGGAGACAAATGAACAAGTTTGTAGCTGAACTACAATCAATGATTCATCATTTTACATTTCAAGAAAAACACTATTTGCTCGTGGGGCCAGTGAACCTGCCGATCTCTATTGAACATGAAGAAGTGCAGTTTACATGGTATGCCTTTGCGTCTGTAGAAGCTGATACAACGCCAACGGTTGAGTCTATTGTACAAATGAGTACCGAGCAGCAAACATTTTCCTCTTGTCTCCTTTTTGGCGACTTTGAAAATGAAGTGCCGCCGCTTGTGCGAATTCATAGTGTCTGCCAAACAGGGGATGTGTTTGGGTCACTGAAATGTGATTGCGGTCCACAGCTTGCATCATCGCTAAAAAAAATCACCGATTACGGAAAAGGCATGCTTGTGTATATGGCCAATCAAGAAGGGCGCTCTATTGGGCTAATGGCCAAAGCCTTCACGTATAAATTACAGGAAATGAAACTGGATACATTTGAGGCGAACAGGTTGATCGGCTGCGGAGATGATGATCGGCATTACGAGGAAGCAGCGGCTGTCTTGCACTATTTAAACAAAGGGAAACCATTGCATCTCTTAACCAATAATCCAGATAAAGTCGATTCCATTGCTGCTTACGGTCTTCCGGTTTTACGGTTTGATCATACGGTAGAAGCCTCTCTCTATAATGAAGCATATTTAAAGGCAAAAGCAGCATCAGGGCATATGGTCGATGAGAAGAAATTAATTAATCAGTAGATGAGTTTATTTAAAGAAGGCGGGAGAAAAGCGTGAAACCTGATATCAATTGGATTCAAATCCCAAGCGGCTATGCGACGATTGGAAGTAATGAAGAAGATATGAAAAAGGCATCAGAATTTTGGAAGGACAAACTTCTGAATCCAGCCTATGGCCGTGAGAAAAAATTTCAAAAATGGCTGTACAAAGAATTTCCATCTTATCAGCCGTATATGAGCGAATTTTTCATCTCAGATACGGTTGTCACCAATGAATGGTATCAAAGCTATTGCGACGAGACAGGAAAGCCTTATCCAGAGAGCTTGACGAACCTAGAACTTGGCGGGGGAAAAGACCATCCAGCTTGGGGCATGGACATCGAGGAAGCTTTCTCATTTTGTCAGTGGCTGAGCGGGAAGCTTGGATATGAGGTATCGATCCCTACTGAGGAAGAATGGGAATATGCTGCCAGGGGTAATACGAGACATCAATATCCTTGGGGAGATGAGTTTGATCCCTCTTACTGTAATACGCACGAATCAAATATTGAAAAAACGACACCTGTCCGTCATTACGAAAAAGGAAGATCTCTATTTGGACTATATGATATGGGTGGCAATGTCGAAGAATGGGTCAACACCAAGTATCACATATATGAAGGCGGAATTGAGGTTGTAGATGATTTAACCGAGACACTCGGCAGTGATTACTACATTTTAAAAGGTGGCTCCTTCGCAAGAGGCGGAGATTTATGCAGAGTCGCAAGAAGACACGGGAAACACCCAGACCCTGTTTTTCGATTTACTGGTTTTCGTGTAGTTACTCGTCAAAAACAACATATAAAGGTGGGAGTGTAAAACCATGCATAGAGGACCGATTACATCCGTTTTATCAACTCAGCATGACCAAATTGTCTACACAGGTGGCTATGACCGCTGTATTTATAAATGGGACCGTGCCACGGGAGAAGGAACATTCATTGGCAGTCACGAGCATATCATCAACTCTTTATCCCTTTCGGAAAATGGAACGTATTTAGCGAGTGCATCGTCAGACTATACCATTCAATTATATGATACTAGCACACATACAAGAATTCGTACGCTATATGGTCATGCGGATGACGTGGAAGCTGTCGCATTTGCAAAGCAGGATACGCTTCTTGTATCGGTGTCCAGAGACAGAAGATGCTTAGTTTGGGATATTGAAACGGGAGCCATTTTAAGAGAATTTCATGGACATAGCAAGGATGTATTAGCTGTATGGATTCATGAGGATAAAGCTTATACAACTGGTGACGATGGCTATGTCCTTGTATGGCTCTATGAAACAGGAGAAATTGTAGGTGAAATTGGCCCGTTTGATTATGAGCTGGATACCATCAGCGGCAGCAATCAAAAAGAAGTATTCGCCCTTGGTAGAGACGATGGCACGGTCATCATTTATGATGCCGCTACATTACAGGAGAAAAAAATCATTAAAGCTCATTTACAAGGTGTGAAACGTGTAAACTTTTCGCCGAGCGGTAACTACTTGCTTACAGCGGGTTATGACCATTTAATTAAGCTGTGGAATTATGAAACCGGTGATTTAATTGATACGCTGCTGCCTCATAAATATCAATGGGAGCGCTCGCTTGTTTGGACAGAAGACGAGCAAGCCATTTTAGGAGCCAGCTTTGGGAAAACGTATTGTGAATGGTCAATTCAAGAAGGAAAAGTGATCTCTGATGAGCAGGAATTGGCGACACCTTCTATTAATGATATTGCGTTGACTGAAGCGGGTGATATTATCACTGCATCAGATGACGGAAAATTCAGAAAGAATGGAATCGAAATCGCAAAATCAACAGGTGTTCTCACAAATGGAGTGGCTGTTGCACGGGATGGAAGCTATTATGCATGGGGCGATCATGCGAGTCAGGTGCATATTGTACACGAGTCATTGCAGCAAATGGTCTCTTTTGATCTCAACACAGGTCCTGTCAATAGTGTGTATTTCCATGAGGAGGATCGTCAATTTTATATCGGCACTTATGGCGGTTATGTGCATGTCATTTCGACAGAACACTTAAAGGAAATTGGCCGTTCTAAAGCACATGATTGCGCGGTCAAAGCATTAAAGGTAGAAGGAGATCATATCATCACAGCGGCAGTTGAAGGAACCATCTGTCTTCTCGATAAAAAGAGTTTGTCCTTAACAGCAGAATATATCGGGGCGACAGAGCTGTTAAATGATGTATTTATTGATAGCAAAAGAGATCGTATTGCCATTGTCAGCCGTGATAAAAACGTCCGATTGTTTGATTTGCATACAGGCAGAATTTTAATTCAGCACAACGAGCATCAATATTCCATTAAATCCATCACTGTGACAGACTCTGGCTATATTGTGAGCGGAGACTATTGGGGGTATATTGTGGTATGGAATCCAGAGCTAGATGTCAATACAGGTCCGATTCGAATTGCTAAGAATGGTATTAGTGCCATTAGACAACTAGGAAATGATGTGTATGCAAGCTCATATGACGGTGGTATTTATCATATTCGAGAAGATGGCACACATACGGAAGTACTGCGCTTATTTGAACAATTTCCGAAAGAAGTAATCTCTCATTAAGAAAAAGAATGTAAGCGGGGGATTCTCATGATAAGTGTTTGCAAGGAACATATGAAAAAAGGTCTGACTGTACTCAATTGTCCGCATGTGCTCCTCATTAATAAATATGAATGTCGCAAATGCTGTTTTTGTAAACAACGAGCATCATATAAACTGTTTTATTCCTTGCCTTACTATGATCGATCTGAAAAGAAACGGCTTGAGAAAGTATAGTACATGAGAATAGAACTCCTTCATTTTCTGAAGGAGTTCTTTCCCTTGAGAGAAGAAAGGAGCCCGAGATGAAAGACGATGTTTTTTATATGAAGCTGGCGATTGCCAACGCGAAGGCGATGAAAGGACAAACCTCACCCAATCCGCTTGTTGGTGCAGTGATTGTTCAGAGCGGTGAGATCGTTGGGATTGGTGCGCACATGAAGGCGGGCGAGCCTCATGCTGAAATTCATGCGCTGCAAATGGCAGGAGAAAAGGCGAAGGGAGCTGACATGTATGTGACACTCGAACCTTGTACACATCACGGAAAAACAGGCCCTTGCACCGAAGCGATCATCAAAAGTGGAGTGAAGAAAGTGTTGATTGCCACCCAAGATCCGAATCCGGTTGTTGCAGGTAAAGGAATTGCCTTTTTGAAAAAGGCTGGAATTGAAGTGGAGCAAGGGATATGTAAACAGGAAGCAGATCGTTTAAATGCGCCTTTTTTTCATTTGATGCAAACAAACCTTCCTTATGTCATTTTAAAATCAGCTATTTCGATAGATGGGAAAATTGCCACGGCTGATCAAGAAAGCAAATGGATCACTGGAATAGAAGCGAGAACAGAAGTGCAGCGCTTACGTCAAGAAGTAGATGCGGTGCTGACAGGAGTGGAAACGATTATTCAAGATGATGCCGGCTTAATTGTAAAGGATTTATTCAACCATCAGCCCATTCGTGTCATTTTAGATTCAACATTAAGGATACCGCTTCATGCCAAATGCTTAACAGATCATAGGGCAGAAACCATAATTTGTACATCACAAGATTATGATCATCAAAAGTATCAACAGTTGATACAAAAAGGTCATCAAGTATTTGTCACAAGCGGAGAACACCGGACAGATCTTCAGGATGTGTTACACCTGTTGAAGAAGCGCTCTGTGATGTCAGTGCTTGTAGAGGCAGGGGGTAGTGTGAGTGCGTCATTTTTAGAAGCATCCCTTGTGAACGAAGCTGTTATCTATATGGCACCTTTATTAATCGGAGGGAAAGATGCACCTACTTTTTTTGAAGGAGAAGGTGTGAAGAAACTAAAAAAGGCGATCCGTCCAGCGGATATTGAATATAGTATGGTAGGAAAAGATTTAAAAATGACGATGACATTTTAACGATGGAAAGAGGTCCTTGCACGTAGAGTGCAAGACCTTTCAAATTTTTTGATAAAAATAAAATTGTACATACACCTTTATCGATCATGATGAATACGATGGATGGGGGTGATTCTATGAGAAAATGTAGACAATGCGGAAAGATATACCCAACTCATTCGACAGACCACTACCAAAAAGGAAGCTGGTATGATGCGTATAAGGATGATGGCTGGGAATGTGATAGTTGTAAGAAAGGTAAATCAGACAAACCAAGGAAACCAGTAAAAAATCCATGCTGCGGAAAAGATCCTTGTGTGTGTGTCATTCAAGGACCGCCAGGGGGAAGAGGAAGGAGAGGGCCAGCAGGTCCGGCGGGTCCAGCGGGTCCAGCCGGCCCGGCAGGTCCACAAGGCCCAACAGGCGTTGGGTTAACAGGGATTGTAGCATTTGATCCAGCGGTAGCCCCGGCGTATCCAGTAGGTCAAGTGGTGACATATGATGGCAGTACGTATGTGGTAAATTCAGCACCACCAACAGGTACGCCTGATACATCGCCGGATTATACGCTTTTAGCAGCTGCGGGCGCAACAGGTACAGGACCAACAGGTGTCACCGGAGATCCAGGTCCGACGGGTGCAACAGGAGCCACTGGTGTAGGTCTAACTGGAGTCGTTCCTTTTGATGCGGCAGCGGCACCAGGATATCCATTGGGTCAAGTAGTGACATATGAAGGTGGAACGTATCTTGCAAACACAGCATCACCAACGGGTACACCGGATACATCACCAGATTATACGCTTCTAGCCGCTGCGGGTGCGACAGGAGATACGGGTGCAACCGGAGCAACAGGAACAGGAGCAACAGGAGATACAGGCGCAACTGGAGCGACCGGAGCCACAGGAGATACGGGTGCCACAGGAGCAACAGGAACAGGAGCGACTGGCGCTACTGGAGATACAGGCGCAACCGGAGCGACCGGAGCCACAGGAGATACGGGTGCCACAGGGGCAACAGGAACAGGAGCGACCGGCGCTACTGGAGATACAGGTGCTACAGGAGCGACCGGAGCCACAGGAGATACGGGTGCCACGGGAGCAACAGGAACAGGAGCGACCGGTGCTACTGGAGATACAGGCGCAACCGGAGCGACCGGAGCCACAGGAGATACGGGTGCCACAGGGGCAACAGGAACAGGAGCGACCGGCGCTACTGGAGATACAGGTGCTACTGGAGCGACCGGAGCCACAGGAGATACGGGTGCCACAGGGGCAACAGGAACAGGAGCCACGGGTGCAACGGGAGATACGGGAGCGACTGGAGCAACCGGAGCCACGGGTGCAACGGGAGATACAGGAGCGACAGGAGCAATCGGAGCGACCGGTGCAACGGGAGATACGGGAGCGACCGGAGTAACCGGAGCCACAGGAGTAACGGGAGATACGGGAGCGACCGGAGTAACCGGAGCCACAGGAGCAACAGGAGATACGGGAGCGACCGGAGTAACCGGAGCCACAGGAGTAACGGGAGATACGGGAGCGACCGGAGTAACCGGAGCCACAGGAGCAACGGGAGATACCGGGGCAACCGGAGTAGGGTTAGCTGGTATTTTGGCATTTGACCCAGCAACAGCTCCAACCTATCCAGTAGGTCAAGTGGTGACATATGAAGGTGGAACTTATATCGTAAATACAGCGCCACCAACTGGCACACCAGATACGTCTCCAGATTATACGTTATTGGCAGCCGCAGGTGTGACAGGCGCCACGGGAGATACAGGAGCGACCGGAGTAACCGGAGCCACAGGTGTAACGGGAGATACGGGAGCGACCGGAGTAACCGGAGCCACGGGTGCAACGGGAGATACGGGAGCGACTGGAGTAACCGGAGCCACAGGAGCAACGGGAGATACGGGAGCGACTGGAGTAACCGGAGCCACAGGTGTAACGGGAGATACGGGAGCGACCGGAGTAACCGGAGCCACAGGTGTAACGGGAGATACGGGAGCGACCGGAGTAACCGGAGCCACAGGTGTAACGGGAGATACGGGAGCGACTGGAGTAACCGGAGCTACAGGTGCAACGGGAGATACGGGAGCGACCGGAGTAACCGGAGCCACGGGTGCAACGGGAGATACGGGAGCGACCGGAGTAACCGGAGCCACGGGTGCAACGGGAGATACGGGAGCGACCGGAGTAACCGGAGCCACGGGTGCAACGGGAGATACGGGAGCGACCGGAGTAACCGGAGCCACGGGTGCAACGGGAGATACGGGAGCGACTGGAGTAACCGGAGCCACAGGTGTAACGGGAGATACGGGAGCGACCGGAGTAACCGGAGCCACAGGAGCAACGGGAGATACCGGGGCAACCGGAGTAGGGTTAGCTGGTATTTTGGCATTTGACCCAGCAACAGCTCCAACCTATACAGTAGGTCAAGTGGTGACATATGAAGGTGGAACTTATGTCGTAAATACAGCACCACCAACTGGCACACCAGATACGTCTCCAGATTACACGTTATTGGCAGCCGCAGGTGTGACAGGCGCCACGGGAGCAACCGGTGTCACCGGAGATACAGGTCCAACAGGAGCGACCGGAGTAACCGGAGCCACAGGTGTAACAGGAGATACGGGTGCAACAGGGGCTACAGGCGCCACAGGTGCGACAGGTGTAACAGGAGATACGGGTGCAACAGGGGCTACAGGAACAGGAGCCACGGGCGCAACCGGTGCAACAGGAGCCACAGGTGCGACAGGATCAAGTGCGATTATTCCATTTGCATCTGGTACGCCAGCTGTTTTAACCACAATCGCAGGCGGTCTAGTTGGAACATCTAGCTTGGTCGGATTCGGTAACTCGGCGACAGGTGTCAGTATTGTAGGCGGAATCATTGATTTAACCGGAGCAGCAGGCACATTGTTGAACATGGCATTCTCCGTTCCAAGAGCAGGAACCATTACTTCATTTGCCGGCTATTTTAGCACGACAGCAGCCCTTTCTTTAGTTGGCACGAGTATTACTGTAACTGCTAGTCTGTTTGCTTCACCGACACCAAATAACAGCTTCACTCAAGTAGCGAGCGTCACATTGGCTCCAGCGTTAACCGGGATTTTAACGCTAGGGGCTATTACAAACGGCATCGCTACTGGTTTAAATGTACCAGTCACACCAGAAACAAGATTACTTGTCGTATTCTCGGCATCAGCTACAGGTCTTTCCTTAGTGAATACCGTAGCAGGCTATGCAAGTGCTGGTTTATCCATCACGTAATAGGCACACAGGGATGACTCAATACTGAGTCATCCTTTTTTTGTCTGTGTGAATTTTCTCTTAACTTCATGAGAAAAAATGATATGATTTTCTTAGAGTCTATTCGGGTGAATCTACTGAATTAGGGGTTGTGGCGGTGAGGATGGGCAAAAGGAAAGTCACTTTACAAACAAAAATTTTGGGGTTAATTATTGGTCTTTTACTTGTTGTTATTGCCTTATTGACCATTTGTTTTGGTTTTTTGCAGACATCAGAAAGGCAGAGCCAAGCTGAACAGCTGGCGGTGCAAACTGCTAGAACGATATCTTATATGCCGCCTATTAAAACATCGGTGGCCACGGGAGATTCGCAAAATGAAGAACAGGCTGTGCTTGAGCAAATGAAGGAGCAAGTAAGAGCACATGCCATTTTCATCACCAATCAAAAAGGAAAGGTTCTTTTTCATACGAATCATGAGGATGTAGGGAAAACCATCAGTGTGTCGGAAGGAAGAAGTACACTGCTATTTGGAGGAACCTCCATATCAACGGGTGATTCTGATGGTGAAACCGTTGTCAGAGGAAGTGCTCCGATCATGAAAGAAACTGGCAGTTATGAAGAGATTATTGGGACAGTCAGTGTCGAATTTTTAAAAAGAGATATCGATCAAGCGACAGCTCATCAACTATTCAAATTAAGTTATATTGCCCTTCTTGTGCTCTTGCCTGGGGTTTTTGGAGCGATTTTTTTAACAAGGAGTATTCGAAAAGATATATTAGGGCTTGAACCGCATGAAATTGCTTCATTATATCGAGAAAGAGAAGCGATGCTGCATGCGATTAAAGAGGGAATCATTGCATTTGACCGTAAAGGTGCCATTACGATGATGAATACGTCAGCTGAACAGATGCTGCGCGTCTCTTCAACGCTGCCTCTTCATATTGATCAAGTGTTGCCAAATGCCAATCTTCTTTCCTATCTAAAGGTAGAGATGATTGAACCTAACATAGAATCAGTCGTCAATGATAAAACCTTCGTGCTAAATGTCAAAAAAGTGGTGCAGGACAATCGAGTATTTGGAGGAATTGTGAGCTTCAGGGAGAAAACCGAGCTGACAAAGCTGCTGGATACATTGACAGAGGTCAGTCAATATTCAGAAGACCTTAGAGCACAAACACACGAATTTTCGAATAAGCTGTACGCTATTTTAGGCTTGCTTGAGTTGAAACAAGTGGATGAAGCCATTGAGTTAATTAAAGAAGAGTATACACTTCAAAATCGCCAGCATGATTTACTCATGAAGCAAATTCGCTCTCCGAAGATACAAGCCATTTTACTTGGGAAGTTAGGAAAGGCATCTGAGAAAAAGGTTCATTTTCACATTGATGAAAATAGTTCATTGGAGCCGCTCCCAGCCCATTTAAGTTTATCTCACTTTATTACCATCATTGGCAATCTCGTAGACAATGCGTTTGAGGCTGTATTGAATAAAGAGAAAAGAGAAGTCAGCTTGTTCATCACAGATATTGGATTTGATATTATCATAGAGGTATCTGATTCAGGGGACGGTGTAGATGAAGGAGCCATTTCACAACTTTTCACAAGAGGACATTCATCAAAGGGAGAAGGGCGAGGTTATGGACTTGCCAATGTCAAAGAAGTGCTAGATGAACTTGGGGGCTGGATTGAAGTTGCGAACCAAAAAGAAGGCGGTGCCATCTTCACTGTTTACATACCGAAAGGCACAAAGGGGGAATAGGTTGTGATAAAGGTACTCATTGCGGAAGATGATTTTCGAATCGCTGCGATTCATGAATCTTATATACAAAAGGTACAAGGCTTTCAAGTGGCCGGCAAGGCAAAGAGTGCAAAGGATCTGTGGGAGGCACTTCAAAAAGAACAAGTGGATCTCATTTTACTTGATGTCTACATGCCTGATGAGCTCGGTACGAACCTTTTGCCGCTGTTAAGAGAGCGCCATCCTGAAGTGGATGTGATCATTATCACGGCTGCAACGGAAACGATGCTGTTAAGAGACGCATTGCATTATGGAGTCGTTCATTATTTAATCAAACCAGTGACCGCCCAAAAATTCACGCAGGTTTTAACCGAATATAAAGAGAAGAGAGAGTTAATCAATTCAAAAGAGGAAGTCAATCAAACGATGATTGATCTGTTTTTTGGTCAAATACAGGAAGAATCGCAGCAAAAGGATGAGCGAGACTTGCCAACAGGCATTAATTCACTGACTTTGGACAAAGTGAAAACATTCATGGCAGCAGAGATGAACGGAATTACAGCGGAAGAACTCGGAGAAAAAATGGGCGCATCACGTACAACAGCAAGACGATACGTAGAGTATCTTGTGACAACGGGAGAATGCCGGGCAGAGCTGGCGTATGGAATCATTGGTAGACCAGAACGAAAATATTATCCCGCCAAAAAACAAACGGAGTCATAAAAATGAAAAAAGGAATACTCTTACTCATTTTGGTCTGCCTTTGTACAACGCTCACCTTTAATGAAAAAACAGCAAAAGATTCTTTTCTGGAGCACAGCCCATTATATATTGTGGTATCAGGTGTACCTGATGGCGGATTTGACCAAACAGCTCAAGTGATGAAAACCGTACTAGAACAAGAAAAGCTGGTGAAGGAGCCTGTGCATATTCTTTATCAAAGAGGCGGAACGGTTGATAAAGGATGGACCTATATGATGGAGCGAGATGCCAATTATATTAGTTTAAATTCAAGCTTATTATTAAGCCGTAATTTGCTGGGCAGCAGTAACGTGACCATGAATGATGTCACCCCGCTTGCTATTCTTGCGGAAGAGTGGCAGGTAGTCGCAGTGCCAGTTGATTCTCCTTTCTCAAATGGAAAGGAGCTATTACACGCATTAAAAAAGAAACCAGATTCCTTAAAAATTGGGTTTGCCCCGGACTTTGGAAATGATGATCAAATCTCATTTGCACGGGCTGCCGAAATGGCAGGAATTGATCCGTACCGCATTCAGTTTTTAAAATTTGATAGTGCAGATGATTTATTCCAAGCGCTCATTGACCATGAGGTAGATGCGGCAACTACGACCTTTACGGAGGTTCGCCATGATTATGAAAAGAAAAGACTGAAGCTTGTTGCGACCACAACGAATCAGCGTTTAGAAGGATTCAAAGACGTGCCCACTTGGAAGGAACAGGGGATTCCGCTCATCTTCTCTCATTGGCGTGGTGTGATGGGACCAAAGCAAATGAATCAGCACGACATTCGAGCATGGGATCAGCTTCTTCAAAAAATGACGCAAACGAAGTCATGGAAAAATCAGTTAAAACAAAAAGGCTGGACAGGCCGCTATATGAACAGTAAAGAAGCAAAGGTCTTTATGGAAGATCAATTAAGGCGATATGAGCAATTTATACAAGGAGAAAAAGCGGTCAAATAAGACCGCTTTTTTTCATGGAACCAACAAACAACACAATTGCACAAAATGAACAAAAAGCATTTATCGACCAAAAAAGAATTAAAATTCATAATATTTACTTCAATTCAGGCGTCAGATATCATGACAGAAAGGGTTGGAAATGGGATACCAACATTTAATGAAAGCGTATACAACATAAGGGGTGAACAAAATGTTAGCGATCTTAGGATTTCTTATGATGGTTGTATTTATGGTTTTAATTATGACGAAACGTATGTCTGTTCTAACGGCATTGGTATTAACACCGATTGCATTTGCTCTTATTGCAGGTTTTCATTTTACAGAAATTTCAGACATGATTGTCAAAGGTGTACAGCAAGTTGCACCAACGGCGGTCATGATCATGTTTGCCATTTTGTACTTCGGGATTATGATTGATGCAGGTTTATTTGATCCGATGGTGGCAAAAATTTTAAACATCGTCAAAGGCGATCCATTAAAAATTGTTGTCGGAACAGCTGTCCTGACGATGCTTGTCGCACTTGACGGTGATGGAACCACAACGTACATGATTACAACAACAGCGATGCTTCCGTTATTTACACTGCTTGGCATTCGTCCGATTATTTTAGCGGGTATCGCCGGAGTCGGCATGGGGATTATGAATACGATTCCATGGGGAGGGGCAACACCTAGAGCGGCAAGTGCACTTGGCGTTGATCCATCACTTTTATTTGGCCCGATGATTCCAGTCATTGGCGCAGGGGTTTTGAGCATGATTGTGGTGGCATACTTTCTTGGGAAGTCTGAAAGAAAACGTCTTGGTGTTATTGAGCTCGAACAGCCGATTCATGCAAATGAAATGGCAGCGGCACTGCAAGATGATATTAAGCGACCGAAACTTTGGTGGTTTAACCTGACACTGACTTTGCTATTGGTTCTCTTGCTAGTGTCAGGAAAAGTAAGCTTAACGGTTCTGTTTGTTCTTGCCTTCTGTGTTGCCATTATCGTGAACTATCCGAATTTAGAGCAGCAGCGTGAGCGGATTGCGGCTCATTCAACAAATGTTTTGGCGATTGCTTCGATGATTTTTGCGGCAGGTGTTTTTACAGGCATCTTAACTGGGACGAAAATGGTTGATGAAATGGCGATTTCGATTGTTTCAGCTATTCCAGAGCAGCTTGGCGGGTTTATTCCAGTCATTGTCGCGCTAACAAGCGGGATCTTCACTTTCTTTATGCCGAATGATGCATACTTTTATGGGGTACTGCCGATCCTATCAGAAACAGCGGCAGCATACGGTGTCGATAAAATTGAGATTGCGAGAGCATCTATCATTGGTCAGCCGATTCATATGTTAAGCCCACTTGTTCCATCGACTCATTTACTTGTTGGACTCGTTGGGGTATCACTAGATCAGCATCAGAAATTTGGCATGAAATGGGCGGTTCTTGCAGTCGTCGCCATGACGGTGATGGCGGTTCTCATTGGGGCCATTTCGATCTGGTAATGAGAAGAGTGTCTGCTGCTTATGCAGGCGCTCTTTTTTAGGTCCTATTGCAGGGCAAGCTCCATTCATTTGCCCTATATAAAGCCATACATGATTCCTCCAAAAGATATATTTTTGAAAAATGCTGACACTTTTGCTGTTTTTTTCTTTATAATGCAAATCAACGAAGGGAGAGGATAGCATGTCCAAACAGAAAAGTACCATTCTTTTTGCTGCTGTATGCCTCATGGCAGGAAGTTTGTCGATGGTGACCCCAGCTTCAGCGAATGCAGAGACCCCTTATTATGGAAAAAGCTATGAGCAGCCAGCCTCGGTTCAAAAACTGTATCCTGAGCCTGACGAAACGTTTGATACCCCTGCTTTTCAGAAAAAAGGAAAAGCATTTACCACACAAGAAGAGCTTCAAGATTTTTTACGTGACATTGTCAGTAAAAGTCCTTACGCCACGCAGAAACAGATTGGAACATCCATTGAAGGCAGGTCCATTCCAGCCCTCTATTTTACAAAGGATCGCCACATCTCTCCACTGTCAAAAAAGCCAACGATCTGGCTTCAAGCACAAATACACGGAAATGAACCAGCCTCCGGTGAATCTGCCCTTGTCATCGCCAAACGACTAGCAGGTGATGAAGGAGAGCGTATACTGAGCCATGTCAACGTCATCATTGTCCCAAGAATCAACCCAGATGGTTCTTATGCATTTGACCGCAGGCTTGCAAACGGAATGGATGGCAACCGTGACCACATGACATTAGAATCTCCAGAGCTGACAGCCCTTCATCAAGAATTTAATCGCTTTGCACCCGAGGTCGTCATCGATGCCCATGAATATGATGTCGGTCAAAAGCAGTTCGAAGACATCGGTGCATCAGGTGCTCTCAAGTATCACGATTTGCTGATATTATCCGGTAAGAATTTAAACATTCCTGAAAGCATTCGATTAACGTCAAATGAATTGTACGTCAACGGAGTGCGTGAAGCATTGACGAATAAGGGATTTTCCAACGATTTATATTATACAAACACAAGAGGGAAGGACGGAAAGATCGACCTTTATGAAGGCGGAACCGATGCACGAATTGGCCGAAATGCCCTGGCGCTTTCACCAGCTTTATCATTTCTTGTAGAAAGTAGGGGGATTGGAATTGGCAGAGAGGACTTTACTCGGCGTGTGGCAGCACAAGTCACCACTCATGAAAAAATCATTGAGACAACAGTGAAGCATGCTAAGCAGGTGAAGCAGCAAATGGTGACGGAGCGGCTGAAACTTGTGAAAAAAGGTCTTCAATCAAACGATGATGATCAAGTAGTCATTCAAGATGCTTTCAAGGCGCCTGTGAACGATTCACTTGAAATGGTGGATATTGAGAAAGGACAAACCACCAATGTCCCAGTGCGTTTTCATAGTGCAAGTGATGCGGTTCCTGTATTGACAAGAGAACGGCCAACAGCTTATCTCATTCTCCCTGGACATGAAGGGGTAGATCGAAAACTTAGAGCTTTAGGACTGAAAAGTGTGACTTTGCCAGTTGGCATGAAAGTGCCAGTTCAAGCCTATGAGGTGACAAAACGAGTGGAAACAAGCAAAACAGATATTCAGCTTGAAACGAGACTCGTTGAAAAGAAACGTCAGCTACCAAAAGGAACAAAGGTATATGTGACTGCACAGCCAGAGACCAATTTGTTGTCACTTGCCCTTGAACCAGAATCAAAAGACAGCTATATGTCATCAGGTTTTATTGCATCGAAAGTAGGCGATGAACTACCAGTTTACCGATTCTTGTTATCTCAAAAGACGTTAGGTATAAATAAAAAGGACTAAAATCAAGTTCATTTTAGCCCTTTGTCAACCACCCTAGAAGCGGCACAGTGCGTGCCGCTTTTTCTATTTTCGTCCAGCTCTGATCTCATCGGTCATGCCTTCATACGGCGCTTCTGCGATAATCGTTTCATCGTTTACCCCAGCATGGTGGATGTACGTAATGTCTGCGAATTCTGGTACGACATACTTCGGATAGGTTTCATATTTTTCACGGGATTCTTTCATGAGGTCGATATAGTCATTTTGATAGCAAACGGTGATATCTGGACGTTCATGCACCCATTTTGGGAAGAAAATGACGCCATGCATACGTTTCTCTTCAGGCATAAAGTTCAAAGACACGTCTGTCCCAGTCGGTTCCGTCCAGGAAACTTTGTATACCCCTTTTGTCAGTTTCACAATATTCACTTCTTGATCACGAACCCAGCGGCCTCCAACCATTCCGCTATGAATGCGGTAATCAATGGTGTGATCATTTTTAATGTAAATCTCATATTCCCAGCCATTTTCATACGTATAAATCATATGAAGTCCAACGAATTGATCCATGTTTATTCCTTCTTTCAATTAAAATGATGTTGTTTCAAACATGTCATAATTTACATATTTATTTTAGGGTGTATGGTATACTATTGTCAAAGAATATGCGTTGGAGGCATGTCATGAGAGTACTGAAATATGCCATTCTTGGCTTACTAGATCAGCGTGAGCTGACGGGATACGATATGAAGAAACACTTTGAAGATTCCCTTGGACAGTTTTGGAGTGCGAAGCATAGTCAAATATACCCTGAATTAAAGCGGCTAACAGAAGAGGGTTTTATTGAATTTGATATTCACATACAAGGAAAGAAGCTAGAGAAGAAGGTCTATCAAATCACTGATGCAGGAAAAAGAGAACTGCATGAGTGGTTAAGGAAAAAAGGCCCGATTCCAGACACAACAAAAGATGAATTTATGTTAAAAACGTTCTTTATCTCATCTATGGATCAAAAAGAAGCGGCCGGTCTCTTCTCACATCAGCTGCAGGAGCGAACAAAGAAAGTAGAGATGCTTGAACAGAAACTGAACGTTTTAACAGAAGAAGATCCATCTGCCCAATCACTGCATTCAACACAATTCGGGCATTATTTAGTGCTGACAAGAGCAATTGAAAGGGAAAAAGGGTATGTTCGCTGGCTCCAAAAGACCCTTGAAGTCATTGATTCATCCATTGTCTAAGGACAATCGTCGCACGTTATGATAAAAAATGGTTTGAAACAAGTGAATTTATCAATAGAAACCGCTACAATGGATATATTCGTATTAAAGTGAGGCGAGTATGTTTGAGTAACCAAGAAGCGTTGTGGAATGAAGCAGAAGCTTTTATTTCTGTATGCTATGAAGAATTAGGCAAGTCAAATGAAGAAAAAGCAGCACGTCTGCATGAAATAAAAAAAGAAATTGAGTCTGACGGGATGTATACTCATACGCAGGAAGAATTAGCTCACGGGGCAAAAATGGCATGGCGCAACAGCAACCGGTGCATTGGGCGCTTGTTTTGGTCAACACTGCATGTGCATGACTGCCGGCATGTGACAACAGAAGATGAGGTGAAAGAGGCACTCTTTCATCATATTGAGTATGCGACAAATGGGGGTAAAATCAAACCGTCCATTACCATCTTCCCACCAGAGAATAAGGGGCGGAAGGAAGTCGTTATTTATAATCATCAGCTCGTTCGTTATGCGGGATATGAGTCGGAATATGGCATCATTGGGGACGAGGCATCACTTGAATTAACCAAGTTGTGTGAAGCGCATGGCTGGAAAGGCGAAGGCACGCATTTTGACCTTCTGCCACTTATGTTTCAGCTAAAAGATCAGCCGCCGGTTCTGTATGATCTTCCGAAAGAGATCGTTCAAGAGGTAGAGATCACCCATCCTGAATATGATGGATTCGGTGATTTAGGACTGAAATGGTATGCTGTTCCGATTATTGCTGATATGAAATTAGAAATTGGTGGCATTCATTACAATGCGGCACCGTTTAATGGATGGTATATGGGAACAGAAATTGGCGCACGAAATCTAGCTGACGAAAACCGCTACAATATGCTGAAGAAAGTCGCTTCTATTTTAGGACTGGACACGACAAAGAATGCGTCACTTTGGAAGGACAAAGCCATTGTCGAGTTGAATGTGGCGGTTCTTCATTCTTACCGGGAAGCAGGGGTGACCATTGTGGATCATCATACAGCTGCCCATCAGTTCAAACAATTTGAAAAACAGGAAGAAAAGGCTGACCGTAAGCTGACTGGTGATTGGACATGGCTGATTCCGCCAGTATCACCAGCTGCTACGCATATCTTCCATCGTCACTATGACAATACGATCGTGAAACCGAATTATTTTTATCAGGAAAAACCCTACCACGGGACGGAAAGAGCCTAGCGAAAAGCTAGGTTTTTTTGTATGAAATGAGTCTTTTGAATGTTGTTTGATTTGGAAAATGATGGTTTAATGTCGGTGGAATCAAAAAGGGGGAATATAGATGAAAAAAATGACGTTGCTCATATTTTTGGCTGTATTCGGTTTCAACGGATTTCTACCGCTAGGTGATGAGAGAGCTAAAGCAACTACTGGAACAATGGTTCAGAATGACATCGATTTAAAGGTGACAACCGATCGTTCAACTTATACTTCGCTTCATCCTCAGGTCAACGTCAACATGACCGCAACAACAAATGAAACACTTTATTATACAGCTGCTATTCGAAAACTTACTTTCCCAGTGACACCAGTCTTTACACACGAAAAGTCTATCTCTGGACAAAACGCTTTCGCAGCACCTACTCGTTTATTACTTCCTAACAGTGGATCAGCCAACTATGATGTTCATGTGAGTCTCTACAAAGATGTTTCACGTACAACCTTGATTGGTTATTATGTTGCAAACCCATTTACTGTTGTGAAATAAAGGATACACATCAACTATCCTCTAATCCGAAAGTCTTGATAATGGGCGAACTTGGTGAGCGGCTCCATGTCCAAATGTGTGACTTTTGAAAATGGACTACCTTTACGCACGGTCTCTAAAAAGTCAAAAACCTCCTGCTGCTCTCCTTCTACTTTTAACTCCACGTGACCCTCATCTGTGTTGCGTACCCAGCCTTTTATCCCTCGATTGACGGCCTCTCCTTGAACAAAATATCGAAAACCGACTCCTTGCACTCGTCCTTTTACAATAGCGTGATAATGAACCAATGTCATCTCTCCTTTTTTCTCATCGTACCATAACCTGCCTCGTTCCTTCACGTACCGACTATGATTTGACTGTCAAACCATGTAAAATAAAAACAATCAGACAATCAAAGGAGATGGCAAGAGTGGGGCAGACAAGGTACGACATTGAAGGAATTCAAGTAGGACAACCTATCACCACCTATGTGAATGGTAAAGAAATCAAAACAGCCATCAACAAAAAGCGTATTCACGAGCCTGTTTATTTGAGTAAGCTCAATTTTGATGGAGATGGTCAGGGTGATTTGGTCCATCACGGAGGTGATGATAAAGCCATTTGCGTCTTTCCATATGATCACTATACTTATTTTGAGCAATTTTTAGGAGTGTCGTTACAGGAGGCAGCTTTCGGTGAGAACGTGACCGTGCATCAGCTTGTAGAGACAGAAGTCCGTATTGGAGATGTATTTCAGTTTGGGGAAGCGATTGTTGAGGTCAGTCAGCCAAGACAGCCGTGTGTGAAGCTCTCTCTTAAGCATGGAAACATGAAGCTTGTGAAGGAAGTGCAGCAAACGGGATATACCGGTTTTTATTTGCGTGTGCTGAAAGAAGGAATGGTCTCTCCTGATGAAGCTCTTGTGTTAGTCGAAAAAGCGCCCCATCCCATCACTGTCCACGAAGTCAATGAAGTTAAATACCGTCAAGTAGATCAAAACAGGCTGAAAGCAGTTCTTGACGTAGATGCCTTAGCAGATGTGGTCAGGAAGTCTTTAGAAAAACGTGTTCAGCCCATATAAAAAAGCCGTACATCTGATATGGATGTACGGCTTTTCAACATTTAAGAGCTCGTTTTCTTTTGCTCAAGAAGATTTGCAAGGAAATAAGTTTTAAAGCTTTGAAGCTTTCTTCCTTCATGCTTGGTCACACCAAGCTTCTTTAATTCTTCGACATACCAGCCTTTGCTACCATAATGCATGATAGAAAACTCCTTTCAATGGAAACTGCCTGCATTGTAACATCTCAAAAAAGGACGTGAAAAGTGTGCAGGTGTTTAGAAATGAAAACTGATTCTATCTGCCTATGATCCATGTATATGCTGGAAATAATTATTTATGAATTTGGCGGGTTGAGGGTAACAATGATCATGCCGACTGTCATAATCATGATGACAATACCGAGGTAGGTCATCATGGATTGTTTTTTCTTAATACCTACAACCGTTAAAATAATACTTTCAATAAAGAAGATAACACCGATGATGATGAACCACATATCAAATAAGACCCCTTTCGCATATCTTTGCCTATTTTACCACAGGCATTTTTGTTTAGTCGTGACAGATTCGTGAAACGGGCATGAAAAAATCCCCTCCAGTGAAGGAAGGGACCCGCTTGCTTACAGCTTTGTTAAAATAATCGGTTCGTCTTTTGTGATCACAATCGTATGTTCAATCTGTGCGACCAGGCTCTTATCAGGTGTTTTAAATGTCCAGCCGTCATCCGCTTGATATATCGATTCAGCATTTGTTGAAATGAAAGGTTCAAAGGCGATGACTGTCCCATTCTTAAACAAAGCATTATCGAATGGATCATAATAGTTCAAAATATGGTTAGGTGCTTCATGCAGGCTTTTCCCAATACCGTGTCCTGTCAAGTTCTTAATGACGGTAAATCCTTGTTCTTTCGCTGTATTGTAGACCGCACGGCCAATTTGATTTTGTCTTTTACCGGCTTTCGCGTGCTTTAATCCTTCAAGGAATGCATCCTCTGCACACTGGCATAATGCTTCAAGACGAGCATCTCCTGTACCTAAAACGAATGAAATCCCAGTATCGGAATAATATCCATCAAGCTCTGCTGAGATATCAATATTAATGAGGTCGCCCTCTTGTAAAATGGTTTTTTCACTTGGAATGCCATGTGCGACTTCATCATTGACACTGATGCAAGTCGTACCGGGGAAATCATATTCTTTTTCAGGAGCTGAATTGGCTCCATGCTCTTCTAATATTTTTTTCCCAATCAAATCTAATTCTTTTGTAGACATGCCTGGTTTCGCTTGGCTTTTCATTTCTTCTCTTGCCAAAGCGACAATTCGGCCGACTTTTTTTAAGGCTTCTAACTCATGATCATGTTTGACAATCACTGTTCATTCCCGCTTTCTATAACTTCATTCTATTCAATAGCTTACCACATTTTACGCCAAAAGAGTAAAGGGTGAGATTCGGGTGAGATGTGGACAAATTGGTATAGATAACTAGATGTGCATATGATATATTTTTTATGAACATCATGAGAGATTTGTTCATGATGATGACGAAGGGGGGAGAAATAAGATGGTGTTTCAGTTTTTTCAAAAGTTAGGAAAATCATTTATGCTTCCAATCGCTGTGCTTCCTGCAGCGGGTATCATTTTGGCTATTGGGCGAGAAGATGTATTCAACATCCCGTTTATTCATGCAGCAGGAAATGCAATTTTTGCGAATTTGGCTTTAATTTTTGCTATGGGTGTAGCGATTGGTATTTCAAAGGACGGTAACGGGGCAGCGGCGTTATCTGGAGCGATCTCTTATTTTATTTTGTCAGCTGGTACCACGTCGATCAATTCGACCAACAATATGGGGGTATTGGGTGGTATTTTGTGCGGACTTTTGGCAGGTTACGTTTACAATAAATTTAAGGACACGAAACTGCCGGAATACTTAGGTTTCTTTAGTGGAAGACGGCTTGTGCCAATTATGACAGCACTTTTTACCATTCTATTAGCAGCCGTTTTTGGATATGTATGGCCTCCAATTCAAAGTGTGATCAATGATTTGGGAGAGTGGATTTTAAGTCTTGGAGCAACGGGTGCCGGGCTGTTTGGCTTCTTTAACCGCTTGCTCATTCCATTAGGACTTCACCATGTGCTGAATAATCTATTTTGGTTTCAATTCGGTGAATTCAGCGGAGCGACAGGTGATTTAGCACGGTTCTTCAAAGGCGATCCAAGTGCAGGTGTCTTTATGACTGGTTTCTTCCCAGTGATGATGTTCGGGCTGCCGGCGGCATGTCTCGCGATGGTTGTGACCGCAAAGCCTGAAAAACGAAAAGCAACAGCCGGTCTTATGATTGGAATGGCACTGACGTCATTTATTACAGGAATCACAGAACCAATTGAATTCTCATTTATGTTTTTATCTCCACTTTTATATGGTGTTCATGCGATATTAACTGGTCTTTCGCTCTTTATTGTCAACACCTTAGGCATTCATAGCGGTTTCGCTTTTTCAGCCGGTGCGATTGATTACGTTTTAAGTTTTGGAATTGCGCAAAAGCCCATTCTGTTACTTGTGGTTGGGGTCATCTATGGCGTGATTTACTTTGTTGTTTTCTATTTCCTGATTAAATTGTTAAAGCTAAAAACACCGGGCAGGGAAGATGATGACATCGAAGATATTCCAGGTGATGATACACATACTGCCGGAGCAAGTATGCTCGTAGAGGGACTAGGCGGCAAAGACAATATCACCACAATTGACCATTGTGCGACCCGTCTTCGTTTAACAGTAGAAGATACCAATTTATTAAATGAAGGTACATTGAAAAAAGCAGGTGCCAAAGGGGTACTGACGTCAGGAAAAACTTCCGTACAAATCATCATTGGAACAAATGTCGAATTTGTAGCCGATGATCTTCGCAAGGAAGTCGCTCGGGACTAAAAAAAGCGTTCAGCCAGATCAAATGGGCTGAACGTTTTTTTGTTTTCGCTGTTCGATCACCAGTACAATGCTGATGACAACAAGTAAAAACCATGAACTGATTTTACCAAGATGGACGAGAGACCAAGCATGCTGCTGATTTGGATATTGCCATGCTCCTAAAAAGGTCGTGACATTTTCGGCCACCCAAATAAAAAAGCCAATCAGCAAAAACGAGATAACAAGCGGCATACGAAAGGTCGATGAACCGACCTGAAAGGACACGGTTGTTTTTCGAAACACAACCACTAGGAGTAATGTCAGCCACCAGCGTAAATCATAGATCCAGTGATGAGTAAAGAAATTGAGGTAAATACATAAACTGATCCCAATCGAAAGATACGGCTGAGGCCATGCTTTCACCTTCACGTGAAGCCGAGTCAGTGCCTGATAAATATAGCTTGCCACGCTCGCATACATAAAACCGCTATAGAGCGGAACCCCAAATATTTTCGTATAAGCTTCTTCAGGATAGGACCATGAACCCATATGTACTTTGTAGATTTCTAAGCCTATTCCAATCACATGGAAGAGACAAATAACCTTCAACTCTGTCAGCGTCTCAAGCCGTAGCATCAGCATTAGAAGCTGTGCCATAAGGCAAAGCAGAAGAATAAAATCATATCGATGAAGAAAAGGAATAGACACGACCTTTGATAGGGCAAGCACCGTAAAGATCATGACAGGAAATAGACAAGAGATGGCCTGTAAATAAGCAAAATGAAATAATGTTTTCATACAAAATGTAACCCCTTTTCACTGTCTGAAATAACTTAGACGGTGATAACAAGGGAAAAGTTTACCTCAACTAGATATTCGTGAACAATTTGTGAATATATATGTGAAAAGGATCACAAATGATATTTCACATAGTATAATAAGATCATAAAGAAAATGTGAAATATTTCACATAATTTAAAAGGAGGCATCATCATGTTTACAAAATTCTTACAAACGAATGTATGGGCAGCGGTTATCCTTTTGGCAGCAAGACTTTATATCGGATGGACTTGGCTGACATCTGGTATTGGAAAACTAACAGGCGGATTCGATGCATCAGGATATTTGCAATTTGCCATAGCTGAACCTGTTGTGAAAGATGGACATCTTGTTTATCCGTTCTATGTCTGGTTTTTAGAAAATGTCGCGTTGCCAAATGCCGGACTCTTCAGTGTCATGGTCATGTGGGGAGAAATCTTAGTTGGTCTAGGACTAATTGTTGGATTGTTCACAACAACAGCAGCCTTTTTTGGAAGCGTGATGAATGTCTCTTTCTTACTAGCTGGAACCGTCTCTGTTAACCCGCTTCTTCTTCTGATCGCCGTCTTTATCATAGCAGCGAAAGGAAATGCCGGAAAATTTGGTCTTGATTATGTAGCAGGTCCAGTCCTTAAGCGAAAACTGAAAAGAAAGCCGCATTTAGAAGTGGCATCATAATAAAGAAAAGCATCCTGAGCAAAAATTCAGGATGCTTTTTATTTAGGAACCGGCTTTGATGAGGTTAATATGCACCACAGTCAGCTCGTGCTGACTGATATCTGGATCATGTCCGACGATAAATTCGAGCTCATAATCACCGGTCTGATAAACGTATTTCTTCTCTTTTGTTTGCGGGATGGTGCTGACTGAATCTGCTGATCTAAGCTGTTTCTTTAATAGGGAAGGAGTCATTCCTCCGATATTCGTTTCTTTTTCTACATTTGTTCCAAAATAACGGATTTCGTTAATCTTGCCTTTTTTGTCATAGTGAAAAGCAAATCCAGGGTTGCCCATCTCAGCATGATACAAATCAAAGCCGCTTTGACCCGTTTCTGGATAAGGCTGTCCTAGTTTATGCCGAACGTCTTTTTTTGTTTGAACCCCTATTTTGAGTCCTTCTGCATAGTATGGCATTTGTCCTTGATGTGCTAGCTGATAAATGCTGTTTAGCGCTGCTTTCGGCCCTTGAGGAATGGACTGTTCTGTCTGCGTTTGGGTCATGGTGTGCGCTGAAATCGCCGGGCTAAAACCGAATAAGGTGGAAGAAGCGAGTGAAGCGGTCACGACAAAAGCTGCTGTTTTTTTCATGATTAATCAATCCCTCCTTCTTCAACTATACCCGGTGCCATGTGGATCAAACGTAAAAAGCCCCAGCTGATCTTGGATCGGCTGGGGCCTTAAATGAGAAAGTTATTTGGAAGACGAGCTGGATTCATCTTTGGCGGAAGAGGAATCTTTTTCATCCTGTACTTTCTTTGTGTAGTCATAATCATTGCGCTCAATTGGTGTAAAGCCTTTAGGTTTGTAGAAACGGAGTAAATCTTCCGTGACAATCTTATCAGATGTCTCTAACATCTTTTTCACCGTTTCGTTTTCTTGTGATGCCTTTTCAGTCGGCTCGATTTTTTCACCTGTTTTGTTGCTGTAATAGTTGTTGCCTACTTTCGTGTAGTCCTTCGACACGAAGTCTCCATTTCTAAATGGCACAAGCTCTTTAAAGTTCTTCGATAAGATATCAGAACCAGACATTAAATAGTTCTTCGTATCATCTCCGAGCAGGTGGAGAAGGGTAGGCGCAACATCGACTTCACCAGAGTATTTATGAATCTGTCCGCCTTTTACGCCTGGCACATGGATAAAGAGCGGCACACGCATAAGCTGGGCATTTTCATAGTCTCCAATTTTTTCGCCAGTCACTTTTTCCATCGCTTCATTATGGTTTTCTGAAATGCCGTAGTGGTCACCGTACATAATGACGACGGTATTGTCATAGAGACCAGATTTCTTCAAGTCATTAAAGAACTGTTCAATGGCTTCATCTAAATAATGAGCAGATTGGAAGTAGTTATCAACGACGGAGTCTCCGAAGTCGCCAGGTTCAAAATCAGTATCACCTTCATCCATACCAAATGGGAAGTGGTTTGACAGCGTAATGAATTTTGAATAAAACGGCTGTTTCAGATTTTCAAGCATTGGCATGGATTCTTTGAAGAACGGTTTGTCTTTCAATCCATAGTTCTTCGTATCTTGTTCATTCATATCGTAGTACTCAGAATCGTAAAATCTGTCATATCCAAAGGACTTAAACATTTCATTTCGGTTCCAGAACGTTTTCGTATTCCCGTGGAATTCAGCGGACGTGTATTGGTCCTTTTTCAAAATGCCAGGAAGCGCCTGATATGTGTTTTGAGCTTTGTTAATAAACACAGAGCCTTGTGATAATGGGAAAAGCCCCGTATCCATCATAAATTCCGCATCAGATGTCTTTCCTTGTCCTGTTTGATGGAAGAAGTTATCAAAATAAAACGTTTTGTTGTCATGGGCTAATGAATTTAGGAAAGGAGTGACCTCTTTTCCATTCACCTTGTAATCAATGACAAAGTTTTGCAGTGATTCAAGAGAAATCGTAATAACGTTCATGCCTTTCGCTTTCCCGTAATAAGCCGGGTTAGGATCAGCGCTGTTCGCCTTTAGATAATTCTCTACATCTGTTACGTCACTTGAATTTGCCAGGGCACGCTGGCTGTTTGATTTCACATTTTGAATGGCATCAAACACCGTAAAATTATAAGCACCCAAGTATTTGACTAAATAATTGCGGTCGAACGATCTTGATAAAAGCTCTGGGCGATCAATTTCTGCTGCGATTAAGTTGACAACAAAAATCAGAACAGAGGACACAAGAACGAGTCTAAACGATTTTGTTTTTTGAACAGGTACAGTCGCTGTACTTGTTTGCTGCTGTCTTTTCATGCGGACTGCGAGTACGATCAAGATGATAGTATCGAGAAAGTAAAACATATCAGTCCAACGCATGAGTGAAAATGCACTATCACCTAATTGTCCGCCATTCGTTCCTGCCTGCATCACTGTAGGCAGCGTGATAAAGTCATTGAAGAATCGATAGTACACGATGTTTGCGTAAAGTAAAAAAGACATGAAAAAGTGAATCACAATGATAGCGGCAGGCTGCCATTTTTTCTTGAACAATAAAGCAAAGCCAAGAAAGAACAAGCTGGAGCTAATAGGATTCACAAAAAGCAAAATATGCTGAAGCACATTTGATATACCAAGTTTAAATTCGATTAAATAAGCTGTATACGTCTTGAGCCATAACAAGATGGCTGCAATTACAAAGAAGCCGAGGCCCCTTTTTTGAATAAATGTTTTCATTTAAACACTCCTTTTCTCCGTTAAACGGAAGAGGCGGAACGAAAGAAAACGAACCATTAGAATATACCATGAAATGCACAAATAGAAAAGTCATAACTGGTGAGCCGGTAAAGCAGCCTGTCCGCGCTAAAAATGGGAAGACATCGGAAATGTTCGATCTTCGAAAAACTTTTTATGAAATTCATCCTATTATTTACAGAAAATTCTGGTATTTTCCTGTTGCTATATCAATAAAACAGGTAAAAAGACACAAGTCTAAAGAATTAATTTGATTTCTACAATGGTGCTTTTAGGTGAATTTCCAGTGTTTATTAATGTTTATGCAGGTTAAGTAAAAAAAATGAGGGAATGAATGGATGAAATCACTGGATAATAATTCCTTCATAAAAATATATTGATATATTTTATTGCTTCATAAACATAAAGGTTTTGATGTGTAGTGTAAGGGTTTTATTCGTTTTGACGAGCGAACAAATTATCTAAATATACTTAAGCGAACAGTTCGACACTATAAACTTTTGAAACGGGGTCGATATAGACAGTGACAGGAAATCTTCCATTGAAAGGATTGATAGTATATGACTGTACGAGCACAGAACCTCGTTCAGAACTGGTTTCCGAGTGAGGACGGAAATGCAGAAGAGCGGAAAGAACTCATTAAATTAATGGAACAGATCATTTCAGGGGTCGATGACCTGAAGGATCCGAACCGTGCTCACCTAAAAGGTGAAAAGAATCGCGAGGAGGACTTTTACAAAAAGCTCACTGAAACAAGTCAAATTCCGATGAACGGACAACAAGCGGAACTTGTGAATGAAGAATTACTGAAGCTTTTACATAATCATCCATACCACACGAAGTATTTCTTCACGAACATTTTGCCAATGGCAAGTACACCAGGAATTCTAGGCATGCTGACAGCTATGCTGGTTAACGGAAACAACCTATGGGATGTGTATGGACCAGCAGGCGCAGAAGCTGAGGTCAGAGTGGTCTCAATGATGTCTAAGCTCATCGGATATGATCCAAATGTGAGCGGGGGCTACACAACATGGGGAGGTCAAGGGGCTATTTTCTCGGGGCTTCGTTTAGCAATTGCGAAAGTTGCACCGGAGTCATTACGAAAAGGTGTCCCGCAAAATCTTTATGCGTTTTGTTCTGATGCAGCACATTACAGCTTATTTAAGTCAATGGAAGCAACAGGGCTTGGCACAGACAACTTAATCAGAATTAAGACGAATAAAGATCATTCGATGGATATGGAAGATTTGCGTTGTCAAATGGAACGTGTTGCCCAAAATGGCGGAATTCCCGTTTATATTGTGGCAACAACCGGAACAACAGATGCCATTGCAATTGATGATGTAAAAGGGGTACGTGAAACGGCAGAAGCCATTGCTGAGGAGTATGGTCTCAAGGTGCCGCATATTCATGCGGATTCGGCGCTTGGTGGATTCTTTGCTTTCTTTAATGAGTATGATGTATCTGAAAACCCGCTGCAATTCTCAGACGGTGTTCTTCGTATGCTAAAAGAAATCAAAGCGAAATTCCAGCATCTTTCTCTTGCTGACACGATGTGCTTTGACTTTCAAAAGCTCGGCCAAACGCCTTACACATCTAGTTTATTCTTAGTGAAAAACGCAGCAGACCTAAAGCGTTTAGATCTGGAAGAACAAGAGACACCATACGTTGGTCATAGAGGCTACGGCGAATACCATACGGGTTATACACTGGAATGCTCAAGAATGGGAAGCTCCATCAGCATGCTAAGTGTGCTGCTAACGTTTGGAATTGAAGGATACCAGCGCTTGCTCGGTCAATTTTTAGAGGTGAACCTTGCATTTAGAGAAGCACTTCGTCAGGAAATTCCACAAGCAGAAGTCGTCAATGATGACAATGTCGGAATGGCTACATTGTTTAGAATTTACCTAGACGGCTCTCCTCGTTTTAAGGAAGAAGTGTCTGGAGAAGCAACTGCTATGGAAATTGAGCGCAACAATGATTTGAACAAAATCCTCTTTGAAAAGCTTGGAGAGAAAAGAGACGAAATGTTCTTTGGCGATACAACGAAGTTTTTACAAGTCAATGCCAAAGAAGGTCAAGAATTCTATCTAAGTGTGAGTAAATTTTTTGTGATTTCACCTTATACGTTACCGGAGCATATCCCTCATATCGTATCTTATTTAAAAGATGTGATTGCATCTGTTTGTGGACAACTTGAAAGTGTAGAGGCTTAAATTAAAATTGAGAGTGGAGATGTAGAAAAAAATGGCGAAACAAAGGAAGTTTGGGGGACTTACGATTTCCTCCAAAATCATGTCAGTCGTTGTCGTAACATTACTCGCAACCGTTGCATTATTCGTTCTAACATTTTATTTAGTTAGCCAGGATTTATCTTCCCAATTATTAAAGCAATTTGATTATCGATTAACAACAGATATTGATACAGCGAAAAAAGAAATCGATAATATGGATGGAAATGTCCTTAGCATTAGCGGGAAGGATGATCCTATTTATGTGGAGAGCAAAAAGAAATTCACAGAACTACAAAAAGATCATACGCTTGAGAACTTATACGTGTTATCAAATAAGGGCGGCAAAGAAAGAATCATCGTACTAACAGGGGAAGACAATGATTTTGATCAAGATTATGTCTTTTCAGATGAAATGAAACAAGCTCTTTCTGAAGATAAAATGGTCAAAAGTGACATTTACGTTGATTCGTATGGGACTCATAAATCCGTCTTTTTACCAATTAAAGATTCAGGCGGTGAACTCACGGGGATTTTAGGAATTGACTTAGATGCGTCTGTTGTTCCAGCAACAACGAAAAAGCTGACAATTTATATTACAGTAGCATCTGCGATTGTGCTCATCGGTGGATTACTCTTCTCATTCTTCATGGGAAGAAGAATTGCAAAACCAGCACGTTCATTAATGGAATCAGCGGATCGAATTGCAGATGGTGATTTAACTGGCATGGTAGAAGTTCAAAGTAAAGATGAGATCGGTCAATTAGCGGCTTCCTTCCAGAAAATGCAGGGACGGATCAAAGAGCTTATTGGAAAGATCTCAAACTCATCAAGTGAAGTATCGAAAATGTCTTCACAGCTTCGCACAGTGACAACAGAATCTAGTCAAAGTGCACAACAAGTGTCAGAAGCGATGACGAATATGAGTGAAGGAATCAATGATTCAGTCGCAAACATTACAGACTGCACAACATCTGTTGCGGAAATCGATACTCAAATCGAAGGCGTGACAAAAGAAGTGGATGAAATGAAATCTGTTTCATCAGAAGTACAAGAGCAGTCAGAATCTGGTCAAAAATTGGTGCAGCATGTGCTTGAACATCTCAACATGTTACACGACATGATGACAAGCTCAAAGCAGGCGGCAGAAGAATTGCAATCACATTCAACAGAAATTGAAAGTGTCATCTCCATTATTACGGACATTTCAGCGCAAACGAATCTGCTTGCACTGAATGCTTCTATTGAAGCCGCACGTGTAGGAGAAGAAGGAAAAGGATTTGCTGTTGTGGCTGATGAAGTCCGTAAGTTAGCTGAACAGTCAGCTGATGCAGCTAAAACGGTCTCAGACTTAGTCATTGGCACACAGGAAAATAGTCAGCGTGTCCTTGAAAGCGTGGAGGAAAGCAGTAAAGCAGTGGAAGAAGGCCGTGAGCAAATGAAAGGCACCTCGCAGAACTTCGCTGGTATTTATGATGGAGTGTCTCAATTTGCAAGCAGAACGAACAATTTGCTTCAATCTATTAAGCAGGTAGAACGCGCTTATCAAACAATTTCTACATCGATTGAACAAATTTCGGTCGTGTCAGAAGAACATGCGGCAAGCTCTCAAGAAGTAGCGGCAGCAACAGAACAACAAAGTGCTGGCATGCAGCAAATTTCAAGTGCGATTGAACAGCTCTCTGACATGTCAGAGGACTTGGCACAAATGGTATCTACTTTTAAAATCGACAAAAAATAACGAGAAAGCTGGCTCTTGTGAGAGAGTCAGCTTTTTTGCTATGCTTAACCAAAATATCAGACGATCTGAAAGGAGACGTGTCATGGATTTTGCGCAGAGATTGTCAGAAGAACGGATCAAAAAGGCGATGGACCATGGAGCTTTTGAAGGACTAGCAGGCTTTGGGAAACCTCTGCCAAAGGATGATGCTGCTCATGTACCTGAAGAACTGAGGATGGGCTATCGAATCATGAAAAATGCTGGCTTTGCCGGGGAAGAAACAGCTTTGAAAAAAGAACTAATGACGGTTAAAGAGTTACTGAAAACGAGTATAGATGGAGAAGAAAGAAAAAAACTCTCTCTCGTATGTGAGGAAAAACAAAAACGCCTTGATGAACTCACATCCAAGCGCCAAACGTTTGCTCGACCAGCCTCCTCCTTTTATAAGAATAGGGTCTACGAAAAACTAACGGAGCATAAAAAAAGATGATGACACGCTGCCTCTTTGAGCACATTGAGGGAGCTTTTTTTATGAAAGCGCTACATTTTCTTATTGACTACATGTATATACAAATATAAAATATGAAGTGAACATGTATATACAAGTTTTGATTCTTTTTTCTTATAAAAAAACGATCTCGGAGGGGATAGCATGGCTGATTATCAGGCAGCGGCAGATCAGATTGTGAAAGCCATTGGCGGCAAAGAAAACATTGATCAAGCCACACATTGTGTGACAAGACTTCGTTTTGTGCTAAAAGATGAAGGTAAGGTGGATGAGAAAGCACTAGAACAAATTGATGAAGTGAAGGGATCTTTCTCAGCGAATGGCCAATACCAAGTGGTCATTGGTCAAGGAGTGGTGAATCGGGTTTATGCCGAAATGGTCAAACAGACGGGAATCGGCGAAGCGACAAAAGAGGACGTCAAGCGTGCCTCTGATCAGAAATTAAACCCACTTCAGCGCGCGGTGAAAACGCTTGCAGATATCTTCATTCCAATCCTTCCAGCTATCGTGACAGCCGGTTTATTGATGGGGATTAATAATATTTTAACAGCTCCTGATATTTTCTTTGATCAAAAATCCATTGTGGATGTGTATCCGGCATGGGCGGATTTAGCGAATATGATCAACTTGATTGCAGGTACTGCCTTTACCTTTTTGCCAGCATTAATCGGCTGGTCGGCTGTCAAGCGGTTTGGAGGTAATCCACTTTTAGGGATGGTCCTTGGACTGATGCTTGTACATCCAGATCTGTTGAATGCGTGGGGATATGGAGCGGCGGAAAAGACAGGTGACATTCCTGTCTGGAATTTGTTTGGACTTGAAGTACAAAAGGTAGGTTACCAAGGGCAGGTTCTTCCGATACTTGTCGCTTCCTATTTACTCGCAAAGCTCGAATTATTTATTACAAAGCGGACACCTGAAAGTATTCAGTTGTTAGTTGTTGCACCAATTACATTACTACTCATTGGATTTTTATCATTTATCGTCATTGGTCCCGTTACATTTGCGATCGGAAACGTATTAACATCTGGACTCGTCACTGTATTCCAGCAATTCGCAGCACTTGGCGGCCTTTTATATGGCGGATTATATGCAGCGTTAGTCATTACAGGCATGCACCATACCTTCCTAGCGGTCGATATTCAGCTGATTAACTCAAAACTGCACGGCACGTTCCTATGGCCAATGCTCGCACTATCTAATATTGCTCAAGGATCAGCGGCACTTGCGATGATGTTTGTCTTAAAAGATGAAAAGCAAAAAGGGCTCTCGCTGACATCAAGTATTTCTGCTTACTTGGGGATTACTGAACCGGCGATGTTTGGGGTGAACTTGCGCTATAGATTCCCGTTTATTTTTGCCCTGATCAGTTCAGGGATAGCTGGTATGTTTATTGCCTCACAAGGGGTACTGGCAAGTTCAGTCGGCGTTGGAGGCATTCCAGGAATCTTCTCGATCATTCCGAAATATTGGGGGGCATTTGCCATCGGAATGGTGATTGTGCTGATCGTCCCATTCATTGGTACCCTTTTATATGCAAAACTTAAGAAGAAGGATGTATCACAAGAACTTAACTAGTGGTGGTGAAGGAAATTGAATCAACAAACAAACGAACCGTGGTGGAAAAAAGCCGTGATCTATCAAATCTATCCGAAGAGCTTTTTAGACACAACAGGCTCTGGTACAGGTGATATCAATGGTGTGACGAAAAAGCTCGACTATATTAAAGAGCTAGGGGCGGATTGTATTTGGCTGACTCCTATGTATGAGTCACCACAGCATGACAACGGTTATGATATTAGTGATTATACAAAAATCCATGACATGTACGGCACAATGGCCGATTTTGAGCACATGCTGAAAGAAGCACATGAACGAGGGATTCGTGTCATCATGGATCTAGCTGTGAACCATACATCTATCTTCCATGAGTGGTTTCAAGCCTCCCGAGAGTCGAAGGAGAACCCGTATCGAGACTATTATATTTGGAAGGAGCCGAAAGCGGACGGCTCTCCTCCGAATGACTGGCAGTCAAAGTTTGGCGGGCCAGCGTGGGAATTAGATGAAGCGACAGGTGACTATTATCTTCATTTATATGATGTTACCCAGGCAGACCTCAATTGGGAACATGATGAAGTGCGCAGGAAAGTATATGACATCATGCACTTTTGGTTTGAAAAAGGGATCGATGGATTCAGACTGGATGTCATCAATAACATTTCAAAGGATCAACGCTTTTTAGATGATGCCGGGCAATCAGTGCAAGGTGACGGGCGTATGTACTATACAGATGGGCCGAGAATTCATGAATTCTTGCATGAAATGAACCAGGAAGTGTTTTCGAAATACGATAGCATGACCGTGGGGGAAATGTCTTCAACGAATATTGCAGACTGCATTCGGTATACAAGACCTGATCGGCAGGAGCTGGATATGACGTTTAATTTTCATCATTTAAAAGTTGACTATCCTAACGGTGAAAAGTGGGCCATTGCGCCATTTGATTTTCTAGAGTTGAAATCAATTCTGTCAGAATGGCAGACGAAAATGCATGAGGGCGGCGGCTGGAACGCACTCTTTTGGTGCAACCATGATCAGCCACGCATCGTGTCTAGATACGGTGATGATGGCACGTACCATCAGCAATCAGCGAAGATGCTGGCGACCACCATTCATTTGATGCAAGGCACTCCTTATATTTATCAAGGTGAAGAAATTGGGATGAAGAATCCTCGCTTTGAGGACATTTCGTCATACCGCGATATCGAATCACTCAATATGTACGAAGTCATGCTTGAAAAAGGGAAAACAAAGGAAGAAGCTTTGGCGATTTTACAGGTTAAATCAAGAGATAACGCAAGGACACCTATGCAATGGACGTCGGGAAAAAATGTGGGGTTCTCAAAAGGTACGCCTTGGATTGAACCAGCTCAAAACGGCATTTCAGTAGAAGCTGCCTTAAAAGATGAGACGTCGATTTTTTATCATTATCAAGCCCTTTGCAGGCTTCGTAAGGAACTTGATGTAATCACCTATGGGAGCTTTACTTTACTGCTTTCAGATGATCCAAAGGTGTTTGCATATGTCCGAGAAGGCAAAGATGAGAAGATTCTCGTGATCAACCATTTTTATGCAGGCGAGACGGACTTTACACTTCCAGATGAGCTTGCAAAGGATGTCAATGAAATGGAAGGGCAAGTCTTGCTGTCCAATTATGAGGATGTGCCGGCAGATATCAAGGGATTTACGTTGCGTCCATATGAGTCAATCGTTTATCATTTAACCAAACGCTAGTAAATGGGGCGGAAGGAAAATGAAAGAGAATAAGTTTCGAGTGATTTATGATCAGCTCGCAAGACGAATTGAACAAGGTGAATGGCAGGATAAAGGCATCCTCCCATCAGAACATGAGCTGTCTGTCATGTATGACACATCCCGTGAGACGGTGAGAAAGGCATTAAACATCCTTGTGCAAAATGGCTATATCCAAAAAATTCGTGGGAAAGGCTCAGTATTGCTGAATCGAGAGAAAATGCAGTTCCCAGTTTCGGGTCTTGTCAGCTTTAAAGAGCTTTCCCAAACGCTTGGACGCAAGACGGTAACAACGGTTCATGAGTTCGGTTTAATCAAACCAGATCAGTATATTCAGTCTCAGCTGAAAATCAGTGGGCAGGAGGACGTTTGGGAAGTCATTCGCTCTCGTAATATTAGCGGAGAAGAAGTCATTTTAGACAAAGATTACTTCTTGCAAAAACATGTGCAGGTCTTGTCTAAGGACATTTGTGAAGGATCGATCTACGAGTATATTGAAGGAGAACTTGGGGTCTCGATTAGTTATGCTCAAAAGGAATTTGTGGTCGAGCCATGTACTGAAGAAGATGAGAGGTATCTCGATTTGAACGGGTTTGATCATGTGGTGGTGGTGAAGAATTATGTGTTCTTGGAGGATACGAGTCTATTCCAATACACCGAAAGCCGCCACCGGCTAGATCGTTTCAGATTCGTGGATTTTGCTAGAAGAGAGAAGTAGACAGGGCTGAGGCTCTGTCTATTTCAGGTTTGAGGGAAACAAGAGCAACATTCTAGGAGGACAAATGATCAGACTGAATAGACCATTAAAATTACGAGATTTAGAAATTTTTAGCGTGATGAAAGATCACAGGATTTTATGTTATGTCATCATTGAAGACACGCGAAAACCGTTTACGGAAGAAGATAGAAAATTAGAGCCATTATGTTATATGGATGAAGAAGACATTCAAGCGATTTTGAATGTATTTCATATTTCAATTATCAGTGATGAAACATTAAATGAAGAAGATTTAACCCTTGTGAAATCGTACTTTGCTGAATTTGTGAATAACACGAACTTAACGAATTTCATTACGAGAGAATATGTTCAAAAGGATTTATATGCCGTTGATGATGAAGATGATATCACGTTCTTTAATAGAATGCTGCGTCATATAGGGTCAGATGAAGTGAAAGAATTTGATGACCGTAATTGGATGTATTTATCCCAAGATTGATAGTGAGATGGAAAAAGGACAGAGCCGAAGCTCTGTCCCCAGCGTGTAGACAAACCCTCGCATTCGTTGTCAAATCTGTGCTCCGGTGCTCGACTTTCCTAGACTGCAAAGGTTTTCTATCACGCTGAAAAAAGACAAAGGGCTAAAATCAAGTACATTTTAGCCCTTTGTCCTCAATCTGAAAGGACAGAGCCAATGCTCTGTCCTTTTCTATTAAGATGATACTTTGTTTCTTGTACGCTTGCGCTGGTAGTAATAAAGGATACCGCCTGAGGCGAGCATGAGCAAGCCAATTAATACCGCTGTATACATCATCGTTGCAGTATTCGGCAGTGTGCCGCCTGGCATGCCGCTTCCATCCTGACTTGGATCCGAACCGCCTGGAGCAGAAGTTCCACCGTCTCCGCCATTTTGGTCTGGAGCTGTTCCAGCAGCTTCACTTTGATTGAGTACGGTGTATTCACTAAAGTGCTCCGTTTTACCTGAGACAATCCCGTTTTCGAATGAACCGTTACTTGTTTTGGCATAGCGGTTTTTCTCACGATCGACATAATAGACACCTGGTTTTTTCGCTTTTTCAGGCGCATCTAATGTAAAGAACAGTGTGACGGGATCTTTAAAGGTAGACACATTTTTCTGATCTTGTTTGATTTGGAAATCGTATGTGTCGGTTAATGCGTTTTTCACTTTATTTGTTTTTGCCATTGATATATCTGCTTGTTGCTCTGACAAATTGGAGAGCGGTAATGCTAGACCGACTTTGTCATGATAGATGGTGACGTTTGGATCTTGCTCTCGTTTCTTCAATTCAGCTACTTGCCCTTTTGATAGAGACAATCGAACCTTTTTCGCTTCGGTTGCTTTGTCTAAATAGAGCAATGCTTTGTTCGTATGCTGCACATACGTTTGGAATTTCTCATCATCTTGAATGTCATAGACGCCTTTTCCTTTCAAGCGAGGAAGGAATACTTCTTTCACTCGATGGTCGATGACTGGAGAAATATGACCGTCTGCCTGTTCAATTTGCTCTTTGAAAATTTCATAGTCAACATAGCCTAAGTCTTCACCATGAGACGCTTCTGTAAAGACGCTGTAGCCATCACCGCCTGTGCCGACAAATGCGTTAGTCGCCACGCGGTATGTTTTCTGATCATCAATGTCAGTCAGATTACCCTTTTGATCTTTCAATTTGACATCAATCAGTCTGCTGCCAGCTGGTTTACTCAGTGTAAACGTATATTCAATACCGGCTACATGAGGGAATGCGCCTCCGCCTTCTTCAATGCCTGAAAGACCTTGTTCAAGCGCTTTTTTAATTTGACTGCCTTTTAAATCTGCGACATATAGTGTGTTTCCAAAAGGCATCACCGTTAAAATATCCCCTAATGTGATATCTCCTTTTTCAATGCTGCCTCGAATACCGCCGCCGTTTGTAATGGCAAGGTCAGCCCCAGCAGATTCTTGTGCTTTCTTTAACATGCCATCTGCAATAAAGTTTCCTAGGTTCGTTTCCTTTGCACGGACGTGTTCACGCTGTCCATCTAAGAAGACATCTGACGTCCCGACTTTTTCGGTTTTTAAATCTTGGATATCTGCCTTGTACTGATCAAGAATCGCTTTTGCGTCCGCATCTTCTTTCACAGAGTCGTCGATCGTGATGAGGTCAAAAGTAGATTCTTTTGGCTGTACGACGCCTTTTTTGTCAAAGGCCACGTCTACTTTTCCTAAAAATTGTCCGTAGTCTTTTACTTGTGCAACAATCGTTGGTTCTTTTTTATTGATGACCTTTAATTTTTCAACAAGGGTGTGGGTATGACCACCAATGATGAGATCAATGCCATCTACTTTTTGAGCCAGTTCTAGATCACGGTTATAGCCAATATGTGTGAGCGCAATAATTTTATTGATTTTTTCTTCAGTTTGAATGGTTTTGACTGTTTCTTTTGCTTTTTTGTATGCATCTTGAAATTGAATGTTGGGACCACTGCTGGATGTAATCGCTGTGTCTTCAGTGGTTAGACCGAATACAGCGACCTTTTCACCATTTACATCAAGTAGAATGTAAGGGTAAATGCCAGCTTCTTTTTTCTCACCAGCTTTAAATGTTGCTGGTTTTTTCACTAAGTCGCTTAACTGTTTTTCCTTAGAGACATTCACGTTTGATGACACGATCGGGAAGTTCGGTTTTTCAAATTGATGACGGTTTTTAGCATCTACGCTGGATGCGTCACCTGTCAGGAATTGACGAAGGACAGATGGACCTTTGTCAAATTCATGATTCCCAAACGTCATGACATCGTATTTCATTAAGTTCATCAGTTTCAGATCGGCAAGTCCTTGCCATTTTGTGAAATAGAGATCACCAGAGAAGACATCTCCAGCGTCTAATAGAATATTGTTTTCGCTTTGGTTGCGAACTTCTTTGATCTTGGTTGCGCGTCTTGCTGCATCATCCAGATGGGCATGTGTATCGTTTGTATGCATCACCGTTAAATGCCAATTGTCTGTTGCAGGTGGTTCTGTTGTACCATCATCTTTAAACGCTAGCTTGTACACGCCAAGTCCGTCTGTGCTGGCATTCCGAATAAAGTCGACGCTGCTTGATTTCTCTGCGAACGGTTTGGCTAAAAGAGAAGATTCAAAAGTGACGGTTGCGCCTTTGATCGGTGCAATGGACCAGTTTTGATCTGCGCTTGGGTTAATGGTTTTTTGTTCAATAATATAATCCATCAGCACTTGGCGGTTCTCATCTGCTGAGGCGAGCACGACTTTATCTTGTGTGAGGTGCGGGAAGCCTCCGCCGCCAGATGCACGGTAGTTGTTTGTCACGACTAAAAATTCTTGATTGTCAGAAACGGGTTTTCCGTTGTAAGACAAGTTTTTGATGCGGTTCGCACTAGCGTTAACAAGTGTGCCTGTTGTGCTGTATTTAGCAGGCTGTGTGACATCTACTTGGTACGTCACACCATCAATCACATCAAAATTATATGAGCGGTATTCTTCGTTTAAAATAGGCTGTTCATTTGAAGTATTTGGTTTAATTTGGTTAAACTGACCTGCAGACATTTCAAGCCAGTCTTTTACTTCACTGCCTTTTAGTTTTACAATCTGTACGGTGTTATCGTAAAGATAGAGATCGCCGATGTTTTTAATCGCTAAATCACCTTTTGCGATATTTGTATAATAGTTCACACCATTGCGTCCGCCGGCTTTAAATGGCGCACCCGCAGAGAGTATCGGCAAGTTTTTGTACGAAGTATCTTTCATTTTTTCTTGTGCATACCATTTCTGGGCATCTGTCACGATTTGAATAGAAGGGTCATCCATCACTTGAGCGAAAAAGCTGTTAATGTCTGCTTCTGTTTTTCCAACTGGCTTTCTGACGTAATCTAGGGTGTTTTGGTGAGTTGTTTGAATGGCATCTTTCACTGTACTGTTTTGAGATGTCACCCCGGCAACGGATTCGATTTTGCCTGTTCCATCTGTGACTTTCCAGTTGCTTCCGTCTGGTTCTAGCGTTAAATCAATGACCCCGAGGTAGCTTCCCCAGTTTTTTGACATGACGACAGGAATGCCATTAATGGTTCCCTTTGCGACATCAAATTTGTCAACGCCGCTATATTCAGCGCTTGGGAATGTGCCATGCTGGTGGCCAGACACAATCGCATCAATGCCTTTTGTTTTCGTGGCAAGGTCAAAGATCATATTTTCTGATCCTTTAGGTGAAGCTGTTTTTTCAATTCCTGTATGAGCAAGAGCGACGATGACATCTGCGCCTTTTGCTTTCATTTCTGGAATGGTTTCATTGGCAGACTCCACAATATCTTGCACTTGAACTTGTCCATCTAAATGTTTCTTATCCCACGTCATAATTTGTGGTGGTACGAATCCTATGTAACCGACTTTCACAGTTTGGGAGGCTCCGTTTGCATCTTTAAAGGTTTTATCCTGAATGACATAAGGAGTAAATCGGTGTTCTCCGTTTAACTTTTTGACGTTCGCATTGACAATCGGGAAGTTGGCGCCCGCAATGGTACCGTCAAGAAAAGATAAACCGTAGTTAAATTCATGATTGCCGAGTGTACCTGCATCATATTTTAATTTGTTGAGTGTATGAATAATGGGGTGAACCTTTGTTTGATTGATGATGCTGTCTTTTTCATTTTTATAAACGTATTCTCCAAGAGGGGTTCCTTGAATCAGGTCTCCGTTATCAACAAGGAGTGTATTGGGATTTTGTGAACGGTGCTTGTCAATCAGCTCGGCTGTTTTTGCCAAACCGAATTCATTTGTTTCTTTGTCACTGTAGTAATCATAATTCATCATGTTCGCATGAACATCCGTTGTGGCTAAGATACTGACCTTTACGGCGCTGCCGCTTTCTGTTTCTGCATGAGTAGGTACTGCTGGGAGAATGAGACTAATCAACATAATGGAAGTGAGCAGAATAGACAGGTTTTTCCTTCGTTTAGACCTATGTGCTTGCTTCTTCACCTGATCTCCGCCTTTCTAATTTTTTTGACCACAATACCTATTGTAGAAATGTTTCGTTAACTTTTGTAGTTATTTTTTGCAGATTATTGTAAAGATAACATAAATCATACGAATTACCTTGTTAAGGGAATGTGAATGAGTCTAAATGCTTATTTTTCTGAAAGGGGGCTTTCTCATAGGGATAGGATGTTTGATTTCAATTGGCGGGGGTATAGTGTGTAGTGTAAACGATAATCAAGCAGGAGGGTTTCTACATGGGTAAGAAAATTGCAGTTGTCTTAACAGATTACTTTGAGGATGTTGAATTCACCGAGCCTGCAAAAGCCTTTAAAGACGCAGGCCATGAGATCACAGTGATTGAAAACGAAAAAGGAAAAACAGTGAAAGGAAAGCAAGGAGAGGCAGAAGTAAGAGTCGATGCGTCTATCGATAACGTGAAACCAGAAGACTTCGATGCACTTCTGATTCCTGGCGGCTTCTCACCAGACATTCTGCGTGCGGATGATCGCTACGTGCAATTCACAAAAGCCTTTATGGACGAGAAAAAACCAGTATTTGCGATCTGTCATGGACCGCAATTGCTTATTACAGCGAAGACGCTGGAAGGAAGAGGCGCGACCGGCTATACATCCATTCAAGTAGATATGGAAAACGCAGGCGCCAAATTCAAAGATGAAGAAGTCGTCGTTTGTCAGGATCAGCTTGTCACAAGCCGTACACCTGATGACATTCCAGCATTTAACCGTGAATCATTAAAACTGCTCGCCAAATAAGTAGTTTTGACAGGATAAACAAAGCCAGCACCTTGCGAGGTGCTGGCTTTTTCTGTGCATGGATGTAAGAAAGCGGCGTCAACCGCAATTCAGTATCAGGTGCACGATTATTTTCTTAAGCTTTTCAGCTCGCTTGCAATGGCTTGCATTTCACTTGGGCTGAATGAAGATTTTTTCATCACCATTTGGTGAAGAAATTCAATATCTTCATACTTATCTGGACTGAAGTCTTCGGCTTTGATGACTCCAATATTCAGCATATTGAGCTTTTGCGAAATGTCTTCAATCAGCTGATTGACTTCAGCCGCTTTTTGCTGTGACAAGGGCGGCACGTCCTTTCCTGCATGTGTCGAATAATATGTCTATTTTAACAGAAAAGCAAAAGAATAAAAGGGCTATTATGACGACACTGAAATGTTTTTTTCCTTTTTCTCCTCTTTGATCTTATCAATGATTCGTTTGGATTCAAACACCACAACACCTGATAAACCGATGAGGCCAATTAAGTTTGGAATGGCCATCAGTCCATTGAGCATGTCTGCTACGCCCCAAACGAAGTCATTCTTAAACACGGCACCGAAAAAGACAGCTATCACAAACACGATACGGTAATACATGACGTACGAATCCTTCGCCAAATATGTAAAGCATTTCTCTCCATAATAGGACCAGCCAATGATGGTTGAATAGGCAAACAGGAGCAGCCCGATTGCCACGATGGTTGAGCCAGCTGGACCGAGGAAGTGAGCAAAGGATAACGAAGTCAGCGCATCACTTTTTTCTGTTAAATACATATCTGCCATGACAATCGTAATGCCAGTGATAGAACAAACAATGATGGTGTCAATAAACACTTGCGTCATAGAGACGAGAGCTTGACGGGCAGGCATATCCGTTTTCGCAGCTGCAGCAGCAATTGGTGCTGATCCAAGACCAGCTTCATTGGAAAAGACTCCTCGTGCGACACCCCAGCGAATGACAGTTCCAATTGCACCACCTGCTACGGCTTGACCTGTAAAGGCATCTGAGAAAATAAGACTGACTGCACCAGGAACAAGATCAGCATTCATGACAAGAATGATGAGCCCGCAAATGACGTAAAATAAAGCCATGACTGGTACAAAAATAGATGTCACTCGGCCGATACTTTTAATTCCGCCTAAAATCACGAGTGCCGTAAAGGCAGTAATGATGATACCTGTTACCCATGTTGGAATTTGAAAAGTAGAATTCATGACGCCTGAGATGGAATTAGACTGTACCAGGTTGCCGATCCCAAAGGCAGCACTGGCACCGAAAACAGCAAATAGCACCCCTAGCCATCTCTGTTTTAAGCCATGCTCTAAATAATACATAGGTCCGCCAGACATTTCGCCTTTTTCGTTTTTGACCCTGTATTTTACAGCCAGAACAGCTTCTGCAAACTTGGTGGCCATCCCGAAAAATGCAGCAAACCACATCCAAAATACTGCACCAGGACCACCTGCAATGACAGCTGAGGCAACACCGACGATATTCCCAGTACCGACAGTTGCAGCAAGAGCCGTCATTAATGCTTGGAAATGGGAGATATCTCCCTCTGATGTTTTGTCTTGTTTTGAAAAAGCGAGCTTTAAAGAATAAGGAAGTAATCTAATTTGAATGAAGAGGATCCGAAAGGTGAGGTAGATTCCAGTACCAACAATTAAAATTAATAGGGGAGGCCCCCACAAAAAATTGTTCATCGTCGTGACAAACTGCTCAATGATTCCCATCTAATGTCCCCCTTTGTTTGTGTAATTCTCCTAAAGTTTCTCCTTTTTTTGTGTATTTTGTCAATGCCGATGGGAGTTTTTCTTGCAAAGTTTCCAAAAGAAAAAGGGCTTGATATGATAGAGAAAAGGTTTTCCAAAGGGACTCTTAGGGAAAAGATAGGAGGAGAATGAAGGATGATTCATGTATTATTTGTGTGCCTCGGCAATATTTGCAGGTCACCGATGGCAGAGGCGATGTTTAGAAAACGTGTCGAAGACGAAGGGCTGAGTGAACACTTTGTGATTGATTCAGCAGGCATTGGCGGCTGGCATCAAGGCAGTCCTCCGCATGAAGGAACACGTAAGCTGCTTGATGAAAAGGGCATCAGCTATGAAGGAATGACGGCAAGACAAATCATGGATAAGGATATCACCACATACGACTATATCATTGCGATGGATGCTGAAAATGTAGGCGCCCTCCGCAGTTTAGCCGGCTATGGAAAACATCACTTTATTGGCCGTCTTCTTGACTTTGTAGAAGACGACGATCGAGACGATGTGCCAGATCCTTATTACACTGGGAACTTTGAGGAAGTACATGATTTAATTGAAACAGGAATTGATCGTTTTTTGACGTATGTAAAAAAAGAGAAACACCTTTAACGGAAAGGAGATCAGATGAGATGAAAGAGAACAAACAAATCATGCTTCGGGGAGCTGTTATAGGCGCAGCCTGCGGCATATTGCTGACATTATTTCATCGTCCAACAAGAACTGTACTGAAAGAAAAATGGAATGACTGCCAGCAAAAGCTGGATGAATACCGCCTGGAGCCTGGCAAGATGTCTGCTTGCGTAAAGGAAAAAATGGAAGAAACGAAGCAATTGATGAGAACAGTCTCAGATGATTTGTCTTTTCTGAATGAACAGGTGAATCAGTTAAAGGAAACAACACCAAAGGTATTAGAGATTATTGAAGAAACAAAGGATCACTTTCAAAAGAAACAGAAAGATTGATCATTGGAGATGAGACGTATGGGTTTTGTTAAAGCGTTAATTGGACGCTTTTTGCTGCATGAAGGACCGGCAAAATCAGCTGAGCTTGCGTATTTCTTTTTGCTTTCATTATTTCCGTTTCTCATCTTCGTGCTGACGCTTGTTGGTTATTTGCCGCTGACATCAAAGGATGTTCTAAGCGTCATTTCTGGTTATGCGCCAGAGGGAGCGCTTTCGATGATTGAATCCATTGCCGAAGAGACGCTGAATAACCGTAACGGCGGATTGTTGTCATTCGGGATTATTGCGGCACTCTGGTCTGCATCCAACGGTATTAATGCGGTGGTCAGAGCATTTAACCATGCTTACGAAGTTGAGGAAAATCGTTCCTTCATTCTCGTACGTTTAACATCGATCATCTTAACCATTGCGATGGTGCTTACGATTATTTTTGCCTTGATGCTGCCTGTCTTTGGAAAAGAGCTTGGCTTATTCGTTGCCAAATTAGTAGGGCAGTCAGATGCCTTTCTCACCATTTGGACCGCCATGAGATGGATTATTAGTCCACTGATTTTACTGATTGTTTTTACATCCCTATATTATTTTGCCCCTAATATCAGGCTGAAATTGAAATTTGTGCTACCGGGTGCCATATTCGCTTCTGTTGGCTGGATTCTCGTCAGCATGCTGTTCTCATTTTATGTAGGCGAATTTGCCAACTATAGTGCGATGTACGGAAGCATTGGGGGAATCATTATATTAATGATCTGGTTTTATTTAACCGGCATTATGATCATCCTCGGCGGCGAGCTCAATGCGCTTTTACATAAGCGTAAAATCGTACCAGGCAAGCTGTAAAGAAAACCGGGCATCCTAAAGGAGAACGAACATGTTCAATCTTGACGGATGGGGGAATAACGAATGTCTAAACAATCGAAAAAAGGCGGAAGCAACACAAAACAAAACAAAGGCCATCAGCCAAAGCACAAAACAAGTGGAAGTGCGAATGGGCAAAATGGGTATCACTAGATGAAAAAACTCCTCTGCATAGGTGCAGGGGAGTTTTTAATGAGAAATGGATTCGTTTGGAGTGTCGACCACTGACTGTGTACGCCCAAATCGAACACAACAAAACACAAATAAAATCACAATGCTGACAAGGTAAAGTAAATTCATGCCCTCGAACGTCTGCACAAAGAATCCGCCAAGAACCGGACCGAGAATACTTCCTGCACTAAACGCCATACCGCACATCAAATTCCCAGCAGGCAGCAGATGCTTTGGCAATAAGTCCGTCATATAACTGATGCCAAGTGAGAAGGTCGAACCTACAGCCATACCTGCGATAAAGAAACAGATCGCAACAGCCAAAACGGACTGAATGAAAATCCCTGCTAAAAGGAAAAAGAATGAACCGACGAGTGTCACAACTAAAATCATGCGTCGTCTGCCGAAACGGTCACTCAGCATCCCAAGAGGAAGCTGAAAAACAATACTCCCAATCGCAAACGCAGGTAAAATAAACGCAACAGCATCTATCGTCACCCCGCTTCTCAGCGCATACACAGGGAAGTTACTATTGAGCGTCGTTTCTAAAAAGCCATAGCAAAACGGCATCATAAACGCTACCCAGCCAAATTGAAACGCCTTCTTGAAGCGCTTCAAACTATTTGTCTGCTCTGACGTCTGCATTTCACCTGTATCAGGATATGTATTTTTTAAAACAAACACAAGCAGCCAAATACACAAACTAACTGCACCAGACACAATAAACGGCAAGGATGGATTGATTTCAATGAGTGGTGTTAAAAAAGGGCCAGCGGCAAAACCGAGACCAAATGATAACCCATACAATGAAATATTTCGCCCGCGATTTCTAGATGATGAGGCATAGGTTACCCACGTCTGTGTGGAGAAATGAAGCATATGATCACCGATGCCAATCATCAGCCGCAAGAAGAACCAGACGACATAAGATTGAATAAAGACAAAGCTAAACAAACTTAAAAAGACAGCAGCGCCCCCAATGACGATTAATGGTTTAAATCCGAAGCGGCGCAGCGGGGCTTCCATAAAAGGAGACGCAAGCAACACGCCGAGATATAAGCCGGTGGCATGCAGTCCGTTTAACGTCGGGGAAGTGCCGGCATGTTCGAAAATAATCGAAATAACTGGCAGTAACGCTCCCTGCGAAAAACCAGATACGGATACAAGTAAAATTAAAATCATAAAATGAATTCTCGACATAAGAAGCTCCTTACAAGTTCATGCTTTCATCGTACAATGGAACCATAGGGGTTTCAATAGAAAGGTGGAAAAGGAATGAAGCTGATATACGAAAATGATCGGTGGGTCGCAAATGCTGATCAAAGGCAGCTGTCTATTTCGGGAAATAAAGAAGCGGGATACAGGCCGTATCAATTGTTCACCTCGGCTATTGCGGGCTGTTTTGGAGAAATGGTCATTCATGTATGCCGGAAAAAACGAATATCCTATCAAGGACTGACCATTACGCCTGAAACGACAAGAGAAGGAACTGTAAACAAAATCACTCATATTCATTTACATATGATCTTTGAAAGCATCAGCACCTCTGATGAACAGCTGGAAAAAGTAATGAAACTTGCGTTGAAGCATTGCTCCATGGTGCAATCCGTGAAAGGAACGATTGATATCACCCTTTCACACGAACGAATCTAAATGTATATGATGCCGGCACTCACGAAAGAATAACAGTCAGATATGATGTAAAGGAGATTGGCTGTATGAATCGTTTGTTTCTTGTGATTGTCGCAATCGGTGTTCCATTATCTGTAATTGGCAGTTTTCTTCATTTCCCACAGGCTGTCATGTTCGCCGTCTATTGTATCGCCATCATCGGTCTTGCAAGTTTTATGGGAAGAGCGACAGAGAGTCTTGCCATTATAGCGGGACCAAGAATTGGCGGTTTGTTAAACGCTACTTTTGGAAATGCAGTTGAATTAATCATTTCATTTTTTGCATTAAAACAAGGACTCACCGCTATTGTCCTTGCTTCACTCACTGGCTCAGTGATCGGCAATTTACTGCTCGTGGCTGGACTGTCATTTTTCGTTGGCGGATTGAAATTTAAACGACAAGAGTTCAATGTCCACGATGCAAGGCATAACTCTGGGCTGCTTATGTTTGCGATTATTGTGGCATTTGTCATTCCAGAAGTCTTTTCCATGGGGATGGCAGAAGATCGTCAATTTGTTTTAAGTATCGGCATTAGCATCGTGATGATTTTGCTTTATGTCGCAGCACTCTATTTCAAACTGGTCAGCCACAGAGGTGTTTATGTTGCCAAGCAGGAAATTGCTGAAGGGGAAGCAGCGACGGAAAAAGAAACACCAGAGTGGTCGGGGAAGTTTGCCACGGCGATTTTACTCCTTGCGACAATTGCTGTGGCGTATATTTCAGAGCGGCTCGTCCATACATTTGACACAGTCGGAGAACAGTTTGGCTGGAGTGAGCTGTTTATCGGGGTCATCATTGTTGCGATTGTCGGTAATGCAGCAGAACACGCTTCTGCTGTCATTATGGCATATAAAAACAAAATGGATGTCGCGGTCGAAATTGCTTTCGGTTCCACGCTTCAAGTCGCCATGATGGTCGCACCGATCCTTGTGATCAGCTCTCTGTTTTTTGAAAAGCAAATGCCACTGATCTTCTCATTACCAGAGCTCATTGCCATGGCATCCGCTGTTTTACTAACGGTCATCCTTTCAAATGATGGGGATACGAACTGGTTTGAAGGTGCTACATTGCTCGCTGCCTATTTCATTATGGCGATTGGATTTTTCCTTTTATAATCTTTTGTGGATAAGGGACGTCTTTCGGGAAAATACTATGGAAAAATGAATGAGAAAGAGTGATGATATGAAAAAGATGCCCCGCATCATGTTTGTTGTTCTCTTATCCTTAAGTTTTCTATACAGTTTTCCAGCCGAGGCAGCAAAGCCGTTTAAGGTGCCATCGTCTGTCGCCAGTATCTCAAAGGAAAATACGTATCCAAATGCATCACAGGATCAACCGCTGCTCCAGCCGAGCGAGCTGACGGCCGAATTATTTAAAACAACAAGTGTACCAATTGAAAATACACATTTAATTAAAATGCTGAATGAATCCAGTATCTCAGGTACACCGCTAGCAGTTGGCTACAGGGCAACGATTTTTCTTGGAAGATGGGCACTCAGCTATGATTCAAACGAAACCGTCGCCAATTGGGAATACAAAAAGGTGAACACGAATCACATTGATAATAGAGGCGGAAACAAAACAGCCATCGGCAAATATGTGCAAAAGCAACAAGTAAAAGTAAGTGGAGGGCTCACAGCAAAAGTACCAAACCCAGAAGATGTGAAAACATTGATGATGCAAAAAGCCATCCAAAAAACAAAACTTCCGCTCGCCTTCGACACAGTGATTGGTGCAGGAACAAAGCGAGATCAGTCCTACCACGTATCTCCGAAAAAAGCAGCAACCCTGCATGCATACGCTCCAGCCATTAACGAAAAAGGAAAGGTTACTTACGGAGAAGTGTATCTTGTGCTCAAGGGAAATAAACGCAAACTTGTCGTAAAAAATGTGACCTCACAAGGAATCGGCGCTTGGATTCCTGTTCAGGATCACCTGACGTTTGGGTTTCAAGGGATGAATTAAAAACAGTCATCTCCTCTTACCAAGGGGAGATGACTGTTTTTTGATTAAGATGTCCTATCTTTTTTCTTTTTCATTTCATGAATGTAAAAATCAAAGGCGTTATATAAAAACCATACAAAGAAAAGAAAGAGAAAGACTTTAGTGAATATCGTCAAATTGTTGAAAATTAAGCATAGGCCAATAAAAGGGAGGATCATAAAGCCATAATACGAAAACCACCATGTTTTAAAAATGAAACTCAGCTCCTTGGTTATTTGTGGAAACGACTCTTTCTTCATATTACATGGTCTTGAGTAGAACGTAAACCTTACCTAGACAATAAAAAAGCCAACGCGGAAGTTGAATGAATCCAACAACTACGATGGCTTAGCTGATTATTCCCCTAAATCCACATTATGATAAACTTGCTGCACGTCTTCAAGCTCTTCTAATACATCGATTAGTTTCTCGAATTGTGCTTTCGATTCATCATCTAATGTCACTTCGTTTTGAGGCAGCATTGTGATTTCAGCGACAGTAAATTCTTCTACGCCTGCCTGTTTGAACGCTTCTTGAACTTGATGGAATTGATCTGGTTCAGCGTAGACGATCACCGTATCATCTTCTTCCATAATGTCACGTACATCAATGTCTGCTTCCATTAAAAGTTCAAGCGTTTCTTCTTCACTTTTCCCCTCGACACCGATCACCGCTGTTTGGTCAAACATGTAAGCAACAGATCCACTGACGCCCATATTTCCGCCGTTTTTCCCAAATGCTGCACGAACATCAGACGCTGTGCGGTTGACGTTATTGGTCAGGGCATCAACGATCACCATAGATCCGTTTGGACCAAATCCTTCGTAACGCAGCTCATCGAAGTTCTCTTCTGCACCGCCTTTTGCTTTTTCAATCGCACGGTCCACAATGTGTTTTGGGACACTATATGTTTTTGCACGTTCTAGGACAAAACGAAGTGCTTGGTTTGATTCTGGGTTTGGCTCACCTTGCTTGGCAGCCACATAGATTTCACGCCCGAATTTTGCGTAAATACGACTTGTATTGGCATCCTTTGATGCCTTCTTTTCTTTAATGTTGTTCCATTTACGACCCATCTTATTCACTCTCTTTCACTTAGTAAATACACAGTATGAGGGTCCCCATGCTGCATGAAATCAATCTGCTTTCTATTATACATGAATCAGTCAAGAGGATAGAAGTAAGAGGGCTGAAAAGAAAAGGATTCCTTAGCTGATATGTCCAAGTTGTTCAAGCGTCTTATTTTTCTCATGCGGTCTAGTCAGCTCATCACACCGAATGATTCTACCATCTAATAAAGTAAATAACGCCATCACATCTATTAGACCGTGGTCTCCTGTGGACAGCTCAATATGTACAGTGTAACGAAAACACCCTTGCTGAGTCTCTTCATCAAACAACATATCATGAAAGGCGGGGATGTCGAGCTGTTTGGTCATGACTTTTAATGTGGAGAGATGCTTTTTAAATTCATTAAGGGAAGAGACCTTTCCATCAGTGACTTGCTGATAATCTGAAGAAAAATAAGTCTCCACCTTTTCTATATCTAATTGGATTAACACCTCTTGATACATTTGCTTAATAAAAAAATCGCTTCAGTTTTTCTCAATGTAAACACCCTTTCTTTTAGTTAACTGGTGAACTATATAATATTATAATTAACTGGTTAACTAAAAACAATTAAAAAATAACCCCATCACAAATGAGGTTATTTTGCAGGCTGTGGATAGACGAGATCCTCAAGCAATTTCACATCATGCTGGTGAAGTTGTGTGATCATTTCTTTTCGCACAGCGAGGGCGGCTTCGAAGTATTTTTCATCCTCGACCATTCCTTTTACGGTGATCTCAATCCCGCGATTCAATTTATTGAGCCCCATAATGCCATGAACCTGAAAAGGTTCAATGGCGTTTTGGAATTCATCTTTTTTCAGTAAATCATGATGCATTTGATTTAACTGATCACATGCTGTTTCTAGCGCCTTGAAAGCAATGTCAGGATTTTGGTTTGCGCTGATCAAGACTGACTCTGTGATACGCATGTAGTGCATATTGTAGTTTTGGATTTGACGAATGTCTCCGTTTGAAATGGTTAACAGCTTGCCGCTCCATTCTCTAATTTGCAAAGACCGGAGACCAATTTCTTCAATGGTTCCGTTAAAAAGATTATTGACCGTCACATAATCACCTTTATGAATTTGCCTTTCATAAATGAGGAAGATGCCGGCTAAAATATCACGAATCAAGGTCTGAGCGCCAAAACCAATGACAATTCCAGCAACACCAGCCCCCGCAAGAATCTTCCCAAAGTCATGAAAGAATAGAGAAATCACATATAAGACAAAACATATGGAAGCTGTATACTTTGAAACCGATTTGACCAAGCTCTCAATCGTTTTTTTCTTCTTGTCTTCAATGAATTCAGTGCGTTTAAAGAAAATCTGAAGCGCTTTGTTGATCATAAAGACGGCAAGCCAAAGAATGAGGCCAACAAGGAGAATTTCAATGTATTTGTTCTTGACCACTGTCAGAAATGTTTCGTCCATCTATCGGTTACCCCCTGGCTGTACGAGAAGTAAAATCAACATCTTGATAATAACTGTTTTTCACAAGAACATTCGGACCAAGGCATTGCACACTTGGGCAATGACAATTCAGTTCTTTTGCCAATTTTGTGTTCATCCAGCGTGTATAAGCTGATTGCAACGTATCGGTTTCAATATTTCCTAATGGCGGTGTATCGCCAAAGTCTGTCACAATAATATTCCCATCAAAAATATTCACATTCAATCGTGAACGACCATCAGGGTCATTTCGTACTGTCACATTTTTCGCTTGACGCAATCGAGTCAAGAGGCGCTGGTCTTCTTCATCTGTGCTGCATGAATAAAATGGCAATGTGCCAAACAGCATCCATGTGTTCTCATCACGAACATCGAGCAGCTGATGAATCGCATCCCGCATTTGCGGAAGCGACAATGATTCAAGGGCGCTGGCAAAATCACTTGGATACATCGGATGAACTTCATGGCGCTGGCATTTCATCTCGTCCACGATTTGACGATGGATGTGTTCAATATAAGGAAGCGTACGCTTATTCAGCATCGTTTCAGCAGATACGGTTACACCCGCTTTCACAAGTGCTTGACTATTCTCAATCATGCGGTTAAACAATTTCTCGCGCTGCTCAAAGGTTGGCTTTCGGTCCATCATTGCAAAACCAACCGTAGCAAACTCTTCGACTGTTCCCCAGTTATGTGAAATGTGTAGGACATCCAAGTATGGAATAATCTCTTCATATCGAGCCAAATCAAGTGTTAAATTCGAATTAATTTGGGTACGGACGCCGCGTTCATGGGCATACTTTAATAAAGGAACGACATATTCCCGTACAGATTTCAGAGACAGCATCGGCTCTCCGCCTGTGATGCTAAGGGAACGCAAGAGCGGTACTTCATCTAAACGGCGAAGCAGTAAATCGAGTGGCAGTGCATTCGGATCTTTTGGCTGCAAAGTATAGCCAACCGCACAGTGCTCACATCTCATGTTACACAACGTCGTTGTCGTCAATTCAATATTTGTCAGCTTCATTTCTCCGTAATCCTGCACATCGAGATAGGCTTCCCAAGGGTCGAATGCAGGTGTAATCGGGCGAAGTGCTGTTTTTTGGTTCATGGTATCTATCTCCTTTTCATTCGGGCAAACATAGACCCGCCAACAGTTAATTTTAAGCCCCATCACCGTTATACGCAAGAGGGGACACAATTGATTTACAAAGGAAAAAAAGATAAGCTATAAACAAATGCTAAAGGGAGTGTATCTATGGGCAAGGCAGCAGACAGCAAAGAACAGCAGGTTGATTATTTAAAGAACCGATTAGATATGTTTATGAATGTGATTGATTCATTAGATCCTGAATCCACAGACGTTGAGGATATAGACAGACTCATCCAGATGATCGACGACCTGGAAGCGAAATATGAACGGTTTAAAACCGATTGGAAGGAAGAATAGCTCGCGCTGATGCGGGCTTTTTTCTTTAAATTGGCAGGTCAAAAAGTGTATGAGTACCCGGTATATTCTGCACAATAGAAGAAAAACCGGGAAGTGACGTAAATGAAAAAATGCATACTGATCTGTCTATGTGCGCTTTTTGTATCGATGCCTTTTTCAAACTTAGAAGCCGTGTCTAATCAGCCGATTCATTGGGGATTTGCTAAAAGCAAAGAGCACAAGCCAGCAGATGCCGGTAAGGAACTGACGACACTCTTAAAGAAATATGATGCTTTCTATTTAGGAAATACGAAAAAGAAAGAGATTTATTTTACATTCGACAATGGCTATGAAAATGGGTACACACCCAAAATCTTGGATGTGCTGAAAAAACATCAAGTACCCGGCACCTTTTTTGTGACTGGGCACTTCGTAAAGGACCAGCCTAAGCTCGTCAAACGTATGGCAGAGGAAGGTCATATTATTGGCAACCATTCCTATCACCATCCAGATTTAACAACAAAGAGCACGAAAGAAATCAAAGAAGAGCTGGATCGTGTCAATGAAGCGGTATACAAAATCACAGGAAAACAAGATAACCTCTACCTTCGTCCACCGCGCGGGGTGTTCAGTGAAAGGGTACTAAAGGAAACGAAACAGCTTGGCTACCAAACCGTTTTCTGGTCAGTAGCGTTTGTAGATTGGCACATCCACCATCAAAAAGGAAAGCAGTATGCGTACAATCAAATGATGAAACAGGCGCATCCGGGTGCCATTTACTTACTTCATACCGTCTCAAGGGACAATGCCGAGGCACTTGATGATGCCATCACTGCTTTAAAAAAACAAGGATATACCTTTAAAAGCTTAGACGATCTCATGCTTGAAAAAGTATGGCATCTCCCTCAGCTATAGAAAAAAGCTTGCAGACATCTGCAAGCTTCAGCGTGTAGCCAAACCCTCGCATTCGTTGTCAGTCCTGCGTGCTGGTGCTCACGAATGTGAAATTCGCTCCGCGCCAGTACTCGTCCTTCCTAGACTGCAAAGGTTTTCTATCACGCTGAAAAGAAGACAAAGGGCTAAAATCAAGTTCATTTTAGCCCTTTGTCAACAATCTGAGGCTTGCAGACACTGCAATCTTTTTGACTTATCCTTCTCTTATTTTACGCTGGAACAAAAGGGGACGATGACGAGTAAAGGAGTCAATCAAGCCCTCACCGAAAATCGTGATGCTTTGCTCCCAAGGATGTCCTAGTAAACCCCAAGTCATCTCTTTTGATAAAAAGAAATAGTAATCTCCATTTGGGAGCACAGGAACTCTCCATTCTCCAAATTCATCTTTTTCAAATGAGCCGTATGGTGTGATCCAATAGCAGTCGTGCTGCCAATCAAGTACCTGCATATATTCGTCCGTTCCGGTGATATTCTCCTGAAAAGACAGCAGTGCCTTCTTTTCAAGGTCTTCATCCCCACTTAGGAGAGAAGGGTCCTCGAAATAAGCAGAGATATCATATGTGATGTAAGGAGATGGTGCTTGAAAACCGGGAAAGCGAGAGATGCTTGGGTTAAATTTAAACTTTTGATCAAATGTTTTCCATGCGTACTTTAGTTCTTTGTCTGTCAGTGGAATCCAGTTTTCCATAGTATCTCCCTTTCAAGCACTTCTCTCAAAAAACTATTTAAAAATCCTAAACCATCCTTTATGTTTAAACCACAAAAGCATCCCTGAGACAAGCAAACCCATGAAAATCAGTACACCAAAATAGCCATATTTCCAGTGTAATTCAGGCATGTTATCAAAGTTCATCCCATACACCCCAACAATAAAGGTCAGTGGAATAAAAATCGTCGAGACAATGGTCAGTGTCATCATGATGGCATTCATTCGGTTGGAATTTAGTGTTTGATAGCTGTCTCGTAAATCGGCTGTCATATCACGGTTTGACTCAACGATCTCTGTTAGTTTCAATAAATGATCATAAATATCATTAAAATATGCTTGCCGGTTTACATCGCTTTTCATCATATTCGTGTTCACAATTCGATATAAGAGGTCCCTCATCGGGATAATGGTTCTGCGCAGTTTGAGCAAATCGGATCGAATACCGAATACTTCGTTCATTAATGTACCATACGTTTTATGCCCTTCTTCATCCTCGATTTCATTGAGCCTGTCCTCAATTTGATAAATAATAGGAAAATAATCATCGACGAGCTGGTCAATCAGCATATAAGCCATATGCTCTGGACCGCTCTCTCGTGCTTTATCAGACCCTTTGAGCTTTCGGATGACTCGATCAATGTAGGGTGCTTCCTTCAAATGAAAAGTAACGATATAGTTTTCTCCAACAAACAGGTCGACTTCTTCAGATCGAAGTGTTTTTTGATTGAGGGCATGAAGGACGAAAAATAAATACCCTTCGTAAAAATCAAGCTTCGGCCGCTGTAAATAATGGAAGCAGTCTTCAATCGCAAGCGGATGGAACTGAAAAAATTCCTTTAACAGTGCTGCTTCCTTTTCCGTTGGCGCATAAAAATCAATCCAATACCAGGCAATATCGGGGCTTGAAAGCTGCTGCAATGTTGCATGTTCAATCAAGTCGCCGTTTTTTGTCACTGCAAGTTTTTTCAGCATGTGCACCCCTCCAGACTTGCATTATATCATGAAGCAGCAGCGGTGAACTTATACGTTTTCACCATAAAAAAGCCGATCTCATCGCTGAGATCGGTCCAATGTGCGTGTATGATTGATGGATAAAGCGAGAATTAAGGACGACGGAAGTTGACGAAACCACCGTTACGGTCGAACCAACCTCTAAATGCCCAGTTGATGTAACCGCCATCACCTTTGTTTGTGAAAGATCCATTTTCAAATACCCAAACTCCGTACGTAATGCTTCCGTATTTAACAGTAGCAAACGTTTTAACACCGTTGAAACGAGTCTCATAGCCTTGGCTTAAGTTAAAGACCATGACATTGTATTTTGCGCCAGCAGCATAGAAAGCAGACTCCATTAATCCTTTGACAAAGCCTTCACGGTTCGTGTTAGCATTTGCAGCATTAATTAATGCATTGGCAATTCCAAGTACGTCAAAGTTAATGTTAACATTTGTCGCATTTGTTGAAGCTTTACCTTCAGCAGCTTTGTTTAACACAGTTTGCTGAATAGTTGTTGAAACTGGAGCAGTTTTTTGCTCAGCAGCGTCAGCGAATACTGGTAGTGTCGAAGAAACAGCAGTGGCAAGGGCAACAGAAAGAATTGTTTTTTTCATTGGTCGGATCTCCTTTGTTTTTAAAATTTGGGTCTTCTTTTAGTAAAACGTGAAACTAGGTGAAGCCGGTTATCAATGAGGTAAATATGTTCCTGCAAGATGAAACAAATGATTGCCTAATCCGCTAATTCCTTTGTTCACCTCCTTGATATGTCATAATTATACAAATATTTTTGAAATAGAAGATATCACCCATAGGTTCTATTTCTAATTTAAGGAAAATGATCCTAAAATGTTGAAGATTGCTGTCGAATTTTAGCTGAATTCGACTAAAAATTTTCATCTATCCAAAAGGAGAATGACCATAAATAAGGAAGATATAACTGATAAATTCTTGTACTCTTTATATTTAAAAGTATTCAATATAGAGAATCATTCATGCAAAGTGAAACAATCACATCTGCGTGTGTTGGCAGAAAGGAAGAGGAAAAACATGTGGGAAAAACACTTATTGGTTGAACCGCCCTATCACTTTGATCAAGTGCTGAGACGTTTGTCGAGCGATCCATTAAAGGCGGTCGATCTGGATAAAAGAGAAATCAAAGTACCGATGAGGCTGAATCATAAACCGTACATTGCAGTCGTTCAAGCGACAGGAACAAAAGAAGCACCTTCGTTCCGGGTACAGGCAAACGGGCCGGAGGAAGCGATCCTTTCTGAGGTGAAGCGGATATTTGGCATGGAACATCAATTACATGCCGTGCATGACCATTTTGCTCAAACAAATCTTGCGCCCATTTTTGAACGTCATATCGGAACGCCGCTTATGCTGGATTTCCATCTATATCATTGCTTGATGAAATGCATCATTCATCAGCAGCTCAATCTTGCCTTTGCTTATGAGCTGACGAAACGGTTTGTTCATACGTATGGTGAGCAAATCGACGGCGTCTGGTTTGACCCTTTACCGGATACCATTGCATCACTTGAAACCGACGATTTGAGAAAACTGCAATTCAGTCAGCGAAAAGCGGAATATGTGATTGATGTCTCAAAGCGAATAGTGAGCGGCTCTCTGAATTTAGAAGAATTACACGACTTAACGGATATTGAAATTGAAGAACGTCTGCTTCCGATTAGAGGGATTGGACCTTGGACGGTTCAAAATGTCCTCATGAATGGACTTGGAAGACCAAATCTCTTTCCAATGGCAGATATCGGGGTTCAAAATGCGATCAAACGTCACTTTGACCTGCCAGAAAAGCCAACAAAAGAAGAGATGGCAGTTTTAAGCAAGGAGTGGGCACCGTATTTAAGTTACGCCTCCCTTTATTTATGGAGAAGTATAGAGACAGATAAATAATTGAAAGGCATTTTCGCTCTTCGTCCAAGTCGTGATATACTATTCAGATGGAATAAAATGAGGACAACCGATAAAGGTTTAAATAGAACGGAGAGAATAAACGTGAAAGAAAAACAGCAAGGAGCCCTTCTGCAAAAGGGGCAGCAGTTCCCGCTTACCATTAAACGCCTTGGCATTAATGGGGAAGGGGTCGGTTATTTTAAAAAGCAAGTAGTCTTTGTCCCAGGTGCACTTCCAGGTGAGGAAGTAGTAGTTGAAGCAACGAATGTCCAAGCGAAATATGCAGAAGGTACGGTGAGGAAAGTCCGCAAGCGCTCAGAACATCGAGTGAAACCGCCGTGCCCAGTATACGAAGAGTGCGGAGGCTGTCAGCTTCAGCATTTGGCATACGAGCAGCAATTAAAGGAAAAACGCGATATTGTCATTCAATCAATGGAGCGTCATACAAAGCTGTCGGTTGAAAAGATCGATATTAGACCAACAATCGGTATGGAAGATCCGTGGCACTACCGGAATAAAAGTCAGTTCCAAGTCGGAAGATCACATAGCGGCGACATCATCGCAGGGCTTTATGGGCTGAATTCTCATAAACTTGTTCCGATCAAGGAATGTATCGTCCAGCATCCGAAAACGAACAAAACAACAGGCGTCGTCCGCAAAATTTTAGAGAAATTCGGCGTATCTGTCTACAACGAGCGGACAAGAAAAGGCGACGTGCGCTCGATTGTTGTGCGTGTCGGCTTTGAAACAGGTGAAGTACAAGTCGTCCTTGTCACATCAAAGCCTGAGTTTCCAAAGAAAAAAGAAATCGCCGAAGCCATTCAAAAACGTCTGCCAGAAGTGACGTCTATTATGCACAATATTAATGGCGAAAAAACGTCAGTCATCTTTGGGCATAAAACATCGCACCTAGCTGGCAACATGGTCATCCAAGAATTTTTAGGAGACGTCTCCTTTGAATTGAGTGCACGGGCTTTCTTCCAATTGAATCCGAAGCAGACATTAAAGCTTTACGACGAAGCGAAAAAAGCGGCCAAACTGACTGGCAAAGAAAAGGTAGTCGATGCGTATTGCGGCGTTGGAACCATTGGAATGTGGCTCTCAGATGGAGCAAAAGAAGTAAGAGGTATGGATGTCATCAAAGAATCAATTGATGACGCGAAGAAAAATGCCAAAAAACACGGCATGAAAAACGCAACTTATGTGACAGGCACAGCCGAACACTGGCTGCCAAAATGGGTCAAAGAAGGCTTCCGTCCCGATGTTATCGTCGTCGACCCGCCAAGAACAGGCTGCGAACGCACTTTCCTAGACACGGTTAAACAAGTCAAACCAAAACGCTTTGTCTACGTCTCTTGCAACCCATCTACACTAGCAAAAGACCTCGAATACATGTCAAAAGACTACAAGATCGAATACATGCAGCCAGTGGATATGTTTCCGCATACGGCGCATGTGGAGTGTGTGGTGTCTTTAGTCCTTAAATAATAGTGGGCAAAGAACCGCGAAAGGCCATTATGATCATTTAACCTTCTAATATGAAGTAATCACCAAATTTTTTTTAAGTGAGCATAAATATCACCAGTCATGTTTTATCAATGGAAGTTTTATATGAATATATGCATGGTGTTATCGCAGATGGTATATATGGTCCAAAACCAAAGAAAAAGGCGCAGCTCGAAGCCTTCTTGAAGTAAACAAATAGTCCCCTTGAAATTCCAAGGGGACGTTTTTGTTTATTCGATGATTTATCCTCTTTTTAATACTCGCATACTTTATCTTCGCACTCGGGTTTTTCTTTAGCATCTACAGTGAAAGATATGACTTCGTCATTGCCCTTATCATAGATTCCCCATATTTCTTTTTTCTTATTTTCATTGAGATAACCATTAATTTCAATACCGCCCATTGGGTTTATCTCATAATCATCAGTATAATCAATTCGTTTAATATCATTATAGTTTGTTTTAATAAAGTCAGTCATTCTTTTCTTAGCCAAGGAATACAATTCTTCTTTTTTAGCTTCTTGGGCAGCTGTTTTTTTGTCGTGTTGTTCCTTCATAAATATCCCTCCAAGTGTTATAATAACCAAAGTTATAAGGATAATTATGTATTTTTTCATAAAACCATCCTTTCTATCTTAGATTTTACATGAGAGAAGGGGCATTGTACATGAATACAAAGACGGACATACCTAATTTAACAGATAAAGATTATTTTTCTCTGAGCCAAAATACATATAGTGAAAAGAAAATGAGAAAAGCCTATGAGAATAAGACACCACTTGTAAATGATTCAAAAAAAGCTTTTTATGTAGACAAAATCAAAAAAGACCCAGACACAGGCCTAGATGTTTATGTATTTGTCCAAGCCAAGAAAAAAGAAGGTAAATGGGTTAAACCAAAAGAACCTGAGAATGTTGTCGTAGGTTTTCAAGGAACAAATCAAGAACAAATCAAAGCTGACGTGATAAGTGCAGATGGCGGCAACGTGGTAATGGGTCAAGACCCGAAAAAGAAAGTCAAATACATCATGAAAAAAGAGGCACCTGAAAACTCTAAAGCGATTACCAAGTATAACGGTAGTATGGAACAAGCCATGTTGTTGAAAAGTGGAGAATACAAAATTGTCACTAAGACATCTCAATTTGATCAAGGTGATAAGCTCGTCGCCAATGAAGTGAAAAAGTATGCTGGCACTAATACAGTGATTTCAACAACGGGTCACTCACTTGGAGGGGCAGATGCAGAATACGCTGGTGTAAACAATCATGTTTACAGTGTAGCCTTTAACAACCCTTCCATTGTTAAACTGCATGATGAAGAAACTCAGAAGAAAATCAGAAACGGCGAATTTGATTTGTATCATAAAGCCATCATTAATCCTGATGATATGGTGGGGGCAGGTTGGTTGTTGGAATATGACAGGCACAATGGAACGACAATTTATACGAAAGATCCTAGTCAATCACGAAGAGAGCGTATAGATCGGTTTGTGTCTCCGTTTGGTGTTCCTGGGGTTTTAGGAAATTTGATTACTTCCTTCTATGGCCAAGCATTCGCAAAAGATCCGGATACTCATAGTTTAAATGAGTCGAACTTTACTTTTGATAAGAATGGTCATATCAAAAGTGTGGATGGAAGCAAAGGTGTTTATAACCAGAATATCGAATCGTTCTCATCTTATTCAGGTATGAATGGACAAACCATCAAAGTGGATGCCAAATATGCAAAAGAATTAGCTCGTCGATTACAGGCAGCTATCGAAGACTTAAAAACAAAAAAACAAGCAATTGAACAATTCCCTCACGATCACAGCAAAATGATTTATGACGTGAAATCTATTTGCGGAAAGAGGTTAGGAGAATTCAAGGATTTAGATCCAAGTGACGTTGAAAAAGCTATATTGTTTCACGCCCCTTTTGTGAAAGATGGAGCAGCATTTTATGACTCAGAAGAACAGTATCAAACTGAGGCTTCTCTACATTATTTGATTAGAGATTTAGAGGATATTAGTGAGTTTATTGTGAAAATGGCGGAGGATTTAAAAGATAAGGATAATGAATTAGCAAGATGGTTACGGTTGTAAGGAGGATTTCAATTGCCATATGGAGTTAATATGGATGCAGATGAGTTTTACAGACGATTACAACAGAATGAGGAATTAAAAAAAATTGTAGGTTCAAGTTTAAAAACGCATTGTCAGAATCTAAAAGAAGACACAAAACATGCGTCAGACTTTTCTTCAGCACAACAGGTTGTAGCTGAAGTGTATGTTGCTTTACTCTCTTCATTTGAAGGAAAAGCTAAGGATGCATTGATACAAAGACTCAATGAAAATGCGAAGATGCTGACAAATGCAACAGAGAACAGAAGTGCCTTTCTAAGAAGTATAAAGACAAAATAGTGAACATAACCTCTTCGCAACGATGTGACAGAGGTGTTTTTTTATTTGGGAATCGTCTTATAAATTCCTTGACGCTTTATTCACAACTGGTATCAGCTTATTATTTAATATGACACATAAACGTTGACAAGCAAGATGATTAATACCGTGCATGTGGGGACAGTTGTATCGATGGTACCAGTGTAAAGAGTGAAATGAATAAAAATGGTTTGTGACTTGAATACTGGCTTCTCGTTTGTACGATCATCACGGATTTTTTTATTAACTTATTGAGAGAGAGCGATCAAAGAATTTTTAATTCATGGAAAGGTGGAGGATGAGATTGAGTCAATTTAACATCTTAACAAACTATATCCCTATGCTTCAAGGCGATGATATTGGTGAATGGGTCATAGATAAAGAAAATGATGGAACAGCAGAACATCCGATTCAGATGCCCTTTGTGAATTATTCCGAAACGGTCCGTCGTTTTATCGAGGATGTCTATACCTTTGCAGAACAACATCAAGAAATGGAGCTTACCCGCTACAGTGAGATCCTCAAAGAAAATGGCATTGAGGGTGGAATGAACGATTTAGTGAATGTGGACACCTCAAATGTAAATGCGCAGTGTGTACTGGCTCTCATCATGGGGGTTCTGAGAGCTGAACGATTTTGCGAGGGTGTCATACTCGATTTCTTTACAAACGGAACTATTGTCAAGTGGCTTGAAAGATTGGAACGTTTGGAGTAAGAGAGACTAGATTTCGGGGTGATCAAATGAAAAACAAAACAGATGTAGCCCACATGTTTCCTCCTACGAAAATAGAAGAAATTGATCATATTTTATTATATGATCTTGATGCAATAAAAATGGAAAAAGAAGATGAACGTATAAAATTCATTTTACAAGATCCCTATTGTCCTGATAAACATCATATTCACAGTGTGTATGTCATCTATAAAAGGTCTATACTCAATTTACTTGAAGGTAGGATTCGTTCTATTGATAGTCATGAATTCATGACTGCTAAGAAAAAGGAGCGAACGATTTCTATAGAAGATATAGAATATGTATTAGAGATCGCTACAGTTGTGGTTCTTGCAAGTGAAAATAATGGAATATTGACGAATTATTTTTATAGTGGAGTCGGACAAAGGTTAGATTGTATTTTTAATCTATGCTTAGGTTATTCAACAGATTTACAAAAGAAAGAACATAAAGTAAGTTTGCAACGATTTATGGATGATATAAAGATTGTTGAGCAGATGGGATTGTTAGAAAAAATAGTAGGATAATGAGCAAAACCTAGATGTTAGAGAAATCTAGGTTTTTTTTTGTGCTTTTGAAAAATTTAATCAACTTCTTGTTGACCTTCCCCTTAACTGAAAGGTTTATACTGTGAACAGATCAACAAATCGGAGGAGATGCAGGATGTTCAAGATCGGCGATTTTTCTATGTTAAGTAAAGTGCCTGTCAAAACCTTAAGATATTATGACCAAATTGATTTATTAAAGCCTCAGCAGATCGATCAAGATTCGGGATACCGTTATTACTCAGCTGAGCAGTTACTTGAGGTCAATCGAATTTTTCTTTATAAGGAATTAGGCTTTACGTTAAAACAAATGGGGCAGCTTCTTCGTGAAGATATCTCAGTAGAGCAAATTCAGGGCATGTTTCTCTTGAAAGAGAGTGAGATTCAGCAATTGATCGAGAGAGAACAACAGAAATTAGCCCGTATTAAGGAGCGGATGCATCTCATCAAACGAGAGGGGTGTGTTGAAAAAGAACAGGAGGTCATCATTAAATCTGTTGAAAGTAAACGCATCATGTCTTTTCAATCCAACGGAACTGTTGAAGAAATCCCTTCATTCTTTCAAATGTTTCATCATTTATTACATAAACATCAACAAGAATCGATCTCGGGACCACAAGTAGTGTTATGGAGAGAATCACTGGATAAAGAAAGTGAGTTCGAATTTGAGGTGGGGTATTCCGTCAAATCGTTAAGGTGCTCGCTTCCTCAGGGAATGACAATTCGCACGTTACCTGCAGAAGACACCATGGCAACACTCTTATTTCATTCACATTCTCCATCCGCACAAACTGCTTGTGTTGACCTGGCGACATGGATTGAACATAACGGATACCGCGTGAAAGATGATCAGCCGGGCCGAGAAATCTATTACCCATTGTCAGAAAATGAAGAAGGCAGACTCATTGAAATTCAAATTCCTATTAAGAATGAAATCAAATCGTAAACATGGCCCAAAGGAGAAACGTCACGATGCAAAATAAAACCGTTGTCTATTTACTTGCTTTAGCAGCTTTTTTAATCGGAACGATCGAATACATCATTACTGGCATTATTCAAATGGTCGCACATGATTTACATGTCACAACGTCTACTGCTGGCTTATTGGTCACATCTTTAGCACTTTCGGCCGCAATCGGTGCACCGATTGTCATCGCACTAACCATCAATATGGACCGTAGAAAAATATTAACATGGACGCTGATCATTTTTATTTTAAGTAACTTCATCACAAGTATCAGCCATTCGTTTGAAATGGTCATGATCACAAGAATTTTACAAGGAATCAGTGGGGGAACGGCGATTGTAGTGGCGATGGCGGTTGCAACTCGTCTTGTAGAACGGGAAAAAAGAGGAACAGCCATTGGCATCATTTTAATGGGATTAAGCAGCTCCTTGGTTTTAGGCGTTCCAATCGGGACATTTCTAAGCAGTATGATCGGATGGAAAGCATTATTCGCAGCCATTGGAGTGATCACGCTTATTCCGCTGATTGTGGTGTATAGGCGGATCCCTTCTATGAAAGAACAAGAACCGGTGACGCTTCGTATGCAATTATCGATTTTAAAAGACAAGCGTATATTACTTGCAGTGGCAGTCACGTTATTCTATGTAGGGGGATATTCCACGTTATTTACCTATTTAACGCCCTTCCTGCAAAAGTCAGCCAACCTAAGCATCACAGAAATCAGTGGCATTTTGTTACTAGCGGGAATATGCAGCTTTTTGGGATCAAGCCTTGGAGGGATGGCAGCAGATAAAAAAGGACCCATCTTCACGATTTTTTCTGGCATCATCTTGCAAATCATGATGCTCATGCTACTAGCATTTGTCACAGGGAATCTCGTGGTCATGGTGGCTGTTATCATGATATGGATGATCGCAACATGGAGTACATCACCAGCTCAGCAGCTATATCTTGTAACCCTTGTTCCAAAATCTCCTGATATCGCATTAAGTGTCAATACATCATTTATTCAATTCGGATTTGCTTTAGGATCGGGTTTAGGGGGGATTGTGTTAAACGGAACCTCTGTATTGAACCTAAGCTGGCTCAGCGCCGGTACGGTTTTCCTTGCGTTACTCATGACCATTCTCATGGTGACGTTTGACCGATTTTCTCAACATAAGCGTTTGAAGGTGATCGAGCAAGGAAGGTAACTTAAATTCAATTTTGTATGGAAGGGACTACTTATTTCGGGTAGTTCCTTTTTGGTTTGAAGAATGCACCAGTAAAGTTGTTTATTTGATACAATAGGGGGCAATATCCAAAGATTGAAGGCATTCATATATTTCTTTTAAAAACGATGAATATCAAACAAAAGAACCACTAGACGAGGAGAGAAAATAAATGCAAATAAGCGAAGAGATCATCAATCGAAAAGGTGCTCGAAAGGGAACTGATATCCCTCATGACGTCTTGTTCCTTTTGAATCAGGGAAAAATAGAGAGTGTGAATTTAACTGAATGGCTGGCTGTCAATCATATGACGTTATTACGTCATGTTTTGCCATCCGTTGGTTTAGACCATCATTTAGACGGTTTAACATCTAAGATCACTCAACAAAAGGCTGAGTCTGGAATGAAAGCAATTCGTCTCATCGGTCAATTGTTAGATGAATGGCTACAGAAAGAGAATGGGGAAAAACAAGCGGAAGTGCTACAGGCATTTACTCACCATGTATCTGATAGCGTCCGTTGTTGGGCTGCTTATATGAACAAACAACGTTTATCAACTTTGGAAGAGAAATTGGTGTACATTCAGCCATTTGCAGCTGATCATCATTTTGGAGTTCGAGAAATTGCGTGGATGTCAGTGAGAGAAAGTCTAACGGATCAGCTCGATCAAAGTATAGAACATTTAACAGCATGGGCTAAAAGTAAAGATGAAAATATTCGCCGATTCTCAGTAGAAGCTATTCGCCCAAGAGGTGTTTGGACAAAGCATATTGAGTCATTAAAACAAGAGCCAATGAGGGCACAGCCTATTCTAGATTTGCTCAAATCTGATCCATCAACATATGTTCAAGATTCTGTAGGAAACTGGCTCAATGACGCTAGTAAAACACAACCAAATTGGGTCATAAACCTGTGTGAACAGTGGTTAAAAGATTCTGATACAAAAGCAACCAGCAGAATTGTCAAAAAAGCCAAAAGAACGATTGTGAAGGGGAATTTTTAAACACTAATATGAACTGATTAGACAGTTCATGAAAATGAGTAAGCAGTCAATTCAGCGGTTTGAGAATAGGACTAAACCCATAGAGGCAAGCGAAAAAGTAAAGGGAATTACTCTTTACTTTTTTCGTGTGTGAAAAACCAAATTCACAATAGAAAGGAAAAATATTGAAACATTTTTCCGATAAAAACGTAGTACAGATAGAGCTTTTATTAGAACCAATAGAGAAGGAGAGGAGTATTGTATGGAACAAGTAGCACTGAAAAAGATGAGAACAAACCAATTAGTCACATGTAATTTAATAGCTGGCATCATGATCGTGACGTTTTCAATCTTTTTTCAAATCTTACATATTCAATTAACTCATTTGTTTTTTTGTCTAGGAATTGTCATGCTCTTTCAAAGTATTTTAGGATTCTTTAAAAGGAAATCAACAAAATCTTTCATTCCCATTTTTGAGAAGGTAGCTATTTATGAAAAAGAGAAGTTAGGAAAAGAGTGGGAGAAAGAACAGAGAACAGAAAATATTTCGAGAGTAGTATTGAGTGGTCTCATGTTTTTTCAGTCATTTAGCTTCCGAGATGTAACAAACCCATTCTTTGAAATACAACCTGCATTTCTATTTTTCTTAATGGCTATGTTTCTAGTTATTATGAATGTAAGCATGCTTTTTCGCTTTAGAAAAATTGATCGATCTACTGAGGAACACGAATTAAAAGGGTATACAAAGGAATCAAATATGATGGGTTTGGTTTTAGGCCTTTTATCAGCTATCATCCTATTCGGCTTTATCATTATTTTCGTCCTTCCATAAGATAATCACTCAACAGATTGAGGTGAAACAAATGAATGAAACTCTACAGCATCTAATAGATGATACAAGAAAGAAGTTCGGCTTAGATGATTATCGTTTAAAAAACTACGAGTATTACCGAAATGTGAATATGTTTAATGAAACAATTTATAAATTGTGTATGGAATGGTTTCCTCCACATGAAATGGAACCTGTGGACGAAGATTTAAACCCGGATGGCACAGCCGTGATAGAAGTGAATTTGAATACAGGAAAGGTTGAGAGTGCTGTTTTTGTCATGGGTAAAACATATGCAAAGGAGGGTGTGTGCTTTGATAGCGCCCAGAATGACGCCATCAAATGGATTGAACAAGAAACAGGGTTGATATATGGAGAGCACTTTCACTTGCATAAGGAGGAAAAAGGGGAGCTTATTTTTGAAGAAAAAATTGCTGGTGTACCAGTGACCCCTTCAGGCATGATTGATGTGAAATGGGATGAACATGGACAACTCATTTACTTTGTTCATCACGGCCCATTTGTCTCAATAAAAAAGCACAGGGCTGAAAAATATACGCTGCTCATTGAGAAGATTGAAAGCTTAGCCCTTCAGCAAGTGCAACGAATCGAATGGCCTTCCTTTAATCAGAATAAAATTCGTCCAATTTATGCGTTAGAAGAAGTGTATGTAAAGAATGATGGAACCGGAATCCTCCCGTTTGAAGGTACGATACAGGAACATCAATGTCTCAATATCAACCAAATCATCAAATGGGATGAACCAATAACTGAACCTTTTGTAAGAAAGGAATTAAATATTCAAGAAGACATCTCAGATGATCAAGCCTTTTCAATTGAACCCTCACCAGATACAATGCCAATAACAGAGGAAGAAAAAGATAAGTGTTTGAAAGCAGTTCAAAATTTGTTGAGGCAGGAATATCCTAACGACACCGGAAAATGGGTTTGCATTTCTCTTCATCGTGATCATTACATTCATGCAACAGTAAAAGCAAATAGACAAGAGAGAAGCTTGCTTACAGATAAAATCTTGATATTCATTGATGCCCTTACATTTGAAGCCGTTAATTACATAGATAGAAAAGAAATGTTTAAGGAGTGTGGCATGTTGGATGAACTCCAACCCCCTGGTAAAATCACCATGACAAAACAAGAAGCCTTCGAAAAATTAAAAGATCGGTTAGAGCTGACCCCCATCTATGTATATGATTTTACAGAAAAGCAGTATGTCTTATGTGGAAAACTAGATTGTCATGATGGAGTGGATGCAGTGAGCGGGGAAGTCATTCCTTTACAGGATATTTGAATTGGCACTTTACGCTATTGAAAGAACAGTCAGTGCTGTTCTTTTTTTTGTCCCATCTCCCTCTTTTTTGCAGAAAAATGGAATTTTGTAGCAGGAAGTTGTCGTTTCATCACGAAAGAAAACAGGTAAGAATATGATCATAGGTCCATTGATTGAATTCGTGGTGGAGTCAATGAGATGACATAGGATACGTTATACATATTGAACATTCGTTACAGTACAGTTGATCTACAGTTCATGTCTAAAAAGTGAGTGATCATGTCTCAATCCGTATGCGAAAATACGTGTACCGAGATCATATGATGAGTTGGTTCCGTTTGTTTTTAGGTGAGTTTGAAGCCAAGTTAGAAGAAAGTGAGGATATCTACCTTGAGTACATTGGAAGTGTTTCGTCAGTTTTTGGTTGACCATTATCCTGCGTTACAAGATGAGCTTTGGCTGAAAGATGTTGATACCCTTCGAATCTCTCCTATTCTTCATCCTTTTCTGAAAAGCAAGCTGCCAGAAGGGATTGAAAAATTCACTTGTGTCCTATTCACGCAGCAAACAGATCAAACCACTGCCCCGCTCAAAGTATACCTTCTATTAGATGAATATGGGCAATCGCTTTACGCCATTGATTTGATGAATGAACAAATCGTGCTTCATTAATACAGAACCAAAAAGCTGCTTGAGAATGTCTCAGCAGCTTTTTTTTTATGATGAACATTAGTTTGTCATATCAACCAATCTGCGGTGCAAGTTGTCCAATTCTTTTTTTGTTGGAAAAGAGCTGATCAGCAGCGTAGATCGACCGAATTGAAGAGGAAGCTCAGTATCGGTCACAATCATATCAACCCCAAGTTGATCCATCGTGACATCATTTAACGTATTTTCTGGACTTGTGAAAATGTGAATGAGAGGAGGCACGCTTAATTTAATTAAATCAGCAATAAACAAACTATGATAATAACCTAATGTTGAAGTAACAAAAATGTTCAGCACGTTTCTCCGTTCCATCTCCAAATGAACAAGCCCTCTCCAAGAAGATGTAATGATACGAATCAATTCCCGTTCATTTTTCACAAAAGAAGCGAGGATATCGTCTGTTTTTAACTCTTGGATGATATGACTAATCCTCGAATAGAAGTAGGGAAACTGTTTTTTCACCTCTGATAAATAGCTCGATTTCTTTTTGAAAAGGAATCCATCTCTCACGGTAATTTCATTGGAATACACATAATATTGGAGAAGAACGAGTGTCATCACCTTACGATTCGCTATTTCTTGATGAAAAATCGACTCCAACTGGGTGATAAATGAATGAATGGCATCATAGAGGCGTGGTGTATGCGACTGAAAGAACGTCAATTTTTCTTCGACAGACTCAATTGATTTAAAGTGTCCAATAGCTGGTTCGATCAATAGCAAAAAGACAAATTCATGATGATCCAGCGTCACATCAAATACGTCTTTGGCCATTCGGCAGATGTGCTCTTCCCATCTTCTAATTTGATCATAGATTCCTTTAGCTGTAGAGGTTTGTTTTTCTTCAGTCATTGAGTATGTATATTTACGGCTGATTGTAAAACCTTTTCGCATTCGGTGAATGGAAACGCCGAGCCACAGGCAGTATTTATCTATCGCGACATCTGGTACATTGACTTCGAGCACCTGAAATAGTTCTTGTAATAAATGAACTGCGTCTTGTTTTTGAATATCATCAAATGGCCAAAGGCGGCTTCCATACACTTCAAATAAAAATTCAACAAAGAATTGACGAATCTCCTTCTCATTCCCATGAAACTGCATACTATCTGGGCGTAACTCGATGTCATAGGATGTAAGGATCGAGTTGATTTTATGAATTGTGTTATACAATGTGGATCTACTGATATTCAGCGTGTCCATCCATTCATAGAAAGATCTATTTTCTTCAAAAAAAATGCCGTCAATCAATCGAATTTCAATCGTATCCTTTAGAATTTCTTTGATATAGTAATCCACTCGTATCGTCTGCGTATTACAAATGGATATGCCTTGTCTTGGCTTTATGTGGATTAACGGTTCTCCGTTCTCGGTTTGGAACGATTTCATTTGTTCTATATCGCTTTGAATGGCTCGAACAGAACCGATATGTTCATTCGATATCTCTTGAAGGCTCCACCACTTATTTTTGGATACAAGCAATTTTAAAATGTTTATCCATCTCTTTGATTTATTATCAATGAGCTCCATCAAACAACTAACTCCTTTCTTTGGCTTACCTCTATATATTATGAAGTTCAGATGAAGAACATTTGAGCTCAAAATAGGCATGAAATGATTGTAATGTTTTGCCTAAATCGTTTTGTCTTCACTTTTGACGATAAAAGAGAAAAAAATTAGACGAAAACAAATGTTATTCGCTGATTCTCCATATTTTTCTTTTAAAAGGTGATAAGTATGCCATGAATCCTATAAAAATGGATCATTTTGTTTATTTTTTTGCTGCTCAAACGGTAAATGTAAGAATAAAAAGCATCGGCTTTTTGATTACCATATGAAAGGGAGTAGAAGGAATGCGATCTATATGATGCTGAACTATCTCACCATACATACCATATGAGTCATGCTTGTTTTATATGAACGTTCTATATGTGAATACATGCTTATATATGCATGTACTAATCATTTGTTGTTCATTCCAGTATAAATAGAAAAATTCACATGTCTTCTTTTCATGTTCCCTCTCACTATTCCCCATTGCTATAGACCCCTATCCAGCTACTATATCTACTACTAATGATTGATCAACTCATTTTATTCATAGGGTCTTAAGGTGCAATTTTTAGAAAAATTTGATCAGAAGCGGAGTGATGTATCAGACAGTATACAAATGATTTTTTAATCGTTGTTAAAAATTAATTGTAGAAAAGGGTGGATGTATTGAAAAGAATATTGTCGCTGGCACTGATGACCGTGTTAGTCATACAGTCTAGTATATTAGGAATCTTGCCTTTAGCAGGGGCACAAGCTAAAGACATTCAAGAGAATATTTATGGGAATATTGAGTTTGCTGATAGCGAAGGCAACAAGTTATCAAGCATAGAAGATCAGCAAGTTAGAAAGGCCATTGTGCATTGGTCTATTAAAGGAATTGATCTCAAAAAGCAATATCCGTATATTCTCTCTCTTCCTTCAGTCATTCAGGTAGAGAAGGAGCAGAAAGAACTCATTACTGTCGATGACATACCTGTTGGTGAGTATACCGTTTCGAAACAAAATGAAGTGACGGTCACATTCAATGAGGATATTGAGCTTGATCCGAATTTAGAAGGATCTATAGATATTGACGTCACCAGTATAGCTGAGAAAAAAGAGAAAACAAAGCAAAACGAGCGTGAAGAAAACCTTTCAAAAGATGATTCAACCTCATCGGAAAAAGACAAAGTTGCTAACAATCAAGAAACTGTTCAAAAGACACAAAGCGATGAAGATGAATTACTAAAAAACAAAGTGAACGTGTCTAATCGTGTAGGATTGCAAAGTGTCTCAAAACAAATGACGATCCAAGAAAATCTTCTCACTGATGCGCAATTGATATTTGAAGATCAAGAAGGAAATTCAGTAGAAAGGCCTGATATCAACTCACTGATTTCCATTAACTATAAGTGGGCCATCCCGAATGGTCATAACTATAATGGCGGCGATGAATTCCATTTCAAGGTTCCAGAGGAATTAGTCATTTATGAAAAAATCGATCGTCTCGAGATGAAATTTAATCAATCGACCATCGGTTATTTTTCTGTAGATGAAAGCGGAAATGCCTCCATCGAGTTCACAGATTTTATTAAACAATATTCAAATATCCAAGGAACACTTCAAGTATGGACACAATTAGATAAAAAAACAGTGATCACAGAAGAAAAAGAAGTGGTGATTACCCCGATTGAAGGCAAAGATACGATATCGATCCCGATTCAATACATTCCAAATGGTCCAAATGTTTCTAAAAAGGGAGAACCCAATCGATCTTACAATGCTGAAACCATTCAATGGACAGTCGATTTTAATATGGACTTAGATGATGTGAAACAAGCGAAACTGTTAGATCCGATTCAAGAAGGTCAAGCGTTAAAAAAAGATTCAATCAAGCTTTATCGTGTAGATACAAAGCTAAATGGTGAAACATCGCTTGGACAGCTGCTTGACGAAAACCACTACACAATCGGCCAAACAGCAGATGGTCAAGATTTCACGATTGAATTTAAAGATGACGTGCATCTCGCTTACCGTTTAATGTATGAAACGGACATTACGAATCAAGATCAGTCTGCGTTTCGTAATAAAGCGTCCCTTGTCTCTGCTGATAAAGTGATTAGTTCAGCAGAAGGAACAGTGAATGTGACAAGAGGCAGTCCTTTAAATAAAAAAGCCGCCCACTACGATCCAGTCACACAAACGATTACTTGGGAAATTCGGTATAACTATAACGAAAAAAAGCTGGCTCAAAAGGATGCTTTGATAGAAGACTTCTTTAACGGTACACAGGCGCTAATATCTGACTCAATTCAAGTCAAAGAAGTCACAATTGATCAGAACGGCAACGAAGCAGGAACAAAAGCATTTGAAAATTACGTGGTTCAACCTCAAAAAAAGGATGAACAAAACGGGTTTACCTTGCAATTCAATCAAGATATTCAATCGGCTTATCTCATCACATATCAAACAAAAGCAACCGAGCGGATTTTCGAAGCTGAAGAGATTATCAATACTGTGACAGCTGGCAAAGAGAGCAAACAAGCGAAGCAAAGAATTGATCAGCAAATCCTAACGAAAAACCACGGAACACCGAATTACAAGAACAAAACCATTCCATGGCGTATCACCTTCAACAAAGATCAACAAACCATGAACAATCTACTATTAAAAGATACGTTCACAAACGAAGGATTGACGCTGCAAAAAGATAGTTTAAAAGTGACGACAGGTAATACAGTGCTTGAAGAAGGCACAGATTATCAAATCGTTGAACATGCAAATGGATTTGATATTCAATTTACGAAAGAAATCAAGACAGAACATACCGTCACATATACAACGTCTTTTGATTATGAAAAAAGAGCAGATAAAGATCAAAAGAACCTGCGTAACCATGTAAAACTTGAATGGGTAAATGAAGATGGCAAGGATTTGACGAAGGAAAATCAATCTGTCTTTACGCCTGACACATACACGCAGTCAAATGGATTCAAGAACGGAACATATGATGCAAAGAAAAAAGAGATCACATGGAATATTGGTGTGAACTATAATTTGAAACATCTAGAAGAGGCGAAAATCGAGGATTTCATTCAAGGAAATCAGCGTTTGCTTAAAGATTCAATTATCGTCTACTCGCTTGATTTACAAGGCGGGGAAAATGGGGCGGAAGAAAAAGAGGTATTAGCGAAAGAACATTATGACATCAAATTCCTTGAAAATGAAAAGGGAGAATCAGGATTCGAAGTCACTTTCAAACATGCCATTGATTCCCCATACAAAATCACGTATCAAACAAGTGTTGAAGGAATGGATTTAGTACAGAAAACCTATGAAAATAAAGCGACCCTGTATGATGGAAAGACGAAAGAATCAGACGTGAATGCTGTGGTGTCCATTCCAAATGGAGGGAAATACACGAGCAAATCAGGAAATCAACAAGGGAAAGTCATTGATTGGAAACTGAATATCAACTTTGGTCAATCAACAGTCCAAGATGCGACGATTATAGACCATCCGAGCAGTAACCAAGCCATAATAGAAAACTCATTTCATCTGTATTCGACAACAATAGATGAAAGGGGGCAAGTGACCAAAAAGGAAGAGCTGGAAAAAGGGAAGGATTATGAACTAGACCTTGAATTCGATCCAGATTCTTTTCAAATCAAATTTAAAGAAGAAATCACGAGACCCTATATTTTAGAATACCAATCTCTCATTTTAGATAAGGTGGGAAGTACACTTCAAAACGAAGTAACGTTTAGAGGTGAAAATGTAAAAGAAATCAAAAAGGAATCCGAAGCCTCAATTGTGGTCAAACGTACCGCTGGCATGGGAGATGGCACAGGAGCGATTGGCGCTTTAACCATTCATAAGGTAGATGCGAGTAGTGGAAAAGCGCTAAAAGGAGCAACCTTTTCTCTGACAGATGCTGCGAGCGGTATCGTCATTGGAACAAAGACAACAGATGAAGAAGGAGCTCTTCGATTTGATCGTCTTCTGTATGGTGACTATATCGTGACAGAAGAGAAAGCACCTGATGATTATTTGAAAACGAAGGAACCGATCAATGTCACGATTGATCAGCCTTACGAATCAGGAGATCAAACGAAAACAGGAAATAGCATGACGGTGCAAAACCAAGAAATCCGTCAGCATGTCAAGCTCACGAAAAAAGATAAAGAAACGGGTGCGGCATTAGAAAATGCAGAATTTGAACTGAAAAATGAATCTGGAGATACCGTTCAAACCCATTTGAAAACGGATGAAAAAGGAGAAATCCTTTTCAAACATCTTGAGCCAGGTTCCTATTATTTTGTTGAGACAAACGCACCGAAAGGCTATCAATTAAATCAGCAAAAATGGCCGTTCACCATTAAAGAAAATCAAACAGAAACAACGGTTGTCACCGCAGTAAATGACATCATCAAAGGCTCTGCAGAATTGAGCAAAATAGGTGAAGGCGGAGAGAGACTAGAAGGTGCACAGTTCAAGCTCTTAGATCAAGATGGGCATGAGCTAAATGATGCGCTTGTCACAGGAGAAGATGGCAAGATCACGATCAACGAACTAAGACCGGGTACGTATCAGCTCATCGAAACAAACGCACCAGACGGTTATGTATTAGATGAAACACCCATCACATTTGAAGTCCCACTCGATCCAAAAGAACCAGTCATCATTTCACAAAAGAACCTCTATGAAACAAGTGCATTAGAAGTGTTGAAAGAAGGAGAAGATGGCAAGAAGCTTCAAGATGTTCGATTTGAAGTCTTGGATCAAAATGACAAAGTCGTGCGTAAAGATTTGACAACAAATGAAGATGGGAAGCTTTTGGTCGATCACCTCAAACCGGGCAAATATCAGCTTGTGGAGACAGAGAGTATTGATGGTTACCAAAAGAAAAATAAACCTTATCCGTTTACCATCGAAATCGCACAAAAAAAACCGGCAGAGATCAAAGTGATCAATGATCTCAAAACTGGAGCTGTCCAGCTCACGAAACTCGGTGAAAAGAATGATGTGCTTGAAGGAGCAGAATTCAAGCTAGTAGATGCAAATGGAAAAGAGATAAAAACAGGTCTCGTCACAGATGAGAACGGGAAGATCATCGTCAACGATCTGAAACCTGGAACCTATCAGTTTGTTGAAACGAAGGCTCCATTCGGTCATGAGCTTGACGAAATACCTGTCACTTTTGCTATTCCATTTAACCCTGAGAAGCTGGTCAGTGTGACAAAAGAAAATAGCCGCACAACTGGCGGAGTACTGTTACACAAAAAAGGTGAAGATGGGAAATCATTAGAAGGGGTTGTCTTTGATCTATCTGATGCCAAAGGAAAGATAGTGGCAGGAGGAGAAGGGATTACAACCAATCAGGATGGAAAGATTACCTTCACAGGTCTAAAACCAGGAACCTATCAATTTGTTGAAAGAAAGAGTCTTGAAGGCTATGAATTGAGTACGAAACCACTTGTCTTTGAAGTTGAATTAGGTCAAAAAGAATTGATTCAAGTGGAAGCCATCAATCAGCTCAAGAAAGGCTCTGTAGAACTCACAAAAATAGGGGAAGAAAAAGAAAGATTGAAAGGCGCAGAATTTACACTTTTCAATGACGATGGTAAAGAATTGATGTCAGGTTTAACAACCAACGAAAAAGGCATCATCACTGTCAACGATTTGAAACCAGGCGCTTACCAATTGGTTGAAACGAAGGCTCCTTTTGGACATCAACTTGATGCAGAACCAGTAGACTTCAAGATTGATTTCAATCCAAATCAACTGGTGAAAGTGACAAAAGAAAATATTCGGACGACAAGTGCTGTAAAGCTTCAGAAAAAAGGGGAGGATGGTCAATTGCTCGCTGGCGTGACCTTTGACCTGATTGATGCACACGGTCAGCGTGTGAAGAAAGACTTAAAGACAGACAAAAACGGTCAACTGACAGTCGATCAACTGAAGCCAGGAACCTACCAATTTGTTGAAACAGCAAGCATTGCCGGCTATGAATTGGATCAGACACCTGTCTCATTTACGATTCGTTTAGGTCAAGACAAACCAGCAAAAGTAGAAATGATCAACAAACTGACGCCGGGAGCAGTGGAACTGACCAAAGTGGATGCTGAAGGACACACGCTGGAAAACGCAGAGTTTGCTCTTCAGAGTAAAGACGGGAAAACGTTGAAGAAATCACTTGTAACGGATCAAAAAGGAAAGCTTCACATCAACGATCTAAAACCGGGAGAATATCAATTCGTTGAAACGAAAGCGCCTCACGGCTATGAATTAGATGATCGGCCGATCCGGTTTACGATTGAGAAAAATCAGCAGAAGCCTCTTCAATTAACAGCGAAGAATCACTTGATTTTAGGAAGTCTGCGTATCATAAAGGTAGACCAGCAGACAGATAGAACCTTAAAAGGTGCAGCCTTTGACATTCGTACAAAAGCTGGGAAAACGATAAAATCTGTGACAACAGGAAAAGACGGAGAAGCCATTGTCAAAGGGCTTAAACCTGGTGAATATACACTCACAGAGACGAAAGCTCCAAATGGTTATGTAGCGTTAAAAAAACCACTCGCTTTTACAATTCAAATGGGCGAAGTGGAGATCAAGACATTGATTGTAAAAAATGCTCCAATGAAGAATGAAGTGGACCACACAAATCCTCCAGCTTCAAATCAAGGGGATCAACATCCGCCTCATGACTCAAACGGTGAATTGCCAAAGACTGGAGAAGAATGGCTACGTTATTTGATGTATGCAGGGATTTTACTAGTAGTGTCTGGAACTGTTCTTCTTGTAGTCAGAAGAAGAACCATTCAGTAAAAGGAAGGAACGAGTGTATTGATGAAAAAAAGAACCTTATTAGGCAGCTTTTTGGTGGTCGCGGGACTAATGCTCATCTCCGTTCCTTTTCTATATGAGTGGCGAACTTCTCAGGAGACAGCAGCCATGGAACAGGCATTGAAAATGATTGAAGAAAATGACAGTGATGCCCTTTCTTCTATTCCACATTTAACTGTGTCAGAAGAAGACCTGCGAGATACGATGGAGCTTGAGATCCCGTCAATTGATTTAAACGAAAAAGTGCTTCCTGTTACAACAAAAGAAAATTTAGGGATTGCACTGACTCAAATCAAATCTCATCAAATGCCAGGTGAAGGAAATTTCACGATTGCAGGCCATAGAGGGTATAGAGGCGACCGGCTTTTCCGGCAGCTGCCAGAGGTGCCTAAAGGAGAAAAAGTCGTCTTACATCATCAAGCTGAAACATACGAATATAAAATTGTCAGCTCAGCTACGATTGAACCGACGGATGTTGATGTACTAAAGGATCGCGGGAAAAATGAACTGACATTGATCACTTGTACTCTTGATGGCCAGAAACGATTTGTCTTAAAAGGAATACGAATCAATGCTTCAAAGGATAAGCAACCGTCGGATGTATAACACCAACATAATAGATGATGGGTATGCTGGAAAAGCAGCGTTCACGACCGACATGTTACACCAACTGTTAGTAGAGCATTACCCCACTTTAAAAAACGAACGTTGGGATGTGGATATAGATACAATTCGGACTTCGCCTATTCTTCATCCTTTATTAAGAAGAAAGATTCCGATAGGTATTGAAAAATTCACCTGTGTTTTGTTCACGCAGCAGACAGAGTCCTTTGGAGAGCCTTTGATTGTGTACTTTTTATTGGATGAAAAAGGCGAATCGATTTACACAATGGATCTCTTGCTTGAGCAGCATGATCCACATTAAACAAGAAATAAAAAAGGAAGGTCTTTGATTAACGGGTACGGTTTTAAGGTGGGAAAATTGTATTAGTCATATAATGAGGACTCTAATTCGTATATGAATTGGAGTTCTTTTATTTGTTTATATGAAAGAGTACGAGCTATCGTCAAGACCTGTGCAGAATATATGGAGTATAGTGAAAGCGAAGTCGTTGATATGTTGTTGCTCCATATTTTAGATGATAAAGATTTTATAAAATGGATTGAAAATAGACGTAATCATCGGCGGATTGTGGTTAAACGGACCAAAGAAGATCATCTAGTTTTTATCCCTTCCCCTATTTCTTCGGCAGAAATATCGGAAAGAATAATGTTTTGACTCCAAACTTCTGATAAAATTCATTTAGATATCCATCATTCGTAGGTGTGGAGGTAAAAGAATGCTCAAAGAAGACCCTGAATATATTTTTCGTCATGATGCCCAACCAGAAGTTGTTCATGATTTAGCCGATGTAGATGAAAATGCCACCGAGTTGTTAATCACAGGAAAAACAAAAAATATTGAAAGGTTGAACTCTTTTTCTAACCTCACGAAATTGTGGATTTACAAAGTGAGCCAAAAGGAATTCAATACGATCTTGAGCTTAGTTAATCCCAAAATGCTCTATATGCGTGAACTGAGAGTAGAAGATTTATCAATCATCAGTTCTCTTCAAGATGTTGAGGTATTGGCACTTGAATGGAATACAAAGGCACAAAGTTTATGGGATCTATCAAAAAACACTTTTTTAAAATCTTTATCCATAACAGATTTTTCAAAGTTGAATGACATAGCCCCTTTGCAAAAAAACACTGGTTTAGAATGGTTGCAATTGTCAGGCGGGATTTGGAATACATTAAATTTAAATACTCTTCAACCTTTAAGATATCTTAAGAATTTAAAATATCTGTGCTTATCAAATATAAAAGTGAAGGACGAGTCTTTAGAGCCAATATCGGCATTAGAGGGACTCAAGGAACTTGACATTTCAAACCAATTTCCGACAGAAGAATACGCTAGATTATCCGTAACTCTTCCAAATACGAAGTGTGATCGTTTTGCACCATACATCTTTTTATCAAGTCCTATTGTAGATAAAGATGTAATGGTAATTGGAAAGCGGAAACCGAAATTAAATTCAAAAGTCGATGGGGAAAAGTTGCAAAAATACGAAAAACAATATAAAGCGTACCAAGAAAAGTATAAAAATTAACTTAAAAAGCAATGGATAATCTATTCCATTGCTTTTTCTATTACGCAAACAACTTCAGCCCAACGACGCCAATCACAATCAGCAGCAAGCTGAGGATACGAATCATGTTTTTCGGCTCTTTAAATAGAATCATATTAAACAAGACAGAACCCGCTGTTCCAAGTCCAATCCAAACCGTATAGGCAACGGAGACTTGAACGGAAGAGAACGAGGCGTACAAAAACAAAAAGGATAAGGCAAATCCGCCGACAAATAAAATGCCTGTCGTGAGTTGCTTTTTCTTACTGAACATATTGAGACCAATGGTTCCGCCAATTTCGCAGGCAGAGGCCAACAGTACAAAAAACCAGCCCATTTATACCGCTTCTCCTTTCTGCTCATGTGCATCTCCATCAGACACTTTCAGTCCAATAATTCCGAGAATTAAAATGCCCATAAATAAAAGCTTTTCTAATGAAAACGAACCGCCGAACAGCGCATAATCCATCAAAGACGTACCAATCGTTCCAACTCCGGCAAACACGGCGTACACAGTCCCAGTCGGCAGCTTCTCGCAAGCTTTCATTAAAAAATAAAAATCAACCGGGATCAGGCAGATAATGATCGCCCACTCCCACACAGCATCAGCTCTATTTAAACCAAACACCCAAAGTAATTCAAATAAACATGTGAGTGCAACATACATCCAGCTTTTTTTCATTGTATTTCCTCCTAAAACTGAAAACTGACGATTCGTCATTTTGAAGCCAAAAAAGAGCGTACAGCAAGTGCTGTACTAAGTTAAGGTGTCTCTATGCCGAGTGCGTAAAGGAGAAATTGCTTCACCTCTCGCTTTTGAATCAGAACCTCTTCTGTATCTGTTTCTGTAAATAAGTACATTTGCTCAGCAGACGATTCAAGTAAACCGATAATGAATTTGGCTGCATATTGACAGTTCAGATTCGCACGGACTCTTTTGTCCTGCTTTGCCTTTTCTAAAAAAGCAGCGACCCATTTGTAAATCGGTTCATAAATATCTTCCCATTCCTTTAAATGCTCGGTGGCAGCTAAACCTGAGTAGGTCAGGGCAAGGACATCACGGTATTGTCTTGTAAAAGCGAAAATGAATTCAACAAGCGCATCTGCTTGATCGAGGACATCTGCATGCTGAGTTAATTCCTTTTCGATCGCAGGCACCATCTGTGCAATCAGATGTTCAGCGATGGCAGGCATGACAGACAGCTTTGAAGGAAAATATAAATAAAAAGTTCCTTGCGCTACTCCTGCTGTTTTCACAATATCCGATATGGTCGTCTTTTCAATTCCCTTCTCTTTAAAGGCATCAATCGCAGCAAGCATAATCTTATCTCGTTTCGACACATCATCACCGACCTTAAATGACTGAATGTCAGTCAGTTTAGCGGAAAAATGACGATTTGTCAATATGGGTTTCTCGTCATTGAATAGGAGAATAAGTGATGAATAGATGCGGGCAGGCCTGAATAAGCTGTAAATATGGTCAAGCATGATGTGAGAAAGGGGCAGCTCTCCGTATGACATTCAGTGCGATGTTTTCCATGACTTATTTTCTCTTGCTCGTCCCGCTCTATTTACATATGAGATACAGACAGGCGAAAAAACAAAAACGATTTATCTATTTACGAACTGAAATCGTTCTTGCCTGTCTGTTTATGTATACAAATGTTTTATTATATTTGACGGTCTTTCCTAATCGTTTTTCCGCACCAAGGGATCAGGTGAGTGTCAACCTCATGCCTTTGCAGTCCATTTATCAAAATCTCCATGCCTATCATCATGGCTATCCCAATCTTGTTTTTTTAAATTTGGCAGGGAACATTTTGTTATTTGTGCCACTTGGTTTTTTTCTTTATCAAGCATTCCGAACCTTGCGCTTGCAAAAGGCAATTCTTGCTGGCTTTTTCTTGTCAACAATAATTGAAGTGCTTCAATGGATATTCTCGCAATCTGGTATGATTACAAGAAGCAGCGATATTGATGATATTCTCTTAAATACACTTGGCACAGCGCTAGGTTGTATGTTGTATCGGATGTATCAACGAAGGAAGGAGAAAATCAAGTGAAGCGAGTTTGTATCATTCCATGTGGGGCGAAGAAAATATGGGACGTCCATCCAGAGGCAGGGAGCCAGCCGGCGAACCTCGTTTATTTAAGTCCGCTGCATCAGCGTACGAAAAGCTATGCCCGAACGTTCTTTTCAGACTACCTAATCATTTCAGCGAAGCATGGATTCTTAAAGGCAGATGATATTATTCATGAAAATTATGATGTGGCTTTTGGTACACCGCATACTGATCAGATAACAAGAGAAGCACTAAGTCAGCAATTTCATGAAAAACATCTCACTGCATATGATGAATTAGTGATACTAGGTGGAAAGAAATATCGAAAGGTGATCGATCCGTTATTACTTCCTCATCAGACAGCGATTTATCCGCTGGCTCCATATAAAGGAATTGGCTATATGCTTCAGGCGTTAAAGCAAGCCGTTGAGACAAAAGTAGAACTTCCGCCGCATATTTAACGTATTCACATCTACCGGTAAGCAGGGTTTTGATCATTAAAAAGAGAATGAATGAAGTAGCGATGCTGATTGTTTCATATCTTTTCAGCAGCCACTTGGATGTCCGCATCGCTTATTAGAGTGGCTCAATGAAAAAGGAGGCGTATGAACATGACAACCATCTATTTAGCTGGCGATTCAACCGTTTCATCTTACCCAGATCGTCCTGTTCAAGGAGGGTGGGGAGAGTTTTTACATCGCTACACAGCGCAGGGTGTGAGCGTCGACAACCGCGCAATCGGTGGAAGAAGCTCAAAAACATTCATTGAAGAAGGACGGCTTGATAAAATATTGGCTGACATTCAGCCTGGGGACTGGCTGTTTACACAAATGGGGCACAATGATGCTTCAACGGAGAAGCCCGAACGGCATACAGATCCTTTCACAACGTATAAAAGTTATTTGTCTCAATATATTCACGGAGCAAGAGCGAAAGGAGCTACACCGCTTTTATTAACGCCAGTCGGCCGCTTTCATGAAAAAGACGGAGAATATATCAATGATTTCCCTGATTACTGTGCCGCAATGAAAGAACTAGCTGATGAAGAAGAAGTCCTTCTTGTAGATTTAAATACGGCAAGCCTTCAGTTTTATCAAATTTCCGGCATAGAGAAAACGACTTCTTACTTTATGCTGTCAACAGGCATAGAGGATCGCACGCACTTTACAAAAGAAGGAGCAGATGCGATTGCAAGGCTTGTTTCGCTGGAATTAAAGGACCTTGGATTAACGATTGTGTGATGGATGACAGGACGAGAAAGCGCTCGTCCTGTTCTTTTTTTGCAGAAAGCTATTGATTCCCTTCACCAGAGTAGACTACAATAGGTACATATGATAATGAGAATCAATATCACTTATAAATAGATCAATCGATGAAAAAACGGAGGGACTCAAATGACAGATCAGCTTGAATTGTTTGACGTCACCATTATTGGCGGCGGTCCAGCAGGAATGTACACCGCCTTTTATAGTGGGATGCGGGATTTAAAGACGAAGGTACTGGAGTATAACGAAAGCCTTGGCGGAAAAATCCTCCTCTATCCTGAAAAGGTTATTTGGGATGTGGGCGGTTTGCCGCCAACAAGAGGTGAACAGCTGATTCAGCAGCTAGAAACGCAGGCGAAAACATTTGAACCAGAGATTGCGTTGAATCAAAAAATCACGCAATTCGAGCGGGATGAGAATGGTCATATCCTGCTGACGGCTGAAAATGGCGATCGTCATTTGACAAAGACCCTCATCTTAGCCATGGGTCACGGAATTCCAGTTCAGCGAAAACTTGAAATCGAGCATGCAGACCGTTATGAGGTAACAAACCTTTATTACACCGTGCAGGAACTAAAGACGTTTGCAGGGAAGCGGGTGGTCATCTCTGGAGGCGGAGATTCAGCTGTTGATTGGGCAAATGCCCTCGTTCCAATTGCTGAAAGTGTGACCGTTGTGCATCGTCGTGATATGTTTGGTGGACATGAAAAAAACGTCGCCAACATGAAAGCATCTAGTGCTCGCATTCTCACACCGCATGAACTCACAGAGCTTCATGGTCAAGGTGACAAAATTGAAGCCGTCACCATTCAGCACTTAGAAACAGGCGACATCGAACGAATCGAAACCGATGCTGTCATCGTCAACCATGGCATGAAAGGTGATTTAAGTGTTCTATCAGAATGGGGACTCAAGCAAGGTGAGTGGGGACTCATCGAGGTCAATGAAAAGATGGAAACCAATTTACCTGGCGTCTATGCAGTTGGCGACTTATGCACACATAAAAGTAAAGTGCGTTTAATTGCCGGTACGTTTGTTGATGGAGTCAATGCACTCAATAGCGCAAAGCTATACATCGAACCAGAAGCAGAAAAAGTAGCGTACGTGTCTTCACATAATGAACGCTTTAAAGAGAAAAACAAAGAATTACAAACGGCTGGAGCGCGATAATCACCATTCAGTCAGACATTGAAGTGCTAAAATGGTTTATTTTAGCACTTTTTTATATGGAAGGAGAAAGAGGAAATGACCGCCTATACTCATACAATTCTTCGCATGAAAGAAAGCAGTAAACGATCTCTTTCTGTGAAACAAACGGACTCATGGCAAACATCTTCACTGATGTTCTTGACTACGGACGGTGCGGTAAGACTTGACATGGAAGGAATTCGATATGAGCTAAACGCCAAAGACAGTGTGTTGATCCGCTCAGGAATAGATGTCATGGTTCAATCTTTATCCAGCGAGCAAGTGGTAATCTATACTGTCACATTTGACCAATTCACTCTAGCACAAGATGCACAAAATGAATTGGTCTATAAGGTGAATCACGATAATCTCCCTGATAACGGGGAAGTGGTGAAAGGCTCTGCCGTCCTTTTTTCTTACATCAAACAAATACAGACGAGCCAAATCATACAAGAACAGGCGAAATGGCTGGAAGAAATCATGTTCATTTTCCGTAAACAATCCAAGCCATACAACGAAAAAGTGCATTATTCGATTAACATGATCTTGCAGTATATGGCTGAGCATTATGATCAAAAACTAACAAGAAAAGACTTAGCTCATAAGATGGGGTTTCATGAGAGTTACTTTTCTACCTTTTTCAAACAAAGTATGGGGATGAGTGTGACAGAATACATTGCACAAATTCGAATAGACGAAGCCAAAAAACGTCTTTTACAAACAGACGATCAAATTCAAATCATAGCACGGCAAGTCGGGTATGCAGACAGTTTATATTTCAGCAGGAAGTTCCGTCAAAAAACAGGGAGAACGCCCAGTCAGTTTCGAATGAACCGAAGACCAGAGCGGATTGCTGCTTTTCAATTTGTCGGGTCATTGGTTGCAATAGGCATTGAGCCTGTTTGTATTGACGAAGAAACCTATCTCCATTCAGATATACTGAAAGAACAACTGGCCGGTTCGCTCGTCATAAATGAACATACGCCTGATGACGTCTTTAAATCACTTCAATTAGATGTCATCATCGTCCCTAACTATTATTATTCAAAACCTGCATTGATCAAGCGGTTGGAGCAAATCGCACCAGTTCTTGTTCTGCCATACGCCGGTCATCATGCTGTACCAAAGGTACTGTCTATAGGACGCCTTTTAGGAAGAGAAAATGAGGCAAACGATTGGGTGAAGCGATTTGAACAGCATAGTCAACAGGCAAGAAACACCCTGTCTTCCTTTAGAGAAAAAGGCGAGACCGTTGCAATCTATGAAATGAGAGGACATGACAAAGTGTATATGTGGTCCTATGAGGCAAGAGGGGCCTTCTATCTTTACGAAACGCTTGGCTTAAAACCTCCAAAAGCCATTTTAGAAGAAGTTCTTCTTCCTAATCAACATACAGTCATTCCTTTAGAGAGACTTGGAGAATACGAGGCGGATCATATGTTTTTTATTGTCTCTGACCAATATGGGTGGTATAAGCAAATGGACAAGCGAATGGAAGAAAGTGATGTTCTTCGTCAATTATCGGCTGTGAAAAATGGTACCTTTTATCCAGTAAAACTGGAGGAGTTTCGATTTGATGAAGGAGAGCGTGCACTTCTTTTGATGGACCGGTTTGTCTCTCAATTGACACAGCCAGCCTATCCAACAATTGTCCATATGTAAGTTGCGAGAATCCTCCATAGACCACGACAGATGAGGTTGATAGAATACATGAGACTAGTAATTGATAACTATTCTCATTTGAAGTGGCGAAAATGAAGGAGGAATATGGAGATGAAAAAGACGTATTGGATATGTGCTGTCATTCTTCTAATGATATTGACGGCTTGTGGCAATAAAGAACAAGCCAAAACAGCAGAATCAAAGCAAGAAACGAAAACGGTTGAAACAGTGAAAGGAAAGATAGAGATTCCAGCTGAACCTAAACGAATTCTCGTAGATGGATATTTAGGGAGTGTGATTGCACTTGACGTTCAGCCTGTGGGATCGACCACGCAGGATTTAAAGAACGTACACTTAAAGGACAAGATAAAAGGAATAGAGGACATCAGTGACGAGCGTTCAGCTGAAAAAGCACTTAGCTTAAAGCCTGATCTGATTATCACAGCAGTACAGGATGAAAAAGTCTATGATGTGTACAAAAAAATAGCGCCTACCATCGTGTATCCTTACGGTTCTTTCAAAGATGCACATGAAGAATTAACGACGCTGGCAAAAATTTTAAATAAAGAAGAGGAAGGAAAAGCATTCCTCACCGCCTTCGATCAACGAATCGAGGCTGCTAGGAAAAAAGTGAAGTCTGCTTTAAAAGAGAATGAAACGGTCTCGATCATGGGCGCTTTTAAAAATGATGTCTATGTATATGGTAACGGAATTTATCGAGGCGGGCAGGCATTATATCAGCAATTACAAGTAAACCCGCCAAAACAGGTCAGAGATACGATTTTAAAAAGTAAGACAGGGTATGAAGTCATTTCTTATGAAACCCTTCCTGAATATGCAGGAGATTACATTTTCATTGATGAAAGCAACGGCGGAACATTTGATAAAAACAATTCTATTTGGAAGAGTCTAGAATCTGTCAAAAAAGAGCAGACCTATCAAATGGATACAGAGTTCTTCTGGCCTTACGATCCGATTGCAGTAGCCAATCAAGCGGAAGAGTTTGCTGACATATTGACAGAAATGTCTGATCGGTAGGAGGTCTGTCAATTGTTAAAGCGTTTCTTCTCATACTACAAACCATATATGGGGCTGTTTATATTAGATTTTTCCTGTGCGGTACTGGCAGCCTTACTCGAATTATCCTTTCCCCTTGCCATCAGTAAAGTGATGGACGATTTGCTGCCAAATGGTGATTGGGATGCCATTTGGTTTTGGGGCATTCTGCTCCTCGTTTTATACGTGATCAGTTCTACGATGCATTATGTCGTGACCTATTTTGGGCACAAATTAGGCATTAATATAGAAACAGATATGAGGAATCAGCTATTTTCTCATGTGCAAAGAATGTCCTTTCGCTTCTTTGACAAAAAGAAAACGGGAAAACTCGTGTCTCGTATGACAAATGATTTAATGGATATTGGTGAAATTGCGCATCATGGCCCGGAGGATTTATTTATCGCGATCATGACACTCACGGGTGCCTTTGGCTTGATGCTGTCGATTAATTGGCAGCTGGCAGTTCTCACATTTATTGTCGTTCCATTCTTGATCGGATTATCCGTCTACTTTACGAAAAAAATGTCTGCTGCTTTTGATAAAATGTTCTCGAGTATTGGTCAATTCCATTCACGTGTGGAAAACAATATTAGTGGCATACGGGTTGTGAAAGCATTCGGAAATGAATCACATGAAATGGACCGATTTATTGAACATAACGAGCAATTTAGAAAGACAAAGCTAACCACATATCAAATGATGGCTGTGCATACCGCTGTCAGTCATTTTCTTATTAAGAGTGTGACAGTGTTTGGCCTTGTATGCGGCGCATGGTTTGTGCTGCAAAAAAATATGACGTATGGGGAATTTGTGTCATTTGTACTATTAATAGGCATCTTCTTAGGACCCATTCAACAAATCAATGCAGTCATTGAAATGTATCCAAAAGGTGCAGCGGGCTTTAAACGATTTGCATCACTCATCGATCAATCGCCAGATGAAAAGGATGCGGATGATGCCATTGAAGTTGATCAGTTAAATGGGGATATCGTTTTTGAGCATGTGTCTTTTCAATATGAATCAGACAAACCGGTTCTTCATGACATCAATCTTGAGGTGAAACAAGGAGAGACCATTGCGGTCGTAGGTTCCTCTGGTGCTGGGAAATCGACGCTTTGCAGTTTGCTGCCACGTTTTTACGAATGGCAGGAGGGTACCATTACAATTGATGGCATAGAGACAAGAAAGATGACACTGCCTTCGCTGCGGAGACAAATTGGTGTCGTCCAGCAAGATATTTATTTATTCCATGGGACCATCCGAGAAAACATTTTATACGGAAAACTCGATGCATCTGATGAAGAAGTGTGGCAGGCAGTGGAGAAAGCCCAACTGAAGGATCTTGTAAATAGCTTGGCAAATGGGCTTGATACGATCATCGGTGAACGCGGAATGATGTTATCTGGCGGACAAAAACAGCGTATCTCCATTGCACGTATTTTCCTTAAAAATCCGCCAATTTTTATTTTAGATGAAGCCACATCTTCTCTGGATACGGAGACAGAATCCTTTATTCAGGGCTCACTTGAAGAACTATCTGAAGGACGAACCACGTTTATTATTGCGCATCGCCTAGCGACCATCCAGCATGCTGATCGGATTGTGGTTTTAACAAAAGAGGGCATCAAGGAGCAAGGCAGGCATGAAGACCTGCTGGAAATGGACGGGATGTACCGGCGTTTGTATGAAACACAATTTAGAATGTAAAAGAGGAAAAGCCGGCATATTGCCGGCTCGGCGTGTAGACAAACCCTCGCATTCGGTGTCAGTCCTGCGCTTCGGTGCTCACGAATGTCAAATTCGCTCCGCGCCGATGCTCGTCCTTCCTAGGGCTGCAAAGGTTTTCTATCACGCTGAAAAGAAGACAAAGGGCTAAAATAAAGTTCATTTTAGCCCTTTGTCAACAATCTGAAGCCGGCATATTGCCGGCTTTTTAGCGTGTGATCATCATCCGACCATTAACTGCGGGGGGCAAATAACATCACACTGACACCAGCTAAACAGATCAAAGCACCCATCCAGTCATAGAAATCAGGGGTTTTGCGATCGACCCACCAGCCCCAAAACACAGCGAGAACGACAAAAACACCGCCATAGGCCGCATAAACCCGCCCAAAGGTCGGGAACTGCTGGAATGTAGGGATGACGCCGTAAGCGACCAAGATGAGGCTACCTGCGATTCCGTAGCTGACGGGTTTTGCTTCACGCAGCCACAGCCAGACAAGATAACCGCCACCTATTTCAGCCAGACCAGCTAATAAAAAAAGAACAATCGTTACAATCATTTTCGGACACTCCAGTTCTCCTGTTTCGTTCTATTATGACATGATGAAAGGGTGCGTTCTACCTGATGTAAATTGAGAGACTAATGAGAGTTTGCTAAAATCAACTGAACAGTGAATGAAACACATGGATGCTTGACTTTCCTTGAGGCGAGTGATCCAAATGGTCAATCCATCCGTTGAGTAAGTACATTCTCATGAGGAACACATTTCCTTTTTCAGCGCTCTTTTTTTCTCCTTGAAAAAAGAGTAAAGTACAAAGGAGGCTTATCTCAGCAATTTGAGTGATGAGCCATACGTGAAGATTTCATGATGAATGCATAATGCTCTTTCTCATGAAAAAGGAAGGAGATGACCATGGACACACTGAAGGATTTTGAGCTGTATCACAAGATCAAACATGATCGACATAAGCCCTCGCTTGAATTATTGTACGATCGCTATGAACGTGTGTTATATTCGTTTATTTATAAAATGACTGGAAACCGTGAGCTGGCGGAGGAAGTGCTTCAAGAAGTCTTTATCAAGCTTTGGCGCGGCATAGGAGAATACAATACAGATAAAGGGAAATTTTCCTCATGGTTATTTATGATGTCACGAAACACGGCAATCGATCTATTAAGGAAACACCGAAATGAAACAGCTCTTGAAGATGAGCATATTGAATACTTGGCAGATCATCAAGAAGATGTGTCAAAAGAAGTAGAATGGAACGAAGAAAAACAAATCATACGTGAAGCAGTATTAACATTGTCGAAAGAACAGCAAACCATCATCGAAGATGTCTATTTTAAAGGAATGACACAAAAGAGCATTGCGGAAAAACTAGGCATCCCTATTGGAACGGTGAAGGGAAGAGTTCGATTGTCATTGAAGCATTTACGAACGAAACTGTCTCGCGGAGGAAAGGAGGAAGAGGCATGACTCAGTGTAAACATCAAGTCATTGATTACTTTAACGGGCATTTACAAGGAGAAGAAAAGACGCAATTTGAAGAACACATCAAACATTGCTCGGATTGCAAAGAAGAGCTTGAAGAACTGACATCGCTCATGTCTGATATTCCGTTTCTAGCAGAGGACGAAACGCCTCCGGCAGGGATGAAAGACCGCATTTTATCAAGAGTATTTGAAGAAGAGATACGAGAGACAACAATCGCTGCAAAATCGAACCCGCCTCAAGATCTCAAAATAGTTCGTGATGCAAATGAGATGAAACTGCCAATGAAGAAGAAAAATCAATGGCTTTTGCCTCTCATTGCCGCACTACTTCTCATTTCTGCAGCTGGGAACGTGTATTTCTTAACAAATGGAACAGATCAAGCAGAACAACCTGTCAAAGTTGTTGCGACAAAATCACTGGCATCTGCAGAATCGGCAAAAACAACGGGTGCTTTTTCAGTGATTGAGCATCACGGCAAAAAAGAGCTTGTAGTGAGTGCGGGCGGATTAAAAGACCAGCTTGATTCATCAGCTGTTTATCAAGTATGGCTCATTAAAGGAGATCAGCCCGTTCCGGCCGGTGCCTTTAAAACAGATAGCAAAGGGGAGGGCACCGTCACCTATGCATTATCTGAAAAAGAAGCAAACGAATCATGGGATACTGTGGCTGTCACCCTTGAACCAAAAAAGGATAACAAGCTTCCGCAAGGCCCTGTCGTACTGAGTGCTGCATTTTAAGCTTGATTCATGAAGGATGCCTTTTTCAGGGCATCCTTTTTTGATAGGCAGAAGGAACCTTATGACAAATGAGACGTACTACATATAGAGGTGAGACACATGCAGCGATACATAGAAAAACAACTATTTCTCTTATCAGGTAGACACGCATTTACCGCATTTTATTTTTTGGTGATCCCATTCATTATAAAAGACCTTTTTGAATCAACTCCTTTACTTATGGTCATGATCGCTCTTTTTATCATTCATCATCTAGTGACAAGTATCGTATGGTTTTATAAATCAAGAAACATTCGAAAGCGTCAATCAGGTGACCTAACCAAACGGGGACATCTCGTTGTTCAGATCGTGCAGAGGCTCGAACAGCTCATGATGCTCGGTTTTGTGATGTTATTGATTAGTGGATGGATGCAGGGAGACATTGTGACGCTATCATTCACAATTTTTCTGTTCATCGTCGTTTTCTTGCAGCACATTCAGTTTTATTATGTTCAGTACTTTTTTAAATCGAGCGGCTGGTTCACCTATGTCCTCTCTTTACAAAAGGCTCGTCCTTCTTACATCGTGAGGGAACGAAGGGCTTTGAAGAACTCCTAAATGTGCAATCGCTTGCTGACTGATCCATCAGCATCAGAAATGTATGATAAAATGTGGAAAAGAAGCATGGAGAAAGGGAGTGCGAGCGAGTGAAAGCAGTTGGATTATTTGAGTATTTGCCAATTGAGCATGAACAAAGCTTGATCGATCAGGAGGTGGCAAAGCCCAAAGCAGCTGGCAGGGATATTTTGGTGAAGGTAGAGGCTGTGTCGGTGAATCCAGTGGATACAAAGGTGAGGTCACCGAAGAATCAGAAGGAAGAAGAACTGAAAATTCTTGGCTACGATGCAAGCGGTACGGTGGTGGAAGTAGGCGAAGCGTGTACGTTGTTTCAGCCGGGTGACCACGTCTATTACGCAGGAGATATCACGCGACAAGGCTCAAATAGTGAATACCAGCTTGTGGATGAGAGAATTGTGGCGAAAAAGCCTGCAAATCTCTCTTTTGCCGAAGCAGCTGCCATGCCTCTTACAACAATTACGGCATATGAAGCGCTATTTGACCGAATGCATATGAAGCGGAATGCAGAAGGCTCGACCTTGCTGATCATCGGTGGTGCAGGCGGAGTGGGCTCCATCGCCATTCAACTCGCCAAATTAGCAAAGGCGACTGTAATCGCCACTGCATCAAGACCTGAAACAAATGAATGGTGTCTCTCATTAGGGGCTGATCATATCATTGACCATCACCAGCCGCTCTTAGCGCAGCTTCGGGAAAAAGGGATTGGCGAAGTGGATTACATTTTATGCTTAAATGATACAGATGGCCATTTCAAAGGGATGGCAGAAGCGATTAAACCTCAAGGGACGATCTGTACCATTGTTGAAAATCAGCACCATTTAGACATTCAATTACTCAAAAATAAAAGTGCTGCATTTGTATGGGAATTCATGTTCACACGGCCGATGTACAAAACCTCGGATATGATGAAGCAGCACGAGCTTTTAAAAGAAGCGAGTACATTATTTGAAGAGAAGAAGTTAAAACACACATTAACAAAGGTGCTCAGCCCCATCAATGCCGCCAATTTGAAGCAGGCACATCAAACACTTGAGCAAGGGAAGATGATAGGTAAATTTGTTCTAGAAGGATTTTAAGGAGGGGCAGCAGATGACATCATTACAATATCCGATTGGCTTATATGAACCGGTGGACCAACAAACGAAAAAGCAGCTGGAGGCATGGATTGATGAGCTGGCACTCATTCCTCAAAAGTATGAAGAGGCAGTTGTCCCATTGACAAATGATCAGCTGGATACCCCATATCGGCCAGGAGGATGGACCGTTCGTCAGCTCATTCACCACGTAGCGGACAGCCATCTGAACGCCTACTTGCGATTTAAACTTGCGCTGACAGAAGAAACACCGCACATACGTCCATATGATCAAGAAGCATTTGCTTCACTTCCTGACAGCAAGGCGCCTATCAGTCTATCACTGCCGTTAATCAGCAGTCTGCATCGCAGGTGGGTCACATTACTTCGCGAGATGACAGAGGAAGATTTCAACGCTGCATATTACCATCCAGCTGATCAACAAACGGTGTCCTTATATGATGCAACAGGAATGTACGTCTGGCATTCACAGCATCATCTCGCCCATATCACGGAATTAATCAAAAGAAATCAGTGGAAGTAAAGGAGTCAACACATGTCTAGTAGAAGAATTGTCGGCGCTATGTTTATCTGCACGGCGGCATTGTTTTATATAGCAAAATTCGTTTTGTTTGAGATTCGTTATGGTGGAAATGTAGGCGGAGAAAGAACGATCGAGGAACTGGAAGATATACTCCCAGGCGGTACGTGGATCAGCATCATTTTTCTCATTATCGGTTTAGGTTATCTCCTGTGGGATGACCGAGAAGTCATTCGTCAATATCTTTTCACCCCAGATAAACAAGGAAAAGAAGAATTAAAAAAGACGGACCTCAAGTGACCGTCTTTTTTTCTTTTTTATCCACGTTCGGGACGAAGTGCTTTTTCTAAAATAGCTAGACCTTCATTGACTTTTTCTTTTTCTTCGTCATTGAGCCGTTGCAGGGAATTTTTAATTTTTTCATGCCCTTTTTGATAAATACTTCTGAAAATATTTTTCGCTTCCTCTGTCAATTCTACGACAATGATTCGACGGTCACGCTCAGAATGCTTTCGTTCCACAAAGTTCGATTGTTCTAACCGATCAAGCAGCCCTGTCATATTGGACAAAGAAGCCCCCATTTTTTCAGCAATTTCGGACACCTTAAGAGAGCCATGGTTATTGAGCAGCATAAGCACCTTCATTTGAGGCATACTCATATCCAGCTTCATCCATTCAGAAACATCTCCAAGTCCTGCAGCAGTGAGCACTTTCATATACAGCACCCATGTCTTTTTTTCCTCAGGAGATAGGATTTCCTCTTTTAGTACGGTGGTGTCATGAATATTATATTCCACGCTTGTTCACTTCCTTTAAGCGACTCTTTTCTTTATATTACTGATTTTTACTTCTAATTGAAAGTATCATGAAGCTTTTGAATGTTAAACTGCATGAATTAAGTGGTATTTGTTGTATAATAATGGTCAGTTGAAATTAATGAAGCAACTTAGAAAGTTGGGAAAAACATGTGGAACAAAAAAACGGGTATGACGATCTTAAAAATGCTCTTTCCGATCGTGATCATCCTTGTCTTAATTTTTGTCGCCAAGCAGGAGCTGAGCGGCCTTTCCATTAAAAAGACGTTTTATATTATTGACAGCTTGAATCGAATGGACTTGTTTATTCTTGTCTTTCTTGGACTTGTCGCTGTTTTATCCATGTCCTTATATGATTTTATTTTAAGAAAAAGCCTTAATATGCCTATCAGCGGCTGGAAAACGATCCGAATTTCTTGGATCGCCAACTCCTTTAATAGTGTGCTTGGTTTCGGTGGTTTATCAGGAGCAGGGCTTAGAACGCTTCTATACAAGGAATACATAACAGATACGAAAAAACTGCTGAAAGGCATTGCCCTTTTAACATCCTCTGTTCTGCTGGGCTTATCTATTTTCAGTGATTTGATTTTAGTTAGGGTCCTGCCTGTTGAAAGTATTATTAGTCAGGAGCCGTGGTTATGGGCATTTGTCATTATTTTTGCTTGTATTGTGCCCATTTACATCATCATGGCGTCCATTCGAAAAAGCTCGATTGAGAGCGGTGAAAACGGACTAAAGCACCCGATCTATGCTTATATTGGTGCATCGTTTTTAGAGTGGCTGGCAGCTGGTCTTGTCATGTACATGGCTGTTGTCTCTATGGGGATGAACGTTGATGTCCGTATTGTATTAGGCGTCTTTGCGATTGCGTCAATCGGCGGTTTAATCAGTATGGTTCCGGGCGGATTTGGTTCGTTTGATCTGATCTTTTTACTCAGTATGCAATACATTGGGTTTGATAAAGAGATGGTACTGACAGCGCTTGTATTGTACCGCTTCGTTTACTCCATTTTCCCGTTTATTCTTGGACTTTGTCTAGCGGCATACGATTTAACTGGAACAACACTCAGGCGTCTTGAAGGCAATCCGAGAATGGCGCCTGCTATTGAAACAACAAACGTCTTAATTGTTTTGCACCGAGCTCTACTCATCCGTTTATTGTACGGATCTTTGTCCATTTTAACGTTTGGAAGCGGTTTGCTCATTATGGCTTCCGTTGTGCTTCCTGTTGATCGTTTAGGTGTGATCACAACCATTCCACGCTTTTTGTTATCAGGATTTAATGGTCTTTCTTTAATGTTCGGGATCATTTTAATGATTTTGTCCATTGAAGTGTATAAAAGAACGAAACGGTCTTACCTATTGACAATGATTGCCCTAGCAGGCGGCTTTGTGTTTACTTTACTAAAAGGGTTTAACCTGAGTTTGATCTTTATATTGCCGGTCATCATGGTGGTATTTTTCTCGCTTCGAAATCAATTTGTGAAGCAGCAGGCGCCTTATTCTTTGAATCAGTTTGTGGCCGCCGCCGCCGGATATTTACTCGTGTTGTTTAACTATAATGTCATTGGAAACTTCATTTGGATGAAAATTGGTCATTTTCTAAGCAAGGACTATTTGGTTCATAATGAACGGCATATCACGATGACCAGTATGATTGCTTTAATTGGCGTCCCTCTTTTCTTTTTCATTAGCAAATTGATTTTTAATAAAAAAGCAGTTCCAATCGGTGAAGAAGCCGATGAAGAAAAATTAAAAACTTTTCTCGAAGAAAAGGGAGGAAATGCTCTTAGTCATCTAGGTTTTTTGGGAGACAAAAAATTGTTTTTCTCAAGTGATGGAGAGGCGATGCTTCAGTTTGGCCGGATTGGCCGTTGCGTAATTGTGCTTGGAGATCCTTCTGGGCGTAGAGCCTCTTATCCGCTTGTACTGGAAGAATTTTTGGAGCAGACAGAAAAAGCAGGCTATCGTGTCGCTTTTTATCAAGTAGAACGTGAAGGAATGGCGCTTTATCATGACCTAGGTTTTCACTTCTTTAAGCTTGGGGAAGAAGCGATGGTCAATTTAGAAACGTTCTCTTTGTCAGGAAAGAAAAAATCAAACTTACGGGCTGTCGCAAATAAATTTGAACGAGAAGGCTATACGTTTGAAATGCTGGAGCCGCCCTTTTCAGAGGAATTGATCTCAACCTTAAAACAAATCTCTGACAGCTGGCTGGGCAAGAAAAAAGAAAAAGGATTTTCATTAGGCTATTTCCATGAAGACTACATTCAAAAAGCACCGATTGCGATTTTAAAGGATGAACAAGGGCAGATCATATCTTTTGTGTCCTTAATGCCGATGTATCAAAAAGGAGAGATATCCATCGACCTCATGCGTCATATGCATGATGCACCGAACGGGATGATGGATGCACTCTTTATCCACCTGTTTCAATGGGCGAAAGAAAAAGGCTACACATCCTTTAACATGGGAATGGCGCCATTATCGAATGTAGGCACGTTCCACCAGTCCTTTCTGACAGAACGTTTGGCGAGTGTCATCTTCAATAACGTCAGATATATGTATAGTTTCAGCGGCTTACGGTCATTTAAACAGAAATATAAACCAGAATGGCGCGGAAAATATTTAGCGTATAAAAAGAATACATCACTTCCTGTCACAATGGTGCTCGTCACTAAGCTGATAGGAATGGACCCAAATCGAAAACGGCGTCCATAAGTCCAAAGAACCTTTACCTTTCACTAGGTGAAGGTTTTTTTAGACAAAAGAATAGCAAAAGTGGTAAAGTTGAAGGGTAAGGGGGATGTTCACATGACACTAAATGAATGGTTTACAAAGGGATTAGCTGAACGTACATATGTACACAACATGGAGAAAAACCGTGAAAACTTACTCACGGTGTACAACCAGTACGCAATTCATCAAAAGGAAAAAGAGCTGCTTCAAAAACTTCAAAAGAAAAAGCTCAGAGCGCTTGTGATCACGGCAGATTGGTGCGGTGATGCGATGGTCAATGTACCTATTTTCATGCGTATTGCAAATGAAGCACTGATTGATGCGCGCTATTTCATTCGGGACGAGCACCTAGACCTGATGGATCAGTATTTAACGAACGGGACCGCAAGATCGATTCCGATTATCGTCATCATTGATCAGGACGGGAAAGAAGTGGGGAAATGGGGACCTCGCTCAGCAGAAGCTCAGCGCTTTGTCGACGAGAAAAAGCCGGATAAAGATGCACCCGATTTTGAGGAAGCATTTAAAGTGTTTGCGAAAGAAGCCGCACATCACTATACGACAGATCGTTACTTATGGAAAGATATTGAGAAAGAAATAGTAGAAGTTTTGGCAAAAATATAAACCAAAAGACTACTTCGCCGCAATGGGAAGTAGTCTTTTTTTATCTTGTTTTTGCGTTTTACCTACAAAACACCGCATAAAGATGTAGAAAAACCGCAGAATTCTATCAAATACCGCAGAAAACCGCAAAGCATCACGATTTTCCCAACCACTTTTAGTTGAAAAACCTCATATATGCCATGAAATCAGCTATTTTGCCCTTATCTAAAGGCTCATATAACGCACGTCGGATGGCTTTTTCCCAATACAAGAGGCCCAGCAACTATAGTAATCTAGTTGTAATCTCCTTTGAACGAACTAAAAAAAATAAATGAAGGAAAAGGGCTGGCGATCAATTTATGAAAAAAATCATCTATCTCGATCAAGAAAAAAAGAAGCTCGCTGAATCAAAGAAAAGAGAACAGCGTTCCATCAAATCACTCAGACTGCTTGTGTTTTATGACGGACAAAGTCCTTCATGTGCAAAAGCGATTGACCTGTTGAAATCACTCGATTGGAAAAACCGAATTCACTTTGAATCATTTAGAAACTCACAGCTGCTGAGACTGAATAAAATTAGTGAAGAGAAGGCAGAGAAACGAATCGTGTCTATTTCCTTAGCGAAAAATCAAAAAAACTCAGGGATCTATACGTGGCTGAGAATGGCTTGTCACATCCCTGCATTATGGGGAACGGTCCCATTCATTGTACTCAGCATTTGGCTTGGCTTTGGGCAGCATGCTTACGATTATTTTGCGAGAAAACGGTACATTCATTCTGTCGAACAAGTCACCCGTCCCGATACAGATCAACAAAAGACCATCTAATCATAGAAAAAGCATGACCTTCGATCGGCAGAAGGTCATGCTTTTTTGTAATACGGGATATATGATGCTAAGTGATCAAGCAGCTTCGTTGTGTAAGACATATATGCACGCTTATCAAGCTCAGAAGCCGCATAGGAAAGCAAGGTTCTAAGAGCAAACAAGTACTCATTGTGGAGCTGATTGTGTTCAAAGTAAGGAATCGCTGCTTCTACTAAATAAGTTTTCAAATCATGAGGATTCTCTTCAATCATCAATTTATAGATTTTAATCATATATAAACAGTTTGGTTGAATACGAGGTTGTTTGAGCAGCTCGTGTATATATGGAAGCGCCTTTTTGCGATCATATTCCGCATACAATGTCGCGATTTCATAGAGCGTTTCACAGTAACGATCTTCTATCTGTTCTTGATTAAAATAATTGAGTGAATCTAGTAAATAAGGCACAGCGGATGAGAAATCGCCTTGGCGTTTTAAAAGAACCCCGTAATAAAAATAAGCTGTCATCTTAATATAAGCATCAGGGTGAAGCGATGTGTGTAAAATCACTTCTTTTAAATATCTTTTAGCTGTTTGAAAGGCCTTTAATTCCAGTGAGATGACCCCATGAATGAGTGTACAATGAATGACCCGCTTGAAATTATTTTTTTGTCTATACAAATCCATTGCTTGATGTGTGGCCTCAAGCGCATCACCGAGATGCCCCATGGCTCCAAGTGCTTTTGCATAGTGATAATACAGGTCGCTCTGTTCAACAGAAGCGTAAGAAAAGCAGCTTTCAAGTCTTTTCAATCCTTCTTCGAGCTGACCGATTTTAATCTGGTGGATGCCATCTAGATATTCAAACGTTTCTTTTTCTGTGTCAATAAAGGTTTTTTCAAACTTCTTAAGCACGCGGTGCGTTTTTAAGGCAAGCTGCTGTTTTTCTGTTAATAAATAAAATTGAAATAAGGACAAATGATACTGAATCCCTAAATCTAGCGAAAAGAACTGTTCCTCGTGATGAATGATCATTTCTGCATTTTGCTCTGCTTGATCGAGCGCATAGAAATACATGTTCATTTGAAACTCATCGAGCAATGACAGCAGGTGACGCGCCTTTTGCGACAGCGTTTCTTGACTAATTCCAAGCCGTTCAAGCAAAAGATTGATCGTATCTTGATTGGCCTCTTTTGAGCCATTTTCAATTTTACTTAAATGAGAGACAGAACAAATTCCTTCTGCCAACTCCGATTGGGTCATATTTTGTTTATAACGATAGAGTTTGATGATTTGCCCAATATTGATTTTCATTCCATCCAGAAGCCTCCCTTCCAATCATGGGTTGAAAGCTTTTTGAAAAAATAGCCGTATGAGACAAAGTGGAAATACCTGAAATCATTTCATCATCTTGGCTTTTTTCTCAAAATTTGTTTAAAACGTAATATGATTGTAACATTACTTGAAAAAGTCAAACAACTTTTTAGCAGAGAGGTGAGGTCTTATTTGCAAACAACACATGATCATGTTTATAATGTGAATGAGAATCAATTTCAATTAAGGTTGATTGAAAGGATGACATATATGCCAGAAACAAAACAACAAACAGAAGCGTTAACGGTTCGAGACGCTGTCAGATATAGACGATCGATTCGAAAATTCAAAGAAACGCCGGTGAGCATTGAACAGCTTCAGCCATTACTAGAGGACGCAGTCTATGCACCCAATCATAAAATCACGGAACCTTGGCGTTTTTTATATGCAGTGACGGATGAAGCAAAAGAGGTATTTGTTGAGCGGTTTATTGCTTTCTTTAAACGCAACAATCCAGACGCAAAAGAAGAAAAGATCAATCAGTACAGAGATTATTTTTCTAAAGTACCAGCACTTTTACTTGTTGTTCTAAAAGAAGACGAAAATCCAGTTGTGAGAAATGATGATTTTGCCGCTGTGAGTGCGCTCATTCAAAACTTCCAGCTGCTGGCTTGGGATCAAGGAATCGGTATGGTATGGAAGAGCGGCCGTATTTTATACGACAAAGGGTTTCAACAGGATATGGGATTAAAGGAAAACGAACGCTTTGCCGCGATTCTTCACATCGGTTATCCAGAAGAGGTGCCTGAGGAAAAGTCACGTCAGAAGGCATCAAGCCTGCTAACTGAAATCAAATAAAAACAGACCTTTTGATAGGGTCTGTTTTTTTTTACTTATTGTTTTTTTGCACGCTGATCGGCTGCTTTCATACGTGCCATCGCTTTTACGTCATTCGGATCTGCAAGTTCTTTGGAAAATTCAACATATTCGCCATCTGTCTCTTGTGCCGCAAGCTGGTGATTGGATTTTTTGTGTTGGTCTTTTTTCAAAGCTTTTCCCTCCTTTACAAGATCACTTTAGTTATGTGCTTGTAAAAGAGGAATATCCGTTTTATTTGTTTCTTTTTTCTGCTGCTCTTTCCGCTTTTTTGAATTCCTGCTGATACAGAACTTCCTGGGTTTTCTTCAGTTTTGAAGTCGGCTGGTGTTCTTTTTTCTTCATCAAAATCGCCCCCTCATCTCATTTTTAATAGGATGGGTGTTTTTGACAAAATTTATTCCTCTGAATGCAAAATCGCTTCTTTTAGCTCAGGGTGTAAAAATTCATAAGAAGACAGCTGTGCCTTTTTCGGCAGAGCACGTTGGCCTTCTAATACAAGCAATGACATGTCGCCAAGTGCGGTTTTGATGACAAAGGACGGCACCTTCAGCCAGTGAGGGCGATGAAGGACAGATGCAATGGTTTGCCCCAGCTGCTTCATTTGAACAGGATTTGGAGACGTGACATTGAGTGGACCTGATATGTGTTCATGTTGAATGGCATACGCAATGAGATGTGCTACATCCTCCACGTGAACCCAAGATACCCATTGCGAGCCAGAGCCAATCGTTCCACCGGCAAACAGCTTGTATGGCAAGGTCATAAGAGGAAGTGTGCCTTTTTCTCCTAGCACTACCCCAAAGCGTGTATAAACCGTGCGAATACCGAGCGCCTCAATTTTTTGCCCTTCAGCTTCCCAAAGTTTAGATGTATGACTTAAAAAGTCTGTATCGGCTGGAGGGGCCTCCTCCGTAAAGTCTTCTGTCTTGGAAGTGCCGTAGATACCGACAGCACTTGCTTGAATGAGCACAGATGGTTTCGATTCCTGCGCTTCTATAATGCGTCTCACTTCTTGTGTGGATTGAATACGGCTGGAGAGAATGCCTTTTTTTGCTTTGTCCGTCCAGCGTGTGAAAATGGATTTTCCAGCAAGGTTAATCCATACATCAATCGCAGGCAATTCATGTTCAGGTTTAGCACCATCTGTCAGCCACTGCACGTAATGTAAATGATTTTGTTCGGATTCCTTTGGATTTCTTGTTAAAATATATAGATGATGTCCTTCAGCTGCGAGCACCTTTGTGACATGCTGGCCGATAAACCCGGTTCCTCCGGTAATGGCGATATTCAATTGACATCTTCTCCTCTCATATACATACCTATATCTTTCACGATTTTGAATCAGAAGAAACATCCTGACTGTTTGAAAAAAGGAGTGATCACAGGATGCCCTATATTACGAAAATCTCTGCTCAGAAAAACAATACAGAACGCGTGAACATCTTTCTTGATGAAAAGTACGCTTTTAGCGTTGATCTAGATGTGCTCGTCCAGCATGATTTGAAAAAGGGAAAAGAGCTGGACGAAGCCGATATCATAGAGATTCAATTCGGTGATGCAGTAAAAAAAGGATTTCAGCAGGCCGTCGATTATTTATCGTATCGGATGAGATCAGTGAAAGAAGTCACCGATTATTTGACGAAGAAAGACATACCAGCACCTGCTATTAGTGAAATTATACACAAATTAAAACATTATAAGTATGTAAATGATCTTGAATTTGCAGAAGCGTATGTAAGCACCCACCGAAAAACGAATAGCAAAGGCCCGTCAGTGCTAAAAAAAGAATTAAAGCTGAAAGGCATAGACGATGACACCATCGAACAAGCACTATCGCAATATCCGAATGATTTGCAGCTAGAGGAAGCAGTGAAACAAGTGCTAAAGCTGGTTAAGAAAGAGAAAAACCGGTCCGCAAAAGAAATTGAACAGCGTATCAAATTGCAGCTTCAGCGAAAAGGATTTTCATTTGATATCATTGATAAAGCCCTTCAAGAAGCCTATGATGGACAAGAAGAGGAAAAGGAAGAAGAAGCCCTTCACTATATGCTTGAGAAGGCAAAACGCAAGGTAGGTTATGACGGATCATTTGAGAAAAAAATGAAAGTGAAGCAATTCCTTTACCGAAAAGGATTTGATCTTGATACAATTGATCACGTTTTAGACAAAGGGGAATGACAGATGGAAAAACGCTATAGTGAAATGACAGAATACGAATTAAAGCAGGAGATTGCCGCTCTTTCTGAAAAAGCAAGAAAGGCTGAGCAGCTAGGCATTGTGAATGAATATGCCGTGTTGGAGCGGAAAATTGACATGGCGAAAGCCTATTTATTAGATCCAGCTGCTATTCAGACCAAAACGACTTATCACATCAAAGATACAGACGAGCAGTTTTATGTGGAGTATTTAAATGGTGTTTTTGCTTGGGGCTACAGAGTTTCAGCGCCAAATAAAGAAGATGCCCTGCCGATTTCAATGCTTACGCAAAAGGACTGATCCCTAGAGATCAGTCCTTCAGCGTGTAGACAAACCCTCGCATTCTTTGTCAGTCCTGCGCTCTGGTGCTCACGAATGACAAATTCGCTCCGCTCCAGTGCTCGTCCTTCCTAGACTGCAAAGGTTTTCTATCACGCTGAAAAGAAGACAAAGGGCTAAAATAAAGTTCATTTTAGCCCTTTGTCAACAATCTGAAGGACTGATCGTTAGAGATCAGTCCTTTTCTTTACTTCGAACGTTGTTTACGGACGTTGTTCTGAAGTACGATGTCGTGCTGCGTTTGCTGCGTTTCTCCGTTGACCTGAGAGGCAGAATGTTTAGCATTCGCCCATGGTTGAGGGTAAGCGGTTGTTCTTAATTGAACAAAGTCTTCCATATACGATTTCCCATTTGAACTCATATCTCAAGCACTCCCTTTGGAAAAATTAGCGTTTCCCTGATGCCCTCATACGTTCCTGTGGACGTGTATTCGTCTCACCGTTCGGCCTTTTAGACGCATAAGCATCTGTGGCCCCTGGTTCGCCTTCAAACTTGTGATTCACTTGATTTGGAAAGCCCTTTGCTTTATTACGCATACTGATTCCCTCCAAACAATACAAATCATTTGCGTCTTTTGAAGACGTAAGGGTAGTATATGAAAAAAGAGATTTTTTTAAAAAGGCACTTTCTGCTAGATGAAGGAGGAACCAGTATGGAACAATATTTTGAGCGATTAACCGAACAACTAATGGAAAAAAACAATATGCTCACATATGAAGAAGCACGTACATGGGTAGAGCTCCTTTGGAGTGATTTTGAAACAACTTATGCAAAGGCTGGCCGCAAGTATAAAGGACAAGAAACGACTGAACGGATTGTCCGAGAATGGATCGAAAGCTACGGCGCTCAGCTGCATTTATTTCAAAATAAACAATCGAAGGCAAATGAGCATCTGCAACAAAACGACAAAGGGCTGCTGCATTAAAAGGGTTGCCCTTTTCACTTCCACTCATCTTTTTCAATAAACAGGAAAATATATAATTGACCAAGCAATTTTATGAAACAATACCCAGTCTGTGATCAAAATTACAGGCTTTTTACAATGGATAAACTTAAAATTACATTAAATTCATGTTGGTGAAAATCACTGGAAATAAAACTCTGATATAATGTAACGATTAAGGATACATGAAATTTATGGATAATAAAAAAGGGTTTCGTTTTCTGACAAAAAAGGAATAATGAACATAACAGACTATGTGAAAAAAGTGAAGAGAAGGTGCGATATGGAACGGGAACTGCTCTCTGTTATAATTCCTTCTTACAATGAAGGTGAAAACATCAGACGAATCTTTGAGGCACTCGAGGAAGAGTTTCGCGATTTTCATTATGACTTTGAAATCATCTTTGTGAATGATGGAAGCAAAGACAATACGCTTCAATACATGAGAGAGCTCTCTCACAAAAGTGCAAAAGTCAAATACATTTCCTTTTCTCGTAACTTTGGGAAAGAAGCTGCAATTTTAGCAGGTCTTGAGCATGCAAAAGGGGAAGCTGCGATCATTATGGACGCCGACCTGCAGCACCCAACGTATTTGATTCAGGATTTTGTTAGAGGCTACGAAGAAGGTTATCATCAAGTCATTGCTAAACGAAACCGTAAAGGGGACAGCAAGCTTCGTTCTTACCTATCATCGATGTATTATAAAGTGATGAACAAGGTGGTCGAAGTGGACTTGCGTGATGGTGTAGGAGATTTCCGCTTAATTTCCCGTCAAGCGATCGACGCATTGCTTCAGCTAAAAGAGGGAAATCGTTTTTCAAAAGGCCTTTTTTGCTGGATTGGCTTTGAAGAAAAGGTCATCTATTATGAAAATGTGGAAAGACAGCACGGTGATACAAAATGGTCACTGAAGAAATTATTTAACTACGGGATTGATGGTGTCATTTCCTTTAACAACCGCCCGCTGCGTATTTGTTTTTATACGGGTATTTTGATCTTATTTCTCTCTTTGATTTACATCGTGGCGACCTTTATTCAAATCGTCAGAACGGGCATCATGGTACCGGGTTATTTCACTTTAATCTCAGCTGTGCTTTTCCTCGGTGGTGTCCAGCTCTTGAGTCTAGGTGTGATCGGAGAATACATTGGCCGGATTTACTATGAAACGAAAAAGAGACCGCATTACTTAATTCAAGAATCAAATGTCATGGAACAAGAGACAAGCTCAAAAGAACAAGACCGAGTGTTAACGCAGTTATTTAAATAACGTGGAGTCAAATAACCGGCAAGCACGAATCGCTTGCTGGGTTGTTTTGTTTCAATGAACAGTGGATCTTTTGGAGAAAGGATTTAGATGATGAAACGTAGATGGATACTCATTGGAATGTGCCTCATTCTTGCTTTATTAGGACACTCCTTTTTCTTATATGAATATACGCAAGGCCGATATATGACGGGAGATGGAGATGGCATTTCGCAAATGCTCCCGTTTAAAAAGCTGCTGTATGACGAATACGTCAAAGGAAACTTCTTTTATTCCTATCAATTTGGTCTAGGCGGCGGTACATATACGCAATTAGGTTATTATTTTACAACGTCGATGGTCTTTATGGTCACAGTCGTTGTTGTCTTGCTGTTAAATGTGCTTCACCTTGTACAGTCAACAGACATTCACTTTTGGGCAAATGCTGTTATTTGGCTGAGTGTGATCAAGCTGACAGTCATTCTGTTCATCGCATATCGTGTGCTTCTTTCGATTGTGCAACATAGGCTGGGGGCGCTGACAGGTGCCGGTATTTACGGACTGTCTATTGTGTACTTTCGGCATCAAACGTTTTGGGAGTTTTTCACCGACAGCATGATGTGGCTTCCGCTGCTTGTGCTCGGGGTTGAACGGATTTTTAAAACAGGCAAGCCGGCATGGTTTATTGCGGCTTGCAGTCTCATGCTGATCAATAATTTTTACTTTGCTTACATTCACTTTATCTTTTTAGCCATTTATCTCGTCTTCAGATATATGATTAAGCTTCAAAGCGAGGAGCGAGGCTGGAAGGTGTTCTGGACACTTACGATCTCTACGTTGTTATCGTTTGGGATCAGTGCTGCCTTTTTTATCCCGTCTGTTTACGGCTTTCTCAATAATGTAAGACCGCCGTATGAACAGGCAATTCCTTGGTTTGCGCTGCATGATCATCTGCTGTTTACAAGCAGGGTGTATTTATTGCCGGTCATCTTTCTGATTTGTCTGTTTCTCGTTCCGCTATACCGGAACAGATGGTTTTTCATGTTCACATCGATCAGTGTTCTGCTGATCATTTTTCACTACAGTCCAAAGATGGCGAGCGTGTTTAATGGTTTTTCTGCACCGCAGTACAGATTTGAATACATTCTTGCTTTTACAGTTGGAGCAGTCGTAGCCATCACCATCAAGCATTTCTCGCAAATGGAGTGGAAGTGGAAAAAACGTGCGGTTTTAGGCGCTTGGATTGTATTCCTTCTCGCAGTCGCCCTTTCAGAACGAGCAAAGGGAAATATGGATGTTGTTGTATTTACCGGAATAGGACTGCTTGTGATCAGCTTGTTCTTCCTCTCGATACATGCGGGGAAACGTCTGCACCTTCATCTCTTGTCAGCTGTGCTCATTGTTGTGAGCTTACTGACAGCAGGCGTGTATCAGCAGGGCTACTTATTTGAAAGAAGCAATATTAAGAGCGTATCAGATACGTATCTGAATAGTGAGGCGTATGCTGGACATGAGCAAATGAAGCTCATTCAGCAAATTCAAAGCCGCTCAAAAGAAGATCCGCTTGCCCGGATTGATTGGATGAACGGCGTGCGCAACAACACCCCGTTATTTGAAGGCTTTCAAGGCATGAGTGCGTATTCAAGTATATTGAATCAGCATCTGCTCCAATTCTACTGGAATGACCTGCAAATTGATATGGGACGGGAAAGTGTCAGCCGGTATGCAACAATGGGGGACAGGGCGAATTTATACAGTCTGACCTACGGGAAGTATTATATGAGAGACAAATCGATGTCTTTCTCACCGCCGGTTTATTTTAAGCCCATATTGGAAAGCGAACATTATGAAGTGTATGAAAATACACGCCCGCTCCCATTTGCAAGAACAACGAGTACCGTCTATTCAGAAAAGTCACTAGAGCATGCGTCAGCACTTGATAAAGAACATGCGATGTTGCAAGGTGTGATCTTAAACAAAAAAGGAAATGCTGAAATCGACCAATCGCCTGATCGAATAAAGGATACAAACATTCATACTGAACAAGCTGTATACGAAAATGGCGTGCTTGATGTATACGGGAAAACGGGCGGGCTAAATATCACCCTTCCAGATGATATCGCTCGCGTGGGGGATGTGTATGTGAGCTTTTATGTGAAGCGGACCGACCGTAACGAAGGGTTTCAGTTATCTGTGGATGACTACGTCACATCACGCAAAAGCAATACGTCTATCTATAAAACAGGCGTTAATGACGTGACGATCCGAGTCCCTGCGGAAAAAATCCTTTCCATACGAGTTCCAAAAGGGACGTATGAGCTGAGTCAATTAAAGCTGTATCATGAGCCTTACCGCACCCTCGCGCGGGCATATGAAAAAGAAAAACAGGATGATGGCAGCCAACAGGTGAAACTTAAAAATAACCGCTTTACGATTTCTTATGAGAACAAGCGCGGCGATGATTATATGATTCTGCCTGTTCCATATGAAAAAGGCTGGGAGCTCACGGTGAACGGCCATCAAACCGATATTGAACAAGCCAATTATGCGTTTATCGGTTTTCCAATAGAAAAAGGAAAAAACGAGATCGTGCTAACCTACTATCCGCCTTATATCAGAACTCTCGCATTGATTTCACTCGTCAGTTTGATCGGTGCGATTTTATATGCACGGAGAAAACACAAGAAACACCACTTTTCAGCATAAGTGGTGTTTTTTTTATCTTTCATCTCATACGTAAGTTTCTTCATCCCATTCAATCGTGTATTCGTTCATTTTTTTATCAATATCGTTTTGAATACTCATGTGCTGAAATAGCGCATTCAATTCTTCTGTCCTCTTTCTTCGATCCTTTTCATAATAATAGAACGCATCTCGATACTCATGATCCCTTAGCATCTTTGCTATGAGCATGGCATCTTCTAGACTATACGATGCTCCTTGACCAACAAAAGGGTTCGCCGTATGTACCGCATCACCTACAAGAACAACACGTCCTTTTGACCACACAGGAAAATCCTTTATTTCATAGATACTTCTTGGAAAGAACATGTTTGTATGATCGATGATGTCAGAAAGGTGTTTAGGAATGTTCCAATGTTCCATTTGTTTATATAATAACTGTCGGATGGTTTCTTGATTGGCTTTCTCAAAATGTTTTGTAGGTAACTTCTCAGGACACTGAGAGAAAGCTTGCCATAAAATATTCATTTTATTTGTTGGATGCGCTTTCCCAAAAATGAATTGAAAGTTTCCGTCATTGTAAAAATAACTTGTTGCCTCATCCAATACAAAATCCTTCACAAACGATACTCCTTGTAGTCCCCAAAAACCGCTATAGTCTAATTTAGCATTAAACGCAATAGCCTCTCTTGTTTTAGAAAAAGTTCCATCTGCTCCTATTACGATATCACCTGTTATCTCAGTTTCATCTTCAAAAAGAACCTGAACGGAATGAGGCTGCTGTTTGATTGAGATTAACTTTTTGTTGTACTTCACTTCTATTCCTTGACGGTGAACTTCTTTTAAAAGTGATTTGATGATTTGGTCTCTCATGACGTTCAGTAAAGGGGCATCATAATATTTTTCACTATAATTGTGAAAGATCGCTTCTACTTCATTTTCACTGTTTATTTGCTGGATTTTCTTTATCACTGTTGCATTTGCTATCACTTCATTTTTACACCCGATTCCATCCAAAATCTTTACCCCATTCGGAGACAGTAAAAAACCTGCTCCTGTTTCTAATTCTTCATCTGACCTGCTTTCATAAATCGTACTTTCCATTCCAGCCTTTTTTAAAAATAAAGCAGTAGCCAATCCTGCTACACCACTGCCGATAATGATCACATTTTGAGAATTCATCATTTTTCCTCCCTTTTTATAAACAGACCGGTCGGTTTATTTTGGCGCAAAAAAATAAGCTTTTTCATATAGGACAGCGTATCACAATTCCCCCTTTTCATTTGGTAATTAAAGTATATGATAATATGTTATAAATGATTTAGCAAGAATGAAACTAACCAATTTCTGATCAACTTCTTTTAAAAACATAAAGGGGATAACAAAACATGAACAAAGACACCGTGATAAAACACTATGAACACACCCTTGAATGGGTGCAGTCACTAACGGAAGTAACAGAAGAAGAATGGCGTAGCGCCATCGCTGATGGAAAGTGGAGCATTGCTGAGATCATCGCACATTTCGTTCCATGGGATGAATTTATTTTACACGATCGCCTAAAGGAATTTTGGAACAATAAAGCGTTACCTCAGGCACCTGATGTGCATGAAATGAACCGGCAGTCAGCCGAAAGAGCAAGAAAGGAAGAGAGAAGCGAGACGATCGGGCGATTTATTGCTGTTAGAACAAAATTGCTTCAAGAAATGAAGAAAATCGAAGCATCTCGCTGGAATACATCCTTTTTGATCGGTCAAACCGAGCTGACGTTATCAAGTTATTTTCAAGGTTTGATTAAACATGATCTCCATCATATGGAGCAGGTCAAACAAGCGCTCTCTACAGAAAGACGATAGCGCCTCACGAAGCTTCCTTATCAAACGAAAACGACGCATAATCAAACAAAAAATGAAATAACCAAAGACTTAGCGCAAAGAGAATTTCTTCAGAAGTAGTCAGCAAAATGCCGTCAACCAATTCGTCTGATACATAGACAGCACCCCAAATAAACAAAAGGTGAAATAAAACGGCATAGAAAACGATAGATCGTTTTTTGGACCGACACTTACGAACAAACCGCATGAGCACGTGTTCCAGATGTTCAAAAGAGATCCCAAGTACAACATAGATGCCCATAAACAGAATCAACGATAAAATCGATTGATAAAAAGCACCGGTCAAATGAAAGAACAGCACACAAAACAATAAAAATATGTAACAGACAGCTGACGCCGCCATGAGCCATTTCAGCCCTTGCCATAAAGCGTGAACAGATTGTTGCATGGGTAAACAACACTCCTTTACATGAAGATACCTGCAAAAAGGACAGCCTTTTTGCAGGAAGGTTGGAATTAATCCTCTTTTTTAGGTGCAGCGATGACAGGATGTTTGTCAGTATCAAGCAATTTCAAGAATTCTTCGCCTTGATCTAAATGATCCAAAACAAGCTGTTTCGGTGTGACCGCAAGCCACTGATTGAGCGAGATATCTGCATAATGATCGCTCTTAAAGATTTCTAAGAAATAGAGCGGTTCGTCGCCTGTATTTTCTACATAATGCCCCATCGCAAATGGCACATAGCCAACGTCTCCCGCCTGATAGTTGAAGGTTCTCGCATGTCCATCAGAAGCAAAGACCGTCATTCGTGCCTTTCCAGAAATGAAATATTGCCATTCATCCGTATTTGGATGCCAGTGCAGCTCACGGATGGCACCTGGATCAACTTTCACAAGAGCGGATGCAATCGTTTTAGACGCTTTGAAATTGGTAGAATCCGCAATCCACACTTGTCCGCCGCTTGACGTAATCGGCTCTTGCTTTAACAGCTCATATTTAAAGGAGTTCGGGACTTCTCCTTGCTCTGTTTTCACCTTGTCACACTCAAGGGAACCAGGAATTCCTTTTTGGAAAATATACTTCTCTTTCTCTGGCAGTTTTTCAAATTGCTCCTTTGTCATTCCAAAGTTTTGGAGCACAACTTCCTCTGGCGTATGGGCAAGCCAATCAGTCACTTGGAACGTACTATTTTCAGAGAAGGAACCATCATCAAACACAAGCAAGAATTCAGCTCCCGGTTCAAGTGCTTGAATAGAATGCGGCAAGCCTGAAGGGAAATACCACAAATCACCCTCGGTCACATCCTCTGTAAAATTGCGCCCCTCTGCATCAACCGATGTAATTCGGGCTTCCCCATAAATCATGTACGCCCATTCCGCTTCCTTATGCCAGTGCAGCTCGCGAATCGCACCAGGTTTTAGCCGCATGTTCACAGAGGCAAGACTTTTAGAGATTGGTAGTTCACGTACCGTGACTTCTCTTGCGTAACCGCCTTTTTCTAAACGGTTGTGCGTATCAGAAAAAGAATATTTCATGTTGGGAACCGTTCCATGATCGGTTTCTGGTGGCGTGAGCATATCTGGGTTTTGTCTGTCTCGCTCGAGATTACGTGGAATTTTGACCGTTGCTCCTTTTTCTCCTCGAATCGGCTGCGGTACACCATTTTGCTTTTCACTCATGATAAAATCCCCTTTCAACATCGTATTGTGTGAGGTGACAAAAGGCCTTTCATTTCGCCCTCGTTTTCATAAGGTGAAACGAATCAAGAAGATGTCAATCTGATTCATCATTTTTTTGAACAGCGACCAATCGTTGGATGAGCTTGCTTAATTCATCAAACTTTCGTTCAAAACGTGTCAGCAAATAAATCGTTAAAATAGCAGGAAATCCAGCCTGACCGAGCTGCTTCAGCCATTCCTCCGAAAAAAAGGTCTCCATTTGTCTCACCTCCCAGCGGATGCTCGTCTTCTCTATAAGTGGTATGAAAGAAGAAATAGGAAATCAAAGGGGGAGAAAATGAACCATTAGACCCGTTTCACAAAGTTTACTTTTTTTAACTTTTGTCCACTTAATGCAAGTAGAGAGAACAAAGGGGAGGATGCACATGGATTATCGGCTGTTATTGAAAGCAAAATGGAAGGAGATCATTGATCACCCGCTCATTCAGCAATTTTTAAGTAATCCTAAAAACCAGCAGCTGCTCAGGCAAGTCATGGAAGAGCCAAACGAAGAAAATGCGAAAAAACTAGATTCCGAGTTCAAGCAGTTTTATCAAAAAATCCGCATCATCAAGTATATTTCCACAATGATCCGCATCTTTTCAGTCGACTTTGACAAACGAGTGAAAAAAAAGCAGCAGCGTTTTCCGCTCATACTCGATCATCCTGATACGCAAGAAGTGAAAGATCCTGTTCAAACAGATACGTATGAAGCCGTGCTCTTCAACCAGCAAGACTTAGGGGAGCACCTGCAAGATCAAAGATTGTACAAGGCCTACCAGCAGCTCACAGACAAACAAAAAATGGTCTTAACCCATATTTATGTTGAAGGTCAAACAATGAAAGAAATAGCCGACCGGCTAGGCGAAACGAGACAAAACATCTCAAACATCCACAAAAAAGCGCTCAACAAACTAAAAGAAGAAACAGGGGGAGATGTCCGTGCACGAAGACAAAATGACCAATGGAGAAATGGAAGAACTCATTGAAACCTTCACACCCATGATCAAAAAGAAACTACAAAACACGACATATCAAGAAAGAGAAGACCTCGAACAAGAACTTTATATCAAACTCATCGAAAAAGTAGACTGGCTGATTTACCAAGAAGGACCTGGCTTTTGGGAGTTTATTGTGGAATATATGACGAAGATGTAAGAGGAACTGATGGTGCGAATGTGAGGTGAACATAAAATCCCCGGGACATTCGCACCTTTTTATTCGACAAAATTGAGAAAAAATGTATATTTTATAAAGGGCAAAACAAAATTCTTTATTGAAAGTTGTGGGTTTTGCCTATCATTTCCTAAAAAATGTTACAATTAGGGCAGAAATCGCAGTCGCACTCTATGTGAGTGCGTGGATTGAAATAAGCTGCCTCTTTGCACTAGGTTAGTATCTGTTAGTCGCACTCTATATGGGTGCGTGGATTGAAATAGGTTATATTTTTGAGCGATGTCCAAAAGTTCACGTCGCACTCTATACGAGTGCGTGGATTGAAATCGTATCCAGATACGCCATTGATAAGGGAAAGGCGCGTCGCACTCTATATGAGGCGTGGATTTAAATAATGATTGTGTGACCGTGCTCAGGTGCTTCTATGTGTCGCACTTTACAGGAGTGTATGGATTGAGGTAGCTTGAAAGAAATGTTGACAGTTGCGCTTGATTTAGGTGTGAAAAACATGACTCTGGCTCAGTAGTCATATTTTTAAATGAATTCAAACCTGTTGATGAAATCATGAAAATACCTTTAGAGCAATAGTTTTTATTTAAATAGGATTAAGAAAAATTCGGTGCGAATGTAAGGTGGACACAAAATCCCCGGGACATTCGCACCTTCTCATTCGACAAAAATGATAAAAAATGTATATTGTTTAGAGGTGAAAACAAAATTCTATATAGAAACTTGAGGGTTTTGACGATCATTCCCTAAAAAATGTTACAATAAGGTCGGAAATCGCAGTCGCATTCTACATGAGTGCTTAGCCATTCTTGATTTTAAGTAAGAGAAAACATAGTTAAAGTTAAAGCATGTATGTTTGATCGGAAATTATTAGTGGAGTAACTATACTGATTAAAATTTACTTTTCCTCAAAGATTGGGAGAAGAGTAGTCATTTTAGTTAATAGAGTCAATGAATTAAAAACTTGGTGCGAATGTGAGGTGAACATAAAATCCCCGGGACATTCGCACCTTTTTATTCGACAAAAATGAGAAAAAGTGTATATTTTATAAAGGGGAAAACAAAATTCTTTATTGAAAGTTGTGGATTTTTCCTATCATTTCCTAAAAAATGGTACAATTAGGGCAGAAATCGCAGTCGCACTCTATGTGAGTGCGTGGATTGAAATGTATTGTAATTCCGTTAATTTTTGGATGTTTACTGTCGCACTCTACATGAGTGCGTGGATTGAAATATTGACGCTTTACTTTCATATAGGCTGTCATAGTCGTCGCACTCTACAGGAGTGCATGGATTGAAAATTTGAATTGGTAGCATCATAGACCAAGTAACCCCAGAACTGGCTCAGTAATCCATATTTTTAAATGAATTCAAAGCTGTTGATGAAACAGTGAAATAAGTATGTTTTCAAGAGCAATAGTTTTTATTTAAATAGTATTAATAAAAAATTGGCGCGAATGTGAGGTAAACATAAAACCCCCGGGACATTCGCACCTTTGAAAAAAATGATAAAAAATGTATATTTTATGAAAGGGAAAACAAAATTCTTTATTGAAAGTTGTGGATTTTGCCTATCATTTCCTAAAAAATGTTACAATTAAGGCAGAAATCGCAGTCGCACTCTATATGAGTGCGTGGATTGAAATTTCGCTGCTTGTATATCCTTTTGTTGTTAATGTTGTCGCACTCTATATGAGTGCGTAGATTGAAATCATTTGCCGCTCACCTTCTTTTGAAGCGTGAAACGTCGCACTCTACATGAGTGCGTGATTTTAAAAGATTGTGTCTTAAACGGGTATGACATTCTCAGAGATCATGATCTTACAACACCCTCTTTCAGATACAAAAGCCTTCAAAATAGACTGTTCATATGTACAGTGAAAACATGACTCCTTGCAGTCATGTTTTTTTCTTCTTCTTTTTCCTAAATAAACCTTAAAAAATCTCAAAATAAGTCGAAATGAAAAGTAGTCATTTAGATTCAAATTTTATCCATTCGTAGTGAATGATGAAGGAGGAATTGGTTTGGGTGAAACGGAGCGAACCGGTAAAGTTGAGCAGCTGATCTTAGAGAATTATCAAAGATTAAACAGCATGATATCAGAAGAAGTGGACTTTGCTTCTAATCATGGTGGGCTGACAGGGGATTCTAGAGAAGTGATGTGGATGGAGTTTTTTCGGAAAATCATTCCTAAAAAATATTCATTAGCACAAGGTGTCATCATTATTGACTCAGAAGGAAATCATTCTAACGAAGTCGATATTGCCGTATTTGATGAACAGTATACACCGTATGTGTTCCAACACAATTCGTTGAAGTTTATACCGATTGAGGCGGTTGCGGTTGCTATTGAATGTAAAAGCTCTAATTTGAAAGAAAAAGGTTTAGAAGAATGGTCTAAAAAAATAAAACAGCTAACACCAAAAACAACAGGAATTGCTAGAACGGCCACAGGTTACTTTACAAGTGAAAGTAACACACAAAAGAGGACGCGTCCTTTACTCATTTTAGCAAGTAACTTTAAAAGAGAAGAGGACCAAACAATTTCAAATAAAGCAGCTGAATTAGCGGCGTCTTTTGATTTTATGCTCATGAAAAAAAGCAATGAATTTCAATTAAAAGTACCTAATGAACATGAACATCTAAGATGGTGGTCAAACGAATTAAATTGTTTCAAACAAGAAAAACGATCTAAGGAAGAAGAACAATTTCTAGATGAAAACAAACTCAGCGATTTACGTATTGATGGATACGATCTGTTAACGCTAAACTTCCAATTAAATCAATTGCTGATGCTCATCAACAACCCCATGTTTTTCCCTCACTATGCATATGCCAAGCTGTTTCAGAAACAGATAACAAAGTGAAGAAAGGAGAGCGACATGACAAGGGAATCTAGTAAACCCAAAACGAATTGGCATGATGTGAAACATGCGATTGACACGAAAATTCATGAAGACCAAAGACTTTTTAAAGAGCCGCTCACTATTCATTTGGTTACGCCAATGTTTGGGGGAGGGCCCAAATCAAACTCAATTGATCAAGACAGACCCATTCGAGAAAGTGCAATTCGTGGACATCTTCGTTTCTGGTGGCGTGCAACTCGAGGAGCTGCCTGCAAAAATGCGAATGAATTATCTAAAAGAGAAGCAGAGATATTTGGTCATACAGAAAAAAGCAGCTTAATTAAAGTAATCGTTGAAGAAATATTTAAAGAAAAAAAACAAATCAAATTCCCTCCAACATATATTTTTCAAAAAACACCAAATAAAATGTTTATGGGATATTTCAAAATGAATGTGTATTTGACCGAGAGTGCTTCAATGACTTCACAAGACAAAAAGAAGTTAGGCAATGAAATCGAAGCTGCACTATGGGCGTGGATCAATTTTGGGGGACTTGGCGCAAGAACGAGACGTGGTTGTGGGAGTTTATACTGTGAAACATTTTCTCCTAAAGTGCAAGAAGTCATTAAGGAGCGATTTGATCAATGGTTTAAAGAGAAGATATGTCAATATGCTATCTCTATTCCCGAAGTGCCTCGTGAATGGGCAACGCTAAGCTGGGAGTTTAGATTACAAAATAAAGCTTCTCAAACGCATTTATCCTGGACGAGAACAATGGATACATACATTGAATTTCGTAAAAAACATAATATCCAAAATGGGGAGGCTGGGAGAAGTTATTGGCCTGAGGCAGATTCCATACGTCATCTAGCGAATATGTCACATCCTGATCATGAATTACCATATCCTTCAAATAAACCAAAGGGATATATCGCTTTTCCTAGGGCGCAATTTGGTATGCCGATTGTTTTTAACTTTAAAAAGAAATCGAAAAAAGATAAGGAGCGAAGCGAAGAAGAAATAGCAAAAAGAAAGTGGTTTCAAAAGGAGCCTAATACAAAGACGTTAGTCCCGCGAAATAAAAATCGTTTGGCTTCACCACTCATCTTAAAACCGTTAGCTATTAATCAAAAGGAATCAGTGGGCATGGTGATGGTGTTGCAGCAACCAAAGATCGAAGCGTTATCGCTTTTAGGGTACGGAAAGCCTTTGCCCAATGTGACAGATGAACAAAGTATCTACCCAACAGCCACCTACTCAAACAATCCTTTACGAGACGAGAGTGGCCGGACGCACTCATCGGCGATTCAAGCCTTTTTACATAGCAAGGAGGTGCAAACATTTTGTCAGAAGAATCACAAAAACAAACATTAATGCTATTTTCGATAGGGCCTGTTCAAGAATTTATTGCGCAAGCAAGGCGGACGCGTGATTTATGGTTTGGCTCTTTTCTTCTATCTGAATTAAGTAAAGCAGGTGCGAAGAAATTTCAAGAACTGGGTGGAACGCTTATTTTCCCTGTGTTCAACGAATCATCTGCAGAACCAAACAACGCACCAAATAAAATACTGGGGGAAATCTCATACGAACAGCCTTCATCCGTTGCAAGACAAGTGAAAAAAGCAATATATGACAAATGGAAGGAATACGCAGACTTTGTTAGAGAAATAGTTGATCCTTATATTCAAATAGGCACATGGAATCGACAAGTAGATGATTTAATAGAATTTTATGCTGTGTGGACTGAGGTGCAAAATCAAGACAGAGCGGCAAATGCGTCCGCAAGTCCATATCATTTGGCTCTTCAAGAAGTCGAAGGTTTAATGGCGGCACGGAAGACTTTAAGAGATTTTAAACAAAATGAGCCAGGGGCGTTATTCGGTGAACCAAAATCATCACTTGACGGTGGACGAGAGTCTGTTTTCCAAAAGAAAAAAACACCACAGCAAGTGGCGCAACTAGCGAAATGGGGAATTGGTGAACATGAATCATTAGATGCGATTTCAGTGATCAAACGATTGTCCTTACATAAGCATCCGAGTATGACATTTCCATCTGTATGTGATAAAGCTTTTGCTCCCTATCAAAATATGTTGGACCAAAATGAACAGATGAAGAAAGCAGCCACACAATATGTGAAAGATGTAGAAACATATCTTAAGAATATGAATCTGACAGTAGCCCCTATTGATTTGAGTGAGGCATCGCTTTTTTATGAAAGAAGAATAGAAGATTATCTTGAACAACGTGGACTTGTCGGGACCACACGAACAGAAGCGAAAAATGACATCACACAGCTGCTCGAAAAATATTTCAAAGGTAAATACAGCAAGCATCACGGCCAGCCGATCAAACCACCAGCACCTTCACCTTACTATGCCTTTCTCATGGCGGATGGAGATAAGATGGGCAGCCAACTACGAAATATACAGCATGTAGAAAGCCATATTGCATTTTCTAAAACGCTCTCAACTTTTGCTTCAAAGGCTTGTGGGATTATTTCCAAATGTGAAGGTACATTGATCTATGGCGGTGGAGATGATGTCATGGCTTATGTACCGGTGCATCAATGCTTAGAAGCAGCTGGGAAATTACAAAGTGAATTTGTTTCAACGATGAAGGCTCATCAACATAGTGAGACACCTCCTTCGATTTCAATTGGCATCGCCATCGTTCATATGCTTGAGCCTCTTGAAGAAGTAAGAAGCATGGCACGTCAGGCTGAACAATATGCAAAACAAGAGCGAAATTCATTAGCGATTCAATTCCAAAAACGAGGCGGAGGAGACACAATGAATATCTCAGTCTCATTTCAAATAGATCCAGTGGCCTCTATCCAAGAGATGACGACGTGGTTAAAACAGTCTTATTTCACATCTGGCTTTGCATATGGCTTACGAGAGTTGTATCAAACATACGAACAGTCTTCTTTTATAAAACAGCCGGAAATTTTAGATGAACTCATTCCACTAGAGATAAGACGTCTTGCATTCAAAAAGAAAACGGAAGCAAAAACAGAGCAAGAAACGAAAGAGTGGATCGATCAATTGATTGCGAAGTATATACCGAAGAAGAATACATTAGAAGAATTACATACAATCGCTGAATGTATGATCATTGCTCTTCAACTAGAGGAGGTAAGTGGACATGCCTGAAAGATGGTTTCACATTCAACCGCTTGATCCGCTGCTTATTCGTGATGCACGCCCATTTCAAAGTGTACCGGGTATAAGGGCGCGTTCATTAAACGATGTTCCGCCAAGTGTGGTCGCAGGAACACTTCGTACAGCTTTAGCGAAGAAACGACAATCAATCAAACACACCACGCCACTTTCTTATTATGCAAAATCTCTTGTGCGAGGTCCTTTATATCGTTGGCATGATCATTTATATGTGCCAATGCCTCATGACCTTGAGTTATTCGATGATGAGTATGGCATGTATCAAGTGAGACCAAAGCCAATGATGTCGAAAGGACAGGGCTTTTTTGGTACAGGAAAAACAGGCCGTTTTAGTGAGGCATTATGGCCACCAATTGGAGCTGGTGCTCGTAAAAAAATGAAATCGCCGCCTGCTTTTGTATCACTAAAGTGGATGGTGAACTGGCTGACAGACGCAGTGGATGAGAGTCAGGTGAAGAAAGCCTTGACTGAATACCAACACATGCAGAAGGAAAATCATTCTTTCAAAAAGGAAACACCACCGGCATTTATTCCAGCATTACGGCGTCAGGAACGAACACAAATTGAGGTGGAAACTGGCAGTAAAAGAGCAAAAGATCAGCATCTATTTTCAACTGAATCGCTCTTATTCCCAGATGACTTTAAACTGGAGGCAGGAATAGATTTATCTACTGAAGAGTCAGAAGAATTAAAGCCTTTCTCAGGCATTCACCCAATCGGTGGTGAACGGCGGCTGGCTCATATAGAAGACCGGCCACATGTATACCAACAAGATTGGACATGTCCGGATGCTATTAAAGAATCGATCAAAAACAAGCCGTATGTTCGCATGATATTGGCGACACCCGCTTATTTCAGTAAAGGGTGGCAGCCCGGATGGCTGGATGAACAGCTCATGTCAAAACCACTATTTGATACAAATGTACGACTCAAATTGGTTTGGGCCTCTGTTCCACATTGGCAGCCAATCTCTGGATGGAGTTTAGCAAATAAAGACAAAGGGCGTGAAAAAGCAATACGCCGCTTAGTCCCCGCAGGTAGTGTTTACTTCTTTACAGTAGAAGAAGGAGATCCAGCAGAACTGGCCGAAAAAATGTGGCTTCAATCAGTATCTGATCGTAACCGGCGCAAAGAAGCGTTTGATCGTGAAGATGGCTGCGGGTTAGCACTTTGGGGAACATGGAAACCGAATGAATAAGAGGAGTGAGATGATGGAAGCAAGCCGTTGGTTTTGGATACATTGTTTATCCCCCCTTCATATTGGAGCGGGTGAAGGAGTTGGCGTGATTGATATGCCCATTCAACGAGAAAAAGTCACAGAATGGCCGATTATACCTGGAAGCAGTATCAAAGGCGTGCAGCGTGAACATTATCGCGCGAAAGGACAAGACACATTCGTACAAAAAGTATTTGGTACACAAGGAGATCAAGATGGAAGCGCAGGAGCAGTCGTCATGACAGATGGCCGGTTATTTTCATTCCCGGTGGCGAGTAGATACGGTACATTTGGATATGTGGCAAGTCCACTCATATTAAAAAGATTAGCCCGCGATGCAAAAGCATTAGGTGTATCGCTGGATATCCCTGATCTCATAGAAGAATCAAGCACGCTAGTCACCATGAATTCTAAATTAGTAGAGAATGACGAATTATATCTAGGTGAATTTCAAGGGGCTGCGAAAAAATCTCAACAACTAACCGATTTTGCTGAACAGATGGCAAAACTTTTATTCGACGATAAACAATCACAAACTCTTTGGATAGAGCGATTTGTGATTGTAAGTGATGACGTTTTTCAATACATTGTCACCATGAATTCTGAAGTGACACCTCGTATTAGAATTGATCATGAAACCCAAACAGTTAGTAAAGGTGCTCTCTGGTATGAAGAGTATGTACCAGCAGAAGCCATATTTTATGGGCTAATATGGTGTGATCGTGTCGATGGAAGCAATGATTTATCTGTTAGACATCAACTTTTAAATCAACTAGAAAAACAGATGTATCTTCAATTAGGCGGAAACACAAACGTAGGTAAAGGAAGAGTATCCTGGCGCATGACAGGAGGGGAGGGATCATGAAACTCATTCAACATCATTATGCTGAGAAAGCGTATCAACATGTGATGAATGCCAAAACGAATGAGGAGAATTTCTCAAATCAATATGGACAACTCTGTCACAGATTCGCCTCAATGATCTTAACAAATGGGTTAAGGCTCACCATTACATTTTTTGAAGCAAAATCAAAAAAAGGAAATGCTTATCAACAATTCGTTCAGGATATAAAAGAAACACTAGATATACAAGGAGATTGGTCAGCTTCTAATCGAAATTACTTAATCAAATCAAGACAAGCTTTAAGTGCATCTGTTTGGTTAAAAAGATATGCGGAATCTATTTTAAAGGTGGAGCAAGGGACGGAAAATGTGGAGGACATCCAATGAATCTGTCATTAACCTTAAACAAAAGCAAATGGTCGATTCAAGGCTCTACATTGTCGAGCGTTATAAAGGACAGTGCGAAGAAGCAGTCATTTTATGAAAATGTGATTAGTCTACATCGAAATCAATGGGGAGAAAATCGCTTATTGTATGAAAAATTTTTGGAGCGATATTATACTGACAAGAACCCCACATGCCTAGTCAAATCCATATCACCGTTAGTCATTGGACATGGAGGAGAGGGTGTACTTGAAACGGGATTGTTATTACACCCGATATACGGCATTCCTTATTTACCAGGAACAGCTTTAAAAGGCGTAGCCTCTCATTATGCCCACTCTGTATTAGGTGAAAACTTTCCAGAACTAAAACAAGGTGGTAGTGATTACAACACATTGTTTGGAACAAACGAACGTGCTGGCATCATCGAATTTCATGATGCGCTCATGATGCCTGAGACGGTAGGAGAAGCATTCAAAGTAGATGTGATGACACCACATCATTCAGACTACAACAGCGTCAAGCTAGATAAGATAAACAAAGGGGGAAGTGTTCCAGCCCCTCGAGACGATGACTCACCAACACCGATCCATTTCTTAACGGTGGTCAACGGCCGCTTTCAACTTCTATTGAAAACAAAAAAGAATCTACCAGAAGAAGCGGAATGGCTCGAACTCGCCAAAACCATCTTACTAGGCGCTTTAGAACACGAAGGAATCGGTGCTAAAACAAATGCAGGTTATGGAAGACTTAAAATGGACGACGACATTTCATGAAACTTGGTGCGAATGTGAGGTGAACATAAAATCCCTGGAACATTCGCACCGTTTCATTCGACAAAAATGAGAAAAAATGTATATTTTTCAGGGGTGAAAACTTAATTCCTATATAGAAACTTAAGGGTTTTGACGATCATTCCCTAAAAAATGTTATAATTAGGGCGGAAATTGCAGTCGCACTCTACATGAGTGCGTGGATTGAAATCCCATAGCTCCAACAGTACGCACATCAGCCCACTCGTCGCACTCTCCATGAGTGCGTGGATTGAAATTTCGGTTTCCGGCTTACTAACGCCTGACCAGCCGGGTCGCACTCTACATGAGTGCGTGGATTGAAATCATGATCTTCACAGCTTGTCCCTCCCCTTCAACGTCGCACTCTACATGAGTGTGTGGATTGAAATTCTTCAAACAGATACTTAGCATCTGGATGGGAAGGTCGCACTCTTTATGAGTGCGTGGATTGAAATTTCTTTTTGGCTGTCGTTTTCAATGACATGAAGCGTCGCACTCTATATGAGTGCGTGGATTGAAATAACGAATTTTTTATCAGTATCACCAAACAGCATGGGTCGCACTCTATATGAGTACGTGGATTGAAATTCAAATGGCAACAGGGTGCTTTTTCTTTTCATGCGTCGCACTCTACATGAGTGTGTAGATTAATAATTGTGAAAAACATAACTCTGCCTCTCAGTAGTCATGTATTTAATTAAATTCAAAGTTGTTGCTGAAATAATAAATATGATTATCAAGATTCAAATAGATTTCAGACTAGAAAAAGTCGGTGCGAATGTGAGGTGAACATAAAATCCCTGGAACATTCGCACCGTTTCATTCGACAAAAATGAGAAAAAATGTATATTTTTTAGGAGTGAAAACAAAGTTCTATATAGAAACTTAAGGGTTTTGACGATCATTTCCTAAAAAATGTTATAATTAGGGCGAAAATCGCAGTCGCACTCTACATGAGTGCGTGGATTGAAATATTTCAAAAGGGAATAAAAATCGACCAGGCAACTGTCGCACTCTACATGAGTGCGTGGATTGAAATTGCAACTTCGTTAGATGCTTTAAACGCCAGCTTGTAGTCGCACTCTACATGAGTGCGTGGATTGAAATACGGTTAGGGTTTTCGGTTAAAAATATTCGTCCGTCGCACTCTACATGAGTGCGTGGATTGAAATCGTTCATCCCACATCGGCGACACCTCCGGTTAAATGTCGCACTCTACAAGAGTGCGTGGATTGAAATACTTTGATCACTCCATGTGATATAATTAAGATTCGTCGCACTCTACAAGAGTGCGTGGATTGAAATTCTGAATAGACCTTTTTCAATTCAACGGATTTAGTCGCACTCTCCATGAGTGCGTGGATTGAAATAGCGATGACAAGGCTCGCAAACACATTGTATTTTGTCGCACTCTCCATGAGTGCATAGATCACAGTTTCTGCGTTTTATACAAATTCAAGTACTATCCAGTTCAAAATCTACACATATGAATAATCCAAGCCCTACACAACAAAAAAAGACTCGCTCACACAGAGCCGAGTCTTAATTTTTTTTGCAGTTTTTCTTCACTGAAAATCCAGCCGGTATAGGAATTTTTGATTTGGTGGTCCATGTCGATATGGCAGATCGCAACAAAAGGATAGTGACCTTTGCTGCGGTAGCGCAAATCAATGAACCGTACCTCATAATGATCCTTGTATTTATCTACTTCCCACCGGTAGACAGGGGAGAAGGAGAGAAAGGCTGAAATGTTTTCATCCTGTTTGGCAATTTTCATAATCTCAGTATCAGGGACCGGCACACGGTTAAAGGTGTCTAAAATGATGATCTCACCATTCATACTGCGTCCAACATGGAAAGAGGATTTACATTTCACAGCAATGCGCCATTGTCTGAACTTCATTGTAGGCGAAATAATAATGTCTTCAATCTCATCGAACCGTGCACGCAGCTGACGTTTAATCTGAAGCTGCATGATGACCCTGACGATATAGTAACAAAAAATCACGGCATACAGCGTAATGAACGTATAGCCGGGATGACCGCCAATCGCCCAAACGACAATGGCGACAAGATGTGTAAAAAAGATAAACGGATCAAACGTATTAATGATCCCAAGCGCTACCCATTTCTTTGAAAATGGGCGAATGGCCTGTGTGCCGTATGCATTGAAAATATCGACAAACACATGAAGCACAACGGCTAATAGTGTCCATAACCAAAGGTGGAGTAAATTTGCCCCCGGCACAAATGGGAAAATCACAGCCGGAATTAGCAATGACCAAAACAGTACAGCCGGAATGGAATGAGTAAATCCCCGGTGATTTCTTATATAAACTGCATTATTTTTTAGTTTTAGCACAGTATCAATGTCTGGTGCTTGGGAGCCGGCGATGGTCGCGATCATCACGGCGTGTGCCATGTGTGGATCTGCGCTGACGGCTGGATCTAAAAGCGCAAGTCCCCCAAGAGAAATGCCCATTACTACATGAGTACCAGTGTCCAATTGATTACCTCCTAGTTATCATGCTTAGGAACAATCATACAAAGTATACGTCTCCAATCAAGACTATGTGCAAAATCACTTTTGCTTTATCTCGATTTAATGTAACATGTTAACGTATCTACAAACAGTATACAACAAATAAGGTTCTTTTCAGAACGTTAGCCCTCGGTCCAATGAGAAGGAGTATAGAGATGAAAGACATTCAAGAAAAGCTGGACCGCAAAGATATTGCGGGCTTTCAGCATGATTTAATCGATTGGTATGAAAAAGAACAACGAACACTTCCATGGCGTGAAAATCAAGATCCATATCGCGTTTGGGTATCAGAAGTGATGCTCCAGCAAACGAGAGTGGATACGGTCATTCCGTACTTCAATCGGTTTATGGAGCAATTCCCGACGGTGAAAGATCTTGCTTTAGCTGATGAAGAAAAGGTCATGAAAGCATGGGAAGGTCTTGGCTACTACTCACGAGTGCGTAATTTACAGGCAGCTGTGAAAGAAGTCTATGAATCCTACGGGGGCGTTGTCCCTGATACGAAAGAACAATTTTCAAAACTGAAAGGTGTAGGCCCGTATACGAGCGGCGCAGTGCTGAGTATAGCCTATAACAAGCCATACCCTGCGGTAGACGGCAACGTGATGAGGGTCATTTCCCGTATCTTGTCCATATGGGATGATATTGCAAAACCAAAAACGAGAAACATTTTCGAATTTGCGGTTGATCAGCTCATTTCCCGGGAAAAGCCGTCAGAATTCAATCAAGGGCTAATGGAGCTAGGTGCACTTATTTGCACCCCAACCTCTCCTGCATGCCTCATTTGTCCTGTAAACATGCATTGCTCAGCACTTGAGGAAGGCGTTCAGCATGAGCTGCCGGTGAAAAGTAAAAAGAAAAAGCCGACTGCGAAATCAATGGCAGCAGCGGTGTTATTTGATGATGCAGGCCACCTCTATATTCATAAGCGTCCAAGTACAGGTCTGCTTGCGAATTTATGGGAGTTCCCAAACATGGAAACAATGAAGGGAAGAAAAACGGAAAAAGAGCAGCTGATTGATTTCTTAAAAGAGGAAGCGGGTGTACAAGCAGAACTTGGTGATTTAGAAGGCACCATTCAACATGTATTTACCCACCTCATCTGGAATATTTCTGTTTTCTTTGGACGTGTGAACTCTGTATCTGATGACACGATGCTGAAAAAAGTCACAACAGAAGAATTTGAGGCATATGCTTTGCCAGTCTCACATCAAAAAATATGGAAGATGGCTCTTGAACAACCTAGTCATATTTAACCGTTGTACCATGGGTATAATCGGCTTCATTTCGGTGCAGACCCCCGCGGTTTTCAATTTCAGAAATGATTTCTCGATACTTAGATTGCCCTTCTTCGTTTAAATAAGGTAAAATTTGTTGGAAAGCATGATGAAAAAAAGCAAGCTCAGTATCTTTCCATTGATCCTTTGACATCATGCCAAGCTGGCTTAAATCGCGTCCGACATACATGAATGTAACCTCCTAATAGGAACTTTCCTATTAGTGTGAAGCGAATGGACGAAAACTATTCAAATCAGGAGATGAACCATAATGAACAAGCGTAAATGTGCACTAATTACAGGCAGCAGTAGAGGTGTCGGGAAAGAAGTAGCCCTTCGCCTGGCTGAAAAAGGATATGACATTGTCATTAACTATGCAAGAAGCAAAAAAGCAGCACTTGAAACAGCTGAAGAAATTGAAGCGATGGGTGTTAAAACATTAGTTGTCAAAGCCAACGTTGGTCAGCCAGAGAAAATCAAAGACATGTTCCAGCAAATTGACGAAACGTTTGGCCGTTTAGACGTATTTGTGAACAATGCGGCATCTGGCGTTCAGCGTCCAATCATGGATCTTGAAGAAAATCATTGGGACTGGACCATGAATATCAATGCGAAAGCCTTGTTATTTTGCGGACAAGAAGCAGCCAAATTAATGGAGAAAAACGGCGGCGGACATATCGTCAGCATTAGCTCACTAGGCTCTATCCGCTACCTTGAAAACTACACGGTGGTCGGTGTATCTAAAGCAGCACTAGAAGCTTTGACACGCTACCTTTCCGTTGAGCTGTCACAAAAAAATATCGTTGTGAATGCCGTATCAGGCGGCGCCATTGATACAGATGCACTCAAGCACTTCCCAAATCGTGAAGAGCTATTAGAAGACGCTAAGAAAAATACACCAGCAGGCCGTATGGTGGAAATTAAAGACATGGTCGACAGTGTAGAATTCCTTGTATCAGGCAAAGCAGATATGATTAGAGGACAGACGATTATCGTCGATGGCGGACGTTCTTTGCTTGTTTAAAAAAAATCATGAATAAGATGTACACCTTCTGCACAAATTAATGTGCGTGGAGGTGATAATGATGGATAAACAACAAAACAAAACAAACGCACAACAAGTGAAAAAACAAAACCAAGCTGCTGCACAAGGCGGTCAATATGGCACTGAATTTGCTAGCGAGACTGACGCACAGCACGTAAAAAAATACAACCAAAAAGCTGAGCAAAACAAACAACAAAACAGCTAATCACTGAAACAAAGGGAAGCACTTCATCTACGAATGAAGTGCTTTTCTTTTTGCCTCTCCCCACCATCCGACAAAACCTGTAAAACCTCTACATAAACAGTCAAAGGACTTCTTCCTTCTTTCAAGAAATGGTATAGATACAAAAAGTCGATACGAATGAAAGGGAGGAGTTAGATGTCTGATTTCGACCAGCTTGTCAAAGAACAAATGCAGCTTATGGATCAACTGCTCGATGTACAAGGAGAACTTGATCTGTACTTAGAGACAGAAAAACGATTGCTGCAAGGTGAAAAAAAGGAAGAGCGGCATAAGCTTCATGATCAAATCAAACAGAAACGAGAGGAACTGCAAAAAGTCCAAACACTATTTACAAAACAGACTGAACAAGTCATCAATTCGTATAAACAAATGGAGAAGAGCTCAACCGTGATGTAAAAGAGTGTGCCGTTCAATTGGGTTGAATGGCTTTTTCATTTCATTTTTTAATGATGTAACGGTATAATATAATAGAGACATGTTTAGTTGGGAAATTAGGTCTTTGGACTGTTAGGTTTGTTTGTTATAGAAAGTAGGGGAGAAAATATGGGCTATCCCAAGGAAGGAGAAACCATCCAAATTCAAAGCTATAAACATAATGGCTTGATCCACAGAATTTGGAATGAAACCACCATTCTGAAAGCAACGGAATTGTGTATCATTGGTGCAAACGATCGAACAATGGTGACTGAATCCGATGGCCGAACATGGATGACAAGAGAACCGGCTATTTGCTATTTTCATGCAAAACAATGGTTTAATGTCATTGGGATGCTTCGAGATGATGGGGTGTATTATTACTGCAACATCAGCTCTCCTTTTGCGACAGATGAAGAGGCGATTAAGTATATTGATTACGACTTAGATGTCAAAGTCTTTCCGGACATGACGTATAATATTTTGGATGAGGATGAATATGCAGATCATAAGAGGCAGATGAATTATCCAAAAGAAATCGATAGTATCTTACGAGAGCATCTAAATACATTACTGCATTGGATTCACCAGCGGAAGGGACCGTTTGCTCCAGAATTTGTGGATATGTGGTATGAACGTTTTTTGCGTTATACAAAATAAGTAACAGCAGCTAAAACCTGTTTGGCTTTTCAAAGCCAACAGGTTTTTGATTGCGTACGGATAAGAGGCACTGATAGATTGGGAAGGAGATTTACATGGGGGTCATAAAACGTTACATGGCTTTTGTAACACCGTATAAAAAACAGATTGCATTGACAATGGTGATCGGAATGATTAAGTTCTCGATCCCCTTAACATTGCCTCTGCTTTTAAAGTATGTCATTGATGATGTGATTCAAGGCTCTGGATCGGCTGAAGAAAAAACATCCACTCTCTTTATTATTATGGGAATCATGCTTGTATTATTTTTAGTGATGAGACCGCCTGTTGAGTACTACAGACAATACTATGCGCAGTGGACAGGCAGTAAAGTATTATTTGATATTCGGGAAAAACTGTTCTCGCACATTCAAAAGTTGAGCCTTCGTTATTACGCCAACACGAGAACAGGGGAAATTATTTCAAGGGTCATCAACGATGTTGAGCAAACAAAGGAATTTGTCATCACAGGGCTTATGAACATTTGGCTTGATTTGATGACCGTCCTGATTGTGATAGCCATTATGTGTACACTGGATCTTAAACTCACCATTGTGTCTGTCATTATTTTTCCGCTGTATGCGTTAGCAGTGAAGTATTTTTACGGACGGCTTCGCAAGCTGACAAAAGAGCGGTCGCAGGCACTGGCTGAGGTACAAGGGCACCTGCATGAGCGAGTACAAGGAATGCCTGTCATTCGCAGCTTTGCGATTGAAGAATACGAACAAGAGAATTTTCACGATGAAAATAAAAATTTCTTAAACAAAGCGATCAATCATACGAATTGGAATGCCAAAACATTCGCTGTCGTCAATACGATCACAGACATTGCGCCGCTGCTCATCATTGCTTTTGCTGGTTATACCGTCATTAACGGGTCGCTTTCAATTGGGACAATGATTGCCTTTGTCGGCTACATTGATCGGATGTACAACCCGATTCGCCGTCTCATTAACTCATCGACGACTTTAACTCAGTCAGTAGCATCAATGGATCGTATTTTTGAGTTTATTGATGAACCGTATGAAGTAACAGACAAGCCGAATGCAAAAGAAGCCAATCACTTAAAAGGAGAGGTAGAATTTAAAGATGTGTCGTTCCGTTACGAACATACACAGGAAGAAATTTTACACAATATCTCCTTGAAAGTAGAAAAAGGTCAAACCGTTGCGCTTGTAGGAATGAGCGGCGGAGGGAAGTCGACGCTCGTCAGCTTAATTCCAAGATTTTATGATGTCACAAGCGGATCACTCGAAATTGACGGCATTGATATTAAAGAGTACAAGGCAAGAAGCCTCCGGAATCAAGTCGGGATGGTCCTCCAAGATACATTCTTATTCAGTGACACCATTAAAGAAAATATCGCTGTGGGAGACCCAGAAGCATCCTTTGAGAAAATTGTGTCGGCGGCCAAAGCGGCTAATGCCCATGAGTTCATCATGTCTCTTCCTGAAGGATATGACACAAAGGTAGGAGAACGTGGCGTAAAGCTGTCAGGCGGTCAAAAACAACGAATTTCAATTGCGAGGGTATTTCTTAAAAATCCACCGCTGCTTATTTTAGACGAAGCGACGTCTGCGCTTGATTTAGAAAGTGAACATTATATTCAAGAAGCGATGCAAAAGCTGGCAAAAGATCGCACAACTTTTATTGTTGCGCACCGTTTATCAACGATTACACATGCGGACCTCATTGTGGTCATGGAACAAGGCGAGATTGTGGAAAAAGGAACACATGAGGAATTAATGAACCGAGACAGCCACTATCGCCATCTATTTACCATTCAAACATTAAATTAGTAGAAGCCTATCCGATTCTAGCGGATAGGCTTTTTTATGCTTGTCAAAAACATGACATATTTCCCAGCTTGTCTCAATACAATTTTAAAAAGTATGACGGGGTGGTGAAGATGTGAAAGAACAAGAAGTATTGCTAGATGTCAAACAGCTATCCATTGCCTTTCAGCAAAAAAAGCAGAGAGTGCCGATCGTCCATGACATCTCATTCTCTATTCAAAAAGGAGAAACCTTAGGTATTGTGGGCGAATCTGGCTGCGGGAAAAGCATCACATCGATGTCTTTAATGGGGCTGAATCACCAAACAGAAACAACAGGTCATATACAATTTGAAGGTCAAAACCTGCTGTCACTTTCGGAGAAACAATGGCGAGAGGTCAGAGGGAATGACATTTCAATGATTTTCCAGGAACCCATGACTTCTCTCAATCCACTCATGACCATCGGCAAGCAAATGACAGAAGCCCTTTTTACACATCAGGCTATCAGCCAAAAAGAAGCAAAAGTGAAGGCAGTAGATTTGCTTCAAACGGTTGGCCTGAAACAAGCAGCGTCATTACTCAAAAAATATCCACATGAACTATCGGGCGGCATGCGTCAGCGTGTGATGATTGCGATGGCGATGCTGTGTCACCCAAAGCTCATGATTGCAGATGAACCAACGACTGCACTTGATGTCACCATCCAAGCACAAATTCTTCGTTTGCTCAAAAAGTTAAATGAAGAGATGGACACTGCTATTTTATTTATTACTCATGATTTAGGCGTCGTGCGGCAAATATGCCAGCGTGTCATGATTATGTATGCCGGTCGAATCGTAGAAGAAGGAACCGTTGACCGTATTTTCCAAAAACCTCTCCATCCCTACACGAAAGGTCTTTTCGCCTCTGTTCCATCATTTAAAGAGAAAAAAGAAAAACTCATGTCTATTGCGGGTCATGTACCTAAGCCAGGAGCTATTCGGTCCGGCTGTCAATTTGCACCACGCTGTCCATATCAAATGACGCAATGTCTTGAAAAAGACCCATCTTTACAATCCATTTCACACAATCACCGCGTCGCATGTTTTCTAATGGAAGGAGGAGAAGACACTGAATCACCCACTGTTGCAAGTGAATCAACTGACGAAGCGTTATGACACATCGGCATTTTTTTCTAAACACAAACAGACGACTTTGGCTTTAAATCAAGTGTCCTTTCACGTGAAAGAAGGGGAGACGCTCGGCATTGTGGGCGAATCTGGCTGCGGGAAATCAACCCTTGGCAAAAGCTTAATGAGATTAATCGAACCGACTTCTGGCTCAATCCAAATGAAAGGAAAAGAAGTGACGCTTCTGAAAGAACGAGACATGCGTTCCTTCAGAAAAGACATTCAAATGATTTTCCAAGATCCATACGCTTCCTTAAATCCACGAATGAAAATCAGAGACATTTTAGAAGAACCACTCATTGTTCATAAACATGGAACAAAAGCAGAAAGACAAAAGCGTGTAAAAGAGATGCTGCACATTGTTGGGTTTGACCCATCCTATGGAGACCGTTATGCGCACCAATTCAGCGGCGGTCAGAGGCAGCGTATTGGAATTGCTAGGGCGCTGATTACTCATCCAAGTCTTGTGATTGCCGATGAGCCAGTTTCCGCTTTAGATGTATCGGTTCAAGCGCAAATATTGAATTTAATGCTGGAATTGCAAAAGACGCTTTCTCTGACGTATCTGTTTATTTCTCACGATCTAGGCGTTGTCAAGTATATGAGCGACCGAATTGCAGTGATGTATGCTGGCCGTATTGTAGAAATGGGTCCTGCGGAGGACGTATTTCACAAGCCCCTTCATCCTTATACATCGCTTCTTCTGAAATCCATTCCACATATGGATCACGTGCTGGAAACGCAGGATGTGTCAGCGGAAGAATCCACCCTGGTGTCAGAAGATGGCTGTCCTTTCTATAAAAGATGTCCAAAAAGGTGGGCGCAATGCTTGCAAGCTGTTCCGCCTTTGTATGAGGAGGAAACAGGTCATGCAGCTGCGTGTTATTTATATCAAAAGGAGGAACACAATGAAGAAGACATGGTTATTCAGTAGTTTCATTTTTGTGCTGGCACTTGCGTTATTTTTAGGGGGCTGTTCATCTTCATCAACATCAGAAGAAAAAGCCACAAAAGACACTCTCGTATTCGGTAGAGGAGGAGACTCTACATCACTTGATCCGATTACAACAACAGAAGGCGAAACCTTCAAGGTCACAGAGAATATGTTTGAAAAACTTTTGAATTACGGTGAAAAAGACACGACCATCCATCCAGGCCTCGCAACAGAATGGGATGTTGCGAAGGACGGAAAATCGTACACGTTCTACTTAAGAGAAGGTGTGAAATTTCACGATGGCACAGACTTTAATGCAGAAGCAGTGAAATTCAACTTTGACCGCTGGATGAATGGAGATGCCGAAAAATTTCCTTACTACGGCATGTTTGGCGGCTATAAAAAAGATAAAGGGCATGTCATTAAAGACATCATCGTCAAAGGAGAGCATGAAATTGAATTTCAACTCAAACGCCCGCAAGCAACATTTCTGAAAAACATCGCCATGTCACCATTTGGTATCGCTAGTCCTGCAGCAGTTGAAAAAAGCGGTGATTCATTTAGAGAAAACCCAGTGGGCACAGGACCATTTAAGTTTAAAGAATGGAAGCAGAACGACCGTATTGTCTTAGAAAAGAACGAAGATTACTGGCAAAAAGATAAACCAAAACTGAAACAAATCATCTTCCGCTCTATTCCTGAAAACTCTGCTCGTTTAAATGCGCTTAAAACAGGCGAAATCGACTTAATGGATGGCGTCAATCCGTCCGATTTAGATGGCATTAAAACAGACAAAGCGCTCCAGCTGATTGAAAGACCATCCATGAACGTAGGTTATATCGGGCTGACAGTGACGAGAAAGCCGCTTGATAACAAGTTGGTTCGTCAGGCGCTCAATTATGCAGTTGATAAAGAATCAATCATCGAGTCGTTTTATGGAGGGCTTGCTGAGCCAGCAAAAAATCCACTTCCTCCGTCATTAGAAGGCTACAATGACGAGATTGAGCCATATCCATATGATCCGGAAAAAGCAAAAGAACTATTGAAAGAGGCAGGCTTCCCTGACGGTTTTCGCATCAAGCTTTGGGCAATGCCTGTGCCGCGTCCATATATGCCAGACGGGATGAAGGTAGCTGAAGTCATTCAGTCAAACTTTGAAAAAGTTGGTGTCAAAGCCGAAATCGTCACATATGATTGGGCGACTTATTTAGATAAAGCAAGTAAAGGCGAAGCAGATGTGTTCTTATTAGGATGGACAGGGGACAATGGCGATCCTGATAATTTCATCTACACACTATTGGATAAAGACAGTATTGGCGGTAACAACTATACATTCTTCCAAAACGATAAAATGCATGACATCCTCATTGAAGCGCAGACCGATACGGATCAAAAGAAGCGAAATGAATTATATCAAGAAGCTCAAGAAATCATTCATGATGAAGCGCCTTGGATTCCATTAGTCCATTCAATTCCAATGCTCGCCGCATCTAAAGATTTAAAAGGCTACCAGCCGCATCCGACTGGTTCCGAAGCATTGACTGACGTATATTTCGAATAAGCAAATAAGGGAGATCGTTCGATCTCCCTTACCCAAACAATGAAAAGGCGGTGAAAGCTGTTTGTTTGCTTATTGTATGAAGCGAGCAGGAATGCTCATTCCAGTACTGATCGGAATGACCTTAGTTGTATTTTCTATTATTCGGTTTATCCCTGGAAATCCGGCGCAGGTCATCTTAGGACAGCGGGCAACGAAAGAAGCAGTAGAGCAATTGACGATTCAGCTTGGTTTAGACCAGCCGTGGTACGTACAATATGGTCACTACATGCTGGGGCTTTTAAAAGGTGATCTAGGGACTTCCATACGAACAGGAGCGGCTATTGCCCAGGAAATGAAGCCTTACTTATTCGCTACATTAGAATTGACTTTCTTCGCTATGTTGCTGGCGATTATTGTCGGTGTGAATGCCGGAATCATTAGTGCGTGGTTTAAACATTCTTTCTTTGATTATGTGGCCATGTTTATTGCTCTCATTGGGGTGTCCATGCCGATTTTCTGGTTAGGCTTAATGGGACAGTGGCTATTCTCGATTGAATTAGGTATTTTGCCGACTACAGGACGAGAAAACGTAAGAAATCCGGTAGAGTCGATCACCTATATTCATACGCTGGACACGCTTTTGCAAGGACGATTTGATCAATTCTTTGACAGCATCAAGCATTTAATTTTACCAAGTACCGCTCTCGCAACGATTCCTGCTGCGATTATTGCAAGGATTACGAGGGCAAGTATGCTGGAAGTTCTTCATTCAGATTTTATTCGAACAGCAAAAGCAAAAGGGGTACGTTCATTTTTCATCATTTATCAGCATGGGCTGAAAAATGCGCTCATTCCGATTTTAACGATTATTGGTCTTCAAACAGGTCTCTTGCTAGGCGGAGCCATTTTAACAGAAACGATCTTTGCTTGGCCGGGAATTGGGCGGTATATTTACGATGCAATTAGCTATCGTGATTATCCTGTCATTCAAACTGGCATTCTTGTTGTTGCGCTCATATTTGTGCTGATCAATTTCATTGTGGATATCTTGTATGCAGTCATTGATCCGAGGATTAAATACTAGAGAAGGGAGAGTGACGACATGGAAGCGCAAAAAGAGCTTCAAGCACCTGAACAAAAGGAAGAACGCTCTCAATCACTGATTCTTGAATCGATGAAACTGTTCTTTCAGCACAAGCTGGCGGTCATTGGCACTGTGATTGTCTTTTTATTTCTTATCCTAGCAATCTTTGCACCGCTCATTGCTCCTTATGGAATCAACGAGCAGTCACTAGGCGAACGATTTAGTGCCCCTTCGGCTGCACATTGGTTTGGTACGGATGATTTCGGGAGAGACATATTTTCTAGAGTCGTGCATGGAGCTCGGATTTCATTATGGGTGGGTTTCTTCTCCGTTCTCGGGTCGGTTATTTTAGGGACATTGCTTGGATTGATGGCAGGTTACGGCGGCAGATTGCTGGATGCTGTCATCTCAAGACTATTTGATATTTTACTCGCTTTTCCTAGCATTCTATTAGCGATTGCGATCGTTTCCATCTTAGGCCCTTCCTTACAAAATGCCCTTATTGCCATAGCGATTATTAACGTCCCGACTTTTGGGCGGCTGGTTCGTTCAAAGGTGCTGAGCATTAAGCAAGAAGAATATGTTTTAGCAGCAAAGGCAGTCGGGATGTCACACCGCCGCATTGTTCTTCGTCACATTCTACCAAATAGTATGGTGCCGGTGATCGTTCAGGCGACGCTTGCGATTGGTACAGCCATTATCGAAGCGGCCGCCTTGGGGTTTTTAGGATTAGGTGCACAAGCGCCAAGCCCAGAGTGGGGGAAAATGCTTGCAGATGCGAGACCTTATCTCGTACAAGCGCCATGGACTTTATTTTTCCCGGGGATTGCGATCATGCTGACGGTTCTTGGTTTTAACTTGATGGGAGATGGATTAAGGGACACCCTTGATCCTAAAATGAAGAAAATAAAATAAGACCGATTCTAAGAATCGGTCTCAGCGTGTAGGCAAACCCTCGCATTCGTTGTTAGTCCTGCGTGCCGGTGCTCACGAATGTCAGATTCGCTCCGCTCCGGTACTCGTCCTTCCTAGACTGCAAGAGTTTTCAACTACGCTGAAATGAAGACAAATGTCTAAAATAAAGATCATTTTAGACATTTGTTAAATCGAAAAGCCCGATTCTAAGAATCGGGCTTTTGTATTTAAGCTTCTTTTTCTTCTGTCTCAATCTCACTATCTTTTGGGTGATATGTTTGGAAGCTTGTAATCAAAGTATCTAGATGCTCCAATTCATCACGGTATTCAATAATACTCGACATCACATTCAGCATATTGTAATCGAGTAAGTCGTTTTCTTGATTTTGCTGGTGCTGAATAAATGATTTCGTTAATGTTTCAAGACGAAGAGAGCATTCATTTTGGAAGTCATCGTCCTGCGGTTTCATTTTTCCAACAAATTTCATTAAGGTACGTTCATGCCAATAAAGCAAATAATCAATCTCATCTGTTAAGCTCTCTCTGAAATGCTCTGGCATCAAATGAATTTCATTTTCTAACTTATGAAGCTTTTTCAGCAAGTACAGTGCTCGATTAGACGTCATGATTGCCTGTCTGAATAAAACAAGCTTTCTAGATTTGACATAGGTCGTTTTCTTTAAATAGCTTCGTTCTTCTTTGTATAACAAGTAAATGTGATCTAATTTGATCATGCGTTCTTTTATTTGATCGATGTCATCCTTTAAAGTGGAATGATCAGTAGACTGTCTGGAGCTCAGACGGATCCATTTTAAAATCTCCTCCGTATTTTCCATAATGTGATGAACAAGCTTTGTTTCATACTTTGGCGGCAGGAAAATCAAATTCACTAAAAATGAAGAAAGTACGCCTAACACCACAGTTGCTGTTCGAATTAAGGCAAAGGAAAGGAAATGATCCCCTGCACTTTCTAAAATCGCGATGACGGTTACGAGTGCAATCGGAATCGTGTGTTCAATCTTCAGCTTTAAATTAATCGCAATGACCATGACGGCAGTTAAGCCGATGATGACTGGTCCTGTGCCAAAAAGCAGACCGAACGTAATGGCAAGTGCTGCTCCAATAATATTGGCTTGCACTTGATCAACAATCGTTAAAAATGATCGATAAATAGATGGCTGGATAGCAAATACAGCTGCAATTCCCGCGAAGACGGGTGTCGGCAACCCAAGCCATGTTGCCAGGTAAAGCGCGAGTACAATGGCAATACCAGTTTTTAAAATACGGGCTCCAAGTTTCATTGGTTTTGTCCCTGCATTCCTTTCTTTTCGATAATAGATGACCATTTGTCATATATCATAAATATTTTGATGAAACAACTAAGTAATATACAGCGGTCTTCCGAAATATTCAAGTGATTTTTGAAAGTTCATGAAAACATCAAAAGAAGGTATTGAGAAAAAATGTAACAGATTCACTCGCTTTTGACAATCAAGAGCTGGTAAATAAAAAAACAGACGCATGAATTTACGTCTGTTTTTCTCTTCATTATGATTGTTTCAGTTGTTCAAACGCATGATCTACTGCTTTTAGCGTTTCAGAAATATCATTTTCAGTATGTGCAATGGTTAAGAACCACGCTTCATATTTAGAAGGAGCGAGGTTAATACCTTGTGCGAGCATGAATTTAAAGAAACGGGCGAACATTTCGCCATTCGTATTTTCAGCCTGCTCGTAGTTCACAATCGTTTCCTTTGTAAAATAAATGGTGAGAGCACCTTTTAAGCGATTCACTGTAATATCTACTTGATGTTTTTTTGCGTGGGCTAAAATTCCCTCTTCTAACATTGCCCCGAGCTGATCCAGACGTTCGTAGACCCCGTCTTCTTTTAACACTTCCAAGCATGCAATACCAGAAAGGATGGAGGCGGGATTTCCTGCCATCGTACCAGCTTGGTAGGCTGGTCCAAGCGGAGCGACTTGCTCCATAATTTCTTTTTTGCCGCCGTAAGCGCCGATTGGAAGACCGCCGCCGATAATTTTACCTAATGCAGTGAGGTCAGGTTTTACTTGAAGCAAGTCCTGTGCACCACCATACATAAAGCGGAAAGCTGTAATGACTTCATCATAGATGACTAGAGCCCCTTTTTCATGAGTCAGGTCATTAACTTGCTGCAGGAAACCGTCTTTAGGCTCTACGATGCCAAAGTTCCCGACAATTGGCTCAACTAGAACAGCTGCTACTTCATCACCCCAGCGGTCTAATGCTTCTTTGTAGCTGTCTATATCGTTGAATGGAACGGTAATGACTTCATTGGCAATACTTTTAGGCACGCCCGCTGAATCTGGTGTTCCTAAAGTGGAAGGTCCAGAGCCGGCCGCAACTAGCACAAGATCAGAATGACCGTGGTAACATCCGGCAAACTTAATGATCTTTGTTCTGCCTGTATAAGCGCGAGCGACACGGATTGTCGTCATCACAGCTTCTGTACCTGAATTGACAAAACGAACTTTATCCAAAGCAGGCATCGCTTCCTTCAGCATCTTAGCAAAAGTGACTTCATGCTTCGTTGGTGTTCCGTAAAGGACACCTGTCTCGGCTGCTTTCGTGATGGCTTTTGTAATATGAGGATGAGCATGTCCCGTAATAATTGGACCGTATGCTGCCAAATAGTCGATATAACGGTTTCCGTCAACATCCCAAAAATAAGCGCCTTCGCCTTTTTCCATTGCAACAGGTGACCCGCCGCCCACTGCTTTATATGAACGAGATGGGCTGTTAACCCCTCCAACAATATGCTCCAGCGCCTCTTGATGTAATTTTTCTGATTCGGTGAATTTCATAAATAGCCTCCTATCTCAACGTATCACGTCGTCTATCATTATTTTAACATGCCGATGCAAGCGTATTTAGTTGAATATCTTCTCGAAATTGGATAGGCTAATGAAAAAATAGGTTGGAGGGATTGTATCATGACAATCGAAGTGGGGCAGCAAGTACCTGATATTGAATTACTTGGTGATAATGGAGAGAAAGTAAAGCTCTCTGATTTTAAAGGGAAACACATTGTCCTTTATTTTTATCCAAAAGATATGACGCCGGGGTGCACAACGGAAGCCTGTGATTTCCGTGACCGCCATCAAAGCTTTGCGGAATTAGATGCTGTCATCATCGGCGTAAGCCCAGACGGTCAAGACAAGCACCAAAAGTTTAAAGAAAAACATGACTTACCTTTCCTGCTTCTTGTAGATGACGAACAAAAATTGTCTGAAGCTTTCGGTGTATGGAAGCTGAAAAAGAACTTTGGTAAGGAATACATGGGAATTGAACGCTCAACGTTTCTTATTAATAAAGAAGGAAAGCTTGTGAAAGAGTGGCGTAAAGTAAAGGTGAAAGATCATGTGGAAGAAGCGCTTGAGGAACTGAAAGCTCACGCTTAATATGTTGACGAGATGAGATCGGCAGTCGTGCCGGTCTTTTTGTATAGAAGAATAGGTAAAAAAGAGGATTGTAATTGACAAAGTTTCGGCTCTGGGGGTACACTATTTATAAAGATTATAATATAAGAATATTTTTGAAAAGAGAGGTGCATGATGAAATGGCTGCTCACGAACTAAAAGATGCTTTAGACGCTCTAAAAGAAACCGGTGTTCGAATTACTCCGCAGCGCCATGCCATCTTGGAGTTTCTCGTAAATTCTATGACACACCCAACCGCGGACGATATATATAAGGCACTTGAAGGAAAATTTCCTAATATGAGTGTAGCAACGGTTTACAACAATTTACGAGTCTTCCGGGAATCTGGATTAGTAAAAGAATTAACGTATGGGGATTCCTCAAGCCGATTTGATTTTGCGACATCTGACCATTACCATGCGATTTGTGAAAACTGCGGAAAGATTGTGGACTTTCACTATCCTGGCCTTGATGAAGTAGAACAGCTTGCATCCCATGTGACAGGCTTTACAGTAAGTCATCATCGCTTGGAGATCTATGGCACTTGTCAAGAATGTGCAAAAAAAGAAAATCATTAATGAAAAAGCTGACCAGTTGAATGGTCAGCTTATTTTTATGACTTTTTTCGATTGTAGGATTCATCAAACTCTTTGCCTTCTAATGCTGGATCGAGTGTAAGTGGCTCTCTGCAATGCATGCACATGTCCACCCGCCCAAGCACTTTTGTTTCCTTCTCACAGCCTGGACATACGACACGGACTGCCTTCGTAGAAAGCATACCGATCCAAAAGTAAACGGCTGTACTCAATCCAATCGATAACACGCCGAGTAGCATAAAGAAGGTCGACAGCCAGACCGATTCCTTAAAGAACACACCGATATACATGATCAAAAAACCAACAAAAACCAAACTAAGTGCAAATGTTCTGATTTTATTAATCTTACTGGAGTATTTCGCCATCCCTAGTCCCCCTTATCTCCAATATAGCACATTTTACCTTTCTGTTTGAATTAGTTATAGAGTTTTGTGAATAAATTGCTTATAATGATTCAACGATCTTTTTTCATGTATTGAAGGAATTTTGATTCTATGAGGAGAAATACATAGCATTAGAGAAGAACCTTACACCCGAGTATTGGAGGAATCACTATGGAAAATCTTCTCCGTCCTATTTATCAAGAGAGAGCAAGTCATCCAGATACATTAGCTGTGATTATAGTAGAAAGAAGGCATAAAGTATCTTCTGAGACGGATAACTTTGATGCAGCGCTTCTAGTCATCGTAAAGGATGCGGAAGAACCTTTATTTATTAAGCACTATGAATCCGATCACCAGACAGCTTCTTTAAATGTTGTCACAGATGATCAGTTGAAGGAATGGATTACCTTAGGTACCAACAGGCGGATTATTGATTGGATTTTAAACGGAAAAGTCCTGTTTGATCGAAATGAATATATTTTCAACTTGATTGATGAACTGAGTACATTCCCGTTTTCTAACCGTAAGCTCAAAATTGGTTTAGAATATGGCAAGCTCATTCGCAGATATATAGAAGGAAAAGCATTTTTTGAATCAAATCAATTCCTCGATGCATATAATTCCATTGTGCATGCCCTGCATCATCTGGCGCGTATTGAAGTGATTGATAAAGGCTTCCACCCAGAAGTGACCGTTTGGAACCAAGTACGTCATATGGAGCCGGAAGTATATAAACTTTATTCAGAGTTGATTGAAAGCCACGAAAGTCTTCATAAACGGTTAGAACTTTTATTCCTAGCGAATGATTTCTTGATTCATTCAAAAGCAGAAATTGGTGCGGCTCATTTGCGTCATGTCATGGAACAGCAGGATATTTGGCTGTTTGGCGAGCTTCTTGCACATCCTGATCTCAAACATTTCACACCTGATCTTAGTGTGATGATTGATTTCTTTGTGGAAAAAGGAATTGTGCTAGTAGAGCCAATTGAGACGAAGGGGCAAAAAATCTATCATCGAGGATATTTTGTTAAAAAAGATATTGACGTATGAATATTATGATGGTATATTATTAAACGTCGCTAATGAGCAACTGAGTTGCTTTTAAAGAAAAGCGGACAAAAAGAAATTCAGAAAAACACTTGACGCACACGATGCTCAAATGTTATATTAAGAAAGTCGCCTCTGAGCGATAACGAAGATGATCTTTGAAAACTAAACAAGACAAAACGTACCTGTTAATTCGAGTTTTTATAAAAAAATCCTATGATACATCATAGGTAGTCAGTCAAACGCTGACGAAAAACAAAACTTCGGTTTTGTACTTTTTCGGAGAGTTTGATCCTGGCTCAGGACGAACGCTGGCGGCGTGCCTAATACATGCAAGTCGAGCGGACAGAAGGGAGCTTGCTCCCGGATGTTAGCGGCGGACGGGTGAGTAACACGTGGGTAACCTGCCTGTAAGACTGGGATAACTCCGGGAAACCGGAGCTAATACCGGATAGTTCCTTGAACCGCATGGTTCAAGGATGAAAGACGGTTTCGGCTGTCACTTACAGATGGACCCGCGGCGCATTAGCTAGTTGGTGAGGTAACGGCTCACCAAGGCGACGATGCGTAGCCGACCTGAGAGGGTGATCGGCCACACTGGGACTGAGACACGGCCCAGACTCCTACGGGAGGCAGCAGTAGGGAATCTTCCGCAATGGACGAAAGTCTGACGGAGCAACGCCGCGTGAGTGATGAAGGTTTTCGGATCGTAAAGCTCTGTTGTTAGGGAAGAACAAGTGCAAGAGTAACTGCTTGCACCTTGACGGTACCTAACCAGAAAGCCACGGCTAACTACGTGCCAGCAGCCGCGGTAATACGTAGGTGGCAAGCGTTGTCCGGAATTATTGGGCGTAAAGGGCTCGCAGGCGGTTTCTTAAGTCTGATGTGAAAGCCCCCGGCTCAACCGGGGAGGGTCATTGGAAACTGGGAAACTTGAGTGCAGAAGAGGAGAGTGGAATTCCACGTGTAGCGGTGAAATGCGTAGAGATGTGGAGGAACACCAGTGGCGAAGGCGACTCTCTGGTCTGTAACTGACGCTGAGGAGCGAAAGCGTGGGGAGCGAACAGGATTAGATACCCTGGTAGTCCACGCCGTAAACGATGAGTGCTAAGTGTTAGGGGGTTTCCGCCCCTTAGTGCTGCAGCTAACGCATTAAGCACTCCGCCTGGGGAGTACGGTCGCAAGACTGAAACTCAAAGGAATTGACGGGGGCCCGCACAAGCGGTGGAGCATGTGGTTTAATTCGAAGCAACGCGAAGAACCTTACCAGGTCTTGACATCCTCTGACAACCCTAGAGATAGGGCTTTCCCTTCGGGGACAGAGTGACAGGTGGTGCATGGTTGTCGTCAGCTCGTGTCGTGAGATGTTGGGTTAAGTCCCGCAACGAGCGCAACCCTTGATCTTAGTTGCCAGCATTTAGTTGGGCACTCTAAGGTGACTGCCGGTGACAAACCGGAGGAAGGTGGGGATGACGTCAAATCATCATGCCCCTTATGACCTGGGCTACACACGTGCTACAATGGACAGAACAAAGGGCTGCGAGACCGCAAGGTTTAGCCAATCCCACAAATCTGTTCTCAGTTCGGATCGCAGTCTGCAACTCGACTGCGTGAAGCTGGAATCGCTAGTAATCGCGGATCAGCATGCCGCGGTGAATACGTTCCCGGGCCTTGTACACACCGCCCGTCACACCACGAGAGTTTGCAACACCCGAAGTCGGTGAGGTAACCTTTATGGAGCCAGCCGCCGAAGGTGGGGCAGATGATTGGGGTGAAGTCGTAACAAGGTAGCCGTATCGGAAGGTGCGGCTGGATCACCTCCTTTCTAAGGATATATGGAGCAGCGTACGTTTTTCGTCTTGTTTAGTTTTGAAGGATCATTCCTTCAAAACATGTCTCTAGCGAGACAGGATTGTTCTTTGAAAACTAGATAACAATAAGTAATACATTCACATTGAATGCAATGCAAAGTTCATCACACATAGTGATTCTTTCTAAAGTAAGAAATGGTTAAGTTAGAAAGGGCGCACGGTGGATGCCTTGGCACTAGGAGCCGATGAAGGACGGGACGAACACCGATATGCTTCGGGGAGCTGTAAGCAAGCTTTGATCCGGAGATTTCCGAATGGGGAAACCCACTGCTCGTAATGGAGTAGTATCCATACTTGAATACATAGAGTATGAGAAGGCATACCCGGGGAACTGAAACATCTAAGTACCCGGAGGAAGAGAAAGCAAATGCGATTCCCTGAGTAGCGGCGAGCGAAACGGGAACAGCCCAAACCAAGAGGCTTGCCTCTTGGGGTTGTAGGACACTCTATACGGAGTTACAAAGGAACGATATAAGCGAAGAGGTCTGGAAAGGCCCGCCAAAGAAGGTAACAGCCCTGTAACTGAAATGTTGTTCTCTCCAGAGTGGATCCTGAGTACGGCGGAACACGTGAAATTCCGTCGGAATCCGGGAGGACCATCTCCCAAGGCTAAATACTCCCTAGTGACCGATAGTGAACCAGTACCGTGAGGGAAAGGTGAAAAGCACCCCGGAAGGGGAGTGAAATAGATCCTGAAACCGTGTGCCTACAAGTAGTCAGAGCCCGTTAACGGGTGATGGCGTGCCTTTTGTAGAATGAACCGGCGAGTTACGATCCCGTGCAAGGTTAAGCAGAAGATGCGGAGCCGCAGCGAAAGCGAGTCTGAATAGGGCGCATGAGTACGTGGTCGTAGACCCGAAACCAGGTGATCTACCCATGTCCAGGGTGAAGTTCAGGTAACACTGAATGGAGGCCCGAACCCACGCACGTTGAAAAGTGCGGGGATGAGGTGTGGGTAGGGGTGAAATGCCAATCGAACCTGGAGATAGCTGGTTCTCTCCGAAATAGCTTTAGGGCTAGCCTCAAGGTAAGAGTCTCGGAGGTAGAGCACTGATTGGACTAGGGGCCCCTACCGGGTTACCGAATTCAGTCAAACTCCGAATGCCGATGACTTATCCTTGGGAGTCAGACTGCGAGTGATAAGATCCGTAGTCGAAAGGGAAACAGCCCAGACCGCCAGCTAAGGTCCCAAAGTATACGTTAAGTGGAAAAGGATGTGGAGTTGCTTAGACAACCAGGATGTTGGCTTAGAAGCAGCCACCATTTAAAGAGTGCGTAATAGCTCACTGGTCGAGTGACTCTGCGCCGAAAATGTACCGGGGCTAAACGTATCACCGAAGCTGCGGACTGTTCTTACGAACAGTGGTAGGAGAGCGTTCTAAGTGCAGTGAAGTCAGACCGGAAGGACTGGTGGAGCGCTTAGAAGTGAGAATGCCGGTATGAGTAGCGAAAGACGGGTGAGAATCCCGTCCACCGAATGCCTAAGGTTTCCTGAGGAAGGCTCGTCCGCTCAGGGTTAGTCGGGACCTAAGCCGAGGCCGAAAGGCGTAGGCGATGGACAACAGGTTGATATTCCTGTACCACCTCCTCACCATTTGAGCAATGGGGGGACGCAGGAGGATAGGGTAAGCGCGGTATTGGATATCCGCGTCCAAGCAGTTAGGCTGGGAAATAGGCAAATCCGTTTCCCGTGAAGGCTGAGCTGTGATGGCGAGCGAAATTTAGTAGCGAAGTTCCTGATTCCACACTGCCAAGAAAAGCCTCTAGCGAGGTGAGAGGTGCCCGTACCGCAAACCGACACAGGTAGGCGAGGAGAGAATCCTAAGGTGATCGAGAGAACTCTCGTTAAGGAACTCGGCAAAATGACCCCGTAACTTCGGGAGAAGGGGTGCTTCTTAGGGTGTTAAAGCCCCGAGAAGCCGCAGTGAATAGGCCCAGGCGACTGTTTAGCAAAAACACAGGTCTCTGCGAAGCCGTAAGGCGAAGTATAGGGGCTGACGCCTGCCCGGTGCTGGAAGGTTAAGAGGAGCGCTTAGCGTAAGCGAAGGTGCGAATTGAAGCCCCAGTAAACGGCGGCCGTAACTATAACGGTCCTAAGGTAGCGAAATTCCTTGTCGGGTAAGTTCCGACCCGCACGAAAGGCGCAACGATCTGGGCACTGTCTCAACGAGAGACTCGGTGAAATTATAGTACCTGTGAAGATGCAGGTTACCCGCGACAGGACGGAAAGACCCCGTGGAGCTTTACTGCAGCCTGATATTGAATGTTGGTACAGCTTGTACAGGATAGGTAGGAGCCTTGGAAACCGGAGCGCTAGCTTCGGTGGAGGCATCGGTGGGATACTACCCTGGCTGTATTGACCTTCTAACCCGCTGCCCTTATCGGGCAGGGAGACAGTGTCAGGTGGGCAGTTTGACTGGGGCGGTCGCCTCCTAAAATGTAACGGAGGCGCCCAAAGGTTCCCTCAGAATGGTTGGAAATCATTCGCAGAGTGTAAAGGCACAAGGGAGCTTGACTGCGAGACCTACAAGTCGAGCAGGGACGAAAGTCGGGCTTAGTGATCCGGTGGTTCCGCATGGAAGGGCCATCGCTCAACGGATAAAAGCTACCCCGGGGATAACAGGCTTATCTCCCCCAAGAGTCCACATCGACGGGGAGGTTTGGCACCTCGATGTCGGCTCATCGCATCCTGGGGCTGTAGTCGGTCCCAAGGGTTGGGCTGTTCGCCCATTAAAGCGGTACGCGAGCTGGGTTCAGAACGTCGTGAGACAGTTCGGTCCCTATCCGTCGCGGGCGCAGGAAATTTGAGAGGAGCTGTCCTTAGTACGAGAGGACCGGGATGGACGCACCGCTGGTGTACCAGTTGTTCTGCCAAGGGCATCGCTGGGTAGCTATGTGCGGACGGGATAAGTGCTGAAAGCATCTAAGCATGAAGCCCCCCTCAAGATGAGATTTCCCATTCCGCAAGGAAGTAAGATCCCTGAAAGATGATCAGGTTGATAGGTCTGAGGTGGAAGCGTGGTGACACGTGGAGCTGACAGATACTAATAGATCGAGGACTTAACCTATATTCTAATGTGAAAAATGAACATTGTTATCTAGTTTTGAGAGAACATTTTTCAAAAATCTCTTGATTTATTTGTAATACATAGTATAATATCTTTTGTCACTAAATTGTCTGGTGATGATGGCGAAGAGGTCACACCCGTTCCCATACCGAACACGGAAGTTAAGCTCTTCAGCGCCGATGGTAGTTGGGGGTTTCCCCCTGTGAGAGTAGGACATCGCCAGGCTTTCTTCATTCCGCAGTAGCTCAGTGGTAGAGCTATCGGCTGTTAACCGATCGGTCGTAGGTTCGAATCCTACCTGCGGAGCCAATTTGGAGAGCTGTCCGAGTGGCCGAAGGAGCACGATTGGAAATCGTGTAGGCGGTAACCCCGTCTCAAGGGTTCGAATCCCTTGCTCTCCGCCACAATTTACATAATAAAGGGCCCGTTGGTCAAGCGGTTAAGACACCGCCCTTTCACGGCGGTAACACGGGTTCGAATCCCGTACGGGTCACCATTTTTATAGAAATACATACCAGCATTTTATTCGGAGGATTAGCTCAGCTGGGAGAGCATCTGCCTTACAAGCAGAGGGTCGGCGGTTCGAGCCCGTCATCCTCCACCATATCTTTTATATCGTCGCGGGGTGGAGCAGTTCGGTAGCTCGTCGGGCTCATAACCCGAAGGTCGCAGGTTCAAATCCTGCCCCCGCAACCAAATTTCTCTTTATTGGTCCGGTAGTTCAGTTGGTTAGAATGCCTGCCTGTCACGCAGGAGGTCGCGGGTTCGAGTCCCGTCCGGACCGCCATTTTTCAAAAAGAATACTTGGCTCGGTAGCTCAGTTGGTAGAGCAACGGACTGAAAATCCGTGTGTCGGCGGTTCGATTCCGTCCCGAGCCACCACTATTTGCCGGTGTAGCTCAATTGGTAGAGCAACTGACTTGTAATCAGTAGGTTGGGGGTTCAAGTCCTCTTGCCGGCACTGTTTTTCAAATGTGGAGGGGTAGCGAAGTGGCTAAACGCGGCGGACTGTAAATCCGCTCCCTCCGGGTTCGGCGGTTCGAATCCGCCCCCCTCCACCATTTTTATTTTCATAGGGGCATAGTTTAACGGTAGAACAGAGGTCTCCAAAACCTCCGGTGTGGGTTCGATTCCTACTGCCCCTGCCAATTATATGATTCATAACATCTATGGCGGTTGTGGCGAAGTGGTTAACGCACCAGATTGTGGCTCTGGCACTCGTGGGTTCGATTCCCATCAATCGCCCCATTTTATTATTGGGCTATAGCCAAGCGGTAAGGCAACGGACTTTGACTCCGTCATGCGTTGGTTCGAATCCAGCTAGCCCAGTTGATATGCGGAAGTAGTTCAGTGGTAGAACACCACCTTGCCAAGGTGGGGGTCGCGGGTTCGAATCCCGTCTTCCGCTCCAATTATGGCGGCATAGCCAAGTGGTAAGGCAGAGGTCTGCAAAACCTTTATCCCCGGTTCAAATCCGGGTGTCGCCTTTTTTGAAAAGACTGCCGGGGTGGTGGAATTGGCAGACACACAGGACTTAAAATCCTGCGGTAGGTGACTACCGTGCCGGTTCAAGTCCGGCCCTCGGCACCATTTTTTATTTATTATAAGTTGCGCTCTTTAATGATCATGCCGGTGTGGCGGAATTGGCAGACGCGCACGACTCAAAATCGTGTTCCTCACGGAGTGCCGGTTCGACCCCGGCCACCGGTATCTAGTTTTAGATATTCTTTATTATCGTCAATTACAGAAGAATTAAAGAATATTAACGTTTAAAACGTCTTTCTACAGATTGTAGAGAGGCGTTTTTTATTTGTTTTTAGCTAGTTTTTCACATGACAAAATTACTTCAAATGGTGAAAAAACGGTTTTTGCTGAGGGCCATTCTAAGGAGATTAACTTTTACTTTATTGATGGTTACCTTATGATTAAACTAAAGGGGCAGGACAATTGAAGATGGATTGGATCAATTGTACATAAGAGGTGTTGTAATGATTACGGTTAAAAATGCTGAAAGTTATCTTAAAGATAGCATCGGTGAAGATACCGATGAGATAAAAAAAGTTTGGGAAACATTTAAGGCTTTTTCAAAGGAGACCGTTGAGGGCGAAGAAGATAAAGAAATTTTATTTCAGTGTGGTGTCTATGATTTTACAGGAGAGGAACTATTTCATCTTGATTTTGTACGTCAGTTTACAATTTATGAAGAAGATGATTATTCTCACATGGAACAACTGCACTGTGAATTTTTATTTAAACCAACAAGCGAGTTAAAAAAGTTAAAGGTGGTAGAAGAATGGTCAATGGATTATGACGATATAGATCATTTTTTTAATCATATTGAAAGTATTCATGAGTTTAAAATTCCTTTGACTTTAAAGCCGATAAAATCAGCAATATATCAAGAAGAACTTTAATTCTTATTTCATTAACGGCTGCTTTACCTTAAGAGGGTATACCTTGCCTTTTTGGAAACATTTATCACGGAGTGCCGGTTCGACTCCGGCCACCGGTATCTATTAAAAGTTTGGTTTTTACCGTGAACCTAACGTTTCACCCTCGTGGTGAAACGTTTTTTTGTGGTTTAAATGAGTTATTTAGATGAAAATAGAATCCTATTAGAAGAGAATGAGCATGTACTACTTTTAACAGAATAAACTTTAGATGATTTGCAACATTTGGTACGATACATTTAGCCATATAAGGAAACAAAATGGATTAGCGCATTCACATAAAACAGTGAATTACCTTTGTGTAACTAAATGAATATTTGTGGGTACATACGCATCTTTAGCTGGCATCATCATTGTGACCCAGTTTGGAGGAGAAGTTATGAAAAAACAAAATGATCATGAAGAGTTATTGACAGGTGGAAATGTCTCGAACGTATATCGTTCGGGAGATACGGTTCGCAGAGAGGTAAAGTCAGACAATATGAATATACAAAAGCTGCTAAAGCATTTAGAAAAAAAGAATTTCTCTTATGCTCCAAAGTTTTTAGGGGTTGATGAAAAAGGTAGAGAGATCTTGTCCTTCATTGAAGGTGTGGCCGGTCATGATCCCTTAAAAGAATACATGTGCTCTCACAATGCTTTAAAAGAAATAGCGAAAATGCTTAGACTGTATCATGATGCTGTTTGTGATTTTCCCATTTCAGACGATTGGGAACGATTGGATAATACGCCTAACAACATAGAGGTTGTGTGCCATAATGATTTTGCGATGTACAATATTATTTTCAAAAATAAAAAGCCAGTGGGAATCATTGATTTTGATGTAGCTGCCCCTGGTCCAAAGCTTTGGGATATTGCATATACTCTCTATACTTGTGTCCCTCTCAGTAGGTTTTTTCGTACTGAAACAGGGGAGGTCGTAAATTATCATTCATTAGAGCATGCAGCCCATATAAAGTATAGAGTCAAACTGTTTTTTGAAGCTTATGGTGAGGAAATACCAGAAGATTATGTGGACATGGTGTTGCTGCGTTTAGAAGGTTTATGTCAATACATGAAGCGAAAAGCGAATGAAGGGGATAGAGCCTTTCAAAAAATGATTCATGAGGGGCACCTTGAACATTATCAAAAAGACATACAATTCATTTATGAACACAGAAAAGAATGGGTTTGAGGATGCCAAGGGTTTTCTAAAAGAAAAAGGACAAACTCATCTTTTTACTAGTTTCATGTGGATGTTACAATTGGTTATAATAGTTCAATAGAATGAATGTAAAGAGGCGGAGTTGTTATCTTGCAAACGAAGACGATATTACAGACTATGATTGAAGATGAGCGATCACATGATTATCCGCTTTTTAGACAGTACTGTGTAAGGAAAGAACAGGGTCTGCGTAAAGATGCGTTAAAGGTTCTTCAGTCTTTTGTTGAAGAGATGAATAAGAACGAATTTACAGCACGGCGTTCATTTGTTGTTTGGCTGTTTGATTACATTGAACGTTTTGAGAATGGTCATCATTTGCTTGTGTATCCATTGGTACATGGGGTGATCCATCCTGTTATTCGAGAGTGGGAAAATATTGATCCAATGGATGTGAGACCGTATCGCTGGCAAGGCTTGTTTGTGCATCAGGGGGAAGGGCTGCCCTATTTATTGAAGGCACTAGAGATGGGAGGCAGCAAAGAGCAGCGAGTGATTGTTCAAATTTGCGAAACCTATTTCTCGGCTTTGTGGTATTCGTTTCATCATATACATGAAGATCTTTATTTAAGCACCTATGAGAAAGATCATGAGCGAATTCAAGGGATTCAAGATGTCATGAAACTGATCGAAGATAAAAATGTTCAAAGCAATGTTGAAAAACTAGCAGTCTACTATAACCAGCTTTTATCGGACTGGAAGGAATTTCAGCAGACGCAGACAAGAGGTTTTGTGAAATGGTGTGCGGATCGTAAGAAGCCCTATGAGTGGGTACAGACATTTTACTATCACCAATAGTTGTTTTTCATAAGAAAAAGGCAGGGATCAACCCTGCCTTTTTTATTTATGCCATATTCTTTCTATTTCTACATGGTCTGGTTTAAAATATTTCAGGATGTAGACATCTGGATTGCTTAGTTGTTCCCACTCCTTGAATCCAATTGCAGGATCGGCGTGTTTTAGAAGCAGGCTCATAATATTGCCATGAGTGGCGAATAAAGTATGATCTCTTCCTAATTTTATTTGTTCATAGAGTGCCTCTACAATGCGATTCATCGCTTCTTGGCTCGATTCTCCGCCTTCACAGGTCATATGCAAGTCCGAAAAACTGAGCTTTAGTTTTTCATACCAATCCTTCATTGGTTGACTGCTTAACCTACGTTCAGAGAGACGCTTATCCATTTGTACCTTGATCTGTTTGGCATGAGCAAGGGGCTCAACGGTTTGAATCGCTCGTTTATAAGGACTTGAGATGATGTGGTTGAGCTGAATGCCGGAAAAAAACTGTGCGAGTTCATGCGATTGTGTGATGCCTTGAGGCGTTAAAGACGCATCCTCGGATTGTCCATCTGCTTGACAGTGTCTGACGAAATAATATGTCTTCATAGGGGGACACCTTCCTCTAAGTATAAAAAAATCATCCAATATTGGATGAGGGTTCACGAAAGTTTAGGTTCTATTTGTTCGTGCCTGCTTCTTTGTATGGATCTATCAGTTTTGAGGTTAGGTCTAAGTTGAACAAAAAATCATCTACGGTGTCTGTGCCAAAGGGAAGGGTGGAAAAATTAATTGGGATGCTGTCTTCTTGCGTATCTGAAGTAATCGGCTGTTTGTGCTTCTTTTTTCTCCAGTTCTTAAACAAGTGCATGTGAGGTCCCCTTTTCTAAAAAAAGATGGATTTATACATAATATACGGGGAGAGTTGTCCGAGCGTCAATTGTTTTCTTCAAAAGGATTTATTACATTTGTACGGAAAGAGCCACAGCTAAGTGCGGCTCTTTCCATGTTTTGACATGGCACGGTGTATGGCTTGTTGTACCTTTCGTTCGCATCTGATGTTGTATGGTTTCTTATGGAGTTTACTCGTCTTAAATTGACCAATTACACGGCGGACTCCTTGATCATAAATGATCAGCTCTCTGCTCGTTTGATCACTTAATAACGCTTGAAACCAGCTGTATTTTTTTAGCTGTGCTGCATTTCGTGATATATCATCTTCATCTACCTGTAAAAAAGGGATATACAGAGCAAGATTGAAGATGTCTAAAATGAATCCCATACCTCTGGCCCCCTTCATATCGTTTATTACGTTTAGAAAGGGGAGTGGTTCCATACAATTGGTTTTAAAAACAATCCCAGTGCATGAACCATTCTTTATTGTTTTTGTCGTAATAGAAATACATCGTGCCGTTATCACCAATCATGAACCGAGGTTTTTCTTCTGAGGCGATTTGTAGCATGAATTCTCCTGACATCTGGTGGGGAGGAGATTGGATGTAAGCTCCGTATCCACCGATTTTTGTGAACGAGTAGTTTGAGTAATGCTCGAAGAAATGATCTGTCGCTTCTTCACTTTCATTAACCTCTGATAAGTCAACGTATGACCAAGCTTCCTCCCAGCATGGATAATCCGGTTGTTCCCCTTCGAGCCACTCTATCTGAAAAGGTTTAATTCCTTTCACGTCTTCAGGGGTCTCAGCGATTTCTAATCCTTCCATTGATGAATATTCAATGAGTTTCCAGCCATCACCGTTTTTGGCGATATCGATCGGAAGGGTTTTCTTGTTGATGAAAATTTGAATCATCTTACATTCATCAAAGCCGTTCATTCCCCCTGGTACTTCGGGTAAATACATTTGTAAAATGGGAATCATAGCTCCATCTTGATCTGCCGGCCACCCTTTATCACGTTGGATGAAAAAATGACCAGCAAACCAGCTGTACTTAGATGGATCAGGGCGAAACCCGCCTATTTTGGCTACAATAGGTGTTTTTCCTAGTTGATTTAATTCGTCAAAAGCTTTGATCTTCATTTATCTATCCTCCATTCTTTAGCCAGCAATGTGTGCATCTTGAAACGTTCCATTCATATTGCCAGAGACAATGATGACATGTCCCCAAAATAAATCTCCGTCATGATAGTAGGCTTCGAATTCTCCATTTGGATAAGCATGGAGGCTTTCAAGAGAGATGCGGCTGATAAATTGATCCGGTGTGATCTCTTCTGAATGTTCAGCGGAGTCGTCTTGTTCCTGCCAATCTTTTGCTAGTTCAATCAGCTGATTTGCTGCATATGACTTCATGGAGGCATCCCATGTTGTCTGCTCTTCTACGAGTTGTCTAGCCGTTTTCAGAGAGTCATTCATTTCTTCCTCTTCTTCAAGATTGAAGTAAAGAAGGCACTCCTCATTGCCCCACTGGATGGTTGTTTCAAATAAGTCTAGTCCTTTCACTAATTCAAAGGTACCCAGCTTGTCATCGTGGTAAAAGATAGGTTGTTGAGCTTCTTCTAATATTTCTTGAAGTTCCTTATCTTCAGTATCTGTATCAACAAGTGAAACGAGCATAAATTCACCTTCACCTTTACGTACTTGAAGTGTGACGATAGATTCTTTATGTAATTGCGCTTGTTTTTCTCGTAATCCCTTTTCATCTGTTAACCAGCACAGTCTCACTTTTTCGGTTATGATGCGGTCTTTTTCCTTCCATGCAATGAGCGGGATTGAAGCAGTCCAAAGAGTTTCTTTTCCCGCTTTTCCTGCGCCGACTCCAGAAGGTCCTGTAACAGCCATGATGTCTATCACTTCTTCTGAGAATCTTTGTTCAAATATGTTGATTTGTTTGTTTGATTTCATAGGATGTCCCCCAGCTTGATTTATTTGATGGAGCTATACCTTTATCACACCGTACATTGGCAGGGGAAATCAAGCTTTTTTTGCTTAAAACTGTTTTTTAGGTTTGTGGCAACAGAGAGGATACATGGATTGCTGGAGGTTGAGTCACAATAAAAAAGCAAATCGGTTCGGATTTTGTATAAATTTGGCTAAGTGGGTCGAAAAGCCTAGGTGATTCTTCCTTTTCTTTATAATTACTTTGACACGATTAGATGAAAAAAGTAAAGTAGTACTGAGTGATTTACAAAACCTTCATCATTCTCTGAAACATGAAGCGGCAGTAAATTTAATGTAAATGGATATTTTTCCTTTTATTTACTCGTATTTTTTTTGAAACTTATGATGCTTCTTATTCGTTATATTAAAGGAGCACATGTAACCTGCGGAGAAAAGAGCATCGGAATGCTTGGTGCAGAAGATTTACATTTGCAAAATCAATGTAAATTTTTTATGATTTCATTTATATCAGATCGAAAATAAGAAAGAAGAGGTTTTATGAAAAAAATATTTGCGAACAAATATAGCTTTTTTGTTTTGGCTGTTCTTCTATTTTGGGCGAAATCGTACACAGCCTACAAAATGGACTTTAATTTAGGAGTGAAGGGATCTTTTCAAGAGGGTCTTCTCTTATTAAATCCATTCAGTTCAGCCATCGTGTTTTTAGGACTTGCTCTCTTTTTGAAGGGGCGTAAATCGGCCATTGTTTTAATTGTCATTGATTTTATTATGACCGCACTTTTATATGCGAATGTAGCGTACTATCGTTTCTTTGATGATTTTTTAACATTCCCGACAATGAAACAAGCCGGTAATCTTGGGGGAGGTATGACTGGCGGTGTGTTAGCAAGTATTAAGCCGCATGACCTTTTGTACTTCCTTGATATCATCATTTTAATTGCCATTGTCATTTGGAGACCAGAAGTGAAGAAGTTCCAAATGAAAAAAACTTTCGCACTGCTGATTGTGGCTGCAGGTGTTGGACTATTCTTCGTTAACCTACACTTAGCTGAAAAAGATCGTCCAGAATTATTGACGAGAACATTTGATCATAAGTACATTGTGAAATATTTAGGTGTTTATAACTATGCGATTTATGACGGCGTTCAAACCGCACAAAATGCAACGCAGGTAGCAAATGCGAGCAGTGATGATTTAACGGATGTTGTGAACTATACAACCTCTCACTATGCGAAACCAAATGCAGAATACTTTGGTCAAGCAAAAGGGAAAAACATCATTAAAATCCATTTAGAAAGCTTCCAGTCATTTTTAATTGACTACAAGTTAAATGGAGAAGAAGTGACGCCGTTTTTAAACAAACTAGCTCATGGAAAAGAAGATTTTACGTATTTTGATAACTTCTTCCACCAGACTGGTCAAGGGAAGACTTCTGATGCTGAGCTCATGATGGATAATAGTATGTTTGGCTTACCAGAGGGTGCAGCGTTTGTGACAAAAGGTGAAAATACTTTCCAATCACTTCCTGCCATTTTAGATCAAAAAGCAGGCTATACGAGTGCAGTGCTTCACGGGGATTATAAATCTTTCTGGAACCGTGACACGATTTATAAACATATGGGAATTGATCAATTCTTCGATGCATCTTATTACAACATGGATGAAGAAAACCTTGTAAACATGGGTCTGAAGGATAAACCATTCTTTAAAGAATCAATCCCAATGTTAGAATCAATGAAAAAGCCATTTTATGCACACTTAATGACATTGACCAACCATTATCCATTTAATTTAGATGAGAAAGATGCGACAATCGCTAAGGCAACAACTGGCGATAAAACAGTGGATAATTATTTCCAAACAGCGAGATACTTGGATGAATCATTAGAACAATTCTTTAAGGACTTGAAAAAATCAGGTCTGTATAAAGACTCAGTGATTCTATTATATGGTGACCATAACGGTATTTCTGAGAACCATAACCGTGCAATGAGTGAGATTCAAGGGAAAGAAATTACGCCATATCAAAATGCACAAAATCAGCGTGTACCGCTCATGATTCGTATCCCTGGGAAACAAGGCGGCGTGAATCATACGTATGGCGGTGAAGTAGACGTGATGCCAACGCTTCTTCACTTACAAGGTATTGATTCAAATGAGTACGTGAATTTTGGAACAGATTTATTCTCTAAGAAGCATGATCAAACTGTTGCATTCCGTAACGGAAACTATGTGACACCAAAATATACCCTTGTAGATAATACGGTCTACGATACAAAAACGGGTAAAGTGGTGAAACAAAACAAAAAGACAGAAGCGATTAAAGCCCGTGTTGATAATCAGTTAAGCCTGTCAGATAAAGTACTGTACAGGGATCTTCTTCGATTCCATAAGCTATCTGATTTTAAACCAGTGAATCCATCTGATTATTTCTATGGTAAAACAAACAAAGAGACAGAAGCGGATTCTTCTGCTAACTAACTGAGTTTTGGGCAAGCACAGAAAGGTGCTTGCCTTTTTCTCTCTTACAGCTTGATTTGTTGGCAAAATATGTTTATATTTAGGGAGAAACAAGCGTGGCGTCAGCGGTCAGCTGGCGATAACTCATTTTGTCCTAGGGGATTTCAGGAGGAGCTTATGACAACAAATACAAAAACACAAAAAAAGAAATCAGAATTATGGGGCTGGATCAAAGCCATCTTAATCGCATTTATTGCTGTTTTTATCATTCGTAACTTTTTATTCGCACCGTATATTGTGAAGGGGACTTCTATGGAACCGACACTGCATAATACAGAGCGGGTGTTTGTGAATAAAACAGTTGATTACTTCGGCGATTATAAACGCGGACAGATCATTGTTCTTGATGGGGAAGACCGTAGTACTCACTATGTGAAACGATTGATTGGTTTACCTGGTGATAAAATCGAAATGAAAAATGACCAGCTATATGTGAACGGTCAAAAAGTGGCGGAGCCTTATTTAGCATCAAACAAAAAGAAAGCTGCCGCAGATGGCACCTTGCTGACACCTGATTTTGGTCCTCTTACAGTCCCTAAAGGAAAGTACTTTGTCATGGGTGACAATCGCCAAAACTCAATGGACAGTCGCAATGGTTTAGGTCTTTTTACAAAGAGTGACATTCAAGGGACAACATCATTCGTGTTTTATCCCTTCCAAGATATTCGATTAATCAATCACTAATCAATAAGAAAAAGCACACAGGCGTGTGCTTTTTTTGTTTGGTTAAGACTGACTTTTTGAAATCGCCTGTTCTAGATCTGCCAGAATATCTTCAATCGCTTCTGTTCCAACAGATAAACGAATAAGTTCTGGTGTCACCCCTGTGGCTTTTTGCTCTGCTTCACTTAATTGCTGATGCGTTGTGCTGGCAGGGTGGATGATGAGTGACTTAGAGTCGCCTACGTTTGCAAGATGTGAGAAAAGCTGAACCGAATCAATGAGTTTTTTTCCTGCGTCTTTGCCACCTTTAATGCCGAATGTGAGGATGGCACCTTGTCCTTTTGGTAAATAAGTTTGAGCCAGCTCAAAGGATTCATGGCCTTCAAGACCTGGATAGCTGACCCATTCTACAAGAGGATGATCTTGTAAAAATTGTGCTGTCTTCAATGCATTTTCACTGTGGCGTTCAAGGCGAAGGTGCAATGTTTCTAAGCCTTGCAAGAGTAAAAATGAGTTGAATGGTGATAAAGCCGCCCCTAGATCACGTAAGAGCTGTACACGTGCTTTTGTGATATAAGCCGCTTCGCCAATTGCTTCCGTATACGTCAGGCCATGATAGCTTGGGTCTGGTTCAGTCAGGCCTTTGAACTTATCGCTATCACCCCAAGGAAACTTACCGCTGTCGACGATGACTCCGCCAATGGATGTGCCGTGGCCGCCGATGAATTTCGTCGCTGAATGGACGACAATGTCTGCGCCAAATTCAATCGGTCTTAACAAATAAGGGCTGGCAAGTGTGTTATCCACAATTAGAGGGATATGGTGCTTGTGTGCAATGGCTGATACGGCTTCAATATGTAAAATGTCGCCTTTTGGATTTCCGATGCTCTCTGCATACACTGCTTTTGTTTTATCTGTAATGGCTGCTTCAAGTTCTTCAAGGTTTGAGGAATCCACAAACTTTACTGTTATTCCAAGTTTTTTCAAGGTATGAGCAAATAAATTATATGTGCCGCCATACAGACTGCTGGAGGATACGATTTCGTCTCCAGCTCCCGCAATGTTTAAAATGGAGTAAGTGGTCGCTGCTTGTCCTGAGGAGACAGCAAGTGCACCAATTCCACCTTCAAGCTCAGCGATCCGTTTTTCAAACACATCATTTGTCGGGTTCATAATACGTGAATAAATATTACCGGGTTCCTGAAGTCCGAATAAATTCGCCGCATGCTCACTATCTCTAAAACCGAAAGAGCTTGTTTGGTAAATAGGTACAGCTCTTGAATAGGTGGCTGAATCCAGTTCTTGACCTGCGTGTATTGCTTTTGTTTCTAAACGAAATTGAAGTTCTTCTGACATGTGTGTATCCTCCTTTTGTTAGATAAAACCAACTACTTTAATAAGAAATATTTAATAAGACTATAAATCTTGTTTACTGCCCGGTCAATCATTTTTTAGATAAATCTGAAAAAACAATAAATATAGTTGACATGTCGGAATAGTATGTATTAACATAAGCATACTGAAAATACCAACAAAAATCGCTGATCGGTCAACCGAAGGCTCGTTCACTCAGGCATGAGTGAAGGGCCTTTTTTTATTTTAATCAGGAGGGAAGCTGAAGATGGAGAAAAAGAAAAAACGAAAAAAATACAGAAAACATTTGGATATCACATTAGACATTTTGATTGAGCGGAACAAATATGAGATTTACAGCAATCAAGAACGAATAGAAGAAATTTACGATCGTATTGATGAAAAGCATACAAGGTCGAAATAACCATTTTATAAAATATAGTTGATTTATAGGAATAATATGATTTGGGATGGTGCTAACAACTCAATATGAATAGCTGATCGGACAACACGAAGGCTCTTATCTCTCTTTTGGGATAAGGGCCTTTCTGTGTATCTATCTGATGACAAGAGGAGTGAACTTGCAATGACTATTTCCATTGATATTGTGGATAAGTCTTTTTGGAAAGACAAACAAACCATTCAAGTGCTTGAAAACGTAAGGCTCACCATCGTTCCTGGTGAATTCGTGACGGTGATTGGTCCGAGCGGATGCGGGAAAAGTACATTGCTGAAGATGATTGGAGGCCTTGATACAGATTATGATGGGCAGATCGTGATAGGAGAAAGGCGTGTGGTAGAACCAGGAATGAAACAGGGCTTTATCTTTCAAGAGCATCGCTTGTTTCCATGGCTGACGGTCGAAGAAAATATCGCTGCCAATTTCAATTTAAAACAGGCGTCTGTTCGCCGCAAAGTGGATGAATTAATTGAAATTGTTCGGTTAAAAGGTTTTGAACACGCCTATCCACATGAGCTTTCAGGCGGGATGTCACAACGTGTTGCTATTGCAAGAGCACTCCTGCGTGATCCGGAGATTTTATTGCTTGATGAACCTTTTGGTGCGCTAGATGCATTTACACGGAAACACTTACAGGATGTACTGCTGGATATTTGGCAGGAGAAAAGAACAACGATGGTGCTTGTCACTCATGATATTGACGAATCCATTTATTTAGCCAATGAAATTGTGCTGTTACAAGCAAGACCCGGTCGAATTCATAAAATCCTTCCCGTGAACTTACCATTCCCGCGGAATAGAACGTCAACAGCTTTTCAGAGCTTAAGACAAAAGGTGCTTTCAGAATTTGAGAAAACAGATGAGCTGTTACTGACGAATGGCTCAGGAATCTAAGGAGGTCAAATTGAATGAAAAGGCAAAAAAGGATCGTTCTCTTTCTGGGTATCCTCCTTGTATTAGCTGGGTGTGGTCAAGCAGCGAATGGATCAGAAGACAAGCCGAAAGAGATTCGGATTGGGATTCAGCAAAGTCTAAGCCCACTTCTTTTAGCAAAGGAAAAAGGGTGGTTTGAGCAATCATTTGAAAAAGAAGGTGTGAAAGTCAAGTGGGTGGAGTTCCAAAGTGGTCCTCCCCAATTCGAAGGACTCGCCGCCAATCAATTAGATTTTTCACAGGTTGGTAATTCACCTGTTATAGCTGGTCAGGCAGCAGGTATTGATTTTAAGGAAATTGGTTTATCTCAGGATGGGTTAAAGGCGAATGGGATTTTAGTGAATAAGAACAGTGAGATTCAAAAAGTAGAAGATTTAAAAGGGGAAAAAATCGCCGTTGCCAAAGGGAGCAGTGGTTTTGACTTCTTATACAAAGTATTAGATCAGGCAGGTTTATCTGCAAAGGATGTCCAGATCATTCAGCTTCAGCCGGATGAGGCAATATCTGCGTTTGAAAATGGGTCAGTTGATGCTTGGTCGATCTGGGAGCCGTTCTTATCACTTGAAACGATAGAAAAGGGAGCAAAGCTGCTGGTTAATGGAGAAGCGACCGATTTATATTCACCTGGATTCACACTTGTCAGAACCAAGTTTGCCGATGAGTACCCTGAACTAGTGGTGCAATTTTTAAAAGTATATGACAAAGCGGTGAAATGGCAGAAAGACCATCAACAGGAAGCCATTACACTTTATGCTCGTTTGAAACAATTAGATCAGAAGGTGGTGACACAAGTATTAAACAATACAGAGCCGCTCAATGAGCCTATTTCTAAGAAGATCATAAACGCTCAGCAGCATACAGCTGATTTTCAATATCAAACAAAGGCGATTCAGCGGAAGATTGATGTCAATCAGGTGGTAGATAATTCGTTTATTGAAAAAATGCTGAAAGAGGAGAAGAGTTGATGAAAGCTGCATCTAACCCAGCCCTTGTGACTAAAACCGAGCGAATGAAGAAAAAAAGGAGAAAAGCTTCATCCTTCATCATGTTAAAAGGACTTGTATTACCTGCTTTACTCATTGCGATTTGGCAGGGAGCTGCTGCTTCCCAAATCGTTTCTTCTACTGTACTACCTGCACCCACTGTCATTGCGGAATCTTTTCGTGAGTTGATTCGTTCCGGTGAGCTGTTTGGCCATCTTTACATCAGTCTCTACAGAGCAATATGCGGGTTTTTACTTGGGGGAGGTTTAGGACTTGCGATGGGTCTGTGTGTCGGTTTTTCTAGGAAAACCGAGCAGTATGTAGATCCGACCTTGCAAATGCTGAGAACAGTTCCTCATTTAGCGGTGACTCCTTTATTTATTCTTTGGTTTGGTTTTGATGAATCAGCGAAAATTTTATTGATTGCACTTGGGGCTTTTTTTCCGATCTATATCAATACTTTTCTAGGAATTCGCAGTGTAGATAACAAGCTTTTCGATGTGGCTCGCGCTTTAGAGTTTAATCTGTATCAAAATATCACAAAGCTCATTTTACCTGCTGCCCTTCCTCATATTCTTCTGGGCGTGAGGCTTTCATTAGGCATTGCCTGGCTTGGTTTAGTGGTGGCTGAATTGATGGGGTCGAGTAGTGGAGTCGGCTACATGATTATGGATGCAAGACAATTCTCGCAAACGGATAAAGTGTTTGTAGGGATTATCATCTTTGCGGTAGTTGGTAAGATGACTGATTCATTTGTACGGCTGTTAGAAAAGCGACTGCTCAAATGGCGCACAAGTTATCAAGGTGAAAAATAATAGGAGGCGATATGATGAATATTCTATGGTTTATTCCAACGCATGGGGATGGGCGTTATTTAGGATCATCGAAAGGGGCAAGACAGGCAGACTATCCGTATTTTAAACAAATTGCTCAAGCTGCCGATCAGCTTGGGTACACAGGGGTCTTGCTGCCTACTGGTAGATCTTGTGAAGATCCATGGCTGACAGCGGCCGCTTTAGCTGCAGAAACAACCCATTTAAAGTTTCTTGTGGCTCTTCGGCCAGGGTTGATGCAGCCATCTGTTACTGCTAGAATGACCTCCACATTTGATCGGCTTTCAGGCGGGAGACTGCTGATCAATGTTGTAGCGGGAGGAAGTAAAGAAGAACTTGAAGGAGACGGGCTATTCATTTCTCATGATGAACGTTATGAGGCAGCAGAAGAATTTTTGACCATATGGAAGAGGTTATTGAAAGGAGAGAATGTTCAGTTTCAAGGGAAGCATCTGCAAACACAAAATGGACGGCTGTTATTTCCACCAGCTCAAACACCACATCCACCCGTTTTTTTTGGAGGATCATCAGAAGCAGGCATTCAAGCCGCTGCAAAACATACAGATGTTTATTTAACTTGGGGCGAGCCGCCTGCACAAGTAAAAGAGAAAATCGCACAAGTGAAAAAGCAGGCTGAAAAGGAAGGAAGAACGGTGAGGTTTGGTATTCGACTTCATGTGATCGTGAGGGAAACGGAAGATGAAGCTTGGCAGGCAGCGGAACATCTGATTCGTCATTTAGATCAAGAGACTATTGATGAGGCGCAAAAGACTTTACAAGGGATGGACTCAGTAGGGCAAAAACGAATGGTTGAATTACATCAAGGGAATAAAGAGAAGCTTGAAATTAGCCCTAATCTTTGGGCGGGCATTGGCTTAGTTAGAGGCGGGGCAGGAACAGCGCTCGTCGGGGACCCGCATACAGTAGCAGAACGTATAATAGAATATCAGTCTCTAGGTATTGATACATTTATCTTTTCTGGTTATCCGCACTTAGAAGAATCTTATTATTTAGCAGAACTTGTTTTCCCGCTTCTCCCATTTAAAAGAAATGGTGATGCAGGACCACACGTTCCTGCTGGTGAAATTATTGGGAACAATTACTTTCCTGATACAGTCTCTGCTGCAAGTTCCTCATAAATGAAAGCAAAGCAGTCATACTTGTCGGGCTGCTTTGCTTTTTTTATAGAAAGAGAAGCAAGTAAAATGATATGTGCTGTGGAAGAAGGCAAGGGCTTTTTTCCCAACAGGTTTTCTTGTATATACATATTTTAAGAGACAAGAGAAGAAGGAAAATATGCTCACTCTTTTGTCGGAATTATCAGTTAATATGTCGTATTTGATGTGTTAACGACATATAATTAGGACTTTTATATCTGATATATCGGGGGAATTCTTTCTATCTCAAAAAAATGAAAGATTAAATAGAAGAGATGATGAAAATGAACTATTTGAAAAAAGGCAGAAAAAAGATGGATTTATTGACAATATATGGTTTCGGTGGTTCTTATGTTATGGTGAAAAATAGTAAAAAAGGGAGTATTTATATAGTTGAACATGAATAATTGAATAAAAAGTCACATTTTACACGAAAATATGTTCGGTCAAAAATGGGATCTTCTGTTGATGTTTGGAGTGTGACGCCTATGATACGATCATCATAAGCTGGGAGGTGAAAAGTATGACTTATGCAGCGCCGCAAGTTGACTATTCCACTATGGAACCTGCTATTATGGACCAAGCTTGGTTCTTAGTATTTGTTGCTGTCCTTCTTGGATTGGGAGCAACAGTTGTTCTAGGAGCAGCAGTTTGGTGTTTAGCAAACGGCAAGGGTAGCTTTACAGGAGCCGTTCAGTGGGAAAGTGGCTTAAAAGTCCAAATTGAATGTAAGTAGCTATACTTAGGATTCATCTTTTTACTTCTTAGATAAGACACCAGGGCTAAACCGTCTGTGGCGGGCGGTTTAGCCTGATCTGTTTTTAAAGAATATGCAGACACTTGGAGGTTATATGTTTACGATCGAGAATTTAACCAAGACGTATAAAAATAACGTGACTGCTGTCAATGATTTTCATTTGAAAATTGCCCCTCATCAAATCGTTGCTGTGGCTGGACCAAATGGATCCGGTAAAACAACGATGATTAACTGTGTACTCGGCATCATTAAGCATACAGAAGGAACCATTCATATCAAGGATGTCACAAATGATGATCCATCCTTTAAAAAACAAGTCGCCTATGTTCCAGATGATCTGCTGCTCCCTGAAGCATTGACTGGTGCTGAATATTTAGATTTTGTTTCTTCTATGTATGAATGTAAAACAATTCAAAGAAGAAATCAACTAATTGAATTGTTTGATATGGAATCAGCTTTATCAAGACCGATTGAAACCTATTCCCATGGAATGAAAAAAAAGACACAGCTGATTGCTGCCTTTATGCTTGAGAGTCAATTAGTGATCATGGATGAGCCCTTTAGAGGACTTGATATTGAAGCGGTTATAAACACAAAGAAACTGATGAAACGTTATGCCGAGCACCATGGTGCAATCTTGCTTTCAACGCATGATATGCTTTCAGCGGAAGAGCTGTGCCACAAGATCGCCATTATTTCTAAAGGAAATAAAATGGATGAAGGGACGGTTTCAGCCTTAAAAGAAAAGTATCAATCAAGCACATTGGAACAGGTGTTTCTGAAAGCTTCAATGTTAAGTGATAGGGGTGCACATTTTGATGAAATCATTAATCATTTCTAAAATGATGCTTAAAATGTGGCAGCAGGAGATGTATAAGCTCTTTGATACTCAAACGAAGCGAATCATTGTGGTCTTATTCTTTTTGTTTGCAGTCACAATGGGAGCCATCATCGGATACAGTTTTACGGGTGTCTTTATGAAGGCTTTCTTAAATGGAGATGAACGTTCACTTGGGTTGTTGGTTGTGTCGATGGCAATCAATGCATCCATTTTTACAAGCTTGTTATTTGTGCTGATCAAAGTCAGAACACCTGAACAAGATCGTTTTTCTATGCAGCTCAGCTGGTTTCCGCTGTCTACCTTTCAAAAAAGTCTTGGTTACTTCATTCCGATGGTGACAGTCGTGACAGGGCTTGTTTTATTTTTCATCGGGATCTTGCTTTTACCTAATTTTATTGCACAAGGGATCGGTATTTTCTTTATTCTTACATTCTTTTTGATGGTGCTTTTGCAATCCCTCTTTGTCTTAACACTGCTTCAGCTCATTTACAACGTGACTTATTTACTCGTACTAAAATTAAAATTACCGTTGCAAAAATTTGCAGCGATATTTGTTTTATTAGCGCTAGTTGTAGCGTATGGAATGACACATTTCGACATCAATCAAATACAGCAATCATATGTACAGTTTGATTATCATTTGATGTATTTTACAGCGCCGTTTTTCTTAGCGGCACAAGGGATGTCTCCTGACGGGGTGAATTATGCGATTTTGATCCTCTTCATCTTATTATCTGCGGGAGGCGCATTTATTTCTCTTGCTTTAATGCCAATTATGGCTGAGAAAAAAGCGTTAACCTTTCTGCACAAACTACCATTTTCATCTTCGAAAAAGTGGTCACTCATTGTAAAGGAAATAAAGTCACAAGTGAGAAATGAAGAAAATATTTTAAACTTTCTCATCCTCCTTATTGTCATTTTATTTGTTCGTTATCAGTTTGCCTTCCGCTTTGAAGGAGAAGCTTTTTTTGTCTTATGTGCGCTAGCTGGGTTAACAGCTTTTAATTCATTTGGCAATGACAAACGTATGCTTGGGATGTATAAAACGTTTGGTCTAAGGCCGTGGGAAGTGGCTCTTTATAAGTTTCTCGGGCTTTTGCTCGTTGGTGTGATCCAAATTGTATTATTTATGATCACAACACTGACGCTCCCGGATCAGATCTGGATCGTGTTGATTGGCGCTGCTGTCTTGGTTAATGCAACGGCTCTCTTTTATGTGGTGGGTATTTTATTGCCCCTTGATCGAAATAATCCATACACAGGCATTTTCTCGTTTGGAGCGCTTATTTTAATCATGATTCCGATTGTATTTATTGGAAACTATGTGATAGGGGAATCGAGTCAAATGCTTCAGTGGCTGCTTGTGGCAGGATTTGAATGTCTGCTCATCTTTGCCATATATAAAGGTTTTTCATGGAGGTATTCACATGATTCAACTTCTTAACAATAAGCTAAAGATTGAGCGGGTGCCGGCACTTGCGCCATATGTGACTTTACAAAAAAGACATTTGACTGATACGCAGTACGGAAGTTCGCTTCCGATTAACGAAAGTGCATATCATATGTTAACGAAAGTGGATGGTCAAAGGACAGAGGCGAGTATTACGGCAGAGCTCGCCGATTTGTTTCAGGTCGATGAGTCTGTGATTGCCCGTGATTTTTATCAATTGATGATGGGGCTGAATCAGCATCACTTGCTGTCGATTCATTATCAATCGCCATATCGGACTGTCACAGCCTTCTGTCAATTTTTTAAGCAGTATCAAGTAAAGATGAAAGAGCGGTTTGACTGCACGGGTCATTCATTTCTTCACATATTGGGTACGGCTCTGCTGATGGTGACGCGCAAAATCATCTTTTTCTGGGTGCTCTTTATGATCATGGCGGGAATCGCCTTTTTATTTATTCCTGATCCATCGATTGCAGCCATTGCCATTTATTTTACGATTATTTATTTCGGATTAATTACTGGAACCGCCTTGCATGAGGCGGCACATGGGTATGCACATCGGAAGTTCGCCGGCCGGGATGGTCCTCAAGGCTTTTTTGCGAGCGATATGATGTCTGTGAAATTTGTGAGGCCTGTTTTAGATCCATTTCAGAAAAAACAGGTGTGGATTACACTGCTTGGTCCGCTTTTGCCGGGGCTCATTGGCGCAGCCGGAATCATTGTGACTGTTTTATTTCTAAAAGAAAATCCAATTTCGACAGGGTTTTTCATTTTTTCAATCACGTATTTTATTCAATTACTCTACCTTCTTCCGTTTATGGGGGATGGTAAGTCTATTATGAAGCAGTTATTGCTTGGTGGAATGGGAGGACAACGATCATGAACGTTCAGGCAATGAAACAAGGTGCAATTGTTGGTAGTTTCCTAGGTTTCTTAGGCTTTCCGATGCTGACCATTGGTGTTCTGTTCTATCACTTATTTCAATCAAAAACAAATAATGAATTATTATTTAACAGTCTTGCTTTTGAGATGGAAGGTTCGTCTGCATTTACGTTCCAAATCAAACCAAACTTTTTTATTTATATGGTTGTCATTTTTGCTGTCAGTTTTCTCATTGTGGCATTCCTATCAGCCATGAAACAGAAAAAAGCGAAAGATTAGGAGAATTTTCCTAATCTTTTTTTGTATAATCAACCAAATTTTAGTATAATAAAAAATAAAAGTATAAAAGGGGATATCAATGATTAAGAAATGGAGCATTCTTTTATTGACTGTTTTTCTATTAGCAGGATGCGGCGAGAAGGCTGCAGAAACAACAACGACAGAGAAAACGGTCTCTAAAATAGAAACAGAGTCTGACTCTAAAAACCAAGTAACGATTGAAAAAATGAAATTGACAAAGAAAGAAAAAAACTTACTAGAGGCATCAACGACGAATGAAATAGTAGCTCTTACACTTAAAGGATTAACGAAGAATGATAAGAGTATTACGTTTATCGGGAGCCACTACAAAAATGGCCGGCTAGTTGATAAGGAATCATCTTCTTCGACTTTTACGTTACATCAGGATGGAACTGACCAAACGATGAATATACTTTTACAATTAAGAGATGAGAAAGATACATATGAATCACAATTTAGTATGTGGTCAGACAACAAGAATGAGGGAATGACAAAAGCAACAGCAAGTTTTCCGTTCAAAGTAAGTGATTATGTTTTTTCTGCACAATCTGATACTGTCAAAGTCTCTCCTGGAGGAAAGGCACTGATTGCGTATACTGCGGCAATGGGGAAAGACGGAAATTCACCGATGCTTGAAGTGATTGAGAAAAATCCTAAGCAAGCGCTGAAGAATAAGTCACATGCCTACTTATTTTATATCCAGCTCGATAAATAACTATCGTAATATATATGGAGAATATGAAATTTTTTGACGAAAAATCTTCATATTCTCTTGACGAATTGTTAAGAAAGTTGTAACATAATAAAAGTCAACGCAATGATGTTGTCTTTAAAAGATTGATGCGGGTGTAGTTTAGTGGTAAAACCTCAGCCTTCCAAGCTGATGTCGTGAGTTCGATTCTCATCACCCGCTCCAATACATAATTTTGTTTATAACGCAGTATTTCGTTTCATAGATAAACGAAGTGTTGCGTTTTTTATTATGTCAGTATAATGTAAAAAGCACTGTGACCTACAGTGCTTTTTCAATGAGTTCATATTTACTTTCTCCACCATGTATTTGTATAAACATCTTCGTCAAGGATTGTATAAGTGTCTCACTCTTTTCCCGGGAAATAGATGGTGGGAAGAGAATGATTTGAAGAATGCTTTTTGTGTCTTGAGAAATTTGAGCTTTACTTGCTTGAGAAAATAACCCTTTAAGCTCTGCGCCATCCTGCCATTCAATATGACCAGTTTCATTTTTGGATAATGAAAGAGGCCCTTTCAATTGATCGGCATCTAATGTAAGGATAGGCAAGAAATATTTTAATGAAAAAAATATCGACAAATCCTGTACGGAATTGGCCGAGTCAATAAATTGTTCTTTTTGAATATCAGCAAGAAGCGGAAGAAAAGGGACATCTTCTAGAAGATTCGTCCATTCTTTGATCGCTGGTACTTCTTCCAAAGTTTGATCTTCATATTCAAAAAACAAAGATTCTTGAAACAGGCGCAGTCGGCCTTTTAACATTTGAGGGGATTTTCCTATCTCAATATGTGAATATTCAATCTGTCCAACATGGATAGACGGGCTTTGAGGTTGGGAGATTTCCATTTGTATCTTCACAGTGACTCACTCCAATCGGTCATGATACACTCGTATTATACTGAAAACAACTGAAGAAACAAAGAAAGGAGGTTTGCAAGGTGATTCATGTTGGACAATTAAAAGAAGAGTTAATTCAATATGCGAACGAAATTGGTGTCGATAAAATTCGATTTGCAAGTGCTGATACATTTGATTCATTAAAGGACCGCCTCATCTTACATGAATCGTTAGGGTATTTGTCCGGTTTTGAAGAGCCTGATATCGAAAAACGAACAAATCCTGCTTTGCTGCTTCCAAAAGCAAAATCAATTGTCGCCATTGCGCTCGCATACCCTTCCAAAATGAAAGATGCTCCCCGAAGTACAAAGGATGCAAGAAGAGGGATTTTTTGCAGGGCTTCATGGGGAACTGATTATCATGTTGTGCTGAAAAAAAAGCTCGACATGCTTGAAGAATTTTTGCGCAGTAAACACGAAGATATACGGACAAAATCAATGGTGGACACAGGTGAATTGTCTGACCGTGCTGTAGCCGAACGTGCTGGCATTGGCTTTAGTGCAAAGAACTGTATGATTATCACCCCAGAGTTCGGATCTTATGTCTACTTGGCTGAGATGATTACAAATGTTCCATTTGAACCGGATGAGAAAATAGAAGACCAGTGCGGAACTTGTAATAAATGTGTGGATTCATGCCCAACGGGTGCTCTTGTGAATCCAGGCCAGCTCAATTCTCAAAGGTGTATTTCGTTTTTAACACAGACAAAAGGGTTTTTACCTGACGAATTTCGCTCGAAAATAGGGAATCGGTTGTATGGATGTGATACGTGCCAAACGGTCTGCCCAATTAATAAAGGGAAAGACTTTCATCTACATCCTGAAATGGAGCCGGACCCTGAAATTGCAAAGCCGCTCTTAAAGCCACTGCTGACAATCAGCAATCGTGAATTTAAAGAGAAGTATGGTCATGTTTCTGGATCATGGCGAGGGAAAAAGCCAATTCAGCGGAATGCCATTTTGGCACTTGCTCACTTTAAAGATACATCTGCTTTGCCAGATTTGGTTGATCTGATGCATAAAGATCCAAGACCAGTCATTCGAGGCACGGCTGCTTGGGCAATCGGTAAAATTGGCGATGGTCAGCAGCTTTCAGAACTCGAAAAAGCCCTTGAGCGGGAAAGTGATGAAGAAGCAAAACAAGAGATCATCAAAGGGATTGAATTGTTACAAACACCTTTAAATACTAAATAACCTCCCATTGAACATAGAATGAACCAAACAGAGATGTTAAAAAAAGTTTGGTGGTGTCTGTGTGAAACAATTATTAGAACAAACGTTAGAAGACAGACTGGCATATTTATTAAATGGCAGTACGATCAAACAGCCGCAGCTGATGTCTGATGTGGACGCTGTGGAGCGAAAGAAAGAGCTGTTTGCAAGAAGACAAGTTGAGATTGTCAAGGCGAAAGCAAAAGCAAAACTTCTCGATTCAGCTATTCAAGATGATGGAGCTCAGCAAGTACAATATCTCGCGCACCTCACTTATGTCTGTAAGGATATAGACGATTCTTTTTATTTAGAGGAACAGGTTGAGAAAAGAGAAGCGTTTCTTTATAACGACATGCTTGTGAAAGATCGGATGATGTTAGAAGAACGACAAAAGGAAGGTCAGGTGGATGAGCGCTTCCAAAATGAAGACCAATTTGGAAGAGCTTTTCACTATGACCGGCGTGCAGCTGTTCAATATGCTGAGACGTATTGGAATAAACGGAATCCAGCCTATAAAAATTTTGAAGATAACTGTACGAATTTTATTTCACAATGTCTAAAAGCAGGGAATGCACCAACGAGAGGATATCCGAACCGTGGATCTGGCTGGTGGGTTCGTCCACATACATGGAGCTACAGCTGGACGGTGGCACATTCGATGAAAAATTATTTAGCGAATTCCAAAGCGGGGTTGAGAGCGAAGAAGCTCAAGGAGCCGCAGGAGCTTCAAATAGGTGATGTTATTTGCTACGATTTTGAGGGTGACGGTAGGTATAATCATACAACCATTGTCGTTGATCATGATAAAGGCGGAATGCCTCTTGTGAATGCACAAACGTATGACAGTCGTATGCGTTACTGGTCGTATGAAGATTCAACGGCTTATACACCTAGTATACGTTATACGTTTTTTCACATTTTGGACGATGCTCCGAAGGATAGTTAATGGTATAATGTTGAGCGGAAAAGAAAATTAGAGGTGAACTTTTTTGGGACTTCATGTCGTTTTATATCAACCAGAAATTCCAGCTAATACTGGAAATATTGCGCGAACATGTGCAGCAACAAATACAACACTTCATCTGATTCGTCCGCTTGGTTTTTCGACAGATGATAAAATGCTGAAGCGTGCAGGACTCGATTATTGGAAATATGCCAATGTCGTCTATCATGATTCATTAGATGAATTGTTTGAGGCTCATCCGAAGGGGCAATTTTTCTATATCACAAAGTTTGGGCAAAAGCCGCATACAACGTTCGATTACTCGCAGCTAGATGAAGACTACTTCTTCGTATTTGGCAGAGAAACGAGTGGATTACCAAAAGATTTGATTGAACGGAATATGGATCGCTGTCTACGTTTACCGATGACAGAGCATGTTCGTTCACTGAATCTATCGAATACGGCAGCGATTCTTGTGTATGAGGCGCTTCGCCAGCAGCAATACCGAGATTTGATATAAGAACATGATAAAAAGCCGAGATCCCATCTCGCTTTCAGTGAATATGTAAGTGCTGAAAATATGAACGAAATGAAAAAGGATGTTCCGCTGATGGAACATCCTTTTTTTCATTTACCAGGCTTGCCTTCGTAGCCAGCTGTGAAAATGGATACTAAAAACGTAATGATGACGCCCATCATAATGACCGTTCTCATATAAGCTCCCCCTTATCCCTTTGTTCCTTTGTTGCCGGTTTCATATGTTGTGAAGTTCGCCTTGAAAAGCAGGAGATGAAGATCATTTTTCTCCTGTTTTTCCTTTATTATGAAGGGTCTTGCGGATGGTTGTCAATTCAGTTTGCCAATTCGTCATTTTGAAGAACGAAAGCATGTAATAGGACGCCTCCGCATAGATTGTAAAACAGTATCTGATTTCTAGCTTCAATCTTGAAAGAGGAGGTTCATATGGATATTTTAAAGAAAATTGAACAGCACAGAGAAGAAGAGCAGCGACTGAAATGGGAAGGCACCTTCAGCGAATATTTAGATATTATTAAAGAAAATCCACTTGTCGCTCAATCTGCTCATTCTCGCGTTTATCATATGATTAAGGACAGCGGGATTGAAGAGGAGAATGGGGTCAGAACCTACAAATTTTTTGATCAGGAGCTTTTTGGTTTAGAGGAATCATTGGAAAGGCTAGTGGAAGAGTATTTTCACCCTGCGGCTAAACGTTTAGATGTCAGAAAGCGTATTTTATTATTAATGGGCCCAGTCAGCGGCGGGAAATCGACGCTTGTCACAAGGCTGAAAAGAGGGCTGGAAGAGTATTCACTAACAGATCATGGCGCAGTCTATGCGATTAAAGGCTGCCCAATGCATGAAGATCCGCTTCATCTCATTCCGCAAAATCTGCGGGAGGATTTCTATAGAGAATACGGCATACGTGTGCAGGGGAATTTATCACCTTTGAACTTGATGAGGCTCGAAGAGGAATATGGTGGCCGCATTGAGGATGTGAGAGTGGAACGAATTTTTTTCTCAGAGGACAAACGGACCGGCATTGGTACCTTCAGCCCGTCGGATCCGAAATCTCAGGACATTGCTGACTTAACAGGAAGTATTGATTTTTCAACGATTGCTGAATTTGGTTCAGAGTCAGACCCGCGTGCGTACCGGTTTGATGGAGAGCTCAATAAAGCGAACCGTGGAATGATGGAATTTCAGGAGATGTTAAAGTGTGATGAGAAATTTCTATGGCATCTTCTTTCATTAACGCAGGAGGGAAATTTTAAGGCAGGGCGTTTTGCGTTGATTAGTGCGGATGAATTGATTGTTGCACATACGAATGAAACGGAGTACCGATCATTTATTTCAAATAAAAAGAACGAGGCTTTACACTCAAGAATTATTGTGATGCCGATCCCTTATAATTTAAAGGTGACAGAGGAAGAACGTATTTATCATAAGATGATTTCAGAAAGTGATGTCTCAGATGTTCATATTGCACCGCATACGCTAAAGGTGGCTGCGATGTTCTCTATTTTGACAAGGCTGAAAGAGCCGAAGCGGTCTGATATCGATTTGGTGAAAAAAATGCGACTGTATGATGGGGAAAGTGTCGAAGGTTTCCAATCTGTTGATATTGATGAGATGAAAAAGGAATTTCATGACGAAGGAATGAGCGGAATTGACCCGAGATATGTCATTAACCGCATTTCATCCACTATTATTCGAAAGAACATGGAATCCATCAATGCACTGGATGTCCTCCGTTCCTTAAAAGAAGGACTCGATCAGCATCCATCGATCTCAAGTGAAGATCGGGAACGTTATTTGAATTTTATTTCTGTCGCACGAAAAGAGTATGACGATATGGCGAAGAAGGAAGTTCAAAAGGCATTTGTGTATTCCTATGAGGAGTCTGCGAAAACTCTCATGGATAATTACTTAGATAATGTCGAGGCGTACTGCAATAAAAACAAACTGCGTGATCCGTTAACAGGTGAAGAAATGAATCCTGATGAAAAGCTCATGCGTTCAATTGAGGAACAGATCGGCATTTCTGAAAACGCCAAAAAGGCATTCAGAGAAGAAATCCTTATTCGGATTTCAGCTTATGCGAGAAAGGGCAAACGCTTTGATTATAATTCTCACGAGAGATTACGAGAAGCTATTCAGAAGAAGCTCTTTGCCGATTTGAAAGATGTCGTGAAAATTACGACATCGACAAAAACGCCGGATGAGCAACAGTTGAAAAAGGTCAATGAAGTAGTGGCGCGATTGATTGATGAGCATGGCTATAATTCTACAAGTGCAAATGAACTCTTAAAATATGTAGGTAGTCTTCTGAATCGTTAATAAATGAAGGAGGCATTATTGGCGCAAACCAGCACCGGTAATGTCTTTTTTAAAAATCGTCGTCATTTCGCTGACGAGCAGCATACGATAATGGAATCGATGGGTACAAGAATTGTCCAAAAAGGTGAGGAGGGGGATGGATGTCCCGGCAAGAAAAAAGTCAGTTTATTGTGTCTCAGGAAGACTGGTCCCTCCATCGAAAAGGCTTTGATGACCAGCAGCGTCATCAGAAAAAAGTCAAAGAGGCGATTAAAAACAATTTGCCGGATCTTGTCACAGAGGAAAGCATCATTATGTCTAATGGCAAAGATGTGGTCAAAATTCCGATCCGTTCTTTAGATGAATATAAAATTCGGTACAACTATGATAAGAATAAGCATGTAGGTCAGGGGGATGGAGACAGCCAGGTTGGCGATGTGGTCGCTCGGGATGGATCTGACAGTAAGCAAGGGCAGGGAAAAGGTCAAGGTGCTGGAGATCAAGCCGGTGATGATTATTACGAAGCAGAAGTCTCATTAATGGATTTAGAGGAAGCGCTATTTCGTGAGCTGGAGCTACCAAATCTTAAACAAAAGGAACTTGATGATATCGTTGTCGAGGAAATTGAGTTTAATGATATTCGCAAAACGGGGTTAACCGGTAATATTCATAAAAAACGAACAATGCTGTCAGCATTTAAACGAAATGCCATGACAGGAAGCCCTTCCTTTTATCCCATTTACCCAGAGGATATTAAGTATAAGACGTGGAATGAAGTCACCAAACCAGAATCAAAAGCGGTTGTCCTAGCGATGATGGATACGAGCGGAAGTATGGGGCTTTGGGAAAAATATATGGCGAGAAGTTTTTTCTTTTGGATGACACGTTTCTTGCGGACAAAGTATGAGACAGTCGAGATCGAATTCATTGCCCACCATACAGAGGCGAAGGTCGTAGACGAGGAGCACTTCTTTTCTCGGGGAGAGAGCGGGGGAACCATTTGTTCTTCTGTCTATCGAAAGGCACTAGAGCTCATAGACGAACGATATCCTCCGTCACGATATAATATTTATCCTTTCCATTTTTCTGATGGTGACAATTTGACCTCTGATAATGCACGGTGCGTGAAGCTGGTTTCTGAAATTATGAAAAAAGCCAATTTATTTTGTTATGGTGAAGTGAATCAATATAATCGGCATTCTACGTTAATGTCAGCATATAAACATATTCAGGATGAGAAATTTAAGCATTATATTTTGAAGCAAAAATCAGACGTTTTTCTCGCATTAAAAAAATTTTTTCAGCAGGAAGAAGTTCTTTCTTAAAGAGAACATTCAAAAAAACCTTTCAGCATAAGGGCTGAAAGGTTTTTTGTGTGGAGAAGGAAGGGATCACCAGAAAAAAAGTAAAACTTTCTCTTTGACATTTCAATTTTCATTTATTAATATTTAATCTTGTTAAATATAAGTTTTTCAAAAAAGATGCCGATTGTCTTTTCTTCTTTTTCTGCTTTTTGCTCATAAGTGAACAATAAGTATAAATGGGCTGCACACCATTTTCAGCGGAGTAGAAAAAGGGGAAACAGGCAGCTCTATGAGCTTGTTTCATAATCTGTCAGATGATGGGCATTCTAAGTTTGCTAAAGCAGATGACACTATATTTTTATACATGAAAGGAGAAACAAAACATGAACAGAGGGCGTTTATTGCTAACGAATATTATTGGCCTTATTGTGATTCTTGCCATTATTGCCGGAGGTGCTTATTACTACTACGAAAGCACAAACTTCGTAAAAACAGATGAAGCAAAAGTGACAGGTGACATGTACCAAATTACAGCGCCAGCAGCTGGACAAATCAAAGGCTGGGACATCAATGAAGGTGACGAAGTGCAAAAAGACAGCACAGTTGCAAAAGTTGAAGGAGAAGCAAAAACAAACATTAAAGCAGTGGCTGATGGCACATTAGTCAAAAAAGAAGTACAAAACAACCAACAAGTGCAGCCTGGGACAGTTCTTGGTGAAACGATTGACCTAAGCAAGCTTTACATTACAGCGAATATTAAAGAAACAGACATTAAGAACATTGAAAAAGGTGACAAAGTGGACATCGTTGTAGACGGCGATCCTGATACAACATTTGAAGGAACTGTTGAACAAATTGGTTATGCAACAAACTCAACATTCAATATGCTGCCAGCAACAAACTCAAGTGGTAACTACACGAAAGTGACACAAAAAGTAGCAGTGAAAATTTCAATTAAAAATCCATCTGACAAAGTACTTCCAGGTATGAATGCTTCTGTCAAAATTTCATCTTAATGATGACTGATATCAAAAAATGAAAGGAGGTTGTCTGAGATGGCAAATCAACCTGCAGCGACAAAACAGGGAGCAGGCTCCTTGTCTTTACTGATCATTTTAATGGCCGGTTTGTTCGTAGCGATTTTAAACCAAACGCTTTTGAACGTAGCCATGCCCCATTTAATGACTGAATTTAATGTGAGTGCGACGACAATTCAGTGGCTTACAACAGGTTACATGCTTGTCAACGGTGTGCTCATTCCGTTATCTGCGTTTTTAATCACACGTTTTGGCCAGCGCAGCTTATTCCTCGTGGCGATGATTTCATTTACATTAGGGACTTTTATTTGCGGTATTGCGCCAAATTTTTCTACGATGCTGATTGGTCGTTTGATTCAGGCAGTCGGTGGCGGTATCTTACAGCCGCTCGTCATGACAACAATCCTTTTTATTTTCCCTCCAGAAAACAGAGGGAAAGGAATGGGGATTTTTGGTCTTGCGATGATGTTTGCGCCAGCTGTCGGACCAACGTTATCTGGTTATATTATTGAACACTATTCATGGCGTATTATGTTTTATGGACTTGTACCAATCGGTGCGATTGTCATTATCGCGGCTTTCTTTATGTTTAAAAATATTGTAGAGCCTAAAAAAATCAAGCTGGACACTCTTGGTGCGATTCTGTCGATCGTTGGTTTTGCTTCGCTTCTATACGGAGTGAGTGAAGCGGGAAGTGATGGTTGGACAGATCCAATCGTTTTATCTACGATTATCATTGGTGCGATTGCGATCATTCTCTTTATTTTCCAACAGCTAAAAGCGGATAATCCGATGCTTGATTTCCGCGTGTTTAAATACAGCATTTTCTCATTATCAAGTGTTATTAACATTATTATTACCGTTGCCTTATACACTGGGATGTTCTTACTACCGATCTACTTGCAGAACCTCGTTGGGTTTACTGCATTGCAATCGGGGCTATTAATGCTTCCAGGGGCACTTGCGATGCTCATTATGTCCCCAATTTCAGGGATCTTGTTTGATAAATTTGGACCTCGTCCACTTGCCATTGTGGGGATGCTGATTACGGTTGTCACCACATACGAGTTTACAAGGCTGACGATTGATACATCTTATAGTCACATTGTGCTCATGTATGCAGTACGTGCCTTTGGTATGTCACTCTTGATGATGCCAGTCATGACTGCTGGGATGAACCAATTACCGCAGCATTTAAACAGTCATGGTACAGCGATGTCAAACACACTGAGACAAATCAGTGGTTCGATCGGTACGAGTTTGATCACGACGATTTATACAAATCGCACGACATTCCATTATTCCAATATGGCAGATCAAACGAATACAGCTGATCCGTTCTTTATGAATTCATTCCAGGCGGCTGTCTCTCATGTGATGCACCATATGGGCATGACAGCAGAAGCTGCTCAAAAATACGTGTCGACCCAGCTCTTTACGAAAGCACAAGTCGATTCCAATGTGATGGGCATCAATGATGCTTATATGTGGGTGACATTATTCTGTGCAGCTGGTGTGATTCTCAGCTTGTTCCTGCGAGATGTACGTAAGGATAAAAAGCGAAAAGAAAAGCAGGATAAGAAACAAGAAATGACATTGCTTCCAGCACCTAAGGAAGCAAACCAAGATGCAAGATAAGTGTGGAGGGACCGTACATGAAAATTTATGTCGTATACGATAGTGAAGGTGACCATACAAAAGCACTTGCAGAAGCGATTGCAGCTGGCGCAGGTGAAACAGAGCAAGCTGAAGTGTTCATTGATCATGTGAAAGATGCGGATATCCGCAAGCTTGATCAAATGGATGCAATCATTTGGGGCTGCCCTGGTCACTTTGGTACCATTAGTTCTGGATTAAAGACATGGATTGACCGTCTTGGGTATTTATGGGCAGAAGGAAAACTCATCGATAAAGTCGGTGCCGTTTTCTGTACCACTGCAACAACACACGGCGGATTAGAAATGACGATGCATAATTTGATTACGCCAATGTTCCATCAAGGGATGCTTGTGGTCGGCCTTCCTGGAAATGTTCCAGAAAATGCGTTATACGGCTCTTATTATGGAGCAGGTGTGACGTGCCCGATTGATTCTGATGAAGTGATTTCTTCAGAAGGCATTGAGCTGGGGAAAGCATTAGGAAGACGTGTAGCATCAGTCACTGCGTCATTTAAGCGATAAGGAGAGGGTTCTTTTGGCGACGATTATTGTAGCGTTAGTAGCTGCTGTTCTAGTCATTATCGGATTAGTAGCGTTCAATGTCAGACACGCTTCGGCCGAGAAGGAAGAGATCAAAGAAGATGTATCGAATCATCCTGACGTGCCGCATAGCGAGCCAGAAGTTGCGGCGAGACCTGTAGAGCCTGAAGTGGAAGAAAAAGCGTCAGAGCCTTCTCAGACAGATGATGCTCCGTCAGGTGATGATTTCTATAGACAGGCGCTTCAAAAGTTTAAGCAGCCAGAACCACCTGTCAAAGAAGAAGAACCAGAGACGAAAATGAATGATGATATGTATCGTTCTGCTTTACAGAAACTAAAGCAGAAGGACAAATAAAAAGAGAACCTCTCGTCAGGTTCTCTTTTTTTTATTGCACAAAAAAACCGCCGGCATAAAAGCCGAGCGGTTTTCCTTCACTCTATAAAGTGCTAAAAGAGCAGATGCTCTTAAATTACGCTTTGTTAACGTTAGCAGCTTGTGGTCCACGGTTACCTTCAACGATTTCGAAAGAAACTGATTGACCTTCTTCTAAAGTTTTGAAGCCTTCGCCTTGGATAGCAGAGAAGTGAACGAATACATCGTCTTGACCTTCTACTTCGATGAATCCGAAACCTTTTTCAGAGTTGAACCATTTTACTTTACCTTCTAACATGAAATTTCCTCCTAAAGCGATCTTAACGCTTAAATTCACTATTCTTGCTCTTACACAAACTTCAAAGACGAAAACTCTTTCAAAACTTTCTTCTTAAAGATGATACGAACAAAAATAATTACCTTTACTTTACCAGTGTTTGCGGGAAAAAACAACTGTTATACGAAAACTTTTTTAAAAATAATTAGCGCTAACAAATTGAGGAAAAAACCTATGTTAAGTGTTCTCTTTTTCGTCCAGAAAAGCTCACTTGGTTTCTGCCTGACTGCTTCGCTTTATAGAGCTCCTGGTCTGCAATAATCGGTAATTGTTTCATGTTTTCACTTGTTCCTGCATCATAAGCACATCCAATTGACACCGTAATGTGAATCGATGTTCCGTTTTGTAAATAAATTGGCTGATCCGCCATTTTTTTTCGTAAACGTTCCGCAATTTGCCATGTTTTTTCAACGGAACAATTCGGTAAAAGCACAGCAAATTCTTCACCGCCGATCCGCCCAATATAATCAGAGCTTCTTGTGTTTTTAATCAGCCTTGTTCCGATTTCTTTTAAAACGATATCTCCCTCATGATGTCCATACTGATCATTGATGGTTTTGAAATAATCGATGTCTAGATAAATCAAGGACATTTGATGGATAGGTTGCTTTAAGTTCAGAGAAAAAGCATCACTTAATATCTCATCGAATTTCCGTTTATTTAAAACACCAGTTAAAAAGTCATAATGAGCTTGGAATTTATACAAATTTAACATCTGATACGCTTTTGTTTGATGCTCAATGACATAAAAGTTAAATAAACCGGCAATATACGAGAATATCCAATAGGCAGTATGCAGTTCAAATGATCTTTCATTGACGATGATGATAAATAAAATCGTCGCTATGACGTTGCTCATGGTAATAGATAACAGCATTTTTACGACGTGATTGATATGACGCTCAGCAATTAAAAAAGAAGCTGTGGCGATAAATATCATGGAAAAAATATTAATGAAAGAAGCGACATTGGCTTCGATTAATAATCGGCCAATAATGATCACACAGGCTGCAATGAACGTTTGTGCAATGCCTCCATAAAATGCCGTTAAAATAAGGGGGATATGTCTTAAATCGATGATGGCTGGTCCTGCTTTAATAGAGAAAAACATTAAGAGGACACCGAGTAACCCAGAAATCATTCCTTTATAAATTTGTCTGAGCAGGGTGTCTTCCTTTTTTAAAAAATTCTCTTTAAACACAAGCATTAATAAATAATGGAAAGTGACAAGAATTGTTAAATTAATAAAGAGGTCTCTTAGCAAAATAAAATCACCTTTTTAAAATTACTAAAATTTGTTGCAAAAGAAAAGGGGAAACAAGATAATTAATAAAAATTTCACTTATGAGGGATTTAAAATGAGGAGAAAACAATTTCCAGATCGAACGGACTGGCTTTCTTTTTTTGAGACGTGGCCTGATGAAGGATTTGAACGAGATATGCCCATTGAATATCAAGATCTAACGTTTCGGTTTGAGAATGAGGAAGAGCAATTTGTGGTGACGATGTCTCTTGGAGTACAAGAATTTTCTTTGAAGGCTGTTCGAAAAAAGGACGCATCCGTTTTAGGAGTATATGCCTTTAAAACTGTGCGACATGTAGAAATAAAAAAGGATCGGCAACATGAAAAAGAGCTGTTGATACTATTAGATGGTGTGGAACGGTTTGTTATCACGATCGAAATCACCTTCTTGCCTTCCTTCTGCATCATGGTGAAAGAGCATTTTTCAGGAGAATAAACAGGAGCCTTTCTGAAAAAAGGCTCCTGTTTTAGTTATTTGTGCTCGATGTCATTGAGCACTTGCTGAATAGATTCATCATCCATTACATTCATGACACTTTCATCAATGTGAAGAGACTGGGCGTAAGACTCTCTCGGTGGCTGATGGGTTTGGTATGTTTTCGATGATGTTTGATGCTGGCTTGTTTCATTTGGCTGGACAGCGGTGAATGCTTGCTTGATCATTTGTCCTACTTCAGCTGTGCCTTTTGAGTCTTTACGTGAATGTGAATGGGACTCATGACGAGATGACTCATGATGGTGTTGATCTTTGCCTTTCATCATTGAGGACAAATTCATTTGAGTCATGCTGCTTAGTCTTCTCCGTAATAGTGGTGAAAATAATGCAATGATGGCTGTTGATGCTGCGATCATTGCACCAGTACTCATACCTTTTCTCTTTTTAAACAAACGAATCCCTCCATTTGATCGTGATGATACTTCTTCATCATGTTTAGGATGACCAATCAAGGCTGATTTATGAATTCATTTGCTGAAATAGAGGATGTGTGCATAAAAAGTCTGCTGGATGAAAAACCTATGAGCAAAAGGAGGGAATAAATTGATGAATAAGAAATGGATGCTATCTTTATTACTCGTTCCAACATTGATCACTGCTGGGTGTGGAATGAACAACCAAGGCGATGAACGAAGAGGAACAATGAAACGACAGTACGAAAATGTCACATATAAGAACGACAACATGAGACAGGATCAACCAAATGTGCAAACACCTCAGAAGGTGAAAGTGGCAGATAAGGCATCAGAGCTTGTTGCCAACATGTCTGAAGTGAAAACAGCGAACGTACTTGTCACAGGGAAAAATGCATTTGTTGCTGTCGTGCTTGAAGGCAATAAAAGTGGAGATGTAACAGACGATTTGAAAAAGAAAATCTCTGACAAAGTCAAATCGACGGATCAACAAATTGATAATGTGTATGTATCTGCTAATCCAGACTTTGTCGATCGTATGGCAGGGTACGGAAAACGTATTAGAAGTGGAGAGCCAATTTCAGGATTCTTCGACGAGTTTACTGAAACGGTTCGACGTGTCTTCCCTGAATCAAAATAGCTACGACAAAAGCCGTATGTCATATGCGGCTTTTTTGTTTGGAACCGCACCTTGCGCACCTGACTGCATAAAGTAAAAAATATATCACCTCTTGTTGATCTTTGTTTTTTCATAGAAAGAGAAAGAGGTTGCAGGATGAATTCAGGTGGGGAGTAAATGAAAGCAAAACCGTCATTAATTCATAAAAAACTTGTAAGCGGAATGATTGCAGCAGGTTTGATTTTTTATGCGTTCACTGCGTACTTGATTTATGTTGCGTTCCAGCTGGCAGAGCAATATCTAGAGCAGCATTCTTCGCCTAAAACGGTCTTAACGGAAGGACTCAATAAGCAAGTCTATGAACATATTCGAATCTATTATGCAAAGGATGAGGGCGCCTTTGTCGATTTGACCATAGAAGCGCTGGAACAGGCAAAGAAGAGAACGATGTCAGTGTTTCAGTATGAAGCTGACAAACCGTTAGATATCATTTATTTTGATGATAAAGAAACGATTGAGCAATTTGCCGGCATTAAGCATATTACAGGTTTTTATTCTGATGTTGATCATATGATTGGATTATACCCAGATAAACGGGAAGAATTGTTGAAGAAAGAGACACTGCCTTTATACTTTTTCAACACGTTATTCATTCATGAGTATGCCCATTTCGTTTTCTATGAAAAGGTGCATGCATACAATGTATCTCCAGTCGTCTTTCCCCTTTGGTTCCATGAAGGAACAGCAGAATGGACGGCCTATGATGTGCTGAACGCCACGTCTGAACGGTTTGATGTCATTCCTTTTAAATCTCTTTATTCTGATCAAGACTGGCAAGAATCTCGCACGACGTATGAGACAGATGTTTATTTACAAAGCTACTATATGATCTATGAGCTTGTGCAGCTTTATGGACGAGATGTCATACATGAGATCATGGAGGAAACGGCGAAAACTAGTCGTTTTGATAGAGGATTTGAACAAGCGACAGGACAACGTCTCACAGATTTTGAAGAGCAATTTAAACTGAATTATCAAAGAAACAACGGCTGACCTGTAAATAGGTCGGCCGTTGTTTTTGGTTAATGAAGCGGTTTTTGCTGATTGGCTTTGCTTGGCGGCATCTGCACTTGTCCCTGCATAGGGGCAAATGTAGACGTCATCGCCTGCATATCTTGCGCTGTAAGCTGCGGAACTTGATAATAGCTATGTTTGTTTTGATATAAGAAAATTTCATACGCCATTTCAATAAAGTTCGGGATTTGCGCTGCAAGCACACGTCGCACCACAGGGTTTGTGACCTCTAATGCAGTCATTGAGAGTAATCCAGCATGAGATTTCACGAGACCAAGCATATGCCCTGTAATTCCCGCATCTTTTACATCCTGTATTGATTGATTAGGCTTCTTAGGCTGAGATGGTTTTATTCCGTATGTCACCTGTGTCTGTTCTTTCATCATATAAGTAGATGTTTCTTCACTAGGCTTTTGACCAGTAGAAAAGCAATCTACCGTGACGTTGTACTGGGACAATACAAATTGATATTGTCGATCTAACATGTCGGATAATGCGGGATCTTGGATAAATTGCCGAAAGATCATGTATTGATCCAAAATATTAATGGTCCCTGCTAATACCTCATGTAAATCAAATAACTCATGCCCGCCATGATTGAATTGGGGCTGCTGGACATGTCCTTGAACGTTTGGTTGCTGATCGTTTTGCATAAAGAATCCTCCTTCTGTTTATACAGTCTGTTTTAATGTGAGGAAGTTTTCCTCCTTTCATGCAAAAAACATTATTTACAATTAGAGGGTTTTCTTCCTTTTTGTCGAAAAAATGTATCAGACGAATGAACATGGGGGTACCAGATGCAGGACAAAATCATTAATCGTTTGATAGAAGACGAACATGTGCAGGCACCAGTGATTGGCATCGGTGTTTCGCCGTTTGAACAGCATCATCTTGAGGCTTTTTTTCAATCATTTCCGCATGAATTAAATGCCTCTTTTATTGTTGTGCAAAATCATGTGACAGGCGATTGTGTAACTGATTTGGAAGCACTTGTTTTACCGATTGGCTACCGGGCAAAGCCGATTAAGCATGGTGAGAAAGTCATGAAAAATACGATTTATGTTTGTCCGCAGCATGCAGCTGTGACATTGACAGAAGACAAACGGCTACACATAACAGAGCAGCATCCTACGAACAAGGCGTGTGCTGTAAATTCATTGTTTCAGTCACTTGCCAATGTGCAAAAGGAAGAGGCCTATGCGATCTTTTTTCAAAAAGGCTATTGTGTAGGAAGTGGTTTGCTTCAAATCGTTGAACAAGGCGGTACAGCCATATCGTGCAGTGAGACAAATAGTGGGTTTGATCGTATGTATCATCAAACATTTCAAGACCCTTCTGCACTTGCGTCATATATAGCCAACATCATCAACGTTCCGCATACAGATGTTGCAGACCCTGTTTTGATCAGAATCATTGAACGTCTTGAAATGCATAAAGGAATTGCATTTTCAACCTATGAGAAGCGCAGGCTGCTCTCTGTCATTCAAAAAAGAATGAGGAGTGCGAACCAATCGATCTCCTTATTGTCCGAGTACGATCGTTTATTAGAGAGAGAACCAGATGAGCTTGATCGCCTGCATGTACAGCTTTTAAGCGGCACGACTTCCTTTTTTAGAGATATGGAAGCCTTTCGAGTATGTGAACATCACATCATTCCGTCGATCATTGAAAACACAATGAAAAATGGGAAATCTCGATGCCGCATTTGGATTGCAGGATGTTCTACAGGTGAAGAAGCCTATTCTTTTGCGATGTTATTTTTAGAAGAAATGAAACGAAGACAAGTGTCCATTGAACTTCAAGTGTTTGCAACAGACATCAACCGGAAAGCCATCCAAAGTGCAAGCAAAGGTGTTTATTCGCTTGAGTCTATGGCACGGATGCCAGAAAAATGGAGGGCGCGATATTTCGAAAAAAAAGGTGACGCTTTTATTGTGAAGCAGTCGCTTAGAAAACATATTGTCTTTGCTCCTCACAATTTATTGATCGATTCACCTTTTATCCACCTCGATTTTATCAGTTGCCGAAATGTTCTGATGTACTTCCAGCCAGAAGTACAAAAACGAGTCTTATCTCGATTCCAATATGCACTAAAGGATCAAGGGATGTTGATATTAGGACCGAATGAAAAGGTACCCAATATCCCTCGTTTATTTCATTTGTTCAATGAAAAGTGGAACATTTACACCCACTCAAACGTTCCTAAATACAATGCAGGTCGTACGGAGTTAAAAGAACGAGCTGTCCAATATATGAAAGAAGTAGAGCAGGAGTATGATGCATGTTTCATCATAGACGATTGCGAGAAAATCCTCGCGATATCAAACGGTGCCTATTCTTACTTAGCGCATGCAGAAGTCTCAGATGAATTATGTGAATATGTAACCCCTGATTATATGAAAGAGATACTAAGTCAAAGCTTTCAAAAGGTGTGGACTGAAGAGACTGAGGTTGTCTTTCAACATGTCCTCATTTCGGAAAATGGCAGAAAGCAGTATGCTGATTTTACAGTGAAACATTTTGATCGCCGTTTTAAAGGAGTATACGTCATTCTCATTCGGATGAGTGAGAGAGGAAAAAATCAAAAGAACGGCAGGGTCAAAGGGATGTCAGAGCAGAATTCGGTTTATCAACAGCGAATTGTCGATTTAGAAAATGAGCTCAATGAGGTCAAACAAAAGGAGCAAGAAGCAAGGGCTCAATTAAAAGAAAAAAACAAGCAAATAGAAGTGCGCGAGAAAACAAACGAGCATTTTATTAATATTATAAACAATTTAAAGGTGACAAGAGAAGAACTGTACCGGCCGTCTGTGAAGCCAGAACTTGCCACGTTGTTTGTGGACCGGGAAATGAATATTCGCTATCACACTCCTACAGCTGCCTCTTTATTCACTTCAGCTCAAACCCGGCACCAGCAAACGTTTCAGTCGATGGTCAAGAAGTTATCGAAGGAAATGCTCTATCATGATATTCAATCTGTCATTTCAGATAGGCGCGTGATCGAACGTGAAATTGAAACGAACGAAGGAGAACAATTCACGGTTCATTTGACGCCTTTCTATGATCAAGATCACGAGGGAGCAGTGATGACCTGGATCAAAATGACCGAAATGACGAAATTGAAGCAGGCTCTTCATCTTGCGGTGACAGCACTTGATAACAGCCATATTCATATTGTGGTTGCAACGGGAGAAGGCGTTATTCAGTGTGTCAACCAGCGCTTTTGTCAGTTTGTACAGCAGCATGAATATGACTTGATCGGAAAAGATATTTTTTCTGTCTATTATGCGTTGTGTCAATGTGATGATCTAGTGAAACAATGGGACGTGTGTTTAAGAGAAGGCAGCTGGACAGGTGAGTTGTATTTTCAGGACTTATCAGGGCGTGAGCGATGGGAAAGAGTCTCTTTACACCGAATCGATGACCCTGACAAAATGCAGTCTACTGTCATGCGGATTTCAGAGGATATTACAAGTCAAAAACAGTCTGAGAAAATGCTAATGAAGTCTGAAATGCTGTCAGCAGTTGGACAGCTTGCAGCTGGTATTGCCCATGAGATACGTAACCCACTTACGTCGTTAAAAGGCTTTTTACAGCTAATGATTCAAAGTAAAAAGTATCAGAAGGATTATGCCGATGTGATGATGTCAGAGTTTAATCGGCTTGAGTCTATTATTAACGAATTCCTTGTGCTCTCTAGAAGTAAATCTGTTAAATTTGAACCGGTGAATGTAAATCTTCTCCTCGAAGAAGTCATTATGGTCGTTGAATCTCAGGCGGTCTTAAAAGGAGTGTCGATTCAAAAGAATCTGGCGCCCTCTCTGCCACATATTCAAGGCATTCCAAATGAATTGAAACAAGTGTTCCTTAACATTCTTAAAAATGGAATTGAAGCGATGGATGGAGTAACAGGTGTGATCCAAGTGACTTCATTATTGAAAAACGACCAAATGATGCTGATATTTGAAGACCAAGGAAAGGGCATACCAGAAGAGGAGATTGGGAAATTAGGTGAACCTTTTTACACAACGAAAGAAAAAGGCACGGGTCTTGGATTAATGATGACGATTAAGATTATTGAAAGCCATGGCGGTACCATTCGTTTTGAGAGCAAGAGCTTTGAAGGGACACGTGTGATTATTACGTTTCCAAGTAATTGAGATCAGTTTTACATGAAATCCATCCAGTCTCAATATTTGCTTTGTACACTTAGAAGAGATGAAGTTCAAAGGGGAGAAATCTAATGAAACGTATACAATCTATTCGAATGGTCTGTTGTTTGATTTTGGTGATATTTAGTCTGCAATCTTTACTGCCTAGTATGATGACAGCTGAGGCGTTTTCTTCTTCTGAGAAAAAGGAGACTTTATGGAAACAAACAAAGCCGATGAACATAAAAAAAGCCCGAAAACTGATAGGAGAAACGGTAACGGTGAGCGGAATCGTAACAGCAGATCAATCCGCTATAGGGAATGGGAAACTATCAACATATATTCAAGACAAAACAGCTGGTCTCAATATTTATTCTGCGCAGCCTAAGAATTTTCCAGAACTGAAAGCAGGCATGAAGGTCACGGTGACTGGCAAGGTGACGACTTATAAAGGGCTCGTTGAAATTGTGCCAGATCAAGATCGTCTGAAGATAGAGGCTGTGAATCAGCCATTGCCTTCGCCAAAGAAAGTTTCCATTAAACAATTGGAATCGGATCAGGCAAGCAAATATGAAGGAAGATTAGTGAAGGTAAAAGGCTATGTAGAACAAGCGCCAGATCAGCCAACTGGCGGTGGATACAATGTGGTCATCATCGATAAAAAATATCATAGCACAGTCCTTAGAGTCATGGTTGATACGGGTGCCATTGATCAAGTGAAGACCGGAAAATGGTATGAGTTTACTGGCGTTTTAAGCAGATATGATACGCTGCAAGTACTTCCAAGACACAAAACCGATGTCAAATTGCTGAAGCACCAGCCAAAGCCGCCAAAAATCAAAAAAGAATATGAGGCAACGGTAGATCGTGTTGTGGATGGAGATACCATTCATTTGAAGAAGCCTGTGCTCGGCACAACAAAGGTACGCTTCGTGAATATGGACACACCAGAAACCTACCACAAGCCAAAAAATGAATTAGATCAAAACCAGCTACGCTTTGGACAAAAAGCGACGGATTATTTAAAAACGCTTCTTTCAAGTGGTGATCGAGTCACATTAAAGATTGGCCCGGAAGCAAAGGATGGATATGGACGTCTTTTAGCTCAAGTCAAAACCAAAAAAGGGCTGAATACGAACCTAGAGCTTGTGAAAAAAGGATATGCCCCTACTTATTTCATCTGGCCTGTTGGAGATGAAAAAGAGTATCAGATGTTCCAACAAGCAGTGAAAGATGCCAAGGAAAAAGGGCTGGGTATTTGGAATGAAGAAGATCCTCTGTTAGAACAGCCGTTTGAATTTAGAGCACGCGAGCAGAAAAAAGGGCTCACACGTTATGTGGGGGATTCATCTGCAAAAACCTACGTATCACCTGACAGCTGGAATGAGATCGATGTAGATAAACGTGTCTTTTTTGCTTCTAAAGAAGAAGCAGAGCAGGCTGGATATCAGGCGTCAGCATCATCCAGTGAAGTCCCATTAACCATTTTAAGCATGAATGATTTGCATGGGAAAATTGATCAGCAATATGAGCTGGATGTAAAAGGTGATGGCAGTAAAGGAACATATGGACGGATGGATTATGTGGCGGCTTATATAAAACAAAAGCAAGCTGCGCAAAAAAATACACTGACAGTTCATGCAGGAGATATGATAGGCGGAAGCTCGCCAATATCTTCCCTTTTACAAGATGAACCAACCGTTGAACTAATGGAGAACATCGGCTTTGATGTTGGGACAGTTGGCAACCATGAGTTTGATGAAGGTGTAGATGAATTATTGCGCATCTTAAAAGGTGGAGATCACCCGAAAGGCACAAAAGGATACGATGGGCAGAACTTCCCGCTTGTTTGTGCAAACTGTGAATACAAGGATACTGGCAAACCACTTTTACCAGCCTATGAAATCATGGATGTCGAAGGAATTCCTGTGGCTTTTATCGGGGTTGTGACAACATCAGCGGCAGGTATGGTCATGCCAGAAGGAATTAAAGACATTCAATTTACTGATGAAGTCCAAGCTGTCAATGAAGCAGCGAAGGAATTAAAGCAAAAAGGGATTAAAGCGATCGCAGTTCTGGCTCATATGACCGCCTCTCAAAATGGTGATACCATTACTGGAGAAAGCGCAAGGCTTGCCAAAGAAGGCGATGACGAAATTGATGTCATTTTCGCTGGCCATAATCACGAAGTGGTCAATGGAGAAGTGAATGGAAAATTAATTGTCCAAGCCTTTGAATACGGAAAGGCAATTGGAGAAGTCAATGTCACACTTGACCGGAAAACAAAGGATATTGTCAAAAAGAGTGCAAAGATCCAGTATGTAGACCAGGCTGGTATTGAAAAGGATCAGGAGGCAGCGGACATTTTAGCTCATTACGGAAAAGAAGTGGAGCCGATTATTAGTGAGGTGGTTGGAGAAGCAGGGGTCAAGATGGAGGGCGGCTATTCCAATGATGGTGATACACCACTTGGCAACCTCATTGCGGATGGCATGAGATATTCAATGAAAAGTGACTTTGCCATGATGAATGGTGGCGGCATCAGACAAAATCTCGAAAAAGGACCCATTACTTGGGGAGACCTCTTTAATATTCAGCCATTTGGAAATGTGTTAGTGAAGCTGGAAATTAAGGGGAAAGATTTAGTTGATATCATTGAAGCTCAAATATCTCCTCAATTTGGACCGGATTATAGCATTTCAGGCTTTTCTTATTCGTACAATCCGTTAACATATAAAGTAGTCGACTTAAAACTGCCTGATGGTTCTTCCGTTGATTTCGATAAAACGTATACACTCACAGTGAACAACTTCATGGCGACTGCCACTGGAAGTAAGTATGCACCGATTGGGCGGCTAGGGAAAAATCCGGAAACAGGCCCAGAAGATTTAGAAGCAACGGTCGCTTTTGTAAAGAGCTTCGAGGGAGCTTCTATTGTGTATCAAAAAGAGGGCCGAATTCAACAAGCGAAACAAGAAGAAAAGGCAGCAGCAAGCTAAAGAATCATCAGCAAAGACAAAGGAGTTAACGCATGAAAAAATGGCTTGCAGTGATTGTCATGTCAGCGGGGATTGTGGTGCTTGGCTGGGGAATTTGGCAAATCGCTTCTACTCACTTACAAACAGCACATTCGTTAGAGGAAGCAAAGAAGGTCGTAGAAACTGATCAAGGGATGACAAAGGAAAAATTTTCACCTGAAATGGGGAAAGCCTCTGGCATCCTGACCATTCCGAAATTAAAAGCCGATTTGCCGATTGTTGAAGGGACAGATGCGGACGACCTTGCCAAAGGCGTCGGTCATTATAAAGGCAGTTATTACCCTGATCAAAATGGACAAATCGTTTTGTCGGGACACAGGGATACGGTCTTCCGCCGGACTGGTGAACTGGATATTGGGGATCAACTGAAAATCACTGTACCGTATGGTGAGTTTGTTTATGAAATTACGCATACGAAAATTGTGGATCAGTATGATACATCCATTATTACCTTACAAAATAAAAAAGAAGAGCTTGTGTTAACCACATGCTATCCATTTCATTTTGTCGGCAACGCACCAGAGCGGTACATTATTTATGCGAAAAGAGCATCTGTCTAACGTCAAAAGAGCCTGTATGATCAGGCTCTTTTTTCTACATATTGTCCATTAATTCAGCCATATCAGGTGGAAGCGGTGCTTCTATCGTCAGCTTTTCACCTGTGAATGGATGGTTCATGTCTACTTGTTTGGCATGAAGGGCGCATCTGTTTATCAGGTCACGCTTCCCGCCATATAATGTATCGCCAGCTAAAGGATGCCCGAGACTGCTAAGATGGACCCGAATTTGATGCGTTCTGCCTGTTTCTAATCGCAGCTTAACGGCCGTCATCTGTAAACGTTTATTGAGATGGAAGACCTCATAATGGGTCTTGGCGCTTTGACCAGTAGGAGAAACCCTCCTTCTGACGGCATGGTGTTTATCACGTCCAATGGCTGCTTGGATCGTTCCTTTCTTTTTCTTAAACAGTCCTTGTGCGATGGCAAGATACGTTCTGTTAATCGCTTTTTTTGAAAGCATTTGATCGAGTACAGCATGTGCCAACCTGTGTTTGGCAAAAATAACGGTGCCGCTTGTGTCTTGATCCAGCCTATGTATATGTCTGACCCGCTTTTCTTCTCCATTTGCTTGAAAATGGAAAGCGACTAGGTTCGCCAGCGTACCTGTTTGTCCTTTTTCATTTGGATGCGTCGGCTTTCCAGCAGGCTTTTGGACAACTAATAAATGCTCGTCTTCAAAGAGTACCTCTAATTCACCGTATTCTGGCGTCACATCACTTTCTTCCGTCTCAAATAAATCAATGAGAATCTGATCACCTGTACTCACTTTTGCAGCATGGTGGGCAGGTTTTTGATTGAGACGGACTTTTTGGTGCTCCATCCAAAAATGGATAATCGGTTTAGAGGCAGACACTTCGTCTTTTAAAAATTGACTTAAGGAAATGCCATTTTGCTGCTCACCTACTTTTAGGGAGAGCGTGTGTCCTTTTATGATCATGATATTCGTCCTCTCTTTGGGTATATATAGGAAACACTTACCTTAGCGAATGACTTTTTTTCTGTGCTATTCTGAATGGAGTAATAACGACAGAGAGGTAGATGCCACGTGAGATTAATGAAAGCTGCGACAGACCTTCAAGAGCAGGCAATTGAAGAAGTATCAAAGGAAATTGAAGATCTCTTATCCCATTCTGTCAATGGAGAAGCGCAGGAAAAACAACCCCGGCTTACATTCATTGATGGTGTGTATAACGGGACAATGGATGATGCTTTTCGTATCTTATCTGGTCTTCAGCTATTACATACCATTATTTTAAAGCCGAAGCGACATATCACAAAACGAGATCGTGAGTTATTTGAACTCAACCGTGAACAAGTTAATGCGTGCGGCTTTTCTTTCCCGTTTGATTTAGATGATTTTGCAGGCCGTCACCTTCAAAATGCGTAAAAGTTGGTGTGAACTTCCTTGTTAACTTACAAGGTCGTCGCACATACTATTTTTAAGGGAACGGAGAAACCTTCAAGATCTGCAATACCAATTCCGCTCTTTTTCAACAATGTCTATTCTCCACGAATCGGAGCGCTTGGATCTCTTGCAGAAAGAATCGAACATGACAGGAGCCTGACAAAACGATGCAGGCTCCTTTTATACATAATCATTTTAGCAGACATTCATCTTTGAAAGTCAATTTTATTCACGATATGATAGCAGTATGGAAGATATTTCAGACTTTCGGAAAAAAGGAGTGGCCTCTTTGGTAAAGGCGATTATATTTGATTTTGATGGATTAATTTTAGATACAGAAACACATGAATATGAGGTTCTGCAGGAAATGTTTGCGGAGCATGAATCGGAGTTGCCTCTGTCTGTATGGGGAAATGTGATTGGAACGCAGGCAGGTTTTAAGCCTTTTGAATATTTGGAAGAGCAGTTAGGAAAGACATTAGATCATGAGGCACTCACAGAAGACCGGCGTTCACGTTTTCAAAAGAGAATGAAGGACGAAGCAGCAAGACCTGGTGTAGAAGCTTATTTAGAAGCGGCAAAGGAGCTTGGAATTAAGATTGGACTTGCTTCCAGCTCAGATTATAAATGGGTGTCTGATCACCTGAAACAAATTGGACTTTTCGATTACTTTGAATGTATCCGCACGTCAGACGATGTGGAAGAAGTGAAACCTCACCCAGAACTTTATTTGCAAACCGCACAATGCTTAGGCGTTGAGCCAAAAGATTGCGTGGCATTTGAGGACTCTGTGAATGGGTCAATCGCTGCTAAACGAGCGGGTATGAAATGTGTCATCGTGCCAAATAAAGTGACGAGCACACTGCAGTTTGAAGAATATGATGCGAGATTAGAATCCATGGCTGAAATCGAATTGCTCCAGCTATTCCATCAGCTTGAAAAAGAGGATCAGTAAGGGGGCAATACATCATGGCAGAAAAACTAGATTTAACGCGATTTGAAAAAAGAATGGTGATTCGAAATATTAGAGAAGAAGATATCGACCGAATCATTGCATTGCAAGAGGTATGCTTTCCAGGCATGGACCCTTGGAAAAAAGAGCACCTTGAAAGCCACCTTGAACATTTCCCAGAAGGCCAGTTCTGTGCGGAATTCGAGGGAGAAATCATTGGCTCATGTTCAAGTTTATTAATTAACTTTGATGAATACGATGATCGTCACACATGGCAGGACATCACAGATGATGGATATATCACAAACCATAATCCAGATGGGATGAATATGTACGGAATTGAAGTAATGGTCAGTCCTGAGTACCGCCGGATGAAAATCGGTCATCGTTTATACGAAGCAAGAAAAGATTTAGCGAGAAGATTAAATTTAAAAAGCATCATCATTGGCGGACGTATCCCGAATTATCATAAATATCAAGAGGAAATGACGCCTCGCCAATATGTAGAGCAAGTCATGCTGCACCAAATTTATGATCCTGTGCTATCTTTTCAGCTGTTAAATGAATTTAGCCTGATGCGGATCAATCCGAATTACTTGCCGGATGATAAAGCTTCCAGTACGTACGCAACGCTAATGGAATGGAACAATGTCGATTATCGCCCGCAATCGAAAAGATATTATAAATCGGCGTTCCCAGTACGAATTTGTGTCATTCAATATGCAATGAAGCAAATTCATTCCTTTGAGGAATTTATGAATCAAGTGGAGTATTACGTGGATGTGGCATCAGATGCGTCAGCTGACTTTGCCGTTTTCCCGGAAATCTTTACAACGCAGCTTATGTCATATTTAGAAGAGAGATCACCAAGTCTAGCAGTGCAGCGGATCACAGAATATACCGAGGACTACATTAATTTGTTTACAGATCTCTCGGTCAAGTACAACATTAATATCATCGGTGGTTCTCATTTCGTTGAAGAGGAAGGGAAAATCTATAATATCGCCTATTTATTTAGACGTGATGGAACGATTGAAAAGCAATATAAGCTTCATATCACGCCGAATGAAAGAAAATGGTGGGGGATTTCAGCTGGTGACCAAGTCCGGGTATTTGATACGGACTGCGGTAAAATTGCAATCCAAATTTGCTACGATATTGAATTCCCTGAGCTTGCTCGAATTGCAGCTGACAAAGGAGCGAAAATTATTTTCACTCCATTCTGTACAGAAGACCGTCAAGGCTATTTACGAGTACGTTACTGTGCGCAGGCGAGAGCGGTTGAAAATCAGATATATACGGTCATTTCTGGAACGGTCGGAAACCTTCCGCAAACAGAAAACATGGATGTCCAATATGCACAATCAGCAATCTTTGCACCATCTGATTTTGAATTCGCAAGAGATGGCATTGTAGGGGAATGCAACCCGAATATTGAAATGGTGGTTGTCGGTGATGTCGACTTAGAAATATTAAGAAGACAGCGTCAAGATGGGACGGTTCGTCAGCTGAAAGACCGAAGAAGAGACGTGTACCATATTGAATATAAGAAATAACCAAAACAAGCGCCCCGCAATTATGCGAGGCGCTTTTCTTTATGTTTACATTTTCTTTAATGCGAGTGTAGCAAAGTGGGCAATGCTTTTGGCAGCTAAAAATGGAACGTCTGATTTGACAAGAGATTGATAAATCGTTTTTTCTACTTGTTTCCATGTAAGAGCAGGCTCTTCTAAAAGATTTTTTAAATCAGGTCCTACATGCTGGTTGAAAAACTGTTCAAATTGTTCACGTTTTTCTTGTCCGGCAATCACTTCTAATTTTTGTAGCCACTTTTCTTGTTTTTGGAAAGATTGTTCGATGTTTTGTTTAATGGTGTCTGTTGTTGAAGGAAGCTGAAAATCACTTTCTGCTGTCACCTGCTTCGTTTGAAGAGATGCAGCATCAGCTGTTTGTGTAATAGGTGAAGCGAATAAAAGGACAGAGGTGGAGAGCATCAAAGATTTTGCGATTGTTTTCATTAAGAAAACCTCCTAGTTCATTTAGTATTGTGCACGAGATTTATTATACATTTTTGTTAAAATAAGGTAATGGGGCTTACCGCTTATTTTTTCATGCGACAAAGGGATGCCAAATGAAAAGACGAATATACTGAATGGAAATGATGTTTTACAAAGGGAGAGGGATATGGGGCGAGAATCTAAACATCTGTATATCAATTTGCCGGTTAAGCATGTAAATGAGTCAAAGGATTTCTTTGAACAGCTAGGTTTTGACTTTCAACAAGAACTGACGAATGAACATGCTGCTTGTTTTGTGATGAATGAGACGATCACAGTCATGCTGTTATCACTTAAGCATTTCCAATCCATTTCAGAGAAGGAATTGGTAGATGCCAGAAATGGCGCAGAGGTCATTATCTCTTTACAGGTCGAGACGAGGGAAGAGGTTGATGAGCTTGTAGAGCGTGCGATCGCAGCTGGTGGTTCACCGTTTAAGGAAAAACAAGACCATGATTTCATGTATGGCTGGAGCTTTCAGGATCGTGATGGTCATTTATGGGAAGTGTTTTATATGGATGAGGAGAGAAGCGACCTTTCATAAGGGTGCTTCTTTTTTATTGATGATCAGTGGTATGATAAGAGGGTAAAAAATAAGGAATTCATCTAGAGAAAAGTAGGTGCTGCATGGAGTTTTTACTTGTCTTAATGCCAGTGTTCGGCATATTCCTTATAGGGTATATAGGGCAGAAGACAATTGGTTTTGATATACATACGCTCTCATCAATGTCTTTATATTTAATGTCACCTTTTCTTGCGTTTGAAACCTTTTATCAAAATAAAGTATCGATGGACTATGTGTACTTATCTATATTTGTCGTAGGGCTTTGTCTTTCACTTGTTTTATGTGTCTTCATTTTATCTCGAATTTACGGGTATTCGAATGAAACGTATTGTGCCATGATTTTGTCATCAGCATTTATGAATAATGGAAATTACGGCACGCCTGTTGTCCTTCTTGTTTTTGGAGCAGCTGGTTTAGATATTGCGATTGTGCTAATGGTCCTTCAGCAGCTCGTCATGAGTACGATCGGCATGTATTATGCAGCAAAAGGTGGAGAGGACGCGGGAGACTTGAAGGTCGTTCTAAAAAAAGTGCTGCGTATGCCGGTTGCTTACGGGGCTCTTCTTGGTTTATTATTTCAGCTCATTGACCTTTCATTACCTAAAGAGCTTATGACAGGTGTTCAGCTGGTCGGGGATGCAGCGATACCAACGATTATGCTGATTTTAGGTATGCAGCTCGCAGTGATTTCTTTTAAACAAGTGGATTATCGCAATATTTCCTATGCGGTGCTGCTGAAGCTCTTTATCTCACCACTCATCGCCTTTGGTTTTACACTTATTTTACCTGTAGATGATTTGGTGAAACAAATTATGATTTTAGTTGCAGCGATGCCGACAGCGGCGAATACAACGTTGATGGCTGTGCAATTTCGAACGAAGCCTGAGTTTGTCTCAAGCACGACGTTTCTCAGTACGATTTTAAGTATTGTGACTTTACCTGTTTTATTATGGATTTTATCCATGCACCCTCTGGGATAGGGGACGGCAAACAAAGGGGGACTTATGAATGAATGTAGATGTTCATTTTCAAGTAAGTGATGTGTTAAAAACGAAGCATTTTACGCATGCGAAAGTGTTAGCTGGGGAAAAGGGATTGTTTCGGCAGGTAAAATGGGTACATGTACTTGAAGTGCCTGCTGTAGAAGATTTGTTAAACGGAGGCGAGCTGATCTTAACGACGGCCGCAGGCTTCCATGATCAATTGGATGTCTTTCAGGCGTTTTTAAGGCAGTTGATTGACTCAGGTGCGGCTGGACTATGTATTGAATTTGTACCGCTCCGGTTTGATGTACCGGAAGAACTGATTATTTATGCAGAAGAACGTGATTTTCCGCTTATATTGTTTACAAAAGAAGTGAAGTTCGTCAATATTACACAGCATCTCCATACGATGATGATTGAGCGTCAGTATCAGATGATGGCGGATTTAGAAGCGTTGTCGTCAAAGCTGAATGAGCTTTTACTAACTCCTCATCCCCAGATGGATATTTTGGATCAAGTGTATCAGCACGTGAGAGGGATACTACTGCTGATCCCTGTTCAAGGTGAGCCGATTATTTTATGTGATTCTTCCAAACAAACAGAAGAGCTTGTGATGAATTATTTGCAATATGCTTCATTACCAAAAGGATATGAAGTGACGCAAAAACAAGTCCTTGCACTCAAACAAACCTTTGCAGACCTCGTCCTCATTCATCAATCGAACACGCTCTCGGAATTTGAACTGCTTGTGATGGATAAAGGAGCGAATGCCCTTGCCCAGCAAACATTAAGAGAGCTGTATACAGAAGAGCTGAAGAAGACAAAAGAGAATGAATGGCTGCAAAAATGGTTTCATGAAGAGCATACAGAAAGAGAAATCATAGAACACCTTGAGGAAACAGAAGGACTGAAAAAACCGACCGGCTGTGTGGTGATGCTCTTTCAAAAAAACCACCAAATAGAAGAAATCGCAGGGAATCTTTATTTTCTTGTCTCTTGCCGTTCTATTTTTCAGCGTGCTGGTTTCTATTTGATTGTGTACGAGCATCAAGGACAAACCTTATTTATTTTATTGAATACTAGAAAAGTTGAGGACTGGAAAGAGCGTGCAGAAAAAGCGGCAAACGACATCACGCAATTATATGACCGTGAGAAGCCCGGCGAGGCAGTCATCAATTATGGAATCGGTTCATATTGTGAGCAATTTCAGTACATGAGAAAAAGTTTTCAAGCAGCGAAAGAAGTGCTGCATTTAAAGAAAGTGATGCCGCAACGGATCAAAAGCCCATTTTATCAAGATTTACATATGCTTCGGTTGATGCCTGTCATGAAAGAAAGCGGGTTATTAGAATGCATGGTGAAAGAGTATTTAGAGCCGGTGATTTTATATGATAAACAAAATAGCGGCAGGCTCTATCAGACGCTGAATATCTTTTTACAGACAAACGGTTCTAAAAAAGAAACCGCAAGCCAGCTCTATATTGTGAGGCAGACGCTTTATCACAGATTGGATAAGCTTCATGCTTTACTTGGTGAGGATATGATGCAAGCGCCAAAACGTCAAGCGCTTGAATTTGCGATCCTTGCTTATGAATTTTTACAGGGGAATCGCCATTAACGGTATATGTTAGATTTGCCAAGGGATCAAGTAGAGTGTCTCATGGTTCTTTTCAATCAGTTGACGATCTGTCTAATGTAATGTGTCTGGCCCCTTTTTTATAATGAGAGTAACGACAGGGGCGGTCTTGTTTCAGTTTCATATGCCTCACTTTTTATCCATATAATGAATGGAGAGGTTATATGCAGGACCGGTTTAAGCTTCTTTGATGATGAAAACGGATACATGGGGGCGTGGGAAGATGAAAACACATAACGCACAAGATCTTCAGGCGAAAGATGATCAGTTCATTTGGCATCATATGAAAGGGACAAACAAAGAAAATGAAAGTATGGTGATTCATGAGGCAGAAGGCGCATGGGTGACAGATATTCATGGAAATCGCTATTTAGACGGGATGTCAGGACTATGGTGTGTAAATGCCGGATATGGACGTAAAGAGCTTGCAGAAGCGGCGTATAAGCAATTAAATACGATGCCTTACTACCCACTGACACAAAGCCATGTGCCAGCGATTCAGCTGGCTGAGAAGCTCAATGAATGGCTAGACGGGGACTATGTGATTTTCTTTTCTAACAGTGGTTCTGAAGCGAATGAAGCGGCATTTAAGATTGCCAAACAATATCATGCGCAAAAGGGAGAGAGTACACGCACAAAATTTATTTCCCGATATCGATCGTATCATGGCAATACAGCAGCAGCTCTAGCCGCAACGGGTCAAGCGCAGCGTAAGTACAAATATGAACCGTTAGGGCAGGGGTTTATCCATGTCGCACCGCCTGATATGTACCGGCATCCTGAGGATCAAGAGAGCTTGGCAAGTGCTGATGCAATCGATCAAGCGATGACGTGGGAATTAAGTGAGACCATTGCTGGCGTCATCATGGAGCCGATGATTACAGGAGGCGGTATCTTAATGCCGCCAAAAGGATATTTGAAGAAGGTGAAAGAAATCTGTGAAGATCATGGAGCGCTCCTTATTGTGGATGAAGTCATATGCGGCTTTGGCCGGACAGGAAAGCGGTTTGGATTTATGCATGAGGAAGTGAAGCCAGATATCATCACCATGGCAAAAGGGATCACAAGTGGATATTTACCGCTATCTGCAACGTGCGTGAAACGAGACATTTATGAAGCGTATGCAGGAGAAGATACGTATGATAGGCTACGGCATGTGAATACATTTGGCGGTCACCCTGCTTCCTGTGCGGTGGCACTTGCTAACCTAGAGATCATGGAAAACGAGCAATTAGTGGAGCGGTCAGGCACGCTTGGCCAAGACATGCTCGAACGTTTGCAAGAGTTAAAAGAGCATCCATTTGTCGGTGATGTGAGAGGAAAAGGCCTGCTGTTTGGAATTGAGCTTGTGCAGGATCAGGCGTCAAAAAAGCCAGCTGATCCAAGTGTAGTCGGTCAATTGATTGCAGAATGTAAAAAGCGGGGATTGATCATCGGGAAAAATGGCGATACAGTGGCTGGTTATAATAACGTGGCACAGCTCGCACCACCGCTAAATATCACTGATGAAGACGCCTCATTCATTATTCATACTTTAAAAGAAAGCATGGCGCAATTATAGCAGAGAGGTTTCTCTGCTTTTTTCTATGCCCTGAAAGGATCAGGTCTGAATCGATCTGCTAGGCTGAATGGTCAATGGGCACACTAGGTGTATTGAAAAAAACATGCGATTCTATTACTGTAAGGAGAAGATAGAACCAATACACACGAGAAGGAGACGACATATGAGTTTTCATGATCAACCCATTCTACCTGCTGTTCGCAATATGAAGCAATTTGAGGAATTTTTAAAAAGTCCATTTACATATGGGGTCTTACTAGATGTTCACTTAGGGCGGCTTAAGGGCATCATGAATGAGGCGAATGCGCATCATAAAAAAATGTTTGTCCATGTCGATCTCATTCACGGAATCAAACATGATGAGTACGGAACGGAATTTATTTGTCAGGAAATGAAACCAGCTGGCATTATTTCTACTAGGTCTTCTGTCATAGTAAAAGCCAAGCAGAAAAAGGTATATGCCATCCAGCGAATGTTTTTACTTGATACAAGTGCGATGGAAAAAAGCATGGAGTTTGTCGGGAAACATCGTCCAGATTTTATTGAAGTATTGCCGGGTGTCGTGCCAGATTTAATTACAGAAGTGCGCGAAAGAGCTGGAATACCAATATTTGCAGGAGGGTTTATCCGAACAAAAGAAGATGTAGAAAGGGCGCTTGCAGCAGGGGCGACAGCTGTCACCACATCGAATACAGAGCTTTGGAAAGCATTCCAAAAGTGAAAAAGATAAAATGTGAAAATTGATTGACAACGTTTTCATTCTCTGTTACTATAGCACTAAGTTAATATCATGTGATGGAGAAATGGAGATCCACAACGACGCTTTACTAGGTGACAAATGACCCTGATGTAAAGTATGTTTGTTGTGGATCTTTTTTCTTTATCTTTTCTACACATTTATAGGGGATGGCAACTGAACCAGAGGAGGAATTTTTCATGACACCATTTTGGGGTGAAGTCGTTGGTACAATGCTTCTTATTATTTTCGGAGGCGGTGTGTGTGCGGCAGTCAGTTTAAAGAAATCGCTCGCTTACCAGTCCGGCTGGATTGTAATCGCTTTCGGATGGGGATTTGCAGTAGCGATTGCAGCTTATGCCACTGGAGGAATCAGCGGTGCACATTTAAACCCGGCGCTGACAATAGGTCTTGCATTAGAAGGAAGTTTTCCTTGGGCCGATGTTCCAATGTATATTGTCGGTCAAATGCTTGGCGCATTACTCGGAGCTATTATTGTCTTCTTACATTACTTACCACACTGGAAAGCGACAGACGATCCAGGTGCAAAACTAGGCGTATTCTCAACTGGTCCTGCGATTCCGCATACTTTTGCAAACGTGCTCAGTGAAGTCATTGGTACATTTGTATTGGTGGTAGGAATTTTAGCGATTGGTGCAAATAAATTTGCAGACGGAGTCAATCCGCTGATTGTTGGTTTCTTAATTGTCGCAATTGGTCTTTCATTAGGTGGTACAACTGGTTACGCAATTAACCCTGCACGTGATTTAGGTCCAAGAATCGCACATGCCATTCTGCCGATTCCAGGTAAAGGTCCATCAAATTGGAAATATGCTTGGGTTCCTGTTGTTGGTCCAATTTTGGGCGGTGCATTTGGCGGTGTTTTCTATAATGCAGCCTTTAAAGCGAACGTCACACCAGCCTTTTGGATTGTAAGCGTTATTTTAGTTGTGGTATTGTTAGGACTCTATGTTTCTACGAAAAACCAGACAAATGCTGTCAATGAAAGTATGTAAGGGGAGGAAAACACCATGGCAAAAGAAAAATATATTCTCGCATTAGATCAAGGGACAACAAGCTCAAGAGCGATCTTATTTGATCAAGAAGGTAAAATTGCCCATACAGCTCAGAAGGAATTCAATCAATATTTTCCGAACCCAGGCTGGGTAGAACACAATGCAAATGAAATTTGGAGCTCTGTTCTATCAGTTATTTCAACTGCTTTAATCGAATCAGGAATTGAAGCAGATCAAATCGCCGGTATCGGAATTACGAACCAGCGTGAGACAGCTGTCGTTTGGGATAAACATACAGGCGCACCCGTTTACAATGCAATTGTTTGGCAGTCACGACAAACATCTGGTATATGTGATGAGCTAAAAGCGCAAGGGCACGATGAAACGTTTAGAAATAAAACGGGTCTACTCATTGATGCTTATTTCTCAGGTACTAAAGTGAAATGGATTTTAGACAATGTAGAAGGTGCTCGGGAGAAAGCAGAAAATGGTGACTTACTGTTTGGCACAATCGATACATGGCTCATTTGGAAAATGACTGGCGGTCAATCACACGTGACAGATTATTCAAATGCATCAAGAACGTTAATGTTCAATATTTACGATCTGAAATGGGATGAAGAACTACTTGATATTTTAGGTGTTCCAGCTTCCATGCTGCCAGACGTCAAACCATCATCACACATTTATGGTGAAACAACAGACTATCACTTCTTCGGTAAAAATATTCCGATTGCAGGAGCGGCAGGAGATCAGCAGTCTGCGTTATTCGGTCAGGCTTGCTTTGAAGAAGGAATGGCGAAGAACACATATGGTACAGGATGTTTCATGTTGATGAATACAGGGGAAAAAGCAATTAAGTCGGATCATGGATTGTTAACGACGATTGCATGGGGCATTGACGGCAAAGTTGAATATGCTTTAGAAGGAAGTATTTTCGTTGCTGGCTCAGCGATCCAGTGGCTGCGTGATGGACTTAGAATGTTTAAAGACTCAAAAGACAGTGAAGCTTATGCTGAGCGCGTTGAGTCAACAGACGGCGTATATGTCGTACCAGCATTCGTTGGTTTAGGCACACCATATTGGGATAGTGATGTCCGAGGCGCTGTATTCGGTTTAACACGCGGTACTTCTAAAGAGCACTTTGTTCGTGCAACGTTAGAATCACTTGCTTATCAAACGAAAGATGTTTTAGATGCGATGGAAAAAGATTCAAACATCTCACTTAAAACATTACGTGTCGATGGCGGGGCTGTAAAGAATGATTTCTTAATGGGCTTCCAAAGTGATTTGCTCGATGTACCAGTAGAACGTCCAGAAATTAATGAAACGACGGCACTCGGTGCGGCCTATCTTGCGGGAATAGCAGTTGGCTTCTGGAACGACCGTTCAGACATTGCAAAACAATGGAACCTTGACAAGCGCTTTGAACCTAAAATGGAAGAAGACAGCCGTGACTCGTTATACAGCGGGTGGAAAAAGGCTGTAAAAGCAGCTCAAGCTTTCAAATAAACAAAAAGTATGGTATACTTCAAGTAAGTTAATAGAACGGTTGGAGAACTGGAGAGACCGCAAGCACCGAAGTGTAGAAATACGCTTTGGGTGTTTGCGGTCTCTTTTTCTTTACCGTACAACATGGGAGGAACAAGAGATGACTTTTTCTAGCTTAGAAAGAGAACAAATGCTTCAGGACATGACAAAAAAACCATATGATGTGTTTATCATTGGTGGGGGTATTACAGGCGCTGGTACTGCACTTGATGCGGCTTCACGCGGAATGCGTGTCGGTCTTGCGGAAATGCAGGATTTCGCAGCAGGTACATCTAGCCGCTCAACGAAACTTGTACACGGCGGACTTCGTTATTTAAAACAATTTGAAGTGAAAATGGTCGCAGAGGTCGGTAAAGAGCGTGCCATCGTATACGAAAACGGTCCTCATGTGACAACGCCAGAATGGATGCTTCTTCCGATGCATAAAGGCGGGACATTCGGTAAGTTTTCAACTTCAATCGGACTTAGAGTATATGACTTTTTAGCTGGCGTTAAGCATAGTGAACGCAGAAGTATGCTAAGTGCAAAAGAGACACTTGCAAAAGAACCACTTGTGAAAAAAGATGGCTTAAAAGGCGGGGGCTACTATGTTGAATACCGTACAGATGATGCACGCCTGACAATTGAAGTCATGAAAGAGGCTGTGAAATTCGGGGCAGAAGCGGTCAACTATGCGAAAGTAAAAGAATTTATTTATGATAAAGGCAAAGTTGTCGGTGTTGTCATTGAAGATGTCACAACACAGAAAACATACGATGTATATGCGAAAAAAATCGTCAATGCGACAGGTCCATGGGTCGATCAGCTAAGAGACAAGGACCACTCAAAAGAGGGGAAACATTTACAACATACAAAAGGAATTCACTTAGTATTTGACCAATCTGTTTTCCCATTAAAACAAGCAATCTACTTTGACACACCTGATAAACGAATGGTCTTTGCGATTCCAAGAGAAGGAAAAACGTACGTGGGAACAACAGATACCGTTTACAAAAAACAGCTGGAACATCCGCGTATGACAAAAGCAGATCGTGATTACGTGATCAAAGCCATTCAATATATGTTCCCAGATCTTCATATTACAGAGAAAGACGTTGAATCTAACTGGGCTGGTCTTCGTCCACTCATTCATGAAGAAGGCAAAGATCCTTCAGAAATTTCTCGTAAGGATGAGGTATGGACATCATCTTCAGGCTTAATCACGATTGCTGGCGGTAAATTAACAGGTTACCGTAAAATGGCTGAACACATTGTGAATCTTGTACGTGATGGACTTAAAGAGGAAACTGGAAAAGATTTCGGACCATGTAAAACGAAACATATGCCAATTTCAGGCGGGCATGTAGGCGGTTCAAAAAATATGGCATCCTTTGTTCAAGCGAAAACGGCAGAAGGAGCATCCGTTGGTTTAACAGAACCGATTGCACAAAAATTAGCTGAGAAATATGGCTCAAACGTCAGCAATGTCTTCAAGCGTGTGGAGCAGCTTCAAGGGGAAGCAGACAAACGAAATATTCCCGCATATGTGTTGGCTGAACTTGTCTATGCGATTGAAGAAGAATTGGCTGTTACACCTGTCGATTTCTTCTTGAGAAGAACAGGCAGCCTATTATTTAATATCAATTGGGCAAAAACGTATGCACAGCCTGTTGTTGACTATATGGCAGATCGTTTTGGCTGGGATGAAGCGACAAAACAGAAACATCAAACTGAATTAGACCGACTATTCCATGAAGCAGTCGTACCGCTTGATGCTGAATAAGTAAAAAGCCGATCGTGTATCGGCTTTTTTTATTTTGTTCATCGTTTTTTCATATGTTCATGATATAACATGACATGAAGGATAATTCCATATAAAATAACAGTAGATGTTATTTTATTGATGATAAGAGCTGGGAGGACGACCATGAGTTGGAATACGAATTATGAGCGTTGGATCAATGAGAAGCACCTGGATACTGAACTAAGGGAATGGCTGGAGGCACATCAAGATGATCATCAAGCGCTTGAAGACTGCTTCTACAAAAACCTTGAGTTTGGTACTGGAGGAATGCGCGGAGAAATTGGTGCTGGAACGAACCGAATGAATGTTTACACTGTTCGAAAAGCATCTGCTGGTCTTGCTGCGTATATTGCAGCACATGGAGAGGATGCAAAAAAAAGAGGCGTCGCCATTGCCTATGATTCACGCCATAAATCTCCTGAATTTGCGATGGAAGCGGCCAAAACACTTGCTTCACATGGCATTCAAACATACGTATTTGACGAACTGCGTCCGACACCAGAACTCTCTTTTGCAGTTCGAGAACTGAATGCCTTTGCAGGGATTGTTGTGACAGCAAGTCACAATCCGCCAGAATATAATGGCTATAAAGTTTATGGAGAAGATGGAGGCCAAATGCCCCCATTTGAAGCAGATCAAGTCATTAAAGAAGTAGATGCCATCGAAAATGAATTAGCCATTTCAGTGGAATCAGAAGAAGTATTGAAGCAAAATGGTTTGATCCGTATGATTGGTGAAGAAATCGATCAAGCGTATATGGAAAAATTAAAAACCATTCGTGTGCACCCTGAGCTTGCAAAAGAAGTCGATGTCAAAGTGGTGTTTACTCCGCTTCATGGGACGGCGAATAAACCTGTCCGAAACGGACTTCAGGCCTTTGGTTATAAGCATGTGACGGTTGTGCCTGAACAGGAAAAACCAGATCCGCAATTCTCGACGGTTACGTCTCCAAATCCAGAGGAGCATGCCGCTTTTGAATACGCCATCAAGCTTGGCGAAAAGCAAAATGCTGATATTTTGATTGCGACAGATCCAGATGCAGATCGATTAGGTATCGCTGTGAAAAATCATGATGGTGAATTTACCGTTTTGACCGGCAACCAAACAGGTGCCTTACTACTTCATTATTTATTATCTGAAAAACAAAAACTAGGTCAGCTGCCGCCTCGCCCCGTTGTGATGAAAACGATTGTGACAAGTGAGCTTGGGCGTGCTGTTGCCTCAGCATTTGGAGCTGACACGATTGATACGCTCACTGGCTTTAAATTTATCGGAGAAAAAATCAAGCAGTTCGAGGAAAGCGGAGAATACACGTTTCAATTTGGCTATGAAGAAAGCTACGGCTATTTGATCGGTGATTTTGCACGAGATAAAGATGCAGTTCAAGCGGCGTTATTAGCAGTTGAAGTCGCAGCCTTTTATAAGAAACAAGGCAAGTCATTATATGATGCGCTTGTTGATATTTTTAAGGAATTTGGATTTTACAGAGAAGGGTTAAAGTCATTAACCTTAAAGGGGAAAGTAGGAGCAGAGCAGATTTCTGCTATTCTTCATACCTTTAGATCAAACCCGCCAGCTTCTATCGCCGGTCAGCGCATTACGGTCATTGAGGATTATCAATCAAGTCAAAGGCACCTTGTGGCTGAAAAGAAAGAAGAAACGATTCATCTGCCGGCATCAAACGTCCTGAAATATTTCCTTGAAGATGGCTCATGGTTTTGTTTACGACCTTCTGGTACGGAGCCTAAAGTCAAATTTTATATTGCAGTCAAAGGCACATCGTTAACAGACAGCGAAGAAAAGCTGAAACACTTATCAGAAGAAGTCATGAAAGTCGTCTATGACATTGTGGAAGAAACAGCTAAATAAAATATCACAAAGCCATCATGTCATGCATGATGGCTTTTTCTCAGTCAAAAGGATGAGAAAAAATCATCCTTTTTGAGAAAGAGCCGCACAGATGCTCATGGTATAATCAACATATTGATAAGAGAGGCAGTAAAAGCCGGGGGTACACACGATGGGAGATTACCAAGAAAAAGTCAAAACATTAAAAACGTTAAAAGAAATTGCTGAAAAGCTAAATGAAGGGATGGAAATGAAGGAAACGCTTCATGAAGTGCTTCATATGCTTATGGAAGTGACAGGCTTTCAAACAGCATGGATTTATTTTATAGAAGAAGACGGATCGTATGAACTAATGGCAGAAGTATGCTTACCTGAAGCGTTGGCAAAGGATCGAAAGCAATTGATGTGTCAAAACGATTGCTATTGCATCAACCGCTACACGAAAGGCTCACTGCAATCAGCTACCAATATCATCAATTGTAAACGGATTGAAACGGCGATTGAGCAAAAGCTTGGAGATACAGAAGGAATTACCCATCATGCAACCGTTCCGCTCCAAGCATGTAAGCGTACGTTTGGCTTATTAAATGTGGCGGCAAAAGGGAAGGTCACATTTACACAGGAGGAGCTGAATCTGCTTGAAAGTATTGCACTGCAAATTGGTACGGCTATTCAGCGCATGAAGCTTGTGCAAAATGAGCAGCAGCATGCACTTTTAGAAGAACGAAACCGGCTTGCGCAGGATTTACATGATTCTGTGAATCAAATGCTGTTTTCCGTGAGTTTGACTGCAAAGGCAGCGCGTCAAATGACAAGTGATCAAAAATTAGGTGAAATGATTGATTTTATTCAGCATTTATCACAAGATGCCCTCATTGAAATGCGATCACTCATCTGGCAGTTAAGACCAAAAGGGCTTGAAAAAGGATTTACAACAGCGATTGAAGAGTATGCACAGCTTTTAGGTCTAAATTGTTCATTGTCTTTATCAGGCTGTATGGAAATAGATCATTCAAAGCACGAAACCATATTTCGCGTATGCCAAGAAGCTCTAAATAATTGCCAAAAGCATGCGGGCGTTGAGAAAGTAGAGGTCAAACTGGAGCAATCAGGAGACACGTTTGGTATGAAAATCATCGATCAGGGAAAGGGATTTCAGTATGATGAACAAATGAGTCTTCCTTCATTTGGGCTGAAAGGGATGGCTGACCGTATCCGAAGAGCAGGAGGTACATTTTGCATCAATTCTGAGCTAGGGAAGGGAACGACGATTGATGTGAAAGTACCATTTTCTCAAGAAAGGAAGGGATTGTCATGAGGGTAGTCATTGCAGATGATCATCACATTGTCAGAAAAGGGCTGGTCTTTTTCTTGCAAACCCAGCCAGATGTGGACATCGTTGGTGAAGCATCCAATGGAGAAGAGGCACTACAGGTAGTGAGGCAGACAAAGCCTGACATTGTCTTGATGGATCTCTCTATGCCTGTAATGAATGGGATTGAGGCGACAAAGCAAATGACGCTGGATATGCCGGATGTCCGCATTGTCATTTTGACAAGCTATGCAGATAAGGACTATGTGATCCCTGCTATCCAAGCGGGAGCAAAGGCTTATCAGCTCAAAGATGTAGCACCTGAAAAGCTTCTCACGACAATGATTGAGGTGCAAAATGGTACGTACCAGCTAGATGGTCATATTACAGCTTTTCTTGTCCAGCATCTAACTGAACCTAAAGAGCAGAAATGGGCATTGATGAACGAACTGACCAATAGAGAACGTGATGTCTTATTTGAAATCGCAAAAGGGAAAAGTAACAAAGAAATCGCCTCATCGCTTTTTATTTCTGAAAAGACTGTGAAAACTCACGTGTCTCATGTGTTATCAAAGTTAGAGCTGGCAGATCGAACTCAGGCCGCTCTCTATGCGGTAGATTATCAAAAAAATCAGCCGAAAGAGCTGTTGTAAACAGTCATGGTGGACATTTCAAAAGACTTCATGAGTATTTCTCATGAAGTCTTTTCTTCTTTATGAAAGGCGGTTAGTAAAAGGATGAAAACAAAGAGCTAAAATAAAGTTCATTCTAGCCCTATGTCAACAATCTGAAAGAAAATCAACCTTTTCCTTTATGTGTACATTGGTTCAGCATATGCTTCAGCAACGGCAGCTTCTGAAGCATGGTCGATATACTGCAGGAGTCCATATAAACATTTTTCAACATCTGCATCGTTCCGGTTAAATTGATACGCATGTAAGAAATGCTCAATACGTTTCGAGAGCAAATCATCTTGCGTACGGACCATAAGAATAAGTAAATTATCCCATTGCGAGCGATGCGTATAATAAAGTGCCTTATCATAATCTGCCACATTCATTAAACCTTCTCCTTTCCCTTGAGAAGTCCTCATTAGTTTGCTCGGATCAGGTTGACTTTTTCAGGGGAAAAGTTGGTGTCTGCATAAACAGGGTACCGGGAATTATAGGCTGAATAAATGCTTGATGTATGAAAAACAACCAACCAGCAAAACCTAAACAAAATAGACATGAAAGTGAGAATATTGATATCATGCACCCGAAATTGTGGATGCTTTTTGCAGCAGGAATTGTTTTATTTGGCAGTCTCATGATTCATCCATCTTCACAAGCAGCTGTGCAGCCAGCAGAGAATTGGGAAAGGCTTGCGTATACTGCCTTGCAAGATGAATATGAAGGCGCCGCTTTAAACGATTATCATTACATTGGACGTACACAAGTGAATGAAGATCAAACAAAAGATGTGTTTCGTGTGACCGTGAAGGAAGGCTCCACACGATTTGCAGCACATGCAGAAATTTATTTTCATCCGGTGACGGGTCATTTGATTAGTATTAACGTATTCCGGCTATAAAAAAGCACCTCTTTTAAAAAGAGGTGCTCCAGCTGAAAAGAAGATTTATTTCATGCTTCCTTGAAGATATGAACGAATATCCACACCAAGTGAATCCGCTAAACGCTGTCCATAATCTTCATCTGCACGATAGAAGTTGCAGATCGCAAGTAATTTCGTTTTTTCATTTACGTCTTTCAAGTCAGCTGTCAAGTTTTTGATCAATGCTTGTTTCTCTTCTTCAGAGTAGCTTCGATATTTTTCTCCAGCTTGTTTGAAATCATTTGGTTTTTCAATTTTTTGTCTCACCATACGGTCACCATGAAGAACTGGTTCACTTTCTTTGTAGTGAGGGTTTTCTTTTGGCTGATCGTCATAACGGTTTGGTTCATAGTTAATATGACCGCTTGGACGAGTTGTTGTCATAAAGCCATCCTGTTGGTTATTGTGAACAGGCGCATAAGGACAGTTCACTGGGATGCGCATGTAGTTTGCACCTAGGCGGTGACGCTGCGTGTCAGGATAAGAGAACAGACGACCTTGAAGCAGTTTGTCTTCAGATGCTTCAATTCCTGGTACTAGGGCACTTGGCGTGAAAGCAGCTTGCTCTGTTTCAGCAAAGAAATTTTCTGGATTGCGGTTCAGTGTCATGCGGCCCACTTTTTGCAGCGGATAATCTTCCTCACTCCACGTCTTCGTCGGATCACATGGATCATAATCTAGTTCATCATAATCACTGAGCGGCATAAGCTGAACGTAAAGATCCCATGCTGGATAATTTCCTTTTTCAATACGATCATACAAGTCTCTTGTCGCATGCTGGAAGTCGTTTGCTTGAATTTCTGCAGCTTCTTCCATTGATAAATTGCGAATGCCTTCTGATGGTCTCCAGTGGTATTTCACATATTTTGTTTCTCCGTATTTGTTTACCCATCTAAACGTATGAACACCAGAACCGCGCATTTCAGCGTAGTTCGCAGGAATACCTTCGTCAGAGAAGAGCCATGTGAGCATGTGAGTGGATTCAGGTGTTAACGTCATAAAATCCCAATAACGGTCAGGATCTTGAATGTTTGTTACAGGATCTGGCTTGAGAGAGTGAACCATATCAGGGAACTTGAGTGCATCACGAATAAAGAAGATCGGCAAGTTGTTCCCAACTAGGTCATAGTTGCCTTCTTCTGTATAAAATTTGACAGCGAAGCCGCGAGGGTCACGTAATGTTTCAGGCGAACCTTTAGGATGAATAACCGTTGAGAAACGGACAAAAACGTCTGTTTGTTTTCCTTTTTCACTTAAGAAGGCTGCTCTTGTATGTTTCTCCATGCTATTTTCTACTTCAAATACACCATAAGCGCCGGCGCCTCTTGCATGAACGACACGCTCTGGAATACGTTCACGGTCAAAGTGTGCAAGTTTTTCAATCAAATGGTAATCATCAAGAAATGAAGGTCCCCTGTGACCAGCAGTTCTTGAGTTTTGATTATCGCCAACTGGCACGCCTTGATTCGTTGTCAAATTTTTATGATTAGAATTTGTCATTCTTTTTCTCCTCCTGTAAACAAAAAATGGTTTCTAGCAATCTATATACCCTAATTATATTGAATCAAACATGATAGTCAATATTTATTTATAATAATTTTAAATAAATTATTATTACAAGGAGGTAAAGAAAAAGACGAAAGAAATAAATTCTTTCGCCTTAGAGCAGAAGCTCTCTTAGAGCATCTTTGTTTTGTGTTAAATCACTTAATGTGTATTGATCAAGAACGCGTAAATAAGCAGTGAGAGCTTCATGAAGTACGTGCTTTAATGAACAAATCGGGGAGATAATACAGCTGTTTTTCTTCGGATCAAAGCATTCAACCATGACTAAATCATCCTCTGTATAGCGGACAACCTCACCAATATTAATGCTTTCTGGGCTTTTCCCCAGCCTAATCCCACCATTTCTTCCGCGGATCGTTTCTACATAACCACGTTTTCCTAGATGGTAAATTACCTTTGTCAGGTGATTTTTCGAAATGCCATAAATATCGGCAATCTGCTGAATATTTGACAGTTCATTGTTTTCTCTCGAAGCTAAATAAATGAGTACCCTTAATGAGAAATCTGTATAATTCGTAAGTTTCATTTGGACGACCTCTAAACCTAATAGAGTTTTGTATCATCGTAACACATTTTAGACAAAAACTGTTCGAGAAAGTACTAAATGTGACAACATTTAAAACATGTATTATAAATATTGCTTTTATACGTTGTCTTCCTTTACGATAAAGATGTATTTAAAATACATCTTTTGAAAGAAGGAATAACGATGTTATCCACAGATCAAATGAATGCCATTAAACAATCAGCCCCTCTTCTAAAAGCTGAGGGAACAAAACTTGTGACAGTTTTTTATCAAAATATGATTAGACAGCATCCAGAGCTACTCAATCAGTTTAATAAAACAAATCTCATGAATGGAAGCCAGCCAGAGGCGCTTGCGGCAACACTCTATCAAGCTGCACTGCACATTGACCGCTTGGCAGACTTGCTTCCTGCTGTGAAACAAATTGCCCATAAGCATGTCAGTGTCATGGTGAAAAAAGAGCAGTACCCAATCGTCGGATATCACCTTCTTGAAGCAATGAAAGAGGTATTTGGGTTATCAGAGGAAGATGACACATTGTTGGCTTGGAAGGCTGCATATGACATCATTGCGAATATATTCATCACCATTGAGGCAGAAATGATGGCTGAAAATGTGAAACAAACTGGTGGATGGGCAGATGTCAAACCGTTTATTCTGAAGAAAAAGAAACAAGAATCTCCATCACTCATTTCCTTTTATTTAGTACCAGAGGATGAATCTGAGCTACCAATGTATGAAGCTGGTCAATACATTACGGTGCAGGTAGATATGCCGGATGAAGCCTATGTATGCAGCAGACAATACAGTTTATCAGATCAATATCACCCATCTTACTATCGCATCACCGTGAAACGAGATGGGCATGTCTCCACATTCCTGCATGATGAAATGGAAGAAGGCGATGTTCTTCACGTCAGTATGCCGCAGGGAATGTTCTGCTTGCAAGATGACACAAAAGAACCCGTTTATTTGATTAGTGCCGGTTCTGGTGTCACACCAATGATTGGTTTAGTGAAAACAGCGTCGCATAACAATCAGCCATTCACGATGATTCATGCAGACAGACTAGAGGATGTAACTGCTTTTGAACAAGAGTTTGAACACGTTCTCACTTCATCTCCAGAGGGGCGTATTATCCTTTGTAACGAACAATTTGAAAAGAGTGTAAAGAGTGAGCTGGTTGAGAAGGTGGCTACGCGGATTGACCGACCTTTCCTTCAATCCGTCATTGGTGAAGGAAAAGGGCAATTTTATGTTTGCGGTTCCCCAGTATTTACTCAAGAGATGATCCTTATTTTAAAAGCGTTGGACATTCCGGAAGAGAATATCCATTTTGAAGCGTTCGGCGGGCAGTCCATGAAAGAGATGGAAGTCGTCTAAACAACTGGCTGAACATCATGTTTTTTTAGGTACGCTCATATAGTAGAGATAAGTCCGATGAGGAGGGATGGTTTCCTTGAGCGTATCTGAAAAGCGTCTTTTACAACGAGCCATTGATGAAATTACAGAAATTGCAGAAGGATTTGGTCTGGATTTTTATCCGATGAGGTATGAAATCTGTCCCGCGGAGATTATTTATACATTCGGTGCATATGGCATGCCAACACGATTTAGCCACTGGAGCTTTGGAAAGCAATTTCACAAAATGAAGCTTCATTATGATTTAGGATTAAGCAAAATTTATGAGCTGGTGATTAATTCAAATCCTTGCTATGCCTTTCTCCTTGATAACAATTCGCTTGTTCAAAATAAACTAATTGTGGCTCATGTCTTGGCACACTGCGATTTCTTTAAAAACAACTGCCGTTTCCAAAACACAAAACGAGATATGGTGGAAAGTATGTCAGCGGCAGCAGAGCGAATTAAAGAATATGAACATATCCACGGTACAAAAGAAGTCGAGTCCTTTTTAGATGCTGTATTGGCATTGCAGGAGCATATTGATCCGTCGCTTGTTCGTTCAAAATTAAGCTGGAATCTCGACGATGAAGATGAATATGAAGAGGACAAACCAAAACGTCAAACGCCATATGATGATTTGTGGGGAATGGATGAACCGAAAACACGTGAGAAAAAGAAAACGATCAAGCAATTCCCCCCAAAGCCAGAAAAAGATATATTGCTCTTTATCGAGGCACACTCCCGAGAGCTAGAGCCTTGGCAGCGGGATGTGCTGACGATGCTGAGAGAGGAAATGCTCTATTTTTGGCCACAGCTAGAAACGAAAATCATGAATGAAGGCTGGGCATCGTATTGGCACCAGCGGATTATGCGTGAACTTGATTTAGATTCAAGTGAATCGATTGAATTTGCCAAATTAAATGCAGGTGTCGTGCAGCCATCTAAGACAGGAATCAATCCTTACTATTTAGGGCTGAAGATTTTTGAAGATATTGAAGAGCGCTACGATCATCCATGCGAGGAATTGAAAAAAGCAGGAGTGACGGAAGGGTCGGGTCGCAGCAAAATGTTTGAAGTGCGGGAAATTGAATCAGACATTTCTTTTATTCGAAATTACTTAACGAAAGACCTTGTGATGAGGGAAGATTTGTACTTGTTTCAAAAGCAGGGGAGAGACTATAAAGTCATTGATAAAGAATGGAAGGCAGTCCGTGATCAGCTAGTCAGCATGAGGGTCAATGGCGGCTTTCCGTATTTGACAGTCATCGATGGCGACTATTTAAAAAACAATGAACTCTATATTAAACATTGGTATGAAGGCATTGAGCTCGATCTCAAATACTTAGAAAAGGTGCTTCCATATTTGTATCAACTATGGGGAAGAAGTGTGCACATCGAGTCAGTTCTTGAAGGAAAAGAAGTGATGTTTTCATACGATGGAAAAGGGGTTCATAGGAAGTATCTCACTTAATGATCAAAAAAGATGTCTACGACTAGACATCTTTTTTTGTGATTAGCACTTTATTGGTTTTTCAGCAGTTTGAAAATGTGTTTCGCTTGATCTGTATTTTCCATGAGCCCTTTTAGCTGTTCGCTTGTTGGCCCATAAGCATAAAATGGTACTTCATCCCCTGTATGACCCGATGTGGTCCAGCCTGTATGAGACCTTGTATTGATGACTTTTTCGATGGCATCATCAATTTGAACAGGATCTTTTGTTTCAGCTGCCTTTTGAATAGAGGCGATTTCCTCTTTTGTGAAATCAAGGTCGATGTATTGTTTGAGCGCAGTCTCGACCTTCATACCCCCTACAATTTTGTTTGCAATGAAATCAGGTGTCTTTTTTGCTGCTTTGACAGGCTGATAATCCCAGCTGCCCGATCCGTCTGCCCCGAAGGAAAGGCCGCCAGTTGAATGATCTGCTGTCGTGATGACTAACGTGTTTTTATCCTTTTTTGCGAAACGAATGGCTTCTTCAAATGCTTTTTCAAAATCTTTCATCTCACTCATCGCACTGACAATATCGTGGTCATGTCCAGCCCAGTCAATTTGACTGCCTTCAACCATGAGGAAAAATCCTTTTTTGTTTTTAGACAGCTGTTTGATGGCTGAGGATGTCATGTCTTGCAATGAAGGGGTCGTTTTATCACGATCAATTGCTTTATCGAGACCACCGTCAGCAAAAATGCCTAACAATTTTTGCTGTTTGTTTTTTTGTAAGTCAGCTTTATTGGTTACATAACGATAGCCTGCTTTTTGAAATTCTTTCGTCAAATCACGATCTTTGCGGACAAAATCGATCAGTCCTCCGCCAAGCATGACATCGACTGTATGCTGTTTGCCAATTTTCTCATCGAAGAAATCATCAGCAATGGCTGCTGTGTTTTTTCTAGAAACATCGTGGGCGGCATACGCAGCAGGTGTCGCATTGGTTAATTCAGATGTGACGACGAGACCAGTAGACTTTCCTTTGCGTTTTGCTTCTTCTAATACTGTTTTTAGTTTTTTGCCATTTTTGTTTACACCAATGGCGTTGTTGTATGTCTTTTGACCAGTTGCCATGGCTGTCCCAGCTGCTGCTGAATCAGTAATGTTACTTTTAGAATCATCAGGGTATGTTTTATGCATGCCAGTGAGGTAAGGGTCAAACGCTGTTTGCTTGGAAAGATCACCGTTGTGTTTAAATGAGCGGTAAGTTGAAAGGTAAGGTGTTCCCATGCCATCTCCAATGAGCACGATCACATTTTGTACGTCATTTTTTGGTTTCTTTTTAGCCTCAGCTTTGTCAGCCTGTCCAAATTCAATTCCTGAAAAAATACCAATCGATAACACTGATGCGGCTGCGATTGCAGCTATTTTCGTTTTCGAGCTTTTCAACACACTCATTCATTTTGCCTCCTCATTGTTTATGTATCGCTCTCACGTTTACAATGGTAGAACAGAAGTGTGGATTCCAAATGACAGCACCGTAAAGTTCACTTTAAAATTGTAAAGGTCCACTTTACATAGAATGAACCAAAAAGAGAAATGAATGTATGATTTATCTATGACAAGATGCATTTGTTTTGTCATGATTGTGTAATAAAAATGAAATAAAAAGAACCCTAAAAAAAAATATTTTTTGCCGAATTAATAAGCATAATGTCGTAGGAAGTCAAGACTATTTCTTCTGGTATTCGATCCTTATAATAGAAAGTAGATAAAAATTCGGATCACGATAGATACATACAGGAGGAACAAATGAAAAAACAATTGATCACAGCTGCAAGTGCAGTTCTACTTGGGACGACATTATTTGCCGGAGCTGCCTCAGCACAATCAGTAAAGGTTCAAAAAGGTGACTCTCTTTCTGTTCTAGCGAAAAAATACAAAACAACCGTGAGTAAGATTAAATCAGACAATAAACTGAAATCTAACACGATTTATGTTGGACAAACCTTAAAAGTGAATGGTACTTCTTCAAAAAAGGTAACGAAAACATCAAAAACAACAACAAAAGTAAAAGCGTCTTCAACGACAGCCACTCATAAAGTTGTCAAAGGTGATACTTTATCTAAAATCGGCAAAAAATATGGAATGACAGTGAAAGAGCTGAAATCGTTAAATAAACTCAAAACAGATCTGATTAAAATTGGACAAAAGCTGAAAGTGAAAAAGACGTCCAAAGTGAAACCAACACCTGTCAAAGAAAAAACAGTTGCTACTTCTTCTTTAAATACGTCTAAACTCGTAGCAGATGCGAAAGCACAAAACGGTACACCATATAAATGGGGTGGAACGACACCGAAAGGCTTTGATTGCAGCGGTTTTATGTGGTATATCATTAACAAACAAACAAAGATTTCAAGACAAACGACTGAAGGTTTTTGGGGATCAATGAAAAGCGTCTCAACACCTAAAGTTGGAGATTTTGTCTTCTTTACAACCTATAAATCTGGCCCATCTCACATGGGTGTCTACCTTGGGAACAACAAGTTTATCCACGCTGCTTCTGATGGTGTGACGATCAGCGATATGACTTCAAGCTATTGGAAGCCAATTTACCTTGGCGCAAAGACATTTGTAAATTAATAATGGATCTTAAGAGACTGCTTACTAGGCAGTCTCTTTTTTTGTATATCGTTTGCGCAGCTAAAACAGTCCTTTATCATAGCTCTCTATGAGTCTAAAGGCTTTTAAATAAGCAAAAGTGAAGACAAGTTATCAAAAGAATAATTTTATTTTCACTTTATAAAAATTATATCAAAAAAGTATAATTTTGTATGTTGTATAATAAATAGAAGAGGCCAAGCTATGATTTGAATAAAGATTGAAGAAAATCTACCATGAATATTGACAAGTATTTTGTTGATAAATAAGAATTTTCACTCTATTTCGAAAAAAGTGTTTTCATTTTTTAATTTTCATATATAATAATTTTACGCCACCAATTTATTGCGCTAAATTAAATCTAAATATTCAGAAAATAAAGTGAATTACGAAGTGGTGGCGTCTTTAGACGGATACTAAGTTTTGGGAGTGATGGTATGAGCAATTCGTTGTTTAGAAAGAAGAGCATTTCAGAGCTAATTGCGGCAACACAAGGGGAAAAAGCGTTAAGAAAGGAATTAGGTTCATTTGACTTAACGATGCTTGGTATTGGAGCGATTATCGGTACAGGGATATTTGTTCTGACAGGTACAGGCGCCGTCACAGCAGGACCAGGACTTGTTTTATCATTTGTGATTGCAGGTCTTGCATGTTTATTTGCGGCATTGTCATATGCGGAATTCGCTTCCACAGTGCCAGTATCAGGATCTGTTTATACATTTACGTACGCATCTATGGGAGAATTTTTAGCGTTTATCATTGGCTGGGATTTGATATTAGAATATATGCTAGCCGCTAGTGCCGTTTCAGCAGGCTGGTCAGGCTACTTTGTGTCGTTTTTAAATGGGATAGGGATTCATATACCGGTTGAATTAACAGCAGCACCAGGTGGTTTAAAGGGTCAAGTGACATATTTTAATCTTCCTGCATTTATTATTTTAATGATCATCACCTTCTTGCTGTACTTCGGTATTAAAGAATCAAAACGAGTCAACAACATCATGGTCATTATGAAAATTGCGGTGATTCTGCTCTTTATTTTAGTCGCTGTGAAATATGTAAAACCTGAAAACTGGACACCATTCGTTCCTTTTGGAACTTCAGGCGTGTTAAGTGCAGCAGCTCTCGTATTCTTTGCATTTATCGGATTTGATGCAGTTGCTTCTGCGGCAGAGGAAACAAAAAATCCATCCCGCAACTTGCCAAGAGGAATCATCACTTCCTTATTGATTTGTACCATGTTGTATGTGGTAGTCAGTGCCATCATGACAGGCATTGTTCCATTTATGAACTTTGAGGGAGTATCCCATCCAGTGTCTCTTGTTTTACAAGTAGCCGGTCAAAATTGGGTGGCGGGTATTGTAGATGTTGGGGCGATTTTAGGGATGACCACGGTCATGCTTGTCATGCTGTACGGCCAAACACGTGTCATGTTTGCCATGTCTCGTGATGGCTTGGTACCAAAGGTTCTTTCAAAGGTTCATCCAAAACATAAAACACCTTATATCAATACTCTTTTCTTTGGGACATTGTCAGCATTAATGGGTGGATTCATTCCGCTTGATGAGTTGGCAAGTCTAGTGAACATCGGAACACTTTCAGCTTTCATTTTGATTTCAGTTGCTGTCATTGTCATGAGAAAAACACAGCCTGATTTACCGAGAGCATTCAGATGCCCCGCAGTGCCGCTCATTCCAATCTTGGCTATTCTATCTTGCGGACTGCTCATTTATAAGCTTGGCACCATCACATTTGTTCGTTTCTTAATCTGGCTTGCCATTGGGCTTGTTGTCTATTTCTTATATTCAAGAAAGCACTCCGAATTAAACAAAAAATAAGAGTGTACAGAAAAAGCCAGTCAAGTATGACTGGCTTTTTAGTATTAAAAACCTAATTGAAGATCGACATCAATCGAGACGATCGCATAGACACAAACGATGACAAAAATATTCAGAACGACGCCTAGGAAACCTGGTCCAGTGCGGCCTTTTTTAATGAACAGTTCAATCACACCGAATGGAACTGCGGCCATTGCAAAAGGAAGCATTTGAAACGAATAAAATGTCACATTGCTAATAATGGCGAGGTTCAGCATGAGCAGCGATAAAATAGCGGTGCCGACCGAAATCCAGCCAAACACATTATGCTCTTTAAAAATTCTTACCAATTCCATAATTCCACCTCGCTCACTTTGGCCGTTTTAATGCGTTTTGTCTTCACAAATTTCTCTATTTCTTTAGAAGGACCTGTGACAACAGAACCGTAAACCTTGACACCATTTTGATTGATGTAGCGTATTCGGTTAGAGAGGTCAAGTTCAGGTCTGCCAGAGATCGTTTTTGCCCAGGTTGGATGCTGGTTGACATAAGCGAGGGCATCTTTGAACTGATCAACCTCTGTTTTTGATGTGTGCTGAAGCTCTTTTAAAAATTCAGAGTCTTTCCCGGGAAAACCGATTGGACGCTGATTTCCACTTAATGAATCTTCTGTTTTTATCGCATTCCAAAGCACTTTCATATCATATTTTTTAGCAAATGAATACACGTCTTTCGGTGTGTATGCTTTGTCATAGGATACATACACTTCACTCACTGTTCCTTCAGGTAGCTTGTCTAGAGTAGTGAGTGTTTGTTTTTTAGATGTATCTGCCTGAGACGAAGGGTGCGTAAAGAAATCCTCCGTATTACGTGCGCTGTCGCCATAATAAGAGATCGTAGGCTGCTTTAATTTATCGAAAAACATTTCGATTTGTTCACTGCCGATGGCTTCTGTTTTATTGCCAATTTGTTTTTGTAGCTTAAGTTCTGTGTTCATACCAAACAGTTTGACTTGCCCTTTTAAATCCTTCATATCAATGGCGACATTCGGTTTTGTTAGGGCGACTGTTACAGCGGCCGTTTCCATAAAATGATTGCCTTTACTGTCTGCTCCGCCAACGCCGTAGTATAGATAACTACCTAGTGTACAAAGCGGTAAAATAATCAGTGTAGATATGACAGCAAGCACAGAAATACGTAAATAGGACTTTCTTTTTCCGTATTGTAAAATGGCTTTTTGTTTTTCAGGACTGATGGAGAAGTCTGTCCAATCTGAGTCATTCAGTTCTTGGCTTAAGCGTTTTTCATTTTCTTCGAGCTCTTCTTCAAACGCCATCATTTCTTCTTCATTCATCTCGCCATTATTATATTGTTCCCATCGCTTATTAAACTCTTCATTCATCATTAACACCTCTGTTATATAGTGCTTTTAGGCGCTGCCTTGCACGAAATAAAACACTTTTAAAATTTGCTTCAGTAATATTCATGACCTTGGATGCTTCTTTGTAATTCAGTTCTTTTAAATAATACAATGTCAACGCTTCCTTGTAGTTATCTGGAAGCTGCTCCAAATACATGTTGAGGACTTCTTTTATTTCAATCTGTTCAGCAGGACTTTGTACAGACGTTTGTAAAAGGCCGCCAATGAGATCATCCGATATGGTCACTTCTTTTTTATGTTTCCTGACATAATCAATAAAAGCATTTCGTGCCACCTGAAATAACCAAGGTTTCACTTTGCTATGGTCGTAGGAATGAATATGTATATAAGCACGCATAAAGGTTTCCTGCAATAAGTCCTCTGCCAAATGTTTGTCTTTTGTCATGGAGAGCAGAAACCTGTAAACATCGTTCATATACATTTGATAAATTTCATCGATCGTCACTGATTTTTCTCCCCTCTATGTTATACACGCATAAGAAAGGCATAAAGTTGCACGAAACTTTTCATAGGCCGTACATTACTCATCTCTTTCACCGAATCAAAATCATTTCTCCTTATCATAGCGAAATTTGCATCATTTATAAAGTGTTTTCAATAGAACAAATCAGGAAAAAAACTCAAAAAACGACAATTTTGGACACATTTCTTCCTCTATTCTCTCCTAAAAACATATGCTTGAATACAGAAGGAGCGGTCATCTTAAGTGAAAAGATGATTTTAGTGAACCGTCTCTATTTTATCAGCAGGAGAAAATTTTTAGTACCAGGTAATAAAAAATTTGTTATAATAGAAACAAATCCTTCATTCTTCAAACAAAGGAAGTGCACTATGTATAAATTTTCAGGCTATACCGTCAAAGCATTTTTTGCTCTCCGAGGCGGAATCAAAGTATATCAAAAAGAGAATCTGCCAACAGACCGGGGTTTTGTCATTGCTTGTACGCATGAGGGTTTTGTGGATGTTCTTGCATTAGGCGCAGGAATTCTTCCGTTTGAGATCCACTACATGGCGAAAAAAGAATTGTTTGCAAATAAATGGATCGGCGGATTTTTAAAGAAGATTCATGCTTTTCCAGTTGATCGAGAGAATCCTGGGCCAAGCAGTATTAAAACGCCCATTAAATTATTAAAAGAGGGGAAAATCGTTGGGATTTTTCCAAGCGGAACACGTACAACAGAAGATGTTCCTTTAAAAAGAGGGGCCGTTACGATTGCGCAGCTCGGCAAATCACCAATCGTTCCAGCAGCGTACAAAGGACCTTCTAATGCAAAAAGCCTTTTTAAGAAGGGGAAAATGCGCTTAATCATTGGTGAACCGATTGAGCTGTCTGAATTTGATCATCTGCCGCCAAAAGAAAGATTAGGTGCGATGACAGAAGTATTAAACACAAGAATCAAAGAACTTGAAGCTAAGTTAATCGAAAAGGGATAAAGAAAACGACCACTTGCTAAGGCAAGGGTCGTTTTTTTTCTTAAGAAGCGCCTTCTTCAGCTGCTTCTAATAGTTGTTCGTTTAGTTTTTTGACTTCGATGTATGCCACATGGTGTCCATCGACTTCATTAATGATAAATTCATAGCCTTGTTCACGAATCGCGTCATTTTTCTCGACTTCATATTTTTGTGTAAGGAACCAGCCGCCGATTGTGTCGACTTCTTCGTTATCAAGCTGAATACCTAGTAGCAGGTTAACTTGATCTACAAGGACCTTTCCATCAAAGATATAGTGGTCTTCTCCCAGTTTACGCACTTCGTTGATTTCATCAATATCGAATTCATCACGAATTTCACCGACGATTTCTTCAAGGATGTCTTCAACTGTTACAAGTCCTGCTGTACCGCCATATTCATCTGATAAAATGGCCATGTGTACACGCTCACGCTGCATTTTAAGCAGTAGATCATGAACAGGAACTGTTTCAATTACATGAATAATCGGGTTTACAAAATGTTCGATCGTATCACTTGTGGAACATTCACCACTAATACATGCAGTGAGTACTTCTTTAATATTCACAACACCGATGATGTTGTCTTTATCGCCATCTTCAATTGGATAACGTGTATATTTCTCGACCTTGGTCACTTTCAGCATTTCCTCAATGGTAATATCATGAGGGAAGCTGACAACTTCGGTACGAGGAATCATAATTTCTTTCGCCAGACGGTCATCAAATTCAAAAATTTTATTCACATATTTGAATTCAGACTGGTTAATCTCGCCGCTCTTATAGCTCTCTGATAAAATAATCCGCAATTCTTCTTCAGAGTGCGCCATGTCATGCTCAGAAACTTGCTGAAGACCAAATGCTTTCGTTAATAAACGAGCAGATCCATTTAACACCCAAATGAACGGAAACATCACTTTATAAAAGATCATAAGCGGTCTAGCAAATAGAAGGGACACTTGCTCAGCCTTTTGAATGGCGAGTGTTTTTGGTGCAAGCTCTCCAACCACGACGTGTAAAAACGTCATAATACTAAACGCAATAATAAAAGTGACAATAGAACTAGCTGATTGAGGAATCGACAGCTCTACAAATAGTGGAGCAAGCATGTGCGCAATTGTTTCTTCCCCTAACCAACCAATCCCAAGGGCGGTAATGGTAATACCGAGCTGACAGGCCGACAGATACTCATCAAGGTGAGTCGTGACATGCTTGACAGCAACTGCTGTTTTATTACCTTCTGCGATTAACTGATCAATTCTTGAGCTTCTTAAGCGAATGATCGCAAACTCTGATGCAACGAAAAATGCGGTTAAAGCTATAAGCAAAGCAACTATAAGTAAATTAACTATGTCCAATTAAGGCCTTCGTTCTGACTTTGAGAACGAAGGTAACACCTCCTGTTTAGTAAAAATTTTAACTTAACAGCAGTAAAAATGATTGGACAGCCGTCATTTTTTCAGGAGTAAGCTGCTCTTTTAGTTTTTCACGTTGTTCTGGCTGAAGCTGCTTACAACGTGCCAAAATGCGGTCCATATGCTCATTCATCCGATCGATATCAGAGGTTAAATGGACAAGTTCGTCATGTTCTTCCTTTTGAGAAGGGAATTGTTCATCTAATCTGGATTTGATGTCAGAAAGAGCCAATCTCTGCTGTTTGCAAAGAACGATTAATTGTAATCGTTTTAAAGCATGTTCATCGTAATAACGATAATTAGAGCAAGATCTAACAGGCGCAAGCAACCCTAGATTCGTATAATAATCTACAGTTCGTTTCGTCACCTGTGCAATCTGTGCTAGTTCACCAATACGATACTTTTTCTCAGCCCCATCTGAACATCTCCTCCTAACCGTCACGTTATAGTTTATGAAAATAGTTTAATATAATTCGAGTCTGAAATACAAGATAATTGTTCAGATTTCCTGCCAATATGAAGAAACAAAGGGCATTTCCATCAATTTAGGTTGTCATCTCTAAAATACTGTAGCGATACAGGAATTTTCAGATTATTTATGGTAAGATAAAATGAATACCGTTTCATATATATGTAGAGAGACGGATTTTACGTGAACCGGAGGTGGTTAAGTGGGGCCCTCAAAGTAGTCTTATTTAATCAGTTAACCGTTTTGCAAAAGACAACATCATCAATCAGGAGGTGACTCCTTGTTCTTCTAAGAAAGAGCAAGGTTAAATGGACGATATTGTTAATCTGAGTATAGTCGGAGTTTTGATTGCTTTAACAGCTTTCTTTGTTGCATCTGAATTTGCCATTGTAAAGGTGAGAAGTTCAAGAATTAATCAGCTTGTTGCCGAAGGGTCCAAAAAGGCTATCATGGCGAAAAAGGTGACATCAAGGCTAGATGAATATTTGTCAGCCTGCCAGCTCGGTATTACAGTGACATCCCTTGGTTTAGGGTGGATCGGTAAACCGGCAGTAAAAGAACTTTTAGTTCGAGGTTTTGGTTTGACAAACATTCCTGATTCAGCAATCAGCCTGATCTCAGCAACACTTGCGTTCTCTATTATTACCTTTTTGCATGTAGTTGTTGGCGAGCTTGCACCAAAAACACTTGCCATACAAAAGGCAGAAAAAATGACACTTTGGCTGTCAGGACCGCTGCATGCATTTTATATCCTTATGTACCCTTTCATTTATGTGTTGAACGGGTCAGCCCGTGTACTAACGAAAATGATGGGTATCGATATGGGGTCTGAAAAAGAACATTCCCATTCCGAAGAGGAATTAAAGATTTTATTATCTGAAAGCTTAAAAAATGGGGAAATCAACTCATCAGAGTATAATTATATGAACAAGATATTCGATTTTGATAATCGAATCGCAAGAGAAATTATGATACCGCGAAGAGAAATTTGTGCGATTCCAGAAGATATGCCGTTAGACGAAATACTGGCGATCATGACAAAGGAAAAGTACACACGCTTCCCCGTGTTTTCAGGGGATAAAGACCATGTCATTGGCATGCTCAACAAAAAGCAGCTCTTTGCAGATATTGTGTATCAAGGAGAAAAAGATCAACTGAAGCTTCAAGATTATATTTATCCAGTGATTGAAGTGATTGACACGATTCCAATTCAAGAGCTTCTCGTCAAGATGCAGCGCGATCGAATGCATATGGCGATTTTAACGGATGAATATGGCGGGACATCTGGACTTGTCACAACGGAGGATATTTTAGAAGAGATTGTTGGAGACATTCGAGATGAATTCGATGAAGATGAGCAGCCGGTCATTCAAAAGAGAGCGGAGCATCATTATATATTAGATGGAAAAGTGAGATTAGAGGAAGTTCAAGATTTGATCGAAATGTCATATCATGATGAAGAAATTGATACGATAGGCGGGCTAATCTTAAATGAGAACATTGATATCCGAGAAGGACAATCCATTTATCTTGATGATATTCGGATGAAGGTCTTGGAGATGGATGGACGCTATGTGAAAAAGATCGACCTGAAAAAAGGCGTCACATCATCAGAAAAAGAAAATACACGCACAGGGCTTGATATAAAAGAGCCACTGTTAGTAAATGAAATGACCTTGAGCGAAAAATAAGCTCAAGGTTTTTTTAGGTATTTAGCCTCTTTTTTGAGAATATATGTTCGTATATAATAAGAACAAACGTTCGTAAAAGGGGGATGGAAATGCTCTGGTATGAAACAGCAAGTATCACGGAGAAAAAAACCTCAATGAAACGTATTGAGTTTCATTTAAAAAATTTCAAGAACTATCAAGCAGCCATTTTAAATATTGAAAGACAGCTTGAAAAGCGAAGTTCTCTCCAACATCATCATATGGCACGTCAAAAATTAGAAGAGCAGAAAAGTCAGTATGAACTGATTGTTGCTTGTATTGAAACGGCTTTAAAAGAATTGGATGAAATAGAGCAGCAGCTCATTGATTATAAGTATTTTCGAGATTGGCGCATGGCAAAATGTGCAATCGAAATCGGCTATAGTGAGAAGACACTATTTTTAATGAAGCGCCAGCTGATGGATCAACTGCTCATCAGCCTAGCTGCCATCACAGATATTTAAAACAGAAGTTGTCCTATTTGATAAAACGCCGCAAAAAGGCATAAAGAGCCGATGATTGTCACAAGTAAATAGGCAGCAAGCTTTCCTATTTGACGCTGCATCAGCATCGTCGCAGATTCTACACTAAACGTAGAGAATGTGGTAAAGCCGCCAAAAAAACCAGTTCCTATGATCACTAGCAGTGGATGATTGGACGTTACAGCGCCTGTGAGAAAACCTAAACCGGCTGCACCTAATAAATTAATGAAAATAATACTGTACGGGAAAAGGGCATGGGATGGAGTTTTCTGGATTGTTTGGCTGATGAAGAAACGACATGCACTACCGATCCCTCCAGCTACAGCTGTACAAAAAACAATCATTTATCTGCTTCCTTTCTGCTGCTTATTTTGATGAAAGAGCCGTTCAGCAAGGATCAGGCCTGCTAAAGCAGCGGCTACTCCAGCAATGACTGAGAGCAGGATGTACATCATACTTAAATTGAACTGCCCTGCCTGTAACAGAAGAACTGTCTCTTTAGAAAAGGTGGACATGGTCGTAAACCCGCCGCAAAACCCTGTTCCAATCAAAGCTGCAAGATATTTTTTTCCTTTCTGAAATAGAAAGTATCCTGTCGCAAAACCAAGAAGCAGGCTGCCGGAAATGTTTTCAATCATCGTTGCATAGGGGAATGTCTGGCTGATGACAGTTTGGCTTAGTTCATATCTGCAAAGTGTACCAATCAATCCACCGATAAAAACGGCGAAATAAGTTTTCATCTGCATCATTTCTCCTTTTGAAAAAATAGCGGGTTATCGGTTACCACACCATCAATTGGATATTTTTTGATTCGATCCGCTGTTTTTTGATCTTTTACAGTCCATATAAACACATCCATCTCGAATGTGTGGATGCGGTCTATCCACCATCTATTGATCATCGTTTTCTTCATATTAAGACAATTTGCAAACGAGCTGTATGTCGTTAACTTTCGTTTCGTTAGTTTAAATGCATCAGGCTTGATAATCAAAGCTGTGCGAAGAGAAGGGGCGAATGCTTTGATTCTTTGTAGTGCATGAACATCAAAAGATTGAATGATGATATGACGAGAATAGGCAAACCGATTGATGATGCGGGCAACGGCCTTTTCGATTCCTATCTGCCGTTTTGGGTGTTTGATCTCGATCAATATCCCAATCCGCTGACTGTATCTTTCAAGAATTTCTTGTAATGTTGGAATTCGTTCATTCGTATACTGTTGGTCAAACCAGCTTCCTGCGTCCAGTTTTTTCAACTGATCAAGTGTATAGCTTTTGACTAAGCCGTTTCCGTTCGTCGTTCGCTCAACGGTATCATCATGGATGACGACGACGTGCTGATCCATTGTCATTTGTACGTCTAATTCAATATAATCTGCTCCTTGCTCGACAGCTACATCAAACGCAGCGATTGTATTTTCTGGGGCTGCGCTTGATGACCCTCTATGTGCGATAATATACACTTGCTCCAGCTCCCTGACATAAGTTCTGGTCTTATCATATCAAATGCTTTGGTGGTTTTCCTTCTTTACTATATGGAGAAGAAGAGCGCCGTATTATCATGGAACCTCATGTACCGAAAAAGCTTGATGTATCATTTTGAAAAATTTACAGGAATAGAGCAAGCTTTGATTGAGTAAACCTGAATTACATCAATTTTTCTTCGATCAATTTTGTCCAAATCGTCAGCGTTCGTCAAAATATTAGTGCTTTCGTCATGTTGACTGAAAATTCTGATGTTTTATAATGATGAAAAGGAGGCGAGATGATTGGGTAAAGGGAGAATTAGAGTGGAAGAACGTATTAAGGCTGAAACGGATGCTGAAATGTTTAAAGCGACTCTCCTTGATCAGGCTCAGAAGAAAAAGTAGTTTGCTGCCCGTCGATATGTCTCAAGCCAAAATTTCATAATTGAACATCATGCCTCGGGATAGGTCCCGAGGCTTTTTATATAGAGGTCAGACATTTAAGAGAGGACATAAACGAAGGTTATATTATAAACTAGAGAGGATTGTTTTAAAGGAGAGAGACAGAGATGTTTACACAAAAATGGATGGATACATATTTTACAGTCGATATTGCGATCCAAATAGGCATTAGCCTTTGTATTTTATTGCTTTTTTTATTACTTCGAAAAGTATTTACGAAATACTTGTTTCACCTGCTCTTTAAGCTGACAAACCGGTCTAAAACCGAAGTCATTAATCAAATTGTCGTGGCGTTTGAAAAACCTGCGAGACTGTTTTTTGTGGCACTAGGTTTATATTTTGCGTTAAGACAAGCCCCATACTTTGAGCACCATATGGATGTCATTGTCAAATTGTATAGATCCTCTATTATTTTGATGCTGACGTGGGGACTTTGTAATCTAACCGCAGCTTCTTCCTTCTTATTTCAAAAAGTGAATTCAAAATTTGAATTAGAGATGGATGATATTTTAGCGCCATTTTTATCAAAGGTTCTTCGGTTTATGATTATTGCACTGAGTATTAGCGTCATTGCACAAGAATTTAATTATGATGTGAACGGACTTGTGGCAGGGCTTGGTCTAGGTGGTCTTGCTTTTGCGCTCGCTGCGCAGGATACAGTGGCAAACTTTTTTGGAGGAATTGTGATTATTACAGAGAAGCCTTTTACAATGGGTGATTTTGTAGAGACTCCAAGTGTACTTGGGACTGTAGAGGACATTACCTTCCGAAGCACAAAATTTAGAACACCTGCTGAAGCAGTGGTGACCGTGCCAAATTCGACCCTTTCAAAGGAGCCGATCACAAATTGGACGAGAATGAATAAACGTCAAATTACGTTCTCCGTTCGCGTATCTTACAATACACCGAAAGAAAACATTGATAAGTGCATCAAACGTCTGAAGCAAATGCTTTATGAGCATGATGGGGTTCATAAGGAAACGATTATGGTGAATTTCGATGTGCTGGCAGACAGCTATTTAAACTTATTCTTTAACTTTTATACAAACACAACGGCTTGGTCTGAAAACCTGGATATTAAGCAGGATATTAACTATCGCATTATTGATATTTTCCATGAAGAAGGGGTAGAATTTGCTTTCCCTGGACAGACCATTTATATGAAACAAAAAGGTGAGAAACAGCTCGGTGAATAAAGGAGGAATGGTGGTTGGATCAAACAAAAGTGGCAGCGCTAAGAGAGAGATTATCAAAGGCCTCACATATTACAGTCCTTTCAGGTGCTGGGATGAGCACAGAATCGGGAATTCCCGATTTTAGATCAACGGGTGGACTATGGACAGAAGATACTTCTCGCATGGAGGCAATGAGCCGGTCCTACTTTTTATCACATCCTCATCAATTTTGGCCGAAATTCAAAGAATTGTTTCAAATGAAGATGAGTGGAGAGTACGAGCCAAACGCTGGACATGCTTTTTTAGCCAATTTAGAAAAGCGAGGAAAACGCGTGGATATTTTCACGCAAAATATCGATGGTCTGCATAAAAAAGCGGGAAGCCAGCATGTGTATGAACTGCATGGTTCCATTCAAACAGCTACATGTCCATCATGCGGGTCAACATACGAACTGCCTTATTTATTACAAGAAGAGGTACCGGTTTGTGAGCGGATCTCATCAGACGGCCGTACATGTGGACGAGTACTTAAAACAGATGTTGTCCTTTTTGGGGACATGGTGAAGCACTTTGATCAAGTGGAGAAATCGCTCCAGCAAACGGACATGCTACTCGTCATGGGAACTTCCTTAGAAGTGGCACCAGCCCGATATATTCCAGAAGATGCTGCTCATCATCCTTCCATCTTTAAGGTCATGATGAATTTAAGTGAAACGGAATTCGATCCGCTGTTTGATCTTGTCTTTCACGAACGAATTGGCGAGCTTGTGAATGCTTTATAAATCATAAAAAACCCGCATCCAATAGGTGCGGGTTTGCTTTATTGTTGTAGTGGCTTCATTGTTTCATCAAGGACTTCAAATGTGTAGCCCTTCGCCTTTAATTGTGTGATCAGACTGTTTAAGTATTTTGCGGTAGCTGGCTGATCATGCATTAAGATGATTTTTGGCTCTTTCGGGTACTTGGTTTCAAGCACTTGCAGCTGATTTAATACTTCTGGTACATATTTTGAGCTTTTATATTTCCAGTCAAGACTGTCAATGGTCCAGTCCCAGTATACAAAGCCTTTTTGTTTTAAACGTGTTTTTTGCTGGTCTGTTAAGTTTGGTGAACTGCCATAAGGTGTTCTCACAAGATGTGTATATTCACCAGTAACAGAAGCCAATATGCGCTGATCTTCTTTCATCTCATTTACAGGAGAATCACTTTTTTGATAAAAGCGTTTCACATCATGTGTGATGCCATGAAGCCCTAATTGATGACCTTCTTGATGAAGTCTTTTCACAGCTGCTGGGTGTTCTTTGATTTGCGGCCCGAGCATAAAAAATGTGGCCTTCACTTGCTGTGACTTTAGCACATCTAACAGCTGATTTGATGTAGCAGAAGGGCCATCATCAAAGGTCAAAAAGATCGTTTGATCCGTTACATGTTTGTTTGGATTGATCTTAAAATGTGCATCTAATGTTTTTGGCGAATCATCTTTTGCTTTCAGACTTGTACTTGTGTCTCGAAATGGACTGCTCGCAGACACTTCATTCGGTTGATCTGCTGCCTGCATATTGGTTTTAGACATATCCCAAATGAAAAAAAGGATCAATGTCAGGATGACTAGACCAATCGCCTTTGAGAGCAGCATCGTGTTTGAAGGTGTCTGTTTTTTCGTAACCCGTTGCATTACAATCGCTCCAATAAATCAGTAGTTTGTGTCGAATCATGTAGTGGATTCTGTCTTTTTTCGCTGTTTTTTGTCGTGCTCATATGGAGTAAGTATACAGGAAAAAAGAGCCTATGAATATAGAAGATGCTAAAAAATTGGAATCTTTTTGGTTATGAATCTATATTTGTTACAATAGAAGGTTATCCAGTCAAATGGATATGAAATAATTCTGAATAATCATTGAAACGTTTACATTTATCCGCTAAGATAGCATCAGATTCAACCATTAAGCAAAGCGAAGGGGAGATTCCATATGAAAGTATTGTACAATGGGGATTTTATTGAAAAAAAAGATGCACATGTTGATATTGAAGACAGAGGCTATCAATTTGGCGACGGAGTCTATGAGGTCATCCGCGTATATAATGGGACTTTGTTTACATTAAAAGAGCATACTGAGCGTCTATTCAAGAGTGCAAAGGAAATCGGCATTCATCTACAAGGTACAGTATCCGATATGGAAGAGAATTTGAAGAAGCTAGTCGCAGATAATCAAGTGATTGATGGCGGCGTGTATATTCAAGTCACGCGAGGCGTCGCACCTCGTAAACATCAATATGGTGTACTTACCCCTCAGATTACGGCATATACATTTCAAGTGAAAAAGCCTATTCAAGAGCAGACAGCTGGTGTGAAAGCTCTATTGGCTGAAGATCTTCGCTGGTTAAGGTGTGATATTAAAAGCTTAAACCTTTTATATAACGTCATGGAAAAGCAGAAAGCGTCTGAAGCTGGTGCGTTTGAAGCGATTTTAATAAGAGACGGCTTTGTGACAGAGGGGACGTCCTCGAATGTATATGCCGTCATTGACGGTGTCATTCGTACACACCCAGCAAATAACCTGATTTTAAACGGCATTACACGTAGAAAGCTGCTAGAGGTTTGTCAGGAAGAAGGATATCGTGTGGAAGAAACCCGCATGAGTAAAGACGAACTTTTGCATGCACAGGAAATTTTCATCAGTTCAACGACAGCTGAAGTGATTCCAATTGTAGAGATAGATGGTCAGCCGGTTGGGGAAGGTGTTCCAGGAGAGATCACGAAGCGTGTACAGGAAGGGTTCCAGAAAAAAATTAAGTATGAAAGCGAAGCATCCATTTCTTCGTAAAAAGAAAAAGGCTGTAAACCAATGTTTACAGCCTTTTGTGATGACATTTATTTCACGATCAGTACAGGTATATCTGATTTGGACGATAACTTTTCACTCACACTGCCAAAGAGCATTTTTTTCAATCTGCTTTGGTCACGTGCTCCCATGACGATGAGGTCTGCTGAAATCTTTTCAGCGTATTCGATAATCGCTTCTGCAGGCTCCCCTTCAACAATTTCAATCGCAGCTTCAAACTGCTCTTCATTTAACAGCATTCTTGCTTCTGCAACGACCTCTTCTGTATGATCTTCAAAAATCAAGGGACTTTGCTGTTCATCATGAGGTACGTACACAGGGGGTGTTTGAAGGTCTGCCATGCCGCCTCCGATATAAGCGCCGCCAGTCATTGGGCGAGGTGCATCAAACACCTGTCTGCTGGATTTCCCATCATGAGCGTAGGCAACGGTCAGCTTGGCATTCAACGTTTTGGCTAAAGCGATTGCCTTCTTTAATGCTTTCTTACTGTCTTCATGTCCATCAAACGCAACGACCATCCGATCAGCTTGAAACAATGTCCTCATTCCTTTCAAAAGGAGTCTATACGTTCATGGTATACCCGTTATGAGAAAAAGATACACATGAAAACGATTGTGTTTTTGTTAGAAAATTTCATTTATTGAAAAATATTTATTGACAAAATGGTGACAGCCACTATAAGATAAAAAAAGATTCAAGAGCCAAAAGGAGGAAATGTCATGTGCAACATCATTGGAAGAATGAAATCAAACTGCATGAATGGGTTGATTCACGTGACAATTACACCTTCATTGGTCATTGAAAAGGGACTCGTATGTTCCAATTGATCGGATGAATCAAGGCGTATGTTGCGTATTTGTCAACATGCGCCTTTTTATCATGTATAAAAGAGGCGTACCAGTTAGCTGGTTGCCTCTTTTTTTGTTGTATACATTTCGTATCTCGAAATAATGGAATGCATCAACAACTAAATGAAGAGGAGTGAAAGCATGTGAACATGCCAAAGGCAAGACAAATGACAAAAGTTCAAAAAACGAAACAAGGTGACAATCAGGAAAATATAGAAAGCGGCTAGCTTTAAAAGGAGAGACAAACATGTTTTCAGTATTTGTGAAATTAGGCTGGTTCTTTAAACAAGAGTGGAGGCGCTATACAATCGCCATTACGCTGCTGCTCATTGTGAATGTGCTTGAAATGCTGCCACCGAGGTATCTAGGTCAAGCAGTTGATGACATTCGGTCTGGTCAATTTACAACATCCAGTATCTTATTTTACGTAACCATTTTTTGCTTACTTGGTGTCAGTGTCTATGCGCTCACCTACTTTTGGATGTATCAGTTATTTGGCGGCGCAAATGTCATGGAGCGTGTGATGCGCGGAAAATTAATGCGCCACTTACTTAAGATGACACCCACCTTTTATGAAAAGAAAAAAACCGGAAATCTAATGGCGCTAGGTACAAATGATTTGAATGCTGTGGCTTTAACAACAGGCTTTGGCGTTTTAACATTAGTCGATTCCACTGCTTACATGCTCATGATCTTTTTTACAATGGGGCTGACGATCAGCTGGAAATTAACTTTAATGGCCATTATTCCGATGCCGCTGATGGCGATTTTGATAGCGTTTTATGGCAGTAAAATTCATGAACGCTTTACAGTTGCTCAAGATGCATTTGGTGATATGAATGATCGTGTATTAGAATCAGTTGCCGGCGTTCGGGTGATCCGTTCTTTTGTACAGGAAAAACAAGATGTGAATCGCTTTCGAGAAATGACAGACGATGTCTTTCAAAAAAATATGCGTGTAGCGATCATTGATTCATTGTTTGAGCCGACGGTGAAATTGCTTGTGGGGATCAGTTATTTAATCGGTATCGGTTACGGGGCATATCTTGTGTTCCAAAGTGATTTAACCATTGGTGAGCTTGTCGCATTTAACGTCTATCTGGGGATGATGATCTGGCCAATGTTTGCCATTGGTGAATTGATTAATATCATGCAAAGAGGAAATGCCTCATTAGACCGGTTGAATCATACACTCAGTTATCAACCGGATGTAACTGACGCAGCCAAGCCAAAAAGATTACAAGAGCCTGGCGATATTCAATTTGAACATGTGACATTTAGGTATCCAACTTCCTCTAAAGATAATCTAACGGATGTCTCCTTTACTGTACGAAAAGGGCAAACGATTGGTATTACAGGAAAAACGGGAAGCGGAAAAACAACGATTGTCAAACAGCTTCTTCGTCAGTATCCGACAGGTGATGGGAAGATCTTGCTTTCAGGTGTTCCAATTGAGGACATTGAATTGGATCAACTGTTCCAATGGATTGGCTATGTTCCACAAGATCATGTCCTTTTCTCAAAAAGTGTAGAAGAGAATATGCGTTTCGGTCATAGAGACGCGAGAGAAGCTGAATTAGCACAAGCGATTAAAGATGCTTACTTTGAAAAGGATTTACGCCTTTTACCAGAAGGCTTGGAAACCATGGTTGGAGAAAAGGGAGTGGCGCTGTCAGGAGGACAGAAGCAGCGGATTTCCATTGCACGTGCTTTATTAATTGATCCAGACATTTTGATTTTGGATGACTCTTTATCTGCAGTTGATGCAAAAACAGAAACGGCTATTTTAGAGAATTTAAGACAAAATCGTCATGGAAAAACGACATTTATTACAACCCACCGTCTATCAGCTGTAGAGCATGCGGATCTCATTCTTGTCATGGAAGAAGGACGTATTGTTCAAAAGGGAACCCATAAAGCGCTTATTCAGCAAGATGGATGGTATAAAGAGCAATTTCTGCGTCAGCAGCTGACAAATCAGCTGGAAGGAGGGGATGAGGCATGACAACAGGGAGAAGACTTCTTACCTATGCACTCCTGTATAAAAAAGTATTGTCTGTTGCTTTGATCTTTCTGATCATTGCAGTTGGTGCTGAGTTGACAGGACCTTTCATTGGGAAAAAAATGATTGATGATCATATTTTAGGTGTAGAAAAACCTTATGTTGAGGTAAATGAAAAAACAGATAAAACGGTTTATTACCAGGGAAATAACTATATAAGAAGTGACCGGCTACAGAATCAAAATGAAGCTGGAAAGCAAATCAATGTCGTGCAAGTCGGATTTGGGTACTATTTTGTGAATGAAAAGATTCGATTTGACGGGAGCCGGACAATAGAAGGGGATCAGCTCACCATTGAAAATGGGAGCGAGCGTGAGACGTATCAGGTACAGCGTTTATCCAAAGAGGAAATCTTTGCTTTTTATCAGCCGGAAATCAGTGGTTTGGTACAGCTTGTTCTATTTTATTTTGGGATGCTCGTCATTGCGATTTTCTTTCAATATGGGCAACACTATTTACTCCAGCGTATTGCAAATCGCATTATTCAAAAAATGCGAGTGGACGTATTTGAACATATTCAAACGCTTCCGATTCGGTATTTTGATAATTTACCGGCTGGAAAGGTTGTCGCGCGGATTACGAATGACACAGAAACCATTCGTGATTTATATGTTACAGTACTAGCGAATTTCGTCACAAGTGCCATTTACATGATTGGTATTTATACCGCCATGTTTTTATTAAATGTGAAGCTGGCGCTCATTTGTTTAGTGGCTGTTCCGATTATTTTCCTATGGTCGATGACTTACCGAAAGTTTGCGTCGGTTTACAATCACCGCATTCGTTCCATCATTAGTGAAATTAATGCCAAGCTAAATGAAGCCATTCAAGGAATGACGATTATTCAAGCATTTCGACATGAACAAGCAACGAAAGAAGAATTTGATGAGCTGAATAACAATCACTTTCGATATCAGCGAAAGATGCTTCATTTAAATTCACTGCTTTCACATAACTTGGTGAATCTGCTTCGGAACTTAGCATATGTCGCACTCATTTGGTATTTTGGCGGCGCGTCCTTAAGTGCGACGGGCATTGTGTCGATTGGGGTGCTCTATGCATTTGTCGATTATTTAAATCGTTTGTTCCAGCCGATTACAGGCATTGTGAATCAATTCTCTAGATTAGAATTAGCCAGGGTTTCATCTGAACGGGTCTTTCGATTATTAGATGAGCCAGGTACTGAAGTGGAAGAACCAATTCAGAAGAAACTAGAGGGACACGTCCAATTTCAGGATGTTACCTTTGCGTATAATGAAGGGAAAAATGTATTAAAGAACATCACCTTTGAGGCGAAAAAAGGTCAGACGGTGGCACTCGTTGGACATACCGGTTCTGGGAAAAGTTCGATCATGAATTTGCTGCTACGTTTTTATGATATTCAGCATGGGGACATCCTCATTGATGGAGAAAGCATCTATGATCAGTCGCGCCAAACGCTGCGTAAGCAAATGGGCATTGTACTACAAGATCCTTATTTGTTCTCTGGAACGATTGCGTCCAATGTCAGTTTAGGAAATGAAGACATTAAAAGAGAAACGATTGAAACATCGTTAAAGCAAGTGGGCGCAGCAGAACTATTAAAGCATTTGCCTGAAGGTTTTGATGAACCAGTTGTTGAAAAGGGGAGTACTCTTTCCTCTGGGGAGCGTCAATTGATTTCATTTGCCCGTGCACTGGCATACGATCCAGCGATCTTAATTCTAGATGAAGCGACGGCTAACATTGATACAGAAACAGAAGCCATCATTCAGCGGGCACTGGATGTCGTCAAAGAAGGACGAACCACTTTTGTCATTGCACACCGATTATCTACTATTAAGAAAGCTGACATGATTTTGGTGTTAGAAAAGGGTGAGATTGTCGAGCGCGGCAGCCACGAAGAGCTCATGGAGCAAGGCGGACTGTATGCGCAAATGTACGAATTACAAAAGGGAGCTGTGACGAGCGGCTGATAGGATGAGTAGCAAAAGCCACTTTCAATTTGAAAGTGGCTTTTTCATGGCAATGAAAAAAGTCGAGGCTTTATGATATGATCTCGACTTTTACTGGTTGTATATCATTTACACGAACTAAATGGTCAATAAGCGATACCGACACGTTGATGCACAAATTCTTTTGAGTTTAGCTGCTGATACAAAAAGTGTGCGGTATCTTCAACTGAGATTTTCTGTCCATCTATAGGGAGAAAATTCTTTTCATAGCGATATGACCGTGTCACTTCTCCATCTGGTAAATAGGTTGGGCAAATGATTGTCCAATCTAGTTCAGTTGATTGAAGAATTTCAAATGCTTTGGCATGTTCTTTAGCAGCTCGGGAAGTGGTTCGCCTTGATTCATTTGTTTCAAAGCGGTAAAGCTCGGGCTGCTGCCTTGCTTTCAAAATCCCTGCTGTACCAATCGTTATAATTCTTGATGTTCCTGTTTGCTTCATGGCTTGTACGATATGCTCCATTGAAACAGATAAAGTATCATCACCATCTGTTGATAGACAGCTCACGACAATATCTGATCCTTTAATTGTTTCAAGCACATCCTCTTGATTTCTGGAATTGCCGGTGACTTGAAACATACCCGCAAGCATTTCTTCCCGGTTTGTCCGAATTAACGAGCGAACCATGTAACGATCATCTTCTTTTACGAAACGAAGAAATGCTTGTCCTACACGTCCATGAGCACCGAAAAGAGCTATTTTCATCTGATCGATCCCTCCACTACATACTATAAGTGAAAAGAACTTAAAATGGTACAGTTTTATGTCATGCTTTTTTTATAAAGATGAAAGGACCGAATACTATGAGCATATTCACATAATAGAGAGAGACCGACAAATTGTAGAAGTTCAAAATTCACACCTGAAATAATGTCCATAAAGATCCGCTCCTTTCTAATACATCATATGAATTCAAAAGGAATCGGTGAGGGATAAAACCAAAAAAAGAAGACACCATAAGAGGTGCCTTCTATGATCCAGATATGAAATTAAGCTTTTGTTCCGCCAAGGTTTTGCTGAGCGTAAGATACAAGACGTTTCGTGATTTCTCCACCAACTGAACCGTTAGCACGAGCTGTTGTTTCTGCTCCAAGGTTTACACCAAACTCAGAAGCGATTTCGTATTTCATTTGATCGATTGCTTGCGCTGCTCCAGGAACTAGTAATTGATTTGAACTATTAGAATTTGCCATGATGTGAATCTCCTTTTTATATAAGATTTTTTTGGTTGGGTTTGCTGGAGTCGCACCAGCGAAATGACCAAGTCATTTGCCACTTGGCGAAACCCAATGCGGTAACTGCTTTGTACTAAATATTATGGTTCGCTACGAAAAAAACATACGGAAAAAGAACATGGTAAATGTTGTTTTCATATACAAAAAACCACCACCCAATGGTGATGGTTTGTGGAACGTCTTCTTATTCAGCTGAGCGGATGCGCAGCTCAGTCTCTGTATCAAAGAAGTGAGCTTTATTCATATCAATGGCAAGAGGGATCGTCTGCCCTGCCTGAATATCTGTGCGAGAATCAACACGTGCAATAAACGTTTGACCAGCAAGAGAAGAATAAAGCATCGTTTCGGCTCCCATTAATTCAGCCACTTCTACGTTTGCTTCAATTTTTGTTCCTTCAGAAGCCTCTATAAACACAGGCTCATCATGGAAATCTTCTGGTCTGATGCCTAGAATCACATCTTTTCCGATATATCCCTGACTGCGTAAAACTTTCATTTTTCCTTCTGGTACACGAATGTGCGTATTCCCAATGGCAATGGCTCCGTCAGACAGTTTTCCTGTAAAAAAGTTCATCGCTGGAGAGCCAATAAATCCACCTACAAAGACATTCTCTGGGTTTTCATACACATCCTTTGGTGCGCCAACCTGCTGAATAAAGCCATCTTTCATGACAACAAGCCGAGTAGCCATTGTCATGGCTTCTGTTTGATCGTGTGTGACATAGATGAATGTCGTCTGCAGCCGCTGATGAAGTTTAGAAATTTCGGCACGCATCTGAACACGAAGTTTAGCATCTAAATTAGAAAGAGGTTCATCCAAAAGAAAGACTTTTGCATCGCGCACAATGGCCCTTCCAAGTGCAACACGCTGTCTTTGACCTCCAGACAATGCCTTAGGTTTTCGATCTAAGTATTGTTCAAGCCCTAATATTTTCGCAGCGTTTCGTACCCGCTCATCAATTTCTGCTTTAGGAAATTTTCGAAGCTTTAATCCAAAAGCCATATTATCGTACACATTCATATGAGGATATAAGGCATAGTTTTGGAAAACCATCGCAATATCCCGGTCTTTTGGTGCCACATCATTCATTCGCTTGCCGTCTAATAGAAAATCCCCTTGTGAAATTTCTTCAAGGCCTGCAATCATGCGGAGGGTTGTTGATTTTCCGCACCCAGATGGACCAACAAATACAATAAATTCTTTATCCTCAATATGTAGATTAAAGTTATCTACTGCTGTTACTTTGTTATCGTACACTTTATAAATTTGATTCAGCATCATTTCAGCCATAGCTGGTAGCCTCCCAGTCCTTTTTTGAAAGCGCTTTACTTATAAATGAAGTGTATAAAAAGGAAGGGTGTCTGTAAATGGACAACGTGCACAACATCTTATTTTCATTTTTAGGCAAGGTGCTCATGTTAGGATCATTCATTTAAGAAAAATCGAGAAGGTTCATCATGAAATAAGCAGCTGACGCTTCTTGAAAATGCCGTATATCTAGTCCTGTCCGTTCAATAAATTTATCAATCCGATACTGAAGGCTGTTTCGATGAACATATAACGCTTTTGCTGCCTGCGATGCATTTAAATTACACTGCATATAGGTCGTGAGAGTTCTGTAAACGTCCCGATCAAAGATTGTTTCTATAAATGCATCTGATATAGCGGCAGAAACCATGTCTGTATCATGGCGAATGAAAGCAGGTAAACATTGATAAAATGTTGCAACCCCTGACCTAAGTTTTCCTTGCTTCAGATGCCATAAGAAGAGCTGATGTTCATTTAATAATCTCATTTTTAAATTTCCATTCGGCAAATGCAGCTGTCCTTGCATGAAGACAACGTCTGTTAAAAAATCACTTGTGATGGCTTGAGACAAATCATGTATCTGTTCAAGTTGACCATTTTCTGATGTAGCGTTTGTTTGAATGAGCATAGCTGTTTCAGTGCCTGTCCATATGAAATGAATATGTTCGAGGCTGCTGTTCACAGCCTCTTTTATTTGCTGCCTTTGTTCTGCTTGGTGATCCATTTTGAAAAAATAAACACGGACGGATTGATCGATGGTGATTGATTTGTTTTCAAAGAGATAGCTGTACCATTTCTGTTCTTCTTCCGTTTCCTGCGTATGAGGTACATCAATTGGTGTGAGGAATGAATTGAGAAGAAGCGTTTCCCTTTCTGTTAGCTCCGTTTTGTTTACTCCAAAAATTTCGCCTTCGTCTGTTTGATACCAGAGAATTTGTTTATCATTTGTTGGTGAACTGATGATATGGTGTCCGTAAACAAGTTTTAGTTTTTCTAACATGGCGAGGCTCCTTAAACAGTTTAATCATACACATGGAATAGCATTAATTCATGGATTTCTTCTTTTAAGGTTGGTTCAACTTCATGAGGCGGAAGCTGAGAGCCCCATTCAATATCACCCGTTTTGTGATAAATGCCTTCATAGTGTGAACCATTATGAAAAAAGGATATTTTCCAGCCAGGTAATTGCGCTTTTTTAAAGAGAGGTTTCCATTGAAAATGAGAAATCATATCATCATTGCCTCCTTGCTTTTATTGATGAAACAATAAATACACACGACAATACGGAAACAACCTTGAACTTGGTTTTATTGTATCTCATCTGATGAAAAGAGCATAGGGAAAGCACAGATTTCAGAGACATGAAAAGAAAACATCAGTAGGCGTTTGCATGGTCTATAGGAGTAAGAGCCATTTGTGTTAGGTAAGATGCGTATTCAACGATTCTTTTCCCAATCAGCCATTCTGAGTTTTTCAATGGTGCATGCAGAAAAATCTCGCGGCCTGGACGAGAATTGGCTTCAAACATCCAGATAGCACCTAAGTGATCAATACCTAAGTCAAAACCAATTTCCCCAATCAGACCAGGCATTTTTTCATCTATCACACGACTAAGAGCGAGGGCAGTATCAGAGAGCTCTTGCAAAACCTTCAAACGTTTCTCTGCATCAGGAAAGATATCATATAGTGTTTTTACTGAACCACCATGCAGTTGATGGGTTGTGACAGTGTGATCTCCTGAAACTTTTCCAGCAGCGGCTGTAACAGTCCAATGACCATACTTATTTTTATTCGTATGAATTCTAAAATCCAGTGGTTGATTGTCTATTTGAAGAAGCTCAATGCCTTGTTGTGCAATCAAGTCTTGAATTGCACAATCTTCCCGCAGTTTTTTCACGAAATGGTCTACGGAATGATATGAAGTGGATTTCCCTTTATTTGAGCAGACAGTGACCCCGTTTTCCGTCTTCTTTAACTGATAAATCCCGTCTCCGTGACTGCCGTTTGTTGGTTTTAAATAAATGACATGATGCAGATGAAGGAGTGTTTCTATTTTATTTAAAGCATCAACAGGATCTAATCGTATAGAATGTGGTAAGAAAGAGCTTGTTTTTTCATCTGTTAATAGCTGTTCATGAATGTCCCATTTATTAAAAAAATAAGGGTTGAACCAAGGGATATCGTAGTCTTGAGTGAGTTTTCGTTTTGTTTCTTGAATGAATGCCGACTGAGCAGCCTTTCTATTAGGCAGCCGGTCATAAACAACGGATGGGAGGGGCATCTGCTTTTTTACCCAGCGCTCCTCTTGGTAAAGCAAACCTTCTACTATTCCTTTATCCCAATCGATAGAATGAGTACCAAAAAGATATGCAAAACCAGCATGCTGCCTGCAAGATTGCAGCAATTTCATAAAATAGGAAGATCTTGCGCCTAAAGGTGCTGTATTTTGTTCGAATCCTGCAGTGAAAATGCCGATGAGAGGTCCTATATAGAGTGTATGTTGAACTAATATGACATCAGCTTTTGTTTTGTATGGAATGAGTAAAGCGCGATAAAGGTCTTCTGATAATAAAATCATTTGAGATTGATGATGATAGGAAATGGCGAAATCATCTACTAAACAAGAACCTAAAGCAATAGATAAAATTGCCTCCTGCTCTTTAAACTGAGCAGGGAGATATACTGTTTTTTCACTTGCTGAATGAGGAGCGATGATGTAGCGTTTTCTCTTCATAAGGAACCTCCTTTTCTTCAGCCATCATCGATTTGGCATGTTCAAGTATGGTCTGAATCAATTGATTCTCCCTCTCAGGGTAAGCTTTTAAAAAAGAGGATCGTCCTGGCTTTGATCTTACATTTGAGATGAAAAGTCTGCCTTCATTTGTATGAAGCAAGTCTATAGCGAATTCAATACACGGTGAGAAAGTTTTGTCTATAAACGCTGGAAGAGATGATTGAATGGAGGCAATATCATCTAACAACAGCTCCTTGATGTGTGGCTTTAATGAGTTTAAATAGTGATCAAAGGCTACCACATGAATGGAATTTTGTGTATTGCTTAAAAGGCTGTTTTCTACTGATGGTTTTGTATGAATCCCCATGCTATTCCATTGATTTTGTGAATTTTTTATAAGAAAAATCCTAATTTCATTGAATATAACGTCTTTTTGATCATTCGTGTTAAAAAATTGAAGGAAAGATCGGCCGATATACTTTTTGCACCAGCGTTCAACCTCTGCTGAATGTGAAAAGGTGATGATTTGCTGAGCGTTTAGCTGCACAGTAATGAGTGATTTGTTTCTTAAAGAAATGAAGCAAGAGGGTGCTGCGTGCTGTTGAGAAAGCGGCTGTATTTTACAATATCCGCCCTTTCTGACCAAGTTGAGCAGTTCTGAAGGCTCTGTCAATAGAGAGCAGACAGGTAAGTATGGTTGTAAAGAAGGGAGGAGACGGAGCTGCTCGAATAGCCGCATTTTATTTGAAATTCCAGTATTCAAAAAAACGGTTTTTGGATACTTTTTTAACCAATTCATGATAGGTTTTGCTTTTTTAGATTGTGCGTCATGCTGATAAAGACAACGATCATAAATCAAGTCAGGAATCTGAAATTCTGACGCTTCAAATCCTTTGCCAGTCTTAAATTTTTGACCGTGAATGACATTTGAAGCAGGCTTTAAATCTAGAGGTGAAAAACGAACAACTTCTAAATCAAAAGAAGAGGCTGCTTTGGCAAGCTGATGTGTGAATGCTTCTTCATGCTTCGGAGAAAGAGTGACAATGCCGAGCGTTGACGTCATGAAACAACACCTACTTTTCAAATTCTTTTTTTAACATCTGAAAAACACTTTTTGTTGATTTTACATAAACTTGGCGTTCCTATATCATTACGACAGATCGTTGTCTCATATGTCACATTGAATGCTTCATTTGCTTGGACTCTTGACAACAACTATAATACGTATAGATAAAAACAATAAACTTCAGGTGTTGTTTGAAAGGTAGATGACGACTTTGGATATATTCACAACGTTTATCTTTATGATTGTGATAGGTGCAGTGATAGGGGCAGCAACAAACCATCTCGCGATTAAAATGCTTTTTCGTCCGTATAAGCCATATTATTTATTTGGGAAGCAGCTCCCATTTACACCGGGTCTCATTCCTAAAAGAAGAGATGAAGTAGCCAAGCAGGTTGGCGTCATGGTGATGGAGCATTTACTAACGCCAGAGGGCATTAAAAAACGATTTGAATCATCAGAGGCAAAGCAAGAGATATTGAGGACAGTGCACCGATATATTGATAAAGGTGCTGATATGGAAATGACGGTTTTCTCCATGTTAGAAAAATACGGTTTTTCACAGGCTGACGTTAAAGCTGACGCATGGCTTCATCAGTGGACTGATCATAAGCTCCACTCACTGCTTGAAAAGTATGATCAGCAAACATTGTCTGAGCTGTTGCCACAGGATGTAGAAAATAAGCTTGCATCAAAAATTCCAGATGCCGCAGATTATATTTTAAAGAGAGGCATTCATTATTTTGAAAGTGATGAGGGAAAAGCAAGACTCGGTCATATGATAGATGATTTCTTAAAAGAACGAGGAATGCTTGGCAGTATGGTCCAAATGTTTTTAGGGAATTCAAGCTTAATTGATCGCGTGCATCCTGAAATGATGAAGTTCTTAAAGAATGCAGAGACAAAAAGGTTTTTATCAGATTTACTTGTTCAAGAATGGGACAAGGTAAAGCAATTTTCTTTACATGAGCTTGATGAAAAATGGAATGTGAAAGAGCTTCTATTTAGTGTGAAAAAGCAATTGCTTTCACATTTTTCTACAAAGGTGCTGTTAGATAGACCAGTAGGAGTTTACATCAGTGCAGTAGCGGATGATCTTAAGACCAAATTTGCACCATCTCTCATTGATAAAGGGATTGAAGCCGCATCTAATGCGCTTGAGGGACTGCTCGCAAAGCTCCAATTTGAAGAAATTATTCGTGAACAAATTGAACTTTTCCCGCTTGAAAAAATGGAAGAGCTTGTGATCAGCATATCTAATAAGGAGCTGAAGATGATCACATTTTTAGGCGGTCTTTTAGGTGGATTGATCGGTGCTGTCCAAGCGATTTTTGTCACCTTATTCTAAGGCAAGATCGAGAAATTTCGATGAATTTATTGTATATATGTGAAACGAAAGCCATAGTTTGTTATAGTGGAGTGGTGTCCGCCGATCCATATCGGTGATAACGGATAGAAAGGAGACATAACATGTCTGTAAATCTTTATGATGTTGCATATGACCTTGAAAAAGCACTGCGTCATAGCGAAGAATATTCAGCGTTAAGAAATCTTTATGATGAGGTAAACGGGGATGAGTCCTCTAAAAGAATGTTTGAGAACTTCCGTGACATTCAAGTAAACCTTCAACAAAAACAAATGACTGGTCAAGAGATTACACAAGAAGAAGTAGAGCAAGCGCAAAAAACGGTTGCACTTGTGCAACAGCACGATAAAATCTCTCAGTTGATGGAAGCAGAACAACGCGTAAGTGTTCTCATCGGTGAATTAAATAAAATTATCATGAAGCCTCTTGAAGAGCTTTATGGAAATACTGAAGAAAATTAATTGAAAGGGCGATCATATTCGCCCTTTTTTTCATTCATATCGCCGCTTGTATATCTTTAAAAAAAGGGTTGTCGAAGCTCGTAAATTCTGCGATAATACTTATTGAAAGTGCTTTCAAAAAGCGCTATCGTGATGAATTGGGTGCGTTCCACTTTGGATTTACGGCGATGAGCCAAATGAGAGAGAAGCGCTTCTGGGAGAAAAGCAAAGCATAAGGGGATATGATATAAGCAATGCTTTGGTGTGTGAAAGATGAGGGGATCATGGGGAGCTTCATCACGCCATTGTTACGCATCCAAACCATACATAAAAAAAAGCCTAGGGGTAGGCTTTTTTTATTTGCGATTGAGGCATAAAACAAGGGCTGCTTCAACTGCATGTTCTAAAGCGCCAAGCTAGGGCATATCCTCATCGTAAGTACAGTCATCAAGAAGGGGGATGCCTCAGTGTCAAAAAAGCTACTTGCACTCAATATAGATGGAACGTTGCTTCGTTCCAATGGGAAAATTCATTCCGCTACAAAAGAAGCTGTGGAATATGTTAAGAAAAAAGGGGTTTACGTGACGATTGTCACCAACCGTCATTTTCGATCTGCACAAAAAATTGCCAAGGCGTTGAAAATACCAACTTCAACTCTTGTAACGCATAGTGGTGCATTTATCGCTGATAAGCTTGATGAGCCGCTCCATGTGAAGAAATTAACGGAAGAGAAAACATTTAATCTTGTGCAGATCCTTGAAAGCTTTAATTGTAATGTTCGCTTGTTACATGAAAAATTCTCAATCGGCAATCGGAAAAAAACACAGTCTCAACTGATGGGAAAAACGTTGATTCATCCGTCTGATCCCATTTTCTATCCCGTTCAATTTGTTGAATCATTAAGTGATATGCTCATGGATGAACCGGTTAGCACACCTGTCATTGAAGTGTATTCGACGGCAGCACTTCAGCCTGAAATCCACACAACCATTCAACAAGCATTCCCATCTGTTGATCTGATTAAGATCAGTGATGAGAAAATGAACATTGTATGCAAAGGGGTATCGAAAGAAGCAGGACTTTCTCTTTTAACTTCAGCACTAGGTTTTACATTAGAAGATACGGTCGTGATCGGTCACGGGACAGACGACATCCCGATGCTTGAGTTAGCTGGCTTAGGCGTTGCGATGGGGAATGCACCTCATTCGGTCAAACGTAAAGCCGATTGGGTGACACGTTCTCATGATGAACAGGGTGTTGCTTATATGATCAAAGAATACTTTAGAATGCAGCAAAGGGAAGGTTTTTTACATCAATTTGATATTAAACGATAGTATAGTGAAGGCCCTGTCTATTAAGAAATGGCAGGGTCTTCTTCTGTTCTCTTCATTGCTTTTCCTAGATGAATTTTGTAAAATGAAACAAGTTTGAAGATAAAGGTGATACGATGCGAATTTTAATTAAAGGGCTGTCTGATGAACGATTTCATCGACCGCTTGTCAATATAGCCAATTTATTCGAAGAAGATAGTGAAGTGCTGTTTGATCCAGGTGAAGCGAACGATGGCCTGGTCATGGTGTTTGATTGGAAAGAAACTGGCGGTATGGTGGAGGCTTCTGGCCATATTGCTGGATCAGATATGACGAGTTGTTTTACAAGAGAGATGCCGGAGGGCTTGAACGATAAAGAGCGCTGGAAGCAAATCAAAAACACTGTGCTGTCTGTTTATTTACATCTGCTTCAGGAATATACAGGAATGACGCAAAAATGGGGGATTCTTACGGGGATACGTCCTACGAAATTACTTCATAAGATGCTAAGAGAAGGCATGACAAAGGAAGAAGCACATGCAGCGTTAAAGCGCGATTACTTGATTCATGATGAAAAGATCAATTTGATGCAGGAGATTGTTGATCGTCAAATCAAAGCCATTCCAGATCTGTACGATCTACAGGAGGAAGTGAGTATTTATATCGGTATTCCTTTCTGTCCAACAAAATGTGCTTATTGCACGTTCCCTGCTTATGCCATTCAAGGACAAGCTGGAAGAGTGGGAACGTTTCTTTTTGGGCTGCATTATGAGATGCAAAAAATGGGCGAATGGTTAAAGAAACATGGGATTAAAGTGACGACTGTTTATTTTGGCGGAGGTACTCCAACGAGTATTACAGCAGAAGAAATGGATTTGCTGTATGAGGAGATGTATCGCTCTTTTCCAGATGTGAAACATATTCGGGAAGTCACTGTAGAAGCGGGACGACCTGATACGATTTCACCTGATAAGCTGGAGGTGCTCAACCGTTATCATATTGACCGGATTAGTATCAATCCGCAATCATATGAGAATGAAACATTGAAAGCGATTGGCCGGCACCATAGTGTGGAAGAAACGATTGAAAAGTATCATTTATCAAGGCAGTATGGCATGAATAATATTAACATGGACTTAATCATTGGGCTGCCAGGAGAAGGGCTAAAGGAATTCCAACATTCCTTGCAGCAAACAGAAGAACTGAAGCCTGAATCTTTAACGGTGCATACCCTTTCCTTTAAGAGAGCATCTGAAATGACCCGCAATAAGGAAAAGTATCAAGTGGCAGACCGAGAAGAGATCACACGTATGATGGATGAAGCAGTTGCTTGGACAAAGGCACATGACTATCATCCGTACTATTTATACAGACAAAAAAACATTTTGGGGAATCTCGAAAATGTCGGGTATTCGTTAGATGGACAGGAAAGTTTGTATAATATTATCATTATGGAAGAGGTGCAGACGATCATTGGCATTGGGTGCGGCGCTGCGAGTAAATTCATTGATCCGCGAACCGGAAAAATTACGCAGTATGCCAATCCAAAAGATCCAAAGTCTTATAATGATCGTTATGAGCACTATACGGAAGAGAAGATTCAGTTTCTTGAGTCATTATTTGTTTCTCACATGTAAACACTGCGGTGACGCAGTGTTTTTTTCATTTGTAAAAGGGTATATAGGGGGTAAAAAGGAAAAGCAGGTGTACATATGATGGATGTGATCGGAATTGGGATTGGGCCAGCAAATTTAGGATTGGCCGCTTTATTAGAGGAGTATGAAGATGTGACATGCTGTTTTTTTGAACAGGAAACCGAATTTGCTTGGCATCCTGGTATGCTCATCAAAGGAACGGACTTACAAGTTTCCTTTCTAGCGGACCTTGTGACAATGGCTAATCCAAGGAGCAAGTATACATTTTTAAATTATTTACATGAATCAAACAGGCTTCACCGATTTTATACATTTGAACAATTTGATATCCCCCGGAGAGAATTCAATGAGTATTTATCATGGGTTGCAGGTGAATTAGATAGCTGCCAGTTCGGGATGAAGGTGGAAGAAGTGACCGACTGTGAAGACGGGTATCTTGTAAAAGTTCGGCGGTTGAAAGATGGGGCGCTTTCTGAATATCGTGCAAAGCATGTCGTCCTTGGTACTGGAAGCAAACCGATGATTCCTGTCGATGTGCCAGAAGCTGCGTTGCCGCATGTGACCCATAGCAGCCGTTATGTAGATCAACAAAAAGAACTTCATGAAGCTGAAACGGTGGCGGTGATTGGTTCAGGTCAGAGTGCAGCTGAAATTTTCTTAGACCTGCTTCAGCATCAGAAGAAAGGACAGCAGCTTTCATGGTTTACACGTTCAAGTGAATTTAGAGAACTAGAGACAGCGGAGCTTGGTCAGGAGCTATTTACACCTAAGTATGTTGAATATTTTCATTCCCTTCCTTATGAAGAACGGATGAACACATTGCCTAGACTGGCAGGATTAAGGAATGGCATAGATGCATCGACGCTTTCTCGCATTTATCAGGAATTGTACCATCGATCCGTTTCAGGAGAAGAGCCATCTGTACTCATTCAGCCAATGACTGAGCTTGAAGCGATACATATGGAGGATGAGCAGCAGGTAGAGCTGCATTTGAAACAATGGCAGCTGAAGAAAGAAAAGAAAATCACAGTCGATCATGTTGTATTGGCTACAGGATATAAGCCTAATATTCCGGAATGGTTTAGCGCATATGAACCATTGATTGAATGGGAAAGCGATGAGCATTTTAAAGTGACAGACGACTTCAGGCTTGTGTTTAAAGACAAACGGTCTCATCATCTCTTTACATTCACGAACCTCGATCACTCTCATGGAACAGCGGCGACCAATTTAAAACTATCGATCTACCGCAATCAGAAAGTCATCCGAACCATTCGCGGGGATACGAAAGAACAAGTGAAGCAAGAAACAGCATTTCAGCAATTTGAATAGATATAAAAAAGGGCCCCTGCACAGGGCCCTTTTCAATTAAATGGTTGTTTCTCTTTTTACTTTTGGTTTTTCAGTTTTCCATTTGAAGATTTTGTTTAGGATTTGATAGATACGCTTTGATTCTTTCGTCACTAGCGGTCCTAAAATCGCAAGGATTAATACATATAATGCAGCAAATGGCTTCAATGTAGCGGCAAGCCCGCCTGCAATCCCAAGTTCGGCTACAATGATGGAAAACTCTCCTCTTGATACGATGGTTAATCCAATATTAGAAGAAGCTTTATGAGAGAAACCGGCTCTTCTTCCAGCAAACATCCCGGCGGTGAAGTTCCCAATTAAGGTGAGAATGACAGCGCCGATCGCAAGCCAGAAGGCATCTCCTAATGTAAATGGATCAATACTCAATCCGAAGCTGAAGAAGAACATGGCGCCAAAGAAATCTCTAAAAGGAACAACGAGATGTTCAATGCGGTCTGAGTGCTCTGTTTCTGAAAACACAAGACCGAGTAAGAGAGCGCCAATGGCCTCTGCGACATGAATCGTCTCTGAAAAACCAGCCACGAAGAACAAAGCGGCAAAAATGACAATGATAAATACTTCATTTGAACGGATATCGAATAGTTTGTTTAATAGTTTTGGCAGCTTACGTGCGATGATAAAGAAAATCATCATGTAACCAAAAGCGATTAAAATAGATAATAAGGCACCGCCAACGGACGTGGCATCTCCAAGGACAAGACCGGATACGACAGATAAATAGACGGCGAGAAAAATATCCTCAAACATAATAATCCCAAGAATTAACTCTGTTTCAGGGTTCGCTGTCCGTTTTAAATCGACAAGGACTTTGGCGACAATGGCGCTGGATGAAATGGTGATAACGCCTGCCATAATGAGGACTTCAAGGAATCCAAAGCCTGTGATAAACCCATAAAGCAATCCTAAGCTAAAGTTGATCAAAATATAAATAGATCCGCCGACTGCAATGGATTTACCTGATTTTATGAGTTTGCCGACAGAGAACTCAAGCCCGAGGTAGAATAGAAGGAACAGGACACCCATTCTACCAAAAAACGAAATAATCTCGGTGCTCTCGATAAATTTCAAATCAATGATCCCGATGGTTGGTGCATGCGGACCAACAATCATCCCGAGGACAATGAGAAAAGGAATGATAGAAAATTTAATTTTATTGGCGATTAAGCTGGCAATGGCGATGAGAATAAGCGCCGTTCCAACTTCAAAGACTAAATGATCCATTCATCACTCTCCCCCTCTAGAAAGAAAATCACGTATCAATCGCTTCAAGTGTTTTCTTTCGCCTGAAATGACCATCGTATCATTTGCTTGAATAATCGAATCGGCACCGGGGTTGAGTAATTTTTCATTTGTATGTTTAATGATCGCAATGACGGTGACTTCATAATTTTGTCTCACATCTAAATCGCCGAGTGTATGTCCAACCGCTTTTGCGTCTTTTTCTACCTTAAACCATTCAATGATCAAATCATTGAACGCCATTTCAATCGTTTCAAGTGCTTGCGGCTTATACACCATACCGCCAATAATGGCAGCAATTTGCCGGGCTTCAGCATCATCGAGAGAAATGGTGGACAGTACTTCATCTGGATCTTCATCGTCGAAACGATAAATCTCCCGTCTGCCATCATCATGAATCACAATCGTCATCTTTTCTCTATTTCTCGTTTCAATTTCAAATTTCTTTCCAATCCCAGGAAGATCATTTTCTTTAATGTTCATTTTATCCCTCCGAATATGATAGGTTTTGTTTTTCATATAGTGAGTACGGATGAAATAAAATGAATCAGTCGAGGTAATTTGATTGGTACATAATGGGGATTGCACACTTCATTTCTAAAAAACATAAATCAATAGATAACGCAGTGGCTAGTGCAAGCTTTACAAGAAAAGCTTTTGAAGCGCCTATTGATAACCTCTGTTTTAACAGAAGAGATGCGGCATGTTTTTTTGAGAATGGAGGTGTCTTCACAGCGTTGATTTCTTCATCATAAATCGATGGAGAAATCAGGCCTGGTGTGCTCGCTTCTGCTTGTGAAGCAAAAACGACATTTGAAAAGGGAGAAAACATGACGATGCAACTAATCAATATACATATGGAACTTCTTATCAATCATCCTCCCCCTTTCAAATGATGTTTTATTTCTTATTTTACTATATAAAAATATATTTCTCGTTTCAACAATTATGCTTATTTTAGTATCAGTTGATCTTGAAATTTTTTATGTAGAGGAAAAGGAATTACTTGATGGAAATTGAAGTAAGTCATGAGCTTGAAAAGAAAGAGGGGGAATGGATGATGACATATATCAATTGTCAGGTAGACGGGGATATTTTTGAAATCGTTTTCAATAGACCTGAAGCGTATAATTCGTTTCATGTTGACATGTTTGCTGAATTGAAGGAAGCGTGTGATACAGCGAGTGAGAGCAGTGCGAAAATTGTTGTTCTTAAGGGGATGGGCAAAGGGTTTTCAGCAGGCGGAGATATTGGCATGATGCTAAAGCAAGATCGTGAAGAAGATTTTCATCGCGTGATGGATTTGATCGAGGGAATTACACTTTCTTTAGCCAGTATGAAAAAAGTGACGATTGCACTTGTCCACGGGGCAGCGGCTGGTCTTGCTTTTAGCTTTGCCCTTAGCTGTGACTATTTGTTTATGCATCAAGATGCTAAACTTGCCATGAACTTTAATGGAATCGGGTTAATCCCAGATGGCGGAGGGCATTTTTTCCTCACCAAAAGAGTTAGTGAACAAACCGCTAAACAATTGATTTGGAGCGGACAAAAGCTGCCGGCTGAAGAAGCGCTCAAGCTTCGCCTTGCAGACGGCGTGTTTCAAGATGAGGTGGATACGTATCAAAAAGCGTGCGTCAAGCCATTTTTAAATATGCCGCTTCAAGCCTTTGTTGAAACAAAGATGATTTATTTTCAGCAGTCAGAATCACAGCTGTTAGCCGTTCTTCAAAAAGAGCGTGCTGCACAAGCTAGACTGAGACAAAGCAATGATCATCAGGAGGGTGTTCAAGCGTTTTTGGAAAAAAGACGTCCTGTGTTTCATTAAATAGAAGAATGAATGGCCGGCGGATGCCGGCTTTTTTAACGTTCAAATAAAAGAAGTTTACCTGCATCATTTACGAGCCGGTGAGAATGCTTTGTGTATTGTTGTTCGATTAAACGATGACGTCCTAATTCTTTTGCTTTTTCATCACTATCTGTGGTGATTTTTTCGTTTAATAAGGTTTCACCTGACGAATCAAATACAGTCAAATAGTAGGTTTTCTCCATCTCTGATCTTCCCTTTCTTCTTGTTTTTTAATGAATTATACAAGGAGGAAGTTAAAACCTCTTTTTTCACCCCTAAAAATGTGTTTTTTAGAATGAGAGCGATAGAACGTGCATTCGTAAAAACGGCGTGATAAAATATGGACAACTACAGTAACGTACAAGGAGATAGACGTTTGACGAAGCTCACTTTTATTCATGCCGCAGATCTTCATTTAGATAGTCCGTTTGCGGGAATGTCCAATATACCGAACCGAATTTTTAAGAGGTTGAAAGAAAGTACATTTCAAAGTGCCAAGAACATGTTTGAGCTTGCAATTGATCGAGAAGTAGACTTTATGCTGCTGAGCGGAGATATATTTGACGAATCGAATCGCAGCCTAAAAGCACAGCTTTTTTTAAGAAATCAGTTTCTTAAGCTACAATCACACGGGATTGAAGTGTTTATTATTTATGGTAATCATGATCATTTAGGTGGTGAATGGACACCAATTGAGTGGCCAGAGAATGTTCACGTTTTTTTGAGCAGTACGCCAAGTGAGCAAGCCTTTTATAGAGAAGGTCAGCTTGTGGCAAGTATTTACGGGTTCAGCTACAAAGATCGAGCTGTCCATGAAAATATGACACCTTATTATGAAAAAACAACAAATGCCCCCTATCATATTGCAATGCTTCACGGCACATTAGCAGGTCAAGAAGGGCATGATGCGTATGCACCATTTCAGCTTCAGCAGCTTCTAGCGCGGGATTTTGATTATTGGGCGCTTGGACATATTCATAAGCGGGCTCTTCTGCATGAAGACCCACTGGTGATCTATCCTGGAAACGTGCAAGGAAGACATATAAAAGAAACAGGAGAGAAAGGCTGTTATGTCGTTTACCTATCTGAAGACGCTCAAAGAGCGGAGTTTATGAGCTGTTCAGATGTCATCTTTGAGACATTGACAATAGATATCACACATACCGCTCATATGACCGATCTTGTGATACTTGTGGACAAAAAGATAAGTGGACTGAAAGAGAGAGGTGTTCCTCATTTTGTAAAAATCGAACTAACTGGCGATGCTCCTGCTTATATGGAGCTCACGCAGCTTGAAGTGCTTGAGGAGCTGATGGCTGTTCTTCATGAACAGGAGGAAGATGAAGACTTGTTCGTTTGGGTGATGTCGATTGACTGCCGGACACATGAAGATGCCGTCTATCCAGAAGATTCTTTTTTGACAGAACTAACAGCAGAAATTGCCGAGTTTGATGCGTATGATGAGCTGCTTTCACCGATCAAGCGTCATCCAACTTATAGAAAGGCAGGGAGAGCTTTTACAAAAGAGGACGAGATCGATATTAAAGAAGAGGCACAAAGGCTGCTGGCAGAACAGCTGAAGCATTTATGAGAAAAGGAGAGGCATGATGAAAATACGTTCACTCCATATTGCGAATTTCGGGAAATTTTCCAATCAAACCTTCCACTTTTCTGATGACGGTTTTCAGTTAGTTTATGGCCTGAATGAATCGGGGAAAACGACATTGAAGGCGTTTATTGAATCGATGTTATTTGGTTTTTCCAAAAGCCATATGTATAAGCCAAAGCATGGCTCATTTTATGGCGGGTCTCTTACATGTTTAGATGAGGAATTAGGTGTGATTCATATTGAAAGAACATCTGATCATGGCGGCCAAGCTCAGGTGTTGCTGCCAAATGGTGAAGTGAAAGATGAAGCGTTTCTACATGCGATGTTAAAGGGAACAGATCGCAGATTATACCAATCGATCTATTCTTTTGACGTGTTTGGTCTGCAAAATGTACAAGCATTAAATCAAGATCAAATAGGGGAATTTCTACTCTTTTCAAGTTTGTTTGGCTCAGATGCGGCATCCAAAATGGACAGCAGGCTGCTAAAACAGCAAGAGCAGCTTTTTAAACCGAATGGACGTAAGCCTGAATTAAATCAGCAGCTTGATCATGTAAAAGAGCTGTCAGGTAAGTTGAAACAGGCCAAATTGGTAGAAAGTCGTTATACCGAAAAGAAAAAAGAACAAGCTGAATTAACCGAGAAGGTAGAAATGCTTCAGCATGAAATGAGAAAGACTGAAGAAGAGATTCAGCTTTTGACTGAACATATTCGACTTTATCCTATGATAGAAAACAAGATAGAGTTAAAAAAAGATTTGGCTAGTTATCCTGAACGAGTCAAACGGTTTAGACCGGAAACCGCGCATGAACTTGATAAATTAGAATCACACCTTCACCCAAAAAAGGCGCAAGTGACGGCACTGAAACAAAAATTAGATCATTTGCAAACGTCGCTCACGCAAGTTCAGCCACTCTATGACAAGGATACGGTATTGGAGATGAAGCGAGTCATAGCTGAATCATCTGATGCTGAACTTGTGAAGAAACGCTTAGCAGAAGGGAAAACAGAGCAGAATTCTTTGAAACAAAAAATAGAAGAAGCATCAGCGAAGCTGAAGTGGCATCGTCCAATCAAGCTTGACCAGCTGGATGATTCACTTGACTTTGAGTGGGAATTAAAAGAGGCTGTGAGCCAATACGTTCGTTTAATGGATAGGAAAACGCAGCTCGATGACCGGTTTGATCATGCAAGACATGAGCTGGAAGAAGCGGAAACCGCTCTAAAAGGATTAAAGGAGCAGCCCGTTAAGCAGCAAGATGCAGAAGATGTCAGGGGCACAAGGGCTACAGTGAAACAGAATCATTCCAGAGTGTGGTTATTCCCGCTGATGTTCGTGCTATGTGCTGTCATTCTCACGGTCTTATTCGTTTTAGCAGAGAGCTGGGTGACGTTACTGTTTGCAGGATTTTCCGTTTTTGTCTTGATCGCAATTTATCCAGTGCTTAAACAGACTCAGATGAAGGAAGCAAACGACAGTAACGCCTATCATTCCTTTCAAGTTCAAACAGCTTCAGCTGAAACGCTAGTGAAGCAAAAGGAGCTTTTATACGAAAGAATGATACAGCAATATGAAGACTGGGAGCGGGAACTGGAACCTGTACAGCAACAAGTAGAAGATATGAGAAGGCAGCTGGGTTTGTCCTCAGAGCTCTCATTCCTTGTGGAAGCTTTCCATATCTTGAAACAATTAAAAGCGAATACAGCGGCATATGAGGCGCTTAACAAGGAAATAGAGATGCTCACACAGCAGCAATTGATCTACGAGCAAAGAGTTTCAGCGCTCATGAGTCTCCTTCAAAGAAAAGAAGGGACCATTCAAGAGAATATCTCAGCCTTTCAAGAGATATTGAAAGATGAGGAAAAAAGAGAAAAAGAACGTCAGACATTGCACGTATCCATTCAACATGTAGAGCAGCAGCTGACAACATTAGAAGGAGAAGTTCAATATTATGAAAAACAAACGGACGAGCTTTTTCGAAAAGTAGGAGCAGCGTCAAAAGAAGATTATCATGTCCTATCTCATCTATCCAAAGAATACCGGGAGCGGCTGTACAATTTGCAGCAGCTGAACCAAGAGCTACACAAAAGCGGTTATATAGATGAGGAAGAGGTCATTGTCCGTAAAGGTTTACGCACTCTTGAGGAGCAGTGTGCACAAGCAAAAAGACGTCTGAATGACATGCAAGAGAATGTGACGAATATGAAAAAACGCTTGGCAGAATTAGCAGTAGAAATACGCCAAATAGAAGCATCAGGTACAGTGTCTGATTTGACTCATCAGCTTGCTGTAGAGCAGGAGCAGGCAAAGCATCTAGCGAAAAAATGGGCGGCTATTCAGCTCGTGCGTTCCGTTATTCGAGAGAAACTCAATGAGCATAAAGAAACGAGGCTACCAGCACTCCTCCAAACAGCTTCCCGATTTATTCAGCCGTTAACGAATGATCGATATGAAGTGATTTTATTTTCTGCCGAAGATGACCGGCTGATTGTGAAACGGAGGGATGGACGCCTATTCCGCCCGGAGGAGCTTTCACAAGCAACATGTGAGCAAATTTATCTCTCGATTCGTTTTGCACTTGCTTTGTCCCACCAGCAAGATTGTCAGCTCCCATTTATGATGGATGACAGTTTCGTTCACTTTGATCATGTCCGTCTAGACAGGGTGCTGGAGCTGATGAGTGAGCTCACTCGTGTTGAAACACAGCTGTTTTATTTCACTTGTCATCATTATATGAAACAAGCAGCGGAAGACGGGCAGATTACGAGTTTAGTAGTGGAATGATTGACAAATTATGACTTATGTTATACTTATATGAGCAGAAACATGGAAGGAGCATTTATTGAATGGCTAAAGGGATCATGACCTATGACGTCGGCGAACAAGTTGACCTGCATTTATTAATTAAATCATCTACTAAAGGGATTGCGAGTAATGGCAAACCATTTTTAACGTTAATTCTTCAAGATCAAAGTGGAGATATTGAGGCGAAGCTATGGGATGCAAAGCAGAATGATGAACTCACATATGCTGCGCAAACCATTGTGAAGGTAGTAGGTGATATTCATCATTATCGCGGAAGGAATCAGCTGAAGCTTAGGAATATACGTCCTGTTGCTGAAAACGAGCAAATCCGCATTGATGATTTTCTAGAAACAGCTCCTATTCCAAAGCACGATATGATGGATACCATCATGCAATATATTTTTGATATGAAAAACCCTAATATTCAGCGTGTCACAAGACATTTGCTGAAGAAATATGGACAGGAATTCGCTGATTACCCAGCAGCTACGAAAAACCATCACGAGTTTGTTTCGGGTCTTGCCTATCATGTGGTATCGATGCTTCATTTAGCGAAAGCCATTGTTGATCTATACCCATCACTAGATCGAGATCTTTTATATTCAGGGATCATTCTACATGATTTAGGGAAAGTCAAAGAGCTTTCGGGTCCTGTCTCCACCACATATACAGTAGAAGGGAACTTAATTGGCCACATTTCTATTATGGTGACAGAAATTGCGAAAGCCGCAGAGGAGCTTGGCATTGATTCTGAGGAAATTCTGATTCTGCAGCATTTAGTGCTGAGTCATCATGGAAAAGGGGAGTGGGGCAGTCCTAAACCACCAATGGTGAAGGAAGCCGAAATTCTCCACTATATAGATAATTTAGATGCAAAAATGAACATGATGGATCGTGCGCTTGAGCATGTGAAGCCAGGAGAATATACAGAGCGTATTTTTGCACTAGAGAATCGTTCGTTTTATAAACCAACCTTTCACAATGAATCATCATGATAAAACGCCCGTTTGATGCGGGCGTTTTTTTTCATAACTTGTCTTCTTTTCGCATAAGCATGTAACACGAAGGAAGAGAGATTAGTCCTGAAAAAGGAGGCGAAGACAATGTTATTTTTTCCATGGTGGGTATATGCATGTATCATTGGTATTATCTTTTGTGCCTATAAATTAATGACGACAGCCAAAGAGGAGCAAGAGATTGATCAATCCTTTATTGAAAAAGAGGGAGAAATCTTTATCGAACGAATGGAGCAGGAGAGAGAGCGTAGACGTCAAGGACAGCAAATGAAACGATCCCAGGAAACGGCGAAGCATGAGGACCATTCGATTGCATAATCAATAAGAATAAAAAAACCCCTCTACAAGTTCATGTAGAGGGGTTTTTCGTTCATTATTGGTTTGGTGTTTGTTGTGTGGTTTGCTCAGATTTTTCTTTGAATGTATTTTCAAGTTCTTTATCTTTTACTTTCACATCAGCATCTTTCACCAATTTGTTTAAGATCGTTTGAATTTCGTTGTTATCTGCTTGTTTTTGATCAAGCAGTTCTTTTTTCAAGTCTGCTTTCATGTCATCGTATTTACCGCGTTCTTCGGTCTTTTTAATGATATGGTAACCAAATTGAGATTTTACTGGTTTGCTGATTTCATTTACTTTTAGTTTGAAGGCAGCTTTACTGAAGTTCTCATCCATTTGGCCATCTTTTGCGAACCAGCCTACATCGCCGCCTTGTGCTGCTGAAGCAGTGTCAGTTGAATATTCAGATACAAGGTCATCCCATTTTTCGCCTTTATCTAATTTCTTTTCTACTTCATCTGCTGTTTTCTTGTCAGCAACTAAAATGTGGCTTGCGCGGATTTTCCCTTTTAGGTCATCGTAATACGCTTTTACTTCTTTGTCAGTGATTTTGATGTTAGCTTTGGCAGCCTTTTGAGTCAGCAGCTCATATTTTACTTGATCTTTGATGTAATCTTTTCCGAATTCATCTTGAAGTTGTTTTAAACGATCTTCACCAAGTGTCTTTTTATATTCTTCCAATTTCTTATCAATTTCTTTATCTGATACTTTGTATTTGTCAGCAAGAACCTTTTGTTGAACAAGTAGGTTTAAAGCATCTCCACCTGCTTGTTTCTTAAGTGTTGTGTAAAGCTCTTCTTTTGTGACATCTCCTGATTTTGTGGTTGCGATCACTTCTTTGTCACCGCTACTGCATGCGCCAAGAGTTAAAACACTTACTGCTGTTACAGCTGCTAAAGCCATTTTTTTCATTCAAAAAACACTCCTAATCTTTCCAATTTATTTATCATTGCTTGTATCATAACATATTGTGACATGCTGTAAAAAGAAATGCAAATGGGAGGGCATTCGTCTAGTCAAATTTTTGCGACCAACATACACATATATTGATCACAAAAAGGAGGCTGAATTATATGGGAGCAGGATATTCTAATGGGTTTGCTTTATTGGTCGTGCTATTCATTTTGCTGATCATCGTTGGTGCAGCATATCTTTATTAATTAAATCGCTGTAACAGAAAGGAGCCGTCCTGCCATGCGTGCGGGCGGTTCTTTTTTAAAACGATGACAGGTGCCTAAACGTTTTAAAATTTTCTGCATACACTGAGCTTAGAACAGAGGAAGAACTGGCAGGAGGTGTTTTCACATGGGAGGAGAAGTCTTTGCTGGCGGTTTTGCACTAGTCGTCGTATTATTCATCTTATTGATCATTATCGGTGCATCTTGGATTTGCTAATAGATCATCATACACAAAAAGCTGCCATCAAACAGGCAGCTTTTGCTTTGATCTTAAATAGATATGGTAATTTCAACAAATGATGAGATCAGTAAGATCAGTATCGATACATTGATAAAGCGAAACACCTTATCTTGCCGTTCTTCAGGAATCTCTCTGACAAGGCATAATGTATTAGTAAGCCTGTTTATTGAATACACAATAAACGCGGCAAAGACGATGAAGTAAAATAAAACTATCGGAGATCCCCCCTCTCTATGCTATTCCCATACTACATTACCAAATTTTTTATGAAAAAGATAGAAGTTCGCTTTAAAAACCTCATGATGAGGAAGTTGGGTCAACTAAAATATCAAACTCGTCTTGGGCTTGATCAATGATGCATGATTTTGGCGCTTTTAGCAGTTTCCAAGCAAATAAAAAGTCAGGCAAACAATAGCCTGCATGAATACTTGCGATCATGATAAAATAGTGTGCGTACATTGGAAATGCCATTCCTAAAACAAAGTAAACAGGTGAGATGACACAAAACGGGCTGAGCAGTGAGAAAAGCATCACTCTCTTAGGCACGCGCTGCCAGCAATTTCGTTTAAATAACGTCATTTTTTTCTTATGTTTCATGACTGGGATCAAGTGAACCACGCGGTGGACAAGCAATGTCGCAAGTAAAAGCACGACAAAAAGTGGTGCATTGTGACTGCTGAGTCTCGTTTCAGGATGAGTCAGTTGAAAACATAAAAATGCCATAATGAAAAAAAATACAGTAAGACATATGGCTGAAATCATCATTCTCGTATAACCATAATCCTTTTCAAGATTAATGGTCTTCCAACAATTCATTTTTCATCCTTCCAATCTCAAAAAAACTAATTGAATATCTCAAGATAATTTACTCTTCCTGAGGATAAAAATCAATGGTTTTCAAGAAAAAAAATAAATTGTTACATTCATATGGAATAAAGAGAGGAAACTTTGGGTTTTTCAAGAAAAAAAGACATAAGAGGGAGGTTCGTCTCTTTCGTCAATGAGTAATTTCGGCTAAAATAGAGTGACTAAGAGAAAGAGGGAACGTACATGAGTATTGAGGAACGAATGAGCCAGCTCGAATATTATATGGAACTGTTACTGACGGCGACAGATATGAGCCGTTATCCATATTATGCGCTATTGATCCGGCAGCGTGTATCGAAAGAAGAGGCAAAGGACATTGAGCGTATTTGTGCTGAGCTCTCAGATGAAATGGACAAGCAAAAAGCACAAGGCTACGTCATGTTCGACGATCTCCTTGCGCTGTTTGCGGGACAGTTAATTGAAAAGTTGGATGTTCATGAGACGATTTTTGCTTTGCATGATCAAGGGCTGTTTCAGCCGTTAATGAATGAATTTATAAAGATCATTAAACAATTTGATTTGCTTTAGCCGCTTTTTCCTCTGCTGAGTCTTCAAGTTCTTCAGGCTTTTTCGTGACTTTCCCATGCTCATTCAAAAAGTCCTTCTCAATGTTTGAAAACGATTTCTCAAAAATCTCCATGAAATCCTCACCATAAATGTTTCGGATAATACACATCATTTCTAAAATTTCAGGGAACTTTCCGTAAATGTCATGAAGCGGCTGTGCGCCTTTGACAATACCAGTTCGGGCCGGGTCGTAATCTTCGAGTAGTTTATGGAATGTCTCTTCGCCTTTTGGCGTTAGTTCAATATACGTGTTGCGTTTATCGTTTAACTTTTTAGAAAATTTTAAAAATCCTCTTTCCTCTAATTTTTTAGAGAAGTTAAACGCCGTTGATACATGCATGACGCCAAACTTTGCAATTTCTGATATTGAAGCTCCTTTTAATTGATACGCAATCCACAAAATATGATGTTCATTGATATTTAGGTTATACGGTTTGATCCACTGCTGCCAGTCCTTTTCAATGGATTTCCAAAGAGCTTTGCTCAATTGGGCCATTCTTTGACTGAATAAAAGTGCTTCTTTTACATCGAAAGGCTGTTCCGAATGATTCATCCATTTCACCTACTTCTCTTTTTCTTGTAATTCTATTATGCCAATAAAATAAAGATTAATAAAGCTGAAAATTCAAGAATTTTTAAAAGTCATGAAAAACATTGACAAAATAACCTTTTTTCAACAAAAAAAGTGCGGGATACGCACCCCGCACACTTTTGTAAACGAATATTTTTTTGTGAGTATATTAGTTTTGTAAGGTTTTCTCCAGTTGTTTGAGCTTTTCCTCAATTTCCTGAATTTCCTTTTGTAAGTCCTGCTGATGAGGTTTGATTTCCTCGCGCCATTGCTGAATGGATGTTTGCAATTCAGTCCCGACCTCTTTAATGACCTCAGCACTTTCTTTTGCGGTTTCAACAATCTGCTCTTTTAAAGCTTGTCCATCTCTTTTTAATCTTGTCAGCGTATCTTCGAATTTGTCATAGCCGTCTTTCATCTTTCCGCGTACATCTCTGCCAGAAGAGGGAGTCGTCAGGAGCACTGCCGCACCTCCGAGGAGACCGCCTACAAATAATCCTGTTAATAAAGAACGTCCACTAGCCATTCCAATCACCTCTAGTCAAATTTTACACATTCGCATGTTCTCTCTGAGCTGACGAGCAGCTTCATTGAACTTCCATACATAGCTTGCTTTATTTTAGCATACTTTTGAAGAAAAGGGAGGGGAGAAGGTTGTCTGTCTTTCTGTTCGTTTTTACGTGTATGTGTGTGATTTTTGCAGGTGGTTCTATTCATTATGTAAGGCAGCTTGGGTATGCAGGGTCTTATCCGCCAAAACATGTATTAAGACAAAAAGCAATTGTGTGTGCAGCAGGTGCAGGGATTTCGCTCTCCATTTTGCTGCTTACCCTTTTTCTTTTATAGAAGCATGAAAGCATGAAAAAAACCTCTTCATCTAATGAAGAGGTTCAGTTATTCGTTAAGCGACTTCAATCATTCTTGCGCGCTTTAATATGGACTGAGCAATCGGGAAGACAAATACCATAGCTATCGTATTGATCACAGTTGCTGGCAGGACAACACCTACAAGAAGTGCTGGTAACGCAGCCGGCAGTCCAGTAATCAGTAAAGCGGCAGATAGGAAAATCACGCCCGATACGACGGTCCCAACAGCGGTGAGTACAGCGGTCAGAACGACTTTGTTCTTGATCTTCTGGCAAGATAAGAAAAGGGCTAAGAAGATAAAGGCTGTCACCGGTTTATCAATCATATTTGGAATTTGTCCGCCTGGAAAACCTGTTGTCAAAGCGGAAATGACCCCAGTGACTAGGGCGATCACAACGACATGCTGTACCTTTGGAAAAAGGATGATGCTTAAAAACATCATGACCAGCATCATATCAGGTTTCATTCCGAAAAAGATGGGCGGGAAAATCGTATGCAAAACAGCTCCCATTGCTGCAAGCAATGACATAATCACTAATTCTTTTGTTTTCATTTCTATGCTCTCCTCTGCTAAGCTCTTAGAACTCTCCAATAATATGGCTGATCATTTATTGCAAGAGTCATGACTTTATATTTCTCGTTATTATAACAAATTTATTTCACGATAGAAAAGCCTTTTTACTCATTTTCTTGCTGGAACTTTTTCATAAAGTCCGCAAGCTTTTGGCAGTCTTCTATAGAGACGGCGTTGTAAATCGAGGCTCTGCATCCGCCAACAGAACGATGGCCGGCGAGTCCAACCATTTGTTCTTGTTTTGCTTTCTCCACAAAGGATGCAGTGAGTGCATCATCACGCAGGGTAAACGTGACATTCATATGTGAACGGCTGTCAGCACGTGCATGTCCTTTGTAAAAACCGCCGCTTTGATCAATCGTATCATACAGAAGCGCTGCTTTTTGTTCATTGCGTTTTTCTGCTGCTTCTACGCCGCCCGCCTGTTTCACATGCTCCAGGACAAGGGACAGCATATAAATCGCAAAAGTCGGTGGTGTGTGATAAAGGGAATTGGCTTTGGCATGTGTTGAATATTTTAAAATTTTAGGTGTGCCGCTTTTTTCTTTCTCTAATAAACGTTTGCGCGCGATCACAATCGTGATACCAGAAGGCCCTAGATTTTTTTGTGCCCCGGCATAAATCAAATCAAATGAAGACACGTCTATTTTTTTGCTGAGAATATCACTGGACATGTCGGCAATAAGCGGGAGTGACGTGTTCGGGAACGTTTTCCACTGAGTACCGAAAATGGTATTGTTCGATGTGATGTGCAAGTAAGCACCGTCATTTAAAACGGAAGCATCTACATCTGGAATATACGAATAGTTGTCGTCTTCACTTGAGGCAAACACTGATGTTTCACCAAACCCTTTTGCTTCTGACAAGGCTTTCTCTGACCAAGCACCTGTTTGGATGAAATGAGCCGTTTCGCCTTCATGTAAGAAGTTCATCGGAATCATTGCAAATTGAAGACTTGCCCCGCCTTGTAAAAAGAGGACCTCATAATCTTCTGGAATGTCCATCAATTCTACCAAGAGTGCTTTCGCTTTATTGTGGACTTCTTCATACTCACCGCTGCGATGAGAAAGTTCCATCACAGACATCCCGGTTTGTTTAAAATCAACAAGTTCTTCCTGTGCTTTTTGAAGCACTGCTAGCGGCAGCGCCGCCGGACCAGCATTAAAATTCGTCGTTCGCTTCATCACAATCTCTCCCTATTTCTCGCGTTAATGGATCAAAAGATAAAACCATCCTATCACAAATTTGAAGCATTTGGACAAAAAATTTGAATCGTCCTAAATATCTTACGATTCAGAGGATAAGCACAGGAAAGAAGTGAAAAAAAGAAAAACCTCATCAATTAAGATGAGGTAAGGCGCGTATGGATGGCAGAAGAAATGTCTTTTAAATCCTCTGATGTATATTGATCTTGGTGAGATTTCCATACGGCACCAAAGCCGTCGCCTTTGCCATAACGTGGAATGATGTGCATATGGTAATGGAACACAGATTGCCCGGCTTTTTCACCGTTGTTGTTCAGAAGGTTTAAACCAATTGGTTCAAATTCTTGTTTGATGGCTCTAGCGATTTTTGGAATCGCTTGGAAGTAATGATTAGACACTTCTGGTGTCATGTCATAAATGTTTTCTTTATGTATTTTCGGGATTACAAGGGTATGTCCTTTTGTTACTTGGCTGATATCAAGAAAAGCCAATACATGCTCGTCTTCATATACTTTTGCACATGGAATGTCTCCATCAATGATCTTGCAAAAAATGCAGTCGCTCACGCCATGTCACTCCTCATTATTTTTCCTTTATCGTATCACAAAAAGAAGCAAAAAAGAAAACAGGACAAGCGAACTCCTTTGGTCGCTCATCCTGCTCCTGCAGAAGAAATGCTGATGCTTTCATTTGATATGCCTTTTGAATTCTCTATTTACTGAAATAAAGAATTCATATGCCTGCTATTTCTGCCGTAAACACCTCATTTGACGTTTTGGTTCGTCGTATACATATTTGTATAGGACACAAAAATCAAGAATCAGTGAAGCAAAACAGAAGCTAAGGTTTTTAGATGAAAAACCAATTTGTCATGCGGTTATTGCCTTTAACAAACACCTCATTTACGTATTGGTCATCAAGTTCATTTCTTCTACATACATTATCATGACCAGTATGCCGATGTTTTATTCATGAGTTGTCTATAGGTAAACATTTCAAATTGTCTTTCGTTTTTGGTACTATAAAGGAAAAAAGAAAGAAAGGAACGAACTGATGTCCCTTCTAACTGTAAAAGATGTAACGGGTGGATATACAAAGAATCCCGTTCTGAAAAATATTTCATTTGAATTAGAAAGAAACCAAATCGTTGGTCTCATTGGCTTAAACGGGGCGGGAAAAAGTACAACCATTCGTCATATTATTGGATTAATGAAACCTCATAAAGGGGTCATTGAGCTAAACGGACGAACCCTTCAAGAAGATCAAGAGGCGTATCGTTCACAATTTACGTTTATTCCAGAGACACCTGTCTTATATGAAGAATTAACGTTAAAAGAGCATTTAGAGCTGACAGCGATGGCTTACGGCCTTTCAAAAGAACAATTAGAAGAACGTCTGCCGTCTTTGCTGAAGGAATTCCGAATGGAGAAGCGATTGAAATGGTTCCCTGCTCATTTTTCTAAAGGGATGAAGCAAAAGGTGATGATTATGTGTGCGTTTCTTGTGGAACCAGAGTTGTATATTATCGATGAGCCGTTTTTAGGGCTTGATCCGCTTGCGATCAACGCACTATTAGAACGTATGAATGCGGCGAAACAAAACGGCGCAAGTGTTCTGATGTCAACGCATATTTTAGCCACAGCGGAACGTTATTGTGATTCCTTTATTATTTTGCATGAAGGGGAAATTAGAGCGAAAGGAACACTGACAGAACTAAGAGAGCAGTTCAACATGAGAGATGCGACACTCGATGATCTTTATTTGGAATTAACAAAGGAAGAAAGCTATGAGTAAAACAACGCAAACCATTTGGAAATCACGATTAGAAGAACACGTACAAGAAACAAGAAAATATTTAAAATATATGTTCAACGATCATCTTGTGATTGTGCTCATTTTTTTCCTTGCAGGCGGGGCGAGCTGGTACAGTAATTGGCTGAAGCATATTCCAGCTCACTTCCCATCCTATTGGGTTATGGCAGTTGTTTTCTCATTGGTAATGACTAGTTCTTACGTGCGAACGTTGATCAAAGAGGCAGATCTTGTGTTTATGCTTCCTTTGGAAGCTAAGATGGACCCTTATTTAAAACGAGCGTTTAACTTTAGCTTCATTTCTCAGTTATTTCCTTTGATTGCGGTGTCCATTATTGCACTTCCGCTATATTCGGCTGTCTCCTCAGGCGATTTGATGCTATATGTGCTCATTTTGGCGCAAATGATCTTAATAAAAGGTCTGAATACAGCGATTCAGTGGAGAATCACTTATTTTCAAGGGAAACATGTCAGATGGATTGATGCAGTGATTCGTTTTCTGCTCAATACAATGTTAATGTATACCGTTTTACAAGCAGCTTATGCCATTGCCATTGTTTTTTATCTTTTATATGCTGTCTATCTCATTTATCTAACAAATGCAGTAAAAAAACAGCCCTTTCAATGGGAATTGCATATTTCTGATGAGTTAAAACGAAAACAGCGTTTTTACCGCTTGGCAAACTTATTTACGGATGTCCCTCATTTAAAGAAACAAGTGAAAAGAAGGGCGTATATGGACTGGGTCTTGCAGTTTGTCCCTTATGAACAGCGTAAAGCTTTTTCTTATATGTATGTGAGGGCGTTTTTACGTTCAAATGACTATTTTGGTCTTGTGTTTAGGTTAACGGTCGTGTTTGTGCTCATCCTCTTGTATACAGGTGCAGCAGGCTGGGTGGGGGCATTACTTGTCTTGTTTACAGTCTTTATCACAGGTGTACAGCTTGTCCCGTTAACAAAGCATTTTGCTCATCTGTCGTTACAGGCACTTTATCCTGTGTCTCAGCAAGAAAAAGATCGAAGCTTTTTTGTTCTCGTACGAAATGTACTCATCATCCAGTCAATTGTACTGAGCTCCGCCGTTTTCCCAGCAGGTGGATGGAAGGGAAGCGGACTTGCTCTTCTCATTTCATTGGTATTTGTGCTTGTCCTATTCAAGCCTTACGTACAAAGCAGATTAAAAAAGATGAGATAAGCATTTTTTACAGCGTGTGTACGATGTCACCAAGGAGGGAACTGGGATGAATGCAGCTGAACGGGAACTGTATGAAGAGGCCATTTTTTTTCAAATGCGTTTTTTAAGAAAACCATCCAAGATCGAGCGGTTTTCAAAAGGTGTTCAGCAGCAAGTGAATCGCCGAATCCCTGCTCGATTTCATCAAGTCATCACAAGTGCGGTGAAAACAATGGTTGAATCCACCGTATCAGGAAGCCATTTTACTTCATTTACAGTCATTGATGAACAATTGTCTATTGTAGAGCGAAATGAGCTGGCAAAGGAAAAGGTGACATATTATCAAAAGGCCGCTGCGATTGAAGGAATTGGCACAGGTGCGGGTGGATTGTTTCTCGGAATGGCGGATTTCCCTCTCCTTTTGAGTATTAAAATGAAATGTCTATATGAACTTGCTTGTATATATGGATTTGATTTGTCTCAAAAAGAGGAAAGGCTCTTTTTGCTTTGTATTTTTCAACTCGCCTTTTCAAGCAGTGCACACCGTCAAAAAATGATGAAACTCATTGAAGAATGGGAAACAACCCGGGAAGAAATGGATTGGTATAGCTTTCAGCAGGAATATCGAGATTATATTGACCTTGTGAAGCTGTTTCAATTAATGCCTGTGGTCGGTGCCGCTGTTGGTGGGGTGGCAAATCATCAGCTGACAGGACAGCTTGGTGAAGTCGCACGCCATGTGTTTCACTTGAGAGTGTTGAAAGAATCGAAATAGAAAAGCCGCTGGTAGCAGCGGCTTTTTTTCATTCATTGTAGGAAAGGACGGCATGAGCGAGTACCTTTGCAGCGACAGGCATTGCGTTTTCGTTAATATCAAATTTCGGATGGTGATGTGGATACACATCTTGGCTGTTTTCTGGCATAGCGCCTGTGTAGAAGAAAGTACCAGGAACATGCTGAAGGTAGTAAGCGAAGTCTTCTCCGCCCATTTGAGTTTCGGCTTCTTTTACTTCTGTGACTCCTTCTGTCTGTTTGGCTATTTCTGCTATATATTCAGTTGGTGCAGGGTGATTTTTGACTGCAGGATAGCCTCTTACATATTCATAAGTATAAGAGGCATCGTGCATGTGGCAGACACCTTTCACCACCTGTTCAATTTCACGTTCAATGATATGGCGTGCACTCTCTTCAAAGGAACGTGCAGTACCTGTTAGCACGGCAGAATCTGCAATGACGTTAAAGGCATTTTCAGCGACAAATCCCCCTACAGATACCACCGCAGAATCAATCGGGTTGACTTTACGGGCCACGACCTGCTGAAGATTGGCTACAATTTGTGAACCGATGAGTACGGCATCTTTCGTCAGGTGCGGCTGTGCGCCATGTCCGCCTTTACCTTGCACTTGAATAGAGAAACGATCGGCGGCTGCCATAAAGTTCCCGCTTTTATAAAGAACAGTGCCGCATGGCTCTGAGGACCAAAGGTGGGTGCCGAAAATGACGTCAACACCGTCTAAACAGCCATCTTCAATCATTGGTTTCGCACCACCGGGGGCATATTCTTCAGCGTGTTGATGAATGAGGACGATTTTTCCTTTTAATTGATCTCGGTGCTCATGTAAGATCTTCGCTAAGACGAGAAGTGTTGCTGTGTGGCCATCGTGACCGCATGCGTGCATGACGCCAGGTTTTGTTGAACGGTAAGGTACATCCTTTTCATCATGAATGGGAAGTGCATCAAAATCAGCTCTCAGTGCAATGGTCGGTCCAGGGGAAGCTCCTTCAATAAAAGCGAGTACACCATGTCCGCCTACATGTGTGCGTGTTGGGATATGTAATCTGTCATAATATTGAGCGATGTAAGCAGCGGTTTCCTCTTCCTGAAAAGAAAGTTCTGGATTCATATGGAGATGGCGTCTAATTTCAACCATTTCCTCATAATGTTCATCAAGACGTTCATTGATCCTTTTGTGTAAAGTGGATACTGTCATTGATCCGAAAACCTCCTTTAGGCTCTTTTACTGATTGTATGGTAATTGTTAGAATCTTTCAACAGAAGAGGATGTCGAGAATGACAGAAAAGGTCATTTTACATAAAAGTCGAAGGTTAAGTATGAAGCTTGAAAAGGGGGAGTGGCATTGGGAAGCTGTCCAAATTGTTCAAAAGCATTTTCTTTCGTCGAAAAATTTCATTTATCGCATACGAGAATGATGCTTTGTCCAAGCTGCCGGCATCAAATCAAAGAAACGTTCGTTTCGAAGATGAGCTTTTTGATGATTTGTTTGATTCCACTGTTGGTACTACTTATTCAGATGAAAGGTGCTTCACCTATGCTCAAATGGCCAATCTTATTAGGGTGGATCTTGCTGAATTTTTATGTACTTCAGCCAATCATTCATCGGTACGAGCTTAGAGATAAGCGTTGAAAGCCCAGCAGAAGGGCTTTTTTTTATGAAAAAAAGAAGTGCGAAGAGCAGCACTTCCCAGCGTGTAGACAAACCCTCGCATTCGTTGTCAGTCCTGCGCTTCGGTGCTCACGAATGTCAATTCGCTCCGCGCCAGTACTCGTCCTTCCTAGGGCTGCAAAGGTTTTCTATCACGCTGAAAAGAAGACAAAGGGCTAAAATCAAGTTCATTTTAGCCCTTTGTCAACAATCTGAGAAGTGCGAAAAGCAGCACTTCCTTAATGGTCTATGACGGCATGATAGGATGTCAGATAGGCAGGACGAGAGAAGATGGAGCCAGTATCCTCGTGCGGCTGAAAGAATGCTTCTGACTCTTGAAAGTCTTGAAATAAGTCTTCAGATTCCCAAAGGGTCAATATCAAGTACACTTCTTCATCCTTTTTTGGTCTTAACACACGAAGCGCCTGAAAGCCGCGCTGGTGCTCTGACATGTTTGTTTTTTTCTGAAAGGTGGATTCAAAAAGTGCTCTGCTTTCGAGCTTTACAGGGATATGATTCAGCGTGACAAAGCCAGATTGGACGAGCTCACCTTTTGTATAAATCACATCATAGGCATGGGGTGCTTTAAAGACTGTCTCACCCTCCGTTTCATGAAAAAGAGCCGCTTGTTCCTTACCGACCGTATAAAGCAGATTTTCAAGATGATGTTTTTTTGCGATTTTTTGCAAAAAGTCTGCTGTTCCATATGTAATATAGAAATTCATCTAAACCGCCTCCTGCTTGATAGTATAACAAAAGAATGATATATAATTCTTTGGTAGTCAATCCATAAAACATATTATGAAGCAATACATCCCATACTATCCGTATAAAGGAATGAGGTGACCTAATTTGAAGAAAAAGAAGATAATCATTCCATTAGTCATTGCAGGAAGTACAATCGTGCTTTCATTTATTGGCTATCTGACCATTTTATTTTTAGGACATTATGTCATAGATGAGAAGAAGCTCGTTTTTCACGCTTCCTCGAAAATCATTGATCAGAATGGAAAAGAACTCACAAGCATGTATTCAGAAAATCGGGACCCTGTGTCATTAAAAGAGGTCCCAGATAAAGTGGCGAAAGCTTTTGTTGCTGTAGAGGACAAGCGCTTTTATGAGCACCACGGAATTGATGCACAATCGATTTCAAGGGCGGTTTATCGAGATATATTAGCAGGTGGAAAGGTAGAAGGCGGCAGTACCATCACCCAGCAGCTCGCCAAAAATATCTTTCTCACAAATGATAAAACGTTTCTTCGAAAAACAAAAGAAGTCATTATTGCGATCAATTTAGAAAGAGATTATTCAAAGGACAAGCTGCTTGAAATGTATTTGAATCAGCTTTACTTTGGTCATGGCGTCTATGGGATCCAAGCAGCGGCCAATTACTATTTTAGTAAAGATGTAAAAGATCTCACTGTCAGTGAAGGAGCTACACTTGCTGCCATGCCAAAGGCACCTTCAACGTATTCCCCTGTTCTACACCCAGATAAAAATAAACAAAGACGGGATACCATCCTGAATTTAATGAATGAACAAGGATATTTGTCTTCTACAGAAACAGTTGAAGCAAAAGGAAGAACACTTGGTATTCATTTAAAAAAGAAATCAGAAACCCCTTGGGTGGACAGTTATGTAGATCTCATGATTAAAGAAGCAGAATCACAGTATTCGATTTCGCATGAACAATTGCTTCAAGGCGGCTATACCATTACGGTACCAATCGATATGAATTTGCAAAAAGTTGCCTATGATGCGATGAAAAACAATCGTTATTTCCCGGGAAAAAGCGGGTCACCTGAAGGAAGCGCTGTGTTTATTGACAACGCATCTGGTGGTGTAAAAGCAGCAATAGGCGGACGAGAATATCAGGCAAGAGGCTATAACAGAGTCACAGCTGTTAGACAGCCTGGTTCTGTCTTTAAGCCGATCGCAGTATATGGTCCAGCGATGCAGGAGAAAAAATTCAGACCGTATTCACTGCTTGAGGACAAGGAAAAAAGCTATGACGGCTATTCTCCAAAGAACTACGATGGACAGTACGAGGGCAGGGTCACGATGGTAGAGGCTCTCATGAAAAGTAAAAATACATCTGCCGTATGGACGTTAAGCCAGCTTGGCATCGATACGTCTAAATCCTATCTTGAGAAAATGGGGATGGATATTTCGGATAAAGGACTTGCCATAGCGCTTGGTGGTCTAGAAAAAGGGGTTTCTCCATTGCAGATAGCTGGAGCATTTCATACATTTGCAAATGAAGGCGTCTATAAAAAGCCGTTCTTCATTCAGAAAATCACGAATGATGATGGAGAAACCGTTGAAAAAAATCGAAACAAAGAAGAACGAGTGTTTAGCGTACAAAATGCTTGGAATATGACAAGAATGCTTCAACAAGTCGTCAAAGGCGGAACCGCTCAGAGCGGATCATACGCTGGAGATTTGGCTGGTAAAACAGGTACAACTACGTATTCCGGTGTCAAAGGGGCAACGAAAGATGCTTGGTTTGCTGGCTACACGCCTAGTACAACAGGGGCAATCTGGATGGGGTATGACAAAACGGATAACAGTCATTATTTAACTGGCGGCAGTCAGTATCCAGTGCAGTTAATGAAAGATATTTTAACGACAGCCCAAATAACCAATGAAACATTCCAAAAACCAGAGGGAATTAAAGAACTTCAATCGCCAATCCATTTAGAAGGACTGTCAGGCTTTGAAGCACGTTATGCATTTAAAATCAAAGGGCTCTTTACATTGGAGCTGTCATGGGATGAACAGGAAGACAAACGCGTTGAATATCGTATTTATGAAAAGAGAAATGGAAGCGAGACCCTGATCGACTCAGTAACAGGAACAAACAGCTACACAATGCCGTATGCAAATGTGTTTTCAGATGCGCAGTATAAGGTTGTTCCATACAATACTCAAACACAAGAAGAAGGCGAAGGCAGTGCTTATATCAAGCCAGAGGCTTTTGGACGTTAATATTCGGCGATTTTTTGAACATTGAGCCGCTTTAGTATACCGAGCCTTGAAAAAGCGGTATAGTAAAAGCAGTGTTTGAGCCTTATACAAAGAGAGTGTGAGGCGAAAGGTGGAATGAAAGGTAATGGGAAAAACGAAGGCTTTTAATGACACGTTCTTAAAGGCGTGCAAAGGGGAAAAAACAGACCATGTACCGGTTTGGTATATGAGACAGGCAGGACGCTCGCAGCCTGAATATCGTGCCCTTAAAGAAAAATACGGGCTATTTGAAATTACGCATCAGCCAGAGCTATGTGCTTACGTAACAAGACTTCCTGTAGAACAATATGGTGTAGATGCCGCTATTTTATATAAAGATATTATGACTCCGCTTCCAGCTATTGGAGTGGATGTTGAAATTAAAAATGGAATTGGACCAGTGATTGACTCGCCTATTCGGACAAAGGCAGATATCCAGCGTCTTGGAGAGCTTCATCCTGAAGAAGACCTGCCGTATGTGCTTGATACGATCAAGCTGTTAACAGAGGAGCAGTTGAATGTTCCGCTGATTGGTTTCGCAGGTGCACCTTTTACGATGGCAAGCTATATGATTGAAGGCGGTCCATCTAAAAATTATCATAGAACAAAGGCGCTCATGTACAGTGAGCCAGAGACATGGATGCTTTTGATGAATAAATTAGCCGATATGACGATCACATACATACGCGCTCAGGTAAAAGCAGGCGTCCGAGCATTTCAAATCTTCGACTCTTGGGTTGGCGCTTTAAATGCAGCAGATTACCGGACCTTCATTAAGCCTGTCATGCAGCGTATTTTCACAGAGCTGAAGTCTGAAAACGTACCAATGATTATGTATGGTGTCGGTGCTAGCCATCTGGCCAAAGATTGGCATGACTTGCCGCTTGATGTCGTTGGACTGGATTGGCGTATGAGTATAGACGAAGCGCGAAAAGAAGGCTTAACAAAAACGTTACAAGGAAACCTTGATCCAACGATTTTACTTTCTCCTTGGGAAGTGATTGAAGAAAGAGCAGCAGCGATTTTAGATCAAGGGATGAAATCAGATCAATTCATCTTTAACTTAGGTCACGGGGTATTTCCTGATGTCTCACCAGACACGTTAAAGAAGCTGACAGATTTTATTCACGATTATTCAGCTAAACATAAAAAGACATCCATCTAAATGATTTCAAATGATCTGAAGGAGTGTTGGTTGTGGAGAAAAAGAAAATGGGGCTACTTGTCATGGCATATGGCACCCCATATAAAGAAGAAGACATTGAACGTTACTATACACATATCCGTAGAGGCAGAAAGCCAGAGCCGGAGATGCTGCAAGATTTAAAGGACCGCTACAAGGCAATTGGCGGCATTTCTCCTTTATCAAAAATTACAGAACAGCAGGCAAATGGTTTGTGTGAACATTTGAATGAGATCCAAGACGAGATTGAATTTCATGTATACATTGGGTTAAAACATATTGAGCCTTTCATTGAAGATGCAGTCGCTGACATGCACCGAGATGGCATCACAGAAGCGGTGAGTATTGTCCTTGCACCGCACTTCTCCACATTTAGTGTGAAATCGTATAACAAACGTGCACAAGATGAAGCAGAAAAGCTTGGCCATCTGAACATTACTTCTGTTGAAAGCTGGTACGATGAACCGAAGTTTGTGGACTATTGGGTGAAACAAGTGAAAGAGACGTATGCATCCATGAGTCAGGAAGAAAGAGATTCAGCAGTGCTGATTGTGTCTGCACACAGTCTTCCTGAAAAAATTATTGCAGCAGGAGACCCATACCCTGATCAGCTTGCACAATCTGCAAAAATGATTGCTGAAGGTGCAGGAATTAAGCATTATGAAATTGGCTGGCAAAGTGAAGGCAATACGCCTGATCCATGGCTTGGACCAGATGTACAGGATCTCACGCGTGACCTATTTGAGCAAAAAGGCTATAAAACATTTGTATACGTGCCTGTTGGATTTGTCGCTGATCACCTTGAAGTGTTATACGACAATGATTATGAATGTAAAGTCGTCACGGATGAAATTGGTGCAGCCTACTATCGTCCAGAAATGCCAAATGCGAAACCAGCATTTATTGATGCACTGACAGCAGTCGTATTAAAGAAGCTTAATGAAAGCAAGTAATCATATAAAAGAAGGCGATCCTATGCATGACAATCAAAAACACCTTGTCATCATTGGCGGTGGCATCACGGGTTTGGCCGCCGCCTTCTATTTGGAAAAGGAAATTGAAGAAAAAGGCCTTCCTATCCAAATATCTCTTATTGAAGCGAGTCCTAGGCTAGGTGGAAAAATTCAAACATTATATAAAGACGGTTATATCATTGAACGTGGACCCGATTCATTTTTAGAAAGAAAGGTCAGTGGACCCCAGCTGGCAAAAGATGTTGGCCTATCTGATCAGCTCGTCAATAATGAAACAGGGCAAGCGTATGTATTAGTCAATGAAACCCTTCATCCGATGCCAAAGGGGGCTGTCATGGGCATTCCAACTCAAATCAGTCCTTTCATTACAACTGGGCTTTTTTCAGTTGCCGGAAAAGCACGTGCAGCGATGGATTTCGTTTTGCCAAAAAGCAAACAGACGGAAGATCAGTCTCTGGGGGAATTTTTTAGAAGACGTGTGGGTGATGAAGTGGTGGAGAATTTAATTGAACCGCTACTATCAGGCATTTATGCTGGTGACATTGATCGCCTGAGCTTAATGTCTACCTTCCCGCAGTTCTATCAAACAGAACAGAAGCATCGCAGTTTGATTCTTGGGATGAAAAAATCACAGCAGCATGCAAAAGCGCAACAAGTGACAGCGAAAAAGCAAGGACAGTTCCAGACAATCAATCAAGGGCTGCAAGCACTTGTTGAAGCGGTCGAAAGTAAACTCAAGCTGACGAAGATTTACAAAGGGACAAAAGTGACCCAGATTGAAAAAGCAGAGGGAGGCTATGGCGTTCAATTAGACAGCGGTCAAACGCTTTTTGCAGATTCTGCCATTGTGACAACTCCTCACCAATCGATCTATTCCATGTTTCCAAAAGAAGCAGGGCTTGAGTACTTGCATGACATGACATCGACTTCTGTTGCAACAGTTGCACTCGGATTTAAAGAAGAGGATGTTCACAATGAATATGATGGTACTGGTTTTGTCATCTCAAGAAATAGTGATTTCTCCATTACAGCATGTACGTGGACAAATAAGAAATGGCCTCACACTGCACCTAAAGGAAAAACATTGCTACGTGCATACGTTGGGAAAGCTGGCGATGAATCAATTGTCGAACAGTCTGATCATCAAATCGTGAGCATCGTGCTGGAGGATTTGAAGAAAATCATGGATATTAAAGCAGATCCAGAGCTGACGACAGTGACTCGCTGGAAAACAAGCATGCCGCAATATCATGTGGGTCATCAAAAACAGATTTCGACGATGCGAGAAACGTTTAAGCAATCATATCCTGGTATTTATATCACGGGTGCTGCATTTGAAGGTGTTGGGATTCCTGATTGTATTGATCAAGGAAAAGCTGCCATCTCAGAAGCTGTATCTTATCTATTTTCATAAAAAAACAAACTCCCTTTTCTGTCATGGAAAGGGAGTTTTTCATGTTCGTATGTTTAGAAAAGAGTGGTGAATAATAAAATTGAACAAAGTTGTTGCATCTGAGGAAAAGGATGTGGTATATTACTTTCTGTACTTAATGACCGAAACGTTCAAATAGTCATTTTGGGAGTGAGATCATGAGTGTTGATAGGAGACAAATGATTTTAGATGGAGCAACAAAGGCATTTACCCAGTTCGGGTATAAAGCCACGACAATGGACCTTGTAGCAAAGCTTGCCAACGTCGGAAAAGGAACGATTTATACTTTTTTCAAAAACAAAGAAGAGCTGTTCGATGAAATTTTCACATCACTGTTAATGGAGATGAGGAAAATTGCAGATGAAGCAATAGATGAGAAGAATAGTTTCTCAGAAAACCTTCATTTAGCACTCTTTGCAATATTAGAATTTCGAAAAAACCACCAGCTTACAATTAAAATCTTTCAGGAAAATGCGGAGCTTGGCACATCAGCAGTGAAAGAAATGATTGAAAAAATGGAGCAGATGATCATTCGCTATATTAAAACAAAAGTAAAAGAAGCGATTGAAAAAGGCGACATTAAGCCCTGTGATCCTGAATTGACGGCATTTGTGATGGTGAAACTATATATTGCACTTATTTTTGACTGGGAAAAGCGATATGAGCCTTTAACAAAAGAAGAGGTCGCTGAATCGCTCGAGCTTTATGTACTAAAAGGACTGTCTGCAACAACATAATTTTTTTGAGTTCAAATGACCGAATTCTTAATTTAGTCATTCATCAATGGGAGGAAAACAGCAATGAATTTAATTCGGAATCAATGGAAAGACATTGTGACGAGCAAAAAACTACTGATCCCGATTTTAGCTGTCTTATTTATTCCACTGATTTATAGTGGTGTATTTTTAAAAGCTTACTGGGATCCATATGGTACAGTTGATCAATTACCTGTAGCGGTTGTCAACTTGGATGAAGGCAGTCATTATGACGGCAAAACCCTTCAAGTGGGCGATGATTTAGTGAAGGAATTGAAGAAAAACGATAGTTTTAAATGGCATTTTGTTGATAGTGAAGAAAAGGCCATCAAAGGGTTAAATAACGAAGACTATTATCTCGTCGTCGAGATTCCGAAAGATTTCTCGAAAAATGCGAGTACAGTACTAGACAAACATCCGAAAAAATCGAATCTGAAATATTATACGAATCCAGGCGCAAACTATGCTGCGTCTCAAATTGCGAATAACGCCATTATCAAATTAAAAGATTCGGTTTCAAAGGAAGTCACAGAAAATTATGCAGAGGTCATCTTTGATAACTTCAAAACGATTGCAAAAGGATTAGATCAAGCAAGCGATGGAGCGAAGAAAATTGATGACGGAACAAAAAGCGCAAAAGACGGTAGCCAAAAGTTAAAAGACAATCTGGCGAAATTGGCAGAAGGAACGTTAACGTATAGCGAAGGTGTTCATCAGTTTGCAGGAAAAATGGGTGAACTGAACACTGGAATTCAATCTCTTGATAGCGGTCTTGGTCAGCTCTTAACAGGCTATCAAACGATTGATCAGAAATTTGGTGAGCTTGGCACAGGAATTGATACATTGACCGAAGGGTTAAACACAAGCCGTGAAGGACATGAGCAGCTTTCTTCTAAAATGCCGCAATTCACAGCAGGCATTGAGCAGCTGAACAATAAAGCACAGTCATTTTCAGAAAAAATCGCTGCTGTGGAGAAAGTATTGTCTTCACCTGAATTAGCGAACCTTGAAAAGATGGCGCCTAAGATTGATCAGGTGAAAGAAGATGCAAAAACGTTCAGTACCAAACTTGCTTCTTTAAAAGAAGCATTATCTAATCGAGATGCAAAAGTAAAAAGTATTATTCAAAACAGCTCGATGACAGATGAAGAGAAAAAGGCGACAATGGATCAGCTAGACAGTCTTCCTAAAATTGAACTGCCTGATTTGTCTGGTCTTGAGCAAAGCTTAGCGGCGCTGCAGGAACTGCCTGACGCAAGTGAAGTTCAGTCTGCGGTTGCATCTGCAAAAGCACAGCTACAGCAAGTCAAGCAGCTGCCAGAGAAAACAGAACAGCTGTATACATCGACAGTCGCCATACAAAATGCGATTGATCAAATGACATCCGGTACGAATAAATTGTATCAAGGTGCACTGAAGCTTCAAACGGGCCAAGGGAAATTACAAGATGGCCTGCAAACAGCAAATGGAAAGCTTGATACAGCGAAAAGTGGTGCGGATAAACTGGCAAATGGTTCAAGCCAGCTTAGTGCAGCATTGAATAAACTAGAAAGTGGATCAGCGAGTATCCAAAGCAACTCATCTAAACTGGCTGAAGGGTCAAAATCCCTTGATAAAGGATTAGGTGACTTAAAAAGTGGAACTGGAAAGCTTTCTGATAAGCTAAAAAGCGCTGCAGATGAAACAGGAGACATTGATGCGGGGCAGGACAACTACAATATGATTGCAAGCCCAGTCAAAACAGAGAATGATACAGCGAAAAAAATTGATAACTATGGAACAGGGCTCACACCATATATTTTATCAATGGGACTCTTTGTTGGAGCTCTTATGCTGACTGTTGTATTCCCAATGAAAGATCCTGCAGGACGCCCTAGAAATGCGTTTGAATGGTTTGTCAGCAAATATAGTGTGCTTCTCTTAGTCGGTATCTTGCAGGCAGTGATTGCAAGCTCCATGCTGATCTTTGGACTTGGACTTGAAGTGGAAAGCCTCTGGCGCTTCTATCTCTTTGCGATCATCGTCAGTCTGACATTCCTAGCGATCATTCAGCTTCTTGCGACGACGATGGGGAACCCAGGACGCTTTATTGCCGTCATTATCTTGGTTCTTCAGCTTGCAGCAAGTGCGGGTACATTCCCGCTTGAGCTTGTACCAAAATTCTTCCAAGTTATTCACAGTCTGCTTCCAATGACGTATACCATCAACGGATTTAGAACGATCATTGCAAGCGGTGATAACAGTTATTTATGGCACCAAGCAGCGATTCTTGGAACAGTAGCCATCATCATGATGGCTGCAACAACAGCATACTTTGCTTGGAACATAAGAAAAATGAAACAAGAAGAAGCATAATCAAAAAAACCTTTCTCTTTCATGAGAAAGGTTTTTCTATTAGAAATTAGACATCAGGAACCCGAAGCGATATATTTTAAGAAGGATGCTGAAAAAAGGCATGCTTGGAAAGAATTTCTTTTAGATGAAGGAGGATATGCCGAATGACAACGGAAGTAAATGAAACGATTCAGCTTATTCAAAAGCTTGTGTCGATCCCAAGTCCATCAGGAAATACAGAGAAAGTGATTGGCTTTGTCGAACGTTTTTTACAAGATTTAAATATTGAAACGAAGCGAAATCGAAAAGGCGGATTAATTGCCACCCTAAAAGGAACAGATGACAAAGAACACCGCATGCTGACAGCACATGTCGATACGCTCGGTGCGATGGTCAAAGAAATTAAATCAAATGGCCGGCTGCGTCTTGCACTCATTGGAGGCTTTCAATATAACTCGATAGAAGGCGAGTATTGTGAAATTGAAACAGTAACAGGCCGTACATACACAGGTACCATTCTGATGCATCAAACGTCCGTTCACGTATATGAGGATGCTGGAAAAGCGAAGCGAAATCAAGAAAATATGGAGATTCGCTTAGATGAGAAAGTGAAAAATGCAGACGATGTGCAAGCACTCGGCATTCAAGTAGGAGACTTTATCTCATTTGATCCTAGAGTGGAAGTGACATCTTCAGGTTTTATTAAATCAAGACACCTTGATGATAAGGCAAGTGTGGCGTTGTTGCTGAGATTGATTCACCGCATTCAAACAGAGAACATCACATTGCCGCATACGACACATTTCTTAATTTCAAATAATGAAGAAATCGGATACGGTGGGAACTCGAATATCCCGGAAGAAACGGTGGAATATTTGGCTGTTGATATGGGAGCCATCGGTGACGGTCAATCAACTGATGAATACAGTGTGTCAATATGTGTGAAGGATTCTAGCGGCCCTTATCACTATGGTCTGCGCAAACATTTAGCCGCATTAGCTGAGGCAAATAAGATCGATTACCGCCTTGATATATACCCTTATTATGGTTCAGATGCGTCGGCAGCGATTCGAGCAGGGCATGATATCATTCATGGACTGATTGGACCTGGCATTGACTCTTCGCATGCCTTTGAAAGAACCCATGAAGACTCATTGATTCATACAGCCAATCTACTGTACCACTATGTTCAAAGCAAATTAATCACAGTATAAAAAAAGAACCCCGATCGCGGGGTTCTTTTTGATTAGCTTGAAAGTTGTGTTGGCTCAGGTACATCTTGTCCAGTCATCACGCGGTGTCCTTTTTCAGGGTCATATTGCCCTTCCCATTTAGACATCACGACAGCAGCAAGTGCATTACCAGTTAAGTTGACAACGGTTCTTGCCATATCCATGATACGATCAACACCTGCAATAAAGGCTAGACCTTCAGCAGGAACACCGATCGTTCCAAGTGTTGCAAGTAATACAACAAAGGATGTACCAGGAACGGCAGCCATTCCTTTTGATGTCACCATCAATACAAGGATCAGTGTGAGCTGCTGTACGATCGTGAGGTCAATGCCATATACCTGCGCTAAGAAAAGCGCCGCAATGGCTTGATACAAGACGGAGCCGTCCAGATTAAACGTATAACCAATTGGGATAACAAAAGAAACAATTCCTTTTGGACACCCGATGCGCTCCATTTTATCCATGACTCTCGGTAAAACTGTTTCAGAGCTGGATGTACTAAAGGCGAGAAGCATTTCGTCTTTCATGTAAGCAAGAAATCTGAAAATATTGACGCCAATCATCTTTCCAATAATTCCGAATACAACGATAAGGAAGAGAGCGAGCGCAAAATAAACAAGACCTACGAGCTTACCTAATGAAACGAGAGATTCAAGACCAAATTTTGATACTGTCACACCAATGAGCGCGAACACACCAAATGGTGCAGCTTTCATCACAACATTGACGACATGGAACATCGCATGTGACACACCTTCAAAGAAGGCGAGCACTGGTTTGCCGCGTTCACCAATCGCTGAAACGCCAAGTGCGAATAATACAGTGAAGAAAATAATCGCAAGCAAATCACCTTCCGCCAATGATTGGAAGAAGTTCGTCGGAACGATATGAAGGAACGTATCAGCAACTGATTTACTGCTTTGTTCTTTTTCCGTTTCAACATACTGGCTAATATCCTGTTTTTCTGTATGTCCAAAGTCAACGCCTGCACCTGGTTGAACAAAGTTCGCAAGCACAAGACCAAGGATGATCGCAAACGTTGTGATAATTTCAAAATAAAGAATGGTTCTAAAACCAAGCTTCCCTACTTTTTTACCATCACCCGCACCTGCAACACCTAAAATTAAGCTAGATACGACAATCGGAATGACAATCATCTTAATGAGTCGTAAGAAGAAGTCTCCAATTGGTTTTAAATATGTCTCAACACCAGGGTTACCGAAAAAGATCGCACCAACCACGACACCGAGAATAAGACCGATTAGGATTTGAGTTGCTAATCCAAATTTTAATTTTTTCATAGATTTCCTCCCTAACATATTCATTAAAGGAATATTCCCATTATATTAAGTTTTAATATATGAATTAAAGTATAACTAAAATTAAAGAGGTTCGTCCACGATTAAATTATATTAAGAAAATACAAAATTATTTGAAAAAATGGACACTTCGAACCCCCTTCGTTGTTTTAAGTCAATAAAAAGTGCCTTCCGAACTAAAAGTCATCATATGAAAATACTAAAAAACCCTTCTGTACCAGGGGTTTTACCTTTTTACCTATTTTTCAGAAAAAATAAAAAGCACTTTTGACTCCAACTGACGAAGGAGGAAAAAAGTGCTTTTTTGTTCTATTTATTTCCTTATTTAAGATAACTTACTTGTGAGCATTCCTCACATTCATTACCGTAACACTCGTGCTGTTCCATTAAATCATTTCCACATTTTGTGCATTTTTTTGAAGGCAAATTTCTAAAAAACTCAGTGATTTTTCCTAGCATTTGTCATCCTCCAATACGTTTTATTGTTATCATTGTATTATAACAGATTGATAATTGTCAATCTGTTTTGTAACAATAGGCAAGAAGAATGCTTTTTTTATGAAAAATGGGTATATTGTAAGAAGGGGATTTTTTGAAAAGGAGGAAATATGACGATGAAATTAACCGTGATTGGCTGCTACGGAGGATTTCCAGCAGCTGGTGAAGCCACATCAGGTTATCTTTTTGAATCAGATGGTTTTCGTCTGCTTGTCGACTGCGGGAGCGGAGTTCTGTCAAAGCTTCAGCAATACATTGATATAGAAGAACTAGATGCTGTACTCCTTTCTCATTATCATCACGATCATGTTGCAGATATCGGACCTCTCCAATATGCGAAGCTAGTGGGTTATCATTTAGGAAAAAGCAGTGGTCCGCTGACGATCTACGGACATACCGGGGATCAAGCAGCATTTCAGCGGCTCTCTGATGATGTACATACAAAGACAAAACCTTATCACCCGGAAGAGGGCATTCAAATTGGACCATTTCAAATTGATTTTTTGAAAACGGTTCATCCGGCAGAATGCTATGCGATGAGAATTCAAGCAAATGAGGCTGTGGTGGTGTATACAGCTGATTCCAGCTATCAAGATGCATTTATCCCTTTTAGCAAGGATGCAGACTTACTTATTGCCGAAAGCAACTTTTACGCCGGACAAGACGGATCGGGTGCAGGACATATGAACAGCACTGAAGTAGGGAAGCTGGCAAGTGAAGCAAATGTTGGAGAGCTCATCATCACCCATCTGCCTCATTTCGGCCGGCATAAAGACCTAGTCAATGAAGCACAGGCGTTATATACTGGCAATATACAGCTTGCCCAATCAGGGCTTAGATGGAACAAGGAAGGAAGATAGAGATGCTGTTTATCGATAACGAGCAACATTATGACCCAATGATTAATTTAGCAATTGAAGAGTATTGCTTAAAATATTTAGATCCAGAAGAAACGTATTTGCTGTTTTACATCAACCAGCCATCCATTATTATTGGAAAGAACCAAAATACAATAGAAGAAATCAATACAAAATATGTGGAAGACAATGGCATCAAAGTCGTTCGCAGGTTATCTGGCGGTGGTGCAGTTTACCATGACAAAGGAAACTTGAACTTCAGTTTTATTACAAAAGACGATGGGGACAGCTTTCATAACTTTAAAAAATTCACCGAGCCAGTCATCAAAGCGCTTGAAAAGCTTGGCGTCAAAGCGGAATTAAGCGGCAGAAATGACATCATGGCAGATGGGCGTAAAATTTCGGGGAATGCTCAATTTGCTACACGAGGACGTATCTTCAGTCATGGCACCCTATTATTTGATTCAGAAATCGAACATGTTGTCTCGGCATTAAATGTGAAGAAAGAAAAGATCGAATCAAAAGGTATCAAATCCATTAGAAGCAGGGTTGCGAATATTAGTGAACTGATGGATCAAAAGATGACAACAGAAGAATTTAGAAAAATTCTTTTAAGCTATATTTTTGACACGAACGGAGACGTGCCTGAGTATCAGCTGACAGAAAAGGATTGGGAGAAGATTCATGAGATTTCTCGTGATCGATACCAAAAATGGGAATGGAACTACGGCCGTTCACCTAAGTTTAACTTGCAGCACTCTAAGCGTTTTCCAGCTGGATCGATTGATCTTCGATTAGAAGTGAAAAAAGGCATCATTCAAGACTGCAAAATTTTTGGTGACTTCTTCGGTGTAGGGGATATTGCTGATATTGAGAAACGACTCATTGGGCAGCAATATGATCGCAAAACCATTAGTGATGTATTAGAAGACATGGATATGCGCCATTATTTTGGTAACGTATCAAAAGAAGATTTTCTGGATTTGATTTATTAAGCAAGGACAAGCACGGCTAGAGATAGCGGTGCTTTTTCTAATGAAAGAGATGAAAGCGGTTTACATTTGATCTTGTGAATTTTTTCGATTGTCTATTATAATAGAAAGGAGGAATGTTTGGTCATAAAATGAATGGCTATTCATTCATTGATGAAGTATAAGGGGTGGGAGAATGGATTTGATCAAAAATCTTGAGCAGACTGCGATGACCAAGGGAGAGAACGTCGCACTGATCTTTGAAGGGAACAAGTGGACCTATCAAGAACTGATGACAAGTATCGAACGTTTTGCAGATGGTTTAGTGAGCGAAGGGTTTCAAGCGGGAGATCATATCGCGCTGATTTTAGGAAATTCACCGCATTTTGTGATTTCATTTTTTGGTGCATTAAAGGCAGGACTTGTTGTTGTACCTGTCAATCCAACATACACGCCAAGTGAAATCGGCTATATGCTGGTCACTGGTGATGTAAAAGGGATTGTTGCACCGGATCAGCTTCTGCCGATATACGAGCAGGTGTATGAACAGCTTCCAGCTATTGAACGAGTCATTATTTGTGCACAAAATGAATCTGCGTGCAGGTCAAGTTTAAAAGAAGTATCTGATCGTCTTGTTTTCTTCGGAAAGCTTGTGTCTGGAGATGCGCCGGAAACTGAGCACCCTTCCATACAACCTGACGATACGGCCGTTATTTTATTTACATCTGGCACAACAGGAAAACCAAAAGGGGCAATGCTCACTCATGTTAACCTATATTCAAATGCAAGAGACATTGCGGAGTACCTGTCAATTGATGAAAAGGACAAGGTGATTGCTGCATTGCCGATGTTCCATGTGTTTTGTTTGACCGTTTGTATGAATGCCCCCTTGATTCATGGAGCGACCATCTATGTCCTGCCGCATTTCAGCCCATCAGAGCTTTTACGAATGATGGAGAAAGAAAAACCAACGCTATTTGTTGGTGTTCCAACCATGTATAACTATTTATATCGTCAGGACGGTCATGAGGAAGCGATGAAGTCGGTGAGGATTTGTATATCAGGCGGTGCGTCCATGCCTGTTGCTTTACTTCACGGTTTTGAAGAAAAGTTCGGTGTCACGGTGCTAGAGGGTTATGGATTATCAGAGGCTTCCCCAGTGACGGCATTCAATCCCCTTGATGGAAAAAGAAAACCAGGTTCAGTCGGCACTGATATTATGAATGTGAAAAATAAGATCGTGAATGAACTTGGAGAGGAAGTTGGACCAAATGAAGTCGGAGAATTGATTGCAAAAGGGCCAAACATTATGAAAGGCTATTATCAAATGCCAGAAGACACAGAAGCAGCACTGAAAGATGGCTGGCTGTACACAGGAGATTTGGCGAGAAGAGATGAAGACGGATATATTTATATCGTCGATCGAAAAAAGGACATGATTCTCGTTGGCGGGTATAATGTCTATCCAAGAGAAGTAGAAGAAGTGCTTTATCAACATGAAGCTGTAGCAGAAGCCGTTGTCATCGGTGTGCCCGATCCAAACACAGGAGAGGCTGTTGTCTGTTACATTTCCCCTAAGAAACATGCTCACATCAATCAAGAAGACATCATCACACATTGTTCACGCTATTTGGCGAAATATAAGCAGCCCCAAACGATCCATTTCATTGATGATATTCCAAAAAACACGACTGGTAAAATTTTAAGAAGAGCGCTAAAGGATAAGTACCAAGCAGAAACAAGTAAATAAAAAAAGAGTCTCTTCTTATGAGGAGGCTCCTTAGCGTGTAGACAAACCCTCGCATTCTTTGTCAGTCCTGCGTGCTGGTTCACATTCGCTCCGCGCCTCCTAGACTGCAAAGGTTTTCTATCACGCTGAAAAGAAGACAAGGGGATAAAATCAAGTTCATTTTCTCCCTTTGTCAACAATCTAGGGAGTCTCTTATGAAGAGGCTCCTTTTTGAATCGCTTCTTGTACCTGTTTTCGAAAGGAATTTGACTGTTTTTGATTTAATTCATAATAGGTGCCGTCTACTAAAAAAACAACTTGAGAGCGGTTGGTCCATAGCTGAAAAGAAGTGCCATTTGTCCGTCCGAACATGACCTTGGCGATATAATCTGGCTTTTTTACATTCTTTTTGAGATGGCTGCTTGTTTGTTTCCCTTTGTTTAATTGTTCAATTAGATCCTCAGTTGTATCTTTATCATCTATTTCATAAGAAATGGACTGGTTCGTCGGTGAAAGCAATAATTTCTCTGCTCGATTTTCATCGAAGATGTCACTTGTCCGGCTGAACACATAAAAGAAGGTAATCAGTAAAAGCCCAAAGATCACAATTCCTGCAAGGATTTTCTTCATGATGAACCTCCAACTCACTTTTTTATGGTTAGTTTCTCCGATTTTTGAACAGCATAATCATTTTTTTCACTCAAGCTTTTTCAGATAGGGCATGCTATGATGGAGCCACATGAGACAGGTTCTAAACAAAAACGTGCGTGATTACAATAGAGAGAGAAATGGAAAGGAGGCTGACCAGTGCGAGTACGCAAATGGGTAGCTCTTGCAACGGTAGCATACATATTGTACGGTCTTTTTATTTATTCTTACTTATTTCTAATGGGGGATTCATCTGTCCCTGACAGTGTGAAAGGGACAAGTGCAGACCCGCATACATTTATGACAAGCCATGAGCTTGTGATTAGTGGAAGTTACTCGAACATTCGTAACCTGTTGTACTTTATGACAATTCCTTTAGATTGGTATGTCTTTTTCCTTTTGCTCATTTCAGGGTTTTCAAGGAAATTAGCAGATTGGAGCTTGGCAGCAACTCGTTTTCACCTTTTGAGCAAACTTGTGTATGTGTTTGTGCTGTCACTTTTGACGGTGCTGATCACATTGCCGGTCAAGTGGGTGAGCTACCAGTTGTCCTTGTACTACGGTGTTTCAGCACAAAGCACGGCAAGTTGGCTAAAAGACCAAACGCTTGATTTTTGGATTCAATATCCACTGCTTGTTCTATGCGCGATTGTGTTCTTTTGGCTCATTCAAAAGAAAAGGAAATATTGGTGGCTGTATGCTTGGTGTTTAACCGTTCCAGTTACACTGTTTCTCTTCTTTATACAGCCGGTCGTTATTGATCCACTCTACAATGATTTTTACCCATTGAAGGATCAAGCGCTTGAGAAAAAGATATTAACTCTTGCAGAGAAAGCACACATTCCAGCAGATCATGTATATGAAGTCAACATGTCAGAGAAAACAAACACGATGAATGCTTACGTCACAGGAATTGGTGAAAATAAGCGTATTGTTTTGTGGGATACGACACTTCAAAAGCTGAAAGACCGTGAAATCTTATTTATCATGGCGCATGAGATGGGACATTACGTGATGAAGCATGTGTATATCGGTTTAGCAGGATATTTAGTGCTGTCTCTGGTTGGATTTTTTGCCATTGACCGTCTTTATTTTTCCCTTTACCAAAAAGGCGCTTCTTCATTTCGTCTGAAGGCACCACATGACGTTGCTGCTCTTCCACATCTGTTGATCATTGTATCTATGCTGTCATTTGTTGCTTCTCCTTTTACAAATGCTGTGTCAAGGCATCAAGAACGTGCAGCTGATGAATACGCCGTGAACTTGACGAAAGATGGAGAGGCGGGGGTGACGTCATTTCAAAAGCTTGCAAAATCAGGGCTTTCCCAAGTCAATCCGCCACTTTTAGTGAAAATATTCCGCTATGGACACCCGACGATGATGGAGAGAATCATCGATATGGAAAAAGCCGCAAAAAAAGAGGAAACATCGAAAAAGCAATAAATAAAAAATCCGGCTCAGTTAGCCGGATTTTTTTGTCACAATTATTTTAGTTAGAAGCCGCTTGAACGTTAATTAATCCTTTTCCATAATAGAACGAATTACCAAGCGGTGTTGCCGTATTTTCTAAGCGCTGACGAACCTGAGACGTTGATAGATTCGGATACTTAGAAAGGATAAGCGCTGCTGCTCCTGCTACATGAGGAGATGCCATTGATGTTCCCGTATAAGACGTATATCCACTGCTTGGCACTGTACTTAAAATCGATGTACCAGGTGCAGAAACATCTAATTCAGGACCTGCGCTAGAAGACGAGTTTCTGACATTGTTGCTGTTCACGTTGGCAACAGCAATTGTAGAGTCGTATTTTGCAGGATAGCCAACGGTGCTAGTAGAGCCAGTTGAACCTGAATTCCCTGCTGCGGCAACGACAACTACTCCGCGGTTATTCGCTGTGTCTACAGCATTTTTAAGCGCTGTGGAGCCGTTTGGTCCGCCTAAGCTCATATTGATGACATCCATGTTATTGGCAACAGCCCATTCAATACCACTGATAATCCAGCTGTATTGTCCATCTCCGTTTCGATCTAACACTTTAACGGCATACAAGGAGGCGCTTGGCGCAACCCCAAGAACACCAATCGTGTTATCAAGGGCAGCAATGGTTCCGGCTACGTGAGTTCCGTGTGATTGAAAGTCTTGTGTGGCATTTGGCTCTGAAGGGACGAAGCTAGCACCGCCTGCAACATTTAAGTCAGGGTGTGCGGCGTGGATTCCAGTATCAAGGACAGCTACTTTGACGTTAGCACCTTTATAACCTTGAGCGTGTACGGCTGGAGCTTTGATTTGAGGGATACCATAAGGGACAGTTTGGGCATATGCTTCTGCTTTGTGGTCTTCTTCTACATAAGCAATGCTAGGGTCGTGTTCAAGTTTTTTTGCGGCTTGTTCAGACATCTTCACTTGTGCAGCATTAATGAGGCGGTATTGTTTTTCCAATTTCCCACCATTTTGTGTCACTGCTTGTTTCTTAGAGCTGTTTGTGGTGGCAGAAGCTTTAAAGCCAACGATATAGCTTTTTTCGCTTTCTGACTTTGAGGCAGTCTCGGCATTTGCCATCGAGCCTCCAAACCCTGCTGAAAACAGAAGAGGGACAGCCAATAAAACACTTGTCATCACATTTTTCTTTTTCACGCACATTCCACATCCCTTTTTTCTTATTTCAGAATAATCATCCGTAGTCTATAAGAATGATCCGTTTGATTATTCTGTATTTTCAGTTTAATAGAGATAGGCAAATAAGAGTAGGCCCGAATTTTTGTGGAAGTCCTAGCGAAAAATAGGGAATTAAGTCGCTTGGAATTGATGGTAAAATATGTTTATTCTATATTTCCAACGGTTTTCTATTAAAAAGGAATCGTGCTTTTTTTCTCATGATCTATTTGAGGATAAACATTCGATACCCGAAATGCCATAAAATAGGTAGAAAAGGCTATCATCTATTTCGAATTTCGATATAAAAAAATATTATTTTATCATTGTTTTTGACATGAAAAAGAACCTGTTATGAAAACAGGTTCTTTAAGAAGGGGCAGATTGTGTTAAATGGCTGACCACGTTGTAATCGTTCACCTTCCATTCACCATCTGTCCATTCCACATAATTTAAGCAGGCATTCTCAAGTCTTGTATCCTTAATACCCATATGTTCGTCAGCTAGTGAGGTGAGTAAGGCATGGATGGCAGCACCGTGTGCTACGATTATTACCCGTTGATCTGGGTAGGTTGCTCTCACTTTTTCGATACCTTCTAGCATTCGATCTTGAAGTGCCGATAGTGGTTCCATATTTGGATACTGTTTATTCGGAAACAGTTTCTGACGTTCCTCAAATGACATGCCTTCAGCGTCGCCATAGTCACGTTCAATAAAATCGTCCATGATCACGAGCGGTGCATGTACATGCTGTAAAATCAAATGAGCTGTTTCTTTTGCCCTTGATAGCGGACTGGAAATGACAACATCCCAGTGGGCATCTTTTAAGTAAAGACCGGTTTGTTCCGCTTGCCATTTACCAGTGTCATTTAAAGGGATATCTGTTCGTCCTTGAATTCGTTTCGCTGCATTCCAATCGGTTTCACCGTGTCTGACTAGGCAAATTGCTGTCAATCAAATCCCGCCTTTTCTATCTTTTCTTCTATTATACTAAAACAGAAGAAGAATGACTGGATCAGTGATTTGTCAGACTCGTTAAGGATTCGACCGAACTTGCCACTTGGGACACAGTTTGTTTGACTTCTTTCAATTCGTTTAGGAATGTTTGCAAATCTATTTCAATTTTTCCGTTTTGGTTTTTGCTTAAGTTCATGCTGCTGACGATATCATCGAATAGCGAGTTGATTTGGGTCATTTTTTCTTTACTGTCTGTCACAAGTAAATTCACATCAGCAATATGCTGTGACACAATGGCGATTTGTGAATTTGTGTTGTTGACGAGCTCAGATACAGTTGAAACCGTTTTCTTTGTATCCTCTGATAATTTGCGAACCTCATTTGCAACGACAGCAAAGCCTTTGCCATGTTCACCTGCTCGAGCTGATTCGATTGAAGCGTTTAAAGAGAGTAAATTCGTTTGCTCCGCAATACCTGTGACGATCCCAAAAATTTGTTCAATTTGTTTCGCGATTTCTTCTAAGCGTTTAATTTCTGTTTCAATCTTTGTCATACTGCCGTCAATTTGGTTCATTTGCGTCTGCTGAATTTCTAACTCTTTTTTACCGCCAATTGATTTCTCTTCAACTTGTGCAGAAATCTTTGTGCCAGCCTGTGACATATCCGCCATCTCATCAGATTTTGATACAAGTTTGTCCACTGCATTTGTTGTGTTTGAGAAGAGAGAAGCAAGTGAATTAGATGTTTCTGTAATTTTTGTATGAAGCTCTTTTTGCTGTAGTTCTGCTTCATCACGAACTTTAGAGTATTCATTTTGGAACGTATCTAGGACAAGCTGCTGCTCTAGATTTAAAATTTTCGTCGTCGCTTTCACTGCCGTCTGATATTCTTTGAAATCTTGGATATGCTGGGCAAATAAATCCATTATGGATAGCAATAGGTCTTGGAAGGCTGCCATATACCATTTAGGTTGAAGTCCAATTCTTAAATGAACTTGTGCAATTTTAATTCTTTTGGCCACATAAGATTCGTCAATCACACCGGCAAACATTTCACTAATATGAATGCGTAGTGTTTTCTTTAGACGCTCGACTGAGCTGTTATCTTGAATGATGTGCATCAAGGAAGACTCGACTTCTAGGTTTTTATAAAATTTATCGACGATATGTTCAATTTCATCTTGAACGATTGGATTCAGCTGTTTCAAGATAAAAAGGTCTTGCTGCGTCAAATCAATCATTTTAATTTGTTTGGCAATGTCCGTATTCTCCGGAAAATTGATTCGTTTTATCCCATCATCCTGCTGTGTGAAAAAAGCAGTGTTTTTCTTTTTACTCTCTTTTTTAAATAACAATGTGTTTGTCCCCCCATAATCATCACAAATATCAGACTTTATGTTTTTTATCGGATAATTTTGGTTTTATTAAAGGGAAAACAGTGAAATTTTACTGTTCTTTATATGACCTTTTTAGTGGTTTTTTAGCCGGACCTTCTACTACTTCTCCCGTAATGGAGAAGCGAGACCCGTGACAAGGACAGTCCCACGTGCGGTCACTATTATTCCACGCGACTTCACAGCCTAAATGAGTACAGGTTGTATCGACAAGAAAGATATCGCCGTCCTCTGACTTAAATGCGCCACATTTTTTATGCTCATAAGACACAATCCCGCCTTCACCCGGTTTTAAATCATCAATTGTTTGATCAGCTCGTTTTAATTTACCGCTGATTAGCTTCGCTGCAACATTGGTGTTTTCTTTGATAAAGTCTTTTACGAATGCGTCTGACACGAGTCTTGATGGAGTAAAGATGGATTCGTAAGGATTCGATTTTCCTTCGATCAAATCTCCGATCAGTGTCGCTGCTACGTGGCTTGTGGTCATGCCCCATTTTCTAAAGCCTGTTGCCACAAAAATATTCGAATGATGTGATGTCAGGCGGCCAATGTAAGGGATTTGATCCATTGTGACCATATCATGCGTGGACCAACGGTAAAGGACTTCCGTTATGCCAAGGGTGGTTTCTCCAAACTTTTCTAGTGCTTCATAGTGTGCGGATTCATCTCCGCCTTGTCCGGTTTTATGGCCTTGTCCACCGATGAGCACGACATCTTCTCCATGGAATTTCGCCGTTCTTAATGAATGGGCAGGCTGATCAATTCCTAAGTACATGCCGTCTGGAAGCGGTTTTTTTGTTTTGGCTGCGACGACATAAGATTGCTCAGGATGGATTCGCGTGAAATACAGTCCTTTGCCATCGTAAAAAGGAAAGTGTGAGCATGAAATGATAGAGCGCCCCATCAGATGATGACCACTTTTTGTGATGACAGCAGGGTGTTTTCCTTCTTTTACATCGACTGCCGTTGTCTGTTCAAATATGCGCACGCCTCGGTCAATGAGCTGATCGATCAGTGCATGAAGATAATGAAGAGGATGAAATTGTGCTTGCTGCGTCATGGCGAGGGCTACCTTGATGCCAGCATCAAACGGGAGCGCTGTTTTCCATTCGCGATCGATACCGAGCTGTTTGTACGCATCTAATTCCTTCCTTAACTTTTTGACGCCGTTTTCTTCTGTTGTATAAAGGTAAGCATCTTTTACCTCAAGCTGACAATCAATGTCATACTCTTTCACACGTGCTTGGATGAGCTCCTTTGCTTTTTCATTTGCTTCTACATATAAACGGGCTTTCGGCATACCAATATGCTGAATCAGCTCATGATAGTACACATCATGCTGGGAAGTAATTTTCGCTGTCGTATGTCCAGTGGTTCCTTGCAATACTTGATCAGCATCTATGATGATGACATCCAGTCCGCGTTCTGTCATTTCAAATGCAGTAGCGATACCGGTAATACCGGCACCGACAATGATGACATCTGCTGTAAGATCTTCGCTGACAGTAGGAAAAGAGGGCTTCTCACTATCAGCTAGCCATAACGACTTTGCTTGTTCCGATCCTTTATGTTCATGTTCCATGTTGTCGCCTCCAGTCACTTGTTGTGTATAATTTTTCCACGATGCTGAAAATCATACATTTTAATGAAAACAAGAGCGAAATACATAAAAAAATGAGCAACACATAAAAATAAACGAGATAAAAAGGAAGGAGTGGACTGACGTGTCAACAAAGCAGCCAAAGAAAACGTTACCGCCTCAGCATCAGAACGAACGTCCAGGACTTGAATATAAAATGAACCCTAGACCTATCTTTGATCGAGAGGTGCAAGGCAAAAAGCTGACAGGGAAAACGGCGATTGTCACAGGTGGAGACAGCGGGATTGGAAGAGCAGTATCTGTCTTATTTGCGAAAGAAGGAGCCAATGTAGCGATTGTTTATTTGAATGAACATCGTGATGCGGAAGAAACGAAGGACTATATTGAAAAGATGGGAGGCCGCGTCATTTTAATATCAGGTGACCTAGGGGATGAAGCTTTTTCAAACGAGGTCGTCAAACAAACAAAAGATGCTTTCGGTTCGATTGATATTTTGGTCAACAACGCAGGTGAACAGCATCCGCAAAAAAGCATTGAACAGATTACCTCTCACCAGCTTCTTCGGACATTTCAAACGAATATATTTGCCATGTTCTATTTAACAAAAGCGGTGCTCCCTCATTTAAAGAAAGGAAGCAGTATTATTAATACAGCATCGGTCACTGCTTATAAAGGTCATGAAACCTTAATTGATTATTCATCGACAAAAGGGGCGGTTGTAACGTTTACAAGATCATTATCTCTATCTCTTATCAAACAAGGGATTCGGGTAAATGGGGTAGCGCCTGGACCGATTTGGACACCGCTGATTCCATCCACATTTACGGAAAAGGAAGTGTCTGAATTTGGTGGAGATGTCCCAATGGAGCGGCCTGGTGAGCCAGTAGAGTTAGCACCGAGTTATTTATTTTTAGCGAGCGAAGACTCTTCTTATATGAATGGACAAATGATTCATGTGAATGGCGGAACCATATTAAATGGATAAAAACAAAAAACTTGCGGTAAAGAGACAAGTTTCTGTCTCTCTGCCGCAAGTAAAATCATCATGATTGATGTAAGCAATGTTCTGCATATTGAGCTGACAGGTCATTAAAACGCTTTTCATCACGCTGATCTAGAGCCTTGTCAATCTCTTCTCTAAGGAAGGTTAAGCGCTGTTTATAAAGCGCCTCATCTAAAACCATTTGAATATAAATGTCTAAAATAGTAACGCCATTCTCTTCGGTTTTTTGGGTGTTGCGGGACTTCATGAGCTCAGCATACGTTTTTTTCTCTTTCATAAAGAATCCCCCCGATGCCTTTTTTATAGTATATGGATTGGCGGAGAAAAAATCAACAAGAATTTATAATTTTTAGACAATTTATTTTTGAGCCATATCGACACCCCTTGTCCAGTCGACAAGATGCGATATATCTTTAAAAATGGCTTTTAGATAGATCGAATGTACTAAATAACATGATAAAAAGATAATTTTAAATAAATATTGAAAAAATCCTGTCGTTTCTTATACGTTGGTGATAGATTAATAGTATCTAAAATAACCAAAAATTAACACAGGAGGAAATGAAGTGTCAGGAATTAGTGAAACACCATTAGATTCATACGTCATTAATCAAACAACAATGGCGGTCCTTCCGGTTGAAGAAGGAAAACGAGTATATTCAAAAGTGATCGAAAGAGAGACAAGCTTTTACGTTGAATTAAAGCCGCTGCAAATTATAGAACGCAGTTGCAGGTTCTTTGGCTCAAGCTATGCAGGCAGAAAAGCGGGAACATATGAAGTAACAGGTATATCACACAAGCCTCCCATCGTGATTGACTCATCCAATCATCTGTATTTCTTCCCAACCTATTCATCCAACCGCCCTCAATGCGGATGGATCTCCCACAAATACATTCATAACTTTCAGGAATCATCCCTCGGAGATACGGTTGTTACTTTTACAAATGAGCAATCGGTCAAACTAGATGTCTCATATAAGTCATTTGAGAGTCAGGTACACCGAACAGCGTATCTCCGAACGAAATTTCAAGATCGACTTGATGGAGGTCTTCCTAAGAAACAAGAATTTATGCTGTATCCAAAGGAACAGCAGCTCAACCTTGTGTATGATTTTATCTTAAGAGAACTTCGTAATCGTTATTAGTGAGAGACCAGCGGCAGACAGCCGCTGGACTGCTTACTCATCGCCATCACTTTTTTGCAGAAAAAACCATTGATTATCATATAAAAAAATATATAATTTATCTATATCGTATATTTTTTTATATAACGAAAGGGGTCATGGGGATGATGTATGAAGAACTGGATACGCCGGCACTACTCATTGATAAACGGGTGATGATGGAGAATGTAGCGGCGATGCAGCAATACGCAGACCGTCAGCATGTCAAATTGCGCCCTCATACGAAAACTCATAAAACGCCTGCACTTGCCAAACTGCAGGAAGAGAAAGGTGCATCTGGCATTACGGTGGCGAAAGTAGGAGAGGCTGAAGTCATGGCAGCCCATGGGCTAAAGGATATTTTTATCGCCAATCAAATTGTAGGTGAGATTAAACTCAAGCGGATTCGTAAACTGGCAGAGTCGATACAGATTTCATTCGGTATAGATTGTGTTGAGCATGTGAAGCAGATTGAGCAAGTCTTTTGTGAATCAGAGAAAAAAGCGGAGGTTTTAATTGAGATAGAGGTTGGAGAGGGAAGGTCTGGTGTCATTGAAGAACGTGATTTCTGCCACATATTAGAGGCGATTCAAACAAGTGATGCCGTTCATTTAAAGGGGATTTTTTCTCATGATGGTCATACGTATCAAGCGGAAAGTAAAGCACATTGCCGGACATTATACAAGGAGGCTGTTAATCGAACGCTCCGTTTTGCACAGATTGCAGAAGAAGCTGGTATGCCGCTAGAGGTCGTCAGTATTGGATCAACACCGCCATTTTTATTTCAATTTGATATTCCAAAAGGAGTCACAGAAATACGGCCAGGCACATACATCTTGATGGATGCTTCCCAGTCCAATGTAATCGGCACATATTCACATTGTGCAGCATCTGTGCTGACGACGGTCATTAGTAAACCGACAGAGCGCCGGGTGATTACAGATGTAGGGGCCAAGGGGCTGACGGCACAAACGCGTACAAAAGGGCTGACCAAAACAGAGGGCTTAGGCAAAGTGAAAGAATATGATGATGTATTTGTTTCAAGCGTATTTGACGAGCATGCCATTATCTATCATGAAGGCTTTCGTCAAAGTGTACAGATCGGTGAGAAGGTGCAAATGATTCCGAATCACATCTGTCCTGCTGTGAATCTTCATGAAAAAGCATACCTCATTCAAGATGGCAAGGTGGTAGAAGAGCTGGAGATTGCTTGTAAAGGAAAGCTGCAATAAATTGGTAGGATCATAGAGGGTGTTGCCGCTATGCAGAGCAGAATATAAGGCAGCTTCCATTCTAAGAAAGATCATCATTTGAAATCCATACATCTAAGGAAAAGGCGCCGAAAGGGGTCTTTTTTATTTGAGAAAAAATGACGAAGATGAAATAGATTGAAACCAAATGTGCCTTTCTCGTCGTCTATTGACTGTATCATCATGAAATGGCAGGGAAATGTGAACCATTAGAAGGATTTTCATTCATTTCCGCATAAATCACAGAAGTGATACATGCGGTCTGTTACAATAAAAATAAGTCATTTCTTACAAGGTGTTCGTATGAGGTAAAAGTTGATCATATTTGACCGATATGAACAAATGGGAAAGAGAAATGGGGGCCCTGTATGAAAAAACGATGGCATTTGATGCTGCTATTTACCGTGACAGTGACACTACTCACGGCCTGCAATCAAGCAGGTCAGCCGCCTTCAAAACAAAACACAAAAGAAGCTGCGTATGAACAATGGGTTCAGCGTTATATGGATGAGTTAAATGAAGCATATGAAAACATGACCGATCAATTTATTTCGGATGGACATGGAAAAATTCAAGTAAATGAAAAATTGACAAAAGCGACGAAAGCATTCGACCGTGTCATTCAAAAAGGGCTTACTCATCAAGAAGTGCCAGCTGTGTATCAAAAGGCAGACAAACAATTAAAGGCAGGTCTTGCTTCATTTGAAAAAGGAATTAGCAAGGTAGAGCAGCTGTTAAAGCGTCCTGATCAAGAAAAGCTGTTTATGTCAGCCACTCAACATTTTCAAGATGGATTGCAAGAGACAGCCTCTTTCATTGAAGAAGTGGGAAACGTTCAGCAATCACAATGAAAAGCCTGGAAGGGAGACTTCCAGGCTTTTTTAGATGTGCAGTGTTTGCTTTAATCGGCGTACACCTTCTTGAATCATGGCTTCATCCGTACAGGCAAAACCAAGCAGCAACCCTTTCCTTTTGCTTTCATAACAATAGGGGCTTAATGGATAAATGCCGACACCTGCCGCTTTTGCGGCCTCAATCGTACCTTGTTCATCAAAGTCTGATGTTCCTTCCAAAAAGACGTGAAGGCCTGTATCGGTTCCATATAAACGGAAGTGTTTGTCAAAGTGATGTGTCAAAAGAGCATCCATCATCGCTGCCTGCCGTTTTTTATACACCTGTCTCATCCGCCTGACATATCGCGTAAACTCTCCTTCTCTGAAAAAAGAGGCAAGAGTGATTTGCTCCATGATCGGCAGCTGTCTTTGAATAAGTGATTGCAGTGCAGCGATTTCTTTAATGACTGCTTTGGAGCCGATGATGGCAGCAAGGCGGATGCCTGGAGCAAGTACCTTGGAAAAGCTGACAATATAGATCACATGATCGGGTGCTTCTGAAAATAAAGAAGGAAGCGGTCCGCCATGATAACGATAATCCCCATCGAAATCATCTTCCAATATATAAGATTGAGCCTTCGCAGCAAACTGCAACAGCTCCCGTCTTCTATTGACGCTCATACAGACACCGGTTGGCCGCTGATGAGAGGGCGTTACAGCGATCAGCTTTGTACGTTCTGGCAATGTATTCACCATCATTCCTTCTTCATCGACTGGTGCGGGGTAAATAGTCATTTCGCGATGTAAAAAGGACAACCTTGCTCCAGGAAAACCAGGATCTTCAACAGCGACTGTATCTCCTTTTTTGAGCATGACTTGTGAAATCAAGTCAATGGCTTGCTGTGTGCCTCCTGTTAACACCATTTGGTCTTCTTCTATATCAATGCCGCGTTCAACCGATAAGTATTGGCGAATTTCAGAACGTACTTCCCATAATCCATGCGGAGAAGAATAGCCCCAATCTTTCATATTTAAGCGCTGTAATGCTTTTAGAAGCGAGCGTTTCCATATGTTTTGAAAATGGTCGTCGATGGCTGGTTCTTGATGGCGGAAATCAATCTCAAGTGTGTCATGAAATTGATTGGCCGAGAGCCAGTGATCCATTTGTTTTTCAGCCTCGTCAAAGTGAGGTCTTGTCGGAAGTGCAAAAGGCGGTTCGTTTTGATGCGGGGGAGAAGCAGCATAGTGATTACTTGAAATGACCTTTGTCCCGCCTCTTCTAGAGGTGCTGACATAGCCTCTTGCCAGCAGTTCATCATAGGCAAGCTGTACGGTGGATCGAGATACGTTGAGCTCTTGTGCTAATACTCTTGTTGGAGTCAACTGATCATCAGGATTCAGTGTGTTTGTATGAATTTTTTGAATGATGCCATTGACGATTTGCTGCCAGAGTGGGGTAGAGCTGGAACGGTCTAAATGAATGTACACAGTGCACCTTCTTTCCTTTTCATATCATCATTGATGATGACATGGAATTATGGACTGGTCAATAGCTTCATTTTTGGATGTGGGAAGAAATCCAAATGATGTGTACACTGGTTCATATCATTTACACAGAGGAGAGAGTCCCATGATTCCTGCATCAAAAGAAGAAACAGCACAGCTATCTATGATTCCGTTTGTGTTCGTTTTATTTAGCCTTTTTATGATTACAACAGCAGTGAACCTGCAAGTCCCTCTTTATACGGAATATGCAGAGCAGGCAGGATACGGAAAGGCGTCAACAGCCCTTGTGTTTGCTGTGTATGTTTTCGGACTGATTCCAGTATTATTGTTACTTGGCGGCATGTCTGACCGGGCAGGACGAAAACCGATTTTATTGATCGCACTTTGCTTTTCATTATGTGCCACCCTGCTCATGATCGTGCATCCGACCATACAAATGCTCTTTGTCGCCCGGCTGCTGCAAGGAGTGGGACTTGGGTTAAGTGTTGGCACATGTACTGCCTACTTGATTGCTTTATATCCAGAGAAATCGGGCTGGATCCCAACGTTTATCGCATTATGCAGTTCGATTGGATTTGGAGGAGGTGCTCTTTTTACAGCGATTCTTTCTTTTGAGCAAGTGTCACTGACGCCTCTTAGCTATTGGATTGTGTTGGTCTTGATTATGTTGACGATTGTTGCTGTATTCTTTTTGGTGCCGCCTGTACAAGGGGAGGCAAGTAAACCGCTAATGAACATGCCGAGGTTTCCAAAAGGGACAATGCCTGCGAACATAGCCATTGCTATCGCATGGTCTGTGTGCGGTCTTGTCATTTCGATTTTGCCAGCACAGCTTAAATTAAATGGCTATGAATTGTGGGTAGGCCCGGCGCTGTTTTTTATTAATATGGCAGGTGTTCTGATGCAGCCTTTTGTCCGAAAGATGAATAGCAGTGCAGCGCTTCGTATCGGTTTTATTTGTCTTCCGTGTGGATATGGCCTGTTGTTATTCGGTGCTAATAGCGGGTCCATTTTCCTTGTCCTTGCTGGAACTCTTTTAGCGGGCACAGCTTGCTATGGATTTACTTACTTAGGCGGTCTCCAGCTGATTGTTGAGAAAGGGAAGAAGGAAGCGGCTAGAGCCGTTGCTGGATATTACTTGTTTGCGTATCTAGGTCTTGGCATACCAAGTGTGTTCGTTGGTCTCTTTGCTGATATGTACGGTACTCAGACAGTGTTAACGCTCTTTTTCATGCTCGTGTTGTCTGCCTGTCTGATCTTGTTTAGTTTAAGTTTCAGAGAGAGGCAAAAGTGAAATGGATTCTTTCTCTTTCCTCTCCAATTCGTTTAAAATAAAGACAGAAGAGGGGGAGGGAAATGAAAAAAGTACAGCTAAATGGTGCGATGTGCAGATCACAAGAGGAGCTTCATGATCAACTAAAAACAGTGTTACAACTTCCTGATCATTACGGCAAAAATCTTGATGCCCTTTGGGACTGTTTAACAGGAGAAGTGAGCTTGCCTTTAGAGCTCACGTGGATTCATTATCAAGCAAGCAAAGACGAGCTTGGTGATTATGCAGAGAATTTGCGGCAGTTATTTCAAGAGGCTGAAGAGGAACTGCAAGGGCAGTTTCAATTGAATATTGAAGCGTAAAAAAGCAGCTGATCCCAAAAGCTGTTTTTTTTATGCGGTTTTCACCCTCATTCTACTATTGAATATTTCACTAAATATGATAATATATGAACTGTCGCTTAATTGATAATGATAATCATTTGTGGCAGAGAGCTTGATAGAAAGTGTGAACCCTGTATGAAGTTGTACCAATTAAGTTTGTTGTTTGTGTGTTTGGCATGTGCGTCGCTGTTTGTCGGGGTACAGGACCTGTCTCTTTTACAGTTGTTTCATCTATCAGATGAACAAATGAACACCTTATTTTCAAGTCGCATCCCGCGGCTGATGAGTATTGTGCTTGCTGGCATGAGCCTGAGCTTATGCGGTTTTATTATGCAAAGCATGACGAGAAATAAATTTGTCTCTCCAACGACTGCAGGAACAATGGATTGGGCCAAGCTGGGTATTTTAACCGCCATGCTTGTTTTTACACAGGCAAGCCCGCTGATGAAAATAGCGATTGCGTTTTTATTTACGTTAGCTGGCAATCTATTATTCTTAAAAATTTTACGCCATATTAAGGTGAACGATACGATCTACGTACCGTTAGTCGGCTTAATGTTTGGCGGAATTGTTAGTTCAATTTCCACGTTTATAGCCTATAAATATGATTTGATCCAAAACGTATCCGCATGGCTGCAAGGGGATTTTTCTCTTATTGTTCAGGGGCGTTATGAACTGCTCTATGTGAGTGTTCCTCTATTGATCATCGCGTATTTATATGCTGACCGCTTTACAGTGGCTGGTATGGGTGAGAGCTTTGCCGTCAATTTAGGTTTAACGTATAAACGTGTCATGGCAGTTGGTTTGGTGATTGTTTCGATGATTACGTCTGTAACGATTTTGACTGTTGGCATGCTGCCATTCCTCGGCTTAATCATTCCGAATATTGTATCGATCTACCGAGGGGATCACTTGAAAAAAAGCCTGCCGCATACGGCTTTATTAGGGGCCATTTTTGTGCTCATATGTGATGTACTCGGACGGGTGATCATTTATCCATATGAAATATCTGTCGGGCTTATGGTTGGCATCATTGGAAGTGCGATCTTCCTGTACATGTTATTAAGGAGGAAGCGCTATGCATAAGAAACGAACATTATTTCTCATTGCAGCCATTGCAGCCGTATTCGTTGTCATCTTCGTCACCTTTCAAATGGGGTACTGGGAGTATACAGTGCCGAGCCGTTTAAAAAAGGTGCTTGCCATGACTTTGACAGGAGGCGCGATTGCCTTTTCTTCTGTTGTGTTTCAAACATTGACCAACAACAGAATCTTAACGCCAAGCATTTTAGGGTTAGACGCGCTTTACTTGTTTTTGCAAACGGCGATTATTTATCTTTTTGGATCGACCAACTTGATGATCGCGAATAAGAACCTGAATTTCTTTCTCTGCGTTGGATTAATGATTCTTTTTTCTGTGCTGCTCTATACGGTCATGTTCAAACGCAAAAACAAGCATATTTTCTTACTCCTGCTTGTCGGGATTGTGTTTGGAACATTGTTCAAAAGTCTTTCTTCCTTTATGGAAATGCTCATTGACCCGAATGAATACCAAGTCGTACAGGACAAGTCTTTTGCCAGCTTTAATCACATGAACACAGATATTTTACTCTTCGCTTCTCTTTTATTTGCGGCACTTTGTCTTTATATATGGACCTTCCGCGCGAAATTAGATGTCATGTCATTAGGAAAGGAACAGGCTGTGAATCTTGGGATTGACTATGACGGGATCACAAAAAAGATGCTGATCGTCATTGCCGTCCTTGTTTCGATTGCGACGGCCCTCGTCGGCCCGATTACGTTTCTTGGCTTACTCGTCGTCAATGTGGCAAGAGAGCTGTTTCGTACATATCGGCACACGTACTTGCTATTAGGCTCGTTTTTCATTAGTGTCATTGCGCTTGTAGGCGGGGAATTTCTTGTGGAAAAGGTATTTACGTTTCAAACACCGCTTAGTGTGCTAATTGATTTAGTCGGCGGACTGTATTTTATTTATCTACTTTTAAAGGAGAGTCGTTCATGGTCGTGATGAAGGGAGTCAGTAAGACATATAACGGAAAAACAGTGCTTCACGAAACAACTGTCAGTGTAAAAAAAGGACAGCTGACCTCTCTCATTGGTCCAAATGGCGCAGGCAAAAGTACGCTTTTGTCCATCATGAGCCGCCTGATTCAACCTGATACTGGGGAAGCTTATTTAGAGGACAAACCTTATCGTGCGTACTCTCCTCAGGAGCTTGCGAAAAAAATGAGCATCTTGAAGCAGTCGAACCACATGAGTGTGCGTTTGACCGTTCGTGAGCTTGTCAGCTTTGGCCGCTTTCCTTACTCTCAAGGCCGCTTGACAAAAGAAGATGAGAACATGATAGATGTGTCGCTTCAATACATGAGACTTGTCGAAATCCAGCATCAATATTTAGATGAACTAAGCGGCGGACAAAGGCAGAGAGCCTTTATTGCCATGGTGCTGGCTCAGGATACGGATTATATTTTCTTAGATGAGCCTTTAAATAATTTAGATATGAACCATTCAGTTGAAATGATGAAGCTGTTTCAGCAGCTCGTGAAAGATCTTGGAAAAACGATTGTTGTTGTTCTCCATGATATTAACTTTGCATCTGTCTATTCAGATCACATCGTCGCCTTAAAAGAGGGTCAGGTGATCAAAGAAGGAAGCGTTGATGAAGTGATTCAAACAGAAGCACTTGAACACATTTATGACATGCGCATACCGATCGAAGTCATTCGTGGTGAGCGTATTTGCTTATATTTTTCTTGAAAAAATGAAGAGGTGATCAATCATGAAAAAATGGATTTGGATGATAACAGTATTAACAGCGATTGCTGTCCTTGCTGCCTGTGGTAACCAAGGAGAAACAGCGGGAACGAATGAGGAAACCGTAACAGTAAAGGATATGTTGAATAAAGACGGTGTGAAGGTCAAGAAAAACCCGAAAAAAGTCGTCGTCTTTGATATGGGAAGTCTCGATACACTTGATAAGCTTGGTGTCAACGTGACAGCCTTACCAAAACAAGTGATTCCTCACTATTTATCTAAATATGAAAGTGACAAATATGAGAATGTCGGCGGGTTAAAAGAGCCAAACTTTGAGAAAATTGCAGAGATGAAGCCTGACTTGATCATTATTCAGCACCGTCAAGCAGATGCATTTGATGAATTTTCTAAAATTGCTCCGACGATTTATATGGATGTAGATAATGCAAACTATATGGAATCATTTAAAAAGAATGCTGAAACATTAGGAAAGATTTTTGATAAAGAAGACCAAGTGAAAAAAGAACTTTCTGCCATTGACCAAAAAGTGGCTGCATTAAAGAAACAAGCAAAAGAGTTAAAGAAAAATGGTCTCGTCATTATGGCGAACGACAGCAAAATGACGGCATTTGGTCCTAAGTCAAGATATGGTCTGATCCATGATGTATTTGGCATCACACCAGCAGATCAAAAGCTAGAGCCATCTGATAAACATGGACAAAGCATTTCGTATGAGTATATGGTCAAAACGAACCCAGATTACTTATTTGTCGTGGATCGAGGCGCGGCGATTGGAGAAGAAACGTCTGCGAAACAGCTTGTTGAAAATGATTATGTGAAATCAGTCAAAGCGGTTAAAAACAATCATGTGGTGTATTTAAACTCTGACATGTGGTATTTAGCAGGCGGCGGCCTTGAATCATTGAATGCGATGATTGATGAAGTGAAAAAAGGAATTGAACAAAAGTAATGGATGAAAAGCTGCTTATTTTGAGCAGCTTTTTTATTGTGGATACATAAAAATATGTTGCGTGCAGGAAACTTTCATCAAAATATGTTATAGTGGAACCTACATTGTGAGACTAAGATAGAGTGAGGGTTCGGAAAGGATGAAGGAGAAAACAAGATCAAAAAGAAGGCTAAGACCTTGGGTGAAAGTCGTGCTGTTTATCATGGCATTTGTCATGATCATGGCAGTATCTGTCACAGGATACGCATACTATAAAATTTCAAAAGCGTCGAATAAAGCGCAAGTATCTTTAGAAAGAGGAGAGACCTCGCAAAAGCGTGTGAAAGCTTTTGATCCAGGAAAGGATAGCTTTTCGGTGCTGCTCTTAGGGATTGACAGCCGTCCAGGTGAAACGGTAGACGAAGCAAGAAGTGATGCGGTCTTACTGGCGACGGTGAATCGAACAGACAAAACGATCAAGCTCCTAAGTATTCCTCGTGATTCTTATGTTGATATACCGGGGAGAGGATATGATAAAATTGCTCACGCCCATGCGTTTGGGAGTGCAGATTTATCAGTCAAAACGGTAGAGAATTTGTTAAACATCCCGGTAGACTATGTGATTGCAGGAAACTTTAAGGCGTTTCAAGACATTGTCGATGAGCTAAATGGAATTGACGTAACGATTGAAGATGAAGGCATTGCAAAACAAATGGAAAAGGATTCGAAAGGAAAAGTTCATGTGGAAACCGGCACGCATACGCTCAGTGGTGAAGAAGCATTAGCGTTTGTGAGAACGAGAAAGGCAGATAGTGATCTCATGCGTGGAAAGCGCCAAATGGAAGCACTTCAAGCCATCTTTGAAAAATCCAAATCCATTTCTTCCATACCGTCTTATGACAACATCATTGATACACTTGGGGATAACGTCTCCACCAATTTATCCATGAAGCAGTTGATCGGTCTATTCCCTTTACTGAGTTCATTAAAATCAGTGGATACCATTCAGTTAAAAGGGCACGATTACCAGCCTGGGAATGTGTATTACTTTGAGTTAGATGGACCAGGATTAGAAGAAGTGAGACAAGAGCTGAGAAAACAGCTCGAATTATCATAATTGAGAAAGAGCCTGCCGCTGTGGCAGGCTTCAGCGTGTAGACAAACCCTCGCATTCTTTGTCAGTCCTGCGTGCTGGTGCTCACGAATGTGAAATTCGCTCCGCGCCAGTACTCGTCCTTTCTAGACTGCAAAGGTTTTCTATCACGGTGAAAAGAAGACAAAGGGCTAAAATAAAGTTCATTTTAGCCTTTTGTCAACAATCTGGAGCCTGCCACTGTGGCAGGCTTTTTTTAATAATAGAGGGTTGCAGGCATCGTTGGGTACCACACACCATTTAAAGCAAGCGCCCAGCCATACACCTTTTGACCTGATTCAATCTTGTCCTTTACCGAAGTGAGCGCTTCGTATGAAAAGACTTGATAAGCCTGTCCGGTTTTTTTTGCGACAATGACCGATAGAATATTGTCATTGAATACACTTGGCTCTTCGTCCGTACTCGTCCAAGCAATTCGATTATAGTAATTCATGTTGAAAGGATTTTCGAGTGCTTTCACTTCAAACTTCACTCGTTTTCCAACGATAGAAACCGTTGTATAGGCTACACTTGTTATTTGTGCAGATGCTGCTGGGGCTTGTTTTCCTGTCTGCAGTGGTTCTAATGCTGACACTGTGCTTGGCACAAGTAATCCTGCTGCTAAGGTGAGTGCTGTTATTTTTTTGAACATGAGTCGGAACCTCCTAATTTTTGGTATAACAATCAATTCGCCAAAAACTGAAAAGTCCCTTCTATAAATGTAAAATATAACCATATTATTTTCCTGAATGGAGGAAATAATGGGTGAGCATTTCCTCTACACGATGACGTATACGGGGATTAAAATATTTATGCTTTTCTTCATAGCCATTTATCAGAAATAAATATGTCGTAAATCCTTCATCGTGTTCAATTTGCTGTACGTTCATTTTTTCTTTACGTAACTGTTGTTTCAGTTGATAAAGGGCTTTTTGTGCTTCTTTTAATGAAGAGGTGACTAGCTGAATATATGGTTCATTTAGTTTGAATGTTTGATGTTTTTTAAGGTACGTCAAATCACGATTGAGGATGGAGATGACCATTGGAAGAAAGATGGCCTGTTCCATCATCTGAAGCTGTACGCTTGATAATCTCGTCATGTCCATGCCTGCTTTCTTTATTTATAGAACATTTGTTCTTATTTATTATATCGGATGAGTTAAAAAATCTCAAGGGGGGCTGAGAGGGATTCATTTGTATATTTTTATGTTTTCCATGTAAAATGAAAGATAGACAAACCTTGAAGGAGTCAAACAAGTTGCCATTATTTCTTTCTATATTTACTCATGAAAATATCACATCATTTTTTGAAAGCTACAAGGCTTTTGGACCCATTGTGGCTATATTACTCCCTTTAATAGAAGCATTTCTACCGTTTTTACCTCTCGTGGCATTTGCGGTGGCCAATGCAAATGCTTTTGGGCTATGGGAAGGCTTTTTATTGACCTGGATTGGTGCAAGTGCAGGGTCTATCCTTGTCTTTTTACTGATCAGAAAATTTGGACAGATGAGGATGCTGAACTTTATTAGCAGACACCCTTCTATTCAAAAGCTAATGCTTTGGGTTGAAAAGCGGGGATTTGGTCCGTTATTTATTTTACTCTGCTTTCCTTTTACACCTTCTGCTGCCGTTAATGTCGTAGCAGGTCTATCAAGAATCAGCGTCTGGCAGTTCTCATTAGCTGCTTTATCAGGGAAGTGTGTCATGCTCTTTATTATTAGTTTTATCGGCTATGACATTTCAGCTTTAGTAAAGAATCCGTTAAGAAGTGTTTTTGCGGTTCTAGTCATTGCTTTATTATGGTATGTTGGAAAGAGAGTAGAAAATAGGTTGAATATTCGGATGAGTCAGCGTGAGGACAAAGGAGGCTCTTAATGAAAAAGAAGCCATTGCTATGGTTCATGATTATTACATGCATCGTCTTGTTGTTCCAAGTAAAGAATTTCATGTTTGTCACGTACAAAGTAGAAGGGGTTAGTATGGACCCGACATTTACAGATGGAACAGAATTATTAATTAACAAGTTCTCGCCAAAACTCACGAAAATTAGCCGGTTTGACTATGTGTTATTTCATGGCCCTAAAAATCAAATATTGATCAAACGGGTCATTGGACTTCCAGGAGAAACAATCAAATATGAAGATGATCAACTGTTTGTTGATGGTGTAAAATGGAAAGAGCCGTATTTAAAAGAGCAGAAAAAACATAAAATGGGCAACGTCCTAACAGGTGATTTTCAGCTGAAAGCCATCACCGGTCGTCAGAACATACAAAACAATCATTACTTCGTGATCGGAGATAATCGAATACATAGCTTTGACAGCCGGCATTTTGGAACGATCTCAAAGGATCAAGTAGTCGGTGTAAAAAGGAATCATGATGAATAAAAAAGAGCCGCTCTGCTTATGCAAAGCGGCTCAGCGTGTAGACAAACCCTCGCATTCGTTGTCATGTCTGCGCTCCAGTGCTCACGAATGTCAAATTCGCTCCGCTCTGGTGCTCGACCTTCCTAGACTGCAAAGGTTTTCTATCACGCTGAAAAGAAGACAACGGGCTAAAATCAACATCATTTTAGCCCGTTGTCAGACAATCTGAAAGCCGCTCTGCTTATGCAAAGCGGCTCTTTTTATTTAGCGGCTTTATAATCAGTCTGTCTTTTTGCCCAGACATGATGTAAGAAACGAAAAAACGGTGGCAGCATGGCGATGACCAAAATAATTCTGACGACTTGTACAGCCACAACAAATGTGGAATCCTCATGAAGTGTAACAGCTGTTGTCGCCATTTCCGCAATACCGCCAGGCGAAAAAGCAAGAATGGCCGTAATGACAGAAATACCTGTTATTTCTGCAATGGCAATTGAACTGAGAACGGTCGCAGCAATCAATCCGGCTGAGCTGACGACGGCCACAATCAAGGTATTTTTTAGCCCGACAAACATTTGTTTATTCATTTTTGACCCGATGGTTGCCCCTAGAAATACTTGTGACGCAATGTTCGCTTGGGCTGGCCAGTAAGGAATCAAATCATGACCTGTCAAGGCGCCTGCCCCTACTTGGAGAGCCGCCACACCTAACATACTGCCGATGAGCCAAGGGGCGGGAAAGTGAAGACGCACGGCTAGGCGTGACATCAGCCATGCCCCTAAAATGAGTGCAGCAGTCCAAGAAATGTTTGATATTGTGAAAACGCCTGATGAGAAGGCGCTGCCTTGGGCGACTACCACATCTGATTGGCTTTTTGTATTTAAATAAAATACCGTAAATGGAATGGTCAGTACGACCATTAACACACGTATCGTTTGTACGAGACTCACTACAGCTGTATTAGCTCCAACCTCTTGGGCGATGCCAGGCATAGCGGAAAGACCGCCGGGGGCAGTGCCGACAAAGCTGGTCAGCATATCTGTTTTACTCAGCTTCCATAAGACAAACCCGGAGAGCATGGCTAATAAAATAGAAAAAACGAGCATGAAACTCACGGGAAGCCAATTTTCAGCGAAAATGTGAAGGACTTTCATGTTCATTTTTTGTCCTAGTTCGATTCCGAGAATGAATTGACCAAGGAGTAGCCATCTGCTGTGAATACGTAAGGTATTCTTTCCTTTACGCTGAAACAGGGCGGGACGGCGCAGGGCAATAAATGCAGCTGTCATTAATGTGCCAATCATCCAGCCGATAGACATCCCTGTTAGAGACAAAAGGAATCCACCTAAACCGCTTACCGCAATCAAAATGAGATCGGTTCGAAGGCTGTTTCCTTGCTTCATCACGTATAAACCTTCTTCCTGTATATTTGTTCAGTAAGTGAAATGTTGTTATCTTCACTATAATACAAAAGTCTCTATAAATAAAATACGAATTTTTTTAGTATTTTCATAAGATTAACTTATGTTTAACTTATGTTTAACTCTGTTAGAAAAAAGATTGTTTTTGATATAAATGACATATAATTTTCGCCAAAAACAAATACAATATACAACGATTTTCCCCTATTTTTGTTATCTGTTGACTATCATTTTCAATTACACTACAATGCTTAGTGTGAGGTGATGACATGAAAATTCCTTCTTTTAAATATAACGAAAAGGGATTGAACCGCTTTTTCGGTCCTTTAGAAGGAAGGATTATGGAGATCCTTTATCAAGGTGAGGATATGCCGATTAAAGAGGTACAGCAGAAGCTGTCAGATGAGAAGCCAATTAATTTCAACACGGTCATGACGGTACTCAATCGATTAACCGAAAAAGGAATTGTGGAAAAGAAAACAAAAGGGCGTTCATCTATCTATAACCCTGTTTTAACAAAAGAAGAATTTCTAAATGAGCAAACGAAATGGATTACTCAAGGACTGATGGATGATTTCGGCCCCCTTGCAGTCAATCATATGGTGGACGCAATTGAAAGTGCTGATCCTGAATTACTGAAGGTACTCGAAGCAAGGCTTGCATCCAAAAAAGAGGAGAAACGACATGATTAAAATGAAGTCGAGTCTGCTGTTTTTAGGCGGTATATTGATTGGCTTAGTGATCTTTTACCAGATGGGCTATTATGTACTCTCAAGCTTTTTTGGCTGGAATCAAGCATATAACCTGATCCATGTATGTCAATCTGTTCTCGAATTTTATGGATTCACTCCTTTAAAGTATTTTCTGGATGCGTTCGTCTTGTATACGCTTGGTTTTGCTGTTTTCTATATGACGAAGCAGGTCAGAAAGTATCTTCATTTCAAAAGAAATATGATGATGGCAGTCGATCAACATTCAACGCAAAGTCTATCAGACAAGTATAGAAATGAGATCATTGTGTTTCATTGCCATGAACCGCTTGCTTTCGCAATGGGGATGCTTCGGCCAAAAGTGTATCTCTCAACAGCGCTTATAGACATGCTGAATGAAGGAGAAATCGATGCTGTTATCTATCACGAATTACATCACAAATACAGCTACGATCCTTTAAAGACTTTCGCTTTCTCTATGCTCACAAAAGTGATTTGGTACATTCCAGTGTTAAAGCATATGAGACAAAGTTACTCCGTTTTTCGTGAAGTCATTGCAGATGACTATGCCATTCAGCAGACAGGGACTGAGCTTGGAGTAGGGCAAGCCCTTTTGAAACTCATTAAAAATAGAACCCAGTTTCAAAAACAAACGAAATTTGCCGTGTCCTTTGGAGATCGAGCATTGAATTTAAGAATCCAAAAGATCTTAAACCCAACATACAACATACCGTTCAATGTACCACTTATCCCAATTGTGACATCAACCATCCTCATGTTGGTCTTAATGATTATGCTCAACTTAAATTACTAATTTTTTTTTACGAATGAACATTACATGATGTAGTGTAAAAATGGGAGGAAATCACTATATGAAAACAAATCAAGAAATAGGAACACTTTTTGTACGCGTCATCTTAGGCATTATTTTCTTTTTACATGGGCTTCAAGCATATCAAGGTGGACTAGGAGGCACTGCGGCATTTTTTGGTCAAATTGGTGTCCCAGAATTTATGGCCTATATTGTCAAAACAATTGAACTGGTTGGTGGAATTGCCCTGATTCTAGGTTTAGGCACACGTCTTTTCGCAGCTTTATTTGTGCCAATTATGGCTGTAGCCATTATCACAGTTGGTTTTGCAAGAGGATTTGTGGGCGGTTATGAATTTGAACTTTCTTTAATGGTCATGGCGCTTTACTTGACACTTAGTGGCAGCAAGATGCTATCGATTGATGGATTGTTAAAACAACAGCAGCAAAGCAATGAAGCAAAATTTCATTAAATAACAAAAAACTCCTTCTGCGATTTGTAGCAGAGGAGTTTTTTTATGGTCAAAAGGTCGTTTTATCCTTAAAAAAGGAAAAGTGAAGAGGCGTTTTGATGATGACAGCCCTTTATTTCACATATTGAATGAGCAAAAAAGCAATTTCATTTTTTGACGGAACATACGATCTCCTATTAAAATAGGGGTAACTAAGAAACATGGTGCGTTAAAAGATATAGAAACCAGACGGCATGCTGCTGTTCATCTTGAGCAATACGCTTCATTAATTCCTTTGTTCCTTGATCACGGACATAGTCTGATACCGTTAAGTAAAAATCGACTGTTTTTTGTTCGTCTTTAAAGGCAAATAAGAGACCTTCTCTAAATTGGTCTGGACAAGGCTCTGTTATGCTTGGTTTGTGGTTTTTACCAGTCAAAGAATAGTATAGCTTTGTAAATAGCTGATAATGTCTGACTTCATCCTGACGTATTTCTTGAATGATTTTTTTCGCTTCAGGATTTTTTGCTTTTTGTGCGAGTTTTTCATAGCATTGGATCGCAGAATATTCGCCATTGATGGCCTTTTCAAGGTCTGCAATGATCCTTGTGTTTTGGCGCATGTCATATGGCGAGTAGTCATAATAACCGTAATACATGATATTGCCAGCCTCCTTTTAGATCATGATGGTTTATGATATGAAAAGAGTCGGGAAAGGTGCCTATTTTCTATTCAATCGGTGAAGAAAGGGAAGGTGATAGGAAAATAGCTATTTACTTTTATTTTCGCTAGAATATGAGTACATAAGAAAGGTGTTGTGGAACGTGGAGATTCAGTTTTTAGCAGGCAGATCGGGGAGTGGAAAAACGACTGCAATTCTAGAAGAAATCAAAGAACAACTGCGGCTTGATCCGCTGGGTCCGCCAATCATTTTTTTAGTCCCGGATCAAATGACATTTTTAATGGAATATGAGCTTGCAAAAACGTCTGAAGCTGGTGGAATGATCAGGGCCAAAGTCTTTAGTTTTACTCGGCTTGCCTGGTCTATATTACAGCAGACTGGCGGTGCGAACCGTCAATTTGTCACAAGCACAGGGATTCAAATGCTCTTAAGAAAAGTAATAGAAGAACAGAAAGACAAGTTTAAGGTATTCAAAAAGGCGAGTGATAAACCGGGATTTGTTGAGCAAATAGAAAAGACGATGGCTGAATTCAAAAGGTACTGTATGATGCCGGAGGATATTGAAAAAATCTCGGCATCCAGTATGCATTCAGAGTATACAGAAGAAAGACGTGCGGCGGAAAAATTGCATGATCTTCATGTTCTTTATCAGCAGATGGAGCAGCATCTGCAAGATGAGTATGTGCACTCAGAGGATTACTTGACACTTCTGGCTCAGCAAATTCCTTTATCAGAAGAATTGAGAGGGGCACACATTTTTATAGATGGTTTTTATCAGTTTACCCCCCAGCAGCTTCTTGTCATTGAACAGCTGTTGCTACATGCCGAAAAAATAACAGCTGCATTCACAGTGGATCGTTCCTATCATGACACGCAGCCAAATGAACTTGATTTATTTCGCATGACAGGTAAGACATATTCCCAGCTTTATCAGTTGGCCAAAGAGTGCGGAGCGGCTATTTCTGAGAACATTTTGGAGAGAAATAAGCGGCATCTTCATACTCCAGATCTAGCTTATTTAGAAAATCAATATGAACAGAGACCTTTGCAGCCGTATCAAGAAGAAACGCCTCACCTTACCGTATCGAAAAGTGCAAATAAACGAGCTGAAATTGAGGGAGTAGCGAGAGATATTCTTGATTTAGTAAGAGGTGAAGGTCTTAGGTTACGAGACATCTCAATTGTTGCAAGACATGTAGACGACTATAAAGATACGTTAAAAGAGGTGTTTCGAGATTACGATATTCCTTTCTTTATTGATGGAAATGAATCGATGCAGTATCATCCGCTCATTGAGTTCATTCGTTCGAGCCTCGATGTCATAAAAGGGAACTGGCGGTATGAGGCGGTGTTTCGCTGTGTGAAAACGGAGTTCTTATTTCCGCTTGAACTCGCCAAAAACAAAGCGAGAGAACAGGCGGATCAGCTTGAAAACTATTGTATTGCTTACGGTGTAAAAGGTGAACGCTGGACGAATGGTTCACGCTTTCATTATCGCCGCTTCCAATCACTAGATGAAGATTTTGGACAAACCGATCAAGAAATAGAAATGGAGCAAATGCTGAATGATGTAAAAGAATGGATTGTTCCGCCTCTCTTTCAATTGCAAAAAAGATTGAAAAAAGCGCAAAAACTAAGAGACATGGTGGAGGCAGTGTATGTCTTTCTAGAAGAAGCCCAAGTGCCAGAAAAGCTTGAAAAGGCAAGGCTTGAGGCAGAAGAAGCAGGCAGGTTAGCTGAAGCGATGCAGCATGGGCAAGTATGGGATGCTGTCATTCAATTAATGGATGAATTTGTTGAAATGCTGGGCGAGGAGGAGCTCTCATTTCCATTATTTCAACAGATGATGGATACAGGACTGTCCTCTCTCAAGTTCGCTTTGATTCCCCCTTCACTTGATCAAGTCTTTATTGGAAGTATGGATTTATCCAGAATGTATCAAGTAAAGTGTACGTTTCTCATTGGAGTAAATGATGGGGTTATACCTGCGCGGCCCTCTGATGAAAGTGTATTGTCTGAGGACGACCGGGAATGGTTAAAACGTGCAGGAGCAGAGCTGGCAGAGACAGGGAAGGAACGGCTGCTGGATGAACAATTTTTGATTTATCAAGCGCTGTCCAGTCCATCGCACTACCTGTATTTATCCTATTCAGCTTCAGATACGGAAGGGCGGTCTCTTTTGCCTTCGACCCTCATCAAGTATTGTGAGGAACTGATGCCAAACCATCAGCAAGCCCTCTATGTGTTAGATCCAGAGCAGTTGGATGATCAGGAGCAATTAAAATTTGTAACAAACGAGCATGTCTCGTTATCCTATACCGTTTCGCAGCTGCAACAATGGCTCAATCAATATCCGATCAGCGGCGTATGGTGGAGTGTATATAATCATTTGATGACCTCGTCCAACTGCGACGTATCAAAAAAAATCATATCCAGCTTGTTCTTTACAAATAGAGCGAAACGTTTAAAGCCGAATGTCACAAAAGAACTTTACGGTGACCATATTCAGGGCAGTGTTTCAAGAATGGAGAAATTCAATGCATGTGCATTTTCTCATTTTGCTTCCCACGGGCTAAAACTAAAAGATCGACAATTTTACAAACTAGAAGCACCTGATATCGGCCAGCTCTTTCACTCGGCTTTAAAACTGATTTCAGATACGCTTGTTGAACAAAAAAAGGATTGGAAAAACTTAACGAAGGAAGATTGTGTGACCTACTCAAGGCATGCAATTGAACAGCTGGCTCCACGTCTACAAAAAGAAATTTTATTAAGCTCTAATCGGCATGCTTATATAAAAGAAAAGCTTCAAAAAATCCTCATCAGGGTGTCTTCTATATTAAGCGAACATGCAAAAGTGAGCGGATTCTCTCCGGTTGGACTTGAGTTAGGTTTTGGAGGTCAAGGACCTCTGCCGCCGTTTACTTTTCAATTAAAAAACGGCTGCACGATGGAGCTTGTTGGAAGGATTGACCGAGTGGATAAAGCAGAAGGATCAAAAGGACTTCTATTAAGAATTGTCGACTATAAGTCCAGTGAGAAGGGGCTTGATCTAGCAGAAGTTTACTACGGTTTAGCCTTGCAAATGCTCACTTATTTAGACCTGACCATTACGTATTCTAAAGAATGGCTTGGCATGGAAGCGACACCGGCAGGAATTTTATACTTCCATATTCATGACCCGCTGATTCAAGCGCCTATTCCGCTTGGAGAAGATGCAATTGAGCAGGAAATATTGAAGAAATTTAAAATGAAGGGTCTATTGCTCGAAGATGTGGAAGCAGTGAAGTTGATGGATCAAACACTCGAATCAGGAAGATCACAAGTCATCCAAGCTGGTTTGAAAAAGGATGGTTCTTTCCGATCTGACTCTGCGGTATTAAGTGAAGATCATTTTCACATTCTCACAAAACACGTTCGGCGAACCTTTGAAGAGGCAGGAGAAAGAATTACAAGCGGTGAGGTAGAGATAAATCCATATAAATTAAAGGATCAAACCCCTTGCCGCTTTTGCTCCTTTAAGTCTATTTGCCAATTTGATGAATCAATAGAAGATAATGAATTTAGGGTGCTCATCTCTGAGAAGGATGATGTCATGTTAGACAGGATCAAAAAAGAAGGGGATCAGTATGCAAATACCAAAACCGAATAACAGTACTTGGACAGATGACCAATGGAACGCCATCGTTTCAGAAGGACAAGATATTCTTGTTGCTGCGGCGGCAGGGTCAGGGAAAACAGCGGTCTTGGTTGAACGGCTCATTCGAAAAATGACTCGGCCGGAGCAGCCAGTTGATGTGGACAGGCTGCTCGTAGTGACTTTTACCAATGCTTCAGCAGCAGAAATGAAGCACCGGATCACTGAAGCACTTGAAAAAGAACTATCTAAAAACCCTGGTTCCCTTCATATGCGAAGACAGCTGTCACTTATGAATCGTGCCAATATTTCTACCTTGCACTCCTTTTGTTTGCAAGTTCTGCGCACTTTTTATTATGAGATTGACCTTGATCCAGGTTTTCGTTTGGCTGATCAAACAGAAGGAGAATTATTAGGAGATGAAGTGTTAGATGAACTGTTTGAGGATGAGTATAAGGCTGGAAAGCCGTCATTTTTTGAACTCGTTGATCGTTACACATCTGATCGGCATGATTTAGATCTTCAATGGCTTGTCAAAAGAATTTATGAGTTTTCTAGGTCACATCCAGCGCCCGAACAATGGATGCGGGCATTCCTTTCTCTTTATGATGTGGATACACAGACAAAGGTAGAAGAATTACCCTTTTATCCATATATCAAAGAGGACCTTTCTCTCGTTTTAAGAAGCTGTCAGGAACTGCTGGAACAAGCGCTCACTTTGTCAAAAGAGCCGGGTGGTCCAGCACCGAGGGCGGAGAATTTTATAGATGATTTAGAGCAAGTAAATGAATTAATAAGGCATCAAGATGATTTTGGAACACTTTATGAGCTTTTGCCAAATATCAATTTTAAAAGATTAAAGACTTGCAAAGGGGATGACTATGACCCAGCTCTGTTAGAAAAAGCAACAGATGCACGCAATCAAGCCAAAAAACAATTAGAAAAGCTAAAAGATGAATACTTTATGCGCAGTCCCGATCAGCATTTAAAAAGCTTGGCTGAAATGAAGCCAGTTGTAGAAACACTTGTAGAGCTTGTGATTCAATATGGAGAGCGTTTCGAAAGAGCCAAACAAGAAAAATCAATCGTAGACTTTTCGGATCTAGAACATTATTGTTTGCGCATTTTAGCGAAGCAGGACGCAGAAGGAAATCTCATTGAAACAGAAGCGGCTAAATACTATCAAAAGCAATTTGAAGAAGTACTCGTGGATGAATACCAGGATACAAATCTTGTCCAAGAAACGATTTTAAAGCTCGTGTCTAAAGGGAAACATCCTGCAGAAGGCAACCGCTTTATGGTTGGTGATGTGAAGCAGTCCATTTATCGCTTTAGACTTGCAGAGCCGATGCTCTTTTTAAATAAATATAAACAATTTAAAGCAGACAGCAAAGAAACAGGTAAAAGAATTGATCTAAATAAAAATTTCCGCAGCCGGGCTGATGTATTAGACAGTACCAACTTTCTGTTCAAACAGCTGATGGGAGAAACAGTTGGAGAAATTGAATATGACGAACAAGCTGAATTAAAGCTTGGAGCGAGTTATCCGCAAAGCGAAGACACGACGACAGAAATGCTTCTTGTTCATTTAGATCAGCACGACACAGAAAGCGATGAAGAACGAGAAGAGCTAGAGACGGTACAATTTGAGGCGAGAGTGATTGCAAAGAAAATAAAAGAATTGGTAGAACAGCCTTTTCAAGTGTACGATGCAAAACAGCAGCTGACCCGCAACTTGCAGTATCGAGACATTGTGATCTTGCTTCGCTCAATGCCGTGGGCTCCGCAAATGATGGAAGAGTTGAAGAAGCAGGGAATCCCTGTTTATGCGAATCTTTCCTCAGGCTATTTCGAAGCGACAGAGGTATCTGTCATTCTTTCTTTGTTAAAAGTGATTGATAATCCATATCAAGATATTCCGCTCGCTGCTGTTTTAAGGTCACCTCTTGTTCATTTAGACGAAAATGAGATGGCACTGATTAGAACCAGTGATAAAAAAGGCACTTATTATGACGCTGTGAAGGCATTTATGAGTGTGACACACTCTGATCATCCGACATGCAGAAAGCTGGAGCGATTCTTCCTTCAATTACGCAAATGGCGTGATTTTTCGATTCAGCATTCGGTAGCAGAACTGATTTGGGAAGTGTACCGAGATACACAATATCTAGATTATGTCGGCGGGATGCCAGGAGGTAAGCAAAGACAGGCAAACCTTCGGGCTTTATATGATCGAGCGAAACAGTATGAAAAGGCTGCATTTAGAGGACTGTTTCGATTTCTTCGATTTATTGAAAGAATGCAAGAGCGTGGAGATGATCTTGGAGCGGCAAAAACGTTCAGTGAAACAGAGGATGTTGTCCGCATGATGACCATTCATAGCAGTAAAGGACTCGAATTCCCTGTTGTATTTACTGCAGGACTTGGCAGGAACTTTAACATGATGGATTTAAACCAGTCCTACTTGCTTGATAAAGAATTAGGTTTTGGCAGCAAATATATTCATCCTGAGCTGAGAATTAGTTATGCAACATTACCGCTGATCGCGATGAAAAAAAAGATGAGAAAAGAGTTATTATCTGAAGAACTGAGGGTTCTATATGTGGCGCTCACAAGGGCGAAGGAAAAATTATTTTTAGTCGGCTCTGTCAAAAATCAAGTGAAAGCTTTAAGCAAGTGGCAAAATGCCGCAAACGGAGACGACTGGCTCCTCCCTGATTTTGAACGTTATCAAGCGAGAACATACTTAGATTTTATTGGCCCTGCTCTTATCCGTCATCAAGCGATGTCTTCTCTTTTAGAAGAATCGAGAGAAGTCGTTCTCTTGCATCCATCATCATTTTCTATCACCTTTCATCAAGCGTCCGATCTTCTACAAGAAGACATGTCACTTGAAAAACAAAAACAAGACGAAGTGGTACAAGCATTAATGGAAGGTGTGCCTGTTCAAGGATATGGCGATTACGAGGAGGAAGTAAAAGAAAGACTTTCATGGCGTTATCCATATTTAGCGGCCTCCCAAGTAGGGACAAAGCAGTCAGTTTCCGAGATCAAAAGAATGAAAGAAATACAGGATGAATACAGTGTGCCTTCTTCCATTCGAAAAGCTCATGCGACACTGTACGAACGACCGGCTTTTATGAAGAAAAAAACACTCACAGCCGCAGAACAAGGGACGGCCATGCATACAGTCATGCAGCATATCCCTCTTCCTTCAAATGAACCATATGATGAATCTCGTGTAGAAGAGCTGCTCCATTCTTTAAAAGAGAAAGACTTACTAACAGATGAACAAATCCAGTCCATCAATCGAGAAGGAATTGTGGCCTTCTTTTCTACTGCTATTGGTCAAAAACTGCAGAAAGCGGACTGGGTGAAACGAGAAGTATCGTTTAGTATGGTTTTACCGGTTAAAGAGGTATACAGCCATATTGATGCAGAAGGTGAACCTGTGCTCATTCAAGGAATGATTGATTGTTTATTTGAAGCAGATGGCAAGCTCTATTTACTTGATTATAAAACAGATCGAGTGACTGGCAGATTCTCAGGTGGATTAGAGGAAGCTGAAGCGATGTTAAAAAAACGCTATGAAACACAAATATCGTTGTATTCAGCAGCGGTAGAACGTTTAACAAACAGAACATTAGAGGAGAAAATCCTTTATTTCTTTGATGGAAATCTAGAAATTTCTTTATAGGTGGAATGAATGAGAGGTGAATCACATGAGGATTCTGCATACAGCGGATTGGCATCTAGGGAAAACCCTTGAAGGCCGAAGCCGGCTTGAGGAACAAGCGGAGTTTTTAGATGAATTAAATCAAATCGTCAAGGATGAACACATTGATGTCATTGTGATGGCAGGCGATGCCTTTGATACAGTGAACCCTCCTGCTCGCGCAGAACAGCTTTTTTATGAAAGTTTGTCTGCATTATCTGATAAAGGAAAGCGTCAGGTGGTTGTGATCTCTGGCAACCATGATAACCCAGACCGTTTATCAGCCGCATCTCCTTTAACGAATGAGCAGGGGATTCATTTAATTGGATATCCGACAAATGATTTAATTCATGTCGATGTTTCTTCTGCAAGTGAACGTCTATCTATTGCAGCACTCGCTTACCCGTCTGAAGCAAGGCTAAACGAGGTGCTGGCTGAAACATTTGAAGAGAAACTGCTTCGTGATCAGTACAATTTAAAAATACAACAAATGTTTCAACATTTAAGCAGCCAATTTCAGGCGGATACGGTCAATATCGCAACAAGTCATATTTATGTGGCAGGTGGCAGTCAAACGGATTCGGAAAGGCCGATTGAAGTGGGAGGCGCATATACCGTTGCGGCCGAAAGTCTGCCTGAGGCGGCTTGTTATGTCGCATTGGGGCATTTGCATCGCCCCCAAACCATTAAACGTGCCAAGACGATTGCCCGCTATTCTGGATCTCCACTTGCATACAGCTTTTCTGAAGCAGGCTACGCCAAATCAGTCACCATTGTGGATGCAAAACCGAATGAAACAGCAAGCTGGAAAGAAGTGTTTTTATCAAGCGGTAAACCACTTATGAAGTGGAAGGCGACTGAAGGGCTGAGCCAAGTACACAATTGGCTGGATGAAAAGCGGGATCTTCAAGCCTGGATTGATTTAGAGATTCACTTAACAGATCAGCTGTCGATCGAACAAATTCATCAGCTTAGAAAACAGCATAGTGGATTTGTCCATATTAGACCAAAGTTTAAAGAGTTACAGCAAAAAGAAGAACAAAAACAAGTGGAAAAGCTCTCGATTGAAGAGCGGTTCGTGAAATTTTATGAGCGTCAGACAGGTGGAGGTCTACCTGATGAAAAAACTGTCAAGCTATTTTTAGAGCTTGCCAATGACATGCAAGAGGAGGAAGCGAATTGAAGCCGATCACGCTAACCATTAAAGGACTTCATAGCTTCAGAGAAGAGCAAACCATTGACTTTAGCTCCTTATGTGATGCAGGTGTGTTTGGTATTTTTGGACCGACTGGAAGCGGAAAATCGTCCATATTAGATGCCATGACACTCGCACTCTATGGCAAGGTCGAACGTGCACTCAATAATACGCATGGTATTTTGAACCAAGCTGAAGAAAAGCTGTCTGTCTCCTTTACGTTCGCTTTGCAAAGGGAACACCATATTTCTTATAAAGTGGAACGAGCCTTTAAACGGGCAGATGAAATGAAGGTTAGAACGACGTTATGCCGATTGATTGAAATTGGTGATACGCAGACAGTTCTTGCAGATAAAGCAAGTGAGGTCAATCGTAAAATAGAAGAATTACTTGGTTTAACCATTGACGATTTTACGAGAGCGGTTGTTTTACCCCAAGGAAAGTTTGCGGAATTCCTTTCATTGAAAGGAGCCGACAGACGCCAAATGCTGCAGCGTTTGTTTAATTTGGAGAAATATGGTGATCAGCTCGTCAAACGTTTACGCGCAAAGGCTCAAAATCACTATGGACAGAAAAACGAACTGCTGGCTGAACTGACTGGATTAGGAGAAGCTGGTCCAGAGGCATTAGCGAAAGCTAAAGAAGCAGCTGCGCAGGCGCAAGCTATTTTTCATGAGAAAAAACAAACGCGGGACGAAGCGTTCACTGCTTTTACAAAAGCGCAAACCATCTGGCAGTATCAAAAAGAACAAGAAGCGTACGAGAAGGAACAACACAACCTCAATCTGCTGGCATCCACAATGGAAGAGAAAAAGAATCAACTTCACATTGCAGAGCAGGCAGAGACATTAAAGCCTTATGCGGATGCATTAACAAAGGCTGAAAAGCAGCTCTCTCAAGCAATAAAAGAGAAGCAGGAAGCAGAAAAACATTTACTTCATCAACGAACGATCTATGATCAAATGACGCAGGAGTATGAGCAGGCACGGCAAAAGAAAATGGAAAATGAGCCAGAGCTTCTTCAAAAGAAAGAGCAGCTTATTCAATTAAAAGAAATTGAACGAAAAAAAGAAACAGCTCTTCAGGAAAAGACCTTACTAGAGCAGCAAAACAATGAAAAAGCGCAGCAATTGACTCAAAAAAAAGCGGAAGCCGAAAACGTGAAATCTTTATTAGAGCGTGCGCTTGCGAAACAAACACAGTTGAAGCATGAGCTGGAACAATTACAAGTCTCTGTCAAAGAGCGGAAACTTGTACAAGACGCACTTCGTTTCAGTGAAAATGTTCAAAGAATGAATGTGAGCATTCAAAAGGAAGAACAAAAGATTGAGAAGCTAAGACAGCGTTCAGCACAGGCGACACAATCGTATGAAAAGCTTCAAAAACAGCAAAAAGATCATCATGAAAAAATAAATCAATCGTTTCAAGCGATAGAGCAATTGTATTTTTATGTATGTGAATTTGAACGAGGTCTTACAGAATGGAGTCATAAAGAGCAGGACAAAAAACAAGAAAAATTAAAACAGCGTGATGTTGTCAGATCGGCAGAATTAAGAAAAGAATTAGCGGCAGAGCTAGTAGACGGTGAACCATGTCCTGTTTGTGGATCGATTCATCATGATCCAAAGGCTGTGATAGACAATGACCATGAAGAAACGGTTGCCCAAATTGATGAATGGATTGTAAAAATGGATAAAGAGCTCAAGCTGGCAGAGGAATATGCTAGAGACATGTTTGCTGCAAAGCAGCTGCTTGAAACGCATGCCAATCAATTAGTTAAACAGTTCTCCTTTTTATCTCAAAAAGCCCCCGATTCGGAAGTAGCTGCAGCAGTAGAAGCAGTACAGAATCCGCAGTCTTTGCACCAGCTGATTCAAGAATGGAAAGGCGTAAAACAAGATATTCAAGCAATCGAAAGCAAACGAGCTCGTTTAATGGACGTCACTTATGATCAAGCGGCAGAAATGAGCAAAGTAAAAGATCAACTGACATTTGAGCAGCAGCGCATGCAGGAATTAGACATGCTGATCAAGGAGCTTCGATCTGAGCTTTCCGAACAACTGACGCAATTTGAACAGACCTTTCCTCACCTGACAATCAACCAAGTGCAGGAAATGCAGCAACAAATTGACGAAAAGGATCAACAAGCGGAAGGTTATCAAGAGCGTATTGAGAAGAGTATTTCTTTTCTAGAGGAAAAACAGCAGGCAAAAGAGCATCTGCAAACAGCTATATACGATCTAGAGAAGGAACTCGATAAGTTGGCGCATCAGCTGGGAAGCCAGCAACACCTGATCGATCAATATGAAACAGATTTACAGCGATATCCTTTAAAAGCTGCTTCTCTTTCTGATGAACTGGACGAAGTTCAACAATCTATTGCTCATCTAAATGAAAAAGAACAGCAATCGTACGAGCAATTTAAGCATGCACAGCAATTATTTAGTGAGGCGCAAAGCCATTTCTCAAGCAGTGAACGTCAGCTCCAAGAGGCGAAGCGGCGAAAACAAGAAGCTGAGAAAGCGTGGCAAAAAGAAACAGCCTCTACTCCTTTTGATCATCCTCAGGAGATAGCACCTGCTTTAATGGATCGATCTGTACGTCTTACAGTCAAACAGGAAATTGAGGAATTTGAGGATAAAAGAAAGCAATGTGCAGCAAATTTAAAGCGAATTTCTGAACTGTTAAAAGGTGAGTCGCTGGATGAAGACGAGTGGACAGACATTCAACTAAAAAAAGAAGCGGCGGAAAAAGCGCTTGAAGAAGCGACAGCGCTGAGTGGATCTGCACAGGAGCATCTGCGAGTGATTGAAGCAAACCATCAGCGCTTTGCAAGCATTCATGAACGCCTTGAAGAACTGCAACAAGAAATTGACCGGCTGGATAAGCTTCAAACGGTGTTTAAAGGGAATACGTTTGTTGAGTTCCTAGCAGAAGAACAGCTAGAAAGTGTCAGCCGTGATGCTTCTCATCGTCTTGGGATTTTGACAAGACAAAGGTATGCCATTGAAGTCGATTCAGAGGGCGGTTTTGTGATGCGGGATGATGCCAATGGAGGTGTCAGACGTCCGGTATCCAGCTTGTCTGGGGGAGAAACTTTCCTGACGTCTTTAGCACTTGCCCTTGCTCTGTCTGCACAAATTCAGCTGAGAGGTGAGTTCCCGCTGCAATTCTTCTTCTTAGATGAAGGATTTGGTACACTCGATCAAGACTTGTTAGATACGGTGATTACAGCATTAGAGAAGCTACAATCTCAAAATTTAGCTGTTGGTGTGATCAGCCATGTGGAAGAATTAAAGATGAGACTGCCAAAGAAACTGATTGTCCACCCAGCAGATCCAAGCGGGAAAGGAACAACAGTCTCGATGGAATTAATGTAAAGTGAGGTGATCTCAGGATGGCAAAGCAAACGATTGGATTATGTGAGCTATGCGGAAGACAAGAGGTCGTCCTTACAGAACATCACTTAACGCCAAGAGAAGAAGGAGGGGCCTTTCTACCGACTGCCTTCCTGTGTATCCCTTGCCATAAACAAGTACATGCTCTTTATACAAACCAGGAGCTTGCCGCACGTTTGAATACGCTGGATGCACTAAGACAAGATGAAAAGCTTGTTCCGTACATCAAATGGATTCGAAAGCAGCCGGCAAGCAAGCTGGTCAAAACAAAGAAATCAAGACAACGCAGAAAGAAATAAGCATAAAAAAGCGCTCCTCTAAATGAAATGAGTGTAGAGGAGCCGCTTTATGCATTGCCTACCATATTCTGATCATTTAAGTCAGGATCCACATAGTTGGTGGCGCTAATGCCATTATTTAAAATCAAGAAATCTCCGGTATTCCCCGCTCCAGAGCCTAAAGCAGATTTTGAAGAACTTTTAGGCGAAAGATAAAATGAGTCACCGACGTTTACGACGCCCCCAGAAATCGAGTTAATGTAAATGGGTCCGACAATTGCTGGCATAATCGACATCCTTTATTCGAAGTCATATCACCATCATATGCGCAGGTAGGTCCAATTGTGAGTTTGGCGGATGTTCGTCGTTGTTGCTAAATAACTCTCGAATATGCTTCACTCGCGCAACGGCATTTATTCCGCACGTAGAGCCAATTTGATAGATAGAGGAGGAAGAGACCCCTTCTACATGAATGGACGAAACTTTAATGAGAGGCTTTTCATGATAAAAGGCCGTTCTAACCGCTCGTTCTGGCAGCATCAATGGGATTGGCTCATAATACACTTCAAATTCTTTTGCATCTAGGTTTTCAGCTTCATTTCCATAAAACAAACTAATGGTTCTCTGAACAGCTAACACCTTCACGTTCGGGCATAACTCTTGTGTATCACCAATTTGAACCACACTCGAAATCCCCACAGAATTCACCTTCGAGAACTTCACTTGAGATGTGCGCTTAATCATTATCGAGGGGCTAGAGGAACAAACGGGCCAATAATTAATGATTCTGGCGGTGTATCGAAAATCGATGACAGTTGTACATGGTCCGTGTCCCCGATAATAAATAGGGAAGAGGACGATACCCCAACTACTTTAATGCTTCCAGTTTCGATGTTGCGGTTGACGACTGTGAAATTCATCCGTTTTCCTCTCCTTTCGTTTCATTTGGAATATGGGCTAAAAAGTGCTCGATTGCCCGTTTGACATCATGTTTCACGTATTCAGCAATTTGCTCGGAACGTTGAAGCGGGGTCATATCTTCCCTTTGTGGCAGCTGCCCGGCATAATATTTGATTCTGCTGTCTATTTGTTTTCGAATGTCCTCAATGATATGGTGTTTGTTGCTTTCATCAAGCGAGCCTTCGTATCGCTGCTCTAGTTCTTCAAGAAGCTGCGGTGCTTCTTCATTTAAGAATGCATCGACAAGCTGGCGTGTTTGATTGAAAAATTGATCAGCCATTTCTTGCTGCATCATTCCAATTCCCGGGGGTGTTGTTTGGCCCACTTCAAAATTTTGAACACTATTTGGATCAGATGGATTGAGACCGATATTTAATGTGCCTTCCAGCCGCTCGATTTTCAGTTGATCAAATTGATAATCAATCCGTTCAATCGTTGTTGTCGGTTTATCTTTGATCATTTGCATTTCCTGCTGAAGCTCGTTAAGCCTTTTTTCAAGCATCATGATTTGCTGTGTTTGCTTTTGAATGATGCCATACATTTGTGAAGCGCTGTTTTGATAGTCATACATATGCATACACCTCCGGGGATTGCAGATGAACTTATGTTGTTGGTGACTGAAGCGGTACAAAAGGTGCCGTGCTTGCGCCTTGAGACTCTTCAATTCCTTGTGTGCCTGCTGCGGCAGGTGCTGACTCTACATAGCTTCCAGTGTTATACAGATTGGAGAGTGCCTTGATTGATCCAGCACTGCCGATTTGCAGAACGGATGAGTTACTCACAGACTCCACACGTAAGTAATTAATTTGTATCGCTTGATTAATATAGAAGTTCAATGGATTCTCACTCCTTACAAGTTACCAACAAGCGGTTGATCAATGACATCACTATCATACGTATTTGTCACACTTTTATAGTTGCTAATGCGTAATTGATCACCAGTGTTAAAACTGCCTGCGCCGGCAAACGTTTTAACCTGACTATTTGGAGAAATGGTGATGCAGTCTCCAACATGAACGACTCCGCTCGTTCCGACGGCATTTACTTTAAAGGCTCCAACAATAGCCGGCATAGCGGTGCACATCCTTTAGAAAAATAGGGCACTTCGTTTTTGGGCGTTTCACCATAGCTTATGATGGGTCTTTTAATATGTGATTGTCTTTTTGAAGAACTTTGATGAGAGGAATGAAGTGTATGGTTTACCCTTTATTCGAGCATTCTTTAGAGGTGGTTTTGATGCCTTTATTTAAGAGTGTGTCAAGCTCTTGACTGCACCTGATGGTTTCTTCGGCATTCATTCCGAATTTTTTTGCGGTCTCAATCAAATGTAATCTTTTTTGTTCAATTTCATAATTGATCATAACGGACGCCAACTCTCACATTTTTTATCAAATAGAAGGATATGGTTAGTATACCCTATTTTTCTATAAAAAAAGCTCTTTCGTCAATATGAGAACTAAAGTGACAAAATTCGAAAGTGTCTTTACAGGCGCGATGTCTCTTTTTTAATCTCAGTTTGTAAATAACGTCGTCTTTTGTTGATATACTGTCGGATTAATTCTCGCTCTGAACGCAGCATGTCTTGTCGGTTTTTCGTATATGGATCATCTCCAATTCGCTGCTCAATCGAAGCATGCCATGACTCAATGATGGGGAGAAGCCGTTTTTCTAAAAAATGTGTATCTAGTACGTGCTGGAAAAGGGCATAATAGTCTCTTTTAAATGCAGGGATGTCTAGCAATCTAGCGGTTAATGTATTGAAACCGCTGACTGGAATATAATCAAACGCCATTTCTTCTCCGTGAATATCACGACCCCAAGTCGCATCATAATCCCAAGGCATTACTTGAAACCTTCCTTGATCATTCACATAAAGCGCATAGTTATGAACAAAGCCATCAAAATTTTGGGTACACACGACACCAATGAGCCAGCGGAAATATTGTGTTACATCAATGTACTGCTCAATCTTATTTGCAAACGTGTCGTCCCTTGCGGTGTTCAAAAAGTAAATAAATTCACTCAGCTGCTTGTCGTGTTCAGGAGTTCCCGTTTTTTTCTCATAACCGAGAAGAAGATGTTTTTTTGGCTTTTTATCAAATGAACTTAAAAGAGAGAAATTGGCGTCATCATCTACAGCATAATAAATGCCGCCTCCATGCAGCTGTCGTTTTTGGAGGAACAGCTCATCTACAGATTCTATTTTTAAATAAATGCCTTCTTTTCTTCCATTAATGGTCAGAAACACATGAGAAGCGGATGGGCTGAATACACCCATCTGTTCAAAGAAATAAAAAGACAGCCTGTTGCGAATGAAAGAAGGATCATTGTACTCTGCATTTAAGTGAAAAAGGGATTCACCCTGTCTTTGCTTTGGTTTTCGATATTCAATTTGATAGGATTTTTTCTTGAGCTTTCGGATGTGTGATCCTCGGTATGAGGCATAAATATGTGACTTCGTTTGGCCGGTTTTCAGAATGGCCTCGACGGGTTCATCGTTCCATACGTCCTTTTTTAATTCCATGAGATCTTTTGGATGAATCCAGATATCCAGTTGTTTTAAAGGTTCTGTGTCCATGCGTTCATCACCCTCCTATATCTCCTCCACTATATGAAAATGAAGGAATGTCCTGTACCTGCTGGTAGGTATTCATGGAGTTTTCTAAGAAAGAGGCATTCGCCAAGAACACTTGTCTACCGAGTCTCGTAACATAAAGCAGAGAAGATAAACAGCTTTGTCTGTTTGTTTTGTCAGAGCACAGTTTGGGAGGGGAATTGTTCGTGAGCACATTTGATCATTCGCATATTGAACATGCAGTTGATTCACTTCGAAGTGAGGGGCGTGATCAACACTTAGATCGTGAACCAGAATCGGGATATTCGCACAAATCATCTCGTTCTCGTCATTCAAATCGCCGTCACTGGTTCTTTGGTGGAGGAGGCTGCCGTAAGTCACATCGCAGCAAAAAAAGCCATAAAAGCTATCGCTCTAAAAAAAGCTATCGCTCTAAAAAAAGTCGCTGCTCAAAGAAAAGTGTAAAGAGCGAGAAACCATGCAAAAGCAAAAAGTCGTATAGAAGCAAGAAATCATGCAAAAGCAAAAAGTCGTATAAAAGCAAAAAGTCATACCGCAGTAAAAAGAGTAAACCAAAAAAATCATGCCGCAGCAAATACAGATCTCATAAGAAAAGCTGCCGCAAATCACATCGCAGCCATCGATCTAAACGTTCTCATCACCATAAACGGAGTCACTCTTGCCGAAGATGCGGAAAGAAAAAACATCATTCCCGCCATCAAGGAAATGTTGATCGTAAATGGGATCAAGGGAATATGTGGGAGTATCGACGCTACCGCTAAATATCAGGTCTTCATTTTTGAAACCCTTTTTAAAAGAGAGTATGATAAAAAAGGGTTTTTTTTATTTCGTAGAGAAATAAAAATGAGACATCATAATGTAGTGAAATGAAGATTGTGAGGGGAAAACATGAAGTTTTTTACAGGTGAGATACATAACAGATTGTTTATCGGGGTCGTCATTGATGATGAATGGGTGATGGACGTCAAAAAGGCAGAAGCAAAACTATTTGAGCTGGAGACATTGCCAAACTCTTTATCTGAATGCATCAACATGGGGGACAAGTTTGTCGAACACGTCAAACAGCTTCTTGATTGGGCGGAGAAAAAAGAAGAAGACCGCGGCTCTTATGTCTATCCGCTTTCGGACGTGACACTCCATGCACCGATTCCAAAACCAACGAAAAACATCATGTGTGTTGGGAAAAACTATCAAGATCACGTCATGGAAATGGGAAGTGCGGCAGATATTCCTAAAGACGTGATGATCTTTACAAAGGCGCCTACCTCTGTTGTAGGGCATGAAGCGGACATTCTTCTCCATGAAGATGTGACAAGTGAATTGGATTACGAAGGGGAGCTTGCCATTGTCATTGGCAAAACAGGAAAGAATATAGCTCCGGAAGAGGTCCACGATTACATTTTCGGTTACACCATTTTAAATGATATAACGGCAAGAGATTTGCAGAAAAAACACAAACAATTTTTCATAGGAAAAAGCTTAGATACAACTTGTCCAATGGGACCTTATATCGTTCACAAGTCAGTGATTGAGGATCATGGAGCACTCCATGTGGAAACAAAGGTAAACGGAGAGGTTCGTCAGTCTGCCAGTACGGAATTAATGATCTTCCCAATTGAAGACATTGTGTCAACTCTTTCAAAAGGGATGACGCTGGAAGCGGGAGACATCATTGCAACAGGTACACCTTCTGGAGTCGGCAAAGGTTTTGAACCGCCAAAATTTTTAGCCTCAGGCGATCAGGTTGAAGTAACAATTGAACCAATTGGGACGTTATCAAATCGCGTCAAATAAAGGCGTGTTGACACAGGATTGTCGCTTTGTGTTCGACTTATTTCGTGGTACGATGAGAAGGTAATTGTTCTGATAAAGGGGGAAATCACAAATGGGAACACATTTACATATTACAGCGTGGGTGCTAGGTATTATTTTATTTTTCGTTGCCTTTGCATTAGCAGGTAAAAACGATAAAGGCGCTAAAATTGTGCATATGATCGTACGACTGTTCTACTTGATTATTATTGCAACAGGTATAGAGCTGTATGTTCGCACAGGAATGAAAATCCCGGGTTACGGGGGCGAGTATGTTGGAAAAATGATACTTGGTATTCTTGTGATTGGTTTCATGGAAATGGTCCTTGTACGCAAGAAAAAAGGAAAATCGGTGAAGGGTGTATTCATTGGTTTTATCGTGGTTGCCATTGTGACCATTCTTCTCGGCTTACGTCTGCCGATCGGTTTCCATATCTTTTAAGATAAAAAGGGCATTGCTTATCAAAAGCAGTGCCCTTTTTATGTGAGATCAAACTGAGACATCAGCCGATGACCGTCAGACGTCGTCCATTCCAATTGAACTTGATTTGTACCCGAATGATGGTGGCATTGAAGGGCAAGTGATTGCATGTCTCCTGAAAACTGAAAAAAAGACACGCGATGAGAAGGATGGAAGGAAGAGAAGATACAATCATAGACGGAAAAGCCAAGCTGTTCTACATAGTCAATGATCTGATAAAAGACGCTTTCCGGTACGAACATGAGCAAATCAAGCCACCCTTTAGAAAGAGACGCTGTATATTGAATGCGTTCACCGCCTTTTACCTCCATCAACTTCCCATTCTCACAAAGAACGACAGACCCGAGCAATTCTCCTTTTGTCCATCGATCCTTTTCTTTCAAACAGATCATAGAACTTTGAAGGCTTTCAGGCAGCATGATGTCTCCTTCTTCGTCTTCAATCAGACAATGACCGTTTTCCATCAGTAAGTACCCGTTACACCATTTTGGGTGGTTTTGCTGAAGATATGTCATTCGGTTCTCCATTCGCAAAACCTCCTTTCCTCTTTCTTTTCTTACCAAATGAAGCTTGTCCTATACACAGGGGGAAAAAAGGACAAATCAACTATCAAGGAGCCGATGCATAAACTAAGAAAGGCTAAATGAGAACACTTGATGAAAAACGGATGGGAGCTGATGATGATGTGTGGAATAACAGGCTGGGCAGACTTTAAAAAGCAGCTCATCCAACAGGATCATGTAATCAATCAAATGACAGATACATTATCTAAACGAGGGCCGGATGATACAAATACGTGGAAAAGTGAGCACGTTCTTTTCGGCCATAAACGGTTAGCCGTTGTCGATGTTGAAGGCGGAAAGCAGCCGATGACATATACCCATCAACACCATGATTATACGGTGGTATACAATGGAGAACTCTATAACACGGAGGATATACGAAAAGAATTATTCAAAAGGGGGCACCGCTTTCTTGGGCATTCTGATACAGAGGTTCTTCTTCACGCCTATACAGAATGGAAGGAAGAGTGTGTGACCCATTTTAATGGAATTTTTGCATTTGTCATTTGGGATAGTGAGCGTGAATTATTATTTGCAGCGAGAGACCGGCTCGGTGTCAAGCCATTTTTCTATACAGAACGTCATCATTCCTTTTTGTTTGGCTCAGAAATCAAAGCACTTCTAGCTCATCCTGAAATGAAAGCCAAAGTGGATCATGAAGGGTTATCAGAAATCTTTGGTTTAGGGCCGTCTAGAACACCAGGGCAAGGCGTATTTAAAGGGGTGAAAGAGCTGAGACCTGCTCATGCCCTAACCTTTTCAAAAGATGGTTTGCGTGTGTGGAGGTACTGGAATGTCAAAAGCAAGCAGCATACAGATTCGCTTGATGACACCGCTCAGCACGTGAAGGAACTCTTTACGGATGCTGTTACAAGACAACTTGTCTCTGATGTGCCTGTATGTACGTTTTTATCGGGCGGTGTGGATTCTAGTGCCATTACGGCCATTGCCGCCAAGCACTTTGAGAAAATAGGGAAAGCCCCGCTGCATACGTATTCCGTTGATTACGACGGAAATGATCAATTCTTTGAAGCAAGTCAATTTCAGCCGAATGCTGACGGCCCGTGGATTGATCGAATGACCAAAGCGTTTCAAACGAATCATCATAGCTGTATCATTGGGCAAAAAGAGCTGGCTTCTTATTTGAAAGAAGCGGTTGAAGTGCGAGATTTGCCGGGGATGGCAGATATTGATTCTTCCTTACTATGGTTCTGCCGAGAAATTAAAAAGGATTTTGTTGTTGGTTTATCAGGTGAATGTGCAGATGAAATTTTTGGAGGTTACCCATGGTTTCACATGGCAAGCGAAACCAATGGATTTCCGTGGATGAGATCAACGGAAGCACGCATTCAGCTTCTTCAAGACTCATGGCAAAAGAAATTATCACTGAAGGAATATGCGCAAAGCAAATATGAAGAAACCGTGGCAGAAACCCCTCTTTTAGATGGGGAAACTGGAGTAGATAAAGCCCGAAGAGAACTTTTTTACTTAAATATGATTTGGTTTATGACAACACTGCTGGATCGAAAAGATCGTATGAGCATGGGGGCGAGCCTTGAGGTACGTGTACCATTCGCAGATCATCGTCTTGTTGAGTATGTATGGAATATTCCTTGGGAAATGAAAATGTATGGAAATCGGGAAAAAGGGGTTTTGAGAAAAGCATTAGAGGGAATTTTACCGAATGAAGTGCTTTATCGCAAGAAGAGCCCTTATCCGAAAACACATCATCCTGCTTATACTCAGGCGGTAAAAGAGATGTTAACAGATTGTCTCGCGCAAAAGGATTCTGTGCTTCATGAATTTTTAGATCCACATCAATTAAAACAGCTGATTGAAACGGAAGGGGCTTCTTTCCAGGTTCCTTGGTATGGTCAGTTAATGAAAGGCCCACAGCTCATTGCCCATTTGGCACAGATTCATCATTGGTTTGAAACATATCGAATTGATATAGAAGCATAACAAAGGGTCGGCTTTCTTGCACTTGTTGAAAGGAAGTCGGCTTTTTTGATACATAACATGAGACTTTTAGAGCACATCAAAAGTTGATCTAACCGCTTCAATTTGTATAATTAACTTAAAGTGAATTAATTTGGAGGAAAAAGGATAATGAAAATCATTGTGATCGGAGCAGGACCAGGGGGACTTGCAGCAGCTATGATGTTGCAAAGCAAAGGACATGATGTTCATATATATGAAAAACAGTCCTTTGTTGGCGGACGTAACTCTAAGTTTCAACTTGGTGATTTCACGTTTGATACAGGTCCTACTTTTCTCAGTATGATTCATATTGCAGAGGAACTGTTCACCTTTGCCGGTAAAAATCTCTATGATTATATAGATGTGATTGAATTAAAAGAAATGTATAGATTAATCTTTCAAGATGAGAAGCTTGATATGATTCGAGATCGAGACGAAATGTACAAACGGCTAGAAGCCTTTGCACCTGGTGAGGGCGAGGGGTATGTACGTTTTATGAATGATACAAAACGAAAAATGGACCGCCTAACGCCGATTCTACAAAGTAAAATGGATCGTTTCCATCATTACTTGCGACCAAAAGTCATCAAAGCACTTCCTCAGCTCTCATTAAATAAAAGCTTATATGATGTGCTGTCGGATTATTTCTCAAATGAATCAGTGAAATATGCCTTTACATTCCAATCAAAATATTTAGGGATGTCACCTTGGGAATGCCCAGGAGCGTTCTCAATTCTTTCCTTTATGGAGCATGACACAGGCGTTTATCATCCGAAAGGCGGAGTGAATCAGCTGTCAGAAGCGATGGCAAAGGCAGCTGTTGAATCTGGGGCTACCCTTCATCTATCAACTGGAGTTGACAAGTTGCTGACGGAAGGCAGGAAAGTGAAGGGCATTCGCTTAGAAACTGGTGAAGAAATACAGGCAGATGAGGTGGTCGTAAATGGTGATTTTGCACACGTGATGACAAAGCTTGTAGAGCCGGGTCTTTTAAAGAAATATAGCGAGAAGAAACTGAAAAAGAAAAAATTCTCATGCTCCACCTTCATGCTGTACCTAGGTTTAGATACGATATATGATGAGCCACATCATACCATCGTTTTTTCCGATGACTATGCGAAGTTCGTCAAAGAGATTACGAAAACCTTTGAGCTGCCGGATGATCCGTCCATTTATATTCAAAATGCAAGTGTGACAGATGATTCGCTTGCGCCAAAAGGCAAGTCCGCTCTTTATGTGTTAGCACCTGTTGCCAATAATCAAAGCGGTATTGACTGGGAAGTGTATCAAGAAGAATTTAGAGAGCTTGTGCTGGATACGCTGGAGCGGAAAACAGGCTTTAAGAATATCAGGCAGCATATTGAAGTCGAGCGGATGATCACGCCGAAGCACTGGGAAGAAGAGCTGTACGTGTATGAAGGAGCTACATTTAATCTGGGTCACCAGTTGACGCAGATGATGGTACTCAGGCCGCATAATGAATTTGATGAGTTGAAACACTGCTGGCTCGTTGGTGGAGGAACCCACCCGGGCAGCGGATTGCCAACCATTTTAGAATCAGCGCGTATTACGACAAATGCGATTCTGTCAAAAGAGAAACATACGCACAAAAGAGTGCCACATCAAGAAAAGGGGAGCGCCTCATGAAAAAACATATATTGATTGCTGGCGGCGGTATTGGCGGTATGATCTCAGCCCTCTATTTAAAAAAAGCTGGACATGATGTCACCCTTGTTGAAAAAAATGAACGGCTCGGCGGGAGACTTGCTTTTGTACGTGAGAAAGGATATAAAGTAGATGAAGGTCCGACCATTGTCCTACTTCCTGATATGTTAAAAGGCATTTTACATGACGTAGGCATTGATGAAACATCTCTTGATCTCTTGCAGCTCGATCCGCTGTATACGATCCACTATCAAGATGGAACCTCCTATACGAAATACTCTGATACACTGCGACAACTAGAAGAAATCAAACGTGTATTTCCAAAGGAAGAACAGGGATATTTAACATTTATGCAAGAAATGACGGATCGGTTTCAAGAAGGGCAGGAAGCTTTTCTAGAAAAATCATTTCATGAAAAACGAACCTTTTTTACAAAAGCGAACATGAAGATTTTAATGAAATTAAAAGCATATCGAACCGTTCAAAGTTCTCTCAAAAAATATTTTTCAGATGAGCGCCTCCGAGATGCATATGCACTTCAAACCCTCTATGTCGGAGGAAATCCGTATGAAGCATCTGCCATTTATTCGCTTGTTTCATATAGTGAGCACGCACACGGAATTTACTATTTAAAAGGCGGATATGCGAGTTTAGTAGATATATTGGAGAGACAGCTCTTAAAGACGGGTGTACACATAAGAAAAAGTGAAGAAGTCGCACAATTTGAGTTTGAGGGGAAACGTGTGGTCAAGGCAACAATAAATGATGAGCACATAGCAGCTGATGCATTTGTGATGAACGGAGATTATCCAGCGGCGTTAAAACAGCTTGGTTTAGGTGAACAAGACCGGCGTAAATACGTTCCATCCTCCGGCTGCGTGATGGTGTATCTAGGGTTAAACAAAGTATACGATGAAGCACCTGTTCATCAATTTTTCATGGGAGAACACTTTGATCAGCATATGAGAGAGGTGTTCCAAACGAAAACGATACCTCAAGATCCATCATTTTATACTTTTAATCCATCGACCATCGATCCATCCCTTGCCCCAGAAGGCAGCAGTGTCCTATATATGCTCATTCCTGTTCCATCAGGAGATCACATCAATTGGGAACAAGAGACAGACTTTGTGGATAAAATGGTGGAGCGTCTTGAGAAAAGAGGCTTTCCACAGCTGCGAGAGGCGGTTGTCTGGCAAAAGGTGAGAACACCGAATGATTCAATGCGAGAAGGATTGTTTGAAGGCGGCAGCTTTGGACTCGCTCCTAATTTGTTTCAATCAGGTGTGTTTCGCCCGCAAGTAAAGGTTGCAGATGTAGACAATCTATATGCGGTAGGTGCTTCCATCCATCCCGGCGGCGGGGTACCGATCGTGATGCAAAGTGCAAAGCTCATGGCTTCTGTACTGCTTAAAGAGCTGAACAACAGAAAGGAAGTGAAGCTAAGTGGTTGATGTGCAAACAGCATTGAAAATATGTGAAGAGACCATTCAAACCCATTCAAAAACGTTTTATCGTGCCTTTTCCATGCTGCCTAAAAAGAAAAGACAGGCTGTTTGGGCCGTATATTCTTTTTGTAGGAGAGCGGATGACATTGTAGATGAGTCTCCTTCACCAAAGGAAGAACTGGCGTCTTTTCAGGAGGCATTTGAACGTTTCTTGCAAGGAGAAGTAGATCGTGATGATCCAATGTGGGTGGCGCTGGAGTATACATTTCAACAGTTTCGTATGGATGAATCCCCATTCCGTGACCTGCTGCGAGGACAGGAGATGGATTTAGAGCAACATCGATATGAAACGTTAGATGAACTGCTCATCTATTCCTATCATGTCGCAAGTACAGTTGGATTAATGCTGCTTCCGATCATTGCACCGCGTAAAAAAGAACAGCTAAAAGAAGCTGCGATTTCCCTTGGGATTGGCATGCAGTTGACCAATATTCTTCGAGACATTGGTGAGGATAAGGCGGAAAGGAACCGCATTTATTTGCCAAAACAAGTCATGGATCAATTTGGGTATACAGAGCAAGAATTACAAGAAGGGATCGTCAATCAAGCCTTCCAGCACGTATGGGAATATATTGCTTTTGAGGCAGAGGCGTACTATGAGGAATTTTTTGACCATCTCCATGAATTCCCACTTTATTCAAGGATACCAGTGAAAGCAGCTGCTCACTTTTATAAGGCTATTTTAGATAAAACTAGAGAAAACGAATACCGCGTCTTTACGAAGCGGTCATATATTTCAACACAAGAAAAAGCACTTATTTTAGAAGATATTACGTAATGAAAAGAAGACAAAGGGGTAAAATAAAGTTCATTTTAGCCCTTTGTCAACAATCTGAAAGGACTGCACCCGCAGTCCTTTTTATGTGGAAGTAAACCGATACTCCGTCCACACCCTTGAACGCCACCGCCTATACATGAAGATACCTCTTACCCATTCATCCACGATAAAAGAAATCCAAACCCCGATAAGGCCCATCTCAAGTTGAATGCCTAATAAATAAGCGATCGGAAGGCCGATGCCCCACATTGAAATCATCGCCATATAGACTGGAAACTTCGCGTCACCAGCTGCCCGCAAGGAGTTGATGATGACCATATTAAAAGAACGTCCAGGCTCTAAAATAATCGTCAATATGAGGAGGAGACTCGCTATTTGAATGATCTCACTGTTGCTAGTGAAAAAAGTAAGTAAATGCGTCGATGATAAAGATAAAGCAGTAGAAGAAAGAAGTGAGATGGCAATGGCCCAGTATAAGCTTTTCATGCATCTTCGATAGGCCGCATCAAATTCTTTCGCCCCGATCAGGCGCCCAATTAAGATTTGTGTTCCTTGGCTAATGGCGGCACCAAATAACATAATGAACATCATCAAATTCTGGGTATAGACTTTTGCTGCCAGTGCTTGCGTGCCCATAAATGTGATAAACAGCGTAATAATCATTTGAGAGCCATTATAAGAAAGTTGTTCTCCAGCAGAAGGAATGCCGATTTTTAGCAGTTTTTTTAAATGCGTTCGCTGGATGTAAAACATTCGCTTGAATGAAAACCGCAATCCAATGCGGTGTCGAACAATGAGTATCATGGCTGTAAGACCGATCAACCGTGCAAATGATGTGGAAAGAGCGACACCCATGACACCTAATACAGGGAAGCCAAATGGTCCGAAGATGACCAAATAATTACCAGCAACGTTTAACAGATTCATACCGATGGTGACATACATCGTATCTCTCGTGAATCCATAGCTTTTTAAAATAGCACTATAGGTCATAATGAGCGCCTGAATAAAAGAAAGCAGGCCGACAATCTGTAAAAAGACGGTTGCATCTGGCATGAGCTCGCTTGATAAGCCCATCATATGCAGGATGGGCACAGCTAACACAAACATAAGAAGACTGATCACAAAGCTAATGAGGAAGTTGGTGCCTAGTGATACATAGGCAACTTGGGTCGCATCCTGCTTGCGGCCCGCTCCTAAAAGCTGCGCAATGACAATCGTCGTCCCAGTCGTAATGAAGCTGAACATCACAATCAATAGATTTAGTAGCTGATTGCTTACTCCTACTGCAGCAACACTATTGTCAGAATACTGGCTGAGCATCAGTGTATCTGCGCTCCCCATCAGCATATATAAAGAGATTTCGATAAAAATAGGCCAAGTTAATGCAAATAATGAAGGGTGGGATTTTTCACTTTTGGCTTGAACCTTTTGTATTGTCAGTGCTTGTGGTTTCATCACATCGCCTTCTTTCGTATAAATCCGATTTATAGTGTACCTTGCATCGACTATAATAAGAAGAGATGAAACCGAAACTTATTGGAGAAATCCGACTTCATAAGGGGATGAATATGGGTCCGTTTATTACATTTACTGTACCGCCATTTCCAGTCTATATTGCTTCAGGCAAAGGTGTATTCCATCGAGGAGAACGACATATCTCCAGAATTTTCACCGTATTTGATCTTCTTTATGTCACGAAAGGTGAACTGTGGATCACAGAAGACGAGGTGCCTCATCACGTAAAAGAGGGTGAATATATCATCTTATCACCGGGACTTGCCCATGGTGGACATCTGCCATGCAAAGAAGAAACACTTTATGAGTGGCTGCATTTTTCAATTGATTCATTTGAGTTTACAGATCGGCCGAGAGAACACTGGTTTGACATGAAGCAAAATCAAGCCACTTTTGAAAAAGCAGCAAGCTATGAATTTCGTCTGCCCCGAAAAGGAAAAGTGAAAGGGGGAAGCGTGCTACAGAAGCATCTTTCAGCGATGCGCGCTTTAAATGATGATGCGTCTGAACTTCAGCTCAAAAAGCAGCTTCAATTTGAGGAAATGCTCATTCATTTACAAAAAGAAGCATTTCATATTCCAAGTGCAAAGGAGACTGTCGCTTCAGAAGTGGTTCACTATCTTGAACGTCATTTTACGCAAAAATTACAGATGGAGAAGCTGGCAGAGATTCTTCATTATCATCCTGATTACATGACAAGGTGCATGCAGACCGTGTACGGACTGACGCCGAGTCAGTACATCAATCGACTCAAAATTGAAAAAGCCAAAAGCCTGCTTGCTTCAACGAATGAAAAAATAGCTCTCATTGCAGAACATGTAGGCATTGATGACCCTACTTATTTTTCAAAGCTGTTTCGGCAAAATGAAGGCATGACGCCTATCGAGTATCGTCATCTTGCTAAAAGAACGACAAAGTAAAGGGACGTGAACAGATGAAAGGAAAAAAAGAAGAGATTGTGAGCATACGTCCATTAGACGAAACCGATTTAGAAGTGGTATGGCATTTAAGGTTTAAAGCGCCAGACCAGGCTTATCGAAAGTGGAATGCACCATATTTTATTGAACATGACATATCGCTCGCTGCATTTAAAAAACGCTATTTACAGGATGATTCTGTCCTGCCAAAACTATTTGGCATTGATGTCGGAGGTGAATTAAAGGGTACAGTTTCTTATTATTGGGAGAATGAACGCACACGTTGGCTGGAGTGTGGGATTCTTATTTATGACTCACGTTTTTGGAATGGGGGCGTTGGAACAAAGGCATTGCGTCTATGGATCGATGAACTTTTTTCACACATTGATATCCCACGCATCGGTCTGACCACCTGGTCTGGAAATGAACGCATGATGCGTTGCGCAGAGAAATGCGGGTTTATCCTTGAGGGAAGACTGCGTAAGGTTCGTTACTATCAAGGGGAGTATTATGATTCGATGCGGTATGGGATGCTGAGAGAAGAATGGCAAAGCCTTCCGAATCATTCATTTGAATAGTTGTTTTTAAGATTAGGAAAAAAGTATAGTAAGATTAAATAAATTGAAAAAGAAGGGTGGCGGATGAATGTGAAATGGATTACAGGTTGGTTTGTATCCATATTAGTCGCAATCTACCTATTCGTTGATGCACCAAAACACGGGAAAAATAAATGGTTATGGGCCATCTTAGGCCTTTTACTCGGGCTCTTCACACTTGGAATATATCTCATTCAAACAGGAAGAAAAGGGTTGGGCTGGACAGTACTGATTGTGTCCATTTTCATCTATGCGATTGCCATCCTCGTCTTTGTCTTGTACTTTCTCATGCTGGTCTTCGGGTACTCCAACGCAAATTAGAGAGTACGGCTGTGGTGATTTGTTTCACTTCAAGTTGCTACCGATTGATGGTTTGATTGCGCCAAAGCATCTTAGGATAAATGGTGATGGGGCTCGGGCAGGATGATCCTCATGTTTATCCATCTTATTTTATCTCATGTGGCTCACTGCTTTGGTCAAGTAAGTCCTTCATAAAGAAGGGCTTTTTTCTTTTATTTTTTGAGCAGGGACACCTGCAATGACAATTCGCTCTTCATGAAAGGAGCGATTCACTACTGCATTTGCTCCGATGGAAATATGATTCGCAATATAAATGTTTCCAAACAGTTTAGCGCCAGGGCCGATCCATACATGATCTCCAATGACGGGCACATCTTTTTCATGATGGTTTTGACCGATATTTACGCCTTGATGAATATCACAAAACGCGCCGATTTTGGCATGCTTGTTCACAATCAACAGCCCAGTATGGTTGATTCTGAGCCCAGGTCCAAATACACCAATTGGGATATCAAAGCCAAGCTGCATTCCTTTCTTTTTATGTAAGTAACGATAAAACCATTTGCGTAACGTAGCACCGCTATTCGTATAGTACTCATATTTTCGTAAATATCTTTGATATTTCCAAATATCATCCCCAAGCCACTTTGGTCTTTTTCGATTGATGGCAAGTGCTTTCTGATCTTGTGCCAAGTAGTGGTGAAGGTCATGCTTCGTTAAAATCATCAGATCCCCCTCGATTCCCTTTCGTTTCAGAGAAATTATACCATCATAACCATTTATATCAAGGTAAAATAACGTTCATTTTTTGTTATACTGCATTCATTTCATTCGGCCGTCCCGTATCAAACAGGGAAGCTACAACGCATAGAGCAAAAGAACCAGGAGAATTGTTTTGTAATTTTTTTTCAATATTTTTCATACTCAAACGTTACATCGCCCTTATGGCTGTAGATGTTTGTAAAAAATACACGAAATTACTCGTTAAAAAGAGAATATAGCATTCATATGCTTTTAGAATCATCTTTTTGAATACAATTGACTTTCGTATCTTACATCCTCTAGGCTAGTAAATGAAAATGATAATCTTTATCAATTGGAGGAGTGTTTTATTATGTCCATCAAAACCGTTTCTAAAAATCAGCAATTTTTAGAGCAACAAAGTCAAAGAGAATCTAATGCAAGGTCTTACCCGAGACGGTTCCCATTAGCCATGCAAAAAGCCGAAGGTATGATCGTGACAGATGCAGATGGTAGAGAATTTTATGACTGCCTAGCAGGTGCAGGAACACTTGCCCTTGGTCACAATCACCCGGTTGTTATAGATGCTATTGAACGTATGCTTCATGAAAAAAGACCGTTGCATACGCTGGACATCACTTCAGAGATTAAAGAAGAATTTGTGAATGAGATTTTTTCTCACTTGCCAGAAGAGTTTGCAAAAAGAGCAAAAATTCAATTTTGTGGACCAACTGGTGGTGATGCTATAGAAGCAGCAATTAAATTAGTCAAGACAGCGACGGGAAATCGTTCCATTCTATCATTCCACGGAGCATATCATGGTGCTACACATGGCACGATGTCATTAAGCGGTAACTTATCGCCAAAAGAAAAAGTACAAGGATTAATGCCAGATGTTCACTTCCTGCCTTATCCATATGAATACCGCTGCCCATTTGGAATTGGCGGTAAAGATTCACATCGCATTTCCAGCTCTTATATTGAGCGTGTATTAAATGACCCTGAGAGTGGAATTCTCCCGCCAGCAGGCATGATCTTTGAAGCGGTGCAAGGGGAGGGCGGCTCCATCCCGGCATCAATTGAATGGATACAAGAAATGAGACGAATCACAAAAGAAAAAGGAATTCCACTTATTATTGATGAGGTTCAATCAGGCATCGGTCGAACTGGTAAGATGTTTGCCTTTGAACATGCTGGTATTGTGCCAGATGTCATTGTGTTATCAAAAGCAATTGGGGGAAGCCTTCCGCTATCCGTTGTGATTTATGACAAAGACTTAGATCAATGGAATCCAGGTGCACACATTGGCACGTTTAGAGGAAATCAAATGGCGATGGCAGCTGGAACTGCTACGCTTAAATTTATAAAAGAAACCAATCTGCTTGATCATGTAGAAGCACTTGGTCAGCGTATGCAGGCCAATCTAAAAGACATTCAAAAACAAGTGCCTGCTCTCGGTGATGTGCGAGGAAGAGGATTAATGATTGGTGTTGAAGTTGTGAATCCAGATGAGAAACAGGATGTGGACGGCAGTTATCCAGCAAATCCAGAGCTAGCCAGTCTCATTCAAAAGAATTGTTTTGATAAAGGCTTAATTGTGGAGACAGGAGGCCGTTTTGGAAGTGTGATTCGATTCTTACCGCCTTTGATCATGACAGAAGAACAGCTTGAAAAAGTCATCACGATTTTTAAAGAGGCCGTTTACGATGCAGTCAACTAAACCATCTGTCGATTCATTATTTATTCAACAAAGCCAGCTTGGGAGGGAGTCCTTCCAAGCGGCTCTCTACACATCCATCGACAGCTTACTGGCAGAGTGGCAAACAAGCAGAGGACCGTATAGCGGAATATTGCCTGGGAAATTAGCGGCTCATGTCGAATCGTTATTCCAGATTCAACCGGCTGGTGAATCCATTGAGTCTGTTTTTCAAGATATAAAAAATCACCTTTTACCGCATTTAGTTGATGTGTCACATCCTAAATGCCTGGCACATTTGCATTGCCCACCTCTTATCCCTGCTCTGGCAGCAGAGGTGATCGTAAGTTCCTTTAACCAATCAATGGATTCCTTTGATCAAAGCGGCATTGCATCTTTGGTTGAGGAGGAAATCCTCAAGTGGTTATGTGAAAAATTTTCTTATGGAGAACGAGCAGATGGGACCTTTACGAGTGGTGGAACCCAATCTAACTACATGGGACTGCTTTTAGCAAGAGATGCATTTTGTGAAAACACTTGGCAATGGAATGTACAGCAGAAAGGGTTGCCGAGCGAGGCAAACCGTATGCGGATTCTTTGCTCCAAGAATGCCCACTTCACTGTGAAAAAATCAGCATCTCAGCTAGGTTTAGGTGAACAGGCTGTTGTGTTAGTTGAGACGGACGAACATCACCGAATGGACCTGCATGATTTGCAGAAGAAGCTTATAGAGCTTAAAGAGCAGGATTTGCTTCCATTTGCAGTCGTGGCGACTTGCGGGACAACTGATTTTGGCAGTATTGATCCTGTACATGACATATATGACATGGTGAAGCCTTTCGGTTTGTGGATTCATGCAGATGCTGCCTATGGAGGAGCGCTTGTATTAAGCAAAACCTTCCAAGGAAAATTAGATGGCATCGAGCTGGCTGATTCGATCACGATTGACTTTCATAAGCAATTTTATCAGCCGATCTCCTGCGGGGCATTTTTACTAAAGGATAAAAGACATTTTGGTTTGATTGATTACCACGCAGATTATCTCAATCCAAAGGAAGATGAACTGGAAGGCATTCTGCATCTCGTGAATAAATCTGTTCAGACGACGCGCCGATTTGATGCGCTAAAACTCCTTCTCTCTCTGCGTATGATTGGAGAAGAAGGATTTGCAAGTATCATTGACCATACCATCCATTTTGCGAAAGATGTGGCTACGTTGATTGAGAAAAATGAGCATCTTGAGGTGATCAATCCTGATCCAGAAATCAATGCAGTCGTGTTTCGTTTTATAGATGATCATCAAGCAGAGGACATCAATAAAATCATTCATCGCACACTTTTCCAAACTGGAACGGCTGTCGTAGCAAAAACAGTAGCCGATGGTCAAACTTGCTTAAAATTCACTTTGTTAAATCCGAGAACGACTATTACACATATTGAGGAAATCCTTTCTGACATTGTTGATATCGGGATCGCTCATATTCAATCCGGGAGGGTACTACGTTGAGTCAATATAAACAAATGGCTGAAAATGCAACTATGCAAAGCTTTTTAAACTGTTTTTTACGTGAAACAGGAATTGATCGATCTGCAAAGAAAGAGACAAAAGCAGACGGCTCACTTGTATTTGTAGCAGCATTAGCAAAACAAGATCTTGAGCTTGTCATTCCGATTCGATATTTTTCGCCTGTAGGCCGTCATCTCTTTGATTTTCCCGTTCGCTTTCGCCCGCAAGGCAGTGAGCAACAGGGAACGATCATCGATTACACCACACTTGTTGCTTTATGTTCAAAGGAACTTCTCATTGAATATGGCCGCACAGATGCAGAGGATGAGTTCATGCTTCGCATCATTTTAAGCTGCCGGAATATTGAACGATTCATCAGAGAGAGAGAAAGTGATCGAGCGGCTCTTTCTTCAGCTGATTTTGAATATATTGAAGCGGAGCAGTCACTTCTTCTTGGGCATTTAACGCATCCTACACCAAAAAGCAGACAAGGAATGACAGAAGAGGAGGAAGCTATTTATTCTCCTGAGCTGAAAGGCTCTTTCCAGCTTCATTACTTTAAAGCACATCCGTCAATTGTGCTTCAGGATTCTTCTCTTTCACAATCTGCGGCAAATCTCATGTTTGAGGAGCTCATGCGCCAGATGCCAGAAGAAAAAGAGAGACTGACGACGTTAACAGAAGGCGGTGAATATGTCCTGATTCCGATTCATCCGCTACAAGTCCAAGTGGTCATGGAGAAAGCGTTCGTCAAGCGTTATATAGAGGACGGGATGCTGACGTATTTAGGGCCGCTAGGATCTGAATACACAGCGACATCTTCCTTTAGAACGGTCTATCAAAAAGACTCTGCGTACATGCTTAAATTCTCTGTCCCTGTAAAGATCACAAACTCTTTACGCGTTAACAAACAAAAGGAACTTGATCGTGGAGTTGAGATGTCTCGTATCTTAAAAACAGAATTAGGCGTTTCTTTATATGACAAATTCTCTGGATTCCGTGTGATTGAAGATCCTGCGTATCTATCTATTCAAGGGGATGAGGCGGAATCTGGCTTTGAAGTCGTCATTCGTCAAAATCCATTTTTGCATCATGAAAAAGGGGCAAGCTTAATTGCAGGGCTATGTCAGGATCATGCATACGGAGGAAAATCAAGGCTTTCAGGCATTATCCATGAATTAGCAGACGCTGAAGGCAGATCAACAGAAGATGTTAGCCGTGATTGGTTCACACAATATTTATCGATTGCGTTAGAGCCGATGCTTTGGCTGTTTGAAACGTATGGACTTGCCCTTGAAGCCCATCAGCAAAATGCTGTCGTACAGCTAAAGAATGGATATCCGCACACATTCTATTATCGTGACAACCAAGGCTACTATTATAGCGAATCGAAAAAGGATCAGCTTGCGAAGCTTGTTCAAAACTTAAGCGTCAGAAGTGAAACCATTTGTGCAGACGATGTAGCGGTTGAGAGACTGCGTTACTATTTCTTCTTTAATCATTTGTTTGGTCTTGTGAATGGTTTTGGTACAGAGGGGCTTGCAAAAGAAGAAGATTTATTAGCCCTTATTAGAGACACACTGCTTGCGCATGAAGAGACATATGGTGCATCTGAGCTGACGAACAGTCTTCTCCGGTCACAGGAGCTGCCTTCAAAAGCGAACTTACTCACGCGGTTTGAAGATATGGATGAGCTGACGGGTTCTTTAGAAACTCAATCCAGGTACACGTCTGTGTTGAATCCGCTCTTTTTACATAAGGAGGCGCTGATTGGATGAGGCATCGAATTGGGTTCATTTGCGCTGAATATGAACGGGACGTCCAGCTTGTCCACAAGTGGATGCAAGAAGAGTATGTCCACCCATTTTGGCATTTGAATATTCCATTTCCTGCTTTTGAAAAGCACTTTTATCAGGCCATTCATGATCCGCATCAAACCCTTTATTTAGGAACCATTGATGGCACGCCGATGAGCTATTTTGAAGCATACAATGTGAAAGGGGATATCATTGAATCGTACTATCAGCCTTCTCCGCATGATCAAGGCATTCACCTGTTAATTGGAGAGCCAGATTATGTAGGGAAAGGATTTGCGGCTCCGCTGCTTCAAGCCATGACAGCATTTCAGTTTGAGCAGAACAAACGAACAGAAAAAATCGTGGCTGAGCCAGATATTCGGAACGAAAAAATGATTCATGTCTTTGAAAAGTGTGGATTCGAACGTGTGAAACCAGTCACTTTACCAGATAAAACAGGTCTTTTGATGTTTTGTCATCGAGATCCATTTGAAAGGAAGTATAACCATGACGCGGTTCAACAAGCAAAATAATGTAGTGGATGTCATTGGGATTGGCATTGGACCATTTAACCTAGGGCTTGCTGCATTATCTGAAGAAGTAGACGAAATTGACGCTTTGTTTTTTGAAAGAAGTGAAGCGTTCCACTGGCATCCAGGTATGCTCATTGAAGGGACAACACTTCAAGTCCCCTTTTTAGCGGATCTTGTCAGTATGGCAGATGTGAAAAGTAAATATAGCTTTCTCAACTATTTGCAGGAACAAAACCGTTTGTATTCATTTTACTTTCTAGAAGACTTCCATATCCCGCGCAAGGAATATAGCCATTATTGCCGCTGGGTCGCGGATCAATTAGATTCTTGCCGATTTGGCATGAATGTCGAATCTGTCTCCATCGTTGAAAAAGCTGGAGAAAAACGATATGAAGTGCATGTCCGTCATGTGAAAGATCAAACGGTAGAGGTGTTTGAAAGTAAGCATCTTGTTTTAGGTATCGGTACACAGCCTGCGGTACCAGCATCTCTTCAGCCAGCTTTAGGGGATCGGGTGTTTCATTCTGCTGATTACTTGAAACGAAAGAAAGAAGGCTGTTTTAAAGGAAAATCCGTGACGGTCATCGGTTCTGGTCAAAGTGCAGCAGAAGTATTCTATGACATTTTATCAGACGATGAGGCGAAGGATATTCATTGGTTTACACGCTCTAAAGGGTTTTTCCCAATGGAATATTCAAATTTGGGTCTTGAGTATTTCTCTCCAGACTATATTGATTTCTTTTATGAGCTTCCTCAGCCTAAAAAAGATGCGTTATTAAAGCAGCAAGATTTGCTGTATAAAGGCATCAGCTCAGCGATGATCCGAGATATTTATCACTTGCTTTATGAACGTTCTGCTTGCGGAGAGCAGCTGAACACCGTGCTGCAGGCGATGACGGAAGTCAATTTGATTGAGGAAACGAGGGACGGCTTATCGCTTTCATGCAATCAATGGGTCAAAGAGGAATCCTTTACGCATGAGACAGACATTGTCGTCTTGGCAACGGGCTATCAATCTGTATTACCGCCATTTATTGATCCGATTTCCCATCATATTCAGTGGGATCATCAAGGACGCTTCCAGGTTGAACGTGAATATCGATTGAAAACAAACACATTAGGTGAGAATGATATTTTTGTACAAAATGCAGAGCTTCATACACATGGAGTAGGCGCACCAGATTTAGGGCTAGGGGCGTACCGAAACAGTGTCATTATCAATGAACTGGCTCGTCGACCTGTGTATCCACTTTATCAAAAGCATGTTTTCCAGACATTCGGTACACATAAACACGCAAATACATTTGAAGAAATCAAAGGGTAAGGAGGATGAACCGATGAGTGTACAAGATGAATTGAAAAAAGCGGTCAATCCTGCTGCTTGGAAAAAAGCAAACCAGCGAATGGTGGCAAAAATGCTGTCCGAATATATGTATGAGGATATGCTTCATCCCGTTCAGCTAAATCATCAGGATGGCATCGCCCAATATGAATTAATCATTCACGAACAGAAGAAATATCGTTATCTCGCAAAACCTCGTTTGTTTGATAGTTTTGATACGATTGCTGAATCGATCGAGTGCTGTCAAGACGGAACATGGACAAAGGATGTTAGTGCCATTGTGTTTTTACTAGACATTCAGCCAATCATCCCAATGTCTTCTGAAACAACTGGTCATCTGATCAAAGAGCTTCACCATACCTTGTTAGCGGATGTTCATTTGCTGTCGAAAAAAGCACTTCGTGCAGATGAGCTAACAGATACAGATTATGCATGGATTGAGGGCGAGATGACTGGTCATCCGTGGATCGTCTATAACAAAGGGCGTATTGGATTCAGCTACGATGATTACTTAGCCTATGCACCTGAAAGGCAGGAATGTGTGCAGCTGTCTTGGATTGCTGTTCACCGAGAACTTGCGACTTTCCATGCGGTCGATCATGAGAACTATGAGCACATCATTGCCAAAGAATTAGACGAAGTCACGATTCGTCAATTCCAACGTGTGTTAAAGGATGAAGGGCTGAATGCGGCTGATTATTATATGATGCCTGTTCATAAATGGCAGTGGACGCATATGATCATCCAGCATTTCCCTGAAGATTTAGCCATGCGCCGTATTGTGTATTTAGGAGAAGGGCTGGATCAATATATTCCACAGCAATCGATCAGAACTTTTACAAACATCTCAAATAAAGGCAAGCATCATATTAAACTGCCAATGAGTATTTTAAATACGCTAGTGTACCGGGGACTCCCATCAGAACGTACGGTGATTGCTCCTCGTATTACAGCACATATTAAAGGTATCGCCGATCAAGACGCCTTTTTATCCGATGTATGCCGCGTCATTTTACCAGGTGAGAATGCGAGTATCAATGTTGATCATCCTTATTACAGCAAGCTACCTGGTGCGCCGTATCAATACCTTGAAATGCTTGGGGTCATTTTTAGAGAAAGCATTTATACGTATTTAGATGAAGGGGAGAGCCCTGTTACGTTGGCGGCACTGACGTATGAAGATCATGAAGGCGAGCCTTATCTGAAGCAGCTCATTGAAAAATCGGGTCTGTCAGCAAAAGAATGGATGGCGTCATTCTTCCACGTTGTCATGCCACCGCTTCTCCACTTTATGTATCAATATGGCACGGTGTTTTCACCACACGGACAAAATACTATTCTTGTATTAAAAGATCACAAGCCGCATCGTTTGGCGATCAAAGATTTTGTTGATGATGTGAACATTAGTGATCAGCCGCTGCCTGAATTGGCTTCATTAGAAGAAGATCTAAAGGAAGTGCTGCGTAGTGAGCCGCCTGAGGGTCTTGTACAATTTATTTTTACGGGCCTGTTTATTTGCAATCTTCGTTACGTGTCAAATGTGTTAGACAATCACAATCTGTTAGATGAAACGACGCTTTGGCGCTTGCTTGCAGAAGAAATTCAGCAGTATCAAAAGCAATTTCCACAGCTAAAAGATCGTTTTGCTTTATTTGATCTATTCCAGCCTCAGCTGACAAAGCTTTGCTTAAACCGTAATCGCATGATTGATTACGGCTATGGAGACGGAGATGACCGGCCGCATGCATCAGAGCATGGCAAGGTCACAAATGCACTCGCTCAAGTTCTCTCATCCGTAGGCGAAAAATAAAAAAGAAAAGCTGTAGACAACTTCTGTCTACAGCTTTTTGATTTTTTAAGAAAATGCTTGTGAGGCCAGAAAATAGAGAAGCGCCGGATCGTTCTGCTTTTCGTTCCCGCGAATCATCATAAAATGTGCGACGTTTGTTTTTGTAAATCCTGCTTCTACAAGTGATGCATGCAGGCGTTCAGCTGTTTCTTCCTGCATATCTAAACGAAAGGCGCCAGAATAAGACGTGAGAAGTGATTGAATGAGTGATAGCGCCGTTTGTTCATCGTTTGCTGCAAGCGGGCCAATCATCAGATTAGCTGGTGTTTCCACACCAAATGCGAAGCCGGTGATTTCGTGGTGTTCATCCTTTGCGATCAGTTTAAATGTTGCTCGCTCCATTCGCTTTATTAAGAAGTTTGATCGATTGGTCCCTGCGCCTTTTTCATCCAGCCTTTCAATAGACGGGAGGTGCGTTTGATCAGCGGGAAAAAGATGAATCTGATGTGACGGGTGAAGCGCACTAGGATTTGTTTTTTGTGCTTTGTATGTATGAATATAACCGGCTGTCTGAAAGCCGATTTTTTCATAAACTGGCTGTCCTTGTACAGTAGCCGTTAAAACGACAGGGACACTTGGATCACTATGACGAAGCAGTGTGTCAATCATTTGACGGGCAAGACCGAGGCCTCGATGTGTCTTAGATACAATGACCGCCCCAATTGATGCCACACTGTCATACTGAAAAAGTCCAGCGCATGAAATGACTTGTCCGTCAGTTGTTGTAAAACCGGTAAAATGTCCATTTGTTAAAAGAGATGTGAGCTCTTCCGCATTGTAATCAGGCCAGTCGACCTCTTTTGACAATGCGACAAGGTCTGGTATGTCATCAAGGGTTAAAGTTCGTTGTATAACGTTTGCCAATACACGCAACTCCTTCTTAGCTGATTTCTCTATATGTATCGTACCATAAGAACGCATAAGAAAAAGGAAAAGGGGATACCTTTTCCTTCAGCGTGTAGACAAACCCTCGCATTCGGTGTCAATCCTGCGCTTCGGTGCTCCCTTTTCCTTTTGTCTAGTTTAATAATTGAGGTCACGGTTGTATTCATATTCAAAGGTGAGCTGTAAGTTTTTAATTGAGACAACGCCTACTTTGATTAACCGTCCACCGATCAATTGAGGAACCTCGGTTGCATTAAAAGAAACAAAAAAGCGGTCTTTTGCTGGCACTTGACTTGTTTTATAAGAAGAGATGTCAACTTTTTGACCGTTCCAAGGTACGTTCACTGTTCCGCCTTTTAAGGAAGAGACAGTGAATACATAATTATATGCATTTGTACTGCCTTTTTCAGCTTCTAATGACAGGCCAGTGACAACGGCATCCTGCGGCAAGCTGCTTAAATCAAATGAAGAATTGGGAGATCCGGCTTCATTGAAACTATTCAATGTGGCAGGTGATCCATATCGTTTGGTTGTGCCTTTTTCAATACTTTTATCAAAGACAATACGATACATGTTGTCCTCTTCATTTAATAATTGCTTTGGTTTGACGGCTAAATAGTAGTCAGTGCTTGCGGCAATTTTCGGCATATGGATGATTTCATTTTGGTTGTTTGTCCGCACAGAGGAAGACACGAGTGACCCGCTCTGATTGTAAAGATAAAGATCGAAATCATTTCCAGCTTTCACATTGACGAGTTTGATAGAAAAGCGGCCATCTGCTCCATCAAATTTAGAGCTGGTGAACCGGTAAAAATCAATGTCATTCATAGAAGAGATACTACCTTCGTGATATAAATAGGTCTTGTTTAGATGAAGAGAGTGCTGTAAGAACTGAGCTTTTTCCATCGTATCATTGTTTGCATAATCACTGTCTGGATACAGATGCTCCAATTCTTCTGTATAATATGTTGTTTGTTTCGTAGAAGTTTCACTCGCTTGAGCAGGTGATTGGAAAAGCGGGCCAGCGATAAAGAGGCCTGTAAGCAATAAAACCCCGATCTTCTTTTTGAACATGACAAACATCTCCTTTTAAGTAAATGACTTTCATTTATAATATCGGTAAATAAACGTAATTTTTCATATTTATTCCATTTTTATTTATAAAAAGAACCTCCAATTCAGGAGGTTTTTTTAGTGAACGTTAAAATATCGAGCTTCAGGATGAGAAACGACAATGGCTGAAACGGATGCTTCGGGCTCCATCATAAACCCTTCTGTGAGATGAATCCCGATTTTTTCTGGCTGCAGCAGGTGGAATAGTTTTTCTTGGTCTTCTAGATTAGGGCACGCTGGATAGCCAAAGGAATAGCGCTGACCTTGATATTTGGCTTGGAACCGTTTCTCCATCGTGAAATCGACTGGGTCTGGGAATCCCCATTTATCACGAATTACTTGGTGCGTTCGTTCAGCCAATCCTTCTGCAAGCTCAAGTGCTAAAGCTTGGACCGCATGCATTTTTAAATAGTCACCCTCTTGTTTAAATTGCTGCGCAACCTCTCGTATGCGGGCACCAGCCGTCACTGCAAATAAGGCGATATAATCTTTCTCGTTCTCTCCGCTTTTCCGCACATAATCAGAAATAGACCGGTACGGAAGTTTTTCCTGTCTTGGAAATTGGAATGTCTCAATGACGCGGTCAGGCGCTTCTGGATCATAGATATGCAGGTCATTCCCATTTGAACTGGCAGGGAAGAATTGATAGACGAATGCAGGTGCAAACCAGTTTTTCTCTCTGCCTTCTTGAAGAAGATCTGTGATCAGCTGTTTTAACTCCAATGCTTTTGGATGCTGTTCAGCCAAGAGCTTTTTGACCTTTCCTTTTAAGCCGAGATGATGGCCGATCAGCATTTGCTCATTGACATAGGGCATAATGTGGTGCAAATCAATATCCCGTACATAATGGCGTTTCGTATTTTCTGGCGTGAAAATCGCTGCCTCAGGAAGTGTCGCGCGTTTTTCTAGTAATTCAATCACAGCTTTTGGCTGCGTTGTTTCTTTTTCCTTATGGAGTGTTTCTTGATCCTCTAAGGGTTTTGTTTGAAATTGAAGAGGGTTCGCTCTTAATTCATTCGCTAAAGACAGGCCGTCCATTGCATCTTTGGCGTAAAGGACGGGGCCATCATATTGAGGCGAAATTTTCATCTTCGTAAACTTCCGGGAAAGCGCCGCGCCGCCCACCAAAATGGGAACAGAGATGTTTGCTTTTTGTAAATCTTGAGCGGTCAAGACCATTTGCTGTGCTGATTTGACAAGTAAACCTGATAATCCAATCATATCTGGCTTTTCTTTTTGCACCGCTTCAATCAATGTTTGTGGGGTTACTTTAATTCCGAGATCGACGACGTGAAAGCCATTATTGCTCAAAATGATGTCGACCAGGTTTTTCCCTATATCATGGACATCGCCTTTGACGGTGGCGAGGAGAATCTTCCCTTTGCCGCTTGCGTCCTTTTTCTCCATAAATTGCTCAAGGTATGAAACAGATGCTTTCATGACCTCAGCGGATTGGAGGACTTCAGCTACAATCAATTCGTTTTGATTAAAAAGGCGCCCAACCTCTGACATTCCCTGCATTAATGGTCCATTGATGACATGAAGAGGTGATTCAAATTTCTCCAAAGCAAGGGCCAAATCATCAATCAGGCCTTCTTTCGTCCCTTCGACGACATAGAGTGCCAGCCTTTCATCAAGTGATAAGGAGATCTTTGGTTTCTTCTCTGTTTTCTTTTTCCCGCGATAAAATTGGGTAAACTCAGCAAGGGTTTGATCATTTGTTTCATAAAGTAAAGTTTCAGCCAGCTTGATTTCTTCCTTTGGAATTGAAGCGAAGCGTTCAAGCTTTTCAGTATTCACGATCGCATAATCAAGCCCTGCTTTTACGCAGTGATACAAATAAACGGCATTCAATATTTCTCTGCCAACTGGCGGGAGTCCGAAAGACACGTTACTAATGCCTAAAATGGTGAGACATTCAGGCAGTGCTGCTTTGATTCGCTCAATGCCTTTAATCGTCTCTTCAGCAGCACCAATATACTGTTCGTCTCCAGTACCTACTGGAAAGACAAGCGGGTCAAAAATGATATCACTCGCAGGGATTCCATATTTTTTCGTGAGCAGGTCATGGGATCTTACGGCAATCTCAAGTTTTCGATCTGCTGTGACGGCCATCCCTGTCTCATCGATTGTTCCAACAACAAGTGCGCCGCCATATAGCTTGACAAGCGGAAGAATCTCTTCAAAGCGCTCTTCTCCATCCTCTAAATTAATAGAATTAATAATGGCTTTTCCTTGAGAATACATGAGTGCTTTTTCGATGACATGTTTATCGGTTGAATCAATGACAAAAGGAGCTTTCACTTTTTTCATGGCTTCTTTTAAAAAGCCTTCCATGTCTGCTATCTCATCACGATCAGGGTCTGCTAGACACACATCAATGACGTGAGCGCCATTTTTCACTTGAGCACGAGCAATTTCTGCTGCCTCTTCAAACTTTTGTTCTGCGATGAGCCGTTTGAATTTGCGTGAACCAATGACATTTGTGCGCTCACCAACAAAGAGGGGGCGCATCGCTTCTTCATAAATGAGGGGCTCGATGCCTGATACGGTATGCGGTGATGACTCATGCGACATGCTGCGGGGCTGAAGCGAACGTACTTCATCTGACAATGCCTGAATATGTGCAGGCGTTGTACCGCAGCAGCCACCGACGATATTTAACCAGCCTTCTTTTGCAAAAGCGGCAATTTTTTTAGCAAGCGAAGCAGGGGATTCGTGATATTGCCCTTCTTCATCAGGGAGACCAGCGTTTGGATAGCAGCTGACAGCCGACTTTGAGATGGAGGAGAGTGTACGGATATGGTCTGTCATAAATTCTGGACCAGTTGCACAGTTTAGTCCGACGCTGATTGGTTTCATATGCTCAAGTGAGATATAAAAGGCTTCAATATCTTGACCGGCAAGGGTGGTGCCCATTGGTTCAATCGTCCCTGACACCATCAGTGGCAGCTCAATACCGGTCGCGTGAAAGGCTTCTTGAATACCTTTAAATCCAGCTTTGACATTCAGCATGTCTTGACTCGTTTCTAAAAGAAGAGCATCACATTTCCCATCAATCAGGGCGCGGGCTTGTTCTTCGTAATTTGCAACGAGCTCTTCAAACGTTGTGCCGCCTGTCACGGATAATGTTTTTGTAGTGGGTCCCATTGCGCCTACAACAAAGCGGGGCCAGTCTGGTGTCGACAAACGGTCTGCTTCACGCTTTGCCAACTGAGCTGCTTTTACGTTCAATTCATAGGCGAGATGGCCAAGTCCATATTCATCGAGAACGAGCTTCGTCGCGCCGAATGTATTTGTTTCGATTAAATCTGCACTTGCTTCAAGATATTGCCGGTGAATCGTGGAGATCATATGAGGGGCTGTGACGTTCAAATATTCGTTACAGCCTTCATACTCTTCTCCGCCGAAATCCTCTGCTGTGAGATCGGCGTTTTGAATCATTGTGCCCATTGCACCGTCAAGGACGAGGATGCGTTTTTTGAGCTGTTCAGTGATAGTTGGCATGGATGTTTGGCTCCTTTTCTTTCTGATGGATGTAAGTTGTCAGTTCTGCTGTTAAATCTGATCGAAGGAAAGGGGTAATTAAATAGATACCATTAAACAATTCGCAGGCTGTATCTAATAAAGAGCGGGCAATCGCTAACCCTTCTGTCCGCTGCTTTTCTTTATCTTCGCCTGCCTTGGCCATAATCTCACGAATCGAGTCAGACAATTTAATGCCGGGAATTTCATGATGAATAAACTCAGCATTTCGGCTGCTTGTTAGCGGCATAATACCGATGTAAATCGGTTTATCCAAATGTCGGCTTTCTTCATGAATCTTCACAAGCTGTTCCTCAGAGTAAACAGGTTGTGAAATAAAATAATCGGCACCGTATTCAATTTTCTTCTCGAGGCGTTTGACCGCTTTATCAATATGACGGACATTTGGATTAAACGCACCAGCCACAGAAAAATTAGTCTTTTTCCCGAGCGGCTTCCCGGAGAAAGATAGTCCCTCGTTAAATTGTTTGATCAGACGGATCAAATCAAAGGAGGTTAAATCATACACAGATGTCGCACCTGGGAAGTCTCCAATTTTAGACGGATCGCCTGTGATGGCTAAAATATCGGTTAGTCCAAGCGTGTCCAGTCCCATTAAGTGGGATTGGAGTCCAATCAAATTGCGATCACGACATGTGATATGGACAAGTGAACGCATATCAAGCTGCTGTTTTAATAAAGCGCCGCATGCCACATTGCTAATACGCGGGGTAGCTAGAGAGTTATCGGCCAGTGTGAGGGCATCAATGCCTGCACTTTTTAATTCGTTCGCTGCGACGAGGAATTTTTCAAAGTTCAGCTTCTTCGGCGGGTCCAGCTCGACGATAATCGAACGTTTTTTCACAGCAAGCTCGTCAAGACCTGGTTCTGTCCGTTGATCTTGGATGGAAATGATTTCTTCTTTTAATACTTTCACTTCTTTTTCGGTGATAGGTGCTAAATCTTTGACCGCCTCAGCCATGGCGCTTATATGCTGAGGGGTTGTTCCGCAGCAGCCTCCAATGATTCGTGCGCCCTGATTTCTAAACTCAAGTGCACTTTTTCGGAAATAATCATTATCTGTATCATAGACGAGTCTGCCTTCTTCAAGGGAGGGGAGACTGCTGTTTGGATAGACAGATAAATGCGAATTTTGCAAAAGTGGAACGCCTTCAAGTGCCTGAATCATATGATAAGGGCCTAATCGGCAGTTAATGCCGACGACATCAGCGCCAAGTGAGGATAATTCAGATAAACCGTCTTTTAGCGGTGTACCGTCCTGTAATACACCTTGCTCATGCATGGAGACGTTCATGACAATCGGAAGCGCAGTTTCTTTGCGAGCAATCTCAAGAACGGCTTTTGCTTCTTCAATATCGTAATATGTTTCAAGCAGTAATCCATCAGGCTCTTCATTTAAAAGGATATAGAGCTGTTCTCTAAAGCTCCGTTTAATCTCGTCTAAAGAGTAGGCATTTTTGTTAAATGTTCGAATCCCGCCGATCGTTCCAAGGACATAAGCTGAGCCAGCGGCTGCTTTGGCAATTTGTACAGCTTTTGTGTTGATGCGTTTTGTTTCTTCTTCTAAACCGTAGCGGGATAGTTTAATATAATTCGCACCGTATGTGTTCGTTTGAATAATGTCCGCTCCAGCTTGCACATATGCTTCGTGCACTCTTTTGACTTCATCTTCTTTCGATAAATTTAATTCTTCAAAGCAGCGGTCAATGCCATAAGAGTATAAAAGTGTTCCCATTGCTCCATCAGCAATCAGTACGCGATTTTGTAAGTCTTGTAATAGGCCCATTGGTTTCCTCCTTATTTCTATGTAACAAAAAAAGCCTTCTGATAAGAAGAAGACTTTTGGCTGTATTGAAATTCTTCTCCTTATCTTCCAAGCAGTTGCTTGCTGGATTTAGCACCTTGGTCATAGAAAATAGATTTCTACTACACCGGTTGCTGAGGCTTCACAGGGCCAGTCCCTCTGCCTCTCTTGATAAGAAAGCGATATGAACATGTCAATGAATTGAACTTCCATCAACTGTATCGAAAAAATCGGAAATAATCAATGGAAAATTTGAAATTTATCGAAAATTTATAAATTGGACGTCAATCGGTAAATCTGCCTTGCGCATGAGTGTCATCACTTCTTGTAAATCATCTTTATTTTTTCCTGTCACACGCACTTGGTCATCCTGAAATTGCGACTTTACTTTTAAACCAGATTGTTTGATCAAGGCATTGATCTTTTTGGCATTGTCCTTATCAATCCCGCTAATCAGCTTTGCACGCTGGCGAACGGTTCCACCTAGGGCATGTTCTGTTTTTCCATAGTCAATGTTTTTAGTCGGTACGTTTCGTTTAATCAGTTTTGTCACAAGGACATCCTTTAGCTGCTCCAGCTTGAAGTCATCATCAGAAATGAGAACGAGTTCTTCTTTTTCTAGTGAAATATCACTTTTACTTCCTTTAAAATCATAACGGTTTTTAATTTCTTTCAGTGCTGCTTGAATGGCGTTTTGCACTTCTGGCAGCTCCACCTTCGATACAATATCAAATGAACTTTCTTTTGCCATCACATATGACCTCCAACTATAGATATTGCGTCTATTTTATCATGCCCATAGGGGAAGAAGAAACTTTATCGAAGAGAGATCAGATATATGCGGTATAATTCAAGTACAGTTTGTCCACTTTAGCTAACAGAACTAGAGATGTTCATGATGACAGAAGTATAGTAGAATAAAGTGAATCAAAAGATGAACGAACGCTCTTTTAAGGGCAGATAGGAAGGAAGAGAACATGAGACCAGGTGAGCAACTGACCTTGCAAATAGATAACGAGATGGAATACGGCTACTTTTTAACAGATGGCGAAGATTCTGTTCTCCTACATCGCAGTGAGATGACAGAGGATATTGGAGATCGTGATGAAGTAGAGGTCTACTTATATGTAGATCATGAAGAAAGACTGGCAGCGACAATGAAAATTCCTAAAATCAATGCACATACATACGACTGGGTAGAAGTCGTAGATGTTGTAGAAGATATGGGTGCTTTTGTCGATATAGGTTTGTCAAAGGATGCACTTGTTGCAACTGAACACCTCCCGCCTTTTGAGGAAGCGTGGCCGAAAAAAGGCGACAAACTATACTGTATGCTCAAAGTGACAAGTTACGGGAGAATGTTCGCAAAACCAGCCACTGAAGATGTGATCAGTGAATTATTTACTGAGGCGCCAGAAACGTTAATGAACAAAGAAATGACGGGAACGATTTATCGCTTAATTGCGACAGGTTCTTTTATGCTGACAGATACAGGCGTGCGTGGATTTATCCACCGCACGGAACGAAAGGAAGAGCCTAGATTAGGATCGACCGTGACAGGACGCGTCATTGCAGTGAAAGAGGACGGAACCGTGAACGTTTCTCTGCTTCCTAGAAAACAGGATGCATTATCTGTCGATGCAGAAGAAATTTTAACTTACATGAGAACGAGAAACGGTGCAATGCCTTACGGGGATAAAAGTGATCCAGAAGATATCCGGGAAAGATTTCAAATGAGCAAAGCAGCCTTCAAACGAGCATTAGGTCATCTGATGAAAAATGATCTTGTTTACCAAAAAGAAGGATGGACATACGAGAAAAAGTGAGCATTTGCTCACTTTCAGCGTGTAGACAAACCCTCGCATTCTTTGTCAGTCCTGCGCGCTGGTACTCACGAATGTCAAATTCGCTCCGTGCCAGTGCTCGTCCTTCCTAGACTGCAAAGGTTTTCTATCACGCTGAAAAGAAGACAAAGGGCTAAAATCAAGTTCATTTTAGCCCTTTGTCAACAATCTGAAGTGAGCATTTGCTCACTTTTTTTATTTTTGTGATAAATAATGGTTTTTTTCAGTGAAAAAAGTCATGAAAAAAGCTGAAAATCCTTCACTTTATCATTGAAACAATGCCTCTCAAATCCGATAAATAAGGGGTAAGGATGATAAAAGGAGTGTGTTTTTGGATGAAAGTGAAGATTTCATTACTTCTGATGGCAGCTATGATCATGGTACTCGCCTCATGCAGCAATCAGCAGGGAGGACCCCCGGTATCAAATGCGAAGCATATTGGTGTCATGCTGACGGATGATGGTCTTGGTGATCAATCATTTAACGATTCATCATTTAAAGGATTAGAAAAAGCACGTGATGAGCTTGGCATTGAATTCGATTATAGAGAAATTGCAGAAACCGATACATATGAAAAAGGGCTGACCGAGCTTGTGAAAGATGGAAATGACCTGATCATCGGTGTAGGTTTCAGTATGCAAGAAGACTTAGAAAAGGTAGCGAAAAAATATCCGAAAAAGCAATTTTTACTCATTGATGCTGTGTCTGAACTGAAAAATGTCACATCAGTGACTTTTAAAGAAGAGCAGGGCAGCTATCTAGCGGGAGCTCTTGCTGCCATGACAACAAAAAGTGATGTCATTGGTTTTGTGGGCGGAGTCGATGCAGAGGTGATCCACCGATTTGAACAAGGCTATCAAAAAGGCGCAAAATCTGTGAATCCGAAAATCAAGGTCGTATCCACGTATGCTGGCACATTTAGTGATGCAGGTAAAGGCAGTAAAATAGCGAAAGACATGATCAAAAAGAAAGCAGATGTTTTATATGCCGCAGCCGGTTATACGGGTGTTGGTGTATTAAAAGAAGCGCAAACGCAAGGTAAATATGCAATCGGCGTGGACAGCGATCAGTATTATACAGCTGAAAAAGCCGTTATTTCGTCTATGGTCAAAAAAGTAGATGAAGTCGTCTATCAATTCAGCGAACAGCTCGTCAAAAGCAGCAAAATCAAAAGCGGGCATATCGTATATGACTTAAGTAATGACGGAATCGATATGGCAAGAATCCGGGTGCTCAAAGATGCTGAGAAATTGACCAAAAAATTAAATGGACTGAAGCAGACACTTCTGAAAGAAGAGGGGGCAGCATCATGAGCTTACGCATCAAAATTTTGCTCAACTCACTCATTTCACTTCTTTTAGCGGTTGGCGTAATTGCCTTTATTATTGTGAGCATGACAAAGATTCAGTCATCAAGCGAAACAGAAGTTCAAACCTTACTGAACGTACAAAAAACGAAGGCCAGCTTTGAAAGTGTCGAACAAGCCATGACCAATTATTCCATGACCCTTTCAGATGAACAGCTAGAGGTCGTTCAAAGCGATATATCGACAGCGAAAAAACAGCTGCAAACGTTAAACAAAAACGCAGGAAATATGAACAAAGAAGCCCTCACACGGTTAAATTCAAAGTTTGACACATGGACGCAAGAAGCAAACAATGCCATTGGTGAAAAAAATGCCTCTGATGCCAGACGAGTAGCTGCCAGAATTGACGGTGTTTTAAACGACGTGCATACGATGAATAAAAGAGCACAAGAAGCGTATGAATACCATTTAGAGGAGGCGGCAGACAATGTGCAAAGGATCATCACAAGCGCATCTGTCGCAGCCCTCACGCTGATTGTCATCGCCGTCTTTTTAAATATTGGTTTAACGAGATCCATTGTGACGCCAATCAAATCCCTTTCTTACCGGGCAAAACAGATTGCCGAAGGAAACCTCGCTGTGGAGCGGATGAACATCAAGCGGAAAGATGAAATCGGCGGATTAAATGAGTCGTTCAATCAAATGACGGATCAGCTGATTAGCTTGATTCAAGAAATCAGTCATGTCTCAAGTCAAGTGGAATCATTCTCGATTCAGCTAGATGATGAAAACAAAAAGCTTATGGAATCAGCCAATCAAGTGTCTGTATCGACAGACGAAATGGCGAATGGTTCACAAGCGATTTCAGAAGACCTTCAGCATGGCGTTAGTTTGATTGAGAAAATGGATTCACATGGCCGTAAGAATTCCGAAAGATCACATACAGTCATCCGTAGTACAGAGGATGCCATTGAAGCGGTGGAAAGCGGAAAGAACACGTTAACAGAAACAAAAGCAGCCATTGAAAAAAATACACGTGCGACGAGACAAATTGAAGAGTCTGCAGGAGAATTCACTCAGTACGCAAGCGGAATCTCCGCAATGGCCAAAACGGTTTCTGATATTGCGGACCAGACAAACCTCCTCTCGCTCAATGCGGCGATTGAAGCGGCAAGAGCAGGAGAAGCTGGCAAAGGGTTTGCCGTCGTAGCGGACGAAATTCGTAAGCTGGCAGATGAATCGTCTCGTGCAACAAGACAAATTTTTGACATGGTGAGTCATATTGAAAAAGGCATTCAATCCATTAGCCAAACTGTACAAGAAGGGGTCAAGCTATCACTTCAGCAGCAAGATGCAATGGACAAAACCTCACACTCCTTTGAAGATATAGAAACAAAAGCACAACATATTAAGCAAGAAATGGCGGTCTTAAATGACCAAATTATTCAATCAACAGAGCTTGGCGGACAAGTGCTGCACTCGATTGAAAATATTAGTGCCGTTGTAGAAGAAACGGCAGCGGGCAGCGAAGAAATTTCTGCCTCGGCAAACGAACAACTGCAATCTTTCCATCAAATGAACAAACAAGTAGAAGAACTGATGAGTATGACAGCAAGGTTAAACGAAACCGTTCACCGATTTAAGCTATCATAAGAAAAGCACCCTTCCCGTGATGTTTCAGGGAAGGGTGCTTTTTATGATGGGCTGCCTGTAAAGAAGATGGCAAGTGTGCTAGGGCCTGAGTGGGACCCAACAGCCGCGCCGATGACCTGGATGTCGATTTCTTTTGGGTGAAATTCCGCTTCGATTAATTGTCTCATTTCTTCTGCAAGTGCAGGGTCATCTCCATGACTAATGCCAACAGTTTGACTAGACCAGTCAGATCCGCGTTCTTTCATTAGCTCGATAATGCGTTTCAACAATTTTTTACGGCCACGAATTTTTTCAAGGGGTATCAGTTTTCCATCCTCAACGTGTAAAATGGGTTTAATACTTAACAATCCGCCAACAAATGCGGACGCTTTACTGATTCTTCCGCCTCTTGCTAAATACGATAAATCGTCTACAGTAAAAATATGTTGTAAAGATTCACAAAAATGCTTTACAGACGTTTCAATTTCTTGTATTGTATTTCCGTCAATGGCAAGTGATTGAGCGTGTTTGACAGCTAGTCCATAACCAAGTGAAGCACATTTAGAATCAATGATTCGTAAATCGAAATCAGGGTATTCTTCCTTCACTTCGTTTGCCATCATCACAGCGGTTTGGTATGTACCTGAAAGCTCTGATGAAAAGGCAACATAAATAGCCGATGTATGGGTTTGGGCTGCTGAAACAAAGGCTTCTTTGATCCGGTTCGGTGAAGCTTGTGATGTTTTTGGACTTGCACCTTGTCTCATCGCATCAAATACTTGTTTTGGTTCAATGGTGATCAAATCCTCAAATTCCTGCTCGCCGAGTAACACACGCAGCGGAATGAGTGTCATGTTTTGTTCATCATAATAAGAAAGAGGCAGATCAGCAGCACTGTCTGCTATGATATGAACAGTCATCAAAATCCCTTCTTTCTAAAAAAATCAACCATATTTTACATCTTTTTAGCCTAACTATATCATAGAAAATCATTTTTTCGTGTTCAAATTCTAAATTTTAGGGAAAACCATAGAGAGAATGGTAAGTGGAGGAATGACAACATGTTCATTGGAGAAGCAAAAAAATTCATCGTCGTCGTCATTGGTGCCTTACTTAATGCGATTGGGCTGAATTTATTTTTAATCCCTGCTGACGTATATGCAAGTGGTTTTACAGGGGTTGCTCAGCTGTTATCTAGTTTAATCGATCAATATGCACCGTTTTATTTATCAACAGGGATCCTATTATTTATTTTAAACATTCCGGTCGGCATTTTAGGCTGGATGAAGGTTGGTCGTTCCTTTACTTTGTATAGCATTATTAGTGTGGCACTGACAACGATTTTCCTCGGCATTTTACCAGAGACAAGTGTTTCTGAAGATATTTTATTAAATGCTGTATTTGGCGGAGTCATTTCTGCACTTGGCATTGGGATTACACTGAAATATGGGGCATCTACAGGCGGCCTTGACATTATTGCGATGATTTTAGCGAAATGGAAAGACAAACCAGTGGGCACGTATTTCTTCATTTTAAACGGAATTATCATTTTTACAGCAGGATTGTTACAAGGTTGGGAGAAAGCTTTATATACCCTTGTCACATTATATGTGACGACTAGAGTAATTGATGCCATCCATACGAGACATGAAAAGCTGACTGCCATGATTGTGACAAAGAAAGCAGATGAAATCAAAGAAGCCATTTATGGAAAAATGGTCAGAGGGATTACGACTGTTCCGGCAAAAGGGGCATTTACCAATGAACAAAAAGAAATGATGGTCATTGTCATTACAAGGTATGAGCTGTATGAACTTGAACAAATTATAAAGGAAGTCGATCCAAAAGCCTTTACAAATATTGTTCAAACAACCAATATTCTTGGATTTTTCAGACGAGATTAAAAGGTGGGGAGAAGATGAAAAAAGGGTTAGTGCTTTTTCTCGTTCTATTGGTTTTAACAGCTTGTGGACAACAAAAAAAGGATGAACCAGACAAGGAGGTATCCGGTCAAATGGGAGAAAAAACCGTTGTACTCACAGTAGACCCCGTCCAAAAAGGTTCTTCGGTTCAATTTCATATGTCACTAAAAAATGAATCAGATCGAGATATTGAATTCACGTTTAACACAAGCCAAAAATTCGAATTGAGTGTGTACGATGAAGACGGAAATGAAAAATACCGTTACTCGAAAGACCGTATGTTCACACAAGCCATCCAATCCTTTGTGCTGAAAGCAGATGAAACATATGACTTCCAAGATACGTGGTCAAACGGTGTGGAGCCGGGAACGTATGAAGCGGTCGTCACATTTAAAGGAAAAGCAGAAGGGCTAAAGCAAATCACTGAGAAGAAAACGTTCCAAGTGAAATAAGCATAAGAAAAGCTGTCCACAAAGCGGACAGCTTTTTTCGTTAAAGATCATCAAGCAGGTCTTGGAACGTATGCAGCTGGTTTCTTTCTGCATCTGTCGAATTAGCAAATGCAGATGATACGGCGTTTTTAGCTCGCTGAACTGCTTGTTGACGCTCTAAACCAGATGGAAATGAAGAAGTAAGGGCTTCTTCAGTAAATGATTTGGCTTGATCAAAAAGTTCGTTTCTCACAATGAACCTCCAGAAGCATCAGTCTTCATATTTCCCCTGTCCTCCGCAGCTTCTTCAAGTGTGGAACGATACGGAAAACGTGCGTCATGTAGACTGACTGAATCTTTACCTTGTTGTATAAAGCGTTTCGATTTGCTTCTTTTACCCATTCGGAATCCGCCCCTTTACACAAGCTGACAGGACAACCTGTCTAACGGTAGTATGCCCGCTTCGACCTGCTATGTATGAATGGAAAAATTAAAGCGAGAAGTAATTCGTTAGGAATTTTGCAATCCCATCTTGTTCATTCGTATCTGTCACTTCATTAGAGACGCGTTTCACTGCATCAATTCCGTTGCCCATCGCAACCCCGCATCCAGCAAATTCAAGCATCTCTAAATCATTGTCTTCATCTCCGAATGCCACAATCCGCTCCTGAGGTACACCGTAATAATCACTGATCTTTTGCAGTCCAACGGCTTTGTTCATACCTGTTTTAATGATTTCAATGACATGCCACGGAGCAGCCCAGCGTCTGTGGTCAATCACTTCTGCATGAACATCTGTCAAATAGCTCCGAATCGCTCCGACGTCTTCTTCTTTTGCGTGAATTAAGACGCTTGTGACATTCTCTCCAAGATTGTTCCGAAGGTCTCCAACGGTCACTTTGTTTGCATTCATATTAAATATATCAATGAGCTTTTCATCATGATAATGGAAATACAAATCGTCTAGCACTTCAGCTAACACATTGTGTACTTTATATTCCTCACTAATATCCACAAGCTGTTTCACGACTTGAAGATCAAGTGATGTGTGAAATCTGCCCCATTTTTCATCAAGAGGATGATGGACAAACGCTCCATTAAAGTTCACAATCGGTGAATCGAGCTGCAATTGCTGATAATAAGGAGAGCTGGAACGAAATGGCCGGCCAGTTGAAATACAGACATGATGCCCGCTGTCTTTCACTTTTTGAATGACATCAAGTGTGTGTGCAGAAATCGTTTTATCGTCTTTTAATAACGTGCCATCCAGGTCAAGTGCGATTAGATAAGGTTTAGTCTCCATAAAATCTCCTTTGATCTGTAAGTAATAGGAGGCAGCTGGTGCGGGTGCCTCCACCTATAGTGTATCTTTATCACATCTTCGTTGTCTACATGTTAAAATAAACAAAGACGGGAATGATAAAGGAGGATTCATAGGCTGTGATCACCATTGATGAGCAAATGACACACGATATTCCATTTTTACATATCGTAAAAGCTGAAAATAAAGATAAACCGCTGCCACTTGTATTTTTTATACATGGATTTACAAGTGCACGCGAGCACAACTTACACTTCGCCTTTCATTTGGCGGAAAAAGGCATGAGAGTCATTTTGCCTGACTGTGCTTATCATGGTGTAAGATCAGAAAACCTCAGCTTAGAGGAGCTGGCATCAAAGTTTTGGGAAATCGTCCTGAACGAAATCCGTGAAATCGATATCTTAAAAACATATTTTCAAGAAAAACAATTGATTGAAGCCGATCTAATAGGTGTTGCAGGTACTTCCATGGGAGGCATCACGACCTTTGGTGCACTCGCAAAACATGATTGGATTAAAGCGGCAGTCAGCTTGATGGGCAGTCCGAAATATACGACATTCCTACAAGCACAAATTATGGACATGCGGCACAAAGGGTTGATGAAAGAGATTACAGATGAAGAGGTTCATCAGCAATTAGACGCGCTGCGTCCATATGATTTAACGCTGCAAACAGATCGATTAAACAAAAGACCGCTGTTATTCTGGCATGCAGAAAACGATCCAGTTGTCCCTTACAGACATGCAAAAGCTCTTTATGACGAGTTAGCAGAAACCCAATATAAAGAAGATCCGCACCTGATTCGTTTTATCACAGATGGACAGGCTGGCCATAAGGTCTCAAGACAAGCAATGTTTGAAACCATTGACTGGTTTGTGACACACCTGAAAAGCACAAACGTTTAGCCAAAAGGAAAAGTACGTTATACTAGTTGAAAAAGGAGTGGATATCATGGATGAAGCATTGAAAGAAAATATTTTAGGCGCCCTAGAACAGGTGATTGACCCTGAGTTAAACGTAGACATCGTCAACCTTGGACTTGTCTATGATGTCGATCTTGATGAGAATGGAAAAGCGGATATCACAATGACTTTAACATCAATGGGCTGTCCTCTTGCACCAGTTATCGTCGATGAAGTCAAAAAAGCATTGAGCGACTTGCCTGAAGTGAAAGAAACAGAAGTTCACATCGTATGGAATCCACCTTGGACACGTGACAAAATGTCAAGATACGCTAAAATTGCGCTTGGTATTCAATAAGTAAATACGAAAAATGCCTGGTATGAGTTGAACTCGTACCAGGTTTTTTTATGAAAAATTAAGGTAGAGGAGGAGTATGGCTTGATATAATGGATGTAATTTTATAGAACGGAGTACCTATAATGAAACGAAAGTGGATATGGATCGTTCTTTTGATGGGATATGGCGCTGCCTTTTTTGCATCAGTCTCTATACGTGAAGGTCAAGCACACAAAAGACAAGGACTTGAGGCGTTTACAGATGTGAGTCACCTCATGCCGGTCAAAATAAAAAAAGTCGTGCAAGGAAAAGAAATAGAATCTTTAAAAGAAGTATTAGAAGAAGCAAAAGAGAAGAATCTGCCCATTTCAATCGCCGGAAAGCAGCATAGTATGGGCGGCCACACGTATTATGAAAATGGCATTGTACTAGACATGACGAAATTTCGCCGAATCGTATCATTTAATGAAAAAAAGAAGACCATTCGGGTACAGAGCGGCGCCACATGGGATGATATTCAAAAATATGTGAACCCATATGGTCTTGCAGTAAAGGTGATGCAATCTCAAAACATCTTTACGATTGGTGGCTCGTTAAGTGCAAATGCACATGGACGTGACATTCGCTACGGCTCACTCATTGACACTGTGCGCTCTTTCACACTGTTAAAAGCAGATGGAGAGATCATCACAGTAAAGCCTAGCGATGATTTATTTACTGCCGTGATTGGAGGATACGGCTTATTCGGTGTCATTTTAGATGTTGAGCTGTCCTTAACAAAGGATGAATTATATAAAATGGAGACAACCTCTCTACACTTCGATGAATACACTGATTATTTTCAAAAGCATGTAAAGAACAATAAAGAAGTGCGCATGCATCTCGCAAGAATCTCTACAGCGAAAACAAATTTTTTGAAAGAGATGTATGTGACGAATTATTCGCTTATTTCTGATCAACAGATCGATCCATACCGCGAGCTCAAAGAAGATCAGCTCGTCATCCCTTTAAAATTTATGCTCGGCCTTTCGAGAAGATTTGATATGGGGAAAGATTTGCTATGGAACTTGCAAAAAAAGTATTTTCAAAGTCAAAATGACCAGCTGATCACAAGAAATAACGTGATGCGGTCTGATTCTGCTTTTTTAGAATATGAAAATGAGTCAGATACCGATGTGCTTCAAGAATACTTTGTTCCAGTTGATCGTTTTCGTGCGTATATCGATGACATGAGAAGCTTTTTACAACAGGAAGAATTGAATTTAATGAACATCACGATCCGCTACGTACAAAAAAATGAAAAAGCGGATCTCTCATATGCGAAAGAAGATATGTTTGCACTTGTTTTGTTAGTGAATTATGGTTTTGAGAAAGAAGAGAAGGCAGAAGCAGAGCGGGTCATCCGGCAAATGACAGATATCACCTTGCGGCACCATGGAAGCTATTACTTACCATACATGCCTTATCAAACGAAAGCACAAATGAAACAAGCGTACCCAAAAACCGATCTATTCTTTCAAAAGAAAAAGCAAGCAGATCCAGATGGCAGATTTATCAACTACTTTTATGAAAGGTACAATACACAATGAATGCTAAAGCAATGAAATGGTTCGTCTATTCACAAAGTCTACTGTTTTTCGCCAGTAGTCTCATTTTCCCTTTTTATATTCTTTTTATTAAAAATGTTGGGTCGAGCTATTCTCAATTTGGTCTTGCTTATGGTCTGTTTGGTTTGAGCGGTGCGTTCATTCATTTATTATTAGGAAAACTTCCTGAAACGACCGACAGGCGTCTCTTTTTAATCATTCATTCGTTTGGTATGGCGTTTCTTCTTCTACTTTTTCCACATATCACAGAAGTAGAGCAAGTTTATATGGTTCAGCTTGCCTTAGGTGTGCTAGGTGGTGTTCAGAAGCACGGAGAGAAATTACTCGTCACCGAACTCACAAACGAGAAAAAGCGTATGAAAGAAGTTGGGCACTATCATTTTTGGACAGCGCTTTTTTCATCCATCGCCATTATGCTTGGCGGCCTTTTTGCTGATTTCTTCACCATTCATTTGATTTTTTATGCAAGTTCCCTATTATATTTATGCAGTGCGCTTCTGGTCCTCAATATGAAGAACAATAGATAAAATCCGCATGTCTCACGAAGATATGTGGATTTTTTTATGAAAAAAAATGAAAACAAATATTAAATATACAATTGAATTAATTTTTATACATGTTATAATGTTAAATAATTTCACAAAGATCAAGAGGGTGTATTGACGTTGAAAATAGGTATTATAGGTGCTACAGGGTACGGTGGTGCGGAATTAGTTCGTATCTTTAAGCAGCATCCACATGTGGAGGAATGTATATTGTATTCATCAAGTGGTGATGGGCAATTATACAGTCAATCTTATCCGCATCTGACAACGATTACTGACCAAACATTAAAAGCCATTGATCCGGCTGCCATTGTGCAAGAAACAGATGCTGTGTTTTTAGCGACACCAGCAGGCGTTTCAAGTGAACTCACACCGAAGCTCATGAATCAAGGGGTGCCAATTATTGATTTATCAGGTGACTTGCGCATTCAAGATGGAACTGTTTATGAAGCGTGGTATAAACGAAGGGCAGCGGATGAAGCATCGGTTCAACAAGCTGTATACGGATTATCTGAATTGAATCGTGAAACCATTAAGCAAGCGGAAGTCATTGCAAATCCAGGCTGCTTTCCTACTGCAGTTCTTCTAGGTTTAGCACCGCTGATGAAACAGAATTTAATCGATGAATCTATGATCATAATAGATGCAAAAACCGGGGTGTCCGGTGCAGGACGATCAGCCTCACTTGGCACACATTTTTCAGAGCTGAACGATAACTTTAAAATTTATAAGGTGAATGAACATCAGCACACACCTGAAATAGAACAAGTACTTAGAGAATGGAACCCGCAAACGGCGAACATCACATTTTCAACACACCTTGTCCCGATGACAAGAGGGATTATGGCGACGATGTATACACAATTGAAATCAGATGTCACAAAAGAAGAATTAATGAAACGGATGAAGGACTTTTATGAAGATTCCTATTTTGTAAGAGTGAGAGATCATGGGATATATCCGCAAACAAAAGAAGTATATGGCAGTAACTTCTGTGACATTGGTTTTCATTTAGATGAGCGAACAGCGAGACTGACGATTGTATCTGTCATAGATAATCTCATGAAAGGCGCAGCCGGCCAAGCGGTTCAAAACTTCAACATCATCAAAGGCTTACATGAAGAGGCGGGCCTCACAATGACACCTCTCTATCCATAAGAACAGGGGAGACAACAAACATGATCGAATTGAATGAAAAAAGTATTGTCAAAATAGACGGGGACGTATCATCACCAAAAGGTTTTGAAGCAAAGGGGATTCATATAGGATTACGCTATTCAAAAAAAGACCTTGGCTTGATCATCAGTGAAGTACCAGCAGCGAGTGCAGCGGTATACACTCAAAGTCACTTTCAAGCTGCGCCTCTTCAAGTCACACAAAAAAGCTTAAAAAAGACGGGCAAACTAAAAGGTGTCATTGTCAATAGTGCCATCGCCAACGCATGCACAGGTGAACAGGGATTAAAAGATGCATACGACATGCAGGCAGCCTGTGCAGACATGTTAGGCACAGAGCCTGATTACATTGCCGTTTCTTCTACTGGTGTCATTGGAGAGTGTCTGGATATGGATAAAATCAAAACAGGCATTGCTCAGCTAAAAGAAGCAAAAGCAGGAAATGGCCACTTTGAAGAAGCGATTTTAACAACAGATACAGTCATTAAAAATACGACATACTCCTTGACGATAGACGGGAAAGAGATTCTCATTTCTGGTGCAGCAAAAGGCTCTGGTATGATTCATCCGAACATGGCAACAATGCTCGGGTTTGTCACAACCGATGCAAATGTCGAACAAGAAGCTTTGCAAAATGCTCTTCGTGACATTACAGATGTGACGTTTAATCAAATTACCGTCGATGGAGAAACATCAACTAACGATATGGTGCTTGTGATGGCAAATGGGATGGCAGAAAACCAGGCACTGAATGAAGAACATCCAGAATGGCCATTGTTTAAAGAAGGATTAAAACTAGCCTGTGAAGATCTAGCAAAAGAGATTGCAAGAGACGGAGAAGGCGCAACCAAATTAATCGAAGCGAAAGTTGTTGGTGCAAAAAACAACTTAGAAGCGGGTATTATTGCAAAAAAAATCGTAGGTTCAAGTCTTGTGAAAACAGCCGTATACGGTACGGACGCCAACTGGGGACGGATTATCGGAGCAATCGGTCATAGCGCAGCTTCTGTCACGCCAGAAGAGGTGGAAGTTTACTTAGGCGGGCAATGTCTGTTTAAACATAATGAACCTCAGTCTTTCTCAGAAGAGGAAGCAAAAGCGTATCTAGAGCAGGATGAGATTACGATTTTCATTCAAATGAATGAAGGAAATGGTGAAGCGGCAGCATGGGGCTGTGACCTTACCTATGATTATGTGAAAATTAACGCGAGCTATCGCACATAATGAAGGAGATAGACATGGATAAAACGATCGTGTTCAAGTGTGGAGGCAGTGTCATTCGAGAACTTTCCGATACCTTTTATGAAAATGTCCGCTCACTTCAAGCTGCTGGATTTAAACTGGCTATCGTACATGGCGGGGGTCCTGAAATCACGAGCATGCTGCAAAAATTAGAAGTGAAAACGGAATTTGTAGATGGACAGCGCAAAACAACAAAGCCGGTGTTAGAGGTAGCCGAAATGGTCCTTTCAGGAACGGTGAATAAATACTTTGTTTCAGAGTTGGCAAAGCATGATATATCATCTGTCGGTGTATCTGGTAAAGATGGACAGATGCTTGTCGCCGATTTTCTCGATCAAGATGTATATGGGTACGTTGGCGAAATCAAAGAAGTCAATCCAGAGATGGCAGAAGCACTAATGGAGAAACAATTCATTCCCGTCATTGCGCCGCTATCTATGACCGAAGAATGCCAAACGTTAAATGTAAATGCTGATCTTGCAGCATCAGCAGTCGCAGGAGCTATGAAAGCTGATAAGCTCATGTTTGTCACAGATGTGGAAGGAATTTTAAAAAATGGTGAGCTGTTAGACGTTGTCACCGAACAAGAAGCTCTCAAGCTCATCGATGAAGGTATTATTTCCGGGGGAATGATTCCAAAAGTGCAATCTGCGCTAAGTGCTTTATCAGGAGATGTGGATGAAGTCATGATTGTGAATGGAAAAGGCAGTATTTTTACAGGAGATACCTTTAAAGGAACTCGAATTGTAAAACAAAAGGAGGCGGTCCTGTGAGTCATCTCTTTCAAACGTACGGACGGTGGAACGTTGAAATTAAAGAGGCAGAAGGTTCTTGGGCAGTTGATACAACTGGGAAAAAATATTTAGACTTTATACAAGGCATTGCGGTCACGAATTTAGGTCACAATCATCCAAAGGTCAATCAAGCCATCAAGAAGCAGCTTGACGAGGTCTGGCACGTATCAAATCTATTTGAAAATGGACTGCAAGAAAAAGCAGCGGAAAAGCTGGCAGCCAACAGTTCGGGAGATCTCGTATTTTTCTGCAACAGCGGGGCTGAAGCGAATGAAGGGGCTATCAAATTGGCCCGAAAAGCAACAGGTAAAACAAATATTGTGACGTTTTTGCACTCTTTCCATGGGCGTACGTATGCTGGTATGGCTGCCACAGGTCAAGATAAAATCAAAACTGGTTTTGGACCGATGCTGGAAGGCTTTCATTATGTACCGTTTAATGACCCTGAAGCGATCACAGCGTGTGAAATCGATGATGTCGCAGCGGTCATGCTGGAAGTGGTGCAAGGTGAAGGTGGAGTGAATCCAGCTACAGCTGAATTTCTAGAAGCCGTTCAAATGTTTTGCAAAAAACATCAAGCACTGCTGATTGTAGATGAAATCCAAACGGGTATTGGGCGAACAGGGACAGCATTTGCCTATGAGCAATCGGGACTTGATCCTGATATTATTTCAGCCGCAAAAGGTTTAGGAAATGGGTTTCCAGTAGGTGCAGTGATAGGGAAAAAAGCTTTAGGGGATGCATTTTCTCCAGGCTCTCATGGCACAACATTTGGTGGCAATATGCTCGCTATGTCAGCTGTGAACGCAACTCTTGATGTAATATTTAAAGAAGACTTTCTTTCAGAAGTGAAAGAAAAGGGTGCGTACCTCTTAAAGAGACTGCAAGAAGTCAAGCAGCTGAACATCGTGAAAGAAGTACGTGGCAAAGGATTAATGGCAGGAATTGAGTGTCATCAGCCAGTAGGTGATTACATCACAGCCCTTCGAGAGCAAGGTTTGCTTGTGCTTCCAGCTGGTCCGAATGTTATTCGATTATTACCTCCGCTGAATGTCAAAAAAGTTGAATTGGATCAAGCCATTGAAGCCATCATTCAAGTGTTAGCAAATGAAGCAGTAACGGTCTAAATTTTTTTACACCAGAACGCATAAACATGCATTTATATTATTAATTATTCAATATGGGGTGACACAAGCATGAAAGGTTATTTAAATTTAGAAGATGGAGCCTCTTTTGAAGGAGATCTGACAGGAGAAGCTGGCATTACAGGTGAAGTGGTCTTTTTTACAGGGATGACAGGTTATCAGGAGGTGCTCACAGATCCTTCTTATAAAGGACAAATCATTGTCTTCACATATCCGCTCATCGGAAATTACGGCATCAATCATGAAGACTTTGAGAGCAAAAAACCACAAGTGAAGGCGGTCGTTGTCTATGAGGCAGCTGACCATTTTTCTCATCACCTTGCAGCCGTAAGCTTAAAAGATTATTTACAGAAGTGGAACATTCCGCTTCTTACACATACAGATACTCGCGCAGTCGTGCAGAACATTCGAGCAAATGGAACGATGAATGCAGTGCTTAGTTTAGACGAAAATGAAACGCCTCCTGCAATGAAGCAAGACAATGTGATTGAGCAGGTCACAGAAGATGAAGTATACACACAAGGAAGCGGCGAGGAACATGTAGCGCTCATTGATTTTGGCTTTAAAAAATCTATTGCGGACTCACTCGAAGCGCGCGGCTGTAAAGTCACAGTGATTCCGTACAAACAAATGGAAAAGGTATTTGATATCAAGCCAGATGCGATCCTTTTGTCAAATGGACCTGGAGATCCAAAAACAATGAAGCCATATTTAAAAACCATTCATGACATCATGATGACCTTCCCGACACTAGGCATTTGCTTAGGTCATCAATTAATTGCTCTTGCGCTTGGCGGGGATACGTATAAGCTTCCTTTTGGCCACCGCGGGGCGAATCATCCTGTACAAGATACAGAATCAAAACGTGTCTTTATGACAAGCCAAAATCATAGCTATGTGGTCAATGAAAAAAGCATGAATGACAAAGAAGTGGACGTCAAATTCCTCCACGTGAATGACGGATCTGTTGAAGGATTCATTCATAAAGAGAAGCTGATTATGTCCGTTCAATTTCATCCAGAAGCACATCCAGGCCCTGCAGAAAGTGAATGGGTATTCGATGATTTTATTGAGAAAGTGAAACAAGCAAGGAGAGAAGTCGCACATGCCTAAAGATCAAAGCATACAAACCATTCTAGTCATCGGGTCCGGTCCAATCATCATTGGTCAGGCAGCAGAATTTGATTACTCAGGAACACAAGGTTGTATGGCCTTAAAAGAAGAAGGCTACAACGTCATCTTAGTGAATAACAACCCAGCAACCATTATGACAGACGAGTCATTTGCTGATGAAATTTATTTTGAACCGCTTTCAGTTGATTCAGTGACAAGAATCATTGAAAAAGAGAAACCAGATGGTCTTTTAGCCAATCTTGGCGGACAGACGGCTTTAAACCTTGCTGTCGAGCTGGAAAAAGCCGGTGTGCTGAAAAAGCATGGGGTAAAACTGCTCGGAACGTCAGTTGAAACAATTGAAAACGGTGAAGATCGTGAGAAATTCCGTGCTCTCATGAAGCATTTGAATGAACCTGTACCAGAAAGTGAAATTGTAGATAATGCGAAAGACGCCCTTCAATTTGCAAAAGAAGTGGGCTTTCCTGTCATTCTTCGACCAGCCTACACACTTGGTGGTAAAGGGGGAGGCATCGCTTTAACTGAAGAGGCTTTTAAACCGCTGATTGAAGGTGCTCTTCTAGCGAGTCCGATTCATCAGTGCTTAGTTGAAAAAAGCATTGCTGGCTTTAAAGAAGTCGAGTATGAGGTCATGAGAGATCGTCAAAATACGTGTATCACTGTATGTAACATGGAAAATATCGATCCAGTTGGTGTGCATACAGGTGACTCGATTGTCGTTGCACCGTCACAGACATTAACGGATCAGGATTATCAAATGCTCCGTTCAGCGAGCTTAAAAATTATTTCAGCGCTTGATGTCGTTGGCGGCTGTAATATCCAGTTCGCTCTTGATCCACTCAGCAAAGAATATTTTGTCATTGAGGTCAACCCTCGGGTCAGCCGGTCTTCTGCTCTCGCATCGAAAGCAACAGGCTATCCGATTGCCAAAATGGCGGCAAAACTTGCGGTCGGTTATACACTAGATGAATTGAAAAATCCGCTTACAGGAACAACGTATGCTAGCTTTGAGCCGGCACTCGATTATGTCGTGGTGAAATTCCCGCGTTGGCCGTTCGATAAATTTAAACAGGCAGACCGGAAATTAGGCACAAAAATGAAGGCGACTGGTGAAGTCATGGCGATTGACCGTAATTTAGAATCTGCCATTCAAAAAGCCGTCGCATCACTTGAAATCAAAACAAAGGGCTTCCACTTGCCTGAACTGAAAGAACATTCGACTGAACAGTTATTTGAATTAATCAAAACACCGGACGATCGCCGTTTCTTCGCTGTCATGGAGCTGCTTTCCAGACAAGAAACCGTTGAAACGATTCATGAAACGACGAAGATTGATCTGTTTTTCTTACATGTCTTCAAGAATATGATCACACTCGAACAAGAATTGAAGAATCATCAGGGGACGCTATCCAAAGACACCTTAAAAAAGGTGAAAGAAAAAGGTTTCCTTGATGAAACAATCGCTTCTCTGACGGATCGCAGTGAACAAGATATCAGACAGCTTCGTCAAGAGTATGGCATTGCCGCTTCATTTAAAATTGTCGATACATGTGCGGCTGAATTCGATGCAAAAACGAATTACTTCTATTCTACGTACTTTGGCAAAAGTGATGGAGAGCATCAAGAGAAAACAAAGCAGCGTGCACTCATCATTGGATCTGGTCCGATTCGAATTGGGCAAGGGGTCGAGTTTGATTATAGTGCCGTTCACGGCGTTCTTACTTTACAAAAGCTTGGATTTGAAACCATCATGATGAACAATAATCCAGAAACGGTTAGTACCGATTATGAGATTGCAGATCGTTTATACTTTGAGCCGATCACGTTAGAACATATTTTAAACGTAGTTGAAGCGGAGCAAATTGATTTTGTCATCGTTCAATTTGGCGGGCAGACAGCAATCAATGTGGCGGAAGGATTAGAAAAAGCCGGCGTTACCTTGTTAGGCACGTCCTTTGACACACTAGATGCATTAGAAGATCGCGATTTATTCTATCAGCTTCTTGATGAACTGAATCTTCCTCATGCAAAAGGAGATACAGCACATTCAAAAGAAGAAGCACTGGGGCATGCTGCAAGCATCGGGTACCCTGTTCTTATTCGTCCATCATATGTCATTGGTGGAATGGGCATGATCGTTGTTCATACAGAAGCTCAATTGGCAGAACTACTTGATCAGCCAGATCATTTACCTTATCCGATCTTAATTGATGAGTATGTCACTGGAAAAGAAGTGGAAGTGGATCTTATTTCAGACGGACAAACGACATTCATTCCAACCATTGTTGAGCATATTGAAAAAGCGGGCGTACACTCAGGTGACAGCTTTGCCATCTTACCAAGTGTCTCTATTAGTGAAGACATCAAACAACAGGTGTATAACGCTTCTGAACAAATCGCAAAGAAATTAGCTTTTAAAGGCATTATGAATATTCAATTTGTGATAAAAGGGAACCAGACGCTCGTATTAGAGGTGAATCCTCGGGCAAGCCGGACTGTTCCAGTTGTAAGTAAAGTCATGGGTGTTGACATGATCCCAATGGCGACTCAGCTGTTAGCTGGTGCAACGCTTGAAGAATTGAAACCGGCAACGAAGAATAAGGGGGGCACAGCTGTTAAATTCCCAGTCTTCTCCTCACATGCCATTCAAGATATCGATTTAAAGCTCACACCTGAAATGAAGGCGACGGGTGAAGGAATGTGTGTAGGAAAGAACGTCGAAAGCGCCTTGAAAAAAGTGTTTGCACCGATCTGGAAACAGAAAGGAAGCCTCTTTATACAAGGCAGTGAATTATTCGTAGATGAAGCAAAAAGAGCAGGCTTTGACGTCTGGACTGGCAGCTTTGAATCGTGGCTGCAACAAGACGATAAATCGCTTCACATTCATTTAGGTGATGATGAAGAGGCAAAAGAACAGCGTGTAAAAGCACTCACACATGGTGTTCAAGTTCTAACCGAATATGAAACGGCGCAAGCGTTCCTGCAAGGAAAAGATGGAGATGTATCACCAGTATCTCTCCACGAATTATATAAAAAGGAAGTGACGGCATGAGCCAAGTCGACGTGCAACCGGCATTATACGGAAAAGACTTTTTATCGTTAAAAGACTTTTCGATCAATGACATTGCGTACTTAATTGAAAAAGCAGAAGAAATGAAACAACATCCATATCAAGATTTATTCAAAGGAAAAACATTAGCGATGATCTTTGAAAAATCTTCAACTAGAACCCGTGTCTCGTTTGAAGCGGGCATGACGCAGCTAGGCGGACATGCGCTCTTCCTCAGCTCAAATGATCTGCAAATTGGCAGAGGAGAAACGATTGGTGATACAGCGCAGGTGCTGTCTGGGTATGTAGATGGCATTATGATTCGAACCTTTGAACATGAGAAGGTAGAAGAACTTGCAAAATACGCCTCTATTCCAGTGATCAACGGACTAACGGACTACTCTCATCCATGTCAGGCACTGGCTGATTTACTGACGATTAAAGAAGCAAAAGGCACACTAAAAGGTGTGAAAGTGGCGTACATCGGTGATGGGAATAATGTGGCTCATTCCTTAATGGTCGGCTGCGCGCAGTTAGGCTGTGACATTGCCGTTGCATCACCAAAAGGCTATGAACCTCTTCAAGAGGTGACAGACACTGCTCAGGCGTTTGCAAAACAATCAGGCGCAGAAGTCATCGTCACAACAGATCCAGTAGCTGCTGTTCAGGATGCAGATGTCATTTATTCAGACGTATTTACAAGCATGGGACAGGAAGCTGAAACAGAGAAACGTCTAGCTGAATTTAAAGAATATCAAGTCAATGAGGAACTCATGCAACATGCAGCAACAGATTATATCTTCCTTCATTGTCTGCCGGCACATCGCGGAGAAGAAGTGACGGCTGATATCATTGATGGACCACATTCTAAAGTATTCCAGCAAGCAGAAAATCGCCTGCATGTGCAAAAAGCGTTAATCAAAGAGCTCATGTATCAACAACCTAAATAAATCACAAGTGTCCCTGTCTCGACTGAGCAGGGACTTTTTACATATTGGATTGGAGAGGCAATGGACGGGACATAATAACATCAATCGAGAAAGGAGGATGGAAATGGGTCAACAGCATCAGTTTAAATCTGGTAATAAGGCACCTAATAATGGTGTTTATATCGAAATCGGTGAGACCGGTAGTATGGTGAAAGATCCTTTAAAGATAAAGCTTAAAGCAGGAGACGTCTTTCCGGATAACTCGAACCATAACCGCGTATGGACTTACCAAAGGAAGCCGTAAGCAATTGACTAAGAGTCCATATGAATAAGTCTTTAGAGGCATGTGTCATGCCTCTTTTTTCTTTATAATAAAAAACAATTAAGTTCCAATTTTCAAATAAATAGTATGAAAAAAAGAAAGATTAAGGTAAAATATGTAAAAATAGTATAAGGTTGAAAGGATTTGTGTGATGGAAAAGATGAATCTCAGTGAAAGTGTTTGGAATAAACGCTTCACCTCATTGTTCATATCAAGACTCATAAAAAATACAGGAGAAAGTTTTGCTTTTACATCCGTTCTTTGGTTATTGATTTTAAGAGGGGATGGAGCGCTCGGTACCGGACTTCTTCTAGCAGTGACAGTTCTTCCTTCATCATTGTTGGCCCCAATACTAGGACCTCTTATGAAAAGACATCATTTATCTAAATGGATGTTTGCTTCAGATGTCATTCGAGCAACCATTGTACTCATTATTCCACTACTGCATTTTTCGCACATATTGCCTCTATGGTTATTGATCTCATTAATGGTTATTCAATCGGCAACAGGTGCAGCATATAACCCGGCTTCTGTGGCCATCCTGCCGCAGATTGTTCCAAAGCATCTCATTCAAAAAGCAAATGCGATCCTGCAATCATCTTTTGAAATTGTCGCACTTGCTGCGGTGATGGTCGCTGGTCTTTTGGTCAAATTAATTGGCCCTGCAGATACGCTCCTAATCACCACTGCTTTATTTATCATATCGGGCTTGTTCATTATTGGCGTTAAACTCCAAAAGTCAGATGCAGAAAAAGCAGCAGACATTAAACAAGCAAAGAATACATATCTGTATAACTTAAAAAGAGGCTTTCTAGTCGTTAAAAATCATCATATTTTATTTGCACTGACCCTTTATTGTATTTTAATGAATGTCGCCGCAGCTCCGTGGCAGGCATTATCCGCTGTATATGTAGCAGAAGCGCTGCAAAGTGATTCAATGGTGTATTCCATTTTAAGAGGTGTCGCTGCAGTCGGTGCGTTTATGATGGGCTTTGCACTGGCGAAGGTGAAAATCAAAAGATTCGGCTTGTTCTTTATTGTCGCAGGCATGATTGAAGGTGCGGCATTCTTTATCACTGGAATGAGTACATGGCTTCCAGTCGTTCTTCTAGCTTCCTTTATTTTTGGTGCAGCCGTCAGTGCGATCAATGTCCCAGAGATGGTCATTATTCAAACGTCTGTTGACCAAGAAGATCAGCCGCAAGTATATGCCGTGATCAATGCGTCATCAAATGTCTTTCTCCCGCTTGCAGCCGTCATATCGGGCGTCCTGGCAGAACGCTTTGGAGCAGGACCTGTCATTGCGGGGGGTGGTGTGCTTGAGATTTTATCAGGCATCGCGATCTTCCTGTTCACAGGGCTTGCGAAAAGCCATTTGTCAGCAGACAAACAGAAGTCCGAAACGGTTGAAGTGTAACTCAAAAACCCCCTGTAATTGACGGCAGGGGGTTTTAGCGTGCGCTCTCAACTTCTAGTCATCATTCTGAAAAAAAGAAAAAGAGCTAATCTCAAATCATTAGCTCTTTTCCAGCAATATTAAGAATGTTCTGTTGAACTTTCTGTTTCTTTCATTGGACTTACTTCAGCAAAGATGAATAAAATAACCGTAAACACTATGGCAAGAATGGAAGTTAACGTAAAATCATAAGCAGCTCCATTCATAGATGCAACGATGTAACCAGCCATATGTGTCAGCAGAAAAGTCCAAATGAGGGTGATAATGTAATGCATTATTCCACCGTCCTTTATGTAACAATCTATTGACTATCATACCATAGATACGAGTTCAGAGAAAAGACTGTTTTCCGCCTTTATGTGACCATTTTGAGACCTTCTACTATAAAAATAAAAAGAATTCTTCTGTCTTTAGGGGATTTCCTTATTCCTACAAGAGTTGTTGTTCATATCATAGAAAGCAGAATCACTGAAAGGAGGCTGGCCATATGGGTGTAAGCGAACGTTTTTTCCAGCTTGGTTCCCAGTGGAACGTCATTCACCTTCCTCAAAAACCAAATGGCTTTGGCATTCTAATCCTCGGTGACCGAAATCACTTTGTGCAGGAAAATACATCATTCTGGCTTCAGCATTACGGAAGAAACCAGCTATTAACTGCTTTAAAGGATGAAGGATATACATTGTTTAATAGTCATCTTCATGGGAATCACTGGGGATGTGAAGATGCTGTTTTTAGTGCGAAACAGCTTGTTCATCACACATTAAAACAAGAAATATTAAACCGGGAAATTCATGTGCTGGCAGAGGGAATGGGCGCACTTGTCGCCATGAGTCTTGCCGAAGAAATGCCAGAAGTGCTAAGGTCTATAGCCATGATGAATCCATGTTTACACCTGCAAGCACAAAGAGAAAGAGAAAAGGAACACAAATTCTTCTACAAACAGTTCATGAAAGAACTCGCACAGAGCTATGGGTGCTCTGCAAAGGAAGCAGAAACGTATCCACTTCCTTCTTGCCCCGTTCATTCAGCTCATGTACCGATTCATATATGGCAGAGACTAAACGGCGCACCGTATGCCTATGAACTACATGCAAAGCCTTTTATTGATCAACATATGATGAATCCAGACCATTGTCAGATGGACCTTACCTTGCATATGTTTGATCATCCAAGAAGAATCTTTCAGTCCATTCACAAGTTTTATAAATCGCATGAAAGAGAATTGTAATGAATAGGATGATAACAGCCCTTCATGGAAAGGGCTCTTCTTTTTATTCGATATGCTAAAAAAGGGGACATGAACATGGAAACTGGACTGATCATAGGTGCAGATGAATTTTTTGGACTGACACTTTGTGAATATATGATGAAAGAGGGCATACAAGTGGATATCACATATCCTAAGGAGCAGTCAGAGGAGCAAAAAATGTTATTAGAAGAGCGGATGATGTGGCTTGGCCGCAATGATCTTGTCCGCGTTATTGATGGTCAAGATAGGAAAGAGGCATATGACCTGATCTTTTTTCAATCAGATGATTCAATGAACAGAGAGACAGACCTCGAAGCGAAGCATGGCATATACCGCTTGTTTTACGAAGAACCCGAAAGCCATTCGCATGAACAAAGTGTTTCGGCTGTTATCCTTCCACGCATGTTTGGTCCGTGGACACTCCATGAAGAGAGACGAATAAAGGATGATCACGCATTTTTTGTAGAAGATGTCGCAAAGGAGCTTTTAAAGTGGGCACGGACTGATCAAAGGCAGGAAATGATCCATCAATTGAAGGTAGAAAGACAAACAGGTGACAAACAAGCAGAAGAAATCATAGCAGAATGGAAAAGACAAAACTCAACATTTTTCGACAAAAAGCAAGAATGATCTTCCATCTTATCTTTTTTCAGTATAAAATAAACCTATATTTAACATACAGGTTCATGCCTGCGTGTTGCAAAGGGAGTTGAACATGGCATGAAGTACCAGCGGCTTGTCATGATCTTTTCGTTCCTTCTTCTTATGCTATCTGCCTGCTCGCAGGCGCCGTTAAAAGGACATATTGAGAAGGTGGGTTTACTCGTCCCCGATACGATTAATGATCAAGTTTGGGGAACGAAAGGTTATAAAGGCTTATTAAATATCCAATCAACATTTGGTGTAGATGTTTATTATAAGGAAGGGATGGTCGACAAGGAGAAAATCGTTGATGCCATTGAAGAATTTCATAAAAAAGGAGTCAATTTAATTATTGGCCATGGCAATGAATACAGCGAAATTTTCAACTTGATCAGTGAAGATTATCCGAAAACACAATTTATCACGGTCAATGGAGGCAAGCCTCAAGCTGATAATGTCACAAACGTCACGTTTAAAGGAGAAGCAATGGGCTTTTTCGGAGGCATGACAGCAGCACATATGTCCAAAACAAAAAAGATTGGTATTCTGGCTACATATGATTGGCAAAGTGAAGTAGACGGTTTTATCAAAGGTGCAAAATATCAGGACGAACATGTGCAAGTCCTAGCGGAATTTGTCGAAAACTGGGATGATGCTGACAAAGCGGTGAACCTCTATCAAAAATTGAAAAAACAAGGTGTAGATGTTGTGTATCCAGCAGGTGATGGTTATAATATCCCTGTCATTGAACAAATCAAAACCGACAATTTATCTGCGATCGGATATGTCACTGATCAATCCAACCTTGGAAGCCATACGGTGTTAACTAGCACTGTACAGCATGTCGATAAAGCGTACAGTATCATTGCGAAGAAGTTTAATGAAGGCAAGCTAAACGAACAAGGTGAGTACTCCTTTGACTTTAAAGAAGGAGTGATCGAAATGGGGAAATTTAGCTCAACCATAGACCGCGCTTTTGTGAAAGACATTGAGAAGGATATTGCGAATTACAAAAAAACAGGCAAATTGCCAAATGAAAAGTGAGGACGTTGAACATGCAGCACGAAAAATCGATGGAGTTTTTACAAATTGCGATGAAGTATTTTCCACAAGCAAAAGAAGAATTAGATAAAGCAGGGATTCAGCTTGATCCACAAGCACTTCAGCCGCTTCTCTCTTTGTTTACATCTGTCATGCAAGAGGCATATGAGCTTGGAAAAGCAGATGCAGCATCAGAAAAAGCCACAGAATAGTGGCTTTTTTTTATGATAATTTTTTCTTGAAGGCACTAATCATAGGGCCGACATCTTTAAACACAGGCTTCAGCTCATCGATGGAGTTCATAATGTTTCCAATTTGATTCATGACATGCATGTAGTCAATGGAGTCATCACTTGAAGAAGTCTCTGCACGCTCCTCCTTTTTTTCTGTCTTGCTTTTCTCCTTTTCAAGTGGCTGACCAAACATCATTGCTGAGAAAATATCCTTTTGCGCCATATCACATGTTCCTTTCTACTATTGGTATATCATTAATCTATGAAAAAAGTGAGAGGAAAGGTTAGACGTTTGTATTGCCAAGGAGAAAAAAATAAGGTAAAATTAGTACCAGATACTAATATAAGATCACAATATCACATGCTCGTATGAGTAAAAGGAGTCTTATTCAATGAATGCTGGAATTATTGGCCTTGGCCGCTATATACCTGAAAAAGTATTAACAAATCGTGATTTAGAAAAAATGGTTGAAACTTCTGACGAGTGGATTCGTACTAGAACAGGTATAGAAGAAAGAAGAATTGCATCTGATGATGTCAATACATCTCATATGGCACTTGCTGCTGCAAAAAAAGCATTAGCTGACGCAGATGTGGCTGCAGAAGATATTGATATGATTCTTGTAGCGACAGTTACGCCAGATCAAGCATTTCCGACAGTCGCTTGTATGATTCAAGAGCAGCTCGGTGCACATAAAGCATGTGCAATGGATATTAGCGCTGCCTGCGCTGGCTTTATGTATGGGCTTGTTACTGGAAAACAATTTATCGAATCTGGCACTTATAAACATGTGCTTGTCGTTGGTGTAGAAAAGCTTTCTCGCATTACCGACTGGGATGACCGCAACACAGCTGTTTTGTTTGGAGATGGAGCAGGTGCTGCTGTACTAGGAACAGTCAGCGAAGGCAAGGGAATTCTATCATTTGAGCTTGGAGCCGATGGAAGAGGCGGGAAGCACTTGTACTTAGATGAAAAAGATCATACAATCATGAATGGAAGAGAAGTATTTAAATTTGCTGTGAGACAAATGGGCGAGTCAAGCGTAAATGTGATTGAAAAAGCTGGACTATCAAAAGAAGACGTAGACTTCTTGATTCCGCATCAAGCAAACATTCGCATTATGGAAGCAGCACGCGAACGCTTAGAGCTGCCAGTTGAAAAAATGTCGAAAACAGTCCATAAATATGGAAACACATCAGCAGCATCCATTCCAATTTCACTATGTGAAGAAATCGAAGCCGGAAAAATTCATGACGGCGATGTGATTGTAATGGTTGGTTTTGGTGGAGGATTAACGTGGGGCGCAATCGCTATGCGATGGGGCCGATAAAAGAGTGGGGTGCACAAATTAATGGATAAGAAACGAGTAGTTGTTACAGGATTAGGTGCTTTGACACCTCTTGGCAACGATGTAGAGACAACATGGAAAAATGCTGTAGCAGGTGTATCAGGTGTTGGCCCGATCACACGTGTTGATTCAAGTGAATATACAGCAAAAGTAGCAGCAGAACTAAAAGATTTTAACATCGAAGATTACATGGAGAAAAAAGAAGCGAGAAAGATGGCACGCTTCACACAATATGCAGTCGTTGCTGCTCAAAAGGCTTTAGAAGATTCACGCCTCGAAATTACAGATGAAAACGCACCTCGTGTTGGGGTATGGGTTGGATCTGGTATTGGCGGACTTGAAACATTCGAAGAGCAATTCGAAGTGTATTCAAATAAAGGAGCAAGACGCGTAAGCCCGTTCTTCGTTCCAATGATGATTCCAGATATGGCGACAGGTCAAATTTCGATTGCACTTGGCGCAAAAGGGGTTAACTCTTGTACAGTGACAGCATGTGCGACAGGAACAAACTCCATTGGTGATGCCTTTAAAGTGATTCAGCGCGGAGATGCAGATGCGATGATTACAGGTGGAACAGAAGCACCATTAACGAAAATGTCGTTTGCTGGTTTCTGTGCAAACAAAGCCCTTTCGACAAATCCTGATCCAGATACAGCAAGTCGTCCATTTGATAAAAACCGTGACGGATTTGTTATGGGTGAGGGAGCGGGAATTGTTGTTCTTGAAGAATTAGAGCATGCGTTAAAACGTGGTGCGACCATTTATGCAGAAATCGTTGGCTACGGTTCAACTGGAGATGCATACCATATCACAGCACCTGCTCCAAACGGAGAAGGCGGCGTACGTGCAATGAAAGAAGCAATTCGTGATGCAGGTTTAACAGTGGAAGAAATTGATTATATCAATGCCCACGGAACAAGCACACCGTATAATGATAAGTTTGAAACAATGGCGATTAAAGAAGTGTTTGGAGAGCATGCGAATCAGCTTGCGATCAGTTCGACAAAATCAATGACAGGTCATTTACTTGGTGCAGCAGGCGGAGTAGAAGCGATTTTCTCTGTTCTGGCGATTAAAGACAGTGTCATTCCGCCAACGATTAACCTTGAAACACCAGATGAAGAATGTGATCTTGATTATGTAGCAAATGAAGCACGTTCAAAAGAAGTACAAGTTGCTTTGAGCAACTCACTTGGTTTTGGCGGGCACAATGCGACTATTATCTTCAAAAAATACGAAGCGTAATATGTCTTAAGAAGGCGGCGATCTATAAACAGATCGCCGCCTTTTTGCATATGATGAAAATGGAGGTGTTCAGCGGTATGGGTCTGATCAATACACAATATCTCATCCAACAATCATCATCATTTCAGGAGCTGGCGGCACGTTTTGTCCCTTATTTTAAAGGAGCGGAGAAAAAAGAAGGATCATCTATTCTCGCCCATTTACAACATCACGGAATGGTGCGATCATGGAACGCCTGCCAGGAAATGATCGACAAGCTCAAAGAAAAAGGGTATTTCAAGCTTGTGATGAAAGAATACAAAGCGCTGCAAAAAAAGTGGGGAGGTCCTGATGTCCCCGTCTTTATTTTGCCTGTTAATGAGAGCAGCAAAGAGATCAGAGAACAATTTTACTTTCAATCAGGCATGGCATTTGATGACAAAATCTTTCTTTTTTTATCCCCGCATACACCGAAGGAGCGAATCGGTACGTTGCTGACGCATGAATATCATCATGTATGCAGGTTGCATTTTCTCACGAAAGAAGAAAAAGATTTTACATTCCTTGATACAATCATGATGGAGGGGCTCGCTGAATATGCTGTGTATCATAGATATGGAGAAAGCTATACAGCAAAGTGGACGACTTTATATGACGAATCGCAGCTGCAGCGCATGTACAAGAAATGGGTATCCAGTCACCTTTATCAGAAAGTGCAGGACGACGAAAGGCTGATACAGAATCTCCTTTATGGAAAGGGGAACTACCCCAAAATGCTTGGCTATGCCACTGGATTTTATATCGTGAAAAAGTATTTCGATGAGTACCGAATCAGCGAGGAGTCTATGATTGCGGAGCCAGCGGAAACGTTTTTAAAGGCGATAGAATCATAAAGACAAACATTCACAAAAAAAGTGACATATTACAATTTTACTAAATACTTCTTGATTTCGTCATGCTGATGTAATAATATACAAATATAAATTTTGATAATTCTTTTTATTCTAAAAAGACAGAATTTTTTGATTCGGTTCATTTAATCTATGGAGAAAGGGGCGAATGCATGAGCACACTGCTTGAAGTGCAAAACTTAAAAACCTATTTTTTTCGAAAAAAGGAACCAATACCTGCTGTTGATGGCGTTGATTTTAGTATCAAAAAAGGGGAAACAGTCGCATTAGTCGGTGAGTCTGGGTCTGGTAAAAGTATTACGTCTTTATCCATCATGGGTCTGATTAATGGGACTGGTGGGAAGATTATGGATGGTTCCATTAAGCTTGATGGAAAAGACCTTGTTACATATAGTGAAAAGGAATTGTGCAATATTCGCGGTAATGATGTATCCATGATCTTTCAGGAACCCATGACCTCACTTAATCCCGTCTTAACCATCGGGGAACAAATAACAGAAATCCTCATTTACCACAAAAAACTTTCAAAAAAAGAAGCGACCAAAAAAGCGATTGATTTGCTAAAGCTTGTAGGCTTTTCAAGGCCAGAACAAATCATCAAAGATTACCCGCACCGTTTATCCGGCGGTATGCGTCAACGAGTCATGATCGCCATTGCGCTAAGCTGTGATCCGAAGCTCCTCATTGCGGATGAGCCGACTACTGCTCTCGATGTGACCATACAAGCCCAGGTGCTGACCTTAATGAAAGATTTATGTTCGACCTTTGGTACATCTATACTTCTCATTACGCATGATTTAGGTGTTGTGTCGGAAGTAGCAGACCGCGTCATTGTCATGTACTGCGGACAGGTTGTTGAAAATGGAACCGTTGAAGAGTTGTTTGATCAGCCGCTTCACCCATACACAGAAGGACTGCTTGAATCCATTCCAGTCATTGACGGAGACATTCAGCCATTAACGGCGATAAAAGGAAATGTCCCTGCGCCAGATCAGCTTCCGGCAGGATGCCGTTTTGCGCCTAGATGCCCTAAAGTAATGGAACGCTGCATAGGTGAATTGCCCAAACTGACAACCTTTGAAAATGGTAGAAGCGTCAGGTGTTTCTTATATGAGGAGGCAAGCCAAACATGACACTTGCTGAAAATCAACCATACATGACAGATCGATCTGAGAAAGAAACCATCCTGGAATTAAAAAATATACGAAAACACTTTCCAATTAAAGCTGGGGTGCTGCAAAAGAAAGTAGGAGCAGTCAAAGCGGTTGACGGCATCGACTTAAACATTTATAAAGGCGAAACGTTAGGCATCGTTGGAGAGTCTGGATGCGGTAAATCCACATTAGGACGGACGATGATTCGTTTATATGAACCAACAGAAGGACAAATTCTATTTAAAGGGCAAGATATCTCTCATGTATCAGAATCAAAACTAAGACAATCAACAAGGAAAAACATCCAAATGGTCTTTCAAGATCCCTTTGCATCACTCAACCCTAGAAAAACACTTCGAAGTATCATCAAAGAACCCTACAAAACACATCACTTATATTCCTTAAAAGAAAGAAATGAAAAAGTAGAACAGCTTTTATCCAAAGTCGGCCTTCACCCAAGTTTTGCGAATCGATACCCGCACGAATTCTCCGGCGGACAAAGGCAGCGGATCGGTATCGCTCGTGCACTTGCCATGAATCCTGAAATGATCATAGCAGATGAGCCTGTTTCAGCGCTTGACGTCTCCATTCAGGCGCAGGTCATCAATTTGATGGAAGAGCTTCAAGAAGAGTTTGACCTCACCTATCTCTTTATCTCTCACGATCTCAGTGTGGTACGTCACATTAGTGATCGAGTGGGCGTCATGTATCTTGGGAAAATGATGGAACTTGCGGATAAGCATAGCCTGTACGATGATCCGCTTCATCCGTATACACAGGCGCTTTTATCTTCCGTTCCAGTCACCCGTAAAAAAGGTCAGATGAAAAGGGAACGGATTATGCTGCAAGGGGATTTACCAAGCCCTGCAAATCCACCAAAAGGCTGTGTGTTTCATACAAGATGCCCGCACGCGAAAGAAGTCTGTAAAGAAAAAGTACCACAATTTCAAGAATTAAAAACGAACCACTTTGTGGCCTGCCACCTCTACGACGCTTGATCACGCTTGTATGATCTCATCTTTGAGAGGGGGGATAAAACGGGCTTCTGTCATCATTTTTTAAAAAAAGATAGGGGGAATTGTCTATGAAAGATAAAAAGAGAAAGTCCATTTTGGTCAGTTTGCTGCTGATCTTTACATTGATCCTTGCTGCTTGTTCTGGTGGAAATAAAACGTCTGGAGACAGTGAAAAGAAATCCACAGGTAAACCTGTACAAGGCGGCGATCTTGTCATTGGTTCGATTGCAGAGCCTACATTATTTAACTCACTTTACTCAACAGACGTGGCAAGTTCTGATATTGAAGAAAGAATCTATAGCTTTTTACTACAAACAGATGGAAAGCTAAACCCACAGCTGGCGTTGGCAGAAGATATTAAAGAATCCGATGACGGCAAACAGTTTGATGTGACCATTAGAAAAGGCGTGAAGTTTCATGATGGAGAAGAACTGACTGCTGATGATGTTGTGTTTACATACAGCATTCCGATTAATAAGGATTACAATGGTGAGCGTGGATCAGGCTTTGAAGTATTAGAGTCTGTCAAAAAAACAGGGGACTATTCGGTCGAATTTAAGCTGAATAAAAAAGATCCATATTTTTATAATGTCACGCTAGGAAGCTATGGGATTTTACCAAAGCATATTTTAGGTGATGTCCCTATAAAGGATCTTGGCGAAAATGAATTTAACCGAAAAAATCCAATCGGCTCCGGTCCATTTAAATTTGCCGAGTGGAAAGAAGGAGACTATGTCAAACTCGAAGCATTTGATGACTATTGGGATGGACGGCCATACCTTGATACAGTCACCATTAAAACGATTCCTGATCAAAATGCAGCCATGGCCCAGCTATCCGCAGGTGATATTGATTTCTTTGCAGTGCCTGGAGCAGAACTGCAAACAGCCGAAAAAGTTAGTAACATCAAAATTGAATCTGATCTAGGGCTAAATTATTCATATATTGGCTGGAATCAGAAAAACGAACTGTTCAAAAGTAAAAAAGTCCGTCAAGCTCTTACCCATGCCATTGATCGTCAAACGATTGTCGATCAAGTGTTAAATGGAGACGGGAAAGTAGCCAACATCCCAGAAAGCCCGCTGTCATGGAACTACCCTAAAAATGAAAATGTCCCAGTATTTGAATTTGATCAAGAAAAAGCGAAAAAGATGCTGAAAGAAGAAGGCTGGGAGGATACAGACGGAGATGGTTATCTTGATAAGGACGGTAAGAAGTTCTCCTTCGTCTTGAAGACGAACCAAGGAAACAAAGTCCGTGAAGATATTGCTGTCGTTGTCCAGCAGCAGCTCAAAGAAATTGGCATTGAAGCAAAACCGCAAATTGTAGAATTTAGTGCATTAATCGAACAAACAACCCCGCCAAAATGGGATTATGATGCCTTATTACTCGGCTGGAGCTTAGCGACATTCCCTGATCAATACAGCATTTTCCATTCAAGTCAGTCTGAAAAAGGCTTAAATAACATTTGGTATAAAAATGAAGAAGTCGATAAACTGCTAGTTGATGCCAAAAACTTGAGTGATCGTAAAGAGTATTCAAAGGCGTATGAAAAAATTTATGAGCTGATTGCAGAAGACCAGCCGTATACGTTCCTTTATTATGCCAACTCACATCGCGCGATGCCATCTAATCTACAAGGCTACTCTTACCACCCGAAAGATGAATATTACAAAATCGAAAAATGGTGGATTGAACAGTAGTCTGCTAGTGAAGAAGGGGAGGGGTCTCCCCTTTTTTCATCATAGTATGGCCATCCGATGAAAAAGGAGTTGTGCACATGGTTACATATATCATTAGAAGGACACTTCTTTCCATCCCAATTTTGTTTGGTATTACGATTTTGTCCTTTGCGATTATGAAAGCAGCACCAGGCGATCCGATGTCACTCATGATGGACCCGACCATTAGTGCCGCAGATCGGGAAGCCTTTATTGATAAGTACGGCTTGAACGATCCTGAATATGTGCAATATATGAAATGGCTCGGTAATATGCTTCAAGGTGACTTTGGCACATCCATTGTAAAAAAAGGAACGCCCGTGTCGGATTTGATTTTTGCCCGGCTGCCAAATACCCTCATCCTCATGATCTTTTCTACATTAGTTGCCCTGATCATTGCCATCCCATTTGGTGTTCTTTCAGCAAAACGTCCGTATACAAAACTTGACTATGGTATTACGGTTACATCATTTATCGGACTGGCTATTCCGAATTTCTGGTTTGGTTTGATCCTGATTATGGTGTTATCAGTGAATTTAGGATGGTTTCCGACCGGGGGTGTCTCTACCTTAAATGCAGATTTTAATCTATTTGACCGGCTTCATCATATTATTTTACCGGCCTTTGTTTTAGCAACGGCTGATATGGCCGGCCTTACACGTTATACAAGGTCAAGTATGCTCGATGTGATGCGGCAGGATTACATTCGCACGGCGCGAGCGAAAGGCTTTAGAGAGAACAAAGTCATCTTCAAACATGGATTGAGAAACGGTCTGATGCCTGTTATTACGATCTTTGGACTCATGATTCCATCCTTTATTGGCGGCGCAGTCGTGGTGGAACAAATCTTCACATGGCCAGGGCTTGGGAAACTGTTTATCGATTCTGCTTTTTCAAGAGATTATCCCGTCATTATGGCGATGACTGTTATCTCTGCTGTGCTCGTGGTCGTTGGAAACTTAATAGCGGATATTCTCTATGCGATCGTTGATCCGCGTATTGAATATTAGAAGGGAGCTGAAGCACAATTGGCACAACCTAATATGGGAACACCTCCAGTTGATCTCAAATTAAAAGAAGGCCTTCCGCCAAAACCAGAGACGATGCTTCGTTTATTTTGCGAGAAATTTTTCAAAAATAAATTGGCGGTTGCCGGCTCCGCTATTTTATTGGTCATTATCTTTTCCGCTATTTTCGCCCCGGTGATCGCACCTTACGCACCGGAACAGCAAGACTTGTTGAAACGGCTACAGCCTCCAAGTGCAGAGCATTTTATGGGAACCGACAAGTTTGGTCGAGATATTTTTTCAAGGGTGCTATACGGAGCGAGGGTGTCTCTATTAGTTGGCTTTGTCTCAGTAGTCGGAGCCATCACCATTGGTACCGTCATTGGGGCGGTAGCGGGATACTTTAAAGGCTTTGTTGATTCTGTGCTCATGAGAATGGTGGATGTCGTATTGTCTATTCCAGATATTTTTCTCTTGATCACGCTAGTGACAATTTTTAAACCGGGTATTGATAAATTGATTTTAATCTTTGCGCTGACTGGCTGGACAACAACCGCCAGGCTGATCCGCAGTGAATTCTTGTCACTTCGCACAAGAGAATTCGTACTCGCAGCAAGAACGATCGGAACGAAAAACCATGTCATCATCTTTTCGCATATTTTACCGAACTGTATCGGCCCTATCATTGTGTCTGCTACATTGAAAGTCGGTTCTGTTATTTTAGCTGAGTCGACACTTAGCTATCTAGGGTTCGGCATCCAGCCTCCAACGGCGAGCTGGGGAAACATGCTTCAAGATGCACAAAATTTCTCCATAATGGTGCAAGCATGGTGGTATCCACTGTTCCCAGGCTTACTGATTCTACTTACCGTTTTATGCTTTAACTTCTTAGGTGATGGACTGAGAGATGCCCTTGATCCTAAAAAGCTAAAATAAGGTTCTGCTTATAGAAGATCGTGAAAGGACTCTGCGAGACGTTCTCCTTTTCCCAGGAAATAAAGCCGTCCTTCCGTCAGGGCGAAGTTTTAATAAAGTTGGAATAATTTCTCTATCCCTTGCCCATACTGTGGACAACAGTTTTTAAAAAGTGAGGGATTGGTTATGTTATTTCTTCATGACGTATGGGTGAATTGGTTTGAAGGGGAAGAGAATGGCTATAATGTGTGCCATTTTCATGAGTGGCGCAAGGAGGACAGCGTGGAGCTGTTAGATCAAGTACCTTTACTCAAGGTGCAGAGTCCTTTGTTTGATTACATAGAGAATGATCTATCAGAGCTGCCAAAGACGCTGCTAGAGACTGTATTTGAGAAATCATATATTCGAAAAAATCATGAACGCCGTAAATTAGAGTATTGCTTTGTGGTCACGGACGGGATTAGAATCATCGCTGTGGATACGATTGGTTATTCCATCCCTGTGAGAAAGAGCCGATTGATTCCAAGACAGGAGCAATTGGTGTATGAAATGGTGAAAGATGTGAAGGCAGAGGAGTATGAATTTACGACAGACAGCCTTGAATCGACGAAAGAATATCACATCCTATCATTACCACCGCAGCATATCAGCGGATTAACGAGAAAAGAAAGACAGCTGAAGCAGCTGATGTTTATGGCGCTAGATCAACTAAAGGGGCTTCAAAACCGAGCAGAAATTGCCTATTGGTATACAGAATGGAATCCGCGTATGTACAACCAGATCAAACGAATGTCTTTCGAGGAAATTTGGAACATGCTTTATAACGAAACCATTGATGGATGGTCAGAAAACCATTTAGCCTTTTGTGAAAAAATGATTAAAGGACAGCCATTTTTTGAAAAACTTTGGGAAATGGAAAACGAATCAAAAGTGAATTAGAAAAAGCTTGCAGCTGAATATGCTGCAAGCTTGTTTTATTTGCGTTTTCGGCCAAGACCCATTGCATTCTCCATTTTTTTCAGCATTTTGTTTGCCGCACGGTTTGCCTTTTCAGCACCCTCATCTAAAATGCGGTCAAGCTCATCTGACTCAATGAGTTCATAATAGCGATCTTGAATCGGTCTTAAAGCATCCACGACCACGTTCGCAAGATCTCCCTTAAATTCACCATAACCTTTGCCTTCGTATTTTTGTTCAAGCTCTGCAATCGATACGTTCCCTAATACAGAATAAATCGTCAGCAAGTTGGCAATTCCAGGTTTGTTTTCTTTGTCATATTTGACGATGCCTTCTGAATCAGTCACAGCACTTTTGATTTTCTTTTCAAGCTGTTTTGGCTCATCTAATAAGGTAATGAAAGATTTTTGGTTCGGATCAGATTTGCTCATCTTTTTCGTTGGGTCTGTTAAAGACATAATCCGAGCGCCTTCTTTTGGGATTTTGACTTCAGGTACAGTAAAGATGTCGTTATACTTTCGGTTAAAGCGTTCAGCAAGCGTTCTCGTTAATTCAAGATGCTGCTTTTGATCTTCTCCTACAGGAACTAAGTCCGTACCGTATAACAAAATATCGCCAGCCATTAATGGCGGATACGTTAATAGTCCTGAAACGACTGCTTCCTTACCAGCAGATTTGTCCTTAAATTGAGTCATTCTTTCTAATTCCCCAATATAAGCGACACATTGCAGCATCCATCCTGCCTGGGCGTGGGCAGGTACCTCTGATTGGATAAACAATGTTGCCTTCTCAGGATCAAGTCCCACTGCCAAATAAAGAGCGGCTAAGCTTCTAATATTTTGTCGAAGGGCTAAACGATCCTGACTCACCGTAATGGCATGCTGATCGACCACACAAAAGTAGCCGTTGTAATCATGCTGAAGATCGACAAATTGTTTCATCGCTCCAATGTAGTTCCCCAATGTCACAGAACCGCTAGGCTGTATGCCTGAGAAAATCGTCTTTTTTGTCATACTAAAACCTCTTTTCTTCAATATAAAAAGGCCCACCCATCACTTTTCAACAGAAAAGGGACGAATGAACCGTGGTACCACCCTTGTTATTTCAATACGAAATCACTCAAGACGTTGATATCGGAGACTGCTCCGTCTAAGCCTACTGACTCTGTCAAGTGTTCGGTTAGCTGCTCCAAAGCCCATTCCATACATGCCATTATCTGCTTGCACCGACCGCAGACTCTCTGTAAATGGTGAATATATGTACTCTTCTTTTTCATCGCAACAGTATGTCTATCTATTATAAAGGATGACCATGAAAAAGTCACGAAGCCTATTTGTGACCTTCTCATCATGTCGTTTGACACTTAAAATTTTAGATAAAATAGTAACTATCTGTCAGAATTTTTTAAAAAAGGATGATTAATTATATGTATAAAACATTATTCCTGCTGAATTTGTTAAATTATTTTAATCAATTTACGCTTTAATTTGTTGAAGTGATTGAGACTTTAGTTTATAAAAATCAATCTTTATCCCCATTTACGTTTTTTAAAAATATGTGAAATTGATATTGCAATAAATTATTCTATTCATTATAATGAATTTGTTCACACGTTTGTGCTAGGCTCTTTACATAGTGAAAATTCAGAAAAAACAAAAGAAATAGAAAGTAAGCTATTCAGGGACTTTTTTACGCTATTTCTTAAATCTGAATCTCATCTTCTATCGAGACCTTTGAACTAAAAACATATTATAAGGGGGAATACAGTTGAAAAAGCGTTGGTCTGTTGTTACTTTAATGCTTATTTTCACACTTGTATTAAGCGCTTGTGGTTTCAGCGGAAACAAATCAGGCGACAGCACGAGCAGTTCTGGAGAGGCTAAAACAACATTAAATGTGAATATCTCCACTGAGCCTTTTTCTCTACATCCGGGATTGGCAAATGATTCAACTTCAGGAAGTGTCATCCGTCAGACTTTTGAGGGATTAACAAGAATTAACGCTGAAGGTAAGCCAGAAAACGCAATGGCTTCTGATATCAAAACAAGTGATGATGGTAAAACTTACACATTCACACTTCGTGATGCAAAATGGTCTAATGGTGACCCTGTCACAGCACAAGACTTCGAATATGCTTGGAAATGGGCATTAGATCCTAAAAATGAATCTCAATATGCTTACCAGCTTTATTATATTAAAGGTGCTGAAGCTGCTAACAAAGGGGAAGCAAAAGTTTCTGATGTTGGCATTAAAGCAAAAGACGACAAAACGCTTGTAGTTGAGCTAGAGAACCCAACACCGTTCTTTACTGAACTAACTGCATTCTATACGTATATGCCAGTCAACAAAAAAGTGGCTGAAAAGAATAAAAACTGGTACACAAATGCTGGTGAAAACTACGTATCTAATGGACCATTCGTTCTTTCTAAATGGAAACACGGCGGTTCTATCACACTTGAAAAGAACAATGAATACTGGGATAAAGACACTGTGAAATTGAAAAAGATTAACATGTCTATGATCAAAGATACAAACACTGAACTTAGCATGTTCAAAAAAGGCGAACTTGACTGGGCTGGTTCTCCAACTGGAAGCCTTCCAACTGAGTCTTTAAAAACGTTGAAAAAAGAAGGCGGTCTTGAAATTCAAACGATCGCTGGTATCTATAACTACAAATTCAATACAAAAGTAAAACCTTTAAACAATGCGAACATCCGTAAAGCCCTTGCTTACTCAATCAACCGTCAAGCAATCGTTGACAAAATTACGCAAGGTGAACAAGTTCCAGCGATGGCAATCGTTCCTCCAACAATGGAAGGATTCACGGATAACAAAACTGGTTACTTCAAAGATCATGATGTAGCGACTGCTAAAGAACTTCTTGAAAAAGGTGCGAAAGAATTAGGTTATAAGTCAGTTTCTGATCTTCCAACATTGAAATTGTCTTACAACACAGATGAAGGCCACCAAAAGATTGCACAAGCAATTCAAGAAATGTGGAAAAAAGATTTAGGTGTGAACGTTGAACTTGATAACTCTGAGTGGAACGTATACATCGATAAAATCCACAGTGGAGACTACCAAATCGGACGTATGGGCTGGTTAGGAGACTTCAACGATCCAGTGAACTTCCTTGAGCTTTACAAAGATAAAGACGGTGGAAACAATGACACTGGATGGGAAAGCAAAGAGTACAAACAATTATTGAATGATTCTGCAAAAGAAACAGACAAAACAAAGCGTGAAGAAATGCTGAAAAAAGCAGAAAAAATCATCATCGACGATATGCCTGTAGCGCCTATTTACTTCTACACTCAACTTTGGGTACAAGATCCAAAACTTAAAGGTGTGGTTGTATCTGGACTTGGTGATGTTCAATACAAATGGGCACATTTCGAAAAGTAAGAGTTATAGTGTAAGAGATCTACGGCAAGGATCTTAAGGTATATGGAGGATGTCTCTCCATATACCTTTCTTGCTGATTAGAGAAATTGTTGTAAAATCATGGAGGTGCAATTCCGTTGCTTAAATATATCGGTAAGCGATTAATATATATTTTAATCACACTGTTTGTTATTGTAACTGCAACTTTCTTTCTCATGCAGGCAGCACCTGGTGGTCCATTCTCTGGAGAGAAGAAACTTCCTGCTGAAATTGAAGCAAACCTAAACGAGCACTACGGGTTGGACAAACCCTTATTTGTTCAATACGTGAGCTACCTAGGTTCAGTTGCAAAATTAGATTTTGGTCCCTCATTTAAATATAAAGGACAAACTGTTAATGATTTAATCAGTTCTGGATTCCCCGTTTCCTTTACCCTCGGAATTGAGGCAATTCTCCTCGCATTAGCATTTGGTGTATTGTTTGGGGTCCTTGCAGCGCTCTATCATAACAAGTGGCAAGACTATACGATTGCCATTTTAACGATCTTTGGAATCTCAGTTCCAAGTTTCATCTTAGCGGCGCTATTACAATATGTATTTGCATCTGAGGCAAGCTTTTTAGCGATCTTCCCAGTTGCAGGATGGGAGTCTTGGGCAAGCACCGTACTACCTTCTATTGCACTTTCCTTCATGCCAATGGCATTTATCGCTAGACTTGCACGGTCAAGTATGCTTGAAGTATTAAATAGTGACTACATTAGAACGGCTAGAGCAAAAGGATTAACAAAATCAGCTGTGACGATCAAACACGCCATTCGAAACGCATTGTTACCTGTTATCACATACATGGGACCAATGGCAGCTTCAGTGTTGACAGGTAGTTTTGTCGTGGAGAAGATTTTTGGTATTCCTGGTCTTGGCTCTCACTTTGTTACAAGCATTACAAACCGTGATTACACCGTCATCATGGGTGTCACAGTCTTCTACAGTATTATTCTATTAGTCAGTATTCTAGTTGTTGACGTCCTCTACGGTATTATTGATCCTAGAATTAAACTGACGAAGGCGAAGAAAGGGGTCTAACACATGGAAGAGATGAGAAAAGATTTATTTGTGCCTGCGACAGCTGACGCAGCAGAATCTGAAAAAATTTCTAAACCTAGTCTATCTTTATGGAAGGATGCCATGCTTCGCTTCCGTGCAAATAAACTTGCAATGGTTGGACTTGCAATCATTTTCATTATTGTGATTCTGGCCATTTTCGTTCCAGTGTTCTCGAAATATGATTATTCAACGACAGATTTGCTTAATGCAGATCAGCCGCCATCAAAAGAGCATTGGTTTGGTACAGATGATCTTGGCCGAGACATGTTTGTTCGTACATGGGTAGGGGCAAGAATTTCGATCTTCATCGGTCTTGCTGCAGCAGTTCTTGACGTGATCATCGGGATCATCTGGGGAAGTATTGCTGCGTTCAAAGGCGGCCGTACAGATGAAGTCATGATGCGTATCGCAGACGTTTTATGGGCAATTCCAACACTATTAATGGTTATTTTAATGATGGTGGTTCTGCCAAAAGGATTATTAACGATTATCCTTGCTATGACAGTCGTAGGCTGGATTAACATGGCACGTATCGTTAGGGGACAAGTTTTACAATTAAAGAGCCAAGAATACGTTCTTGCAGCACAAACATTAGGTGCAAAAACATCTAGACTTTTATTTAAACACTTGATTCCAAACTCAATGGGACCCATTCTTGTCACAATGACATTAACGATTCCTTCTGCTATTTTCACAGAAGCATTCTTAAGCTATCTAGGGCTTGGTGTACCGGCTCCATTAGCTAGCTGGGGAACAATGGCTTCTGATGGAATTCCGGCCATGACGTATTATCCATGGAGATTATGGTTCCCAGCCGCATTTATCTGTATTACAATGTTTGGTTTTAACGTGGTTGGAGACGGACTAAGAGACGCTTTAGATCCGAAGTTGCGTAAATAAGGAGTGATTAGGATGGAACGTGAACGTATTCTAGAGGTGAAAGACCTTGCAATCTCATTTAAAACATATGGTGGAGAGGTTCAAGCCATTCGCGGTGTGAACTTCCACTTAAATAAAGGCGAGACACTTGCTATTGTAGGTGAATCTGGTTCTGGAAAAAGTGTAACATCACAGGCCATCATGAGATTAATCCCGATGCCGCCAGGTTATTTCAAGCGCGGAGAGATTTTATTTGATGGGCAGGATATTGTCAAGAAAACGGAAAAGCAAATGCAAACCATTCGAGGAAAAGACATTTCGATGATCTTCCAAGATCCGATGACTTCTTTGAACCCAACCATGAAGGTCGGGAAACAAATTACAGAAGTACTTTTCAAGCATGAACAAATCTCAAAAGAAGCGGCTGAAAAAAGAGCCATTGAACTTTTAGAGCTTGTTGGGATTCCAATGCCTGAAAAAAGAATCAAACAATATCCGCATGAATTTAGTGGCGGGATGAGACAAAGGGTTGTCATCGCGATGGCACTTGCAGCCGATCCAAAGCTATTGATTGCTGATGAGCCAACGACTGCACTTGATGTAACCATTCAGGCACAAATCTTAGAATTAATGAAAGAAATTCAGCAAAAAGTCGAAACATCTATTATCTTTATTACCCATGATCTAGGTGTTGTGGCCAATGTTGCTGATCGTGTAGCCGTTATGTATGCTGGACAGATTGTGGAGACAGGGACTGTTGATGAAATTTTCTACAATCCGAAACATCCATATACATGGGGACTTTTAGCATCTATGCCAAGCCTAGACACTGATGGAGGAGCTGAAGGGAAACTAACGGCGATTCCAGGAACACCACCAGATTTAACAAACCCGCCGAAAGGAGATGCATTTGCACTCCGGAGCGATTATGCAATGAAAATTGACTTTGAACAAGAACCACCAATGTTCAAAGTATCAGATACGCATTATGTGAAATCATGGCTACTTCATCCGAATGCCCCTAAAGTTGAACCGCCTGCTTCCGTAAAGGCGAGAATGCGTGAACTAGAAGGTAGCTACGAAAAACCTGTATTAGTAAAAGAGGGTGAATAGCATGGCAGAAAAACTGTTAGAAATTAAAAATTTAAAGCAGCATTTCCATACAGCAAGAGGGACTGTAAAAGCAGTTGATGGTGTCTCATTTGATATTTATAAAGGTGAAACACTTGGACTTGTAGGTGAATCTGGATGTGGAAAGTCGACAACTGGCCGTTCAATCATAAGACTTTATGATGCGACAGATGGCGAAGTTCTCTATAAAGGGGAAAGCGTTCACGGAAAGAAATCAAGACAAAAAATGCTTGAATTTAACCGTCAAATGCAGATGATTTTCCAAGACCCATATGCTTCACTTAACCCTAGAATGACAGTTCTTGATATCATTGCAGAAGGGATTGACATTCATGGCCTTGCGAAAACAAAGCAAGCACGTAAAGACCGTGTATATCAATTGCTTGAAACGGTTGGTTTGAATAAAGAGCACGCGAATAGATACCCACATGAATTTTCAGGTGGTCAAAGGCAGCGTATTGGGATTGCTCGTGCGTTAGCTGTTGAGCCAGATTTCATCATTGCCGATGAGCCAATCTCTGCACTAGATGTGTCGATCCAAGCGCAGGTCGTCAACTTAATGAAAGAACTGCAAGAAGAAAAGGGCTTAACGTATTTATTCATTGCCCATGACCTTTCCATGGTGAAATATATCAGCGATCGTATCGGTGTGATGTATTTTGGGAAATTGGTTGAGCTGGCACCAGCGAATGAATTATATGAAAACCCGCTTCATCCATATACAAAATCATTACTATCTGCGATTCCGCTTCCAGATCCTGATTATGAGCGTAACCGCAAACGGATTAAATACGATCCATCTGTTCATAAAGGAACAAATACGGAATTTCGTGAAGTTAAGCCAGGTCACTTTGTCAGCTGTACTGAGGAAGAATTCAAAGAGATCAAAGCAAAACAATAAGAACAGAGAAGAAGCACTGCGATATCAGTGCTTCTTTTTTTTATTTTACAAAAAAACAAGTTGATGGTAATTTTTATGTAAAGTGAGTAAACTAGGAGGAAATGAAATGTTGTTATGGAAGACGTTTCGCTATTCATGTCTTCACTTTTTTATCGTCACAATGCTTTTTTCAATATCTTTTTTAACGGAACCAAACGGAGGAAAGTGGATGATCGCATTTTTAGTGCTCATTTGCATTATTTCGTTTTCGGTTGAATTTGCTGTGTATCGGCGCACGAATAAACAGAAGGAAGAAGTCCGGCGTATGAAGTACCTTTATTTCATCATGTTTCAGATCGCCATGACACTTCTTTTGTTTGCTTGCTTTCAAATGCTCATGAATCGTTCGATATAAAACTTTTTTGCTTTCTCTTGAAAAAAAGTGAAACCACCAATGGCATTGCTGCGTCTTACTAGTACAGGCGTTTAAATAGCAGGAAATCGGGAATAGATAAGGAAGTGGTTCTTAACTACATCATAAGGAGCGGATCCATGAATTGGTATGAAAAGCTCAGTGAATACTTCCCGATAGAAGAAATGAAGTCAAAAGAGCATATGGAAGCTTTATTAAAGGAAAGAAGTGATATTTATCATAAAGAAGAAGGGCCTCATCATGTGATGATGTACGCTGAATTTGATTCTTTCATCTTTATTGATTATTTATTTGTTTCCAAGGATGCAAGAGGTGAAGGCCTCGGCTCAAAGCTCATTCATAAGCTGAAGGAAAAAAGAAAACCGATCTTGCTTGAGGTCGAGCCTGTAGATGAAGATGATGCAGATACTGCAAAACGCCTAAAGTTTTATCAGAGAGAGCACTTCAAGCATGCTGAATCAATTGGTTATAAACGCAGGTCACTTGCAACGAATGAAGTCAACCGCATGGAAATTCTTTATTGGTCGCCTCGTACAGATCATGAGGAAGAAATGATGGAGGCCATGAGAAAGACGTACGAAAGAATCCATACGTATAAAGACGAAGAATGGTATGGACAATCGTATGAGGATGTTGATGATGTGCTGAAACTCATTGAAAATAGAAAACAAAAAAATATTTTCGATCATCTCGACTAAATGAGAATGTTCAGACTTCAAACATCAGCACAAAAAGAATGAAATTGTCTAGTTTTTGTCACAAAAATTGCAAGAAAATCTGTTCACACTTACTTTTTTATAGTATAATCACTATAAAGATTACTTATTTAGAACAATTTTAATTTAAGAATACAGATCAATATTCATTCTACAAATTGAGGAGTGAAGATTTATGGTAACATTATACACATCACCAAGCTGTACATCATGTAGAAAAGCAAGAGCGTGGTTAGAAGAGCACAATATTCCATACCAAGAGAGAAATATCTTTTCTGAGCCTCTTTCAATCGATGAAATCAAAGAGATTCTTCGTATGACGGAAGATGGTACAGATGAAATTATCTCAACACGTTCTAAAGTATTCCAAAAACTAAATGTAAATGTTGAGACAATGCCGCTTCAACAATTGTATAAACTAATCAATGAGCACCCTGGTCTTCTAAGACGTCCAATTATTTTGGATGAAAAAAGACTGCAAGTTGGGTACAACGAAGATGAAATTAGACGTTTCCTTCCTAGAACGGTTCGTACATTCCAACTTCGAGAAGCTCAGCGACTTGCTAACTAATAGACAACACGAAAAGCTGCCGATCATTTGGCAGCTTTTTTTATTTATTTTCAGCCGTTTGTTCGTAAAAGAGACTGGCTAAAATAACGGTTGCGACGGTTAAAAAAGGAAGCAACAATTCAAGTGTTGTATGCTGCGCCATAAATTCATTCAGTTTTACATCACGGACAATCATTTCTCCGCCAGTAAAAGCTAAAAGGGCACTCCCTCCGTATAAAAGAATCGGAAACTTGGTTAGTGCTGCATGAATCAGCTTACTCCCCCAAATAATAATCGGAACTGAAATCATTAAGCCAAAGGCAGTGAGCACCATGTTCCCCTTAGCTGCCCCTGCAACAGCGATCACATTATCAAGTGACATAAAAAGATCTGCAATCACGATGGTCTGAACAGCACGCCAAAGGGAGCCGCTGCTTTTAATCCGAATGGATTCTTTCTTTTGTTCAATTAACAAATTGTATCCTATATAAAGGAGAAAGAGACCGCCGATAAATTGCAAATAGGGGATGGTCAATAAATAAACGGCAGCACCAGTCATGGTGATTCTCATCAGCACTGCCAAAAGTGTGCCGATCCATATGGCTTTGTTTCGTTTTTCATTTGATAAGCTTCGACTGGCCATCGCAATGATTAATGCATTATCTCCGCCTAATATGAGGTCTATGCCAATAATCATCAGTAAGGATACGATCCACTCTGTTTCCATCCAGTTCACCTCATTTCACTAAAATAGCTCGTACAACCAATATATGAGGACAATTCAAATATATGTTTCTGCAAGTTTTCTCTGCAAAAAATGCGTTTTTATTTCTTTTATTCATGTTTTATCATAAAATAGACAGTACACAGCAATACCTCATTTCTTTAAATGGTTAACATGTAGACGGAACGGGTAAAGTGTAGTAAAGTACTATTAATTGGGAGCTTGTATGTCCCTTCAACATCTTATATAGAAGGGAAGGTTGGCAAAATGGAAATCGAAAGAATAAATGAACATACAGTCAAATTTTATATTTCCTACGGTGATATTGAAGATCGCGGTTTTGACCGTGAAGAGATTTGGTATAATCGTGAGCGCAGTGAAGAGCTGTTCTGGGAAGTGATGGACGAAGTGCACGAAGAAGAAGAATTTGCAGTAGAGGGGCCACTTTGGATTCAAGTACAGGCACTTGATAAAGGTCTTGAAATTGTCGTGACAAAAGCCCAACTTTCTAAAGATGGACAAAAGCTCGAATTGCCGATTCCAGAAGATAAAAAAGATCAAACAGATGAAGAAAGTTTAGATGCTCTGCTTGATGATTTTCATAAAGAAGAGCAAGATCAAGAAGATCATAATGAGAAGGACAAAAAACTTCAACTTCAGTTCGTATTGAAAATGGATGACTTTGAAGATTTGATTGCACTTTCTCAATTAAATATGCAGGATTTTACGACAAGTTTATATTCGTTTGAAAACCGTTATTATCTATATGTTGACTTCCACGAGGATTTGTCAGATGAGCAGGTGGAGAATAAGCTTAGTATTCTGCTTGAATATGCTCATGAATCAGTGGTCAGCATCTACAGACTGCAAGAATACGGTCAGCTGATTGTCAAAGAGAATGCGCTTGAAACGATTCAACAGCACTTCTCGTAACAACCAAAAGTCGATTTCTATAGAGGAATCGACTTTTTTATCTGAATGAAAAAGTAAATAAAGTGATCGGCAAGGAGAAAATGAAATGAGAAATGTAGTCAAAGTTCTATTTTTTCTTATCATTACGATAGGTGCTTATTTGATTATCCAAATTTTTGCCGGTGATCTAGCGGTAAGTGTATTAAGTTCCGTCAGTGTTCTATTCACTTTATCGATTATCTTCATCGGGTTTGTCATTTTCTTAGAAAACAGAAATCCCTCTCAAACGATTACGTGGCTTGTGCTGCTTGGGAGCTTTCCGCTTTTCGGGTTTTTGTTTTATATTTTCTTTGGACGCAATATTAAAAAGCGCAGACTTTTTGAAAAGAAAGCGGTACTGGATGAACAGCTTGTCCAGGAAGATGAACGTATCCACAGAGAAGCAATTGAAAAAATGACTCATATGGGTGACCATCAGCAGCTCTTATTTAAGCTGGCCCACAGACTTGGACATACCCCTATTACGTATCGCACATCCTCTAAAGTTCTGACCAATGGAGAAGAAACGTTCTCTCATATTTTTGAAGAGATCAAAAAAGCAACACATCACATTCATCTAGAATATTATATTCTCCGTCATGATGATCTGGGACAAGAATTAAAGGACATTTTAATCGAGAAAGCAAAAAGTGGTGTGATTGTCCGCTTTTTATATGATGATGTAGGCAGCCTAAAACTCTCCCGTCAATATATTGCTGACTTAGAAAAGGCTGGCGTGCAGATCGTTCCGTTTTTACCAGTGAGACTGCCCTTATTAAATAATAAAATCAATTTCCGAAATCACCGGAAAATCGTGGTGATTGATGGAGAAGTAGGATTTGTCGGCGGACTTAACATTGGGGACGAATATATGGGCAGAAGCAGACAATATGGATTTTGGCGTGATACCCACCTGATGATTAAAGGTGAGGCCGTTCGTGATTTGCAGCAGATTTTTATGCAGGATTGGTATTACATGACCAATGAAAGATGCTCGGGTGTGGATTATTTTAAAGATTTCAGCCATATGGAGAGTCGAGCAGAAGGCGTACAAATGATTGCGGGTGGTCCTGATAAACAGTGGGAAGTCATTAAAAATCTCTTTTTCTCCATGATTATCTCCGCCAAAAAATCAATTTGGATTGCTTCACCTTATTTTGTACCTGATGATGATATTTTGTCCGCACTGAAAATTGCTGCGTTGAGCGGAGTCGATGTGCGAATCATTGCGCCGAAAAATCCAGATAAACGCATCGTATTTCATGCGTCCCGTTCATACTTCCCCGAACTTTTAGAAGCAGGTGCGAAGGTATACGAATATGATCAAGGCTTTATGCATAGTAAGTTTATCATTGTGGATAGTGAGCTAGCTTCAATTGGTACAGCAAATATGGATATGAGAAGTTTTCATCTGAACTTTGAAGTGAATGCTTTCCTCTATAAAACAAAAAGCACAGAGAAGCTGGTCAACGATTTCTTAGGTGATTTAGAGCAGTCACATGAAATTGTTCCAGAAGAATTTGCGAAGAGACCTTTGAGGGTGAGGCTGTTTGAATCAACAGCAAGATTATTATCACCACTTTTATAAAAATTGTATTTCCCCCTTTTCTAAAAGGGGGATTTTTGATTTTACTAAGGGAAAGCAGGTTGAAATCGTGTTTTGACACGGTAAAAGTTCATTTTCCATATTCGCTTTCTTGTGAGAGAAAAAGCTATAATACGGTCATCAAAGAGCAAGGGGCGAAATATATGAATGCAGCGATCATGGAGAATGGCAAGCTGGTTCGCATCACACAACATCTGACTAAAAGGCGGCTAGAGCATGTAAGAGCTACGTGCAAATTTTACTGTCCTGAATGTAGGCAGGAGGTTCTATTAAAGCTAGGTGAGCATCGTGTCCATCATTTTGCACATAAACAGCTCTCGGCATGTCCATTAGCGTCCACCGGTGAAACAGCTTATCATCAGGCAGGGAAAATGGCTCTTAAGGATTGGCTCACGCAGCTTGGATATGAGCCGTTACTAGAGAAATATGTTTCAAACATTCAGCAGCGCCCTGATGTGACCGTTGCTATAGAAAATAAAAGCTATGCCATCGAATTTCAATGTGCAAATATTTCGTGGAAAGAGCTACATAAACGAACGGAAGGTCTCCAAGCTGCGGGGCTCTATCCTATATGGATCATAGGGGCGAATCGTTTAAAACGAATGGCTGGCCAGCTCTTTTCATTCTCCTCCATTCATTGGGGAATTTTAAGGCAGTCAAAGAATAGGAGACTCATTTTTTATTGTCCGATCCAAAATAGATTCATCCACCTGGATCAACTTCTCGTGTTTCAGCCAACGAAAATATGTGCCTCAATGACCGTTAGACCGCCTTCAGCTTATCGCCAACTACCAGCACTCTTATCTGTTTCCTCGAGCAATCATCAATTGTATAAAGAGTGGCTCAAGTGTATTCGGCAATTTAGGGAGCGGCCACCCCGCATTTTAGCAAATGAAAGCAAGCGTTTAAGAACCATTTTTTATGAGCATCATCAAACAGCATGGCCATTTCTACCGACAGAATTATTTATCCCCCTGACAGAAGCATATATCTTTTCAAGCCCTGTTTATGTGTGGCAAGGATGTCTTTATGATTGGATGGTTAGAAAGGGAAAAGAACAAGTGACCATTCATCTACTTTTAAAAGAAATTAAGCGATGTGTCCAGAATAAAGAAGTGAAGCTCCGATATACCAATGTCACAATAGAAGAAATCAAAGGGGTGATCATTTCATATGTACGGGCGCTTGTGAATCTAGGGTTTTTATACATGACGAAAGAGGGTAATTATCAAGTAACGTCGAATCAAAAGCCTATACAAACAGCAGAGGAAGCGATAAAACGAGATGCTTTCTTATTTCATTAGCATGTTTCATGCCCACTTTGATCATGATAAGAAAAAGGTGGTGCTGCTATTGAATAGAAAGAAACGCTTTTTTCTCATTTTTTTAGTTTGTTTGGTATTTATTTCTGCATATGATTTGACAAATATAGTTCAAAACAAAGAAGATAAATACAACACCAATTTCTTTCACTTTCCGAAAGGTTGGTTCAACACAACTCATGCAAGGGGGATTCATATGACTTCACAAAATAACAACAATCATTTACCAGACAGAAGCGAAGTAAAAGAAGAAAACAAATGGCGCCTTGAAGATATTTTTGAAAGTGTCGATTCTTGGAATAAGGAATTCGAAGCTGTAAAAAAAGAAATTCCGAAGCTCGCCCAATTTAAAGGCAAGCTGGCCCATTCTGCTGATGTCTTGTATGAAGCCCTAACATTTCAGGATCAACTTTCTGAAAAGCTTGGTAAGCTTTATACATATGCGCACATGAAATACGATGAAGATACAACAAATTCATCATTTCAGGCTTTAAATGATAAAGCATCCAATTTATTTACACAGCTGTCTAGTACATCTTCCTATATTGTTCCGGAAATTTTATCTATTCAAGAAGATAAGCTGCAGCAATTTATTTTGGAAAAAGAAGAATTAAAACTTTATTCTCACGCTCTCGAAGAAATTAACAAAGAGCGTCCGCATATTTTAAGTGAGGAGCAAGAAGCTTTATTAGCTGAAGCCTCTGAACCTTTATCAACATCATCCACTACGTTTAGTATGTTTAATAATGCAGATATTTCGTTCCCTTCTGTTAAGGATGAAAATGGAGAAGAAAAGAAAATTACTCATGGCAACTTCATTACCTTTTTAAACAGTGATGATCGTGAAGTGAGAAAGAATGCTTTTAAAGCCGTTTATAAAACGTATGATCAATATAAGAATACTTTGGCGTCTACACTCAGCGGCTCGATTAAAAAGGATAATTTTTATGCGAAAGTACGTCATTACAAATCTGCAAGAGAAGCAGCGTTATCACGCAACAGTATTCCTGAAGAAGTGTATGACAATCTAATTGATACAGTTCATCAATATTTACCGTTATTACACCGCTACATTGAATTGCGTAAAAAGGTATTAAAGCTTGATGAAGTGCACAATTATGACTTGTATACACCATTAGTAAAAGATGCTGGCATGAAGCTGACCTATGATGAAGCAAAGGATTATATGCTGAAAGGGTTAGCGCCATTAGGAGAAGAATATGTTTCGGTATTAAAAGAGGGACTCGAAAATCGCTGGGTAGACGTTTATGAGAATAAAGGGAAACGAAGCGGTGCGTATTCTTCTGGAAGCTATGGTACGAATCCTTATATCTTAATGAACTGGCAAAATAATATTGATAATTTATTTACACTGGCTCATGAATTTGGTCACTCTGTTCATAGCTACTATACAAGAAAGCATCAGCCATATCCGTACGGAAACTACAGTATTTTTGTAGCGGAAGTAGCTTCTACAACAAATGAAGCATTACTAGGTGAATACTTACTGAATCATTTAGAGGACAAAAAGCAGCGCTTGTATGTGCTCAATCATTTGTTAGAAGGATTTAGAGGGACGGTATTCAGACAAACGATGTTTGCAGAGTTCGAGCACCTGATTCATGTGAAAGCGCAAGAAGGGGAGGCATTAACGCCAGAGTTTATGACGAACCTGTATTACGACCTGAATAAGAAGTATTTTGGCGAAGGTATGGTTGTGGATAAGGAAATCGGATTAGAATGGACGCGAATTCCGCATTTCTATTACAACTATTATGTGTATCAATATGCGACAGGCTATAGTGCGGCTCAGGCATTAAGTAAACAAATTTTAGAAGAAGGGAAACCTGCGGTGGAGCGTTATACAGACTTCCTTAAAGCAGGAAGCTCTGACTATCCAATCAACGTGCTGAAAAAAGCTGGTGTAGATATGGCATCGAAAGAGCCAATTGAGGCAGCATGTCAATTGTTTGAAGAAAAATTAAAGGAAATGGAAGAGCTCATCTCAAAGACTGGTGAGTAACGAGAAGACTTCTGTCAGATGTGTGAGTGCAAACTCACCTTTTGGCAGGAGTTTTTTCTTGAAATAAAAAGACCAGATTGTTGACAAAGGGCTAAAATGAACTTGATTTTAGCCCTTTGACTTCTTTTTAGCGTGATAGAAAACCTTTGCAGGACTGACACCGAATGCGAGGGTTTGCCTACACGCTAGACCTCGTCTATATGAACGAGGTTTGTATTACGCTTTAAATCCTTTGAAGGTTTTCCGGTGATTCATTCGATAGAGTGTAAAGAGAATGGAAGCGAATAGGAGTGGAGACGTCAGGTAAAGAGGCAGCATCTTCATTAAGCCTAATATATTTAAACAGAAACATAAGCCAATGGCAACAAGTCCAATGGTTGTGCTGCGCATGCAGATCCCCCCATTTTTTTGTTACTTTCACTATATGAAAGTGACAGTCCTCTTATGTTTTGTGACAAAAATATGAACATATAGTATATCGGTTGTCATAAGTCGACAAAATTTGATATACTACAGATGTGAAATTAATCACATACAAACATTACCCCTTTGTTTGACCGTGAAAAATTTCTCCCATCCCCTTTGTTGTCGTTAAGACATAGTGAAACCGCGCTTATCCCGGCGCGGTTTCTTCGTACTTATCAATAGAACAAGTGTTCTTTTGGAGGTGAAGAAAAAAACATGGGTCAGCACCCATGTTCATTCTCACAGCGGTAGACATCAAGATCTGGATGATTGTCTCCTTCTGTATAACGCCAAAACATTTCCTGATGTACTTGTACACGTTCTACCTTTTTAGCGAATGCGAGCTTTTTCATCTCGCGTTCAACTTCTTCAAGGGTCAGGTCATATACAACGGCAATTTCTTTTGCTGATGCAAATTGAAAGTAAGCGATAAACCATTCAATTGGCGGTCGTTCTGAAGGTGTTGGTTTTTCGCCAATCATTTCAAAGAGAATTTCCTCGTAAATATCATAAGAATATGCACCTGAAATCTTTAATCCTTCTTCACCATTTATCGTATTAAAAAAGGCGAAAGTGGGAAGCTCAGACACATCCATTTCAGCTGCGATTTTCATATCACATTGGAGCGCTTTGACAGCACTTTGAGAATGGATATCTCGCTGGAACTCTTCAATGTCCAGTCCAGCCGTTTTTGCATTTTCTAGCAAGACTTGTTCACTGGTGACGTCCTGCTGATGGCAAAAAAGTGATTCTTGAATGAGTCGTAAAAATTTCATTCCGCATTTTCTGCCTTGAAGTTCAGCTGCTTTTAATGCAAGAGAGGCGAGATAAGGTGATGTCACAATTTGTTCAGACAGCATTTGTTCTTTTTTGGTCTGAGTTTTCGTGGCAAATTTCCCCCACGCTTCGGTTAGTAAATGTTTTTTTCGTTTCCGGTTCAAAGCATTAATACTAGAACTTGTAACCGTTCGTAAAGTGAAGAAACGGCCATATTTCATTTTCAACTTTTTAATTGATGGCTCTAATAACCAGCAGTCCGGGCTGAGAGGATCAATGAATACATAGATTTCAATCGGCTTTTGAGGATGTCCGTGACAATGTGAGAAATATTGCTCATGCGGATTGCAGCTCAAGATCGTCCGTCCTTTTCAGGTATTTGGTTGACCATGTGACGAGCCGTCAAAGACAGCCGCTCAAATAAAAAGTCACGAATATCGCCGGTTAGTCCTACTTGATCCATTGCATCCTCCATGCATTCAAGCCATGCGTCCGCCCGCTTCTCAGTAATCGGAAAAGGGAGATGTCTCGCCCGTAGCATTGGGTGACCATGCTCCTCAGTATAAAGCGGCGGTCCGCCTAAATATTGAGTTAAGAACTGTTTTTGTTTTCTTGCTGTTTCTTTTAAGTCATCCGGGAAAATAGGATGAAGCAAAGGATGACACTTTACATTTTCATAAAAAGTATCAACAAGTTGCGATAGAAGTTCCTCTCCAACCGCTTCGTAAGGTGCGTTAAACGATTGTACCATGTTGACTACTCCTTTAACTCGTAGCTAATAGGATGGCTCACCCTATTGCGAATTTCATGTATTTCAAAAGTGATATTCAGTTTGTTCTATTTTGTTGTTTCTATTCTTGTATACTTATTTTAACAACCTCTACTCAATTCCACAAACAAACCGCTTTGGTCCTTTGGGAATAGTGAGGGAGACAGGGTCCGTGTTCAATTGACCATATCATAACACATTCAGTCAAAAAAGGGTGAAAAGCGACATACAAAAAACCGAAGAGGTTATTCTCTTCGGTTTAGGCGAAATATTGAGCTGTGATTTTCTTTACATAATTTTGTGTTTCTTTAAATGGAGGAATGCCTCCGTACTTATCTACATTCCCTGAGCCTGCGTTATAAGCGGCTAAGGCAAGTGAGACATTTCCATTATATTTTTGCAGCATTTGTTTTAAATACTTCGTTCCGCCTTCGATGTTTTGGGCTGCATCAAAGGCATTGTTCACGCCAAGTGATTTAGCAGTAGACGGCATAAGCTGCATCAGTCCAAGTGCACCAGCATGGCTGACAGCATTCGTGCGATAACCGGATTCTTGCTTGATCACTGCGTGGATCAGCTTTTCTGGAACTCCGTGCTTTTGAGCCATTTGTGAGACGATCTGATTAATCTCTTTTGATGAAGAGCCTGAAACAGCTTTTTGAAGCGGCGGTGTGTAGCTGTTATTTAAGACGTTTCCAATACCATTTGCGGTATTCAATTGGCTGTCATTTGCATAAAGAGACTGAGATTGAAGCTGTTCACTGCCCGCTATCGCAGATAAATATGGATTCATGCGTGCATATTGCGTGTTCGGAGACGTTGATGGGTCCGATCCCATGAAAGCAGAAATGGAAAGCGGGAGACGAGATAATTCTGATCCGCCTAAAAAATCTTGCAACAGCGACTGGAATGAAGTCTCAGCGCTTGATTCTTGTCCAGCTGTGAGTTGTGTTTGTCCATTATCAGATTGTAACGTTTTGAGTGCTTGAAGCTGCATAAAGGATTGAAGTTGATTGACGTTCATCATGTTCCTCCTTCAAGGAATTCATCTATTCTTTTGTTTTCATTTTTTCTTCATAAAAACGTACGACTTTGTTTTTCGTGTGTCTTGGTGGGATTTGAAATTGCTGAAGCAATGCTGTGAAAGCGGCTTGTCCAATGTCTAAATCGCTCACTTCAAATTCAAGTTCATAGTCCTCTACTGTTAAATATCGGCTGTGATCCAAAACAATTAAGCCTTCTTTGATCATTTTTTCTGCTCTTGACGTTTCCAGTGAACCAAAATACACGATTTGATCCTTTTGAATGTGAAGGTGTACTAATCTGTCTGCCACTTCACCTTCAGGCAGGTGGAAATGTTCAAGACTTGCGGGAGGATCGATCGTTTGGTGAGTTTCCAAAAGGCCGATCTCATGCGGTTCCTTTAATGTGAGGACCCACTGCCCGCCTTTTTCTCTCATTCGTAATGCAGCGAATTTGGATTTTATATCAAATTGAGGTGTATCAAAATAATAGTTGGTTTGAGTGTGGAAGTCCTCGTCCTTTAATTGAAAATAATCTTTTAGCTGTTCAAATTCTTCTTTCATTAATAATTGTTTTAGTTCTATCTCAATTTCCTGTGCCATTTTGACATCAACCTTTCATTTAGAGGAAATATGATTATTGTACATGAAAAGCTTCTTTTTTTCTTATTTATTCCTTAAAAAGAGACGTATATAGATGCTAAATGAGGCAAAATGAACAATGAAATGGAGAAATCAAATTTTCTCAAAAAGTTCGGTTTATCAATATTGAACTTGATATGATAAAATAAAGCTGTACTTTGTTGTAAAGGAGATCATGATGCAAAACAGAATTGAAATCACAGAAGCAACTTTAAAAGAAGACAGGCTGATCTTGACGGTCCAGTCAGATGAGCAAATTCAAAAAGCAAAAGCATCAGGACAAATGCTTGTTGATTCTGATCACTTTGCGTTCGTTTACATACTTGAGACTGAGGAGTCTTTTACGTATCTTATTTTAGGAGAACATACATGGGCTCCATTAAAAGAAGCAATGAATCGTGAAATCCCTGTCTATTTGGCGGCGGAAGAGCAAACACTAGAACTCATTCAACTTCATCAGGAATTAAACTATTTAATCGACAATATTAAAGACAATGCCAATTACGGAGATATGGAAGAGAAAGTGAAGAGCACATTCCTCTGAAATAATTAGGTATTTGGAATTGGGGGAAGTTTCATGGACAAAAAACAATGGGATCAATTCCTCGCACCATATAAGCAAGCAGTCGAAGAATTAAAAGTGAAACTAAAAGGCATTCGAAAACTGTATGAATTTGAGGATGACCATTCACCAGTAGAATTTGTCACTGGCCGAGTGAAACCCGTTGCCAGCATATTGGAAAAGGCAAAGCGTAAAAACATCCCGATGCATGAGATTGAAACGATGCAGGATATTGCAGGGCTTCGCATTATGTGCCAATTTGTAGAAGATATACAAGTCGTCAAGAAAATGCTCCAGTCACGAAAAGATTTCGTGGTTGTAGACAAACGCGACTACATTGCAGAACATAAAGAAAGCGGATACCGCTCGTACCACCTTGTTGTGTTATATCCGCTGCAAACGATCAATGGAGAGAAGCAGCTCCTCGTCGAAATCCAAATCCGTACATTAGCCATGAACTTTTGGGCGACCATCGAGCATTCTCTGAATTATAAATATAGCGGGAATATCCCTGAGAAGGTCAAGCAGCGCCTTCAAAGAGCTTCTGAGGCAGCATCTCTTCTTGATGATGAGATGTCTGAAATCAGAGGGGAAATTCAAGAAGCGCAAGTGGCATTTTCCCGGAAAAAGAAAAACGATAGCTGAGCCTAAGCTTGATCAAATATGATGCTGCTTTCTCGTCGCAGCAAGGTGGAAAAGGAGAAGAATTCATGAAATTTGCAGTTTCTTCGAAAGGGAATTCTGTATCTGACACACTTAAAAATAAAATACAGACCTACTTATTGGATTTTGGAATGGAATTAAATGAAGAGGAACCCGATCTCGTCATTACAGTTGGCGGAGACGGAACCCTTTTATACGCTTTTCACCGGTATAGCAACCGTCTGAACGAAACCGCTTTTGTCGGCGTACATACAGGCCATCTTGGTTTTTATGCGGACTGGGTCCCGAGTGAAATAGAAAAGCTTGTGTTAGCCATTGCCAAAACGCCTTATCATATTGTGGAATATCCGATTCTTGAAGTCATCGTCAGGTACAACGATGGGGGCCGGGAAGAAAAATATTTAGCAATGAATGAATGTACGATTAAAAGTATGGAAGGTACACTTGTGGCAGATGTTGAGATTAGGGGTCAGCTTTTTGAAACATTCAGAGGAGATGGTCTTTGTTTGTCTACACCATCTGGCAGTACAGCCTATAATAAGGCACTTGGCGGGGCTATTATTCACCCATCCATTAGGGCGATCCAGCTGGCAGAAATGGCTTCAATCAACAACAGAGTGTTTAGAACGGTCGGTTCGCCGCTCATTTTGCCCGACCACCATACGTGTGTGATCAAACCGATTAATGATGTGGATTTTCAGGTGACGATAGATCATTTGTCGCTGCTGCATAAAGATGTGAAATCCATTCAATGCCGAGTGGCAGACGAGAATGTCCGGTTTGCCCGATTTAGACCATTTCCGTTTTGGAAAAGGGTGCAAGATTCCTTTATCGGCAAAGGAGAATAAGAAAGAGGTTGTTCTCGCTGGAATACTTTAAGATAAACAAAACCATATCAGCCAAAGAAGAAGGCAGGCTGCTGAAGGACTATTTAATCGATCTTGGCATTTCAAAACGAATGCTGACAGATATTAAATTTGATGGCGGTGACCTTCTGATTAATGGAGAGCATGTAACCGTGAGATATGAGCTACGCGAGGGAGACAGGCTCACCATTTTATTCCCCGAGGAAAAAGTGAGTGAAGGGCTAAAACCTGCGGCCATTCCGCTTGATATTTTATTTGAGGACGAGCACGTGCTTGTGCTGAATAAAAAGCCGTATATCCCATCGATTCCTTCTCGAGAGCACCCTGAGCATAGTATTGCAAATGGGGTGCTTCACCATTATGCTGAGCAGTCCGTTCGGCTGACTGTCCACTTGGTGAACCGTCTTGATCGTGATACTTCTGGTGTCATGTTAGTCGCTAAACATCGCTTTGCACACAGCCTTTTATCAAAGGCGCAGAAAAAAGGGGAAGTCAAGCGAACGTATAGAGCCATTACACATGGCATGATCACGCAAAAGGAAGGAACAATTAGAGCAAAAATTGCTCGAAAAGAGGACAGCATTATTGAACGAATGGTGGATGAATCTGGTCAGGAAGCCGTAACACATTATACGGTGCGGGCGGTACATACTCATTTAGATATGTCTGATGTGTCCCTTACCCTTGAAACGGGAAGAACTCATCAAATTCGTGTTCACATGCAATTCCTTGGTCATCCGCTTGTTGGAGATACGCTATATGGTGGAACAAGCGAGAGAATAGGCAGGCAGGCACTTCATAGTGAAACCCTTGTTTTTCCGCATCCGATAACAGGGGAGTCCATGACCTTTTCGGCTCCTTTGCCGGATGATATGACATTATTGCTTCAGTAAACAAGTAAACCCGGTCACCTGTCATGGTGGACCGGGTTTTTTATTGCGTGAAATGCTGAAATCTTGAATCGTCATATGGCATAGATGAAGGAACAGATACTGTCTCAAGCTCTGGATATCTAAGGGCAGAGAGCTTGTGGCCAAAGACGCAGCCTGTATCAATGTTAACCGTTCTACCGATAAATCTTGGTTCTTTTACGGGTGTATGCCCGTACACAATCCATGGTTTTCCGTGATATTCCTTTGCCCAGTCCTTCCTGACAGGTCGACCGTCTGGCCATGTTTCTCCGGTGACTGCTCCAAATAATAGATAAGACCTCATCTGTTTGTTCGGTTTTTTGCCAATATCCTTTTCCTTCATCGCTGCGTGTGCAATGATCAGTTCATTCGGAATCAGTACATCATAAAGCGGTGCCTTTTCAAATAAATGTTTAAATTCACGTGATAAAATGGTTTGTTCATCATGCGGCAGGTTTTTGATTTCGTTCACCGTTGTTTCAATGCCATGCAGTAATTTTACGGGATTTCCTTTCAAATAGCGATACAGCTTAAAACAATGGTTGCCAGGCACATAGCGGATTGCGCCCTTAGAATAGGCGTGTATGACAAATTGCATCACGGCAACTGATCGAGGGCCGCGGTCTGTTAAATCACCAACAAGGGCCAGTGTTCTCTTATCAGGGTGGACAGGTAGTCCATGTTTGAGTTCGTATCCTAGTTTGTGTATGAGGGTAAGCAGCTCTTCGTAGCAGCCGTGGATATCGCCGATGATATCGAATTTCATAAAGGTTCCTCCTGATTTTTTCATCCATTGATCGGATATAAAGAAGTTTGAATTTTAGAAAATATAACGAATGGCTTTCATTTCATTTGCGCAATTGTTAGAATCAATGCTTTAACGTAAAACTTAAAAATTAAACATGAATGTTAGGAGGCTTTAGCCAATGGAGCATACATCTGTTTCATCACTCGTTGTCGTTATTATTGTAGCCTTTTTCACCCCCATTTTATTGCACCGATTTAAGCTGACCATCCCGGTCGTTGTCGCTGAAATCATCATGGGGCTCATCATTGGAAAAAGCGGTCTTCAACTAGTTGTTGAACACGACGCATGGCTAGATACGTTATCCATGCTAGGTTTTATTTTTCTTATGTTTTTAAGTGGACTTGAAATAGATTTTTCTTCTTTTGAATCAAAGAAGAAAGCGCGAGAACTGCCAAATGGTTTAAAAGAACCGAATACATTTAAAACAGCGACCATTATTTTTGTTGGCGTATTTTGTATGTCCTTTATCCTGTCTTATGCGTTTGTCCTTGCAGGATTTATTCAAAATGCCTTTTTAATGACGCTTATTATTTCCACCATCTCATTGGGTGTCGTGGTTCCTACCTTAAAAGAGGAAAAGTTGATGCAGACGAATATTGGTCAAATCATTTTGCTTGTAGCCGTCATTGCTGATTTGGTGACAATGATTTTACTTGCTGTGTTTTCCTCCATTTATGGCGATGGAACAGGGAACATGTGGTTGCTCTTATTATTATTTGCGGCAGGTATTCTTCTTTATTTATTTGGCCGGGTATTTAAGACAAAGTCCATTTTTCAGTCCATGTCAAAAGGAACGGTGCAAATTGGGACAAGAGCCATCTTTACTCTCATTATAGTCTTAGTTGCCTTATCTGAATCACTCGGTGCTGAAAATATTCTTGGGGCTTTTTTAGCAGGTGTGCTTGTGTCTCTTCTTTCGCCTAATAAAGAGCTCGTACAGCAGCTGGACTCGTTTGGCTATGGATTTTTAATTCCGATCTTTTTTGTGATGGTCGGTGTGGACCTGAATATATGGTCACTCTTTAAAGATCCAACCATCATGATCATGATTCCGCTGCTGTTTATCGCATTATTGCTTAGTAAACTCGTTCCGATTCTTTATTTAAAAAAATGGTATGACATGAAAAAAGTTATCGGTTCTGGTTTTTTATTAACCTCGACGTTATCCCTAGTTATTGCGGCTGCAACGATTGGTGAGCGGCTTGGTGTCATTGATCATAAAATGTCAGGAGCCCTTATTCTAGTCGCTGTGCTCACGAGTGTTTTAACACCTGTTTGGTTTAAGGCGTTATTTAAACAAGAACGTGAAACCAATCATAAAAAGCGTGTGACGTTTATTGGAGCGAATCAGCTGACGTTACCTGTGACGCTTGATTTGCATCAGGATGAATATGACATCCGTATTTTACACGTCTTTCAGGAAAATAAAGAAGCCTTGCTTGCTGACTCCATCTTTGAAGTTGAAGCGATTGAACAATATGACGATGATACGCTCAGGCAGGCTGGCATCGGGCAAGAGGATGTGCTCGTTGTGGCTACAGGCAGTGAAACGAAAAATAAGGAAATTGCTTTATTTGCAAAAGAAGAAGGGTCTAAACAAGTCATTGCAAGTGTTAACAAAGCGGAAACCGAGCTGACTTTAAAGGAAGCAGGGATCGATACCTTTTCTAACTTCTTATCATCTAAAACGGTGCTGAGGGCATTGATTGAAGCACCTGATGCGATTCGCTTGTTAACAAATGAGGATTCTTCTTTGTATCAAATTCAAATGAACAATCATCGGTATCATAATGTCATGCTGAGGGAATTTCCTTTTACCGGCGATTTGGTGTTTGTCCGTATTTTTAGAGGAATTGACAGCTTAGTACCGCATGGGGATACGACGCTTAGAAGCGGTGACCGCGTGCTTGTGTCTGGCTCCCGGGAGTATGTGGCAGGACTTAGAGCCCAATTAGAGTTGCAATGAACCCTTGACCGATGAACAAATCCTGATTAAGATAGAGGTACAACAATATATGTTTGATCCACTAGGGGAGTCCTTTAAAAGGGCTGAGATAAAAGTGTAGACTTTTAGACCCTCATTACCTGAACAGGTTCATACCTGCGTAGGGAAGTGGTGCGGTGTTTGACTATGCTTTTTACAAATTCCAAACCACTTTCCACGCGGAAAGTGGTTTTTTTATATGGAAAAACAGGAGGAGAGGAACATGACATTTTCGAACGAATGTAAAGAAGCAGCAGCTAGATGGTGGAATGGGAGCTTTACACACCCTTTTGTGAAAGGGATTGGTGATGGCACACTTTCACTCGATCGTTTCACTTATTATGTGATGCAGGATTCGTACTATTTAACTCATTTTGCAAAAGTACAATCGTATGGAGCCGCTATTAGTGAGGACTTACATACGACAGGCAGAATGGCATATCATGCGCAGGGTACGTATGAAGCAGAGCTATCACTGCATAGAAAGTTCACAGAACTGCTCCAGATCTCTGATGAAGCGCTGGCAAACTTTAAACCTTCTCCAACTGCTTATGCATATACCTCGCATATGTACCGATCTGTGAAAAGCGGTCGTTTTGAAGAAATTTTAGCCGCATTATTGCCGTGCTACTGGCTTTATTATGAGGTAGGAGAAAAACTGAAACAAACAACGCCTGACCATCCGATTTATCAAGAATGGATTTTGACATATGGCGGGGATTGGTTTAAAGAGCTTGTTTTTGAACAGGTGAACCGTTTTGATGAACTTGCAGAAAAAGCGCCAGAACATGTGCGGGCTAATATGAAAGAAAATTTCGTGATTTCGAGCTATTACGAATACCATTTCTGGGAGATGGCGTATGAAAAAGAAATGTGGCAAACAGCATGCTTAGATGGGGTTGGTGCAAATGGAACTCCATGCAGTGACAAATGATACGCTTCCTGTCAGGGAGCTCATCAAGCAAATAAAAGACATTGCGTCTGAAGTAGACTTTATTCATATTCGTGAACGATCGAAGGCAGCAGGTGAGCTGGTTCACCTCGTGAAACAACTCCTAGCAGAAGGTGTTCCGAAAGAAAAGCTGATTATAAATGACCGAGTTGACGTTGCGCTGCTGACCAATATTCACCGGGTTCATCTTCCAGGACACAGCTTTTCGCCAAAGGAATTAAGACAAAAATTTCCTCACCTCCATGCGGGGGTATCGGTTCATTCGATAGAAGAAGCCAAAGCAGCAGAGAAGAACGGGGCAGAGTATGTCATGTTTGGGCATGTGTATGATACCGCATGCAAACCCGGACTTCAGGCGAGAGGCATAAAGATTGTGGAAGACATGACTTCTGCGCTGTCCATTCCAGTCGTTGTCATTGGTGGAATCACACCAGAACGACTGCCAGAATTGATGCATGTTGATTTAAAGGGAATAGCCGTCATGTCGGGGATTTTTGCTCATCCTCAGCCGCGCAAAATGGCGCAAACATTTTCTAAAAAGCGAAAGGAGAATCCTTATGAACAAGCATTATGATGTTGCAATCATTGGTGGTGGAATCATAGGGATGTCGATCGCTTATCACCTTGCAAAAGTAGGAAAGCAGATTGTCTTATTTGAGGCAAATGAGATCGGGAAGCAAACGACGAGTGCGGCTGCTGGCATGCTGGGTGCACATGCTGAAGGAGAAGGTGATGAAGATACTTTCTTTCAAGTAGGCAGACAAAGTCAGGCTTTATATGAAAAATTAACGGTCGACCTTCAGCATGAATCGGGCATTGATATTCGGACATCAGTGGGCGGGATTATGAAGGTGGCTTTTACAGAACAAGAAAAGCGAGCTCTTTGCCGGATGCAGCATTTGCCCACATTTGAATGGCTTGAAGCAAGCAGCGTAAAAGAACGTATGCCTCAAATAGCAGATGACATCGTAGGAGCAGGCTTGATAGCAGATGATGTCCATGTCGAGCCATATGCGGTGTGCAGGGCTTTTTGGCAGGCGGCTGTTCGGCACGGAGCGGATGTGAAGGAGTTTACCCCCGTTATCGATGTGAAGAGGGGGAAAGAAACATTGACAGTCAGTACAGCTAAAGGCATCTTCACATGTGATCATCTGACTGTAGCAAGTGGTGTATGGTCAGGCCGTTTTTTAGAAGAACTGGGGTTATCACATTCTCTCTATCCTGTAAAAGGAGAATGTGTGTCTGTTTGGAATAACGGTCCAGCGCTTGCACACACCATCTATCATGATCATTGTTATATCGTTCAAAGGGATAGCGGTAAGCTAGTGATTGGTGCAACGATGAAACCGAATGACTGGCAGGCCGTTCCGACACTTGGCGGTATTGAAGCAGTTATTCACAAAGCATCTCAGCTCATGCCTTCTATTCGAGAGATGCCGATTGATCAATGCTGGGCAGGACTTCGGCCAGCGACAAGCGACCGGCACCCCTATATCGGAAAACATCCGGAAGACGAGCGTATTCTTTTTGCAACGGGACATTACCGAAATGGCATTTTACTTGCGCCAATTACGGGGGAAATCATTCGCGGCTTGATAGTAGGCGAGTCTGTGAATAAGGAATGGCTTCATGCGTTTCGTATTGGGCGAAAGGAGGCATTGTTCGTATGAAAATTCAATTGAATGGAAGAATGGTTGATTTCGATAAGGAAAATGGCACGATTTTTGATCTGCTATCAGCCTATCAACTTGAAAACCGAGTGGTGATCGTTGAAAAGAACCAAGAAATTATAGATAAAGAAGCCTTTCAACAGGTAAAAATTCAACCAAATGACACGATTGAAATCGTTCACTTTGTAGGAGGAGGATGACAACATGCTGCGCATTGGCGGAAAAACATTTACATCAAGACTATTACTAGGGACCGGAAAGTATCCATCATTTGAAGTTCAAAAAGAGGCGGTCAACGTATCAGAAGCTGAAATTTTGACCTTTGCTGTGCGAAGAATGAACATATTTGAACCATCCCAGCCCAATTTTTTAGAGCAGCTCGATTTATCAGCCTATACATTGCTGCCAAATACTGCCGGGGCAAGTACAGCGGAAGAAGCGGTGCGGATTGCCCGTTTAGCGAAAGCTTCTGGACTGTGTGACATGATCAAAGTAGAAGTTATTGGCTGTTCAAGGTCTCTTCTGCCAGATCCAGTCGAAACGTTAAAAGCATCTGAAATGTTATTAGAAGAAGGTTTTATCGTGCTGCCATATACGTCAGATGATGTGGTGTTGGCAAGGAAATTAGAAGAACTTGGTGTCCATGCCATTATGCCAGGTGCTTCTCCAATTGGATCAGGTCAAGGGCTTTTAAACCCTCTGAATCTATCGTTTATTATCGAACAGGCAAAGGTGCCAGTTATTATTGATGCGGGTGTTGGTTCTCCGAAGGATGCTGCTTATGCGATGGAATTGGGCGCTGATGCTGTATTACTGAATACAGCCGTGTCTGGCGCAAAGGACCCTGTGAAAATGGCTAAAGCGATGAAACTGGCGATTGAATCTGGAAGACTCGGGTTCGAGGCAGGCCGTATTCCACTCAAAAACTATGGAACAGCCAGCAGTCCGCAGGAAGGAATGCCAGCATTTTGAGCACACGTTATTCACGCCAAGAGCTTTTTAGGCCTATTGGAGAGGAAGGGCAAAAACGGCTACATGCCTCAAAGGCCGTCATTATTGGGGCTGGGGCACTTGGAACAGCGAGTGCTGAAATGCTCGTCCGTGCCGGCGTAGGATCTGTCACCATTTTGGATAGAGATTATATCGAATGGAGCAACCTGCAGCGTCAGCAGCTATACACAGAACAAGATGTTCTTGATCGGCTGCCAAAGGCTGTGGCTGCTGAGAAAAGACTCAAGCAGGTGAACAGTGACGTTCATGTGAGAGGAATCGTCATTGACGTGACCGCTCAAAATATTGATGAGTACGTCAGCGGGGCATCCATCATCGTGGATGCAGCGGATAATTTTGAGGTCAGAATGATTGCGAACGATGCAGCCGTCAAACATCAAATTCCGTTCCTTTACGGAGCCTGTGTAGCAAGCTACGGTATTCAATTCACAGTGATCCCTGGTGAAACACCATGTTTACACTGCCTACTTGAGCATTTACCTGCACAAGGCATGACATGTGATACAGCAGGAATTATTAGTCCAGTTGTGCAGCAGGTTGCGGCCTATCAAGTGGCGGATGCACTGAAGCTTTTAACAGGACACCACATCACGCCGGTATTAAGATCGTTTGATTTATGGACAAACGAGCGATCTGATATTCGATCCGTTACGTCTTTAAAAAAGAAACAATGTCCAAGCTGCGGTCTTAAGACATACCCATTTCTCTCATATGATCAAAGAGCAAAAGCAGATGTATTATGTGGACGAAATACCGTACAAATTCGCAGTGCACTAGGGGCACCCCCGGCGCTGCATGAAGTAGCCCGTCAGCTAAAGAAAGCAGGAATGGATGTGCTGGAAAATCCTTATTTGCTTTCGTGTCAGAAGGATGAGTACAAGCTCGTTTTATTCAAAGATGGCAGAGCGCTTGTACATGGGACAAATGATATTGCGAAAGCGAGAACGATTTATCATCAATGGATTGGCTAATGAGAGGGTGAGATGACATGACGATTAAAAAAGCATTAACCATCGCAGGTACTGATTCTGGTGGTGGAGCAGGTATTCAAGCAGATTTGAAAACCTTTCAGGAGCTTGGTGTGTACGGAATGTCCGCCATTACGGCCATTACAGCTCAAAACACACTTGGTGTTCACGGTATTTACCCACTGTCTATTGAGGCGCTCGAAAGTCAAATTGATGCAGTAGCAGAAGACTTGTTGCCAGATGCCGCTAAAACAGGGATGCTGTGGAGTGCCGACATGATCAGTGTCGTTGCTGAAAAGACGAAGCAATATGACTTGAAACTAATTGTCGATCCAGTCATGATTGCCAAAGGCGGCGCTTCTTTATTAAATGAAGATGCGGTCTCTGCTATGAAAACACAGTTACTACCTGTCAGTTATGCAGTCACACCGAATCTCCCTGAGGCAGAAGTGCTGACAGGCATGCGCATTCAGACAAAAGACGATCGCCATAGAGCAGCAGAACGACTTTATGAGCTTGGCACGTCCTATGTTGTGATCAAAGGAGGTCATAGCCCTTCAGACGGCCTCATTACAGATCTTTTGTACGATGGAAAAAGCTTTTTTGAACTCAGTAATGAACATATTGATACACCACATACACACGGAACAGGCTGTACATTTGCAGCGGCATTAACGGCAGAAATAGCAAAAGGTCGTTCCATGAAGGAAGCCTTTGAAACGGCAGAAACCTTTGTCCATGAGGCGATCAAATTTCCTCTGAATATTGGCGCTGGGCACGGACCGACTAACCACTTTGCTTATCAGCAAAACAGAGTCAAAGCATAAAAAGAAGACTGTCTTCACTTGTGAGGACGGTCTTTTTTCTGAAATAAAAACTTTCTTTCAGGGGAAATTGTCAATATCTCATGATTTGTGATAAGATTATGATCAGGTACTAATACTATGTCTTGAAAAAATAGGAGGCTTTAATACATATGAACTTTTCTTTAGAAGGCCGTAATATTGTGGTGATGGGTGTTGCCAATAAACGAAGCATCGCTTGGGGAATTGCTCGTTCACTTCACGAAGCAGGAGCTCGTTTGATTTTTACTTATGTTGGAGATCGTCTGGCAGAATCAGTGAAAGAGCTAGCAAGCACGCTAGAGCGTGATGATTCCATTATTCTTCCTTGTGATGTGACAAGTGATGAAGAAATCGAAAAATGTTTTGCAACGATTAAAGAAAAAGTACAAGTCATCCATGGTGTTGCACATGCGATTGCATTTGCGAACAAAGAAGAGCTTGTCGGTGAATATTTGAACACGAACCGTGAAGGTTTCCTTTTAGCGCACAACATTAGTGCCTATTCACTAACAGCTGTAGCAAAAGCAGCACGTCCGCTCATGACAGAAGGCGGAAGCATTGTCACACTTACTTACCTAGGCGGAGAGCGCGTTGTCTCTAACTACAATGTCATGGGTGTAGCAAAAGCAGCCCTTGAAGCAAGTGTGAAATACTTAGCAGCTGATCTTGGAGCGGAAGGCATCCGTGTGAACAGCATTTCTGCTGGTCCAATTCGTACGTTATCTGCAAAAGGAATCAGCGGCTTTAATACGATCCTGAAGGATATTGAAGAGCGTGCACCGCTTCGCCGTACAACGACTCCTGAAGAAGTTGGCGATACAGCACTATTCTTATTCAGTGATTTATCGCGCGGCATGACAGGTGAGAATCTTCATGTTGATTCTGGCTTCCATATCATTGCCCGCTAAACGAATAAATGATTTGCAGCATACCAATCACTGGTATGCTGTTTTTTATTTTTCTTCTGATTTGGGGTGTCCTCTCATATATATAAGGAATGAATCATTCGGGAGGGATCAGTATGTCAAATAAAGGTGATGAGAATCAAAAGCCGCTTATGTATATTGTTCAGCCGAGCTATGATGAATCAGCGCCGGCCATGCAAAATATTGTGAGAAAGCGCAAGAAGTCAGAAAAACCTTCAGAAACCAAAAAAAGTGCCAAAGAGGATGCAATTGAAGAGAGCGTGCAAGATCCTGTATCACAGGAAGTAAAGCAGAAAAAAGAAGAGCCGCCTGCGCTACAGCAAGAGCGGGAGATCAATCAAGAAAAAGATAATTCACAAAATCGAGAGCCAGTACAAGAACAAGAAAAACAGCCAGAAGGCGTATTTCATGAAACAAAAGAAGAACCAAGAAGAAAACGAGTGAAGAAGCCGTTAAGCCAAATGAATATCGAGGAGAAAGTCGATTTTCTTACAAGTCTGCCGCATAATATGCCGAGAGCGCTTTGCCTCATTGAAGCCGATGGAAAAACATACAGAGGAATCATCATGGAGAGAAAAGACAATATGGTCGTCATCCGCACGGCAGGCGGCGGTAATCCAGTGGAATTAGCGATTGGTGATATTTCTTCTATTCATCCACTTGGTTTTTAATGAACATAAAAAAAGTCCCATAACGGGACTTTTTTTGTTAGCAGCTACGGTTGATGAGTCTTGGATTTAAGCACTCGATTGCGCAGAAGCAGTCAAGGTCTACTTCAATGCAATATTTTGATTTTTCTAAACGGAACACATCACATACGGAATCTTTATCTGTAAAATCTAAAATATGACGATCTTTGTCAAATGCAATAAGCAAGCTGAGTGTTGCGCAGTGATCAGAGATGTGTTCGACTCTGAAAAATGCAGTGCTGAAGCAAGGGCCAGCATCTACTTCTCCGACGTTTCCGAATGCGACGAATGGTTTTGATTTTGAGGTAAATAGAACAAACGGGACAGTGTCACCTAATGAATGTGATGGAGAAAGGAGATTGCTGTAACAGCTGGTTGGGCAATCCTCTTCGACGGCATTTTGTAAGTCGTTTATGTTTTCAACAGCCTCTGCTACACAGTTCCATGAATGTTTGCGGCTCATATTCAACCCTCCTATACAAGGAAATTTGTTTGAGTGTTTGAGCACTGTCATCATCATCTATAAGCTTTATTACGTGTCTCGCCGGTTGATGCATCTAATGTCAATCAATGCGGAAGCGGCCGCCTTTTGCTGACTGCTCCGCATGATTGGTTGTCACTCGTGAGGAAGGGGATGCTTTGACTTATGACAAGTTAGATGAGCGGGCGATTGGTTTAGCCGTGGTGATGATGCTTTTTATCTTTTGTTGGCATGACTCTGTCGACAAGTTCTGGATTTAAACATTGGATCGCGCAGAAACAGTTCAAATCAACTTCGATACAAAAGTCCGCTTTTTCTAAACCAAAGAAGTCAGGATCGCAAGGGTGACAAACGCTTAGCGTATGTCCGTGTACATCAACAGGTCTTAACACAGATAATGTGGCACAGCAGTCATGCAATTTTTCAACCCGGAAGAAAATGGATTCGAAGCATTGGCAATCGTCAACAAATCCTCCAATGTTTCCGAAAGTAGAGAACAATCCGCCCTTTTTATCAAAAAGTAAAAACGGAATCGTATCTTTTCCAGAAACTGTCGGGCTTAATAAATTACTGTAGCAGCTCGTAGGACATTTATCTTCTACAGCTTCCTGCTCTGCTAAAATCTTATCAACCGCATCGCATACACAGTTTTCATCATGTCGGCCATGGTGTTTTCCGCAGCTCATGGATTTCAGCTCCTTTAACAAGGTATTTGACTTTAGTCCTTAACAACATATGTATGCGCCCTCTAGTTGGTGTGGGTAAATGACTATTTATCTTTGTTGTATTTTTAGAAAAAGGAAAAGCAGAGCTTTTCGCTCTGCTTTTGTACATTAGAGGATACCAATTGCAACGATCGTCGCAACAAGTGTCTGTGTAAGCGTTTGGATGGCAATAGAGATGTCTGCATCGATTGTAGAGACTGTAACGTTTCTAGAGTTTTCGATAACAAGTTTCTGGCGATTTGTTTGTTTGTGGCTAGCTGCTTGCAATAGATCTTGAGTGACGCGGTCAGCTAGGTCACCATCAGCGATTGAGATGTTTGTAATGGTGATGATCGCTGTTTGAACAGCTGCTTGGATAGATGCTGCAACCTGTGCATCAACAGAAGAGACGTTAATGTCACAAGAATCTCTAACGATAATGACTTCCTCAGATGTCTGCTTTGTTACACTCACTTGATCAAAGTCTTGTAAAACATCTTCATCATCATAATAGTGGCCGTCACAAACTGCTTTTCTTTCGTAGTTATGATGGTAATCGCCGTGATGTGTACAGTTGCGATCTAGAGCGACCCAAGAGTATGGTTTAGAATCCATTTCTTTTCCTCCTTCCGTTTACTTTATTAAATGCTGGAATGATTGGTTTTGTCTCGGGCATTTATCCTAGCAGGCAACCCATTTTTATTTAATCGTTATTTTGCTGCGCTTGACGACGCTGCTGGATACGTTCTCGAAGTGAATTTCGTTTAGGGCGCACTTGTGGTTCAGGCTCGACCTCTTCTGCATGTTTTGCTGCCTCTGCCTGACGCTTTTTCTCCTGCTGCTGCTGTACGAAATCATCTGCTTTCTTTTGTAAATCCTGAACCAGCTTCAAAATCATCCTTCTTTGATCTTCTGAAAGGTTTGCTTTCTGATCATCTGTGACATTATTTTTGTTTAAAATATCACTCACAAGAAGGCTTGTTAATGGATCAACATCAGTGTTGATTTGAAACTCCTTTTTTTCGTTCTCTTCAGCCACGATTATTTCACCTCTTTCATACGTGATGTTAGAAAAAGAAAGGGTCAAAGAATGCCGGCTTCAACTAAAAGTACATTCAGTGTTTGAGTGAGAATTTGTACGGAGTTCATAATGGATGCATCAGATAATGTAATCGTGACGTTATAACAATTGATGATTTGAATCACTGTTTTCTTTTGAACTGTCACTTGTTGTGCAGCTAAAAGCTGTTCTGTGATGTCTGCAGCCAATTCATCATCTGGTACAAGAATTTGAATTAAAAGAGTAATGATTGTCGTTACGGTCGCTTGAAGGGAGAGTGCGGCTGTTACATCTGTTTTATGAATCGTGACATTTTCGGAATCCTTGATCTCGATGAAATCATCATAATTGCTGATTAATTCGTTCAACAGTTGTGTGTATAATAAATCAGCACTTTCTTCAATAGACAATACTTTCACTCCTTTCTTATCTATACATTATTTAATGCAGCAGAGGCTCAAGGTGGAATCGGAAAGCATGAAAAAGTACAACCCAATTTTATTTGCACCCGATTCATCATGGCGGTCTTTCTTTTTGCATATATAAAGAAAGGACGGAAAAAGAAGAATGAAGGAGGTGGATGTTCCATGAGCGGCGCTTTGTCATTTGCTATATTTGCCCTCGCATCCTTTAGGCTGACGAGATTGATCGTGTTTGATACGATTACAGCCCCCTTTCGCCGTCTATTTCATGAAGAGCAAGAAGAGGTAAACGAACAAGGTGAAGTCGAGACCTATATCGTCATTAAGGGGAAGGGACTGCGATCTTGGATAGGAGAGCTGTTAAGCTGTTATTGGTGTACGGGTATGTGGTGCACTGCTGCTTTACTACTGATATACATATTTTTTCCTGTCATCAGCATGTGGCTTAATTTACTATTAGCGATTGCCGCAGCAGCAGGCTTGATTGAAGCAGTCGTGTCGAAGCTTGTGAAATAAACAGGCATTCTGATCAGACACGCTTAAAGAAAATGCATATACTAACATGGAATAGGAAAGGAAGGGTTGCGATGAAACCAACTGAAACACCGTCACATATGCTTCAAGGGTATCCAGCGCAGTCAAATCAACAATCTGTATATACGAAGAAAATCAAGAAGACTGGCTGCGGCTGCGGGAAGAAAAAGAAACCTCAATAGGGAAAAACAAAAGCCGGATTTATCCGGTTTTTTTGTTGCCCTTTTTTTGGGTGATGCATATGTAAGAGAGAAGGGGTGACCAGAATGGATGCATTCGAACAATTAATCGGTTCCTTGTTCACTAAACCCCATGATGGGAAAGAGCAAGCGCACGAAAAAGCTGAAATGGATCTAGCGAATAAAGCGAAGGATCTTGAAGAGCACTTAAAAGCATTTGGCGAGAAAATGGATACTTTTGCGAAAGAAACAGAAGCATTCATGATCCGTCATGGAGAGGCAGATTACGTCTTTAAACAGCAGAAATAAAAATTCCGCACTTTTTTATGTGATCGTCCAAACCATTTCATGTATTTTTCATATTTTGTAAGGGAGAAGAGGAGGTGCTTAAATATGAGTTGTTACGGTTACGGTGGCGGTTATTGCGGAGGTTATGGCGGCGGCTACGGCGGCGGTTATGGTTCAACTTTTGTTCTTGTCGTCGTGCTTTTCATTCTTCTAATCATCGTTGGTGCTTCTTTCTTTAACTAAACAGTAAGAAGGTGAGGGAAGCAATAGGGAAGCCTTTTGCTTTCCTTTCTCTTTGCTAACAAGGCAGCAGGATAGGCACATATCTCGCCTATTTTCATATAGTAAGGTGATTACTCCACAAAGAGGAGGCAAAGGAATGGATAATAAGTTCTTTAAAAGTGTGGAAAATAAAACAGGTGTAAATATGAATGATGTCTTTAAGCTTGCAGGTTCTTTGCAAAACGCGAACTTTAAAGATGAGAATACCGTTCGAGGTGTCATTAAAAAAGTAGCGCAGCTTGCAAACAAACGTGTACCTAAAGAAATGGAAGACAAAATCGTTCAATCGATTACAAGTGGAAAAGAAAAGCTTGATTTTAATACAATCGCTAAAATGATGAACAACAAAAAATAAACAACAGGCTCTCCATTTAAAGGGGGGCCTGTTGTTTTTGGGTAAAACCTTCACGATGTTTCTTTAAAAGAGGGTACAAAAAGCGGGAACGATGAGCAGTTTTTCCTCTTCTATATGAAGGAACTGATAGATAAAGGGATTGTTCAGCTCTCGTCATGGCAACGTATAATAAGCGTCGCTCCTCTTCAATGGCTTCTTCATCACCGTTTCTCAGCTCATCAAGTGCAAAGTCATGAGGGAGCGCCCCATCAACCACACTCGTGATGTACACTGTTTGGAATTCTAGTCCCTTCGCACGGTGGATCGTCATGAGCTGAACGCCTGGTTCATCTGATTTTTCCTTTTCAGCAGATTTCATATGTTCGGCATGAGCGAGGAAGGCTTCAATTGTTTCAAAACGTTTCGCCGCTGTTTTCACATCTCGTACATCATCTGTTCCTTTTTCAAGCACATTCGTATCATTCACGCGTTTTTTTAAATAATCACCAAGTCCCATCCTTTGTTCAATAAACGCTACAGCTTCAGATGGCTTTAACGATTTTAACGTTCGAAACAGGGGAACGATCGATTGCAGTTTTTTGCGCTGAAACGGCTGAATGTCTGTTAGCTTTCCAAGTGCCTCTACCATAGAACAATCTTCCGTAATGGTCAGCGCCTTCATGGTATTCAGTGTTTGCTGCTTTAAAAAGAAAACGGGCAGCAGCAGCTTCATTGCGGCGACATCATCTGCATCCTGACTTAGCGAAAGAAAAGCGAGCAGCACCCGAACAATTCTTCTGCTATAAAAGGCTTTTACGCCAGCATCGGTTTGATACGGAATCGCCGATTGATGAAGACGTTCATAAATCGCACGGCCTCCTGTATTCGTTCTAAACAGCACGCAAAAGTCATTCGGTTTTGCACCGTTTTTAATTTTCTCCTGAATATCTGCTACGATCATGGTCGCTTCCTCTTCCTCGTCATATGGATAAAAAAGAGTCGGCGGAATTTTCTCCACGCGTACGGCTTTTAACGTTTTCTCGTAACGATGCTGATTCTTCTTAATAATGGCGTCAGCACTTGCGACAATCGTATGATGAGAGCGGTAATTTGCATGTAAATGGACGATCTCGGCCGAAGGATAGTCCTGTTTGAAGTCAAGAATAAAAGCAGGATTGCTTCCTCTAAATGCATAGATGGCTTGATCATCATCGCCTACACAAAATAGCTGCTCGGATTCTCCAGCTAAAAGCTGGATTAATTGATATTGTACGGGATTAATATCTTGAAATTCATCTACTAAAATATACTTGAATCGTTCTTGATATTGTTTGAGCAATTCAGGCTGCTTATTCAGCATGTGTAAACAGGCAATCGCCATGTCATCAAAGTCAAATTGTTGATTTTCACGCTTTTGCTGTTCGTATGATTGATAGATTGTCCACATTTGCTTTTCCTTTTCATCTTTCAGCTCAGGAAGTTCGTTTGGTAAAAAAGCATTTTTCCAATAGCCGATTGATTGCAGCACTTGATCGGTTGGATAGTCTTTTTCATCAAGTCCTTCATTCATGATCGCTTTGCGAATATACTGCTCTTTTTGCCAGTCGAATTTAATCAAATGCTGTCCGTTCCATTTGCCCCGATCATCGTGAAGCAGCATTTTATAAAATAAACTGTGGAATGTGCCTGTCACAACTTGGCTCGCCTGTGAAGGATGAAGCTGATACTGCATACGCAGTCTTTCTTTCATTTCACTGCTTGCTTTTGTGGTGAAGGTCACGAGCAGGATATGGTGAGCGGGGATTTGATGGTGCGACATCAGATAAGCAGCTCTTGCTGTCAGTACCCTTGTTTTCCCGCTGCCGGCGCCAGCTAGCACAAGCATCGGACCGTCTTTGTGTGTGACTGCTTGAAGCTGCGGTGCGCTAAAGGTGATGTGTGGAAAGAGGTCAATGGTATGCACTTCTTCATTCTTTTCTAAATGAAAGGTTTCGCCAAATTGAATGGATCGTGGTTCCTGCCAGTCATCCGATTCTTCTGTTTGTGAGATGATCTGTTTGCCGGTTGGAAAGCGAAAGCCGCCAAGTTCTTTGTAGGATGCATGTTCCTCTTGTTCAGCCGGTTTCTTTTCCTCTTGTTGTTCTCTTTTTTCGCAAATCTCTTGCTGAGATATTTGCTTATGGATAAAGGCAGGTTCTTCATGTATATTTAATCTAAAAAAGACGGGTTGTCCGCAATATGGGCAAGATAAATGCCCTTTTTTCCCCTCATCATGGAGGAATTGATAGTGTTCTCTCGAATATGTATGTAATGAGATCGTTCGATCATGTCGTCGTGCGCATTTCAAAGCTAGTCCTCCAATAGTCAATCAATCTTAAAAAGAAACACATCTAATCATATCAAATGAGGCGTGTTTCAAACAGTCATAATTAGGGAATAGTAGAGTAGAAGAGAAGCAAAGGAGGCGTTCTTGATGGGATATATAGCCCCGATTCAGCCGGATCTGTATTTTCAATATATCAATCGTCCTGCTCCTCAGGATAAAGAAGACTATGCGAAAGTGACGAAGGTCACCCGCACCTTTCATGACAAGGTATACAGAGAGCTGGAGAAAAAAGAGGACTTAGTGACAGAAGCGGAAACGAAAGTACAGCAAAAAAAGCGGGAACGCTTTGTACGAGATATGTTTATGGAAGAAGGTAAGGGCGTTCATATCAATACTTACGTCTAAATGACTGCGCTTTCTTCCTGAGCGAACGAGATGGAATCAATAAAAAGCCAGAGCATCCATGATGCCCTGGCTTTTTATTTTCGTTAAACGGATAGTGTTTTTGTCATTTTGACATGTGTAATCCCTGCTTCTTCAAACGGTTCTGAAATGGCTTTGTAGCCTTTCTTTTCGTAGAAAGGAAGAGCTTGGACTTGTGCATGCATGACAGCTTCTTTCGCTCCGTTTGCCATCGCTTCAGACTCAAGTGCTTCTAAAAGCTGGTGGCCAAGACCGAAAGAGCGCGCCTCTTTTAATACACAAATTCGTTCAAGCTTTGCCTTATGACCTTCAATTATGCGCAGTCTAGCAGCAGCTTGTGGTTTGTTGTCATCATTATAAATGACAAAGTGAATGGCGTCGTCCTCAAGTTCATCAATTTCGATCTCTAACGGGACTTCTTGTTCTTTTACGAAAACTTCTTTTCGAACATAATAAGCATCTTCTCGTTGTGTTTGTTCTTTTACGATGACTGTATTCAAATGTCTTTAACCCTCTTCTCCTAAGATAAATGTTTCATAAACGGTCCAAGAACCGTTCTCTAATTGATATAAAAGGTGGAAGCGGTCAACCGTTTCCTCGTGGTCAATTTTTCTGAGCTTCAATGTGCCTAGAACGTCTGAATGCTCATCGTCTGATAACTTTTGAGCCACTGTCACATGCGGAACAAATGCATATTCAGGTGTACCAGCAAGCGGATCAGTGTACAACTTCTCATTGAGAGTCATTAATTCTTCGTTCGGTTCTACTTTCATATAAATCACGTTGTTTACAGGAGCGAATGAACTGAATTTTTTAATACGTAACGTAATAGGAGAAGCATTTTTTGCGTACTCTCGCAAGGTGGAGACGACCTCAGCTGCTTCTAGATCCGTTAATTCAAAAGGTGTTCTTAATGTTAAATGAGGTGGTATGAGTGCATAGTTCGGATCATAACGTTTCCGATAAGAGTTCGCAATATCTTGCAATTTTTTTGATGGAAATAAAACAACTCCGTATTTCATCATGTTCCCTCCTGATTAAGAAAGTATTTATTATTTTTTATTATAACAAAATTCAGTTGATTAACGAATATGGGAGCATTCTTTTTAACGAAGGTGAAATGAGCGGCTGCCAAAACGTCCATTTATGATCGCCTTCGAATGTCTCAAATAAATAATCCGCACCGGACTTCTCCAAAAGGACCTTTAATTCTTCGTTCGGCTGAATAAAGTCAAGCACTTGCCCATCTGTCGTTTTCACAGCTGTTTCTTCTATCCCGATTTGATGGATAATGGCATAATGAGCAAGGGATGATGACTGTTTGACTGCTTGCAGGACCGACTCATCCACGTAAGGAGACTGCAAAATCAATCCGCCAAATAACGAAGGATAATCAATGGCTGTCATAAGTGAGATCGTAGCACCTAATGAATCACCAATAAATGTACGACCTGATCCAACTTGATACGTTGGATAGTGTTCATCAATATACGGAACTAGTTCATTTGCCAAAAAGCGTTTATACGCCTCGAACTTTGGTCCGTCTGGATGATACGTATTTCGCCTTTCAGTCACATTTTCATATGGGACACCAATGATAATCGAGCGTTCCATTTCTTTGTTTTGCATTAATTCTTCCGCTTGTCTGCCTATTTTACCTAGACGGAAATAATCATGACCATCTTGTGCAATGATGACATGATATGTATAAAGGGGGGAGTAATTGACTGGCAAATAAATCAAAATGGTCATATCTGCCCCAAGTTCTTTTGACTGTAAGGTTTCTTCTTGAATGATGCCTGTTTTCTTCACCATAATCCATTCCTCCAGCTAACCAAATTCATCATAAGTGAAACGTTTCCATTCATTGTAACACGAAAAACAGCGTTGTTCCTATATGCTAACATGCAATCAAATTGGCTGACATCCAAACTGCTACAAAATACAGAAAATTTTAATTAATCGTTACATTTCCCCTTGAAAAATGAGGTTTAATGCGTTACAGTATTAAGAATTAGAACAGACAGACAACACATTCTTATCGTGAGAGGTGGAGGGACTGGCCCTTTGAAACCTCAGCAACCGGTATGCATCACTTCATGTGATGTACCAAGGTGCTAAATCCAGCAAGCAGCTTTTTTGCTTGGAAGATAAGAGGAAGCGATTAAACCCCTTCTTCTTATGAAGAAGGGGTTTTTCTGTTTTGAAATTAGATTTTTACTTAGGATGGTGTCAAATGACAGAACATGTGGAAACGAAGTTAGCGCAAATTGGAAACCGCAGCGAAGAGGTGACTGGTACTGTCAGTCCTCCCGTTTATCTTTCAACAGCTTACAGACATAGAGGCATTGGGGAATCAACAGGATTTGATTATATTCGGACGAAAAACCCAACAAGGCAGCTTGTAGAAGATGCGATTGCTTCACTCGAAGAAGGAACGGCCGGTTTTGCCTTCAGTTCGGGAATGGCTGCCATCCAAACGATCATGGCGCTGTTTGAGAGCGGGGATGAACTCATTGTTTCATCAGATTTATATGGCGGTACATACCGTCTATTTGAAAACGAATGGAAAAAGTACGGACTGCGTTTTGTTTATGATGATTTTTCAGATGAAGACTGTTTACGCTCTAAAATGACGCCAAATACAAAAGCCGTCTTTATTGAAACGCCAACAAACCCACTCATGCAGGAAGCGGATATTCAACAGGTTGCGAAAATCGCAAAAGAACACGGTGCATTGGTCATTGTGGATAACACCTTTTATACGCCCGTCTTGCAAAAACCGATTACACTCGGAGCGGACATTGTCATTCATAGTGCCACCAAATATTTAGGCGGACATAACGATGTTCTTGCCGGACTTGTCGTCACAAAAGGAGAGAAGCTATCGGAAGACATGTTCCAGCATCAAAACGCCATTGGGGCGGTTTTATCTCCATTTGACTCATGGCTTTTAATGAGAGGAATGAAAACATTGGCGCTGAGAATGCGCCAGCACGAGGCAAATGCGAAGGAATTAGCTGATTTTCTAAAGCAGCAGCCTGAAATTCAAGATGTCCTTTACCCAGGAAAGGGAGGCATGCTGTCATTCCGAGTAGCCAAAGAGGACTGGGTCAATCCATTTTTGAAGCAGCTGAAAACGATTTGTTTTGCTGAAAGCCTTGGCGGAGTCGAAAGCTTCATTACGTATCCTGCAACGCAAACCCATATGGACATCCCAGAAGAGATTCGCATCGCAAACGGTGTGTGTAACAAATTGCTCCGTTTCTCAGTCGGGATTGAGCATGTGGAGGATCTAAAAGCAGACCTGAAACAGGCACTATCAAATGTGAAAGAGGAGGTACACACGAAATGACCACACATGATTGGACACTCGAAACACAACTCGTTCATAATGCGTTTAAAACAGACCGCTCAACAGGTGCAGTCAGTGTACCGATTCAACATGCATCGACGTTTCACCAAAGCAGCTTCGATGACTTTGGTCAATATGACTACTCCAGATCAGGCACCCCTACACGTCAGGCATTGGAGGATACCATTGCAGCGCTAGAAGGAGGAACGAGAGGGCTTGCCTTTGCGTCAGGTATGGCAGCCATTTCAACCGCTTTTCTTCTATTATCAAAAGGAGATCATGTCCTTGTCACAAGAGATGTGTACGGCGGGACTTTCCGAATGATCACCCAAGTTCTTTCAAGATTTGGGATTGAGCATACCTTTGTGGACATGACCAATTTGAATGAAGTGAAACAAGGCATTCAATCAAATACAAAAGTCATTTACATGGAAACACCGTCAAACCCTACACTCGGTATTACGGATATTGAAGGTGTCGTACAGATTGCGAAAGAACATGACTGTCTGACTTTCTTAGATAATACGTTTTTAACGCCTGCGCTTCAGCGTCCGCTGGACCTTGGTGTTGACGTTGTGCTGCACAGCGCAACGAAATTTTTAAGCGGCCACAGTGATGTACTGTCAGGCTTAGCCGTGGTGAAAGATGAGAAGCTAGGAGACGAACTTTATTCGCTGCAAAACTCCTTCGGGGCGGTACTTGGCGTACAGGATTGCTGGCTTGTGCTTAGAGGATTAAAGACCCTTCAAGTCAGATTAGAAAAAGCCAGTCAAACCGCATTAGAACTGGCTTCATTCCTCAAAGAACATCCTGCGGTCAAAAAAGTATATTACCCAGGATTAGATGATCACCCAGGGGCAGACATTCAGCGGAAGCAGGCGAGCGGTGCAGGTGCTGTTCTTTCATTTGAACTAGAAAACCAAGCGGCTGTCAAAGAATTGGTCGATGGCGTCACATTACCTGTATTCGCCGTCAGCCTCGGAGCAGTCGAATCCATTCTTTCCTATCCGGCTAAAATGTCACATGCCGCTATGCCAAAAGAAGAAAGAGAAAAAAGAGGCATTACGGATGGTTTACTACGATTAAGTGTGGGCGTAGAAAACGGAGAAGACCTCAAAAGGGACTTCAAACAAGCACTAGATCAACTAAAGCCAGCTCTTGTAAACCAATCATAAAAGTCAGTGAAAAGCCGGTATGGATACCGGCTTTGTGCCTTTTTTGAACAAAACCATTGACTACTGATCATGATGGTTATATAATAGAGACTGTCAGTAACAGAAAGCCCAGAACTGATACATAACCCGATTCCGTAGCTCAGCTGGGAGAGCGCTACCTTGACAGGGTAGAGGTCGCTGGTTCGAGCCCAGTCGGAATCATCGTTTAAACCCTTGCCTAGCAAGGGTTTTTTGTTTTTTTTGACAACGAATGTTTGTTCTGTTTCTTTTGTTTGGGGACGAATTGGGGACGAACTTTATCCACCAGATTGTTTCTCAGTATCTTTAGGATCAAAACGATTAAAGTGTTCTGCAGTGTTTTAAGGGTTAATTTCTAATAATTCGCGAGCTTCTTCTTCTGTAATTTCTCCATCTCGAGAAGCGATTAATGTTTCGAGATCTTTTTAATATTCGACTTGTTGTTTCTACCTTTGGGAAGAACATCAATCGAGACATCTAAAATGTTCGATATAGCTATTAACGTATTATGGTCTGGTTCTCTTGTCCCTAATTCATAGGCTGTATATGCTGAGATACCAAGTTTATTTCCATATATTGTTGCCTACCCTTTAATAAATACATTCTAACGTAACGTTTAGTTGCATATAAGCGCATGTAACAAAAAGAAACGTTTTTCTCAAAGTGGTTGATTTTGTAACAAACGGTGGAAACATAAGCATAAGGGGGGAAAAGTAAACGGACTAATACCAACTTTTCAATGTTAATATTCTTAGATGGGAACAAACAAAAGGTATTTGGAACTCATCAACAGACAGTAATTATCAAGGTTGAATTAAAATCTTGAAATCACTAACATAGGCATAGTGAAGGCGGCTATATATTTTAAAGTTAGCTAATTAAAAATGATAGGAGGGTCACCCCCCTATCTATTTTGCCTGTCCAAGTACCATCACCCTTTTATGCATCTTTTAATAAAGAGACCGAAACATTTGATAGATTCTTTTTGTGTATTGGCTTTTAGATGAATAGTTTTCAGCTCATCTTGAGGAGTTATTACCTTTTGACTCATGTTGCTGTCTGCATTAGAAGTTGAAGCGAATGCAGGAGATGCAGAAACAAGTAAAGCAAAGGATAATGCCGAAAAAGTTAAAACTTTTTTTAATCTCATTTAAAACTCTCCCTTGTTTATTTTGATATTCCTGATTATCCCATTTTTTATAATAAAATCAAGGGCGTTTTGTAAAAATATGAACGGTTTTTAGAGTTAGATAGATTATAAGAAAATGTCAATATGAACTTTTAAGGAGTGGTAAGGTGAAATCTGAACAATTGTGTATATTACCAGGGATTGATGAGAAGCAAGTTGAAATGCTCTAATCAAGGAGCTGAAGGTCTATAGGGCTCTGAAGGTGAAGGAAGAAAGGAACAGTTACATTAATTATATTGATGATCTTTTATACTGTTATTATAGTTTGGCTAAACAAAGAATTAAAGAAATTAGAACGCGAGAGCCAACTAATGATGAAATTAAAGCATCGTTTCAGGCGTATAAAAATATTAGGATTGTTGGTGCATCCGAAGCGTCTTTGTCTAAACAGGGTGAATTGATTGAGGATTTTAAAAGAACTCATGTTATCATAGAAGAAAATGGATATTGGAGGATTGTCGTTAAATGCTCAAATCAAAGTTAGTTGTTTGGACGTTTATCGTTGTGACTGGATTCTATATGCTGGTGAGTATATGGAACATTGCTGTATTTCCAGATAAAACATGGACAGATTACGCAGGACAGATTTTGATTGTAGTTTTTGGAAGTATGGTGAATGGTTTAATCGCTGCATTCTTTATGTACGCAGCAGCTATGTTAGTGAAATATATTAATGGTGATAAAGCTTAAAACAGGTGTATAAAAAGGTAACATTTTTTTCGGTTTTTAAAAAATACGAAGTAACACCAGAGGATACAGAAGGGTAAGGAAAGCTTATGTATCAAGGTTTATAAGTGAATAGAGGATATCGGTGATAATCACAGGATTCTACATATCTACCTTGACAGGGTAGAGGTCGCTGGTTTGAGCCCAGTCGGAATCATCGTTGAAACCCTTGCCTAGCAAGGGTTTATTGTTTTTTTTCTTTTGGTTGGGGACGAATTGGGGACGAACTTTATCCACCAGATTGTTTCTCAGTATTTTTAGAATCAAAAAATCCCTTTTCCATACCGATCACACACTTTTAATAGTATCAGCATATCAAGTTTAAGAGGTTACTTACAAAATATTTAGAACTTTTTAGTAAGAATCCTCAGAAATGTAATACGGTTTTAAGTATTTTCATTTATAATTCTCTATTTGTCTATACTTTTCATATCGCTGTTGTATAAGCTCTTCCGAGGATAATCGTATCAATTTTTTAAGAGATGATTCGATTGCAGATTCAATCAATTTTGCTTGTGATTTTATATCATTTTGTGCTCCACCCTTAATTTCAGGAATGATTTCATCAATAATTCCTAAATGCTTTAAATCTTTTGATGAAATTTTCATATGTTCAGCAGCTTCTGGAGCATACTTAGCATCCTTCCATAGGATAGATGCTGCTCCTTCTGGCGAAATGACCGAGTACCATGAATACTCTAACATATGGATATGGTTACCGACACTAATACCAAGAGCTCCACCACTTGATGCCTCTCCAATTACAATACAAACAATTGGCACTTTAAGTGTAGCCATTTCCAATAGATTTCGAGCTATCGCTTCAGAAATTCCACGTTCTTCAGACCCTTTGCCTGGATAGGCGCCAATTGTATCAATGAATGTAATAATAGGGCGATTAAATTTATCAGCTTGTTTCATCAGTCTTAGCGCTTTTCTATATCCTTCTGGATGTGCCATTCCAAAATTTCTTTCTATATTTTCCTTTGTACTTCTCCCTCTTTGATGACCAATAACCGTAACGGGCATCCCTTTAAATTTTGCAATACCACCTATCATTGCTTGATCATCGCCATATAATCGATCACCATGAAGTTCGAAAAAGTTTGTAAACAATAAAGGTATATAATCCAATGTCGTGGGCCGGTTACGTAGTCTTGCAATTTGAACTCGTTGAAAAGGTGTAAGATTAAAATAAATTTCATCTTGCATTTTATTTAAACGTTTTTCTAATACATGGATTTCTGATGATAAATCTACATTATGTTCTTTCATCATTTTCTTTAATTCATCAAATTTCTCTTTTAGTTCAATAATAGGACGTTCAAAATCCAAACTCATTTTATCCTCCAAAGGGTATGATTTACCTCACTCTAATCAAAAGACTTAGAAATAGAATCAATAAATAATTCAAAACCATCCACAACTATTTTTTGTTCTGATTCTGATAAATTATTGAGGATACGTTGATAAAATGTAAGGGATTGTTCTCTTAAGCGATTAACAGTAATGTGGCCTTTTTCTGTGAGGTGCAGAAAAAGTTCTCTTCTGTTTTCTTCATTTACTTCACGATAAACAAGTCCCTTTTTTACTAACTTATCTACCAATCTACTTACAGTTGAAGTCTCTAATCTAAGTTTATTGGATAGTTGCCAAACAGTTAATTTTTCCATCTCTATTTCCTCTAACGCCATCATTTGAGAAGTTGGTAGAGGTTTTTCAAATGGTCCATTGGGCAAATTTTGAGATTCAAAAACCCCAGTTATTATAATCATTTTCTTAATATCTGATCTTAGTTTTAAGGCATCTTCTCTTTTCAAAAAGGTCACCCTCCTAAAATTCATGTATGATACATCAATTGTATTATACATGAATATGTTTTTTTCACAAGTTTAACGTAAGCCCATATGACAACATGGACAAGAGATTTCTTCTTGTTAAAATGGTTTAAGTGGATTGATCATAGTCGATCCACCTGATTGATAGATGCATCAGGATCTTACCCTAAGTAATTGCTGTTTACTGTTCTTTCAACAAAAATATGAAAAATAAAGAGAGGGGGAGAAAAATATGAAGTCATTTTTACTAATTGGACAATCTAATATGGCAGGTCGAGGCTTTAAGCATGAAGTGCCACCAATTTATAATGAAAGAATCATGATGTTGCGAAATGGTAGGTGGCAAATGATGACTGAACCGATTCATTTTGATAGGCCGGTAGCTGGTGTAGGACTGGCGGCTTCCTTCGCGGAGACTTGGTGTAAGGATCATGAGGGAGAAAAAATTGGTCTTATTCCATGTGCCGAAGGTGGCAGTTCCATTGATGAGTGGTCACGAGATGGGGCATTATTTCGTCATGCAATAAATGAAGCTACATTTGCAAAGGAAGATAGCGAATTGGCCGGGATATTATGGCATCAAGGAGAAAGTGACAGCCAAGATGGGAAATACAAAGAATACGATGAAAAAATACGAAGATTATTTCATGAGCTAAGAACTGAATTATCTGTACCTAACATTCCGCTTGTGATAGGTGGTTTGGGCGATTTCTTAGGAAAGACAGCATTTGGCGCAGGATGTGTGGAATATCAACTGATCAATGAGGTACTACAAAAATATGCAAATCATCATGAAAATTGTTATTATGTTACCGCGAAAGGCCTTATACCTAATCCGGACGGAATTCACATTAATGCGTTGTCCCAAAGAATATTTGGTATAAGATACTATGAAGCATGTCGAAAAACAGAACATATACATGAACCATTACCAAATGAACATGAGCTAGTGAATGACTGTCATAATAGAATGAATACCTCAGCGGAGAATACATATATAGCACTAGAAAAATTCACGTTGGGCAAGATAACTTACGAAGAGTTGCTGCAGGCTTTAACGTAGGTAAAGGTCATGGTAGTCTTTGAATAGACAGAAACATGATATATCTTTTGAAAGGATGATTGTGGTGGTAAAAACAGATAAAGCTTCCTCCTGAATACAAGAAATTACATTCAGGAGGAGATAAAAAATGTTTAAACAAATAGATGAAAATTATCCGAGAAAAGAGCACTTTCATCATTATATGACGGTAACCCGATGCTCATATAGTCTGGTGATCGATCTAGACATCACGAAATTGTATGCGATATTAAAAGAAAAAAGGCTAGATTCAATGCAAATTACCTGAAGACAAAAGGTATTCTCATGGAAATCTAGAAGATGAAGGCAGACTGAAATGAGTCTGCCTTTTAGTTTTGTGATGATAAAGACATGTGCCAAAGGTTTATTGATGTACAATGGTTCTTTTTGCGGTTTCTTTTCGGTGTCATGTAAATTTCTGTATGTCATAATAAATGTAATATAAGGCAATCTTGTGGAAGGGGAGTAAGGGGATGGAGAAGGTTCTTTCTTCACATGTTGGTGTGAAAATAAATGAATGGTATAAAATGATTCGTCAATTTAGTGTTCCAGATGCAGAGATTTTGAAAGCTGAGGTAGAACAAGAAATTGAACGAATGGAAGAAGACCAGGATTTACTGATTTACTATCAATTGATGTGCTTTCGTCATCAGCTTATGCTTGATTATATTAAACCCTCTGATCAACGCTCTTTATCCATTGCAGACTTAGTTGATAAAATAGAAAACTCCAATCATAAATTGTCCGGCATGCTGCAGTATTACAACGCTTTTTTTCGTGGGATGTACGAGTTCAGTATAAAAGAATATGTACAGGCCATCCAATACTATAAAATGGCGGAGAAACAACTTACGCTAGTTATAGATGAAATTGAACAAGCTGAATTTCATTTCAAGGTGGCTGAAGCTTATTATATTATGAAACAAACCCACGTTTCGATGCATCATATTTTAAAAGCTCTGGAAATCTACGATCAATATGATCTGTATAAAGTAAGAAAAATTCAATGTTTATTTGTCATAGCAGGAAATTATGATGATTTGGCTCGACATGATAAATCAATTCCTCATCTAAAGAATGCAATTAAAATTGCAGAGGAAATTGGAGATCAAAAAATCCTAACTAAAGCATTTTTGAACATTGGCCATACATTTGATAGAGACGGTCAATGGGATGAAGCTATCAATTATTTTGAGAAGGCTATTCAAAAGGCAGATGATGATTCGGAGCTTCTTACCAAATTGTATTTTGCGATTAGCTGTACGCAATTTAAAGCAGGAAGACTTAAAGAAGGAGAAGCATCTTTAAAACAAGGAACTAATATACTTGAGGAAGCCCCTAATAAGCTTTATGAAAATCTATTTACCTTCTTAGAAGCGGTTTATGTTAATAATATAAATGAGGAGCAGCTGGCCGAAGTGTTTCAGTATCTAGAACAGAAACAGCTTTTCGCTTACGCTGAGGCATGCTATATAGTGTATGCAGATGAGTATGGGAAAAAAGGTCAATTTGAAGAAGCAACAGCTGCTTATCAAAAGGTATTAGAAACACAACTCAAAATTCAGAGAGGGGATTGTTTGTATGAGTTTTAAGAAGGGTTTTACGATGATTGCTCTTACAGTGGTTGCAGCTGCAGGAGTGTACACTATTGCAACTGATCGAAACACAACATCGATACAAATACAAAAAATCGATCGAAACACGACTATGATCGATCGAAACACAACTTCTCAAAACGTATAGGCAAAATTAAAACAGACCCTGCATGGTCTGTTTTTTATGGGGACGGATTGGGGACGAACCCTTTCAGCTCTCTTCAGAAATGCACATTTTTTATCAGAAAGGCTCATCATAGAACCTTATTAAATCAGCCTTTTTCAGGGAAGGTCTGTTTGCTTCAGATGAGGTCATTCACCTTGACAGGATAGAGTTCGCTGGTTCGAGCCAGTCGGAATCATAGATGTTGATACAGAGCCACTCTCGAGATAATCGAGAGTGGCTTTTGTATTTTTAAAACCAAAAAGAAAAAGGTAACATTACCAAAATAAAAACCACACTGAAAATATAGTGTGGTTAATTTAAAATGCCGTCCATTTGATCAGCTATCTGTTGGCCTGTTGAAGTTAGTACATGAGCATATGTTTGAAGCGTTACTTTTATACTTTTGTATCCTAGTCTTTCACTCACTACTTTTACAGGTGCACCATTTAACAATAAAATAGGTGGTGGTTCGTTGACCTGTTTTTCTTAATCAGGGAGCTACATAAAGTGGCTCTCTGCACAGAATCAATCTTTCTTTTTTTTGTAGTCTTTTACTAAGCTTGAAACAGTTAAACCCATTACACCGAAAGCTACTACATAAAATAAAATATTTGTTACAGGTGTATCAATTTTCCCTAAAATCAAGACAACAGCTATAATAGCGATGGGTAAAGTAATTAACAAACTTTTGGATGCTTTATTTTCCTGTGTCATTAACCAAGCACCTCCTTATTGTTTCAGCATTGTGTTTTAGTTCATTTTAAAAAACGAACAACATGATGGTTTTAGCAACCCACCATGCTGCATTTTCACTTCCAGTAACTTTAAGAGCACCTAAATAAATACCATGTTCAAGAGTGCCTGTATAATGCTCAATAGTTATTAGAATTGTTTCTAACCCTGTAACACCGCCTATCATTACTTTCAGTTTTGAAGGTAATTGGTCATAAGCTTCTTTTATTGCTTTTATAGCCCATGTGAATTTACCGTGTGTAATAGCTTCTCCATTTGTTTTTGATTGAGCTCCTTTAATTGCTTTTTTGAACTTTTCTGTTTCTACTTCATTTAAATTCCAATACTGTGTTATCTCATCTATTGTAGGCTCTTTTGCTTGATCAAAAGAAGATTTTACAAATGAATAAGAATAGAACTGTTCTTTCTCAAAAGCTTTAGATGCATTTGCTTCTGCAAAAGGTGAGAGTATAAAAACAGAAATTCCTGCAACCATTGATAATATTAAACCTTTGGAAGTACTTGATTTTCCCATAATAAGCTCCTACTTTGGAATATTTTTTAGATTAAGCTTTCAACGTAATTAATAATTCAATAATTGTTTTAGTTGTTAGAAATATTCTTCCTTTTCTAAATAATGTTATCATTTGTAAATAAATGAAGTAAATAGGTTATTTGTTATAGGATAGAATGGTACAATATACATATTAATTACGAAAAGACATGACTAGCAAAGAATTTAAATCATTCGTAGAATATAAAAAAGGAATATCTTTTTTGCTCTTAAAAACGAAGAAATACCAGAGGGGAATATTAAAGAAGAAGAGGAGGATAAATAGCTTCTACAGAAAAAATAGAAGTGAATACAGTATATCGTTAATAATTACAGGATTTTTATATCTTCTTTGTAAGCTGAGAAAGATATAGAGCACTAGAAAAGTTCACGTTAGTCAAGATCACTTAAGAAGAATTGCTGAAGGCTTTATCGTAGGCTAAGCTTATGGTAGCCATTGAATGAAAACGTTATAACTTAGAGTAGTGGTAGACAGAAACATAACCTACCGGTTGAAAGGATGATTGTGGTGGTAAAAACAGATAAAGCTTCCTCCTGAATACAAGCAATTACATTCAGGAGGGGATAAAAAATGTTTAAACAAATAGATGAAAATTATCCGAGAAAAGAGCACTTTCATCATTATATGACGGTAACCCGATGCACATATAGTCTGGTGATCGATCTAGACATCACGAAATTGTATGCAATATTAAAAGAAAAAAGGCTAAAAGTATATCCTGTGCAAATTTATTTGTTAGCAAGAGCTGTGCAAAAAATACCGGAATTTCGGATGGATCAAGTGAACGATGCACTTGGTTACTGGGAGATTCTCCATCCTAGTTATACGATTTTAAATAAAGAAACAAAGACATTTTCAAGTATTTGGACGCCTTATGACGAAAACTTTGCTCGGTTTTATAAAAGCTGTGTAGCGGACATGGACACTTACAGCAAAAGTAATAACCTATTTCCGAAACCTCATATGCCAGAAAACATGTTCAATATTTCAAGTCTGCCGTGGATTGATTTTACTTCTTTTAACCTTAATGTATCTACAGATATAACTTATTTACTACCAATATTTACGTTAGGTCAATTTAAGATGAAAGAAGAAAAAATCACCTTGCCAGTCGCGATTCAAGTCCATCATGCTGTTTGTGATGGCTATCATGTCGGTCAATATGTGGAATATTTGAGGTGGCTTATTGAACATTGTGAAGAGTGGTTAGACGACTCATTGGATATGTCCTGAATGTCAGGAGTGATTTGCAAGAGGTTTCCAATGGTTTATAGAAGTTAGCATAAAGCAGACTTTAACGAGTCTGCTTATTTGTTGTGTGATGAAGAAGTTATTAGTTTGCAAATAAGGCAAACATGTTTTGTTTCTCAATTATTTTTGCGGTTTCTTTTCGGTGTTTTGTAAATTCCATTATGTGATAATAAATGTAATATAAAGGTATTTGGATGGAGTGTGGATAGGGATATAGAAATTTTCAGCTTGAAACTGTCTTCAAGAGTAGTAGGCCTGAAAAATGATTCTGAGTGTTTGTCATGTAAGCTTCTAAATTAATTAATGATAGGTGATGAACTACGGAGTAATGGAATATTTTGAAACTGTAAAAAGGGCGGGCAGATTCTTATAGAAGAAAGCAGTGATTTTGTCGGATGTGAAAAAATGTATGCTCACTCTATCTTAAAATCATTATATTGAATTAAATGTATATGTATTTACTCTAAAAATTGATAAAGGTGGTTTACATGATGAAAAAAAGCAATACATTATTACTGTCTTCAATATTTTTAGCTAGCACGATATTCCCTGCAACTGTTTCAGCAACTACTGTTGAGAAAAATGAAACTGAATGGATAACAATTGCAGAGGATACTTCAACGGATTCTGTATCGCATTCAACTAACAAAAAATCGGCAAAAGCTGACTATGTTACGAATTGGAAACTAAGAAAAACTGGTGGATTGATTGGCGAGATATTTCAATGTAACTACAGCATGTTAACGACAGCGAAGTCAAAGGGTAAAATTGATTATATAGAAGCAAAATCACGACTATATGGAGGAGATGGAGGACTTTCTAAAAGCAAGACCGATTCTGCGAAGAAATCAAATTATGCTGGAGCGAATGCTGCCGGTGGTGTTGATGGTGGCTGGGGATGTAAAGGTAAAGCGATTGGAAACTCTTTATATAAAGATAGTGGTTATAAAACTGTTAGTCGCCAAAAGACTTTTAAAATTTAATAGACATGATGAGACATAGAACAATTTTATTCATAACCATTTTCATCGTATTACTAATGACTTTTATTTTATTTGTCAGACAAGGAAAAGTCTCTGGCGATATAGACTATAATGATGAAATGTTGGATGTTACTGGACCAGGAACGGAGACCGTATCATATGGTATGTATGAACCTGAGGGGAAGCTTCTGGATACTCTAGATATCGGTTTGATTAAGAATAACCAAATGAACAAAGTTCTTTCCTTCTCACACTACATAGACGCAGATAGAAAGTACACGTTATTCTTACTAGCAAATTTTAATCAAATAGCATTTTCTGCAGATAATCATAGACCAGCTAAATCATACACATTTGAGATGACTAAAGACCAGGTGATGACATTACCAATCAAAGCGACATTACCAAAAGATGTTGGAGAAATAGCGTTTATTATTGTTCCCGAAGCAAAGTATCATTTGAAAGATAGTCATATAGATATAGCGACAGGTTTACAAGAAAATTATATTATGCGATTCATTACAAAAAAAGCTTCATCTCATCATATTAGAAGTGAATTTTCTCCAATATATAAAACGGATGAATTAACTGGAGAAGAAATTTTCATGGCTTCAGGAAAGGTTTCAAATAAAGTGCTGTATACTTCAAAAAGTCAAATGCCGGTCTATCTCCAAGTGGATAATACAAGTAAAGAAAAAATGAATTATGCTTTAGTCGCATTCTCGGAATTCGATCAACAAAAATTCAATGGAAAACCTGTGATGTATGTATCTGTAGAAAGTGAAAAAACAAATGTTTATCAAATAAAATTGCCAAAAGTGAAAAAGGAAAAGAATTTTCAAGTCATTGCTTTTCCTGCACCTTTTGATAATAGTACTAAATTTGAGGAAGTTAATTTTAGAGGCTATTCTTCTATTAGAACGTTAATTCAACCATAGGAGGCAATTTTATGTGGATGATCATTATTTTATTCATTATATTGATAGGATTTACAGGGAACATGGTATCGATTTTGAGAAATATTCAACAATCTAATGAAAAGATTATAAAATTATTAGAAGAAAATCAGACACACAAGTAGTCCATTGAGTTATGGTTTATGACAGCGTATTTAGCACACTGCTCCTGAGAGGGAGCTCTTTATTTACGGTTTCTTTTTGGAAAGAGTAGCAGAATAGAAAGGCTCTTAAAGCTCAAAATGATATTCAAAAAGGAGAGTGTCTGTATGGTGATTAAAAGACTCCTAATCATTGTATCCATTGTATTGTTAAGTGTTTCAACAGCAGAAACTTTAAAAATCATTGAAACGAAATCAATTCGGAATACAACAATGGAGGAACAAAAATCATATCGAAACACGACTATGATTGATCGAAATACAACCTCTGAAAACGTATAGACAAGATTAAAACAGACTTTAAGAGTCTGTTTTTTTATGAAGTAGAATGAGTAAATGAACAGTTGGTCAATGTTATACTTATCTCAGATAGATACGAGGAGGCATCCACTTTGAAGTCATTCTGGGAGAAAGAAGAAGAGAGTCCTTTTACGTTAGAAAAGATAGATGAGGCACAAATTCGTGAAGCAGAGGGAACGCTTGGTGTCACTTTACCTGATACATACAAAAAACTCATTTTAGAATGGAATGGTGGTTTTACAGTTCGTAATGCTTTTCCAACCGATCGGCCGAATTCATGGGCAGAGGATCATGTTCAATTCGACCATCTAAGAGGAATTGCCAAAGATGATGGAATTATGAATAGCGCTCAGTTAAGTGATGAATTGGAGCTGCCAGAGGGACTTGTTTTCATCAGCGGGGAAGAAGATACATGGATCGCCATGGATTATCGAGAAACGAAGGAACATCCTCCTATTCACTATTTCGATTTAGAGCTGGAAGTAGATTTTAAGCTGGCAGATAGTTTCGATGAATTTGTTGAGCGGTTATATACAGCTGACGACGCCATGGTTGAAGTAATAGAGATTGAGGAGGAAGCTTCGGATTTATATATCAGTAAAGAAGAGCTTGAACACATTTTTGAGAGAGGAGACCTTCGTCAGCAGAATCTCTTCAAAATGGCACATTATCCGATGGAAGACATTGAAGAGATCGCATGGTTTTTCTTGCGCATGAAACAGTGCATCAAACAGATAAAAGATCAACATGTCTTGTATGAAACAGCTACTGCTATTCACTCCAACCTTTTGTTAAACCCAGATATGCCAAGGAATGACCGTATTAATCAAGAGCTGCAAGAAATTGCTGAATTTCTAGAAAATAGTGAAGATCCTAATATCGCCTTTTTGGGAGGGGACATTCATCCAGTGAAAGAACGATAGTGAAAGATGAAAAGCCCTTTCTAGGGCTTTTCGAATGTAGTTTATGATCTCTTTTTATTTAAAATTTTCATAATGAATAATGCTATATATGAAGCAATGAATGAGCCCAAAGTGTAAACAACAGCCCAGCCAAAGAAAGAGACATTAAAAAGTGTAAATGTCAGAATGAGCAAAATGATAAAGCTCACAACTGGCATGAAATAAACCTTTTGTACAAACAATGTGACGATTAATGAAGCGATCAAAATACTTACTGGAAGCAAGCCGAATGCGAATTCTAAATGAGTCATATCCATTCTCCTTTTAAAAATGACTTAGCTACATTTGATTTGTTCTCATTGTCTCTCATACACTCAAAATTCATAGTACATCGGGTTTTTGAGTTTAATAAATTATATTAGACAGAAGAATCAATAGCCATATCATAACACAGAAAAATGAAATTATTTCATTTTATGTAATTTAAAGGATGTTTGATGATTTTAAATCCTTCTTTTTGTCATCTTATTGAAAGTCATATTTAAATAAAGTATAGTAAATTTATATGATAAAGAGGAGGATGGTTAAAGATGATGCATTCAGGAAGATTACGCCAGAAAACTTTGAACAATCAGTAATTTCATATGTTCAAAGGCTCTGTTTTCATCAAACGGAGTAAACGGGGTAGTCTGCACATTTTTAATGATCTTCAGCGGGAAAGTATGCAATTTCACTAGAAAAGAGGCAGCTAATCGATCTGTCTTTTTTTTGTATGTTTTTTATGATGCAAACAAAGGCATATGTCTAGCTTTGTTTACTCTGACCACATAAAGTAGCCTGTTTGTGGGTTTTGTGATGATATTCTTGGTGCCTATTGATCATGACTAAATGAGCAATTGGAGGAATGGATATGAACAGACTGGAATTAAAGCAGTTAGTCAAACATCACGGATTAGAGATTTTAGAGAATACCATCAAAATAAATGAATCAGGTGTGGATTTCCGTGTCGCTCACGTCGAAGATTTACATGGTGATCAATGGATATTAAGAATGCCTCGCAGACCTGAATCAATGAAACATACCTTACAAGAAAAAAAGACATTAGATTACATTAGTAATCAGGTTCACTTTCAGGTTCCTAAGTGGTCTATCTTTACAGAAAATCTGATTGCTTATAAACAATTAGAGGGGGTACCGGCAGCTAGTATTGATGTGGAACAGCAATCTTATGTGTGGAGTTTTGACCAAACGAATGTACCGCAAGCTTATTATGAATCATTAGGAAGAGTTTTAGCGAATGTACATTCCTTAGATCAACAGCCTTTTAAAACGATCGGTGTGGAGATGATCAGTGCACATGAATTAAGAGGATCAATGAAACAGCGAATGGAACGTGTCAAATCGCAATACACCATTAACAGCGGTTTATGGGAGCGTTGGCAAGAATGGCTAGCTAAAGATTCTTTATGGCCGCCTTTTGTGGGAGTGAAGCATGGAGATTTGCATCCTGGCCACATTCTGATTGATGAAAATCAATGTGTTACCGGTGTGATTGATTGGTCTGAAGTGGGGATTGGTGATGTATCTGCCGACTTTTTGTCGCATCAACTTCTGTTTGGGAAAGAAGGATTAACGAAACTTATCCATGCGTATGAAAAAGCAGGCGGGAGAACTTGGTCAGGAATGGATGAACATATAATAGAACTTCTGACGACAAGTGCGATCACTGTGGCCGAGTACGCACAGAGATCAGGATTGAAAGATATGCATGAATCTGCCGCATACATGTTGGCAAACGAAAGCTGATCAATCAGAACGAATCCAAAAAAGCCCCCAAAAAGGGCTTTTTTTAATCTAATTCATGAAAAAATTGTTTGAGCTGATCAATGAAAACGGATTTGGATTTTCCCTTTTTATAGATAAACTCAATATTGATGTTGAAATTGATAGATGGATCGATAGAAATTTGTTTTAATGTTCCTTGTTTTACTTCATTTCTAACACAATGATGAGGAAGAAACGATAGTCCCATTCCTTGCAGCACCAAATTTTTTGCAGTTTCCATATGATCAACCTCAATGGAAATGTTCGGTGTAATATTGTTTTTTTGAAATAATCGGTGGAGCATTAACCAATCAAATGACCCATAGTCAAAGAAAATAAAAGGTTGTTCTTCTAGTTCATTCATATTGATGTTGCCATGGCTGGCAAGAGGGTGATGAGTTGGGACGAACAGCCCGATTGGATCGCTGAAAATCGGGATTGATTCAATTTGAGGATGTGTTTCAGTCCTGACAATGCCAAAGTCTACTTGGTTGTTAATCACTTTTTGGACAACATCCTTTGAATGTCCTGTTACAATTTTCACTTTCAGGTTTTCGTATTTTTCTTTTAGGGCGGGCAATATGTTAGGCAATAGATTATTGGAAATAGAGGATGCGCATCCAATCGTCAATTCATAAGGGATCATCGTTTGTTTGAGACTATGCTTTGCTTCTTGATAAGAATGGAGAATCTTTTTGGCATGCGGGTAAAACTGTTCACCTTTTTCCGTCAGAGATAATTTATTTCTCTGTCTATCAAATAATTTCAGATCTAATTCTTTTTCTAACGATTGAATACGTGCCGATACAGAAGGCTGGGTTAAATACAGTGCTTCTGCAGCTTTATTGATACTGCCTAGCTGGCATACATAAATAAACGCTTCTATATTCTCAATATTCATGTTATCCCCTTATATGACGTTCTTTAAATGTTTAGCTTTTCAAGCTCATACACTAATTTTACAGCTTCTTTCGCCAAAATGACAGTAGGATCAATCACTTTCACAGCTTTGGTTGACCTTAGAACTAAAGGAATTTCTGTACAGCCGGCAATGATGGCTTCTGCTCCTTGATTGATTAAAATTTCTGCAGCTAACGCCAGTTCACTTTCGCCTTTACTCAATTTCCCTGCTTTCACGGCATAAATCCCATTCATCACGTTTTTCTGAAGATTTTCACTAGGAGTCATGACATCAATCTTGTGATGGGCACAAGCCTTTTGATAGAGCTGGGTTTTTAATGTGCCATCAGTACATAGTAAGCCCACAGACGTATAGTGATGTTTGTTCAGGTGCTTAGCGGTTTCTAATGGCATATTCAAGATAGGGATATGAGTGGATTGTTGTACGTTTTCTAAAAAGAAGTGAGCGGTATTGCATGCAATCAGAATAAAGTCCGCTCCTGCGCGTTCTAATCTTTTAGCTGATGCAATCATATATTCTGTAGGATCTTCGCCTTTCCCAAATATGGCATTGGTTCTATCAGGGATTTGCGGATAATTATCAGCAATCACATGGAGATGATCCTGATCTTTAATAGCTGGTGTATGAGAGATAATTTTTTTCATCAGATCAATCGTCGCTAAAGGGCCCATACCACCCATAATCCCAATCGTTGTAGACATCACTATCACCACATTTCATTTTTTTCTATTATAAAAAAAGAAAGGATGGTGAGTGTTATAGAAAAGTTCTATTTGTATATAGAAGGTTGATCAAAAGCGCCTTTTATTTTCTTCTTTATCTGTTTTGAGGGATGAGTTGCAATCTAATCAAAAAACATTAGAATAAAGAAAAATTGATAAAGGAGCTACCATATGAACTTCAATTTGAATGAAGCTTTAGATATGTTGAGTCGAACTCCTCGTACATTAGAAAGTCTTTTGACAGGTTTATCGAAGGATTGGCTTCACAGTCGTGAAGGGGAGGGAACGTGGAATCCCGTTGAAGTCATTGAACATTTGATTGAAGCAGAGAAATTCAACTGGATTCCTCGATTAAATGTCATTCTTGCTGATGGAGAGAATACCCCATTTCCTGCATTTGACCGCTACTCCCATTTGAATCAAACTGAAAGACAGATAGAACAAGCACTAGCGGAGCTTCATCATGTGCGGATGGAGAATGTGGCATACATTCAGCGTATGACACATTCAAGTCTTGATCTAGAGAAAAAGGGCGTTCATCCAGAATTCGGCGTCGTGCAAGTGAGCGAATTACTTTCTGCGTGGGTTGTCCATGATTTCACCCATATTTCCCAAATTGTTCGGGTCATGGCGGAACGATATCGAACCGATGTAGGACCTTGGGGCGCTTATTTAGGGATTTTGAATAGGAAATAAATGATTAATGACGCTTCGCGGCCCACTCGGATTGAAGAATCGCATATTGATACTCATCGACCCAATGTCCTTTTGACATATAATTTTGTAGCAAATGTCCTTCGCGTCTCATGTCTAAACGTTCCAGCACTCGAATAGATTTTTCGTTGCGTACATCTGTAAAGGCAATGATTTTATGCTTGTTCAGTGTAGTGAAAATATATTCGATCATTGAATTCAAGGCTTCATGAATATAGCCCTTTCCTTGAAATTCAGGCGCGAGTGTAAATCCTATTTCAACGATTCTAGGCTCGCTGCCGAGTGTATGAATGGCGCAATCTCCTATCAGCTGATTGGATTCAGATAAGGCAATCGCGTATTGAAACCACGTCCCTGGTTGATTAGGTTGTTGCGTCATTTGGTGTTGAACAAATGATTCTGCGTCTTCGTGCGTGTAGTTTTCCCAGGATTGAAATGTGGCAATAGAGGGATTTGATCGGTATTGATAAAATGCTTCAATATCCTGCTGATCAAACTGACGAATCACAACCCGGTTTGTTCTTGTAAATATGCTGTTTGCATTCTTCATGTGTTACCCTCACTTTTTAGTTTGTTCTTGATTTAAAAAAGTCTATTAGCCATTCAGATAGCTGTTTTTGCGCTTTGGTCACAAATCGATCCGCATAATACGTTAATTCAAGATGCCGAACAGGAGCAGGGGCAGAGATAGGGATAGAGACAATATTAGGCCATGCTGAATGTTGCTTTAACAGCCCTCTTGGCTGGATGGTGGCGCCGATACCGGCTTCAACCAGCTGCAATAATGAAGTGGCAGACCCAACATCCATGACCGTGTCCAATTCAAAACCGTGTTCTTTACATACGTCATCGACCAAATCTCTTCCTAGATAGCCTTTTGGATACATGACCAGTGCATGCTTTGTCAGCTCTTTTAGCGTCACTTCACGCCTTTTTGCCAGTTCACTGTCTGAATGAACAAACAATTCGTAGGGCTCATCGCCAAGTGGAATTTGAATCAGTCGTTTATCCGCAGGCCCGCGCAGCCCAATTCCGATATCGACTTTATGTGAGAGCACCTCGTCACGAACAAAGATGGTCGAAAAAGCCTTTAGGTTGATCTCTGGATACAGCGTTTTAAATTCTACAAAAAGCGGAACAAGCTGAAAGTCAAGATCAGAGGGGAGGACGGCAAGCCGAACGGTACCCCGCTGTTCAGATAACAGTTCTTTCATAGCATTTTTGGCATCTCGTTCAGCCTGAAGCATTTTCATGCCATATTGATAAAGGAGCGTACCAGCTTCAGTTGCAACTACTTTTTTACCGATTCGGTCAAAAAGCGGCATCCCAACTTCAGCTTCAAGCAGCTGAATCTGTTGGCTTAATGTAGGCTGTGATATACCTAGTTGCTCTGCAGCCTTTGTGAAATGTAAATGATCGAATACAGCCATAAAATAGGTAATGTGACGAGTATCCATATGCCATCCTTTCATTAATGATAGTATTTTTCTATCATCATAATACGAATTATTGTATTGATCAATGAATGAAGCGGATTTATACTCATAGTAACCTCAACAAGATGAGAGAGGAAGAAGAGTATTGATAAAAAAAATATTTTATTTAGCTGCTTTATTTTTAGCTGCCTTAAACTTGCGCCCAATCATTACATCCGTAGCTTCTATGATGAGCATGATTCAATCAGACCTTGGCGTTAGTGCACTCACGGCAAGTCTTTTAACCACTTTGCCGGTCTTGTGCATGGGAGTGTTTGCCCCTGTAGCAACGAAACTAAGCCGCCGGTTTGGATTAGAGAGAACTCTTTTTTTCTCGATTTTTCTTATCACAATTGCGACTGGACTGCGTGGTACAAGTCAAACGGTTACCATCCTTCTCATGACTGCTTTTGCAGGAGGAGTTGGAATTAGTTTTGCCGGACCATTGTTGTCTAGTTTTATTAAAAAGTATTTCCCGAAAAGTCCTGGGATTGTCAGTGTGTACTCTATATCGATGACAGTTGGAGCTGCACTTGCTTCGGGCTTGACCATTCCGATTTACCTTCGCAGTGAGCATAACCTTCCACTTGCGTTATCCTGCTGGGCGATATTAGGCGTTATTGCCATGATTTTATGGCTCGGTCTAGCTCGTCAAAACCAACAAGCGGATCTTGCAGACGTGCCACTGAGATTACCGCTGCGAAACAAAAAAGCCATTCAATTCACCTTGTTCTTTGGCTTTATGTCTAGCATGTTCTATTCGTTAACAGCGTGGATTTCACCCATTGCGCTTGATTTTGGGAATAGTCCACAGTATGCCGCCATGCTGCTGACGATATTTACACTCATTCAGATTCCGGTGGCATTATTCGTTCCAAACATCGTCAATCGTCTAGGAAAGCCGAAATTATTTCTGATCTTATGCAGTTTGTCAGAGCTGATTGGCCTCCTATTCCTTCTACTGCCAATGCCGATCCTGCCAGCTGTTATTTTTCTGGGGATTGGAGCAGGTGGATTATTTCCTTTGGCGCTTATGCTGCCTATTATTGAAACGCGTACGCCAGAAGAAGCCGGTACATGGTCAGCGATGTCACAGATGGGCGGGTACATCATGGGAGGATTTGGTCCATTTTTAATCGGTTTGATTTTCGATATCAGCGGACATTTTCAAGCTGCTATTGTCGCAATGCTCGCCATCGTGATGCTGATGATTGGCGTTCAGTTATCGATGAAGTTAGGAAAAAAACGTGAAGAGGTATCCAATTAAAGATCAATATACCGCTGCTTTTATATCATGACTCAATTGAAATCGCCATAGCCTATTTCTAAGTAGGCTATGGCGATGATTTTGCTCAATCTTTAAAAGATGCACCTAAATGAATTATCGTGAAAGATTTTTTTCAACTTTACGAGTGGCCATTTCTGCAGCCTCCATGATCATTTCACCTAATGTTGGGTGAGGATGAATCGTCATGGCTAAATCTTCTACTGTAGCACCAATTTCAATAGAGAGAGAAAGTTCTGATATAAGAGTAGATGCCTCTGCACCTACGATTTGTGCTCCTAAAATAAGGCCAGATTCAGCATGGGCCACAATCTTCACAAATCCTTCTGGTTCTTTTAATGCCAGCGCTCGACCATTAATGGAGAACATTGTTTTTCCAATAACAGTCGGAATGGATTTTTGTTTGCAATCCGTTTCGCTCAGTCCAACACTCGTCAATTCTGGGCTGGAAAACACAACAAGTGGGATCGCTTTATAATCTATCATCGAAGGTTTCCCGGCGATTGCCTCTGCTGCCACCTTCGCTTCATAGGAAGCTTTATGAGCCAGAGCAGGACCCTCGGTGATATCACCAATCGCATATATGTGCGGAATGGAAGTTCTGCATTGTTCATCAATTTTAACCAGTCCGTTAGGGGTAATGGACAAACCGATAGAATGGAGACCTAATGTTCCATCTGTATTCGGTTTTCTTCCGACAGTAATCAGTGCATAATCCGCTTTCACCGTGTAGCTTTCTTTCTGTTTCTCATAATGAAGATCAATTCCGCTCATATGCTGCTCGGCATCTATGACGTTTGCTCCTGTAATCACGGTGATGTCATCTTCTTTCAATTGTCGAACAACAGGCGAGACAAGTTCACTTTCAAAGCCAGGCAATACTTGATTGCTGCCTTCTAGAATGGTGACTTTTGATCCAAACCTTGCAAACATCTGTCCGAGTTCAACACCAATATATCCACCCCCAACTACGACAAGGCTTTTAGGGATTTCGGGAAGGGATAGTGCTTCAGTGGACGATAATATACGACCTCCGAAAGGGAGTGATTTAATTTCAATTGGACGAGAGCCTGTTGCTAATATAAGGTGTTTGAAGTTGATTCGCTTTTCACCTTTTTCGGCATGTTGTATCACCGCTGTATGCTGATTGAACAAGCTTGCCTCGCCTTCCAGAATGGTAACTCCCGCTGACTTTAACAAAAATTGGACGCCTCCAGCTTGTTTTTCCACAACAGCTTTTTTGAACGCTTGAGCTTCATTGAAAGAACCGCTTTCTTGAAAACCATCCCATTGTGTGCGGAGTTTGAACCGCTCTGCTTCTGCTATTAGCGCTTTAGAAGGGATACAGCCTACATGGGTGCATACGCCACCTAATTGTTCACGTTCTACAATCGCTGTCTTCATGCCGAGATGAGCTGAACGTAATGCTGCCACGTAGCCTCCCGGACCTGATCCAATCACTAATGTATCTACTGTTTCAAAATGAATCATTTCTTGCACCTCCAATTTTAAAATATGATGATCATAATATATTATAGTCATCATATTTTAGCGAAGTCAATCCCATCTGAGTGAGCAAAGATGGATTTTAGTCAATTGACACATGATAATATGATGAATATAATATTTTGATAAATACACTTAGATGAGTTAAAAGGAAGGAGGAGAAAAGAGGATGCCTTATCCGAAAGGTCATAAGTCAAAAGTGAGAGAGCAGATCATCGCAAGTGCTGCACGAGCATTTCGAACAAATGGGGTCCGTAATATCAGTTTGCCATACATTATGAAAGGGGCAGGTCTAACTCATGGAGGGTTTTACGCTCACTTTAAGAACAAAGATCAGTTGGTGATAGAGACTTTTCATTTTGCTATTACGGATACGATCAAGCTGCTGCAAAGTGTTGCAGACAAGAAAGCAGATCAGCCTCGAATTCAGACGATCATTGAATTTTATTTAAGTTCCGTTCACCGTGATCAGACAGAAGTCGGCTGTATACTGCCAGCGCTGGCAGGGGAGATTTCTCAATTATCGCAAGAGGTACGGAAAGCTTATACCGATGAATTGAAACGGTTTATGGCGTTTATAGCCGATACGGGAAACATAAGTCTCTCTACAAGTTACGCACTAGTAAGCAGCATGGTCGGTACAATCGCTTTTGCGCGTGCTGTCAATGAGTCGCAGTTTAGTGATCAATTGTTACGGGGAGGCATAATACAGGCAAAACGTGTTCTAGAGGCAAATTAACATTCAAATAAAAAACATAGGGGATGTTGCGATGTTGATTAGAGAAGCAAGCATAGAAGATTATCCAGAATTAAGACAAGTCTATTTAGAATCCCGACGCCAGAGCTTTCACTGGCTCAATCCAGAAGAACTCAATCTGCAAGATTTTGATCAAGATACGCAGGAAGAGCAAATTTTCTTAGTTGAGGAGAACAATAAAATCCTTGGATTCATCTCATTATATGTACCAGATCGTTTTATTCATCTCTTGTTTGTACATCCAGAAGCTACTGGTCAAGGGGCTGGCGATCAGCTGCTCAAGCAAGCTATAAAAGTTTTGGGAACACCAGTCACCCTCAAATGTGTATCCGAAAATCACAAAGCTTTGTCTTTTTATCAAAAAAGAGGATGGAAGGCTGTTGTAGAGGAAGGGGAGCCTGGGGCGAAGTACTGGGTGCTTATTTATGAATAGAAGTCATGTTATCTATCATTCACACGGCCCTTTATAGGGCCTTTTTGATTGTCAGTTTCTAAAAGCCATTTCTTCAAATGAAAATCAATAACAAATGAGCGGCTAAAATCCGTTCTTTTTTATGCTTAAAAATTGGACATCTTATGAATGAGAATATGAGATTCCATTATTTTTAATATCCTAATGCATTATATTTTAAAGGGTGTTACCGTTGGATGTAAGGAATGATTGGCCAATCTTCCAATAAGAGTTGGAGGAGAATCATGAATTACAAAATTGAAATGTTAACGAATATGAAAATGGTGTATATGAGAAATATAGGACCGTATGGCAGTAAAGAGAATGTGGAGATGATGAAGAAATTTAAAAAATGGATCAACGAACATCAATTCAATGATGAATTAAAGAAGCATGGCATATACGGTGTCCCTCAAGATGATCCTGCAAGAACTTTACCTGAAAATTGCAGATATGACCTCATGTTCATGACAAATAGAGATTTCTCCAAAGATCAACTTGTTCAGACTGGTCATGTTGAAGGAGGAAAGTATGCTGTGTTTACGGTGACACATACAGCCGAAAAAGTGAATTTGTTTTGGAGACAATTACCTCAAATGATCCAACACAATCAATTGAACATACGCCATGCACCTATTATGGAGAGATATAGAGAAGATGAAGGCGAAGATAAGGTGTGTGAATTCTTACTGCCTATCTTTTAAACATTTTATCTAACTTTCATGAAAACAGACCTCTTGTGGTCTGTTTTCATGAATATAAAATCTACACGTTTAAATAGTTTAGGACTCGTTCCTTTAAATAACGATATTGATCCTTATTCGTATCTTGAAATGCTTCTTCCCGATTTGAAGGTACATCCATATAAAAAATTTCTTCAGAGAATTGTGAAGAAGTAAAGTCAATTCTTGTTCCATTCACTACGTTGTAAAAGTGCCATCCGCTGGGTAATGAGGTCTTGTTTATTTTTCCGCCTAAAAGATCATGGACAACTAAAGAAGTGACGCCACATTGTCCGTTTGCTGGGTTGTCTTTACTCCATTTTGAACTAGATTGAGAGGACCAGGCTTTATATAAAGCATCAATGATTTCGTCTGTCGAGTAGAGGTTCATTTACTAAAGATCCTTTCTATTTAAAGAGTGAGATAAATATAGCATCTGTTTAGTCTATAGTAGATTTTTTCATTTAAAAACCAATAAAATCTTTTCGTTGAAGCACTTGATCCAAATGATATACTATGGCTAAAACAATGAAAGGTTATGTCAGGAGGAGCATGGTGTGATATTCATCATAGGAATTGTAATCGCTTTTATTGTTGCTATTTTAGGCTTTACTGTTTTCGTAGGTAATGGGTTGGGAACGGCTTTTAGCATCATTGGGGGAATGGTCATTTTATTCATAGCGGGAAGGCTGCAAAGACAAAAAGAAAAGAATGATCCAAACATCTTATTAGATAAGATGATGATGCTCTTTCACGAAGACGGATTTCAGTCCTCAACATACATCTTTTCACAAAATGTTGATAAAGGATTTGCGATTGATGACGAGCGAAAGAAAATGCGCTTTATTACACATCAACCTGGCGGCTCATCTCAGAAATTCAGGTTTGAAGTCACTGAACTTTCTTTGCAAGAGTTGAAACAAGTTGACATGTTAGAAGATGGTAAACCGATTGAACATTCTACTAGTGATAATAATGAAGAGATTTCTACACTTCAATTAAGATTAACGATGAATGATCAAGAAGCATCAACGATCACGATCACCTTCCTGCAATTTGATGTGCCAGTTCGTAAGAGCACCGCCGAATATTTGATTGAACGAGAAAATCTGGAGGAGATTTATCATCAAATTGATTCAATGATGAAATCTGCGTATTAAGTAAATTTCTGTTCATAAAAAAGAAATCACAGTTTGATTGTGGTTTCTTTTTTTATCTCAATCAAGTTAAAGCCAGTCCAGTCATTGTAGTTGAATGTTTTTCTCAAAAATGAATAAAGATAGACTAGACACGAAAACGAACATTGATATTGAAATGACTCATGTGATGAGGAGGAAGCATACATGCAAAAGCTTTGCAGGGAAGTCTGGATTGAAGTCAATCTTGATGCGATAAAAAGGAATATCGAAGCGATTCAAGCGCATATTCCAAGAAAAAGTAAGATCATGGCTGTCGTGAAGGCGAATGCTTATGGACACGGTTCAGTGGAGGTAGCGCGGCAGGCACTAGAAAGCGGTGCGACAGAACTTGCAGTTGCTAGCTTAGAAGAAGGGATTGTATTGCGAAGAGCAAAAATAGAAGCACCTATTCTTGTGCTTGGATTTACACCGCTCGATTGTGTGAAAAGGGCCGCAGCCTGGAGAATTGATCTATCTGGCCTTCGAGAAGACTGGATTGCTCAAGCAAATGAGATCTTAGCTGAAGAAGAAAGCCAGCGCCGGCTTGGGATTCATGTCAATGTTGACACAGGGATGGGGAGATTAGGTGTACGGACAAAGGAAGAGCTGTTAGCGGTGGTGGGGGCGCTTGAAAAGAGTGAAAACCTGAGGTGGGATGGAATATTTACGCATTTCTCCACTGCGGATGAGCCTGATCCTGATTTTACGTTGCTTCAGCACAGCATCTTCATTGATTTTCTTCGGTTTTTGAAAGAAGAAGGGATCAAACTGCCGACCGTACATATGAACAATACAGCTGCTTCGATTGCGTTTCCTGAATTTAGCGCCGATATGATCCGGCTTGGTATCGGACTTTATGGATTGTATCCCTCGCAATACATTGAAAGCTTAGACGCTGTTCAGCTAGAGCCCGCTCTCAGTTTAAAAGCAAGGATTGCGTTCGTGAAGAAAATGGTGACAAAGCCAAGAACGGTCAGCTATGGGGCAACCTATGTGGCAAAGCCTGACGAAGTCATTGCAACCATACCGATTGGTTATGCAGATGGGTACTCACGTGCTTTATCCAATCGAGGGTTTATGCTTTTCCGCGGAGAACGAATGCCAATTGCGGGCCGAGTCACAATGGATATGACCATGATCAGCTTAGGAGACATGAAAGCAAAGCAAGGCGAGGAAGTCGTCATTTATGGCCGTCAAAAGGGCGGAGAAATTTCTGTTGATGAAATTGCTGAAATGCTCAATACGATTAACTATGAAGTCATTGCAACATTAAGCCGCCGTGTTCCAAGGTTTTATCGTCGAGGCGGGAAGATTATTAAAATATCGACGCCGGTGATGTATGTGTGAAAGTAAGGACAGCATGAAATTGCAAAAATCCCCCTTTATACGGAAAGGGGGATTTTGAGTTTCACGTCTTATTTCGGCTTAAGCTCGATACTCTTTATCTAAAATAAGAATTGGTTTAATCGTAGATCCATTTTTAGAATCTTCAAAAGCTTGTTCAATCTCTTCTAATTCGTAGAATTTTGCTAGTTTCTCAACTGGGAATTGTCCATTTTTAAAGAACTTGACTAGTTTAGGAATGAATAGTTGAGGAACGGCATCGCCTTCTATCACACCTTTTAACGTGAGCGCATTGAGCATGAGATCATTGGTCACATTAAACGTTAAATCGCGCTTTCCTACTGCTACTGTTGCACAAGTTCCTTTGACACGCAGGCAGTGAAGGGCAGCTAGCGTGACTTCTGGTACTCCAGTTGTTTCAAATGAGTAATGTGCCCCTTTTCCTTCTGTGATTTCCTTAATTTTTTCAGCTGGGTTCTCATGTTTACTGTTGATGACATGTGTTGCACCTAATTCTTTTGCTAGCTCAAGGCGGCTATCATGGATATCAACGGCAATAATCGGATCACAGCCTGCAATTTTTGCTGCCATTAACCCACTTAAACCAACAGCACCTGTACCGAACACAACAAAACTTGTACCTGGAGCTGGAGCAAGTGAATTTAAGACAGTACCGCTCCCAGTCATTAAGCCGCAGCCGAATGGTCCTAAATAACGTAAATCAGTTTCTTTGTCTACTTTTACCACATTTTTCTCATCAACCGTTGCATATGTACCAAATGACGATTGACCAAAAAATTGTGATACATCTTGATGATCATGTGTATGGATAGGCGTTTCATTATGTTTATTACGACCAGAAAAATTCAGTGGAATCATGTTTTCACATCCACCAGCGTTCCCGCCAAGACAATTATGGCAATGACCGCAATAAGCGAAACCTAGTACAACGTGGTCTCCTTCTTGAACGGTTGTGACATTAGAACCTGCTTTTACGACAATGCCAGAGCCTTCATGTCCTAATAAAGCAGGACGTGGGACAGGAAGCGTGCCATCTAATACAGTGGCATCCGTATGACAAACGCCAGATGCAACGATTTTGACAAGCACTTCATCTGCTTTTGGATCATCTAGTAATAGTGTTTGTTTCTCGAAATCTTTTTCATTTGTTGTGACCATCGCTTGAATTTCCATATCATGTGCCCTCACTTTTTGTATAGTATGATATTCTGAAGAAAGGTTAGATCAAATGTCACAAAAAATTCATTTCTTTATGACTAAGTTGATTGTAGGACGAAAGATTTTCCGTTTCAATCAGCAAAAAATCTTTTTTGTATAGGTTTTCAACACAAATGAATTTATGTATCTCTAATCAACATTTTTTAAAAAGTGTCTAAAGGAGGGGCCCATGATCAAAAAAGAGGACCGCCGGGTTGAGCGAACAAAAGAAACACTTCGTCAAACATTCAAAATACTAGTAAAAGAAAAAGGATATTCGCACGTAAAAGTGAAGGATATTGTGGAAAAGGCAAACTATAATCGGACGACGTTTTATGTGCATTATGAAAGTAAAGATGAATTAGCAGCAGATGTTATTCACCGGGAAATGGTAGATTTCGAATATGAATTTTGTAAGCCGACTCGTGAAAATCCACTGTTGGATTTAACTCGCATGAAACCAGAGGGCACCGATGTATTTCAATATATCGTTGAAAATTGCGACTATTATGATTTATTAGTGATGGAAGACCGAATTCCCCACATACAAGAACAATTGCTTAAGAAAATACAATATATTTTTCAAAATAGAATGTCATTTGTGAGTGATCAGTATGCAGAAATCAACGACAGTTATTTTGTCCAGTATCGTTCATACGGCATCTTTGGTTTTATTATTGAATGGATCAGAAATGACTACAATGCATCTCCCTCAGAAATGGCACGCCGCATTATCAATTTATTATATATTCAGTCCTCACTTATGATTCAGTTGAAAGATGAAGAAGCGATTATGAAAAGGTAATGCTTAGGCCGCATCTCTAGCGCACAACATTTTGAATGTATATAAAGTTTCGTTTAAAACTTCTTTAAATTGTAAAATTTGTAAAAAACAGCACGATAAAAGGAGGGAACATAACGAGTTGGAGGAATAGAAAATGAAAAAAAGGTTTTTATTATTTATCACGGTACTCCTATTAATGAGTACTCTTAGTCCATTTAAAGCAAATGCAGAAAATTCAATTGGATGGACGAAACGAGCTGATTTACCAGAAGAACGAATTAATGCTGGTGTGGGAGTCGTTGATGGGAAGATTTATGTATTTGGTGGAGCAAGTGAAAAAAATAAGTTGAATAACCAAACATTTATGTATGATCCAAAAAAAGATGTTTGGGAAGAGAAAGCCAGTATACCAAGAAATAGAACAGGCGGTACTTACGCTACTGTAGGTAAAAAAATCTATCTAATAGGTGGAATTAATGAAGAGACAGAAGTAGCTTATAACACTATAGATATTTATGATGCAGAACTTGATCAGTGGGCTGAAGAGCCGATTCGAATTCCAAGAGAGCCGGTTTTTTCAGCTTATAGTAAAGGAACTTTACAAGCAGTTGCAGTGAAAGAGAAGATATATATTGTATCTTCAAAAAACTCATATAAGAATAATGTCTATGAATACAATACAGTATCTGGTGAATGGAAGAGCTTGAACTCATCGGGTTTACCATCTCGGAATGGGAGAGCCATTTCTGCAATTGACGGAAATATATATGTTGCAGGTGGCGAAAATTCGATAGGGCATAGTAGAGAAAAGTATTTGTTTCAGTATGATATTGCAACAGATACTTGGAAGAGACTAATTGATGTTCAGTTAACATCTTATACATATGAACCCTCCTATGAAACTTACAACGGCAAGTTCTTTATTATTGGTGGGCAATTATATGGTGATAGTTCGAAACATATGGTAAACAAAGTTCAGATTTTCAATCCAAAAGATGGCCAATTTAAAAATTCAGCATATGATTTACCAGAAGGTAGAGTATCAGCTATCGCAGCAATTGTTGATGACCAATTGTATGTCATTGGCGGACGTAACTATTCGGAATCTATGAGACATCTTTCTGTGAAAAGTGATTACAGATCCGTGATTTCTATTTCATTAAAAGACTTACAAGTGACTGAGGATGAAACAAAGCCGGATGATGGGATAGCAGAAGACCCAAAGGATCAAGATGGGACAAAGCCTGGTAATGGAACAACAGAAGAACCGAAAGATCAGGACGGAACAAAGCCAGGTGATGATACAACAGAAGAACCAAAGGATCAAGACGGAACAAAGCCAGGTGACGGCACAACAGAAGAGCCCAAAGACCAAGATGGAACAAAACCAGGCGAAGACACTGCGAAAGGTATACTTTCTATTACCATGATCAATGGGTTACAAAAGGATTATCTGCTCTCAATGAAAGAAATCAACAATTTCCTTAATTGGTATAAAGAAAGAAGCTTTGGAATCGGAATGAACTTTTATGAGATTAATGATGAACACAATAAAGGACCTTTCACAAGTAAGAAAGATTACGTGGTGTACCAAAATATCTTAATGTTTGATATCAAGCAATATTAATAAAATGAAAGCTGCTGATAATAGATTAGCAGCTTTTTATATTTTACATTATTGTTAAAATTAGGATGAACATCATAAAAAAATAAGATATTTTTTTAAAAATCTGCTAAACATCCCATAACCACGTCCGATAATAGAATTGTCAGGGTTGATAAGCCCTAGAATAAAGGACTTTTTTCAGACAAGGACGTCTGTCAGGTCCCACATACATGGAGGTAATAGGAAATGAGAATTAACCACAATATCGCAGCACTTAACACATTAAACCGTTTGTCTGCAAACAATGGTGCGAGCCAAAAGAACATGGAGAAACTTTCTTCTGGTCTTAAAATCAACCGTGCAGGAGATGACGCAGCAGGTCTTGCAATCTCTGAAAAAATGCGTGGACAAATCCGTGGATTAGAAATGGCTTCTAAAAACGCACAAGACGGTATCTCTCTTATCCAAATCGCTGAAGGTGCATTGACTGAAACTCACTCAATCCTTCAACGTGTACGTGAGCTTGTTGTTCAAGCTGGAAACACTGGTACACAAGATGATACAGATCTTGGTGCAATTCAAGAAGAAATTGATGCTTTAGTACAAGAAATCGGAAATGGTACTGATAAAAATGGTATCTCTGATCGTACTGAGTTCAATGGTAAAAAGTTGTTAAATGGCGATTTTGCTAATGGAACAGCTACTTTAACTTTCCAAATTGGTGCTAACGGAACTCAACAATTATCAGTTAACATTGAAGCAATGTCTGCCGATAAACTTGGAACAGATCCAACTGATGCAACTAAAACAGTATCTGCTCTTAAAGTAACTGATTTTGCAACAATTGCTGCAAACGCTGCTGGTGGATTTGACGAACAACTTCAAATCGTTGATGATGCAATTAAACAAGTATCTACTCAACGTTCTAAACTTGGTGCAGTTCAAAACCGTCTAGAGCACACAATCAACAACCTTGGTGCTTCTGGTGAAAACTTAACAGCTGCTGAGTCTCGTATCCGTGACGTTGACATGGCGAAAGAAATGAGTGAGTTCACTAAGAACAACATTCTTTCTCAAGCTTCTCAAGCTATGCTTGCACAAGCGAACCAACAGCCACAAAACGTACTTCAATTACTACGTTAATGAAAGGCCCCTTAATGGGGCTTTTTTTTATGCTCTTTTTTCTTCGCTTTTTCTCCTTCTCTTCACTTGTGATTCTTTAATCCCTCTGTTAAATCATGAAAAATGACCTTTAAATTTGGCATACTCTAGCGAAACGATCATATTGAATGAGACTTTCCCCTTATTTATTCCTTTTTTGTTAAACATATTCCATTAAAGTTCGATAAATGGATTGTAAGGCTTACAGAAAAATTCTAATTTAGAACTTTTAGACATGGATGTCTAATTGGTTCAAACACATGGAGGTCATTTAATATGAGAATTAACCACAATATCGCAGCACTTAACACATTGAATCGTCTTTCTACTAACAACGGTTCAAGCCAAAAGAACATGGAGAAACTTTCTTCTGGTCTTCGCATTAATCGCGCAGGGGATGACGCAGCAGGTCTTGCGATCTCTGAAAAAATGAGAAGTCAAATCCGTGGTCTAGAAATGGCTACTAAAAACTCTCAAGATGGTATCTCTCTTATTCAAACGGCTGAAGGCGCATTGACTGAATCCCATGCGATACTTCAACGTATTCGTGAACTTGTTGTTCAAGCTGGGAACACAGGTACACAGCAGGAAGAAGATTTAGCATCCATTCAAGATGAAATCTCAAACTTGCAAGATGAGATTACAAGTATTTCTACTCGTACAGAGTTTAACGGGAAGAAATTATTAGATGGAACTTATTCGTCTAAGGGTGCTGATGACGGTGGTGAGGCACAAAGCCTTGTATTCCAAATCGGTGCAAACGCAACACAACAAATTACACTTAACATTGAAAACATGGGTGCTTCAGTTTTAGGTACAGATGGAACGGCTGAAGGTGAAGATGGAGCCGGTTCTGTTGCTGGAATCGATGTGACAAAATTTATTAGTGCAAGTGGTGAAGATGGCGAGGAAGCTGCTGGATTTGATGCACAACTTGGTATTATTGAAACAGCTATTAAGCAAGTGTCTGCTCAGCGATCTAAGCTTGGTGCAGTCCAAAACCGTCTAGAGCACACAATCAACAACCTTAGCGCTTCTGCTGAAAACTTAACAGCTGCTGAGTCTCGTATTCGTGACGTTGATATGGCGAAAGAAATGAGTGAGTTCACAAAGAACAACATTCTTTCTCAAGCGTCTCAAGCAATGCTTGCACAAGCGAACCAACAGCCACAAAACGTACTTCAATTATTACGTTAATTAAAAGCCCCCTTTGAGGGGCTTTTTTTATGTTGATTTTAGCAACAGATGTAATTGAAAATCTGGAACAGCTTCATAGAAGAAAGCTCGATTTAATTCATCATTTTTTTGATCCCACCTATGCCACCAGTTGCGGACCTCACCAGTGGAGTCAGCTTGAATCATGTCTTGCAGCTGCTCTAGGTTGATGATTTTTCTCGGTTCTATTAAGAATGAATGCATACGATGATACGCCTCAAGGCATTTAGGTTGTTTTGTTTGAACGGAATATTGTACATAATAATTGAAAAATTCTTGTACAAATGTCAGATGGGGAATGGGGGTTCCTTTTAATTCGACGCCTTCCCAAGCCATATCAGCAATTGCACAAAGCCACCAGCCAAGCTCATTGGCGTGCTGCATTTGTTGTAAGGTATGCCGTTCAAAAGAAATAAGCCCATCTTCTTGTGCTTGTTTGAGCATACGCTCAAGTGTCTGTGCCTCAAGAGCTGCCTTTGTCATTCCCTGACCATGTATTGGATCTAATGTGCATAAGGCATCACCCATGACCAATAAGCCGCTTGGCCAATCTTCCATTTGTTCATAGTGGTTTCTGACACAAGCCGGAACTCTAAATCCTTTTGGTTTCGTATAGGGAATTAAATGAGTGATGGCTTCTGCTATAGAGGGATTGGTCAGCCTAGCGGTCTCTACATCAAACTGATTAGCGTCCGTTGTTGGATAATGAGAGCCGCCAGCTGCAGAGAGAAGAACCGCTGCTAAATCATGATCTACTCGTTCAAACAGTCCTGTTGGAATTTTTTTATTTGGCTGTCCAACGATGACCATTGGTTCTAGGTTCGGTGCCTCAGATGGTATTTGGTAGTATCTCGTGCTATAGCCAAGAGACACGATTAGCTCATCTGTCTGTGGCAAGGTTCGTCCTGCGCTTTTCAGCCATTTTGGCAATTTAGACATTCTTCCAGACGTATCAATGACTAAGTCCGCACTCATTTTGTTGATGATTCCAGGCTTTATCCTCCGATCTTTGACCTGTAATCCACTCACTTTAGTCGTTTCTTCTTCAAAAAGAAGAGCGATCGCTTCATGTTTTTCTAAAAATTGAACACGATCCTCACGTAACATTCTTTGCATCAGCACCCACTCTAGCATGGCACGTCGTGTGACAGCTGTTTCTTCAGTATCGGTGAGTACTAACTCGCCATCTTTTGTCATAAATCGAGATGTCTGATGCCATGTGTTGTACCCGCCCATTTCGAGTAATTCTTTTGTATAACCAGGAAATAGACGTTCCACTATTTGTTTGCCTAGTGGCAACATTCTATGTGGATGAAAAGCTTGAGGCGTGCCAAGACGATTTTCAGGAGCGTCTGGCAATTCGTCCTTTTCAATAATCAATACTTCCAGGTAAAAACTTGATAAAACCTTTGCAGCGAGCATTCCCGTTATTCCGCCTCCGATGACGATCGCCCGCTCATACTTCATGGGTTGTGTCACAACATGCGCCTCCAGTGAATATATAAAATGGTTACATGACCATTTCATCATATGTTGATTTTCTAAGTATAGCAAATTCTCGTTTTTTTGAATATAGAAAGGAATTGGCATACTTTTTACTCGTAAATATGAAAAAAACTTCAATCATGATCATTATTTTTAAAAAATAATGATCAAATTTAAGAGGAATGACCGATAAATACATTAAGGGGGTAGAGAAAATGGATATACTACAGAGTATTGTAACCGCAGCACCTTATATGATGAAGATTTTAAAAGATGAAGTGACGATAGGGGTCATTGATCGAGAAAAATTCTTGCTGTATTTGCCATCAAAAGATGTGGATTTTCAAATACGGACAGGAGATCCCATTAAACCAGATGATCAGAATATGAAAAATGCACTTAGAGGCGAAACATCAAGTACATTTGTACCTGAATCGGTGTATGGGACGCCTTTAAATGCAATGGGATTGCCGATTTTCGATGAAAATCAACAAGTCATTGGTGCAATCGCTTTAGGTTTTCCACTTAAAAATCAAATAGAACTTGAGGCGTATATGGAGTCATTGAACGACATCATTCAAAGTATTCAAGAAAAAGTACATGTGGTGGCGGCTCATTCAGAAGAGCTCTCTGCGACAAGTGAGGAAATGACATTCCAAACACAGCAAACACTTGAAAGCTCGAAAAAAACTTCAGATATTACAAAAATGATCAAAGGTATCTCTAAACAAACGAGTTTGCTAGGATTGAATGCTTCAATTGAAGCAGCCAGGGCAGGGAAAGAGGGAGCGGGTTTTAGTGTGGTAGCGAGCGAGGTTCAAAAGCTATCAAGCGAAACCTCACGTGCAACAGAAAACATAGAAAGCTCATTGCAAGGGATATCCTCTAATATACATACATTACTTGAGAGTATGGGCCATATGAAAGGGTCATCTTCAGAACAAGCTTTATTAGTGACGGAGTTTAGTGAAATTGTAGACAGGTTGACGACGGTTAGCAAAGAAATGAAAGAATTTATGCAAAAGGTGATGTCAACGTAAAAAACGAATCCAAAAAGGGTTCGTTTTTTTGCTGGCTCGTTATTTTCTATTATTCTGATCAAAGCGATAATCGTATGTTTCACCTTTGACCACATTTAAAAACTCATGTCCAATTTGAACGAGCTGTGCATTTTCCCATTTGATCAGAGGATCTTTATCAGGGTACTTCCAGTAGATTGTTTTTTTGTGATGGGTGAGTTTGTTTTCAATTTCTGCTCTGACCGCATTCTCTTTTAGTTTTCCTCCGCTATGTCGATATGTGTTAATGGTATAGGTTCCATCAGGTGATGATATCGAGCGGATGAATGTTCCGTGAGACACGCCTTGAAGAGAGAAGCATTTCCAGTAAATAATTCCGGCGAAGCTAAGACATAAGATGGCAAGGATGATGGTGGTTTTCTTTTTAAACATGAATTCCTCCAGGTGTAGATCGCAATATTCTAATATATGAGAGAGATTACAAAAAGATTCATATAGTCCAAAAGTTCTATTCATTTCAATTATCGGTCATTTTTTCTCAACATTCAACAGTTAGCCCGTAAAGATAAGGAAAATTTAAGGATGCATTCAGATCACACTGGTTATTCGAAAACACTTTACAAAAGAATTTGCGATCAGTAGACTTATGCTCATATAGAGAAATGGGGCAGATGGAATGAATCAAATCATAGATACGTATCAAAATTATGAAGAGCTTTCCGCTCATGAAAGAAAAGGGATCGACTATCAGATTCTTCATCAGCGGAAAGGGGATCAGCTTCTCGTCCTGTCACCTCATGCGGGAGGGATTGAATCTGGCGTGAGCGAGCTGGTCCATGAAGTAGCAACCGATTATTCTATGTATTTATTCGAGGGCCTTAAAGTGAAAGGCAATCATGTTCTTCATATTACGAGCACACGTTTTGATGAGCCGATTTGTCTTTCTCAAGTGCATACACATCATTATACGTTTGCACTCCACGGCTATGGAGAAACAGACGTCCTACAAACTTTAGTTGGCGGTACCGACAGGGAAAAAGCTGCTGAAACAGTGAAGTATCTCACACAAAATGGCTTCCATGCCTTACTTTTATCTGAATCGGATCAATTTGCTGGAACACATCCTCAAAATATTAATAATCAATGCCTCACAGGAAAAAGTGTTCAAATTGAAATTAGCCAAGCTCAGAGAAGAGCTTTCTTTCAAGACTTTAGGCGGAGCCGTAGGCGTGATACACAAACCGAACAATTTTATCAATACACAAATGTACTGAAACAAGTGTTAAGCCTTTATGAATAAACTTCTGACGTCACGTGTGCAGACGCTTTTGTTTGATACGCAGCTTCATTTTCTGCGACCTTGCCTGCTCTCATTAAATAAGAAGTGAATTCTTTTTGAAATTGAATGCCGGCTCTTCGCTGTTCAAATAGAGCAAGCCGTTTTTCAGCAAAATCCCGAGTGACATGAAATGTTTGAGCAATATGCAAAATGGCTTGCTGCCTAAGGTTTGGGAGCGTCATTTGCAGCAGCATAAAAGTCGGAACACAAAAGTGATACATGAATTGTTTTGCTTGAAACTCTTGCAGTTCTCGAAAGAGCTTGTGCATGTTAAAGTGGTTGCCTGTATGCTTCAGCACATGACAAAGCTCGTGGGCGAAATCTTGCCACTGTTCTTCTGACGATAAGGCTCTGTTTAAAATAATACTGTAAAGACCTTGATGTTTGATCATCATGCTGCCAGTATCCTCGTAGTGTACCCATACATGAAATTCAGCGGCGATCCTATGCATGTCTACATAGGCAGGACCGCTTATTTGCAGTTGAGTGTATAACCGTTTAATATCTTCTTCTAAATGGGTTAAAAAATAAGTCATGTCAAAACCTCCATACAAACGTATGTTCTATTTTTGCCGTAAAAGAAAAGTCCATATAGGACTAAATGGCTAATAAAGCTATCGCTTACTTTTTATATCGGCTTGTTTTTAACAATTTTAACATAAAATCAAAGAAAATTGGAAGTTTTTCCTGTTTTTTATTCTATTTTTTTATATTTTACAAAGATAAAACGGCGATTGAATTCAAATTTTACCATAGTCTTATGACGAAAACAAACAAATTTGTCTTACGTTTGCCACCGATTGATGAGCAAGATCAAACATCAATTTAACAAAAAGGAGTGCAAAACATGGTACAAATTTATCAAGATTTTATTCCAGTTGGAAACGGAAATCGGCCAGGATATGCTATGACGCCGCTTTATGTAACTGTGCATAACACAGCCAATACATCTAAGGGAGCTGACGCAAAAAGTCACGCAGCATATGTCAAACGCTCAACAACAGAGGTAAGCTGGCACTTTACAGTGGATGACAAGGAAATTTTTCAGCATCTCCCTTTAAATGAAAATGGATGGCATGCTGGGGATGGACATGGAGATGGCAACCGAAAATCGATTGGCATTGAAATTTGTGAAAATGAGGATGGAAACTTTCAACAAGCTGTCAAACATGCCCAGTGGCTTATTCAAAAGCTTTTAAAAGAACATGGCATTCCATTAGCAAATGTGGTGACGCATCAGCATTGGTCAGGAAAAACATGTCCACGTCTGCTGCTAGCTACATGGGATGAATTTAAAAGAGGAATTGAGACTGCAGGTGATCCGGAAACGGTTATCACATATGTGGTGAAAAGCGGGGATACGCTAACGAGTATTGCCAAAGCCCATGGTGTCACAGTGAGTGATTTACAGACATGGAATCAGATTAGTGACCCGAACATGATTCGAGTTGGACAAGTTCTCAAGATTTATCATGCAGAAGAAAAGCTCAGTTATGAACTGCCAGATGGGGTGTTAAAGGTGACATCACCTCTGACAAAGGGGGAGCATGTACGTCTCGTCCAAAAAGCGCTTGCTGCTGTGTATTTTTATCCTGACAAAACAGCTGTAGATAAGGGCATTGATGGCGTTTATGGGGAAAAAACAGCCAATGCCGTCGCGCGATTTCAACTGATGAATGGTCTAACAAGTGATGGAGTATACGGTCCTAAAACAAAAGTGAAGTTGCTTCAACTATTAAATCAGTGAGTCTTTCTTTTTGGCCGCTTGAATGACGGCTTCACTTTTTTCATGTAATCGGCAGACATAAGGGGATGGCTTAAATTCAGCAAACTGAACATACCTCAATTGTTTAAGTTTCTTTTTCATATTGGCACCTCAATCGTTGCAGCAGTTGGTTTTATTGTATGCAAGTAGATGTGAAAACGGAAGTAGGACGCGGATGAAGTTCCGCGTCCTTTAGTGTAATCAAGCTTTTTTATTTTTATACTCATCTAGGAGCTGTTCATTCTTTTTGAAAATACGCTCCGTATGGGGACTTACTTTGTAATCAGCCATACTAATATGGCGCTTTTTCTTTAAAATCTTAAATGGGTTTTTCTTGCGATTGTTATTATCCCCTTGAAGTGCGTGTTCCATCTTCATCACCTTCCTCTTCGTCAGGCAAGATTAGGTCATAAATCGTTGTAAGTGAAGTCATTAATAAATAGTCGAATTCAGTGACAATTTCCTCAGAGGTCAGCTTAATCACAAAGTGTGCATCCGCTACTGAAAACGGGATGAGAACCAATTTGCCGAAATCATCGTAATACACTTCCTGCCTGTCAAGCTTTGCTTGAATGAGCGCTCTCTGATCAAGTGTCCGCAGCAAGTCATCTTTTTGCTCCTGCGTATCATAAGGACAAAGAACTGCTTGAATATTCATTTTTTCTGCAAAAGAATAGATCAGTCGTTCAATTCCCTCTATATAAGCTTCTATACTTCCATAATATACATGGATCGGTTCATTTTTCAATAGGTATTGGTACGTTTTTAGTTTATTGAGGTAAGAATGAAGCAGGTCGTTATTTTGTTCTAGGAGTTGATGGGTGTCGGTTTCAAGTTCATGATTTCCGAGTTTTTTTATATAGGAGCTGAGGAAAATAAAGGCATCAGTTAATGCGAAAAAAACAGCAATAATCAGGTAGTGCATCCAATCGGTGAAAATTGAAGCAGGGTCATTTGTCCAGTACACAACAGCACCCGCTACATAAATCCAATACCACGTTTTACGAATCGCAAACATCTTTTCTTTTACTTTTTGTTCAAAGCGCCATACCGCAAATACATATACAGCAAGAGCACCTAGCAATAACCAAACAGTCAATTGAAAAAATAATAGCATGTTCTTCTCTCCCATAGACAGATGGATACTTATTTATTTCTATGGATATGTTTGGAAACCCTGCTTCATGAAAAAATGGCTTGCAGAAAAAGACCATTTGAGGATGCAAACAAATAAAAAAGACCTGTTAGACAGGTCTTTTAAATTAAAGAATCGCATTTAACACAAAGTATATAAGTGCCCCTAGAGTTCCCGAAATCGGTAATGTGATCACCCAAGTGACAAGCATACGTTTTGCCGTACCCCAGTTGACTCCTTTTACTCTATGTGCAGATCCTACACCTAGAATAGAAGATGAGATCACGTGAGTGGTACTAACCGGTAAGTGAATAAATGTTGCACCGAAGATAATAGCTGCACCCGTTAAGTCTGCAGATACTCCGTTTACTGGACGAATCTTCATGATTTTTCCGCCGACTGTTTTAATAATCTTCCAGCCGCCAATAGACGTACCTAGTCCCATTGCAAGCGCACAAGAGAATTGTACCCAGAAAGGAATGTCGTCTGTTGTATGCAAATTACCTGCAATTAAAGCCATCGTAATAATTCCCATCGCTTTTTGCGCATCGTTTGTTCCGTGGGTATACGATTGCAGTGCAGCCGTTAAAATTTGAACACGTCGGAATTGTTTATTTGTTTTTGCGAGATTGTTGTTTCGGAATATAATTTTGATAATGGTATACACGATATATCCCAAAACAAAAGCCAGGATAGGTGAAAGCAATAGTGCTTGAATGATTTTAATGAATCCCGAATAGTTTAAAGCGCCAAAACCAGCAGAGGCAATAACAGCTCCTGCAATTGATCCGATCAGTGCGTGTGAAGAACTACTCGGAATCCCGTAATACCAAGTAAGCAAGTTCCAAGTAATGGCTGCAATTAAAGCAGCCAAAATGACGACAGATCCGTTTTGAAGTGTAAAAGGATCTGCGATGTCTTTTGTAATGGACTTTGCCACACCTGTAAATGTCATTGCTCCTAAGAAGTTCATAAACGCTGCCATAATAATAGCATGTCTTGGCTTTAACGCCTTTGTTGAAACAGAAGTAGCAATGGCATTTGCTGTATCGTGGAATCCGTTAATGAAATCAAAAGCAAGTGCACAAATGACAATAAGTATGGTAAGGATGAGTAAAGTATCCATGTTTAACTAACCCCGTTACGCATTCTTCATAATGATTGTTTCTAGATTGTTGGCAACACTTTGACAGGAATCTGCGATTTCTTCAAGTGTTTCGTAAATTTCTTTGTATTGAATGACCTTAATTGGATCTGTTTCTTTTCCAAACAAGTTCTTTAGTGATTTGCGGTGAAGATTGTCACAATTATGCTCAATCTCTTTAATTTTGATTGCGTGCGGATGAATATCTTTCAAGCGATTATCAGCCAGTAATTCAATAGTCGTTAAAATTTCTTTCGCACATTCTCTGATGTAGTGGCTGAATTTGTCGATATGTTCGTCAGAGCTTGTAATTGAATAAATTTCTAAAGTTGCTGAAAAATGCTCAATGCCGTCTAAAACATCGTCGAGGCTATTCGTCAATTGAAGAATGTCTTCACGTTCAATCGGTGTAATAAAGGCTTTGTTCAGCTCTTTAATCATGGTATGAACATGATTATCACCTTTTGTCTCATATTCCTTCAATGTGTCAGAAAATTCTTTCAGAGTGGTTTGATTTGTTACTTTATAGCTAACAAAATACTCAGCAGTTTCATCTAAATTTTTAGCAATTTCCGTTAACAAGACGGAAAACTTGTCTTTTTTCCTTTTTAACATGTAAAAACCCTCCATTGTATAAATGAGACAATGCACACATCAAATAATTATATATTCTTTTGTCGAAAAAAAACAGGTGTAGTCGAAAATTTCTTCACTTTTTCTATTTGATCTTATTCTGACCTAAAGATGTGATCTCAACTCACCTTTTTCAGAAAGGGGAAAAGAAAGCAAAAAAGCGGACCATTTTTGGCACCGCTTAAAAGTTAAGAAGCTGAATAAACAAGCTTAAATCGCTCACAAACAAGAAGCATATCTTCCTTAAATGTTAATCCGTACGGCTCAAGGGCTTCTGTGAAAAATTCTTCATGTTCTTTGTACCAATAGTCATATGAAAGATCGCCTTCACCTTCTGCTTTTGCAAATGATTCAGGAACCTCATTCATTGGCATGATATCTACTTGCGTGATCTCTATGATGGCTTTTGGTTCCTCCTGGCTGTCCAAAATGACCGCATATTGACCGGGTTTTGGAAGAGGCTCTTGTTCTTTTTCGTAAAAAAGGTATCCAGAACAAGTGGCTGTTTTTTTTCCTTGTTGTACAAGGTCAAGCAAGTGATCTGGATTTGCGCCAAATGCCCAAGCAGAAACAGAGGCGTGATCAGGAGTTTTTTCTGATTTTTCTTCCCAATAAGATTCCCAAAATAAAGTGCTTTTGTGGTTCATTCTTTTTCCCCCTTTGTTATGAGTTTATTATATCGTGAAGTTTCAAACTTGGAAAACGTATGTCTTTATTACTACGAGATGTGCATGTCATATGTTTTGAAAACATGCGTTTTGTTTGGCAGATATAGGATGATAGAATGAAAAATTTTGAAATTTTAGAATAATCTATTGTATTCTGGTCAAGAAGTCGGTAAGGTCAAAGTAAGAATATGGAAGGGGTGTTGTTCATGAAACGCATTTCTCTAACTGTTTTGTCCATATGTCTGTTTGTTTTCTCGTTTTTCCTGCCGGTCAGCCAAGTTACTGCAAACGAAACTCATGGGAATAAAGTAGCTGTTGGCAAAGATGGTATGGTGGCTACTGCACATCCGCTTGCATCGGAGATTGGTGCTGACGTATTGAAAAAAGGTGGGAACGCAGTGGATGCTGCTGTTGCCATTCAGTACGCACTTAACGTAACAGAGCCAATGATGTCTGGAATTGGCGGTGGCGGATTTATGATGGTTTATGATGGGAAGACAAAGGAAACTTCCATCATCAATAGCAGAGAGCGAGCACCACAGGGCGCAACACCTGACATGTTTTTAACAGATGATGGGAAAGTGATTCCGTTTGCTGAGCGATCTACACATGGAAATGCGGTAGGTGTTCCAGGGACTGTAAAAGGTCTTGAAGCTGCATTAGATAAGTGGGGTACTCGTTCTATGAAGGAATTGATTGAGCCCTCCATTCAACTTGCAGAAGATGGTTTTGAAATTGATTCTGTCTTGGCAAATGCGATTGATGATCACCAAGGAAAATTGAAAAAAACGGCCGCAGCGCCAATTTTTCTTCCAAATGATCAGCCGCTCGAAGAAGGAGATCTGCTTGTCCAGCCAGGTCTTGCAAAAACATTTAAACTCATTGCGAAAAAAGGAAGCAAAGCGTTTTATGAAGGAAAAGTAGCAAAGGCACTTGCAAATACAGTTCAAGATTTTGGCGGGACGATGACTTCAAAAGATATCAAACGTTATGAAGTCAAGACTGACAAGCCAATCTGGGGAGACTATAAAGGATATCAGCTTGCAAGCATGCCTCCACCAAGCTCAGGCGGGGTGTTTATGCTACAAATTCTCAAAATACTTGACCATTTTAACCTGTCTCAGTATGACCCCAAATCATTCGAAAAATATCAGCTGCTTGCTGAAACAATGCACCTCTCCTATGCTGACAGAGCCGCATATGCCGGCGACCCCGAATTCGTAGATGTTCCACTAAAAGGACTACTAGACGATGATTACATTTCAGAAAGAGCCTCTCTCATTCAATTAGATCAAATGAATCGCAGCCCGAAAGAAGGAGATCCTTGGGCATATGAGGATGAAAAAAATCCATCCCCAATTGTTCCTCAGCCAGAAGATAAAACCATTGGTGAGACGACCCATTTTACTGTTGCAGATCAGTGGGGAAATGTTGTGTCATTCACCACTACCATTGAACAATTATTTGGTACAGGGATTCTTGTTCCAGAGTATGGATTTTTCTTAAATAATGAACTGACTGATTTTGATGCAAGACCTGGTGGGGCAAATGAAGTCCAGCCCAATAAACGCCCATTATCAAGTATGACCCCGACGATCATTTTTAAAGATGGAGAGCCTGTCATGACTGTTGGATCTCCTGGTGGAACGACGATCATTGCTTCTGTTTCACAGACGATTCTCAATTTACTTGAATATGACATGGAGCTACAGGATGCGGTAGAAGAGCCAAGAATCTACACAAACAGCTTAACTTCGTATCGTTATGAAGTAGGTGTCCCTCTAGATGTAAGAACAAAGTTAAATGATATGGGTCACCAGTTTGGCAGTTCCCCTATTGATATAGGGAATGTGCAAGCTTTACTGATTGATCGAAAAGCAGGGACATTCACTGGAGTAGCTGATTCAACGAGAAATGGAACTGCTGTAGGTGTCAATCTAAAGGTAGCTGCAGATCAATAGCATTTCCCGGGAAAAGAAGCGCCTCATCAAGACGGCGTTTCTTTTTTCATTATAATAAAAACACAGTTGACACCTGTGAATAGTTTGAATAATATATAGACTAACATCAATCATACATAGCTGATCGGACAACCGAAGGCTCTTGGCATTGACGTACAGAACTTTTTTGTACTTCAATCGCTGAGAGCCTTTTTTGCGTATTGAACTGAAAACGGCAAGGTTGGTGTCACTATTCAATGTGAAAGGGAGCGGATAACATGAAAAAATGGATATGGATTTCTATTGCGATGACACTTTTCATCATCACAAGTGCTGCATGCTCAAATGCGAATGAAGCCTCAAATCAAAAGGGAAAGGTTGAGCTGTTGAATGTGTCATACGATCCTACACGTGAATTGTATCAGGAATACAATCAAGCCTTTCAGACTTATTGGAAAGACAAAACCGGTGAGGATGTGACAATACAGCAGTCTCATGGAGGGTCAGGTAAGCAGGGGAGATCGATTATTGATGGACTCGAAGCAGACGTGGCTACACTTGCTCTTGGGTACGACATTGATGCCATTGCAGATCGAGGGCTACTTTCAAAGGATTGGCAAAAAGAATTTCCAAATCAGTCCACACCTTATACGTCTACTATTGTGTTTCTTGTGAAGAAAGGGAACCCCAAAAATATTAAAGACTGGGATGACTTGATTCAGCCAGGTGTATCCATCATCACACCAAATCCAAAAACGTCAGGCGGTGCAAGATGGAATTATTTAGCCGCATGGGCATATGCCGATAAAACCTTTCATGGGGATGAAGAAAAAACGAAGGATTTTGTGAAAAAGTTATATGAGCATGTCGAGGTGCTCGATTCAGGTGCTCGTGGCGCCACAACAACTTTTGTCGAGCGCGGTCTTGGTGACGTGTTAATTGCTTGGGAAAATGAAGCCTATTTAACACTGCATGAATTAGGCAAAGACAAATTTGAGATTGTCAGTCCCTCCATTAGTATTCTAGCAGAGCCGCCCGTTGCCGTTGTCGACCAAAATGTGAAACGAAAAGGAACAGAGAAAGTGGCAAAGGCTTATTTAGATTATTTGTATTCTAAAAAAGGACAGGAAATTGCGGCGAAAAACTATTATCGACCAAGAAATCAAGAAGTGCTAAACAAATATAAAGATCAATTTAAAGAGATTGATATGGTGACCATTGATCAGGCATTTGGCGGATGGCGAAAGGCGCAGAAAAGATTTTTTGATGATGGCGGATTATTTGATCAAATATATAGCGGACAAAAATAGGGGGCGACGTGATGAAGAAAGGCTATGCTGCCGCCAATAAAAGAAAACGTGTATTGCCTGGATTCGGGCTGAGTCTCGGAGTGACACTTGTTTATGTCAGTGCGATTGTCGTGATTCCTTTATCTATGGTATTTATTTGGACGGCTTCATTAGGAGCAGAAGGAATTTGGAATGTCTTTAGTGATGCGCGGGTGCTAAAGTCGCTGCAGCTTACGGTTACGACTTCTTTTGCAGCTGCACTCATCAATGCAGGTTTCGGTGTACTGATCGCATGGGTTCTCACGCGGTACTCGTTTCCAGGAAAGAACATCCTGGATGCCCTCATCGATTTGCCGTTTGCTCTTCCAACGGCAGTGGCTGGCATCGCTTTGACGACTCTTTATTCTCCGAATGGGTGGATTGGGCAATTTTTGCATGTGAAGGTGGCATACACCCCGCTTGGTATTATTTTGGCACTGATTTTTATTGGCGTTCCATTTGTCATAAGAACGGTTCAACCGGTCATTGAGGGGCTTGAGCAGGAAGTGGAAGAGGCCGCAGCTATACTTGGTGCTACAAGAAAACAGACCTTTTTTCATGTACTGCTGCCTGCCTTGTTTCCAGCGGTGCTGACTGGATTTTCTCTTGCATTTGCAAGAGCACTCGGTGAATATGGCTCCGTTGTGTTTATAGCGGGAAATATTCCGTTTAAAACAGAGATTACACCACTGATGATCATGTCTAAGCTTGAGCAGTATGATTATCAAGGTGCCGCAGCCATTGCCTGTTTCATGCTGCTCTTATCATTTGTCATTTTGTTATTGATTCACGGATTGCAGTGGTTTGTCGAGCGGAAAAAACAAGTGGAAGTGAGGTGAGATGATTGGACAGGGAGCTTATTAAAGAGCACCGCATCAAGTACAGGAGTCCTGTGACGGAATCAAAAGCTGTGAAGAGTATGTTGATTGGTGTGGTGTATGCTTTTTTGATTTTGTTTTTACTCATGCCGTTGATTGCTGTGTTTTCAAAGGCTTTTGAGAAAGGATGGAGTTCTTATCTTCTTGCCATCTCACATCCAGACACGATTGCGGCAATTAAATTGACTGTTTTCATTGTGATGATCACATTGCCGCTTCAAATGATTTTTGGGGTCAGTGCTGCTTGGCTCATCACAAAATTTCATTTCCCGGGAAAACGTTTGTTAACGACTGTCATTGATCTTCCGTTTGCGGTGTCACCTGTCATTGCAGGACTTGTATTTGTACTTTTATTTGGTTCAAATGGACTTTTAGGACCGTGGCTTTTAGCAAATGGATGGAAAGTGATTTACTCTGTACCGGGGATGATTCTTGCGACCATCTTTGTGACATTTCCTTTTGTTGCGAGAGAGTTAATTCCGTTTATGCAAAATGAAGGCATTCATGAGGAAGAAGCATCGCTTACGCTTGGTGCCAGTGGGTGGAAGACCTTTTTCCTTGTGACACTTCCAAATATAAAATGGGCCCTTTTTTACGGCGCCATTTTAGCAGGGGCTAGGGCAATTGGTGAATTTGGTGCAGTGTCGGTTGTATCCGGTCATATCCGCGGAATGACGAATACGATGCCGCTTCATATAGAAATTCTATACAACGAGTATCAATTCCAAGCGGCTTTTGCCGTGGCCTCTCTCATGGCGTTTGTTGCGGTCATCACATTAATCATCAAGCAGATCATTCAGCAGAGAGATCATAGGCTTGGCAAGCGTTCAAAATAAATGGAGGGATCAGCCTTGGGGATTACAGTGAAACAAATATCAAAGCAATTTGGGCAGACGAAGGTTTTGCAAAACGTGGATTTGATGATCAGAAATGGGGAATTGATTTCCTTACTTGGGCCGTCTGGGTCAGGTAAGACGACTTTATTAAGAATTATTGCAGGGCTTGATGATGCGAATACAGGGCAAATCTTATTTGGAGAACAGGATTATACTTATATTCCAGTGCGAAAACGGCAAATTGGTTTTGTCTTTCAGCAATATGCGCTTTTTCGAAATATGACGGTATTTGATAATGTGGCTTATGGATTGAAGATGAAACCTAGAGGAGAAAGGTTGCCTAAAAAAGACATCAAAGAGCGGGTGCATGAGCTGCTGAAAGTCGTTCAATTAACGCAGTATGAACATCGTTATCCAGAGCAGCTGTCAGGTGGACAAAAGCAGCGTGTAGCACTTGCACGTGCTCTAGCCGTTAAACCGAAAGCTCTTCTCTTAGATGAACCTTTTGGTGCACTAGATTCAAAGGTGAGAAAAGACTTAAGACATTGGCTGAAAAAAGTTCATCAAGAATTTCAAATGACGACCATCTTTGTGACGCATGATCAAGAAGAAGCGTTTGATATCGCTGATCGTGTTGTGGTGATGAATGAGGGCAGAATCGAAAAAATCGGCACAAAAAAAGAAATGACAGAGCAGACAGACAACCTTTTTGTATCTGAGTTTTTAGATATAGGAAGCCATATTTAACAAGAAGTTGATGTGATGTAATGAAAGAGATGCGGCAAAAAGCTGCATCTTTTTTTATAAAAATTTTCCTAGGAACATTGACTTATAATTTCGAATATTATAATATCTTTACAAAGGTAACAGTATTGAACATTTTATAACACATCTGTTTGTAAGCGCTTTACAAAAGGTTCTATTTTAAAATGTTCATTCTATTTGTTACATGTGTTCATATTTATACCAAATGAAAGGGGTGGTTGTTTGAACAGCTTGTTTGAGTTAGATCAACAGCTGATTGAGCTGCAATACGAAGCATCTTCAAGTGAGGAGGTGACTGCCTATTTAGCAGAAAGGTTAGAAACTGGAGGGTATATTAAATCGAGCTTTTTACCAGCAGTGCTTGAAAGAGAAAAAACATATCCGACCGGTCTTCCTCTTGCGACCTTTGGGGTAGCCATTCCCCATACAGATCCTGAACATGTAAACAAACCGGCGATCAGTGTAGCGACATTAAAGGAACCTGTTATTTTTCATAAGATGGGAAGCCCTCATGAGACAGTTCAAGCCAAAATTGTGTTCGTTCTGGCAATCTCTGAACCTAGTAAGCAGCTCGTGATGTTAGAGAAACTGATGACGCTTTTCAGAAAAGAAGAAGTAATGACAAGTTTATCTCACATGACATCGTATGAAGAAGCCGTTGATGTACTTCAAAAAGAATTAAACCAATAGTTATTCAAGACATAATGTAAGCGCTTTATTTAAAATCAGGAGGTGGATGTATGATCAAGCAAGCCGTCGATTTCATCTTAGACTTAGGGCCAACAATTATGCTCCCAATTATTATGACGTTATTCGGTATGATTTTAAGGCAAGGATTTAAAAAATCCTTCCGTGCAGGTATTACCATCGGAATTGGATTTGTCGGGGTCAATCTGGTTATTAATTTACTTGTAAGCGGTCTTGGACCAGCAGCCAAAGCCATGGTCAATTCCCTTGGATTAAAGCTTGATATTTTAGATGTCGGTTGGCCGATTGGAGCCGCCATTTCATTTGGTACACCTGTTGCCCCTTTGATGATTCCTCTTGTGCTCTTGTTAAATGTCATTTTGCTGTCTGTTAACTTTACGAAAACATTGAATGTGGATATTTGGAATTTCTGGCATTTGATTTTCGCTGCTTCTGTTACTTACTACGCTTATCATAATATGTTCTTAGCTCTTGCCGTTGGTTTAATCGTTTCTGCGATTACTCTAAAACTCGCCGATTGGACGGCACCGACGATTGAACACCATTTCGGATTAAAAGGCGTATCGATGGCTCATGCTGAAACGGTCAACTTCGCTCCGCTGATGTATGCGTCAAACCGCGTGATTGATAAAATCCCTGGTCTAAACAAAATTCATGCGGATCCAGAAACTTTGAAAAAACGTTTTGGCATCTTTGGTGAACCGCTTGTGATGGGTCTTATACTTGGTATCATTATTGGTCTTCTTGGGGGCTATGATGCAAAAGGTGTCATGACCCTTGGAATTCAAATGGCTGCAGTGCTTGTGTTAATGCCAAGAATGGTTGCTTTATTAATGGAAGGACTTATTCCAATCTCTGAGGGGGCTCGTTCTTATATTCAAAAGCGTTTCCCGGGAAAAAATGTCTATATTGGTTTGGATACAGCGATTGTCATTGGTCATCCAGCGAATATGGCTGTAGCCCTTTTGATGGTGCCAATCACCATTTTGCTCGCTGTCGTTCTTCCTTACAATGGTATGCTGCCGTTTGCAGACTTATCGGTTCTGCCATTTACAGTAGTATGGGCAGTAGCAGCCGCTCGTGGGAATATTATTCGCGGCCTCATTAACAGTATTTTTACCTTAATGATTGTCTTCTTCATTGCAACGAACCTTGCACCACTCGCCACAACAATGGGGAAAGCAGTTGGTTTCGACTTCCCAGAAGGGGCAAATATGATCTCTGGTATCGATCTTGGTTCACACGTCATTCCTTGGATCATGGTGAGACTTCTTGATCCGAGCAATCCTTACTTCATTGCAGCGATTGTCTGTGCACTGGCATATGCGCTTCTTTGGTACTGGGTGCGAAATGATATTAAAAAGCAGTATGCAAAAGAAATGGGCTTAGATCAGAAAGATCAATAAACGACCTGGAGGGATTCTCATGGCAAAAAAAATATTAGTATCTTGCGGAACGGCAGTTGCAACGTCAACGGTTGTGGCAAAAAAGGTAGAAGAGACATTAAAGGAAAAAGGATACGATGTCATCGTTGAACAATGTAAGGCATCTGAGGTTCCGCAGAAAGCGGAGGGTGCTGATTTAATTGTGACGACAACGCCTGTTAGTGATACAAAAGGAACGCCTGTGATTCAAACGTTATCTTTTTTAACGGGATTTGGCATTGAAGATGATATTGAAAAAATTATCGATCATATTAAGTGAACGATGATTGCGTGGAGGAGCTGCGAAAGCTCCTTCCATGTCATTTGAAAGGGGGAGCTCTCATGCAGCAGCATGCTTATAGCCGAACGTCTGCCATGTTTTCTATTTTCCTTCCGGCCTTGTTAATATGTGTGTTTTTTCTCTGGTCTCTTTATACGTTGATGTCGGCAGGACCTGAGCCATTAGCTGTGTTAGGTGTCTATACGCTGCCTATCCTTATGCTTTCTAGCATCACTGGCCTGAATCAGCCAACGAATATCATGATTAGTGAAGATGAGCTGAAAATAGGTGCTTTTGGCAGGTGGCACACATATGCCGTGTCCGATATTAAAGGAAAATTGTTTTTAAAACCATATCCTCATATCGGGAAAGTATATGTCAGAGTGGGACCTGCGAGAATATTTGGCGGACGCTACTGGATTTCAAGTGAGATGAGTGAGTACAAGCAGCTCGTTCAATCCTTGCAGAGTCTTGCGACATGTGATGAAAAGGAGGATGCGGCTAAATGAAATCAGCTGTCTTTTATTCTTCAGAGGACATTCGTTACGAGGAGCGGAAGCGGCCAGCCATTGGTGATGATGAAGTATTATTAAAAATGCGTGCCTGCGGGTTATGCGGGACGGATATTTATAAAGCGACACATGAGACGGTACCTCCTGGCACAGTGCTAGGGCATGAAATCGCTGGTGACATTATCGAAACAGGCCGTCACGTCACACATGTTCAAACGGGAGACAGGGTGTATGTAGCGCATCATGTCCCTTGTTTTACTTGTGACTTTTGTCAAAGAGGATTTTATACAATGTGCCCGCAATTTGTAGCTACAAATGTAGAGCCGGGTGGTTTTTCAGAATATATTCGTGTTCCTGCTTTACATGTTAAGCATACAATGGGCAAGCTCCCACATGACGTCTCATATGAACAAGGAGCGATGGTCGAACCGGTTGCCTGCTGTCTTCACGGCTTTGAAAGGGCGCCCGTTCATCCTGGAGATTCGGTCTTGATTCTTGGAGCGGGGCAAATTGGCTGCATTCAATTACAGCTTGCCAAATATTATTTGGCTGGAAAAGTGATGATCACAGACGTAAATGAGAACAGGCTGCTTCAAGCAAGAAATCTTGGGGCAGACGTCGCTTTTCATCCAGCATCTGAGCCAGTAGAAAACCGCGTCATGAAAGAAACAGATGGAAAGGGAGCGGACCTTGTCATTATTTCTGTGGGGAGCAGTGCGCTTTTAAAAGAAGCATTTCAAGCTGTCGCAAGAGGCGGAACGATTTTGGTCTTTGCTCACTTTCCGAAAGGGGATGTCTCCATTCCAGCAGAACGTTTTTTCCATGATGAAGTGAAAGTAGTCGGAGCTTATTCCTCGCATCCATACCATTATCGTGAAGCGCTAGAGCTCTTAAAAGCAAAGGCCGTTCATACAGAAAAAATGGTGACGCATCGATATCCATTAAGTCAGCTTCGTCAGGCGATAGAATGCGCTAGGCATCCAGAAGGTGAAAGCGTCAAAATCATGATGTATCCAGATGAATGAGAATGTACGAGATGGAGAGAAAGAGAAGGTCTTTGGAAAAGGGCTTTGCCTTTCTCTTTTTTTCTGAAAAAAGATGAAAACGCTTAAAAAATAAACGGAAATGCTTGACTTCAATGAGAGTTAAACGTATGATAATTACAAATGTAACACATAAGAACAAATGTAAAGGGGAGAGAAGAAATGCAAAAACAAATCACTTTGCCTGAACAGATTAGTCATGAGAAATTAGCAGATTTATATAAACAAATGTGGTTAGTAAGATATTTTGATGAAAAGGTCGATCAATTCTTTGCTAAAGGATTAATCCATGGAACGACCCATTTATGTGTTGGACAGGAAGCATCGGCTGTTGGATCTATTGCTGTGTTAAAGGATGAAGATAAGATTGTCAGTACACACCGCGGACATGGTCACTGTATTGCAAAAGGTGCAGAGGTCAATAAAATGATGGCTGAACTGTTCGGACGTGAAACAGGTTACTGCAAAGGAAAAGGCGGATCCATGCATATTGCCGACTTAGAAAAAGGAAACCTTGGGGCAAATGGGATTGTTGGCGGCGGTATTCCGCTTGCAACAGGTGCAGCGCTCACGTCCAAGATGAAACAGGAAGGCTTTGTGGTCCTTTGTTTCTTCGGAGACGGCGCCACAAATGAAGGCAGCTTCCATGAAGCGCTGAATCTTGCTTCCATTTGGGATTTACCTGTTGTGTTTATTTGTGAAAACAACCAATACGGCATGTCTGGTCCTGTGAAAGAAATGATCAACATTGAAGACATCTCAACAAGAGCAGAAAGCTACGGAATGCCAGGGAAAACAGTTGATGGAAATGACATGGTTGAGATCATGAATACAGTAGATGAAGCGGTCAGCCGTGCAAGAGCTGGAGAAGGGCCATCACTCATTGAAATGAAAACGTATCGCTGGAAGGGTCACTCTAAGAGTGATGCGAAAAAATACCGTACACGTGAAGAAGAGACAGAATGGAGACAAAAAGACGGAATTAAACGCTTTAAGTCACTCTTAATGGAGCTAGATGTTCTGACAGAAGAGCAGGCTGCTCGTTTACAAGAAGAAGCGAAGCAAGAGATCGAGGCATCTGTTGAATTTGCGAAAAATAGTAAAGAACCATCAATTGACACACTATTAGAGGATGTATACGCCTAATTAGGAGGGGAATCACGTGACAAACACGACAGTGAGAGAGATTTCATATTTAGAAGCCGTTCGAGAAGCAATGAGTCAGGAAATGAGAAAAAATCAAGATGTCTTCATTTTAGGTGAAGATATCGGCGTATACGGTGGCGCATTTGGTGTCACGCGCGGGATGATCGAGGAATTCGGTCCAGAACGCGTCCGCAATACGCCGATTTCAGAGGCTGCCATCGCAGGAGGCGCAGTCGGAGCGGCTTTGACAGGGATGCGTCCGATTTTAGAACTACAATTCTCTGACTTTATTACAATTGCAATGGATCAGCTTGTAAACCAAGCAGCAAAAACACGTTACATGTTTGGCGGAAAAGGGAAGGTGCCGCTTGTTGTCAGAACACCAGCAGGTTCCGGGACAGGTGCCGCAGCGCAGCACTCCCAAAGCTTAGAAGCGTGGATGGCTCATATTCCTGGACTAAAGGTGGTTCAGCCTTCAACAGCTTATGATGCAAAAGGACTTTTAAAAGCAGCAATGGATGATGACAACCCTGTCATTTTCTATGAACACAAGCTTTTATATAAAACAATTGGTGAAGTACCAGAAGAGCAGTATTCGATTCCTTTAGGGAAAGCGGATGTGAAGAGAAGCGGAAAGGACGTCACAATTGTCGCAACAGCCATTATGGTGCACAAAGCGCTCGAAGCAGCGAAGGAACTAGAAGCGGAAGGAATCGATGTCGAGATCATTGATCCGAGAACGCTCGTCCCATTAGATGAAGAAACCATTATTGAATCTGTGAAAAAAACAGGCAAATGTATCGTTGTGCATGAGGCAGTGAAACGAGGCGGCTACGGCGGAGAGATTGCGAGTATGATAGCGGAAAGTGAAGCCTTCGACTATTTAGATGCACCTATTAAACGACTTGGCGGTCTTGCCGTCCCAATACCGTACAACCCAACGCTGGAAAAAGCAGTCATTCCACAAGTGCCAGATATTATTGAAGCAGCAAAAGAGCTCGTGCGCTCTTAAGTAAAGGGGAGAAGATCATGCCAAAAGAGATATTTATGCCGAAGCTAAGCAGTACGATGGAGATCGGTACCTTGCTTCAATGGTTTAAAGAAGAAGGAGATTCGGTTGAAATCGGTGAGCCTCTATTTGAGATTATGACAGACAAAATCAATATCGAGGTTGAAGCCTATGATGATGGCGTTTTTCTAAAGAAATATTACGAAGCAGATGATCAGATTCCAGTTAATGCTGTCATTGGATATATCGGAGAGGCTAATGAGCAGGTACCGAGCGAGCCGCCAGCGCAGTCAGATGAAGCATCTTCTGAAGACAGCGGAACGTCATCACCATCTGAACCATCTGTTTCGACTGAAGTTGAACCAGCGGTGGGTGAGAAAGTACGCGCAACTCCTGCAGCGAGAAAAACGGCAAAAGATCACCAAGTAGCCATTCACGAAGTATCTGGTACAGGACCAAAAGGCAGAATTCAAAAACGGGATGTCGAAGCGGCCCTTCACACGAACGAGGAAGGCCAGCGCGTATCACCACTTGCAGGAAAAATGGCTGCTCGTGAAGGAATCGACTTAGCGAATGTTGCTGGTTCTGGCGCTCACGGAAAAATCATGAAGAGTGATGTGACAGCAGCAGGCGCACAAAAGGCAGAGGCTGCTCCAGTGAGAACACAAAAACTAGCCGGGATGAGAAAAGTGATCGCAGATCGCATGTCACAAAGTGCCTTTACAGCGCCGCACGTCACATTAACAAGTGAAATTGATATGACAAAAGCAAAAGAAGTGCGCAAACAGCTGCTTCCAGCGATAGAAAAAGAGACAGGCTACAGATTGTCGTTTACAGAAATCATCATCCATGCGGTCAGCAGTGTCCTCACGCGCCATCCGCAAATCAATATGACGTTTGAACAAAATGAGCTCCATTTCCATGAGGATGTGCACATTGGTCTTGCGGTTGCTGTGAAAGACGGCTTAATGGTTCCGGTCATCTCTCATGCAAATCAAAAAGGGCTGAAACAGCTCACAAAAGAAGCAAAAAAAATTGGTCGAAATGCACGCGATCAAAAGCTACTGCCAGACCAGTTGAAGGGGTCTACATTTACCATTAGTAACTTAGGGATGTATGCCATTGACACGTTTACCCCAATTATTAATCAGCCGGAAGTGGCGATTTTAGGTGTTGGACGCATTCAAGAAAAACCTGTAGTGATCGATGGAGAAATTCAGGTGCGGCCAATGATGGGTGTCAGCTTATCATTTGATCATCGAGTGGTAGATGGTGCACCAGCAGCAGCCTTTTTAACAGACCTTAAAAAAGTGCTTGAACAACCATTTGAATTGCTAATGTAGGAGATGAATCGGATGACAAAAACGTATGATCTGACAGTCATAGGCGGAGGGCCTGGCGGATACACTGCCGCCCTTCAAGCCGCTGAACGTGGACACAAAGTTGCATTGATTGAAGAGGATTTTCTAGGGGGGACTTGTTTAAATCGAGGCTGTATCCCTTCAAAGACACTGCTCAAACATGCAGAAGTCATTGAATCCATTGAGAAAGCAAAAAGCTGGGGAATCGAAACAGGTGAGATGGTTCTTTCCTTCGATAAAATGAGAAAACGTAAAGATGATGTCATCGAAAAACTCAGGGGCGGAATCGCCTTTTTATTAAAGCAAGGAAAGATTGATGTATATAACGGCAGAGGCACAGCTGTGACAAAAAATCGCATTGACATTGAAAAACAAGATGGGTCAGAAACGATTGAAACAAAAGAGCTGATCATTGCCACTGGCTCATCACCTGCTATTCCGCCTATTCCAGGGCTCAAAGAGATTCAATTTGACACAAGTGATACGATCTTTGACATCCCAGATATTCCTGCATCTGTCGTCATTATTGGCGGGGGTGTAATTGGTCTTGAGCTGGCATGCATCTTCCAGAGTCTCCAATCAAAAGTCACCATTATAGAAGCCGCTCCGTCGATTATTCCACAGGAAGATGAAGAAGCGTCGAAATTACTAGAAAAAGAATTGAAGAAAAAAGGCATCCATATCGCAAAGAAAACGACGGTGACAGAGGTAACAGAAAGCGAAGGAGTCAAAGCGATTCATGCGACAGACGATAAAGGAGAGACGCACATCTTTACGGCTGAAAGACTGCTAGTTTGTGTCGGAAGAAGACCAAATGTTTCTGCTGTCAGTCAGCTTGATCTTCAGCTGGATGGTCCTTTTATTAAAGTAAACGATGAGATGAAGACAAGTGCTGAAGGTGTATATGCAATTGGAGATGTAGCCGGCGGCTATCAGCTCGCTCATGCGGCGATGGCAGAGGCAGCTGTTGCGGTTAGCAATATATGCGGCGAGCCTGAAAAAATGAATCACGACATCGTTCCTAGATGTATTTATACATTGCCAGAAGTAGCGAGTGTGGGACTGACAGAGAAAGAGGCAAAAGCCAAAGGGCTAAACGTGCGGGCAGAGCGATTTGATTTAGCTGCAAGCGGGAAAGCGTTGGCAGCAGGTGTTCAAACCGGTTTTATTAAACTCGTGTACGATACCGTATATGGTGAAGTCATTGGCGCTACAATGGTTGGTCCGCATGTAACGGAGATGATATCAGAGGCTTCCTCATTTATGTATTTAGAAGGAACAGCAGAAGAGATGGCCAAAATGATTCACCCGCATCCAACCATCTCAGAAGGCTTTTATGAAGCAGCTCTTGATATTGTGAGTAAGCTGAGAAAATAAATGCCAAACAAGGGATAGGGAGGAGATCCGTGTGCACGTCCAGCTTCATCAGAAAGTGGCACTTGTGACAGATAGCACAGATGGATTTGGAGAAGCCATCTGCCTAGCTTTGGCCCAGGCAGGTGCACATGTTTTCATACACGCTTTTCGTGATGAATCAAAAGCAAAGTCGATAAGCGAAGACATTGAAAAATTAGGCGGCCAATCGACTGTTGTCATCAATCCGCTTGAGACACCGCGTGATGCTACGCTTATGCTAAGACAAGTCATCGATACATGCGGCAAGCTTGATATTTTAGTCAATCAAGCCGAGCAAAAAGCAGATGGGGGGATTGATGACGTAAGTCCTGAGATATGGGTCGATGAAGTGGAAAGATCCGTAAATACAGTCTTTCTTTCCAGTCAAGCCGCTGTGTGGCATATGGTGGATCAGAAGCAGGGCTGCATCATTAATATTTCCTCATCAGGCAGCATAACAGGTGATGGCGGGATCTCACATGCTACATCAAATAGTATGTTGAATGCCATGACAAAAGGATTAGCGCGCGAATTTAAAGACAAAGGCATCCGGGTATTGGCACTACTTCCGCCGCCTCTCCATTTGCTTCCTGACAAAGAGCAAATCAAGGAGACGGTGGCTCATATGACGGTTTTCTTAAGTACGTCGTACGGTGCATTTACAGATGGAGCAGCGATTATGCTCGATGGGGGTGAGAGCGCTGGCTAATCAACAAAAACCAGTTCTCATCGTAGGTGGCGCCCAAGGAATCGGCAAAGAAATTGCTCAGCGTTTTTTAAAAGAAGGGCATCGTGTAGCTGTGTCAGATATAGATGAACAGGGACTTTCGCTTTTAAAACAACAGCATCCTCAGCTGCTGACGTTCCAAGCTGACGTTTCATCGTGGGAAAGTGTTCAGCAAATGGCGTCAGCAGCTGAAAAAGAGCTGGGTGGCATTGGGCATCTTGTCTATTCAGCAGGAATGACGAAATCCCTTCCTTTTTTAGAGGTTGATTTTTCACTTTGGAAAAAGACACTGGCTGTGAATCTATATGGTCTTTTCTACTGCATCAAAGCATTAGCACCCTATCTATGTGAGCGGAAAGAAGGCAGCGTTGTCATTATTGGATCAGGATCTGCGATAACAGGCTCTGGCGGCGGCATCCAGTATTACGCGTCAAAAGCCGGGGCATTTGGTCTCATGCGTTCGCTTGTAAAGGAATTGGGTTCCCATCATGTCCGCATCAATGTCATTGCACCGCGCGTCATTGAATCTCAGATGCTTGATACGCTCTATCCGACTGAGCTTGAGAAAAGTCAGCTTCGATCCCTTATTCCTATCGGGAGATTAGGAAAACCAGAAGATATTGCTGGAGTCACTTTATTTCTCGCAAGTGACGAGGGAAGCTATTTGCACGGACAGATACTCTTATTAGATGGCGGGAGAACGTATCAGCCTAAATATAGCGAGGGAAAAAGAGCGGAGAGTTAATCGCTCTTTTTTTATTTTCATAACAATTGTTCCAATTAGAAACGAATGTTTGGTATACTGGTAATCATAGTATATTAAAAGGATGATGTCACATGCTGAATTGGGAAGAAAGACGACAGCTCGTCAAGGTTGCTCATCTTTATTATACAGACGGGTGGACGCAGCAGGAGATTGCAAAAAAGCTCAATGTCTCAAGACCAGTCATTTCAAAGCTCTTACAAAAAGCAAAAGATGTGGGAATCGTTGAAGTGTACATTAAAGACGAAAGTATTCATACAGTGGAACTTGAAAAGCAGCTCGAAACGACCTTTCAATTAACGGATGCTGTCGTTGTCCCAAGTGTCGGGACAATGTCTGAGATGGTCAAACGGGCAGTCGGTCAAGCGGGCGCCTATTATCTTTCTAAAAACATGAAAGACGCTGAGAAAATCGGTATTTCATGGGGAACCACACTTGCCGAGCTCGTGAAGGAATATCCATTTGAGCGAAGAAACGATGTCAAAGTCATTCCTTTAGAGGGCGGAATGGGCAGGCAGGCAGTCGACATTCACGCGAATCAGCTGGCATATGAGCTGGCAAAGAAGATGAATGGTACGTGCTCCTATCTATATGCACCTGCGATTTTAGAAACAGAAGAATTAAAAGAGCGGCTGATGGCGATGCAGGACATAGAAGCTGTGCTTGAAGAAGGCAGAAATGTTGATATTGCCCTGATCGGTATTGGGAATCCGCATAAAGGCTCTACATTGAAAACAGTCGGTTATTTAAAAGAAGAGGATTTGTCTGGTTTAAGGCAATCAGGAGCTGTTGGTGATATTGGTTTTCGTTTCTTTGACGGGGAAGGGAAACCAGTCCAAGATGAGCTGAACCAAAAAGTGATTGGATTATCGTTAGAACAATTAAAGAGCGTGAAAAAAGTCATCGCAGTTGTGGAAGGAACTCATAAAGCTGAAAGTATTTTAGGGGCTTTAAATGGCGGCTTTATTCAGGTACTCGTCACCGACGAATTGACTGCGGCAGCTATTTTAAAGGAAGCATCTGTCCAATAAACAGCTGACAGCCATCGTATTGTATAAAAAGAGCAACATCAAACGAGAAAGGAGCTGTGTATCTTGAAGAAAACCGAAATGGAAGCAAACCTACACTGTACTCGGTGCCAAGAAGAGACCCTCCACAGCATCGTTTATGTGAATGATCAGATGAAAAGCGTTGAGTGTACAGAGTGTCATCAGAAGATCAGTGTGCAAGTCGACATCATGAAGGAATTTTACAAAGAAGTGTATGAAAAAATTGCCACAAAGCCAAAGCGGATGACGCAGGAGTATAAGGCGAATCTGAATGGATTTATTTCAAGACTCCCCATCCGGGTTTTAAGTAAGCCATACCGGCTGATGAGATATTTAAACGAATCTTATAAGGTCATTAAGCAATATAAAAAATAAAGCAGAGGCTGTCTTAGCGCTCTGCTTTATTTTGTGTTTTTTTCATGTAGTAATAAATCGGCAGTCCGGCAATGCCGATCAGCATGGAGATCAGGCAGCTTTGCCAATCGGTGATCATGGTGCTGATTAAGACAAAGAAAGAGCCGATAATCGCAATGATCGGTGTGAGCGGGTAAAGTGGTACGCTATAAGCGCGCTTCATTCCCCTGTTTTGTTTTCTTAACTTAAAGACAGCGAAAAAGGCCATCACATAAAAGATGTAAATCATGAAAATCGAAACCTCTGACAGCTTCTCGGGATTACTGACGATCATAAACACAATGGCAATCAAAATCTGTACAAATACAGCGATCCAAGGTGTTTGAAAAGTAGGATGAATGCGTGAAATGGCTTTGGCAAACGGAATTTGTTTTCGTTCTGCCATCGCAAAAATGACACGCGGGAACGAAAGAACCTTTCCATTCAAACAGCCAAAGATACTAATGATGATTCCGATACTAATAATTTTACCGCCAATTGGACCAAAGAGCATTGTAGCAGCTGTGCTTGTTGCATTTTCACCTAGTTGAACGATTTGATCAGCTGGTAACACATGTAAAAGGGCGATGTTAATAAAGAGATAACATGCTGTGACAATTAAAATACCGCCTGCCATCGCGCGAGGAAGCAGTTTCTCTGGATTTTTCATTTCACCACCAAGCGCTGCAAGCAAAATCCAGCCATCATAGGCGAATAATGTCGCCAAAATTGCTGCACCGAAGTTCATTTGTGCGATACTCTCATTGACGGCTGTGAAAATATGTTCATTTCCTTTCCATAAGCCAAACACAATAATTGCTGCAATTGGAACAAGCTTTCCGATCGTGGTCAGTCCTTGGACAAAGCCACCGTATTTCGTTCCCATGATGTTGATCACACATAAAAAAAGAACGGTGATAATGCCAATCGTTGTAGCCCATAAAGAAGAAAGAGAAAATAAATTAGCTAATAATGAACCAAAATAAAGACCAAGAGCACCAATAATCGCTGGTCCGTAAATAATAATTTGCACCCAGCCACATAAGTAGCCCCAAAATTCACCGTATACTTCTTCAAGATAGGCATATAAACCACCAGTACGTGGGATTTGCGTACCAATTTCAGCGACTGTGAGTCCGCCTGCAAGGGTTAAGATCCCGCCTAACAGCCATGCGAATAAGGCGATGTCTGAGCTTCCTGAATAAGAAAGGACGTTGCCAGGCTTCATAAAAACGCCAGATCCAATTATTGTTCCGATGACAAGAGATAGGGCAAAAAATAAGCCGATGTCTTGTTTTAACGCTGGTTGTTCTTTGTTCATTACACACGACCTCCTGCATCACTTTCGTACGTTACTGTGACATGTATTTTGTTCATTGTAATACGATTTTAGGAAAACAAGAATTAAAAAAATTTTCTGATTTTCGTATTTGTATTTAAAAGTGTTCGTTTATTGGAGATATTAGGATGAATGTTATCTTAAAAGCGAACAATATAAGAATATTTTTGGTGTAATGTTAATTTAATGGGCGAAAACCGAACATCCAATAAAGATGCAGTCGAATGGTTGACTTTTCTTCTAAAATGACCTATTTTATTCATAAGGATATTATCTTGAATTCGAGATACTTTATAATAGGAGTGAACGCAATGGAAATAAATGGGATTCACCACGTATCAGCACTAACAGCAAATGCTCAGAAAAACGTTGATTTCTACCGCCAAATCCTTGGCTTAAAACTGGTGAAAAAAACAGTCAATCAAGATGATCCATCGATGTATCATCTATTTTATGGAGATGAGGTCGCCTCACCTGGTACAGAGCTGACGTTTTTTGAAATACCGATGCTCGCCCGCCGGCTGGACGGAACAAATGCGATCTCACGCACAGGTCTGATTGTCTCTTCAGAAGAGGCAATCACCTTTTGGGAAAAGCGCTTTGAAGAAAAAGGTGTAAAGAAAGAAACAGCTTCTTTAAGAGGCGGCAGACCTGCCTTGAAATTTACAGATCCAGAAGGACAGCAGCTGTTTTTGACTGTAGAACCAAGCGTGCAAGATGGAGCGAAGCCGCCAGTGCATGATGAGATTCCTGCTGATTTTGCGATTAGAGGTTTGGGACCAGTAGAATTAACAGTCGCAGAAGCAGATAAAACGATCAGTGTGTTAACGAGCATCCTTGGTTTCACAGAAAAAGCACGTGAACAATCAAATGATGGGGAAATCGTGACGATTTTTGAATCAGGACAAGGCGGAGCTGGAACAGAGATTCATGTCATTGAAAAAGCAGAAGGACCTGCTGAGCGATCTGGCAGAGGGAGTGTTCATCACGTAGCCTTTCGTGTAGCGGACGCAGAAGAGCTTGAAAAATGGCATGATAAAATAGCCAAAGCCGGTTTCACCAACTCTGGTGTTGTAGAACGTTTTTATTTTAAAGCCCTATATTTTAGAGAGCCAAACGGCATTTTGTTTGAAATCTCAACAGACGGTCCGGGATTTACAGTGGATGAAAGCGTGGATGAACTTGGTGATCAATTAGCACTTCCACCATTTTTAGAGCACAAACGAGCAGAAATTGAACAAAGATTGGTCCCAATCAAGTGAACATGAAAAAAGCAGCTCAATTTTTATGAGCTGCTTTTTTCGTTAAGAACTGACTTGCTTTGATTCAGATTGTGTTAATGTCACTTGTTTTGTTTCTTCTTTTCCATTACGAACGAGTGTGATGCTGATGGTATCTCCAACTTTTGCATTCGTGTAAAGCTCGTGGCGTAATTCACTGCCGGTTGTCACTTTTTTGCCATTGATGGCGGTGATGACATCCTCTGCCTTTAATCCAGCTTTTGCAGCAGGTGAGCCAGCAGCGATTTCTTTTACGTACACGCCTTTATCCAGCTGACTGCTTGTCAGTCCAAGCGTTTCCTTCTGATAAGCATCTGGTACTTGTTCGAGATCCAGCATGCTGATACCGATATAAGGTCGTTCGATTTTTCCTTTTGTGAGAAGCTGCTCTGCAATTGGTTTGACATCATTGATTGGGAGCGCAAACCCGATACCTTCCACACCTGTTTCAGAAATTTTCATACTGGTGATCCCCACAACCTTTCCGTCTGTTGTTAAAAGCGGCCCGCCGCTGTTGCCGGGGTTAATGGCTGCATCTGTTTGGATGACATTAATACTGCTTTCGCCAGCTGATGTATCCATAGACACTGTTCGATCGACACCGCTGACAATTCCTTGTGTCACTGTTCTTGATAAATCTTCACCAAGCGGGTTTCCGATTGCGATGACGGTTTCTCCCGCACGAAGGGATGAGGAGTCTCCAAGTTCAGCGACTTTTGTAACGCCGCTGCTGTTAATTTCCACGACAGCAAGATCGGTCAGCGGGTCAGACCCAACCACTTTTCCTGCTACCGTCTTGCCATTATGCAAGGAGACTGTTAATTTATTTGCTCTTTCAATCACATGGTTGTTTGTTAATACATAGGCTTTACTGCCGGATTTTTTGAAAATAACCCCTGATCCGGTACCGCTTTCTTGTTCTTGACTGCTGCTGTTTTGATTTTGCTGTGATCCATCAAAAGGTGTGTTCATATCGCCAAAATCTGTGGTTGTTTGACTTTGTGTTTGATAGTTTGTAATGCCGACGATGGCTGGTGATACGTTTTCGACCATACTTGAAATACTGCTGGTCGAATTCGATGTTTGTGACGCTGTTGTTTTTGACGAATTTGTACTTGTATCATTTGTCGATACAGCGGCTGTTTTCGTTGACGAATCAGTTGAACTATTTTCTGAATGCTGAGCATATGGAGTTAGAACGTAAACACCTAACGCTAACGTACCTCCTACAATCCCGCTGACAAATGGCTTCAGCCAGCCACTTGGCTTCTTCTGCTTTTGTTTCGGCTGTTCAATGGTTTGTAATTCATAAGAAGTGTGTTTTTCATCTTTGTGATGTGTCATCAAGATCACTCTCTTTCATCGATTTTTACATGTATGTGTGTAAGGTGATTGACCGTATGTGGTGGATACTGACTTTATCGTAAGAAAAAAGTGTGGGATAAAAATGAAAACATTGTGGGAAATTGTTAAAATAAGTAGTGAATCTAAGCAAAATAGAGGAGATTAAACTGTGGAGACTATTGGAATCATTGGATATGGAAGTATGGCAGATATGATGGTACAAAAATGGCTGGACAAAGGAGTACTTCATGCCAGTCAATTTATGATCCATACAAGAAGTGAAACGGAGCGGCTGCAACAGCTGAAAGAGAAGAACCAGCATGTCAACATTTGCTCTTTAGATGACATCTCTGCATCATGTGATGTCGTGTTTGTTTGTGTACCACCGCTTGCTGTACTTGATGTCTTAGATCAGCTGAGCCCCGCAAAGACATCTCTTCAAATCGTATCAGTGGCAGCGGCTGTCACGTTAGACAAATTAATGCAACATACGAATCAGCCGGTGTCTAGATACATTCCCACTTTGACATCAGCCGTAGGGACGGGTGTATCCCTTGTGGCGCATGGTGAAACCGCTGGGCAGGAGGCACAAGAACGACTCTACCGCCTGCTTTCAGCTTTTAGTATCGTCAGGGAAGTGGAAGAGGACCGGTTTGATGCGGCGAGTAATTTGACAAGCTCTTCTCCGGGCTTTATTGCAGCAATCTTTGAAGAAATGGCGAGAGCCGCTGTTCGGAATAGTGAGCTTTCTTTAGAAGAAGCCTATGAATTTTTAACATATGCGCTGCTCGGTACAGGACAAGTTCTTGTTGAACACGGACTGACATTTGCTGAAACGGTGAACAGGGTCGCAACAAAAGGCGGGATTACAGGAGAAGGCGCTGCAGTCATCCAGCAGCAGGCACCGCAAATGTTCGATGACTTGTTTACACAAACGATGAAAAAATATGCGCAGCTAAAATCGCAAATCGATGAAGCAGACAAACACCACTAAAGACATAGCTAGTGGTGTTTTTTCTGTAAAATAAATCCTTTATCATCAATGCTTTTGACCTGTATTACCTGAGTCTAATTTCCTTATTTTCAGACATTGTATTGAAAAATCAATCAAGTTCTCATATAATTTTTTAGAAAATTTAGAAAAATATACACAAATTTTAAGTTTAATTAAAGGGGGATGGGGATGAAGCTCTATGTATCAGTCGATATGGAGGGAATTACTGGTCTAGCTGATCATACATTTGTTGATAGCCGCCAGCACAATTATGAGCGCGGGAGAAAAATCATGACAGGTGAAGTGAACGCCTGTGTAGAAGCTCTTCTTACACATGGGGCGACCGAGATTTTAGTGAATGATAGCCATTCTAAAATGAATAATTTGTTGATTGAAGATTTGCATGAGGAAGCATCTCTCATATCAGGGGATGTAAAGCCTTATTCAATGGTTCAAGGATTAGATCAAACGTATGATGCCGCTGTTTTTTTAGGCTATCATGCAAGGGCATCAATGAAAGGTGTGATGTCGCACAGTATGATTTTTGGTGTCAGACATTTTTACATAAATGATCATCCAGTTGGTGAAATGGGCTTTAATGCGTATGTCGCAGGGTATTATGGTGTTCCAGTCATTCTTGTATGTGGAGACGATCAAGCGGCACTTGAAGCCGAAAAGTTAATGCCTGGCGTGAAAACAGTGGCGGTGAAAGAAACCATTTCAAGATCTGCTGTGAAATGCTTAACACCAGCGAAAGTGAGCACCCTCATCTCTCAGCAAGTGGAAGCTGCCATGAAACAAATTCATCAAATGAAGCCGCTCACGCCTCCTGAGCAGCCAGTGCTGAAAATCGAGTTTGCCAATTATGGACAAGCCGAATGGGCGAATTTAATGCCGGGTACGACCATCATCGAAGGGACAACAACGGTGACGTACCAAGCAGAGAATATATTAGAAGCCTACCAAGCGATGCTTGTCATGACAGAGCTTGCCGCACGTACAACATTTTGTTAAGCGAGGGGGAGACAGCAGATGGCCAGCTTTTTGCTCAAGCGTTTGATTGCCATGATTGCCACGATTTTAACCATCACAACTTTAACGTTTATTTTAATGAAGGTCATCCCAGGATCGCCCTTCAATGAAGAACGAAATACAAACGAAACTGTCCAGCGAAACCTCGAAAGCTACTATCACTTAGACGAACCACTCTATGTTCAATATATGATCTATTTAAAATCCATCGTTACTTTTGATTTTGGTCCTTCCATTAAAAAGCCTTCTGAAAGTGTCAATGATTTATTGGCGAGAGGTTTTCCAGTCTCATTAGAACTTGGTCTTATCTCTATTTTGATTGCTGTCATCTCCGGCATCTTGCTCGGAATCATGGCTGCCCTCCGGCATAATGGCTTGATTGATTATATCGCCATGACGATTGCTGTTTTCGGTATATCCATACCAAACTTTATCTTTGCTACCTTATTAATTCAGCAGCTTGCTGTGAATGTAAAGCTCTTTCCTACAGCGATGTGGACAAGTCCAATGCATATGGTGCTTCCTACCATTGCACTGGCGGTAGGTCCAATGGCTATCATTGCCCGGTTAACGAGATCGAGCATGATTGAAGTGCTGTCGCAGGACTATATTCGAACTGCAAAAGCGAAAGGACTTTCCCCTTATAAAATTGTGTTTAAACATGCCCTGCGGAATGCGCTTTTACCTGTTGTCACGATCCTCGGCACACTTGTCGCAAGTATTTTAACAGGCAGTTTTGTGATTGAAAAAATATTTGCGATCCCTGGAATGGGAAAATACTTTGTTGAGAGTATTAATAATCGTGACTATCCTGTCATCATGGGAACCACTGTTTTTTACAGCATCATCTTAATTACCCTTCTTTTCATTGTAGATGTGACATATCGTCTGCTTGATCCAAGGATCCAGCTGCATCAGAAAGGAGGAAAGGCATGAGTATACATCTTCAGCATGATCAAACGAATCAAGCGCATGAAGTGCCAGATGAATGGTTTGCTCCTAAAGAACAAAAGACATCTGAAGTCCATGCCATTAAAAGACCCTCGCTTTCGTATTGGGCAGATACTTGGCGACGGTTAAAACAAAATAAACTCGCTATGTTTAGTTTATCGGTGCTGATTTTTCTTTTCGTCATGGCTGTATTAGGCCCACTCCTTGCACCGAATAGTGTGACAGAACAGCGGCTTTCCATGCAAAACTTGCCACCGTCAGCTGCTCACTGGTTTGGAACAGATGAACTTGGACGTGATGTGTTTACACGTACTTGGTACGGCGCACGCATTTCATTATTTGTGGGCGTGATGGCCGCTCTCATTGATTTTGCAATCGGTGTCATCTATGGCGGTATTGCAGGCTATAAAGGCGGGAAGTATGACCATGTCATGATGCGGATCGTCGAGGTGCTTTACGGTCTGCCGTATTTACTCGTCGTCATTTTATTGATGGTTCTGATGGGGCCTGGGCTTGTCACTATTATTGTGGCGCTCACTGTCACAGGATGGATTGGGATGGCAAGAATCGTGAGAGGTCAAGTCCTTCAGCTGAAAAGCCAAGAATATGTCCTTGCCTCGAAAACCTTTGGCGCAAAAAGTTTGCGCATCATCCGCAGAAATTTACTGCCGAATACGATGGGACCGATTATTGTCCAGATGACGCTAACTGTACCGACAGCGATTTTTGCTGAAGCGTTCTTAAGTTTTCTTGGTTTAGGGATTCAAGCGCCGTTTGCAAGCTGGGGTGTGATGGCCAATGATGCCTTGCCGACAGTGCTATCAGATAATGGTCACTGGTGGCGTTTATTCTTTCCGGCATTTTTTATTTCGCTGACGATGTTTTGCTTTAATAATTTAGGTGATGGCTTGCAAGATGCGCTTGATCCGAAGATGAAGAGGTGATGGCGTGATGAAAAAAATGCTTCGGATTATCAATCTGCATGTTAGCTTTCGGACATATGGCGGTTCTGTTCAAGCGGTACGCGGGGTGAATGTGGATGTGTATGAAAAAGAAACCCTCGCCATTGTCGGAGAATCAGGCTGCGGAAAAAGTGTGACGTCTCAAAGTATCATGCGGCTTCTCCCTGCATACAGCGCACAAGTCGATCAAGGGGAAATTTGGTTTCGTGATCGCAACTTGCTGTCATTATCTGAAAAAGACATGCGAAGCATACGTGGTGTCGATATCTCCATGATTTTTCAAGATCCTATGACGGCACTCAACCCGACGCTGACAATTGGAGATCAGCTGATGGAGGCTGCAAAAGTGCATCAGAAGCTGACAAAAAAAGAAGTGAAAGAAGAGGCGCTTCGTATGCTTGATTTGGTGGGGATTCCGCAGCCGAAAGAGAGGCTGAAGCAATATCCGCATCAATTCAGCGGTGGCATGAGGCAGCGGCTCATGATTGCAATGGCTCTTATTTGTGAGCCGAAGGTGCTGATTGCAGATGAACCGACAACTGCACTTGATGTCACCATACAGGCGCAGATTTTAGAACTATTTAAAGAGATTCAGAAAAAAACAGGCGTGACGATTATTTTAATCACACATGACCTAGGGGTCGTAGCACAAGTCGCTGATCGAGTGGCTGTCATGTACGGGGGGAAAATCGTTGAAGTTGGGACAAGGCGAGATATCTTTTACAGTCCACAGCATCCCTATACAAAAGGGCTGCTGCAATCCGTTCCAAGGCTGGATATGAAAGATGAACTCATTCCTATTGAAGGAAGCCCGCCAGATTTATTTGCTCCGCCAAAAGGTTGTCCATACACCGATCGATGTCCGTCTGCGATGAAAGTGTGTGATCATATTATGCCGCATGAAACGCAGCGTTCACCTACACATGCAGTACATTGCTGGCTTCAAGATGAACGAGCGAAGCAAACGGTTTTATCTTCAACACAAAGGGGGAGTTTTTCATGAGAAAAACAGGTTGGATTCTCAGTATGTGCTTTATCACAGTGATGCTGCTTGCAGGATGTACAGCCAATGAGCAAGCAGGCAAAGGATCTTCAAGCAAGGGTGAAGAGAAAGTTTTAACATTAAATAACGAAAACGAACCGACATCATTTGATCCACCCATTGGTTTTAATAATGTGTCCTGGCAAGGGCTCAATAACTTAATGGAAGGATTAACGAGACTGAATGAGAAGCACGAACCATCTGCTGCCATGGCGGAAAAATGGGACATTTCAAAGGACGGAAAAACGTACACGTTCCATTTAAGGGATGGAATTAAGTGGTCAAATGGTGATCCAGTCAAAGCAAGTGACTTTGAATATGCGTGGAAGCGGCTGCTAGATCCAAAGACGGGCTCTTCTGCGGCATTCTTAGCTTATATGATTGAAGGGGGCGAAGCGTTTAACAGCGGAAAAGGGAAGAAAGAAGATGTAAAAGTTAAGGCTGTTAATGATCAAACGCTAGAGGTCAAGCTAGCATACCCGCAGAAATCTTTCTTAAATATGACGGCAAACCCTGCCTTTTTCCCAGTGAATGAGAAGGTAGCGGAAAAGGACCCGAACTGGGCCAAGGATGCGAAAACCTTTGTCGGCAATGGACCGTTTAAGCTGACAGAGTGGAAGCATGATGAAAGCTTTACAATGGAAAAAAGTGACACGTATTGGGACAAACAAACGGTCAAGCTAGATCAAGTGAAATGGCTCATGATCAGTGATCGAAACACAGATTACCAAATGTATCAATCAGGAGATTTAGATACGGCCTTCGTTCCGGCAGAACAAAGTGAAGACCTGTTAAAAAGCAAAGATGTGCAAATTGAGGATCAAGCAGGGCTGTTTTTTTATCGTCTAAATGTCAACATGGAGCCTTTTCAAAATAAGAACATTCGCAAAGCCTTTCAAATGGCGATCAATCCTCAGGATATTGTAGAGTATGTGACGAAAAATGAAGAGAAGCCAGCACATGCCTTCGTTTCACCAGGAATTTTAGATTCAAAGGGTGAAGATTTCAGAGAAGCTGGCGGCGACCTTGTCAAACATGATACGAGTGAAGCTGTAAAACTATTAGAAAAAGGGTTGAAAGAAGAGAACTATTCTAAGCTTCCGCCCGTCACATTAACATATAGTACAAAGCCTGAAAATAAGAAAAAAGCAGAAGCCATTCAGCAACAATTAAAAGAAGCGCTAGGGGTAGATGTGAAGCTTGCAAACATGGAAGCAAATGTGTTTGCAGAAGATCAAAAGGCACTCAAATTCCAATTCTCGCAAAGTTCATTTCTAGCTGACTATGCAGACCCAATCAATTTCTTAGAGAGCTTCCAAACAGGAAATGCGATGAACCGGACAGGTTGGTCAAATGATACGTATGATCAGCTGATCAAAAAGGCGAGTCAAGAAGCAGATGAACAAAAGAGAAATCGTATGCTGCATGATGCCGAGGCACTTCTCATGGAAGAAGCACCGATCATTCCCATTCATTTTTATAACCAAGTCTATTTACAAAAAGAAGGCGTAAAGGGCATTGTCCGTCATCCTGTTGGTTACATTGATTTGAAATGGGCACAGGTAGATGGAGAGTAAATGAAAAAATGAGAGAACGGGACGCTTTGTAAAAAGCGTCTGTTCCTTTATTTGTTCATGTTATGAAGAAGATGCCCATAGATTGAAAGAAACGAAGAGAAAGAGGGGATTGGCATGAACCATCTGCCAGTGGCACTTCAAACAGGAGATACAGTGGGAATCATTGCACCAGCAAGCCCGCCTGACGAGCTGAAATTAGCAAAAGGTATTTCTTTTTTAGAAAGCTTAGGGCTAAAGGTGAAAAAGGGGAAGTATATCAACTCCCGGTATGGTTATTTAGCAGCTCATGATCATGAACGAGTGGAAGATATTCATCACATGTTTCAAGATCCAGATGTGAAGGCAGTGATTTGTGCTTGCGGAGGATACGGAACAGGAAGAATTGCAGAAGCCATTGATTATGACTTGATTCGCCGGAACCCAAAAATCTTTTGGGGATACAGTGATATTACGTTTTTACATACAGCCATTCAGCAGCAGACGGGTCTTGTGACCTTTCATGGTCCAATGCTCTCCTCTGATGTGGGACTTGAAGAGGTTCATCCGTATACAAAGGATACCTTTTTACAGCTATTCACTCCAAAAGCCTTTTCGTATACGAACCACCTGTCACCTCTTCACACTTTTTATCATGGCACGGCTTCAGGCGAAATCACCGGAGGAAATCTTGCCCTTATTGTCACGACACTTGGTACACCTTTTGAAATTGATACAAAGGGGAAGCTTTTATTGATAGAAGATATAGACGAAGAACCATATAAAATCGATCGAATGATGCAGCACTTAGCCTCTGCAGGAAAATTACATGATGCGGCGGGATTTATCATTGGTGATTTTCATCAATGTGAGCCGAAAAAGAAAGAGCAGTCGTTAACGCTGGATCAGTTGTGGGAGACGTATATTGTCCCGCAACAGAAACCTGCACTTGGCGGTTTTCGGATCGGTCATTCCTCTCCAAACTTCGCCATTCCAATCGGCGTGCAGGCTACATTAGATGCTACAGGGAAAAAACTGCATATTTCCCCAGGTGTTGCAGCGAAAGAGGCGATCAAATGAAAATCGTAGATGTTCGCACAAGCAGAACGAGTGTACCGCTAAAGAAGCCTTTCAAAACAGCATTAAGAACGGTGTATGACGCCGCATCTCTTATTGTGATCATCACCTATGATCAAGGCGATGTCAGCTATGGAGAGGCAGTGCCGACATCGGTCATTACAGGTGAAACACTGGAAAGCATCGACTATGCTATTTGCGCTGTGATGAGGCCGATCTTGATTGGTGCCTCATTGTCACAATATGAACAAATCTTTTCAGCGATCGACCGTGTACTTGCAGGAAACACGAGTGCAAAGGCTGCAATAGATATGGCGATTTACGATGGTTTAGCGAAGCAGGCTGGCCTGCCACTTTATCAATATCTTGGTGGTTATCGTGATCAGCTGGAAACGGATTACACGGTTAGTGTCAACCGTCCGCTAGAAATGGCAGAGGATGCGAAGCAATATGCAGCTGAAGGCTTTCGTACCTTAAAGATCAAAGTGGGAAAAGATGATATAGATACGGATATTCAGCGGATCAAACGGATTCGAGAAAAAGTCGGGCCGGATATTCAAATCAGGCTTGACGCCAACCAAGGCTGGACATGGAAGGAAGCGATTGTCGCCATTCGAAAAATGGAGGCACTCGATATTGAACTAGTCGAGCAGCCAGTGCCTAAAGAAGACATCGAGGGTCTGCGCCGGGTGACGGAAGCAACAGACACATTGATTATGGCGGATGAAAGTATTTTTAGCCTCCATGATGCCATCAAGGTGTTAGAAACGAGAAGCTGTAATCTCATCAACTTAAAATTAATGAAAACAGGCGGTATCAAAAAAGCGCTGAAAATCAATAGTTTAGCAGAAGCATACGGCGTCAAGTGCATGGTTGGCAGTATGATCGAGTCAAAACTAGGGATTACCGCAGCCGCTCATCTTGCTGCAAGCCAGCCGAATATTACCCGTTATGATTTTGATGCGCCGCTTATGCTCAAAGAGGACTTAATAGACGGAGGAATTATCTATCAAGGAAAAGATATTCTCTTTCCGCCGCATCATGGGTTAGGCATTCAAAGAGTGAAAGGGGTCTTATGATGTTATATGAATCAAAGGTTCCAGTCGCAAATATATGGACAGCACCGCAGTCGCCGAGAGAAATAGATCGACACGTTCTTCAAAGTTCCGTCCAGATCAAAGAATGGATTGATGAGCAAACATATGAACAGAAATTGGCCTTATGTGAAGAAAACCTTATTCAAACCCAAGTACTGCTTGGCGAACGAGTCATTGGGCTGGAGGAGACAGATGGCTGGATGAAAGTTGTCATCCCGCAGCAGGCAAGCCGGAAACACCCGCAAGGCTATCCAGGTTATATCCCTGTAGAGCAATTAAATGAAGTATCAGAGAGTGAACCACCTGCTAGTCCCTTGATTGTTTGTCAGAAAAAAGCCGTTTTATATCAAAACGGAACACCGGATATGGAGGTTAGTTTTTTAACAGAACTAACACCTGTTGAAGAAACGAGCGATTCCTTTGATGTTCTGACTCCAGTAGGAAGAAGAGAAATCAAAAAAGAAGATGTGCGCCGTGCTTCATCACCTTCTTCTATGAGCGGTAAGGATGCCTTAGCTATAGGAAAACAATTTATTGGACTGTCATATTTGTGGGGCGGCATGAGCAGCTATGGCTACGACTGTTCGGGTTTTGTTTACAGCATGTACAAAGCGTGTGGATGTTTATTACCGAGAGACGCAAGTGACCAAGCAGTTCAAGGAACTCCAGTCGCATCAAACCATTTGGCGCCAGGTGATCTCATGTTTTTTGCCAATGACAATGGGAAGGGAGCAGTTCGCCATGTAGGGATGTATGCTGGAGATGGCATGATGCTTCACTCACCTAAAACGGGCAGACAGATTGAACTCCTTTCTCTTTCTGGTACTTCATATGAACAGGAATGGGCAGGAACAAGGCGGTATTTGAAAGCTGAGAGGGGGAGATGTGATGGGAAGTGAACCACTTCTGCAAGTCAACAACTTAAAAAAGCATTTTCATCTATCGAAAGGAAGAACGTTAAAAGCATTAGATGGGGTCACCTTTCAGCTGAAACAAGGCGAAACCTTTGGTCTTGTTGGTGAGTCAGGCTGCGGGAAATCTACACTTGGAAAAGTGCTCATGCGGCTTTATGACCCGACAGAAGGTGAAGCTTTGTATGAAGGGAAAAGTCTCCATCACTTATCGAACCGAGAATCATTTGATTTCAATAGACAAATTCAAATGGTGTTTCAAGATCCGTATTCTTCTTTAAATCCTAGGCTCTCTGTAAAAGATATTATGCTAGAACCGATGGAGATCCACCAATTGTATGGCAGTCAAAAGAAAAGACTCGAACGTGTGAAGGAACTGCTTGAAGCGGTGGGGCTAAGTCATGATTTTGCTACACGCTATCCTCACGAATTCAGCGGAGGTCAGAGGCAAAGAATAGGGATTGCTAGAGCACTAGCCTTATCGCCAAAGTTTATTGTGGCAGATGAGCCGATTTCTGCACTAGATGTATCCGTTCAAGCTCAAGTCGTGAATTTGCTGAAAAAACTGCAAAAAGAAGAGGGATTGACGTTTTTATTTATTGCCCATGATTTATCGATGGTTAAATATATTAGCGATCGAATCGGTGTCATGTACTTAGGACATCTCGTGGAGATGACTAGCAGTGATGCTTTATATAAAACACCGCTTCATCCATATACACAAGCATTGCTGTCTGCTATCCCGATTCCAGATCCTGATGTGGAAGATAAACGCAAGCGGTTTATTTTAAAGGGAGAAATTCCAAGTCCAGTGAATCCGCCAAGCGGCTGCGTATTTCGGACAAGATGTCCTGCTGCAATGGATGTATGTGCGGACAAAAAGCCAGTATTACAAGCAGTCGAAGAAGGACATGAAGTGGCTTGTCATTTATATGATAGGAAGTAGATAGAGGGAAGAAGGTAAGCATTTAAAAAGCCAGCGAGTAGACAAGCTGGCTTTTTGGCTTTTATGAACGCCTAATAGGTAATGTACAGCATCTAAAAGAGCCGCCGGATTTAATGATTTCTGAAAAATCTACTTCAATGACGGTGTAGCCGCGGGCTGTTAATGCAGCATTTGTTTCTTGGTTGATTGGTAAGCTGATGACTTTTTTCTGACCAATGGACAACACATTTGGTCCAAGTGTGAACTGCTCTTGCTCACTTATTTCAATGAGATCATAATGCTTTTTGAGCATATGAAGATCCTTTTCCGTAAAAGCTTCAGGGTAAATCAAGATCTCATGATGAGAAAGAATATTCATCACACAATCAAGATGCAAAATGTGAGAAGGAAGATGAATAGGAATGATGTCGTGATTCGGCAGTTCTTTTTTGAGCTGCTGGATGGCGGCTAGATTTGTTCTTTTGCTGATCCCCACAAATACCCGGGTTTGGTCTACAAGCACATCGCCGCCTTCAATCGTTCCATCATCCAGCGTGATGGTTGTCCATCCTTTTGTCTGTGCCCATTCATTTAAGGAATGTTCTTCTCCTTGTCTGACAGGGGCTGCCATGTTTGAAACAAATAAAGTCTGTCCAATTGTAAATCCAATATCCCGAGTGAAGACTTGTTCAGGGAAACGTTCATTTGCAGGAAGAAGGACAGGCCGGACATGATGGTTTTTCAGCGTTTGGATGAATTGCTTATGCTGCGTGAGGGCTTTGATTTGAGAAATATTTTCTCTTGCAAAATGCTTTTGGGTTTCATTGATGATCTGTTTAATTTCCATATAAATTGGACTGCATAAGAGGACTTCTTGTAAATCATCATATTCACTCATACATTGCGGCGTTTTATACACTTTCTCTGATTTCATAGAATCCATCAAAGGGCCTCCTTGTTTATCGATAATTATATTATTCCTCCTTCTAGTAAATGTTGAAACATTTCCGAAAGAAAATCTCTCATGAGAGACTAAAGCAAAAAGTTTAGACAAACCTAATAGAATAGTGTTTAATAAAAGTCGTTCCGCATCAACGAAAACAGCAAGAAGGAGCTATGACGATGAGTGAAGAAAATTTCAAATACTGCAAGGAATCGAAAGTTGTGAAAACCAGCAGGGTATTCCCCCTCGATACGAATAACCACCAAACGTTATTTGGTGGGAAATTAATGAGTTATATAGATGACATTGCTTCCATCTCGGCAGCAAGACACAGCCGTAGTGAAACAGTCACCGCATCAATGGATTCAGTTGATTTTTTAGAGCCGATTGGACAGAAAGAGTCCGTCTGCTTAGAATCTTATGTGACATGGGTCGGTACATCTTCTATGGAAGTATTCGTCAAAGTCATTAAGGAAAACTTGATGTCTGGAGAGCGCAGACTCGCAGCAACTTCATTTCTTACTTTTGTCTCGCTTGATGAAAACGGGAAGCCAAAACGAGTTCCACAAGTCATGCCGGAAACAGAGGAAGAAATCATGCTTCATCAAACAGCGAAGCAGCGGGCAGAGGAAAGAAAAAGCCGCCGGAAGCATAGTAAAGCTTTGGCTGACGCACTTGGGACGGATAAGCCTTGGGCGTAAAAATCACCCTTTAAGCGGTGATTTTTTTCTGAGTCGGTATCTTGCATGGCAAGATAGTGTGTGGTAAGATCAAACTATCTTGTCATGCAAGGTACTGAAAGCGGAGGATCGATGATGACACAATCAACACAAATGCTAAAAGGAATTTTAGAAGGATGCCTGCTGTCGATTATTTCTGAAGGTGAAATTTATGGCTATGAAATGACAAAGAAGCTTGCGCACTATGGGTTTGATCAAATTAGTGAAGGTAGTATTTATCCGATCTTGCTGCGCATGCAAAAAGAACAACTGGTTCATACGTCCACAAAAGCATCGGCGAGTGGGCCGAAAAGGAAATACTATACGCTCACACAAAGAGGCGAAGAAGCGCTGACGGATTTTACTATGCGATGGAATGAGCTGTCAGGGAATGTAGAGCGATTATTACATAAAGGGAAGTGAGAAGATGGTAACAAAAGAAACGAGACACATCTTATTAGAGCTGCAACTCTATCTCATATCAAAAGGGAAAAATCAGGACGAGATCGACGAAGTGATGGATGAATTAACGACACACGCTGTCGAAGCTGAGAAAGATGGGAAAACAGGGGAAGATGTATTTGGAGGAGATCCACGGGGCTTTGCTGATGAGCTAGCGAAAGAGCTCTCTAGAAATCATAAAGACTGGGTTCCGTTTGTCAGTGCTTTTTTAATTGGATCTCTTTTTTACATGATGTTAGCAGATGCCATCAGTCAAAGTTTATCGTATTCTTGGTATGCACTCATTGGTTATCCGCTAATAATAGTGGCCAATGTGATCATGACCATTGTGATGTTTAGAGCTTCTGCCTTTCAAACAAGCGGGAGGGCATTCTTTTACTTTTGGATATTAGGTGTTTTTCAGATGACAGCCTTGATCACAGTGAAATTATTGGACCAAAAACTTGGTACTCCTTTACTTGTGCTGACCTCGAGCCAAAGATGGGGCGTCATTCTTCTGTTGCTGCTGTGTATTGTCTTATTGAATGCCATATTAAAGGCGAATATGATGTCGCTCATTCCGTTGATCTTCTTTGGACCGCAACTCCTATTCGAATGGCTTGGATGGACATCACCTCTGATGCTTCTTTTCACAAGTCTGGTATCCATTGTGATTTTAGTCTTGCTCACAATCGCTTTTTTACAGAAAACAAACAAGAAAAATGAACATTTAATGTAGATAGAGCACATCACTTGCGATGTGCTTTTCTTTTTCTAAAAAAATGTAGATATGGGATCACATTTTTCTTTACAATGAGAAGAGGACAAAAATGAAAAGGGGTTCTGTGATTGGATATTGTATGGGGGTATGTACTCGTTTTTATATTGGCTGCTTTACCTTTCTTTGAAGTGGTTGGTGTCGTTCCGCTGGGGATTTTAAGTGGTCTGCATCCTGTGACAACGGCAGTTATTGGATTCGTCGGCAACTTTCTTACCGTCTTGCTACTCATCGTCTTCGTGGACCGATTTAAAGCGTGGTGGCTGAAGAGGAAAGAGGAGAAACATGATGAAAAAGGAGAGAAAAAACAGCTGAAAGCCAGAAAGGTTTGGGAACGGTACGGTCTCCCTGGTTTGGCACTTATCGGTCCTTTTATCATTGGCAGTCATTTAGCGGCTTTTATGTGTATGAGCTTCGGGACGAAAAGAAAACAAGTCACTGTGTGGATGACGGTCAGTTTAATCATGTGGACCGCATTAGCTGCTAGTTTAACGGGTGCGGGGTTCCATTACTTTGCCCCAGATTCAAATGGGTTGTTCGGAGATATTTTTAGCAAGTAAGCAGGGGGGATAAAAATGGCACATCAAACACGGATCGTGCTTGAAACAGAGCGCCTCAGACTGAGAACAATGGATGAAGACGATGCGCCTTTTTTATACGAAAAGCTGTTCCAAGATGAAGAGGTCATGAAGTATTATCCTTCACTAAAGGATGAAAAGCAGACAAAAGAGTGGATTGCTTGGAATCAAAAGAATGACCGCACATTTCATACATCCCTGTGGATCATTGAAGAAAAAGAAACGAAGGAACCACTTGGTCAAAGCGGAATTGTTCTCCAAAACGTCGAAGGACAAACAGAGCTTGAAATTGGCTATATGCTAAAGAGATCGGCATGGGGAAAAGGATATGCTGTTGAGGCTGCAAAAGGCTGTCTTGCGTATGGTTTTGACGAAATGAAGGTGAGGCGAATGGTCAGCTTAATTCGCCCTGACAATGAAGCGTCAGTCAAGGTTGCAATGAAAATGGGGATGAAAAAAGAAAAAACCATTTCAAAATGGGATCAAATGATTGATGTTTACAGTGTTACTCGTGACGGAAAAAGCGGCTCGCTTGAATCATAAGGAGAGCCGCTTTTTCTTTTATAGACGCTGTTCTAACTGAAGTAAATATTTCTTTCGTTCGATTCCCCCGCCATATCCGCCAAGTTCACCGCTTGTTTGAATGACTCGGTGACAAGGAATGATGATGGCCAACTGATTGGCACCATTTGCATTTCCAACTGCCCGAACCAAATGGGGATCGCCAAGCATGATGGCAAGATCTCGATACGATCTCGTTTCGCCTGGCGGAATCTGTAATAGAAGATCCCATACCCTTTTCTGAAAAGGGGTGCCATGTATAGCAAGTGGCACAGTAAACTGCGTGAGTTTCTTTTCAAAATATAAGGCTAATTCCTTTGCTAATTGCTGATGAACGTTTGTTTCTCCAACTAAAATACGGGCATGATGTTTTTTTCTGATGTTCTCAATTTCTCTTTCTAATCCTCGCCTGTCCATAAATTCCAGCAAATACACATGGGTTGCATCTGAAATGCTCATCATCCGCCCAATCGGAGTAGAAATAAAATTCGCATGCAAAATATTGACTTGCGCCTTTTTGGGTGGATTCCCCATGATTTTCGTAAAGGCATCATTGAAGGCACTGGAAGACTCGTAACCGAAGGTGACTTGCTGATCAATGACTTTTTTTCCGTTCAGAATCTCTTTAAACGCTAGCCCCATTCGGCGTGATCTAGCATATTGAACAAAGGTCATTCCATAGATTTCTTTGAATTTTCTCCGAGCTGTTGCAGAGTGAATCCCTAATTGGCGAAAATCTTCTTCTTTCCACCGTTTCTCAGGACTCTCTTCAACTGCTGATACAAGTGTTTTGACTTCTTCTGGAATGCTGTTAGGATATGTTAAAGGCGTGCATCGCTTACACGGCCGATACCCTGCAAGCAGCGCCTCCTCTGCTGTAAAGAAAAACTCGCAGTTCTCATATTTTGGTTTTCTAGCAGTGCACGTGGCATGGCAGAAGATGCCGGTTGTTTTAATACCAGCAAAAAACGTGCCATCATATTGCGGATTCTTATCAACAAGTGCTTGATAAAATTCGTGTTTTTGTTCGTCGGTCATCATCATTTGATCCACCTCTTGTTTTATTATATCAGTGATGTGGTCGTTCCTCTTTCTAACATTTAGTATACTTCGCTTTCATCCACTTTCTTTCGAAAAATGAACAAGTATATTTGAAGGGGAAAAGCAAAGTGGTAGACCGGCATATCAGGGTGTGATACACTTTTTCATACAGAATCGGCTGTATGCTAGATCTGATTATCATGAATTGGTTTTCTAGGGTTCCGTGCGGGCAGCGCAGTCTGGACCGAGAGAAAACACATAGGGTCTAGACAATAGACCGTATGGACACGGAGGGATAAAAGCCCGGGAGATTTGATCAAACGATCGATTTCCGGGCTTTTTTTATTGCTTGGAATCGGTAAGAAAGGAAGAGATCGAATGAAATGGGGAAATGTTTTGATTGCAGCCGTATTTGAAGTCGGCTGGGTGATGGGGTTGAAATATGCTGGCTCTATATTGGAATGGAGTGCAACCATCGTTTGTATTGTTGTCAGCTTTTATTTACTCCTGAAAGCCACGACTGTACTTCCAGTTGGCACACTTTACGCCGTTTTCACCGGACTTGGAACAGCCGGTACGGTCATAGTAGGGATGGTCATGGGTGAGCCGGTACAGCTAGTAAAATTACTTTTGATCATGGTGCTTTTAAGCGGTGTATTAGGACTCAAATTGACTACAGGTGAAAAGAAAGGGGAGGCTGAATCGTGAGCTGGCTTTTACTCATTGGGGCAGGCATCTTAGAAATGCTTTGTGTCACCATGATGAATCAATTCCAGAAAGATCGCCATGTTAAATGGATTTTCTTCATAGCAGCTGGATTTTCGCTATCCTTTTTGATGCTGTCTCTTGCGATGAATACAATTCCGATGGGAACGGCGTATGCGATTTGGACAGGAATCGGAGCAGCTGGAGGAGCGATTGTTGGGATGATGTATTATGGTGAGTCGAAAGACGCAAAACGTATTTTCTTTATCGCACTCATTTTATCAGCAGCGGTCGGGTTGAAAATCATTGAATAAGAAAAGGCTGGCAAACATGTGCCAGCCTTTTTGCTACATCGAATGATGATTGGAATCGTTTTCATTTTTGCGGTAAAGCTGACTCACAAGCAGAAAACATACACCAAATGTAAGTAAAGGAATGAGTCTTTCTCCGGTCATAAATAGATAAATGCCCGTGATTAGACATACGATGCCTAGCCAAAAGCTCACTTTACCAAACAAAGTCATGCTTTTCATCTCCATCACTCCTTTTGTGATAAAAGGTCTATTCATATTATATCACGCCAGGTGCAGAATTGAATGAATATTCAATAAAAAACACGACGCTTAATTGCTTTTTCTCTTTCCAGTCCAGTATAATATTTCATTAGAATGAAAAATGTAAATGAGGTCATAAGACATGAGAACATTGATTACAGAGAAACTTGAATTGCACAGACAAAAGCATGAGCAAAAAGGAAGGCTTTTAGTCAGCTGCCCGGATCAGCCTGGTATTGTGTCAGCTGTTTCTACTTTTTTATTTGAACATGGAGCAAACATCATTGAATCTAGTCAATACACAACAGATCATGAGAGCGGCCGGTTCTTTTTAAGAATTGAATTTGATTGGAAAGATATCTCGGCCAACTTAGATCAATTGAAAAGCAGTTTTGAGCCAATTGCGCAATCATTTCACATGACATGGAGCATGTCGCGTGCAAGTGATCTGAAAAAGCTGGCGATCTTTGTGTCCAAAGAGCTTCATTGTTTACATGAACTTTTATGGGAATGGCAAAGCGGTAATTTAATGGCTGAAATAGCGGTTGTCATCAGCAATCATGAAACGGCAAAAGATACAGTCGAAGCACTCGGCATTCCATTCCACTTCGTGAAAGCAAATAAAGACATTCGCCAAGATGCAGAAAAACAACAACTTGCATTATTAGAAGAATATGATATTGATGCGGTTGTGCTTGCGAGATACATGCAAATTTTGACGCCAGCCTTTATTGAACAGCACCCGAACAAAATCATTAATATTCATCATTCCTTCCTTCCAGCGTTTATCGGTGCAAACCCATACAAGCGGGCATACGAGCGGGGAGTCAAATTAATTGGCGCGACTTCCCATTATGTCACCAATGATTTAGACGAAGGGCCAATCATTGAACAGGATATTGAGCGGGTAGATCATAGAGATGATGCAGAGGCATTAAAAAATATTGGCCGCACGATTGAGCGCAGTGTGCTTGCCCGAGCTGTCAAATGGCATCTGGAAGATCGAATCATTGTTCATGAGAATAAAACGATTGTGTTTAATTGACCGCTTGACTTTTCTGAAGCAATTGGTGATAATATAAAAAAATTAACGAGCGTTGAGAAGGAATAGTAAGCAGGACCTGCTGTGTAAAAGAGAGCAAATGACATGCTGAAACATTTGCCGCAGACAGCTGCTGAACCTACCCTTTGAGCCTTAGAGGAAAAATCTAAGCGCATGCCTGGCGTTACAGGAGTTGAGTGGAATAAGCAGACGTATGCTTATTCAATGAAGGTGGTACCACGGAAAATCCCTTTTTCGTCCTTTACATAAGGAGAAAAAGGGATTTTTTATGTGGTGAAAGGTATAGCGGAGGGAATCAATGATGAAAAAGCAAAGGATCGTCATAAAAATTGGTAGCAGTTCATTAACAGAGCAAAAGGGAGCCATTGATGAACACAAAATGCAGGATCATGTCAAAGCCATCGCAAAGCTAAAAGAGGCAGGGCATGAAATCATTCTCATTTCGTCAGGTGCCGTTGCGGCGGGATTTGGCAGTTTAGGATATCCGTCAAGACCTGTGACCTTAAAAGGGAAGCAGGCTGCTGCTGCTGTTGGTCAAGGTTTGTTAATGCAGAAATATACAGAACTATTTTCACAGTTTCAGATGACGCCTGCACAAATGCTTTTAACACGTAATGACTTTTCAGATCGTACAAGATATCGAAATGCTTACGCAACGATGATGGAACTGCTCGAAAGAAAAATTTTACCGATCATTAATGAAAATGACTCTGTGTCCATCGAGGAGCTTACCTTTGGTGATAATGACATGTTATCAGCACTGGTCAGTGGCTTAATTCATGCAGACCAATTGATCATTTTAACAGATATCAACGGAATTTATGATGCCAATCCAAGTGAGAATCCTGATGCGAAGCGGTTTGATGTGCTGACTCACATTTCAGATGAATTGTTCTCATATGCGAAGAGTACGGGTTCAAAGGTTGGAACAGGCGGGATGAAATCTAAGCTTTCAGCTGCACAAACAGCTCTCTCCCTTGGCGTTAAAGTCTTCATTGGCACAGGTACAGGGGAAGACAAGCTTCTTCACATTCTCGCTGGTCAGGGGGACGGCACATATATTGGTGAACAAGACTTATCATCAGTCAATAACCGTCGCCAATGGATTCAATTCCACTCACCAGTCTCTGGGAAGATCATGATTGATGCGGGGGCAGAGGCGGCGATTTTGCATAATGGAAGGAGTCTTCTTCCAGCTGGTGTCATTGATGTAGCTGGTGAATTTTCTAAAGGAGAGGTCGTCGAAGTTGTTGGTCCAAACGGATTAGTCGGTAAAGGACAAACATTGTATGATTCAGATGAGCTTCTTGGCATTAAAGGGATGCGAAGTCATGAGCTTTCTTATGAAAAACCTGAAGTCATTCACCGAGATCACTGGGTTCAGCACGTACAAAACTGAGGAGGGAAAACGATGAATGAAGTTCTAGAAAAAGCAAAAAAGGCAAGCGCAGCCAAAGATCAGCTGCTATTAAAAACGACTGAACAAAAGAATGCTGCATTAGACGCTATTGCAAAAGCATTAAAAGCATCTTCAGCTTATTTAATTGCCGAAAACCAAAAAGATGTTCAGGCGGCTATAGACAAAGAGTTCACGCCATCTGTGATCGACAGAATTACATTAACAGAAGAGAGAATTGAAGCGATTGCAGACGCTACGCATCAACTCATTCAGCTCAAAGACCCAATTGGTGAAACATTAGAGACCATTCAAAAAGAAAACGGGCTTCTCATTGAAAAAGTACGTGTGCCTCTTGGAACGGTTGGGATGATTTACGAAGCAAGACCAAACGTGACAGTCGATGCGGCCACTCTTTGCTTGAAAACTGGAAATGCTGTGATTCTTCGAGGAAGTTCATCGGCCATTCATAGTAATAAAGCGATTGTGAAAGTCATTCATGAAGCGCTGCAACCAACGGATATTCCCGTAGACAGTGTACAATTGATTGAAGATACAGGCCGTGAGACGGCTAAAACCCTGTTCACTTTAAATGACTATCTAGATGTCCTTATTCCACGAGGCGGGAAACATTTAATTGATCTTGTTGTGAGAGAGTCTACTGTTCCAGTACTTGAGACGGGTGCAGGGAATTGTCATATTTACATTGATGAAACAGCCCAAAAAGAAATGGCTGAACAAATTGTTCTGAATGCGAAAACACAAAGACCATCTGTTTGTAATGCCATTGAGAGCATTGTCATTCATGAAACATGGGCAAAAGAACATGGCGCTTCGCTTTTTGAAGCACTTCAGACACATGGTGTAGAAATACGGGGCGATGAAGCAGTATGTGCACTTGCACCTAGTGCCACATTAGCGACGACCACTGATTTTGAAACGGAATTTTTAGCGCCGATTGTCAGTATTAAAACCGTCAAGACCATGGAAGAGGCGATACAGCATATTCAAATGTATAGCTCTAAGCATTCTGAAGCGATCATTACGGAAAACGAGCAGCATGCGGCACTTTTCTTAACAGCCGTTGACGCTGCCGCTGTGTATCATAATGCATCTACCCGGTTTACAGATGGCTTTGAATTTGGCTATGGAGCGGAAATCGGCATTAGCACACAAAAATTGCATGCTAGAGGACCAATGGGTCTGCCAGCCCTAACCTCTGAAAAATTTGTGATTCGTGGTCAAGGACAAATAAGAGAATAACCCATCCAAAAGAGAGTCTTATCGCACAAGGCTCTCTTTTTCCTTTCATTTTTGTATTTCTTCGGTCAAGTATGATAAAATATGGTAATGTTTTATATTTTGAGAAGATTGGAGAAGGCAACGTATGGCGAAAATCATTCCCTCTTCGGATATTGGAGTGAAAATCAACAAGTGGTATGAATTAATCCGCAGATTTGATTCAGAACAAGCAGAACAGTTAAAGCAGGAAATTCGCACCTCTCTTGATTCAATGGAAGAAGATCAGAATTTGCTTCTCTATTTTTCTTTAATGGAATTCAGACATGAGGTCATGCTTGATTATTTAAAGCCATTAAAGGAAGGAAAGCTTCGCGCCAACTTTTCCGAGCTTTCGAAAGAAATAGATGAGCATCAAACGCATGTCACAGGCATGCTTGAATATTACTATCATTTCTTCAGAGGCATGTATGAGTTCGGCCGGAGAGAGTACATTGCTGCCATATCGTCCTATCAAAAGGCAGAGCACAAGCTTTCTTTTGTATCCGACGATATTGAACGTGCAGAATTTCATTTTAAAATGTCAGAAATATATTATCACATGAAACAAACACACATTTCGATGCACCATGCCAAACTAGCGCTGGATGTCTATATTCAGCACGAACTATATGCGCTTCGTACCATTCAGTGTGAATTTATTGTAGCCGGTAATTATGATGATATGAGAAGGCATGAAAAGGCATTGCCACATCTCGAAAGAGCACTTGCAAGGTCAAGAGACTTTCAGAATGTGCGTTTTATTGCTTCTTCTTTGTTTAATATGGGCAACAGTTATTACAGAATGGGAGACTTGAACCGCGCACTCGACTTAATGAAAGAATCCATCTCATTATTTGATCAAAACCAATCTGATCATCTTCGTCGATCGATAGACCCTCTTTATACAGCCGCTCAGATCTTATACAAACAAGGTAAAAACGATGAAGCATTATATTACAGAGAAGAATGTATGAAACGAGCAGAAGCTCTGCAGGATGACATTCATATTCAAAAGACCATTTTTTTAGAAGCGTTGTACTTACGACAAGATGCAGAGCATATTAAACAGATTTTCCATTTTTTAGAATCTTCCTATGCATATCCAGATATAGAAGAGCTGGCTTTAGACACCGCAAAGTATTATAATGAAATGGAGGATTATGAAAAATCTTCCATGTTCTATGGGGAAGCGGAACATGCTCGTATCTATATTCAGAGAGGGGATTGTTTATATGAATTTTAAAAAATGGGCAGTCGTCTGTACAAGCATCACGATCTTGGCATTATGGATCACATCACCTAATGCCGACCCCGATAACAGAAACCATACGCTAGAAAAACCGAATCCGCAGCATATCACGATCTAAAAAGCCCTTTTTAAAGGGCTTTTTTTATTGACCGCTTCAATCATCGTAGGTTGCACATTCATAAAAATAAAAAATGGAGGAAAGATGAAAGTGAGTGTTTTTCATTGACTCTTGAATTTAGATTGTGTACAATTCAATTGTAGAAAATATTAATAGAGCGAAAGAGGGTTATATTCATGTCAGAAGTTTTATTTACTGCAACGGTATCAGCTGTAGGAGGAAGAGAAGGTAAGGTTGTGTCAACAGATGGTGTACTAGAGCATGATGTAGCAATGCCAGGAACGCCAAGAGCGAAAAAGCTTGAGAAAGCAACGAATCCAGAGCAATTATTCGCAGCGGGCTATTCTGCATGTTTTGATTCAGCCCTTCAAATGGTCGCAAGACAAGAGCGTATCCGTTTTGAAAGTGAAGTAACGGCACATGTAAGCTTAATCAAAGACAGTTCAGACGGCGGTTTCAAACTAGGTGTCAAATTAGAAGTAAAAGGAACTGGAATTGAGCAATCTGCACTTGATGAACTTGTTCATAAAGCACACGGCGTTTGCCCATACTCAAAAGCAACGCAAGGAAACATTGAAGTAGAATTAGTAGCTGTCGCTCAATAATAGACATCAAAAAAAGGCTGAGGGAATATTCCCTCAGCCTTTTGATTGTGTTAATTTTTGCAGAAGCTCATGTAAAGAAGCGCGAAGTGTTTTCAGCTCTTCTTCTGATCTGCCTGTTCCAGACAGCATTTGAAATGGAATCGAAGTGGCCTTCTCTTGTAAAGCTTCTCCGTATTCTGTTAAACGAATTTGGACCGAACGCTCATCCTCTTTCGAACGTTCACGGATGATGAGTCCATTTTGTTCCATTCGTTTTAGCATAGGTGTGAGTGTACCGGAGTCTAAATATAAAAGCTCTCCCATTGTTTTCACATTTAATGTCCCATGCTCCCATAACAAAAGCAGTGCCAAATATTGCGGGTATGTGATATTTAACTCTTCTAATAATGGTTTATACTGCTTCGTCATTTCTCTTGAACTTGCATATAACAAGAAACAAAGCTGATTTTCCAGCTTCATATGTTCAAATTCATTTGTCATATCTTTCACCAACTATTTTTTGTCATACTTATCATTGTATAAGATTTTCTTCCTTTTTAAAATAAATACAGACTAAAAATGAAAAATTCTTCAATGTGCCATAAATGTTTGAGCAACGAATAGAACGTGAAAGGTATAAGTAGAAGAAGGAGGAGATCAAGATGAAACCATTATTTACTGCAAAAGTAAAAGCACAGCACGGAAGAGCAGGACATGTTCGTTCTGATGATGGTGTGCTTGACCACAACATTGTGATGCCAAACGCAAAGAAAGATGGAGAAACTGGTACGAATCCTGAACAATTATTTGCAGCGGGTTATGCGGCCTGCTTCGGAGGGGCGCTTGAACAAGTCGCCAAGAAGCAAGGTGTCGAAATTGAATCAGAAGTAGAAGGACATGTCAGTCTATTAAAAGATGAAAGTGATGGCGGTTTTAAACTTGGTGTGAAGCTGATTGTTTCCGCTAAAGGGCTCGATCATGACAAAGCGAAAGAGCTTGTTGAGGCTGCACATGAATTCTGTCCATATTCAAAAGCAACAAGAGGAAACATCGAAGTAGAGCTCGAAGTGGCGGACTAATGAAAAGAAAAAAGGGCTAAAATTTAGCCCTTTCTCAAGCATCTACTGACACCTGCTGTGGAGCAGGTGTCTTTTTTTAGTATTCTTTCTTTTTGTCGTATGTGTCCCATGCTTCAAATGGAGCAAGGGTTTTTTGAAGGGTCAGCTGGTAAAATGGAATGTTTCTTGATTCGTATTCTTTATTGATTTCTTCATAAATAAAGGAGTCATCAAAACCAGAAGTCGCTGCATCCTTGTGTCCAGCGGCAAAATATACGGCCTTTGGTCTAGCCCAATAGATAGCACCAAGACACATTGGACAAGGCTCACAACTTGTATACAAAATACAGTCTTCTAATTGATATGTATGTAGTGTTTGGCACGCCTTTCGAATAGCTGTCACTTCTGCATGTGCAGTTGGATCATTACTTGTTGTGACATTGTTGCTTCCCTCTGCAATAATCTGACCGTCTTTGACAATGACCGCTCCAAAAGGGCCGCCTGTGCCACTATTTACTCCTTCTACTGCAAGATCAATTGCGCGTTGTAAAAAAGCTTCGTGATTCATTGTCTTCCTCCCTTTGTTCGACTGACTTCTCTAGTATAAACGAATCATGATAGAAAAGGAATCATTGTAGGAGGAGATCGAACAGGACAATTTACGGATAAAAAACCCCTGCCAAATGTTCAGCAGGGGAAGAGTGAGTCCATTATGCGTGCTGCGCTAGCTTTTTACGAGCGACTTCAGCAGCTGTCACCATGTTTTTCAAAGCAGCAATGGTTTCAGGTTCTTGTCTTGTTTTCAGTCCACAGTCAGGGTTGACCCAGAAGCGATCTGTCGGACATACGTTCAGTGCATCATCAATGATTTTACTCATTTCTTCAACAGATGGAACGCGCGGGCTGTGAATGTCATATACCCCAAGTCCAAGGCCTTTCAAATACGGGTGTTTTTCTAAATAATCGAGGAACCCGCCATGACTGCGTGAATGCTCAATCGTAATCACGTCTGCATCAAGGTCTTCAATCGTATCAACAATATCCTCGAAGTTGCTGTAGCACATATGTGTATGAATTTGCGTTTCATTTTGAACAGACGATGTCGATAGACGGAATGACTCTGCTGCCCAGTTTAAGTATGCTGCCCAATCACTCTCTTTTAAAGGAAGACCTTCTCTTAGCGCAGGTTCATCCACTTGAATCACTTGAATACCCGCTGCTTCTAACGCTTCTACCTCTTTACGTAAAGCAAAAGCGATTTGGAAGGCAATGTCTTTACGAGAGATATCTGTTCTTGGGAAAGACCAGTTTAAGATCGTGACAGGCCCTGTCAGCATTCCTTTGACTTTTTTCTCCGTTAAGCTTTGAGCGTAAACCGTTTCTTTCACTGTCATTGGTTCTGTAAATTCTACATCTCCATAAATGATCGGCGGCTTCACGCAGCGTGATCCATAAGATTGAACCCAAGCGAATTTTGTAAAGGCAAATCCAGCGAGTTTTTCACCGAAGTATTCAACCATGTCTGTACGTTCAAATTCTCCATGAACGAGTACATCTAGGCCAATCTCTTCTTGAATATCAATCCATCTTTTTGTTTCTTTTTTAATAAATTCATCATACTCTGCATCTGTCCACTCATTTTTGCGCCATTTTTGACGAGCACTGCGCACCTCAGCTGACTGAGGGAAGCTTCCGATTGTTGTGGTTGGAAGAAGCGGCAGTTCAAGAGATTCATTTTGAATGCGTAGTCGTTCTTCAAAAGCAACTGGACGTTTAAAATCTTTTGATGAAAGATTGTTGCGCTCTGCTGTCAGGTCCGCATTCGTTCCTTTCGCGAATTCTTTTAACGTCAGAAGTGCTTCATTTGCTACATGGATGTCTGCATCAATGGCAGCCGCTCCTTTTGATAAGCCTTCTTTTAATAGCGTTAATTCAGCCAGCTTTTCAGTGGCATAAGAAAGTCCGTTTAATAGTTTTTCTTCAAGCTGTTCGCTCGGATGTTTTGCAACTGGGACATGTAGCAGGCTGCTTGAAGGCTGCAGCCATACTTCTTTCGGCTGCACGTCAGCAATCACTTCAGAAATAAACGATAATCTTTCTCCTAGATCTGATCTCCAAATATTTCTGCCGTCAATGATTCCGGCTGCTAAAATTTTATCTTTTGGGAAGCCGTGTTTTTTCAATTGTTCAAGGTTTCGTCCTTGATCATGGACAAAATCAAGACCGATGGCTTCAACAGGATACGTCACAAGCTCTTCATAGGCATCTACTGAGTCAAAGTATGTTTGAAGGAGAACGTTTAAGGCAGGTACAGCTTCTTTAATCGTTTGATAGATGGCTTTTACTGCTTTCACGTCTTCACTTGAAGCTGTGACTAAAGCAGGCTCATCAATTTGAACCCATTTTACACCGGCTTCTTCAAGCTCTTTTAACAACTGAGTATAAAGCGGCACTAGGCGCTGCTGAATCTCTTTCACTTCATTGGCTTCATAGCCTTTAGAAAGAGAAACAAATGTATAAAGACCAAGAACGACAGGTTTTGTTTCAACACCAAACGCTTTTTTCACCTTTTCATATGCTTCAAGCGGTTTGTTATGTGTGAGTTTAAATTCTGTGCTTTTTTCGTATTCTGGAACGATGTAGTGATAGTTTGTATTAAACCATTTTGTCATTTCACTTGAGACAGCATCTTTTGTTCCTCTTGCCATCGCAAAGTATGTATCTAGCGGGTCTTTCAAGCTGCGGAAGCGCTCTGGAATCCAATTGAACATAACGGCAGTATCCAGCACGTGATCATAGAAGGTGAAGTCGCCAGAAGGAACAACGTCAATTTGTTGATCAATTTGAGTTTTAATAGCGGCTAAAAATTGTTCATCGAGTGTGCTTAAGAGGGTTTCTCGGTCAGTTTGACCTTTCCAATAAGACTCAAGTGCTTTTTTCCATTCTCTGTTTAAACCAATTCGCGGGAAACCTAGATTACTTGTTTTAACAATTGTCAATTCCAATTCCTCCTCTAAATATAAAAAGACACTCACACTCATGGTCAAGATTGATGAGGGCAAATGTCTGGTTTAAAAAGACAAAATGTGTGTGCGAAAGAAGGCGTAAGTATCAATGACGAACGCTTTTCCGACATCTCCTATCAACCGTAGGGGGTTTGATGTGATAGAGCGGCTGGTATCCTGGCTAGTGAATCTGCAAGCTTTTCATCCTTCCCATCTTCACGACAGTGGATGATTAACGAAAAGCTCTCCTCACTTACAGTGGCGGGACCGCGCCGGATTTTCACCGGTCTTCCCAATTAAAATTCGACGTGTGATCGAATTACCGACTCTCAAACTATGAATTTATTGTGTTCGATTATATAACGTTCACTTCATTTCGTCAAAGTAAATTTTGAATAATTTTAATTAAAAAAATCCTGAGAAAATTCTATCTTTTCTCAGGACCTAACATGTACCTATAGAGACAAAAGTTCTGCTTCTAATGTTTTCTCAAGAAGCACATCTGGTGCAGTTAAATATAAAAACCCGTTTCCTACAAGGGTTTTCGATTGTTTTAGCGGAAGGGTTCTCCGTACGAGCTGAGCATATACCTCAGGTTCTGTCAGCTTGCGCTGGAACGCTTCTTCTTCGGCATTTTTAATAATGGCGAGTGCACCGCTCACATGAGGGGCAGCCATGGAAGTGCCTGTTAGTCTTCCGTATTTATGGTTAGGGAGAGTGGATAAAATGTCTTCACCTGGAGCGACGAGGTCGATTTCTTTATTCGCATTGGAGAATTCAGAGGATTCTCTTGCAAGAGAGACAGAGCCGACGGCAATGACCTCGTTGTATGCAGCTGGGTAGGAGAACTCTTCAGTACGCTCGTCTCCGTCACCTTCATTTCCTGCTGCGCAGACAACAAGCACACCGCTGCTTACCGCATGTTGGATGGCCTTTTGTAGTTCTGGTTCATTGCTTGGCCCACCGAGAGACATGGAAATAATATCAACCTTCTGTTCAACCGCATAGTTAATGCCATTGATAATCCATTCGTATTTCCCGCTGCCATTTTTCCCTCCAAGAACTTTCACGATCAACAGCTTGGCTTCAGGCGCAACACCTAAAATGCCGCCATTTTGATCCGTTGCTGCAATCGTTCCTGAGACATGGGTACCATGCCCGTTGTAGTCTTTTACATTCTCAGCATCGCCATTGTCATCATCGGTAAAGTTTTTTCCTCCGATAATCTGATCTTTTAAATCGGGATGCTCCGTGTCGCAACCTGTATCAAGGACAGCAATGGTTATGCCTTTTCCTTTGAAGCCACTTGACCAAAGTTCGGGTGCTTTAATCTCCTGAATACTTTCCGGCGTCTCTTTCGCTTCCATCACATTGGCTTTTACTTCATACGGAATTAAGCGAATTTCACCTTTCATAAGAAAGCCCTCCTTATTTTGTTTTCAAAGTAGATTCAGGTTGCGTAATGTTATTGTATAAAACAAATGTTTGATCGGAAAGGGTCAATTGTAATAATTTTTCAAATAATCAAATAATTATTTATTGTGCAGTTCTCCTCATATCTTGCCGAAAGAAGTCACCTTTTGAGGAAAACTCTTAGTATCATATGAAAAAGAAGGAAATGCTGCATAGTGAGCTTGCACCTGTACAGATAAAAATGGGTGGAAAGAACTAAAAAAGACAGATCGAAAAAACAATCATATAAAGATATAGAGGATGACAGAAAAGAAAAAGGTACATGCCATGTGCAGATGATTGTTTTTTCATTATAATGATCGAAAGAATATAAAATGTAAAAAGTATTTGACATTTTTTAAGCGGATGATATGATTGAAATGTAAAAAGTATTTGACATTTTGATTGGGAGGGGACTACCCGTTGGATGTTGTAAAAGTTGTGTATTCAGTCATCTTATTAGTGGTCGGACTGTTCATTTTTATCGCGCCTATGATTCAAAAGGGTGATGAAAGAAAGAGATTTATCTACTCAAAAGCTCAATCGTATGCATTTATGGTGGTCATTGGTATGCTTTTATTAGAAGTCGCAGAGTCCATATTTTTAACGACCCAAGGGAACAATGCTTATAAGGGGTTTGGGATTTCTCCCATCATGTTCCTAACTGTGATTTCGGTCATATATTTAGTTACATTACTCATATACAGAAAAAAATATGGTGATTAAATTGCAAAATCATATAAGAGAACTAAGGAAATCCATTAAATTATCCCAAGAAGAACTTGCTAAACGGTGTAAGGTTTCGAGACAAACCATCAATGCCATTGAAAACGATAAGTACGACCCTACTTTACAATTAGCCTTTGACATCGCCTCTGTTTTGAATACGACTGTAGATGAGCTTTTTGTCAGTCAACCTAAAAAGAAGTAAGGGACCAGCCTCAGAAAAGAGGCTTTTTTTGTTGATTTGTGTAATGTGAAAGGATCAGCTGAAAATAAAAATCAACCATATTACATAACAATTCCTTATTCATGAAAAATAAGATATGAAGATTGTGACTGTTCCAATGGAGAAAGGCAACATATAATAATGGAAAGACAAGCTTGCCTTTCAGATAGGAGAGATAGAGATGAACAAAGGGAAGATACTCGTGGTAGAAGATGAAAAGAAAATTGCAAGAGTGCTGTCATTAGAACTTGAATATGAAGGATATGAGGTCACAGTCCAAGATACAGGGATGAAAGGACTCCAGGCGCTCGAAGAGGAGAGTTTTGATTTAGTGCTTCTAGATGTCATGCTTCCAGAATTAAGCGGACTTGAAGTGCTTAGAAGGGTTCGAAAGACAAATACGGCAACACCGATCATTTTGATTACCGCAAGAGGAAGTGTTCCCGATAAGGTCAGCGGTCTTGATCTTGGGGCAAACGATTATATTACAAAACCCTTTGATATAGAAGAATTATTAGCGCGAATTCGTGCACAGCTGAGGTTCAATCACAATGCGCAAGAGGAAAAGGAAATTGAGCTAAGTATTGCAGATTTAACGGTGAATGAGAAAACAAGAGAAATTCAAAGAGGCGATCAGACGCTTGAGCTGACACCGAGAGAATATGACTTGCTTGTTCATCTATTGAAACATCAGCAGCAAGTGCTCACAAGAGATCAGCTTTTAACAGCTGTTTGGGGTTTTGATTATTTTGGTGACACGAACGTGGTTGATGTCTATATTCGCTATTTAAGGAAAAAAATCGATTACCCGTTTGAAAAACAATTGATTCACACAGTGAGAGGTGTGGGTTATGTGATGAAAGGATAAAGCATGAGATTAAAAAATAAGATCCAGCTTTATACATCGTTGTCCTTGTTTTTAATGGTGCTGCTGTTTCATACAGCGATTTACTTTATTTTTTCGATGACCTTGACGCAAAAAGATATGTCCAGACTGTCGGAAGTAGCTGAAAATATTGCGATTGCACTAAAGAAGTCAGAAGAAGAGGGCCTTCCATCTTCAGAGCTTCTGAAAGCGTATCTGCCTCAAAATGGTATGATCCGTGTCGTCACAGAGAAAGGTGAATCAAAGCTGACCGTCACGAAGGAATCTACGTTCAGCTCACTTCCTTTTACATACGAATCTGGTCAGACAGCAGAAATTCAAGAATACAATAAGCATATGATTGCGTTCGCGGCTATCCCTGTCATTTGGACAAATGGGGACATTGTGTCGCTGCAAGTATATGAAGAAATTGAAAATACAGAAGAGAACTTGGCGTTATTAAAAATGATTTTAATCGCTACTGGCGTTTTGTTTATTGTGCTTTCTTATTTTGCAGGCCACATTTTAACGAAACAAATTGTACGCCCAATTAGTCGAATGACCAATACGATGAAAGCAAGTATGAGAGAAAAGGCATTTAAACGAATTGAATTAACAGGCGATTCAAAGGATGAACTGTATCAAATGGGTCAAACCTTTAATGAAATGGCCGAAATTCTCGAGAAACATTATGAGAAAGAGCAGCAATTTTTACACGATGCTTCTCATGAATTGAAAACACCCATTACCGTCATCATGAGCTACAGCAATTTACTAAAACGCTGGGGGCAAAGCCGGCCAGAGGTCGTAGAAGAATCCTCTCAAGCCATTCATGATGAGGCAAAAAAAATGAAAAGGCTGACAGATCAACTACTCACACTGGCGAAAAATGGGCAGCCGCTTTACTTGGACATGAAGCCGGTTGATCTTGGTCATTTGTGCAGCCAAGTTGGGCATACACTTGAAGTGGCAACCAATCGAACCATCCTTACTCATGTACAAACAGATCAGCCTGTGATTGCTGAAGGAGACGAAGAGAAGATCAAACAGCTTTTGACCATCTTGATTGATAATGCGGTTAAATATAGTGCAGAGCCAGTTGATGTGAACTGCGGACGATCAGGAGAGAAACCGTTTATTTCGGTTGTTGACAAAGGAATTGGCATAAAAGAAGAGGATCTGCCGAAAATCTTTGACCGCTTTTTCCGTGTGGATGAAGCGAGAAACAGTGAGACGGGTGGGACTGGACTTGGCCTGTCAATTGCGAAGCAAATTGCTGAAGAGCATGGGGCTGAGCTAAAGGTAGACAGCCGTATCGGTGAAGGAACCGTGATGACCATTCTTTTTCAGAAATAAGTAGGTCTTTTCTCATCAATTTCTCATTTCCTCCTTATAAAATAGGAAATAGGAAGGAGGCGCTGCATGTCTAAAAAAATGAAAATGCTGCTTACGCTCGCAGGATGTCTTTTCATTCTTGTGGCCTTTGCAATGCTCATGATTCAAACCATTGACCAAAAAATATTAAGCGAAGCAGACATTAAAAAAATCATCGCAAATGACTACAATGGAAACATCACAAATATTGAGCTGATCAATCATAAACAGGACTATACATTGACGCTTGAAAATTCAAATGGCATCTATCAAATCATTGCATCTTCCTCAAGCGGTCAAATGAAAGAGATGAAACAGTTAAAGAGCTATCAAAAACCAAATGAGAAAAATGCCGAACTCCAAGCAGAAGAAGTGGCAGTGAAAAAAGTGAAGGGTACCGTGATTCAAAAGAAAGAAAAATCGGATCGCTTTATCTTTACGATTCAATCAAAAAAAGAACTGTATCAAGTGGATGTAGAGAAAGACACGTTCAAGGTGATTGAAGCAGAAAAGAAAAAGCCAACCTCTAACGAAAAGAAGCTGACAAAAATAACAGTAGAAGAAGCCATTCAGATTGCCGTAAAAGAAGTGGGCGGCACAGTGGATGATGCAGATCTTGAAACTTTTAGCGGAATGCTCGTGTTTGAGGTAGAGCTCGATTTGCCGGATGGAAGAGAGGCAGAGGTATTAGTGAATGCCTATACAGGAGATATTGAAGGCATTACGTACGAAAACTAATCATTTTCTCATGATTTTCTCATCTTCCTTTCCTTCCTTTATCATCTTGTTTTTTTAAGATAAAGGAGAAATCAAACAGAGGAGGAATGAAATATGATAAAAAAAGTACTAGTAGCTACAGCATTCACAGGAGCACTTGTCGCAGGTGGTTTCACCCTTCAAGCGCAAAATACAAATCAAACGGCAAATGCCGAACAAGTGGTGCAAAAGAAATCTTCATTTGTCTCAAAGAAACAGGCTGAAAAAGCAGCATTAAAAGTTGTGAAAGGCTATGTAGATGATGTAGATCTTGAGCGTAAAAAAGGAAAATGGGTATATGAGGTCGAGATTAAAAAAGGCGGCTTTGAATATAAAGTATATGTCGATGCCAAAACAGGCAAAGCGCTCAATGATCCAGTCAAAGAAAAGAAACAAAATGTAAAAATCACCAAAAAACAGGCTGAACAAATTGCCCTTGCAAAAGTAAAAGGAACAGTCACAGATTCAGAATTAGATAAAGAAAATGGTGTGTACTTGTATGAAATTGAAATTACGACACCAAGCGGCGAAGAAGTTGATTTTGAGATTTCCGCTAAAACAGGCAAAATCCTCAAGCAAGAATGGGACGATTAAGGTATAAATGAACCTTTGAGCGTGATAGAAAACCTTTGCAGCCCTAGGAAGGACGAGTACTGGCGCGAGGCGAAATTGACATTCGTGAGCACCAGCACGCACACGCTGAACCTTACACTTTTATGTGTAAGGTTTTTTCATTGGGACAAACTACTCGAAAGGAGGCGAGAGAATATGATGAAGAAAAAAGAAGAAGAACAGACGATGGATCGTGCGGAATATGTTCCCCATCCTGATGGAGAAGGATATGCTTTGTTTTTGCATGATTCTTTTCATCTCCTCTCCCAAGAGGATATGAATCAGCCAGAAGAGGAATAGAAGACATAAAAGGGCGATGGTCAACTTGTCTATCGCTCTTTTTTTGAAAAGTAAGCGAATACATCAGAAAACTTGGCATCTTGCTTATTGACATCATTGCGCTTTTTCTGTAATCTCAGTGTGTCAACAATATGAGACTTCGTTAGGTGAGGCTCCTGTATGGAGATACGCTGCTGCCCAAAAATGTCCAAAGACGCCAATGGGTCAACAGGAATCATCGACATAAGGTGATTTTTAATGCAGCTGGATGAATCCTATGCCATACAGTGCTAAAGCTCTACGATTGAAGGAGCAAGTGTTTATTTGTCATGCTTACAAAGCGCCTTCATTCGATTGAAGGTGCTTTTTTATGAGAAAAGGAGGTGTGGGGATGGATCATCCCGATTCGAGACACATAGAGAGTATGTCAAAAGATCAGATTGACGCATCAGATAGCGGAGATCCTGACCCCCGCACAATCTAAGGGATTCGGGTATCTCCTGATTTTGGGGAGGTAACAGCGATGATACAGAACATTACGTACGATGAACTCATTTTACGCATCATTATTTTACTAAGAGATGGAAAACGTAAAGAATTTAAAAACATTATGGAAGAACTTCAGCCTTATGATATGGCCTACTTATTCAAGGAGCTTCCAGAAAAACACCGCGGCCGCTTTCTCAGCTTTTTAACAGTCGATGACGTGACGGAAATGATGGGTGAACTGGAGCGGGAATATCAAGAGATTGTTCTTGAAAAAGTAGGGAAAGACAAAGCCACCTTCGTCACAAACAAAATGGATAACGATGATCTTGCCAACTTGTTTGATGAGATGGAAGATGAGCTGAAGGATCAGCTTTTATCTAACATGGAAGCAGAGGAATCCAAGGCCGTCCAGCTTCTCATGAATTACCCTGCTGAGACAGCAGGCCGGATCATGACCAATCGGTACGTTTGGATTCCGCAGCATTATACGGTTCAGGATGCCGTGGTGAAGCTGAAAAGCTTTGCTGAAATTGCCGAATCGATCAACTACTTATATGTCATAAATGATCAAAAACAGCTTGTAGGGGTACTCTCATACAGGGATCTTATTTTAGGTGAACCGGATGAAAAAGTGCAGGATCTTATGTTTACAAGAGTCATTGCCGTTGGTGCCTTTCAAGACCAGGAAGAAATCGCAAAGCTCATTGAGCGATATGATTTCCTTGCCATCCCTGTTGTAGAAGAGAACAATGTCTTAGTCGGAATTGTGACAGTCGATGATATCATTGATGTTGTGATTCAAGAGGCAGGAGAAGACTATGAAAAGTTTGCTGCCTCTGGTAAAGATATCACGTTCGACACACCGGCATTTGTGGCGGCATACCGCCGTCTTCCATGGCTCATTTTGCTCCTATTCATTGGGCTGATTTCAGGCAGTATCTTAAATTATTTTGAAGATACCCTGCAGCAAGTCGTTGCTTTAGCATTCTTCATGCCGATGATTGCAGGTATGACAGGGAATACAGGGACACAGTCTCTAGCGGTTGTCATTAGAGGATTGTCAAAAGAAGAATTAACGAAAAAAACCATTATGCGCTTGATTTTCAGAGAGCTGAGAACAAGTATTTATATTGGGATTGTTTGTTCAATCATTATTACGGTCGTTGCCATGGTATGGCAGGGCAATATGATTTTAGGTTTTGTTGTTGGTTCCTCGCTTCTTGCAACACTGATTATTGGGACAATGGCAGGTACGGTCGTGCCGATTATTTTACACAGATTAAACGTCGACCCAGCCATTGCATCTGGACCGCTGATCACAACATTGAATGATATTTTATCCTTACTCATCTATTTTGGAATTGCAACAGCATTTCTTCATACACTGATGTAGTCAAAAGACTGTAAAATGTAACGTTTTACAGTCTTTTTTGAATAAAGATTGCATATAGCGCTTCCATCCTTTACATTTTAAGGAGAAGGTGGGAGAAAAAATGAAGAAGTTTTTATTCATTTTCATGTGCATTGTTTTGCTAAGTGCATGTTCAAGAGAAGACGAGGGGAAAGACAGAAGACTTGTGGCATCAGAGCATATGCTTGAAGCGATAACTGAAGGAAATAAACGAAAAATGGACAATGTCTATGTCGAAGGCGCAGTCCCAAGCCCAAGTGACATTCTTAAATCGAAAAAGGAATGGGGAATTGAGACGCTTTCTTATGAAGATTTCCAATTGGAAGAAGCCAGCATCCATGTCTTTCATGCAAATTATAAAGATGTAAACACTGGAGAAAAAAAGGCGCTTGCCTTTCGGGTGAAAGAAGATCCTGAAAAAGGCGGCGTACGAATTGACTTTGTAGGGGTTGTTGAAGGAACTGACGCTTCATCTAAATAAAAAGTATCGTTCATATGCTTTATGATAAATCAGGCATAAGTTGAGATAATGTAAAAGGATAGAAGAGCTGAAAGAATGTCGCTCTATCTATCCTCTTTTTTTAACACACATGATCTTATTCATGAAAACAATGATTTGTCTCAGATCACATATTCGTAATGCCTATTAACTCCATAAATTGTGACAGAGCACTGGTCATGTACGAATCACGTCGCCTGATCAACACAGTGGGCACGATCCGATGTGGTTCCGGTAATGGATGACAGGTAAATTTGCCTTCCCCCCGAGATTCAACCATAGATTTTGGTAATATAGTCACTCCCAGCCCGCTTTCAACACATTTAAGGACGCCCTCTAACGTACCATATTCCATGACCTTCATAGGAGGATAGCCGTTGTTCTCTAGCCACTTTTGCCATCGTCCTAAATAAATACAATGGGCGAATGACGAGAGCAACGGCTCATGTAAAATAGATTCTACCTGGAATTGCTCCGTGGAGTAGCTTGTAATGAGAACGAGGGATTCTTCCAATACAGGATACTCGATGATTTCTGGATGAAGAATTGGCCCATCTACTAACGCGCTGTCTACTTTGTAGTTGAGGATAGCGCTAACTTGGTCGACTGTAGGTGCCATATACAAACTCAATTCTACTTGTGGAAATTTTTTGTGATATTCTGTGAAAATGCTGGGCAATCTTGTAGAAGCGGTGGACTCTATTGATCCAATGTGTAAAGATCCCCGCGGAGTAGAGGAAAGCTTTACTGCTTCTATCGCTTCTTCGTAATCGTATAGTAATTTATTTACATAGGGCAGCAGTTCACGTCCTGCAGGCGTTAAAGATATTTTCTTATGATATCGATAGAGAAGAGGTACACCTAACTCTTGTTCAAGACGTTGGATTCTTGCGGTGACATTGGACTGCACATAATTTAATTTTTGAGCAGCTTTTGTGATGCTTTGTTCAATGGCAACGGCTTTAAATACTTCCAAAGATTTAATATCCAAACTAACTCTCCTTTTTTGCATCACAAATTGTGATGATCTATATGCTATTTTTTGATTTTACGTGATCCAAAGAAGTATGTAAACTAAATGATAGAAGAGGTTGATGCTCATTGCGGCGTCCTTTTTATCTGATCGAGAGGAGAAAATGAGAATTTTTTAGCTGTGGCAACTAAAACAGACGTTTCCATTTAATAAGGAGGGGAATCGATTGATTTCAAAGGTAAATATCGAAGAAAAATTTTCGCAAATAAATGATTATTGGAATCCTAGAATAGGTGGAGAGTTGAACGACTCATACATGAAAATGGTGAAAATGAAGGGTGAATTCATTTGGCATCACCATGATGATGAGGATGAAATGTTCTTTGTGTGGAAAGGCAATCTAGTCATCCGTTTTAGGGATAGGGAAATAACGCTTCATGAAGGGGAATTTCTTGTGATTCCAAAAGGAGTTGAACATCAGCCAATTGCTGAAGAAGAAGTTCACTTGCTCTTAATAGAACCCAAAACGACGCTAAACACGGGGAATGTGCTCAATGAGCGAACTGTTTCGATTCCTGAACAAATTTGAAAAACTAAATCGTTAAAGATCAAGTATCTTAGGTGATAAATAGTTGAATGGTTGTTTTAGCTAATAACGAGGCTGCAATTGCTGCCTCGTTTTGTTGCTTCAATGATTCAAGATGAGCTGTAACGCATTTCCTTTCGCTACCTGAAATAGACTCTTCAGCAAGAATCGGTCTTTGGGTAAGTTCGTGCTTTCATCGATTCATATTCAGGACGATCAGATGCTAAGGCTATTTTGCCGAGTAAGCGATTGTTATTTAGTTCATCGATTCTTGTACCGGAAGTGCGCGTTGATCTGTCCTTCCAGCATTTTTTTCTTATATTGTCCGCTTTTTAATGCCTGTTCTTTTTTCTTCATGTCTTTTAAAATTTCCGCTGTCTGCACACCATCTTCCCGTTTATTGGCGATATCCATTAAACGTTCTACATCAGAAAAAGAATATTTCCGTGTGCCTCTTGTTGAGCGCTGGGGGTAGATGAGTTTACGTTCCTCATAATATCGGATTTGCCTGACGGAAAGTCCTGTTAATTCACTGACAATCCCAATTGAAATGACTTTTTTATCTTTATAAGATACATCTTCCTGCGTCATATCCTCACCCCTGCAAGTCTTTTCTTCATATTATATCCAACAGTCAGTAAAAAAACCTAACGTTTGTTAGATAATATAACACAAAAATGAAAAAAACGAAAAACAATGGAAGGAAAATTAACATATAAAGTGCAAATCATATCACGTGAACATATGATAAGAAAAAGAAAAAATAAGGAGGAGGCGCACTTGATGGAGAAAACACAGATCATCCGTATGGCAAAAGAAATCATCGCATTAGATGTGAAGAGGGATGAACTGCTGGAGCAGTTCATGCAGGCTGCAGGTCAGAATGCACATGCTCTTCTTAGAGCCGTACAAAATGATTTGTATAAAAAGTCCTCATAAGCACCCGATCCATATCCATTGATAGGAGGGGAGAAGTCATGCGGCGTATATTAAAAGAAGCTTTAGCGAAAGAAAGACATTATTATACGAAGCAGCTTTGCTCACTTGGGGTGTATAGCCCTGATATGACCAAGAACATGACAATTAGTGACTTAAAAAAAGAGTATCATTTCTTTTTCAACAAAACAGATCGCTATCTTTAACATCCCTTATCATGTGCGTTGTCACATGAAGGGTTCTTTTTTTGTGTGTTTAATATTATAGCAATATTGAATTTTGTAGAAATTTGACGAATCAAATGTAAGAAAATATAGAGCCTTTACAGATTATGTTAAAATTTGTCGTAACATGATGGTTTGCTGGAAAAGCTTTTTTTCGAGATGATTGTGAAAAATAAGAAGGATTTTAAAAGTTTATATCGAAATCTTATACATAACACGAATGGAGTCACTTATGTGGTTGAAAGGGTTTTCAAAAACGTACTTCTATTTTTTACGAAAGGCTCCAACTGCACCGCAAGAAAGCCTTGAAGTTAAAAAAATATTATAAGAGGTAGATATGTGATGAGACTATCGTTTAATGAAGAAGAAGTAGAACGTTCAATGACGCTTTACAAAGTTTTTGCAAGGGCATTTAAAAGCGTTTCCGAACACAGTATTAGAGACAGCAAGGAGCATGGATTCAATCCAACTGAATTTGCCGTTCTCGAATTACTGTATACGAGAGGTGCTCAAAAACTTCAGCAAATCGGCTCAAGACTCCTGCTTGTCAGCGGGAATGTCACGTACGTAATTGACAAGTTAGAACGAAATGGTTTCATTGAAAGAGAACAGGACCCAAAGGATAAGCGGTCAGTTTATGCTCATTTAACGGATAAAGGGCGCAGTTATTTGGATAAAATTTATCCAATCCATTCTCTTCGAATTGCGCGGGCGTTTTCTGGTCTTTCGCGTGAAGAACAGGAGCAATTAATTAGTCTGCTGAAAAAAGCAGGTATTCACAGTCAGCATTTGTTATTTAGATAAAACGAAAAGGTGCCATGGTTGGCACCTTTTAGATTGTTGACAAAGGGCTAAAATGAACTTGATTTTAGCCCTTTGTCTTCTTTTCAGCCCAGCGTGATAGAAAACCTTTGCAGTCTAGGAAGGACGAGTACTGGCGCGGAGCGAATTTGTCATTCGTGAGCACCAGCACGCAGGACTGACAAAGAATGCGAGGGTTTGTCTACACGCTGAAAGGTGCCATGGTTGGCACCTTTTTTATGTATCCAGCTGATGAGCAGGATAGGCGATAAATTTTTCAATATCACTAGCTGGAAGGGGCTTGGCATAATAAAAGCCTTGTAGATCGTCACAGCCCTGCGCAGATAAAAGTTGCGCTTGTGCAAAAGTTTCAACACCTTCAGCAATGACTTCTAGAGATAGCTGGTGTCCCATTGCAATAATAGCCCCTGTGATTTGCTCAGACTTTGAATCACTTAAAATATCCTCAATAAATGATTTATCAATTTTCAGGCGGTGAATCGGCAAATCCTTCAAATAGCTTAAAGAGCTGTGGCCTGTACCAAAATCATCAATACTAATACGGACGCCAAGTTGTTTTAGAGACGTCAGTACCTGTTTTGACTGCTTGATGTTGTCCATTGTCATACTTTCTGTCACTTCAAGCTCAAGAAGTGATGGTTGAAGGTCGTATTTTTTTAGCGTTAGTTTGATCAAATCAATTAAGTCTTCAGAGTTAAACTGCTTAGCAGATAAATTGACCGCTACAGGGATTTTCAATTGCTTGTCATACCACAATTTTGCCTGCTTACATGCCGTGTCAATGACCCACCTTCCAATATCGATAATCAGGCCCGATTCTTCAGCAAGTTCAATGAAAGCCTCTGGTGATTTTAGAGAACCGTCTGGTGCTTTCATTCTTAAAAGGGCTTCAACACCTGTCATCTGTCTTGTTTTGGCGCTGATTTGTGGCTGATAATGAAGCACAAACTGCTTTCTTTGAATGGCATCTCGTAGCTCCAGTTCGCGATTGAGTCTGTCCTCACTCAATCTCTCCATAGATTCAGTAAAGAATTCATAGCGGCTTTGTTTATGTTTCTTTGATAAATACATGGCCATATCTGCTTTTCTCATCAATTCCATACCATTCTTTCCGTTTTGCGGGGAGATGGCGATTCCAATACTAATGGATGTAATGAGCTGATGGTTTTGAATGAAAAAAGGACGTTCAAATTGGCGAATGATGTTTTTCAAAAGCTGTTCAATTTTATGTGTGTTATGCTCCATGTGAGGAAAGATCATTAAAAATTCATCCCCGCCAATTCTTGCAATAAAGCCATTGTCAGGCAAACATTTGGTTAGTCTGTTTGCGGCGGCTTTCAACAGCAGATCGCCTATGTTATGACCAAGGGCATCATTAATAATTTTAAACCGATTTAAATCAAGAAAAAGAACTGCCGTTGACGTTTTTGTCTCTTCTTGAGCGGATAAAACATCATTTAAATGATTAATTCCGTGACGACGGTTCGGAAGTTCAGTTAATGCATCATAATGTGCCATCACATGAATTTCTTTTTCAGCAATCTTCTGCTGGGTTAAATCCTTTAAAACGAGATAAATGCTGTCAAGTGTATGGTTGACGTGTACGGGTATGTATGTAACATGATAATAATAAAAACGATCTGCTGCTTTCAGTTCTGCTTCACGCGTAATTGCTTTTTTTGATTGATAAATAAAGTCTTCCCACATCTCAGTCGGCATGACGTATTGACTCACATCATCACCAATCCAGGAATTGCACATTTTCAAAATGTGTTTGCCTGGGTCATTCGCCGATATCACTTTTCGATCAACAGATAACACGATAATACCATCTATATTATGTTTGATCAGTGATTGGAACCGCTGTTCATTTTCTTTTAGCTGATCTGATTGTGACATAATCCGTTGATCAATATAGGCGCCGAAAATCATGAGTGATTGGACGATAAGCGTCATCAGGCCGATGAAAATGGACAGGCTAAATGGTGACATTTCAAGAGAACCACCCGTAGCGACCTGACCATCTGAATGAAAAAACATCGTCGAAGACGCCATGCCAGTGTAATGCATGCCCGCAATAGCACCGCCCATCATCAGTGCACCCGCTATTTTTAACAGCTGATCCTCCCGCCTTTTCTCAGAGCGATGGAGCCGGAAAAAAAGGTGTAATGAAAAGAATGAAGCGAGCGCACCAATAAAAAACGAAAGAAAAAAGAGAACAGGGTCATAGCTGATGGTGACATTCGCCATTGATTCCAATCCGAGATAGTGCATGCTGCAAATAGCTGAGCCCATCGTGATCGAACTAATCAAAAGTCGCCTTGTGGAAAGTTGCTGCTGAATACATATTGAAAAAGCAATGAAAGAACCGATAAAAGAGGCCAAAATCGATAAAATGAGTAAGGGTGTTTCATATGTGATACCAGAGCGTAGATGAAACGCCATCATGCCAATAAAATGCATTGACCATATTCCCATCCCCATGATCATCGCACCAATGATCAACCATACTCTTTTCTTTGCGCCGCTCGACTGGATCACCCGGCTGGCTAATTGAAGAGCTGAGTAGGAGGCGACAGCGGCGACAGCGACTGACAGAAAGACAAGCCATCCGTTGTAGCTTCCTGTTAAATGTGTCATGTAAGAAAACCTCCTGTATCTAAAAACAGACATATACTTAATATATCGGATCAAGTGGCGCCTGTGTTCACTTTTCCTTTACTTAAAAAGGGCATTCAGCATTTTTTTGAACATTTTTTATAGTAAAATCAAATTTAATGTAAAAAAACGAAGAAAAGTGAATCGTTTTTGGTGTTTTATTCGTTTAATAGGTGGCACGGTACGATTTGCAAGCATAGCCTGTCAAACTGATTATGTGTGAAAGGGATTGATAAACATCGAAGATTTTATTATTTCATTAGCTGATGCCTTTAAGAATTTGTCGTACTTCGGCATCTTTCTTGCATTATGCATTGAATTTGTTCCTGCTGAAGTGGTGTTGCCTCTTGCAGGTTACTGGGTTTCAAAAGGGGACATGGCCTTCATCGGTGTTGTGGCTGCCGGTTCTATTGGCGGTGTGGCAGGCCCCTTGACCTTGTACTGGTTAGGGCGTTATGGAGGGAGACCCTTTTTAAATAAATATGGGAAGTATTTCTTTGTTAAACCTGAGTCACTTGATAAGTCGGATGCCTTTTTTGAAAAGCATGGCGGATTTGTTGCGTTTAGCGGCCGGTTTATTCCAGGGGTCAGAACCCTTATTTCCATTCCGTGCGGGATTGCGAAGATGAATGTGTGGGTTTTTTGTCTGTATACGTTTTTGGCGATTACGCCGATTACATTTGTGTACGTGTATTTAGGATTTGTCCTTGGAGAGAACTGGCAAGAGGTTGGAACCATTTTAGAACCATATGTATTGCCGATTGGAATTGGTGTGCTCTTGTTGTTTGTTGTCTACGTGTGGCTCAAACGAAGAAAAAGAAAAACAGAAACACCAACGGCTTAATCAGCGGGTGAAGATGAAAAGTCACCTGTTGACAATCCGGGATCTGTTGATTATGATATAAGTAATCTAAATATTCTTAATCCCACCAAAGGGGAGTAGCGTCCGGTTATCACCGGAAACAAAGTCGTCATTACATGGAATCTCATTCCATCGGCTTTGTTGGCATGATTTACATATCACATGTCTAGCAAGACCTTTGCCATTACAGGCAAAGGTCTTTTTTGCATTCATAAGTCTTTGTCTGTTGTGGGACAATAGATAAAAAATAAGGAGGAATGATGATGGATGCAGCAATTATTTTAGAGTACGGGTGGGTTCTTCTCGTATTGATTGGATTAGAAGGGATTTTAGCAGCTGATAATGCGCTGGTTATGGCTGTGATGGTCAAACACCTTCCTGAAAAACAAAGAAAAAAGGCATTGTTTTACGGACTTGCGGGAGCATTTGTCATGCGATTTGGTTCTCTTTTTCTTATTTCGTTTTTAGTAGATGTGTGGCAAGTTCAAGCCATTGGCGCAATTTATCTTCTATATATTTCGATTCACCATATTTTAAAATCGCACGTATTTAAGAAAAAGGAAGCAGACACAAACATGAAACAAAGCGGCTTTTGGGCAACCGTCGTAAAAGTTGAGCTTGCTGACATTGCATTTGCAGTAGATTCTATTTTAGCAGCCGTTGCATTAGCTGTGACTCTGCCAGCAACAAATCTTCCGCAAATTGGCGGGCTTGATGGCGGTCAATTTATTGTCATTCTATTAGGCGGTATCATTGGTCTAGTGATCATGAGGTTTGCGGCGACTGTATTTGTGAAACTGCTTAAAACGAGACCAAGCCTAGAAACAGCAGCATTTGTCATTGTCGGATGGGTTGGCGTGAAGCTGACGCTCTATACACTTTCTCATCCAGCCATTGGGATCGTGTCCTCTCATTTCATTCATTCAACATTATGGAAAATCATTTTCTGGACGGTCCTTCTCGCGATTGCAGCATTTGGCTGGTTTTTATCAAGTCCATCAAGAAAAGGCGGCCAGCAAAACGAGGAAAAACAAGAGATTCGGCTGGAAGAGTAGGTTTTTTGAAAGAAATATCATTTCATTTTCATAACACGTATATTACAAAAAAGGGGGGGATACCCCCTTATTTCTTTGCTTTTAAACGAAACGTTGTAAAGTAGATAAAGAAATACATGTCACAATTGAGTAACAGGAAATGAATTCCTCATTTCTTCCTTTGCGCTTCCCTCATAAATTAGCTATCATAAATGAGTAATATAGGGAGAACTGAGGTGAAACCATTGCTTAGCCTTTTGTTTAAAAAGGGAAAGAAAAAGCAAACATTAGAGCAGTCGGCAATCAACATCCAACAGGGTGATACCGAGCTGCAAAATGCATTAATAGAGCAATACAAACCATTTGTCGCTAAGACGGTTTCATCCGTTTGTAAACGATATATAGATGAAAAAGATGATGAATTTAGCGTAGGCTTAATTGCCTTTAATGAAGCGATAGAAAAATACTCTGCCGAAAAAGGCAACTCACTCCTTGCATTTGCGGAGTTAATTATTAAAAGAAAAGTAATCGACTATATTCGAAAAGAAGCAAGAAACGCGCCAACGGTTCAAATGGACCTTCAAGAAAGTGAGAATGGCGAATACTCACAAAGCATGATTGAAGCAGAGCTTTCTGCAAATGAATATAGGCGTTTAATTGAACAAGAACATAGAAGAGAAGAGATTGAACATTTTAAAGAACGATTGAAAGTATATGGTCTTACGTTTCAAGAACTGCTTGAGCATTCACCAAAGCATGCGGATGCGAGACAAAATGCCATTAAAGTGGCCCATACACTCGTTAAGCACGATGAACTGAGAACCATTTTATTTCAGAAAAAACAATTGCCAGTCAAACAGCTGGAAAAGCTAGTGGAAGTCAGCCGCAAAACGATTGAGAGAAATAGAAAATATATTATTGCGATGGCGATCATTATGACAGGTGATTATGTGTATTTGAAAGATTACCTTAAAGGGGTGCTTAATTCATGAGAAGAGGCATTATAGTAGAGAAAAACAAAAAATATGTCACACTGCTGACCCCTGATGGACAATTTCTGCGGACAAAGTATGAACAGCAAGACTATGAAATCGGTCAAGAAGTGACGTTTCCGAATGAATCACGTCTCGAAAGAAAAAGAGCCGGTTTTTTTGACCTGCTTCGTTTACGTCCGTTAAATGCAGGAATTCTATCAATTGCAGCAATTATTGTCGTGATTTTCACTATGATGCCATCTTTCTCAAGTCAAAAAGCATATGCATATATGACGATTGACATTAACCCAAGCTTTGAGCTGAAACTCGATCACAACTATCAAGTGATCGGTGTCACTCCGCTGAATAAAGATGCGAAGCAAGTACTGGCCAGTATGAAAGATTTAGAAAAAAACGACATGACCAAAGTCGTGCAGGAAATCATCGATGATTGTGATAAAAAAGGATACGTGAACCACTCTAAAAGCATTTATATTTCAACTGTTTATGAAAACAAGCAGGATCATACATACAAAACAAACGTAAAAAGTAAAATCAGCACCATCTCGGGGGAATATCAAAAGCGCAATTATAAGCTGGAAACTGTGGAAGGTGACCTGGAAACAAGAGAAAAGGCACAAAAAGCAGGCATTTCAACAGGAACTTATATTAGAAATCAAGAAATGCAAGACAACGAACAAGAGGACGTTAAAAAAGATGATGAAGATCCAGCAGATGACGAGGCTGTCAAAGAAGAAGAGCCGAAAAATGCTGATGAAGATCAAAAAGACGAAGACAAAAAAGAAGACATAAAGACAGACGGTAGCGATGAGATGCAGCCGGATAAAGAAGCTCCTGAAGGCGAAGACAAAGAGCAGAAGGAAGTTGAGAGGGAAGAGCAAGGAGCTGTTCAAAAGCCTCACCAAACAAGCCCTAATCTTGACAACAAAGAGAAAAAGGGAAAAGAAGAAAAGGATCGCTCTTTTGAAAAAGACAAAGAGCAAAAAAAAAATCACTCAACTGATCCAGATGAAAAAAAACATCCAAACGGCACATCACGTGGTGATGTTGAAAAGCATGTAAAAAAAAACGACAGTGGTCAGAATCGTCCGTACGGCGAACGTAACAGAGATGGCGTCAAACAAAAAGGAAAAAACACATCGCCCTCATACCGTGAAAACCGGGATGAGCCTACATATGAACAGTAAAAAAACGCCAGAATAGATCCGGCGTATTTCACCATGTCTTTATTTAGTTGAATGGCCCATTTGAGATTGCGCCTGCTGTACGAGTCTTTTTGTCATCTCGCCGCCAACAGAACCGTTTGAACGTGCGACTGTATCTGAACCGAGAGTCACGCCAAATTCTTGAGCGATCTCGTATTTAAATTGATCTAAAGCTTGTTCTACTCCAGGAACAAGAAGTTGATTTCGATTTGCCATCACATATTCCTCCTTTCACCTCATGTTTGTTGCGCCTTCTTATTTTGAAAAAAACAGCCTGCAATTATGCTGGCAATTGCTGCACAAAAAAGCCGAGGTGATGAAAGTCACCTCGGGCTCAGTTTTAAGCCTTTTTCAGCTGAAGCGTATTAAACATCATTTCTTGCGCTGTGCTTTGCAAGTGAGAAGTGAAAACGGAGAAAACGGTAGAACTGATAATGCCTTTAATCAAATGCCATTGCGGCTTCGTCAATTCTGTAAACTCTTCGTGGAGCTTGTCCGTCTGCTCTTCTGTCATTTCTCGTAAATTCGTTTCCTTTAATGGAAAATGTGTATGGTGATAAATAAAATCAAGGACGTGCGCATATGCTTCATAAAAACGGATGGGGCTGATAATATCATCCGTTCGATCTGTGATCGTATTAAATAAGGCAGATAAGATCGTACGAATAGAATCAAAATCAAATACTGATTTTAAATCCCGGACAATTAATAAAATAACGACTTGATCAATGGAGTACTTCTTGCCAAGCTCTGGATGACCGATCATATCTTTAATATCGCGCTTGATCCAGTTTTGAATGGCTGTCGATTTAAGTGAAGTCAGCTCACACAAGTTGCCAAGCTCAACGATTTCGTTCGTTGAAAGCCCGTGCTCTGATTTTTGCTTCCGCCGTTCGAGTTTTTCAAAAAAAGAAGGGATTTTTAATTCATCATATTCATGTTCCTTATCGCTTTTTACAGATAAATTCAAAAGCTGAAGCGGAGTCAGATCTCCCTCGCCTTTTAGAGAATACAGAAGTCTCGTCATGTCAATTCTCGTTAATTTAAAAGTCACCATGTTCCACCTCATTTTGTACGTCAAAAACGTGATTATTGATCTAATTCAACATCATAATCTCTTTTTAATGAAAATGCAAAATAAACTAAAATAGGACCGCTGCGTCACAATTTGTTCACTTGTTTGCGGATGCAAGTAGCGTAATCATTGAAATGACGAGGTTTTAGCCAGTATGATAAACATAGTAAAACGATTCCTTTTTCCTTGCAATTTGAGACGTTTATTTTTATAATTTTATTAATAAGTTCAAATGAACTTAATATGACAGCGGAGGTTATGTATGGGTAAAAGAATATTTCTGTTTATATTAACGAACATTCTTGTTATCACTACGATTGGTATTGTCCTATCGGTTATTAGTGCAGCAACTGGTGTTGGTTCTTATATAGGAGCAGACGGAAGACTTAATATCCTTTATCTTCTTGTATTCAGTGCAGTTGTTGGTTTTGTAGGCTCGTTTATGTCACTAGCGATGTCTCGCTGGATGGCAAAAATGATGATGGGTGTGCGTGTGTTAAATCCAGAAAAGGATTCATTAACATATGATGAGCAGCAGCTTGTTGACCGCGTTCACAGACTATCAAGAGCAGCAGGCCTTTCTAAAATGCCTGAGGTCGGTATTTACCAATCATCTGAAGTAAATGCATTTGCGACAGGTCCTTCTAAAAGAAGATCGCTTGTTGCCGTATCAACTGGATTGCTTCATGAAATGGATGATGCAGCAGTTGAAGGGGTTATCGCTCACGAAGTCGCTCACGTAGCGAACGGTGACATGGTTACAATGACGTTACTTCAAGGAATCGTCAACACGTTTGTTGTCTTCCTTTCAAGAATTGCGGCATGGATCGCAAGCCGTTTCGTTCCACGTGAAGAGCTTGTGCCGATTGTTCACTTTATCGCTGTGATCGTCTTCCAAATTATTTTCTCTATCTTAGGAAGCCTTGTCGTATTTGCTTACTCTAGACATCGCGAATTCCATGCAGACCGCGGTGGTGCGGACCTTGCAGGAAAAGATAAAATGATTCATGCGCTTCGTTCACTAGAGGCGTATACATCAAGAATCAAAGATGATGATCAAGCAGCTGTTGCTACACTGAAAATCAGTGGTAAAAGAAAAGCTTCTCTTTTCTCAACACACCCTGATTTAAACGAAAGAATTAGAAGACTAGAAGCAAAATAAGAAAGATCAAAAGACATTCTGCGTAAGGATGTCTTTTTCTTTTTGATGAAAAAGTAAATAAAGCACAAAATACCTTTAAAATCTTCTTTCTTTTCATTAAAATGATATAGTATTCGAAAAGAAAGATAAAAGAAGGAATAACCATGAATCCAATGAAAAAACTAATCGACCGGCTGTCGGCTTTTCAGCTGATTGCCCTTTATTATTTTCTTGCTGTGACCGTGTCGTTCATACTACTCAGTCTACCAGTGGCTCACCAAGAAGGAGTCAAATGGACATTTATTGATGCGCTGTTTACAGCTGTGAGTGCTGTCAGTGTCACGGGTCTGACTGTCGTCGATACGTCACAAACATTTAGTGTGACCGGGATGTGGATCCTTGCATTTGTTTTGCAAATCGGCGGTATCGGCATTATGACCCTTGGTACATTCGTCTGGCTGGTTATGCGAAAAAGGATCGGCATTAAAGAAAGAAAATTAATTATGGCAGACCAAAACCAGAGCAACTTATCAGGAATTGTAAAACTCATGAAGCAGGTCTTATATTTAATCTTGCTGATTGAGTTTGTAGGCGGTCTGATTTTAAGTATGTATTTTCTAAAGTATTACGATGTGCAAGGCGCTTTTTTACACGGATTTTTCTCTAGTATCAGTGCCACAACCAATGGAGGCTTTGATATTACTGGGAATTCGTTAATTCCTTATAAAGATGACTATTTCGTCCAATTTATCACGATGCTGCTCATCATTTTTGGCGCTATTGGCTTTCCGGTACTTGTCGAAGTAAAGGATTATTTATTCAATCAAGACCGAAAACATGCATCGTTTTCATTGTTTACGAAAATTACAACAATCACGTTTGGCCTCCTTGTTGTCGTTGGGGCAATTGGGATTTATGCACTTGAAGCCCGGTTTACTTTTCTAGGGAAGAGCTGGCATGAAATCTTGTTTTATTCTTTGTTTCAATCAACAGCTACTAGAAGTGGCGGGCTTTCGACATTAGATATTACGCAATTGACAGAGCCGACACTCTTATTTTTATGTTTGCTGATGTTTATCGGGGCATCTCCAAGCTCGGTAGGGGGCGGAATTCGGACAACCACGTTTGCCCTTAATTTACTTGCTTTGTTTCATTTTGCGAGAGGAAATAAGTCCATTAAAATCTTTAAAAGAGAGCTTCATCAAGCGGATATTAATAAATCCCTCATGGTGACGATGATGGCCTTTATTTTAGTGTTTGGTGCTACGTTTCTGTTAACTTTATCAGACCATCATACACTTCTTGAAACTTTATTTGAAGTTTGTTCTGCTTTCGGAACAACAGGACTGTCGCTCGGAATTACGTCTGACTTGTCCGTATTTGGTAAGTGTATTATTATGGTGGTCATGTTTATAGGACGGATTGGAATTCCAAGCTTCTTGTATTTAATTGGCCGCCGGGAAAGTGAAGCGAATTATCATTATCCGAAAGAGCGTGTCATCATCGGTTAACCAGCATTCCTACTGAATGCTGGTTTTTTATTTCCATTATATAACTGGCTAAATCACAAAGGATGTTCGCAATCTATAGGTAAGAGGTGAAAGAGACGTGCTGGATGTGTTATGGAAAGCAATTGTTATGCTGCTAGTTGGGACCTTGCTGCTGAGAATAGCAGGGCCTAAATCCATTAGTCAATTAACGGTTCAACAGACAGTCATCATGATTTCAATTGGATCGATCATTATCCAACCCTTCATTGAGCATAATTTACTTGAAACCATTTATGCGGCCTCCATTTTTATTATGGCACTTGTGATTATGGAAAAGCTGTCGATCCAATTTGATTTTTTTGAAAAATTGGTTTCAGGGAAGTCTGTGGTGATTTTAGAGGATGGAGAAATGCTTGATCACAAGCTGAAAAAAACGCGGCTGACAAGGGACCAATTCAAAATGCGCTTAAAGCAGCAGGGCATCACAGACATCAGCAGTCTCAAAAAAGCAACACTAGAAGCGAATGGGCAAATTGGATATGAGTTAAAGCCTGAGGAAAAACCAGTGACAGTCAAACAAATGAAAGAGCTGTTTGATCAATTGAGCGAAGAACTAAACATGTTAAAAAGGAATGATGACAAATGAAAAGAAAAACAGCAAAAAATGAAGCACTCACGAATAATATGACGCCTACAGAAAGCATGGCACACGATCAAGGACAAACACAATTTGACGAGCAATCAGAAGACCGCCAGGCGAACCGAAATTCTCATCAAGGTAAACAGGGGGGAGCATCTCGTGACTAAAAAACATGTGAAAAGTAAAGATATGAAAGACCATAAAAAACCAATGAACCCCGATATCTTGGAAGAGGAATTTGGCAGCGAGCTGGGAGATATAAACAGCAGTAAATGGATTGATACCTTAATGAAGCCTAAAAAAAACGATGAATGTCACACTGAACAGAAAAACAAAAAATAAATAGAAAAAAACGATCCAAAGAGATCGTTTTTTCTATTTAATATAACTGTTTTGTCTGCCAGTAATGGTTCGCATCAGACTGGTCATTTTGAGCTCGATGACTGGTTGTGCAACAGTTTTAACAAATGTGCTAGATAGGGTAAAGGTTAAAAGAACCGTAAGCAGCAATAGAATCAATACACTTGCCGTATTTAGTGCCCAATCATCAAACCAAGTCGTTCTTAAAAGCTTAATCACAAAGCCATGAAGTAAATAGACATATAACGTTCTTGTGCCCCATTTGGTAAAAAAGAACCGGCGGGTTGGGACTAATGCAAAGAAACTAAAGGTAGCAGCAAATGCAAGTAAATACCATGCCATTCGTTTCATCGCTGCAATGAGTCCTTCATCTCCAAGAGAAGCGTACGATTGTGACCCAAATAAAAAGGAATAATCGAATTCATAAAAATAGCAAAACATGAACACGGCCATCAGTACAAGAAGTGCAGTCAGTTTCCCTTTGCTTGTTCGGATAAATTCAAAGTGCTGCTTTTTTAAATAAAAGCCAGCTAAAAACATCGGCAAAAAGACAAACGTACGAGATAGGCTGAGCGTATCGCTAATGCTGTCCACGTAACCGACAAGTAACGCCATCGATAAACTAACAATCATTGCCCAGTGGAATGGCAGTTTTGAAAAAGGAATGAGTAGTAAGTTCCAAAAGAATAAACTGATTAAAAACCATAAAGACCATTGCGGATCAATCGGATTTAAGTTAGAGATGCTTTGATCCTGTAAGAAATAATAATACACAGAATAGATGACCTGAAAAATCAAATATGGGATGATCAGCTTAACTGCGACTTTTTTCATAAAACCTGGTTTTCTAAAACCTTTGGCAAAGAAGCCAGACACCAATATAAAAGCGGGCATATGGAATGTATAAATAAATTTATATAAGTAGAGTATCCAGTCATTATCATGTATGAATGACCGTAACAAATGACCAAAAACAACTAGAAAAATCAGAAGAAATTTTGCATTATCAAAATAACTGTCTCTCGTTGACGTCATAACATCACCTTTCCTGCTTCATTTCGAACATAAACGTTCTAAGTGCACTGTTCCCTCATTTGCCCCATTTTAAAATACAAATTGGCTCATTTCGCTATTTGATGTGAAATTGTAGAACGGTTGTAAAAGAAGCGTAAGAAAAGAGAATCGTTATACAATCGTGTCATCCAAATGAAACAAATGAAGCAAGCCTCGTGTAAAAAGTTCTCTTTTTTTATGAGTCGAATGAAGGAACAATGAAAATCTTGTAGAAATATTGTAGAGGAATGAGGCTGGAAAAGGAGTGTAAGAGAATGACTGAAACGCTCGATGGCGCGAAAAATATCAGAAAATTAGAAAAAGAGAACGAATATTTGCGAAATGAATTGATACAGCACAAAATGCTGTTAAATAAGACGCTAGATGCCATTTTTATATTTGATCAGCACCTCAACATTATTCAAGCCAATGAAGCGACATGTAGGCTTGTGCAAACACCGAAAGAAGACCTCCTCAATAAATCCGTTCTAGATTTCCTATACGGCATCCCGAAAAACAAAATTGACTGCTCACTTGAGATTTTTTTTCGAAAAGGAACGTTAAAAAGAGAGATCTCCATTCAACTTGAAAATGGAGAGACAAAATATATTGAATTTGTAGCGGAGCACGACGTGGTGAATCAACAATATATTGTCGTCATGCGTGATATTTCTTCAAAGAAAATATTAGAGCGAGAACGTTCGATGAATGAGCAGCTGTTTAAAGATTTATTTGATCGAGCGATTGACGGTATGGTCATTTTTGATCAGGATGGTTGTATGATTGACGCCAATCACTCTTTTTGCCAGAGCTTTGAACTTCAAAAAACAGATTTAACAGACCGCTACTTAAATGAATTTGTTGAAGAAGAAAATCTCCCAGCGCTCCAGCAGCTCTTAACTTCATTGAAAGAAACAGGGAAAGCAAAGGGAGAACTTCCTGTTACCCTTCAATCTGGGCAGCACAAATTATTCGAACTGACCATCACATCCAATGTGATGAGTGGTTTTTACATGTCCATCATGCGTGATATTACAGAAAAAAGATTAATGGAAGAAAAGCTGCTAAAAAGTGAAGAACGTTTTAGAGAAATATTCGAAAATGCGATGGATGCCATCATCATTTGGGCGGATGATGGAGAAATTGTCAGGGCAAATGAATCAGCCTGCCGAATTTTTGAATTACCGATGCATCAGCTGATTGGCAAGAAACTCATGGATTTTCTAGTCAAATCTGATCGCAGATACCGGCCGACAAGAAGACGGTATATAAGGAATCTTGAAATCAGAGAAGAACTCCTCTTTAGAATGGCGAATGGCCAATTCAAAGAGCTTGAGTTCACCTCTAAGCATGCGGTATTAGAAGGACAGCACTTAACCATTTTACGGAATGTCAGTGACAGAAAGCGAATGGAAGAGGAGCTGCGAGAAAGTGAGCTCAAATTCCGTAAAGTATTTAATGGTTCTATGGATGGCATTGTTCTTTTCGATAATCAATACCGGATTATTGATGTGAATCCATCCGCAAGTGAACTACTTGGCCTCAAAGATGATCACCTAACGGAAATGAATCTTTTTCATATCCTTGCGCCATATCAAATTGAAAATTTGGCGCAGCCAGCTCAGGCGATGTCATTAGATGAGATGGACAATGAAGTTCCATTTGTGCTGAACCATCCAGATCAACGTATTTTGGAGTTTTCTTTTAAACGAAATATTATTCATAACATGAATTTGGCGATCTTTAGAGATGTGACTGAGCGCAAGGAATTAGAGGAGCGGGTAAGAAAATCGGATACGCTTCATGTTGTCGGAGAGCTTGCCGCTGGAATTGCCCATGAAATTAGAAATCCAATGACGGCTTTAAAAGGCTTCATTCAGCTGCTCAAAGGAAACATTGAAGGGGAGTATTCGCTCTATTTTAATGTCATCACATCAGAGCTAAAAAGAATCGAATCCATTATTACAGAATTTCTGATTTTAGCAAAACCGCAGGCCATCATCTATGAAGAAAAAAATGTCGTGCAAATTGTCAAAGACACAATGGATCTTCTTCACGCACAGGCCAATCTTGGCAATGTGCAAATGCACTTAAATGTGCTGGATGATATTCCGCTCATCTACTGTGAACAAAATCAATTGAAGCAAGTCTTTATTAACATTTTAAAAAATGCGATTGAAGTAATGCCTCAGAAAGGAAATGTATACGTGAGCATTCAAAGGAAGGGCGAGGAGCACATTGTCATTTCTCTTCGTGATGAAGGCTGCGGCATGACAGAGGATAAACTAAAGCGTCTCGGAGAACCATTTTATACAACAAAAGAAAGAGGCACTGGACTTGGGTTAATGGTTAGTTATAAAATTATTGAAGAGCATCAAGGAACCATTGAAGTAGAGAGTGAAGAAGGGGTTGGAACAGTGTTCCATCTCACGCTTCCACTCCGGCAGCAGAAACAAGAAGGGGAGCTTTAATGTGTATTATACAGTCTATACCGCACCAATCGGGGCATTATACATACTAGAGAAAGATGGTGCCATCATTGAAGTGAAGTTTGATGATGAATCGTTTTTGGTCAAAAAACAGAGAGACCGTTTTAAACAAGAAGACACGCCTGTATTAAAAGAAGCGAAAAAACAGCTGGATGAATATTTTAAGGGCGATCGGAAAGTGTTCGATCTCCCGCTCAAGCAAGCAGGCTCTCCGTTTCAAGAGCAAGTGTGGGAGGCACTTTCTACTATTCCGTATGGTGAATCAAAAAGCTATGCTGATATTGCAGAAGCGATCGGCAATCCAAAGGCTGTCAGAGCCATTGGACAAGCTAATAGACGCAATGCATTGCCTATTTTTATCCCGTGTCACCGGGTCATTGGAAAAGACAGGACTCTGACTGGTTATGCAGGGACGAAGACAGGGATGAAAGCGATCCTGTTAGAATTAGAAGGCATCCCATTTGTTCAAAAATAAATGAATTGACCTGTTCCAAATGTTTAGTGAGCGACATATCCTTTTATTAAGCTAAAAAAGTTGGTCTAGGGAAAAAGGAGGCTGCTAACATGTTATGGGGCAAAAAAGATAAAATGTACGCTGTCACATCACTATGTGTCAAAATGAACGTGTTGACAGAAGAACAGAAAAAAGAAATATTAGCAAAAACGAACGAAACAAAAAAGCGCGGTGCTCTTAAATGATAAGAACTCCGCGCTTTTGTTTGATTAAAGTGACACGCTTTCGGTGAATAGTGCATCAATCTCTTCTGTATAGTTGGAAGTGATAATGCCTTTTTCTGTAATGATTCCGGAAATGAGGTGATGAGGAGTGACATCAAAGGCAGGGTTAAATACCTGCACGTCAGGAGGCGCAATTTGGATGCCGTTTAATTCCTTTACTTCCTGTGGGTCGCGTTCTTCAATCGGAATATCTGACCCATCCTGAGTTGACACATCAAAGGTCGAAAGAGGCGCAGCCACAAAAAATGGAATTTGAAAGTGTTTAGCTAAAATAGCCAGACTTAACGTTCCAATTTTATTTGCTGTATCACCGTTTCTAGCGATTCGATCTGCACCAACAATAACGGCAGAAATTTGTTTTTCTTTCATCGTATGGGCTGCCATATTATCCGTGATAAGTGTCACATCTACGCCGCCCTGCATCAATTCCCATGTCGTCAGACGGGCGCCTTGAAGGACAGGACGTGTTTCACATGCGTAAATGTGGAGATCGAGGTTTTTCTTTTTCGCTAAATAAAAGGGTGCAAGCGCTGTTCCGTAGCGGCTTGTGGCAATGGAGCCTGCGTTGCAAATGGTCATAATTCGATCACCAGATTTAAAGAGCTGAAGAGCATTTTGACCGATTTGCCGGCATGTTTCTTCATCTTCGATTTGAATTTGAATGGCTTCATGGACAAGATCAGTTTTGGCTGCATTCACCGAAGCAGCACGCTCAATGCGCTGATAAAGCCGGTCTAATGCCCAGGCAAGATTCACAGCGGTTGGACGAGCACTGTTTAAATATTCTTTCAGGCGAGCGACTTCTCGCTTAAAGAGATCAATGTCTTCTGTATCAATCTCTTGTGCACTGAGTGCGAGCCCAAAAGCCGCTGTAATGCCAATAGCAGGTGCTCCGCGTACTTTTAGTGTCACAATGGCATCATACACATCTTCTTTTGTATATAAATGCTCAAACACGGTTTCAGCGGGTAATTTTTGCTGATTCAAAATGTTGATACGGTTTTCTTCCCATTCGACGGAACGGGGAACTTCAAATTCTTTAGACAAAACTCGTCACTCCTTTACAGTTTGCTGGAATAATGCGACGAGGTCAGACGCTGTTTCCACTGCTTGATATTGTTTGATGAATGTTTTTCCTAGTGTAAGTGCTGCTTTTTTCTGCTGAAGCCTTCTAGAATGTGATGGAATCGCATCGAGATCAGCCGCATGCGCAAGACCGATGGTTCGGCGAACAAGCTCACAGCCAGCAAAGCCGGTGGCCTCTTTTAAAATACGGTCAAAGGTTGTTTCTAAAAAGCTGTCCGATACACTAAACGCTTCAATACTGTCTTCTTTCCATGCTTTTGTGAACACTTCTTTGAATGTTGCCCACACATTGACGACATGATCAAAAAGGTGCTGCTGATCCTGCTCATTCTCATGAGATAAAGCATTAATGAACAGATTGGCAATAAAGTGACCGATATCGAATCCGAAAGGACCGTAAAAAGCGAACTCTGGATCAATGATTTTCGTTTCCGTTTCGTTTGCAAAAATACTGCCGGTATGAAGATCTCCATGTACCAGTGTTTCAGCAGAGGTTAAGAAGATCCGTTTCAATTCGGCTGCTTTTGCTTGCAGTTCAAGATCAGCCCATAGTGCTTGTGCCTCTTCTCTTAATTCCTCTTCGAAGTCATTCGTTTCGCTGTCAAAGAAAGGATCTGTGAAGACGAGTTTTTCTGTAATGTCACAAAGATCAGGGTTCGTAAACTGCTTCACGAATTGTTTTTTGATTTTAGGATTTGTGGCAAAGTCAGACGTGTAAAATAGTGTTTTGCCTAAAAATTCTCCGACATGATCTGATAAATACGGATAATGTTTTCCGGCAATTAGCCCTTTTCTGACGATTTCAAGGTGTGATAGATCCTCCATTGCCGTCACTGCAAGAGCTGTATCCGAATAATAGACGGCTGGTACAAGATGAGGTGCATACTCTGACTGCTTGATGAGTGCTGCACTTTCAATTCTTGCACGATCTAATGTCAGCGGCCAGCTTTCTCCAACGACTTTTGCGTAAGGAAGGGCCTGTTTGATAATCAGTCCTTTTGCTTGTTTGTGATCATAAATATGAAAGACGTAATTTAAATTTCCGTCACCGATTTCAGTGCATGTTAAATGACTGCTCTCCTGAATCAATCCAAGTCTAATGGCAAGTGCAACTGCCGAACTTTCTGTTAATTCTTCATATGATGCCGTAAGTGTAACCAATTGCTTCCCCTCCAAATCATATAAAAAAGCCTCTTTCTCCTGAGAGAAAGAGGCTTGATGGCGTGTATGCTCGAAGCCTCTCTTATCTCTCAGCACATACGTCTGATGGAATTAGCACCGTGCCCTATAAGACAATTGTCTTGGCGCTGTACTTGCTGCGCCCCACTTCACAGTGGTATTAACGGTCGGTTGCTGTTGGGGTCAAAAGGCCAAATCCCTCGCCCAACTCTCGATAAGAGAAATCAATATGTAATTGTTTCATGTCTGCTTGCATTTCTTAATTCTAGATATTATCAGAGCTGCAGTTCACATGTCAATCTTTTTTCAAAATTGCTTTACAATTCATAAAACAATCCATTACAGTGATTGTATTGTCACGTAACTTGAATAGAAGGTGAAAAAATGGAATTCCAGCAATCGGATGTATTGAAACATTTACCGAAACAATTTTTTGCGTCGCTTGTACAAAAAGTACAGAAAAAAGTGCAGGAAGGGGCAGATGTGATTAATTTAGGTCAAGGAAATCCTGATCAGCCCACTCCTCCACATATTGTGAAAGCGATGCAGGAAGCGGTAGCAAAACCTGAAAATCATCAATACTCCTCATTCCGCGGGACAGCGAAACTAAAGAAGGCTGCAGCTGCTTTTTATGAAAGAGAATATGGCGTCACGCTTGACCCAAAGACAGAGATTGCCATCTTATTTGGAGGGAAAGCGGGACTAGTCGAATTGCCGCAATGCTTACTGAATCCAGGTGATACGCTGCTTGTTCCAGACCCAGGATATCCTGATTACTGGTCAGGCGCTGTGCTTGCCGGAGCTCGCATGGTCACAATGCCTCTTCTTGAACAAAATAACTTTTTGCCTGACTACCACCAACTGTCTGAGGAAGATAAGAATCAAGCAAAATTGATGTACTTAAATTACCCAAATAATCCGACTGGTGCGACTGCAACCCGGACATTTTTTGAAGATACTGTTGCGTTTGCGAGTGAAAATAAGATGTGTGTAGTCCATGATTTTGCATATGGCGGCATAGGATTTGACGGCGAAAAGCCCCTTAGTTTCCTGCAAATAGACGGAGCAAAAGAGACAGGTATTGAAATCTATACATTGTCCAAAACGTATAATATGGCTGGTTGGAGAGTCGGTTTTGCAGTAGGGAATGCCTCTGTTATCGAAGCCATTGAGCTTTATCAGGATCACCTGTTTGTGTCACTGTTTAAAGCAACTCAAGATGCAGCAGCAGAAGCACTTTTAAGCGATCAAACGTGCGTACAAGTACAAAATGATCGGTACGAAAAAAGACGAAACACTTGGATTGCTGCATGCAAAGAGATTGGCTGGGACGTCAGTGCGCCAAAGGGCTCGTTTTTTGCTTGGTTAAAGGTGCCTGAAGGGTATACATCTGAAACTTTTTCTGATGTATTATTAGAAAAAGCACATGTTGTTGTTGCACCCGGGAATGGCTTTGGTGCTCACGGTGAAGGCTACGTCAGAGTCGGACTTTTAACAAGTGAGGAGCGGCTAAAGGAAGCCGCTGATCGTATCGCTGCCTTGCAGTTATTTGAAAAAAAGCCATTGACAACGTAAAAAAATGGTGCGATAATTCAGGCAATATTTAAGAAAATTGAATATTCTTATCAAGAGTAGGCAGAGGGACTAGCCCAATGAAGCCCGGCAACCGACTTCCATGAAGCACGGTGCTAATTCTTGCAGCAAGCGCTGAGAGATAAGATTCGGATGAATGAGACGAAACCTCTTTAACGCGCTGATCAAGCACTTAAAGAGGTTTTTTTATTGACCATATACAGGACGCAATCGAAAGGGGATTCCTAGTGAGTGAACTACTGGCAACATACGTACTAACACATCGAGAGGATGAACAAATAGACCTAAAAGCAGAGCAGATCGCACTTGGGTTAACGGTCGGGTCATGGACGGACTTGCCGCAGCTCAAAAAGGAGCAGCTGAAAAAACATAAAGGCCGTGTGGTGAGCGTAAAAGAACAGTCTCCCGCAATTGGTGGTCTGTATCAATCAGAGGTGACCATTGCTTATCCTGAGGCGAACTTTTCAGCTGATATACCAGCGGTGTTGACGACGATTTTTGGAAAGCTTTCACTGGATGGGAAAGTAAAGCTCGTTGATATCGAATTTTCGGAAAGGTTTAAAAGCTGTCTGCCAGGACCGGTATTTGGCATTGAGGGGATACGAAAGAAAGTAGGCGTGTTTGATCGGCCGCTATTGATGAGTATATTTAAAGGCGTGATCGGTCGTGATATGGAGGATTTAAAAGAACAGCTCCGCTTACAGGCTTTAGGTGGAGTAGACTTCATCAAAGATGATGAGATTTTATTTGAAAGCCCATTAGCCCCTTTTGAAGATCGAATCAAGGAAGGAAAAAAGATATTAAAAGAAACATATGAAGAGACAGGACATCGCACGCTTTATGCTGTTAATTTAACTGGTAGAACTTTTGATTTGAAAGATCGAGCAAGAAAGGCAGCCGAACTCGGGGCTGATGCGCTTTTATTCAACGTTTTTGCCTATGGACTTGATGTCATGCAAAGCTTGGCTGAAGATCCAGAGATCCCATTGCCGATCATGGCACATCCGGCAGTGAGCGGTGCAATGACATCATCTCCAGACTATGGATTCTCGCATTCTCTTCTTTTAGGCAAATTAAATCGATATGCTGGTGCTGATTTAAGTCTTTTTCCCTCTCCTTATGGATCAGTCGCCCTTCCGAAAAAAGATGCCATTGGCATTTTCGAAGCATGTGTGAAAGAGGATACAGTTCAACAAACATTTCCTGTCCCTTCAGCAGGCATTCACCCGGGAATGGTGCCGATCTTAATCAAAGATTTTGGACTTGATCATGTCATTAATGCAGGCGGGGGAATTCACGGACATCCGCGGGGAGCAATTGGAGGAGGGAAAGCCTTTCGTTCGATCATTGATGCGGTGGTCAAAAAAGAGTCTATCGAAGAAAAAGCATCAACTTGTCAAGACTTACAAGCAGCACTTGATCTTTGGGGAAGGGTAGCAGAATAAATGAAAAAACCAATTGTATGTTGTGATTTTGATGGCACGATTACGAAAAATGATAATATCATTCGCATCATGAAGCAGTTTGCTCCAAAAGAATGGACGAAATGGAAGGATGGTGTTCTAGCAAAAGAGATCACGATCCAAGAAGGCGTCGGGCAGATGTTTCAGTTACTGACGAGTGATCAGAAAGAAGCCATTCGGTCATTTATTTTAGAGGATACAGAGATTCGTGAAGGATTTGAACAGTTTGTCGATGATGTCAAAAAAGCAGACATTCCTTTCTATGTACTCAGCGGCGGTATGGACTTTTTTGTCTATCCTATCCTTGAAGGGATTGTCGAACAAGAGAATATTTATTGTAACCATGCATCATTTAAAGAAGACCATATTCAAATTGAATGGCCGCATGCCTGTGATTCAGAATGCCAAAATGGCTGTGGCTGCTGCAAGCCTTCCATTATTCGAGAACTGACGCAGGAAGATGATTTTATTATCATGATAGGTGATTCAGTGACTGATATTGAGGCAGCGAAACATGCGGATCTCACGTTTGCGCGTGATTATTTACTGAACGAATGTAAAGAGCTAGGGCTCGTACATAAAGAGTATGAAACATTTGTTGATCTAAAAGCGCAATTTGATCAAATAAAGGAAGTGAAGGAATGGCAGACGAGAAGAGTAAACACTGGAAGGAACTAGCAGACGTCAAACGTGAATTGGCACAAAGAGACTGGTTTTACGGAACGAGCGGCAATTTATCGATAAAAGTGTCGGATGATCCCATCACGTTTTTGGTGACGGCAAGCGGCAAAGATAAAAGAAAAGAAACCGATGAAGATTTTGTTCTTGTTGATGCAGCAGGTCAGCCGGTTCATCCGAATCAGCCGCTCAGGCCATCAGCTGAAACACTGCTTCACACATACGTTTATGAGCGGACGAAAGCAGGATGTTGTCTTCACGTCCACACGATCGATAACAATGTCATTTCTGAGCTGTATGGTGATAAAGGAGAAGTTCGTTTTAAAGGCAACGAAATCATTAAAGCGCTTGGTTATTGGGAAGAGGATGCAGAAGTTGCTGTTCCTATTATTGAAAACCCAGCTCATATTCCGCACCTTGCAGAGCAATTTGCAGTGCACCTGACGGACGATGCTGGTGCTGTACTCATTCGTAATCATGGCATCACCGTTTGGGGGAAAACCGCATTTGAAGCCAAACGAGTCTTAGAGGCTTATGAATTTTTATTTACCTATCATTTGAAAGTAGCGCTTTATCAAAAGCAGCTTGTTAAATAAAAAGGAGGAAAAACACATGGCGACCATTTACATTCATAATGAAGAAAACACGTTACTTGAGAACGAACAAGAGGTCCAGGCGTATTTAGAACAGCAAGGGGTCATTTATGAACATTGGGATATTGAAAAACTACCAAAACAGTTATCAGAAAAGTACGATTTAACAGATGATGAAAAGGAAGAAATTTTAACTGTGTTTCAAGAGGAAATAAAGAGTATCTCTGAGCGAAGAGGATACAAAGCGCAGGATGTGATTTCATTATCAGATGCGACCCCTAACCTGGATGAACTGCTTCAAAACTTTAAACGTGAGCATCATCATACGGATGATGAAGTCAGATTTATCGTGAGCGGTCATGGAATCTTTGCCATTCAAGGCAAAGACGGCGTCTTTTTTGATGTGAGACTGAATCCAGGTGATTTAATTTCTGTGCCCCCGAATATTCGTCACTACTTTACACTTCAAGAAGATCGTCAAGTCGTCGCAGTTCGCATATTTGTCACAACTGAGGGCTGGGTGCCAATTTACGAAGAAGAAACGGTTTAATAGTGGGAGCTGATCATTTCGCATGAGGCGGAAGATCAGCTTTTTTTTAGGAAAATAGACATAAAATGAGAGAGAAAATAGTTGATTTTGGTCTTCTGCATAGGATAAAATTCTGTTTAATCAATGTGTCAGTCCTGTCCAATTTTGAAGTTTACCCCCAGAATTCATTGGGTAAAAGGTCTTTAGGCTGTAAAAAATTAAATAAAATAAGCATATTTAATTTAATTTACAAATAAAGTATAATTTTGGTGTCGGATCATTTAGAGCGTAGACAGACGAATTCATAGCGGGAGCTGAGATCATGAATATTTATGTACGGAAAGAACAGCTATTAATGTCAATTGATGAAAAGAGAAGACAAATGGTAGAAGCTGCTCAAGTAGAAGGCTATACAGGTGAGACGACAATTAAATATAGCCAAGAACTGGACAACCTGATGAATGAATATCAGTATCTTCTTTTTCATGAACAACAATCTGTTGCTTCCTTTCATGATCTTGTATCACAAATGAGTCTCCTTTCTGTCAATCGTCCTTCTTATTGACATCAAAAAACCGGTCTTGCCATTAGCAAAACCGGATGAATGCGTCAGCTATTAGTGTGCAGAAGGGAGCATGATGATCACGGTTGTTCCTTTATTCACTTCGCTCTCGATATCGATTGTCCCCCCATACATCGAAATGATTCGTTTACACACAACAAGCCCAAGACCTGTTCCTTTTTCCTTCGACGTAATAAAAGGGAGGAAGATATGTTTCAGCATCTCTTCTGGTATACCTTCACCTGTATCTTTCACTTTTATGATGACCTGTTCTTTTTCAGCCTCAATGACAATCTTCAAATGACCGCCATTTGGCATCGCTTCTAACGAGTTTTTCGCTACATTCAATACCACTTGTTTAATGTGATCCTTCGTGCAATACACGCCAACATCTTGAATGGTATTGATTTGCAAATCAACCTCGACATTATAAAGGTTCGCCTCAGAAAATACAATGGGCATGATCTCACTCACAATTTCTTTCACAGAATTATTTTGCCACTTTTCAGCCGTTGGTTTTCCTAGCACAAGAAACTCACTGACGATTTGGTTAATCCGTTTAATTTCTTCCTCGATGACAGAAAAATAAAGCTGATCCTCTTCTGAACGATACTTCTTTTGCAAAAGTTGAATAAACCCGCTAATGCCTGTTAATGGATTGCGAATTTCATGCGCTGTACTTGCCGCAAGTGTTCCAATGAGTTCAAGTTTTTGTGCTTCATTTTGGTGGCGTTCCTGCTGGGTTTGTCGTCTTAAAATGATATATTGGACGAGTGTGAATAAGATATTTAAGAGAATAAATGCACTGGATAAAGGAAACAGCATCACAGACAGTACTTCACTTGTTGTCGCACGCTGCGGAAAAACCTCCAGCTTCCAGCTGTTTTCATCTAAATATGTAGACACGGTGCTATCACTTTCAGATGCTGGCTGTGGACCACTTGTAAACACAACGTCTCCATTTTGATTCAGCATCTTAAAATGAAGCTCTGGGTTTAATACATTCATAATATTTCTTAAATAATCAATTTGAATCGCAGCGACTAGCACATCCGTGACTTCGTCGTTCTCATTCAAAACAGGGACACAAATGGAGAGAATCCGCTGCTTAGTAATGCGGCTTACATAGTTATCTGTAATGACGGTCTGTTTTGTGACTTGAATACGTTTAAAGTAATCTCTAAATGACAGGTTGATTTTTTCCTTTAATGGTGTGGTGCTGGCTGTGACATTTCCTTTTTGGTCTAGGAGATACAGGCCTGAAAAACGAGGTTCTTGTTTATAGATTTTCTCTAGGATGTTTTGTACTCTTTTCGCTTCAAGCGGCTGGTCAAATCCCATGGCAAGGGAAGTTAATCTTGCTTCTGTTTCACTGATTAAATAATTCATTTGGTTTTTGTGAATATTTAACATAAGTGTAGCGGTTTGTTTGTTTTTTACATCAATTTTCTCAGTTTCTTTTTCGTAGATAAAATAACTAATGATGAGGGTTGGAATTACGACCAAAATAAGGTAAAGCTTGATCTTCTTCCAAAACCCTTTCAGTATACTCATGATTCATCGCTCCAACGTATTACCTAATAGACTTATTATAGCATTGAACCTATCTTTATTACGATGACTTGTGAGATTTTTAAAAAATTAGGTGATTCGTTCTGGTCTCTTTTTCATGCTAAAAATGGTTCAACATGTTGACATTTTACTTATTGTTTATTAATGTCACATTAGTGGGTTGCATTTCATAAAGGATGATAAAAAATGGAAAATCATAATGTTGAGAAATCTTTGAAATTATTTATTGTACTATCACGTGCCTATCGCTCCATTAATCACCACATGAACAAACATATTGTGAAGCACGGTCTGAATCCGACTGAATTTGCTGTATTAGAATTGCTGTATCATAAAGGTGATCAGCCGCTTCAGCAAATAGGTGATAAGATCTTACTCGCAAGCGGAAGCATCACGTATGTGGTTGATAAATTGGAGAAAAAAGAACTCCTTAGCCGGAAAGCTTGTGCAGAAGACCGCAGGGTGACATTTGCACATATTACGGAGCAGGGAAGAGCTTTACTTGATGACATCTTCCCAGATCATGCAAAAGAGATTCACGAGATGATCAGTGTGCTTAGTGAAGAGGAAAAGGATGCCTGCATCGATATGCTCAAACATGTAGGACTGCGTGCCAAGCATTTATATGATCATAAAGAATAAACACATAAAAAAGGAAGCCGTTGGCTTCCTTTTTAGTATGTAGACTAATCCTCGCATATGGTGTCAGTCCTGCGCACCGATAAACGACAAGCGCTTTCAATCGCGCTCATAAGAAAGACAAAGGGCTAAAATAAACATCATTTTAGCCCTTTGTCATGATCTGAAAGGAAGCTGCTGGCTTCCTATTTATTTAGCTTTTTTCTCAATTGGCAAAATAAGAACTTCGACGCGTCTGTTTTTACTTCTGCCTTCTGCGGTATCGTTAGAGGCAATCGGTTTAAATTCACCGTAACCTTTTGTGCTAAAGTTCTCTTGGTCTAGGTTGCTGTTTTCAAGGAGAATATTTAAAAAGTTGACCGCACGAATGGCGCTTAAATACCAGTTGGATTCAAATTCAGAATTCCGAATCGGAACGTTATCTGTATGTCCGCTAATGACGATGTCACGAGCAGGGTTAATGACGAGCAGCTTGGATATTTCTTTGGCTAACGGAACATCCTGCGAGCGGATCACCGCTCGCCCAGAATCAAAGAAGATGCTGTCTTCAATTGTAATAAGCAGACCTTCATCCGTCAGCTTTGTTTCAAGCTTCGAACCAAGTTTTTTATCCGCAATGAATGAATCTACTTGCTTTTTAACCTTTGTTAATACCGCTTGGTCACGAGCTTTCGCTTTTGCTTCTTCTTCTTCATCTTCTGCTGATTTTTTGGTTTGATTGCTGTTTTCTGTTTCTTCGGTGCTCTGCATGCTTGATTGGTCCATTACGCCAGTGCCGCCAGTAAAGACAACATTAAACGATTTAGCCATCTGTTCATATTTTGCCGCATCAATGGAGCTAGATGCAAACAGCACAATGAAGAGGGCGAGAAGAAGCGTAAGAAGATCGGCGTAAGGGATCAGCCAAGACTCATCTACATGGTCTTCATGATCATGTTTTTTACGTTTCCTAGCCATTCTGTTTTTCTCCTTCTTCAATGACAAGATTTGCACGTTCTTTTGCTGGTAAGTACATCAGAAGTTTTTGCTCAATGACCTTTGGAGACTGGCCTTCAAGGACAGAAAGAATCCCTTCAATCATAATGAGACGAAGCTTTACTTCTTCCTTTGATTTACGCTTCAGCTTGTTGGCAAATGGATGCCACAACACATACCCTGTAAAAATCCCAAGCAGTGTGGCGACGAAGGCAGCACTAATCGCATGTCCAAGTGCTTCAATGTCTCCCATGTTTGCAAGTGCGGCAATAAGTCCGACAACGGCACCAAGTACCCCTAGAGTCGGAGCGTATGTACCAGCTTGTGTAAAGATTAATGCGCCTGACTGATGTCTCTCCGACATGGCATCGACTTCTTCAGTTAAGACGTCGCGAATAAATTCAGCACTTTGACCGTCAACTGCCATGCTTAAGCCGTTCTTTAGAAAATCGTCATCGACTTCCTCAAGATTTGCCTCTAATGCCAAAAGACCTTCACGACGAGCAATTTGTGCCCAGTTTGAAAATAGAGGAATCATTTCTTGTATCGTTGGAAGCTTGCTATCTTTGAAAATTTTGCCGAATAATTTTGGTGTTTTCTTAATTTCACTAGATGGGAAGGCAATGACAACAGCTGAAATTGTCCCAACCACAATGATCAATATAGCCGCCGGGTTGATAAGAGCGGTTAGACTCACACCTTTCAAAACCATACCGACACTCAGTGCAATAAATGCTAAAATAATACCAATTAACGATGTTTTGTCCATTATCTCACCAAATCCTTTAACTATCTTTTTCTATAGTTAATATCGGTGTCTTCTAGAAGGGTTTTAGTCAGAATATAAAATTAAGACAGTTTATGTGAAGAAATTTTGACGAAAGCGCTTTCTGAAAGCCGTAAAAAAAGAAACTCTCTCATATAAAAGGGAGTTTTCAGCGTGTAGACAAACCCTCGCATTCTTTGTCAGTCCTGCGCTCTGGTGCTCACGAATGCCAAATTCGCTCCGCACAAGTAGCTGTCCTTCCTAGACTGCAAAGGTTTTCTATCACGCTGAAAAGAAGACAAAGGGCTAAAATCAAGTTCATTTTAGCCCTTTGTCAACAATCTGGAAACTTCATCTTTTTTGAGCTGTTTCATCTAAGAGCAATTCTTTTAATTTTTCTTCATGTATGATTTTGATCAAATCGTAGTTCCAATTGATCATGTGATCCATGTAATCCACCTCTTTTTCTTTTATCGTAAAGGAAAAGAGGCGGGGGAGCGTCGGCGCTCAGATGGAATTTAGACACTGCAACATGATGGAGCTGAAGATCCTCCTTAGGATGTACTTAGCTCTTTTTCACAACAATTTCGTCATGTTCAACATCGACTGTAAATCCAGTAAGTTGTTCTTCTTCAAGCAAGATGTCCGTCATTTGATCCTCAACATGCTCTTGAATCGTTCTTCGTAACGGACGAGCCCCAAATGCTGGATGATAACCAAGTTCAGCGATTTTTTCTTTCGCTTCGTTTGTGACGTGAACAGTTAGATTTTGTTCTTTTAACTGCTCTGACAAATCTTTGAGCAGAAGATCCACAATTTTGACTAAATCGTCTTTATCTAATGAATCAAACTGAATGATGCTGTCAAAACGGTTCAAGAATTCCGGTTTGAAATAAGCGCTCAGCGAATCAATCAATGATTGTTCTTCGATGGCTTCTTCTTGTTCAGACTGGAATCCGACTTTGACCGCTTTTTTATCTGTGCTGCCAGCGTTACTTGTCATAATGATGACTGTGTCTTTAAAGCTGACGGTTCTGCCTTGGCTGTCTGTTAGACGACCATCTTCCATGATTTGAAGGAACATATGCTGGACATCAGGGTGCGCTTTTTCGATTTCATCGAGCAAAATGATGCTGTATGGTTTTCTGCGAACCTTTTCCGTGAGCTGTCCGGCTTCATCATGTCCAACGTAACCAGGAGGAGAACCGATGATTTTGGACACGGAGTGTTTCTCCATGTATTCACTCATATCTAAACGAATGATCGCTTCTTTTGAGCCAAATAATTCTTCCGCTAATGTTTTAGACAATTCGGTTTTCCCGACGCCTGTTGGCCCAACGAATAGGAAGGAGCCAGTTGGTCTGTGTTTTGATTTTAAGCCGGCTCTGCTTCTTTTTACGGCTTTCGCCACTTTTTCAACCGCATGTTCCTGACCAATGACGCGGGCTTTTAAGCGGACATCAATTTCTTTCATTTTTGTTTGTTCGTCTGCTTGTAGTTTGCCGACAGGGATACCTGTTTTTTGTTCTACAATCGACTGAATGTCCTCAGCTGTGACGACATGTTCTTTGTCATTTGTTTTGTTTTGCAATCTCGCTTCAATCGCTTCTTCTTCGTCTCGAAGCTTCGCTGCTTTTTCATAGCGTTCTTCATTTAAAGCGGCTTGTTTTTCAGCGGCAATTTGCGCAAGACGGTTTGTTAATTCATCTTCACTTGCTGCATCAATGGAGAGATTCGCTTTTGAACCTGCTTCATCCATTAAATCAATGGCTTTATCTGGCAAGTGGCGGTCTTGAATATACCGCGAAGATAATTGAACACACGCTTTAATGGCTTCGTCAGAATAGGTGACGCCATGATAGGCTTCATACTTATCCTGAATGCCTTTTAAGATCTCGAATGCTTCATCCTGTGTTGGCTCATCAACGATGACAGGTTGGAACCTGCGTTCAAGGGCAGCATCTTTTTCAATCTGACGATACTCTTTTAATGTTGTCGCACCTACTAGCTGCAGTTCCCCTCGAGCTAGAGCTGGTTTCAAAATGTTTCCGGCATCCATTGACCCTTCGGCAGAGCCTGCGCCTACAAGAAGATGAATTTCATCAACGAATAAGATGATATTTTTACGGCTTTGCAATTCTTTGATTAATTGCTTCATCCGTTCCTCAAATTGACCACGTACACCTGTGTTTGCCACAAGTGAAGAGACATCTAATAAATAAACTTGTTTGTTCTTTAATTTATTTGGTACATCTCCATTTGCAATTTTTAGTGCTAGTCCTTCGGCTATGGCCGTTTTACCAACACCAGGTTCACCAATGAGGACAGGATTGTTTTTATTTCTTCTATTTAAAATCTCAATGACTCTTGTGACTTCTTCATCACGGCCAATGACAGGATCGATTAAACCAGCATGTGCGCCATCCGTTAAGTTCCGGCCAAGCTCATCGAGTAAGCCTTTTTGTTTAGGCCGCTCTTGGCTCGTCGCATGTCCTGCTTGCTCAGAGAAGAATGAACCGCCCCCGAAAAGGTTAGGACCCATTTTCATTTTTGACTGTTCCATCAAAGAGGTATAGCAGTCTTCACATAAAACCATTTGGCTACGGGACGAATTTACTTGCATATTCAGGCGAATAGTTGCTTCATTTACTTGACAATGTTGACAACGCATGAGCCATGACCTCCTTAAAATAAAGTTTGACTTTATTTGACCAATGAATGTTAAATAAAATGGTCTGTTGTTTGACCATCTTTGACTATAGTATACTCTGACCTATTTTGACTTTCAACTGTTTTGCTCATAGCTGAATGAAAAATCCTTTTTTGCATTTAATCATGGTTTGTCCTTCTTTTCAAGGAACTTGTTTCATAGGATAAAAAAGAGACAATCGAAAGTGATGGGTGCGGAGGGGTCATATGAAACGTTCAAATGAATCCGCTTTTCAGCTTGCCTTTGTATATGTAGGAACAGTGGTTGGAGCTGGGTTTGCGACAGGAAAAGAAATCGTAGAATTTTTTGTTCGTTTTGGCTGGATTGGATTGATCGGGATTTTGATTAGCGGTGTTATTTTTACCGGCCTTGGCGCAAAAATGATGCTTATTTCCAAACGAATTGAAGCGGAGTCTTATCAAGATATGAATCGGTTTTTATTTGGAGCTGCTGCGAGTCGATATATTAACATCGCCATGTTTTTTATTTTACTAGGTGTGACGTCAGTGATGATTTCTGGCGCAGGCGCTATTTTTGAAGAACAACTTGGCATCTCAAAAGAATATGGTATTTTTTTAACGATTATTTTAAGTGTCATTGTCCTTTTTAAAGGTTCAAAAGGGTTATTTGGTGTCAATGTACTTGTCGTTCCAATGCTGATTTTCTTTTCGCTGATTGTGTTTCTAGATTCATTTGTGTTTAGTAGCGGTGAAAGCCACGTTCTGGGGCTGCAAATGGGAGAGGGCGAATGGATGTTGTCTGCGATTTCATATGGTGCATTTAATTTAGCGCTGTCTCAAGCCGTATTAGTGCCGGTTGCAAACGAAATGACATCCGAAGCCGTCATAAAAAGGGGAGCGGTGCTTGGAGGTCTGATGCTGACACTCATTCTGCTCGCCTGCTTTTTATCCCTTTCTTCATTAGAAATGCTGGAAGCGTATGATATTCCGATGGCCCAAGTGGTGTATCAAGTCGCAAACTCCATTCATCTCATCTATTTATTCGTGATCTTTGGTGAAGTCTTTACATCCGTTATAGGAAATTTATACGGTCTCGAAAGACAGGTGAGGGCGTATATCCGATTGAACAGTATGTATACGATATCCTTTATTCTGCTTTGCTGTTATGTCATCAGTAAAATTGGATACGGCACACTCATTTCAACGGTTTACCCTGTTTTTGGCTATGTCAGTATCTTTTTTATCCTCTTTCTTTGTCTGAAAAAAGTGCCTGCATCACGTGATAAGTAAAGAAGGGATAGCTTGTACACCAATTATGTGGTACACTATCCTCTGTGAAAATTGAACAAAAATCCGTGAAAACGGGAGAGGTTCTAGCAAAACCCTCTATAAAAAACTAAGGACTTGCCGTATCCTTGGATGTGGCATTTTTTATTTTTTATGGCTGGGACACCTCATACACATGTAAAGGTGTCTTTTCTTTTGAGAAAAATAGGGGTTTTCATGAACCTTTCAGATGCAGCTTTGTGCGGAGGTACGGGTCTGCAAAAGGAGGAAAAGGAAAAATGAAAAATGAAAAAGCGGTCGTTGTCTTTAGCGGGGGACAAGACAGTACGACATGTTTACTATGGGCACTTCAACAATTTAAAGAGGTTGAAACGGTAACCTTTCATTATAATCAGCGTCATCAAGAAGAAATTGATGTTGCCAAAAGAATTGCTGACAAGCTAGGTGTGAAAAATCATCTATTAGATATGTCTCTTTTAAATCAGCTTGCACCCAATGCCTTAACAAGAGATGACATTGATATTGAAGAAAAGGAAGGAGAACTGCCTTCCACATTTGTTCCGGGGAGAAACTTAGTTTTCTTATCCTTTGCATCCATTCTTGCGTATCAAATTGGAGCACGTCATATTATCACGGGTGTGTGCGAGACAGACTTTAGCGGCTACCCAGATTGCCGAGATGAGTTTGTGAAATCTTGTAACGTCACGGTGAATTTGGCAATGGAAAAACCATTTGTCATCCATACGCCGCTCATGTGGCTGAATAAAGCTGAAACGTGGAAACTGGCTGATGAACTGAATGCGCTAGATTTTGTGAAAAATGAAACACTCACTTGCTATAATGGCATCATTTCTGATGGCTGCGGGGAATGTCCTGCATGTAAGCTTCGGAAAAATGGCTATGACACTTATATGGACATGAAGGAGGCGAACTAAATGCTTTCTCAAATCTATCCACAGACGAATCATCCATTTTCGTTTGAATTGAATAAAGATATGCATGTATCGGCAGCCCATTTTATCCCGAGAGAAGATGCTGGCGCTTGTAGCCGTGTACATGGTCATACGTATACGATTAACATTACGATTGCAGGAGATCATCTAGATGATTCAGGTTTCCTTGTGAATTTTAGCACGCTAAAAAAACTCATTCATGGACAGTACGACCATACACTGCTCAATGACCATGAAGAATTCTCATCAAATGATCCATACGCGATGCCAACCACTGAGGTTGTCGCAAAGACTGTGTATGATAAAGTGGCCGCATATTTAACGACTTTAGCGAACAAACCAGTATGTGTTCAAGTTTTTGTCAGAGAGACACCAACAAGCTACTGCATTTACCGTCCGAAACGAGTTGAGCTCAATGACTAAAGCGATTCCTGTCTTAGAAATCTTTGGTCCGACCATTCAAGGAGAAGGAATGGTTATTGGTCAAAAAACCATGTTTGTCAGAACGGCTGGCTGTGACTACTCTTGCAGCTGGTGTGATTCAGCTTTTACATGGGATGGATCAGCTAAGCATGATATTCAGTGGCTTCAGGCAGAGGACATTGTAAAAGAGCTGAAGAGAATAGGTGGAAAGGCATTTTCTCATGTCACCATTTCAGGTGGGAATCCTGCGCTCTTGAAACAAATGGAATCACTTATTGATTTATTGCATGAAGAAGGAATTGATACGGCGCTTGAAACGCAGGGAACGATGTATCAAGATTGGTTTTTGAAGATAGATGATTTAACCATTTCTCCAAAACCACCAAGTTCAAATATGAAAACAGATTTTACGAAACTTACGCGTATCATAGATGAATTGAAAAAGGGAAACAGGTTGCAACATGCAAGCCTGAAGGTCGTGATCTTTGATGATCTTGATCTAGCCTATGCAAAGGATGTCCATGCGAAATACCCAGAACTCCCCTTTTATTTGCAGGTGGGAAATGATGATACAACAACAGCTGATGATGCGTACTTATTAACGCACTTATTAAAGAAATACGAAATGCTTGTAGATCAAGTAGCGCAAGATCCTGATTTGAATCGTGTGAGAGTCTTACCACAACTGCACACGCTATTGTGGGGAAATAAACGAGGCGTATAGAAAGGAAGAGACAAAATGACGACAAGAAAACCAGAAGAATTAGAAGGTGTCACTTTACTAGGAAATCAGGGGACCAATTACTTGTTTGACTATGCACCACAAGTGCTTGAAACGTTCCCGAATAAACATACGAATAGAGATTATTTTGTGAAATTCAACTGCCCAGAATTCACATCCCTTTGCCCGCAAACAGGGCAGCCAGATTTTGCGACCGTGTATATCAGCTACATCCCAAATGAAATCATGGTCGAAAGTAAATCATTAAAATTATATTTGTTCAGCTTCCGTAATCACGGTGACTTCCATGAGGATTGTATGAATATTATCATGAACGACCTCATTGAATTAATGGACCCAAGATATATCGAAGTATGGGGCAAATTTACACCAAGAGGCGGTATTTCAATTGATCCGTATACGAACTACGGAAAACCTGGGACAAAGTATGAAGAGATGGCATCGTATCGTATGATGAATCACGATATGTATCCAGAAACGATTGATAATCGCTAATAAATAAGAAAAGACATGTGGATGACATGTCTTTTTTTATGGAATAGATTATGATGGCACATAAAAAAAGAGAAGAGTCATGTCACTCTTCTCATACCAATAGGAATAGAACTTGCTAGGACGGCTGGGGGCTACCAGCTCGTATGTATAGTATACACGACAGAACGTATGTTTGTAAAGGTGTATCATGCTTTTATTCTTCATATATTTACTTTAAGATAAAATTGAAACGAGCGAATGAAAATGGAGGCGTTTGTGTTGGCAAACAAAGAAGACAAAACAGAGAAGCTGCTAATGGAATTAAGGGAAGAGCTTCATATGCTTGAACATCAAAACAAAGAACGATATAAATGGAGTGCCTCCACATTACTTGGAGTGATCGCCCTTTTAATTGATAAAGGCGTGATAACACCTGAAGAAGTTGATATGTACAAAACAAAAGCGGAAATGCAAACCTTTCACGCGCAAAAAGACTGACGCCACTTTATATGGTTGTCAGCCTTTTTCATATGTGATTGTCAAAAGAGAACAGAGCTGTGACACGAGTCAGCTTTGCTGTGTATATCTTTATGTAACGGTAGTCTGAATTGAGGATTGCAAATTAATGTACGGAGTCTTTGATGATTTTATAGTTTTTATGATTAACGACTGTTAGTGAATCCAGTTCTAAATCTCTATAGTTGTCCATAATGGTGACATCCACAATAACAGAGTTTTCATTCACTTTTTCAACTACACCTGTTAAACCATTTCTAAATTCGATCACATTCCCAATTTTTGCAATCTTCAACCGATCCCTCTCCTTTAAAAACAGATTTCATTCCCTATTAAAAAGTATTTTGCAATATTTTCATACCAATGTAAAGGATAAAGACGTTTTTCTTTCGTTTTCGTTGTACGCTTTGAAAACGAATGGTATATTTAATATTTGATCAAGGCTGAAAAGGAGCGATTTTTTTGACTGAAGAACACATCAACACAATACTAGAATCATTACGGAATGGTACTGAAAAACAAGTGACCATTCAAAAGGATGATTTTTTAACATTTCGTTCTGTATTGGTCAATCAAGATGATTTTAAACATTTTCGCGGAATCGCCAAGCATGGTGGAGATGTTATTTTTGAATATCTTAAAGAAGCAAGAAGCTAAAGCTTTTTCTCATTCATGAGAAAAAGCTTTTTATTTTGGTTCTTTTGTCACACTTCAAACCAGCTTGATACATATGAAAAGAAAATGTAATAACCCATAATCAGGAGCATAAGGATGATTATAGGCTAAAAAGAGACTATATTAAACGCTTACATTACCAGTTCATGCGTATTTCAACTAGGACATGCCATTTAATGACGGAATTTGGACAGGCATGAAAATCTTTGTGCGTGAAAATAGAAGAAGCTCTTGTTAGAGTGGACAAGTATCTTACGGCCTACATTAATTAAGGGAGGAATGAGGCGAAAAATGATCAAAATTCATACAGCTCTTTTTGCCATCCTTATGCTCATCTCAGCGATCAAGATGGACAATATACAAGAGCAAGAGGGCACATTAAGTCAGAAACTTGAACAAGCACCTGAAAAGCATCAGCTTTCATATATAGATCAAGATAATAAGCATACCGTGATTCCAGCGTTTTCAGAGGAGAAACATCAGCCGAAAGTGAAAATGCTAAGCACATCAACAGAGGAAAAGGCATCAAAACCGAGGCCGAAGCCGAAGAAAAAGGAAACGGCAAAGCCAGCAAGCTCAAGAAATGAATCACACTATTCTAATGAAGAAATGGACTTGCTTTCTCGCTTGGTACATGCCGAAGCAAAAGGTGAATCTTACGCAGGGAAAAAAGCTGTAGCAAGCGTCGTCTTAAACCGCGTGGAACACCGCTCTTTTCCTGACAGTGTCAGAGGCGTGATTTATCAGCGAAATGCCTTCCAGCCCGTATCAAATGGAAGTATTAATGATAAGGCAGACCAGGATTCCGTAAAAGCTGTGAAGCAGGTTGTCAAAGAAGATGACAGAACAACAAAGGCGATTTATTTTTATAATCCAAAAACGGCGACAGATAACTGGATTCGTTCTCGTAAAATTGTAGAACGCATTGGCCGTCACGTGTTTGCAGTGTAAAGAAAAGCAGCGATCAATCAGTCGCTGTTTTTTTGTCTTCAATTATTAAAATATTTTCAGGACTTGTCTCATAGAATGTGAAAAGAATTTGCTTTTAGACAAGGGGAGGCTACATGAATCGATTTGTAAAAGGGGTCATTCTGCTATCTGTCGCAGCTTTCATTGCTGAGTGTATCGAGTTTTTAGTCAATATGATTTTAGCGAGAGAGCTTGGAGAACATGGAATGGGTTTATATATGAGCATCCTTCCCATCATCATGCTTGTGCTTGTGATCGCCAGCTTAGAGCTGCCAGTCTCCATTTCTAAATTCATTGCAGAATCGCATGAGCGGCTTCATAAAAGTATGCTTCGCCATGCATTTAAAATGACGCTTGTGGTGACATGCACAACAACGACAATAGCAGCCATTGTACTGCCTTTCATTCCTGTATTTCAATCGTATCATCCGCTGATGAAGGGATTGGTTCTGTCACTTATTCCAATCATCGCATTTACGTCCATTGCACGCGGTTATTTTATGGGCAAGCAGCAAATGGGTAGAATTGCTCTAGCCAATATGCTGAAAAAAACGATCCAGCTTATCTGTTTATTTTTGTTTTTTCATTGGTATTCGTTTGATATTGAAACAGCGGTGCTTATCGCGATTGGTGTGATTGTTGCAAGTGATCTCGTCGTCTTTATCTATTTATATTCCCAATACGTCATGGCGAAAAATGCTGTGAATGTCAAATCGGTTGAGTTAAGAGGGATTGACGTCAGAAAACGTTTGTTAGCGGTCTCCATCCCGACAACAGGTATGCGTATCTTTCATGCCATTGCCAATGCGATTGAACCGTTTTTAATCAAAGGAGCCCTTGTTGCAGCGGGCATTTCTGGTACGCTTGCTGTTGATCATTACGGAATGCTTGCTGGCGTAGCGATGTCGATCGGTTTTTTTCCGGCGTTTATCGCTCATTCCATTATGATTGTGATGATTCCGAATGTATCAGAAGCCTATGCCTTGGGGCAGTATGATCTCGTGAAAAAACGTGTCAGACAAGCGATTCTCATTACGTTTGGCTATGGGGTGCCAGCGGTGATGATCATGTATTATTTCGCTTATCCGCTCACGCAGCTCTTTTTTGACTCACCTCAAGCAGCCGTCTACTTGCAGCTGCTCTGGCCTTACTTCTTATGCCACCTGTTCGTGATGCCGTTTCAAGCGTGCTTAATTGGTATGGGTCTCATTAAAGATGTGTTCCTACATAATATATGGGTGCACGTGGTGTCGTTCTCTATGGTGTATTTCCTAGGGTCCATTGAATCCTTAAATATGATGGGCGTTATCTTAGGGATGAACACGGGGATGCTGCTATTAACGGCTTTGCATTATGCAACGATTTGCAAGGAACTCGGCGTCTCCATGTTTCTTACATTGAAAAAAGCTTGAATGTCATGTGCAGCTAGCGGGCAAGCTATAGGAAAATCAGGAAGGAAGATGCTGATGAATCGTAAATATCTACCCGCCAGTCTTCTCGTGATGACCCTTCTTTTATTTCTGATGAACATAGAGGCTGAAGCAAAAGAGCCTGTAATGGCGCCGAGGATAGAAGCACCTACATTAACAGGTGAAACGCAGGTGATCCCGGTGAAAGGGAAGCGGACCATTCTGCATTTTTGGACAACGTGGTGCCCGTCCTGCAAAATGGAGCTGCCAGCCTTTGAACAGATCGTGAAAGAAAATCAAAGTGATGTAGACATACTGACTGTGAATTTACTTGGTGCTGAGCAAAGCAAGCATGCAGTTGCCCAATTTGTGAAAGACAGAAAGTTCACATTTCCGATCGTTCTCGATGAACACGGAGAAATGATGAAGAAATACCAAATCATTACGATCCCGACGACCTTTTTCATCAATGAAAAGGGTGAAGTGGTCAAAAACCATGTAGGTCCGCTGACGAAAAAACAAATCAAAGAGTGGACAAATTCTTAGAACACAAGCTTTCTGTAAGAACCAATGGTCGATCCGTTGGTTCTTTTTTGTGTTCAATTACCTTTCAGATGAATAAAATGTGCTCAGAAAGAGGAAGAAATGTCGGATACTAATAATGATAATTATTATCAAAAAGAAATTATAATAATTATTAATTGAAAATTGATCAGAACCTGTTATAATGAGTTACAGACCTATAAAAAGCTTGAAATAGCAGAAAATATAGATGATAAACGGAACGGGCAACGATTGATAATGTGAAAATCATTATCAATTAGAGAGGAGAAAGTAATCATGAATGAGAATACAGCACTTTATCAAACGACAGATCAAAAGGGATCCAACTCGCTCTTTCAAAAATGGGCACAGCACGGAGAATTAATCGCAGCAGGTATTTCGGGGATTCTCATCTTGATTGGATGGTTTCTAAAGGATGAAACGATGTGGAGTATTCCTCTTTTCATTCTTGCTTTTGTTATTGGTGGTTTTGCAAAGGCAAAGGAAGGAATTGAAGAAACCATTTCATCCAAGACATTAAATGTAGAACTTTTAATGATATTTGCTGCGATAGGCTCAGCGATCATTGGCTACTGGGCAGAGGGTGCCATTTTAATTTTTATTTTTTCGCTTAGCGGTGCGCTAGAAACGTATACGTCAAATAAAAGTAAAAAAGACTTAACGGCCTTAATGAGTATCGCTCCAGATGAAGCCACTTTAATTGAAGAAGATGGAACCACCATCCAAATCGCTGCTTCTTCACTTACGCCAGGCGATCGTATTTTAATCAAAGCGGGCGAACGAATTGCAGCAGATGGTGTGATCATGAGCGGAAGAACAAGTGTAGACGAATCTGCCTTAACGGGTGAATCGGTGCCTCAGGAAAAAGGGCAAGGGGAAGATGTGTTTGCAGGAACAGTGAATTTAAATGGTTCATTAACAGTAGAAGTAACAAAACATAATGAAGAAACACTTTTTCATAAAATCATTAAGCTGGTGGAATCTGCACAAGAAAGTGTATCGCCAAGCCAAGCATTTATTGAAAAATTTGAAGGTGCATATGTAAAAGGTGTGCTCATCACTGTAGCGATTTTAATGTTCCTACCTCATTTTGTACTTGGCTGGAGCATGAGTGAAACGTTTTACCGCGCAATGGTGTTTATGGTGGTTGCCTCGCCTTGTGCACTTGTTGCCTCAATTATGCCAGCAGCTCTTTCACTCATCTCAAACGGTGCAAGAAACGGTATGCTTGTAAAAGGAAGTGTCTTTTTAGAAAAACTGGGCACAAGTACGATGATTGCATTTGATAAAACGGGTACGATTACAAGTGGAAAACCAGCTGTTGAAAAAGTGGTCTTGGCAAAAGGGCAAGATGAATCGACCTTTTATCATGCACTCTATCAAATTGAAAGTCAGTCAAACCATCCATTAGCTAAAGCCATTTCTGATATGGCAAAAGAGCATCATACAGAGCGGACAGCCCACGTAACCATTGAAGAAACATCAGGTTTTGGTGTGGAAGCACAATTAAATGAGGATATATGGCGGATTGGGAAGAAAGATTTTGCCGGAAAAGCTGCAATGGATCGTGACATTGAAGAGAATGGTGATGTTCTTTCATCCAAAGGATACACAGTTGTCTATGTCCAAAAAAATCAAGAAGTCGTCGGCTGTCTCGGTTTGAAGGATCAAATCAGACCTGAAGCCAAAAAAATGATTCAGGAACTGAATGATTTAGGCATCCAAACCGTCATGCTCACAGGGGATCAGCAAAAAACAGCTGAAGCGATTGCAGAGGAAGCAGGCATCCAAACCGTTGTCGCTGAATGTCTTCCAGATGAAAAGGTACACGAAGTCAATCAACTGAAAAAACAAGGTAATTCGATCATTATGGTCGGAGATGGAATCAATGATGCACCTGCACTCGCCACAGCGGATGTTGGCGTCGCAATGGGCGGAGGCACAGATGTTGCTTTAGAAACAGCAGATCTCATTTTAATGAAAAATAACTTAAACAATCTAACAAAGATGATCCGTCTTTCAAGAAAGATGAACCGAATCATTAAACAAAACATCATCTTTTCATTAACAGTTATTTGTTTGTTAATCTGTGCGAATTTCTTACAAGTACTTGATTTACCTTTTGGTGTCATTGGACATGAAGGCAGTACGATTTTGGTTATTTTAAACGGACTTCGTTTGCTTCGTGCTTCTTAAGCAAATCACAAAAGCGCACTGGCTTTAGGTCAGTGCGCTTTTGTGCGAAATACAGTGAAAACTGATACAATAGATCAGTAGTCAAACGTGTGAGGAGGATCACGATGAATCGAATGAAAAACTTGTCTTCTTGGCTTAAGAAAAAAGACATTCAAGGTGCATTTATACATACAAAGGAGAATGTATTCTATCTATCTGGATACTTCACAGAGCCGCATGAAAGAGTGATGGGGCTGTTTGTTTTTCAGGAAGCAGATCCATTTTTCATTTTGCCTAAGATGGAAGTTGAGCAAGCAAAAAATGCGGGATGGGCTGGAGATCTCATTGGATATGAAGACCATGAAAACCCCTTTGATTTCATACAAAAGGCACTAGAAAAACGAGGAGTAAAAGCGACTCGCCTAGCGATTGAAAAAGAATCCATTCCTTTGCAAAGAGCAGAGCAGCTCCAAGCTGTCACCGGGGCAGAAACATTTGTCCGGGCAGAAGATGTGCTCAATCAGCTAAGACTAATTAAAGACGAAGCTGAAATTGAAACATTGAAAAAAGCAGCTCAATTGGCAGACGAAGGCGTCAAAATTGGGGTTCATGCCCTAAAAGAAGGGGTGACGGAAACCGAAGTTCTTGCTGTCATCGAATATGAACTGAAGAAAAAAGGCATTCAGGGCATGTCCTTTTCAACCATGGTACTATTCGGAGAAAAATCAGGAGAACCTCATGGAAATCCGGGGCAGGCAGCCTTGAAAAAAGGTGATTTTGTTTTATTTGACCTCGGCGTGATTGTGGATGGCTATTGTTCAGATATTACAAGAACCTTCATCTATCAAGAAGCGTCTGAACAACAAAAAGATATTTACAACACCGTCTTGAAAGCCGAATTGGCAGCACTTGATATGAGCCAGCCGGGTGTGAGAATTGGCGACCTTGACTTAAAAGCAAGAGGGCTGATCGCAGAAGCAGGATATGGCGAATACTTCCCGCACCGTCTAGGGCATGGACTCGGGGTTTCTGTTCATGAGTTCCCTTCTATGAGTCAAGCAAATGATGACCTTCTAAAAGAAGGGATGGTCTATACGATCGAGCCGGGTATTTATGTACCAGGAGTCGGCGGGGTTAGAATTGAAGACGATGTTCTCATTACAAAAGATGGCCCAGTCACCTTAACCAATTATCCAAAAGAGTTGACGATCATCAAGTAATGAAAAAAATCACGATGAACGTCCAAGTATTGGGAGCGTCATCGTGATTTTTTTGTCACTCTTTGCGATCCTTATCAACAAAAAAATCATCAATTGATTGAAACGGCTTGATTTTATGTTCTTTTCCTAAAGGATGTAGTGCAAATCGAGCAGAAAACAAAATAGTCAAACATAATATGATCCATATGATAATACCCATCTTGAATTCCCCTTTCCACCCAGTGATTTGTTCAGCTCACATACATCTTAAAGTATGAAACGCTTACCATATCAAGAGAAAGTAGGAGAAAAAATGCCTAACATAAGGGATATTGCGAAAAGAGCGGGTGTATCTGTTACCACCGTATCACGAGTGATGAATGATCATCCTTATGTCAAAGAAGAAAAGCGAGAGCGCGTACTTAGTGCGATGAAAGAGCTCAAATATACACGGAATATTCAGGCAGTGCATTTAGCAAAGGGCTATTCCAATATGCTTGGAATTGTACTTCCGACAATTGATCACTCCTATTTCAGCGGAATTGTCACAGGGATTGCAGAAAAAGCACAGGAGTGCGGAATGCATTTTGCCTTGTTTCAAACAGGATATGACCCATTAAAGGAAAAAGAAGCATTAATGAGCTTAAAAGAGCAGCGTGTGGATGGTTTAATCTTTTGCTCAAATGCGTTAAGTGATCGAGAAATTTTAAAGTGGCAGGAATCTGGTCCTATTATCTTTTGTCATCCTACTCCGCATGATACATGTTCATCGGTATCGATTGCGCATGATCAGGCTTTTAAGGAAGGGCTTGAACACTTAGCGGCATGCGGTCATGAGCGAATCGCAATCGTTCTTGCTAGAACAGAAGGGGAGAATAGCCAAGTTCGCATTCAGACTTATCAAGAAATGATGCGGTCGCTTGGGCAGGACATTGATGATGAATGGGTCATTGAAGGAAAACTAACCATTTTTGATGGCAAGCAATTATTTACAGAATGGAAAGAGATGCAAAATCGTCCGACAGCCTTATTGATTACGAACGATGATGTATCAGCAGGTTTTTTACTAGAAGCACAGCGTCACCAAATAAACGTTGGAGAATCACCAGCCATACTTGGCTTTCAAAACGATCAATTGAGTGAAGCATTGGGGATTTCTAGTATAGACATTCCTCTCAAACAAATGGGGCAGGAAGCATTTGACTTGTTTAATCGAGTGTTACAAGGTGAAGCACCAGAAAAAAGGGTGCTGTCATATCGACTCGTTGAGCGCACAACGACTATTTTGAAAAACAATCGTTGACGCACGTTTCATCTGTTTTGTACGATAAGAAGGATTGAATAAGAAGGAGGTGGGGATGTTCATGGAATCCTTCACCGTTGATAAAGCGTTAAATAATAATGTCATCATCGCAAAACACCCTTCTTTAGGCGAAGTGGTCCTGATTGATAAAGGGATCGGCTTTGGGAAAAAATCGGGTGACGTTCTCGATCAAGCGGCATTTGAGAAAATGTTTGTGTTAAAGAACACAAAAGAGCAAACAGAATACAAACAATTGCTGCACCACATTAATGAGGACATGATTGAGCTTGCCAATGACGTCATTTATCATATACGAGAAAAAATGGGGCATCGTTTAAATGAGCATATTCATATTGCACTAACAGATCATATTGCCTTTAGTTTTAAGCGAGTTAAGCAAGGCTATGATATCACCAATCCTTTTATGCTTGAAACGAAATCCTTATACCCGAAAGAATACGAGGTCGCAAAGGAAGTCGTGGAACTGATAAATGCGCGGCCAGATGTTGAAACAAAGCTGCCCGAAGGAGAGATTGGGTTTATTGCGCTCCACATTCACTCTGCTTTAACGAACCGGCCTTTATCCGAGGTCAACCGTCATTCGCAGCTCATGACACAAATGGTCCAAGTCATAGAAGATGCATTTCATATGAAAGTAGACAGAGAAAGTATTCATTATTTACGCTTACTGCGCCATATTACGTTTTCGATTGAGCGTATTAAACGGGAAGAATCATTAGAGGAGCCAGAAAAGTTGCTTCATCTATTGAAAAATGAATATCCTTTATGCTACAATACTGCTTGGAAAATGATCAAAATTTTGCAACATGCATTGAAAAAGCCTGTACAAGATGCCGAAGCTGTCTATTTGACACTTCACCTGTACAGATTGACGAATAAAATTTCATAGTTTCCTTGAAACGTGTAACTGATTCGATCAGGCATGAGTGACTTAAGGTAAATACAGGATAAGATCCTGTTATTTGCGCAACCTTATATCACCATGCCTTTTTTGTGTTCTGAAAGTGAAATGTAAACGGTTAATTATGAAATGTACGTCAGTGTGTAATTGAAATGCATGTTGTAAGCGAAAACAAAAGGAGGTTCAACCAGTGTTTAAATCACTTTTTGGTGTGTTGCAAAAAATTGGACGAGCACTTATGCTTCCAGTTGCGATCCTTCCTGCTGCTGGTATTTTACTAGCACTCGGAAATGCGATGCAAAATCCGCAGCTGATTGATGTCGCTCAATTTTTAAGCAATGATACAATTCAGCTTGTTGCAAGTGTTATGGAGAATGCGGGGAATATTGTCTTCTCGAATCTTCCACTCCTATTTGCTGTAGGGGTTGCCATCGGTCTTGCCAATGGAGACGGTGTGGCAGGGATTGCCGCGATCATCGGTTACCTTGTCATGAACGTAACGATGAGTGCCGTATTAATGGCCAACGGTTCCATTCCATCCGATTCAATCAAATTGGCTAAGTTCTTTAAGGAAAGTCATCCAGCGTATGTGAATATGCTCGGCATACCGACCTTGTCTACCGGCGTGTTTGGCGGGATTATTGTCGGGGTATTAGCCGCTTATATGTTTAATAAATTTTACAAAATTGAGCTCCCGCAATATCTTGGCTTCTTTGCTGGTAAGCGTTTTGTTCCAATCGTTACGTCGATTTCAGCACTTATTTTAGGGCTTTTGATGCTCGTCATTTGGCCGCCAATCCAAGGTGCATTGAACTCATTTTCAACTGGACTGCTTGCAGCGAATGAGCCGCTGGCTGCCTTTGTATTCGGTGTCATTGAACGCTCATTAATTCCGTTTGGTCTGCACCACATATTCTACGCACCATTCTGGTATGAATTTTTTAGCTATAAGAGCTTATCAGGAGATATTATCCGTGGTGACCAGCGTATTTTCATGGCGCAAATCAAAGATGGTGTTCAGCTGACAGCTGGGACATTCATGACAGGGAAATATCCGTTCATGATGTTTGGACTTCCAGCAGCAGCACTTGCGATTTACCATGAAGCAAAACCTAAGAATAAAAAACTTGTAGCAGGAATTATGGGATCAGCGGCCCTTACTTCTTTCCTAACAGGGATCACTGAACCGCTTGAATTCTCATTCTTGTTTGTTGCACCGATATTATTTGCGATTCACTGTGTATTCGCTGGATTATCCTTTATGATAATGGATATTCTAAACGTGAAAATCGGGATGACCTTCTCAGGAGGGTTAATCGACTTCTTCCTATTTGGTATCCTGCCAAATAGAACCGCTTGGTGGCTTGTTATTCCAGTCGGTCTCGTACTGGCTGTCATTTACTACTTCGGATTCAGATTTGCGATTCGCAAGTTTAATCTGAAAACGCCAGGACGAGAAGATGAAGCAGCTGACAGTGCAAGCAGCGCTCAATCTGGAAAAGGCGATGACTTACCTTATGAAATTCTTGAAGCAATGGGTGACCAAGAAAACATTAAACACCTAGATGCTTGTATTACGCGTTTACGTGTCACTGTAAATGATCAGAAAAAAGTGGATAAAGACCGCTTGAAAAAGCTTGGCGCTTCAGGTGTCCTTGAAGTAGGGAATAACATCCAGGCCATCTTTGGACCACGCTCTGATAATTTAAAAACACAAATGCAAGACATTATTGCAGGGCGCACACCTCGACCAGCGAAAGACCCTTCTGCAAAAGAAGAAGTCAGTCAGCAGGTTGAAGAAGTCATTGCAAAACCGCTTCAAAACGAACAAGGGGAAGAAACGTTTGCTTCACCAATTACAGGGGAGCTGCATCCAATTACAGATGTGCCAGATCAAGTATTCTCAGGGAAAATGATGGGTGACGGTTTTGCTATCTTGCCAAAAGAGGGAACAGTGGTTTCACCAGTAAGAGGAAAAATCTTAAATGTGTTCCCAACAAAACACGCCATCGGCCTCCAGTCTGATGGTGGACTTGAAATCTTGATTCACTTCGGGATTGATACAGTCAGCCTCAAAGGAGAAGGATTTGAAGCATTTGTACAAGAGGGAGACCAAGTAGAAATCGGTCAAAAACTTTTAGAGGTTGATATTGATAAAATTAAGTCAGAAGTACCATCTTTAATGACACCAATTGTATTTACAAACTTAAGTGAAGGACAATTTATTGACCTTCAAGAATCCGGTGAAATCAAAGCTGGCCAAGAAAACATCATGAAAATTTCAAAATAATTTTCATAACTGCCGTTCTTGTTAGATGACAAGCTCGGCAGTATGATATAATATTGTGGATGTATGAAATGTATAAAAAGGAGATTGATAAAAATGGCTCAACAAACATTCAAAGTAACTGCAGATTCTGGAATTCACGCACGTCCTGCAACAGTTCTTGTACAAACTGCTAGTAAATATGATGCTGATATCAACTTAGAATATAATGGTAAAACAGTGAACCTGAAATCTATTATGGGTGTAATGTCTCTAGGAATTGCGAAAGGTGCTACAATCACAATCTCTGCTTCTGGTTCTGATGAAAATGATGCACTTGCTGCGCTAAAAGACACAATGAAAAGTGAAGGCCTAGGCGAGTAATGCAACAACTGAAAGGAATCGGTGCTTCAGCAGGCGTTGCGATTGCAAAAGCATATCGTCTAGAAGAACCAGATTTAACAGTTCACCAAAAAGACATCAATGATCCAGAGACAGAAGTGAAACGCTTTGAAGAAGCAATTCATGTTTCAAAGCAAGAACTTGAAGCAATTAAAGAGCATGCGCTAAAAGAACTTGGCCAAGATAAAGCGGATATTTTTTCTGCACACCTTCTTGTGTTAAGTGATCCAGAGCTGCTCAACCCAGTGAAGGATAAAATCACATCGGATAAAGTAAATGCTGAATTTGCTTTAAAAGAAACAGCAACAATGTTTGTTACAATGTTTGAAGCAATGGACAATGAATACATGAAAGAACGTGCAGCGGATATTCGCGACGTTACAAAACGTGTCACTGGTCATTTGCTAGGCGTTGACATTCCAAACCCAAGTATGATTTCTGAAGAAGTCATTATCATTGCTGAAGATTTAACACCTTCTGATACAGCTCAGCTGAACAGACAATTCGTCAAAGGTTTTGCAACAGATATCGGTGGTCGTACTTCTCACTCAGCGATTATGGCAAGATCAATGGAAATTCCAGCAGTTGTTGGGACAAAAGAAGCAACAAAAACGGTGAAAAACAATGATCTGATCATTGTTGATGGTATTAGTGGAGACGTCATCATTCAGCCTTCTGAAGATGAAGTGAAAGCGTATCAAAAAAAGCATGAAGACTACTTAGCTCAAAAAGCGGAATGGGCGAAACTTGTTGACCAGCCAACGGTCACAAAAGACGGCGTTCACGTAGAGCTAGCTGCAAATATCGGAACACCTGAAGATGTAAAAGGTGTACTTGAAAATGGCGGCGAAGCAGTTGGATTGTACCGTACAGAATTTTTATACATGGGCAGAGATCAGCTCCCAACAGAAGAAGAGCAGTTCGATGCGTATAAAACCGTTTTAGAGAAGATGGAAGGCAAAGCAGTGGTTGTCCGCACACTAGATATTGGTGGCGATAAAGAACTTCCTTACTTGCAGCTTCCAAAAGAAATGAACCCGTTCCTTGGCTATAGAGCGATCCGCCTTTGCCTTGAAGAGCAGGAGATTTTCAGAACACAGCTACGCGCGTTACTTCGTGCAAGTACATATGGAAACTTGAAAATCATGTTCCCTATGATCGCGACGTTATCAGAATTTAGAGAAGCAAAAGCTATTTTACTTGAAGAAAAAGAAGCATTGGTTGCTGCTGGTACAGAAGTATCTGATTCCATTGAAATCGGAATGATGGTAGAAATTCCATCAACAGCTGTTATCGCAGATCAATTTGCAAAAGAAGTAGATTTCTTCAGTATTGGAACAAATGATTTGATTCAATACACAATGGCTGCTGATCGAATGAACGAACGAGTGTCTTATCTTTACCAGCCATACAATCCAGCTATTTTACGCCTCATAACGCTTGTGATTGAAGCAGCGCATAAAGAAGGTAAATGGGTTGGCATGTGCGGTGAGATGGCAGGAGATGAAATCGCAATCCCGCTCCTACTTGGATTAGGATTAGATGAATTTTCAATGAGCGCAACATCGATTCTTCCAGCAAGAACGCAGTTAAGCAAGCTTTCTAAGGAAGAAGCTGCATCATTTAAAGAGCATATCTTATCACTGAGTACAACTGAAGAAGTGGTTGATTTCGTGAAAAAAACGTTTCAACATAACTAGGTGATGTAAACCAGACAGGTCAAACTGTCTGGTTTTTTTGTCGAATTTTATCATAATCAGTCATATCGCTTGCAGAGAAGGGCATCCTAAAATAAAAAAATGGAGGTGACCAGTTTGTCTTTCTCTAACTATAAGCCGGGTGATCAAGTATATGTCATTTATCGAAATCCACATGCAGCCAATGTCGCACAAATTAAAGAAGCGGAAATCGTTTCACACCCTTACAATGAGCAAGAGCTTGCGCTATTTCTACTTGAAACATATCACCCATTAGCCCCTGATGATGCCGTATTTCCAACATACGAAGAAGCAGAAGCCCTTTATCAAGATCTGTTTGAATAAGGGAGATTTTAGAAAGGATAGAAGCCATCCTGAGAGGTTAAAGTAACGGTATGAACCTATAAGGTAAGGATGTGCTAAATATGATCAAACCGTTCGTTCCCCAGCTTGTGTATATTGAACCTCGGGCGCTAGAGTACCCATTAGGACAAGAGCTGAAGGAAAAATTTGAAGGCATGGGAATTGAAATTAGAGAAACAACCTCACACAACCAAGTGAGAAATATTCCGGGGAAAAATGATTTGCAAAAGTACCGTAATGCAAAGTCGACGCTCGTTATCGGCGTGAGAAAAACCTTAAAATTTGATACATCTAAACCATCTGCAGAGTATGCCATTCCGTTTGCGACAGGATGCATGGGGCATTGCCATTATTGCTACCTGCAAACGACTATGGGGAGTAAGCCGTACATTCGCACATATGTCAATGTAGAAGAGATCTTAGATCAGGCTGAACAGTACATGAACGAGCGTGCGCCTGATATCACGCGATTTGAAGCCTCGTGTACATCTGATATCGTAGGAATTGACCATTTGACTCACACACTCAAACGAGCGATTGAATACTTTGGCCAAACCGATCTTGGCAAACTACGCTTTGTTACAAAATTTCATCATGTAGACCATTTGTTAGACGCAAAACACAATGGGCGAACAAGATTCCGCTTTAGTATCAATGCCGATTATGTCATTAAATATTTCGAACCTGGAACATCACCACTCGATCAGCGGATTGAAGCGGCTGTAAAGGTAGCAAAAGCAGGCTATCCACTTGGCTTTATTATTGCCCCTATTTACATTCATGAAGGGTGGCAAGAGGGCTATAAAGTCCTATTTGAAAAACTTGATGCAGCTCTCCCTGAAGAAGTGAGACAGGATATCACCTTTGAAATGATTCAGCACCGTTTTACAAAACCGGCGAAGCGTGTCATCCAAAAAAACTATCCAAAAACAAAACTAGAACTAGATGAAGAAAAGAGAAGATATAAGTGGGGTAGATACGGAATTGGAAAATATATCTATCAAAAAGATGAAGAACAAGAACTTAGACAGACATTAGAATCATATATCGAACAGTACTTTCCGTCTGCAAAAATTGAATATTTTACTTAAAACAAGTCATTATGGCTTGTTTTTTCTATTTAAATTTTCTTACAACTATTGAATGCGGTACCAATTTTGCCGATATACACATTAAGATGCGAAAGTAGGATGTAGGGGTGATGAGATGTTTAAGAAACTTCAAGTGAGAATAGCTGTTTTCATCTCAGTTATTTTAATTTTAACCGTTGTCGCAGTTCAAGTGGGTTCCAATTTAGTATTAAGACCACTGATTGAACGAGATGCGAAAACAACGACAGCAGCAACGGCAGAAAGCATGAGAGACATCATAGCACTAAAGCTTGAGAATTACGGTGATACGATTAACAAATTGGCAACAAGTACACTTACTGAAGATTTTGCACAGAAACAAACAAAGCAGACATTGGCATTTGAAAACGATGAATTAAAAGGATTGCAGGAGCAGGATGAACTCATCTCGCTTGCCTATATAGGAACAAGTGATGGTAAAATGTTCGCTTTCCCGGAGTCCGATTTTGGTGAAGGGTATGATCCGTCTAAACGAGACTGGTATATTCAAGCGGCTGAAAAGCCTGACGACGTCCTATGGACAGATCCGTATATTGATAAAGCAACAAATGAAATGGTCGTTTCAGCCACAAAGGCGATCGTACGAAACGGGAAAGTAGTCGGTGTCGCTGGACTTGACTTGAAACTGGCTTCCATCCAGTCTTATATAAATGAACAAAAGATTCCTTATATGGGAACGGCATTCTTAGTTGACGGCACAGGGACCATTTTGGCACATCCAACAGAGCAAGGAAAAAATATCTCAAAAGTCGCTTCTGTGAAAAAAGCGATCGACAACTCGGGTATTGATGATGACAAACAGCTGACCGTCATCTCAAAAATTAAAGAGGCCAACTGGACGATCGGTGTGAGCTTCGAGAAAAAGAAACTTCTTTGGATCACTGAACAAATGAATCAGACAAGTATCATTATTTCTGTCATTGCCATTATACTTGCCATGATTCTAAGCTACTTATTGGCTAGAAGCATTACAACACCAATTAAACGCCTCATCGAGCATGTTCGTAAAGTGTCTGAAGGCGATTTAACCAGCTCGCTTGAGTCGAAGTCTCAGGATGAGATAGGTTTCCTGACGAAAAGCTTTAATCAAATGACTGAAGGCATCAGGGATTTAATTGAAAAAGTGAAAGAGTCTTCAGATCAGGTTGTGAAATCAACGGATGAAGTGACCCAAATTTCAAACGAGACCTTGCTGTCTAGTGAACAGATTGCAACGGCTATTCAAGAGGTCGCTGTAGGAGCGACGAAACAAGCATCAGAAGCGGAAACCATTAATGAAAAATCAGAGCATTTGTATGAAAAAGTTCGTCATATGGGTGAGCTTGCCACGCAAATGCAAACCAACTCAAAATCATCGGAAGATGCAAGCTATAGAGGACTTGATGCTCTTGGTCTGCTCGTCCAAAAATCAACACAAGCGAATGAAGAATCGAAGAAGGTAGAGCAAATGCTGCTTGACCTTGAGCATAAAACAAAAAATATTGAAAACGTCGTAACAGCGATCTCTGAAATCTCAGATCAAACGAATTTACTCGCACTGAATGCAAGTATTGAAGCAGCGAGAGCAGGAGAAAGCGGAAGAGGATTTGCTGTTGTTGCAGAAGAAGTCAGAAAGCTGGCTGAACAATCTGCAGAATCAACGAAACATATTAGTGAAACCGTAAAACTCATTCAAGATGAATCGAAAAAGGCAGCTGAAGCGATGACAGCAGCAAGCAAAATGAATGAAGAACAAGGTGATGCCATCAATTCAACAGGTGAGGCACTCAGCAGTATCACAATGGAAATGCAGGCACTTGTCGGCTCCATTGACAGCATTCATACACAAATCAATGAAATGACTGAAGAACAGCAGAAAATGAATGATTCCATTCAAAGTATTGCGGCCATTTCACAAGAATCCGCCGCTTCAGCTGAGGAAGTACATGCTTCCACAGACGAACAAGTACAAGCTTTAGAAAGAACGAAAACATCAACAGAAATGTTGAACGAATCAAGTCAGGCACTGCGTCAGGCAGTCAATCGGTTTAAACTATAATCTTGTAGAAAAGAACCTTGCCATGTGAGCAAGGTTCTTTTTGTATGATAAAATATGAACAGAGGAGGGTGCCAACATGCATGTTAATCTATCTGGAAAAAAAGCATTGGTCGCAGCAAGCAGTCAAGGTATCGGTAAAGCCATTGCCTTTCATCTTGCAAAAGAGGGAGCAGATGTGATGCTCTCGGGAAGACATGAGCACACGCTGCAAGAAGCGGTCAAAGAATTATCCCCGCTTGTAAAAGGGAAGCTGACGTATCAAGTATGTGATGTATCTGATGCCAAGCAAATTAAAGCGCTTGTCGTCGCAGCAGCAGGTGATGAAAAACGTCTTGATATACTAGTGAACAATACAGGCGGTCCTCAAACAGGAACACTTGAAACCTTAACAGATGAAGATTGGATGGAATCATTTCAGCTTCATTTACTCAGCTATATTCGGTTATTAAAAGAAGCCTTGCCGTATTTAAAAAAACAAAGTGCACGAGTGTTAAATATTGCATCTATGTCGGTCAAAGAACCGATCCCAGGCTTGATGCTGTCGAATACATTTAGACCGGCCATTACCGGCTGGACAAAAACAGCTGCCCAGGAGCTTGCCAAAGATGGCATTTTGATCAATACCTTAGCCCCGGGGAAAATTGAAACAGAGCGCGTGAAACAGTTGGACAAACACCGTGCACAAGAGGAGCAACAATCGGTTGAAGAGATCAAAGCACAAGCTGAACGTATGATTCCGCTGGGCCGTTACGGACAGCCAGAGGAATTTGCAGCATATGCGGCTTTTCTTTTATCTGAAGCCAATACATATATGACAGGTCAAACCCTCATCATTGATGGTGGATTGACAAAGTCTCTATAAGGAGGAATTCTTGATGGCACAAATCAAAACAGTTGGTTTTATTGGAATCGGTGTAATGGGACGTAGTATGGCAGGGCATTTAATGGATGCTGGCTACGAAGTTCTCGTTTATACAAGAACAAAAGCAAAGGCAGACACATTGGTTCAAAAAGGTGCTCTTTGGAAATCGACCGTAAAGGAGATCGCAAAGGAGGCAGATGCCGTCATCACAATGGTCGGGTATCCATCAGATGTAGAAGAAGTCTATTTAGGAGAAGATGGACTCTTGGAACATGCTGCGCCTGGTACATACCTCATTGATATGACCACATCGAAACCTCAGCTGGCAAAAGAAATTGAAGCGAAAGCGAAGGAAAAAGGACTATTTGCATTAGATGCGCCGGTCTCTGGCGGAGACGTTGGAGCCCAAAACGGCACGCTGGCCATCATGATTGGCGGAGAAAAAGCAGCCTATGAAGCGTGCCTGCCGCTATTTCAGCAAATGGGCGAAAATATTCAATATCAAGGACCTGCAGGAAGTGGTCAGCATACAAAAATGTGTAACCAAATTGCTATCGCAGCAGGGATGGTAGGTGTGGCAGAGGCAATGGCTTATGCGGAAAAATCAGGACTTGATCCAGAGCAGGTACTTAAAAGTATCACAACAGGAGCAGCCGGCAGCTGGTCTTTGTCAAACCTTGCGCCAAGAATGCTGAAAGGTGATTTCGAGCCAGGATTTTATGTGAAGCATTTTATTAAGGATATGGGCATTGCACTTGAAGAAGCAGAGCTGATGGGAGAAGAGATGCCAGGCCTGTCACTAGCGAAGTCATTATATGAAAAGCTCAGCGAACAGGGCGAAGAAAACAGCGGAACACAAAGCATCTATAAATTATGGGTGAAATAAAAAAACTGCCCCGCCTACGTGGAACAGTTTGTAGCGTGTAAACAAGCCCTCACATTGCTGAAAAAAGAAGACAAACTAAAAACCTGTCCCGAAAAGAGACAGGTTTTTTGATCTTATTTTCCGATGAATTGCTGCGTCCAGTAGTTACCAGATTTTACATAACCTACACCGATATGTGTATAGTTTTTGTTTAAAATGTTCGCTCTGTGACCTTCACTGTTCATCCAAGCTGTGACTACTTCTTGAGGTGATCTTTGACCTTGAGCAATGTTTTCACCTGCTGTTTTGTACGTGATACCAAATTGCTTCATTTGATCAAATGGAGATCCGTAAGTTGGGCTTGTATGAGAGAAATAGTTTTTATCTTTCATATCTTGTGATTTAGCGCGAGCAGATTTGCTTAATTTAGAATCAACAGAAAGAGCTTTTAAGCCTTGTTTTGCACGCTCTTTATTTGTCAGCTCAACCACTTCTTGTTCAAATGCATTTAAGCTGCTGTCTGCTTTTGTTGCAGTTGTGTCTTTTTGATCAGATTTTGAGCTGTTGTTCGTTGTATTTTCTTTTGCTGGTGTGCTTGGTTTAGAAGCAGCTGGTTTTTTCACTGATTCTTGTTTTTGCTCATTTTTTGCTTTGTTTACTTCTTTCACCACTTTTGTTCCAGTAACAGGTTGACCACTTTTGATCAGCTTGTTTAATAGAGCTTCGATCTCTTTTTGATTTGAAGTGCTTAGCTTATTTACATCTGAAGAGATATGTAATTTTGCAGCTAATGTATGAAGATCAATGGCTTGATGCTGTACGTTTATGACTTGTTTCAGGTTAAGCTCTTTCGCATCAGCTGAATGCCCTCCAGTGAACGTGATCAATGCAGCAGCTGTCAGCGCTGAAAAAATGAATGATTTCTTTTTCATTTTGTAACTCCTCCTAAAATCTTTGTTTTGTTTTCTCACAGAAAATCATAACATGGACTTTTTGTTATAAACGTACCAGCATCCTCCATTGACAACGCCCATTTGTCATTTTTGTTAAAGTCATAGAAAGAATCTCCTTATATCAATGAATGGAGAATCTTTCTATTTAAAGAAAACGACATAAACATACCAATATTTTAAAGTGTTAGTATATTTTTTTGCAGAATAGGGATTGACAGCTTTTTTTCACTTGTTTCGCTGTAACAACTATTACAAAAGTGTTACAATAATGAGTGGTAATTGTAAAAGATTGAAAGGATGAGAGGAGCTACATAAGTGGGAGAGAAACAGCATCAAGGTGCTGCCGAGCAGAAAAAAATGAAGCGCCGGAACGCCTGGAGAATTAATCTCTTTTTCTTCGCTGTATTTAGTTTATTTGCTGGACTTGTCATCAAGCTCGGTGTGCTGCAAATCGTCAATGGTGAGGATTATAAAAAGCAAGCCAACCGAACTGAGGTCAAAACAGCATCATACCCGTCTCCAAGAGGAAAAATGTATGACGCGAGAGGAAGAGTCGTTGTTGATAACGAAAGTGTACCTGCCATCGTTTATACATCAGAAAGCGGTGTGAAAGCGGAGGATAAGATTAAAGTAGCAAGAAAACTTGCGTCTTATATAAAAATGGATACAGATTTTTTGAGAGAGCGTGACATTCGAGATTTTTGGCTGGCCAGCCATCCGAAAGAAGCGGATAAGCTCATTTCAAAAGCAGAGCAAAAGAATCTTAAAGCAAAAGATGTCTATCCACTTCAAGTAGAGCGTGTGCCTAAGAAAGAAATCAAGGCGATCGAAAAAGATGCAGAGGAAAAAGCAGTTGCAGCGATCTATCGCAGGTTTACAGGCGGATATGCCTTTGAACCTCAAATCGTGAAAGCAATGGACCCGAACGAAGAGAAAAAAGGGGACGAAAAAGTTGCGCTGCTTGATGAAACAAAAGAATCAAAACAGACATCATCCGTAAGTTTGACATACGAAGAGATCTCACTTGTATCAGAGCATCTTGATGAACTGCCTGGTGTAAATGTCATCAATGACTGGACAAGGAAATATCCGTATGAAAAAACCCTCTATAATGTCCTTGGCGGTGTCACCACCCCAGAGCAAGGCATTATAAAAGAGCGTGAAGATTACTATATGGCAAGAGGTTACTCGAGAAATGACCGAGTAGGAAAAAGTTATTTAGAATATCAATATGAAGATTTTCTCAATCCAGAAAAAGCAACTGTTCAATATACACAGGTCGGCGGCAAACTGCTTGATGAAATCAAGCGGACAGAAGGACGAAGAGGACTTGACCTTGCACTCACATTTGATATGGAGCTGCAAAAGGAAGTCGACAAAATCGTTGAATCAGAGCTAAGATCCGCTAGTGCAAGAAACTATATGATGGACCGTGCCTTTGTTGTGATGATGGACCCTAACACAGGTGATGTTCTCGCAATGTCAGGGAAGAAAATGGACGGAAGAGACGTCACAGATTATGCGATCGGAACATTTACGACACAGTATGAAATGGGCTCTGTTGTCAAAGGAGCTACTGTCCTCTCTGGTTATCAAGATGGCATGTCACACAACCAATCCTATATGGATACACCGCTGTATTTTGCGGGAAGTGGAGGAAAGCCAAAACAGTCTTACAAAGTTCTTGGATGGGTTAACGACCTTCAGGCACTCCAAAAAAGTTCCAATGTCTACATGTTCCAAGTGGCGATGAGAATGGCAGGGATCACCTATCAAAAGGATGGCCCGTTACCGGCAAGACCTGAACACTTACAAAAAATGAGAAACTACTATGCTCAATTCGGTCTTGGCGTAAAAACAGGCATCGATTTGCCGCAGGAATCAAGCGGAATGCAGACGCATCCTAAGACAGTCGGCGGACTCTTACTTGATGAAGCGATTGGCCAGTATGACACGTATACACCACTTCAAGTTGCACAATACATGTCGACCATCGCAAATGGAGGTAACCGTATTCAGCCAAGAGTGGTGAAAAGTGTTCACTTCCCAACGAATAAGGAAGAAGTAGGTCCTGTTGTGAAGAAATATGAGCCGAAGGTGCTGAACACCATTAACAACTCGAAAGCAGATATCGACCGCGTCAAAATGGGACTAAAAATGGTCACATCAACAGGCGGGACTGCCGCTGGCCGGTTCGGTCAGCATGATGTCGCAGGGAAAACGGGTACAGCCCAAACCTTCTACTATGGTGCCAACCGGAGCTGGTGGGGGAATGCCACGTACAATTTAACCTTTGGAGGATATTATCCTTCTTCCAATCCGAAAGTGGCATTTAGTGTCGTCACACCGTATGTATCAGATAAAGATCCTGTCATTAAAACCATTCCAAGTAAAATTGTTGATAAGTACGTTGAATTACAAAAGAAATATGAAAAGCAATAAACAGCAGGGAGCACAGCAAGAGAAAGTGCTCCCTTTTTGCTGAAAATATGGACGTTTCACACGAGATTGGGAGGAAAATACGGTTTTTCTAGCGAATCCTTTTTATACATCAAACTAAGGACAACCCTAAAAAAATTAAAGGAGGGTCGGACGACGATGGAACAAAAAATGAAAGATTCGAATCAGCTGTACTCGAATATTGATTTACATGCCGTTCTTTCTTCTAATGGCCGCTTTCTCTACATTTCTTCCAATTGTAAGCAGCTTTTGCTCTATGAACAAAAGGATTTACTAGGGTGTTTTTTGAAAGACTTTGTTCATACCGAAGATCAATTTCTCGTCGAAAGTTATTTCTATAATCAGCACATGCTAGAGATTTGCCACTTTAGACTGCTTAGAAGTGATCTTACAGCTGTATGGGTAGAAGCAAGCATTGATTTTGTAGCTTGTGATGGGTTAGACAACGATTTAAGTAGAGAAATGATCCTGAAAATGAGGGTAATGAATACAGAGCCTCAAAAAGCAGCATTTCAACCAACAGAAGTGTCAGAACAGCCGTTAGGCAGTCTACCGGCTTTCCAAGATGTCAGTGAAGCTGAAAATCTGATTGCCATGCTGCCAAATCCGTTATGTATTACGGCGCTTGGGAAAATTGTGTATGCCAACGATGCGATGCTGCAATTAATGGGTGTATGTACAAAAGATGAAATGATCGGCAAGTCTGCGTTTGATTTTATTGCCGAGGAGTACCATGACATTGTGAGAAGCCGAATCAAAAGACTGCAGCAAGGCCTTCCAGTCGGAATGATTGAACAAATATGGAAAAGGAAAGACGGGAGCATGATTCATATTGAGGTGAAGTCATCTCCGGCAATTTATCAAAATCAACGGGCAGAACTTTTACTATTAGTGGACATCTCTTCCCGTAAAAAATTTCAAACCGTTCTTCAAAAAAGTAGAGAGCGGTATCAGCTGCTTATCCAAAATTCTATTGATACCATTGCCGTCATCCACGATCATAAATGGGTATTTATGAATGAATCAGGTATTAAATTATTTGAAGCCGAACATTACGATAAATTAATCGGAAAAGATATCTTTCATCAAATCCATTCATGTGATCAGCAAAAAGTCAAAAAGAGCTTATCACGTATAATCGAAAGAGCATCAGATTCTGAGATTGTGACGATGAGCTGCCATACGTTTAAACACCGGTTGATTTATACAGAAATGGTGTGTATCCCTACCACATTTTTTGGTGAAACAGCCGTTCAAATTATTTTAAGAGATATATCTGAACGAAAACAGACAGAAGAACTCATGCTGCGCTCTGAAAAATTATCAATCGCAGGTCAATTGGCAGCAGGCATTGCACATGAAATAAGGAATCCACTGACGGCGATTAAGGGCTTTTTACAGCTCATTAAACCAAAAACAAAAGACCGTGATCAATATTTTGAAATTGTCTTCTCTGAGCTGAGCCGGATTGAAATCATCTTAAGTGAGCTACTAATGCTTGCGAAGCCGCAGCAAACAGCATCTATGCAGACGCTTGATTTGAAAAAAATCATTAGCGAAGTCACCGCTCTGCTAGAAACACAGGCCAACTTAAATGGAATTTTGATGAACACAAGTGATATCGAGGAGGATCTCCTGATGAATGGGGATCAAAACCAGCTGAAGCAGGTGTTTATCAATTTAATCAAAAATGCCGTCGAATCCATGCCGGACGGAGGGAAGGTAGACATTACCGCCAAAGCCGAAAAAGAAGGGATACTTGTCACGATTAGAGATGAAGGAATTGGTATTCCTGAATCGGTCATGAAGCGGATCGGCGAACCTTTTTTAACGACAAAAGAAAAGGGAACAGGGCTTGGGCTCATGGTGACATTTAATATTCTAGAAAATCACAACGGAACCATCCGGGTAGATAGCGATCCAGAGAAAGGGACTGTGTTTCACATCATGTTTCCCGCAAAATAAAAACAACGGCAAGAGAGCCGTTGTTTCATCCGTCTATTGATTGTATGGAACGCTTTTCAAGAACAAATTGTTCGAGACGGTCAAGTCCTTCTTTTAACGTTTCAAGTGAATATGCATAGGAAAGGCGCACATATCCTTCTCCGAGTGAAGAGAAAGCAGAACCAGGTACGACCGCAAGTCTTGTACTTTCTAACAACTCCATGCAAAAATCAAATGAACTCATCCCAAACGATTCAATGGAAGGGAAAATATAAAAAGCGCCGGAAGGCTTAATGACCGGAAGCCCCATAGAAATGAGTCGATCATATACATAGTCGAGTCTTTTCTTATATTGCTCTCTCATGATCAGTGCATCATCCACACCATTTGTCACTGCTTCAAGTGCCGCCTTTTGTGAGATAGCCGAGGCACAAGACACGTTATATTGATGTACTTTTAATACATGTTTAGCAATAGGAGCGGAAGCAAATAAAAAGCCGATTCTCCATCCGGTCATGCTATGAGATTTTGACAGTCCATTAATGACAATCGTCTGTTCCTTTAAGAAAGAAGCAATGGAATGATGCGGACGATCAAATGTCAGCTCACTATAAATTTCATCAGATAGAATAAAAATATCCTTTCCTTCAAGAAGCTGTGCAATTTCTTTCAATTCTTCTTCTAATAGCGTGACCCCAGTTGGATTTGAAGGGTATGGAAGGACAACACACTTTGTCTTTTCCGTTAATGCATCTTCAATCAGCTTGGCGTTTAATTTAAAACCGGCATTTGTTGTGTCGATATGCACAGGCACCGCACCGCACATCCGAATGATCGGTTCATAGCCAGGGTACACAGGGCCGGGCAGGATGACCTCATCGCCTTCAGTCAAAATGGTTCGAAACGCAGCATCAATTGCTTGACTCGCACCTGTTGTCACAATGATTTCTGTCTCTGCATCATAATCAAGATGGACTTTCTTTTTGATGTACTGCTGGATCGCTTGTCTTAGCTCTAAAAATCCAGCATTATGAGTATACGAGGTGAAATTCTCGTCAATGGCTGTTTTGGCAGCTGTTTTGACATGATGCGGCGTATAAAAATCGGGCTGACCTATGGTCAATGAAACGACATCCTCATATGAAGATACGAGATTTGAAAATGTTCGAATGCCTGAAATTTCAATATCCTTTACTCTTGGATTCAGCAAATGCTCCATTTCTCATCACCTTAAAAATTTATGTTTTTATCCTATTTTACCATTCACTGCATAAATGTCACCTGCGGAAAGGCTTCGGATATCGTTATATGTAGTCTATTCTCCTATCCATCACAGCATGAGTGATATATGAAGAAAGAGCAACATTTATTATAGCGTAACCTGCTCGGAAAATACAGCTCTGCTTAAGATGATTAGAATAAGGCAAAACGGTATAAACTGAAAGAACGAGAGAATCAAGTCATGGGAATTGCTTTCACAGGCATACGATCTCCTGAAGGAGGACGATAATAGATGGATCAATCAGCAAAGACATCGAAAATAGCCTTTTTATCCGTCATGAGTAATACGTTTGTTGTGGTCCTTAAAATCATTGTAGGGGTGTTAACTGGATCTGTTGCGGTTTTATCAGAAGCCATTCACTCTTTTCTCGATTTAATGGCCTCTTTTATTGCATTTATCTCTGTTCGTATTTCAAGAAAGCCGGCAGATTCAAAACATCCTTATGGACATGGGAAAGTTGAGAATATTTCTGGAACGATTGAAACTTTGTTAATTTTTGTTGCTGGGATTTGGATCATTTATGAGTGTGTTCATAAATTAATGCATCCTGAGCCTGTTAAACTGCCGGTACTTGGTATTGTGGTCATGCTGATCGGGGCACTTATCAATTTTTTTGTGTCGAGAGTTGTGAACAAAGAGGCAGAGCGAGTACATTCTGTTGCCATGAAATCGAATGCACTGCATCTTTTAACAGATGTGTTTACGTCACTAGGGGTTGCCATTAGTTTATTGCTTGTTGCATTAACGGACTGGTATTTCCTCGATCCGATTATTGGAATGGTGCTAGCGCTCTATATTATGCGTGAAGCGTTTAAACTCATGAAGGAAGCCTTCCCGCCGCTTGTCGACGCCCGGTTAACCCCGGAAGAAGAACAAGCGATAGAGGCCATCATTCAAACATTCAGTCAAGAATTCATTGAATATCATGACTTTCGAACAAGACGATCCGGTGCTGAAGAATATATTGACTTCCATTTGATTGTTCATGGAAAAACAACCATTGAAGATGTTCATCAATTATGTGATCGAATTGAAGAGAACATTCAGCAGGCGTTTCCGCATGCACAAATCTTTATTCATGTAGAACCTGAAAGTGAAAGAAGCACACAAACGTAAAAAGGCGATACCACCTCTTTGAAGGTTGTATCGCCTTTTTTTACGCTTCATCTATGAAATGAAATCAATATCCATAAGCAGTATCGTAATCTTCATACCAAGAGATATAAGCAGCATCTTCATTAGATAAACCATGTTTCATATCTAAAAAATCAGCTTCGCAAATATCTTCAATCACAGTCATTTCGTTGTTCTTTAATAGTACGACAGTTCCCATCATGAACACCTTTCTTTAAAAAATCCTTGACTATTGTACCATGTGAAACGTGATTGTCAACAGAAGAATCGAAATGAGACAAAAATATCACAAAATGTTAAAAAATCAGGCGTTGAAAGAACTAGATGTGCCATAATTTCTGTGAATTTTCAGTATTTATTCACATAAATCATCATTGAAAAATGATCTAAAATTCATGTAAAAATGTAAAGCTCCATTGATCTTGCGATATTCATAAGATATAATAACGAATGATTATAAGAAATTTATAGAAAACATACATAATAAAGGAGAAATAGGATGGAAACAAACATGTCAGAAGCACCTATTCAAGAAGAAAAACATCCTGAACTAGCTGGTGTAGGTTATCGTTTTCTTGCTCATCTTTTAGACGGTGTCATTATTAGTGTACCATTTTCATTCATTGTATTTATTCTCGCAACACTCTTTTTTGTCTCAAGCCCTGAGGCGGCATTTTTAATGTATGATGATAGCTATTACTATTCTTCAACGGTGATCACGGATGAAGAATGGGCAGTCATAATGGGCTTTATCTTTTTCTATGGCGTAACGATTTTAGTCGGTATCGCGGTGACTTGGCTGTATTATGCGATCATGGAATCATCAAAGCTGCAAGGAACTCTTGGTAAAATGGCTCTTGGAATCAAAGTGACAAAAGTAACGGGTGGAAAAATAACATTCGGGCGCGCGACAGGCCGCTTTTTTGCAAAAGGCTTTTTGTCTCCAATCTTATGTATTGGCTACATCATTGCGTTTTTCACAGAAAAAAAACAAGCACTTCACGATTTGATTGCAAGTACCATTGTCGTAAAGAAATAATGAAAAGAAGCACCTCTGCTAAATAGTAAGGGGTGCTTTTTGTATAGATTGCTTGTATGGAAGAGGGAAACGTCACATAAAGTAGAATGATAGTGAAAATAAAAGCAGAGAAGGGAGTCAATCTATTGAAAAGAGGGAAAATGACCGTTCAGAAAAAAGGGGCAAGCTTCGGGCTCTTTTTCACCGCACCTGTTTTGGCCTGGGCATTGTATGATTTTGCAAATACGATATTTTCATCGAATATGATCACCATTTTCTTCCCATTTTACTTGCAGGAGACGATAGGCGACAGTGCGAGGATGGATCAAATCGCCAGTACATTTATTTCTTATGCGAACGCACTTGCAAGCTTTTTCCTCGTCATTTTTACGCCTTTATACGGTGTGCTGATTGATCGTACAGGGAAAAAGAAGCGGTATATCACGGTGTTTACCCTGATTTGTATTGCCTGTACCTTTATGATGGGGATCTTTGCTGGGATTGATTTCTCAAGCGAATGGTTTGGTCTTCCTGTCTCCTTATTGGTGGTGGTTACCTTGTTCGTCATCGCCAAATTTTTCTATCACTCTAGTCTTGTTTTTTATGACACCATTTTGCCCGATCTTGGGACAAAGGATGAAATCCCCCTCATTTCTGGATTCGGTATTGCTGTCGGCTATTTAGGTACACTTGTCGGCCTTTCTGTTTATTTACTTGTAGGAAATGACCAGTTTCATGAAGCATTTATTCCGACAGCCCTTTTATTCTTTCTCTTTTTTCTTCCCTTTCTCTTTATTATAAAAGATCCTCAACCTCTCCCGCAGCAAGAGAAAAAGGCGTCTTTTTTCAGCGGGTATAAAGAGATTATTCGTACGTTTAAAGAGATGAAGCAGTACAAACCGGCTTTTATTTTTATGATCGCTTTCTTTTTTATGAATGATGCGTTGCAGACAGCGATTGCGATGATGGCTGTTTATGCGAAAATTATCATTGGCTTTACGGCAGGTCAATTTATTTTGCTTTATCTTGTGTCCACGATTTCAAGTATCATTGGCTCGTTTCTATTCGGATATGTCACAAAGGCCATCGGGGCAAAGCGCTCGATTACAGTCGTGTATGTCATTTTAATTGTGGCGCTCATTCTAGCTGTGACAGCGACAACTGAATGGGTCTTCTGGGTAGCAGGCAGTCTATTCGGAATTTCACTTGGCGCAAGCTGGGGATCATCACGAATCCTCATTATTGAGCTGACGCCTAAAGAAAAACGAGGGCAATTTTTTGGTCTCTTTGCGTTTTCGGGAAAGGTGTCTTCAATCGTCGGTCCCATCATTTATGGCTCCGTCACACTGCTATTTGCAGCACATGGGAATCTCGCAAGCCGTCTTGCATTAGGGTCTTTGCTCATCCTTGCAGCCATAGGACTTGTGATTCATCAATTCGTACGAGAGAAAGCGTAAAGAAACGTCAACTTTTTACCCATGCTGCCGATATAAAAAGTACAATCTTATATTGAAGAATAGAGGGATTTCCGTGGCTTTAAACAAACAAGAAATTTTACTTGACTCTGGTACTAATGAATTGGAAATTGTGAAGTTTGAAATTGGTTCAAATCAATTCGGCATTAACGTCATGAAAGTAAGAGAAATTATTCAGCCAGTTGAGGTGACAGTTATACCGCACTCTCACCAAGATGTAGAAGGGATGATTAGTTTACGAGGCGAGATTTTACCAGTCATCAATCTATTTTCCTTTTTTAATGTCGAGTCAGATCAGTCAGAACAAGAGAAATACATTGTGACTGAATTCAACCAACGGAAATTTGTGTTCCATACAGGAACGGTATCACAAATTCACCGTGTCAGCTGGGAAGAGATTGAAAAACCAACTGCACTCAATCAAGGAATGGACCGTCATTTAACAGGGATCATCAAGCTTGACGAGAAAATGATTTTCCTTCCAGATTACGAAAAAATCATCTATGATATTGAATCCGCATCTGGCGTAGACACATATCATATGTTTGACGGTGAGAAAGACGAGAGAAGAACAGGGAAGAAGCTGTATGTTGTTGAAGATTCTCCGCTTCTCATGCGCTTATTAACAAATGAATTAACCGAGGCAGGCTATAAAAACATTGTAACCTTTGAAGATGGGAAACAAGCATATGACCATGTCATGGATCTTGTCAGTAAAGGCATTAGTGTGACAGAAGAAATTGATATGATTATTACAGATATAGAAATGCCAAAAATGGATGGACATCGATTAACAAAGCTGCTGAAGGACAATCCTTTAACACAGTCCATTCCAATTCTCATTTTCTCTTCATTAATTACGGACGATCTGCGTCATAAAGGGGAAACCATCGGTGCAGATGATCAAATTAGTAAACCAGAAATTCATCAGCTGATTGAAAAAGTAGATCATTTTATTATCTAAAGAAAAAAACCACTCGCTTTGAGTGGTTTTTTCTGTTTAAAAATAACTTTCCCCGAGCCGTTTGAAGACGGGTTTTGTATAATGTGATTTTTGTTTTGTGGCGGCAGGTTTTTCTTTTAAACCGACATACGTTTGAAGTATTTGTTTTGCTCGATTTAATGACATATTCGCTTTCGGATTGCGATATGATTGATTTAAATTTCCTAAGTGTGGCAAAAATTCGAAGTCTTCTTTAGTAGGTGGCAGATGAAAATAATAATCTCCGATTTCAATCAGCACGTCGGACTGTTGTTGACTATATCTGGGATTGTTAGAGAAATGTAGGCCCACTTTTCTTCCTTTACCTTCTTGCAATAGTTTTTGCAGCGCACGTTTTTTCAAAAGATAAAGAAACTTGGGATTTGGTGCGGTTTTAGCATGGCGGTTAACAGTATAAATGGCTTTTGCGATGTTTTCTGCTGTAGGTTCTATGTCTTTAGTATGAGCATAATCGTCCATTTTTTCTCTCCTTTGTCTTTCGTCTTCCTGTGCTTAGTATAAATTATACGTTTTTATTAGTAAATTGCAAATAGTCTTATTGTAAAAAGCAATGAGATTACATGGTTATTATTTAAAATAGCCAAAAATCATAATGTTGAAACCTTGCTGAAATTTGAAGAGGTCGACACATCTTTCTATCACTTTTATGATGAATGTCTCGCTGTTTTAGATGAAAAGCATACCATTATGTTAAATATTCAAGTGGTAGGAATTGGCTGAGCATTGGTAGAAGATGCAGTAGGGGTGCATAAGTTAAAAGATCGTTTGTTTTCGATCATTAGAGGATGTAGTGAAATGTATACAAAGTGAACTATCATAACAAGATAACTACCTATTTGAATCAATGGGTAGTTTATCAATGTATAGATGGTTCATCGTGTAAAATTTACCATATGCAAGACAATCAAAGTCGAACATATGGCTTAAAAACATGGACTATTTCGTATGGCTAGAATAAGCACAGTAAAAACAGCCGTTAAAATCAGTTTCACTCGTCATTTTTTTGGCTTCATCCATGGCGCTTTCACTGTTCATGTGTAAACCAATCAACGTACGGCTTGCTGCATCACCTAAAAATGCGCAGTCTTCTGTATGTACAACGTATTGTCCTTGATCATTTTTTGTATGAATAAAATAATAGCTTTTTAGCATACCCCTCACCTCCAACCTGACTATCCTACTATAAAACTTCCAATAATGTAAAGGTTTTTTATTAAAATTGTTGCAATTTTATGCACATTCCTTTTATTTCATAAAAAGGGAAATGTGTTATAAAATATGAAGATCAAAGTCAATGAGAACAGAAAGGACGGTTTAGATTGAAAGATATTTTAACGCCTTTATTGGTCGCTTTTGTCGTTGGAGGCATTGTGTACGTGATAGATGTTCAGCCGATTCATCCTTTTCTTCTTTTTCTCATCTTATTTATTAGCATTTATACAGTCGATAGAATCGTTCATTTTGCTTCAATTCATTTCGATGAGCAGAAAAAATAAGCGTCGTTTATGTTATTGCCATGAAAAAAGGACTTTCTATAGAAGAAAGTCCTCAGATTGTAGAGAAACTCATGTTTTTCTACAATCTTTTTTATTTTCATCGTAATGATGATGGATGAGATTGATTGAAAAAGGCCTCCCACACACCTAACCTAGCTTCGCTAGATGTGTGGCAATCTTCTTCATGTTCTGACAGGCAGCTGTGAGAAGAACTTGCTCACTCACATTTTGTTTTCCCCTCAACCGGCAGTAGCGAAGCCCGTGCAGTTGTTTTGAATCTGCAAAGCTTCGCTCTATTTTTTCTTTTCTTTTTTTATATAGCTCTTTTCCAGAGACAGATAGACGATTTTGTCTGATCTTTTCTTTATGTTCTTCCCATATGTGTCTTGAGATGACTTTTTGATGATTTTTCGACCTTGTGCATCTTTCAAGGAAAGAACACGATGCACATTTTTTAGGATCTGATTTGTAGAATCGATAACCCTTTCGATCAGTTGTTGTATATAATAGCTTCTCACCATTTGGGCATATGTAATGATCATGTTCAGAGTCATACTTGAATTTCCACTTCTCAAATAAACCTCTTGTTGGATGAAAGCGTCTATGTGCGATGACACCAAAAATACGGCGATCTGATAAACCTTTACAGATTGGGGTCGTCAAATAACCAGAATCAAGGGCAACAGCTTCTACTTGAAAACCAAATCGTGCGATTTGGTGATCCAACCGATCAAGATACGGAACAGAATCATGGACATTACCGGGCGTGATGTGGGCATCCGTGATGATATTGTACTTCATATCCGTTGTACGGTGGTCTAGGTAGAAAAAGCCTTCCGGTTTGTTTTCACGATAAAGATAGCCACTTTCAGGATCAGTCGTACTTTGACGAATGTCTTTTTCCGTTTTCACCTCCTCTTTTACCTTTAAGGGCTTTTTTCCGTGTGCCACCCGATCTTCTTGGATCGCTTCTTCTAAATCATTTATATAGTTCTGGGTATCTTGTTCAATCGTTTTTCTCATATATTTATGTTTATTGGCATTGGCTTTAAGATGAGTTGAATCAGTAAAAAGAACGCGGCCTCCTACCATATCATGATTGATAGCTTGAAGCACAATCTCGTCGAAAATGTCTTGAAAAATCGTTGTATCTTTGAATCGAGTACGACGATTCCAGCTAATGGTCGAGTGATGAGGAACGGGATCATTGATGTTCAAACCTAAAAACCATCTATACGCCATGTTATAGTAAATTTCTTTTTCAAGTTGTCTTTCAGAACGGATACCGTACAGGTATCCGATAAACATCATTTTGAACAAAATAAGTGGATCAAGAGAAGGACGACCTTTATTCTCGCTATAATACGGTCTTACTTTATCTACGATAAATGAAAAATCAATGTACTGATCAATTTTACGAAGCAGGTGATCCTCTTCGACCAGTTGATCTAGCAATACAAATTCAGCTTCGTGCTGAGAAGAATTTCTAGTGTGGAACATGAGAAAAACACCTTCCTTTAGTGGGCTTTTCTCTATTATAAAATGAGGAGATGTAAATTTTAAGGAAAAAAATAAAGCTGTCGAGATTTTCTCGACAGCCTGAGGACTTTCTATAGAAGAAAGTCCTTTTTGCTTCATCTATTGTACTCCCTGACCTTTTAATTCACGCTGTACATCTAAGTCAGCAGCTTCTCTGCTGAACTTTGGCAGTGTAATGAAGTAAAAAAGGAAGACGAGTAAAATAATAATACCCATTCCGTAATAAATGTAAGAAACATTGGTGATGAGCTTTGGAAATAACACGGCAATTAAACCTAGCGTCATTGATTGTGCAAACATGGTGAGCGGATCAACCCACCCTGATACGCGTCCCATCAGACGAGGATGAACAATTCTTGGGAGCCAGCCTCCAATGACAATGTTGACTGGACCAATACATGTACCAATGACAAATGATGTGACATAAAATAACCATAATGTATGGGTAGAACCAAGGACAAAAATTAAAATACCTGCAACTAGAATTGGAATCGACATGAGATATTGCATCTTTACCTTTTTCGCAAGAATAGAGCCAAGTAAGCTTCCAACTAGAAGTCCGGCACCGATTGCGATCGTAAAAAAGGATGTATGCAGTTCAAAATGGTCCGGTGAAAGACCGTATTTCATTGTAAACATCGGAAGAACGGCAAATGCGCCATTCACAAGACCAAAAACAAAAAAGCCAAAAATTAAAGAAGCCAATAATTTATTTTTTAAAATATAGAGAATGCCTTCTTTAAAATCTTTTAGAGACGTTTTAACGGTCATGCCTTTCCAGCCTGCTTGTCCATTAGGCTGTCGTGCTTCAATTGGAATATTGCATGATCGAATGAGAATACCAGAAATAATAAAACTGACCAAATCAATGGTAATGGCACCGTGAAGTCCAATCGTTTTATACATAATGGCACCAATTCCAACACCAAATACCATAAACAAACTAAACAGCATCTGATTTAAACCAGCAGCTTTTGCATATTGATCTTTATTTAAAATGGCCTGAACGAGAGAGGCTTCAGCTGGATAGAAGAACTTCGTAATGGCACTTCGTATAAACAAGATCAAGAAAATAAGCGGCAGTGAATTAAAATAAATGACGATAAATAAAACGATCGTCAGCACAGCTCGTATCCAATCACAATTCTCTGCGACTTTTTTACGATCAAAACGGTCTGCGACCACACCGACCATAAAAAAGACAAAGATCGTAGGCAGTGAATACATTAACTCTGCTAAAGTGGCGTAAGCGGGCTGATGACTAAAATGGTCGAGCAAATAAAAGGCAAACGCCATATTGCCTACTGTTGTCCCCATTTGCGAGGCAAGTGCTGCAAAAAAGAGACGAACAAAATTTCTGTTTTTAAAAATATCCATAAATACGCTCCTTAACCTGAAGATCCCACTTTCTATCATATAAAATTTTAACCATTCGTACAATTAATTTCTCCTACTGGCTAATGGTCACAGGTGTTCCATTTGGAACAATTGAAGCAAGTTCGATAACATTCTGATTGTACATGCGAATGCACCCTCTAGACACAGCTTTACCAATTGAAGACGGGTTATTCGTTCCATGGATGCCATAATGAACTTTTGAAAGGCTCAGCCAATAGGCGCCAAAGGGACCTCCTGGGTTTGGCTGTCTGTTGACAATATAATAAGAACCTGTTGGTGTCATGTTTAATATTCTGCCGGTTGCAATCGGGTATGAGCGCAAGAGCTGTGATCCAGAAAACAGCACGAGACGTTTCGCTGAAATTGACACAGATATGCGGTAAGGGATCGTGTTAGGATCCGGTAACCCAGGGATGATGATGACTTCATTTTGTTCTGGCTCGCGGGCTTGAAGTGACGGATTTGCAGCCTTTAAATCCTCTGTCGTTGTTCGAAAATCAAGTGCTATAGAAGCAAGTGTTTCTCCACTTTTTACCGTGTATCGCAGCACGAAAGCACACTCCTTTTACTCAAATAAAAGAAGCCATGATCCCCGCCTCACATATACTATATGGACGGGATCAGGCCCAGTAAGGTTTCTCCTAACATTTGTCATGAGAATGATCTTTGTTTATACATATGCAGGAAAAGGTGATTTGGCTTCTCTTTACACGTGAGATGTTAAGGTGAAAAAAGTGATTTCAGGTTTGGCTAAAAACCGAAGCGGCAGTCTAGTTGTCCCAATCCCTCGGTTGACATAGATACGGTGCTGATAGCTACCGTATAAGCCTTCAACATATGTACGCCCAAAAGGTGCTGTGAGAATCGGTCCATAGAAAGGAAGCTGTATTTGACCACCATGCGTATGCCCAGAAAGCTGCAAGTTAATAGGTGTTGTTTCAAACTCTAGTGCGGCATCAGGCTCATGCACAAGCAATAACGTAAAGAGATCAGCAGAGACTTCTTGTTTGATGTAATGGTAATCAGGCATACTCATCATGAGATCATCTAGTGTAGCAATCTGTATCCGTCCGCCTTCTTTTTCTAAGTGAAACACTTCATTTTTACATAATGTAAAACCGCAAGCTTTCATCGTTTCCTCATATAGATCAATGCCAAATGGTCCGTAGTCATGATTTCCGCATATGGCAAACTTTCCAAACGGAGCATCAAGCTTAGACAAAGAGGATTTGGCTTTTTCATGTTCTTTAATCGATGATTCAAAATCAACAAGATCACCTGTAAACACAATGAGATCGGGAGATGCGGCGTTGATCTTTTGGACAACAGTCTCTAAATCTTTTGCCGGGAATGTCTCACTTAAATGAACATCACTAAATTGCGCAATTTTAAACTGGTCAAAAGAAGCCGGTAGCTGAGCATCATGAATGGTGAGTGATACGGTGTCGATCATGCGCGGCTCAATGTACCGAGCATAGCCATAACCGGATGTGGTTGCCAAAAGCCCGAGAATACTCGCACCAGCTGCTCCTTTTAAAAACTGCCTACGGGAAAGTTGCTTCATATAAGACTCCTTTAAAAATAAAATTAAGTATAGCATGATTTTTGATGAATCTCCCATATGGTGTATGGAGGGGAAATCATGATATGATAGATAGATAATGAATGAATAGTCATTCAAAACACACAAAGGGGGAGAATAAATGACGAAGCAAACAGTGATTGTCACAGGAGGATCAAGCGGAATGGGAAAGGCGATGGCGACTCATTTGGCACTCGGGGGCTGGAATGTTGTGATTACTGGAAGAACAGAAGAGACCCTTGAAACAACGGCAAATGAAATCAAACAGCAAGGTGGTTCGATCGCTTATTTTCCAATGGACGTGCGACATCCAGAAGATGCTGATCAAATGGTGAAGTTTGCGGTAGATACATTTGGTGATGTGGATGCACTTATTAATAACGCGGCAGGCAACTTTTTAGTTCCAGCAGAAAAACTGTCTCCTAACGGCTGGAAAGCGGTCATTGATATTGTGCTAAATGGCACCTTTTTTTGCAGCCATGCAGTGGGCAACTATTGGATTCGTCAAAAGAAAAGCGGAAGTATGATCAACATGGTCGCCACATATGCATGGGGGGCTGGTGTTGGTGTAGCGCATTCAGCAGCCGCAAAAGCAGGCGTACTGTCGCTTACCCGAACGCTTGCAGTCGAATGGGGAAAGCAATATCGGATTCGCGTAAATGCCATTGCGCCGGGGCCAATTGAAAGAACAGGTGGTGCAGATAAACTGTGGGAATCAGAAGAGGCTGCCCAAAGAACATTAGATAGTGTTCCGCTCGGTAGACTTGGCACACCAGAAGAAATTGCAGAACTTGCGAGTTTCTTATTATCTGAGCATGCATCTTATATTAATGGAGATTGTATCACGATGGATGGGGGGCAATGGCTCAACCAATCACCATTTTGAATGACCGTGTAAGACCTGCTTTTGATATGGTATAATCACACAAAGAGAGAAGCAGGTGATGAAAATGGTCGATCCATTGGATATTTTAACGAATATTGAAGATGTTTTCCCGCACTATCAAGCGATCTTCAGTGCGGAGGAACAAAAAGTGATAGGCTATGAGATTCTTGGAAGAATGAAGCTTGAGTCGGGAACAGTTAGTCTAGGCTCCTTCTTTACGGATTCATCTATTCCTGACGAATATAAATTGGAAGTAGATCACAAAGTATTAAGTCAAGCGCTTGATCTCTTCACAACCGCAGATGAAGATTTGCTCATCTTTATTAATCATGATGCGAATGTCCTCATGCTTGATCATGGCGAAAGTTTTTTAGAACTTTTAAAAGAATATGAAGCAAGGGGTATTCAGCTTAACCGGTTTGTCATTGAAATTACTGAACATACGTTTAGCGGCGACATTGAACAGCTTTACCATACGTTAACGTATTATCGTACATATGGGATCAAAATCGCCGTATCTAATATAGGAAAAGAAAGCAGCAATCTTGACCGGATTGCTCTGCTTTCACCTGATCTATTAAAAATAGATCTACAGGCTTTAAGGGCTTCGTCTCCATCTCCTTCCTATGAATATGTGTTATACAGCATTTCACTTCTTGCAAGAAAAATAGGAGCGGCTTTAATCTATGAAGACATTGAAGCGAATTTTCAGCTGCAATATGCATGGAGAAATGGCGGAAGATATTTTCAAGGCTTCTACCTTCACGAGCCTGCCGCACAATTAATTGACCGTAACAAACGAAAAGAGCAGCTTAAAGAAGAATTTCAACAATTCATTGCCCATGAGAAAAAGAAACTCCAAGCTGTCTATGAACATTCTGAAACCTTTTATAAGCGAATTCATCAAGCCGTCAGTACGTTAAAAAAATCATGCAGCACAAATGATGAACTTATACAAAAACTGGCACTTGAACTAACCGATTGCAGCTTTCGCATTTATATGTGTAATGAAGAAGGGTTTCAAATCACTGGAAATGTGTTTAAGAAAGAGAAAGAATGGCTGTTTCAGCCAGAGTATATAGAGAAAAACTGGAGCTGGCGCCCTTATTTTCTAGCAAATATTCTTCAAATGAGAATTAGCGGAAAAGGATTTTTCAGCGATATCTACAGTGATTTAGAAACTGGAGAACGAATACGTACGTTTTCTTATCCGTTAGAGGGAGACGTGTATTTGTTTGTAGATCTTCCGTATGCTTATCTATATGAGCAGGAAGGATTAATTTAAAAGCAGCCGTCATGGCTGTTTTTTTTTATTAGAAAAAAGATAGAAAAAATGGTTGACAATGAAACTGATAATCATTATCATTTAGTTATAGAGAGAAGCTACTCTCTGTTCCCCAACCCCTCTATCAGATCAAGATCCAAAAAACTTGGCGCTACCCCCGCCAAGTTTTTTTTGTGCGCCAATCATTCCCTTCATGCATAGGACATCCCAATTCATCCATACACCTTAAATGATGATAGTTAGACAGTAGGAGGGAAAAGTCATGATCAAACGTGACAAGCGGCTGCTGATTGATTTACCAATGCCAAATCACCCAGATGCAAATGGTGCAGCGGCTGTGCAAGAATTACTCGGCGGAAAATTTGGTGAAATGTCCACATTAAATAACTACATGTTTCAATCGTTTAACTTTAGAGGGAAACGAAAGCTCAAACCATTTTATGATCTTGTATCAAGTATTACAGCTGAAGAATTCGGTCATGTAGAGCTTGTGACAACTGCAGTCAATCTCATGATTACGGGAACCACCCATGGGGGCGATCCAGATACGACCCCGATGAAAGCGGCTGTTGATAAACGAAATACGCAGCATTTTATCCAAACGGCACAAACAGGCTATCCGTTTGACTCCATGGCAAAGCCGTGGACAGGTGAGAATGTGTTCTCAAGTGGTAATCTGATTCTGGATCTTCTTCATAACTTCTTCCTAGAGTGCGGAGCTCGCACGCATAAAATGCGTGTATATGAAATGACGGATCACCCTACGGCAAGAGAAATGATCGGTTATTTACTTGTCAGAGGCGGCGTTCATGTTGTGGCGTATGCAAAAGCCCTTGAGGTAGCGACAGGGGTAGATGTTGGGAAGATGCTGCCAATTCCAAATCTCGACAATAAATACTTTGACTCTGCAAGAAAGTTTGAAGATCAGAATATTCATACAAAACTGTATACATTTAGTGATACGGATTATAAGGATATCAATCAAATTTGGAAAGGAAACCATCCGATTGATGGAAAGCCGCTGACAGTTATTGAGGGCACGCCAAAAGGTGCACCCGTGCCAGATTATAGAGATTTGCCGGAAGAGTTTGCTCCAGGTATTTCGAAAGAAGATTTTGACGAAATTGCGAAACGCCTGATGAGATCGGCCGGTTTATAAAAAACAAGATGCATGAGAAAAGAAAAAAGACTCAAAATAAAAAAACAGATTCTTTTTCTTTTTTTGAATTCAAGAGGAAAAATATCATCTGAGAACACTTTATGGTATGATGCTTTGTAGGACTTGTGTATAATCAATACGGGTTCATCTTGAGTTGTTTTTTTGAAAGGAGTCTTTTTTTAGAATGTCACAATTAATGGGTATCATTACAAGGCTGCAAAGTCTTCAAGAGACAGCAGAAGCTGCAAACGAGCCGGCACAGCGTTATTTCGAAGTGAACGGTGAGAAAATCTGTAGTGTTAAGTATTTCGAAAAGAATCAAACGTTTGAATTGACTGTTTTTCAACAAGGGGATAAGCCAAACACTTTCCCATTTGACAACATTGATATGATTTCGATTGAGATTTTTGAGCTTCTACAATCCTAAGCTGAATCGTATGAAATGTTTTTTCTAAGAATTCCTTCGTTGATTGCGGAAGCATACACTTCATAAGTGATGAACAAATGGAAGATGATCATTCAGTGCAATATTCGGATAAGAGACCATTGAAAAGGAGTTCCTTTCTGTGAGTGATTCTTTTTTCTTTAATCTTTCTGAAGAGCATTTAGCGTTTTCTGATGTTGTCATGAGAATGAAAGACTTTATTCAGAAAGACCCGAGATCTGTTTATGTACTATCAATTGGTACGGACTCTCAGGTCAATCAGAATGTCACAAGATTTATGACTGCAATTCATCTTCACCGGATCGGCAAAGGAGCTTGGGGCTGTCTCACGCAGCAAGTGTTGAATCGGCCTGTACAAAGTCTTAGAGAAAAAATTTCATTAGAGACAGCGTTTAGCCAAAAGGTATGTGCAGACATCCTTGAGGGACCTTTAACAGAACTGATGGATTTGCTTCTTCCGTTTGCTGAGGAAGGGGCAGACCTTCGTTTTGAAGTCCATCTAGATATTGGCAAAAAAGGAAGTACAAAAGAGCTGATCCAGGAAATGACCGGAATGATCACAGCCATGGGAATTGAAGCAAAAATAAAACCCGACTCATACGCAGCATTTTGCTACGCCAATCGATACACAAAATAAATTCCGTCATTTTTCTCCAAACGTTGTCGAAACGTGCGGTTGACGATTCGATTCTAGTTCCTTATTCTAGCTGTATAGAGAGGAAGCAGACATTCAAACGCCTGCTAATCAATATAAAAGCATATATGAAACAGGGGGCCTGATGTTGAATGAGCGTCATCGAAAATCGTTTTAATGAAGAAGAGAAAAAGCTATTATTAAACGTATTACTGAATCAGGAATATGCTGTCGAATTACTAAGCAGTGAGATCAATGATATAGAATGTGGAACAAAAAATGTCGACGACAATACGTATAAGAAATTGATCACATTGTATGACAGAGTAAGGTTTGAGAATTAATATCGATTGAACATTCTATTAGATACTCTACGCTGAGTATCTTTTTTATGCAGAAAAAAATCTTTCGACAAAATTCGTTTTAGTTTATGCTTAATGTTAAAGGGGAATGTATGATTGATGATTGAGAGAAAAGGGGTCGAAGAAACATGATAGAGATAGAACCGGCTCAATTACTTGAGTCAACAGTAGCTGAGCATATGATTGATGCAGATAAAGTGGCACACGTTCAAATTGGAAATAATCTTGAGCACGCCCTATTGGTCCTGACAAAAACAGGATATACAGCCATACCTGTTCTGGATGCTTCTTATCACCTTCATGGGTTAATTGGAACAAATATGATCATGGATAAAATCTTTGGCTTAGAACGAATTGAATTTGAAAAGCTCGACCAATTGAAGGTAGAAGAGGTCATGCTATCAGATATTCCAAGACTGAAAACGACGGATCCTGTTTTAAAAGGCGTTCACGCTGTGACGAATAATGGATTTGTTTGTGTGGAAAATGAAGAGCAAGTATTCGAAGGAATTTTCACTCGGCGTGTTGTATTAAAGCGCTTAAATGAAGTCATTCATTCCGCAAAAAAATGAGCTGCAGCCCAGCTTATTTTTTTTGCCTTCATAAGCTATTATTTATATAATGACTATATAAAATAAGAAAAACTTATCAAGAGAAGGAGGGCGTTCATGCAGCTTCAAGAGTTACATATGCTTGTTGTACTTAGTGAGGAATTGAATATGAGAAAGGCTTCAGAGCGGCTCTTTGTCTCTCAGCCTGCCTTATCTCAAAGGCTGCAAACGATTGAAAAAGAGTGGGGAACCAAAATCTTTTTTCGTTCACAAAAAGGCTTGACAGTCACTTCAGCTGGCGAACAGATTATTCAATTCGCCAAAGAGGTCACGACTGAGCAGGATCGAGTGCGAGAGAGAATTGACGAGCTTGAAGGAGAAATTCACGGTACACTCAAGCTTGCAGTTGCGTCCATTATTGGTCAGCACTGGCTGCCAAAGGTGCTGAAGCGGTATGTTGAGAAATACCCAAATGCCAAAGTATCTCTTGTGACAGGCTGGAGCAGTGAGATGCTTAAAAGTCTGTATGAAGACCATGTCCACATTGGCATCATTCGCGGGAATCCTGATTGGAAGGGCACAAAGGAATACTTAATGACCGATCATTTATATTTAGTCGATTCTGTCATCAAGGACGTGGATGAGTTAATTGAGACAGAACGGCCGTTTATTCAATTTAAAAGTGATAGCACCTATTATCAAGAAATTCAGCACTGGTGGCATCAAAAGTTTAAAGTGTCGCCAAAACAGACGATTCTTGTGGACCAGATTGAGACATGTAAACAAATGGCCTATCACGGTATCGGCTACGCCATTTTGCCTTCGGTCACCTTATATGATCATGAGAAAAGTGTACACAAAACCCCGCTCGTAGACGCAAATGGAGAGCAAATCGGACGTGACACGTGGCTGTTAGGATATGAAGCCTCTTTTCAGTTAAAACAAGTTCAAGCATTTGTTGGTGTGGTGAAAGAAATGCTTGAAAGTGAGGCAGTGTAAGTACTTCTAGAAGAGGAGGTGCTTTTTAGGATAAGTGGTTTGATTCGGTTTCTAATAGATTTATCTACTAAAAAAGCAGAAAGCTGGAAGAAATGATGAGAAATCAACAAAAAAAGAAGATGGATATACCGAAGGGGGGAACTTATTTACGCGAGAGATGGCGTGGACGTTTTGCAAGTCATCTTTCTTTAGAAGAACAAAAAGAGATTGGGATGGATGGTTTCCTATGGCACTTATGTAGCTGGGGAAAAGTTGAATGCCTTGAAAAAGAGGCAGCGATAAACGCCTTTCATCAGCAATCAAAGCATACATGTACTATTTTTTATCAATTTGCTCAAGAAGCGTATCTGTTTGAAAACGCCGCTGACCTGTCAGTGAAGGAATTTCCATATACAGACGGACACATGGACTATAGCGATCTGTATGTCATGGATTGGGAAGAAAATTGGACATTTGTGATGACGCACGAAACCGATTGCGGTCCATATTTTATTCAGAAATAAAAAAACGAGTGACATAGGGTCACGATCAATTAGAGCCGCCTTCCAATTGGAATGAGCGGTTTTTTGATGTACGTCATGTTTATTTTGAACAGCACCTTTTCATAAAACATTTGACAATGAAAATCATTATCATTTAAAGTGTACATATAATAATTGAAAATGATTATCATTTAGATGAGGTGACCAATAGATGAAAGCACTAATTGCATTTGCGAGTATGTCTGGCAATACGGAAGATATGGCAGCGATCTTAAAACAAACGCTTGAAGGAAAAGGGATAGAGACAGAGATGATGGAATTTGACGACACAAGTGCAGAAGATCTTTCTTCATACGATTATGTCATGATCGGCTCTTACACATGGGGTGACGGTGATTTACCTTATGAAGCTGAAGATTTTTATGAAGAGGTCTCAGCACTTGAACTTAGTCACATCAAAGCGGCGGTATTTGGATCAGGCGATTACAGTTATCCGAAGTTTTGCGAGGCTGTTCATACCTTTCATGACATGCTGAAATCAACAGGTGCATCCGTATTTCCTGAAACATTGAAAATGGAACTTGCGCCAGATACAGATGAAGATGTGGCGTGCTGTGAGGAGTTTGCAACGAGCTTTTTAACGTGGGCATCATTGTCTGAGAAAAGAGTTGAAAATCATGTTTCATAAAGGTGCGACAGCTGTTGCTGCGTCTAAAAGTGGCGGCTACTTTGTTGCTGTCAAACGAGAAGGTATTTTTCATTACAGTGTGGAGGGCGGATGGCAGCAGCTTTTTAAGCTCAAGCATAAAATCCATGCTATCAGTTATATTGGTCCGTATTTGTTCGGAGTTGGTGAAAATGGAACTGTCATACGCTCAGGAGATGAGGGCCATACGTGGGCGCTATCATCTTTTCCGACAAATGCAGTTGTTTGGTCTATTACAGGACGCAAAGATGGGTTTGTATGCGCACATGGAAAGCATAGTATTTATGTGTCAACCGATTTCGGAATTTCCTGGGAAATTATGAAGCCATTTGCTCATGTAAATCAGCCCCCTGTGATTCGCTCATTATGTGTAGCCGGTGATTATCTTTATATTGGAACACAAATTCATGAGGTGCATGGAGGAATATGGGTGTATGACTTCCAAAGTGAACAGGTTTTTCTCCTAAACAGAGAAGAGCACCGAATGACTGCTTCTATGCTGCTTTGCGGGGAACACCTCCTTGTCTGTGCGTTGGGCTCTAAAAAAGGGAAAAGAGGATCTGTTCAAATTTTAGACTTACATACAAATATGCTGCATGATATTCAATCACAAGCTTTTGCGCGAGAGGAATCATTTTTGGATGTGTCAGAGGATAACGGCATTGTGTACGTGACCACCTCACAGGATGAGCATGGATTTTCTAAAGTGTATCAGCTTGATATAGAGCAAAAAGAGCTCAAATGGTTTGATACGATCAAAGGGCATGGTTTTCGTGTCGCCAATCAAAAGGAGAATTTTTTCTGTGCGGGTTTATATGAAAGTAAGTTTGTCAGGCCTTATGAGGAACCTGCACTGATTCATTAATAAGGAGGAAGAAAAAGTGACGAAAAAAGTTTTATTGGTGTATGCCACAATGTCAGGAAATACAGAAGCAATGGCTGATTTAATCGAAAAAGGATTAAAGGAAGCTGGTGCTAGCGTGGACCGGCATGAAGCGATGGATATTGATGCTGAACTTCTTCATGATTACTCGCACATTCTGTTAGGTGCATATACTTGGGGAGATGGTGATCTTCCAGATGATTTTATTGATCTATATGAGGAAATGGAAGAGCTTGATTTGACGGGTAAAGCATTTGCTGTATTCGGTTCTGGAGATACATCTTATGAACATTTTTGCGGAGCTGTGGATTTAATTGAAGAAAAAGTGAAGGAGCTGGGCGGTGATATCGTCCTACCATCCATCAAAATAGAGCTGAATCCAGAAGGAAACGAGGAAGAGGAATTGATTTCTTTTGGGAGACAATTTGTTCATCTTCACCAGCAAGAAGCGGGATAAAGAGGCCCGCTTGTTTTATTTGCCAAGGCGCAGACAATTCTTTCACTTGTCATTAAAACTCTCCTTTGGTACAGTAATGAAGTATAAATTAAGAGGAGGACATACATACATGAAACAAATGGACGCTAATGAAATTATTTCATTTATTCAAAATAGTACAAAATCAACACCTGTTAAAGTCTACATTAAAGGGGACTTAGAAGGTATTGAATTTGGTGAACATGCAAAAACATTTATCACAGGTAACACTGGTGTTGTCTTCGGTGAGTGGAGCGAAATTCAAGAAGCTCTAGCATCAAACAAAGACAAAATTGAAGATGTTGTCGTGGAAAATGACCGTCGTAACTCTGCGATTCCTATGTTGGATTTGAAAAACATCAAAGCACGTATTGAGCCAGGTGCAATCATTCGTGATCAAGTGGAAATTGGCGATAATGCAGTCATCATGATGGGTGCTTCTATTAATATCGGTTCAGTCATCGGTGAAGGTACGATGATTGATATGAACGTTGTTCTTGGCGGCCGTGCGACAGTAGGTAAGAACTGTCATATCGGTGCGGGATCTGTTCTTGCAGGTGTTATTGAGCCGCCTTCTGCTAAGCCAGTTGTAGTAGAAGATGATGTTGTCATCGGTGCAAATGCTGTTGTTTTAGAAGGTGTGACCATTGGGAAAGGTGCAGTTGTAGCAGCTGGAGCGATCGTTGTGAACGATGTCGAGCCTTACACGGTTGTAGCAGGTACACCTGCAAAGAAAATCAAAGACATTGATGAAAAAACAAAAGGTAAAACTGAAATCAAACAAGAACTGCGTCAGCTTTAATTGACACAATTCGCAACTGAAGACATAGACGTGGATGATATATCCACGTCTTATTCGTATAGAGGAAAGGAAGCGAGTTCACTTGTTAAATCGTGAGCAATTAATATCCATTCGAAGAGATTTGCACCAAATTCCTGAGCTTGGTTTTAAGGAATTTAAAACACAAGCTTACCTCATCAAGCATCTCGAATCGTACCCAACAGATCGAATCGAGATGGAAACATGGCGGACTGGACTTTTTGTGAAAGTAAAAGGGACAAATCCTACGCGCGTCTTTGCGTATCGTGCAGATATGGACGGATTATCTATCCCTGAAGAAACGGGCTACCCATTTCAATCGGTACATGAAGGCCACATGCATGCATGTGGACATGATCTTCATATGACCATTGCTCTTGGTATCATTGATCATTTCGTGCATCAGCCAATCAAAGAAGATCTGCTATTTATTTTCCAACCGGCAGAAGAAGGGCCAGGCGGAGCTGAACCAATGCTTGCAAGTGATGTTCTAAAAAAGTGGACGCCAGACTTTATTACAGCGCTGCATATTGCACCTGAATATCCAGTCGGCACGATTGCAACAAAGCCGGGCCTATTATTTGCTAATACGAGTGAGCTTGTGATCGATCTTGAAGGAAAAGGCGGGCATGCCGCATACCCTCATTTAGCAAATGATATGGTGGTGGCTGCAAGTGCACTAGTAGGGCAGCTGCAATCGGTGATTTCACGAAATGTGGACCCTCTTGATAGTGCCGTCATTACAGTTGGCACGATTACAGGTGGCACTGCTCAAAATATCATTGCGCAGCACGCAAAGCTGGATGGAACCATTCGCACGCTCTCGCCAGAGTCTATGGAAAAGGTGAGAAAACGAATTGAAGCACTGGCAAAGGGAATTGAAATTGGCTACGAATGCAAGGCGACAGTTCGATACCCTTCAGCTTATTACGAAGTGGACAATTCAAAGGATTTGACAGAGGAATTTATGTCATATGTAGCCGAAGAAGGGCTTGCGAATGTCATTGAATGCAGAGAAGCGATGACAGGAGAAGATTTCGGCTACATGCTGAAAAAATACCCTGGGTTCATGTTTTGGTTAGGGGTAGATTCAGAATATGGACTGCACCATGCCAAGCTGACTCCTGACGAAAATGCGATTGAAACAGCTGTGAACGTCATGACGGCTTATTTTAAAAAGCAAGCAGGTGAATGAATAATCAAATGACCTCCTGTACACCTTATGTACAGGAGGTGTTCTTGATTATGACAAGAATTGGTGTAGAACCATCTTTATCCGATGTAGAAGAGCTTTTGAAGCAAAAAGGGTATGATGTCGTACGTATTCAAAATGAACAGCAAATGGATCAGTGTGACTGCTATGTGGTCACAGGACTAGATTCAAATGTTCTTGGCATTTCAGACACAACGACAAAGGCATCTGTCATTACAGCGTCAGGTATGACGGCTGATGAAATTTGTCAAGAAGTAGAACAGCGTGTTCAATAAAACAAACAAAAGAACCAGGATATTATGATCCTGGTTCTTTTTGCTCTTTGGCTAGATCGAGTGCTGCTTTCATTTTTTTGCGCAGAATTCGTTCGACACGCCACTGCTCCATCGTTTCAGTTTTTGCAATGATACGAAGGACGAGGGATGAGGAGCCAAATGATTCCACTCCAACGACTTGAGGACCTTCGATGATTTGCGGCATGCTCTCACGAACTTCATCACAGGCTGCTTGCAAAGTGGTGATCATCTGATCCACATTTTCATCTGGGGATAATTCGATATCAACGAGTGCCTGCATCGTCCCTCGTGAATGATTGCTTACATTAAGTATACTTCGGTTTGGAATGAAATGAAGAGTGCCATCAAAGCTTCTAAGCTGTGTTGTTCTCAGTCCAATTTGTTCAACGATCCCATCGAAACCAGCAACCGTTATATACTCGCCGACATCAAATTGTTTTTCCAGCAGTATGAAGAAGCCTGTCACAATATCACTCACTAATCCCTGAGCGCCAAATCCAATGGCAAGTCCTACAACACCTGCCCCAGCCAGCAAGGCGGTTGGGTTATAATGAAATAAGTCGAGGATCATCACAACTAGAATAAAAATCAGCAAGTAGGCGAAAATATTTAAGGTAAGACTTTGCAGCGTTTGAGCTCGTGATAAAGAGACATCATGCTTCTCAGAGAATGCTGAATAGGCACGCTTAATCATCTTGTTTCCAATCGCTCTGATGATAAAATAAATCACAAAAATAGCGATTAATTTTAACAAAATTATACTGCTGTTCATGATGATGGAAACCCAATCTACTTGTTCAAGTGCTTTCATGATCTTCAAAACCTTTCTATGTATGTGCGAAATGAGAAGCTAATCATTTGTTCCCTTATGCAAGTCATGTTAAACTTTTAATAGTTGGAGCGAGAGATTGTGACAAATCGTTAATTAAATTTATTATTAATTAATATTGACTAAAAATCGCTTAAGTATTATAATTATATTTGTGAAGTTATTAACTAAATGAGAATTTAACCTATTGATTCTCATTTTATATACAGCTAAGAAGTCTGTATAAAGATATTATTTTTGGAGGGATTTACATATGGCAGAGCGTTTTGTAGGAAAACAAGCTCCACGTTTTGAAATGGAAGCAGTACTTGCTAATAAGGAATTTGGTAAAGTGAGTTTAGAGGAAAACATCAAGAATGACAAATGGACAGTTCTTTTCTTCTATCCAATGGATTTCACTTTTGTTTGTCCAACTGAAATTACAGCAATGAGCGATCGTTATGATGAGTTCGAAGATTTAGATGCAGAAATCATCGGTGTATCTACTGATACAATCCATACGCATCTTGCTTGGATCAACACAGATCGTAAAGACAATGGTCTTGGAGAATTAAAATACCCACTAGCTGCTGACACAAACCACACAGTATCTAGAGAATACGGTGTTTTAATTGAAGAAGAAGGAATTGCACTTCGTGGTCTATTCATCATTAACCCAGAAGGCGAACTTCAATATCAAACAGTATTCCACAACAATATCGGTCGTGATGTAGATGAGACACTACGTGTTCTTCAAGCATTACAAACTGGTGGACTTTGCCCAGCGAACTGGAAGCCTGGTCAAAAAACACTTTAATTGATAGTTGAAGAAGCAGTCTAACTGATGTTAGACCTTCAGATTGTTGACAAAGGGCTAAAATGAACTTGATTTTAGCCCTTTGTCTTCTTTTCAGCGTGATAGAAAACCTTTGCAGCCCTAGGAAGGACGAGTACTGGCGCGAAGCGAATGTGACATTTGTGAGCATCAGCACGCAGGACTGACAAAGAATGCGAGGGTTTGTCTACATGCTGGGGTCTAACTGATGTTAGACCTTTTTGTTTCGAGACATACAATGGATGGAGGCGCTTCAAAATGAAATTACGTCAACCAATGCCAGAACTAACTGGTGCAAAAGAATGGTTAAATGGAGAAGTAACAAGAGAAGAATTAATTGGTGATAAACCAACATTGATCCACTTCTGGTCAGTTAGCTGTCACCTTTGTAAAGAGGCGATGCCGCAAGTGAACCAATTCCGTGATGAATACAAGGATCAACTAAACGTGATCGCAGTTCATATGCCACGTTCAGAGGATGACCTAGATCTAGAAAAAATCAAAGAGGTTGCAAATGAGCATGAAATCACACAGCCAATCTTTGTAGACAGCGACCATAAATTAACAGAAGCATTTGAGAACGAATATGTACCAGCTTACTATGTATTCGATAAAACAGGTGCTTTACGCCACTTCCAAGCTGGCGGCAGCGGTATGAAAATGCTTGAAAAACGTGTCAATCGAGTTCTTTCTGAGTCTGAAAAGGCTGCAGAATAGGCTTTCCCCCCATTCATGGGGGTTTTTTCATGGGGAAAAATAGGAGACATATTGCACTGGATGAATATGATTGTAGGTGGAATGCCTAAGAAAAGAGAAAATGAGGGATTTCATTAAAAAAATTTCCTGAAACAAAAAGGTATTATGACCTATTTACATTTTCGTTTTGAAATGAAAATGTAAAGATTTTAACTTTTTACTATTCAGAACGTTTTTGCACAAAAGAAATTTCAGTTTGGTAAATAACTATATAAATCAAGTAGTATAAGCGTTTATTCAAAATTTTTACAATATTTTAAAGGTGGTCAAAAGCCTATAGTGGCAATGAAATGGGTGCCGATTTTTCTTCTTTGGCAAAATTTTAGTTGGAAATACCTATCTGATAGCAAACTGTAAAATGATAAAAAAATAGTTGATAAAATTAGTTTTCTAATCTAATATTTACTATAGAATATTTTTTATATGATGAGGGGGAAATCCATTGTTTAATGAGAGGGAAGCGTTACGTTTACGATTGGAACAATTAAATGAAGCAGAAGTTAAGGTCATCCGTGAATATCAAATTGAACGAGATGCGATTTACGCAAAACTAAGAGAATTAGACCGTCAAGGTACAGGTCTCGTCACAGATACAAAAAAAGAAGTGCGTACAGAGAGAAAAACAGATTCACTGCCTGTATTAGCTGAGCTGGCTGCACAAGAAATGAGAAGCTACAATCAGCCTGCGCAAACGCAGTCAAACGTTACATCATCTTTAGGAACAGGTCAGCTAAATGGTGCACCTGTAGGTATTCCTGAAGGATCTACAAGACGCAGAAGAGGCACAGCTAGACCTGGATCAAAGGCAGCTAAGCTTCGTGAAGCTGCAATCAAAACATTAAAGCGTCATAATGCGGCGATTAAAAGCTCTGAACTTCAAAAAGAGATTGAAAAAGAGAGCGGTCTTGAAATTCCAAATATGACAACGTTTATGCAAAGCTTAATTAAAATGTACCCTGAAGTGAAGAAACCTTATCGCGGACAGTATATTTTAGAAGGCGACATTCAAACAGAAGACGAATAAATAAAAAAGAAACTGCTGGGCGTAAATGCCAGCAGTTTTTTCTTGCGTACGTGATGAACTGATCACTTTTTTTGATCAACTGTATAGACAATCTTTCGTTCTTTGGGCATGTTGTCGCGCTGTTTTTTAAATCCATCGATCTTCACTGTCATGACCTCTCCACTCCGCTGCACCGCATCAACTTTTGCCTGGAGCGTTTCTACTTGTTCGTTTAGTTTCTTTAAAATCGGTCCTATTTCTTCGGTTGTTTGCAAAATAGGGTCTTGTGAGAACGGCTCGGCATTTGTTTGGGCTGACTGGTCGATATCAGCAAAATGAGAAGCGATCCATTCCTCGCTTTCGGCTAACTGTTTTTGGTAGCTCGTGAGCGTTTCATAAAAAATAGCTTCTTTTGCTTTTTCGATTTGCAGTAATTTTTCTTGTGTTTCATAAAAACGCTCCTGTAGATGCCGCACGCCTTCTTGTAATAAATGAAGCTCTGCGTTTTTATCGCCTAGAGTTTGCTGCAGTTTTTCAATCACCACGGATAAAGTATTTCCTTTTTTCTCCTCTTTTGCAAGCTGTTTATCTTGGTCTAGTAATCGCTCCTGTAGTTGCTGAGACATTTCCTTATATTTTACAACCTTCAAATGCAATCGGTGCTTTTCCTCTGTTTCTTTTCGTCTATGATAGGTTTCCTTTTGCAGCATTTCATGAAGAAGGACGATTTTATGTAATAATTCCGATTTGCTATAAGAGAGATCCTGTATTTTAGATGATGCTTCGTCTTGGTCAATGGTCATTTCATCCAATTGTTGTTTTAATTGAGTGAAATCCTTTTTCATCTCATGATATTCTTGAGATAGCTTCTTGTTTTTAGCATACGTATATGTGGACTGTAAATCTGAAATCATCTGTTGATATTTGGCCGTTTCAGCTTTTAAAAATAGATTTTCTTGAGACAGATCATGGAATAGGGGAGAAGCATGGCGCCGGTTCATAGGTAGACCCTCCTTATTCATGTTATCAATAAAGTATGCGAAATGAGTGCGATTAGAACAACCATATCAAAGGGGATGAGATGATGAGAATAGTGAATGTGATACTAGCCGGAGGTGCTTCTAGGCGTTTTGGAGAGCCAAAGGCAAGTCATGTCTATCAGGGGAAACCACTATATGAACATGTGAAAGAGCAACTTTTGAAAGGGGAAACCATCATCATCAGTCACCCGAAGCTTCTGCCTTTTTTCAAAGCGAGAGGGGAACAAGCTGTTTGGTTAGATGATGAACAGGTGCGTGGGTATGGCCCGCTTGCAGGCATATATACCGCTATGCAAAAGCAAGAAGCAGAGTGGTATTTAGTGACGGCATGTGATATGCCATTCATACGAAAAGAGACAGCCGTCGCTTTATCTTCTTATTGCCATGAGCATGTAGATGCTGTGGTCCCGATGGTGCAGGAAAGATTACAGCCGTTATTTGCGCTTTATCACCGCCGCAGTCTTTCGTTTATTTCTGCGTGCTTAAAAGAGAATCAATTAGCTATTAAAGACTTATTACAAAAACTTCACGTCCAGGTTGTTCCAGCCGACGAACTGAACGTGGCACCAAATGAATTTCACAATATCAATAAAAGAAGCGATTTACCTGAAAACGGTATGATATGATACATAAAAACGAGGAGGAGAGAACAATATTGAACGAGCGATATTCAAGGCAAATCTTGTTCCCTCCGGTAGGGGAAAAAGGGCAGTCTGCGCTTGCCGAAAGTCATGTCCTTATTGTTGGAGCTGGTGCACTTGGAACAGCGTCTGCTGAAGGGCTTGTCCGTTCAGGAATTGGTACTTTGACGATTGTAGATCGTGATTATGTCGAATTCTCAAATTTACAGCGGCAGCAGCTGTACACTGAACACGATGCAAAGATGCATGTGCCAAAAGCGGCAGCGGCGAAAAAACGTCTCCAAGAGATCAACCATGAAGTGACCATACACGCTCTTATTGAAGATGCAGGAGTAGAGCTGTTAAGACCTTTATTCCGAAAAGCAAATATCGTCATTGATGCGACTGATAATTTTGAGACAAGAATGGTGATGAATGATTTATCTTTAGAAACAAATACGCCTTGGATTTACGGTGCCTGTGTGAGCAGTCAGGGAATGTATATGACCATTTTGCCGGGCAAAACACCTTGCTTATCCTGTGTGTTTACCTCAATGCCTGTTGGGGGTTTGACATGTGATACAGCTGGTATTATTTCTCCTGCTGTCCAAATGGTGTCGGCTTATCAGCAAACAGAGGCATTAAAATATTTAACAGGGCATGAAGAGCAAATGGAGCGAAAGTTTGTCACGTTTGATTTGTGGCAGTCGTCTTCGTTTAAAATGGATGTATCTCGTACGAAGCAGGAAAGTTGTCCTTCTTGCGGCACAAATAGAACGTATCCATATTTACAGGAACAGCGCAAAAAAACAGCGGTTCTTTGCGGACGTGACACCGTTCAAATCATATCGAAGGATTTAGAAAACCTTTCATTTCAGCATGTAAAAGAGCGTCTGTCCTCTATTTGTGAGGTGGAAGTGAACGATTTTTTAATTCATATACGCTATGAAAGACACCGTATCGTTTGTTTTAAAGGAGGACGTGTATTAATCCATGGGACAAATGATGAAAAAGTAGCCAATTCATTACTAGCAAGACTGCTAGGCATATAGGAGTGAGAAGTGATGGAAAGACGACAGCCAATTCCAGTAGAAGAGGCAGTAAAGAAAGTCCACCAATTTCAAAAACATGGACAAGTCGAATGGGTTCCTTTAAAGAACAGCCTTGGAAGATGGATTGCAGAGGATATTTTAGCAGATCACGATGTTCCTGCCTTTGATCGTTCTCCGTATGATGGTTTTGCACTTCGAGCAGAAGATACAAAGGATGCATCGAGCGAGCATCCGGTTGAATTTGAGGTCATTGATCATATAGGGGCAGGTATTGTTTCTGCAAAAACGATCGGCCCTTTTCAAGCGATTCGCATCATGACAGGAGCGAAGATTCCAAAAGGAGCAAATGTTGTGATCATGCTTGAATTGACGAAAACGTTTGAAAAAGACGGTAAATCAATGATGTCACTTAAAAGACCTCTGAAAAAGGGAGACAATATTTCTCGCCAAGGAGAAGAGACCCTCAAAGGGAACGTCATGATCAAAAAAGGCTCAAAAGTTACCCCAGGCGTGACGGCGATATTGGCAACGTTCGGGTATGCGGTTGTGCCAGTCGTCAAAAAAACGGTCATCGGTATCATCTCAACAGGTACCGAGCTCCTACAAGTAAGTGATGCCATGGTGGACGGTAAAATTAGAAATAGTAACCTAAGTATGGTGTACGCTCAGGTTCTTGAAGCTGGAGGAGAACCGCTTGATTTAGGCGGTGTATCCGATGATTTTGATCAAAGCTATGAAGCAGTAAAAGCAGCCTTAAGCAAAGTTGATATGCTCATCACAACAGGTGGTGTATCGGTAGGTGATTTTGACTTTTTACCTGCTATTTATGAAAAACTAGGTGCAGATGTGTTGTTTAATAAAGTGGCCATGAGACCTGGAAGTGTTACGACCGTTGCTGCGTTGCCAAATGGTCAATTGCTTTATGGGCTGTCAGGAAATCCGGCTGCCTGTTTTGTTGGCTTTGAACTATTTGTCAAACCGATCATTTATAAATGGTGTTTGAAAGAAAATCCATTTCCCGTTTTTGCTGAGGCGAAGCTGACACATGATTTTCCAAAAGCCAATCCGTTCACACGATTTGTTAGAGCATCACTTGATTTCGCTGGCAGTCAGCTAAGTGTGACGCCAACAGGTCTTGATAAATCTAGTGCGGTGACATCGATTGCTCATGCTGATTGTTTCATTGTATTGCCCGGAGGAACAAGAGGGTTTAGTGCAGGTGACCAGGTCAGCGTTCTGCTATTTCACCACGAAGGCGGTGCTCCATGTTGGATGACAAATTAAACATTCTACAAGTCGTGGGCTATCAAAATAGTGGTAAAACGACGCTGATCGAAAAATTATGTCAGCTGGCGGATGAAGAAGAAATGCAGCTAGGCTGCTTCAAACATCACGGACATGGCGGAAAGCCAGACCGTCTGTTCAAACAAAAAGATACGGATCGATATGTTCAAGCGGGTGCATTTGCCGCAGGTGTGGAGGGAGAAGGTGAATGTCACTTTTTCATACGGCACATGACATTCGCGCAACTACTCAACATGTGTCAGCATCTTCCTTTAGATGCCGTCTTGATCGAAGGATACAAACAGGCGCCTTACCGCAAAATCCTGTGTGTCAAAGACGAACAGGAACTCATTGATCTTTCAACACTTTCTCATATACAAGCAGCCATTTATTTCAATAAAGAAATACAATTCACTGAGAAATACCCGTTTCCTGTGTTTTCAGCATTTGATAAGCGCGGGATCACATTTGCTTTTAATTTATTGAAGGGGGAAGCCTCGTATGAATGAACTTTTTAACATCACAAAAGAGCCAATTGATGTGAATGAATTGATTCAGCATGTCACAAGACGCAAAGCGGGAGCCATTACGACATTCATAGGCACGGTAAGAGAATGGACAAATGGCAAAAAAACGCTGCGTTTAACATATGAAGCATACATACCAATGGCGGAAAATATGTTGAGTCAAATTGGACAAGAAATTAAAAAACGCTGGCCCGATACAGAAGCTGCTATTGTGCATCGTATTGGCACTCTTGAGATATGTGACATTGCAGTGGCAATAGCTGTTTCATCACCTCATCGGAAAGCTGCATACGAAGCCAATGAATATGCGATTGAACGAATAAAGGAAATCGTTCCTATTTGGAAAAAGGAATACTGGGAAGATGGAGAGGCTTGGATAGGTGATCAGCTTGAAACCGTTTCATACCCGGAAGGAAAACCTAGTACTCTCCAACTTAACGAGAAAGAAGGGAAGCGGCATGATTAGCGTATTATTGTTCGCCGGCCTTGCTGAGAAGGCCGGTAAACAACAAATCATCATTCAAAAAGATCAAACAACGGTTGATGAGATTAAAATAGAATTACAGGAGGTATATGGAGTTGATACTGCACAAAACGTGATGGTTGCAGTCAACGAAATATATACGAGGGGAAATGCTGAAGTGCGTAGCGGGGACACTGTTGCACTCATTCCTCCTGTAAGTGGTGGATAATAGATATTAGAGGACTTGGTTATGGCCGGCGGCTGTAACCAATTTTTTTATGTGTGAAAAGATTGTAGAGGTACTTGGGTATGATCTTCGTAAATAAAACATCCCCGGCGTGCTTTAGAAATGTGAGGATCGAGCTGTTGAATGAGATCATACAATTCGCTGATTCGTCTCACATTGAAATCTGTTCGTGCTTGAAGCTGTTCTTTTAATTCTTTTGTGCTCACGATGCTTCCCTTTTTTTCTTTAATAATATCTACACACCTTGCTGCGTAGTATATTTTGTCATTAGAAGGTCTGCTCTCTTTCATATCAAGTAATTTAAGCTCATGATAAATCAGTTCTCTTTCCTTTCGAAAGTATTGCCATGCTTCTTGTTCCTTTTCATAAAGTAAAATCAATTGCAGTTTCAATTTTTCTCTTAACATTCACTTGACTCCATTTCCACTATCATTTAACCTACCTCTATTTTACATTATATGAAAAAATAACATTTGATCAAGTAAAATCCTTTTATTTTTATTTTTTTAATATGAAAGTATTGTTACTAAAGGCTCATCTGTTCTATAAAAGGCGCTAAACATAGTCCTATAAAGCCGGGATTCATTGAAATTACTAGGAATATTTTAACAAAAAATTGTTGTGTCTAACTGAGACCATCTGAATCCAAAGGAAAAGGATATTTATTCCGAAAGACATGTTGTTTACTTCATAAAATGTTTTTCAGTCAGTAAAATCATGATTTTTTCATATGAATATGGTCGGATCAAGGTATCATTTGAAGGATGTCGTTCATGAAAATAGAATAATAGATTCAATCCTATCACTATGAAAATAAGAAAATCAAATGATCTATCACTTATTGGCAATCTTTTGATAAAATAGAAACAACAAGAGTATGAAAAAACGTTTCCATACTTACAGCACATGGAGAGGATGACATTTGATGAAAGAAACAACGCAAAAACCCACAATTATAGGCGTAAGTACAAGACCATCAGAGCATTTAAAAAGAGTGTGGGAGCAGCCATTCGTTTGGTGGCCTTTATCATGTGTGCTTGTATTAACAGTTGTTGTCACTTATTTGTCTCAGCTAGTGAATGAAGGAATGTGGGCAGATTTAATTTTACCAATCCCTTTCGTTTATGTGATCACGCTCATTGGTTTGGTCATTGGGATTGTCATTAATACTGCCGTATACAGGTTCATCGTCTTTTTAGCAAAAGGTGATGCAACGTTTCAGCAGCTATTTTCAGGTGTGCTTTATATCACACCTATTACGATCATTGGTACGATCATTTCTCATTTAGCGATCATCATGTTTCATGTGCCAAAAGATATCACTATTACCTCATTAAACGCATTCATTCGAATGTCTGGTTCATGGCATGCTGTGTTAGGAAATATTGACCTTTTTGTGATTTGGAATCTTGTTTTAACAGGCTTTTTATTGATCAAGGTCGGCCGCATTTCGCCAAGAATATCTTGGATTATTGTGAGTGTCTTTTATGTATTATCTTTAATTTTTCAATATGTAGGAACTACGATCACCATCAACATGCAGTAAGCTGGAGGTAGAATGTTTTTATGAGAAAGAAAATCATCATCGGATCCATTATCATTATTGTGATTGGTCTATTTATTGGATTTAATATTGCAAAAAACCAATCAAAGCCTGCCTCTACGGCATCATTTAAAACAGTCCAACTTGCACCAAAAGAAATAACCTCTAAGGTGATGACGCCTGGAACACTTTCATTCTCGGAGGAGCAATTTATTTATACAGAAGAAGAGAAGGGAAGCCTGAATCATATCGCTGTGAAAGAAGGAGAAAAGGTGAAAGCTGGAACACCGCTTCTTACATATGAAAATAAGGAACTGGAGCTTGAAGAACAGCAGCAAGCACTTGCGGCTGAATCAAGTACACTAAAGCTTGAACAATTACAAAATAGACTCAATTCATTAGATGAAAATCAGGGGAAAAAGGCGGGCTCTGATTCGAAAAACGAGCGAGATCAGCTTGAACTCGAACTCAAAGCTGCTGAATTAGAGCAAAAACAAGCGGAGCTTAACCAAGAAAAAGTAAAGGCACAAATAGAAGATTTAACGATACATAGCAAAATTGAAGGAACAGTCATCTCCATCGAGCAAGATGCTGGCGCAGGGAAGCTAGAAGAGAGACAGCCGGTAATCCATATTGGCAATGAGAAAAAAATGATTGTACGAGGCTTAATCAGTGAGTATGATGCTATGAAAGTCAAAAAGAAACAAAAAGTAAAGGTAACGTCTGATGTCATTCGCGGAAAGAGTTGGCAAGGAGTGGTGAAAAAAGTGGGCGCTGTGCCTGCCCAGTCAACAGCAGAAACAGCTGCTAGTGATCAAACGGTACAATATCCAGTCGAAATTGAAATAAAAGGGAAAAAGCCGGATGCAAAACCAGGCTTTAAAATGATCATGGAAATTGAAACGGACAAGCGTCAAGTGCTCACAATTCCTGAAACAGCTGTGAAAAAAGACAAAGATGGTTCATACGTTTATGTTGTTGAAAAGAATGCACTGAAGAAAGTAAAAGTGACATTAGGTGAAACGTCAGGTCAAGATCTTGAAGTGACGAAAGGTTTAACAAAAGAAGATCAAATCATTGCAGAGCCATCAGATGATATGTATGACGGAATGGAAGTGAATGCTGAATGATTCAGCTTTCAAACGTGACAAAAAGCTACGAAGTCGCTGAGGAGACATTTGATGTATTAAGTGATGTGGACCTCGTCATTGGTAAAGGCGAGTATATGTCCATTATGGGCCCGTCCGGTTCTGGAAAATCAACGTTAATGAATATCATTGGCTGTTTGGACCACCCGACCTCCGGACAGTACCATTTTCAAGGTATGGAGCTGTCGGCAGCAAAGGATCAAGAACTGGCAGTGATTCGAAATCGATCCATTGGTTTTGTTTTTCAACAATTTTATTTACTGCCTAGATTAAATGCGAGGCGAAATGTGGAACTTCCGATGATTTACGCTGGTATCAGTCAAAAGGAAAGAAAAGAGCGTGCGGAAATGGCACTTGAAAAGGTTGGTTTGGCAGATCGAATGAAGCATATGCCAAACGAGTTGTCAGGGGGACAAAAGCAAAGAGTAGCCATCGCACGTGCGATTGTCAATGAGCCGGAGCTCATCTTGGCAGATGAACCAACAGGCGCTCTTGATTCAAAAACGAGCGGCTCGATTATGGAACAGTTTACAAAGCTCAATGAGGAAGGAACAACGGTTGTGCTCGTTACTCATGAAGAAGAAATAGCTGCGTATACAAACCGGATAGTCGTTGTGAGAGATGGACGCCTCGCTCAAGATAGATTGATACAAGGAGACGAATGAATGAAACTCTTTGAAAATATCAAAATAGCGCTGAATTCTGTCCTTGCTCATAAATTGCGGTCTATTTTAACGATGCTTGGCATTATTATTGGGGTTGGCTCGGTGATTGCAGTCGTTGCCATCGGTCAAGGCGGCGAGCAAATGCTGAAAGAATCAATTTCAGGGCCAAACAATACCATTGATATGACCTATACACCCTCTGATGAGGAGTTAAATGCGAATCCGAATGCGTTATTTGAAGCCACATTTACTGAAGAAGACATTCAAAGTGTTCAAGCATTGAATGGGGTTAAACAGGTTGCCTCCTCCACGGCACAAGGCATGCAATTAAGATTCCAAGATACAACAATAGATGCAACGGTCAATGGGATTAATGAAGGCTACACGAATGTACATTCATTACATATAGCAGAAGGACAGGACTTACGTGAAATCGATTTTAGGAGCGGAAGAAGGGCAGCTGTTATTTCAGAAGGGATACAAAAAGAATTGTTTAATGGAGAGAAGGCAGTAGGCAAGTTGATTTGGATGAATGGACAGCCGGTTGAGGTGATCGGGGTTTTAGCAAAACAGGAAGGGCTGTTTTCATTTGATATGAATGAAATATATGTCCCATTTGCAATGCTGACAACTGCATTTGGTGTGAAAGAATATGATAAGTTGTCTATTCAAGTCGCACATGCTGATCAAATGAAAGAAGTAGGAAAGAGTGCGGCTGCACGCTTAAATGAAAATCACCATACAGAAGATGCTTACGAAATGATCAATCTGGAAGAGATTGCAGCAGGCATTGGTCAGATTACGTCTGTCATGACAACAATCATTGGCTCAATTGCTGGTATCTCATTACTTGTCGGCGGCATTGGTGTCATGAATATTATGCTCGTATCTGTCACAGAAAGAACAAGAGAAATCGGAATTCGAAAGGCACTTGGGGCAACTAGGGCTCAAATACTCGTTCAGTTTTTAATTGAGTCTGTCGTCCTTACACTGATCGGTGGGTTACTTGGAATCGCGCTTGGCTTAGGAGGTGCTTCACTTGTGTCACTGTTTGCAGGGTGGCCTTCTCTTGTATCGTGGCAGATCGTATGTGGAGGCGTCCTATTTAGTATGCTCATTGGTATTATTTTTGGACTGATTCCTGCCAATAAAGCAGCGAGGCTCGATCCTATTGAATCACTTAGATATGAATAATCCTAAAGTTAACGTTCAAGGTGCTGACAAGAAGGTAGAACGAGATATGTTGCCTGCTGTTCCGCACCTGAAGCCTTTATGCAAAACGCATAAAGGCTTTTTTTCGTTCAATTGAATGAAATGAAAAATGATAGAAATGCTAATATCATGACTTTCTTCTCAATGTCACATATTTTTCAGTTTACAAATGGTACATATAAAGGTAAGATGACCATTGTGAAAGATTTTGATAGTTATTGAATGTATTTGATTGTTTTGTATTGATAATGTTGAAAAAAGCGATTACAATAAAGGTGCGCGCAAAATGAATACGTTTTCAAAAGGGGGTGTTTTCAATGCTAACACCAGAAAGACATCAACTCATTATCGACTATTTAGAAGAAAACGATGTCATCAAAATACAGGACTTAACGATTATGACGGATGCGTCTGAATCTACAATTAGAAGAGATTTATCAGCCCTCGAAGAAAAAGGTTTTCTTAAAAGAGTTCATGGAGGAGCTGCTAAAATATCTAGTATTCGTCTTGAGCCAGATGTGTTTGAGAAATCTGCCAAAAACCTTCATGAAAAGTCATTGATTGCAGAGGCAGCTGCATCACTTTTAAAACAAGGCGATTGTATTTACTTAGATGCTGGTACGACAACACAGCAAATGATTGACTTTATCGATCCAGATCAAGATATCGTGGTGGTGACAAATGGTGTCATGCACATTGAAGCACTCATGAGAAAAGGCATTTCTTTTTACCTGATAGGCGGATCAGTGAAACATCGAACAGGAGCCATGGTGGGAGCCGCAGCTTTGACAGCTATGGAAAATTACCGTTTTGACAAAAGCTTTGTTGGGACGAACGGCATTCATCCCGAGGCAGGGTTTACAACACCTGATCCAGAAGAAGCGCTCATTAAAAAAAGAGCCATGAAGCAGGCGAAAAAAACCTACATCTTAACAGATGCCTCAAAGTTTGGCGAAATATCGTTTTCAACCTTTGCTAGTTTACAGGAAGCCACCATTATCACAAACGACGCAAAAGAGGATTCATTCGATAATTACCATGAAAAAACGGTTATAAAGGTAGTGAAAACATGATTTATACAGTTACTTTAAACCCATCAGTTGATTACATCGTGCACGTGGAGGATTTTGCGGTCGGCGGTTTAAATCGTTCAACCTATGACAAAAAATATCCAGGTGGTAAAGGAATCAATGTCTCAAGGCTTTTAAAACGGCACGGTGTTGAATCAAAAGCACTTGGATTCATTGGCGGTTTTACAGGCAAATATATTCTAGACTTTTTACAAAACGAACAATTACAAACAGCCTTTCATGAGGTGCCAGAAGATACACGTATCAATGTGAAACTAAAAACAGGCGAAGAAACGGAAATCAACGGGCTCGGTCCAAGTATTACTGAAGCACAGTTCGATTCGTTTTTATCCCAATTCACTTCATTAACAGAAGGCGATGTCGTTGTATTAGCAGGCAGCATTCCTTCTTCACTGCCTCATAACACATATGAGCGCATTGCTGAAGTATGTGCGAAGCAAGGGGTAAGAGTAGTACTTGATATTTCTGGAGAAGCCTTAAAAAAAGCAGCAGATCTGAAACCATTCTTAATGAAACCAAACCATCATGAGTTAGGTGAAATGTTTGAAACCAGTATTTCATCTGCAGAAGAAGCCATTCCTTATGGGAAAAAGCTGTTGGAACAAGGTGCTGAACATGTCATTGTATCTATGGCTGGAGACGGCGCTCTCTTATTCAGTAAGGAAGGAATCTTTCAATCTAATGTTCCAAAAGGCAAGCTGATCAACTCAGTTGGTGCAGGGGATTCAGTCGTTGCAGGATTCTTAGCTGGCGTTTCTAAAGGCCTTTCCATAGAAGAATCATTTAAGCTTGGCGTCACATCAGGAAGTGCTACAGCATTTTCTGAGGAACTTGGAACAAAAGAGCTTGTCGATACATTATTGCCACAAGTAAAAGTCACACGCATTTAAAGGAGGAGTCATCATGAAAATTACAGAACTACTCACGAAGCATACGATTAAGCTTCAATTAGACAGCCAGCAAAAAGAAGCCGTTATTGAAGAACTGGTCACTGTATTAGATACAGCTGGTAAATTAAATGATAAAGAAGGCTACAAAGCAGCTGTTGTTAATCGTGAAAAACAAAGCTCTACGGGAATCGGAGAAGGAATTGCGATTCCTCATGCGAAAACAGCAAGTGTGAAAGAACCTGCTATTGCATTTGGTCGTTCAACAGCTGGTGTAGATTATGAATCATTAGACGGACAGCCAAGTCATCTTGTCTTTATGATTGCAGCAACTGAAGGCGCAAACAACACGCATTTAGAAGCACTTTCTCGTTTATCCACACTTCTCATGCGTGAAGAGATCCGAAAGCAGCTTCTTGAAGCGGCTACTGAAGATGAAATCATTGAAATTATCAATACACATGATAAAGACGATGAAGAAGAAGAGGAAGTCAAAGAGGAACCGGCTGCACCGGGAAAACCTGCTAAAATTTTAGCGGTGACAGCTTGTCCAACAGGCATCGCGCATACATTTATGGCCGCAGATGCTTTGAAAGAAAAAGCAAAAGAAATGGGCGTTGACATTAAAGTTGAGACAAATGGCTCTAGTGGAATTAAACATGCCCTGACAGCAAAAGAAATTGAAGAAGCGCCAGCTATTATTGTGGCAGCTGATAAACAAGTTGAAATGGAACGCTTTAAAGGCAAACATGTCATTGAAGTACCTGTGACAGCTGGAATTCGCCGTCCGCAAGAATTGATCGAAAAAGCCATCAATCAAGATGCGCCGATTTATAAAGGTTCAGGCGGCAGTTCTTCAAAAGATGAAAATGAATCATCAGGCAAGGGAAGAAGTGGATTCTATAAGCACTTAATGAGCGGTGTAAGCAACATGCTTCCGTTTGTTGTTGGGGGCGGTATCCTCGTTGCGATTTCATTCTTCTGGGGAATTAACTCAGCTGACCCTAAAGACCCTTCTTTCAATTCATTTGCAGCTGTATTAAAAGGGATTGGCGGAGATAATGCACTTGCCTTAATCGTTGCTGTATTAGCTGGATTTATCGCAATGAGTATTGCAGACCGTCCAGGTTTTGCACCAGGTATGGTTGGCGGATTCATGGCCTCTGCAGCAGGAGCTGGATTCTTAGGCGGATTGATTGCTGGTTTCCTTGCTGGTTACATTGTGGTGCTGCTCAAAAAAGTATTCACTTTTGTACCACAGTCGCTCGATGGTATTAAACCAGTTCTGCTCTATCCATTGTTCGGTATTTTCTTTACAGGGATTATCATGCATTACATCGTCAACACACCTGTTAAAATGGTCATGGACGGATTAACACACTGGCTTGAATCACTTGGTACTGGAAACCTTGTATTAATGGGGATTATTTTAGCTGGTATGATGGCCATTGATATGGGTGGTCCGATTAACAAAGCGGCCTACACTTTTGGTCTTGCGATGATTGCTGCTGGCAACTATGCACCGCATGCTGCGATTATGGCAGGTGGAATGGTGCCGCCTCTAGGAATTGCCCTAGCGACAACGATCTTTAGAAACAAATTCTCTAAACGTGACCGTGAAGCAGGTATTACATGTTACTTCATGGGAGCTGCGTTCATTACGGAAGGGGCGATCCCGTTTGCAGCGGCAGATCCTCTGCGCGTCATTCCTTCGGCTGTGATTGGTGCAGCAGTTGCAGGTGGATTAACAGAATTCTTTAGAGTGACGCTTCCTGCACCGCACGGCGGACTATTCGTTTTCTGGGTAACAAACCATCCAGTTCTTTACATCATCAGCATCTTAATCGGTGCCATTGTTACAGCGCTACTTCTCGGAATTCTAAAAAAACCAGTCCGACAAGAAGCTTAATTTGAAAAGAAGCATCGTGAAGAGCGGTGCTTCTTTTTGTTTAATCATCAGCAAATTAGGAAAAAATATCTAATTGAATGGTTGTCTTGTGAATTTTTAAATAACATGTGATAAAGTAAAGTTATTCAATTCGCGTTTCAAGTCTTTTAGCAGAAAGTCTTAGGAGGAAGCAGTATTTTGAACGAAGAAAACAAACAAAACGAAAATGACATTCAATCTAATGGGAAACAAGCCAAAAAAGAGAAGAAAAGTTCTCTGTTTGAATGGATCAAAGCCATTTTAATTGCACTTGCCCTCGTCCTCATCATCCGTACGTTTATTTTTGAGCCGTATGTGGTGGAAGGAGAGTCAATGGAACCAACCCTTCATGATGGAGAAAAGCTGTTTGTTAACAAAACCATCAACTATCTCGGTGGAGTCAAACGTGGTGACATCGTGATTATTAATGGAAAAGACGGTCAGAAAATTCATTATGTCAAACGATTGATCGGCCTTCCAGGCGACACGATTGAAATGAAGGATGATACGCTTTACATTAATGGTAAAAAAGTAGATGAGCCTTATTTAAAAGAGAACAAGGCGCATGCCAAAGAGTATGAGGTACATTTAACAGGAGATTTTGGTCCAGTGAAAGTACCGAAAAACGATTACTTTGTTATGGGTGACAACAGACTGAATTCTATGGACAGTCGAAATGGACTCGGACTCATTGAAAAGGATCGGATTGTCGGCACATCAGAATTTGTTTTCTTCCCATTTGGCGATATTCGACAAACACAATAAATACACCTTTCTCAATGCGTAAGAAAGGTGCTTAAATGGACGACCCTTCATGTAGGGTCGTTTTTAATTTGGTGTGAGCATCGTGACAATGATGACAATGGCCAAAACAGAAGCGAAAACGGACCCAGTAATCGCCACAACAGAACGGAATAATCCAATTTTCACATTGTCTTTTCCGCGCTTTTGTAAAAACCGTTTTGAAAAGATATGGACCAGTGTGTAAATGAGGACAAGCCCAATATAAAGGCCAAAGTCTCTTGCATTAAAGCCAGTCGCCGATAAATAAATGCCCATAAAGAAAATCAATAAACAGTATTCCATGAGTGTGAGTAATCTCAAATCGCCCGAACTCCTTCAATAAAAACATTCCCACTTATTATACCATATTGGACAAAAAGCCTTTGTTCTTAGCGAGAGACGTTTCTATCAATCGTTATTCATGTTATACTTCATATTGATGAATGAGTGATGGAGGATTAATAAATGATTGCAGTGAATAATGTTAGTTTGCGATTTGCTGATCGTAAATTATTTGAAGAAGTAAATATTAAGTTCACTCCTGGCAACTGCTACGGACTAATTGGTGCCAATGGAGCTGGTAAATCAACGTTCTTAAAGATTCTTTCTGGAGAAATTGAAGCTCAAACGGGCGATGTTCATATGAGTCCTGGTGAACGTTTAGCGATTTTAAAACAGAACCACTTTGAATACGAAGAGTTTGAAGTGTTAAAAGTCGTCATCATGGGTCACAAACGTCTATATGATGTGATGCAGGAAAAAGATGCGATTTATATGAAACCTGATTTCTCAGATGAAGACGGGATTCGTGCAGCAGAGCTTGAAGGTGAGTTTGCTGAGTTAAACGGATGGGAAGCGGAAAGTGAAGCTGCGATCCTATTAAAAGGTCTTGGCATTCCAGAGAGCTTGCAATCGAAGAAAATGTCTGAGCTTGGCGGATCTGAAAAGGTAAAAGTGCTTTTAGCACAAGCTTTATTCGGTAAACCTGACGTTCTCCTTCTCGATGAGCCAACGAACCACTTGGACTTACAAGCGATCCAGTGGCTAGAAGAGTTCCTCATTAACTTTGAGAATACCGTCATCGTCGTCTCGCATGACCGTCATTTCTTAAACAAAGTATGTACGCATATTGCAGACCTTGACTTTGGAAAAATTCAAGTGTATGTCGGAAACTATGATTTCTGGTATGAATCAAGCCAGCTGGCATTAAAACTCAGCCAGGATGCCAACAAGAAAAAAGAAGAACAAATTAAGCAGCTTCAAGAATTCGTTGCTCGGTTCAGTGCGAACGCATCTAAATCGAAGCAAGCGACATCAAGAAAGAAATTGCTTGATAAGATTTCGCTAGATGACATTAAACCATCTTCTCGTAAATATCCTTATGTTCATTTTGCGCCAGAGCGTGAAATCGGAAATGATGTCCTTCAAGTAGAAGGTCTATCAAAAACGATTGACGGTGTAAAAGTACTGGATAACGTCAGCTTTATTATGAATCGTGAGGATAAAATTGCGTTCTTAAGCCGTAATGAGCTTGCTGTCTCTACTTTATTTAAAATCCTTGCTGGTGAAATGGAGCCAGACAGCGGGACGTTTAAATGGGGCGTGACAACATCTCAAGCCTTTTTCCCTAAAGACAACAGCGAATATTTTGAAGGAAGCGATTTAGATCTTGTTGATTGGCTTCGTCAATATTCTCCTAATGATCAAAGTGAAAGCTTCCTGCGGGGTTTCTTAGGCCGTATGCTTTTCTCTGGGGAAGAAGTGAAGAAAAAAGCAAGCGTCTTATCAGGTGGAGAAAAGGTTCGTTGTATGTTATCAAAAATGATGCTGTCTGGAGCGAATATTTTGCTGTTAGACGAGCCGACGAACCATTTAGACCTAGAGTCCATCACAGCGCTGAATAACGGTCTAATGAGCTTTAAAGGGGCTATGCTCTTCTCATCTCATGACCATCAGTTTGTTGAAACAGTTGCAAACCGGATTATCGAAGTGACGCCAAATGGCATCGTTGATAAACAAACAACTTATGATGAGTTCTTATCAGATCAAGAAATTCAAAAAAGACTACAAGAGCTGTATGCATAAACATAAAGAAAAGACATCCACATGAGGATGTCTTTTTTCTTTAAAAAGCCCAATTTCCATTTCGGAAGATCGGTTCACGTTTACCATCTTTTGTGATTCCATCAATATTCATTTCCTTTGAACCAATCATAAAATCGACGTGTGTAATACTGCTGTTCACACCAGCTGCGTCTAGTTCCTCACGTTTCATCTCTTTACCGCCTTCGATATTAAATGCATAACCGCTGCCGATGGCAAGGTGATTGGATGCATTTTCATCGTAAAGTGTATTGTAATAGAGGATATTTGAGTTAGAAATTGGTGAATCATCTGGTACAAGGGCAACCTCACCTAGATAATGTGAGCCTTCATCTGTTTCAACGAGAGAGGTTAAAATGTCTTCGCCCTCTTTTGCTTTCACATCTACAATACGCCCATTTTCAAAGGTTAACGTAAATTCATCGATAATGTTTCCTGCATAACTAAGTGGCTTAGTGCTAGAGACAGTTCCGTTTACACCATCTTTTTTAGGTACGGTAAAGACCTCTTCTGTTGGCATATTGGCCATGAATGATACGCCGCGTTCACTTACGCTGCCAGCACCTACCCAAATATGCTGCTCTGGAAGTTCAATCGTTAAATCTGTACCTGGTGCTTCATAGTGCAGCTTGTGGTAGTGACGTTCATTTAATACTTTTACTTTTTCATTTAGTGATTCATCATGCTTTTTCCACGCTTCAACAGGATCTGGCTGATCAGCGCGGGCGACTTTAAAGATTTGATCCCATAATAATGCAACAGCTTCTTCATCTGCATGCTCAGGGAAAATCTTTTTCGCCCAATCTTTTGATGCAGCCCCGACGACTGTCCATGCAACTTTGTCAGATTGAACGTATTGACGATATGTATGAAGTGCTGAACCTGCAGCTTTTTGTTGTGAAGCAATTTTTTTCGAGTCAATGCCACTTAGAAGATCAGGGCTTTCTGACAAGATCGTAATAAAAGCACCGCCACGTTTTGCGATGGTTTCCATCATCTGTGCTTCCCATTCTGGAAATTGCTCAAACACATCTTGTGGGGCATGTTCATATTTTAAACGGGTCAGAACACCATCACTCCAGCGGATATGTACGTTTTTCGCTCCACGCTCATATGCGTGTTTTGCCACAAGGCGGACAAGGTCTACAGATTCAGTGAACGCAGATACGACCACTTCTTGACCACTTTGAACATTTACACCTACTTCAACGATGGTTTTTGCATATTGATCTAGTTGTTTTTCAAATGAACTCATAAAAAAACCCTCCTTTAGTCATGTTAATCATATCAGATTTAAGACCGAAAAGGAAAATGGGGAGCCGTCCCGAAGCAAAATAAAAAAGCCGCTTTCGTGCGGCTTTTTTAGCGGTTCAGTTGTTTCACAGGCTGTGCATTAGAAGGGGGCATATGTGAAAACGACAGGCTCATTCCTCCTAAAATAATACCGGTTAAAATGACTGTGACAACGACCCGTTTACCTAAATCAAGCAACATGTTCTTCCTCCTTCACGTTTATCCATTCATCACGATATGATCGAAATGAAGAAAAAAGAAGTAGAACATGAAGATTATTTTAATGTTTTTTGCAATTTGTCGATTACTTCTAATGAACGACCTGTTCCAATTGCGACAGATTCAAGAGGATTTGCTGCGATATGAACTGGGACGACAATTTCTTGAGAGAGCCATTCTTGAATGCCGTTTAATAGTGCACCACCGCCAGTTAGAATGACGCCGCGATCTACGATATCACCACTCAGTTCTGGAGGGCTGTCTTCTAATGTAGCCCGAATCGCCTCTAAAATATGAAGAAGTGATTCTCGCATAGCACCTTGAATTTCTGTTGATTCAAGTGTAATTGTTTTTGGAAGACCTGTGACAAGGTCGCGTCCACGAACTTCTAATGACTCAGGTTCGTGTTCAATGAGTCCATAACCAATTTCCATTTTTACCTGCTCAGCTGTCCGTTCACCGATCAGTAAATTGTATTTCTTTCTCACAAAAGTAATGATATCTTCATCCAGTTGATCTCCGCCAATTCGGATCGAGTGGCAAGAGACAACTCCGCCAAATGAAATGATCGCTACCTCTGTCGTTCCTCCGCCAATATCTACAACGACGTTGGCAACAGGCTCGTCCACCGGGAGATCAGCACCGATTGCAGCTGCGACGGGTTCTTCAATTAAATGCACATGCTTTGCCCCACAATTTTTGACAGCATCGCTGATCGCGCGGCGTTCGACAGCTGTTGAACCTGATGGTGTACAAACAACCACAGTCGGCTTTCTAAAGGTAAACCCAATATTTTTTCCTGCTTTTTTCATAATTTGTTTAAGTAAATCGGTTGTCATATCATAATCAGCGATGACACCATCTTTCATCGGACGGATCGCTACAATTTTTCCAGGTGTTTTCCCAATCATCTCTTTTGCTTCTGACCCCACTGCAAGGACAGTTTTTGTTTCCGTATCTACTGCCACAACGGATGGTTCATTGAGAATAATTCCTTTATTTTTACTGTAAACCAATATGTTAGCTGTTCCTAAATCAATTCCAATTTCGGCATTTTGAAACATGTTTTCACCCAATCTCTATTTTTGCTGTTTTAAACAATTTTACATTTAAAAGTTCAGAGGGTTGAGGTCATTTGTGGGGGTTTGTGATCACCTTGAAATGAATCTGTAAAATTCAAGTCTCATTTTGACAATCACAATAAATTTTCCCTTTGGTTTTTCGATTTTGAAAAAAATTTTTATGCAGGAGAAACCTTTTAAGAATCTCTTACGTCTACGATATATCAATTGGTGAAAAACAGATTGATCTTGAGCTAATGAAAGAAAGAGGGAACGAAATTGAAATCTATCGGAGTTGTAAGAAAAGTAGATGAACTAGGGCGTATTGTGATGCCAATCGAATTGAGAAGAGCACTTGATATCGCTATTAAAGACAGTATGGAATTTTTTATAGATGGAGATAAAATCGTCTTGAAAAAATATCAGCCAGAGGGCGTCTGCCTGATGACTGGTGAGATTACTTCTGAGAACCACGAGTATGGAAATGGTCAAATTACATTAAGCGCTGAAGGCGCAGAACTACTGCTAAAAGAGCTTCAAGAAGCCCTTCAGCAGTAAATAAAAATAGCCTGTTCTCTCCCATTGTGCTGAGAGCAGGCTATTTTTTCTAAAAAAGTTCCTTAAAAATGCCGCATCTCCCTCAAAAAATAAGTGGAAAATGGTACAATTGACAAAGAATCTCAGGGCGGCAGGTGGAATTATTTGAACAAAACATATCAAGTACGGATCCTGTTATCCGTTCTTGCATTTATATTAATTTTGAGCTGGGATTTCTTTTATTATCTTAGCGGCTATCACATTAATTGGCCGCTCGATCTAGCCTTTACAGTCGTTGTTTTGGCCGGTATTTGGACCATCTCAGGCTATGTGGACCGGTTGAATTTGCTTGTGTCAGATTTAAATAAACGAGAAAAGGAAGCACACGAACTGACAGAGCGGCTGAATCGAATAACAGATAACTTGCAAGAAATCGTTTTTGAAACCAATGAAAAAGGTGAAATCATTTTTTTAAATCAAGCATGGAAACAAATGACGGGTTACGACATAGAGGAGTGTCTAGGTACGATGTACAATCAGTACTTTGATCAAGAAGAGCATGTCGTTCAGCATTTGTTGTCTGTGATCAAAGAGCATAAGGATGAGGGGCGGGTGGAGCTGCAGCTTCTCCATAAAGAAGGAAAAAAGGTATGGGGAGATGTGCATTATAAGCTTTATTTCGATGAACAGCACCAGTTTACTGGAGGTATTGGAACGGTTGCGGATATCACGAAACAAAAGCAGGCAAAGCTTGAACTTGAAAGATCAAATCAGCAATTGCAAATGCAGGCACAAAAGCTGGCTGTTGCAGGACAAATAGCCGCTGGCATTGCCCATGAAGTCAGAAATCCGCTCACCTCAGTCAATGGATTTTTGCAGCTGATGAAAACGCAATATCCTGAAAGAACCGATTATTTTGATATCATCTTTTCTGAAATTAAACGCATTGATTTTGTTTTAAGTGAGCTGCTTGTCTTAGCAAAACCTCAATCGGTTCAATTTCAAGAAGTACAGCTCCATGATTTGCTAGAGCAGGTGATTACCTTATTAAAGACAAATGCCGTTCTTTCAAATATTGATCTCAAACAGCCATTTAAAAAGCAGGATGCTGGCACGATATTAGCAGACGCCAATCAAATGAAGCAGCTGTTCATTAACTTAATCAAAAATGCGATCGAGGCGATGCCTGAAGGCGGCAGTATATACATATCAACAGAAAAAGTGATGAATGAATGGAAAATCACGATTCAAGATGAAGGAAAAGGAATGTCCGAAGAGGACATTCTGAAAATATATGATCCTTTCTTTTCGACTAAAAAAGAAGGTACAGGACTTGGTTTAACGATCTGTGCGACGATCTTAAAAGATCACCATGGAAGAATGGATGTAAAGAGCGAGCTCAGCAAAGGGACGGCTTTTGATATTTACTTACCTGTGTATCAAAAAAGCAGATAGTAGCAAGGTGAGAGGATGTGATGTGTGATGACGAAAGAGACAAAGACGTTATTTGTGTATGGGACACTTTTAAAGCACGAAAAGTATCACGAGACATTGATGAAAGAAAGCAGTCCATTAGCAGCATCTGCTTGGATAAAAGGGAGACTGTACGATACAGGTGAGGGTTACCCTGTGTGTGTTGTCTTGGAACAAAGCACAGTATATGGAGAATTGTATGAGGTCAGTGATGAAACGCTGCATAAGATAGATGAGCTAGAGGAAGGGTATGACCAGCAGGAAATAGAGGTTATGACAGACCAGGGGCCAAGGTCAGCCGTTGCTTATACAATATGTAAGCAGAAGGCATCGAGCCTGAAGGAGATTGAAAGCGGCTGCTGGAAGTCATATCAACTATGGGAGCGCAAACCGTCTTCCTTCTATTATTTTGCCTATGGGTCCTGTATGGATGATGCAAGGTTTAAGCTTGCGAAAGTGGAACATTATTTCAAACAAATCATCGGCGGCGGCACACTTGATCGTTTTACCACAAGGTTTACATTGGTGCGCCCTGATGGATCAAGAGCAGATTTGGTAGAAGACGGCGGAGAAACAGAGGGTGTTCTATATGAAGTACCTTTTGATGCCATTCGTTATTTGTACAAACGAGAAGGTGTAAATGAAGGGACTTATCGTCCAGCATTTGTCGATGTCACAGTAGGTGATCAAGTGTATGAGGACTGCTTGACGTTTCTCGTTTTAAAAAAGAGCGAAGAAATTGCGCCTCCTGGTCATTATCGCAGTGAAATCGAAAAAGGAGCAGACCTTTACTTAAGTGAAGCGTTCCGTAAAAAAATACGGTCGCATATGGATTCATTAATGAAACCGTAGTAAAATGCATGGTAAGTGATATAAAAGGAGTCTGAACATGAAAAAGGAATATGCAGTCATTGGTCTTGGACGCTTCGGCGGAAGTATCTGCAAGGCGCTAAGCGAAGAAGGACTTGAAGTCATGGCCATGGATATGAATGAAGATCGTGTGAACGAATATGCTAAAATTGCATCACATGCCGTGATTGGTGATTCGACGGACGAATCTGTCCTAAAAAACCTAGGCATCCGCAATTTTGATCATGTGATCGTGGCGATAGGTGAAAACATTCAGGCGAGTATTTTAACAACGATTATGCTGAAAGAGCTTGGTGTCAAAATGGTCACAGTGAAAGCTCAAAATGACTACCATGAAAAGGTTTTGAATAAAATTGGTGCGGACCGTATTGTCCATCCTGAACGAGACATGGGCAGACGGATTGCACATAAAATTATTTCTAACAACGTGCTTGATTATTTAGAGCTGTCAGATGAGTACAGCCTTATTGAAATCGTCGCCAACAGCAGACTTGCTGGGCACTCTTTGTTAGATCTCGACATTCGTGCAAGGTACGGGATCAATATCGTGGCAATTAAGCGCGGGAAAGAAGTGATCGTTTCACCGCTCGCAGATGAAATGATTCAAAAAGAAGATATCCTCATTGTCATTGGGGCAGTGGCAGATATCGGGCGCTTTGAAAAACGAGAAATGCAGAACGACTATTAAACACTCCGAGAAGGGGTGTTTTTTTGCTTTAGAAGTGTACATATGGGGCGGACATTGTGGGAGAGAACAAAGTGGAAAAGAGTCGTTTACTTTCTAAAAGAACAGCAAAATAGAACATGGTTATTTTTCAGCCAATTATCACTATTCAGAAATAAAAATCAATCTTTTGATATGGTTGATTTTCTCTAAATGTCATTGACTGGGCAAACAGATTCGTTTACGATAAGAAACATTATATTGTTTACTCGGAGGAGGCAGTGTCGTTGGATAAGGAGCTTTTCAGACATCAAATTGAGGTAGCTGCAAAGAGAAAAAAAGTAGCCCTAGTGATTAAACATGCGAAGGTTATGGACGTGTTTAACCAGGAATGGATAGACGCTGATGTCGCTGTTGAAAATGGAAAAATAGTAGGAATTGGGGAGTATGAAGGAGAACAGGAGCTGGATGCAACAGGTCAAATGCTTGTTCCCGGTTTCATTGACGGCCACGTTCATATCGAATCCTCGATGGTGACTCCTGCTGAATTTTCCAAAGCTGTCGTTCCTCACGGTGTGACAACTGTTGTAACAGACCCGCATGAAATTGCCAATGTATCCGGTGTTGCAGGTATCCGTTTTATGCTCGAAGAAGCGAGAAAAGCTGCTCTAAATATATATTTCATGCTGCCATCCTGTGTACCGGCAGTCAGCTTTGAACGATCAGGTGCTACACTAAAAGCAAAAGATTTAAAGCCTCTTTATCAGGAGAAAGAAGTGCTTGGTCTTGCCGAAGTGATGGATTATGTCGCGGTGGAACAAGCGGAAGAAGATATGCTTCAAAAACTGCTTGATGCTCAACATGAACATAAACTCATTGATGGCCATCTAGCAGGATTAACGGACCGATTAATTAATGTGTACCGAACAGCTAATGTCCAAACGGATCATGAGGTGACAACAGCTCAAGAGGCCCTTGAACGTGTCAAAAGAGGCATGTATGTCATGCTCAGAGAAGGCTCTGTTGCTAAAAACGTGAAAAACGTATTGCCTGCTGTCAATGAGAAGAATGCGAGACGCTTTTTCTTTTGTACGGATGATAAGCATTTAGATGATTTAATGGCTCAAGGAAGTATTGATGAACAAGTACGGATGTCGATACAAGAAGGATTGGACCCCTTTATAGCATATCAAATGGGAAGTTTAAACGCAGCGGAGTGCTTCGGTCTCAAAACAAAGGGAGCAATTGCACCAGGCTTTGACGCGGACTTTATGCTCATTTCTGACTTACATGAGGTAGGAATTACAAGCGTCTTTATCGCAGGAGAATTGGTCTCTGAACATGGAGAATATTTGCCAAGTGTCGACAAGATCACGCCAAATTCTTCGCTCATTCAATCGGTACATGCAGTGGACGTTCAAGAGAAAGATCTAACGCTGCCTATAACAGATCATCAAAAGATGAATGTCATTCGCATTATACCGAATCAGCTTGAAACGAAATTAGAACAAATATCTCCTTCTGGAAGCGATGGACAATTTACGAGTGATATTGATCGAGATGTATTAAAAATAGTACTTGTCGAACGCCACAAAGGTCTATCTGAAATTGGGATAGGGGTCGTCAGCGGTTTCGGCTTAAAAGAGGGGGCGATTGCAACAACAGTTGCCCATGACTCGCATAACTTAATTGCCGTTGGAACAAATGATGCTGATATGATCAAAGCCATTGAGACGTTAAAAGAAGCAGGGGGCGGTTTGACCGTTGTAAAAGACGGAGAAGTTCTTCATACGCTTCCATTACCGATTTCCGGTTTATTATCAGATCAACCTGCACATACGGTCAATGAAAGCCTTCATGCACTCCATGATGCTTTAAACGAAACAGGCTTTGCCTTAGAATTTAATCCGTTTTTGACATTATCCTTCTTGGCACTGCCAGTCATTCCTGATGTGAAAATGACAACACAAGGATTGTTTGATGTGAGAAGTTTTCAGCATCTCCCGATTCAATCGTAAAACAATGACTGAACCCGCACGTATCGTAAAGATATGCGGGTTTTTTTATTGCGCATAAAAAAGAGACACAGCCAATTGGCTGTGTCTCCTTGTACGTCATTACACTTCCATAATAATCGGTAAGATCATTGGGCGGCGTCTTGTTTTTTCATAAAGGAAAGGAGCAAGAGTGTCAGTAATCTCGTTCTTAATTTCTGACCATTGAGTCGTCTTACGTTCCATTACTTTTTCAAGATGCTTTGAAATGAGATCTTGCGCGTCATTAATGAGGTCTCCAGATTCTCTCATGTAGACAAAACCTCTTGAGATTAAATCAGGACCTGCAGAAATTTTGAATTCTTTCATATCCATGCTGACAACAACAATGACAAGACCTTCTTCTGAAAGAATGCGGCGGTCTCTTAACACGATGTTGCCGATATCACCAATACCGCTACCGTCGATATACACGTTGCCTGATGGAATTTTGCCAGCGACACTTGCTTCGTCACCTTTCAGTGCAAGAACTTCACCGTTATCCATGATAAAGCAGTTTTCCTCAGGGATTCCGCAATCATTCGCAAGTTTAATATGCGTTTTTTGCATGCGGTACTCACCGTGAATCGGCATGAAGAATTTAGGTTTAATTAAACGGAGCATCAGCTTTTGTTCTTCCTGCCCGCCGTGTCCAGAGGTATGAATATTATTGAGTGAGCCATGAATGACTTCAGCACCAGCACGATAAAGCTGGTTAATGGTACGGCTTACGCTAATATTGTTACCTGGGATCGGTGAAGACGAGAAGACAACAGTGTCTCCAGGGTTAATTGAAATCTGGCGGTGCGTACCGTTGGCAATACGAGAAAGAGCGGCCATCGGTTCGCCCTGACTACCAGTACAAAGAATGGTTACTTTGTTTGCTGGAAGGCGGTTGATTTCATTGTGTTCAATGAACGTGTTTTTTGGACATTTGATATATCCGAGCTCTTGTCCAATATCAATGGCAGACTCCATGCTACGCCCAAACACCGCAACTTTTCGGCCGTTGGCAACAGCGGACTCGATCACTTGCTGAAGTCTGTGAATGTTTGAAGCAAACGTAGCAAAGATGATACGGCCGTCGACTTTTCTGAAGATGTCATCAATGCTTTCACCTACACGTCTTTCGGACATCGTAAATTCTGGAATTTCACTATTTGTACTGTCAGATAGAAGACAAAGAACGCCTTCTTTCCCGATCTCAGCCATTTTCGTTAAATTGGCAGGCTCGCCAACAGGAGTAAAGTCAAACTTGAAATCGCCTGTATGTACGATGTTACCAGGAGGTGTCTTCACGACAATTCCATAAGAATCTGGGATACTGTGTGTCGTTCTAAAGAAAGACACAGCTGTTTTTCTAAATTTGATCGTATCTTCTTCTTCAAAGATGTGAAGTTTGGTCTGTCTTAATAGACCATGCTCTTCCAATTTGTTACGAAGTAGGCCGATTGCGAGTTTGCCTCCGTAAACTGGAATATTCACTTGCTTGAGAAGGTAAGGGATACCGCCGATGTGGTCTTCATGTCCGTGAGTAATAAAAAGACCTTTGATTTTATCTTCGTTTTTAACTAAATACGTATAGTCAGGGATGACGTAATCAATTCCAAGAAGTTCATCTTCAGGGAACTTAATACCAGCATCAATCAAAATGATTTCATCTTGAAATTGAACGCCATACGTGTTTTTACCGATCTCGCCTAATCCGCCGAGCGCAAAAACTGCCGCCTGATCGTTTTTTACAAATTTCATTCCTCTCATAGCTCCAATACTTTAAAATTTTCACTTTCTCGTTCATAGTCTAAAAAAGCACCGTCTACAGGCTGAATGAATTCAATATTGTAGTTATGTTTTTTCAACTTATCGCGTACGTCTCTTTCAGAAACCGCTTCAACGTATAGTGAATCTGTGTGTTCTCTCACAGGTACCTCAGTCGTACTTGCCTGAAAAAATACCTTATATATCATCCAAATCTCTCCTTAAATACCGTATGTTACACTCGCTTATTCTATTATATTAAAAAAACGCGCATAAGAAAAGTCTCAGAGAAAAAAGGACCTTCAGCAAATGTGCGGAAGATCCTTTTAAGCAATCGATTTTTTACGAAGCATGTCCTTCCATTGTCTTCGAATTTTCTTGCGCAGACGACGAAGCATCGCGGATCGCCTCCTTTCGGTATGAGTCTCATTCAGCCATTTGTTCCGTTCTCTCTATATACTTGTATTATATGATGTTTCCACTTAATGTTACATGGTTATATGTGGGAAATGGGCGTTTTAAGAGGAAGTGGTTTCGTCAGTGAAGATCTTTCTGTATGATGAAGGGGAGAGGGTATACATAACAAGAGACAGGAGACGAGATATGAATAAAAAAGTCATCTTCTTTGATATCGACGGTACTTTATATGACCATGATAAAAAAATACCTGAATCAACGAAGCGAGCTGTTCGTTTATTAAAAGAAAAAGGGCATCATCTCTTCATTGCATCTGGCCGTTCGCCTTTTCTCATCCAGCCTATTTTAGAAGAAATAGGGCTTGACTCATTTATTGCTTATAACGGTCAGTATGTCATGTACGAAGGAGAAGTCATTTACGACAATCCGCTTAAGCAAGAGCTGATGGATAAAATTTATGAAACAGCGGATCAACATGATCATCCGCTTGTTTTCATGGGAGAGAAGACGATGAAGGCATCTGTGCCGAACCATCCATTTATCCATGAAGGGATTGGCACTTTAAAAACAGAGCATCCCGAGCACGATTTGTCATTCTTTAAAGAAAACGTCATTTATCAAATGCTGCTATTTTGTAAAGCAGAAGAGGAACATCTATATGAAGCGTTCCGTGAAGAAATTGATCTCGTCAGGTGGCATGAGCTGTCTACTGATGTCCTGCCAAAAGGTGGATCGAAGGCTGAAGGAATTAAACGAGTCATTGAAAGACTTCCTTACGATCAAAAGGACACAATTGCCTTCGGTGACGGGCTGAACGATCGAGAAATGATTTCTTTTGTTGGAACAGGCGTTGCGATGGGGAATGCAGTCAATGAATTAAAAACATTAGCTGACTTTGTCACCAAACCTGTAGATGAGGATGGCATATTCCACGCTGTGACTGAATTAGGCCTTATTGATGAATAAAAAACAAGACCCGCTGATGGACGGGTCTTGTTTTTATATTATGATCTGCCGATCGCAACCGCGTTTTCTGGCTCGGCGAATGGATGATCTTTTTGAATATGATCATAAAACATAATGCCATTTAAGTGGTCAATTTCATGCTGAAAAACGATGGCCGGAAACCCTTTTAGGCGAATATCAATGTCTTCACCTTCAAGCGTTGTACCTTTCACCCTGATTTTTTCATAGCGCGGGACGAATCCAGGGATGGCTTCATCAACAGATAAACAGCCTTCTCCAGTAGCTAAATAAGCTCTTTTGACTGAATGGCTAACAATGCGAGGATTGAATAATGCATAGCTGTAAAGTTCTCCGCCCTCGTCTTCACAGTGAACAGCGATCATTCGTTTACTGGTATTGATTTGCGGAGCTGCTAGGCCAACACCGGGTCTAAGTTCATATTTTTCAGCAATGTCTGCATCCTGACTGTTTTTGACAAATTCAATCATGTCAGCTAATTGCTGTTTTTCTTCTTCTGTTGGCGGGAGTTCGACCGCTTCAGCTGTTTGTCTTAAGACGGGATGCCCGTCTCGTACGATATCATCCATGGTAATCACAAAACTTCACTCCTATTTCCTTTGTATGTAAAGTATATAAAATGATACACAACATATGCAATGAAATAAAGAAGACCGGTCGTATGAGACCGGTCAGAGGCTTATTCAGCCATTAGCAGCAGCCACCGCCGCCTAAGAATGCTGCGCCAACAATGATCAATAGAATGAATAGGACGACGATTAAAGCGAATGTACGTCCACCACCGTAACCGCAACCGTATCCACCACCATAACTTGGATAGCAACAACCGCCGCCGTATCCATAACCGTAACCGCCGTATCCACCATACATACTTCCATGACTATAATTAGACATACTTTTGACCTCCTTTGGAAATACACTCGGCCTCTCATAAGTGAAGGCGAAGCGTGTAATATAAACTATGTATGAATGCACTATTTGTATAGTCATGAGCCTAGAGCATGAAAAAAATCTTCTTTCCCCTCAAAAAACCATCCTCTTTCCTTGTCACAACCGCTCTGAAAAATTATAGTGGTATGTGGAGATGTAAAGGGGGACCTTGTAATTGAAACAGATGAAAAGAAGAATAAAAGCAGGTGCAACTTTAGCGGGGATATGTACCCTCTTGCTTGCGGGCTGCGGAGGTCAAAATCCGCTTTATGAGATGCAAGATGCCATGACAAAAATGAGCGAAAAAGAAGCATCCTTTGAAAAAGAACAAGGCGCACTGCAAAGCTATGAAAAAAAAGAGCAGCAGTTGTATAAAAAAATGATTCAAACAACAAAAGACCACACAAAAACAGTCTCAAACTTGTCTGATCAAGCATTAGCATCGGCAGAAAAGCGTGAAGAACATTTAAAAACAGAAAAAGACAGCATGGATCAATCGAAAAAAGAATTTCAAACTGTAAAGGAATTCGCTGGACAGATAAAAGATGCGGAAGTAAAAGACAAAGCAGAACAAACAGTCAAATCAATTGAAAAAAGATATGCATCGTATGATCAGCTTTACCGTGAGTATCAAAAGGCGCTGAAACAAGACAAGCACTTGTATGAATCCTTAAAAAGAAAAGACTTAGGATACGCCGAACTGAAATCCAAACTGAAAACAGTCAATCGTTCCTATAGTAAAGTGAGAAAAGAAAGCAAGAAGTTCAATCAATATACAGATCAATTGAACGAATATAAACAAGCTTTATACAAAACAGCTCAGAAAGAATCACAAAACAGTTAAAAACAGTACTTGCATATTTGCTAGCTCTGTTTATCGCTGCTACTCACTAAGTGCCTGCGTGTCGTTACTCGTTTTTCCAAGATGTCAAACTGAAAAGAAGAGAAAGGGTTAAAATGAAGTTCATTTTAGCCCTTTGTCCATCACGATCAAAAGAGCGAAAATAGCTCTTTTTTTATTTTTCGACAAAAACAAACATGTGCTATTGTAGTACAGTGATCCACTCTATACTAGTACAGTTTGTGCTGTTGATTAAACAGATTGATACAGGTCACCATAAAAAGTAAAGCGAATACATTTATTTAAATAAAGCCGTTAAATCAATTGACGGACTATTTTTCTTGTTGTAAACTATTCCTTGTTAACAGAAGTTGTATTAGTTTTTTGTGAACTATCGTTAATACAGTTAGAAAAACTCAAAAGCAAGCGATCATCCAATGTTTCGACAATGATCTTTGTGGCTATTATATACAGGAGTCATATGAGCATTTTGGGTTATCCTATATCTGTATGTATAAATGGATTCACGACAAATTGACTGTTAAAAGAAAGGAAGAGGTGACTTTAGAATGGCTGCAAAAACAAAAAAAGCAATTGTTGATAGCAAAAAGCAATTCGATGCCATCAAAAAGCAGTTTGAAACGTTCCAAATTTTAAACGAAAAAGGCGAAGTCGTAAACGAAGCGGCAATGCCAGATCTTTCAGATGACCAATTAAAAGAATTAATGCGCCGTATGGTGTTTACACGTGTATTAGATCAACGTTCAATTTCATTGAACCGTCAAGGACGTCTTGGCTTCTATGCGCCAACAGCTGGACAAGAAGCTTCTCAGCTTGCAACTCACTTTGCACTTGAGAAAGAAGATTTCATTCTTCCAGGATATCGTGATGTACCACAATTAATCTGGCATGGTCTTCCACTAACAAAAGCATTCTTGTTCTCTCGTGGACACTTTGTTGGAAACCAAATGCCTGAAGATGTGAATGCACTTTCTCCGCAAATCATTATCGGTGCACAAATCATTCAAGCTGCTGGTGTAGCTCTTGGTTTGAAAAAGCGCGGTAAAAATGCTGTTGCAATCACTTACACTGGTGATGGTGGAGCTTCACAAGGTGATTTCTACGAAGGTATTAACTTTGCAGGGGCTTACAAAGCGCCAGCGATTTTTGTTGTCCAAAACAACAGATATGCGATCTCTACACCTGTTGAAAAGCAATCTGCTGCACAAACGATTGCACAAAAAGCAGCTGCAGCTGGTATCGTAGGCGTACAAGTTGACGGTATGGATGCATTAGCTGTATATGCAGCGACTGCTGAAGCTCGTGAGCGTGCTGTAAATGGTGAAGGTCCAACATTAATTGAAACTCTTACATTCCGTTACGGCCCACATACAATGGCTGGTGACGATCCAACAAGATATCGTACAAAAGAAGATGAAAATGAGTGGGAGCAAAAAGATCCATTGGTACGCTACCGCAAATTCTTGGAAAACAAAGGCCTTTGGTCTGAAGAAGAAGAGAATAAAGTCATCGAAGATGCAAAAGAACAAATCAAACAAGCAATCAAAGAAGCTGACGAACAGCCTAAGCAGAAAGTCACTGATTTGATTGAAAACATGTACGATGTGAAACCATTTAACTTGGTTGAACAGCTTGAAATCTACAAACAGAAGGAGTCGAAGTAAGCCATGGCGCAAATGACATTGATTCAAGCGATCACTGATGCGTTACGCACAGAACTGAAAAATGACGAAAACGTTCTTGTTTTCGGAGAAGACGTTGGTAAAAACGGCGGCGTATTCCGTGCGACTGAAGGATTGCAAAAAGAGTTTGGTGAGGATCGTGTATTCGATACTCCACTTGCTGAATCTGGTATTGGCGGTCTTGCAATTGGCCTTGGACTACAAGAATTCCGCCCAGTAATGGAAATTCAATTCTTCGGATTCGTTTACGAAGTATTAGATTCTGTTTCTGGACAAATGGCTCGTATGCGTTACCGTTCTGGTGGACGCTGGCATTCTCCAGTGACAATCCGTTCTCCATTTGGCGGAGGAGTTCACACACCTGAGCTTCACGCTGACAGCTTAGAAGGTCTTATTGCACAACAGCCTGGTATCAAGGTTGTTATTCCTTCAACACCTTACGATGCAAAAGGACTTTTAATTTCTGCAATCCGTGACAACGATCCGGTTGTATTCCTTGAGCATATGAAACTTTATCGTTCTTTCCGTCAGGAAGTTCCTGAAGAAGAGTACACAATTGAAATCGGTAAAGCTGACGTGAAACGTGAAGGTTCTGACCTTTCAATCATCACTTACGGTGCAATGGTTCACGAATCACTTAAAGCTGCTGAAGAACTTGAAAAAGAAGGCGTTTCTGCTGAGGTCGTTGACCTTCGTACAGTGAGCCCGCTTGATATTGAAACAATCATCGCTTCTGTTGAAAAAACAGGCCGTGCGATCGTTGTTCAAGAAGCACAAAAACAAGCTGGTATTGCAGCAAACGTAGTAGCTGAAATCAATGATAGAGCAATTCTTAGCCTAGAAGCACCAGTACTTCGTGTAGCTGCACCTGATACTGTATTTGCTTTCTCTCAAGCTGAGAGCGTATGGCTTCCAAACCATAAAGACGTGCTTGAAACAGCTAAGAAAGTTCTTGAATTTTAATTAAATGACAGAGGGGAAAAGAATTTATTTCTCTTCCCCTTTATCAATTACATGACCGTGTAATGTTGACAGAACAAGGGTTTAACATAATCTAGGAGGCGAAAAACAGTGGCATTTGAATTTAAACTTCCGGACATCGGAGAAGGTATCCACGAAGGTGAGATCGTTAAGTGGTTTGTAAAACCAAACGACGAAATCAATGAAGATGACGTTTTAGCAGAGGTACAAAATGATAAAGCAGTTGTAGAAATTCCTTCACCTGTTAAAGGAAAAGTATTAGAATTAAAAGTTGAAGAGGGAACAGTTGCAACTGTAGGACAAACAATCATTACGTTTGATGCACCTGGTTACGAAAATCTTCAATTTAAAGGCAGCGAAGAAGAAGGCGAAGCGAAAACTGAAGCTCAAGTACAAGGTACTGCTGAAGCTGGTAACGAGCCTGAAAAGAAAGAAGTTGCTCAAGAAGAAGCGGCAGCAGCAACTGGTGCTGGTGCACAAGAGCAAGTAGATGCTGATCCTAACAAACGCGTTATTGCTATGCCATCTGTACGTAAATATGCGCGTGAAAAAGGCGTTGAAATTTACAAAGTTGCAGGTACTGGTAAAAATGGCCGCGTGCTAAAAGAAGATATCGACAGCTTCCTTAATGGCGGTTCTGCAGCAACTCAAGCAGCAGCACCTCAAGCAGCTGAAAGTGCGAAAGAAGAAGCGGCTCCAAAAGCGGCAGCAGCTCCAGTTTTAGAAGGAGAATTCCCAGAAACTCGCGAGAAAATGAGCGGAATCCGCAAAGCGATCGCGAAAGCAATGGTGAACTCTAAGCACACAGCTCCTCACGTAACATTAATGGATGAAGTTGATGTAACAAACCTTGTTGCACATCGTAAACAATTCAAACAAGTTGCAGCTGATCAAGGAATCAAGTTAACTTACTTGCCTTACGTTGTAAAAGCTCTAACTTCTGCTTTGAAAAAGTACCCAGTACTTAACACTTCTATCGATGATAAAACAGATGAAGTTGTTCAAAAGCATTACTACAACATCGGAATTGCAGCTGATACTGAAAAAGGCTTGCTTGTTCCAGTTGTGAAAAATGCAGATCGCAAAGCGATTTTCGAAGTATCTAACGAAATCAACGAGCTTGCAACAAAAGCACGTGATGGTAAATTGGCTCCAGCTGAAATGAAGGGTGCATCTTGCACAATCACAAACATCGGTTCTGCTGGTGGACAATGGTTTACTCCAGTCATCAACCACCCAGAAGTAGCGATCCTTGGTATTGGCCGTATCGCTGAAAAAGCGGTTGTTCGTGATGGCGAAATCGTTGCAGCTCCAGTCTTAGCTCTTTCCCTAAGCTTTGACCACCGTATGATTGATGGAGCTACTGCGCAAAATGCCCTTAACCACATCAAGCGTTTATTGAATGATCCACAATTAATTTTAATGGAGGCGTAAATTCATGGTAGTAGGAGATTTCCCAATCGAAACAGATACTCTTGTCATCGGTGCAGGTCCTGGTGGATATGTAGCTGCTATTCGTGCTGCACAGCTAGGACAAAAAGTAACAATCGTTGAAAAAGGAACACTTGGCGGCGTATGTCTAAACGTCGGCTGTATCCCTTCAAAAGCATTGATCAATGCTGGACATCGTTTCGAGAATGCAAAGCATTCTGAAGACATGGGTATCAAAGCTGAAAACGTAACAGTTGATTTCACAAAAGTTCAAGAGTGGAAAGCTTCTGTTGTAAACAAATTAACAGGTGGAGTTCAAGGTCTTCTAAAAGGAAATAAAGTAGACATCGTCAAAGGTGAAGCTTATTTCGTAGATAGCAACTCTGTACGTGTCATGGATGAAAATTCAGCGCAGACTTATACATTTAAAAATGCAATTCTTGCAACTGGATCTCGTCCAATCGAATTGCCTACATTTAAATACACAGACCGCGTGATTAACTCAACTGGTGCTTTAGCGCTTAAAGAAGTACCTAAAAAGTTAGTTGTCATCGGTGGTGGATACATCGGTACTGAGCTTGGTACTGCTTATGCGAACTTTGGAACAGAAGTTGTCATCCTTGAAGGTGGAGACGAAATCCTTCCAGGTTTTGAAAAGCAAATGAGCTCATTAGTGAAACGTAACCTGAAGAAAAAAGGAAACGTTGAAATTCACACAAACGCTCTTGCAAAAGGCGTTGAAGAAAAATCTGACGGTGTCACTGTTACTTTCGAAGTAAAAGGTGAAGAAAAAACTGTCGATGCTGACTACGTACTTGTGACTGTTGGTCGTCGTCCAAACACAGATGAGCTTGGTCTTGAGCAAGTTGGTGTTGAATTGACAGACCGCGGAGTTGTCAAAACTGACAAACAATGCCGTACAAGCGTTTCAAACATCTATGCAATTGGTGACATCGTTGATGGACCACCACTTGCACACAAAGCTTCTTACGAAGGTAAAATTGCTGCTGAAGCAATCGCTGGAGAGCCAGCTGAAATTGATTACCTTGGTATTCCTGCTGTTGTATTCTCTGAGCCAGAACTTGCAACTGTTGGATATACTGAAGCAGAAGCAAAAGAAGAAGGAATCGACATCGTTGCAGCGAAATTCCCATTCGCAGCGAACGGACGTGCACTTTCTCTTGATGCAACTGATGGCTTCATGAAAATGATCACTCGTAAAGAGGATGGTCTAGTTATCGGTGCACAAATCGCAGGTGTTGGTGCTTCTGATATGATTTCAGAGCTTAGCCTTGCAATTGAAGCTGGTGTGACAGCTGAAGATATCGCAATGACAATTCACGCTCACCCAACTTTAGGTGAAATCACAATGGAAACGGCTGAAGTAGCAATCGGAAGCCCAATCCATATCGTAAAATAATGAACGTTGAAACCCTCTCCACACGGAGAGGGTTTCAGATTGTTGACAAAGGGCTAAAATGAACTTGATTTTAGCCCTTTGTCTTCTTTTCAGCGTGATAGAAAACCTTTGAAGTCTAGGAAGGACGAGTACTGGCGCGGAGCGAATTTGACATTCGTGAGCACCAGCACGCAGGACTGACAAAGAATGCGAGGGTTTGTCTACACGCTGAAGCCCTCTCCACATGGAGAGGGTTTTTTTATGTATGTGAAACCTCGCTGAAAAAGAAAAACCCTCATGAGCTGAGGGTTTTTTTCATATGGATATATAAGTGCAAAGTCGAATCGTTAATTTGTATTCACTCGATCTAATGCTTGGCATATAGGTGATAAGATATCCTCTTTACTTCGGACATTACCTTCCACCTTCACAATGACCTTTTCATTATTGACAAGTAAAATAGCCGGCAGTTCGTCTACTTCATTTTTCCAGCCTTTACGATCTTCTTTGACAATCATCTTGGACATTTCCTTCGGATATTCATTTTTTAAATCGAGCACTGCGTCATAATAAGGACTTTCTTTATCAAGATTTTCTGCATCAGTAAAAAAGAGAATTCTCGGCTTTTGAATATGACTGACCTGGTCTGTCTGATTCGGTATGATATACGCAAATGAGCATGAACTAAGTACAAAGAGCATAGGGAATATAATGAGAAGGGTCCTCATAAAATTCAATCTATTCACCTCAAAATCCTTTGGGGTTGTACCAACATTTTTAGGAGCCAGTTCCCTGTTAGTCACTCTAGTGTATCACGTCCTTTTTGACAATTTTCGATTGTTACTCAATTGTTACAGAATTGATATGAAGCAAAATACATTTGAAACGTTTCCTCAATATGATGAGAAAAAAGCATATTTTTATAAAAAATGATTAAATGTGTCATACAATTAACCGTTGACAACTTAAATGTGACATCATATTATAGAGGTATGAAATAGATTAAACGCTTTCAAACTTTGAGTAAAGAAAAGGGGAATGTACGTGGGTACAATTATTTGTCAAGATTGCAATGAAACCATTGATCAATTTGAAAATGAAAAAGTGACAACACTTTATGGAACATGTGGTCACTGTCATTGCTGTGATGAAGCCTCTGAATAAATAAAAAAGCATGCAGCTCCAATTGGGGCTGCATGTTTCTTTTTTATAAAATGGCTTTTTGTTCTTTAATGACCCGAATCATATCTAGTGTGGAATCTTCTGGTCCTTGAACAGGAAGACCGATTTCGATATTTTTAAAGATATAGGAGATATTTTCTTCTGTGATGATTTCTCCTGGTATAAAAATAGGAATACCAGGTGGATAAACCATGACAAATTCTGCAATGATCCGGCCAGCCGCTTCTTTAAATGGAATGACTTCCGTTGTTGCGTAAAAAGCGTCACGCGGCGTCATCGCAAGCGAAGGGATCTCAGGCAGTAACACTTCTGTCACGGCTTGTTTGCCGCCTTGACGTGCAGAGGTGGCCGCAATTTCCTTCATAGCCGTTACAAGCGTATCAATCGTCTCATCACAATCGCCAGGCGTTACGATACATAAAATGTTGTATAGGTCAGAGAGCTCTACTTCAATTCGGTAGCTTTCTCTTAGCCATTTCTCCACATCATGGCCATTGAGTCCAAGGTCTTTAATGGAGATGATTAATTTTGTTGGGTCATAATCGTAAGTAGAAGGTGAACCGAGAATTTCTTGACCAATACAAGTAATGCCTTCAATTTCGTTTAAACGAGTTCTTGCTGATTCAGCTAATCGAATGGCTTCATCTGCAAGTGCCTTTCCTTCAGTCGCTAATCGCTTTCTAGCGACATCCAGGGAGGCTAAAAGCAAATAAGAAGTAGACGTAGTTGTCAGCATGCTTAAAATAGATTGTACTCGATCCTTTGAAACAAGCCCTTCTTTTATATTTAAAATCGAGCTTTGGGTGAGAGAGCCGCCAAGTTTATGCACACTTGTTGCTGCCATATCAGCTCCCGCCTGCATCGCAGACAATGGAAGCTCATCGTGAAAATGAATATGCACACCATGTGCCTCATCTACAAGAACAGGTACGTCATATGAATGAGCAATCTCTACAATGGTTTTTAAATCAGCTGAAATACCAAAATACGTTGGGTTAATCACAAGCAGCCCTTTCGCATCTGGATGTTTAGTCAGCGCTCTTTTAGCTGACTCTGGCGTGATGCCATGAGAGATGCCAAGTTCTTTGTCAATTTCCGGGTGAATAAAAACAGGTACTGCACCAGAAAATACAATAGCAGACATAATCGACTTATGGACATTACGTGGAACAATAATTTTGTCTCCAGGGCCACAGACGGTCATCACCATTGTCATGATCGCGCCGCTTGTTCCTTGTATAGAGAAAAACGTATGGTCGGCACCAAATGCTTCTGCTGCAAGCTCCTGTGCTTCTTTGATCATTCCTCGAGGCGAATGTAAATCATCAAGAGGTTCTATATTAATAAGGTCAATGCTTAATGCATTGTCTCCAATGAATGCTCTAAATTCAGGATCCATTCCGGCTCCTTTTTTATGGCCTGGAATGTGAAATTGGACTGGATTGGTTGAAGCGTGTTTTTTTAGTCCAGTGTATAAGGGTGTATCATGTTGTGACAATTGCTTTCCCACCTTCATCGAAATACCTGCTATTATTATCCCAATAACAGCAGATTTCATTGCATAAAACAAAAGAATTATATTATGAACTGATCGGAATGTAAAGCATAAAATCAATCGGATTCTGATCAAACAGATGCTATAATAAAAGTTCAAATAAGAAATGTGGATTAAAGTGAGGGACAAGTAATGGAATATCAATATCCAATGGACGTCGACTGGACAACTGAAGAAAAGATGGCGGTCATTTCATTTTTTCAAGCCGTTGAAAAAGCCTATGAAACAGGAATTGCGAAACAAGCGTTACTAGAGGCTTATAAACGATTTAAAGAAGTTGTACCATCAAAAGCAGAAGAAAAGACGCATTGTGCGGCGTTTGAAAAGGGAAGTGGGTATTCCCCTTATCGCACAGTAAAAAGTGCAAGAGAGGCTGAAGAAACAGCTATGATACGGATGTGAAAAACGAGCCAATATAGGCTCGTTTCAGCGTGTAGACAAACCCTCGCATTCGTTGTCAGTCCTGCGCGCTGGTGCTCACGAATGACAAATTCGCTCCGCTCCAGTGCTCATCCTTCCTAGACTGCAAAGGTTTTCTATCACGCTGAAAAGAAGACAAAGGGCTAAAATAAAGTTCATTTTAGCCCTTTGTCAACAATCTGAAACGAGCCAATAAGGCTCGTTTTTTTATACAGATTCTTTTTGTGTAAAGCGGTATAGATAAGTTACTGTGCGGAAGGCATCTTCAATTTTTGATAAGAATTCTTCATTATTCATTTGAACAACTTCTTCTCTAGGAAGCTGGATGCCGCAAAGGAGTTCGGCCTTTTTGACTGTTTGAACACGTTCAAATAGTGTTTTCAGCTGTTCAGCATCAAGTTCGCTGTGGCGGAGGACGTCCGGTTTCATATGATCCTTAGACCAAACAAAGTTTTGCGGTATTTTCTTTTGGATCGTGCTCAGCTCTTTTTCGAATAGTTGCCCATATTCACCTTTCACTGGAGATTCATAAATGAGCGCAAACCATACAAATACATGAGTTTTCCAAAGCCCAATTTGAAAATGAGGGAGCTTTTTATACCCACGCTTACTGTTAGCGAAAGCCACCCACGTATCATTTGGCGGGTTGACTGATCTTCTTGCATGTTTTGCCACGTGGACAAACATTTCGTCACCTGTAATAGAAGAAAGAAGCGGTGCAAAATGTTCACCAAGTGCTTCAAGCTTTGGACGGACTCTCTCTTTTAATACGGTCATACGTTCATCTAAACCGTCTACTGTGAATGTTTCAAAATCTTCATCTCTAAAACGCATTTCACTCATGTTATGCCTCCTGTATCTTTTCGCTGATCATATTTTATCATAGCTTGGGTCAAGCTCAAAAAAAGATGCACTTTAAAGAGAAAGATAGCAGGGATCTTGGTTCGGCGTTTAAAAACATCGATTTTGTGGTACATAACAAATAGGTAAAAACACAATTTTCAGAATGTCGTTGCGGTTATGCGATCGCTTCATACGATATAAGCAAGAACCATTTCTCTTATCGATTGTATTTTTTATCAATGAAAACTGACAAGGAATGAATCATTCTCTGGAAGGGGCGTTGACCAGTGAAGCAAATCGTGAAGCATGGGTATAGACAAGAGAAGAAGAATCGCATCGCTGTGTGGAGATTAGAGGTTGATTATGAGCTTTCTACGCTTCATGAAGCCATCGAGCAAAAAGATGATATCCAGGTAGAACGCAGCAAACGAAAGCTTGAGCGCCTAAGAAAAGAATGGGAGCAGCTTCAAGGGTAAAACAAGGTGAGGTAAAAACGAACCAATTCATCGGTTCGTTTTTGTATGAAGCTGCTTTTTTCTTGCTTTTACGTACATAATATCAGTATGCTAATACAAATAGGTACTACATAGAAAAGAGGTTTACAGTCCGATGACAAACTGGGTGGAAATTGACCGACTTGCAAAGCTTTGGGTAAAAGAAGCGGGTAGCTGCATTAAAGCATCCATGCAGGAAGGTCTATCAATTGAAACAAAATCAAATCCAAATGATCTTGTCACAAACATCGATAAAGAAACAGAACGTTTCTTCATTGAAAAGATACAGTCGACATTTTCAGATCATCATATTTTAGGAGAAGAGGGCCAAGGGGAAGAAGTGACCTCTCTAGACGGGATAGTATGGATCATTGATCCAATTGATGGCACCATGAACTTTATCCATCAAAAACGAAATTTTGCCATTTCAATTGGGATATTTGAACATGGTGTAGGGAAAATCGGTCTTATTTATGACGTCATCCATGACGAGCTCTATCATGCAGTCAAAGGAGAAGGGGCGTATATGAACGATACCTTACTCCCGCCTTTAAAAGATGTCGCCATTGAAAAAGCCATTGTCGGCATTAACCCAACATGGGCGATTGAAAGCCCCCATTTTGACGCTAAACCGTTTGCACGTCTCGTACGCGATGTGAGAGGAACACGAACGATTGGGTCAGCTGCACTTGAACTAGCTTATATTGCAAGCGGAAGAAGCGATGCATATGTCACGTTAAGGTTAGCGCCTTGGGATTATGCGGCTGGATGTGTGTTACTTGATGAAGTAGGCGCTGTTTACTCGAATATTCACGGAGAACGTTTGACGTTTCTAGAGAAAAATAGCATTGTTGCTGGAAATCGATCCGTCTGTGAAAAAATCTTGCATGATTACATAAAAGGAAGCGGAAATAAAAAATAAACAACATCACTTCATGAGAATGAAGTGATTTTTTGTATTTGATGAAACTTTTTGACAAGTCAAATGTCTATACGAGCGAGGCCTTAATTTGAAGTAAAGGATTGTGTAGCGATGTTTGATTTGTTTAGTGATTTATCCCTCCATTTTGAAAGGTTTTTTATTTTAAATGAGTACAGTATCCACATGATTCAATGGTGTGTGCTTGGACTATTTGTCCTTTTTATTACACTTCCCATATGGAAAGAAAAGAAGAGTAGTTATGTATTTTATGCTGGAATCATATTAAGAGTAGTTCTGCTAGGGAGTATGACACTTGAGATGATCCACCAAGTGCTAGCTAGACAGTATACGATCGAAACATTTGAAGTGCTGACAGATTTCATGCAATTTCTCATCTATGGTTATGTCTTGCTTGCATCACTTTTTTATGTGATTTCTCTTCCTTATTTAAAAAATAGGGGCATGTTTTTTGCGTTTGATTTATCTGTGTTACTTCTGCCTTTATGTCAAACGGTATTTATTGTGTTAGTTGAAAGCAAAAAGTTCTTTCTCAGCGGTGATACGGAGCTGGTATGGAGAAATTTGATGACCATTGTGCTTATGATTGGCTTTGCCGCTTTGGTACTTTACCTATTCTTTCGTTTGTTTTGGCATCAGAAGTGGAAAGAATTGCTGTTTTTCTATGGCCTGATTTTCGCTGCGCTGCTGTATATTTTTTATCCTTCTATCTCGAAGCATGAGCTGCAATCTTCGTTTAAATCCATTGTGATTTTAGTAGCGGCCGCAGGAAGCTTTATGACATTACATTCGTTATGTGCGTTACTACAAAACAAGGTGAAGTTGAGACAGTGGGGTGCTTGGGGAATTGTCGTCTTTTTTATGCTGATGCTGAACCCGATCTTAAATCTTCCACATATCATGTTTCAATTTACTAAAACGGAACTGACAGATACTTTCTCAGAAGAATATCGCCCTTTATCTGAAGCAAGTGCAAAAGCATTCGCTTCAAAGTTTGTACCAGCGGACACTACATTATATTCAACGACTATTAAACAGCCGATCTCTGATAACTACGTGTTTGCAGCCGATCAGTATGAAGTGAATGTTTCTGCGTTTACAGGTGAATTAAACAGCTATTTTTATCATGGTCGCGCAAAGGGTCAGCATTTGACCGATAAAGAATATAGGGAAAAAACCATTGAATTTTTTGAAAGGAGCGGCCGATCCGTTGATCTAGACCGCATTCATGTAGTGGTTGAAAAAGAAGACGGGGAGACAAGCGTTCTTCTTTTGCCAAAAATGTCTCAGAATAAAGATGAGAGCTTAGCGTTTGCCACCTGGAAAAAAGAGACGCTTCGACAAGCGCAATATGGGAACGCCATCTTTCAATTGAAGGATGTAGACGGGATCAATTTAACAAACAAAGAAATGAAAACGAAAATTAATCGTATTTATAAAAAGTTAAATTTACAGCCACCAGCTTACCAGATCACAGACGTTGATGCTTTTTATTTTGAATGGCAGCATGAAGTGGCGGTAAAGACAGCCGATCAATCTGAATTTCTGTTTAATGGTTCAACGAAAGAATTGCTGAAAATACAGCTATCAAAAGCGATTCTTCAACAGAAAAAAGGAAATATCAGTGACGAAGATTTGTTTGAAATGATAGGGGAACAGTCAAAAGACGTGAAGACAGAAACAGGAACTCGTGAACACAAACAATATACTTTTCACGGGTCATCAAATTTACTTCATGTGACGAGAGATGCCGATGGAATTGAGTTGAATTGGCAATCAGACTCTTCTTTACATACGGTATCGAATCAAGAACGTGATGAAGTCTATCAGCAAGTTCTCAAAAAGTATGAACCTTATGCCATCTATAAAAAACAAATCAAGCCGGTGAGAATGATCGACAAAGAGGGGAAAATGAGCATTTCGTGGTTTGTGATCATTCAAACCTTCGGATCGAATGAGCGGAAAATATATGAAGTAAATGGACGAACAAAAGAGGTGCAACGTTTTGACAGATAAAGAAAAACAAGCCATCTTTCAAGACTTATATGAATTGTATCAGGAAGGGGAGCTTGGAGAAGAGGCTTCTAACTGGATGAAGACGCATGAAAAGCAGTTTCAGCATTCTGTTAAGGGAAACGAGTTTGCTCCTGTCCACACTGAGGATCAGAGCGATTATCACGAATTAAAACGCATGAAGTGGTTTATTTCTTCGTTATACTTCTTTTTTATCGTTTTATCAATTTGGATGACTGTGTGGTTTTATTTTTGATGTCTAGACCGACCAATCAAATTGAAAAAATATATGAAGAATATTTTCAGGAAATCACCAAATATTTATATCGCAGAACGGGAAATGTCGAAACAGCCAAGGATCTTGCGCAGGATGTATTTATTAAGGCACTGCATGGATTATCCTCTTTTAAAGGACATTCAAGCATTAAAACATGGCTTTACACCATTGCTTATCATACATTTGTCAACGACTATCGCCGAAAAGTAAAACGAACTTTTACGGATGTAGAAAAAGCTGACTTTTTAGAGCAGCAGATATTCATGACACCTGAAGAGCATTTAGAAACTCAAGCTGATATTCAAAGGCTGTGGAGCCATATCAATCAATTGAAGGATTCTTACCGAGAAGTCCTCATTTTAAGAGATATTCAGGAATTATCGTATGAAGAAGTAGCGGAAATTTTGAATTGGACTTTATCTAAAGTAAAGACAACCCTTCATCGAGCAAGATTAGAGCTGAAACGAAAGCTACATTGTGAGGAGTTCAACAAATGAACTGTTATTTGATTGAAGAACTATTACCACTTTATATAGAAGGGGACACGAGTGAAGAAACAAATCAATTAGTGAATGAGCACTTAAGTTCATGCAAAAAATGCCTTCATCTATATGAAGAAATGAAAGAACCAGTCTCTATTGCAAAGTCAACAGATTTCATACCGTTCATAGATGAAAAAGAAGAAAAAAGAAAGTTTGAAAAGCGCTACTATGGAAAACTGTTATTACGGGCAAGTATCGTATTTAGTATCGTCTATTTCATCATGCTCTTGATTTATTGGATATAAGAAAGAACCCCCATCTGGATGAACCGGATGGGGGTTTTTTGAGCTTAGTTCAATTTTTCTTTTGCAATTTGAACTGCATCATAGAATGTTTTTAATTGCTCTTGAGGAATTTTCTTAAGCAATTGGTTGACAACAAGTAATTCAGTAGAGCTGAATCCAAGACCTTTAGCGATTTTAGAATCAATTACAACGTTTCCTTTTTTGTCTAGAACAAGTGCATCACCAGCAAGATCAGCAATTTTGATCACTGATTTGAAAAGCTTTTCGAATTTAGTTGCTTCTTCTTTAGTAAGACCAAGTTCAACAGCTTTTTCTGCATCAAAAACTAATTTTCCTTTTTCGTTTTTAGTGATGCTTTCACTGAAAACGATTGTAAGAACAGCTGCGCGATCTAAGAATTTCTCAGCAGTCGCCGCTTCTTCTTCAGTCAAACCGAGCTCAACAGCTTTTTTCACATCAAATGTGTAGCTGTTGTCTTCCTCAACAAATGAATTGATGAGAATGCTGATAACACGCTCGTTTTTCTCCAATAAATCTTTAATAATTTGTTGCTGCTCAAAAGGAATCCCTTTGAAAGTTGCAGCGCTTGCTTGCCCAGGAGCTACTGTTGTGAAAGTAAAAATGATAGCTAAAGCGAAAAATACAACAGAGCTGAGCGATTTGCTCAAAAACTTCTTCATGCTTCTTTTCTCTCCCTTTTCTGTTAAATTTTGTTGCAAGAACAGCATACCATGAGAAACTTTGTGGAAGAATAGGAAAAATGTAACTTTGTGTTTGATTTTGGAGAACTATAAAAGTTCTTGTCGAAAAATGGAGGAGTTCAGATTGCTTAGATTTGCCAACACTATATGAAATTTTTAGTTGAATCATTAGTGTTACATAGGTGGTTGGTCTTGTTTTTACCCAAAATAAAAGCCTTCTACATGTAAAATGTAAAAGGCTTTTCATAAATTTTATGATTGTACGTTTAATTTTCGTTTTAATGTAAATCCTGTACCCATGAAAATCATGGCGAACACAATACTTAGACAAATACCCAGCACGTTTTTTTCTGCAAGAGTTACCCCAATAAACGCCATACTGACAACCGCAAGTAATGCACATAATAATAGAAGCCATTTGATTTGTTTCATTTGTCTCCATCCCTTTTTTTAGAGTTAATATAAGTTTACAGAAAAACGATCGGCATTTAAAGGGGATTGTGATATAATATGAAAGTTATCTAATTATTTTAGGAGATGAAAATGTGAAACTTCGAAAAGACCTTCGCAACATCGCAATTATTGCCCACGTTGACCATGGTAAAACGACGCTTGTTGACCAATTGCTCCATCAAGCTGGTACTTTCCGTGCGAATGAAAATATCGCTGAGAGAGCCATGGATTCAAATGATTTAGAGCGAGAGCGCGGTATTACGATCTTAGCTAAAAATACTGCGATCCATTATAAAGATACACGCATTAATATTTTAGATACACCAGGACACGCCGATTTCGGTGGTGAAGTTGAGCGTATCATGAAAATGGTAGATGGTGTACTTCTCGTTGTGGATGCATATGAAGGTTGTATGCCTCAAACACGATTCGTGCTAAAAAAAGCACTTGAGCAAAACTTAACACCAATTGTTGTTGTCAATAAAATTGACCGTGACTTTGCTCGTCCAGCTGAAGTAGTCGATGAAGTCATTGACTTGTTCATTGAATTGGATGCAACAGAAGAACAACTTGAATTCCCAGTTGTATATGCATCAGCAATCAATGGTACAGCAAGTAACGATGCTAGTAAGCAAGATGAAAACATGGAATCGTTGTTTGAAGCGATTGTCAACCATATCCCATGCCCAGTCGACAACCATGAAGAGCCGCTTCAATTCCAAGTGGCGCTACTTGATTACAATGATTATGTTGGAAGAATTGGAATTGGCCGTGTATTTAGAGGAACGATGCAAGTAGGACAGCAAGTTGCTCTAATGAAAGTGGATGGCAGTGTAAAACAATTCCGCGTGACGAAGATTTTTGGTTTCCAAGGGTTAAAACGAGTGGAAATCAATGAAGCGAAAGCTGGAGATCTTGTCGCAGTATCTGGTATGGAAGACATCAACGTAGGAGAAACAGTCTGCCCGGTAGAACACCAAGAGGCATTGCCGATCCTTCGTATTGATGAGCCGACACTTCAAATGACATTTGTTGTGAATAACAGCCCATTTGCAGGCCGTGAAGGAAAGTACGTGACATCACGTAAAATTGAAGAGCGTTTAGAACAGCAGCTTCAAACAGACGTAAGTCTTCGTGTAGATCCAACGGATTCACCTGATGCTTGGGTCGTATCAGGACGCGGTGAGCTTCACTTATCCATTCTGATTGAGAATATGAGACGTGAAGGATTTGAACTGCAAGTATCGAAGCCAGAAGTTATTGTAAAAGAAGTTGACGGTGTTCGATGTGAGCCTGTTGAGCGCGTTCAAATTGATGTACCAGAAGAGCACACTGGCTCTATCATGGAATCAATGGGCGCAAGAAAAGGTGAAATGATTGACATGATCAATAATGGTAATGGTCAAGTTCGCCTGATCTTTACAGTGCCATCACGTGGTTTAATCGGATATACAACTGAATTTCTTTCATTAACTCGTGGTTTTGGTATTTTGAACCATACGTTTGACAGCTACCAGCCGATGCAGTCTGGTCAAGTTGGCGGACGCCGTCAAGGTGTACTTGTTTCAATGGAAACAGGTAAAGCAACTGCTTACGGAATCCAAGGCGTTGAAGAGCGCGGTGTGATTTTCGTTGAGCCGGGTGTTGAAGTATACCAAGGAATGATTGTTGGTGAGCATAACCGTGAAAACGATCTTGTTGTCAACGTGAGCCGTATGAAACAACAAACAAACGTACGTTCAGCGACAAAAGATCAAACGGTTAGTATGAAAAAACCACGTATTATGTCACTTGAGGAATCTCTTGAGTACTTGAATGAAGACGAATACTGTGAGGTTACACCGGAATCTATCCGTTTAAGAAAGAAAATTTTAGATAAAAACGAACGTGAGAAAGCAGCGAAGAAGAAAAAGCTAGCAGGATTATCTTAATTCCATGAAGAATTAAAAAGATAGAACCCTGAAAGATAAGGGGAGGGAATCTTTTTGAATGATCAGGAAGTAAGTGAGAATCTATCCTTTTTCGCGATGCTGTTTCGTGTCGATGAAAATCCGCAAACAGGGATGTGGCTCCTATATGGCACCATCCTTGTTTTAGCGATTATTGTTTTTAAACTCGGCTTTGCTAGACGTTTACCGATTTTAAAAGCACTTGTCATTTATTTGTTTTTGATTTTTGGTTGCACGTTTCTCACATTTCTAGGTATCTTCTTGCCAGTCGCAGAAGGCCTGGTTGTGGCAGCTGTCATTTTGATTATTTATAAAATACGGCTGCATCGTGCGAAAAAAGAAGGAACAGTAAGTACGTAAAAAAGACCTGAACTTGTGTCAGGTCTTTTTTATGTCTTCTGTTCTTTTTTTCCTTTTTTCTTCTTTTTCTCTTTCGTCGCAGGATCTTGATAAAGAGAGAATCTGCCAGTTTTGATGCGTGCCTCTGTCTTTACTTTAATTCTTTCTTGGCATTCATCGCACATATATGTATGAATCGGTCGATTTCTTAACCGTTTAGCAACAAGTGTATCATCATTAATGGTTTCAAGCTTTTCACATAATGAGCACTTCACTCTCATCATTTTCACCTCACTTTGGTCATGCCTTCATTATAGCATGTTTTTTGAGCCACTTAAAATCAGCATAAAAAAGGCTTATATCACAAGAGATATAAGCCGTTCTCATTATTTCTTCTGATTCATATGATGGTTTGATTGATCATTTTGGTTTTTTTCTAATTGCTTTTGATCTTGTTGTTTGAGCTGATGATTCGGATCATTTGTCGGATCTATTTCGTTACGGTCGATTTCATTTCGAGGCATTTCTGGCATAACACGGCCCACAATAGCTGCTAATTCGTCCATAATTCCACTTACTGGCCTGCCAGCTTGTATTTCTTTGCCCATTTCCTTTAAACGGCTCACTGTATCAGGGTCAGCGACGACAACAGCATTCGCACCTTCTGGGTCATTTTTCAGTGCTTTGGCGACTGAATATTTAATGGTTTCAACTTTGCTTCTATCTAAATCATCTTTTACATCAATGCCGACGACAGCATACTTGCCGATGACGATCGCTGTTGCGTCATTTACATCTGCTACATGCTCAGTCACATTCACTAGGTGCTTTGCCACATCTGTTGATGGGCGGGCTTTGTCAGTGTTTTTCTTGGATGAGTCTGATACTCTTACTAAATGCTTGTTTCCGTCTTGATGTTCTTGTGCCAAAGGCTTCTCTTGATGCTTGCAAGCGCCTAATAAAAGAATGGTTTGAACCATGAATAACGTCAAAAATAGTCGCATGTGTATTCCCTCCTTCACAAACTGCATGATTTATTTTATTGTTGAATTAACCTTCTAACTTTATTCATGAAAACATATATTTTAACAATCGTTTTTGGAAAGACAAGGATGAATGAAACCCCGATCAGGAGGCGAAGGACCTGAGTAAAATTTATGTATTAGACACAAATGTGTTATTACAGGATCCGAATTCAATCTTTTCATTTGAAGACAACGAGGTCGTGATTCCGGCCGTAGTGTTAGAAGAAGTAGACTCGAAGAAGAGATATATGGACGAGGTTGGGCAAAATGCACGACGTGTCTCACGTTTAATCGACGGGTTGAGATCGAAAGGGAAACTGCATGAAAAAATTACGCTGGAGTCAAAAGGAACGCTGCGTATTGAGCTGAATCATCGCTCTTTCCATGAACTTCAAGAAATTTTCATCGAAAAAACAAACGATAACCGGATTTTGGCTGTTGCGAAGAATTTGAGCTTAGAGGAAGAAACAAAACCGGATGGCCGGCCTGTTATTTTGGTCAGCAAAGATGTCCTAGTGCGAGTAAAGGCGGATGCCATTGGTCTGCAAGCAGAGGATTTCTTAAGCGATCGAGTGCTACAAAATGAAGACATTGATAACGGCTATCACGAGCTCTATATTCCGACTGAGCAGCTGAATACATTTTATAAGCAAAATCAGTTACCGATAAAAGAAGTCACCCAGGCGCCATTAAACCCTCATCAATTTATCATTATGAAGGGAAATGAAGGTGGTTCTGCTTTGGGGATGCTTGATCAAAAAGCAGAGCATGTGAAACGGCTTATTTATGACCAAGAACATATTTGGGGGATTCGCCCAAAAAATGTCCAGCAAACGATGGCGCTTGAGTTACTTTTACGCCGCGATATTCCGCTTGTGACACTTATCGGAAAAGCGGGAACAGGAAAGACACTGCTTGCACTTGCTGCTGGATTAATGCAGACAGAGGACCTCGGCATGTTTAAAAAGCTCATCGTGGCCCGCTCCATTGTTCCTGTTGGTAAGGACTTAGGGTATTTGCCAGGCGAAAAAGAAGAGAAACTCAGACCGTGGATGCAGCCGATCTATGACAACCTAGAATTTTTATTTAACACAAAAAAACCTGGTGAACTCGATGCGATACTAGCGGGCATCGGTTCAATTCAAGTGGAAGCTTTAACGTATATTCGCGGGAGAAGTATCCCTGATCAATTTATCATTATCGATGAGGCGCAAAATTTAACAAAACACGAAGTAAAAACATTATTAACGCGGGTTGGTGAGGGAAGTAAAATTGTGCTCATGGGAGACCCAGAGCAGATTGATCACCCTTATTTAGACAGCTTAAATAATGGGCTCACATATGTCATTGAGCGTTTCAAAGGGCAGCAAATATCTGGACATGTCAAGCTTGTCAAAGGAGAAAGGTCTGGACTTGCACAGCTTGCAGCTGATTTATTATAGTCCAGACCCGTCATCTTATGTAATGATTAACTCTTTGACGCCTTTAATCGGCTGAGTGATGTTGGACTGATCCTCGAAATAAACGTGGATTGGTCCTTCTTCTGTTATAGGCTTTCCATTTTGGCTGAAATGGGCAATGCTATCCATCGCCTTAGAGAGCGGAACAGCAATTGTTTCTGTTTCTGTGACAAATTCACATGTCTCCGCTTGTTCGAGCGGTTCTGCATTTTTTATCATGTCGCCAAGTTTCATCCCGAAGCTGCCTGTGACAAGTCTTTCTTTTTCGTACTTTTTCTCTGTTTTTAATGTGGGTGGAAGTGTTTGACCTTCTCTTATGACCCGCTCTTGATCGAGTTCCTGATCTAGCTGCTGCTCTTCGTTTGCTGCACTTTTCTCAAAAAATGAATCCATTAAAAATTTACGGTCATCAAAAATCCATACACTCGGATCAATGGTGATCTTGTATTGTACGTTCCCCTTGATTTGAATAATGCTCATGTTCAAGACAACCCCTTTCCAACATAAATTATAGAAGTTTTCGCCCGCTTTGTCACTTTCATAAACATGCACTTCCTTGTACACACTACGATTAGACGAAAAATAGGGAGGATTTTGGGCATGGCATGTCGTGACAATGAAGAGCTTCAGCGATTTGTAGAAGAGGCAAAAAAGGTGGCCAAAAATGGAAAGGTAGCATCCTATATTCCGGCACTCGGTAAAGCGGATCAATCGGATTTATCTGTCGCTGTTTATCATGTGAGTAATACGTGCCACTCAGCGGGAGATGTTGATAAACGATTCACCCTGCAAAGTATTTCAAAAGTATTAGCACTAGCGCTCGTGCTCTCAGAAGAAGGACCGAAAAAAGTGTTTCAATATGTTGGACAAGAACCGACTGGCGACCCGTTTAATTCGATGATTAAACTAGAGACAGCAAGCCCCAATAAGCCGCTTAACCCAATGATTAATGCAGGAGCGCTTGCCGTTACAAGTTTAATAAGAGGAGCAACGCCGCAAGATCAGCTGAACCGGTTGCTTGGTTTTATTAGAGAGCTTGCCAATGACACCACCATTACATATTGCAAAGAAACCGCTGCATCCGAATTTGAAACATCAATGATTAACCGCGCAATGTGCTATTATATGAAGCAATATCATATCATTAAAGGGAATGTAGAAGAGGTGATGGATGTCTATACGAAGCAGTGCGCCGTCATGATGAATAGCTTGGATTTGGCGAAGATCGCATGTGTTTTTTCATTAGATGGCAGGCATCCAGAGACAGGAAAGCAAATCCTTTCGAAAGATGTTGCTAGAATTTGTAAAACGTTTATGGTCACATGCGGTATGTACAATGCGAGCGGGGAATTTGCGATCAATATCGGAATCCCTGCTAAAAGTGGTGTTTCAGGCGGAATTATGGGGGCGGCGCCATACGACTTTGGGATAGGTATATTCGGGCCTGCTTTGGATGAAAAAGGGAATAGTATTGCGGGTATTAAGCTGCTTGAGCTCATGAGTGAAAAATATGAGATGAGTATCTTTTAATGACGAATGGCTTCTTTTTATTTTTACAGAGCGAACTGTACAAATCTGCTTGCAATTTTGGGCGTTTCGCTTTATGATAAATAGAAGAATTAGGTACTCGCCTGGGGAACGGAGGGATACTTTTGGCGTCAGAAATTTTAGTCGATCATCGGCAAAAAGCACTGGCTTTATTAAAATTGGATGCAGATAAAATTTTAAAATTGATCCAAGTGCAAATGGACAACTTAACGATGCCGCAATGTCCTCTTTATGAAGAGGTTTTAGATACTCAAATGTTCGGATTATCGAGAGAAATTGATTTCGCTGTCCGGCTTGGATTAGTTGATCAACATGAAGGCAAAAAACTACTCGATAAACTTGAGAGAGAACTATCCGCACTTCATGATGCGTTCACAAAAAAATAATGATTGAAAACTCAAACTTCCACAACATAAGTTTGAGTTTTTTTGTCCGCCTTTTTATTTTGATTGATGCCAAACGGACTTGATTGTCTCATGAAAGACGAACAATATAAAGAGGTAAAACGGGATCAAACGGAGAAAATGTAGTAGAATAAGAACAGCTAAGAGAAGAGAATATCAAGCAGTAGAAATAGACGTTAGGAAGAGGATTATATGTTAAAGAGAATGCTAAAATCGTATGACTACTCATTATTGTTCGCCATTATATTAATTAGCGCATTCGGCTTGGTGATGGTGTATAGCTCAAGTATGATTACATCTGTGATTAGATATGATGCTGCGCCAGATAATTTTTTCAAGAAACAGCTTTTATTTATGATTGTCGGGGCGGTCATCTTGATTTTTACAGCCCTCATTCCGTATCAGCTGCTCTTAAATAAAAGATTCCAAATTGTGATGCTTTTGCTATCTGTGTTTTCTCTCATCTATGTGTACTTTGGCGGTCACATTGCAGGGAATGCTAGAAGCTGGATCAAATTTGGGCCTTTTAGTCTTCAGCCAGCGGAATTCGTGAAGATCGTTGTCATCATTTATCTTGCTGCTGTCTATGCAAAGAAGCAGCATTATATTGACCATATTTTAAGAGGGGTTACACCTCCAATTGTGGTTGTCTCCATCCTATGCGGATTTATTATTTTGCAGCCAGACTATGGGACAGCTTTTATCATTGGTATGATTGCCCTTGCGATGATTTTATGCTCAGGGTTTAGCGGTAAAACGCTTGCCAAGCTGCTCGCTTTATTTAGTGCGGTGATGGTTGTTGTGACACCGTTTATTATTCTTTTTTGGGATAAAATTTTTACGCAGAATCGTCTTGGACGTTTTGAGAGTTTCCAAGATCCATTTAAAGACGCAGGCGCTTCTGGGCATCAATTGATTAATTCATATTATGCGATTGGATCAGGCGGCTTTTTTGGGCTTGGTCTTGGAGAAAGTGTACAAAAGTATGGATACCTTCCAGAACCGCATACGGATTTTATCATGGCAATCATATCGGAAGAGCTTGGTTTTTTCGGTGTATTTTTTGTCCTTGCTCTCCTTGGCTTTATTGTCGTGAAAGGTTTTTACATTGCGAGAAAGTGTGAAGATCCGTTTGGAAGTTTGCTTGCAATAGGAATTTCTTCAATGATTGCCATCCAAACGTGTATTAATTTGGGCGGTGTTTCAGGTCTCATTCCGATTACTGGGGTCACACTTCCGTTTATCAGCTACGGGGGATCCTCTATCATTTTACTGAGTGGATGTATGGGAATATTGCTGAATATCAGCATGTTTACTGAATATAAAGAGCGTTATAAAAAGAAAAAATCAATCAGCAAACCATCGATTCAAAAAAATGGATTGCAGAAAACTTTGAATCTTTAGAAAACAAAAGTGTACAGTTTTCATTTCTTCCTTTATTATAGAGTACATATAAAATTTTAAGGGATATGGAGGAGTGAGAATGTCACAGAGAACAATTCAAAAGGTTCTAGTTGCAAACAGAGGGGAAATCGCTATCAGAGTCTTTAGGGCCTGTACGGAGCTCAACTTACGTACAGTGGCCATTTACTCCAAAGAAGACTCGGGCTCTTATCATCGCTATAAAGCCGATGAAGCATATCTAGTTGGAGAAGGGAAAAAGCCGATTGATGCCTACCTTGATATCGAGGGGATCATCGAAATTGCAAAACGAAATGACGTGGATGCGATTCATCCAGGATACGGATTTTTATCTGAAAACATTCATTTTGCAAGACGATGCGAAGAGGAAGGCATCCAATTCATCGGCCCAACTTCTCAACATTTAGATATGTTTGGAGATAAAGTAAAAGCGAGAGATGAAGCGAAAAAAGCTGGAATTCCAGTCATTCCAGGAAGTGACGGGCCAGTTGATTCGGTCAAAGAAGTCGAAAAATTCGGTGAAGAATACGGTTACCCGTTTATTATTAAAGCTTCACTTGGAGGCGGCGGCCGAGGTATGCGGATTGTCAGATCAAAAGAGGAGCTGAACGAAGCCTATGACCGTGCAAAGTCAGAGGCGAAAGCGGCTTTTGGAAATGACGAAGTATATGTTGAAAAGCTGATTGAAAATCCGAAACATATTGAAGTGCAGGTGATTGGAGACAATCACGGCAATATCATTCATTTATACGAGCGTGACTGCTCTGTTCAAAGGCGTCATCAAAAAGTCATTGAGGTTGCACCAAGTGTGTCTCTTTCTAATCAATTACGTGAAGACATCTGTGAAGCGGCTGTTCAGCTGGCCCAGAATGTATCGTATATCAATGCAGGGACTGTAGAATTCCTAGTGGCAAATGGCGAGTTTTATTTTATTGAAGTCAATCCTAGGGTCCAGGTGGAACACACGATCACAGAAATGATCACAGGTGTCGATATCGTCCAAACCCAAATTCTTGTCGCAAAAGGACATGACCTTCACAGCAAAGAAGTCGGGATACCAAAACAAGAAGATATCTTTACACATGGATTTGCCATTCAATCAAGGGTCACAACAGAAGATCCTTTGAATGATTTTATGCCAGATACAGGAAAAATCATGGCTTACCGTTCAGGCGGTGGTTTTGGTGTACGTCTTGATACAGGGAACAGCTTCCAAGGTGCGGTGATTACGCCTTTTTACGATTCACTGTTGGTCAAGCTGTCTACTTGGGCACTTACATTTGATCAAGCTGCGGCTAAAATGGTCCGAAATTTACAAGAATTCAGGATTCGCGGCATTAAAACAAATATTCCGTTTCTTGAAAACGTCGCAAAGCACGAGAAGTTTCTAAAAGGGGAATATGATACATCGTTTATTGATTCGACACCAGAGCTATTTAACTTTCCTAAGCAAAAAGACCGCGGAACGAAAATGCTTACTTATATTGGTAACGTTACCATTAATGGGTTCCCTGGTATTTCGGAAAATAAGAAGCCTCATTTTGATCAACCAAATGTGCCGAAACTTGCTGTCCATGAAACGATTCCTTCTGGAACAAAACAATTGTTAGACAAGCATGGACCTGAGGGGCTCGCCAATTGGGTGAAAGAGCAAAGCGGTGTACTCTTAACGGATACAACCTTTAGAGACGCACATCAATCCCTGCTTGCAACACGCTTTAGAACACACGACTTAAAGAAAGTTGCTCAGCCAACAGCAGGCTTATGGCCAGAGTTATTCAGTATGGAAATGTGGGGCGGTGCTACATTTGATGTGGCATATCGTTTCTTGAAAGAAGATCCTTGGGAAAGATTGAAAGAGCTTCGTCAAGAAGTGCCAAACACTTTGTTCCAAATGCTATTAAGATCATCAAACGCTGTCGGATATACAAACTATGCGGATAATGTGATTAAAGCATTTGTAAAGGAATCGGCAGAGGCAGGCATTGACGTCTTCCGTATTTTCGACAGTCTAAACTGGGTCAAAGGTATGACGCTTGCCATTGATTCTGTTCGTGAATCCGGCAAAGTGGCAGAGGCAGCGATTTGTTATACAGGTGATATTCTTGATCCATCACGTCCGAAATATGATTTGAAATATTATGTCTCTCTTGCGAAGGAGCTTGAATCCGCAGGCGCTCATATTTTAGGTATTAAAGATATGGCGGGATTATTAAAACCGCAGGCGGCTTATGAACTTGTATCTGCTCTAAAAGACGAGCTCACGATTCCAATCCATCTTCATACACACGATACGAGTGGAAATGGACTCTTCACCTATGCAAGAGCGATTGATGCAGGTGTTGATATTGTTGATGTTGCTGTCAGCTCTATGGCGGGGCTCACATCACAACCAAGTGCGAGCTCATTATATTATGCTTTAGACGGACATGAAAGAAAGCCCGAAATGAATGTTCAAGCGGTTGAACATCTTTCTCAATATTGGGATTCCGTCAGAAAATATTACCATGAGTTTGAAAGCGGAATGAATTCACCGCATACAGAAATTTATGAGCATGAAATGCCTGGTGGTCAGTATAGTAACCTGCAACAGCAGGCGAAAGGGGTCGGCCTTGGCGACCGCTGGAATGAAGTAAAAGAAATGTACAGACGTGTAAATGACATGTTTGGTGACATTGTGAAAGTGACACCGTCTTCTAAAGTGGTCGGAGATATGGCACTTTATATGGTGCAAAACGATCTGACAGAAGAGGATGTTTATGAAAAAGGAGCAACACTGGATTTCCCAGATTCGGTTGTTGAATTGTTTAAAGGCTATTTAGGACAGCCTCATGGCGGATTCCCAGAAAAGCTGCAAAAGCTGATTTTAAAAGGGGAGGAGCCGCTTACTGTCAGACCGGGTGAGAAACTGAAGCCTGTGGACTTTGAAGAAATCAAAAAGCAGTTCAAAGAATCACATGATCTGACGTTGACAGAACAAGATGCCATTGCATATGCTTTATACCCGAAAGTCTTTTCTGAATTTGTTCAAACAGCAGAAAGCTATGGAGATATCTCTGTTCTTGACACACCAACCTTCTTCTACGGCATGAGACTTGGTGAAGAAATTGAGGTAGAAATTGAAAAAGGGAAAACCCTCATTGTCAAACTCGTGTCAATTGGAGAACCGAATCCGGACGCTACAAGAGTGCTTTACTTTGAACTGAATGGACAGCCGCGTGAAGTGGTCATTAAGGATGAAAGCATCAAATCCTCCGTTCAAGAAAAAATGAAGGCAGATCGCTCAAATCCAAATCACATTGCGGCATCAATGCCAGGCACTGTCATCAAAGTACTTGTTGAAAAAGGACAGAAAATTTCTCAAGGTGAGCACTTGATGATCAATGAAGCGATGAAAATGGAAACGACGGTACAAGCACCGTTCTCAGCAGTCGTGGATGAAATTCATGTCACGAATGGAGAAGGGATTCAAACTGGAGATCTGTTGATTGTCTTAAAGCCTGAATAATGAGTGAGACACATCCACTGCGATGTGTCTTTTTTTGAGCGCATTAAAATGTGCAGCCGCCCGCTAGAGTGATTACACTATAGAATGAGGTGAAGAAAGAGTGGAAATTGTCGTGATTTGGTTTCGCCGAGATATGCGATTGGATGATCATATCGCCTTATCAAAAGCGATCACATATGCAAAAAAACATCAGTACCGATTATTTGCTTTTTATCATCTAGATCCATTTTTTACAGAAATGGAACTGGATTTGAACAACGAACATTTCTTTCAAAACTTGGCCAATTTCGTCAAGGAAGCGAGAGAATCTCACATGTATGTTCATCTCATTCATGATGATATTTTGTCCGCTTTTCAAAAGCTCATGGATGCTTATGACATCAATGCGGTCTTTTTTAATGAGGACGAAGTAGGAAATGGTCGAATTCGTGATGAGCAAGTGACCCGTTTCTTAGAAGAAAAGGGCATTCATGTGTCAAAGTGGCAAGATACGCATCTGCATGGGGCGAGAGATATTTTAAAAGCGGATGGTTCTCATTATCAAGTGTTTACTCCATACTATCAAGCGTGGCGGAAGCAGGAGAAGCAGTCTGTGATAAAAGTTGACAAATCATTTCTGAGCAGCAAGCATACGATTTGTGATGAGTCACTTTCTGAAAAGGGAGATGCGAAACTAAGGGACATCATCAAGAAATGTACAAGGAAATTCGATCAGATGGGATCAGACAAAGCGATGAGCACGCTAGGCGGCTTTATTCAAGAAAGATTGACGCATTATCATGAGAAACGAGATATTCCGTCTGTTTTTGGGACGAGCAAGCTGTCTCGGTTCTTAAAAACCGGGACCATTTCTATTCGCACAATCTTTCATGCGGTCAATGAGGAAGAACTTTTTGAAGATGAGGGCAAGGAAACATTTATGAAAGAGCTAGCGTGGCGCGATTTTTATCATATGATCTTTGCGCATTATCCAGAGATGAAAGAAAAAGAAATCAACTCCTCCTTTCAACATATAAAATGGAATGATGATGAGACACTTTTTGAAGCTTGGTGTAAAGGACAAACAGGCTTCCCACTCGTTGACGCTGGGATGAGACAGTTAAATGAAGAAGGCTGGATGCATAACCGTTTGAGAATGGTGACGGCTTCATTTCTGACAAAAGATTATCTCATCGATTGGAGAATGGGCGAGGCGTATTTCGCGAGAAAACTTGTCGACTATGATGAGGCTTCGAATATTGGAGGATTTCAGTGGGCAGCCTCTGTCGGAACGGATGCTGTTCCTTACTTCCGTATTTTTAACCCAACGACCCAGTCGAAACGATTTGACCCAAGCGGAGAATATATTAGAAGGTATGTACCAGAACTAAAGCATGTGAATGAAAAATGGATTCATGAACCGAGTAAAATGCCGATAGATGAGCAAATGAAATCGGGATGCGTGCTGGGGGATACATATCCTCTGCCTACAGTCGATCATCAAGAAAGACGAAAAAAGGCCATTTCGCTATTCGAAGAAGCGAAACAAACATAAAAGAAATCCCCCTTTTCGGATGAAAGGGGGATTGTATGTTTATCTGAAAGGCTCTCTATTTTCATATTTAAACCGGGCAATGAGTAAGCAGAAGTAGCATAGTACCCCAAACAAACAAGAAATAAAGAATGAATGAGCAAGCGCATAACCGAGTGCGAGCTGAGAATAAACAGACATGACACCAGAGATCGCTTGAAGTGTAATCAGAATGGCTGAAATGATCCATCCATAATACAGCTGCTTTTGTTCTTTATAATGTTTAAGGGCATGGAACATCGCAACAAATATCCAAACGAATAAAAGAAGGGCTGCTGCTCGGTGAGACATTTGAACCCATTGATTAAAATACGCTGGAAGTGCGCCGTCTTTTGAACAAAATGGGAAGACAGAGCATGCAAGACTTGATTTTGTATGTCTCACATAGGCGCCCGTATACACCACAATATACGTATATGTGATCAACCCATAAATATGGAACTGCATTCTTTTGCCGATATGAAGTGGCTTCACAAGCTTTGTTTCAGATCTGGTGGCTTCAAACACAAGCAGTGCCAGCAGTAAAACGGAAGCAAAAGAAATCAGTGAAATACCGAAGTGCAGTGCCATGACAAGTGCGTTAGAACCAAACACAACGGCGAGTGCCCCTAACAGCGCTTGAAGCAGTAAGAATATAATGGACATGATGACCAAAAATTTGGTTTCACGGAATACTGGACTGATTTTTTTCCAGCATAAGACCGCCAGTGCCAGTACAAGAATGGTGGAAACTCCTGTTGACATGCGGTGGCTCCATTCGATAATGGAAGCAGGGTTCATTTCTGGAAAGAAACGACCGTGGCAAAGGGGCCATTGTCTGCCGCAGCCAAGACCGGAGCCAGTTTTTGTCACAAGCGCACCGCCAATCAGAACGATCAGCATCACAAATGTTGTGACAACGCTCAATAACCTTAAAGCAAATTTCATCAAATGATTTCACCTTCTCTAAATAACTTCTGATCTAAATGAAAACCTCACATGCTCTCAAGTTTAAGCCAAATGCGTGTTCTGTTGCAATTCATAATGACCAAAGTTCACAAAAAAATGATATGTTAGTTCACAAAGTTTACAGATTTAGAGTGCTTGATCTTTCTTTGACAGTCTGATAGAAATAGAGGAGAGAATATTTCATTTTGCACCGCCTTCTGAAACGCACATCCTAATAAATTCACGAAAAGTTCACAAATAACTTCAAGTTTGTCGTTTATTATTTAATAGGATGTTTTTTTACAGCTCTTTATCTTGTATGATAGAGTTGTAACGATTTTACGTTTTATTCGTTCGTTTGAAGGTTTGGGCAAGGGAGGTTATACACATTGGCAAATTCCAAAACAGCCGCGGAAGCAGCTATTCATGGACAAATAGAAGAAACAACCGCTTTAAAAGATTTTCTTGCTCTTATTAAAATGGGCATCGTCAATTCCAATTTCATTACAACATTTACTGGAATGTGGCTTGCTTTTTATTTTACAGGTATGAGTTTCCTTGGGAATCTTGATATTGTGCTGTTAACAATGATTGGTTCTTCTCTTATTATTGCCGGTTCATGCGCCATTAATAATGCGTTTGACCGTGATATTGATATACTAATGGAAAGAACAAAAACAAGACCGACGGTGACAGGTAAAGTTCAGCCAGGTCAAGCGTATGCATTTGGTATTCTGCTTGTTGTACTTGGACTGATTATGCTTCTGATGACAACTGTTACATCAGCAGTGATTGGATTTATCGGTGTCTTTACTTATGCAGTTCTATACACGATGTGGTCTAAACGCCATTACACCATTAATACAGTCATTGGGAGTGTATCTGGTGCGGTTCCGCCATTAATTGGCTGGACAGCTGTTACAGGCACCATCGACACAACGGCTTGGGTCCTGTTTATGATTATGTTCATCTGGCAAATTCCGCATTTCTTATCACTTGCGATTAAGAAAACGGAAGATTACCGCAAAGCAGGTATTCCAATGCTGCCAGTTGTTTACGGCTTTGAAGTCACAAAACGCCAAATCATCATTTGGACAGCATGTCTTCTTCCGCTTCCATTTTTCTTAGGTGGATTAGGATGGCCGATTGTCGCACTTGGCACATTGCTGAACATTGGATGGCTCGTCATTGGTCTTATGGGCTTTAAAATGAAAGATATCATGAAGTGGTCAACACTCATGTTTGTTTATTCATTAAACTACTTAACGATCTTTTTCGTTGCGATGATTATTATTACACTATTCTAGAGTGAAATACACTTTGATCACATCAAAACAATGGCTATATCTTATAACACAACATTTTCTTACAACTATGAAAGCCGCCTGATATTCAGTTCTATTTAGGCGGCTTTCTGTTTATACATAGATGGTATTTTGAGTAAAAACATCATTTTTTTATGAAAAGAGGAAATGTAAGTGCTTTTATAAGAGGCGGGGGTTATGGATGGGTGAAAGGTGATTTTATAAATAAGAGGTAAAAGCGAAAGGCAAAGGAGATCAAGCAAAAGGGGTTGGGACAAATTATGATAAGAAAATGGCGTGTTTATTCACTGTTTCTCTTACTGACGCTCGTTTTGGCGGGCTGCGGTGAACCATACTTATCAACACTCAAGCCAGTTGGGGAAGTAGCAGATAAACAGTTTTTCCTAACGGTACTGAGTACACTTATTATGGTTCTTGTCGTTATTGTTGTATCGATCATTTTCTTTTACGTCATCATTAAATTCAAACGTTCTAAAGTGGGAGAAGATACGATTCCTAAACAGGTAGAAGGGAATCGTAACCTCGAAATTACGTGGACAGCGATTCCGATACTTCTACTCATTATTCTCGTTGTACCTGTTGTGGCATACACGCTTGAGCTAGGGGATACAAGCGCCATGGATAAGAAAAAACGAGATCCTGAAAAGACACTTGTAGTGAATGTAAGAGCCAGCTTATATTGGTGGGAATTTGAATACCCTGATTATGGGATTGTGACAAGTCAGGAATTGATTGTTCCAACTGATCAAAAGGTTTATTTTAAGCTGAAAGCATCTGATGTGAAACACTCATTCTGGATTCCATCAGCTGGGGGTAAAATTGATACAAATACAGACAACGAGAACAAGTTTTATTTAACGTTTGACTCAAAACGAACGAAAGATGCTGGAGAATATTTCTATGGGAAATGTGCAGAGCTTTGTGGTCCATCACATGCTTTAATGGACTTTAAAGTTAAAACGCTTTCTCAAGATGAGTTTTTAGGCTGGACGAAAAAGATGACAGATTATAAGAAGCCTGCATCTACGTCAGATCTAGCCCTTGAGGGTGAAAAACTCTTTAAAGAGAAAAACTGTTTAAGCTGTCATGCGGTAGAGCCTGGAGATGAACGGCCAGAGGCGGCAAGGACTGCACCAAACCTTGCAACCTTCGGAGAGCGGACAAAAGTAGCTGGAATTAAAGACATGAACAAAGAAAATGTCAAAGCATGGCTGAAAGATCCAGAGAGCTTTAAACCAGGTAATAAGATGACAAGGACGTACCCTAAACTAAATGACTCAGAAGCAGATGCACTCTACGAGTATTTAAAAGGTCTTAAAATACAGTAAATGCCTTGAGCAGCTTGAAGTTGCGCACATTCAAAAGGGTATACGATCTATGTGAAGTTTTTGTTAAGAGCTCCCGAATAAGTCTCTACATCCAAGAATAAGTCATCTGTCAGATATAGTCTGTTTTTAGAACGTGAAGATAGACATTGATATGAAAAGGGGCAAATGGGAGATAAGAGGGGGATTTCATGGTGAGTACAATAGCTAAAAAGCGGGGGTTTGGCGCTGTCTTATGGGATTACTTAACGACGGTTGACCACAAAAAAATTGCCATACTATATTTAGTGGCAGGGGGATTTTTCTTTTTAATTGGTGGCCTGGAAGCGATGATTATCCGTATTCAGCTAGCCATCCCTGAAAATGATTTTGTGAGTGCAGGGTTTTACAATGAAGTCATGACGATGCATGGAACAACGATGATTTTCCTTGCAGCAATGCCGCTTTTATTTGCATTAATGAATGCGGTTGTACCCATTCAAATCGGTGCACGTGACGTAGCGTTTCCATTTGTGAATTCACTTGGTTTTTGGCTGTTCTTTTTCGGAGGTATTTTCTTAAACCTTGGATGGTTTATGGGCGGAGCACCTGATGCAGGCTGGACTGCCTATGCGTCGCTCACGCTGAATTCAGAAGGACACGGCATGGATTTCTATATTTTAGGGTTGCAGATAGCAGGTATTGGTACGCTAATTGCCGGAATCAACTTTCTTGCAACGATTATTAATATGAGAGCGCCAGGTATGACGTATATGAGAATGCCGCTCTTTACCTGGACGACGTTTGTGGCATCCGCACTAATTTTATTCGCATTCCCGCCGCTGACAGCAGGACTTGCGATGCTGATGCTTGATCGAATGTTTGATACGAGCTTTTTTAATCCAGAGCTCGGCGGAAATACAATCATCTGGGAGCATTTGTTCTGGATTTTTGGACACCCAGAAGTGTATATCTTGATTTTGCCGGCATTTGGGATTTTCTCTGAGATCATTCCGGTGTTTGCAAGAAAAAGATTGTTTGGTTATTCGTCCATGGTGTTTGCGACTGTATTAATTGGTTTCCTTGGATTCATGGTGTGGGCGCATCACATGTTCACAACAGGACTTGGTCCAATTGCCAATGCGATCTTTGCCGTAGCCACAATGGCGATTGCGGTGCCAACTGGAATTAAAGTTTTTAACTGGTTGCTCACCATATGGGGAGGTAATGTGAAGTTCACAACGCCGATGCTATATTCAGTTGCGTTCATTCCGTCATTCTTACTTGGCGGTGTAACCGGCGTCATGCTTGCAGCAGCAGCAGCGGATTATCAGTTCCATGACACGTACTTCGTTGTGGCGCATTTCCACTATGTCATTATCGGTGGTGTGGTCTTCGGTATTTTAGCAGGTGTGCATTATTGGTGGCCGAAGATGTTTGGGAAAATACTGAATGAGAAGCTTGGGAAAATTGGCTTTGTGCTGTTTTTCGTCGGTTTCCATTTAACGTTCTTTATCCAGCATTTTCTCGGTCTTTGGGGCATGCCGCGCCGAGTCTTTACATTCTTGCCAGGTCAGGGTCTAGACCTTGGGAACTTGGTGAGTACGATTGGGGCACTGTTCATGTTTGTAGCAGTTGTCATCATGCTGATTAATATCATCTGGACGACAGCAAAAGGGGAGCGTGTATCGGGCGATCCTTGGGGAGATGGAAGAACGCTTGAATGGGCAGTATCTTCACCTCCGCCAGAATATAACTTTAAGCAGCTGCCTCTTGTACGGGGACTTGATCCATTATGGATTGAGAAAATGGATGGTAAAAAAGGAATGACAGCATCTGAACCGCTCGATGATATTCACATGCCGAATAATTCCATCTTGCCTATCATTATCTCATTCGGTCTATTTGTGTCAGCGTTTGGTTTTATGTATCGTCAAGAACACAGCTGGGGTCTACCGGTGATCTTCATTGGTCTTGGCATCACGTTTGCGACCATGCTCGTTCGCTCTCTTAAAGATGATCATGGATACCATATTCACAAAGAAGATTTGACGGATGACGATGACAAAGGGGTGAAAGCATAATGGAACCACAAAAAATGACAGCGGAAACCTTTCCGGCTTCTCCTGAGAAAGCCACGTTAGAAGGAAAGAATAAGTTCGTCGGGTTCTGGTTGTTTCTTGGGGGAGAAACGGTCCTGTTTGCATCTTTGTTTGCCACTTATTTGGCGCTGAAAAATTCAAATGCAGGCGGTGCAACAACAACTGAAATGTTTGACCTCACACTTGTCTTTATTGCCACAATGCTTCTGTTAACGAGCAGTTTAACGAGTGTGTATGCTATGTATCATATGAAAAACTTTGCCTTTAAAAAAATGCAGCTTTGGTTAGGTGTAACCGTTCTTTTAGGTGCTGGATTTTTAGGGGTAGAAATTTATGAGTTTTATCATTATGTGCATGCGTATGAATTTACCATTACGAGCTCTGCACTTGGCTCTTCCTTCTATACGCTTGTTGGAACACACGGGGCTCACGTCGCATTTGGACTTTGCTGGATCACCGCTCTGATGATTCGGAATATGAGACGCGGACTCGATTTATACAATGCACCAAAATATTATGTGGCAAGCCTTTATTGGCACTTCATTGATGTTGTGTGGGTCTTCATCTTTACCGTTGTATATTTAATGGGAATGGTGGGATAAGAATGGGAAATAAAAACACAAATCAGTCCAAAGTCGATCTTGTCTATCGGAAAAAGAAAAATGCCGAAGAAATGAAGCATCAGCTCATTTCTTTCGGCTTGATGATTGGTTTAACGTTTGTTGCCTTTTTAACAATCGCCTCTGAAGACGTCGGAAATTGGTTCGCTGTCCCTTTTATTTTACTGCTTGCAGTGATTCAGGTCGCTTTTCAGCTTTATTATTTTATGCACATGAACCAAAAAGGGCATGAAACACCCGCGTTGTTTCTTTACTCAGGTGTGTTTGTCGCGTTTATTACCGTTTTAGCCTTTTTGACCATTATTTGGTGGTAAGCTCGCTTTGCCCTTGAAGGAGGCGCAGCAATGGAAAACTTAGAGATATTTGGATTTCGTGCATTATGGAGTCCTTACTATTTGACATGTATTGTAGCAGCAGCCGCTTTTTATCTGCTTCTCGTGACGAAGGGTAAGCACCGTGCGACGGTGAAAGAGAAAACGCTGTTTCTCACGGGGCTTGTGTTGCTTTATGCAGTGAAGGGGAGCCCGATTGATTTAATGGGGCATATTATGTTCAGTGCGCATATGGCGCAAATGGCAGTGCTCTATTTGGTCATCCCGCCCCTTCTTATTACAGGTGTACCTGCGGCGATTTGGGAGCGGATCATTCAAACACGGGGTATTCAGCCGATTTTCCGCTTGTTTTCTAAGCCGTTGATTGCCTTGCTCGGATTTAACGGGTTGTTTTCGCTGTATCATATTCCGCTTGTGTTCGATTTTGTCAAAACAGATCCGTTTTATCACGCATTGATGACGGTTGTCATTTTTATCGCTGCCTTTTTCATGTGGTGGCCGCTTGTCCATAAAGTGCAAAGTCAGCCGCAGATTACAGGCATTTTAAAGCTTGGATATATTATGGCAGATGGGATTTTAATGACACCTGCCTGCGCACTCATTATGTTTAGTGAAGCGCCTATCTATGCCACTTATTCAGATGCCGGCGCATGGATACAAGCACTGCACCTATGCGTACCGAGTGATATGCTTGCTGGTCTTGCGCTTACGGGACCTGACATGTTTCATACATTGCCGCTGCTAGAAGATCAGCAGCTAGGTGCTATTTTGATGAAAATCATTCAGGAGATTGTATACGGATCGATTCTTGCTGTTGTCTTCTTTGACTGGGCGAGAAAAGAAAGAGCGAAAGATGCCGTACCAGATGCGCTCATTCCGAAATATGAATAAATGAAAAGCACAGCCGCAAGGGCTGTGCTTTTTATGCTTCAGCAGTTATCGCTTCTAGTTTTTCTTTCAATTGGTTCAGTGTTTTTTTGCTGGATTGAATAAGAGATTTAGGGAAATCTTCGCCTTCTCCATATTCAACACCATGCGGATAATAGTGTTTTCCAAGTAAAGGTGTCAGCAGCTGGATGTGGGCTTTTTTGGAGCCGACATCTCCCTCAGTGGCGTAGCCAGAGATCCGTAAGTAAAACGTCCCCTCTACCATGTTATACTTCCTGTCGTACGTCACACGCTCATAATCCCATTGATCGGCTCGTACAAATCCTTCACTTTCCATAATGAAATCTAATTTATTTAAGTCAGCTGTTACATTTTCAATCCCCGTGCCTTCAAACTTCACCCAAAACCCCTCCTTATAAAAATTCCCTTTACTGACAATCATAGTATGAAAGCGTTAAACTTTCAACTGTGAAGGGTATGTTCTTTTATAAGCTGGTTACAGTAATAAAGAAAATAACGGATGGAGGAATCAACGTGAAAACGAAAAAAATCAAAGATATCATGACGAAAAAAGTAGTGACGTTGCAAAAGGACGACAATGCGTATGAAGCGGCAGTCAAAATGAAAGATGCTGACATTGGTGCCATTCCAGTAGTCGACGGAGATCAGCTTGTTGGTATTGTCACAGACCGCGACCTTGTACTTAGAGGTATTGCTGAGAAAAAGCCGAACTCACAAGAGGTTGGTGCCCTCATGACGAAGGAAGTTTTGACAGCTGAAGAAGATGCAACCCTAGAAGAAATTGTCCGGTTGATGTCAGAACATCAGCTCCGCCGTATCCCGGTTGTCAAAAATGGGGCACTCACAGGAATCGTAGCCCTTGGGGATTTATCAGTTGAAGATTTATCAAACGATCGTGCAGGTGATGCTCTGACGGAAATCTCTCAACAAGACCAGGATCATGGCCAAGGATTTCTTCATTAGGAGGGGCATATTTTAAATTCGTGTTAAATAGGCTGTATTGTCGTTGATAAATGGAGCAAGTTTTGTTTAAATGACAGTAGAAGGTACTTTTTGTACCTTGCCAATTTAACGGAGGTGTTTATTTGAAAACTGTGCTGAAAACACTCTTCATCCTCCTGATTATATCTGGAACGTACGTTCTGTTTATTCAATATGGATCTTCACCAGAAAAAGAAAACAGCAATGAGCCGAAGGTGTCTAATGAAGAAACATCTAGCGATAAGCCGATCAACATTCCGAAAAAAGGTCTCATGTCCTTTATGGGGAAGTCTTCAAACGAAGTGCTTAAACAGCTAGGGGAACCAGATCGCATTGATCCTTCCGCATATGATTATGACTGGTGGATATACAATCAATCGAAGAAACACTATATTCAAGTAGGGGTAAAGGACAGTAAAGTGGTGACCTTGTTTGCGACAGGGGATGGGCTGAATGTTGAGCCGTTTAAAATCGGTCAAGCCACAAGTGAAGTGTTTAAAAAAACACAAATCGCTCCTTACATTCATGTAGAGGACGAGGGAAATTCATATCGCTTTGAATTCTCAGAAGATGATATGAATACCAGGCCGACGGTGAAAGTGGGAGATGATGTGTATGTCCAGCTCTACATGGATAAGTTTGAAAGCACTCTTTCGAGCATTCGAGCCTTTAACGCAGATACATTTGTCAAACAAAAGCCGTATGAAGTCGTTTATCGAGGTCAATTAATTGAACCTGAGGCGATATCAGGCGAAAAGTGGAAGGATATTGAAGCGTCGAGTCAAAAACAAATTTTTGATATGACCAATATTATCCGCCATAAGTACAAACTGCCGACCTTAAAGTGGGACGATGAAACCTCTGAAGTGGCATTCATGCATAGTGAGGACATGAAGGATCATCATTATTTCTCCCATGAATCTAAAAAATACGGCACGCTGAAAGACCGGTTAGAAAGAGGCGAGGTCGCATTTCAGCTTGCGGGGGAAAACATTGCGTATAATTATGTTGATGGCCCTGCAGCTGTAGAAGGTTGGCTGAATAGCGAAGGTCACCGGAAGGCATTGTTAAATCAAGATTACACGCACCTTGGCGTTGGTGTGAAAGAAAAGTATTATACACAAAACTTCATTAAGAAAACGTCTTAATCCTCTAAACAGCTGCGCACAGATGGCGGCTGTTTTTTTATGAAAAGGGCTCACCAAAATAGACCCAGATGTATATAGTATAGTAGGCATTTGTATGGGGGGTGAGGATATGACAAATAAGCAAAAGCAAACATCCATTGATGAATTTAAACAGTTCGTCAGACGCCATCCGAAATTAATTCAAGAAGTGCAGACGCAAGAAAAAAGCTGGCAAAGTTTATACGAGAATTGGGTCATGTTTGGTGAGGAAGATGACATGTGGTCTCCTTACCGGCAAACACAAACGGAAGAAGCAAAAGAAGAAAAAGCCGCTAAGCAAAGTGAACCGGGAAAAGCAGATTTTATGTCTAAAATGGTTTCTGCAGTGAAAAAAATGGACGCTGATCAAATGAATGAACAGATTAATAAAATGAGCCAGTCTATTTCCTCTTTACAAAGCTTACTCGGTCAATTTTCATCAAATGGCTCAAAGAAGGGTTCATCTGGAGGCAGCCAGCACCCATTCTCCTTCAGGAAAGATTAATTGAAAGGGGATGCTTTTGGTGCGGAGAGAAGTACAAGAGTTTGTCATGGCCGAAGAGGATCGAATCAAATTCATCAGGCAGCGCCCACTCTGGTATAGACAGTTAACGCGGCATCCTGAAAATGTCACTTCGTTTGAATTAGATAAAATGAACTTTTACGAAAAAACCATTCCTCATCGTGTGAGCCAGTTGAGCAATAGTGTCCAAATGGCTGAAATGATGATCCAGATGTTCCAAGCAATGCGCAATCAAAATGGAGCCGGGTGAGGCTTTTTTTGAGTTGATTAAGATGTCTATTTCATGAGCATCCTATGAAAGTAGACGAAAGGAGAATCAGAACATGAAATGGATGCTGTCAATATGCGCATTGCTTTTTCTTCTCACCGGATGTCAAAGTCAACATGATCAAGAGCAAGTAACTAGGCAAGAACCAGCAGTACCAGTCATGCAGCAGACGCAAAGTGAAATGAAGCAGCAAGGCTTTTTAAAATACAAAGTGCAGGGATCTGTTGTGTATATAGAAAGTACACTTCAAGATTTTCACCTTGAACCTTCACCCCTAAAAAAGGATAAGAAGGCTGGGTATTTTACTGTGTATGTAGACGGGAAACGGGCAGGCAATGAGTATACTGCGGCGTTTGTGGTCAAGCACCTTTCAAAAGGAAAGCATAAAATGACCGTTGTGCTCAATTCTCGTCACCCTGAATATAAGCAGAAAAGAGAGACGTGGGATGTATTTGTCACGTAAAAGCATTTTCTGATCCATAGGTTTCGTGGTAAACTATGAATTGGAGGTGCAACATTTATGTATGCGACAATCGAATCTGTGGAGCTCCAAGAGGAAGCAAATCAATTGGCTGCCATGATTCTTCAGTCGGAGGAGGCTGAACATTACCGCAACTGCTTTAAGCGTCTCCAGCAAGACGAAGAAGCCCAACAAATTATTGCCCATTTTACAAAAGTAAAAGAGCAATATGAAGATGTGCAGCGGTTCGGCAAATACCATCCGGACTATAGAACGATCTCAAAAGAAATGCGTGAGGTCAAAAGAAAGCTAGATCTTCACGATACAGTGGTTGATTTCAAAAAAGCAGAAACAGCGATTCAATCCATCTTAGATGAGATTAGTATTGAAATCGGTCAAGCTGTATCAGCATATATTAAAGTTCCAACAGGGAACCCATATTTTGATGGTCTATCATCATGCGGCGGTGGCTGTGGATCAGGAGGCAGCTGTGGCTGTAAAGTATCTTGACGAGACTTGAACGTCTCGTCTTTTACATAATGAACGGAAAGAATTGAAAAGCGGCAGGTGAAAAGATGGATACCAAACGTCAAGGGATGGTCGTTTGGCTGCATTCGTTAAAGCAGTCAAAAGCGCTAAGGAAATTTGGGAATGTTCACTATATTTCAAGGAAAATGAAATATGCAGTGATTTATTGTGATATGAATGATCTTGAGCGCCACATGGCAAAGCTCAGTTCATTGCCATTTGTAAAACGTGTTGAGCCTTCCTATAAACCTTTTATTAAATTAGAGTACGAATCGAAATTGGACAAAGCAAAAGAGTATGATTATAAGGTGGGCTTTTAAAGACACAAAAAAATCCCCGCGGCATCACCCGCGGGGTCCTTCTATTCTTAATGATTCATTAAGGAGAAGGCAAAGGGAGAGGAGAAACCGGAGGAAGAACTTATGGGGAAACGTAAGTCTTCTCCGCGGTTGGCAACAGCACCACATCAGATGCTGTTAACAGTAGTATGACCCTCTCTTTTGTGATCTATACATAGAAAATGAATGGAATTCAGTGCATTGTCCCATGTGGAGTGGATATGGTAAGATAATGTTGAATTTTTTGTCATCAAACAATATTCAATAGATGCAAGCAGAAAAAGTGGTGGAAAAATGAGAGTGATTTCTGGAACAAAAAAAGGCCGCACGCTAAAAGCCGTACCCGGCCAATCAACAAGACCAACAACAGATAAAGTAAAAGAATCCATTTTTAATATGATTGGACCGTATTTTGATGGGGGATGGGCCCTTGATTTATTTGCTGGAAGTGGTGGTTTAGGTATTGAAGCGCTTTCTAGAGGATTCGATCATTGTATATTTGTGGATCGAGATATGAAGGCGATTCAGACGATTAAAGGCAACTTGAATCAATTGTCGCTGATGGATCAAAGTGAAGTGTTTCGAAATGATGCAAACCGTGCACTCGCCGCTGTAGTGAAGCGAGAAGAATCTTTTCAAGCCATCTTCCTTGATCCGCCGTATAAAGATCAAAAGTTGAAAGCACTTCTTGATACGATTGATGAGCATTCCTTATTAGCAGATGATGGCGTCATTGTGTGTGAGCATGATAAAGATGTGACACTGCCAGAGGAAGCAGGACAGCTGCATATCTCAAGGCAGGAAATGTACGGAATGACTGGCATTACGATCTATAGAAAGCGGGGAAATTAAAGCATGGGGAATATAGCCGTTTGTCCGGGTAGCTTCGATCCAGTCACATTGGGCCATTTGGATATTATCAAAAGAGGGGCAAAGATTTTTGATGAAGTATATGTGTGCGTCCTCAATAACTCGTCAAAAAAGCCGTTGTTTACTGTTGAAGAGCGATGTGAACTCATTCGTCAAGCAACAAAGGAGCTACCAAATATCAAAGTGGAATCCTTTCATGGACTGCTCGTTGATTATGCGAAACAAAAAGAGGCGAAAGTCATTTTACGCGGACTTAGAGCGGTGACGGACTTTGAATACGAAATGCAAGGGACATCAATGAACAAAGTGTTGAATGATGACATTGAAACGTTCTTTATGATGACGAATAATCAATACTCCTTCTTAAGTTCAAGCATTGTTAAAGAAGTAGCGAAATATCATGGATCAGTCAAAGAGCTTGTACCGCAAGAGGTCGAAGCTGCGCTGAAAGAAAAATTTAAGGGATGAGTGCATTGTGCACTCATCCCTTTTTTAATTTCTGATAATAGAGCGCAATATACACGATCAGACTGAACAAGGTGATGAGAGGACCAGCAGATACAAGCTGATTCCATAACACGCTGCTAAACATCACGACTTGCTCGCTTGTTTCAAATGCCCCTGCTGGAAGCGCCATGTCTGCTTTAGAGACATAAAGGGGTTTGAATAACAAAAAGGCAAAGACGGCTGCGTAAATACCGTGAAGTAAACGGGCGAAGAAAAACGGTTTAAAGCGTATATCGGTTGCTGCCAAAATGCCAGCTACCTGAGCTTGAACGGAGAATCCGCTAAATCCTAAAATAAAGCTGACCACAATTGTTTTAGCGAGCAGGGAAACCTCTTGTGACCCTGTGAGCTGACTTCCTAATGTGATTTCAAATAGACCCGCAATCATGGCTAGATCTAATTCCGGCGGAAGGTGCATCGTTTTCAGTATAGAGCCGATCCCGATCGAGAGAAGATCTGTTACATGCACAACAGCGAGCATTTTACTAAAGACAGAAAATAAAATGATAAAGCCGCCAATCATAAAGAGCGTTTGAACAGATGACATGACAGCGTCACTTAATATTTGGCCAAGTGGTCTTTTTTCTGCGAGTCTTGCCATATGAAGAGCGCTGAATGCTTCTCGAATTGGAGGCATTAAAAATCCTTTTCGGCTTCTGAGGTGCGCATCATGACGTGCTTTATATCCGCGCATCGTCACCCCAACCGCGAGATTTCCTAAATAATGTGCACAGGCTAACACAATGCCTAAAGCTGGGTGATGAAAAAATCCTACAGCCACTGCTCCAAAAATGAACAAAGGGTTTGAAGAATTGGTAAACGACACAAGGCGTTCTGCTTCAATTCTTGTCAGCTGTCCTTCCTGCCGAAGTCTTGTCGTCAATTTAGCGCCAGAAGGAAAACCAGAGGCCATTCCCATCGCTAGTACAAATCCGCCGACACCAGGCACCCGAAAGATAGGCCGCATAAATGGCTCTAATAATACGCCGACAAATCTGACAATCCCGAAACTGATTAATAGCTCGGACAAAATAAAAAAAGGTAGCAGCGATGGAAAAACCACTTCCCACCACATTGCAAGTCCATTTTTCGATGCTTGCAAAGAGGCTTGTGGATGTGTAATCACAGTGGCTGTTAAAAAGATAAAAAAAGCAGCGATGAACAGAGTGTTCCATTTTTTCATGGAGATGTCGCCCCTTGCCGTTATAATCTATTGGCGAGCTCGTGATTAAAGAAAAAGAGATGCTAGCCGAGCCTGTCTTCTATTACTATACGATGAGAAGGGGCATGTTTAGACCTATAGATTCGTATATATGCATAGAAAGAGGAGGGTGGATTCATGAAACGACCGATTATCGGGCTTGCGTTGGGCTCCGGGGGTGCCAGAGGGATGGCGCATATCGGGGTTTTATCTAGTCTTGAGAAACAAGGAATTCAGGTAGATATGATTGCAGGAAGCAGTATTGGTGCTCTTGTGGGGAGCTTTTATGCGGCAGGACAAGACGTAGAAAAAATGAAAAAACTTGCACTTGTCTTCAGAAGAAAGTATTATGCTGACTATACACTGCCAAAAATCGGTCTGTTAAAAGGAAATCGAATTTTGCAGCTGATTCACACGTTTACATATGGGAAGAATATTGAAGAAATGCGCGTGCCTCTTGCGATTGTCGCCTGTGACCTTCAGACAGGGGAGAAGGTTGTGTTCAAAGAAGGGTCTGTCTCACAAGCAGTCAGGGCGAGCATTAGCATTCCGGGTGTGTTTGTTCCGCATGAAATAGGCGGCAGGCAATTGGTGGATGGAGCGGTAGTGGACCGCATTCCTGTCTCTGTTCTCAAAGAAATGGGGGCAGATCTCATTATCGCCTCTGATGTATCAAGGGTGAAAAAAACAGAAAAGGCAACGAGATTATCGGATGTCATTATGCAAAGTTTGGACATCCTTCAAAATGAATTGGTTCGTCATCAAACCATTCATGCAGATCTCATGATTCGGCCGAAGCTCGAGACCTTTAGCTCTAGTGCGTTTACACAGGTTCAAGAAATGATTGAAGCAGGTGAACTCGCCGCCGACCAACTAAAAGGAAAACTGAAAGATGTCATTGATAAATGGGAGTGTTAATCGAATGAAAAAATTAAATATTCGCTGGCTCAGCTTTTTTGCTGTTGTTCTAGTCTTATTTGGCTTAACTTTTGTGAAACTGCCCTATTACGTCACAAAGCCAGGTGATGCAACAGAAATTGCGCCACACATTCAAGTAGACGGAGGATATGGCGAGAAGGGCAGCTTTTCTCTTATGACCATTAAAGTAGGTCCAGCCAATCCATATACGTATTTGCTTGCAAAAATGAACAAGTATGACGAAATTGTTCCAGAAGAAAATATTAAAGCGGACGGAGAGTCTGATGAGGATTATATGAAACGGCAGCTGCAGCTCATGAAAAGTTCTCAAGAAAATGCGATGATTGCCGCTTATACAAAAGCAGGGAAAAAAGTAGATTATACGTTTAATGGCGTATATGCGAGCTATGTGATGAAAGGAATGCCTGCATATGGGAAGATTGAAGTTGGCGATAAGATCAAAAGCGTCGACGGCCATACATATGAGTCAGCAGATAAAATGGTTTCGTATATCAGCAGTAAAAAAGCAGGCACGACTGTCCGTTTTGTACTTGAACGTAATGGCAAAGAAATCACGCAGAACGTGACGTTGAAACCATTTAAAGAAGAGCCAAAACGAGTGGGAATTGGCGTATCACTATTTACAGACCGTCATGTGAAAGTGTCTCCTTCTGTGAAAGTGGATATTGAAAACATCGGCGGTCCATCGGCTGGTTTAATGATGTCACTTGAAATTTACAATCAGCTGACAAAAGAAGATGAAACACATGGCTATGCGATCGCAGGAACTGGAACGATTGATGCAGATGGTACAGTCGGACCGATTGGCGGAATTGATCAAAAGGTTGTTGCAGCAGACAAAGCAGGGAAAGACATCTTCTTTGCACCGAATGATAAAGGTGACCCAAACTCTGACTACAAAAATGCAGTCAAAACAGCAAAAGATATTAAAAGTGATATGAAAATCGTTCCTGTGGATACCATGCAGGACGCACTAAACTATTTAAACAAATTAAAAGAGAAAGCATCATAAAAAAAGAGCAGCCTGCAATCAGGCTGCTCAGATTGTAGAGAAACTCATGTTTTTCTACAATCTTTTTTATTTTCATCGTAATGATGATGGATGAGATTGATTGAAAAAGGCCTCCCACACACCTAACCTAGCTTCGCTAGATGTGTGGCAATCTTCTTCATGTTCTGACAGGCAGCTGTGAGAAGAACTTGCTCACTCACATTTTGTTTTCCCCTCAACCGGCAGTAGCGAAGCCCGTGCAGTTGTTTTGAATCTGCAAAGCTTCGCTCTATTTTTTCTTTTCTTTTTTTATATAGCTCTTTTCCAGAGACAGATAGACGATTTTGTCTGATCTTTTCTTTATGTTCTTCCCATATGTGTCTTGAGATGACTTTTTGATGATTTTTCGACCTTGTGCATCTTTCAAGGAAAGAACACGATGCACATTTTTTAGGATCTGATTTGTAGAATCGATAACCCTTTCGATCAGTTGTTGTATATAATAGCTTCTCACCATTTGGGCATATGTAATGATCATGTTCAGAGTCATACTTGAATTTCCACTTCTCAAATAAACCTCTTGTTGGATGAAAGCGTCTATGTGCGATGACACCAAAAATACGGCGATCTGATAAACCTTTACAGATTGGGGTCGTCAAATAACCAGAATCAAGGGCAACAGCTTCTACTTGAAAACCAAATCGTGCGATTTGGTGATCCAACCGATCAAGATACGGAACAGAATCATGGACATTACCGGGCGTGATGTGGGCATCCGTGATGATATTGTACTTCATATCCGTTGTACGGTGGTCTAGGTAGAAAAAGCCTTCCGGTTTGTTTTCACGATAAAGATAGCCACTTTCAGGATCAGTCGTACTTTGACGAATGTCTTTTTCCGTTTTCACCTCCTCTTTTACCTTTAAGGGCTTTTTTCCGTGTGCCACCCGATCTTCTTGGATCGCTTCTTCTAAATCATTTATATAGTTCTGGGTATCTTGTTCAATCGTTTTTCTCATATATTTATGTTTATTGGCATTGGCTTTAAGATGAGTTGAATCAGTAAAAAGAACGCGGCCTCCTACCATATCATGATTGATAGCTTGAAGCACAATCTCGTCGAAAATGTCTTGAAAAATCGTTGTATCTTTGAATCGAGTACGACGATTCCAGCTAATGGTCGAGTGATGAGGAACGGGATCATTGATGTTCAAACCTAAAAACCATCTATACGCCATGTTATAGTAAATTTCTTTTTCAAGTTGTCTTTCAGAACGGATACCGTACAGGTATCCGATAAACATCATTTTGAACAAAATAAGTGGATCAAGAGAAGGACGACCTTTATTCTCGCTATAATACGGTCTTACTTTATCTACGATAAATGAAAAATCAATGTACTGATCAATTTTACGAAGCAGGTGATCCTCTTCGACCAGTTGATCTAGCAATACAAATTCAGCTTCGTGCTGAGAAGAATTTCTAGTGTGGAACATGAGAAAAACACCTTCCTTTAGTGGGCTTTTCTCTATTATAAAATGAGGAGATGTAAATTTTAAGGAAAAAAATAAAGCTGTCGAGATTTTCTCGACAGCCTGAGCAGCCTGCAATCAGGCTGCTTTTTTCTATCGAGATGAAAAGAGTCCGCTCTCTTCATCATATCGAATCGGTGATGTTTTAAACTCTGCTTTTGTTAACTCTGTTTGCATGGGTTCACAGATGGGAAGGCTGAACACCCTTGAAGCGCGAATATCAAGATCAAGGGCGGGATGTGAAAAGGAAGACAGTTTACTCACAAGTGGTACATCCAACTCTTTTTTTACAAGAGACAAGTACTGTTGTCCTTTCCTTGTCATTCCAAGTAAACGAATATAGGGCGCTTTTTTCTCTTCAAGCAGCTCGTGCATCGTCTTTTTCTTCACGTTCATTAATAGATGCGTATTCATCCGCTGTAACCTTGTCCACGTATATCGTTTTGTTTTGACAAGTGATAGATACTCCTCGTAGGAAGACGCATGTGTTATGGCTTTTTGCATGCGGTGTTCAATGCCTTCTTCAATTTCATAGATGCCCTCTAGTTCACTCGTATCCATTGTATGAAAAACGTGTTTCAGAAAGCGAAAATAGGCTTCTTGCGTATGTAAAAGACCATATGAAGAATGATAGTCGTGTAATTGCTTTAAAGTAGCGTCTGGGAGGTAGGGCTTGACTGCTTGAAATGAGCTCTGTTCTTTTAAAGCTTTTCGGATACTTGTGGCGCTTGCGATTTTTTGGGTGTCAGGCAGTTCTTCATCATGATAATCAGATGCAATTCTTTGAGACGTAAAAGGCTGCATGTGAGGAGCTCTCTCTAAGATGGCTTTAACATAATGAAAGCCTAAAATGTTATTTGGTTTGGACAAATCCAGTAAGTGTTCAGAATGAATGGCTTCTTGAAACGCACCTGCTGCTGCTGTGGGATAACTAAGACCTTCTTTCACCTTTTCTTTTGTTAAAAGATCAATCTCTGCCTTTTTTTCATGCCAAGCGTGTGCTGTGCGCTCAAATGCGTTGATCTCTCCATCTTCACTGCCGAAAAAAAGAGAATGGCATTTTAATGCATCTAGGATGGACACAGCGCCATTGGCGAAGGTTTCTGCCTTTTGTACGGCATATATGTATGGAAGCTCACACACAATGTCTACGCCGTTTTGCAGTGCCATTTTTGTACGTGCCCATTTTGAGACGATGGCAGGCTCCCCGCGCTGGAGGAAAGAACCGCTCATGACGGCAATGGCAACATCTGAGGAGGTTTGTTTTTTCGCCTGATTCACATGATAGGCATGCCCATAATGAAATGGATTGTACTCGACAACGACTCCCACTGCTTTCAATAGATGTTCCGCCTTTCTTGCTATGGTTAAATGGTCTGTGCTACAGTAGCATAAGGGAAAAAAGAAGACCATTTTTTTCAGTGTAGGCATTCCGAGAACTGATGTCAAACAGCCCTTTGACATCATGAAGGACTGTAAAGAAAAAATATTGACAAATAGCATGATGAAAGCTATAATCATGTTTGTTGCTCTTAGAGGTGATACAATTGAAATGGACAGTTTATCAGTTACATCAAAAAGCTAAAAACAGCTTCGATTTTCATGAGACGGTTGACTTAAATGAACTTACTAGCCTTCATTCAGATATACGTCGCATTTCACCAGTAGAGGTGAAAGGGACTGGAGTGATCGAATCAAAGCAAGTCGCATTTGATTTAACCATCACAGGTGAAATGACATTGCCTTGTTCAAGAACGCTTGTTGATGTAAATTATCCATTTGCGATTTCAACAAAAGAACTATTTGTACTTCATAAGACAGACGACATAGAAGATGAAGACGTTTCTATTGTAGAAGACGATATCATCGACTTAACGCCTATAGTCAAGGAAGAAATTCTTCTTGAAGTGCCCATGCAAATCTTTTGCGACCAAGCTGACGTAAAAGGTGCTGCACCACAGGAAGGGAATGACTGGGCGGTCATTTCGGAAGATGCACATCAAAACCGAATTGACCCTCGTCTAGAAGGCTTGAAAAAGCTCTTAGAAGAAAATAATGAATCTTAACTCTTTAAGGAGGTGGGAATAATGGCTGTACCTTTTAGAAGAACTTCTAAAATGAAAAAAAGATTGCGTCGTACGCATTTCAAACTACAAGTACCTGGTATGGTAGCTTGCCCAGAATGCGGTGAAATGAAAATTTCTCATCGTGTCTGCAAATCTTGCGGAACATACAAAGGCAAAGACGTAAAAAGCAACTAATGCTTGATAAAAAAACGTGAGGGAATCTTCCCTTGCGTTTTTTTATTGATCTATTTTTTAGGTTTCTCTCCTGCAAATAGTCTATCTACTCTAGTAAGCGCATATGATGTGGTATTCAGATTCAGGGGGGATGATGAGTTGACGATTACACGGCAGGACGCATGGACACAAGATGAAGATTTACTTTTAGCAGAAGTTGTTTTAAGGCATATCCGAGATGGGGGTACCCAGCTTTCAGCATTTGAAGAGGTTGGAAAAGCATTGTCAAGAACAGCAGCAGCATGTGGATTCAGGTGGAATTCTTACGTCAGAAAGCAGTACCAGGCAGGCATTGAGCTTGCCAAAAAACAGCGAAAAGAACTGCGTAAAAAAATTGGTATCCATTCTTCGGGTTTACCGCAGCATGCGTTCACCATAGAAGAGAAGGCATCTTCTGATCAGACTGAACTGACGCTTCGAGAAGTAATTCGGTTTCTAGAGCAGCTTGAGAAAGAACCATCTGGTCCAGCTTATTTACGGGAGGAGCTTAAAGATGCACAGCATCAATTAAAATCACTCACCGAAGAAAATGAACAGCTGAAACGTCAATTAAAAATGACAGAAGAAGATTACCGGGCACTTATTGGTATTGTTGAAAGAGTCAAACAGAATATCAGCTTAAAAGATTACGCAAAATAAGAAAACGCCCCTCATAGATGGAAAGAGGGGCGTTTTCTTAATGATTAAAATGATTAAGCGGACTCACCTGTGTTCTTTTGAATATGTGCAGGCTCCCAAATGAGTGGGTTTTCTCCTTTATCGCGTTCCATATCATATTTCACCGCTTCAAAGCCCATTTTATCCCAAAAACCGGCGGATTTGACGCGTGGATTCGTTCGAATTGGAAGGCCAAAAGATTTTGCGAAATCAACAAGTGCTTCGCCGTATCCTTTACGTTGATATCCTGGCAACACTTCTAGCTTCCACAGCTCTAGATAATCATGATTATGGTCAAAATACGTCGTCGTCGAGCCATCTACTTGATAGAGGCTCATACGTGCCACAAGCTTATCTCCAAAGTAAATCCCATAAAATGGAGAGTTGCTGTCATTTTCAATCATATTACTTTCTAGGTCTTCAAGCATGGAAAGTTCTTGTATGCCATATTCCTTAAATTGTTTAAATTCCTCTAATGTTTTGTAGTTAATCAGAAGACGTTTTACTTGTGTCATGTGATCTTCCCCCTTACACACATAATGTCGACAGTGATGTCATTGAAGGCGTTTTCATCCCATCCGCCTAAAAAAGTTTTTACACTTATTATTATAGTTTTTTAATTAAAAAAATTCAATCATAGCGCATTATCTGCTTTTTGCATCGTAGCACGAAACTGGTAAAATAGTTGATAACATGAAGTAAACAGAAAAAGGGAAGTGCGGCAATTGAAAATTGGAATCATTGGCGGTGGTGCGATTGGTCTGCTTTGTGCCAGTTATTTATCAGAACATCATGATATCACCGTCTTTACAAGAAGGAAACAGCAGGCAGAAGAAATTCGAGCATTAGGCATTGAACGAATGGTAAGAGGGGAAACCATTCAATCAGCTGTTGGGGCCGATACGGGGGTCAAAGGAATATTTGATTTGCTGATTGTGACAGTGAAGTATCATCATCTGCAAGATGTTCTAGGGGAATTATCGGGACTGCCTCGTCATCGGATCTTATTTTTGCAGAACGGAATGGCCCACCTCGTCGATTTAAAGAACTGGAAAACGGCACATCAGTTATATATTGGTGTAGTAGAGCATGGCGCAATGAAGGTGTCTGATCGCGCAGTAAACCATACAGGAATTGGTGTCATCAAGTGGGGAGCATTTCTGCATGAGGAAAAAGAACCTATGGGTAGTGAACTATCAACGTGCGATTTTCAAATGGTTTATACAGATGAATGGAAGAAAGTACTGGAAGAAAAGCTGCTCGTCAATGTGTGTATTAATCCGTTGACGGCTTTATTACATGTGAATAATGGGGAATTGGTATCGAACCCGTCATATGAACATATGATGACATGTGCATTTGAAGAAGCGGCTTCCATTCTAGGGTTGCTTGAGAAAGATCGTCTATGGGCTCATGTGAAATCAATTTGCCATCAAACGGCTGCCAATCAATCGTCGATGCTGCAAGATATCGTCAAAGGCCGCCAAACTGAAAGAAAAGCAATCATTGGCTACCTTTTAAAAAAAGCTCAAGGTCAAGGGATGACGCCGCCATTCCTCACTTTCTTGAATAGAAGCTTGGAAGTATTGGAAAAAAAGCAAACAAAATCTTTTGAGTGAGCTCATTTACATGCTATACTTTTTTCGGGAAACTAACTATTTATTGAAGAAAGGAAGTTCTAAACATGCAATTGACTGAACTTTCCATCCGAAGTCAGAATTTATTCATACGTGATTATATAGAAGAAAAAAAAGAGATGACTGCTTTTTTTGATTATGATATACATTCTGAGCACACATGGAAAAAGAGATACGACGATCTCATGGAAAGGAGCTTCCCGCGCGAGGCTTTAGCGGATTATATGAGCGCATATCATGCAAAATTTGATTCGGCTGCCATGCGTGAGAATATTGAGAAGATCCGTGATGAACGGAGCGTCATGGTGGTTGGAGGACAGCAGGCAGGCCTCTTAACAGGTCCGCTTTATACCATACATAAAATCATTTCCATTATTCAGTTTGCCAAAGAAAAAGAATCAGAGCTTGGCGTTCCTGTTATTCCGGTCTTTTGGGTAGCGGGTGAAGATCACGACGTAGACGAAATTAACTTTGTGTACACGTCTGGCGAAAAAGGCCCAGTCAAACAAAAGCTTCCATTACATCATGTGAAAAAAACAGCTGCGAAAAGAACACCTCTCCACCAAGAGAAAACAGAGAGATGGCTTCGTGATGTATTTTCAACCTATGAGGAATCTGCTTACACAAATGACTTGTTTGATCAGCTTCTTCGATGTTTACGCAAATCAGAAACGTTTACTGATTTCTTTGAGTGGATTGTTTGCGATCTATTTGAAGAAGATGGACTGCTGTTATTGAATTCAGGAGACTTCGGCGTGAAGCCACTTGAACGTACGTTATTCAAGCAAATTGTGGAGTCGAGTGATGCGATCGTGGCTCACTTAAATAACACGCAGGCTGCCATGGAACAAGCGGGGTATCAGCCGATTATTGAAGCTGGTGACCATCAAGCCAACTTGTTTTACGAATATGATGATGAGCGTTTCCTCATTGAACAAGAGAATGGCCAATTTTCTATATCTGAAGTGGGGCTTACTTGGACAAAAGATGAGCTTTTGCAGGAAGTCGAGGAGCACCCAGAGCGGTTTAGCAATAATGTGGTGACCCGTCCATTGATGCAGGAAACCCTTCTTCCAACGCTTGCTTTTATGGCTGGACACGGTGAAGTGAACTATTGGGGTGAGCTGAAAGGCATCTTCGAGTACTTCGATGTCAAAATGGCACCCGTTCTTCCAAGATTGCACGTCACCATTCTTGAAAGGCATATTGATAAGAAGCTGCCGATAAGAGAATTGTCAGTTGAAGAAGTGCTGACAAAAGGCGTGAAAGAAAAGAAGGATGCGCACTTTCAGCAAAGTCTTCCAGACAGCTTCGTTCAATCGGTTCAACATGCCAAACGTGAATTAGCGAATGTTCACGAGGCCATGAGACAAGAAGCGCTAGAGATCGAACCAAGCTTTGAACAGCTATTAGATAAAAATGCCAAATTTATAGAAGACCAGCTTCAATTTGTTTATCAAAAGGTTGCAAAGCGTGTGGAAGAGAAGGAAGGATACATCCTTCGAGATTTTGAACGGATTGAAAATAGTTTAAAACCACTCGAAGCACCACAAGAAAGAATTTGGAATATCATGTACTTTTTAAACAAATATGGTCCAGAATTCTTCAAAACGTTCAAAAATCTGCCATTTTCATTTCAAAACAAGCAACAAATTGTCAAACTTTGAAATAAAGTTTTAATGAACCCTGACTAGTTCAGGGTTTTTTTTTATGTAGAAACAGTGTAAAATAAGTTTTGTGGAGAGAAGTGGTGGATAGTGGAGAGTATAGGTGAGAAAGTGGGGCTCTGATGATCATGTTCATGGGTGAATACCAACATACGATTGATACAAAAGGGCGCATGATCATCCCTGCTAAATTTAGAGACGGTCTCGGAGAACAGTTTGTGCTGACGAGAGGGCTTGATCAATGTTTATTTGGCTACCCTATGAGTGAGTGGAAACTAATTGAAGAGAAACTCAAAGCACTGCCGCTAACGAAAAAAGATGCACGTGCGTTTACCCGGTTCTTCTTCTCCGGCGCAGTTGAATGTGATCTGGACAAGCAGGGGCGCATTAACATCGCATCCAACCTACTCCAATATGCAAAACTCGAAAAAGAATGTGTGGTCATCGGCGTTTCAAATCGAATTGAGTTGTGGAGTAAGTCGATCTGGGAACAATATACAGAAGAGCAAGAAGATTCTTTTGCTGAAATTGCTGAAAACATGATTGGATTTGATATATAATAATCCCTTGTGCAGCAAGCTTTCTACACATTCATTTCTATTTGAAAAAGGTGGGACCATATCATCATGTTTCAACATGAGACAGTATTATTAAAAGAAACAGTTGACGGTTTAAACGTCAAAGAAGACGGTACATATGTGGACTGCACGCTAGGCGGCGCAGGTCATAGCTCATATTTACTATCTCAATTATCAGAAAAAGGTACATTAATTGGGTTTGACCAAGACGATGCTGCACTGGATCATGCACGAGAGAAGCTCGCGGATTCTAAAGCGAACATTCTTTTCATAAAAAGCAACTTCCGATATTTAAAAGAACGTCTGAATGAACAAGGTATTACAAGCGTAGACGGTGTGATTTTTGACCTTGGGGTTTCATCACCTCAGCTTGACACACCAGAGAGAGGCTTTAGTTATCACCATGATGCACCTCTTGACATGCGAATGGATCAAACAGCCGCATTGTCGGCAAAACAAGTGGTGAATGAATGGCCATTTGAAGATCTAGTTCGGATTTTCTACAAATATGGGGAAGAAAAGTTCAGCAAGCAAATCGCACGCAAAATTGAAGAAGCTAGAAAAAAAGCGCCAATTGAAACAACAGGAGAGCTTGTCGACATTATTAAAGAAGGAATTCCCGCACCTGCAAGACGAAAAGGCGGACATCCAGCGAAAAGAGTATTTCAAGCGATCCGAATTGCCGTAAATGATGAATTGAAAGTATTTGAAGAAGCACTAGAACAAGCAATAGAGTTACTCAATCCGAAGGGGAGAATTTCTGTCATTACATTCCATTCACTTGAAGATCGGATTTGTAAAAGTACATTTAAAGAAATGTCTTCTCTTCCAGAACTTCCGCACGGACTGCCAGTGATTCCAGAAGGACTTGAACCAAAACTGAAGCTGATCACGAGAAAACCAATCGTTGCATCAGAACAAGAGCTGGAATATAACAACCGTGCCCGTTCAGCGAAGCTCCGAATTGCAGAAAAAAAGTAAACGACACCATAGATGATGATAAAAAGGAGGTTTCTTATGAGTAATTTGGCTTACCAAAGAGAAGTAAAGCAACATCAAACCGAGCAACAAGGTCAATCGGTTGTGATTAGAAGAAGAGGTTCTATTACACTTGGTGAAAAAATCTTACTTGTCATGTTTGTCATGGCTCTCATGTGCAGCTCGATCCTCATCATTTCGAAAGCCTTTGCTGTTTATCACGCAAATATCGAAGTGCAGAAGCTAGAACAGCAAGTGTCTTTAGAATCGAAAAAGATCACTGAACTGCAAAAGCAAAAAGATTTACTAAGTGAACCAGAGAGAATCATTGAAGCCGCTAAAAAAGCAGGCTTAAGAATGTCGAAAGATGTTAAGAAGGTCGATTAACATGGCGATGCCTAAAAAGAATAAAATGATGAACAGAGGCGCGGCAATTGCGAGTATTTGCTTCGCCCTGTTTTTCTTTATCATCCTTGCACGTTTTATTTATATTCAGATTACGGGAACCGTCGATGGACAAGTGTTAGCTGCAAAAGCCAATGAACAATATCAATCGAAAAAAACACTTGAAGCCAAAAGAGGGTCCATTTTAGACAGAAACGGAAATGTGATTGCGGAAGATACATCTGTGTATAAACTGATTGCGATCATGAGCAAGAAAATGACGGTCGATCCAAAGCATCCGATGCATGTCGTTGACAAAGAAAAGACAGCAAAAGAGCTGTCAAAAGTCATTGATATGAGTGAGAGTGAAATTTTAAAGCGTCTGAATACAAAAGATGCGTTCCAAGTCGAGTTTGGTAAAGCCGGAAAGGATATTAGTTTTTCAACTAAGGAAAAAATTGAAAAGCTAAAACTTCCTGGGATCGCCTTTGAAAAAGATACAAAGAGGTATTATCCAAACGGCATGTTTGCTTCGAACTTAATCGGTTATGCTAGATTAGATGAAGCCACCAAGGACATGTCAGGCGCAATGGGTCTAGAAAAGGCTCTGAATAAATATTTAAAAGAAAAAGATGGCTATGTAACGTATAACAGCGACAGAAGCGGATGGGCACTTCCGAATAGTAAAGAAGACATCGTTGCCCCGAAAGACGGGAAAAACGTCACACTGACCATCGACCAAAAAATTCAAGCATTTCTTGAAGAAAGTATGACGCAGGTCGCTAAAAAATATAAGCCGAAGAAAATCATTGCGACAGTCGTTGATCCGAAAACTGGAAGAGTTCTTGCAATGGGACAGCGGCCAAGCTTTAATTTAAATGAACTCGACATTACGAATTATAACAACGATGTCATTTCTTACGCATTTGAACCAGGTTCAACGATGAAAATTTTCACACTTGCTGCTGCTATCCAAGAAGGAGTGTACCAAGGCAGTGACAAGTATCAGTCTGGTACTTATAAAGTAGGCGGCGGTCTTGTAAGAGACCATAACAACGGAAATGGCTGGGGAAAAATTGATTTTCATGAAGGTGTTCTACGTTCTTCAAACGTAGCTTTTGCGAAATTGGCAAAAGAAAAATTAGGTTTCACACGCTACGAACAATACTTGCAAAAATTCCATTTCTATGACAAAACAGGCATAGACTTGCCAAACGAAGCGTCTAGTAAAATCAATTTCAGATACGAATATGACAAAGCATCGACTGCTTATGGTCAGGCGTCCGCGATTACCCCAATTCAGCAAATTGAAGCGGCGACAGCCATTGCAAACGGTGGAACGATGATGAAGCCATATGTAATCGATCATATTACAGATCCGAACACAAACAAAACAATTTTACAGCACGAACCAACAGTAGCAGGAAAACCAATTTCTTCTGATACAGCGAAGCAAGTCCGTGACATTTTAGGTGAGGTCGTTTCCTCAAAAATTGGCACAGGACAGCCATATCAAATCAAAGGTTTTGATGTCGCTGGGAAAACGGGTACAGGACAAATTGGCGGTGCTGGCGGCTACCTTCAAGGGAGAAACGATTACGTCTTTTCATTTATGGGAATGGCACCAAAAGATGATCCGAAGCTGCTCGTTTATGTGGCTGTCCAACAGCCTCAGCTATCTGAAACACAAACAGGCTCAGCCCCTGTTTCAGAAATCTTTAACCCTGTGATGAAAAATAGTTTGCTCTATTTAAATATCGCACCAACAAAAACAGACGATAAAAAATCTGGCAAACAGAAAATAAAACAAGAAACAATGCCGTCATTCCTAGATTTAGAAGTGAAACAGGCAGAAACAGAAGCAAAAAACAAAAAGTTATCACCTGTTGTCATTGGTGACGGTCTATCCATTAAACGCCAATGGCCAAATGCGGGCTCTGAATTCTCTGAAAGCCAGAAAGTCTTTTTGAAAACAGCAGGGAAAACCATTAAAATGCCTGATATGACAGGCTGGTCCAGAAGGGAAGTTCTTCAATATGCGTCTATTTCAGGTGTGCATATTGAAACAAATGGACAGGGATATGCTGTCAAACAAAGCGTGAAAAGTGGAGCGGAGATTTCAGATAAAGTCGTCACAGTGACCTTCAAAAGTCCAAATTAACTTGAAAACCTAGCAAATCATTTGCTAGGTTTTTTTCTTTTGCTTGAGCGATGGACGAGATCGTTCTATAAAAAGACGAGCCTGCATATGATGAAAACAAGCCATATGTAAGGAGTGAACCGGGCGTGCGAGTGTCAAGTGTAACAGTGAGAAAACGATTGCTTTTCGTGCTGCTGTTTGGGGTGATCATTTTTTTCATCATAGATACTAGATTAGGATATGTGCAGTTTATTATGGGCGAGAAGCTGACAAGTTTAGCGAAAGATTCATGGAGCCGTAACCTTCCATTTGAACCAGAACGAGGAGATATTTTGGATCGAAATGGGGTGGAGCTTGCGACGAACAAAAGTGCTCCCTCTATTTTAGTCGTGCCGCGGCAGGTGAAAGACCCAGCAGAAACAAGCAAAAAATTAGCAGCAGTACTGAATATGTCTGAGGAGAAAGCGTACAAGCATGTCACCAAGAAAACGTCTATAGAGCGGATTTCTCCAGAGGGGAGAAAAGTATCTCATGAAAAAGCAAAAGAAGTCAGAGAACTTGATTTAGATGGAGTCTATGTAGCAGAAGACAGCATTAGACATTACCCGTTTGGAAGTTTCTTATCTCATGTATTAGGTTTTGCTGGAATTGATAATCAAGGCTTACTTGGGCTAGAAGCGTACTATGATGATGACCTAAAAGGTGAAAAAGGCTCTGTGAAATTTTATTCTGATGCAAAAGGGCAGAAAATGCCAGATGAAGCAGATGATTATACACCGCCTAAAGATGGGCTTGATATGAAATTAACAGTTGATTCAAAAGTGCAAACCATCATCGAACGAGAACTAGACAATGCCCAGGCAAAATATAACCCAGATGGCATGATTGCCATTGCCATGAATCCGAAAAATGGTGAGGTGCTGGGAATGTCGAGCAGACCTGACTTTGATCCGGCTGACTATCAATCAGTTGATTCAAAAGTATTTAACCGAAACTTACCGGTGTGGAGCACATATGAGCCAGGATCGACGTTTAAAATCATTACACTGGCAGCTGCCCTGGAAGAAAATAAAGTAAATTTAAAACGTGATCATTTTTTTGACAGCGGATCTGTGACAGTGGATGGCGCAAGGCTCAGATGCTGGAAAAAGGGAGGACATGGATCACAGTCGTTTCTAGAAGTGGTACAAAACTCTTGTAACCCAGGTTTCGTCGAGCTAGGCGACCGTCTTGGAAAAGATAAACTATTTTCTTATATTAAAAATTTCGGCTTTGGTCAAAAGACAGGAATCGACCTTCAAGGAGAAGGTAGAGGAATTTTGTTCCCGCTTGATCGTGTTGGTCCTGTAGAACAGGCAACAACAGCCTTTGGTCAAGGTGTATCTGTTACGCCGATTCAACAAGTAGCTGCAGTGGCAGCCGCAGTAAATGGAGGAACGCTTTACACGCCGTATATTGCAAAAGAATGGATCGATCCAATTACAAAAGAGGTAGTTAAAAAGCAATCACCAATTGCCAAGAAGAAAGTCATTTCAGCGGAGACGTCTAAAGAAATCAGGTATGCCCTTGAAAGTGTAGTCGCTCAAGGAACTGGTCGGAATGCATTCGTTGAAGGATATCGGGTGGGCGGAAAAACAGGAACAGCACAGAAAGTAAAAGACGGAAAGTACATGGAAAATAACCACATTGTGTCATTTATCGGGTTTGCACCTGCGGATGATCCAAGCATTGTTGTATATGTAGCAGTAGATAACCCAAAAGGCACGATTCAATTTGGTGGGACAGTAGCCGCACCTATTGTGGGCCATATTATGCGAGACAGTCTGCCTGAAATGGGCGTGAAAAAAAGAAAAGGACAAATTGAAAAGAAGTATCAATGGCTGGACACAAAAACCATTGAGGTACCGAATCTTGTAGGAGGATCTGTTTCTGACCTTGAATCACTCCTGATTAATTTAAAGATTGATGCTTCAGGAACTGGCAGTAAAGTGGTGAAGCAATCGCCTGCTGCCGGCACAAAGGTCAAAGAAGGTTCCACGATCCGATTATACTTAAATGATGAATAATAAAGAATGAACAGAGGGTAGCCGCACTCATTCGGCTGCCTCTTTTTGTTGAAAGAGAAGGGTGGCTTTAAAAAAAGAGCATAAAGTGTGCTTTTTCCAAGAGAAACTTAAGGAATACGCTGGATGTATCCTTTTTTTTACGATAAAATATAGACTGTGTGTTTTTTTCACAAGACATGCACGTGAACGAATTTGAGAGGTTTGATATGAAATGAAATTACAAGAACTCCTTACATACTTTAAAAGTGAAAACAGTGAACTGATAAACGAAAATCCGGAGATTACTTCCATTGAAATGGATTCAAGAGAAGTGAAAAAAGGGAGTCTTTTTGTCTGTATAAAAGGCTATACAGTAGATGGACATGATTACGCTGAAAAAGCAGTGAAAAGCGGGGCTGCAGCGATTGTAGCAGAACACCCACTTCACATAACAGATGTACCAGTCATTATTGTAAAACACTCTCAAAGAGCACTTGCAAGAATAGCAGATGCTTTTTACGAACACCCAACTCATAAACTCAATCTAATTGGTATTACAGGAACGAACGGGAAAACGTCCACAACACACATGATTGAGCAAATCATGAGAAAAGCCGATAAAAAAACAGGTTTAATCGGTACGATGTATATGAAGGTAAACGATGAAATTCTCGAAGTGAAAAACACAACACCTGAGAGTGTCACCCTTCAGAAGACCTTTAAGCAGATGCTTGATCAAGACGTAGATACGGCCATTATGGAAGTATCATCACATGCTTTGCATCTTGGGCGTGTTCATGGATGTGATTATGATATTGCCGTCTTTACAAATCTTACCCAAGATCATTTGGACTACCACAACACAATGGAAGAATATAAACATGCAAAAAGCTTGCTCTTTTCCCAGCTCGGAAGTGCCTTTCAGCACGATAAGCCGAAGCATGCCATTTTAAATGCAGATGATGAAGCGTCTAGTTATTTTGAAAAAGTCACAGCTGCTGAAATTATGACGTATGGCTTAGAGCAAGAAGCAGATGTAATGGCAAAGAACATTCAAATCAAACCAAAGGGAACACAATTTGATTTGATTACCCCAATCGGCACAAAAAATGTGACGGTTGCCCTTATTGGGAAATTCAATGTGTATAACATTCTAGCAGCTGTATCAGTAGGCATTGTATCAGGCTTAACGTTTGAAACGATCGTTAGTGCCATTGAAGAACTTGAGGGAGTCAAAGGAAGATTCGAACTTGTGAATTTTGATCAAGACTTCCCAGTCATCGTTGATTATGCGCACACACCTGACAGTTTAGAAAATGTACTGACTACGTGCAGAGAATTAACAGAAGGTAGAATTTTCTGTGTAGTTGGCTGCGGGGGCGACCGTGATAAAACCAAGCGCCCTCAGATGGCCCAAATCGCTGTGAAATATGCAGATGAGCCTGTTTTTACATCAGATAATCCAAGAAGTGAAGATCCATCAGCCATTTTGAAAGACATGGAAAATGGCGTGCCAAACGCCTATTATCACAGCTTTGTGAACCGGAAACAGGCCATCTTTTTTGCCATTGCTAATGCAAAAAAGGGCGATACAGTCTTAATAGCTGGAAAAGGCCATGAGACGTACCAAATTATTGGTGATCAAGTCTATGACTTTGATGATGCCAAGGTGGCAGCGGACGCTATTTTAGATCTAAACAAATCTTAAAAATGATGAAAAGAGTGTAATGAAATGAAGAATTTTGTACAAAAACAACATACGAAAGACACGAATGAATATCATAATAATGAATGCTATTTTCTAATGGAAAACGGCTTTGGAAATTCGGAAGGAGTAAAGAACAATGCTTGAACAGGTGATATTGTTTACAATCATAATGGGATTTTTAATCAGTGTTCTTTTATCCCCGATTTTTATTCCGTTTTTAAGAAGACTTAAATTTGGTCAAAGTATTAGAGAAGAAGGACCTCAGTCTCACCAAAAGAAATCTGGTACCCCAACAATGGGTGGAATTATGATTATCTTTTCTATTACAATTACAACGATCGTGATGATTAACAAATTCTCTGAGATTAGTCCAGAAATGTTTTTATTGTTATTTGTCACCCTTGGCTACGGATTATTAGGATTTTTAGATGATTATATTAAAGTAGCGATGAAGCGAAATCTTGGCTTAACATCGAAACAAAAACTGATCGGGCAAATTGTGATTGCTGTGATTTTCTATGCAGTCTTCCATTATTATGAGTTTGCAACGACTATTCGCATTCCAGGAACAGATGTCAGCTTTGACTTAGGATGGGCATACTTTATCCTCGTCGTTTTCATGCTTGTCGGTGGTTCTAATGCGGTAAACCTTACGGATGGACTTGATGGTTTATTATCTGGAACAGCTGCTATTGCATTCGGAGCTTTTGCTATATTGGCTTGGAATCAATCTCAGTATGATGTGGCGATCTTTTCGGTAGCAGTAGCAGGCGCTGTCCTTGGGTTCCTTGTCTTTAATGCGCATCCTGCAAAAGTATTTATGGGTGATACGGGATCGCTTGCTTTAGGCGGTGCCATAGTGGCCATTGCCATTTTAACGAAACTTGAGATTTTACTCGTCATTATTGGAGGAGTATTTGTTGTTGAAACGTTATCCGTTATCCTTCAAGTCATCTCCTTCAAAACAACTGGAAAAAGAATCTTTAAGATGAGCCCGCTTCACCACCACTATGAGTTAGTTGGCTGGTCTGAGTGGAGAGTAGTTGTCACCTTCTGGACAGCTGGTTTATTGCTTGCTGTTTTAGGAATTTACATCGAGGTGTGGTTATAATTGAATAGGATGCAAATGTTAAAAGACGAACATGTACTAGTACTAGGCCTTGCAAAAAGCGGATATGCGGCAGCCTCAATTCTTCACGAGCACGGAATAAACGTGACGGTCAATGACCAAAAAGCTTTTGAAGAAAACGAGCCTGCTCAGTTACTTTCTGAAAAGGGGATTGATGTCATTTGTGGCAGTCATCCTCTTCGTATGTTCGACGATAAAGAAATTACGATTTTAATTAAGAACCCAGGAATTCCTTATGAGAATGTGATGGTTCAAGAGGCGCTTCGCCGAAAAATTCCAGTTTGGACTGAAATAGAATTGGCGTATCATTTGACCTCATCTCCTTTTATTGGGATTACCGGATCAAATGGAAAAACGACCACGACCACTTTGATTTATGAAATGTTGAAAAAAGACAGTCAAAAAACATTGGTAGCAGGTAATATCGGAACGGTCGCAAGTGAAGTTGCCGCGCGTGCAGCGGGCGATGAATGGATCGTAACTGAGCTCTCTTCATTTCAGTTAATGGGAACCGTTGAATTCAGACCTAAAATCAGCTTAATTTTAAATATTTTTGACGCACATTTAGACTATCATCACACGCGTGAAGAATACGAAAAAGCAAAACAGAAAGTGTATGCACATCAACAAGAAGATGACATAGCTGTGGTTAACCTAGGTGATCCATCTGTTGTCAAACTAGCAGAAGATTCGAAAGCGCAAAAAGTGTTTTTCTCAGTTAAAGAGCCGGTAGCACATGGAGCGTTTATTAAAGGTGGTGCCATCTACTATATGAATGAACATGTCATTGACCTCAAGGATGTTGTTCTTCCTGGTGAGCATAACCAAGAAAATATTCTAGCAGCTATTTGTGTTGTAAAAAATGCAGGCTGCTCAAACGAAGCGATTGCGCAAGTTCTTACTACATTTAGTGGAGTGAAGCATCGTTTGCAATTTGTGGAGACGATTCAAAATAGAAAATTTTATAATGACAGTAAAGCGACCAATATACTGGCAACAAGTAAAGCTTTGTCTGCCTTCAACCAGCCGACCATTTTACTAGCAGGTGGACTGGATCGTGGCAATGAATTTGATGAATTAAAACCTTTTATGAAGAATGTAAAAGGAATGATTACATTTGGTGAGACTGCGCCTAAGTTTGTGAAGCTTGGTGAAGAGCTGGGAATACATCACGTAAAACATGTCGATAATGTTGAACAAGCAGTACCTGCGGCGTTTAGCATATCTGAAGAAGAAGACGTGATTTTATTGTCTCCAGCTTGTGCAAGCTGGGATCAGCATAAAACATTTGAAGAACGTGGAGACATGTTTGTAAACGCCGTGCATATGCTTAAATAAGGGCTTGTCTCTCATATGACTGACAGCCCAAATGAAATTATGCTTGGGGTGTCGGTCTCTTGACGAATAAGAAAACTTCTCCGGATTTTTTGCTTGTTGTCATTACGTTACTTTTATTGACGATTGGTTTAATTATGGTGTACAGCGCAAGTGCTGTGTGGGCATCGTATAAATTTGATGATTCGTTTTATTTTGCAAAAAGACAGCTTTTGTTTGCCGGAATCGGAGTTATCGCAATGTTTTTCATTATGCGGGTCGATTATTGGACGTGGCGGACTTGGTCAAAGATACTGATTGCAGTGTGTTTTCTCCTCCTTGTGCTTGTCTTGATTCCTGGTATCGGTATGGAGAGAAATGGTTCAAGAAGCTGGATTGGTGTCGGTGCGTTTAGTATTCAGCCCTCTGAATTTATGAAGCTTGCGATGATTGCGTTTCTTGCAAAATTCTTATCTGAAAAACAAAAGAATATCACATCCTTTCGTAAAGGTTTCGCCCCAGCACTAGGCATTGTGTTTTCTGCATTTGCCATCATTATGCTGCAGCCGGACCTAGGTACAGGAACGGTTATGGTTGGAACCTGTATTATTATGATATTTGTTTCAGGTGCGAGAATCGCTCACTTTATCTTTCTCGGTCTTTTAGGGCTTAGCGGATTCGCCGCACTTGTCTTATCAGCACCCTATCGAATAAAACGAATTACATCTTATTTAAATCCTTGGGAGGATCCACTTGGCAGCGGGTTTCAAATTATTCAATCCTTATACGCTGTCGGTCCAGGCGGTCTGTTTGGAATGGGGCTAGGTCAGAGTAGACAAAAATTCTTCTATTTGCCTGAGCCTCAAACAGACTTTATCTTTGCTATATTGTCTGAAGAACTTGGATTTATAGGTGGATCACTCATTTTGCTGCTCTTTAGTGTTCTATTGTGGAGAGGCATTAGAATAGCCCTCGGTGCACCAGATTTATATGGAAGTTTCTTGGCAGTGGGCATCATCTCAATGGTTGCCATTCAAGTAATGATTAATATCGCAGTTGTCACTGGTCTCATCCCTGTGACGGGCATCACACTCCCATTCATAAGTTATGGCGGTTCATCACTGACATTAATGCTGATGGCAATTGGCGTACTTTTGAATGTAAGCAGGTATGCTAGATATTAATGTGCTGATAGTTCATGAAACCATATAGACTTTTATTTTGCAAAAGTATGAAAAAATGATTTGAAGAGTGAAAATGGCAGTTTCTGTTTCGAAAACATGATGATTGACTCTTCTTTACAGGTTTTGACGGAGCCCTGTTGTTTAAAACAGGGTTTATACTTTGTTCAGAGCAGAAAAAAATTGAGGGGAAATGGTATAATGCGTATAGTTATTAGTGGAGGCGGAACAGGCGGGCATATTTATCCTGCTCTAGCTTTTATTAAAGAAGTGAAAAGACTGCATCCTGATGTGGAATTTTTATATATTGGCACTGAGAATGGGCTTGAAAAGAAAATTGTAGAAAGAGAAAATATCCCTTTTAAATCAATTGAAATTTCAGGTTTTAAAAGAAAGCTTTCCTTTGATAATGTAAAAACAGTGATGAGGTTTCTAAAGGGCGTCCAAAAAAGTAAATCTTATTTAAAAGAATTTAAGCCGGATGCTGTTATTGGAACAGGTGGTTATGTGTGTGGTCCAGTTGTTTATGCTGCGTCTAAGCTAAAAATCCCGACGATCATTCACGAACAAAATAGCCTGCCAGGCATCACAAATAAGTTTCTGGCACGGTATGTGAATAAAGTAGCCATCTGTTTTGAAGAAGCAAAGGAACACTTTCCTTCAGAAAAGGTTGTTTTTACTGGAAACCCAAGAGCCTCTGAAGTCGTCTCTATTAAAGAGGGAAAATCTCTTAAAGAGTTTGGGCTGGATGAGAAGAAAAAAACGGTTCTCATTTTTGGCGGGAGCAGAGGTGCAGCTCCAATCAATCGAGCAGTGATTGACATGCAAGATGAATTAAAGGCAAAGAACTATCAGCTTTTATATATTACAGGTGAGGTTCATTATGAAAAAGTGCTGAACGAATTAAAAGAAAAAGGTGAAGCACCGAATATGATCACAAAGCCTTTCTTGCATCAAATGCCGGAGTATTTAAAATCAATTGATGTCATTGTTGCAAGAGCGGGAGCCACAACGATTGCTGAAGTGACGGCACTTGGAATTCCGACCATCTTCATTCCAAGTCCATACGTGACCGCAAATCATCAAGAAATTAACGCTAGATCACTTGAAAAACATGATGCTGCGATCGTTTTAAGAGAATCAGAGCTTTCTGGAGATCGCTTGCTTCATGCAATTGATGAAATTGCTGGTAATGACGAGAAACTACATCAAATGAGCCGTTTAACAAAAGAACTTGGAGTACCAGATGCGGCCACACGTTTATATAATGTGTTAAAAGAAATTACGACTTCATGATGAATGATATGAGGTAAGGCGGAGGGTAATATGGAGAACTTGAAGAATGAATTATTAGAAGCGCAAGTTGGTAAAGTACTTGAAAATGAACCGCTTGCAAATCATACGACAATGAAAATAGGCGGACCGGCCGATCTATTAGTCATCCCTAAAGATGTCGATGCTGTCAAAACAATTATGGATCAGGTGAAAAAACATGATACTCAATGGACGGTCATTGGGAGAGGATCCAATTTACTTGTCCTTGATAAAGGAATTCGCGGGGTCGTTTTAAAGCTGGGCGCTGGGCTTGATCACTTAACTGTCAATGATGAAGAGATTACAGTTGGTGGAGGCTATTCAGTTGTAAGACTCGCGACGTCTCTTAGTAAGCAGGGGCTGTCAGGATTGGAATTCGCAGCTGGTATTCCAGGTTCTATTGGTGGCGCTGTTTATATGAACGCAGGAGCACATGGATCTGATATCAGCAAGATTCTTGTGAAAGCGAGAGTCTTATTTGAAGATGGAACGATCGAGTGGTTAACTAATGAGCAAATGAACTTTAGCTATCGAACTTCTGTGCTTCAAAAGGAACGACCTGGAATTGTTCTCGAAGCAGTGTTCAAGCTTAAACAGGACGAACGTGAGAAAATCACAAAGAAAATGCAGCAAAATAAAGATTATCGCAAGGAAACACAACCGTATAATAAACCATGCGCCGGCAGTATTTTCCGAAATCCATTACCTGAATATGCAGGACAGCTTGTAGAAAAGGCGAATTTAAAAGGATATCAGATTGGCGGCGCTAGAATTTCTGATATGCACGGAAACTTTATTGTCAATGCTGGTGGGGCGAAGGCTCAAGATGTGCTCGACTTAATTCAGTACATTCAAAAGAAAATCAAAGATGACTACAATGTAGAGATGCATACAGAAGTAGAAATTATTGGTGAAGCAAATTAAAGGCTACTACTTATGAATGATGGTATCACAGGAAAACAAACGGCATTTTTTCATGCCGTTTGTTTTCTAATCAATATGAGATAAAGAATGATCCAAAGGTGCGGACAAGCAGCTTTGAATGAGGTGAAGAGTATATATGCGGCCTGATCATGAAAATGAAAAGATCGTCAATATAGAAGAGCGAATCCCTAAAATTAAAGAACAAAGGAAGCAGAAAGCGAATCGGAGATTAATCTCTTTTATTCTGCTGTTTTTTATCATGGTTTTAATTATTGTCTATTTGCAAACACCAATCAGTAAAATTTCTTCTTTAACCATTACCGGTAATGAACATGTACCAACAAAACAGCTCGTTAAACTTTCGCAAATTAAAGAAGGCGAGACAGAGTTTTGGAATTTAAATAAAGATATAACAGCAGACCATATAAAGCAAAATAAGTTGATTAAAAGTGTCAGTATCAAAAAACATTTCCCTAATAAGGTCAGTATTGCTGTCAAAGAGTATGCAAATATTGCGTATCTGCAAAAGGGACATTTTTATTATGAGCTTCTTGAAAACGGGACGGCTTTGCCAGATGAAGTAACGCCAAGTCACGCAGGACCTATTTTTGTCGATTGGGACAATAAAGAGAAATTGAAGCAAACAGTGAAAGCTCTGAATCAACTGCCGGCTTCTATTCAGGAACTAATCTCAGAAGTATATTACGTACCGACTAGCTCCAATCAGTGGCTCGTTAAATTTTATATGAATGATGGAAACACCGTTATTGCATCAATTAAAACATTCGCAGATAAAATGACAACGTACCCTGCCATTGTCAAAGAGCTTTCGTCCTCTGAGAAAGGTACGATTCATATGGAAGTAGCTACGTATTTTGAAGCTTTTAAATCTAAGAAAAAGGAAGATGAACGTTGAGAGGCAAAACCGTCATATTCTCAATTGTAATGCTTGTTCTTGGATTTCTGATTTCTTTTTCATACCAATATACGAAGCAGCATCGAGCAGATGTCAATCGAACAGAACAATGGAAAAAAGAATATTCTTTGAAAAGTCAGCTAACAAAGCAAGAAAAGGCGAATCAAAAACTTGAAAAAGAACTTTATCGTCTTCAATCAAAAGTCCAAGAAACAGAGTTTGGTTTGAAAAATGAAAAAGAGCAGTATTTTAATGTTTTGGAAGATGTTGAGAAATACAGAATGTTTACAGGAGAAATAGGTGTAAAAGGGAAAGGGGTAAAAGTATCTCTTGAAGATGCATCTTATATCCCGAGTGGACAAAATGTCAATAATTACATTGTGCATGAGAGCCACATTTTCCATGTGATAAACGAACTATTTATATCAGGGGCATCTGCTGTAGCTATAAACGGACAAAGAATCACACACCAATCATACATACATTGTAACGGTCCAGTCGTCACGGTTGATGGTGTTCAACATCCAGCACCATTTGTCATTTCTGCTATTGGAGATCCAGCTGTTTTAATTCCTGCATTAAACATTGCAGGCGGGGTGGTTGATCAGCTGACAAGTGATCATATTTCCATGACGATTGAAAAGAAGGATATTCGTATGAATCCTCTTCTAAGAAACAAAGATTAAATGTGAAAAGGTGAGTGGTGTTGAGGAAAAAGAAGCCATTACTTAGTTTGACAGTCCTGATGGTCATATTTGGCATCATGGTCTCCATCCAGTTTAACTCTCTACAAAAGCCTAAAGTTCGCGATACTCGAGACGTTTGGGAATTAAGAGAGGATTTATCTGCATCTAAAAGTAAAGAACTGGATTTATTGAAAGAAATTGATAAATATGATGAAATGCTAAAAAAGTATGGCAACCAAGAAGATCAATCAAAAGAAGCACAATTAACAAAAACGTTGAAGGATTTGAAAGAAAAGGCTGGTTTTACAGAGGTAACGGGTGAAGGAGTTGAAATAGAAATTACTCAGCTTTTTTCTAAGGAACTTACCGGAGAAGAAGTCAAAAACATACCACCTGATCTTCTAAAAAAATTAATCAACGAAGCCAATATGTTTGGGGCAAAACATATTTCCATTAATGAACACCGGGTGATTAACACCAGTGTTATTCGAGATATTAATGGTACGACGAAAATGGATGGTTACAGCATAGATGGTGATACAGTCACGATTAAGATGGTCAGCGAGCAGGCCGATAAATTATACAGCCGTTTAAATGTATCAGATATTGGTGATTTGTTTGCTCAGGAAAATTTCAGTTTGAGTATTAGACCGCCGAAGAAAAAAATTCATTTAAAAGCATTTGACGGTACAATTCAATTAAATGAATTGAAGCCTCTTGACGATGTAAAGGAGGGAAAATCTTAATGTGGCTTCCTGTACTTGGTTTAATCATAGGAGTTGCGATCGGTTTCTTAACGAATTTTACGATACCGAATGAGTATTCTAACTATCTTTCCCTCGCCGTACTTGCTGCGCTTGATACATTGATTGGTGGAATCAGAGCACATCTGCAAGGGGCATACGATGAACTAGTGTTTGTATCAGGTTTCTTCTTTAATATTATACTCGCAATAAGTTTAGCTTTTCTGGGCGTCCATCTTGGTGTAGACTTGTATTTAGTCGGAATGTTTGCATTCGGTGTTAGATTGTTTCAAAATATCGCCGTTATTCGAAGAATTCTACTAACAAAATGGACAATTTCTAGAGAAAAAAAGAAAAAAAGTGAGTCATAAAAAAGGATATACATATGATGTAACGAATATTTTCAGTAATCCTAATAAAAAATGTTGATTTTTTAAGTTTTGTTACACACTTGTAAAAACACATTCATTGTATTGTTGTTCAGCAAATAATAGAATAGAAAGTATTGATATGTGAGGAGGTGCCATAGAATGAACAACAATGAAATTTACGTCAGCCTTGACATCGGTACATCCAATATAAAAGTCATCGTCGGAGAAATGGCGGATGATTCGCTTAACATTATAGGTGTTGGAAATGTCCCTTCAGAGGGGTTAAAAAAAGGATCGATTGTTGATATAGATGAAACAGTTCATTCTATTAGACAAGCATTTGAACAGGCTGAGAGAATGGTAGGTTTTCCTTTACAAAAGGCGATAGTCGGAATTAACGGAAACCACATTCATATTCAGAATACGAGCGGCGTGGTCGCAGTGTCTAGTGAAAATAAAGAAATACATGCTGAAGATGTGAGACGTGTCTTGGATGCTGCACAGGTAGTATCTATTCCGCAAGAACATCTCGTAGTAGACGTAATTCCGAGACAATTTATCGTCGACGGAAGAGATGAGATCACAGATCCGAAAAAAATGCTAGGTGTACGGCTAGAAGTGGATGGATCGTTAATCACAGGTTCTAAAACGATTCTACATAACTGGCTCCGATGTGTAGAGCGGGCTGGTATTGAAATTATGGATATTTGCTTGCAGCCACTCGCATCGGGTTCAGCGGCGTTATCGAAAGATGAAAAAAATCTAGGGGTAGCTCTTGTCGATATTGGCGGCGGCTCTACTACGATATCCGTATTTGAAAACGGGCATCTCTATTCTACTCACAGTATCCCATTGGGCGGAGAGAACATTACAAAAGATTTGTCTATAGGACTTAGAACTTCCACTGAAGAAGCTGAACGAATCAAAAAGCAATTTGGGCATGCATTCTATGATGAGGCATCGTCTGAGGAGACATTTGAAGTTTCCGTCATCGGTACGGACCAAAAACAGACGTATACACAACTTGAAGCAGCCAATATCATCGAAGCGCGATTAGAAGAGATTCTGCTTTTTGTGGCAGAGGAATTACGCAATATGGGTGTCCATGATTTGCCTGGCGGATTCGTTCTAACAGGTGGACAGGCAGCTATACCAGGTATCCTTTCTCTGGCACAAACGGTCCTACAAAACAATGTAAGAATCGCAAGTCCTAATTATATTGGGGTCAGGGAACCTCAATATATGACAGGAGTGGGCTTGATCCATTTTGCTTATCGCAATGCAAAGATTCAGGGCAGACAGGTTGGATTCCAAATGCCGGATGAAGCATTTCATGAAGTAGGCGCGTCCATGGAGCCGGTTTCTTCTACACCACAAGTAAAAGAAGCTCAGCCAAGACCGAAAGTGAAACAAAAAGCGCAACAAGAGACAAATAAAAAACCGGGCAAAATGAAAAAACTATTTAATATGTTCTGGGAATAGAACTAGATTTTCGACGGATTAGGAGGATTCAGCATGTTGGAGTTTGAAACAAATATAGACGGCCTAGCATCAATTAAAGTAATCGGTGTAGGTGGCGGCGGAAATAACGCTGTCAACCGAATGATTGAAAATGACGTACAGGGTGTCGATTTTATTGCAGTGAATACAGATGCACAGGCGTTAAACTTATCAAAAGCAGAAACAAAAATGCAAATCGGTGCTAAGCTGACAAGAGGGCTTGGAGCAGGTGCGAATCCTGAAGTCGGTAAAAAAGCTGCTGAAGAAAGCAAAGAACAAATTGAAGAAGTCCTAAAAGGCGCTGACATGGTCTTTGTGACAGCCGGTATGGGCGGTGGAACTGGTACGGGTGCTGCACCTGTCATTGCGAAAATCGCAAAAGATTCTGGAGCCTTGACAGTTGGAGTTGTGACTCGTCCTTTCACATTTGAAGGAAGAAAGCGTCAGCTTCAAGCAGTTGAAGGGATTGCTTCTATGAAAGAAGCAGTTGATACGTTAATCGTGATTCCAAACGATCGCCTGCTTGAAATTGTCGATAAAAACACGCCAATGCTTGAAGCATTCCGTGCAGCAGATAACGTGTTAAGACAAGGTGTTCAAGGGATCTCAGATCTCATTGCAACACCAGGTTTAATTAACCTTGACTTTGCTGACGTGAAAACGATCATGTCTAACAAAGGTTCAGCTCTTATGGGAATTGGTGTCGCAACAGGCGAAAACCGTGCTGCTGAAGCAGCGAAAAAAGCCATTTCTTCACCACTTCTTGAAACAGCGATTGATGGAGCACAAGGTGTTATCATGAATATTACGGGTGGTACGAACCTTAGTCTTTATGAGGTACAAGAAGCAGCGGATATTGTTGCATCAGCCTCTGATGAAGATGTCAACATGATCTTTGGATCTGTCATTAATGATAACTTGAAGGATGAAATTGTGGTCACAGTCATCGCAACCGGTTTTATTGAGCAAGAGCCGGAAGTGACAAAACCTCAAAGAAATCCATTAGGACAAGGATTAAAGCAAAATCAATCCATTCCACAAAAGCGTGAAGTAAAACGTGAGGAACATCAGCAAACATCATCACAACCAAGACAAAATACACAGTCAAGTGATGATACATTGGATATCCCAACGTTCTTACGTAACCGCAACAAACGATAAGCAAGCACGATTCAACCCCTTCCTTTGGAAGGGGTTTTTTATGTCTGCATGGTGAGAAGATCCTGAGCTTGATTGATATAAAAGTCTTGTTTCCGCATGTTATTTGGAACTATCGTATGTGTTTTGGCTTGAGTCTATTAAGTCAAAAGAATCATTTTTAATTCCCTTTACAAAAAACGACAAAATGTTGAACTTTATTTGACTACATTAATGAGAACACCATGAAACTTGTCATGATCAAAAAGAAGGGGGAGGGGCAGGATACACACTGTTTGACCATTTGAGGAGGAGGGATTTTATTGAAAGTGAAGTTTCGCAAAACCGCCGTCTATCGTTTCATGAGTCTTTTGGTGATTGGTACTTTAACGATGACAAGCTTTGGGATGGTTCAAGCAAAATCGACTTCTACCTCATATCAGGAGGAAGCCGTTTCCTCTAAGACAACAAAAGCCAAGATTTCTTCGAGATTAAAGAAGCAGTTTCAAAAGGAAGATAAGGTGACCTTCTTAGTCAAAATGAAGGAACAAACGAATGTACAAAAAGTAGCAAAAGAAGCTGTATCAAAAGCAAAAAAACAAAAATTAACCGCGGCTAAAATGCAGTACACAAAAAGATCAGCCGTTGTATCTGAGCTGAGAGCAACATCTGATGAAACGCAGCAAGCGCTCCTAGCGTATTTACAAAAGGAAAAAAAGAATAAGCAAGTGAAAGATATTCATTCCTACTATATTGTGAATGGTCTAGCTGTGACGGCAACAAAAGAAGTGATGGAAAAGGTTGCTTCTTTTCCAGAAGTAGCTCAAGTGCTGCCGAATGAAACACGTCAACTTCATCGTCCTGTTGATTTGAAGCATGCTAAGCCAAACAAACAAATCAAAGCAGTAGATGGAGTCGAATGGAATATTGCTCAGGTGCATGCACCAGAAGCGTGGGATTTAGGCTATGACGGGACTGGAACCGTTGTGGCAAGTATTGATACAGGTGTCGAATGGGATCATCCTGCGCTAAAAGAAAAATACCGCGGGTTTGACCCTGCTCGTCCGAACGAACCATCTCATGAACTGAATTGGTATGATGCCACGACAGGCTCTGAAGTCCCTTATGATGACTTGGAGCATGGGACCCATGTGACAGGCACAATGGTTGGTTCTGAGCCAGATGGAAAGAATCAAATTGGGGTCGCACCGGGAGCAGAATGGATTGCAGTGAAAGCTTTTTCAGAAGATGGCGGTACAGATGCTGATCTGTTAGATGCCGGTGAGTGGATTTTAGCCCCGAAAGATCAAAACGGAAATCCTCACCCAGAAAAGGCACCTGATGTTGTGAATAATTCGTGGGGCGGTGGCCCAGGTCTTGATGATTGGTATAAAGATGTAGTGAATGCTTGGAGAGCAGCAGACATCTTTCCAGAATTTTCAGCCGGTAATACCGATTTATTCAATCCAGGCGGTGCGGGTTCGATTGCAAATCCTGCTAACTATCAAGAAGCCTTTGCTACAGGTGCAACAGACCAGGACAACAAGTTAGGGTCTTTCTCCCTTCAGGGTCCTTCTCCATATGGCGTAATGAAACCAGATATTGCTGCTCCGGGAGTAAACATTCGTTCTTCGATCCCGGGAAAAGGATATGAGGATGGGTGGAATGGTACATCGATGGCAGGTCCGCATGTCTCAGCTGTTGTTCTTCTTCTTCGCCAAGTGCAATCAGACCTTTCTGTTGATGAAATTCAGCAAATTCTCATTGAGACAGCGAAACCACTGACAGATCAGCAATTTCCTGAATCCCCTAACAACGGCTATGGGGCAGGGTTAGTGGATGCAAGAGAGGCGATTACTGCTTTAACCAATGGAATCGGTACGATTGAAGGTCAGGTGACAAAAGAGGGAGAAGATACAGAACCACCTGTTTTTTCACATAAAGGTCCGAATGAAATTTTTGCTGCAACGCCAACCCCATTGACCATCACTGCAGAAGATGGGATAGCAGTGGCAAATGTTTCTTTGATTTACCGAGTAGATCAAGGTGAATGGGAGACGTTGCAAGCCGACCGCACGGATGGAAATCATTTAAAAGGAACCTATACGGTGCAGCTCCCTGAACTTGAGGGGGAAAACGTGACGTACCGATGGATTGTGAAAGATTTTGGAGAAAATGAAGCGGCATCAGATTCTTATACACTTCCAATTAAAACATCCATCACCACTGGCTACTCACAAGATTTTGAAGCATGGCCAAGTGGATGGTTCAGTGGTGGAACAAAAGATCCGTGGCAGTGGGGAAAACCGTCCACAGGTCCAAAACAAGCATTTAGCGGGGAACATGTCTATGCCACCAATTTAGACAGTCCTTATGAAAATAAAACGGACGCCAATTTGTCTATGCCGCTCATTGCTGTACCAGATTCAGGTTCTTCCTACCTGCAATATCAATACTGGCATGATCTCGAAGCCAATTATGATTATGTGCATGTCTATGTACAGCCAGAGGGTGAAGACGCCGTTCAAGTGACAGCTTATACGGGGAAAACAAATGCGTGGACAGCAGGCGAAGTTGATTTATCTGCTTATAAAGGGCAAAAAGTGAGAGTCCTGTTTCAGATAAGAACAGATGGCAGTGTCACAAAAGATGGCTTTTATTTAGATGATGTGAAAATCACAGATGAGGCTTTGTCTCAACAAGCTAAGAACCAGCTAGGTGTGATCAAAAAAGAAAAATCCACAAGCCAGAATAAGAAATCAGTTGATCCAAAAAAGGCAAAGCCTGCTAAAGTAAAAAATAAACATGTACACATTCAAAAGCAAAACAGTCATGATACTCCGTCTATTCAAGCTCTTCCAATGAAAGCACAAATCAGTGTTCTAGAAAGCGGAAAATCAACTTCCACCGATGAAGCGACAGGGAAATATCAGCTGTCTCAAGGAGCAGGAGAATGGACAGTGAAAGCGGAAGCTTACGGCTTTGAATCACGGTCCCAAAAAGTCAAAGTGGCATCAAAAGAAACAGCAGAAGCGAATTTCTCCTTACAGCCGCTAGAGAAACGAACGATCTCCGGCACGGTCGTCAATGAAACAACTGGTGAAAAGGTGAAGAATGCAACTGTTTATCTTGTGGAGGACGCAAAAATTGAGCCGGTGAAAACAGATGAATCCGGTGAATTTTCTCTAGAGGCATTAAGCGGTGTCTATACAGTCAAAATTTTTGCAAAGGGGTTTAAAGGCTATACGTTTACAGCGGATGTGACGGAAAAGCCACTTGAAAAGTCAGTGAAACTTGAGCCTTTTATCGGTTTTCCGGGAGAGATTGGCTACGATGATGGAACGGCTGAAAATGCGCGGGCTTTCTACGATCCTGGCAATGGCTGGGCTGTGAAGTTTTCATTAGAAAAAGGAAAAAAACAAGCACAAGTCACAGGTGGTCTTTTCCGGTTTTGGACATCAGAATGGCCAGCTCCTGGAGGCGATGAATTTGCTGTTGAAGTATATGATGCTTCCGGGAAGGGTGGCGCACCAGGTGAGAAAATCGCAGGACCTTTAAAAGCAAATGCACTGCGTAATGGTGAATGGACAAAAGTAGATTTAGAAGATCAAGCCATTACAGTAGATGGTGATTTCTATCTTGTTTATATTCAAACGAAAAAGAATACCGAATCGCCGGGACTTGCCACAGATGAAGATGGCCCTAATGCTGAAAGAAGCTGGCAGCTGACGAGCGGTGCTTTTTCTCCTTCTCCGAAAGAAGAGGGGAATTATATGATTCGTGCGCTCGTAAACTATGAAGCAGATGTACCAGAAATCACTTCTCCAAAGGAAGGAACCATTACAAATCAAGGTGAATTGACGATTGAAGGCACAGCCTCTCCGGGTCTCGATGTGGCCATTTATCAGAATGATGAAGAGGTGGCCAACGTCAAATCAGATGAGTCGGGTACTTTCAAAGAAAATGTATCTGTTCCAAGTGGAGAGCATGTCTTCACGGCGGCGACTGTAACGGATAAAGGCTCAACAAAACATTCCAAGCCAGTCAAGGTGATCATCGATCAAACAGCACCGACATTGACCATTGATACACCGAAAAAAGGCGACAAGTTTAATAGAGAATCACTCACGGTGGAAGGGAAAGTAGCGGATGATTATCTAGATCAAGTCACAGTCAATGGAAAAAAAGCGACCGTAAAGGATGGGGCATATTCTGCAAGGGTGCTGCTTGAGAACGGGAAAAATACAATCAAAGTGACAGCAAAAGATGCGGCAGGAAACAAAACGACTAAAAAGGTCGACATCGATGTACAATATGATGCACCTGTCATTTCTGAATTAACGCCAAAAGACAATATGAATCTATCATCAGGTGAATCGGTTAAGATTTCATTTAAAAGCAGGGAAAAGCTAGATGCCACCTTTGTTCTTCATATGCCGCTGACAAATGCTAGATCAAAACTTCAAAACACAACCGAACTGCCGATTCGTGAAGTAGCACCGGGAACGTATGAAGGCTACTGGACGGCGACATCTATTGCAAAAGCAAAAGGTGCGGTGATTGAAGTCATTGTCAAAGATGATTATGGAAATGTCACAAGACAGAAGGCAGAAGGAACACTCACCATCAATGAGAAAGAATGACAGCGAAAAAGACACGACTCTTCGGAGCGTGTCTTTTTTTGTGCAATGAATAGAGGAGACACTTGTCCAACAAATCATTCGGATGTTCTTTCTGTCTCATACGTCGACAAAAACGATAACAATCCACCAAAAGTTCTCTATCATCCCCTACAAGAATTGACAGACTTCCATCCGATGACTGTTTTATACTGGTACAAACAAGTGCAAGTACTGCTTTTGATTCTTTGTTTCAGATGAAAGGAGCAGAAGGTGGTCATTTATTTAGATGTCATTTGGCTGTTAAACTTTTGTTTTGATCTATTGCTGCTCTTACTCACGGCATTTATTCTCAAACGACAAGTGAAAAAAAGGCGATATATGTTTGGAGCTCTCATTGGATCGAGCATTGTTCTCTTGCTCTTTACGCCATTTGCAATGGTTGTGTCGCACCCTTTAGGCAAACTGCTTTTTTCTGTCTTGATCGTGCTTGGAACCTTTGGCTTTCAAAGATTTCGTTCCTTTTTTCAAAACCTGTTTGCTTTTTACTTTGTCACATTTTTGATGGGAGGGGGCATGATCGGGGTTCATTCGTTTTTGCAGACAAATACAGTCATTCAAGATGGACTGCTTATTTCACAAAATGATGGATTTGGTGATCCCATTAGCTGGCTTTTTGTTCTCACTGGCTTTCCGGCCATTTGGCTGTTTTCAAAGAAACGATTAGGAGAGGTTGGTGCGAAAAAAAGACAATATGACGAACAAGTACTTGTGGAGATACACATTCAAGGAGAAACAATCCGCTTAAATGGTCTGGTCGATTCTGGAAATCAGCTGTATGATCCATTGACGAAAACACCTGTCATGATCGTCCAGCTCGATCAGCTCACATCTATTTTCGGAGAGCCATTTATAGAAAAAATGAAACAGTTTCATCCTGTTGAAGTGATGCAAAAGCTCGATGACCATTTTCCGCTGCTCGATCGTTTAAGACTCGTTCCGTATCGCGCAGTCGGTCATGATCACGGGTTTCTACTATGCTTTAAACCAGATACGGTCGTCCTTTATACAAAAACGCATATGATCCAGCCAGCGAAGTGTTTTGTTGGGATGAGTCTAAGTGGATTATCAGCAGATCAGGAATTTCAATCCATCATTCATCCAGAGATGTTAGACGGAAAAATGATACAAGGGGTGTCGTAGTTTTTTTGTGATGTCTTTTATCTTACGAAGTCAACTGGACATTTAGAAGGGAGAAGAAGATGAAAAAATTAAAATTTAAACTCACTTACTACTGGTATAAACTCCTCATGAAGCTAGGGCTAAAGAGTGATGAGATTTATTATATTGGTGGAAGTGAGGCACTGCCTCCGCCATTATCAAAGGATGAAGAACAAGAATTGCTCGTTAAATTACCTAAAGGTGATCAAACAGCAAGAGCCATTTTGATCGAAAGAAACTTGCGATTGGTCGTTTATATCGCAAGAAAATTTGAAAACACAGGCATTAATATTGAGGATTTGATTAGTATCGGAACGATAGGCCTCATAAAGGCAGTAAATACGTTTAATCCAGAAAAAAAGATCAAACTGGCCACATATGCGTCTAGATGTATTGAAAATGAGATTTTGATGTATTTGCGCCGAAATAATAAAATCCGTTCAGAAGTATCCTTTGATGAACCGCTTAACATCGACTGGGACGGCAATGAATTGCTTTTATCAGATGTACTTGGGACAGATGATGATATTATCACACGGGATATTGAAGCAAATGTCGATAAAAAATTACTGAAAAAAGCGTTAGAACAATTAAACGATCGTGAAAAACAGATCATGGAACTGAGGTTCGGTTTAGTTGGCGGTGAAGAAAAAACCCAAAAAGATGTTGCCGACATGCTTGGTATTTCTCAGTCCTATATTTCAAGGCTCGAAAAAAGAATTATTAAACGATTGCAAAAAGAATTTAATAAGATGGTCTAAAAAATTTTTTTTGAAAGCTTTATCCCTGCACTGTCAAAGGGATCACCATTTTTTCACATCTTTCTCGTCGTAGACCGTGCATATTTTTCCATCCCACGGAGATACTGAACTTTGTACAACAGCTCCTGTAGGGAGGGAAAAAAGTGTCCAGAAATAAAGTGGAAATCTGCGGAGTCGACACCTCCAAACTGCCTGTTCTGAAAAACGACGAGATGAGAAAATTATTCAGACAGCTGCAAGATGAAGGTGATGATACAGCAAGAGAAAAGCTAGTCAATGGCAATTTGCGGTTGGTTTTAAGTGTGATTCAGCGTTTTAACAACAGAGGCGAGTATGTTGATGATCTCTTCCAAGTAGGCTGTATCGGATTAATGAAATCAATTGATAATTTTGATTTAAGCCACAATGTCAGATTTTCAACTTATGCGGTCCCTATGATCATAGGAGAAATCCGTCGATACTTGCGCGATAACAACCCCATCCGGGTGTCTCGTTCACTAAGAGATATTGCCTATAAGGCGCTTCAAGTCCGTGAGAGACTGATTAGTGAGACAAGCAAGGAACCAACGGCAGAAGACATTGCCAAAGTGTTAGAAGTCCCTCATGAGGAAATTGTTTTTGCCCTAGATGCCATTCAAGATCCTGTTTCTTTGTTTGAACCGATTTATAATGACGGAGGAGATCCGATTTATGTGATGGATCAAATTAGTGATGAACGGAACAAAGATACACAATGGGTAGAAGAATTGGCCTTAAAAGAGGGAATGCGCAGATTGAATGATCGAGAAAAAATGATTCTTCGCAAACGCTTCTTCCAAGGTAAAACACAAATGGAAGTGGCAGAAGAAATCGGCATTTCTCAAGCACAAGTATCAAGGCTTGAAAAAGCAGCAATCAAACAAATGAATAAAAATATTTTTTAAAGCCGCCGCTGATGTGCGGCTTTTTTCATTCTTTTTAGAGAACCCATCTGTAGTATTGACTCTGTTATTTTTTTCATTTAATCTGTTTTTAACAAATGTTATTTAAAATATCATTTGTGAGGGAATAGAGAAGCGGAAAGAAGGGTTATTATGACATTCCATGATGAAAGAAGGCTGCTCATTAAGGTTGCGCATATGTACTATGAAGAAGGCGCCACTCAATCTAAAATTGCAGAAGCTGTTGGGGTTAGCCGTTCGCTCATATCGAAATATTTGGCAAAAGCACGTGAAGCAGGAATCGTGGAAATCATTATTCATGATGAAGTAAATCAACAATATGGTTCGTTAGAAAGAAAAATAGAGCGAAAATATGGGCTGCGAGAAGTCGTGTGTGTGGAATCTCTCAGTCAAGAAACAACAAAAAGTCGAATAGGAGCTGCGGCTGCGGGCTTTTTATTAAAAGTCATGAAGGATGGACAAGTCATCGGTTTTTCATCAGGGACAACCTTGCATGAAATGGCGAAAGCGCTTACGTCTGTTCAGCATTTTCCGTCTGTAACATTTGTTCCGCTAGTCGGAGGCGTCGGAAATGAAGATGTTGATATTCATGCCAACTATATTATTGGAAGATGCTCAGAAGCACTCAAATCCAAATGTGAGTTTTTACATGTGCCTGTCATGCTTGATACGAAAGAAGCGAAAGATGTACTCATTAGACAGCCGTCGATCAAAAAAGTCATTGAATTAGGAGAATCATCAAATATCGCGGTCGTAGGAATAGGCGGGGTTCCGCAACATTCAACGATGGTGAAATCCTATATGACAAGTGGTGAGGAAGATATCCTGCAAGCGAAAGATGTCGCGGGTGACATTTGTTATAACTTTATTGATCATAAAGGTGAAGTGTATCCGCATCCGTGGAACGACCGGGTGATGGGGATCAGTCCTCTAAAACTGAAAGAGATCCCACTTGTGATTGGTGTCGCTGGAGGAGAAGAAAAAATTGAAGCGATCAGGGCAGCGTTAGAAGGTGGATTAATTCATGTGTTAATTACAGATGAACAAACCGGAGATGCCCTATTAAAGTAACTACCTAAGCCGATTAGGTAGTTTTTTTGAGTCTTTAGACTCAAAAAGATTGAGAATTTTATCGATTTTATCTTGACACAAAGTTGACACATCATATAAACTAAGTTCATAACAAATGATAAATAAAATAACAAATGTTACAAGAAACAGATTTTTGTTAATTTTTATAACATTTGTTAAAAGTTTCAGATTATTTTTCTAGCAATCTATTGTGAAGCAAGAAAACCTGAAAGGATGATTTAGATGTCAATTTATCAACAATTGTTAGCACGAGAACGCAGCGGAGATCCAATCAAAGTTGGGATTATCGGGGCAGGTCAAATGGGGTTTGGACTCATTTCACAAATTTCTAAAATTCCAGGCATGATTGTCGCAGGTGTTTGTGATATTCATCTTAGTGCAGCTGAGAAAGCAGCGAATTTTTACAAGCAACATGCGAAACCACATCAAATGGTCGTCACAAATGATTACAGAGAAGTGATTCAATCAGATTCTGTGGAAGTCGTTGTGGATGCAACAGGTGTTCCAGAGGTCGGAGCAAACATTTCTTTGGAAGCGCTTAATTCAAAAAAACATCTCGTTCTTTTAAATGTAGAAGTCGATATTACGATCGGCTTGGTCATGCATAAATTATTCACGAATGCAGGACTTGTTTACTCTGGATCAGCTGGAGATGAACCAGCAGCAACGCTAGAACTATATGAATTTGCAAAAACAATGGGGCTTGAAGTATTGGTTGCTGGGAAAGGTAAGAACAACCCATTCTTCCCAGAAGCAAACCCAGATACGTGTAAAGCTGAAGCAGATAGTAAACATATGAGTGCCCACATGCTGGCAGCATTCCAAGACGGAACAAAAACGATGGCAGAAATGAACCTATTAAGTAATGCAACAGGACTTTTGCCTGATAAAGTCGGCATGCATGGAGTAGAAGCGAATTTAGAAAATGTAGCAGATAAATTAAATCAAAAACAGCAAGGCGGCGTACTGGATAACTTCGGAGTCGTTGAATATGTAAATGGACTGGCACCAGGTGTCTTTGTCATCGTCAAGAGTGATCTTGAGCCAGTAGATGAAGAACTTCGCTACTTAAAAGTTGGAAAAGGTCCTCACTACACACTGTATCGTCCTTTCCACTTAGCAAGTCTTGAAACACCAGTGACGATCGCAAAAGCAGTCTTACAACACGATTCTTCAATCCATCCAATTGGTGTACCAGTATCAGAAACTGTCGCTGTGGCGAAAAGAGATATTAAAGCAGGAGAAACACTTGATGGTATTGGCGGATACTCCGTAAGAGGTGTACTTGAAACACATCAAGACATGAAAGCGAACGGCCACATCCCAATTGGCTTAATCAGCGGAAAAGTGGTAGCGAAAAAAGATATCAAATTGGGGCAATTCCTATCTCATGATGATGTAGAACTTGATGCAAGCACAACGGTCTGGAAGCTGCGTTCATTACAAGATCACTTATTTCAATCATAAGGACGTGAGGCTATGGAAAAATTAGCAATCGTACTTTGTATCATTTTGATTGTGCAGTATGGTTTATCGTTTATTCAAATCAAGTACTACCGCAAGAGCATGGATTCACTGATTGACGACTATAAAGGGAAACAAGGCTATCACTTGTTTTCAGGAATGGAGCGGCGCAAATTTGGTCCTGGAGCCATTGCGCTCATCATTGTCGATGAATCATACATCATTCAAAAGTGTCATGTGCTGGGTGGCGTCTCGATTTTGTCTAAATTTAAGGAACTGCCTTCCTATGAAGGAAAACATGTGGGGGCTGTGCTTGATGAGCATCACATGATGAAACAAACATTGAAAAAGCGCAAAAGGGGACCAGCTGTCATGCAAGCACTCTCCATGGCAGCGGAGCAGGCGCTTGTCTCGATTTCTAAAAAAAATATAACAAATGTGAACTAAGAAAGGGGAGATGAAACATGGAATGGATTCAATGGTTTGGAGAGCACTTTATCGGGATGTTTGAAGCCGGCGGAAAGCAATTCATGGGTCTTGTTACAGGTATCGTTCCAACGCTTGTTGTGTTACTTACTTTCACTTATGCTGTCATGAAGTTTATTGGAGAAGAGCGAGTGAATAGAGCGATTCAGTTTGCAGCGAAATATACCATTTTGCGCTATACGTTAATGCCGATCTTATCCGTTCTTATTTTGACAAACCCAATGGCTTATACGTTTGGCCGCTTCTTACCTGAAAAACAAAAACCAGCATTCTATGATTCAGCTGTTTCATTTGTTCATCCGGTGACATCGCTGTTCCCGTATGCCAACGCAGGAGAACTGTTTGTCTACTTAGGAATTGCGAACGGGATTAAAGAAGCTGGATACTCTATGTCAGAGCTGGCTGTTCGTTACTTCTTAGTCGGGATCGTTGTCATTTTACTTCGCGGAATCATTACGGAATGGATCACAAAGTACTTAGCAGGAAAAATGAAAGCGAATTCACAATAGGGGAGGGTTAGACATGACAAACCACAAAGTATTTGTTGCAAAAGGTGCTGGCGGATGGGGAAAAGGATTAGAGCTTGAACCAACCGGTAAAAGAAGAAAGGTCGTTTCCATTACAGGAGGAGGCATTCACCCAGTTGCACGAAAAATTGCAGAAATGACAGGGACAGAAGCATGTGATGGCTTTAAAAATTCTATACCAGAAGATGAAATGATGTGTGTTGTCATTGACTGCGGAGGAACAGCGCGAATTGGGCTTTATCCAATGAAACGCATTCCTACTGTCGATGTGCTGGCATCCTCTCCTTCTGGACCGCTTGCAAAACACATTACAGAGGATATCTTCGTATCAGGTGTCACAGAAAAAGATATTTCCTTTGCTGAAGCATCTGATAGTGAAGGGAATGTAGAAGGTCAAGAAAGCAGCGGCCCAATTGACAAAGAGAATTTCAAAGAAACCTATTCAAAACTGAAAGAGGAAAATATCGAACGTCAAGAAAAAGGGAATTTCCTCATGAGATTCTCAAGAGGAATCGGAAAAGTAACCGGCACATTCTATCAAGCTGGTCGTGATTCTGTTGATATGCTCCTTAAAAACATTATTCCATTCATGGCCTTTGTCAGTATGTTAATTGGAATTATCAATTATACAAAAATCGGTGATCTGATTGCCCATTTCCTTTCACCTTTGGCAGGATCTTTATGGGGGCTCTTACTGCTCGTTGTTGTCTGTACCTTACCGTTCCTATCGCCTGTCTTAGGACCTGGGGCAGTCATTGCACAAGTCATCGGTGTACTGATTGGTAGTCAAATTGCACTAGGAAATATTCCGCCTCAATTTGCTCTTCCAGCACTGTTTGCGATCAACGGTCAAGTAGGGTGTGACTTTATCCCGGTGGGGCTATCACTTGGTGAAGCGAAGCCGGAAACGGTACAATATGGGGTACCAGCTGTTTTGTATAGCCGTCTCATTACAGGCGTTCTATCTGTTGTGATCGCATACGTTGCCAGCTTCGGTATGTATTAAACGTATTAAAGGAGGAATCGAGATACATGGTAACACAATCTGTCGTAAAAGAAATTGGGATCTTAGTCCCGCAATTTAAAGAAGATAAGCTGATTGTTTTATTTGGACCAGCAGCGCCGCAGGAATTAAGAGATATGTCTGTCATTCATGAGTTTGAACACTTAGAAGAAGAGCCGCTGAAATTAGGCGGAACGATTCAAGTGGGCGACCAAACTTATACCATTACTGCTTTAGGCAATAAAGCAAATGACAACTTTAAGGAACTCGGCCATATTTCGATCTACTTCCAAGAGCCGTTTGATGATGTATTACCGGGAGCTGTCTTTGCATCCCCGCATACGTTTCCTGATATTAAAGAAGGCGTACGAATTGAAATTTCGTAACCATGGAAAAAAGCTGTTCCTTATAGGGAGCAGCTTTTTTGCGTTAGGTTTACTGATTGAAACATTTGCGATATGCTGTAGACGTTATTATTTGTATATTCAGAATTTTTATTCAGGGGGAAAAGATCGTGTCGCTTGACTTGAAGGATGTTTCTTTAAAACGAAATGGAAAATGGCTGCTTCGTTCTATTGACTGGCAGGTGAAAAACCAGGAACACTGGGTGCTTTATGGTTTAAATGGTGCTGGGAAAACGGCTTTATTAAATATGCTTTGCTCATATTATTTTCCAACGTCAGGTGAGATGACGGTGTTAGGCCATGTGTTTGGCAAGGAGGCGCTTGGTGAAAAACTAAGGAAAAAAATTGGTCTCATCTCTGCTGGTCTTGAAAAGAAGCTGCACAGAGATGACAATGCATTTGAAATTGTTTTGAGCGGGGCATTTGCTTCCATCGGACTTTATGAAACACCGACAGATGAGATAAGAGAGAAGGCGATTGATTTATTAAAAACATTTGGCTCGTTTCAATATGCCAATCGCACGTATGAAACCCTGTCGCAAGGGGAGAAACAAAAAGTGCTCATCGCAAGAGCTTTAATGAATGATCCGAAGCTCCTAATATTAGATGAACCTGTGACGGGTCTTGATTTTTTAGCAAGAGAACAGGTGCTAGAGACGATCTCATTGATTGCATCAAAACCAGATGCGCCCACATTGCTCTATACGACCCACCATGCAGAAGAGATTCTCCCGATTTTTCAGCACACCTTATTATTAAAAGAAGGTACTGTTTTTCATAAAGGGGAGACAAAGCAGATGATGACAAGTGACTTGCTTTCTTCCTTTTTTGAATGTCCAGTCGAAGTCATGTGGCAAAACGGCCGCCCTCACTTAAGTAAATTGTAGATAAGAGAAACTATTGGTCTGCTTCCCTGCTTTTCCATCATACATATTATAGTAGAAAACGAAAGGCGGGGAAGGACAGATGATCAGTATTTCTGAATTCCAAATCAAAGATGTCGTCGATGTGTCCAGCGGAAAAAAATTAGGTACTATTGGAGACATCGATATCAATGTCACGAGCGGTAAAATACAAGCGATTATCATTGGCGGTACAGGTAAAATGATGGGATTTTTCGGAAAAGAAGAGGAAATGATTGTCCCGTGGCGAAATATAGTAAAAATTGGCGAAGATGTGATACTTGTCCGTTTGTCTTCTTAATTTGTGTAAATTCCTCAACTAATAGATCAAATTTTCCTTAAAACAAGCTCTCCATTCTCAGCAATCAATGTCTTTTTCGGGTAAAAAGATTACGTTTTCATATCAATTTGAAAAAAAACCTGTAGAAAGGGCACATTTGAGTGTAATATTTAATGAATCCCACTAACTGTCTTAGCAGGTCTTGTGGTAAAATAGGAGCGATATAAAGAGAGATGAATGAAAGGTGGGAGGCAGCTTTGATAGACAAATATGACCCCTTTCAGCAGAAATCACCTTATGCAATGCTGATTCATGATTGGACGAACATGACATGTTCTGGAAAAGAGATATTGGCCGGTTTTACGACAAAAAATGGCGGCTTTAGTCTTTCTCCATATCAATCAATGAACACTGGACTCCATGTAGGAGATGATGCTTCTAGTGTCCAAATGAATCGTCAAGTCATTGCAGACGCTACTGCTGTGCCGCTCTCTAATTGGGTGTTTGCTGACCAAACACACGAGGATCGCATCATGAAAGTCACGAAGGAACAAAAGGGAAGAGGAAGTCTTCAGTATGATGAAGCACTCTCTAGAACAGATGGTTTATACACCTCTGAACCAAACATCATGCTCGCTCTTTGTTTCGCTGACTGTGTTCCGCTTTATTTTCTAGCTCCGCAATCTGGGCTGATTGGAACGGCTCATGCCGGCTGGAAAGGAACCGTCAAACAAATTGGCGCCAACATGGTTGATGCATGGGTTCGCCAAGAAGGCGCTGATGCCGATCATATACAAGTCGTCATTGGACCATCCATTGGCAGCTGCTGCTACATAGTAGATGATGTTGTCATAGATCAAGTGAAACAGCTTCCTTTTTCAACAGAGGATGTGTATTCCGAGATGTCACAAGGACAATACAAAATTGACTTAAAAACACTAAACAAAAACGTATTACTTCATGCAGGATTAAAAGAAGAAAACATACATGTCAGTTCGATGTGCACAAGTTGCAATAAGCAGCATTTCTTCTCACACCGGCGTGATCAAGGGAAAACAGGACGTATGATGTCTTTTGTCGGGTTTAAGGAGGCATAAGTGCAATTGAATGTACGAGAGAATCTCAGACAAATAAATGAACAAATAAACGAAGCATGTAAAAGAGCAGGTAGACATCCAGACGATGTATCGGTTGTCGCTGTCACAAAGTATGTCTCGATTGAACGAGCATTAGAAGCCAAGGATGCCGGAATTTTGCACTTTGGTGAAAATCGTGACCAAGGGTTACTTGAAAAACAGGCAGCCATAACCGATGAAAACATTAGCTGGCACTTCATCGGCAGTTTACAGACGCGAAAAGTGAAATCTGTCATTCAGACCATTGACTACTTACATTCGCTAGACAGAATGTCCCTTGCGAATGAAATTGAAAAAAGAGCGGATCACACGGTTCGCTGTTTTGTACAGGTGAACACATCACTTGAGGAGTCAAAACACGGCTTACAAAGCGAAGACGTGATTCCATTTGTCAAACAGCTGGCTGATTTCAAACATATTGAAATTGCTGGACTCATGACGATGGCTCCATTTACAGATGATCACACGGTGATACGAAACTGTTTTAAAACATTAAAAAGCCTTCAACAAGAGGTAAAACAACTGAACCAAGTAAATGCACCTTGTCAGCATTTATCGATGGGCATGTCAAACGATTTTGAAATCGCAATTGAAGAAGGTGCGACATTTGTTCGGATTGGCTCTTCACTTGTTGGAAATGAAACAGGAGGTGCGTGACATGAGCATAAAAAATAAGTTTAAAAGCTTCTTCACACTCGATGATGAAGAGTATGAGTACGAATATATTGATGAAGAAAGAGAACCAGCACAAGAAGAAAAAAACACAAAAGATAAAGCGGCATTTCAAGAGCGTCCTCAGGCAGGAAAACAAAATGTCGTCAGCTTGCAAAGCGTGCAAAAATCCTCTAAAGTGGTGTTAAGTGAGCCGCGTGTTTATGCAGAGGCACAGGAGATTGCAGATCATATTAAAAATCGGCGTGCAGTCGTCGTCAATTTGCAGCGCATTCAGCACGATCAAGCAAAGCGAATCATCGACTTCTTAAGCGGAACGGTTTATGCAATCGGTGGAGACATTCAGCGTATTGGCTCGAATATATTCCTCTGCACTCCTGATAATGTGGATGTATCTGGCACAATATCAGAGCTATTGACAGAGGAAGAACCTCAGAGGTGGTAAACCAAAGTGACTCTATATTACATTTTTCAGTTTCTACAGACTGTATTAACGATTTACTCATTCGCGATCATTATTTACATCTTTATGTCATGGGTACCATCTGCAAGAGAAACAGCGATTGGCCGCTTCTTGACAAACATTTGCGAACCGTATTTAGAACCATTCCGTAAAATTATTCCGCCAATTGGCATGATTGACATCTCGCCAATTGTGGCATTGCTTGTGATTCGTTTCGCATCATTGTATGGACTAACTGGTCTTTATAATATGATTGTACGATTCATGTAAACAGGCTGCCGGGCTTGGCATCTGCCAGGCTCTTTTACATAAAAGGGGAACAAAATGAGCGATATTTATCAACATTTTAGAAAAGACGAACAGCCATTTGTCGACCAAGTATTAGGCTGGAAAAACATCGTACTCGAACAATATCGAATGAAATTAACAGACTTTCTTGATCCTCGTGAGCAGTTCATTACCCAGTCCGTGATTCAGCATTCTGATGAACTGGGTCTCATGTTTTTTGGCGGGTATGAGGAAGCGGAGCGAAAAAGGGCTTTGATCTATCCTGACTATTTAGCACCGACCATACAGGATTTTGAACTGACTTGTTTTCAGGTGAACTATGCGAAAAAGTTTATTTCTATAGAACACCCCAACCTTCTCGGTTCGCTCATTGGGACAGGCCTGAAGCGTCAAAAATTCGGTGATTTGTTGTTTTCAGAGGACAACGTGCAATTTATTTGTACAAGCGATGTTGCCGATTTTGTTCGGGCTCAGCTGACGCATGTCGGCAGAGCATCTGTTTCATTAGAGGAAATCAGTAAGGCAGATCTTCAGCCAGTCATCAGCAAAACCGATATCAAAGAAGATACGATTTCTTCACTGCGGCTTGACGCTGTATGTGCTGCTGTCAGCCGTCAGTCTCGGCAAAAAGCACAGCTTTTGGTCAAAAATGGTCTTGTCAAAGTAAACTGGAAAGTCACTGAAGACCCTTCCTTTACAATTGGTGAAGGTGATCAGCTCTCTGTCAGGGGATTTGGCCGCTTTAGCTTAAAAACAATTGATGGGAAGACGAAAAAAGATAAATTCAAAGTAACATTTGAGCTTCTGACATAACGAATTTGAATCTGGAGGTGGCAAGAGTGCCATTAACACCTAATGATATTCATAATAAAACGTTCACAAAAAGTTTTCGCGGCTATGACGAAGATGAAGTAAATGAGTTTTTAAGCCAAGTACGTAAAGATTACGAGATCGTACTTCGCAAAAAGAACGAGCTTGAAGACAAAGTCAACGAGCTTGATGAAAGACTAGGCCATTTTGCAACAATTGAAGAAACATTAAACAAATCCATTCTTGTGGCGCAAGAAGCAGCAGAAGACGTGAAGCGTCATTCTGATAAAGAAGCGAAATTGATCATTCGTGAAGCTGAGAAAAATGCAGACCGTATTATCAACGAAGCGTTATCAAAATCAAGAAAGATTGCAATGGAAATCGAAGAGCTCAAGAAACAGTCGAAAGTCTTTAGAACTCGTTTCCAAATGCTCATCGAAGCTCAGCTTGATCTTCTGAAAAATGATGATTGGGATCATTTGCTGGAATATGAAGTTGACGCTGTCTTTGACGAAAAAGAATAAGCGCATCACCTTGACATGACGTGCTCATGTTGCATATAATACCATCATAAATTAACAAGAGATAAACGTTTGAAAGGGACACTCGCAGCGGTTACATGCGTAATAAAGCGAATCAGGGACGGTGGAAGCCTGACATTACGAAACGCTGCAATGAGATCACCCCTTTAGTTCCTTTTCTGAAATGAATGAGTAAGAAAAGGCGTCAGATCACGTTACGATTTTAGAGTGGATAAGCGGCAATTTCAAAGCGCTTGTCTAAAAGGGTGGTACCGCGAGACAAGCCTTCTCGTCCCTTATGGGATGAGAGGGCTTTTTTTATTGTTTTTTAATACGAATTTGCATGTGGAGGAATAGGTATGAACTACAAAGACACCTTATTAATGCCAAAAACAGAATTCCCGATGAGAGGGAACTTGCCGAACAAAGAGCCTGAAATCCAAGAGGAGTGGGCAGAAAAAGACATCTATCAAATGGTTTTAGAGCGGACAAAAGGACGCCCGACCTTTATTTTGCATGATGGACCTCCATATGCGAATGGTGACATTCATATGGGGCACGCACTCAATAAAATCCTCAAAGATTTTATTGTCCGTTTTAAATCAATGAATGGATTCCATGCACCGTACGTACCGGGCTGGGATACACATGGCTTACCGATTGAAACAGCCCTTACGAAAAATAAAAAAGTCAAACGCAAAGAAATGTCGACAGCAGAATTCCGTAAACTATGTGAGGAGTATGCTTGGAAACAAATCGAAGGTCAGCGCAATCAGTTTAAACGTTTGGGCGTAAGAGCAGACTGGGACAATCCATATGTGACATTGAAGCCTGAATACGAAGCGCAGCAAATTCTTGTCTTTGGTGAAATGGCGAAAAGAGGCTATATTTACAAAGGTCTTAAGCCTGTTAACTGGTCTCCATCAAGTGAATCAGCACTTGCTGAAGCAGAAATTGAATACAAGGACAAACGTTCACCATCGATTTACGTATCATTTAAAGTGAAAGATGGCAAAGGAGTACTTGAAAACGGCGAGCAGTTCATCATCTGGACAACAACACCTTGGACACTTCCTGCAAACCTTGGCATTTGTGTACATCCAAACCTAGAGTACAGCGTGCTTCAAGTGGGTGCTGAGCGATATGTCATCGCATCTGAGCTAGTTGAACAAGTGGCAAAAACACTTGGCTTTGAAGAGTACGAAGTTGTGAAAACCTTAAAAGGTAAAGAATTAGATAAGGTCGTTGCAGCACATCCAATTTACGATAGAGATTCTCTAGTGATGCTTGGCGATCACGTCACAACAGATGCAGGAACAGGCTGTGTTCACACAGCGCCAGGTCACGGGGAAGATGACTTTATCGTAAGTATGAAGTACGGTCTTGATGTGTTATGTCCAGTAGATGAAAAAGGTGTGATGACAGAAGAAGCACCTGGTTTTGAAGGACTATTCTATGAGGATGCCAATAAAGCCATCACAGAACAGCTTGAAGCAAAAGGCGCATTGAAAAAGCTCGACTTTATCACGCACTCCTATCCGCATGACTGGAGAACGAAAAAACCAACAATTTATCGTGCAACTGCTCAGTGGTTTGCTTCCATTAAAGATTTCAGAGAAGCACTATTAGATAATATTAAAGAAACGAAATGGGTTCCAGCTTGGGGCGAAACGCGCCTGTTCAATATGGTGCGTGACAGAGGTGACTGGTGCATTTCAAGACAGCGTGTATGGGGCGTTCCAATCCCAGTCTTCTATGCTGAAAATGGTGAGCCAATCATCACAGATGAAACGATTCAACACGTCTCTCAATTATTTAGAGAACATGGCTCGAATATTTGGTTTGAAAAAGAAGCAAAAGAATTATTGCCTGAAGGCTTTACACATCCAGGCAGCCCGAACGGTGAATTTACAAAAGAGCAAGATATCATGGATGTATGGTTTGATTCTGGTTCTTCTCACCAAGCGGTATTAGAAGAACGAGATGACCTGGTTCGTCCGGCAGACCTTTACCTTGAAGGTTCTGATCAATATCGCGGCTGGTTTAACTCATCTTTATCTACAGCAGTTGCAGTCACTGGAAAAGCGCCATATAAAGGTGTTCTCAGCCATGGCTTTACGCTTGATAAAGAAGGACGCAAGATGAGTAAATCATTAGGCAATACGATTGATCCGACGAAAGTAGCGAAGCAGCTTGGTGCGGAGATTCTTAGACTTTGGGTATCTTCTGTCAACTATCAAGCCGATCATCCAGTGTCTGACGACATTTTAAAACAAGTCGCAGAAGTTTATCGTAAAATCCGTAACACGTTCCGCTTCTTGCATGGTAACCTGTTTGACTTTGATCCAGCAGTCAATGCAGTACCAGTCGAAGAGCTTCGCGAAGTGGATCAATATATCTTAATCAAATTAAACAAATTGATTGATAAAGTGAAAAAAGCTTATGATGATTACGAATTTGCGGTTGTCTATCATGCCATCCACAACTTCTGTACGATTGAGCTTAGCTCTTTCTATCTCGATTTTGCAAAAGATGTGGTATACATTGAGCATGCGGATCATCCAGACCGCCGCAGCATGCAGACGGTCTTCTACGAAACATTAATGGCGTTAGTGAAGCTGACAGCACCAATTCTTCCGCATACAGCAGATGAACTATGGAGCCACTTAAGCTTTGTTGAAGAGCCAAGTGTTCAGTTAACAGATATGCCAGAAGGTGTAGCTGTTCCTCAAGCAGAAGCGACAGAAGTGAAGTTTGACCGCTTTATGGAAGTACGTGACGATGTGCTAAAAGCGCTGGAAATTGCGCGTAATGAGAAAGTCATCGGACGTTCACTTGAAGCAAGTGTGACCCTTTATGCAACAGAGGAAGTGAAAAACCTTCTTGCATCCATTAAAGAAGATGTGAAGCAGCTTTTTATCATTTCTGAGTTAACAGTAGAAGATGAGAAGCATGCAGACGCATCAGCGCCTGAATACACATCAGGACGTATTGTTGTTCAAAAAGCAGAAGGCGAACTGTGCGAACGTTCCCGCATTATTTCAAAAGATGTTGGCGCAAATCCAAAATACCCAACATTGTCGCTCAAAAATGCTGAAATCGTGGAGAAATATTACCAGAATTAACAGCGTGATATCACCAACTAGCGCCCCGCATATAGCGAGGCGTTTTTGATATAGAGAAAATGACAGCGTTTAGAACGAAAGGAAAAATCTTATGGCTTTAAAGTGAACAGGCGGGGCAACAATATGATTATCACGACAGGGCAGGAGTTGAAACAGCGACATGAATGGCGATCTAGAGACGATTTACATGGAACTCCTTCAAATGAGAGAAGAACTGCAATCGAAACTGTTTGAATATGCATCATTGCGTTCACCCGCTGAACATGTCACTTTCGATCAAGCAAAAACGACCACGCTTCTTTATCACATCAAAGAAGAACTGCAAGATGTTTCGCTCGCGATTGCAAAAATTGAACAAGGAACTTATGGCATATGCGAGGCGACAGGGCATACAATGCCCATTGAACAAATGAGTATTCTTCCGACAGCTCGTACGACTGACGACTTTTTATATCATAAGCAATACGAGAAAAAAGCATTCACCCCTTATCCTTATGAATCAAACGATTCTCATTTTGAAGCCTTCCACATGTAGGGAGGTTTTTGTCTGTCAACTAAAGTTTCTTTACTCCATCCTGTTTTCTTGATAAAATGCATAAAGACCAAAGTATGAAGATGGAGGAACGTGTGTGTTCTATTACATAATCGCATTCGTGATAATTTGTTTAGATCAATTAACAAAATGGCTCATTGTCAAACATATGATGCTCGGTGATTCTATTCCTGTGATTGATGGCTTCTTTTACATCACATCCCACCGAAATTCAGGAGCCGCATGGGGGATTCTCCAAGGACAAATGTGGTTTTTCTATGTGATCACACTCGTTGTTATTGCAGGAATTGTTTATTATTTGCAAAAACATGGACAAAAGGACAAGCTACTTGGCGTAGCGCTTGCCTTAATGCTTGGCGGAGCGATTGGAAACTTTATTGACCGTATTTTCCGTCAAGAAGTGGTTGATTTTGCTCATTTCGTATTTGGGGATTATCATTATCCAATCTTTAATATCGCAGATTCCTCTCTATGTGTGGGGGTCATTCTGCTCTTTATTCAAATGCTGTTAGATGGAAAGAAAAATAAGGAGTCAACTACATGAATCAAGTAAACATTGCCGTTTCAGAAGAACAAACGAGTGAACGGCTTGATAAATTTTTAAGCACAACTGAACCAGAATGGTCAAGAACCCAAGTCCAGCAGTGGGTGAAAGATGGGCTCATCGAAGTAAATGGAAAACAAGTGAAGGCCAACTATAAAGTACAAGCTGGAGATCAAATCAAAGTAGAGATTCCAGATCCAGAAGCACTAGATGTAGAAGCGGAATCAATGGATCTTGATATTTATTATGAGGATGAAGATGTACTAGTGGTCAATAAACCAAGAGGAATGGTCGTTCATCCAGCACCAGGACATGTGACAGGTACTCTTGTCAATGGCCTCATGGCTCATTGCAATGATTTGTCAGGCATTAATGGTGTGATGAGACCAGGAATTGTCCACCGGATTGATAAAGATACGTCGGGGCTTTTAATGGTCGCAAAAAATGATATGGCGCATGAATCACTCGTCAATCAGTTGGTGGCGAAAACGGTCACTAGAAAATACACAGCCGTTGTTCATGGTATCATTCAGCATGATACTGGAACGATTGATGCACCAATTGGTCGAGACAAAAAAGATCGCCAAAGCATGACGGTCACAAAAGAAAATGCAAAGCAGGCAGTCACTCATTTTGATGTGATGGAGCGCTTTAAAGACTTTACCGTTGTAGAATGCCGCCTTGAAACAGGAAGAACCCACCAAATTCGTGTTCATATGAAATACATTGGTTATCCGCTTGCCGGAGATCCAAAATATGGCCCGAGAAAAACCGTTGATTTCAATGGACAACTGCTGCATGCAGGCGTGTTAGGATTTGATCACCCTAGAACAGGAGAATATATGGAGTTTACAGCTCCAATTCCAGCTGATATGCAAGCTTTTATCGATTCATTAAGAAATAACAATTGACAGGCCGTTCTTTTTTTGAAATAATAAACGAAGAAATTGAGATTCTTTAAAACAGTCCAGAGAGGCTGAGAAGGATAACGGATCAATTTGTGCACGAGTATGCACAAATGAGCGCCCCTCTCTGCCCTTTGCAGAAGGGGCTTTTTATTTGCCAAAAAGAGGTGTAAAAGATGGAACAAAAAGCAGTTATTCTTGATGAACAAGCGATAAGACGAGCGCTTACCCGTATTGCACATGAAATGATTGAGCGCAACAAAGGGATGAAGGATGTCATCCTGGCCGGGATCAAGACAAGAGGTATTCATCTTGCAAAGCGCCTTGCAGAGCGCATCGAGCAAATTGAAGGAAACCCCGTGACTGTGGGTGAACTGGATATTACGCTATACCGTGATGACCTGACAAAAAAGACAGAGAATCAAGACCCGCTTGTCAAGGGTGCAGACATTCCAGCTGACATTAATGACAAAACACTCATTGTCGTGGATGATGTGCTGTTCACAGGCAGAACGGTGAGAGCAGCTATGGATGCGCTTGTGGATGTAGGAAGACCATCTTCCATTCAGCTGGCTGTTCTAGTCGACCGGGGACACCGGGAGCTGCCGATTCGAGCGGATTATATCGGAAAAAACATCCCGACATCAAAAGCAGAGACAGTCATGGTTCAGCTCAATGAAGTAGATCAAAACGACCTTGTCGCTATATATGAAAAATAACCTTTTTAAATGCATTCCAGAGAGTTTGCAAAGAGGGCAATAACAGAGACACCGAGCACACGACTAAAGTGACGTGTACGGTTTTTCTAGGCCTCTTTGCGCATACTCGCAAAGAGGCTTTTTTAATGAAAAAGGACACATCTAGGAGGAAAATCATGAGTCAGCAAAAAGCCAATTTAGGCATTCGAGATATCCCAAAACCGTTCACATGGCTGTCACTCAGCCTGCAGCACTTGTTTGCCATGTTTGGTGCAACCATTCTTGTACCAAAGATCATTGATATGAGCCCAGCCGTTGCGCTCATATCAAGCGGGGTTGGAACCATTGTGTACTTAATCATCACAAGAGGACAGATTCCGGCGTATCTTGGATCGTCCTTTGCCTTTATCGCCCCTATCTTGAATGTAAAAGCCACCGGCGGCCCTGGAGCCGCAATGGTAGGTGCCTTTATGGCGGGTGTGGCATATGCACTCATCGCATTATTTATCAAATGGCTCGGCACAGGCTGGCTAATGAAGCTTCTGCCGCCTGTCGTTGTAGGACCCGTTATTATGGTCATCGGACTCGGACTCGCTGGAACAGCTGTTAACATGGCGATGTACGTGGATCCAAATGCAAAGGAGCTTGTTTACAGCCTGAAGCACTTAATGGTTGCAGGCTTCACGCTCGCTGTCACCATTATTAGTATGATCTTCCTAAGAGGATTCCTTAGCTTGATTCCAGTCTTAATCGGCATTATCAGCGGCTACCTTTTTGCTTTAACACAAGGCATTGTGAACTTCCAGCCGGTTATTGACGCAAAATGGTTTGCTGTACCAGACTTTGTTGTGCCATTTGTCGACTATACACCTGCTGTGACCTTAAGCATTCTCACAGTGATGGTGCCGGTTGCCTTTGTGACCATGTCTGAGCACATCGGCCATCAAGTCGTGTTAAGCAAAGTTGTTGGACAAGATTTTATTAAAAAGCCAGGTCTTCATCGCTCCATTTTAGGAGACAGTGCGGCGACAATCTTCGCTTCACTCATCGGCGGACCTCCAACAACGACTTATGGAGAGAACATTGGCGTCCTTGCGATCACAAGAGTGTTCAGTATCTTCGTTATCGGCGGAGCAGCGGTGTTTGCGATCTGCTTCGGCTTTGTTGGGAAAATTTCAGCATTAATCAGTACAGTACCGTCCGCGGTTATGGGGGGCGTTTCGTTCCTGCTCTTTGGAATCATAGCCTCAAGCGGACTGCGAATCCTGATTGATCATAAAGTGAACTTTGAAGAAAAGCGCAATCTCATTATCGCATCAGTCATCTTAGTCATTGGAATTGGCGGGGCATTCATTGAGGTGAAACAAATCAATCTGACGCTGTCAGGAATGGCACTCGCTGCCATTACTGGCGTCCTGTTAAACATGATTCTGCCGCATCAGAAGGCAGAAGATGATGAGTCAAATGAATCGAATACCGAAAACCTTTTAAAAGAAGTCCAGTGAGGCTGACAAGGGTTCTAAACGGAGCAGAACGTGCGAAAGCACCCCTGCTTCTTTTGGAGAACCCTAAGCTGCCGAGGCTTAGGGTTTTTTGAACCTGAAAGTGATGAAAAACTAGAGGGGGCAGAAAAAATGAATGATTTATCGACAATGAGCAGCTTGTCAAAGGAAGAAATTTTACAGCTGATTGAAGAAGCATGTGCATTGAAAAAAGGGAAACAGGAACATGATTTAGCAGGTGAATTTGTAGCGAACCTCTTCTTTGAACCAAGTACAAGAACGCGTTTTAGCTTTGAGGTGGCAGAGAAGAAACTTGGAATGAATGTGCTGAACCTAGACGCAGCAAGTACCTCTGTTCAAAAGGGAGAGACCCTTTACGATACAGTGAAAACACTTGAATCCATCGGAGTCAAGGCATGTGTCATCAGAGACAGTACAGACGAATATTACAAAGAGCTGATTGGGAAGGTCGGGATTCCAATCATTAATGCGGGAGATGGCTGCGGTCAGCATCCTACCCAATCATTGCTGGATTTGATGACGATTTATGAAGAGTTTGGCGGTTTTGAAGGCTTAACGATCTCGATTCATGGTGATATCAAACATAGCAGGGTGGCAAGGTCCAATGCTGAAGTCCTCGCAAGACTAGGAGCGACAGTGCTCTTTTCAGGACCAGCATCCTTCCAAGATGAACAAAACCCTCATGGAACGTATGTCGAAGTGGACGAAGCCATGAAGCGGTCTGACGTGGTGATGCTGCTGAGAATTCAGCATGAAAGACACTCAGAAAAGATGGGCAACGAGGGTTACTTATCGACTTATGGATTAACAGTAGACAGGGCAAGCAAAATGAAAGAAAGAGCAATTATTATGCATCCAGCACCAGTAAATAGAGGTGTTGAAATAGATGATTCATTAGTAGAGTCAAAACAGTCAAGGATTTTCAAACAAATGGAAAATGGTGTGTATATCCGAATGGCTGTGTTAAAAAGGGCTTTTCAAAATAGCAGACTACATCAAAAAGGGAGAGATTCTGTCTATGTCATATCTCATTAAAAACGGTTTTATCTTAACAAGCACAGGGGAAAGAGTGCAGCAGGATATTAGGGTAGAAGGAAAAGTGATTCAAGCAATGGGTCACTTAGAAAGAGAAGACGGAGAAGAAGTCATTGATGCAGCAGGGCTATTTGTATCACCAGGTTTGATTGATCTGCATGTGCATTTAAGAGAGCCAGGCGGCGAGAAAAAAGAAACCATTGAAACAGGTTCTAAGGCAGCAGCAAGAGGCGGGTATACGACCATTGCAGCGATGCCGAATACAAGACCAGTTCCAGATACAAAAGAACAAATGGAATGGCTGATGAATCGAATCAAAGAGACCTCCTCTGTAAGAGTACTGCCATACGCTTCCATCACGACGAGACAAATTGGCGAAGAGATGACAGACTTTGCAGCGTTAAAAGAAGCGGGCGCATTTGCCTTTACGGATGACGGTGTTGGTATTCAAACCGCAGGCATGATGTACGAAGCAATGAAAAAGGCAGCAAGCCTTGATCAAGCCATAGTGGCGCACTGTGAAGATAACTCACTCATTTATGGAGGATGCGTTCATGAAGGAGACTTTTCAAAAGCAAATGGGTTAAATGGGATACCGTCAATTTGTGAATCGGTGCATATTGCAAGAGATGTCCTCTTAGCAGAAGCAGCGAATTGTCATTATCATGTATGTCATATCAGTACAAAGGAATCCGTCCGAGTGGTACGCGATGCAAAAAAAGCAGGCATTCGTGTGACGGCTGAGGTCTCTCCACATCACCTTCTCTTATGTGATGCAGACATTCCAGGTCTTGACACAAACTATAAAATGAATCCGCCGCTCAGAGGAGCAGAAGATCGCGAGGCACTGATCGAGGGACTTTTAGATGGCACGATTGATTTTATTGCCACAGACCATGCACCGCATACAGAAGAAGAAAAGAACGAAACGATGCAGAGGGCACCATTTGGGATTGTCGGACTTGAAACAGCGTTCCCGCTTCTGTACACACGTTTTGTGAAAACAGGGGAATGGACATTAAAAGAACTAGTTGATTATATGACCATCAAACCAGCAGAAGCCTTTGCTCTTCCATACGGAAAGCTGGAAGAAGGTCAAATCGCTGATATCACACTGATTGATTTAAACAAAGAAATGGCAATTGACAAAAAAAGCTTCTTATCTAAAGGGCAAAATACACCGTTTGACAAATTGACTGTATCAGGATGGCCGGTCATGACACTTGCATCTGGGAAAGTCGTTTATGAAGAGGGGAGACTAGTAAAATGAAGAGACGCTTAGTGCTAGAAAACGGAACAGTATTCGAAGGAACAGGTTTTGGCAGCTTAGAACCGTCAGTCGGAGAAGTCGTCTTTAACACAGGGATGACAGGCTATCAAGAAATTTTGTCTGACCCGTCGTACTGCGGACAAATTGTCACACTCACTTACCCGCTGATCGGCAACTATGGCATTAACCGTGATGATTTTGAATCGATCACACCGTTTGTGAAAGGGCTGATCGTGAAAGAGCTTTGTGAAAAGCCTTCAAACTGGCGCTCTTCATACTCACTTGATGAGTATTTAAAAATGAAAAATATCCCGGGTCTTAGCGGCATTGATACACGCAAGCTCACGCGCATGATTCGAAGTGCAGGTACATTAAGAGGAGCTTTTGCAGGACCGGATGAACAAGTAGAAGACGTTGTGAGCCGCCTTCAAACAATGCAGCTACCAACAGATCAAGTAAGCCAAGTATCTGTGAAAAATGCGTATCCAAGTCCAGGAAGAGGCAAAAGAATTGTGCTTGTCGATTTCGGCATGAAGCATGGCATTTTGCGCGAACTCAATAAGCGAGATTGTGATGTCATTGTGGTGCCATACAATATCACGGCAGATGAAGTATTACAGTTAAAACCAGATGGCATCATGCTTTCAAACGGACCTGGGGATCCAGTCGATGTGCCAGAAGCGGTTGAAATGATTCAGCAGCTGATTGGAAAGGTACCACTCTTTGGTATCTGCCTAGGACACCAGTTATTCGCGCTTGCGTGCGGCGCAAGTACAGAAAAAATGAAATTTGGTCATAGAGGATCCAATCATCCAGTCAAAGAACTAGCAACTGGCAAGGTAACCTTGACGTCTCAAAACCATGGCTACACGGTTAGCGCCATTAATGAAGACGTGCTTGAAGTCACACATATTGCGCTAAATGATAATACGATTGAAGGATTAAAACATAAAGAAGCACCAGCATTCACTGTCCAGTATCACCCAGAAGCATCACCGGGTCCAGAAGATGCGAACTACTTATTTGACGAGTTCATGGACATGATTCATACAACTGAGAAAGAAGGGGAAGAAGTATGCCAAAACGCGTAGATATCAAAAAGATTTTAGTGATCGGTTCAGGTCCAATCATCATCGGTCAGGCAGCGGAGTTTGACTATGCAGGCACACAGGCTTGCTTAGCGCTAAAAGAAGAGGGCTATGAAGTCGTTCTTGTGAACTCTAACCCTGCGACGATCATGACAGATACAGAAATGGCCGATAAGGTATACATCGAACCACTGACACCAGAATTTTTAACACGAATCATTCGAAAAGAACGTCCTGATGCGATTTTGCCGACACTTGGCGGACAAACTGGATTGAACCTTGCTGTTGAATTATCAGATCTTGGTGTACTCGCTGAATGCGGTGTTGAAGTACTAGGCACCAAGCTGTCAGCTATTCAAAAAGCAGAGGACAGAGATTTATTCCGTAATCTAATGAATGAATTAAATGAACCTGTACCAGAAAGTGAAATCATCCATAACCTTGAAGAAGCGATGGCATTCACAGATCAAATCGGTTTCCCGGTCATTGTTAGACCAGCCTATACACTAGGCGGAACAGGCGGCGGAATTTGTACAAATGAGCAAGAATTAAAAGAAATCGTCGAGAATGGACTGAAGTTAAGTCCGGTGACACAATGTTTGCTTGAAAAAAGTATCGCAGGCTTTAAAGAAATTGAATATGAGGTCATGCGTGACAGCGGAGATCATGCCATTGTGGTTTGTAACATGGAAAACTTTGATCCTGTCGGCATCCACACAGGTGACAGTATCGTTGTGGCACCAAGTCAAACGCTAAGTGATCGTGAATATCAGCTGCTTCGTAATGTGTCACTCAAGCTGATCCGTGCACTTGGCATTGAAGGCGGATGTAACGTACAGCTGGCGATTGATCCAGACAGCTTCCAATACTATATTATCGAAGTAAACCCGCGCGTGAGCCGTTCTTCTGCTCTTGCGTCTAAAGCAACTGGATATCCAATTGCAAAACTTGCAGCGAAAATCGCAGTCGGCCTAACACTTGATGAAATGATGAACCCAGTCACAGGTAAAACATATGCAGCGTTCGAGCCAGCACTTGACTATATTGTTTCAAAAATCCCGCGCTGGCCGTTCGATAAATTTGAATCTGCCAACAGACGACTTGGAACACAAATGAAAGCAACAGGTGAAGTCATGGCGATTGGCCGCACATTAGAAGAGTCTCTTTTAAAGGCTGTTCGTTCACTTGAAGCGGATGTGCATCACATTGAATTAAAAGACGAAGCGGACATTACAAACGAAGTGCTTGAAAAGCGGATTATCAAAGCAGGAGATGAGCGTCTGTTTTATATCGCTGAGGCGCTAAGAAGAGGCTATACTGTCGAACAGATTCATGAATTCTCGAAAATTGATTATTTCTTCCTTCATAAACTGGAAGGCATCATCGCATTTGAAAAGACACTAAAAGAAAACAAAGGCAATGTAGACGTTTTAAAAGAAGCGAAAGAAAAAGGTTTCTCAGATATTTATATTAGCCGCGAATGGAATATGAATGAGGCAGATGTCTATAACCTAAGAACAGAAGCAGGCATCGTTCCTGTGTATAAGATGGTGGACACATGTGCGGCAGAATTTGAATCAGAAACACCGTATTTCTACAGCACATATGAAGATGAAAATGAATCCGAACGAACAGATAAGAAAAGTGTCATCGTGCTAGGCTCAGGTCCAATCAGAATCGGACAAGGGGTTGAATTCGATTATGCGACCGTTCATTCAGTGTGGGCAATCAAACAAGCAGGCTATGAAGCCATTATTATTAACAACAACCCTGAAACTGTCTCAACAGATTTTAGTATTTCAGATAAGCTCTACTTTGAACCACTCACTGTAGAAGATGTGATGCACATCATCGACCTTGAACAACCAGAAGGTGTCGTTGTTCAGTTTGGCGGACAAACAGCGATTAACTTAGCAGATGAATTATCAAATAGAGGGGTTAAGATTCTTGGAACTTCGCTTGAAGACCTTGACCGTGCGGAAAACCGTGACAAGTTTGAACAAACATTAGAAACACTCGGCGTGCCGCAGCCAAATGGTAAGACAGCGACGTCTGTACCAGAGGCAGTAGCGATTGCGAATCAAATCGGTTACCCCGTGCTTGTCCGTCCTTCCTATGTATTAGGCGGCCGTGCAATGGAAATTGTGTATCAAGAAGCTGAGCTCCTTCACTACATGGAGAATGCGGTGAAAGTCAATCCGCAGCATCCAGTGCTTATTGACAAGTATTTGACAGGAAAAGAAATTGAAGTAGATGCTGTGTCTGACGGAGAAACGGTTGTCATACCAGGCATTATGGAACACATTGAAAGAGCCGGCGTTCACTCTGGAGACTCCATTGCGGTCTACCCGCCGCAAACTTTGTCTGAGGACATCAAAGCGAAAATCGCAGAATACACGATTAAACTCGCAAAAGGGCTTAACATCATTGGGCTTTTGAACATTCAATTTGTGCTATCAAAAGGAGAAGTGTACGTACTTGAAGTGAATCCGCGCTCAAGCCGGACTGTCCCATTCTTAAGTAAAATTACAGGCATTCCAATGGCGAACTTAGCTACAAAGGTTATTTTAGGAGAAAAACTGAAAAACTATGGCTACCAAGAAGGGCTTCATGTTGAGCAAGAAGGCGTATATGTCAAAGTCCCAGTCTTCTCTTTTGCAAAACTAAGAAGAGTAGATATTACACTAGGGCCTGAAATGAAATCAACAGGTGAAGTCATGGGGAAAGATGTCACAATCGAAAAAGCCCTCTACAAAGGGCTGATTGCATCAGGCATTCAAATTCCAAAAGACGGAACGGTTCTCCTGACAGTGGCTGATAAAGATAAAGAAGAAGGACTTGAGATTGCAAGAAGATTCCATTCCATCGGCTATCATATTTTAGCAACAGAAGGAACAGCGAATTACTTAAAACAAGCTTCCATTCCATCAAGTGTTGTCGGCAAAATAGGAGAAGAAGGAAAGAATCTGCTGGATGTCATTCGAAATGGTGAAGCCCAATTTGTCATCAACACCTTAACAAAAGGAAAACAGCCAGCAAGAGACGGCTTTAGAATTAGACGTGAATCTGTTGAAAATGGTGTCGCTTGCTTAACGTCACTAGATACAGCGGAAGCGATTTTAAGAGTGCTAGAGAGCATGACATTTAGAGCAGATGAAATGCCAGAAGTGAAAACGAATGCTGAGGTGACAGTAACGATATGAAAAAAGCATACTTGACGGTCGTCTCGAACCGAGAGATCGCTGATCATATTTACGAAATGACATTAAAGGGTGATCTTGTTGAATCCTTTCAAACAGCTGGACAGTTTCTTCATATAAAGGTCAGTGAATCCATGACACCGCTGCTGAGAAGGCCGATCAGTATTGCCAACATTCATGCCGAAAAGCAAGAAGCAACCATCATTTACCGCGCAGAGGGAGAGGGCACAAAGCTCCTTTCCCAAAAGCGGGCGGGAGAGTCAGTCGATGTGTTAGGTCCGCTTGGAAACGGCTATGACCCTTCAGTCGTTCAGGCCGGACAGACCGCATTATTAGTCGGTGGAGGAATCGGTGTGCCTCCGCTATATGAACTGTCTAAGCGGTTAACGAAAAAAGGCGTCATCGTAAAGCATGTTCTCGGTTTTCAATCGAAAAAGGATGTATTTTATGAGGAGAAGTTTCAAGCACTCGGAGATACGCTTATCGCAACCGTTGATGGGACATATGGTTCGAAAGGTTTCGTGACAAATGTCATTGAAGAGAATGAGCTGGACTTTGATGTCTTGCTTTCCTGTGGACCGACACCTATGTTAAAAGCACTAAAAGACTCTTATCCCGATAAGCCTGTCTATATTTCAATGGAAGAACGAATGGGCTGCGGAATCGGTGCATGCTTTGCTTGTGTCTGTCATACCGATCAGCACGAGAAACCGTACGTTAAAGTTTGTCTGGATGGACCTGTTTTTAAAGCGGAGGAGGTGGCGCTATCATGCTAAACATCGAATTACCCGGCTTATCTTTAAAAAATCCAATCATTCCTGCATCAGGCTGTTTTGGATTTGGAAAAGAATTCGCATCATTATATGACCTTTCCTTGCTGGGCGGCATCATGATTAAAGCCACGACCCTTGAACCGAGATTTGGCAACCCGACACCGAGGGTAGCTGAGACAGGAGCCGGTATGCTGAATGCGATTGGTCTCCAAAATCCAGGTCTAAAAGGCGTGCTTGAACATGAATTACCTTGGCTTGAGCAGTTCGATACCCCTATTATTGCCAATGTTGCTGGATCACAAGTTGATGATTATGTTGAAGTAGCAAAGCAAATTAGTCAAGCAAGCAATGTTCACGCCCTTGAACTGAATATCTCGTGTCCGAATGTGAAAACAGGCGGAATTGCCTTTGGGACCGATCCAGAAATGGCGGCTACATTGACAAAAGCCGTGAAGGAAGTTTCCTCCGTTCCTGTTTATGTGAAACTGTCACCTAATGTAGCCAATATCGTTGAGATTGCTAAAGCGATTGAATCGGCTGGAGCGGATGGACTCACCATGATCAATACCTTGATTGGGATGCGTTTAGATTTAAAAACAGGCAAACCCATTCTTGCCAATAAAACAGGTGGATTATCAGGTCCTGCTGTAAAACCTGTTGCCATTCGAATGGTGCATGAGGTCAGTCAGGCCGTTTCTATTCCGATTATTGGGATGGGCGGGGTGCAAAGCGCTGAAGATGTACTTGAATTTTTACTAGCTGGCGCAAGTGCGGTAGCTGTTGGGACAGCCAATTTTGTGAACCCATTTATTTGCCCGGAAATCATTGATGAACTACCGAATGTGTTAGCGGCTTATGGGTATTCATCTGTAGAGGAATGCATCGGAAGGAGCTGGAAACATGAAGCACTTGCCCATCATCGCGCTTGATTTTCCATCAGGACAGGAGGCGCACGCCTTTATAGATCGTTTTGAAGGCACTCCATTATTCGTAAAGGTCGGCATGGAGCTGTTTTACCAAGAAGGTCCTGCCATTATTGATGCACTGAAAGAAAAAAATTGCCGTATTTTCCTTGATCTGAAGCTTCATGACATTCCAACAACTGTGCAAAAAGCGATGAACAGACTTGCTGCACTTGGTGTTGATTTGGTGAATGTGCATGCAGCCGGCGGGAAAAGAATGATGCAGGCGGCCGTAGAGGGGCTTGAAAGCGGAACCCCTGCCGGGCAAAATCGCCCAAGCATTATTGCAGTGACCCAGCTGACAAGCACGTCAGAAGATATGATGAAAAAAGAATTACTAATTGACCGCCCATTGCAAGAGGCTGTGCTTCATTATGGACAATTGGCATATGAAAGTGGACTTGATGGTGTGGTGTGCTCTGTTCATGAATCAAAACAGCTTCATGAACAAATCTCTCCTTCCTTTCTCACTGTGACGCCAGGAATTCGCTTACCAAATGATCAAACGGATGACCAAAAGCGTGTGGCGACACCTGCCTTTGCCAAAGAGCAGGGCGTTTCACAGATTGTTGTGGGAAGATCGATCACAAAAGCCACAAACCCAGTGGAAGCTTATCAACAAATTTTGAAAGAGTGGGAGTGACTGCCGGATGAAAACGAAAATCGCGAAGCATTTATTACAAATCAAAGCTGTCTCTTTAAAACCAGACGAACCATTTACATGGGCGAGCGGTATCAAATCACCGATTTACTGTGACAATCGCCTCACCTTGTCTTATCCTGAGGTCAGAGGGGACATTGCGGAAGGTTTAAAAGACTTGATTCTCACTCATTTTGAAGGAGCGGAAGTTGTCGCAGGTACAGCTACAGCTGGCATTCCTCATGCGGCATTAGCAGCTGATCGTCTGAATGTACCGATGTGTTATGTAAGAAGTAAACCAAAAGCACACGGAAAAGGAAATCAAATTGAAGGAGCCGTATCACCTGGACAAAAGGTGGTTGTCGTAGAAGACCTCATCTCAACTGGAGGCAGCGTTCTTGAAGTTGTGGCTGCGCTAGAAGAAGAAGGCTGTGACGTACTCGGAGTTGTTGCGATCTTTACTTATGGACTGCCAAAAGCAGCTGCGGCTTTTCAAGAGAAAAACATTCCCTATGTCACGCTGACAGACTATGACACACTGACAGAAGTGGCACTTGAGCTAAAAGCAATCGAGCCTTCTGCTATGAATAAACTAAAACGCTGGAGACAGGATCCTTCGTCTGAATCTTGGATGGAAGAAACGGTCTAAAAAGCTTGTCTTGTTTTAAAAAAGCTGTGCTGCACTGCACAGCTTTTTATTTGGTTAAAAATAGTAAAATAGACTCAAATTTAAATAAAAACTAATCCTATCAATAAAGTCGGGTTGACTTTTGTTTGAATTGTGTTAATATTTAATACAAATTAAAACTCTTATCCAGAGAGGTGGAGGGACTGGCCCGATGAAGCCCGGCAACCTGCGATTTGCAAGGTGCTACTTCCTGCAAAATGATTCTATTTTGAAAGATAAGGAAATCGTGAGCTTCCTCATCTTTCTTTCGGACTGAAAGAAAGTTTTTTTATTTTAACGGTGAGGAGGAAGAGGAGATGGAACTGAAACAAAACCAGGATGAGGACTTAGTGAAGCATATGCAAGAGCTGATTGGGGATATGAAATTCGGTTCAATTACGTTGATCGTTCAGGACGGTCAAGTGATTCAAGTGGAAAAAAATGAAAAAATCAGATTAAAGTAGTGCGGAGAATAGCAATAGAAGCAGTACTCCGGAAGGGGAGAAACAATGTTAACTTATGAAAATTGGCAAGAGCCGTCCATTACATTTCAAGAGGACGATTTGTATAAAGGAGCCCTATCTGTGCTGAAATGGGCGTACGGCCACTATGGTGATCAGCTCGTTTATGCATGCAGTTTTGGCATTGAAGGCATTGTCCTGATCGATCTTATTGTGAAAGTAAAAAAAGATGCAAGAATTGTCTTTTTAGATACAGGTCTGCATTTCAAGGAAACATACGACACCATTGATGCAGTTAAGGAAAGATATCCTGGGTTAGACATCGTGCTGAAAACACCTGAGCTGACGGTGGAAGAGCAGAATGAGCAGCATGGTGATAAATTATGGGAAACGAATCCTCAAAGCTGCTGTCATATGAGAAAGGTCATTCCATTGCAAGAGGCACTATCTGGCTATCCGGCATGGCTGTCTGGTTTAAGAAGAGAGCAGTCGCCTAAACGAGCAGGTACGAACTTCTTAAATAAGGATGAAAAATTCCAATCAGTCAAAGTATGTCCGCTCATCCACTGGACGTGGAAGGACATATGGAGATATGCGTCTAGAGAGGATCTTACTTATAATCCGCTGCATGACCAAGGGTATCCAAGCATCGGGTGTGCACCTTGTACACAGCCGGCATTTACTGCTGATGATTTGCGTTCTGGAAGATGGTCAGGGACAGCAAAGACTGAGTGCGGATTACATGAGTAAGGGAGCATAATGTATGGAAATCGCCGCAATTTTATTTAGCTTATTCTTTGCTTTAAATATTGGCGCAAGCGGAGCAGCCGCTTCGATGGGCATCGCATATGGTTCAGGTGCGATCAAAAAGCCAATATACGCGCTCAGCGTTTGTGCAGTTGGAATATTAGCAGGTTCAGTGATTGGCGGCGGTGAGGTCGTCAAAACGATCAGCTCCGGGATTATGCCTGAATCTGTCATCACACTTGAAATTGTGTGTATCATCATTGGCTCGGCCGCATTATCACTTTTCATAGCGAATCTCTTGGCCATTCCTTTATCCACAAGTGAGGTCACAGTAGGAGCTGTGGTCGGTGTGGCAGCCGCATATAAAGTGCTGTATGTGAAATCGATCTTAGTCATTGTCTCTTTTTGGGTGATTATTCCGATTGTTGCCTTTGTTTTTACCTTTGCTGTTGTCAAAATCATCAGATTGTTCCCTAAACGGACGTTATCCAAAAAAGGTACATTGATCTTATCTGTTGTTTTGATTATTAGTGGGTTTTTAGAAGCATTTTCAGCCGGCATGAACAATGTCGCCAATGCGGTCGGCCCGCTTGTCGCATCAGGTGTTTTATCAGTCGGGCAAGGAACCCTTTACGGCGGAATCTTTGTGGCCATTGGGGCACTGCTTCTAGGAAGAAGGGTACTAGAAACAAACGGAAAGAAAATTACACGCTATCAAACGGGTGAAGGCATTCTATTATCGAGCACCGGTGCAGGACTTGTCATCGTCAGCTCTATATTCGGACTCCCTGTTCCCCTTACTCAAATTACCTCCTCGTCCATTATTGGGCTTGGTATGGCAAAGGGTGGACCGAACATTTTTCATAAACATGTTGTGAAAAAAATGCTGAAGGTATGGGTTGTGTCACCTTTCTTATCACTTAGTCTATCTTATTTGTTGGTAAGCCTTTTCTTAAAAGGAGACTATTACTCTATCTTTATCATGATGAGTGTACTGCTTGCTTCACTAGGTGCACTGAGTCTTATGAAGGCAGTTAAAAATGAGAGCAGCTCGATTCATGAACAGGGCGGCGGGATTTAAATATAAATCCGACTATTAACATCTAATAAATATGAACATTGAGAGGAAGATGAACAAATGAGTTTAACACCACATGGTGGCGTATTAATTAATCGAGTAAATGAAGAATTTGATCTAAGCACAGCTGCGAAAGAAATTGAGCTGGATGCCATCTCTTTTGCAGACCTTGAACTCATCGCAATTGGCGGGTATAGTCCAATTGAAGGGTTTTTAACGAAAGCTGATTATGAAGCAGTTGTCAGCAGTATGCGACTAGCAAGTGGTGTCGTTTGGTCTCTTCCGATTACTTTGCCTGTCACAAAGGAAAAAGCAGCGGAGATCAATCAAGGTGACATTGTTCGTCTATCGTATAATGGAACAGTATACGGGGTCATTGAGGTGGAAGATCAATACACACCTGATAAGGAAAAAGAAGCAGTGAATGTGTATAAAACAGATGACCGCAATCACCCAGGCGTGAAAAAATTATTTGAACGCGGTGATACGTATATTGGTGGTAAAATTACACTGACGAAACGCAGTGAAAAACCTTTCCCGCAATTTACGTATGAGCCAGAAGAAACAAGAAAACATTTTAAAGAAAACGGCTGGAAAACCATTGTTGGTTTCCAAACGAGAAACCCAGTCCATCGTGCGCATGAATACATTCAAAAGACAGCACTGGAAACAGTGGATGGTCTATTTCTAAATCCACTTGTTGGTGAAACAAAATCTGATGATATTCCAGCAGATGTAAGAATGAAAAGCTATCAAGTGTTACTGAACGGTTATTACCCGAAAGACCGCGTCTTTTTAGGTGTTTTTCCTGCTGCCATGCGTTATGCTGGACCAAAAGAAGCCATTTTTCATGCGCTTGTGCGTAAAAATTATGGCTGTACACATTTTATTGTCGGCAGAGATCATGCGGGTGTTGGTGATTATTACGGCACATACGAAGCGCAGGAGCTATTTGAACAATTTACAAGCGAAGAAATTGGGATCACACCATTAAAATTTGAGCACAGCTTTTACTGCAATACATGTGAAGCCATGGCAACACCAAAAACATGCCCACATGATAAAAGCGAACATGTCATTCTCTCAGGTACAAAGGTCAGAACGATGCTGAGAAATGGTGAATTACCACCGAGCACGTTCAGCCGAAAAGAAGTCATTGAAACATTAATCGAAGGATTAAAAACGACGGTATCTTAAAGGAGGGTATGACATGAGCAACGAACATATCGTGTGGCATGATTCATCTATTACTAAAAAAGAATATCAACAGAAAAACAACCATACAAGCGGGATCATTTGGCTGACAGGTCTAAGCGGTTCAGGTAAATCGACGATCGCCAACGCAGCGGCTCGAGAGCTGTTTGAACAGGGGTACCAAGTGACAGTTCTTGATGGCGATAACGTACGCCATGGACTCAATAAAGACTTAGGCTTTTCAGATGACGACAGAAAAGAGAACATTCGTCGCATCGGTGAAGTGGCGAAATTATTTGTTGAGCAAGGAACGATTGTCATTACTGCTTTTATTTCACCATTTCAAGAAGACCGCCAAATCGTAAGACAGTTAGTCGAAGACGGAGAATTTCACGAAGTGTTTGTGAAATGTGATCTGAACGTGTGTGAAGAGCGTGATCCAAAGGGATTATATAAAAAAGCAAGAAACGGCGAAATTCCATTTTTCACGGGAATCGATTCACCATACGAAGAGCCAGCTGCGCCTGAGCTCGTCCTAGATACAGGTGAATTATCACGCGAGGAGTCAAAACAGCGCCTTGTTGATTATGTAAAGGATAAAACGAAATAATCGCCTGATGGCAGGGGGAGAAAGCAAGATGGGGAAAGTATACATTGTTGGTGCCGGACCGGGTGACCCAGACTTAATTACGCTAAAGGCCCATAAGGCAATACAGCAGGCAGATGTCATTTTATATGATCGTCTTGTCAATCAAGAGATTCTTGCCCATGCCAAACCGGAGGCGGAGTTGATCTATTGCGGCAAACTGCCGAATCATCATACGATGAGACAGGAAGCGATTAACGAAGCACTTGTTGCTCATGCGAAGGAAGGGAACATAGTCGTTCGTCTAAAAGGCGGTGATCCCTTTGTATTTGGCCGTGGCGGTGAAGAAATCGAATGCTTAGCTGAGCATGGTATTCCGTATGAAGTTGTCCCGGGGATTACTTCTGGCATTGCAGCGGCTGCTTATGCAGGCATTCCAGTCACGCACCGAGAATTCAGCTCAAATGTTGCGTTTGTGACAGGGCATTATCAAAAGGATGAACATTTTGAAGAAAAGTGGGAAGCGCTGGCGACGGGGATTGATACCCTTGTCATTTACATGGGCGTCAAAAACGTGGAAAGAGTCCAGCGGCTGCTTTTGAAAAATGGGCGGAATCCTGAAACCCCAGCTGCGTTTATTCACTGGGGAACGACCACAAGGCAAAAGACGACTTGCTGCACGGTGGCGACACTATCTGAAACGGTTGAAAAAGAAGGGATCGAGCACCCAAGTTTAATCGTGGTAGGAGATGTCGTTCACTTTCATCAAAAGTTGAACTGGTTTGAACCAGCACTGATTGAGAAATGAAAACAAAGGTGAAAAGACACGTGTAGACATCGTGTCTTTTCGTCTGAATAAAACTAAGGTCGCAAGGAGGAGTCAAATGAAACAAGCTGTCCTTTATGTTGGGCATGGAAGCAGGGTAAAAGAAGCACAGGATAAAGCCATTTCTTTTATGAAAAGCTGTATGCCGTTAGTGGAAGCAGATATCCAAGAAATTTGTTTTTTAGAGTTGACGGACCCTTCAATCGAAGAAGGGTTTGAGACTTGTGTACAAAAAGGAGCAACCCACATTGCGATCGTCCCGCTCCTCCTTTTAACTGCCATGCATGCCAAATCAGATATTCCAGATGAGATTGTGAAAGTACAAAAACGTTTCCCGCAAGTGAAGGTGACATATGGAAGACCTATAGGCGTGAACCAAGAAGTCACGAAAGCGGTTATCGCAAGGATTGAAGAAGCAGGATACAAGGGAGAGCACGCAAAAATTCTCTTAATTGGCCGCGGAAGCTCTGATCCAGATGTAAAGCGGGATGTGTTTGGCATTGCAGATGATGTCCGAAGCATGTTGCCTTGTGCAGAGGTTTTTCCGTGTTTTATTACAGCGTGTGAACCGAATTATCGTGACGTCTTAGCACAGTTAACAGTAGATGACGATACGTCTGTCTATCTCGTGCCTTATCTTTTATTTACCGGCATTTTAATGAAAGAGATTGAGAGTGAAGCGAATCAGGCGAGAGAGCGGCTGCGAGATGTCCGTGTCTGCCGATATATTGGGTTTCATCCCCATGTAAAAGCAGCTTATATTGAACGTGTGCAGGAAACCATCTTAAACAAAGAGGATGCGTTTCGTTTTCAAGGAGAAAGCCATGCTTCCAGTTCATCTTGATCTAACCAATAAACACGTGCTAATTGCCGGCGGTGGAAGGATTGCGGCTAGAAGGACGAGTGCGCTATGCATGGAGCCATGCAGCATAACCATTGTGAGCCCTGACATTTGTGCTGAAATGGCGAATCTCATTGAGACATATCAGCTGACTTGGAAGAAAAAGAAAGTGGATGCGGAAGATGTAAAGGATGCATTTTTAATTGTTGCTGCTACAGATGATCCTTCAGTAAACGAGTGGATGACGCAATCAGCGCTTCCACATCAGCTTGTCAACTGTGTGAGCCAGTCAGAGCTAGGCAATGTGATTGTGCCAAAGGTTGTAAGGGCAGGAAAAGTAACAATCTCCATATCTACGAGTGGTGCAAGCCCAGCCCGCACTAAACAGCTGGCTGCGGCCATTGAAACCTTGCTTGAACAAGAGGATGTAGATGCACTGGATGAGCTCTATATAGAAAGAAAAAAAAGACAAAGAAAAAGCCGATAAAATCTCATCTAAAGATTTAATCGGCTCTTTTTTATTTTCTCAGCTTTAGGACAACATCCTCATCAGGCGTCACAAATAATGTTTGCTGCTGATCATATGTGACAAAGCCCGGTTTTGCTCCGTTTGGTTTTTTCACATGCCGGATTTTCGTATAATCGACAGGGACGGAGCTTGATTCTTTTGCCTTCGAGAAGTAGGCAGCAATTTGTGCCGCTTCAAGCAAGGTTTGTTCATCAGGCGCTTTGTGACGAATGACAACATGTGATCCAGGAATATCCTTTGTGTGCAGCCAAATGTCATCACGAGCTGCCGCCTTTGTGGTCAAATATTCGTTTTGCTTGTTGTTTTTTCCAACGAGAATCGGAACACCTTGAGAAGATTCATATGCTTCAAGCTGAATGGCCGATGGTTTTTTCTTTTTGGCGTTGCGTTTTTGTTTGGGACGCAAATATTTTCCTTCCACCAGTTCTTCTCTTATTTCCTCTAAATCTTTTGGTGAGGCAGAGGACAGCTGCTGGATCAGCTCGTCAAAATAAACAATTTCTTCATGTGTTCGCTTGATTTGTTCATTTACGGCCTCTACTGCATTTTTTGCCTTTTGGTATTTTGTAAAATACGCTTGTGCATTTTCAGAAGGGGTTTTGTTTGTTTTGAGCGGGATCGTGATCTCTCCGCCTTCTTCATCATAATAATTGATGACAGTCGCTTCTTTATCCCCTTTTTTAATCGCATATATATTGGCAGTAAGCAATTCACCATAAAGCTGATACTTATGCGCATTTTGAGATTCTTCAAGCGTTCTTGTTAGTTTTTTTAGCTTGTTTTCATTTTTCTTTTTTTCATTCGCAACAAAACGTTCAAGATCAGCCGCCTGCTGTTTGACTCTATCTCTTTCAGCTTTTCCGAAATAAAAGCGGTCAAGTAGCTCACTAAGAGAATCAAACGTCTTCATGTCACCATCGACGTGATGAAGTTCTAATAAATAAAAATACTCTTTCCCGTCTTTTCTCGTGAGCTGAGGGGTAAAAGAATGCGCCTGAATGAGCTGAAACATCTCGAGCAATGTACTTGGAATCGTTTCCTGATTGGCAAGACCGGCCCTGTGGACAGCTTCCTTAGCAAACAGCGGAGAAACCCCAGAGAATGTATCGACAATTTGATTGGCGATTTTCCCTTCTTGAAAACGTAAATGCTTTAAAATATCTTCCTTCGTCACGTCAAAAGGATTCAGCTTTTGCTGTGCCGGCGGCAGAAGATATTGATGTCCGGGCAGCACCGTTCGATAGCTGTTCACAGATGGAGAAAGATGTTTCAGTCCGTCAATGATCTGCTCCGTTTCGTCCTCCACGAGAATTAAGTTGCTGTGCCGGCCCATAATTTCAATATATAGCTTACGGGTTTGTTCATCGCCAATTTCATTTCGGCTTCGCACGTGCAGCACGATCACCCGATCTAACCCAATTTGTTCAAAACGTTCAATAAACCCACCCTCAAGATGTTTTCTGAGGAGCATACAAAACATTGGCGGTTCGCTCGGATTATCATCATGGTGCTCAGTGAGCTGTACCCTTGCATAGCTCGGGTGAGCGGATAAAAGAAGTTTATGATTCTTCCCCTTTGACCGGATATGAAAAATCAGCTCATGCTTGTATGGCTGATGTATTTTCGAAATTCTTCCGCCAGTTAATGTTTCTTGCAATTCATTTGTCATACCGTATGTAAAAATGCCGTCAAATGACATGTTGGATACACCCTCTTCTTTCACACAAATCTACTGAAAGAACCTTACGTTTTCTCGTTCTTTAGGCAGTCTTATTATTATAGCATGATTTAGGACGAGTCTGAATAAACTGGCTTATAGAACACTGCATAAGAGAGAGAACAAAAGAGGAGTGGACGAGGTCAAATGAATTGGCATGAACTGAACCAAACCGATTTATTAAAAACAATGAATACATCGATAGGTGACGGACTGTCAGAAAAAGATGTGCAAAAGCGGCTTGAAAAGCATGGGCCAAATGAATTACAGGAAGGGAAAAAGGCGTCGGCGTTCGTTATTTTTTTAGCGCAATTTAAAGACTTTATGGTGTTAATCCTGCTTGCGGCAACGATTATTTCTGCTTTTTTAGGTGAATACATTGATGCTGTGGCGATTGTGGCGATTGTGCTGATAAATGGTGTGCTTGGCTTTTATCAGGAACGCCGTGCGGAAAAGTCCCTCCAAGCACTAAAGGAATTATCAACGCCGCATGTCTATGCAAGGAGAAACAATGAATGGGTCAAGATCCCGTCAAAGCACCTCGTGCCGGGAGATATTGTGAAGTTTTCAAGCGGGGACCGAATTGGGGCAGATATCAGATTACTAGAAACAAAGAGTTTGGAAATCGAAGAATCTGCCCTCACTGGAGAGTCCATCCCAGCGGTCAAACATGCGAGTCCGCTCTCGCGAGATCATGTCTCGCTTGGAGATTTGACGAATATGGCCTTTATGGGGACGCTTGTCACAAGAGGAAGCGGTGTAGGGGTTGTCATTGGTACAGGGATGAATACGGCGATGGGACAAATTGCCGGTATGCTGGATTCAGCAGGTAATATGGAAACACCGCTGCAAAGACGCCTTGAGCAGCTGGGGAAAATTTTAATTGTTGCTGCATTATTTTTAACTGTTCTTGTGGTTGTTCTTGGTGTGGTGCAAGGTCATGATTTGTATCATATGTTCTTAGCGGGTGTATCTCTCGCTGTTGCTGCGATTCCAGAAGGACTGCCGGCGATCGTCACTGTCGCACTTTCCCTAGGTGTGCAGCGGATGATTAAACAAAAATCCATTGTCAGAAAGCTGCCGGCTGTGGAAACACTCGGCTGCGCCTCGATTATTTGCTCAGATAAAACAGGCACAATGACACAAAATAAAATGACAGTGACACATGTATGGGCAGAGGGGAAAACGTGGAATATTTCTGGCACTGGGTACGAGCCGTCAGGTGATTTTACCTTAAACGGAGAACTTGTCCATGTAGACAAACATCCAAGCCTGCAAAAGGTGCTATTATACGGAGCACTTTGTAATACATCGACCATCGTTGAAAAAGACGGAGAGATGAGACTTGATGGTGATCCGACAGAAGGAGCACTTCTAACCGCTGCGCGTAAAGCGGGTTTTACAGAGCAATTCATCGAAGCGGGATTTCGTGTGGTGGAGGAATTCCCTTTTGACTCTGAAAGAAAAATGATGTCAGTCGTCGTGGAAACGAATCAGAAGGAGCGGTATGTCATTGCCAAAGGGGCGCCAGATGTGCTGATGAACCGTTCAAGTCATATGATGCACGGCGGACGCACCGCCTCATTTTCAAAGGCCCACCGGCAAGAAACAGAAGCTGCCATTCAAGGTTTAGCAAGACAAGCGCTTAGAACCATTGCGATTGCATATAAAAAAGTAAGCCTGACAGAAAAAATCACCTCTGTTCAGCAGGCAGAAACTGGCCTCACATTTATCGGTCTAGAGGGCATGATTGATCCACCTCGTCCTGAAGTGAGACGAGCGATTAAAGAATGCCGGGATGCTGGCATTAAAACAGTGATGATTACAGGCGATCACGTAGAAACGGCTAAAGCGATCGCTAAAGATTTAAGTCTCTTACCGAAGCAAGGAAAGGTGCTTGATGGAAAAGCTCTGGATCAGCTAAGCGACAAAGAGCTGGAGCAAACAGCAGAAGATGTGTACGTCTTTGCCCGTGTATCACCTGAGCATAAACTGAGAATTGTGAAGGCCTATCAAAAAAATGGCCATATTGTCGCGATGACAGGTGATGGGGTGAATGATGCGCCAGCGATTAAACAGGCGGATATCGGCATATCCATGGGGATTACCGGAACAGACGTTGCCAAAGAAGCTTCTTCTCTTATTTTGCTTGATGACAACTTTGCGACCATTAAATCCGCTATTAAAGAGGGCCGGAATATTTATGAAAACATTCGCAAATTTGTCCGCTATTTGCTGGCATCGAATGTGGGAGAGATTTTGGTCATGCTGTTTGCGATGCTTCTTGCGCTTCCATTGCCTCTCGTTCCAATTCAAATTTTGTGGGTAAACCTTGTCACAGACGGCTTGCCGGCTATGGCACTTGGAATGGATAAACCAGAAGGCGATGTCATGAAGAGAAAGCCGCGGAACATGAAAGAGGGGATTTTTGCAAGAGGGCTTGGCTGGAAGGTCATATCAAGAGGGTTTCTGATCGGGATTGCCACTTTGTTAGCCTTTATGTTTGTGTATCACCGTGATCCGAACAATCTTCAATATGCGCAGACGGTTGCATTCAGCACACTCGTTTTGGCGCAGCTCATTCATGTGTTTGACTGCCGCAGTGAACGGTCTATTTTTGAACGCAATCCATTTGGGAATATGTACTTGATCGGCGCCGTTGTGTCTTCCCTGCTGCTGATGCTTGTGGTCATTTATTATCCGCCGCTTCAGCCAATTTTCAAAACGGTGGCGGTCGCACCAGTCGATTGGCTTCTGATCATCGGTATGTCTGCATTGCCAACTTTTTTACTGGCGGGATCACTTTTGACAAGAAAAAAATAATTGGTTATGGTATAATTTTGAGGTAATAGTGTCTGCTATTACCTTTTTCATTTTATTAATATGAAAGAATTGGGTGTTTTCACATGATACGCAGTATGACGGGATTCGGCCAAGCGAGTAAAACGGATGGAGAACTGACAGTGTCAGTTGAGCTAAAATCGGTCAATCACCGTTTTAAAGAGGTTCATGCCCGTTTGCCGAGGCCGCTTTTATATTTCGAAGATACATTAAAAAAAATCATTCTTCGTCACGTGCAGCGCGGTCGAATTGAGCTGTTTGTTACGATTGAAGGCGGTAAACTTGCAAGCCGGTCTTTACAGATTGACTGGCCGCTGCTTGATGAATATATGAAAGCCGCAAAAGACCTTGAGGACCGCTATCATATCTCAGGTATTCAGCATGCACATGACTTACTGAAGCTGGAACAGGCTGTTCAGGTGGAAGAGTCAGTCAGCCGAAATGAGCAGCTGGAGCATTTGCTGATAGACACTTGTGAAGAAGCTGTCAAGGAGCTTTGCTTTATGAGAGAGCAGGAGGGAACATCACTTCAAAAAGACTGTGAACTCAGGCTGTCTGAACTCGAGGCATTTACAGAAGAAATCAAAGTGTTTGCACCAGAGGTTGTGAGTCAGTACAAAGAACGATTGAATCAAAGATTACAAGAATGGATCGGAGAGGCGCTTGAAGAGAGCAGGCTGACCACAGAGGCGGCCATCTTTGCTGATCGCTGTGACATTACAGAAGAGATTACCAGGCTGAAAAGTCATTTTCAGCAGTTCCAGCAAATTTTGACGCAAGGCGGCGCTGCCGGACGAAAGCTTGACTTTCTTGTACAGGAGCTCAACCGTGAAGTGAACACGATTGGATCAAAAGCAAACCATCACCATTTAACAAAGCTGGTGGTTGAAATGAAAAGCGCTATTGAAAAAATAAAAGAACAAGTGCAAAATATAGAATAGTCATTGTGTATGCTGTTTACAGTGCGTCTCTTTCGGCGAGACTAGAGACGTTTATATTACAGGGGGACGAAAGAAGATGACCATAAAGTTGATCAATATCGGATTTGGAAACATCATTTCAGCGAATCGGATGATTTCGATCGTCAGTCCGGAATCAGCACCGATTAAACGAATGATACAAGACGCAAGAGATCGAGGCATGCTCATTGATGCGACATACGGAAGAAGAACCCGTGCTGTTGTCATTATGGACAGTGACCATGTCATCTTATCTGCCGTTCAGCCTGAGACTGTCGCGCAAAGACTTTCTGTAAAAGAAGAAATCATAGATGAAGGGCAGGGGTAATACGCCATTATGAAAGAAAGAGGACTTTTAATCGTTCTCTCTGGACCTTCGGGAGTTGGAAAAGGAACGGTCAGACAAGCCATTTTCTCCCAGGAAGATACGAAATTTGAATACTCTATTTCTGTGACAACCCGCAAACCGCGTGAAGGTGAAAGAAATGGTGTTGATTATTTCTTTAAAACCAGGGAAGAATTTGAACATATGATTGAAAACAAAAAGCTGTTAGAATGGGCAGAATATGTCGGGAATTACTACGGCACGCCTGTTGACTATGTAGAACAAACATTGAGCGAAGGAAAAGATGTTTTCCTTGAAATCGAAGTGCAAGGTGCACTTCAAGTAAGAGAAGCATTCCCGGAAGGTCTCTTTATTTTCCTTGCACCGCCAAGTCTTTCAGAACTTCAAAACCGCATCATTACACGCGGGACAGAATCTGAGGATCTCATTCGTAACCGAATGGCTGCTGCAAAAGAAGAAATTGAAATGATGGATGCTTATGACTATGTCGTTGAAAACGACGATGTCGAGCTTGCATGTGAAAGAATTAAAGCGATCGTCCTTGCAGAGCACCTGCGAAGAGACAGAGTCGCACCAAGATATAAAAAAATGCTGGGGGTAGAATAAACCATGTTAGATCCTTCAATTGACTCATTGATGAACAAACTTGACTCAAAATATACACTTGTCACAGTGTCTGCACGCCGTGCACGTGAAATGCAAATCCATCAAGATCAACAAATCGAAAACACAAAATCCTACAAATTTGTAGGGAAAGCTCTTGAAGAAATCGATGCTGGTCTTTTGACATTTGAAAAAGAAGAGCAAGAATAACATCGCTTCTGCTATGCAGATACGATACGTTCAAAAAAGTCAAAACTATGATTGGTTTTGACTTTTTTGAATTGTAGACGAATTTGTGAAAAAGGCCGTTAAGGGGGACAAACAAATGTTACAGTCAAAAAATATTTTACTCGGCGTCAGCGGAGGAATCGCCGTATATAAAGCAGCTGCACTCACTAGTAAACTCGTACAGGCAGGCGCAAACGTAAGAGTGATTATGACAGAATCTGCCCGTGAGTTTGTGTCTCCGCTCACCTTTCAAGCCCTATCTCGGCATGAGGTGTATGTGGATACATTTAAAGAAAATAATCCAAAAGTCATAGCGCATATTGATGTAGCTGACTGGGCCGATCTCATTCTTGTTGCCCCTGCAACAGCACATACCATTGGTAAAATGGCCGCAGGACTTGCTGATGATATGCTCACAACGACCTTGCTTGCTTCAACAGCTCCTGTATGGGTTGCACCGGCTATGAATGTGCACATGTATGACCATCCAGCTGTCAAGCGAAACATCCGCACTTTATATGAAGACGGCTACCGGTTTATAGAGCCAAGTGAAGGCTATTTAGCATGCGGCTACATTGGAAAAGGACGCTTAGAGGAGCCTGAAAAAATTGTTGAACACATCCGTGCGTTTTTTGATGAGCCAACCAGCTTGCCGCTTTCAGGTAAAAAAGTCGTGGTCACAGCTGGTCCTACACGAGAAGTGATCGACCCTGTTCGTTTCCTTTCAAATCGATCTTCTGGGAAAATGGGCTATGCCATTGCAGAAGCTGCCGAGCAAATGGGGGCTGATGTCACGCTCATTTCAGGACCTGTTTCGTTAACTGAACCTAAGCATGTGAATGTGGTGCAAGTGGAATCGGCTGAGGAGATGTATCAAGCAGCATTAGAGGTGTACGAGAAAGCAGATATAGTGATTAAATCAGCAGCCGTTGCCGATTATACGCCTGTCACGACGTATTCTCATAAAATGAAAAAACAAGACGGTGAACTAGCGGTTGAATTTAAGCGGACGAAAGATATTTTAAAAGAGCTTGGGAAAAGAAAAGAACATCAGGTGCTAGTCGGCTTTGCAGCTGAGACGCAGGATGTAGAATACTATGCGAAAAAGAAAATCGAATCCAAGCATTTAGATATGATTGTCGCGAACAATGTTGCAGCAGAGGGCGCGGGCTTTGGCACAGATACGAATGTCGCAGCATTGATCAAAGCAGACGGAACAAAAAAAGAGCTGCCAATGATGAGCAAAAAAGATCTTGCCTTTGAAATCTTACAGGAGGCAAAGCAGCTGCTGCCAAAAGAGCGTGATCGAGCATGATTGCTGAAGTGATCGTCGATGTCACAACGAAAGCCATTGACAGGCCATTTGACTATCGTGTGCCAGACCGCTTTAAAGGCCTTGTCAAGGCTGGTATGAGGGTAGTGGTTCCTTTTGGCCCAAGGAAAATTCAAGGGTTTGTGACAAAAATCAAAGAAGAAACAGACGTACAGTCAGGAAATATCAAGGACATTGTCGATTTATTTGATTTATCTCCTGTTCTGACAGATGAGCTATTGGAGCTTTCCCACTGGCTGACGGAAAAAACATTGTCCTATCATATTACGGCGCTTCAATCGATGCTTCCAGCAGCGATGAAAGCCAAATATGAAAAAGAAATTCAGGTGTTATCAGCTGAGGAACTTCCGCAGTCATTGAAAGAGCTTTTCGGTCAGCAAGAGAGCATCCTTTACGCTGACATTCCGCCTGAACAGCTGAAGCCTATTCAAAAGCATGTCCAAAAAGGCCATCTAGAAGTCAGATATCACGTCTCACAAAAATCCGGAAAGAAAAAGGTGCGGACGCTTCAGGTAGCAGTTACGAAAGAAAAACTTGAAGAAAAACAGAAGCAGTTAAAGAAAAATGCGGTGAAACAGAAGGCGCTGCTTACCTTTTTATTTCAAGCGAATGAAACGACGTTTTTAGCAAAAGATTTGCAGCAGCAAACAGGCGCTAGTTCTCAAACGATAAAAGCCTTGATTCAAGAAGGCCTGTTAACAGAAAGCTATGAAGAGATTTATCGAGATCCTTATCGGGATAGGGAGTTTACACCATCTACTCCTCTTGATCTCACAACAGAGCAAGCAGAAGCGGCAAAACCCATTCATCAAGCAGTGAGCGATGAAAAACATGAAACGTTTTTACTGCACGGGGTCACAGGAAGCGGTAAAACCGAAATTTATTTACAGACGATTGATCATGTCCTCCAAAAGGGAAAAGAAGCGATCGTCCTAGTTCCTGAAATTTCATTAACGCCTCAAATGGTCCAGCGTTTTAAAGAGCGCTTCGGCTCCAATGTGGCTGTCCTTCATAGCGGCTTATCGACTGGGGAAAAATACGATGAATGGCGGAAAATCCACCGCAAGGAAGTCAAACTTGTCGTTGGCGCAAGATCGGCTGTTTTTGCCCCGTTTGAGAATCTAGGAATGATCATTATAGATGAAGAACACGAATCGTCATATAAACAAGAAGAAATGCCTCGGTATCATGCGAAAGATGTGGCCATTGAACGAGCAGGGCGGCACCAATGTCCGGTTGTATTAGGCAGTGCAACGCCTTCACTTGAGTCATATGCGCGTGCGAAAAAGGGTGTGTATACACTGCTGACGCTCAAACGGCGCGTCAATCAGCAGCAGCTGCCGCACGTTTCTTTAATTGATATGAGAGAAGAATTAAGAAACGGCAACCGCTCCATGTTCTCAGAAGAATTAATGCTCAGGTTAAAAGAAGTACTTGAAAGGAAAGAGCAGGCAGTTTTATTTCTCAATAAAAGAGGTTATTCATCCTTTGTGATGTGCCGGGATTGCGGATATGTGGAACAATGTCCTCATTGTGAGATCTCTCTCACTTATCACCGCTTTCAAAAACGGCTGAAGTGCCATTACTGCGGTCACGAAGCTCCTGTACCTGCAGAATGTCCAGAATGTCACAGTGAGCATATTCGCTATTTTGGTACAGGCACGCAGCGTGTGGAAGAAGAGCTGACGAAGGTATTGCCAGAAGCAAGGGTCATCCGAATGGATGTAGATACAACCTCTCGGAAAGGTGCGCACGAAAAGCTTCTCACGTCCTTTGGTAATAAAGAAGCAGACATTCTGCTTGGGACGCAAATGATTGCAAAAGGATTAGACTTCCCAGATGTTACACTTGTCGGTGTCCTTAGTGCGGATACGTCTCTTCACATCCCTGATTTTCGTTCAAGTGAAAAAACGTTTCAGCTTCTTACACAAGTAAGCGGACGTGCGGGACGTCATGAAAAAGCGGGATCAGTCATTATTCAATCATATACACCTTCGCATTATAGTATTGAATTAACCAAACAGCATGATTATGAAGCCTTTTATGAGCAGGAGATGTTGCACCGTCGTCATCAGTCCTATCCGCCATTTTATTTTTTGGCGATGGTGACTGTATCACATGAAGAAGTGACAAAGGCAGCGCATGTCACAGACAAAATTGTTCAGTTCCTGAAAATGAATTGTTCACCGAATACAAGAATTCTCGGTCCTGCTGCTTCTCCGATCGCTAAGATCAAAGATAGATATCGATATCAATGCGTGATAAAATACAAAAGGGAAAATGAACTGGCAAGTTTATTACGAAAAATACAAGATCATTATCAAAAAGAAATGGAACAAAAACAGTTGATGATATCAATCGATATGAATCCATATATGATGATGTAAAACGGAGGTCTTTTCGTGGCAATCAAACCGATAGTCTTACATCCTGCAGACGTGCTTGAACAACAAACAGAGCTTGTTGATACATTCGATAAAAAACTGAAAAAACTGCTGGATGATATGTATGATACAATGCTTGAACTAGATGGAGTCGGCCTAGCCGCACCACAAATCGGCATCTCAAAAAGAATCGCCGTGGTCGATATCGGAGAAGATTCTGGGAGGATTGACTTAGTAAATCCTGAGATTCTTGATGTGGAAGGGAGCCAGACAGACATTGAAGGCTGCCTGAGCTTTCCATCTTTGTACGGAACGGTTGAAAGACCAAATTATGTGAAGGTGAAAGCCTTTGATAAGAAAGGCAAACCATTTACAATAGAAGCAGAAGGATTTTTAGCAAGAGCTTTATTGCATGAAATTGATCACTTAGACGGCGTATTATTCACGTCGAAGATCATTCAAACCTATACAGAAAAAGAACTTGCGGAAATGGAAGGGTGAAGAAAATGGCACGTATCGTATTTATGGGAACCCCTGATTTCTCAGTACCTGTGCTGCAAACACTTATAACAGAAGGATACGAAGTTGTCGGGGTCGTCACACAGCCAGATCGCCCGAAAGGCAGAAAACGAGTGCTCACGCCGCCTCCTGTAAAAGTAGAAGCCTTAAAACACGGCATTCCAGTTTTACAGCCTGAAAAGGTACGTCTTGATGAAGAAATTGATAAAGTGCTTGCGTTAAAGCCAGATTTGATCGTAACAGCAGCGTTCGGACAAATTTTGCCAAAAAGATTACTTGATGAACCTGAATTTGGCTGTATCAACGTTCATGCCTCACTGCTGCCAGAACTAAGAGGCGGTGCACCGATCCATTATGCGATCCTGCAAGGCAAAAAGAAAACAGGCGTGACGATCATGTATATGGTAGAAAAGCTTGATGCAGGTGACATGATTAGCAAAGTAGAAGTAGAAATTGATGAATTAGACAACGTCGGAACACTGCACGATAAATTAAGTGTGGCTGGTGCGGCCTTATTAAAAGACACAGTTCCAAATGTGTTAAGCAGGTCTATCTCGCCAATTCCGCAAAATGAAGAGGCAGCAACGTATGCACCAAATATTAAGCGGGAGCAGGAAAGGTTAGACTGGACCAAGCCAGGAGAAGAGCTTTACAACCAAGTTCGCGGCTTAAATCCATGGCCAGTTGCCTATACTGAATGGAACGGTGCTAACTTAAAAGTATGGGAAGCGAAAAAAGTTCCGCTTCAAGCACCAGAAGAACCTGGGAAAGTGATTGAGCTTCAAAAAGAAGGACCAGTCGTTGGAACAGGAAATCAGCTAGGCCTTTTATTAACGAGTGTACAGCCCGCTGGAAAGAAAAAAATGAGCGGTGAAGACTTCTTAAGAGGCGCAAATATCGAAATTGGACAGAAATTAGGGCTAATCAATGAAGAAAAGTAATGTGAGAGAAGTAGCACTAGACGCTTTGATCAAACTCGAACAAAATCAAGCCTACAGTAACTTGCTTTTGCAGTCAGTGATGAAAGAGAAAGAACTCTCCGATCAAGACAAACCGCTATTAACAGAACTTGTATACGGTACACTGCAAAACAAGCTGGCACTTGATTATATGCTCACACCCTTTGTGAAAAAACCGCAAAAAGTGGCTCCTTGGGTGATGCAACTTTTGCGGATGTCTCTTTATCAGATGGTTTATCTTGAAAAAATTCCAGATCGTGCAGCCATCCACGAAGCAGTGGAACTAACGAAAAAGCGCGGACATAAAGGTATTTCTTCACTAGTCAACGGCGTTCTTCGTTCTGTGCAAAGAGAAGGCGTGCCATCATTTGATGCGATCAAAGATCCGGTCAAGCGGCTATCGGTTGAGACAAGCCATCCATTGTGGCTCGTACAAGAATGGGTGGAGGCGTACGGTTTTGAAGCAGCAGAAAGCATGTGCCGTATTCATTTAGTCCCACCAAAGCAGACATTGCGTGTCAATCAAATGAAAAAAACCCGCACTGCACTGCAGCAAGAACTCATGGATGCAGGAATTGAGACAGAGCTCGGCGATCTCTCTGAGGATGCACTCAAACTCATGAAAGGATCTATCGTATCCACTCCTTTCTTTCAAGAGGGCTTTGTCACGATCCAAGATGAAAGCTCCATGCTTGTCGCAAGAGCGCTGGACCCTCAGCCGGGAGAAATGGTGCTTGATGCCTGTGCCGCCCCTGGTGGTAAATCAACACATATTGCAGAGCGAATGAACGATGAGGGGAACATTGTGTCTCTTGATTTACATGAGCACAAAGTAAAACTGATCAAACAGGCGGCAAAGCGTCTGAACTTAACGCATATTGAGGCAAAAGCGCTTGATGCAAGAAAAGCATCCGACCATTATGATGATGCTTCGTTTGACCGTATTCTTATTGATGCACCATGTTCAGGTTTTGGCGTCATCAGACGAAAACCAGATATGAAATATACAAAGTCCTCGGAAGACTCAGCAAGACTTGCGACAATTCAGCAATCGATCTTGCATGAAACAGCCCAGCTGCTAAAGCCAGGCGGAACCCTTGTATACAGTACATGTACAATGGATCCAACAGAAAATCAACAAGTGATTCATGCGTTTTTACAAGAACACCAAGACTTCGAACCCGATCTATCTCTTAATGAACGGCTGCCTGAGCAGGTTGCTCCGTTTGTTCAAAACGGAAGTGTACAAATACTTCCTCATTATTTCGGAACAGATGGTTTCTTTATTTGCAGCATGAGAAAGAAGGGATAAAAAATGACAGAACAAAAACAAAAAGTAAGAAAAGAACTGAAAACAGACATGCCGTCGATCTACTCGTTTGAGCTAAATGAAATCAAAGACTGGTTAAAGGAACAAGGCGAAAAGCCTTTCCGTGCAACACAAATTTTTGAGTGGCTTTATGAAAAACGCGTCACATCCTTTGATGAAATGTCTAACCTTTCAAAGGAATTAAGAGAAAAATTAAAAGATCAATTCGCCATCACGACTTTAAAAACAGTGATCAAACAAACATCTCAAGATGGAACGATCAAGTTCTTATTTGAATTACACGATGGCTATACCATTGAAACCGTGCTAATGCGCCACGAATACGGCAACTCTGTCTGCGTCACAACACAGGTTGGCTGCCGGATTGGTTGTACATTCTGTGCATCTACACTTGGTGGTTTGAAACGTAACCTTGAGGCGGGAGAAATTGTGGCCCAAGTATTGAAAGTACAACAGGCGCTTGATGAAACAGATGAACGCGTCAGCTCAGTTGTCATCATGGGAATTGGCGAACCGTTTGATAACTTTGATGAAATGCTTGCATTCCTTAAAATCATTAACCATGATAACGGCTTAAATATTGGAGCACGTCATATTACGGTTTCGACGAGCGGGATCATTCCAAAGATTTATCAATTTGCGGATGAGCAAATGCAAATCAACTTTGCTGTCTCCCTGCACGCACCAAATACTGAAATTCGAAGCCGCCTCATGCCAATCAATAAGGCATACAAGCTGCCAAAATTAATGGAAGCTATTGAATACTACATTCAAAAAACAGGCAGACGCGTGAGCTTTGAATACGGTCTGTTTGGCGGAGTCAATGATCAAGTCCATCACGCAGAAGAACTTGCTGATTTATTAAAAGGAATCAAATGCCATGTAAACCTCATCCCGGTGAACTATGTACCAGAAAGAGATTACGTGAGAACACCAAGAGAACAAATCTTCCTATTTGAAAAAACGCTGAAAGAACGAGGCGTAAACGTAACGATTAGACGAGAGCAAGGCCATGATATTGATGCTGCTTGCGGTCAGCTAAGAGCGAAGGAGCGTCAGGAAGAGACGAGGTGACGAATGTTGATAAGGGCAGCCTTTCAAACCGATACAGGAAAAGTCCGTCAGCATAATGAAGATGATGCAGGTATTTTTGAAGCAAAAGAAGACACACTTCTAGCTGTTGTAGCAGATGGAATGGGAGGTCATCTTGCTGGTGATGTAGCCAGCAAGATGGCAGTTTCTTCTTTAAAAGAATACTGGCAGGAAACATCTTCAATTCCAAATAAACCAGCCGATCAAGAAAATTGGTTAATCTCAAAAATTAGCGACATTAATGACCAAGTATACGAACATGCGAAAAACAATGAGGAATGCCAAGGAATGGGGACGACCATCGTTTGTGCGCTCGTTCATTTGCAAACGGTCACAATTGCCCATATTGGTGACAGCCGCTGCTACTTGCTAAGAGAAGGCGCGCTGACCCAATTAACAGATGATCACTCACTAGTGAATGAGTTAGTGAAAACAGGAGAGATTTCAAAAGCGGATGCAGAATATCATCCAAGAAAAAATGTGCTGACCAAAGCGTTAGGAACAGATAAACACGTTCAAATTGATGCACGAACTTTTGAAGTGGATCCAGGAGATCAAATTTTGCTTTGCTCAGACGGATTATCGAATAAAGTAGAAGAAGAACATTTGATTCAGATTTTATCGCAAACAACCGCACCAGATGAAAAAGTAACAGAGTTAGTTCAAACAGCGAATGACAACGGCGGTGAAGATAACATTACAGCAGTACTGTTAGAAATCTCCTCCCAAACAGAGGAGGGTGACAGCAAGTGTTGATCGGAAAAAGGATCAGCGGCCGTTATCAAATTCTTCGCGCCATAGGCGGAGGCGGAATGGCCAACGTTTATTTGGCGGAGGATATGATTTTAGATCGCGAAGTGGCGATTAAAATTTTACGGTTTGACTTTGCAAGCGATGATGATTTTATTAGACGGTTCCGGAGAGAAGCGCAATCAGCAGCCAGCTTAGATCATCCGAATATTGTCAGTATCTACGATGTAGGAGAAGAAGATGACATTTATTATATTGTCATGGAATATGTCGAAGGGATGACGCTGAAAGAATACATACACGCCAATGGACCGCTTCATCCAAAAGAAGCCGTTCGCATCATGGAGCAAGTCGTTGCGGCGATGGAAGAAGCCCATGCGAAACAGCTCGTCCATAGAGACATTAAGCCTCACAATATATTAATAGACAACTTGGGGAATATCAAAGTCACTGATTTTGGCATTGCCATGGCACTTAGCTCAGCGACCATTACCCATACGAATTCTGTTCTTGGCTCCGTGCATTATTTGTCCCCAGAGCAAGCGCGCGGCGGTCTTGCAACGAAAAAGTCAGACATTTATTCACTTGGTATTGTTCTTTATGAGCTGATTTCAGGACGCATGCCATTTGAAGGAGAATCCGCTGTCAGTGTGGCACTGAAGCATTTGCAATCAGAGCCGCCATCTGTGAGAAGATGGAATCCTTCTGTTCCGCAAAGCGTGGAGAACATCATTTTAAAATCGATGGCCAAAGATCCATTCTATCGATACGAAGATGCATCTGAAATGCAAAAAGACTTAAAAACGGCTTTTGACCCTGCAAGACTAAAAGAAAAGCGCTTTGTCATTGAAGAAGATCATGAAGCAACAAAAGCCATTCCTATTATAAAAGATCATCAAGTCGATCAAGACAATGAAAAAACAGCCGTCCACCCGGTTCAAAAACCAAAGAAAAAAGAGAAACAAAAACCGAAGAAAAAACGGAAAAAATGGCCGTGGATTGTAGCGTCGATCTTATTTGTTTTGACGGCTGCGACCATTTTAGCGATCACGGTCTTCCCAGGATTACTCTTTCCAAAAGACGTAGAGGTAACCGATGTTTCTGGCATGACGGTTGAAAAAGCGGAAGATACCTTGAAGAAAGCCGGATTTACCGTCGCTTCTGAACCCATTGATATTGCCGACGAGAAGATTGAAAAAGGGCTGGTTGTCAAAACAGACCCGAAAATCGGAACGAAGGTAAAAGAAGGGACAGAAATTCAGCTTTATCAAAGTACAGGTAAAGAAAAAACCGAATTACCTGATGTAACAGGTGAAAAGGTCGAGAAAGCAAAAGAACTATTAGAGAAAAAAGGGTTTAAACAGGTTGTTGTGGAGGAAGTGAATGATAATGACACAGAATCAGGCATTGTCATGGAACAGAAACCTTCCGCGAATACAGAACTTGTCGCAGCAGATGAAGAAGTCACATTGACCGTCAGTATAGGCCCTGCCGATATTACCTTACGGGATTTAACGACGTATAGTAAACAGGCCGCATCAAATTATCTAGAGGATAATGGACTAAAGCTAGATGAAAAAGAAGCATATTCTGACGATGTGCCAAAAGGTGAGGTCATGAAGCAGGAACCAGGAGCGGGGACTGCTGTTAAACCTGGTGATACGGTTAAAATTACGTTCTCTCTTGGCCCAAAAGAGAAACCGGCTAAAACGGTGACTGAAAAGATTGCGATCCCCTATGAACCAGAAACAGAAGGACAAGAAATGAATGTTCAAATATCTATTGATGACGCAGAACATAGCATTTCTGATTTATATGAAACCTTTAAAATCACTGCGCCCACTGAGCGAACGATTAAATTTAAGATAGAACCTGGTCAAAAAGGATACTATCAGGTGACAGTGGATGATAAAGTAGTAAGCTCCAAAACGATTGAATACCCTGATGATGAATAAAGGAGGGACTTTATGCCTGAGGGCAAAATTATTAAAGCATTAAGCGGATTTTATTATGTGCTGGATGAGTCTCTAGAAAGTGGCAAAGTAATTCAGTGTAGAGCGAGAGGGATTTTTCGTAAAAACAAAATAACCCCTCTTGTTGGAGATTATGTCGTCTATCAAGCAGATAACGATAAGGAAGGCTATTTGCTGGAAGTAAAAGAGCGGACCAATGAGCTGATTCGGCCGCCTATTAGCAACGTTGATCAAGCGGTGCTCGTTTTCTCAGCAGCGGAGCCGACCTTTAGTACATCGCTTTTAGACAGATTCCTAGTGCTTGTTGAAGAGAGCCAGATTGAACCGATTATCTGCATCACAAAAATGGACTTGCTGAAAACAGAGCAAGAGCGAGAAACGATTCAAGCCTATGCAGAAGACTATCGCCAAATTGGATACGACGTTCATTTAACATCGACGATCGAAGGGGATGGAATTGAAAAGCTGACCCCGCATTTCCATCACAAGATTACTGTATTTGCAGGTCAATCAGGTGTAGGGAAGTCTTCTCTCTTAAATGCGATGAGTCCTGATTTAGCACTGAAAACAAATGATATTTCCTCCCATCTTGGCAGGGGGAAACATACAACAAGACATGTGGAACTCATTCGAACGGCTGAAGGGCTCATTGCTGATACACCAGGATTTAGCTCGCTTGAATTTACAGGTATCGAAGCGGAAGATTTAGGGCTCTATTTCTTAGAAATCAGAGAGAAGAGTGCAGAATGTAAATTCAGGGGCTGTTTGCACGTAAAAGAGCCAGGATGTGCGGTAAAAGAGGCAGTAGAACACGATCGCATCAGAGAGTATCGCTATCAGCATTATTTAGAGTTTTTAACTGAAATTAAAGACAGAAAGCCGAGGTACTAAATCATGGTTTATATTGCCCCATCCATTTTATCAGCCGATTTTGCCAATCTGGAGAAAGATATCCGTGATGTGGAACAAGGTGGAGCGGATTATATTCATATTGATGTGATGGACGGTCATTTTGTACCGAATATGACATTTGGACCAAATGTAGTGGAGGCGATCAGGCCGCATACAAAGTTGCCGCTCGATGTTCACTTAATGATTGAGCAGCCAGACCAGTATATCCCTGCATTTGCAAAAGCGGGCGCTGATATTATTTCTGTTCATGTCGAGGCGTGTCCACACTTACATCGCACGATTCAGCATATAAAAGAACAAGGTGTCAAAGCAGGGGTTGTTTTAAACCCGCACACACCCGTTTCTCAAATTGCGCATGTATTAGAGGATGTTGACCTAGTCTTATTCATGACGGTGAACCCTGGTTTTGGCGGACAGGCGTTTATTCCATCTGTTCTCTCAAAGGTAAAAGAAGTAAAGACACTTAGTGAACAAAAAGGCTTAACTGATTTACTCATTGAAATAGATGGCGGTGTCAATGTAGAGACAGCAAAGAGCTGCAAAGAAGCAGGCGCTAATCTACTTGTTGCCGGCTCAGCGGTATATGGGAAAGACGACCGCGCGGCGGCCATTCAGGCCATTCGAAAAGCATAACAAAAAGAACCAAAGTCATTGTGATCTTTGGTTCTTTTTCAATGGAGAGGAGCGTAATCATGCACATACATATCGTAGCCGGCGGTCCTTTTGCGTACATCCCGCCGCTTGATCATGAAGCATCTGAGGAGGACATTCTCTGGGTCGGCGTAGATCGGGGGACCCTTTTCTTACTAGAGCATGGCATTGTACCTGACAGAGCATTTGGTGATTTTGATAGTGTGACAGAAGAAGAGCTTCATGAACTGAAAAAGAAATTGCCTGCACTCAATTTATTTCAGGCAGAGAAAGATGAAACGGATTTAGAACTTGCGCTGAACTGGTCTTTGCGTCAGAATCCAGCACATATTCAAATTTACGGCATCACAGGCGGAAGAGCAGATCATTTTCTTGGGAATATCCATCTCCTTTACAAAGGCATTCAGCACAAACAGAGCATGACCCTTGTAGATAAACAAAATATCATTCAAATGTTTGGACCTGGTACATACGAAATCAAACAAGACTCGGATAAAAAATATGTGTCGTTTTTGCCCTTCGGTACATCGGTTGAAAAGCTGACATTAAAAGGTTTCAAATATCCTCTGAAAAATTGTCATATTGAGCCTGGTTCCACACTATGTATTAGTAACGAACTCATCCACTCAAATGGTACTTTTTCTTTTCATGAAGGCATATTAATAATGGTAAGAAGCAAAGATTGACCAACCTATCAATGTGGATGGCTGATTAAGCTCAATTGTGCTGCAAGCGGTACTTTTAGGAGGGGGACAAAATGAAATTTTATACAATCAAACTGCCTAGATTTCTTGGCGGCATTGTCCGTGCGATGCTTGGTTCATTTAAGAAAGATTAATGAGTAATCTCCTTTATTTCCACATAAAAACGCCTGCTACAGTTAAATGTAGCAGGCGTTTACTCTTGCTTATACACGCTCAACTTTACCAGATTTCAAAGCTCGAGCTGATACATATACTCTTTTAGGCTTACCGTCCACTAGAATACGAACTTTTTGAAGGTTCGCGCCCCATGTACGTTTTGTAGAGTTCATTGCGTGAGAACGGTTGTTCCCAGCTTTTGTTTTTCTGCCTGTAATAACGCATTTACGTGCCATTTGTTTCCCTCCTAACTGCGAAAACATCATCATATTCTTCATATACGTACTTAGAGATGCCTCAAGATACTTTAATAATTTACCACAGCTTCAAGGGGTTTGCAAGGATTGTTTACTCCTCTTTCAAGAAAAATACCTTGACATCTTGATAAAAAATCAAGGCTATAGTATAAGTAGGATTGGGTCGGATTGAATGATTTCTTTTAAAAAGAAGGGTCTTATAGTAAAATAGTGATAACTCAGGGCAATTTCTCAAAAAGGGGGAACCAATGTGTCCATTGAACTTAGAACGAAATACGGACAAATTGATATATCAAATGAAGTCATTGCAATGGTGGCAGGAGGCGCTGCGATCGATTGCTATGGTATTGTTGGCATGGCGTCCAAAAATCAAATAAAGGACGGCTTGACGGATATTCTCCGCAAAGAGAACTTCAGCCGGGGTGTTCTTGTGCGTCAAAAAGAAGATCGCATTCATATTGATATGTACATCATCGTCAGCTACGGTACAAAAATATCAGAAGTCGCACATAATGTTCAAACGAAAGTCAAATATACGATTCATCACACGATTGGACTTTCAGTTGACTCAGTCAACATTTATGTACAAGGAGTAAAAGTTACGAACCCGTAGTAAGGAGGAAATATATTGTCTATTAGAAATCTGGGTGGCCGCTCATTTGCAAAAATGATTCTTGCAGGTGCTCACCATCTTTCTCAAAACGCACAAATTGTTGATGCGTTAAATGTTTTTCCAGTGCCAGACGGAGACACGGGGACAAATATGAATTTGTCAATGACTTCAGGGGCAAAAGCAGTTGAAGAAACAAATACCGATCACATTGGTAAGGTCGGGGTGGCTCTGTCGAAAGGGCTGTTAATGGGGGCAAGAGGAAACTCAGGTGTGATCCTGTCTCAGCTCTTCAGAGGTTTTAGCAAAAATATAGAACAAAAAGAAACAATTGATGCAAAAGAATTTGCGCTTGCCTTGCAGGCCGGTGTTGATACAGCATATAAAGCCGTCATGAAACCGATTGAAGGAACCATCTTAACGGTTGCAAAAGACGCAGCAAAGAAAGCGGTTGCTGTTTCAGCAACAGAAGACCAAATCGATCGTGTGCTTGAATTAACGATTGAGGAAGCAAGAGCATCACTAGACCGCACACCAGATCTCCTTCCTGTTTTAAAAGAAGTCGGCGTTGTAGATAGCGGCGGTAAAGGACTTCTTTGTGTATATGAAGGTTTCCTTGCTTCATTAAGAGGAGAAGAGCTTCCTCCTAAAACGGCCTCTTTGCCAACATTAAAAGAATTAGTGAGTGCAGAGCATCATAAAAGTGCACAAAGCCATATGAACACAGAAGATATTGAATTTGGCTATTGTACAGAATTTATGGTGAAATTCGAAGAAGACAAACAGTCCTTTGACGAAAATGCCTTCAGAGAAGAATTAAGCGAATTCGGAGATTCACTTCTTGTGGTATCTGATGATACGCTTGCAAAAGTTCATATTCATGCAGAGCAGCCAGGAGATGTCTTATCATATGCACAGCGCTACGGCAGCTTAATTAATATGAAAATTGAAAACATGAGAGAGCAGCATAGCTCGATCGTCAATGAAGAAAAAGATCACTCGCCTGCTGCACCAAAAGCAACAGCTGCTGAAAAACAGCGTTTTGGAGTAGTGAGTGTCGCAATGGGAGAAGGGATTGCTGACTTGTTTAAAAGTATCGGAGCATCCGTCGTCATTGAAGGCGGACAGACAATGAATCCGAGCACAGAAGACATTGTCAAAGCAATTGATAGCATTCATGCCGAAACCGTCTTTATCTTACCTAATAATTCTAATATTGTCATGGCAGCTAAACAGGCGGCAACTGTCTCAAGTCGTGAGGTCGTTGTTATTCCGACAAAGACCGTTCCTCAAGGAATGTCGGCACTTCTTTCTCTAAATGAAGCAGCTTCAAATGAAGACAATGAAGCAGCGATGTTAGAAGCGATTGATCATGTGAAAAGCGGTCAAATTACCTTTGCAGTGAGAGATACTCAAATTGATGGGATCGACATTGCCAAAGGCGATTATATGGGCCTATACAATGGAAAAATCACCTTAACAGCTAAAAATCAATTAGATGCAGCAAAAGAGCTTTTGACCCAAATGGTGACAGAAGATGATGAGATTGTCACAATCATCAAAGGGGAAGATGCATCATCTGATGAGATGGAAGCTTTAGAAGCATATATTGAAGAAACATTTGAAGATGTAGAAGTTGAAGTCCACGATGGAAAACAGCCGCTTTATTCATATATTTTGGCTGTTGAATAAAGAAAGAAGGGCACATGAAGCCCTTCTTATTCTTTTGCATTTTTTTACTATGTGTTCATTCGTGAAATGAGTTGCGGGAATCGAATGAATCCATTAGTCTAAAGGGAGTAACAAACCAATGTGATTGGTGATGAGAGGGGAAGACCTATGAAATTTAGAAGTGTGTTTGATATTATTGGACCCGTCATGATTGGTCCATCAAGTTCGCACACGGCGGGTGCGGCTCGTATTGGAAGAGTGGCTCGCAGCTTGTTCGGAAGAGAACCGAAACGAATTACTGTATCGTTTTATGGCTCTTTTAAAGATACGTATAAAGGACACGGGACAGATGTAGCCATTATCGGCGGTGTTCTTGACTTTGATACATTTGATGAACGAATTAAAACAGCGATCGATATTGCAAAAAGCAAAGAAATCGACATTGAGTTTAAAGAAGAAGATGCGGTGCCAGCGCATCCAAATACAGCAAAAGTAGAAATTTCAGATGCGAATGGAAGCCTTGAATTAATCGGGATTTCCATTGGTGGAGGTAAAATTGAAATCACAGAATTAAATGGCTTTGAACTGAGACTCTCAGGGAATCACCCGGCCATTCTTGTGGTTCATAACGACCGTTACGGGACGATTGCAGCAGTTGCCAATGTGTTAGCGAAATTCGCCATCAACATTGGTCATATGGAAGTGGCACGTAAAGAGGTCGGGCAAGAAGCACTCATGACGATTGAAGTGGATCAAAATATTGATCCAGCGGTTTTAACAGAGCTTGAGACGCTGCCAAACATTATTCAAGTCACACAAATTGCAGAGTAACAACAAGGAGGTTATGTATGATGTTTAAAAACGTCAAAGAACTCGTGCAGCTAACAGAAGAACGGAATACCTCCATTTCAGAAATTATGATTACTCAAGAAATGGAAGTGACAGGGAAGTCACGTGAAGACATTTTCTCGCAGATGTACCGCAACCTAGAAGTGATGGAACAGGCCGTTGAAAACGGACTGAAAGGTGTGAAATCATTATCTGGTTTAACAGGCGGGGATGCGGTGAAACTTCAAGCATATATCGCATCAGGCAAAACATTGTCTGGTCATACCATTTTAGATGCTGTCAGTAAGGCAGTGGCAACAAATGAAGTGAACGCAGCAATGGGAACGATCTGTGCAACGCCTACAGCTGGCTCAGCAGGTGTTGTGCCAGGAACGCTCTTTGCGGTGAAAGAAACATTAAAGCCAACAAAGGAACAAATGGTCAGATTCCTATTTACATCTGGTGCATTTGGTTTTGTTGTCGCCAATAACGCAAGTATCTCTGGTGCAGCAGGCGGCTGTCAGGCAGAAGTAGGATCTGCATCAGGTATGGCAGCAGCAGCCATTGTAGAAATGGCAGGCGGTACGCCGCAGCAATCCGCTGAAGCCATGGCCATCACCCTAAAAAATATGCTAGGTCTTGTTTGCGATCCAGTCGCAGGACTTGTGGAAGTGCCATGTGTGAAACGAAACGCAATGGGCGCTTCTAATGCGATGATTGCAGCAGATATGGCACTTGCCGGCATTACAAGCCGCATCCCTTGTGATGAAGTCATTGATGCGATGTACAAAATTGGTCAAACGATGCCAACCGCTCTTCGTGAGACCGCACAAGGCGGACTAGCTGCAACACCGACAGCAAGGGAGCTTGAAAAGAAGATTTTCGGAGGTGTGACCTCATCTCGTGATACAGAAATTGCAAGATAAGATCTCTGCCTTGAAAGGGATTGGAGAAGAAACAGAAAAAACACTAAATGAACTTGGAATCTACACAGTAGCCGATTTACTCGGCTACTTTCCTTATCGATATGACGACTATGAGCTTCGCAACTTAGAAGAAGTCAGGCATGACGAACGTGTCACAGTTGAAGGAAAAGTGCACAGTGAGCCCGTTCTCACCTATTATGGAAAAAAACGAAGCAGGCTGACATTCAGGCTGCTTGTCGGTCGTTTTTTGATTACAGCCATATGCTTCAATCGCCCTTATTTAAAACGAAGTCTTGTTTTAGGCGATACGGTATCCGTCACAGGGAAGTGGGATAAAAACCGGCAATCCATTATGGTTCAGGAATTTAAAAAAGGAACACACGAACAAGATGGCAGTATAGAACCTGTTTATTCGGTCAAAGAAAATGTAACCGTGAAAATGATGAGGCGTTTTGTGAAACAAGCGTTGTCACTCTATGTAGATCATGCAGAAGATCCACTGCCAAAGCAGCTTGTAGCTGCTTATAAACTCATGTCTTATCAAGAAGCACTAAAAACCATTCATCTCCCTGAAACGAGAGACTCGCTCAAGCAAGCAAGACGACGCTTCGTGTACGAGGAATTTCTCATCTTTCAGCTGAAGATGCAGGCGATCAGAAAAAAAGAACGAGAAAAAACATCAGGCATCCAGCATCTGTTCTCAAAAGAGGCGGTCTTTGAGTTTGTTCATAGCCTGCCGTTCCCGTTGACAAAAGCACAATCAAGAGTGCTGGATGAAATTATGTCAGATATGGCATCCCCGTACCGGATGAACCGGCTTCTTCAAGGGGATGTTGGATCGGGGAAAACAGCTGTAGCGGCAATTGCCCTTTATGCCGCTCATTTATCCGGCTTTCAAGGTGCGCTGATGGTGCCAACTGAAATCTTGGCTGAACAGCATGCCGATTCACTGTATCAACTATTTGAAAAATGGGGACTAAATATTGCTCTTTTGACAAGTTCAGTGAAAGGCAAGCGCCGCAGAGAACTGCTTGAACGTCTGAAAGAGGGCGAAATCGATATATTAGTCGGTACGCATGCCCTTATCCAGGACGAAGTGGAATTTCAGCAGCTTGGTCTTGTTATTACAGATGAACAGCACAGGTTCGGCGTGGAACAGCGGAAAAAACTCCGAAGCAAAGGGCAGGACCCAGATGTTTTGTTTATGACCGCAACGCCTATTCCAAGAACGCTTGCCATCACAGTATTTGGAGAAATGGACGTTTCTGTCATTGATGAGCTGCCAGCTGGCCGAAAGCAGATTGAAACGTACTGGGTGAAGCATGACATGCTTGAGCGGATTCTTGCTTTTGTTGATAAAGAGCTGAGAAAAGGCAGACAAGCGTATATTATTTGTCCACTTATAGAAGAATCAGACAAACTGGATGTCCAAAATGCGATTGATGTTCACAGCATGCTGACAGAGGCGTATCGCGGAAAATGGTCGATCGGCTTAATGCATGGGAAACTTGCAAGTGATGAAAAAGATCAAGTGATGAGAGATTTCACTTCCAATGAAGTGCAAATCCTTGTGTCAACGACAGTTGTTGAAGTTGGAGTCAACGTGCCAAATGCGACCATCATGGTCATTTATGATGCGGACCGTTTTGGACTGTCACAGCTTCATCAGTTAAGAGGCCGAGTCGGACGCGGAGAGCATCAATCTTTTTGTATTTTAATGGCGGACCCTAAATCAGAGACCGGTAAAGAGCGCATGCGGATCATGTCTGAAACAACAGATGGCTTTGAACTGTCTGAAAAGGACTTAGAACTAAGAGGCCCTGGCGACTTCTTTGGCAAGAAACAAAGCGGAATGCCTGAATTTAAAGTGGCAGATATGGTTCATGACTATAGGGCGCTTGAAACCGCTAGAAAAGATGCGGCAGAGCTCGTGCAGTCTGAAGCCTTTTGGACAGACCCTGAATACAAAGAACTTAGGCAAACACTCGTAGACAGCGGTGTGCTCGGCGGAGATAAATTGAGCTGATCAAGTGCTGGAGGAATTTTCTTGTCTTTTTGAAACAAGGATTGATTTATCATCTATGAGATTATATACTACTATTAGTACCTAGTCATAAATGTACGGATGGTGTCTGCATATGAAACTAAATAAAAAAGAACGACAAAGGCTTCTCCAGCAAACGATCAGCTCGACTCCGTTCATTACTGATGAAGAATTGGCAAGTAAGTTCGGTGTAAGCATTCAAACAGTTCGTCTTGACCGTTTGGAGCTGTCAATCCCTGAGTTACGCGAACGAATTAAGCACGTGGCCGAAAAGACATTAGAGGATGAAGTGAAGTCTCTTCCGCTGGATGAAGTTATTGGAGAAATGATTGATGTAGAGCTTGATGATCAAGCGATTTCCATTTTTGAAGTAAGAAAAGAGCATGTATTCAGCCGTAACCAAATTGCCAGGGGACATCATCTTTTTGCCCAGGCAAATTCGCTGGCAGTAGCCGTCATCGACGATGAACTGGCTTTGACAGCAAAAGCAAATATTAAGTTTACAAGGCAGGTCAAACAAGGCGAAAGAGTCGTCTCAAAAGCCAAAGTTGCCTCACATGATAAAGAAAAAGGCAGAACGGTAGTTGAAGTAAACAGCTATGTAGGTGAGGAAGTTGTCTTCTCAGGCGATTTCGTCATGTATCGCTCAAAACAAAAGTAAAAGGTGGCACATAACATGAGAATTGCAGTCGATGCAATGGGGGGAGATCATGCCCCTAAAGCCATTATTGACGGTGTGCAAAAAAGCTTAGAAGCATTTTCAGATATCGAGATTACACTAGTCGGCGATGAAAGCAAGATCAAATCATACATAACAAATCATGAACGCATCACTATCTTAGATGCAAAAGAAGTCATTGAACCAACGGATGAGCCAGTGCGTGCAGTGAGACGTAAAAAGGATTCTTCTATGGTGAAAATGGCGCAGGAAGTTTCAGAAGGAAGAGCAGATGCCTGTATTTCAGCTGGAAATACTGGGGCTCTCATGACAGCAGGCCTGTTTATCGTAGGCAGAATTGATGGCATTGACAGACCAGCACTTGCTCCGACGTTGCCAACACTTGATGGCAGCGGGTTCTTATTGTTGGATGTCGGCGCAAACGTTGATGCAAAGCCAGAGCATCTTGTGCAATATGCCATGATGGGATCTATTTACGTAGAGCATGTCTTCCCGAAGAGCAATCCACGCGTTGGACTTTTAAATGTCGGGACAGAAGATAAAAAAGGCAACGATTTAACGAAAAAAACCTTTGAATTATTAAAAGCATCAGATTTGAATTTCGTAGGAAATGTAGAATCGCGTGACTTATTAGAGGGTGTAGCTGATGTCGTTGTCACAGATGGTTTCACTGGGAATATCGCCCTTAAAACGATCGAAGGCACAGCCCTTTCTGTTTTTAAAATGCTGAAAGAAACCTTAACATCCAGCTTCACAGCTAAAATAGCAGCAGGTATGATGAAGCCAAAATTAATGCAGATGAAATCTAAAATGGATTACTCCGAATATGGTGGTGCCGCATTATTTGGTTTAAAAGCACCCGTTATTAAAGCGCATGGTTCCTCTGATGAAAATGCGATTTTTCATGCCATTCGTCAGGCGCGCGACATCGTTAAAAAAGACGTTTCAGCTATCATTCATCAAGAAGTTCAAAAAGAAGACACGAATGAGTCGTAATGGAGGTAGAGCAGCATGAGTAAAATTGCTTTTTTATTCCCAGGCCAAGGCTCTCAAAAAATTGGCATGGGAAAAGATTTATTTGACCAAGAAGCAGCATCTAAAGCTGTGTTTGAAGAAGCAGATCAGACCCTTGGTTTTGATTTATCTTCAATGATTTTTGAAGGAGATGCAGAAGAACTGACGCTGACATATAATGCACAGCCAGCTCTTTTAACGACAAGCATCGCGATCTTAAAGAAATTTGAAGAGAGCGGAATCAAAGCAGATTATGCAGCAGGGCACAGCCTGGGTGAATATACAGCCCTTGTTGCAGCGGGAGCTCTTTCGTTTAAAGATGCCGTTTTCGCAGTGAGAAAGCGCGGCGAATTAATGAATGAAGCCGTTCCAGCAGGAGAAGGCGCAATGGCGGCGATTCTTGGCTTAGACCAAGCGGCGCTTGTAGAAGTGACAAAAGAAGTGACAGAAAGCGGTCATCTTGTAGAACTTGCGAACTTAAACTGTCCGGGCCAAATCGTCATCTCTGGTACAGCAAAAGGTGTGGAACTTGCATCAGAGAAAGCGAAAGAAAAGGGCGCAAAACGTGCAATTCCACTTGAAGTGAGTGGACCTTTCCATTCTGCATTAATGAAACCAGCAGCTGAAAAATTCACAGATGTATTATCTAAATTAGACATTTCTGATGCCGCGACGCCAGTCATTTCAAACGTAACAGCAGACATCGTGACATCACGTAATGAAATTGAAACGAAGCTGATTGAACAATTGTATTCTCCTGTTCGATTTGAAGAAAGTGTAGAACGCCTGATTGACTTAGGTGTGACAACATTTATTGAAATTGGTCCTGGTAAAGTGCTCTCAGGTCTTGTGAAAAAAGTCAATCGCCGCCTGACGACCATTTCCGTATCAGATCAAGAAACAATTGAAGCAGCCATTCAAACACTCAAGGGGGATTCTTGATGCTTACAAATAAAACAGCCGTTGTCACAGGTGCATCTCGCGGTATTGGTCGTTCGATTGCGATCGATTTGGCGAAAAAAGGTGCCAATGTTGTGGTGAACTATTCAGGCAACGAAGCAAAAGCAAATGAAGTCGTAGATGAGATCAAAGCACTTGGCCAGCAGGCTTTTGCTGTCAAAGCGGATGTGTCAAATGCAGAAGAAGTACAGGCATTAATGAAACAAGCCGTTGATACATTTGGTTCAATCGACATTCTTGTGAATAATGCTGGAATTACAAAGGACAACCTGCTCATGAGAATGAAAGAAAATGAATGGGATGATGTCATTAACATAAACTTAAAAGGTGTCTTCAACTGTACAAAAGCTGTGACACGTCAAATGATGAAACAGCGCAGCGGAAGAATCATCAATGTAGCATCTGTTGTCGGCGTTTGCGGAAACCCTGGACAAGCAAACTACGTTGCAGCAAAAGCTGGTGTGATCGGTTTAACGAAAACAACAGCGAAAGAGCTGGCCAGCCGTCATATTACAGTCAATGCCGTAGCACCAGGCTTTATTTCTACTGATATGACTGACAAGCTTGATGAGAATGTTCAAACAGAAATGCTGAAGCAAATCCCGCTCGCACGCTTTGGTGCGCCTGAAGATATAAGCAACGTTGTTGTCTTTTTAGCTTCAGAAGGAGCAGGTTATATTACAGGCCAAACCATCCAAGTGGATGGCGGAATGGTTATGTCCTAAGAAATATCAAAATTTCGTTACGTTTTCTCTAGTTTTTTAAAAACGAATCAACTATAATACTTTGAGGGGAGGTGAAAGGCAATGGCAGACGTATTAGAGCGTGTATCAAAAATTATTGTAGACCGCCTTGGCGTTGATGAGGCTGACGTGAAAATGGAAGCTTCATTTAAAGAAGATTTAGGCGCTGATTCCCTTGATGTAGTTGAGCTAGTTATGGAACTTGAAGATGAGTTCGATATGGAAATTTCTGACGAAGATGCTGAAAAAATTGCAACAGTCGGTGACGCTGTGAACTACATAAATAGCCAGCAATAAGCGTAACAAAGTCCCGTCTATTTTCATGGCGGGACTTTGAAAATTTATGTTAGTTTCAACATATTCAGCTGATCAATTGTCAGCCTTTTTCAGATGCTAAGGAGCACGGTTTCCTTGCATGTAGAAAGAGAGACTCCATATAATCAGTATCCTTAAAGGCGATGACGCCTACCTGGAGGTTGCTATGCCAAAACACTATAAAGACAAACAGAAACAGAGCAAAAAACTAGAGCAATTCAGAGAATTTCAGCAGCGCATTTCTGTACACTTTAAAAATGAAAAACTACTCTATCAAGCCTTTACACATTCCTCTTATGTGAATGAGCATCGGAAAAAACCTTATGAGGATAATGAAAGACTTGAATTTTTAGGGGACGCTGTTTTAGAATTAACGATCTCACAGTTCTTATTTGCAAAGTATCCAGCCATGAGCGAGGGAGATTTAACAAAACTGAGAGCGGCGATCGTATGTGAGCCATCACTTGTGTCATTAGCACATGAGCTGTCCTTCGGAGACCTTGTTCTTTTAGGAAAAGGGGAAGAAATGACAGGCGGCAGAAAGCGTCCGGCACTCTTAGCAGACGTATTTGAGGCGTTTATCGGAGCGCTTTATTTAGATCAAGGACTTGAGCCTGTTGAACGATTCCTAGAAGCCTATGTGTACCCGAAAATTAATGACGGGGCATTCTCACATGTCATGGACTTTAAAAGCCAGCTTCAAGAATTTGTTCAGCGAGATGGAAAAGGTGTACTTGAATACCGAATCCTGCATGAAAAAGGCCCAGCACATAACCGGGAATTTGAAGCCAATGTATCCCTTAGAGGAGAAGTGCTCGGAATTGGAAATGGCCGTTCAAAAAAAGAAGCGGAACAGCATGCTGCACAGGAAGCACTTGCTAAATTACAGAAACATCATATGAACCAATAAAATCCCCCTCGTGATTCAGGGGGATTTCACTCTGTTTTCCATCATCTTTTTTCAGTTCATATGGTAAGATAATAGTACTTTAAATACATAAGGAGGATCACTCTCATGTTCCTCAAACGTTTAGACGTGATAGGATTCAAATCTTTCGCACAGCGGGTGACTGTAGACTTTGTCAAAGGGGTTACAGCTGTTGTTGGACCAAACGGAAGCGGCAAAAGTAATATTACTGATGCGATCCGCTGGGTACTTGGAGAGCAATCAGCAAAAAGCCTCCGCGGAGGAAAAATGGAAGACATCATTTTTGCAGGAAGTGACTCAAGAAAACGAGTCAACTTAGCAGAAGTGACATTAACGCTCGATAACGAAGATCACTTTTTGCCGATCGATTTTCACGAAGTCAGTGTGACAAGAAGAGTCTATCGTTCTGGAGAAAGTGAATTTCTCATTAACAATCAATCTGTCCGCTTAAAGGATATTATTGATCTTTTCATGGATTCAGGTCTTGGAAAAGAAGCTTTTTCGATCATCAGCCAAGGTAAGGTAGAAGAGATTCTATCGAGTAAAGCTGAAGAAAGACGTAGCATCTTTGAAGAAGCAGCTGGTGTCCTGAAATATAAAACAAGAAAGAAAAAAGCCGAGAATAAACTGTTTGAAACGCAGGACAACTTAAACCGGGTAGAAGATATTCTGCATGAACTAGAAGATCAAGTAGAACCACTAAGAATGCAGGCATCTATTGCAAAAGACTATTTGCAAAAGAAAGAAGAACTTGAAAATGTAGAAATTGCTCTCACCGTCCATGATATTGAAGCACTGCACAAAAAATGGACAACACTTGGTGAAGCTGTCGAGCGGTTCAAACAAGATGAAATGAAGCAGTCCACAGACATTCAAGCGAAGGAAGCCAAAATCGAAGAATCGAGAGACCGTATTCAGGCGCTTGACGATTCGATTCATGACCTTCAAGAAGTCCTCCTTTTCACAAGTGAAGAACTAGAAAAGCTTGAAGGGAAAAAAGAAGTTCTAAAAGAACGGAAAAAAAATGCGGCCGCTAACCAAGGTCAGCTAGAAGATACGCTCGTGCGTTTAACCGAAAAACAGGCGTTGTTAACGGAAAAGATTGAACAGCAGAAAGTCACACGTGACAGCCTGCAAACAGAAGTGCAGCAGCTAAAAGATGAAGTGAAAACAAAACAGCATCAGCTGTCTCTTCATAGTGAAGATGTGGAAGGGCAAATTGAACAGCTGAAAAGCGATTATTTTGACCTATTAAACGAGCAAGCTTCTATCCGAAACGAACGTACATTACTAGAAGAACAGCAGCGCCAAGCTGCCTTGCAGCTAGAGCGGTTAACGCAAAATAATCAGAAACATATCGAAGAACGGGTATCTGTGAAGGAAAAGAAAACAGAAGCCGAGAAGCAACTTTCAGAACGAGAAGAAGACATTTTGGCTCAGGTGAAACGCTTTAGAGAAGCGGAACAAAAGCTAGAGCAGATGAAACGTCAATACGAGAAAAAAGAAACGGCACTTTACCAAGCCTATCAATATGTACAGCAGGCAAAATCTAAAAAAGAAATGCTTGAATCCATGCAGGAAGACTTCTCAGGATTTTTCCAAGGAGTGAAAGAGGTTTTAAAGGCAAAGGACCGGTTAGGCGGTATTCACGGGGCGATTGCAGAGCTGATTCAAACAGAGCAGCAACATGAAACAGCGATTGAAATTGCACTTGGCGCAGCCACGCAGCATGTCGTTACTGAAAATGAAGCGGCTGCCAGACAGGCCATTGGATACTTAAAGCAGCATTCCTTTGGGCGTGCGACCTTCCTGCCAATGAACGTCATCAAAGAACGAACCATTCAGTTCAGAGATATTCAAACAGCTGAGCAGCATGACGCATTTATCGGCGTAGCGAGTCAGCTCGTTTCCTTTGATGAAAAGTATGAAAAAGTCATTCGGAATTTGCTTGGAACGGTCCTAATCGTGAAAGACTTAAAAGGTGCCAACGAGCTAGCGAAAATGCTTGGACATCGTTATCGTATCGTGACCCTTGATGGGGACGTGGTGAACCCAGGCGGTTCAATGACTGGGGGAGGCGTAAAGAAAAAGAACAATTCCCTCCTCTCCAGAAACCGAGAGATTGAAACATTAACAAAGCAGCTCGTTGAAATGGAAGAAAAAACAACGATCCTTGAAAAAGAAACAAAAGAAACGAAGCAATCGATTGCCGAAAGCGAAGTCCAATTAAATGAATTGCGTCAGCGCGGCGAAATGCTTCGAGAAAAGCAGCAAGAGTTAAAAGGGACATTATATGAACTGCAAGTAGCTGAAAAAAATATTAACGCTCATCTAGAGCTCTATGATCAAGAAAAAGAAGAGTTGCAGCAGCGCTCTAGCGAACTTGCGAGCAAGGATAAAGAGCAGGCAGCCCTTGAAACATCTATAGGTGAGAAACTGACCTCTCTTGACGAAGAGATCAACACGTTAACAAAACGGAAGCAGACCCAAAGCTCAACGAAAGAAACCATTTCTTCCGAATTAACAGAGCTGAAAATCTCGCTTGCCAAAAAAGAGCAGTCTTTAGCAAATGAACAAGAAAAACTGTCGAGCTTAACGGCTGAATTAGAAGAGGCTGAAAAGACGCTGACGGAAACAAAAGAAGATTTGTCCCTCTTAACAAGTGAAATGTCATCCAGCTCAAGCGGCGCCGAACAACTGGAAGAAGCGGCAAAAGAGAAACTGGAGCATAAAAACAAAACGACAGCGCTTATCTCAGAGCGACGCAAACAGCGCCTGGCTCTTTCTGAAACATTAGAATTCGCTGAACGTGAACTGAAAGAGCAAAAACGCCTGTATAAACAGCTCACGACAAGCTTAAAAGATGAAGAAATCAAGCTTGGCCGCATGGAAGTTGAACTTGATAACCTCATCGCCTATTTAAACGAAGAGTATGCCCTTTCGTTTGAAGGAGCAAAAGAAATGTATCATCTGACGCTATCGCCGGATGAAGCAAGAAAACGCGTGAAATTGATCAAACTAGCCATTGAAGAGCTTGGAACAGTGAACTTAGGCAGCATTGACGAGTATGAACGTGTGAATGAACGTTTTCTCTTCTTAACTGAACAGCGCAATGATCTGACAGAAGCGAAAAATACGTTATTCCAAGTCATTGAAGAAATGGATCAGGAGATGACGAAACGTTTCTCTGAGACATTCTCTCAAATCCGCGGGCATTTTGAATCTGTTTTCCAAGCATTATTTGGCGGAGGAAGAGCAGACCTTAAGTTGACAGATCCAAACGATTTACTAAACTCAGGTGTCGATATTGTGGCGCAGCCGCCGGGGAAAAAGCTGCAAAATCTAAGCCTGCTTTCAGGCGGAGAAAGAGCATTAACAGCCATCGCTTTATTATTCTCGATCTTAAAAGTGAGACCAGTTCCATTCTGTGTGCTAGATGAGGTAGAAGCGGCACTTGATGAAGCGAATGTGTTCCGCTTTGCCCAGTATTTAAAGAAATACAGCCAAGAAACACAGTTCATTGTGATTACACATCGAAAAGGAACCATGGAAGAAGCAGATGTTCTGTACGGTGTCACGATGCAGGAGTCAGGTGTCTCAAAACTGGTATCTGTCAAACTAGAGGAAACGAAAGAGCTTGTCCAGTAATTAAAGGAGGTTTTTGAACCCATGAGCTTTTTTAAGAAATTAAAAGAAAAATTTACGCAGCAAACCGATTCAGTATCAGAAAAGTTTAAAGATGGACTTGAAAAAACGAGAAATTCGTTTCAGGGAAAAGTAAATGAACTCATTTCTCGCTATCGTAAAGTGGATGAAGACTTTTTTGAAGAACTAGAAGAAGTGTTAATCGGTGCGGATGTTGGTTTCACGACTGTGATGGAACTGATTGATGAGCTGAAAAAAGAAGTGAAATTAAGAAACATTCAAGACCCAAGTGAAGTACAAGCAGTCATCTCTGAAAAACTCGTGGAGATTTACAATAGCGGTGAGGAACAAATCTCTGAACTGAACATTGAAGACGGCCGTTTAAATATTATTTTATTCGTAGGCGTGAACGGTGTCGGTAAAACCACAACCATTGGTAAGCTGGCAAACAAGCTAAAAAATGAAGGGAAATCCGTCATTTTAGCAGCAGGTGATACGTTCCGTGCGGGGGCGATTGAGCAGCTTGAAGTATGGGGCGAGCGCTCTGGTGTTCCTGTCGTTAAACAAACAGCAGGCTCTGACCCGGCAGCGGTCATCTATGATGCTGTTCAATCAGCTAAAGCCAAAAAAGCAGATGTCTTGATCTGTGATACAGCAGGCAGACTGCAAAACAAAGTCAACTTGATGAAAGAGCTAGAGAAGGTCAAGAGAGTCATTGAGCGCGAAGTGCCCGATGCACCGCACGAAGTACTGCTTGCCCTTGATGCGACAACGGGTCAAAATGCGATGGCGCAAGCGAAGGAATTTTCTAAAGCGACAAACGTGACAGGTATCGCTTTAACAAAGCTTGACGGTACTGCAAAAGGCGGGATTGTTCTTGCCATTCGCAATGAGCTCAACATCCCTGTAAAACTTGTCGGATTAGGTGAAAAAGTAGACGATCTGCAAGAGTTCGATGCTGAATCGTATGTGTACGGATTATTCTCAGACATGATTGATCAAGAAGACTAATCAAAATGCCGGCAAAACTGCCGGCTTTTTTATTTAAATATCGCCGCAGGAAGTGACAAGATAAAAACTTGACACATAGATCAGAACCGTGTAAACTTAGTTGTTGTAAAGGGAATGAACTTAACAAAGGGGAGAGAGCCCATGACGCTTGAAAAGACAACGAGAATGAACTACTTGTTTGATTTCTATCAATCGTTGTTGACCGCAAAACAAAAGAGCTACATGTCGCTTTACTACCTAGACGATTTTTCCCTCGGTGAAATTGCGGATGAATATGAAGTATCAAGACAGGCTGTTTATGATAATATTAAACGGACTGAAGCGATGCTTGAACAATATGAAGAAAAGCTGCTCTTGTTTAAGAAATTTAAAGAGCGTAAAGAACTTCTCACAAAAATGAGAGAGCTTGTAGCAGATTCCGCGCAAAAGGAAGAAGCAGAAGCTTTAATTGAATCGCTTGAGAAATTAGATTAGGAGGCGGCACAGTATGGCATTTGAAGGATTAGCCGACCGACTGCAGCAGACGATTTCAAAAATCCGCGGCAAAGGAAAAGTGTCAGAGCAAGATGTAAAAGAAATGATGCGCGAGGTACGCCTTGCCCTTCTTGAAGCTGACGTCAATTTTAAAGTAGTCAAAGACTTTGTGAAAAAAGTAAGCGAGCGGGCAGTTGGACAAGAGGTCATGCAAAGTCTTACCCCAGGACAACAGGTCATTAAAGTTGTAAAAGAAGAGCTCACTGAATTAATGGGCGGGGAAGAGAGTAAAATCGCTGTAGCGAAAAAATCTCCGACTGTCATTATGATGGTTGGTCTTCAAGGGGCAGGTAAAACGACCACAACTGGAAAGCTTGCCAACTTACTTCGCAAAAAACATAATCGCAAGCCGATGATGGTGGCCGCTGATATTTACAGACCAGCAGCGATCCAGCAGCTTCAAACGCTTGGGAAACAGCTTGATATGCCCGTATTCTCATTAGGTGATCAAGTTAGTCCTGTCGAAATTGCCAAACAGGCAATTGAAAAAGCGAAAGAAGAACATCATGATTATGTCATTTTAGATACAGCAGGACGTCTTCATATTGATGAAGACTTAATGGATGAACTTCAGAAAGTAAAAGAAGTCGCAAATCCAGAAGAGATTTTCCTCGTTGTTGACTCGATGACTGGTCAAGATGCTGTCAATGTCGCAAAAAGCTTTAATGAACAGCTTGGTTTAACAGGTGTCGTTCTGACAAAACTAGACGGTGATACGCGAGGCGGGGCAGCACTATCAATTCGTGCAGTCACAAATACGCCGATTAAATTCGCCGCACTAGGTGAAAAGCTTGATGCAATTGAACCATTCCATCCAGAGCGGATGGCATCGAGAATTCTTGGCATGGGAGATGTGCTCACGCTTATTGAAAAAGCACAAGCAAACGTTGACCAAGATAAAGCGAAAGAGCTTGAACAAAAAATGCGGACAATGAGCTTCACGCTCGATGATTTCCTCGAGCAGCTTGGGCAGGTTCGCAACATGGGTCCACTTGATGAACTGATCCAAATGATGCCGGGAGCCGGTAAAATGAAAGGGCTCAAAAACGTCCAAGTAGACGAAAAGCAGCTCAATCACATCGAAGCGATCATTAAATCAATGACGACCGAAGAAAAAGAACAGCCAGAGGTCATCAATGCAAGCCGCAGAAAACGGATTGCAAAAGGAAGCGGAACATCTGTACAGGAAGTCAATCGCCTTTTAAAACAATTTGACGAAATGAAAAAGATGATGAAGCAAATGACCAATATGTCCAAAGGAAAGAAAAAAGGCGGCTTTAAATTACCATTTATGTAATTGGTTATACATGATAAAACCGTTGTTAAGAAAAAACACTTTACAAACCCTTTTATCATTGTTAATATACTATCTTGTTGAAATATTTTCGGAGGTGCTAGTAAAATGGCAGTAAAAATTCGTTTAAAACGTATGGGATCAAAAAGATCTCCTTTCTATCGTATTGTTGTAGCAGATTCTCGTTCACCACGTGACGGTCGTTTCATCGAAACAGTTGGAACATACAATCCAGTGTTATCACCAGCTGAGGTGAAAATCAACGAAGAATTAGCGCTTAAATGGCTTCAAAATGGTGCGAAACCATCTGATACAGTTCGTAACCTTTTCTCAAGCCAAGGAATTCTTGAAAAATTTCATAATGCGAAAAACAGCAAATAATGAATGAGCTGTCCTTGGAAGAATTGATTGTGTCCATCGTCGAGCCACTTGTTGATTTCCCTGAAGATATTCACGTATCTTCATTAGAAAAAGATGAGCAGGTCATTTACACACTGTCTGTCAATGCTGAAGATACCGGAAAAGTGATCGGAAAGCAGGGACGTACAGCTAAAGCGATACGAACAGTCATGTTTGCAGCAAGTGCAGAGTCTTCTAAGAAAGTTCAACTTGAGATTGCTGACTAAAAAGGGAGAGGGCTTAGGACCTCCCCTTTTTTTACACGTTTAAATCTATTTTTCGTTATACTGTAGAGGACAAATGCCTTCGGATAGGGGGACAAAAAGGAAGATGCAGATCATTCAACATGTCACCGTCATGCAAGTATTAACTGAAAGCAGTAAGGACAAACTGTTAACGACTTTTTTGGAGAAAAAAGAAAGACTAGAACGTGAGTGCAATCAACTATATTTTCAACTAAAAAAGCATGAAAAAGAACCACATCAGCAAGAAGCCATCCCTCAATTTCAAAAAGCCATTGAAAAAAGACAAGAGAAAATGAGGCAAATTGACTTTCAAGTCGAGCAGCTGCATATCTTGCCTCTTGGCAGTGAAATGAAAGAAACAGAAGTGGATGCGCTGATTGAAGTAAAAATAGGTGATAAATGGGATGACAAAATGCAAGACAATGTCATCGTCGTGAAAGACGGCACCATTGTGGAAATACGTCAGGGGTGATTATAGAACATGGAACTAGAATGGTTGAATGTCGGAAAGATCGTCAATACACATGGAGTGCGCGGAGAAGTACGTGTTGTGTCAAAGACTGATTTCCCAGAAGAACGCTACAAAAAAGGCAGCGTCCTTTATATTTTCAAACAAAATCAAAAAGAACCGCTAAAAGTGACTGTCGCATCACATAGACAGCACAAACAATTTGATTTACTGACATTTGAAGAAGTCGGTTCATTAAATGAAGCTGAGCAATTAAAAGAGTCGATTTTAAAAGTAGAAAAAGAACATCTTGGTTCATTAGATGAAGGGGAATTCTATTTCCACGAAATCATCGGCTGTGAAGTATATGATGAAGAGGACAAACTGATTGGTCAAATCAAAGAAGTTTTAACGCCAGGGGCAAATGATGTATGGGTGGTTGGAAGAAAAGGCAAAAAAGATGCCCTCATCCCTTATATTCCATCTGTCGTCAAAACAGTTGATATTTCATCCAAGAAAGTACACATTGAAGTGATGGAAGGACTCATTGACGAATGAAAATTGACTTTTTAACACTGTTTCCTGAAATGTTTGAAGGAGTGCTTCACTCATCGATCTTAAAAAAAGCTCAGGAAAAAGATGCGGTCTCATTTGATGTCGTGAATTTTAGGGAGTATTCCGATCATAAACATAAAACAGTGGATGACTATCCGTATGGCGGCGGTGCTGGCATGGTTCTGAAAGCACAGCCTGTATTTGATGCGGTAGAAGATTTAACGAAAAAAGCAAACAAGAAGCCCCGCATTATTCTTGTCTGTCCTCAAGGAGAAAGATATACACAAAAGAAAGCAGAAGAGCTTGCAAAAGAAGAGCATCTTATGTTCATTTGTGGCCACTATGAAGGCTACGATGAGCGCATCAGGGAGCATCTTGTCACAGATGAAATCTCAATCGGGGATTTCGTTCTCACAGGCGGAGAGCTGCCGGCGATGATGATTGCAGACAGTGTGGTCAGGCTTTTGCCTCATGTGCTTGGAAAAGAAGCGTCTCATATCGAAGATTCATTTAGTACAGGTCTGCTTGAGCATCCGCACTATACAAGACCAGCTGATTATAAAGGATTGAAAGTACCAGATGTGCTTCTCTCTGGAAATCATGCCAAAATTGAAGAGTGGCGGCGTAAAGAATCGTTGAAGCGAACCTATACAAGACGGCCAGATTTGATCGATTCTTGCAAAACATTAACGGATGAAGAAAAAAGATGGCTTTGGCAGCTTCATAATGACTAGATTGTATTGCACAAGGTATACAGGTGTGGTATGATACTACTTGTGACTTGGACGGCTTGCCGATTCAAGTTTGAAAACGATGTTCCGCTGCAATGAAGAAAGAGGACATGAGCATCTGTTGGAAGGAGTTGAAAACGATGCAACAATTGATTGAAGAAATCACAAAAGAACAATTACGCACTGATCTTCCTGCGTTCCGTCCTGGTGACACTTTACGTGTACACGTGAAAGTTGTCGAGGGTACTCGTGAGCGTATCCAGATCTTTGAAGGTGTTGTAATTAAGCGTCGTGGTGGTGGAATCAGCGAAACTTTCACAGTTCGTAAGATCTCTTACGGTGTAGGCGTTGAGCGTACATTCCCTGTACACACACCAAAAATCGCTAAGATCGAAGTTGTACGTCACGGTAAGGTACGTCGTGCGAAACTTTACTACCTACGTGAACTTCGCGGTAAAGCGGCTCGTATCAAAGAAATCAGACGATAATGATATCAAAGGAAAGAGCTTGTTACCTGTAACAGGCTCTTTTTTTGTACAATGTATAGAGACAACCGTTAGAAGAGAGAAGGTGCACATATGACAATTCAATGGTTTCCAGGCCATATGGCAAAAGCAAGACGGGAAGTCACAGAAAAATTAAAGCTCATCGACATCGTATTTGAATTAACCGATGCAAGAATTCCGATGTCCTCTAGAAACCCAATGATTGAAGAAATCCTCCAAAACAAACCGAAAATTATGCTTTTGAACAAAGCAGATAAAGCAGATCCTCGTATGACAAAAGAGTGGCAGGCACACTTTGAAGCGCAAGGTGTACGGTCACTTGCCATTAATTCTGTCGATGGACAAGGGTTAAATCAAATCATTACGACATCAAAAGAAATCTTAAAAGAAAAGTTCGATCGAATGAAAGCAAAAGGTGTTAAGCCGCGTGCCATTCGAGCTTTGATTATCGGAATTCCCAATGTCGGCAAATCAACGCTGATCAATCGGTTGGCAAAGAAAAATATTGCGAAAACAGGAGATCGACCTGGTATTACGACGTCACAACAATGGGTGAAGGTCGGAAAAGAACTTGAACTGCTCGATACCCCCGGAATTCTCTGGCCAAAATTTGAAGATGAACAAGTAGGTCTTAGGCTGGCCGTCACTGGAGCGATTAAAGACTCAATCATCAACTTGCAGGATGTCGCTGTGTATGCGCTCCGCTTTTTAGAAGAGCACTATCCAGAGCGGTTAAAAAAACGCTATGATTTAGCAGAAATACCTGAAGATACAGTTGAGCTGTTTGATGCCATTGGCACAAAACGCGGCTGTCTGATGAGTGGAGGATTCATTAATTACGACAAAACGACCGAAATCATTATTCGGGATATTCGAACGGAAAAATTTGGTCCCCTCACTTTTGAGAAGCCTGAAAGCTAAAAGACACGCAGCTCATGCGGGTCTTTATTTTTTGCGAAAAACTGCCGATATAAAGAAGGAGGCTGCGGAAAAGCCAATGTACACGGTCAAACAAATAAAAGAATTAATAGAACAACATGCTGACGACGAGTCATACATTCGTGAACTATTGAAAGACGATACAAGAAAAAGTGTCCATAAGCTGATGGGCAAATGGAACAAAGAGAGAGAAAAGCAGCAAGAACTACGTGCAGCATGGAAGCAAATGCTGCAATTTGAAACCAAAGCAAGAGCGCAAGGATACACTTGTATTGCAGGCATAGATGAAGCAGGAAGAGGACCACTGGCTGGCCCAGTTGTTGCGGCAGCTGTGATATTAAAAGAAGATACCGTCCTACTCGGTTTAAATGATTCAAAACAGCTATCTGAGAAAAAAAGAATGACCTATTATGAGCTCATTCAAAAGGAAGCACTCGACATCGGCATCGGCATTGTTGATGCGGCAACGATTGACGAAATGAATATATACGAAGCATCAAGACTGGCGATGGTGAAGGCTGTAAAGCAGCTCACTCACACACCTGATTATCTACTCATAGATGCGATGACGCTCCCGCTTCCTACTCAACAGGAGAATATCATCAAAGGAGATGCTAAAAGCGCATCTATCGCAGCTGGTGCATGTATTGCCAAAGTGACAAGGGACAAAATGATGGAAGAGTATGGACGCCAGTACCCTGAGTATCAATTTGAAAAACATAAAGGGTATGGAACGAAAGAGCACCTGGCTGCCATTCAAACACATGGCGCCACACCTATCCACCGGTTATCATTTGCACCAGTGAAATCTGTTATTTCATAAATATTTTGACACAAGGAGGCTGCCTGTGATGACAAGAGTTGAAGATATACATACTGCACTGAATAGTCGGCTGAATACGGCAGAATCTGTTCCGCTTAACACGGAAGGAAAGGAAAATATTCATCGGCTCATTCTCGGCAAAGTACTGAAAATGCTTGGGGATGATACAGCACTTGTTCAAATAGGTTCGACCAAAATCAAAGCGCAGCTAGCGGCTCAGCTCAAAGCCGATTCTTTCTACTGGTTCCAATTAGAACAAGAAGGTGGAGGCAGTCTGAGTAAATTAAGACCTGTTCAGCAATTTGACCAAGATCCTAAAACATTAAAGGATGCCGCAGCTAAACTACTAGAAGGTCTGTCGCTTAAAAATGGACTTGAACAAATGTTAACAGCTACAGCCTTTTTAAAAGAAAAACCGGTCATCAACGAAGCAGAGTTAAAAACGGCAGTAAAATGGATTGAACAACTTCAAGGCGCGGATATCAAAAAAGGCCTGCAAGCACTTCTTTTTGCTTTAAAGAAAGATTTGCCGATTCAGCAAGGAGTGCTCCAATCAATATTAGCGATGAAATCCCCCTCTGCACTTCATCAGGATGTGACAGCACTGCTAGATCGATTAACACAGCTTCCGAAGCAATCAGAAGCCACACAGGCTCTTACACAGGCCGTTCGTACGGTTGTGAATGCTGAGACAACTGTTCATGCAGAAAAGCTCTTATCGGTGCTTCTAGGAGCAAAAGAAGGTCAAACGAAGCAAGGAGAAAGCTTGCAGCAGGTGCAGCCTCATGTCAATCCGGCTCAGCAAACAAAGCAGAGCCAGCCCGCCGTTATACAAGGGCGACAGGTGGATACAGTGAATCAGAACAGCGTGCAGCAATTATTAAGTCCAAAACAGCTCCCGCTTCAGCAAATAGAACGCATTCTGACAAGCATCACAAAGCAAGGCACAGACGGACAGCAGCAGCTTGATGTAAAACAACTCACATCACTGGTTCAAGCAGTCCAGCAGGCAGGGCCACAGGCTGAGTCAAAGGCAGCCGTGCTTCAAAAGGAATTTCCGTTTCTTTCAAAAACAGAGGCGAACGCATTGGTAAAGGTCATTCAGCAGACTGAACCAGCATTAAGCAATAAAACCGATGTACTCGATTTACTGATGACGATGAAAAAAGCGATAGGTGTACGAGATGAAATTGGGATGCTGAAATTACTGGAAAAGGGCAGCCAAGATGTTAAAAGCCAAGAGCTTCACCAATTAAAGATGGTTTTAAATGATGCAAGGCAAGCTGATGTTCCGGAACCCGTAAAAAAAGAAATGGATCAATTATTTCATAGATTAAATGGGCAGTTACTAGTGCATCAGGAAAACCAAACAGTTAGTCAAATGATGGTTTCTTACCCTCTTTTCTCAAAACATAGTGTTCAAGATTTAACCTTTATTCTAAAAGGGCATAAGAAAAAAGATGGCTCTATTGATATTTCTCAGTGCCGTTTAATGTTTTATTTAAACATGGAGAACTTAGAAGAAACGTTAATAGACTGTACGATTCAGCAAAAAGTGATGTCAATTACAGTCGAGACGGCTCACGAACTTCAAGGGACCATTAATCCAATGATTCCAGCTGTTCGAGAGAATTTAAATGCCCTAGGGTATAGTTTAACGGGGATTACAGCGAAAAAGAGAGAAGAGCCAATTGATCCGTCTGACTTTCTAGATGAACACTTTCATAAAATCAGCGAGAAAGGGCTGGACTTACGAGTATGAAAGATTCAAAACCGCTTAGAAGAGCGGTCGCTCTACACTATGATGAAGAAAAACAAAAGGCGCCAAAAGTCGTTGCAACAGGCAGCGGCTATGTGGCTGATCATATTATTGAAGAAGCTCAAAAAGCTGGCGTCCCTATCCAAGAAGACCGTAATTTAGTAGAACTGATGCGCCACTTAACGCTCGATGAGGAAATCCCAGAAGCGTTATACGATACTGTAGCAGAAATATTTTCATTTATCTATCGGTTGGATCAAAAAATGAAAAAATAAGGTAAAATAAGTGTTTTGACTGAAAAATTTATATTTTTAATAAAATAAAAGTTTGAATGTTTAGAAGGATTTTACGATTTTACATAGAACCCTAGACATTCTCTTTTTTATTCTTTAAAATGAAAGCGCAGTCTATTTTATAATTTTTGTTTCTACATATGTTGGGAGGATGGGAAATGAATATCCATGAGTACCAAGGAAAAGAAATCCTAAGAAAATATGGGGTTTCAGTTCCAAATGGTAAAGTAGCATTTACACCTGATGAAGCAGTGAAAGCATCAGAAGAGCTAGGAAGCTCTGTATATGTCGTAAAAGCACAGATTCATGCAGGCGGCCGTGGTAAAGCAGGTGGGGTAAAAATTGCAAAAACAAAAGATGAAGTGAAAGGGTTTGCAGAGGAATTGCTCGGCAAGACACTTGTCACACATCAAACAGGGCCTGAAGGGCGCGAAATAAAACGCTTACTTATTGAAGAAGGCTGCGATATTCAAAAAGAGTACTATGTAGGACTCGTTTTGGATAGAGCGACATCAAGAATTGTTTTGATGGCTTCTGAAGAAGGCGGTACTGAAATTGAAGAAGTAGCAGAAAAAACGCCAGAAAAAATCGTGAAAGTGGTCATCGACCCAGCGATTGGTCTCCAAGCCTATCAGGCGAGAGAAGTTGCGTTTAAAATTAATATTCCAACAAAATTAGTTGGTCAAGCTGTTAAGTTTATGACAAGCCTTTACAATGCGTTTATTGAAAAGGATTGTTCAATTGCCGAGATAAATCCTCTTGTTGTAACAGGTGATGGAAAAGTCATGGCACTTGACGCAAAATTAAACTTTGATAGCAATGCCTTATATAGACAAAAAGATATATTAGAATACCGTGACCTTGATGAAGAAGATCCAAAAGAGATTGAAGCATCTAAATATGACCTAAGCTACATTTCTCTAGATGGGAATATTGGCTGTATGGTGAATGGAGCAGGCCTTGCGATGTCTACAATGGATATCATCAAGCATTACGGCGGGGACCCTGCAAACTTCCTTGATGTTGGCGGCGGTGCAACTGCTGAAAAAGTAACGGAAGCATTTAAAATCATCTTATCTGATCAAAATGTCAAAGGGATTTTCGTGAACATTTTTGGCGGCATCATGAAATGTGATGTCATCGCAGAAGGTGTTGTTGAAGCGACGAAACAAGTCGGCTTAACATTACCACTCGTTGTACGTCTTGAAGGAACTAACGTTGAATTAGGGAAGAAAATCCTAAGTGATTCAGGCTTAAATATCACTTCTGCTGAGTCTATGGCTGACGGGGCAGAAAAGATCGTATCTTTAGTCAAGTAGAGCAGAAAGGCAGGGAACCTAAATGAGTGTATTTATTAATAAAAATACGAGAGTAATTGTTCAGGGGATTACCGGTTCAACCGCATTATTCCATACAAAACAAATGATTGAGTATGGAACAAATATCGTTGGCGGTGTCACACCTGGAAAAGGTGGAACTGAAGTAGAGGGAGTTCCTGTATTTAATACTGTATCTGAAGCAGTACAGACAACTGGAGCAAATGCTTCTGTTATCTATGTACCAGCACCATTTGCAGCAGACGCCATTTTAGAGGCTGTTGATGCAGAAGTGGATCTAGTGATTTGTATCACAGAACACATTCCAGTTCTGGATATGGTTAAAGTGAAACGCTATATGGAAGGTAAGAAGACAAGACTTGTTGGACCGAACTGTCCTGGCGTGATTACACCTGAAGAATGTAAAATTGGCATCATGCCTGGCTACATTCATAAAAAAGGTCATGTTGGTGTTGTGTCTCGTTCTGGAACGCTTACATATGAAGCGGTACATCAGCTTTCAGAGGCTGGTGTTGGTCAATCAACAGCTGTAGGAATTGGCGGAGACCCTGTCAATGGCACGAACTTTATTGATGTATTAAAAGCCTTTAATGAAGATCCTGAAACGCATGCTGTGATCATGATTGGTGAAATCGGTGGTACTGCTGAAGAAGAAGCAGCTGAATGGGTAAAAGCAAATATGACCAAGCCGGTTGTTGGCTTTATTGGCGGTAAAACAGCGCCTCCAGGAAAACGTATGGGACATGCTGGTGCCATTATTTCTGGTGGTAAAGGAACTGCTGATGAAAAAGTAAAAACAATGCGTGAATGTGGAATTGAAGTGGCAGAGACACCATCTGTCATGGGAGAAACCTTAATTAAAGTGTTAAAAGAGAAGAATCTCTTCGAAGCTTGTAAAACGCATTAATGACACAAGAAGACTTGTTCTTTGACAAGTCTTCTTCTTTCTATCTTAAACTGGAGGAATGGTATGTACAACGTGTCCGAAAGAATGATTTTTCACCGCTTAAAAGGCCTCATCTCACCCTCTTTGTTAACAAAATGGTGGAAAGTCGATCCTGAGCTATATATAAATGAAGAAACACATCATTTCAAACAGGATCGATCATTACAAAAGATCGACTTTACCCGCTTACAACAAGCTGAAGAAAATGAATTCCCCATTTTTCAACACATCGTTCAAGCCTATTTAAAGCAAAATATTCACATGATTCCCATCACATCACCTTTATATCCCAGTTCACTAAAACACATTTATGATCCTCCCCCAGTATTATTCCTAAAAGGAAACGTTACCTATTTAAATGAAGAAAAAAGTTTAGGTGTAGTAGGTACACGAGTGCCATCCTCTTATGGAGAAGCGTGCGTGAAGAAACTTGTTGGAGAACTTGTAGAGGAAGATTGGATGATTGTGAGTGGTTTAGCAAAAGGAATTGATGGACTTGCACACAAAGAGTGCATAAGAAAAAAAGGAAAAACGATTGGTGTTGTAGCTGGCGGCTTTCAACATGTATATCCAAAAGAACATGTGCAAATGGCTCAATATATGGGAGAACATCATTTACTGTTGTCAGAGCATCCGCCTTATATCAAACCAGAAAAATGGCATTTTCCAATGAGAAACCGATTAATTAGTGCCCTGACAAGAGGAACCATCGTGGTCCAGTGCAAAGAAAAGAGCGGTTCGCTTATTACAGCCTACCAGGCATTAGAGCAAGGAAAAGAAGTGTTTGCTGTTGCAGGATCGATCTTTGATTCTAATTCTATAGGTCCAGCTAGACTGATTCAGCAAGGTGCCAAGCTTGTTCATTCAACGAAGGATATTTTAGAGGAATTCTCCTTGAGTGGTGTTCAATATACTGAACTCCCATAAAAATATCGTTTGACAAAAGACATCGGAATATTTAATAATAGTGAGGATTTAAGTTTACACTTTGTTTTTCGTGTTTATAATGATGTTCATCATAAAGAATTTTTAACGATTGCCTGTTAGATAGGTGCAATTAACATAAATATAAATTTGTGAAATGGATAAAGAGAGAACACCTCTTAAGGGGGATTTTGAGTATGGCTGATTATTTAGTCATCGTTGAGTCGCCAGCAAAGGCGAAAACGATTGAGCGTTATTTAGGAAAAAAGTATAAAGTAAAGGCTTCAATGGGGCACGTAAGGGATTTACCGAAAAGTCAGCTTGGTGTTGACACTGAGCATGACTTCGAACCGAGATATATTACGATTCGAGGAAAAGGTCCAGTCTTAAAAGAATTAAAAACAGCAGCGAAAAAAGCAAAAAAAGTATATCTCGCAGCTGACCCCGACAGAGAGGGAGAAGCGATTGCTTGGCATTTAGCCCACAGCCTTGACCTTGACCTCTCTTCAGATTGCCGCGTTGTCTTTAACGAGATTACAAAAGATGCAATTAAAGATTCCTTTAAACATCCACGTATGATCGATATGGACTTGGTTGATGCGCAGCAGGCAAGACGAATCTTAGATCGTCTCGTTGGATATAAAATCAGCCCAATTTTATGGAAGAAAGTCAAAAAGGGCTTAAGCGCCGGTCGTGTTCAATCAGTTGCACTCCGCCTGATTATTGACCGCGAGAATGAAATTAATGAATTCAAACCAGAAGAATACTGGACAATTGATGGTACCTTCCTAAAGGGGAAAGAAAGCTTTGAAGCTAGTTTCTTTGGCGTAAATGGCAAAAAACATCCGCTAAAAACAAAAGAAGATGTAAAAGAAATCCTTTCGAAATTAAAAGGAAGCAAGTTTTCTGTTGAAAAAGTGACGAAAAAAGAACGTAAACGCAACCCAGCTGTTCCGTTTACAACATCTACCTTACAACAAGAGGCAGCGAGAAAACTAAACTTCCGTGCGAAGAAAACGATGATGATTGCACAGCAACTATATGAAGGAATTGATCTTGGTAAAGAAGGTACAGTAGGTCTCATTACATATATGAGAACGGACTCGACACGTATTTCCAATACGGCAATTGAAGAAGTATCTGCTTTCATTGATCAAACGTATGGCAAGAATTTCTTGAATACAACAAAACGTACTGCCAAAAAGAATGAAAATGCACAGGATGCTCACGAAGCCATCCGTCCGACTTCTACGCTAAGAAAACCAGCAGATGTCAAACACGTGCTAAGCAGAGATCAGCTTCGTCTTTATAAATTGATTTGGGAACGTTTTGTGGCAAGCCAAATGGCACCAGCTGTTCTTGATACAATGAGTGTGGATCTTGAAAATAACGGGCTTACTTTCCGTGCAAATGGAAGTAAGGTGAAATTCCCTGGATTTATGAAAGTATATGTTGAAGGGAAGGACGACCAGTTAGAAGAAAAGGACAAAATGCTTCCTGATCTGAAAGAGGGAGACACCGTTCTTTCAAAAGATATTGAACCAGAGCAGCACTTTACGCAGCCGCCTCCACGCTACACTGAGGCTAGACTTGTCAAAACCCTTGAAGAGCTAGGTATCGGCCGACCATCGACGTATGCACCAACATTAGATACCATTCAAAAGCGCGGCTACGTGGCACTTGATAACAAACGGTTTATTCCAACAGAGCTTGGAGAGATTGTGCTCAACTTAATTATTGAATTCTTCCCTGAAATCATTAACGTAGAATTTACTGCGAAAATGGAAAAAGAACTTGATAGCGTTGAAGAAGGTACGATTGAATGGGTACGCATTATCGACAGTTTCTATCAAGATTTTGCAAAACGGGTAGAAAAAGCAGAAGCAGAGATGCAGGAAGTTGAGATCGAGCCTGAATACGCCGGAGTTGATTGCGAAGAGTGTGGTCATCCAATGGTGTACAAAATGGGGAGATACGGTAAGTTCATGGCATGCTCTAATTTCCCTGACTGCCGTAACACAAAACCAATTGTCAAAGATATTGGTGTCAAATGCCCAACTTGTCACGAAGGAAATATCGTTGAACGGAAATCTAAGAAGCGCCGCATTTTTTACGGTTGCGATCGTTTTCCAGAGTGTGAATTCGTCTCTTGGGACAAACCAATTGAAAGAAAGTGTCCAAAATGCGAAAATATGCTTGTAGAGAAAAAGCTGAAAAAAGGCATTCAAGTTCAATGTGTGAACTGTGATTATAAAGAGGAACAACAAAAATAGCGGTGAGCAGCCTTGTTCACCTGCTTTTTTATGTCATCAAATAGAACTTACGAAATAGGAGAGTTGTACAATGAGTCAATTTGTAAATGTGATCGGAGCAGGTTTAGCAGGAAGTGAAGCGGCATGGCAGATTGCTAAGCGCGGAATTAAAGTTCATCTGTATGAAATGAGACCTGTCAAACAAACACCAGCTCACCACACTGATAAATTTGCGGAGCTCGTATGCAGTAACTCATTGCGTGCGAACGCTTTAACAAACGCAGTAGGTGTACTAAAGGAAGAAATGCGTCATTTAGACTCAGCAATCATCGCAGCAGCAGATGAAAGCTCGGTTCCTGCTGGTGGAGCGCTTGCAGTAGATCGTCATGAATTTGCAGCTAACGTCACAGACCGCGTGAAAAATCACCCGAATGTGACGGTCTTTCAAGAAGAAGTGCAAAGCATTCCAGAAGGTCCGACGATTATCGCAACGGGTCCTCTAACATCAGAAGCACTTTCAAAAGAATTAAAATCCTTAACAGGTGAAGAGTATTTATATTTCTACGATGCAGCAGCGCCGATCCTCGAGAAAGACAGCATCGATATGGATAAAGTGTACTTGAAATCACGTTATGATAAAGGGGAAGCGGCTTATTTAAACTGTCCGATGACAGAAGAAGAATTCGATCGTTTTTATGAGGCGCTCATTTCTGCTGAAACTGTGCCGTTAAAAGAGTTCGAAAAAGAAATCTTCTTCGAAGGCTGTATGCCCATTGAAGTCATGGCCAAAAGAGGGAAAAAAACCATGTTGTTTGGCCCGATGAAACCAGTTGGACTTGAAGATCCAAAAACAGGGAAAAGACCTTACGCTGTTGTTCAATTAAGACAGGATGATGCAGCAGGTACTTTATATAATATTGTTGGGTTCCAAACACATCTAAAATGGGGCGATCAAAAGGAAGTATTCCGTTTGATCCCAGGTCTTGAAGAGGCAGAGATTGTTCGCTATGGTGTGATGCACCGTAATACATTTATTAACTCACCAAGCCTTCTAAAACCGACGTATCAATTTAAAAATAGAGACGACTTATTCTTTGCCGGACAAATGACTGGTGTTGAAGGATATGTTGAGTCCGCGGCTTCAGGATTAGTGGCTGGAATCAACGCAGCTCGTTTTGTTAAAGGAGAAGAGCTTGTGACACTTCCAGAAGAAACAGCGATTGGCAGTATGGCTTACTACATCACATCAACAAACAAGAAAAGCTTCCAGCCGATGAATGCAAACTTTGGCTTGCTGAAAGATCTTGGCGTTCGAATTAAAAACAAACAAGAGCGTTATGCAGAGTACGCTAAACGCGCAATCGAAACTATTCAAACTATTTCGAAATCTCTGTAGTAAAACATTGCACGGGAAGCAAGATATGTGATACCATTTAAAAGCCTTAAAGAGGTGTAAAAATGACAGATAAACAGCGTCTTGTCCACTTATTCATTGAATATTTGCAGATTGAAAAGAACTATTCAGCTTTAACGATCTCGGGTTATACTGAGGCGATTGAAGAGTTTGTCAGATTTATGAACATTCAAGGAATAGACGGTTTTGAAGAGGTATCCTATCAAGATACGAGAATTTATTTAACAGAAGCTTATGAAAAAGGCCTTACAAGAAGAACGATTAGTAAGAAAGTCTCTGCACTTCGCAGCTTTTATAAATTTTTATTAAGAGAACAGCTTGTGAAAGAAAATCCTTTTTTACTCGTTAGCTTACCAAAGCAGGATAAGCGAATTCCTTCATTTTTGTATGAAGAGGAACTAAAAGAGCTATTTACAGTTTCTGATGTAAATACACCGCTTGGTCAGAGAAATCAAGCCATTTTAGAACTTCTTTATGCAACAGGTATGAGGGTCAGTGAGTTATGTTCATTAAAAGAATCTGATCTTGATTTATCGATGGATACAGTGCTTGTTCATGGGAAAGGCAGCAAACAACGGTATGTACCTTTCGGCTCTTATGCACATGAAGCGCTCTCCACATATTTAGAGGATGGAAGGCAGAAGCTGAAAGTGAAGGGAAAAGATCGTGCTGATTCACATGTGTTTTTGAATCAGCGCGGAGCTCCTCTTACAGACAGAGGCGTTCGATTCATTCTAACTGAATTAATGAAAAAGGCGTCTGGCACATTACATATCCATCCTCACATGTTAAGGCACACCTTTGCTACGCATCTTTTAAACGAGGGAGCGGATTTAAGAAGTGTTCAAGAACTTCTCGGTCACTCAAATTTATCATCAACACAGGTGTACACGCATGTATCAAAAGATTCTTTAAGAAAAACGTACATGTCTCATCACCCAAGGGCTTTTAAACGATCCTAAAAGGAGGTTTTTTCATGTCATCATTTCATGCAACCACAATCTTTGCCGTTCAACATAAAGGAAAAAGTGCGATGGCTGGAGACGGTCAAGTCACTTTTGGGCAGGCTGTCGTCATGAAACACACAGCAAAAAAAGTGCGCCGTCTTTTCGGAGGCAAAGTACTCGCAGGTTTTGCTGGTTCAGTTGCAGATGCATTTACACTCTTTGAGAAGTTTGAAACGAAGCTTGAAGAATACGGTGGTAACCTAAAACGAGCAGCTGTAGAACTGGCGAAAGAATGGCGAAGTGACAAGATGCTCAGACAGCTTGAGGCCATGCTGATCGTCATGAATAAAGAAAGCATCCTGCTCGTATCTGGAACAGGAGAGGTCATCGAGCCAGACGATGGCATTTTGGCTATCGGGTCAGGCGGTAACTACGCGCTTAGCGCCGGGAGAGCACTCAAAAAACATGCAGGTGACCATCTCTCAGCTCGAGAGATTGCAAAGGCGGCTCTTGAAACGGCCGGAGAAATCTGTGTCTACACGAACGATCAAATCACTTTAGAAGAGCTTGAATAGAAAGGACATGAGACGTATGGAGAAAAAGCCGTTCACCCCAAGAGAGATAGTTGAAAAGCTCGATCAGTACATTATTGGTCAGCTTGATGCGAAAAAAGCAGTGGCGGTGGCTTTAAGAAACCGTTACAGAAGAAGTCTTTTACATGATAAGCTAAAGGATGAAGTCGTTCCTAAAAACATCTTAATGATTGGTCCGACAGGTGTGGGGAAAACAGAAATTGCCCGCAGAATTGCAAGGATTTCTGGTGCACCTTTCATTAAAGTGGAAGCGACGAAGTTTACTGAAGTTGGATATGTCGGACGTGACGTAGAATCAATGGTCAGAGATTTAGTGGAAACAGCAATCAGACTAGTCAAAGAAGAAAAAATGAAGGATGTTCAAGAAGAAGCGGAAAAACAAGCAAACAAACGGCTTGTTCATCTACTTGTTCCTGGAAAGAAAAAAAGTCAGTCTGTGAAAAATCCTTTTGAGATGCTGTTTGGTGGTTCTGATGCTGATGAAAGTGATCGAGATCACTCAAGTGAAGAAGTAGAGCTTGAGTCGACGAGAAAACGCATTGCGCACCAGCTGGCGATGGGTGAACTTGAAGACCATTACGTCACGATTGAAGTCGAAGAGCAGCAGCCTTCCATGTTTGATATGCTTCAAGGCTCGGGTATGGAGCAAATGGGTATGAACATGCAGGATGCGCTTAGCAATCTCATGCCTAAAAAGAAAAAACGCAGAAAGCTGACCGTCAGAGAAGCGAGAAAAGCGTTAACTGCTGAGGAAGCTTCAAAACTGATTGATATGGATGAAGTCGGTCAGGAAGCCGTGCAAAAAGCAGAGCAGCAAGGAATAATCTTTATCGATGAGATCGATAAAATTGCCAAAAGCGGTGGTGCATCGTCTGCAGATGTTTCTCGTGAAGGGGTTCAACGTGATATTTTACCGATTGTAGAAGGTTCCACTGTGATGACGAAGTATGGGGCTGTGAAAACAGATCATGTTCTATTTGTAGCAGCAGGCGCTTTTCATATGGCGAAACCCTCGGATTTGATTCCAGAGCTTCAAGGACGCTTCCCAATCCGTGTAGAATTAGATAAATTAAGTATAGAAGACTTTGTGAAAATCTTAACGGAACCAGATAACGCGTTATTAAAGCAATATAAGGCTCTACTTGAAACAGAAGGTATATCTCTTGAATTTTCTGACGATGCTATTCATAAGATTGCCGAAGTGGCTTATCACGTCAATCAGGAGACGGATAACATCGGTGCAAGAAGGCTTCACACCATACTTGAGAAGCTGCTAGAAGAGCTCTCATTTGAGGCGCCTGATATTACAATGGAAACAGTGACCATTACCCCTCAGTATGTAGAAGAGAAGCTAGGAAAGATTGCAAATAATAAAGACTTAAGTCAATTTATACTTTAACAAATGAATAAAGTAATCTAGGAGGATCATTATTATGGCGTTACTACAAAAAACAAGGATTATTAACTCGATGCTGCAAGATGCAGCGGGGAAGCCGGTTAATTTTAAAGAAATGGCAGAAACATTGAGAGATGTCATTGATTCAAACATTTTCGTATTAAGCAGAAGAGGGAAGCTTCTTGGCTACTCCATTAACCAGCAGATTGAAAATGCACGTATGAAAAAAATGCTGGAAGATCGTCAGTTCCCTGAAGAATATACAAAAAGCTTATTCAATGTCCCTGAAACATCTTCAAACCTTGACATCAACAGTGAGTACACAGCTTTCCCGATTGAGAACCGTGATTTATTCCAATCAGGTTTGACAACGATTGTACCAATCATCGGAGGCGGAGACCGCTTAGGGACGTTAATCCTTTCTCGTTTGCAAGATACATTCACAGATGATGATTTAATTCTTGCTGAATACGGCGCAACAGTTGTTGGAATGGAGATTCTTCGCGAGAAAGCGGAAGAAATTGAAGAAGAAGCAAGAAGTAAAGCGGTTGTTCAAATGGCAATCAGCTCTCTTTCATATAGTGAGCTTGAAGCGATTGAGCATATCTTTGAAGAACTTGATGGAAACGAAGGGCTGCTTGTGGCAAGTAAGATTGCTGACCGTGTAGGAATCACTCGTTCAGTGATCGTAAACGCACTTCGTAAATTAGAAAGTGCAGGCGTTATTGAATCTCGTTCTCTTGGAATGAAGGGAACATACATCAAAGTGTTAAACAACAAATTTTTAATTGAACTTGAAAATTTAAAATCTCACTAATCAAAAAAAACCCTTTTCGGCCGAAATAAACGCTGAAAAGGGTTTTTTTGTATAAAAAATGAGGATTTGTCCGAAAAATGACACTCTTTTTTCCAAGAAACCCCTTACAATTCTGTAGTGCTTTGAATCTAGGTCTTTATACCTATTCGTAAAATAGATATATATTACGAGTTTTTTTTACAATTACATCATAGACTTTAATCCTATTATTTCTTACAATGAACATATGGTTTTACAAATCTCGACATGATTAAATGGAATGAAATACATATGATTGGAGGTATATGGTTTTGGATATATTTTCTGGAACGATAAGTAACCTTGAGAATGCCTTGGGCAGAGCGAACGTTAAGCAAAAAGTCATAAGCAATAATATCGCGAATATAGACACACCGAACTACAAGTCTAAAAAAGTTGCATTCCACGACATGCTAAATGATGCGTCAATCAAATTAGATGCTAAAAAAACATACCAAGGTCACATTGATTTCTCTAAAACAGGGTCTAATTATTCAGTTGTTTCGAGTAACCGTACTTCTTATCAAGAAAACGGAAATAATGTCGATATTGATCAAGAGATGAGTGAACTCGCTAAAAACCAAATTCAGTATAATGCGTTGGTTGAAAGAATGAGCGGAAAGTTCAATTCTCTTAAAACAGTTTTGACAGGAGGTAAGTGATGTCGATTTTTTCAGGCGTGAACGCTTCGGCCTCAGCATTAACAGCACAGAGGCTCAGAATGGACGTTGTATCTTCTAACCTTGCGAATATGGATACAACAAGAGCTAAACAGGTTGATGGCAAGTGGGAGCCTTATAGACGCAAGCTCGTCACATTACAGCCGTCAGGTGAATCATTTTCATCTATATTGAACTCAAGCATGAATTCGAGCGGCAAATTAGGAAACGGCGTCAAAGTAACAAAAATTACTGAAGACGAAACTCCATTCAACCTTCAATATGATCCTACAAATCCCGATGCCAATGAAAATGGATATGTTCAAACACCAAACGTTGATCCATTAAAGGAAATGGTTGATCTCATCAGCAGCTCAAGATCATATGAAGCAAACGTGACTGCGCTGAATGCGAATAAAAGCATGCTGATGAAAGCTTTAGAAATAGGAAAGTAAGGTGAAAAGAATTGGTTAACGCAATATCTCCTTTCCAGCTTCAAACCGCTCAGCAAGCAAGTGAATTGACGAATGCATCGTCTGTGCAGGCGGCTGCACCTAAAAGTCAAACGAATTTCTCTGATGTGCTGAAGAATTCCATTGAGGCATTAAATCAATCACAGCTGAAATCAGACCAGTATACGAATGCTCTCGCACAAGGGAAAGATGTCAATCTCGATGAAGTCATGATTGCTTCACAAAAAGCGAGTGTGACACTCACAGCTGCAACCGAGTTTCGGAATAAAGCAGTCGAAGCGTACCAAGAGATTATGAGAATGCAGATGTAGGAGGTGCTGGTGGACAAAAAATAGACTGAATGGAATGACCGGGGGTTAAGATGAATCGTACTTTAATGCAATTAAGAACAAAAACAGTTGAGTTTTGGCGAAATCGATCAAAATTACAAAAAATACTCATGATTGGCGGCGTAGCTGCCCTAGCAATCATTATTACGGTTGTTAGCATCTTTGCTTCTTCTGAAAAAATGGTTCCGTTGTTTAGAGATTTGTCTGAGGCAGAAGCAGGACAAATCAAACAGGAACTGGATGGCAAAAACGTTAAATCGGAACTTGCAAATAACGGAACGACGATTTTAGTTCCAGAAAAGCAAGCAGACACTTTAAAAGTAACACTTGCATCAGAAGGACTTCCTAAAACGGGGAATATTGATTACTCCTTCTTTGCGAACAATTCCGGCTTCGGTTTAACAGATAATGAATTTGATGTTCTGAAAGTAGACGCAACTCAGACAGAACTATCCAATCTGATCAACACGATTGATGGGATTAAAGATTCAAAGGTTATGATTAACCTGCCAAAAGATTCCGTTTTTGTTGGAGAAGAGCAAAGTAATGCATCAGCATCAATTGTGCTGCAAGTTCAACCAGGCTACACGCTTACTCAGCAACAAGTAAAAGGCCTTTATCATCTTATTTCAAAAAGTGTGCCGAATTTAAAAACAGAAAACATTGTCATTATGGACCAAGATTCCAACTACTATGACTTAAACAGCAGCTCAGATTCCTATGCAAGTGGAATGGATGCACAGCAGCAGAAAAAAGAGGAGATTGAAAAGAATCTTCAACGAAAAATTCAACAGCTGCTTGGAACGATGATGGGTCAAGAGAAAGTTGCCGTATCGGTCACTACAGACATTGATTTTACTGAAGAAAAAAGAAAAGAAGATCTTGTCGAACCAGTTGATCAAGAAAACATGCAAGGAATTGCTGTCAGCGCTGAAAAGATTGCTGAAACTTATTCAGGTAATGGCGCAGCAGCTGGAGGCACCGCTGGAACAGGTGACGATGATGTCACAAATTATCAAGGTGCCGATGGAACGAACGGAAGCGGAGATTACGAAAAGAGCGAAGATCGTATCAATTATGAAGTCAACCGCATTCATAAAGATATCAAAGAAAGTCCTTATAAAATCAGAGACGTTGGCATTCAGGCACTGGTTGAACCGCCTACTGCAAACGATCCGAACTCATTAACTGCTGAAAGGCAGGATGATATCAAAAAAATTCTTTCAACCATCATCAGTACATCGATTGATAAAGAATACACAAACGGTCAAGCGCTCACTCAAGCTGACTTAGATAACAAAATCGTTTTATCTGTATCAAAATTAGACGGTAAACAGCAAACGGCAGCAGAAAACCCTTCAAACAATATTCCAATTTGGGTTTATATTGTTGGCGGTGTGCTACTACTCGCCATTATCGCTCTCATCATTCTTCTCGTACGTAAGCGGAGAAAAGAAGAGGAAGAAGAGTTTGAGTTTGATGAACGTACACCAATTCATGTTCCTGATATCGATACTGAGCCAGAAACAGAAGAAATGGTGAGAAAAAATCAGCTTGAAAAAATGGCAAAAGATAAACCAGAAGACTTTGCTAAATTGCTACGCAGCTGGCTGTCCGAGGATTAGGAGGAATACACATGTCGAGAAAAGATCCAAATCGACTAACAGGCAGACAAAAAGCAGCAATCCTAATGATTTCCTTAGGGCTAGACGTGTCAGCATCTGTATACAAACATCTGTCTGAAGACGAAATAGAAAAATTAACATTAGAAATTTCCAATGTACGAAGTGTAGATACTGCTAAAAAAGATGAAGTCATCGAAGAGTTTCACAGCATTGCCATCGCGCAGGACTACATATCACAAGGCGGCCTTATGTACGCAAGACAAGTGCTTGAAAAAGCGCTTGGTGAGGACAAAGCGGACAGCATCTTAAATCGCTTAACATCCTCACTTCAAGTGAAACCATTTGATTTTGCGAGAAAGGCTGACCCAGAGCAAATTTTAAACTTTATCCAGCATGAGCATCCACAAACCATTGCGCTCATTCTTTCCTACTTAGATCCAGTACAGGCTGGACAGATTTTATCTGAGTTAGGCGAGGAAGTACAAACTGAGGTTGCAAGAAGAATTGCTTTAATGGATCGCACATCTCCAGAGATCATCAATGAGGTGGAACGTATTCTTGAACAAAAGCTTTCTTCAACCTTTACGCAAGATTATACCCAAACGGGCGGAGTTGAAGCGGTAGTCGAAGTACTGAATGGTGTAGACCGTGCAACGGAGAAAACCATTTTAGATACACTGGAAATTCAAGATCCTGAGCTTGCTGATGAAATTAAGAAACGTATGTTTGTCTTTGAAGACATTGTTACTCTTGATAGCAGAGCCATTCAGCGCGTGATTCGAGATGTTGAAAATGACGATTTACTACTTGCACTCAAAGTGGCAAGCGAAGAAGTCAAAGAAATTGTCTTCCGCAACATGTCGCAACGTATGGTCGAAACGTTCAAAGAAGAAATGGAGTTTATGGGGCCTGTCCGGCTTAGAGATGTCGAGGAAGCACAGACTCGTATTGTCAGCATCGTAAGACGACTTGAAGAGGCTGGAGAAATCGTCATAGCTCGAGGTGGAGGAGACGATATCATTGTCTAGGATTATCAAACATGAAACATCTGTTATTCCTGAACAAGGCCGTCAAACCATTCCCTTGCAGCAAGTGGAATTCAAAAGAGAACATCACGAAGAAGAGCTTGTCAACGAGACAGAAGCATCTCAGCTTGTATTAAGTGATGCACAAGATGAAGCAAGCCGTATTTTAGAACAAGCAAATCGTGAGCTGGAACAAACAATGGCTGAAATCAATCAGCGGCGAGCTGATTTTGAAGCAGAAAGAGTACAGCTCATTGAAGAAGCGAAACAAACAGGATATCAAGATGGTTTTCAAAAGGGCGAAGCAGATGCGAATTTACAGTATCAATCGATTCTTGATCAAGCGAATGACATTGTCAGCCTTGCAAAGCAGGACTATGAAGCGAAAATCGAAAGCTCTGCTGAAGAAATTGTCGAACTTGCCTTTGAGCTCGCTAAACGAGTATGGAATGCAGCTGAGGACACAAAAGAACAATTTTTAACGCTAGTGAAGCAGGTCATTTCAGAAGTGAAGGAATATGACGATATTTCCATCTATGTCGACCCTGCACATTACGAACATGTGATGGAATATAAAGATGAATTATATAGAATCCTTCAAAAGAATACACATCTTGCCATTTACTCGGATGAAAAAGCACCAAAAGGTACTTGTTACGTCGAAACAAGCTTTGGAAAAGTGGAAGCGAGCGTTGATACCCAAATGAATCAGTTAAAAGAAAAGTTATTAGAAGTCATTGATTCAGGTGATCACAAATGAACATAGATGTGCTAAAAGAAACGATTGAAACCGCCGATCCTTATAAACGTTTTGGTAAAGTCAATCGAGTTGTTGGACTGATGATCGAGTCCAAGGGGCCAGAAAGCTCAATCGGTGATGTATGTCTTATTCACAAAAAAGGGAGTAAGAATCATCCGATCAAAGCAGAAGTCGTTGGCTTTAAAGATGAAAACATTTTGCTCATGCCCTACGTAGAAGCCTCTAACATCTCACCAGGCAGTCTTGTTGAAGCAACAGGTGAGTCGTTAAAGGTCAAAGTAGGAACTGGTTTAATCGGTCAGGTTGTTGATGCCTTCGGTGATCCACTGGACGGCAGCATGCTTCCTAAAGGACTTGCACCTGTCTCAACAGAACAATCTCCTCCAAACCCGATGGACAGACCGCCTATTCGTGAAAAAATGGGCGTTGGTGTCAGAGTGATCGACAGCTTGCTCACAGTCGGCACTGGTCAAAGAATTGGCATATTCGCGGGAAGCGGTGTTGGAAAAAGTACCTTGATGGGGATGATTGCCAAGCAGACAGAAGCGGATCTCAATGTCATTGCACTTGTTGGAGAGCGTGGACGTGAAGTTCGCGAGTTTATCGAAAAAGATTTAGGAGCTGAAGGCCTGAAGCGTTCGATTGTTGTTGTCGCAACTTCAGATCAGCCCGCACTGACAAGATTAAAAGCAGCCTATACTGCAACAGCTATTGCCGAATATTTCAGAGACAGAGGCAAAAATGTCATGTTTATGATGGATTCTGTCACAAGGGTCGCCATGGCACAGCGGGAAATAGGACTTGCAACCGGTGAACCGCCAACAACAAAAGGATATACGCCTTCAGTGTTCGCTATACTGCCAAAATTGCTAGAACGAACTGGTACAAATCAACTTGGTTCCATCACAGCGTTTTACACAGTGCTTGTTGATGGTGACGATATGAATGAGCCGATCGCTGATACAGTGCGGGGGATTTTAGATGGCCACATAGTACTTGATCGTGCACTGGCCAACAAAGGACAGTTTCCAGCTGTCAATATTCTGAAAAGTATCAGTCGTGTCATGAGTAATATCGCAAGTCATGATCACAAGGAAGCGGCTAACCGGTTCCGCCAGCTTTTATCCACATATCAAAACGCTGAAGACCTCATTAACATTGGAGCATATAAAAAAGGCTCCTCTAAAGATATTGATGAGGCCATGCAAGCTTACCCACAACTGATTTCATTTTTGAAGCAGGACGTTGAAGAGGCTGTATCGATTGAAGACAGCGTGAGGATATTGCTCAGTTTGATGAATAGAGAGGATTGACAAAAACAGTGAGATATCAATACAAATTTCAAAAGCTCTTAGAATTGAAAGAAAGTGAAAAAGACAAATCACTCGCAGCGTATCAACAATCCGTTTCGGCATTTGAGCAAGCCGCTGAAAAACTCTATGAAAATATGAGTAAAAAAGAGCTAATGGAAAAGAGCAAAGAAGAAAAGCTGAGAAGTGGGATGAGTGTTCAAGAAATGCGTCATTATCAGCAATTTGTGACGAACTTAGATAACACCATTCATCATTATCAGCAGCTTGTGATCATGAAACGCCATCAAATGAATGAAAAACAATCTGATTTAACAGAAAAAAATATTGAGTTTAAAAAGTTTGAAAAAATGAAAGAAAAGCAATTTGAAAAGTTCTCCCTTGAACATAAGGCAATTGAAATGAAAGAAATGGATGATATCTCTATCAGCCAATTCATGTTTCAAGGACATTAGGAGTCGAGATGAATGCCTAAGAAGGAAAAAACAAAGGAATCAAGCGGCGGCGGTAAATTTCAATGGATCTTGTTTATTGTCATTATCCCATTGGTTGTGCTTGTGATTGTAACTGGCACAATCCTTTATATGGCAGGTTATGATCTAAAGAAACCGCTCCAAAACATTCCAGGGATTAGCAGCTTGATTGGATCAGATGACACATCAAAAACGTCATCTTCAAATAACGATCAACGTGATACAGAGTTGAAAGCGTTGAAAAAGACGATTAAAGAACAAGAGAATGAACTTGAAATTGCTCAAAAAGACTTGAAGACAAGCGATGAAGAGATTAAACGATTGAATCAAAAAATCAATTCACTTGAAAAAACATCTGATAAAGAGAACACGTCAGCAAGTGACAGTTCATCAAACAGTACATCATCAAGTAATAACGCATCAGGATCTTCAACTGATTCGTCAGCATCTTCTAATCAGCAATCAAAAGGAAAGGTCGCCAGCATTTATGAAAGCATGGATGCAGGGAAATCTGCCAAAATTCTATCAGAGCTAAGTGATAAAGAAGCTTTGAAGATCCTTGAAGAGCTGAGTAAAAATAAGCTGACGGACATATTAGCAAAACTGACACCTCAGAAGGCAGCAACGTTCACGAAGGAGCTTGCCAAAAAAGAAGAAAGTGAAAATGGAGGTGGACAATAAGTGAAGCTATTGGACATTGGAGCCTTACAGCAATCTTCCCAAGGTCTCTCGGGACTAAAGGGAGAGGGGGCAGTATATGCTCGCGGTCTGTTTAAACAATTGTTAAATGGCGCAGGTATTCAAAGTGGTCCAGCTATTTCTCAGCCAGCGGAAACCAATCTATCCATGAATGATGCGATGCAAATCATTGAAAAATGGATGCAATCACCTGAAGAGGGAATAGATGGAGATCTTCTTGCGGCACTTCAGGCGCTGCAAGGGCAAAAGCTTGAGGGGGCTGACTTAAAGTCACTTGAAGAGCTATTTCAAAAGATGGAATCGGTTATCTATGGCGATCAGGATGAGAAGCCAGTTGCTGAACATAGTGAACAGCTCATACAAGTCCACTTTTTCTTATATCAAATACTGAATCAGCAGCCGGTTAGCTTTGATGCAAAACTTGTACAGGATATCCAAGCAAAAGGTGAAGATTTCATCAAGTTTCTAACGAAAAACGGAGCAGATGAAAAGCTCATTCAACAAGTAAAAGAGCAGTTCTTCTCGCAAGGATCGGCACCTAAGCTGAATAATATGTCGCAAAGCGAGCTGAAACACTTTAATCAGTTAATCGATCATATGATGGCGAATGCGAAAGGGTCAGATAAAGAGTGGAAAATTTCCTTAGGAGAGTTAAAAGAAATGGTTGCTCCAAGGCAAGAATCTTCCTTCTCATCTCCAGCAAAAGGTGTTGCCTCACTTGAATGGCTCATGAAAAAAGAAGTCACCAAAGGTCAAGGCACTACGGCACCTGCTTCTGAAAAAACAATCACCCATACGCTGCTTCCAGGGCATAAACAGTTCTTCCAACTGCAATCAGCTGCTCCTGTGCAGCAGACGCAAACAACTGACGAAAAGCCAGGCACGGTTGATCAGCAGATTTTAAATACGTGGAAACAAATGAAGTTCACACCATTTGGCAATTCAAGCGGACGGTTTACCGTACGATTAAATCCAGAAAATCTAGGGTTTATTACCATCCAGCTAACGAAACAAAACGGGATGTATGCGAGTAAAATTACAGCTTCAACGCAAGCAGCAAAAGAGCTGCTCGAGCATCATCTGCCGCAGCTCAAGCAGGCGCTACCGAATATGTCGGTTCAAGTTGACCGTTTCCATATACCGCTTCAGTCAAATGAGCAGCCGTCTTTTGGACAATTTAATGAGGAAGGCAAGCAGCAGCCATCAAAAGGACAAAGTTTCCAGCAGCCTGATGAACAGGAAGCTGAATTCCAAGATGTACTAGATGCGCTTGTTGGATCAGAAGAAGAAGAGGAGGAGATCTAATGGCAACTGTTGATGCGACGAATAGAACAGCCGCACAAGCGGACACTTCTTCAAACGCAGCAAAGAAAACAGATACACTTGGCCGAGATCAGTTCTTGAAAATCTTACTTACGCAGCTTCAAAACCAAGATCCGACAAACCCGATTGATGACCGTGAGTTTGTCACACAGCTTGCAACATTTTCTTCTTTAGAACAGCAAATGAATATGAACGAATCTATCACTCAAATGAATCAGATCATGTCTACATTTGTTGCACACCAAGATCCATTTACGACATATGTAGGCTGGATTGGTAAAGAAGTAGCGGGCAAACAAGATGATAAAGACATATCTGGCACTGTGAAGTCTGTGAAAAACATAAACAATGAATATTTCCTATATTTGGAAGATGGGACGAAAATCAGCCCTTGGGACGTTACAACTGTTGGAGAAAAATCGTAAGCAAATCGAGGAGGAAAATAAATGTTACGCTCACTTTACTCAGGAATTAGCGGAATGAAAAACTTCCAAACAAAATTAGATGTTGTAGCCAATAACGTGGCCAACGTCAATACACATGGATACAAAAAAAGCCGTATCACTTTTAAAGATATGGTCAGTCAAACCATTGCAAGTTCTGGTGGACCGACGAATAACTCTGGTTCAATCAACTCAAAACAAGTTGGATTAGGATCAGCTTTATCTTCTATTGATAAAATCATGACATCAGGTTCTTCTCAAAATACAGACGAACCATATGATTTCTATATTAATGGAGATGGATTTTTCCGTATTGAAAAGCAAGGTGAAATCCTTTTTACAAGAACAGGGAACTTCAAACCTGATTCAAATGGGGATTTGGTAACATCTGATGGAAACTATCTTCTTGGTATGGATGGGCAAAGAATCAACATTCCACGAGACAATGTGTCAAGTGTTAGTGTTGGGCCAGATGGGACCGTTTCTGTTGTGGAGAACAACGTTTCTCGTACTGTTGGACAAGTATCACTTGTGTCTTTCAGTAATGCAGGAGGACTAGATAAAGTTGGGGATAACTTATATCGCCAAACACTCAGTTCCGGTGCACCAAGTAATGCCATGGCTCCTGGAACTCAAGGAACAGGTGAACTTCAAACAGGTAAACTTGAAATGTCAAACGTTGATTTAACAGACGAGTTTACAGAAATGATTATCGCACAGCGTGGATTCCAATCGAATGCAAAGACGATCACAACATCTGATGAAATTCTGCAAGAACTTGTGAATCTGAAACGATAGGAGGTAGGGGGAGCGATTTATCGCTTCTCTGCTTAATATGATTGAAGTGACAAGATTAAATGGCAAAGGATTTATGCTCAACGCTCTCCATATCGAGCAAATCGAAAGCTTTCCAGACACGACCATTACACTCGCCAATGGAAAGAAATTCGTTGTGAAAGAAGATGAAGAGCAGCTTCAGGAGAAAATCATTTCTTTCTATAGAAAAATCCAAGTCATTTCATTGAATCAAGGAATAGAGGAGTTTGAATGAAGAAGAAATTAGTCGTAGTAATGCTAATCATGATTATTGCTATCGTCGGAATTGGAGCAGGTATTGTCTTTCTGGTGAATGGGTCAGACGAAGCAAAAGCAGAAAAAGAGCCAACAGCAGATGAAGTCGTAAAAGCTTCTGTTGAAATTCCTGAGATTGTGACCAATTTAAAATCTGAAGGAAATGCGGTTAAACTTGTACTAAATATTGAAACAGATTCAGAAAAAGCCAAAGAAGAGCTTGAAAAAAGAAGCTTCCAAGTGAAAGATGCTGTGATCGACATTTTATCAGACACGAATGCAGATGAACTTGATGGCAAAAAAGGCAGAGAACATTTTAAAACACAGGTCAAAAACAAAGTGAATAACTATTTGCAAGATGGCAAGGTGAAAGAAGTTTATATAACCTCCTTTAATCTGCAATAGAGGCGATTAATTGACACGATGGAGGTGAAGAAATGTCAGGAGAAGTGCTTTCCCAGAATGAGATCGATGCATTATTATCCGCCATATCAACAGGTGAAATGGATGCAGAAGAGCTGAAAAAAGAAGAAACGACGAAAAAAGTGAAAGTGTACGACTTTAAACGTGCACTGCGCTTTTCAAAAGACCAGATTCGAAGTTTAACAAGAATTCATGATAACTTCGCTAGACTGCTTACCACACACTTTTCAGCGCAGCTAAGATCATATATTCAAATTTCTGTCAGCTCGGTTGACCAAGTGCCATATGAAGAATTTATTCGTTCGATTCCTAATATGACATTATTAAACTTATTTTACGTCAGCCCGCTTGAAGGAAGAATCATGCTTGAAGTGAACCCAACGATTGGCTATGCCATGATGGATAGGCTGATGGGTGGGATTGGCATTAGTCATAATAAGACAGAATCACTGACAGAAATCGAAACAAAGATTATCTCAAACATGTTTGAGGGAGCTTTGGAAAACTACAGAGAAGCGTGGCAGTCCATAACCGACATCGAGCCAGAAATGGCAGATTTCGAGGTAAATCCCCAGTTTGTTCAAATGGTGTCACCAAACGAAACAGTTGTCGTCATTTCTCTTAATACACAAATTGGTGAGGTAAGCGGGGTTATTAACCTCTGTATTCCTCACGTAGTATTAGAGCCTATTATTCCGAAGCTGTCTGTACACTACTGGATGCAATCTGAACGAAATGAACCGAAACAAGAAGAAACAAAGGCCATTGAAAAACGGATTATGACGGCGAAAATACCGGTAGTCGCAGAGCTTGGACAATCGGAAATGACGGTGGAAGAGTTTTTGAATTTGGAAATTGGTGATTGTATTGCCTTGGACAAACCAGTAAATGCGCCTCTTACTGTTATGGTCGGAAATAAACCGAAATTCTTGGGACAGGCCGGCCGCGTGAATCGGAAACAGGCGATTCAAATTCTAGATCACGACATAAGAGGTGAAGAAGATGGAGAATAACGGAAGTAAATTATCACAAGATGAAATCGATGCGCTCCTTAAAGGAGGCAGCAATGACGATATAGAGCCTGATACACTCCTTTCTGCAATGGAACAAGATGCCATTGGGGAAATCGGAAATATATCATTTGGAAGCTCTGCAACAGCACTTTCAACCCTATTAAGTCAAAAAGTGGAGATTACAACTCCAACTGTCACAGTGATTCAAAAAAGCAAGCTGAATGAGGAATTTCCTCATCCGTATGTCGCGATTGAAGTGAATTATACGGAAGGCTTCAGCGCTAGTAACCTGCTTGTCATCCAGCAAACCGATGCGGCAGTCATTGCGGATTTAATGATGGGCGGAGATGGAACAAATGCTGACCCGTCGTTAAGTGAAATTCACTTAAGTGCAGTACAAGAAGCGATGAACCAAATGATGGGTTCAGCAGCGACGTCCATGTCAACAGTCTTTAATAAAAAGATTGATATTTCTCCGCCTCGCGTTGAGTTGCTTGATGTGAAAGAAGGAGAAGGCACAGACCGCATTCCAGCTGAAGAGATGCTTGTTAAAGTGTCCTTTAGATTAACAATAGGTGAACTCATAGATTCAAATATTATGCAGCTTTACCCTATTACGTTTGCGAAAGATTTGATTGCAGAATTAACAGACCCAGCGGAAGAAGAGCCGGTTCAAGAAGCACCTCAGAGTGCACCTGAACCACAGCAGGCTGCTCCGCAAGCACAATCTGCTCCTATGCAGCAATCGGCACCGCCGAAAAGACAGGCGAAGCCAAAGCCGGCAGAACCAGTCAATGTGGCGCCAGTTGAATTTGAGGCATTTAGTGAGCCTCAGCATACAACAAGTCAGCTCGGTAATCTTGATATGCTGATGGATATTCCACTTTCCATTACAGTGGAGCTAGGAAGAACGCAGCGCAGTGTGAAAGAAGTACTTGAACTTTCCGCTGGAAGTATCATTGAACTGGACAAACTTGCAGGTGAGCCAGTCGACATTCTGGTCAACAAACGAATCGTCGCCAAAGGAGAAGTTGTTGTCATTGATGAGAACTTTGGTGTACGTGTGACTGACATTTTAAGTCAGTCTGAAAGACTTTCTAATTTAAAATAAACAAACATATAGGGAGAGAATAAGTAAATGGCTACTAAGGTATTAATCGTAGATGATGCAGCATTCATGAGAATGATGATTAAGGATATTCTTGTAAAAAACGGATTTGATGTAGTAGGAGAAGCAGAAAACGGCGCACAAGCTGTTGAAAAATTTAAAGAAACATCTCCTGATCTAGTCACAATGGATATCACAATGCCAGAAATGGACGGGATCACAGCATTAAAAGAAATTAAACAAATCGATGCTTCTGCAAAAATCATTATGTGCTCAGCGATGGGACAACAATCAATGGTTATTGATGCCATTCAAGCAGGTGCAAAAGACTTTATCGTGAAGCCATTCCAGGCAGACCGTGTACTTGAAGCAATTAATAAAACGTTAGGCTAAAAAAGGGTGTAAGACTTGTTGAAAAAACGTTTGATATGTATAGCAATGATCAGTTTTATGCTTTTCTTGACAGCGCAGCCAGCCTCACTGTTTGCTGAAACAAAAGATCCTGAAAATGGAATGGTGAATGACTGGATCAAAGATGAGAAAGAAAGCAAAAAGGATACAGAAAAGAAAACCACTGACAATCAAACGAATCCGGCAGAAGAAGTTCCCTCTTCTTCTGTCTCCATTATGGATTTTGTCAAAATGATTGGTGCCTTACTTTTTGTCATCCTGCTCATTTACGGATTGGTGAGATTTGTTGGAAAGCAAAACCGCTTACTCAAGCCATTTCGCTATGTTGAAAATATTGGCGGAACGACGGTTGGTCAAAATCGTTCAGTTCAGCTGATCAAAGTGGGCAAACGAGTATTAGTTGTCGGCGTAGCAGACTCAATCCAGCTGCTAAAAGAAATCGATGATGAACAAGAATGCGAAGCGATTGTGAAACAATACGAAGAAGCGATGGAAAGTAAGACTGACTTACCGAAAATGATGCAAAAATTAACATCGCAAGTGAAGAAACACGATCAGCCGACCACTTCTTCTTTTTCAGCCAATTTAAAGGCGCAGCTAGCCGAATTGAAAAAGACCCAATCAGAAGTCAGAAAGAAAGGCCCGAAACAAAATGAATGAGTTTATCGATTTATTTAATTCCAGTGGCGCAGGGAATATTAGCACATCTGTCCGTCTTCTTTTATTGTTAACTGTATTTTCAGTTGCACCAGGCATTCTTATTTTAATGACCTGTTTTACACGGATTGTGATTGTTCTTTCGTTCGTCAGAACATCACTTGCAACCAACTCAATGCCGCCAAACCAAGTGCTTGTAGGACTTGCTTTGTTTCTCACATTTTTTATTATGGCACCCACGTTCTCAGAGATTAATAAAGAGGCACTCACGCCGCTTTTAAATGATGATATTACGTTAAATCAGGCCTATGAAAAAGCCGAAGTGCCAATTAAAGAGTTTATGAGTAAACATACGAGACAGAAAGATTTGGCTTTATTTCTTAGTTACGCAAAAATGGATACCCCTGAATCGATTAAAGATATTCCCTTAACGGCGATGGTACCAGCGTTTGCAATTTCAGAATTAAAGACGGCATTTCAAATTGGTTTCATGATCTTTATTCCATTTTTAATTATTGACATGGTGGTCGCAAGTGTCCTGATGTCGATGGGGATGATGATGCTTCCGCCGGTTATGATATCGCTCCCTTTCAAAATATTGTTATTTGTATTAGTTGATGGATGGTATTTGATTGTTAAATCTTTGCTGCAAAGCTTTTAGAGTAGGTGCTTAAAACATGAGTTCAGAATTTGTCATTACGATGGCTGAAAGATCAGTGTATGTTGTATTACTTGTCAGCGGGCCGCTTCTAGCGCTCGCACTAATCGTGGGACTAATTGTCAGTGTGTTTCAGGCGACAACCCAAATCCAAGAACAGACGCTTGCGTTCATTCCAAAAATTGTTGCAGTGCTCATTGGACTTGTTGTGTTTGGTCCGTGGATGCTTTCAACAATTGTGTCATTTACAACAGAGCTGTTCTCGAATTTAGATCGATTTGCAGGTTAATCAGAGATGTCAATCATAGAATTATTTCCTGCCTTTCTTCTCGTTTTCATTCGGATCACCGCTTTTTTCGTGACAGTGCCGCTATTAGCGCATCGAACGATACCAGCAGTTCACAGAGTTGGTTTTTCACTGTTTTTGGCTGTCATTAGTTTTAGCACCATTAAAGAACCGCCAGCACTCGATATCGACGGTCTTTACATGATGCTTGCCGTGAAAGAAGCAATGGTCGGACTTCTGCTTGGACTGATTGCATATATCATGGTGTCCGCAGTTCAAATTGCCGGCTCATTCATCGATTTTCAAATGGGTTTTGCGATTGCCAATATTATTGATCCACAAACAGGGGCGCAAACGCCGCTGATGGGGCAGTTTTTTTATACGGTGACCTTGCTACTGATGCTGGCAACAAATGCACATCATTTGCTGCTTGATGGAATCTATTACAGTTTTCAATATATTCAAGTTGATCAGTATGCGCTGAACTTCGGCAGTGAATCTTTTGCTTACTTTATTGCAAAGAGCTTCAACCAAATGTTCATCATAGCCTTTCAAATCTCAGCACCTGTTGTGGCTAGTTTGTTTTTAGTCGATTTGGCATTAGGAATTGTGGCACGTACAGTTCCGCAAATGAACGTATTTGTCGTTGGACTGCCCATTAAAATGGGCGTGAGTTTTATTATGATCATCATTTGTATGGGTGTCATCTTCGGGGTCGTCCAAAATACATTTGAAACGATTGTGCTCACCATGAGGAATTTCTTAGCATTGGTCGGTGGTTCGTCATGACGACAAGACTTAGACTCGACTTGCAATTTTTCGCAGGTGAAAAAACAGAAAAAGCAACACCGAAAAAGAGACGGGATTCACGTAAAAAAGGGCAGGTTGCCAAAAGTACCGACGTCAATACAGCCATCTCATTTCTACTAATCTTTTTATCATTCTTTTTTATTGGGCCTTTTATGAAAGAGCGTATTATTGCGCTCATTGAACGTTTTTATTCAACAACGATGCTAATGAAGGTTAGCACATCTAATATTCATCAACTATTTGTGGAATTGCTTCAGGAAACAGGACTCCTCCTCATGCCAATCCTTGGTGTTGGTATGCTGGCAGGGATCATTAGTAACTATTTGCAGGTTGGCTTTCTCTTTTCGACAGAAGTAATCAAACCGAAATTAGAAAAACTCGATCCAATCAAAGGGTTTAAACGCATATACAGTATTCGAGCCCTCGTAGAGCTATTAAAATCCATTTTGAAAATTGGTTTAATTGGTTTTGCGACATTTATTGCACTTTGGATGCACTTTGACGATATCCTGAGGCTTCCTTTATTAACAGCAGAGGAAACTCTTCATTTCGTGGCAAATATGACCTTGATTATGGGTCTATATGCAGCAGGTGCTCTCATGATCTTAGCAGGGCTTGATTATATGTATCAGAAATTTGATTATGAAAAAAACTTACGGATGTCTAAACAAGACATCAAAGATGAGTATAAAAAATCAGAGGGTGACCCGCTCATAAAATCAAAAATTAAACAGCGGCAAAGGGAAATGGCCATGAGACGGATGATGCAGGAAGTCCCAAAAGCGGACGTCATCATTACAAACCCGACCCACTACGCAATTGCCTTGAAATATGACGAAGAAAAGATGGACGCGCCGTTTGTTGTGGCAAAGGGAACAGATATTTTGGCTTTGAAAATTAGAACAATTGCGAAAGAACATGATGTCATGACTGTAGAGAACCGGCCACTCGCCCGCGCCCTCTATGATCAAGTGGATATCGACCAAGCGGTGCCGGAAGAATATTTTAAGGCGATCGCAGAAATTTTGGCTTACGTATATAAAACGAAACAAAAGATTTTATGAATTTTTGGTTTTAAAAGGAGAGAACAGGCATGTCAGCAAGAGATTTATCTGTTTTATTCAGTGTTATTTTAATCGTGGCGATGCTGGTCATACCGTTTCCGCCCGTCCTATTAAGTATTTTAATCATTATTAATATTTCTCTTGCGCTTATCGTGCTTCTCACCACAATGAACATGCAAGAACCACTGCAATTTTCCATTTTTCCATCGTTACTTTTGCTCTTAACACTGTTTCGTTTAGGGCTTAACATCTCTACAACCCGTTCTATTTTATCAACTGGAGATGCTGGTAAGGTTGTAGAAACGTTTGGATCATTTGTTGTTGGGGGCAATATACTCGTTGGTCTGGTTGTCTTCCTTATTCTCATCATCATTCAGTTTGTTGTCATCACCAAAGGGGCAGAGCGTGTATCAGAGGTTGCGGCCAGATTTACACTCGATGCGATGCCAGGTAAACAGATGAGTATTGACGCAGATTTGAATGCAGGAATGCTGACAGAAAGTGAAGCTAGAAACCGCCGTGAAAAAGTAGCAAGAGAAGCAGACTTTTATGGTGCGATGGATGGTGCAAGTAAGTTCGTTAAAGGGGATGCCATCGCAGGTATTATCATCGTTATTATCAATATTATTTTTGGCATCATTATTGGGATGATTCAGCAAGGAATGTCGATTCAAGAATCAGCTTCCCACTTTACTCTTTTAACAGTAGGGGACGGAATCGTGTCGCAAATTCCTGCACTTCTTATTTCAACAGCGACAGGGATTGTTGTCACGAGAGCGGCTTCTAACGGAAACCTCGGTTCAGACATTACGGGTCAGCTCTTTGCCTTCCCTGCCATGCTTTATGTCACAGCAGGTACGATCTTCCTGCTTGGATTGTTTACGCCAATTGGCGTACTTTTGACAGGGCCGATCGCAGGTTTACTTGCACTCGGTGCCTACATGATGTCGAAAAACAAACAGGATCAAGAAGAGATTGAAGAAGTACTGGAAGAACAGGCAGAGGTAGAAGAGATGAAAAGTCCAGAAAGCGTCATTCATCTCCTGCAAATGGATGCCATTGAATTTGAATTTGGCTACGGGTTGATCCCGCTTGCAGATGCCAATCAAGGCGGAGACCTGCTAGACCGAATTGTCATGATCAGAAGGCAGCTTGCTCTTGAACTAGGTCTTGTCATTCCAGTTGTCCGTATTCGAGACAACATTGCGCTGAACCCGAATGAATACAGGCTCAAAATAAAAGGGAACGAAGTGGCAAAAGGAGAGCTGCTGCTCGATCATTACTTAGCGATGTCTCCAACGCCTGATGATGATCCGATTGAAGGAATTGAAACAATCGAACCATCCTTTGGTCTGCCGGCAAAATGGATATCAGAAGCAGAAAAAGATCAGGCTGAAATGCTTGGGTATACAGTGGTCGATCCAGCATCTGTTGTGTCTACCCACATCACAGAGAAGATTAGACAAAACACCCATGAACTGCTTGGACGCCAAGAAACGAAGCAATTAATCGATCATCTGAAAGAAAGTTATCCAGTTCTAGTAGATGAGGTAACACCGAATCCACTAGCAGTCGGGGATATCCAAAAAGTACTTGCAAAGCTTCTGAAAGAAAAGGTCTCCATTCGAAACCTTGTGACCATTTTTGAGACCCTTGCAGACTACGGAAAATTAACGACTGATACAGATTTGCTAACAGAGTATGTTAGACAGGCACTTGCAAGACAGATTACTGCACAGTATGCAAGAGAAAATGAATCACTGAAAGTCGTGACATGCTCAGGCCGAGTCGAAAAGGTGATTGCAGACAGCGTGCAGCAAACAGAGCATGGGAACTACTTATCGTTAGATCCAGAATCCTCTGAAAGTGTGATTCAATCAGTGGCGAGAGAAATTGAACAGCTTTCGCTTCGTCAGGAAACGCCGGTTCTATTATGCTCACCTCCTATAAGAATGTACGTCAAACAGTTGTTAGAAAGATATTTCCCAGATTTACCGGTACTATCTTATAACGAACTAGAAGCAAATGTGGAAGTACAGAGCATCGGAGTGGTGGATATCTAATGAAAATGAAAAAAATCACAGCGAATTCTATGCAGGAGGCAACGATCCAAATCAGGCAGCAGCTTGGGAAGGATGCCGTCATATTAAATTCGAAAACCGTTGTCAAACGAAAGCTGTTCGGTTTAAAAAAACAGCAAATGGTCGAAGTGATTGCAGTGCTGGATCAAGATTTTGAAGAAAGAGCCGGTAAAGGATTACAACCAGCAGCTGCGCCTATCCCGGTGTTACCGAAAAAGGAGCAGACTCAACACCTTACACAAGAGCTGCCGGCTGCTGCTCAAGCAGTCAAAGCAGCGCCTTCTCATTCTCAGCCTATAGAATATACAAGAAACGAACGCCATGCCGGGATCTTGCCGGATTCTCTCATGAAAATGGATCAAAAGCTAAAGGATCAAGGTCTTGATGCTGAGATTCGAGATGAGTGCTTAAAGGGTCTTTTAACAAAAGGTGCTGTGAAAGAAGAGCAGATTGAAAAAGAACTTGAAAAACTACTCACAGGGATGCTGCCGGCTCACACTTCTGATGAGCCGATGATTCGTTCGAAATACATTGTGCTGTTTGGTTCAACTGGTGCTGGTAAAACGACAACGATTGCAAAGCTGGCTGCGAAAACGGCTATTCAGCAGCAAAAGAAAATTGCTTTTATCACAACAGATACGTACCGGATTGCAGCGATTGAACAACTAAAAACATATGCTGAACTGCTGAATGCACCTCTTGAAGTTTGTTATTCAAGAGAGGACTTTGTGAAAGCACAGCAGACCTTTAAAGATTATGATCATATTTTCATCGATACAGCAGGCCGTAACTTTAAAGAAGAGGCGTACATCAAAGAGCTGACAGATATCATTCCATTTGATGAAAGCATTCAAAGTTTTCTCGTCATGAGTGCGACATCGAAATATCAAGATATGAAAGCCATGGTCAAACGTTTTGAACACGTTCCAATCGATCAATTTATTTTTACAAAAGTTGATGAAACAGACACGATGGGAACGATCTTTCAAATCATTGCAGAATCTCAAATCGGGCTCGGATTTTTAACAAATGGTCAAAATGTACCTGAGGATATTCTTGAGAGTTCCCCCCTTGATTTGACAAGGATGGTCTTACAATGATGAAGCCTGACCAAGCCGAAGGTTTAAGAAAGCTTGTTCAGCAGAATCAACTGATTGTACCGAACACTCTTCGTGCGAATGGACAGGCGAAAACCATTGCTGTCATGAGCGGTAAAGGCGGAGTAGGTAAATCGAATTTGACGCTGAATATGGCACTGTCTATCGCAAGTACGGGCAAGCAAGTGCTCATCATCGACCTCGACTTTGGCATGGGGAATATTGATATTTTACTAGGGAAAACATCGACCAGCTCTATATTAGACGTGCTTGTTAGAAAAAAATCCTTCCAAGCGGCTATGACAAAAGGAACGGACAATCTGTATTACATTTCTGGCGGAAGCGGGCTTGAACAGCTGTTTTCTTTAGACAAAGATCAATGGTCGTTCTTTTTAGAAGAGATGGAGAAAATATTGAATGACTTTGATTGTATATTTTTTGATATGGGTGCAGGCTTGTCAAAAGATCAACTCCCTTTTGTCTTATCGGCAGGAGAGGTGGTCGTTGTGACAACGCCAGAACCAACATCCATCATGGATGCCTACAGCGCAATTAAGCACTTAGCCATTCATCAGTTTGAACAGTCTGTTCAAATCATCGTCAACCGGTGTAAAACCCCGTCAGAAGGGTCTGAAACGTACCGGAAATTAGCAGGAGTGGTGACGTCCTTTCTACACCGAAAGCTTGTGTTTGCTGGGGCGGTGCCTGATGATCCTGCTGTTCCTAAAGCAGTCACTGAACAAATGCCATTTTATATGAAGCAGCCTCATTCAAGGCTAAGTAAAACCATTAAAATGCTAGCTGAAACACTGTATCATCAGCAGATAAGAGAGGCACGGAGAGAGCAGCATACGTTTATAGATAAGTTGTCCTCTTTTTTTAAAAGGAGGAAGGTGGACTCATGATTAGAGTGCTTGTAGTAGATGACTCGGCTTTTATGAGAAAACTCATCAGTGATTTCCTAAGTGCCGAGCAAGAAATTGAAGTCGTCGGAACGGCGCGAAATGGAGAAGATGCCTTAAAGCGGATTAAGGAATTGAATCCAGATGTTGTCACACTTGATGTGGAAATGCCTGTTCTAAATGGAACAGAAGCATTAAAACAAATTCTGGCTGAACACGACCTTGCTGTGATTATGGTGTCAAGCCAGACGAAGCAAGGGAAGGAATTAACCATCCATTGCTTAGAACTCGGTGCTTTTGACTTTGTGACAAAGCCTTCAGGAAGTATTTCGCTCGATTTACACAAAGTAAGAGGTCAAATTGTAGAGCGGGTACTTGCGGCAGGCCTGTCTAGAAAACGTACTGAGAAACAAGTTTCTCCTAAGCCGTTCATGAAGCCGCCAAGTCCAATTCCAGCGGCCGCTCCCCGCCTGCAAGAAGTAAGAAGCGGTTCATCACTCCGAAAGATTATTTCAATCGGAACTTCTACGGGAGGGCCTAGGGCGCTTCAACGAGTCGTCACGAAGCTGCCAAAAGACATAGAGGCGCCGATTTTGATTGTGCAGCATATGCCGGCAGGATTTACGGCATCGCTGGCTACTAGATTAGATCATTTATCACAAATTACGATCAAAGAAGCTCAAGATGGAGACATCGCTAAAAATGGAGTGGCTTACATAGCTCCTGGTGGATTGAATATGTCACTTCACGAACAAGGGGCAGCTTTAGTGATCAGGCTGTCCCCAGAAGACACTGACAGCCGTCACAAACCTTCTGTTAACTATTTATTTGAATCCATCAGCAACATAAAAGGTTACGAGAAAATCGCTGTCATTATGACAGGAATGGGTAGTGATGGCACAGAAGGTGTCAAAAAAATGGTCGCAAGCGGTCATACAAAAGTCATTGCAGAAAAAGAAGAATCATGTGTTGTTTTCGGAATGCCTAAATCAGTCATTAAAGCAGGCCTTGCACATGAAACAAGGCATGTGGATGACATCGCACATGCAATTATAAGCTCCATGAAAAAAGAGAGGGCGTGAACACGTTGGATGTAAACCAATACTTAGATATCTTTTTAGATGAAAGCAGAGAACACTTACAAACTTGTAATGAAAAACTTCTTGAATTAGAAAAGAACCCAACAGACTTGCAGCTAGTGAATGATATATTCAGAGCCGCTCATACACTGAAAGGCATGAGTGCAACGATGGGCTTTGATGATATGGCTCAATTAACACATCATTTAGAAAACATGTTTGATGCCATCAGAAACGAACAAATGATTGTCACTCCTGAATCAATGGATACGATGTTTGAAGCACTCGATCACCTTGAAGCAATGGTTCAATCGATTGCAGAGGGCGGGGATGGAAAACGTGATGTCACAGAGATTAGTAAAAAACTAGATGTGACAGGAAGCCATGCAGAAACAGCATCTGCCGTTGAGACTGCTGAAGCATCATCAGCTGCAAGCGACCTAGATTATAACGAATTTGAACGAACAGTTCTTGATGAAGCGAGAGAACAAGGCTTTAAATGTTATGAGCTGAACGTGACATTAAGTGACGCATGCTTATTAAAAGCCGTTCGTGTCTATATGATTTTTGAAAGACTGAACGAAGCAGGAGAAGTTGTCAAAACGGTTCCGAATGCAGAACTTTTAGAATCAGAAGATTTTGAATCTGAATTCAGCATTTCTTACTTATCGAAACAGCCGATGGAAGAAGTGAAAAAAATCGTGACAGCGATCTCAGAGGTTGAACAAGTGGAGATTTCTGAAGTCTCTGCCTTTGAAGAAGCGGCTCCGGCTGAAACAAAAGCAGAGAAACCTGAGCAGAAAAATGAAGAAGTCGCAGCTCCTGCTGCTAAAGCGCCAGCAAACGATGCGCCAAAAGCAAATGGCAATAACGGTGCAGCTGCCGGCGGAACGAAAACGATCCGTGTCAACATCGATCGTCTAGATTCACTTATGAACTTGTTTGAAGAGCTTGTCATTGATAGAGGACGTTTAGAACAGATTGCTAAAGAACTTGAAAACAACGAACTCACGGATACAGTGGAAAGAATGTCCCGTATTTCTGGAGACCTGCAATCGATCATCTTGAACATGAGAATGGTGCCTGTAGAAACGGTGTTTAACAGATTCCCACGTATGATTCGTCAATTGACGAAAGAGCTCAATAAGAAAATTGAACTGATCATTGAAGGTGCTGAGACAGAGCTTGATCGAACAGTGATCGATGAAATTGGCGATCCACTCTTACACTTACTTAGAAACAGTCTCGATCACGGGATTGAATCACCAGAAGAACGTGTGAAAAAAGGCAAACCAGAAAAAGGAACTGTTCTTTTAAAAGCATATCATAGCGGAAACCATGTCTTCATTGAGGTCGAAGATGATGGCGGCGGGATTAACCGTAAAAAGGTCCTTGAGAAAGCATTAGAGCGCGGGGTTATTACAGAAAGAGAAGCGGAAACACTTGAAGATCACCAAATTGATTCATTGATCTTTGCAGCAGGGTTCTCTACAGCTGATACGATTTCTGATATCTCGGGCCGAGGTGTAGGTCTTGACGTTGTGAAAAACAAGCTGGAATCATTAGGTGGTTCTGTGAGTATTAACTCAACAGAAGGTCAAGGCTCACTGTTCTCAATTCAGCTTCCACTCACATTATCGATCATTTCCGTACTTCTTGTGAAACTAGAGGAAGAAACATTTGCTATTCCGATTTCTTCTATTATAGAAACGGCTGTCATTAAGAAGAGTGACATCCTTCAAACGCATGATCGTGAAGTCATTGATTTCCGTGGATTTATCGTACCGGTTGTGTACTTGAAGAAACAGTTCAACGTACCAAATGCGAATGATTTAGAAGAAGAACTGCACATTATTGTTGTCCGTAAAGGAGACAAGCTAACAGCATTTGTGGTCGATTCGTTTATCGGTCAGCAAGAGGTTGTATTGAAATCACTTGGAGATTACCTACCAAACGTATTTGCGATATCAGGCGCAACAATCTTAGGTGACGGTCAGGTTGCACTCATCGTTGACTGTAATGCACTGATTAAGTAAAAAACAATAGAGGAGCGGTCTGAAATGAGTACAGATATCAAAACTGGCGAAAAGATGATTGTGTTTATCGTAAACAAAAAAGAATACGCCATTTCAGTATCAGAAGTAAAGTCCATTGAAAAATGGCAGCAGCCGACAAGAGTTCCTGGCGTTGCCCCTTATATATGCGGTGTCATTAATCTACGTGGTGTCGTGACACCTGTCATTGACCTTAGAGTGAGACTTGGATCAACTGACAACGAGATTACAGACGAAACAAGAATGATTATTGTACAAGTTGGTGACATTGAAGTCGGCTGGATTGTTGATGAAGCAAATGATGTCATTACTGTTCATCAGGAAGAGGTAGAATCTTCTACTGATTCAGCTGAAAAAGAAGGACTGTCATGGGTGACAGGAATTATTAAGCATGATCAGCGTCTATTCAATATCATTCATGCTGGTGCGGTCCTCGACAAGAGCGTGCAAGATGCACCTGTTCATTAAGGGGGATGTGAAATGAGCATTTTCAATGAAATTAAAGATGAACAGCTAGATATATTAAGTGAGGTTGGGAATATCGGAGCAGGCCATGCAGCGTCTGCTCTTGCCAGCCTATTGAATCGCAAAATTGATATGGCTGTTCCTTTTGTCAAAGTTCTCTCGTTTGAAGATTTAATGGATTTCTTTGGTGGAGCAGACCTTCCAGTTGCCAGTATCTTTTTGCGAATGGAGGGTGATCTTACCGGTTCAATCTTTTTCATTATGCCGTTTGAACAAGCTGAACAATTTGTAAGAGAGCTTGTTCAGGACCCAGCATTTGATATTGATACGATTCATGAACACATGCTAGGAACATCAGCGCTTCATGAGCTAGGAAATATTTTAGCAGGCTCTTATTTATCAGCACTTGCCGATTTAACAAAACTGCAGCTTCAACCAAGTGTTCCAGATGTCACGCTCGACATGTTCGGGGCTGTCATTAGTGAAGGATTAATGCAGTTTAGCCCTCTCGGCGATCAGGCGATTGTGATTGATACATCGATTTTCGATGATCAAAATCAGCAAGAGCTGAAAGGAAATATGTTTCTATTACCAGACTTTGAATCGTTTGAAAAACTGTTCAAAGCATTAGGTAACCTATAATGAACGTGCAGATTCCGGCAGTTGTAAAGGTTGGTATAGCGGATGTTCAGCTTGTGAAAACACCGGACCGTATACGGACATCCGGTCTCGGTTCTTGCGTAGGACTTGTCCTTTTTGACCAAGAAAAAAAACTGGCAGGACTTGTCCATGTCATGCTTCCAGACTCCTCTCTTTCAAAAGGAGCGGTAGAGAACTTGGCTAAGTATGCAGATACAGGTGTCAAGCATACAATTGATCTGCTCTTAAAAGAAGGAGCGCGCAAACATGCGCTAAAAGCGAAGCTTGCTGGCGGCGCAGAAATGTTTAAATTTAAGTCAACCAATGATCTGATGAGAATTGGACCTAGAAATGTATCAGCTGTGAAAGAACATCTGTCTCTTCATCATATCCCGATCATTAGTGAGGACACGGGCGGAAACAATGGACGCACGATTGAATTCGATCCGCTTACAACAGAACTTGAGATCCGCACTGTGAAACAAGGCATTATGAAGATATAACTAAGGAAGTATAGGGGGAGAAAGATGCAATCCTTAAATTACGAAGATCAGGCGCTATGGGCTAGATGGAAAGAGTGGAAGGACCCAGCTGCTGGAGATGATCTTATGCGCCGCTATATGCCGCTCGTCACATATCATGTTGGAAGAATTTCCATCGGTCTCCCGAAGTCAGTGCACAAAGAAGACTTGATCAGTCTAGGGATGCTCGGTTTATATGATGCCCTTGAAAAATTTGACCCCGGAAGAGATCTGAAGTTTGATACATATGCATCCTTCAGAATTCGCGGGGCCATCATCGACGGTCTTCGTAAAGAGGACTGGCTGCCTCGTACATCAAGAGAAAAAACAAAAAAAGTAGAAGCGGCAATTGAAAAGCTTGAACAGCGATATTTACGAAATGTGACACCAACAGAGGTTGCTGAAGAACTCGGCATGAGTGAACAAGATGTGGTCACAACGATGAATGAAGGATTCTTTGCGAATTTGCTCTCGATTGATGAGAAGCTGCATGATCAAGAAGACGGAGAAAACGTTCAAGTCATGATTCGCGACGAAAAGACTGTGACACCTGAAGAGAAAATGCTGAAAGATGAATTAATTGAACAGCTTGCCGAAAAAATGACAGAGCTTTCGGAAAAAGAAAAGCTTGTGATTAGTCTTTTCTATAAAGAGGAATTGACGTTAACGGAAATTGGTCAAGTGCTTAATTTATCGACCTCCCGCATTTCGCAAATTCATTCAAAGGCATTGTTCAAGCTTAAGCATCTGCTTGATAAAGCCATTCAATCTTAAAGAGTTAGTGAGTGAAAAAATATGCTATGGCTGATTAGCTTTATGCTTCATGCTGCACTTATTTATTTTGTGATCATTTTATACACGAGAATGAATTCGCTGAAGGCAACAGAACAAAAGCAGCGAGAGCTTTTAGAAGAAACGGAAAATACCCTGGCTGCATTTTTGATGGAAGTCAAAGAAGAGAATGAAAAACTATCAAAAGCTGCAGCCACTTCCCCTGATTTTTCTGCTGAAGAGCTGAAATCGGATCTTCAGACACCAAAGCAGCCACAACCACCAATTGAATCCCAGCAATCGGTAGAAAGTGAAGATCCAGTTCCAGAGCACCTGTCGGCTCTCCTTAGCGAAGTTGAGGTGCAGGAAGAGAAGGTAAACGAACCCGTTTCAAGTCTCGAAACAGAAGCTTCTGCGCCTTCTGAAAGTGAAATAGAAGAAACATTTGAGGATCAAGTAAAGGCCTTATATGATCAAGGGCTATCATTAGAAGAAATAGCGAAAGAATTAAAAACGGGCAAGACAGAAATCGAGCTTTTATTAAAATTTAGCGGAAAGCTGTAAAGGATTCTTGATTGTCAGTCCATCATGTGTTATATTATTTCTTGGTGTTAAATACACACGCTTAATGATTCGTATGAAGGTGCTGCCGTGGCGCAGTTTTATGTGAACATGACTTAAGCGGAGGAAAAAAAACCATTATATTAGGAGGCAACAACATGTCAGTTATTTCTATGAAACAATTGCTAGAAGCTGGTGTTCACTTCGGTCACCAAACACGCCGTTGGAACCCAAAAATGAAGCGTTACATCTTTACAGAGCGTAACGGTATCTACATCATCGATCTTCAAAAAACGGTGAAAAAAGTAGAGGAAGCTTACAACTTCACGAAAAACCTTGCTGCTGACGGAGGAAAAATCCTTTTCGTTGGTACGAAAAAGCAAGCACAAGATTCAGTGAAAGAAGAAGCAATCCGTTCTGGTATGTTCTATGTAAACCAACGCTGGCTTGGTGGAACGTTAACAAACTTTGAAACAATCCAAAAACGTATCAAACGTTTAAAAGATATCGAAAAAATGCAAGAAAACGGTACGTTCGAAGTTCTTCCTAAGAAAGAAGTCGTTCAACTGAAAAAAGAATTAGAACGTCTTGAAAAATTCCTAGGCGGAATCAAAGACATGAAGGGTCTTCCAGATGCACTTTTCATTATCGACCCTCGTAAAGAGCGTATTGCAGTTGCAGAAGCTCGTAAATTGAATATCCCAATTATCGGTATCGTTGACACAAACTGTGATCCAGACGAAATTGATGTTGTGATCCCTGCAAACGATGATGCAATCCGTGCTGTAAAACTTCTAACTGCTAAAATGGCAGATGCGATTCTTGAGTCTAAACAAGGCGAAGAAGAAGCTGTTGTAGAAGAAACGACAGAAACTGAAACAACAACTGCGTAACCTATTCAAAAGGTGATAAGAGGGAACTGCCTTTTATCACCTTTTTTTCACCTAGTAATCCGTGTTTTAACATAGAAGGAGGAAATGTAAAATGGCAATTACTGCTCAATTAGTAAAAGAACTGCGTCAAAAAACTGGTGCAGGTATGATGGACTGTAAAAAAGCGTTAACAGAAACTGATGGTGACATCGACAAAGCAATCGATCTTCTAAGAGAAAAAGGGATCGCAAAAGCTGCGAAAAAAGCAGACCGTATTGCGGCAGAAGGATTAACTCTTATTAAAACTGACGGCAATACTGGCGTTATCCTAGAAGTGAACTCTGAGACTGATTTCGTTGCGAAAAACGAAGGATTCCAAAATCTTCTTAACGAACTTGCTGATCATTTACTTGCTGCAAAACCTGCAACAATTGAAGAAGCACATGCTTCTAAAATGGAAAATGGTTCAACAGTTGAAGAACATATTACTTCTGCAATTGCGAAAATCGGAGAAAAAATTACGCTGCGCCGTTTCTCAGTCATCACAAAAGAAGATAACGCTGCATTCGGTTCTTACTTACACATGGGCGGACGCATCGGTGTATTAGCGGTTCTTAACGGAACAACTGATGAAGAGCTTGCGAGAGACATCGCAATGCACGTTGCTGCTGTAAACCCTAAATACATTTCTCGTGACCAAGTGTCTGAAGAAGAAGCAAACCGTGAGCGTGAAGTATTAACACAACAAGCGCTTCAAGAAGGAAAGCCTGAAAATATCGTTGCTAAAATGGTAGAAGGCCGTCTAAACAAATTCTTCGAAGAAATTTGCTTACTTGACCAAGCATTCGTTAAAAACCCAGATGAAAAAGTGAAACAAGTTGTAGGTGCGAAAAACGCAACTGTTCAAACTTATGTTCGCTATGAAGTGGGCGAAGGTATCGAAAAACGTCAAGACAACTTTGCTGAAGAAGTCATGAGCCAAGTGAAAAAATAATGTTTGAAAAGCTCTCTGGGGCTTTTTTAGGGAGCACAAGCACTGTGTTCCCTATTTTTTAGAGGATATTGATTTACAAAAGACGGTTTCTTACGCATAATAAGAGACGGTATAGTTTACACTTGGAGGTTATCATGAGCAAACCGAAATATAATCGCATTGTACTGAAGCTAAGTGGAGAAGCACTAGCTGGTGATGCTGGAAATGGAATTAACCCAACTGTCATTCAATCAATTGCAAAGCAAGTAAAAGAAATTGCAGAACTTGATGTTGAAGTTGCAGTCGTTGTAGGTGGAGGAAACCTTTGGCGTGGTAAGACAGGCAGTGACTTAGGAATGGACCGGGCAACAGCAGACTATATGGGGATGCTTGCAACAGTGATGAATTCATTGGCATTACAAGACAGCCTAGAAACGCTTGGCATTCAGTCTAGAGTACAAACCTCTATCGAAATGAGACAGGTTGCAGAGCCATACATAAGAAGAAAAGCGATCCGTCACCTTGAGAAGAAACGTGTCGTGATTTTTGCTGCAGGTACTGGTAACCCTTATTTCTCTACTGATACAACAGCAGCACTTCGTGCAGCTGAAATTGAAGCAGATGTCATTTTAATGGCGAAAAACAATGTAGACGGTGTCTACAGTGCTGATCCTCGTACAGATGCGGATGCAGTAAAATATGATAAGCTTTCATATCTTGATGTACTAAAAGAAGGGCTTGCTGTAATGGATTCTACTGCGTCCTCATTATGTATGGACAATGACATTCCATTAATCGTCTTCTCTATTATGGAAGAAGGAAATATTAAACGTGCCGTCAATGGCGAATCAATCGGAACGATCGTGAGGGGGAAATAACGTGTCAAAAGAAGTGTTGAACCAAACAAAAGAAAAAATGGAAAAAGCCGTTCAAGCATACGGACGTGAACTAGCAACTGTCCGTGCGGGCAGAGCTAATGCTTCCCTTTTAGACAAAGTAACAGTGGATTACTATGGTGCGCAAACACCACTAAACCAAATTGCGTCAATTACAGTGCCAGAAGCACGTATGCTGATTATCACACCTTACGATAAAACAGCGATCGGTGATATCGAAAAGGCGATCCAAAAGTCTGATCTTGGTATCACACCAACAAGTGACGGAAACGTGATCCGTATTGCGATCCCAGCACTAACAGAAGAAAGACGTAAAGAACTTGTAAAAGTTGTGAGAAAATACTCAGAAGAAGCAAAAGTAGCTGTTCGTAACGTTCGTCGTGATGCAAACGATGAATTGAAGAAGCTAGAGAAAAATGGGGAGATCACTGAAGATGAATTAAGATCATCTACAGAGGATGTTCAAAAATTGACAGATGAATATGTCGCTAAAATTGATGAAGTGACAAAAGATAAAGAAAAAGAAATCATGGAAGTTTAAGAAAAAACTATGTACAATAGATAATAGTGAAAAGACCCTCTTCATGTTTACAGGGGGTTTTTTTGTTAATACTGTTGAGGACTATATTATTAGCGGGAACGCAACCTTTTTGGGTGATGGAGGAATCTCATGCTCAATATACTCAAAAATTGGAAGAATCAGCAAACAGCAGCTTCCAACTTAGAAAGCCTGACAAAAGAAGACATATTAAATGGAGAAATTCCTGAACATATCGCCATTATCATGGATGGGAATGGAAGATGGGCGAAGAAACGTGCGCTTCCACGGGTAGCAGGACATCATGAAGGAATGAAAGTTGTCAAGCGCATGACCAAGCTTGCAAATGAGCTGAATGTCAAAGTGCTGACTTTGTATGCTTTCTCTACAGAAAATTGGAAACGTCCAAAACTAGAAGTAGACTTTTTAATGAAGCTTCCTGAAGAGTTTCTAAACATCTATCTGCCTGAACTCATCGAGGAAAATGTCCGTGTACGTTTAACAGGTGATCCAGACGGCCTCCCGCAGCATACGAAAAAAGCGGTAGAGAACGCAGTGAAGAGTACGGCGAATAATGACGGACTCATTTTAAATTTTGCGCTCAATTATGGAGGACGGACAGAAATTATTTCTGCATGCAGACAAATTTCTGAAAAAGTCAAAGAAGGCAAGCTTCGAGCAGAAGACATCACAGAAGAGATGTTTTCAGCTTATTTAATGACAGAATCTCTTCAAGATCCGGATTTGCTTATTCGTACGAGTGGAGAAATTAGATTAAGCAACTTTATGCTTTGGCAAATTGCATACAGCGAGTTTGTCTTTACGGATGTGCTTTGGCCTGACTTTTCTGATGAGCATCTCATAGGCGCTATCGGAGAGTACCAGCGCCGCGGCCGGAGGTTCGGTGGAATTTAGAGGGTGGTGCAGATGAAACAAAGAATTTTGACGGGTGTTCTGGCAGCTGCAGTGTTTTTACTTGCAGTGATTTATGGACAAATGCCATTTACCCTGCTGATTTATTTAATGGGAAGTGTCGCTCTCTTTGAGCTTCTTAGAATGAAAAAGATTTCGATTTTCAGCTTTCCTGGCATTGTCAGCTTAATATTGCTTTGGCTTTTAATGGGCGGAGAAAATAGCTTCTTCCCGAACGTAGACGCATCAAAAATGCAGATTGCTTTATTTGCAGTCTTAATCCTTTTAACTTATACAGTTCTGAGCAAAAACTCTTTCACATTCGATGAGGTTGCTTTTGTTATATTAGCCACATTATATATTGGCGTTAGTTTCTATTATTTTATTCAAATTAGAGGCTTGTATGGCATGAGTGCGATCTTCTTCGCAGCGGTGATTATTTGGTCCACTGACTCAGGTGCCTATTTTATTGGGAAATCTATGGGGAAACGAAAGCTTTGGCCAGAGATCAGCCCAAACAAAACAGTAGAAGGATTTATCGGCGGAATCGTCACAGCGGTCGTGCTGTCACTTGTGTTCCAGGCGGTTACAGGATTTTTGCCATCATATCTGCTTGTTATGTTTATTACTCTTTTGCTCAGTATTTTTGGACAGCTTGGCGACCTTGTGGAATCTGCTTTAAAGCGTCATTACCATGTGAAGGATTCAGGGACAATACTCCCAGGTCATGGCGGAATTTTGGACAGGTTTGACAGCTTTTTATTCGTTCTGCCGTTTTTATATTTATTGCTGGCCACGTTTGCTAGCTAACCTCATAGAAACTAATTGAACGAGAGAAGGAGTGGCAATTTGAAATATATTTCGCTATTAGGCGCAACAGGATCAATTGGAGAACAAACATTAGATGTGATCAGGCAGCATCCAGACAAATTCAAGTTGAAAGCGATGACGTTTGGCAGAAATATAGACAAGGCCATCCCTATCATTGAACAATTTCAGCCTGAATTTGTTGGATGTGTAGACGAAGCGACCTATCGCACGTTAAAAGGTCATTCATTTCAAAACGATGTCAAAATGGCTGCGGGTGATGAAGCAAACATCGAGGCAGCGACCTATGATGCAGTGGATGTTGTGGTCAATGCACTGGTAGGAAGTGTCGGACTTGTGCCGACATTAAAAGCCATTGAACAAAAAAAGACGATCGCACTTGCAAATAAGGAAACACTTGTGACAGCTGGTCATATAGTAAAAGAGTACGCCAAAAAGTATGACGTGCCTTTACTTCCTGTCGATAGTGAACACTCCGCTATTTTTCAATCCCTGCAAGGTGAACAAGCTAAAAACATTGAACGCTTAATCGTCACAGCTTCAGGCGGCAGTTTCCGAGATAAAAAACGCACGGAGCTTGAAGGTGTAACGGTTGAAGAAGCGCTGAATCATCCAAACTGGTCCATGGGCGCAAAAATCACGATCGATTCAGCGACCATGATGAATAAGGGGCTTGAGGTGATTGAGGCGCATTGGCTGTTTGATATCCCATACGATCAAATTGATGTGCTGTTACATAAAGAGAGCATCATCCATTCCATGGTGGAATTCCATGACAAAAGTGTCATGGCTCAGTTAGGTACACCTGACATGAGGGTTCCGATTCAATACGCGCTCACTTATCCTGATAGAGCGCCATTAAAAGAAGCGAAATCATTAAACCTTTGGGAGATTGGACAATTAAATTTCCAAAAAGCGGATTTTGACAGGTATCGCTGCTTACATTTTGCTTATGAATCAGGTAAAATAGGAGGGACAATGCCTACTGTGCTTAATGCAGCCAATGAAATAGCTGTTGATGCATTTTTAAAAGGCAAAGTAACGTTCCTGCAAATTGAAGAATTGATTGAAAAGGCACTGAACAGACATCATGTGATTTCAACGCCTAGTTTGCAAGATATCCATGAAGTGGACAAAGATACACGAGACTTTGTTCAATCAATCCTCGCATAAGGTGGTATGTTCGTGAATACAGTGATTGCGTTTATTATTATTTTTGGAACGCTCGTTTTTTTCCACGAGCTTGGCCATTTAATTATGGCGCAGCGCGCAGGCATTTTATGCCGCGAGTTCGCAATTGGTTTTGGACCGAAGATTTTCTCCTTTAAACGAAAAGAAACCGTCTATACCATCAGACTTCTGCCAATCGGCGGATTTGTTAAAATGGCTGGAGAAGACCCTGAAGTCATTGAAATTAAACCGGGTCATACAGTGGGGCTCTTATTCAATGAGCAAAATGAAGTAGAAAAAATCATTTTAAATGATAAAGAAAAATATCCTGATGCACTTGTCATTGAAGTTGAACAAATTGATTTAGATCATGCGATGAGAATTTCAGGATATGAGGCTGGAAATGAAGACATTCTGACTGGCTACAATGTAAGCCAAACAAGCTTCTATATTGCAGATGGTGAAGAAATTCAAATTGCGCCATACAACCGTCAGTTTGGTTCAAAAACAGTATGGCAGCGTATTAAAGCCATTGCAGCTGGACCGATTATGAACTTTATCCTGGCATATGTGATTCTAGTGGCTTTAGGATTTATTCAAGGTGTAACCGTGGATGATCCTGTACTTGGTAAGCTGACAAAAGACGGCCGGGCAGCGCAAGCCGGGCTTATGCAGGGAGATCATATCGTTTCAATTAACGGGGATAAAATGAATTCTTGGACAGACGTTGTTCAAACGGTTCAAAAGAACCCAGATAAAAAAATGAATGTCGTCATTGACCGAGATGGCAAAGAAAGCACCATTCAAGTTGTACCGGAAGCTGTGAAGGCCGAAGGAAAAACCATTGGCCGTTTTGGCTCTTACCCGCCAACAGAAAATGGCTTTCTCAAAGTCATCTCATCCTCAGGAACGACAGTGATATCAACAGCAGGTCTCATCTTAACGAACTTGCAAAAGATTGTCACAGGACAATTTTCATTAGATATGCTTGCAGGTCCTGTTGGAATATATGATATGACAGGAGAAGTAGCGAAACAAGGTGTGTTAACATTAATGCAGTTTGCTGCGTTTCTTAGTATCAACTTAGGGATCGTGAATTTATTACCGATTCCTGCATTAGACGGAGGAAGATTACTTTTCCTATTCGTTGAAGCCATTCGCGGCAAACCAATTAATCGTGAGAAAGAGGCACTTGTTGTCTTCATTGGTGTTGCGTTCCTCATGCTATTAATGCTAGTAGTGACATGGAATGACATCCAGCGATTATTTTTATAAAAACCAATGTCTCTTGTTTCTCATTCTGGGAAACAAGAGTTTTTGTGAGAAGTCCTATTTCTTAAATGAGGTGTAACGACATGAGACAATCCCTGACTTTCATTCCAACTCTTCGAGAGGTGCCGGCAGATGCTGAGGCAAAAAGTCATCAGCTATTAGTAAGAGCTGGATTTATTAGACAAAACACGAGCGGTATCTATCATTATTTGCCGCTAGCACATAAAGTGATTCAGCACATTCAATCCATTGTTCGCAAGGAAATGGAAAAGGCGGGTGCAGCTGAGCTGTTAATGCCAGTGCTGCAGCAAGCAGAAATGTGGCAAGAGTCAGGAAGATGGTATACATACGGTCCAGAACTCATGCGTATGAAAGATCGCCACGGCCGCGAGTTTGCACTTGGCCCAACACACGAAGAAGTGATCACATCACTCGTACGCAGTGAAGTCAAATCGTATAAAAAGCTTCCTTTGACACTTTATCAAATCCAATCTAAATTCCGTGATGAACAAAGACCTCGCTTTGGGTTATTGCGCGGACGTGAATTTATTATGAAGGACGCCTATTCATTCCACTCTTCACCAGAGAGCCTTGATGACACATACAACAAAATGTTTACAGCTTACTCGAATGTCTTTTCAAAAGTAGGTCTTAACTTTAGACCCGTCATTGCCGATTCTGGGGCAATGGGAGGAAAAGATACACATGAGTTTATGGCACTGTCAGAAGTAGGAGAAGATACAATCGCATACTCTGACACATCTTCCTACGCTGCGAACATTGAAATGGCTGAGGCTGTGTATCACGGAGAAGAAGCAAACCCTGCGGACTTCAAAGAACTTGAGAAAGTACACACGCCGCAGGTGAAGACGATACAAGATGTTGCGTCATTCTTAGAAGTGGCTCCTTCTACATGTATCAAATCTGTCTTGTTTAAAGCGGACGATGCGTATGTACTTGTCCTGACAAGAGGCGATCATGAAGTAAATGATGTGAAAGTGAAAAACTTAGTTGGAGCACAGCTTGTAGAGCTTGCTTCACGTGAGGAAGTACTAGACGTGATCGGAACAGAACCAGGATTTGTTGGACCAGTGAAGCTTGAAGCGGAAGTAACGATTTATGCAGACCACGCTGTAAAAGGAATGACAAATGCAGTTGCAGGTGCAAATGAATCGGATTATCACTATGTCAATGTTAATCCTGCTCGTGATCTGTCAGTGAAGGAATATACAGATCTTCGCTTGATTCAAGAAGGAGACGTTTCTCCAGATGGTGAAGGCACAATCCAGTTCGCAAAAGGAATTGAAGTAGGACAAGTCTTTAAGCTAGGCACACGTTATTCAGAGGCAATGGATGCAACATACCTCGATGAAAATGGACGTGCGCAGCCAATGATCATGGGCTGCTATGGCATCGGAATTTCTAGAACCCTTTCTGCGATTGTTGAACAACATCATGATGACAAGGGGATTATTTGGCCAGAAACAGTTGCGCCATATGATCTTCATCTACTTGCTTTAAATATGAAAAACGATGCACAAAAGGAACTGGCTGAAACGCTGTATGAGCGTTTACAGGAAGAGGGTTATGAAGTCCTTTTCGATGACCGCCAAGAGCGTGCAGGCGTCAAATTTGCCGACAGTGACTTAATTGGACTGCCAATTCGCATTAGCTGCGGGAAACGTTCAGAAGAAGGTATTGTCGAAGTGAAATTCAGAAAATCAGGTGAATCACACGAAGTATCTGTTGATGAACTGATTTCATTTATACGCCAAGCATAAAAAACGAACAAAAAAATGAAGGTACCTCCTGCAAAAAAGAGGTACCTTTCTGATTTGCAAAAGGAGGGTCCTGTCTTGGATGAACAATTACCGATTACCCGGCGGCAATTTCATATATTACTCAATCAGATTCAAATGACAGATGATGACCTCAGCCGTTACTTTGAAGAAGGCGAGATCGTCAAATTGACGGTGCATAAGGCGGCAAAAACGTGGCATTTCCATTTTAAATTTAAGGCGCTTTTGCCTTACAAAGTATATGCAATGTTTTTAAGCAGGCTGACAAATGCATTTTCTCATATCGCACAAGTCACTTGTACGATTGAAGTCAATGATCCGCACATATCTGAAGAGCTCGTTCAATCGTATTGGTCACATTGTGTGGAAGAGCTTCAAGGAATTTCTCCCCCAATCATCAGCTTGCTTCAACAGCAAAAACCAGCGCTGTCTGGACATAAGATCATCATCAAAACAAAAAGCGAAACTGAGGCTCTGGCCATCAAGAAGAAATATAGCCCAATGCTTCAGGCTGCATTTAAACAAGTTGGTTTTCCAGAACTTCAATTTGATACAGAAATTTTTGTATCAGATCAAGAGATTCAGAAGTTCAGAGAACAAAAACTTGCTGAAGATCAAGAAAGAGCCATGCAAGCCCTTGTTGAGATGGAGAAGAAGGAAAGTGAGGATCAAGAGGAAGCCCCTTCTGGCCCTCTGATGATTGGCTATCAAATCAAAGACAATGAAGAAATACGTACGCTTGATAGTATTATGGACGAAGAAAGACGAATCACCGTCCAAGGGTATGTGTTTGATGCAGAAACGCGCGAACTAAAAAGCGGCAGAACCCTTTGTATCTTTAAGATTACCGATTATACGAATAGTATTTTGATCAAAATGTTTGCGAGAGAAAAAGAAGATGCCCAGCTCATGAAATCCTTGAAAAAAGGGATGTGGGTCAAAGCAAGAGGAAGCATTCAAAACGATACGTTTGTGAGAGATCTTGTCATGATCGCAAATGACGTCAATGAAATGAAACCTCAGCTGAAAGAAGATACTGCACCAGAGGGAGAAAAGCGTGTTGAGCTTCATTTGCATTCGCCAATGAGCCAGATGGATGCTGTCACTGGCATCGGTAGACTTGTTGAACAAGCAAAAAAATGGGGGCATGAGGCCATTGCCCTGACAGATCACGCCGTTGTACAATCCTTTCCAGATGCGTATGCAGCAAGTAAAAAGCATGGCATCAAAATGATGTACGGGGTGGAAATCAATTTAGTCGATGACGGGGTACCGATTGCGTATAATCCAGAGCACCGCTTGTTAGAAGATGCGACGTTTGTCGTATTTGATGTTGAGACAACGGGACTCTCTGCTGTGTATGATACGATCATTGAGCTTGCAGCCGTGAAAATCAAAGGCGGAGAAATCATTGACCGCTTTGAGGCATTTGCAAACCCTCATCATCCGTTATCAGCGACAACCATTGAACTAACCGGTATCACGGATGACATGGTGAGAGATGCACCAGATGTGGTCGATGTTGTTCGGGATTTCAAAGAGTGGATTGGACAAGATATCCTTGTTGCTCACAATGCGAGCTTTGATATGGGCTTTTTAAATGCAGCATATAAGCGACTGTTAAAAACAGATAAAGCGTCAAACCCTGTCATTGATACACTAGAACTTGGCCGATTCCTTTATCCTGAATTTAAAAATCACCGGCTGAACACGCTGTGTAAAAAGTTCGATATTGAACTCACGCAGCATCACCGGGCGATTTATGATGCAGAAGCAACTGGTTACCTCATGCTGAAGATGCTAAAAGATGCGGCTGAAAAAGAGATTGCTTACCACGATCAATTAAATGAAAACATGGGGCAGTCCAATGCGTATCAGCGCTCACGTCCTTACCATGCAACCGTGATTGCACAAAATGAAACGGGTCTAAAGAATTTATTTAAGCTTGTTTCACTTTCTCATATTCATTATTTCTACCGCGTGCCGCGTATCCCTCGCTCACAGCTTGAGAAATATCGAGAAGGTTTAATTGTTGGGTCTGCTTGTGATAAGGGTGAAGTGTTTGAAGGGATGATGCAGAAGTCACCTGATGAGGTAGAAGACATTGCCGCATTTTACGACTATTTAGAAGTTCATCCGCCAGAAGTGTATCAGCATTTACTCCAGCTGGAGCTTGTTCGGGATGAACGTGCATTAAAAGAGATCATCACAAACATTGTGAAACTTGGTGAAAAACTGAATAAACCAGTCGTGGCGACTGGAAATGTGCACTACCTGCATCCAGAAGACAAAATTTATCGCAAAATCTTAATTTCATCACAAGGCGGGGCGAATCCGCTTAATCGTCATGAACTGCCAAAAGTTCATTTTAGAACAACTGATGAAATGCTAGAAGCCTTCTCTTTCCTTGGAGACGAAAAGGCGAAAGAGATTGTCGTGACGAATACGCATAAAGTATCTGAGATGGTCGAAAGTATTAAACCAATCAAAGACGATCTTTATACACCAAAAATCGAAGGTGCAGATGAAGAAATTCGGGAAATGAGCTATAACATGGCTCGTAGCATCTACGGTGACGATTTACCGAAAATTGTAGAAGACCGGATTGAGAAAGAATTAAAGAGTATTATTGGTCACGGTTTCGCTGTTATTTATTTAATTTCTCATAAGCTTGTTAAGAAATCACTTGATGATGGATATCTAGTTGGTTCAAGGGGATCAGTTGGTTCATCTCTCGTTGCGACATTAACAGAGATTACAGAAGTAAACCCGCTTGCGCCGCACTATGTATGTCCAAGTTGCAAGCACTCTGAGTTCTTTAATGATGGATCGGTTGGCTCAGGATTTGACCTTCCTGATAAAGACTGTCCTGAATGCGGGACGCCGTATAAAAAAGACGGACACGATATTCCGTTTGAAACGTTCTTAGGTTTTAAAGGAGATAAAGTGCCTGATATCGACTTGAACTTCTCAGGAGAATATCAGCCGATTGCCCATAACTATACGAAAGAGCTGTTTGGTGAAGAGTATGTATACCGTGCAGGTACAATCGGTACCGTTGCAGAAAAAACGGCATATGGTTATGTGAAAGGCTACGCAGGAGATCATAACCTTCATATGAGAGGTGCTGAAATTGACCGGCTCGTACAGGGCTGTACGGGCGTCAAACGGACAACAGGCCAACATCCAGGCGGTATTATCGTAGTGCCGGATTATATGGACATTTACGATTTCTCACCAATACAATATCCAGCAGATGCGACAGGTTCTGATTGGAAAACGACGCATTTTGATTTCCATTCAATCCATGATAACTTGCTGAAACTAGATATTCTTGGACACGATGATCCAACGGTCATTCGGATGCTTCAGGACTTGAGCGGAATTGATCCAAAAACGATTCCGACAGATGATCCTGAGGTCATGAAAATCTTCCAAGGAACGGAACCTCTCGGTGTCACAGAAGAACAAATTGGATGTAAAACGGGAACACTTGGGATCCCAGAGTTTGGCACAAGGTTTGTTCGTCAGATGCTTGAGGATACAAAACCGACCACCTTCTCGGAACTTGTTCAGATCTCTGGTCTATCTCACGGTACAGATGTATGGCTCGGCAACGCCCAAGAGCTGATTCATAATAAAACGTGTGAACTAAGCGAAGTGATTGGCTGTCGTGATGATATTATGGTCTATCTGATTTATCAAGGTTTAGAGCCGTCACTTGCCTTTAAAATCATGGAATCTGTTCGTAAAGGGAAGGGACTTCCTCCTGAATGGGAAGAAGAAATGAAGAATAATAACGTACCGAACTGGTACATTGATTCTTGTAAAAAGATTAAATACATGTTCCCTAAAGCCCACGCGGCTGCTTATGTATTAATGGCTGTTCGGATTGCTTATTTCAAGGTGCACCATGCACTTCTGTACTATGCGGCTTATTTTACCGTTCGTGCTGATGATTTTGATATCGAAACGATGACAAAAGGATCGAATGCGATTCGAGCGGTCATGGACGATATTAACTCAAAAGGTCTTGATGCATCACCGAAAGAGAAGAACCTATTAACTGTACTAGAGCTTGCACTTGAAATGTGTGAAAGAGGCTATCACTTTAAAAAAGTAGACCTATACCGATCAAGTGCCACTGAGTTTATCATTGATGGAGACGGGCTAATCCCGCCATTCAACTCCATCCCTGGACTCGGAACAAACGTTGCGTTAAATATTGTACGCGCACGCCAAGATGGTGAATTCCTTTCAAAAGAAGATTTACAAAAACGAGGAAAAGTGTCTAAGACCATCCTTGAGTATTTGGATCGTCAAGGCTGCTTAGAAGCACTTCCTGATCAAAACCAGCTTTCTTTGTTCTAATGTGAAAAATGAAGAGCGCCCTTAAAGGGCGTTCTTTTTTGTATATACAATAATATTATTATGTTAACTAAATATTTTAACTGGAATTATTTTCTTGTTGGTTCATATATCTTGATTTAACGTCGTGTTTTGAGAGAAGAGATGTATGTCATTCTTTCTACCCAAATAGAGCAAAAAAGAGAATTTAGCCGTCTGAAATGTTCTCATACGACATATGATCATTTTGGGTACAGTCACATGAAGAATCAGGAGAAAACCCTCGGTGAGCGTCAAGCTGATGGCTGTTTACTATGCACATTTTTGAAACACGCTTGATTCTTTTCAACACTGTACAAAACACGAACGGAATAACAAGGAGGTGGTCATTTCTTGTTCAATGTTTCACGTTTAAGAAAAATGAAGGGGTGAGAAGTAGGTACATGTCAGATTACAACTATGTAGAGGTGCTTCAAAAATCCATTTTGTTTTACGAAGCCCAGCGTTCCGGAAAGCTTCCTGAAAGCAATCGTCTTAACTGGCGAGGGGATTCTGGACTAGAGGATGGGAAAGATGTTGGTCATGATTTAACAGGCGGCTGGTACGATGCTGGTGATCATGTGAAGTTCGGACTTCCGATGGCTTACTCGGCAGCCGTGCTTGCATGGACAGTCTATGAGTACCGAGAAGCTTACGAAGAGGCAGAGCTGCTTGATGATATATTAGATCAAATCAAGTGGGCAACCGATTATTTTTTGAAAGCCCATACAGGTCCAAATGAATTTTGGGCACAAGTAGGCGATGGGAACGCAGATCATGGCTGGTGGGGTCCAGCAGAAGTGATGCCGATGAACCGGCCAGCATTTAAAATTGATGAACATTGTCCAGGAACAGAAGTAGCCGCCCAAACCGCAGCCGCTTTAGCAGCGGGTTCAATTATTTTTAAAGAAACTGATGCGCCTTATGCAGCAAAGCTTCTCACCCATGCAAAGCAGCTTTATGCATTTGCTGACCAATATCGCGGTGAGTATACAGATTGTGTCACCAATGCGCAGCCATTTTATAACTCTTGGAGCGGCTATATTGATGAGCTCATTTGGGGGGGAATATGGCTGTACTTGGCGACAAATGACCAGACCTATTTAAACAAAGCACTAAAAGCAGTAGAAGAATGGCCGAAGGATTGGGACTATACGTTTACGATGTCGTGGGACAATACCTTTTTTGCTTCGCAAATTTTACTTGCGAGAATCACAAAGGAGAAAAGGTTTATCGAATCGACGGAGCGTAATCTCGATTACTGGTCGACGGGTTTTGTTCAAAATGGAAAAGTAGAAAGAATCACTTATACGCCTGGCGGACTAGCGTGGTTAGATCAATGGGGTTCACTTCGTTATACAGCAAATGCTGCATTTTTAGCGTTTGTGTACGCAGATTGGGTCTCTGATCAAGAAAAAAAGAATCGTTACCAAACGTTTGCGATCAGGCAAACACACTATATGTTAGGGGATAATCCGCAAAATAGAAGCTATGTCGTTGGGTTTGGCAAAAATCCGCCGATGCATCCACACCATCGAACTGCACATGGCTCATGGTCTAATCAGCTGACAACTCCTTCTTCTCATCGGCACACGCTTTATGGAGCGCTTGTTGGGGGGCCTAATGCACAGGATCAGTATACCGATGACATCTCTGACTATGTATCAAACGAGGTAGCAACAGACTATAATGCCGCCTTTACTGGAAATGTAGCCAAAATGGTGCAGCTGTTTGGTCAGGGGCAGTCAAAGCTGCCGAATTTTCCGCCTAAAGAAAAAGTGGAAGATGAGTTTTTTGTAGAGGCAGCTGTCATGAGTAACGATACAACATCTACTCAGATCAAAGCCATTCTATACAATCGATCAGGCTGGCCGGCAAGAAGTAGTCAATCACTTTCTTTTAGATATTATGTCAATCTAAGCGAGATATTTGCGAAGGGATTCACTGATAAAGATATTCAAGTGACAGCTGTCTACAATGAAGGCGCTTCCTTATCTCCGTTAACGGTGTATGACGCATCATCCCATATCTATTTTACAGAAATCGATTTTACTGGCGTAGCTATTTTTCCAGGAGGCGAATCGCTTCATAAGAAGGAAATACAGTTCCGGTTATCTGCGCCAAATGGTGCGAATATATGGGATGCCTCAAATGATTATTCCTTTCAAGGATTAACATCCAATATGCAAAAAACAACGAGAATTCCTGTTTTTGATCAAGGTGTTTTAGTATTTGGTACGCTTCCGAATAAATAAATATAAAGGGTGAGGACATGACAAATAAAGAACGGTTTTTAACACTTTATCATCAAATGAAAAACGAGACGAATGGATATTTTTCAAAAGAAGGCATTCCGTATCATTCCGTTGAGACACTCATTTGTGAGGCACCTGATTACGGGCATATGACAACTTCAGAAGCTTACAGCTATTGGTTATGGCTTGAAGCATTGTATGGTCACTACACAGGCGATTGGAGCAAACTAGAAGCGGCTTGGGATAATATGGAGAAGTTTATCATTCCAGTAAACGAAGATGGACATGACGAACAGCCGCATATGAGTTCTTACAATCCATCCAGCCCAGCCACATACGCTTCAGAAAAACCATATCCAGATCAATATCCGAGTCAGTTGACGGGTGCTCGCCCTGCTGGTCAAGATCCAATTGATCATGAACTGAGGTCAACTTACGGAACGAATGAAACGTATTTAATGCACTGGCTTCTTGATGTAGACAACTGGTATGAATATGGGAATTTGCTCAACCCATCACATACTGCTGCATATGTAAACACATTTCAGCGGGGTCCGCAAGAATCCGTATGGGAGGCCATCCCTCATCCATCACAAGATGATAAAACAGCCGGAAAGCCCAATGAAGGTTTCATGAGTTTGTTCACAAAAGAAAATCAAGCGCCCGCCGCCCAGTGGCGCTATACAAATGCGACGGATGCTGATGCGCGTGCAATACAGGCGATGTATTGGGCAAAGGAACTTGGCTATAATGGGTCAGTCTATCTTGATAAAGCGAAAAAAATGGGTGATTTCCTTCGTTACGGAATGTACGATAAATATTTTCAAACAATTGGAAGCGGCAAGCAAGGTAATCCGTATCCTGGAAATGGGAAAAGTGCATGTCATCACTTAATGGCGTGGTACACCTCTTGGGGCGGGGGACTTGGAGAATATGCGAATTGGTCATGGCGTATCGGTGCGAGCCATTGTCATCAAGGGTATCAAAACCCAGTCGCTGCCTACGCTTTATCCTCAGATAAGGGAGGCTTAAAGCCATCGTCACCGACTGCTGCAAGTGATTGGGAAAAGACGTTAAAGAGACAGCTTGAATTTTACGTCTGGCTTCAATCAAAAGAGGGAGCGATTGCAGGAGGTGCTACCAACAGCTGGAATGGAGACTATAGCGCTTATCCAGCAGGAAGAAGTACATTTTATGATATGGCTTATGAAGATGCGCCTGTTTACCATGATCCTCCGTCCAATAATTGGTTTGGAATGCAAGCATGGCCGATTGAGCGTGTAGCAGAGCTTTATTATATCTTTGCAAAAGATGGCGACAAAACATCTGAAAATTTCCAAATGGCCAAATCTGTCATCACAAAATGGGTCAACTATTCACTAGATTATATTTTTATTGGCACTCGTCCTGTGTCGGATCAAGATGGGTATTTTTTAGATGGTCAGGGTCAAAGGATTCTAGGGGGGACAAATGTTGCTGTTGCTACGACGAGTGCACCGGGAGAGTTTTGGATTCCTGGGAATATAGAATGGAGCGGCCAGCCTGACACTTGGAGCGGGTTCCAATCTGCAACAGGTAATCCAAATTTAACGGCAGTTACAAAAGATCCTACTCAAGATACTGGTGTACTGGGCAGTTTAATCAAAGCACTCACATTCTTTGCTGCTGCAACACAGAAAGAGACAGGAAACTACACAGCACTTGGCATAAGAGCAAAAGAGACAGCGGCACAACTCCTTGAGGTTGCTTGGAATTACAATGATGGTGTAGGGATTGTGACAGAGGAAGACAGAGAAGACTACCACCGTTTCTTTAAAAAAGAAGTGTACTTCCCAAATGGCTGGAACGGAACATTTGGTCAAGGAAATCAGATCCCTGGTTCCAGCACCATTCCTTCTGACCCGCAACGAGGAGGTAACGGAGTGTATACGAGCTTTGCAGATCTTCGTCCGAAAATCAAGCAAGATCCAGCTTGGTCAGCCCTGGAGAGTAAATATCAATCATCTTTTAATGAAGCAACAGGCAAATGGGAAAACGGAGCGCCAAGTTTCACCTATCACCGTTTCTGGTCGCAAGTTGATATGGCTACAGCTTATGCAGAATACCATCGTCTCATAAACGAATAGAACCTAGTGCAGCTGCCGGCTTTTTTAGCCGGCGGTTTCCTAATAAGATAAATGAAATGAAAGCAAAGGTGATGTCATCATGGTTAATAAGAAAGAATTTATGAATCATTCATCGAATGGCGGATCACAGGAACAAGAAAATCAAAGCTGGAGAAAAGAAGCAAATAATCGAATCTTACAACATAGACAAAGAGAGCTTGTCATAAACGTCATCAATAAGGAACAAAAGCCAGTTGCCGGAATAGAGGTGGAAATAAAACAAATCAGACATGAATTTGCATTTGGTTCAGCAATGAATGACCAAGTACTATTCAATCAAACGTATGCTGATTTTTTTGTTCAACATTTTAATTGGGCTGTGTTTGAAAATGAGGCAAAATGGTATGCAAATGAGCCCGAAAGAGGGAAAATAACCTACGAAAAAGCAGATGCCATGCTGAATTTTGCCAATAGACACCAAATTCCAGTGAGGGGGCACGCCTTATTTTGGGAGGTAGAGGATGCCAATCCAAACTGGCTGAAGTCGTTACCGAATCACGAAGTATATGAAGCCATGAAAAGGCGGCTTGAGCATGCAGGGAATCATTTCAAAGGGAAATTCCGTCATTGGGATGTAAACAACGAAATGATGCATGGTTCATTTTTTAAAGACCGGTTTGGGAAACAGATTTGGAAATGGATGTATGAAGAAACGAAAAAAATTGATCCTCAAGCCTTGCTGTTTGTCAATGATTATAATGTAATCTCATACGGCGAACATCACGCATATAAAGCACATATCAATGAACTTCGTCAGTTGGGGGCACCAGTTGAGGCCATTGGAGTTCAAGGTCATTTTGAAGATCGAGTGGATCCAGTCGTTGTAAAACAAAGACTAGATGTGCTTGCTGAGCTTGGTCTACCGATATGGGTGACAGAGTATGACTCTGTTCATCCGGATGCCAATAGACGAGCGGATAACTTAGAAGCTTTATATCGGGTTGCCTTTAGTCATCCAGCCGTAAAAGGTGTGCTGATGTGGGGATTTTGGGCGGGTGCTCATTGGAGAGGTGAGCACGCAGCCATCGTGAATCATGATTGGTCGTTAAATGAAGCAGGCAGGCGTTATGAAAAGCTACTACAGGAGTGGACGACACAAAGAGTGGAAAAAACAGATGCGAATGGCCAAGTGACATGTCCAGCGTTTCACGGGACGTATGAGGTTCGAATTGGTGAAGAAAGTAAAATGTTGCAGCAGCAGACGATGGAACTTGATTCAACTAAACAAACACCGCTTCAACTAGATATCATCGTACCAGTAGAATAAGAGATTGTGAGGAGGAGAATGGAATGAAAAAATGGGTTCAACGAGTGGCTTGTTTTATGCTGCTGATCACTTTATGGGCGGGTTGGTTCACTCTGACTGTAAAGGCCTCCTCCTATGTGCAAACATCTGGTACACATTTTGTATTGAACAACCACCCATTTTACTTTGCTGGCACAAATAATTATTATTTCCATTACAAATCAAAAAAGATGGTAGATGCTGTTTTTGACGATATGAAGGCAATGGATTTAAAGGTTATTCGTATTTGGGGATTTCACGATGGTACCCCTCAAGAAAACTCAGTCTTACAATCTCGTCCAGGTGTTTATGAAGAATCCGGTTTTCAAAAACTAGACTATGCGATTTATAAAGCAGGGCAGGAAGGAATCAAGCTGGTCATCCCACTCGTGAACAATTGGGATGACTTTGGCGGGATGAATCAATATGTGAAGTGGTTTCAGGCAGGATCACATGATCACTTTTATACAGATTCTCGGATTAAAACAGCTTACAAAAACTATGTGCGCTATGTATTAGAGAGAACCAATACGTACTCAGGTGTTCAATATAAAGATGATCCTGCTATTATGACATGGGAGCTCGCCAATGAGCCGCGCGCTCAGTCAGACCCTTCGGGAGATATACTAGTAAACTGGGCAGATGAAATGAGTGCATGGATCAAATCAATTGACTCGAATCACCTTGTTGCAGTAGGAGACGAAGGGTTCTTTCGCATGACAGGTCATGACGATTGGTTTTACAATGGGGGAGAAGGTGTTGATTGGGATCGTTTGACTGCTCTCCCTCATATTGATTATGGAACCTATCATTTATACCCGGATCACTGGAATCAGTCTGCTGCATGGGGAGTGAAATGGATAAAAGATCATATCACCCGAGGAAACGCAATTGGCAAACCTGTTGTATTAGAAGAGTTTGGCTATCAAAATCAAGCAGCCCGTCCTGATGTATATGATAGCTGGCTGAAAACAGTTGAACAGCTCGGAGGCGCAGGTAGCCAATTTTGGATTTTAACAAGCATTCAAGACGATGATTCCCTCTACCCGGATTATGACGGGTTTCGAGTTTTAAAGGAGAGCCGGGAGGCAGGAATCATTCGTGAACACGCCAAAAGAATGAATGAAAAGAACTGATGAAGAATGCCTGTTTATAAGGAACTTCATTTGCATAAAAAAATTGGATATGGTATAGTTTTTATGGAAATGCTAACGATTACCGAGACAAGAGTGGGGAAACCCGCTCTTTTGTATTGAACAGGCAATTTTTGTCTCGACATTATTCATCCGTTTTCTGCTCCCCCTGCTCACAATAAAGCAGGGTTTTTATGCAGAATGATTGATAAGAGCGTTTATCGAAAGCACAAGGAGGAAGAGAATGAGCAAAAAAGTAGTGGACATCGTAAGCGACATGGTACAGCCAATTTTAGATGGCTTACAGCTTGAACTCGTTGATGTTGAATTTGTCAAAGAGGGTCAAAACTGGTTCCTTCGCGTATTTATTGACTCTGACAAAGGCGTCGATATCGAGGAGTGTGCCAAAGTGAGCGAAGCCTTGAGCGAAAAGCTTGATGAGGCAGATCCAATTAGCCAAAACTACTTTCTTGAAGTGTCCTCTCCTGGAGCGGAGCGCCCATTAAAGAAAAAAGCTGATTTTGAAAAAGCACTTGGAAAAAATGTTTTCATGAAAACATACGAACCAATTGATGGTGAAAAGGCATTTGAAGGTGAGCTTACAAGCTTTGATGGTGAGATTGCAACAGTGACAGTGAAGATCAAGACAAGAAAGAAAGAGATCAATATTCCATACGAAAAAATTGCTAACGCAAGATTAGCAGTTTCGTTCAATTAACCTTTTCATTGATATAAGGGGGAACCATAAAAATGAGTAGTGAGTTGTTAGATGCCCTGACTGTTCTTGAGAAAGAGAAGGGCATTAGTAAAGAAATTATTATTGAAGCGATAGAAGCTGCACTCATTTCTGCATACAAGCGTAATTTTAACCAAGCACAAAATGTGCGTGTTGATTTAAACCGTGAAACGGGAACGATTCGCGTATTCGCAAGAAAAGATGTTGTAGATGAAGTGTATGATTCTCGCCTTGAAATCTCTGTAGATGATGCAGCAAATATCAACCCAAATTACATGGTTGGTGACGTGGTTGAAATTGAAGTCACACCAAAAGATTTCGGACGCATTGCAGCTCAGACAGCGAAACAAGTCGTGACGCAGCGAGTGAGAGAAGCAGAGCGAGGTGTGATTTACACTGAGTTTATCGATCGTGAGGAAGACATCATGACGGGAATCGTTCAGCGAATTGACAGTAAATTCATTTACGTGTCACTTGGCAAAATCGAAGCCCTTCTTCCGGTCAATGAACAAATGCCAAATGAGGACTACAAACCACATGACCGCATTAAAGTGTTTATTACGAAAGTAGAAAAAACAACAAAAGGACCACAAATTTATGTATCAAGAACACACCCAGGTCTTTTAAAGCGTTTATTTGAAATCGAAGTGCCAGAAATTTATGATGGTACTGTAGAGCTTAAATCTGTCGCTAGAGAAGCTGGGGACCGTTCTAAAATATCTGTTCGTACAGATGATCCTGATGTTGATCCAGTTGGTTCTTGTGTTGGACCTAAAGGTCAGCGTGTACAAGCAATTGTCAATGAGCTGAAAGGCGAAAAAATTGACATTGTTCATTGGTCTAATGACCCGGTTGAATTTGTTGCCAATGCGTTAAGTCCATCAAAAGTTCTTGATGTCATTGTAAATGAAGAAGATAAGGCGACAACTGTCATTGTCCCTGATTATCAGCTGTCATTAGCCATTGGCAAAAGAGGTCAAAATGCGCGTCTTGCAGCGAAATTAACGAGCTGGAAGATTGACATTAAAAGCGAAACAGATGCAAGAGAACTCGGTATTTTCCCAAGAACTGAAGACTCTGAATCTCTTTTCTTAGAGGCTGAACCAGTAGCTGAGGAATCTGACGAATAAGAGGTGATATAAAAGGTGAAAAGCCGAAAAAAAATCCCGCTTAGAAAATGCGTCGTGACGGGAGAAATGAAACCAAAGAAAGAACTGATTCGCGTTGTTCGTTCAAAAGAAGGTGAAGTGTCTGTTGACGCAACCGGAAAAATGAACGGGCGCGGCGCTTACCTTTCTCTCGATAAAGAAACCATTCTTGCGGCGAAGAACAAACGTAGTTTACAGCAGCAATTTCAGACACAGATTGACGAACACATTTTTGAAGAATTACTAGAACTAGCTGAAAAGGTGAAAAAACCTAATGACTGAATCTGAATGGTATCCTTTGCTTGGTCTAGCAAATCGAGCTCGTAAAGTCGTGTCAGGAGAAGATCTGGTGATCAAAGAAATTAGACATGCGCGTGCTAAGCTGGTTCTTCTTGCAGCAGATGCCTCATCCAACACAGAGAAAAAGGTATCTGACAAATGCAAATTTTACAATGTTCCGGTTAGAAAAGTTGAAGACCGTTCCGTTCTCGGACGTTCTATTGGGAAGGAAGCTCGCGTAGTTGTCGCTGTCACTGACCAAGGCTTCGCTAAGAAGCTCATAAGCTTGCTCGATTAATTTATTTGGGGGTGAACGAATGGCTAAAGTGAGAGTATATGAATACGCAAAAGCCATAGATGTTTCAAGTAAAGATATTATAGCAGCGCTTAAGGATATGAACGTGGAAGTGAACAACCACATGGCGACGCTTGAAGACGATACTGTGAAAAAGCTAGACGCTATCTATAAAAAAGCCAAAGCAAAAGAGACAGCTAACGAGAAACCCGCAGAACAAAAAAAACAATCATCTAACAAAAACAATGATAGAAAGAAGAATGACGTGCAGAATAATCAATTTAATAAAAACAAAAAAAACAACAACCAAAACAAAAACAAAAATAAACGTGGCGGCAACAACAAGGCGCAGCATCAGCAAGCAAGACCTGTGAAGCCGAAAAAAGAGCTTCCTGAAAAAATTGAATTTACAAATTCAATGACAGTCGGCCAGCTTGCTGACGAGCTTGGCAAAGAAACTGCTGAAATCATCAAAAAACTGATGATGCTTGGTGTCATGGCTACGATCAACCAAGAGCTCGACAAAGATACAGTTGAATTAATTGCTTCTGAATATGGTGTTCCAGTAGAAGAAGTGATCATTTTAGAAGAAACTGAACTTGAAAAGTATGAAGTTGAAGATAAAGAAGAAGATATGCAAGTACGCCCTCCAGTAGTAACGATCATGGGACACGTTGACCACGGAAAAACAACGCTTCTTGACAGCATTCGTAAAACGAAAGTTGTTGAAGGCGAAGCGGGTGGAATTACGCAGCATATTGGTGCATACCAAATTGAAGAAAACGGCAAGAAAATCACGTTCCTTGATACACCAGGACACGCAGCTTTCACTACGATGCGAGCACGTGGTGCTGAAGTAACAGATACGACGATCTTGGTCGTTGCAGCAGATGACGGTGTCATGCCGCAAACGATTGAAGCAATCAACCACGCAAAAGCGGCAGAGGTGCCAATCATTGTGGCTGTCAATAAAATTGACAAACCAACAGCGAACCCTGACCGCGTGATGCAGGAATTAACTGAGCATGGTCTTGTACCTGAGGCTTGGGGCGGCGAAACCATTTTCGTTCCTTTATCTGCAAAAACAGGTGAAGGCATTGACGAATTGATCGAAATGATCCTTCTTGTCAGCGAAGTTGCAGAACTAAAAGCCAACCCAAATCGTGCGGCAAAAGGGACTGTCATCGAGGCTGAGCTTGATAAAGGAAGAGGTTCTGTTGCAACCCTTCTCGTTCAAACTGGTACACTTCAAGTAGGTGACCCAATCGTTGTCGGAAATACATTTGGGCGTGTACGTGCAATGGTCAATGACATCGGACGCCGCGTGAAAACAGCAGGACCATCTACACCTGTTGAAATCACTGGTTTAAATGATGTACCACATGCAGGGGATCAGTTCCTCGTATTCAAAGATGAAAAAACAGCTCGTCAAGTCGGTGAGGCGCGTGCGTCTAAACAACTTGATGAACAGCGTTCAGACAAAGCGAAATTATCTCTCGATGACCTATTTGAGCAAATCAAACAAGGTGATGTGAAAGATATCAACTTAATCGTAAAAGCAGACGTACAAGGTTCTGCTGAAGCACTGACGGCAGCTCTTCAAAAAATTGAAGTAGAAGGCGTCAAAGTGAAAATCATCCATACGGGTGTTGGAGCGATTACAGAATCTGATATCATTTTAGCAAGTGCTTCTAATGCGATTGTGATCGGATTTAACGTACGTCCTGATGGCAATGCGAAGAGCACAGCTGAAACAGAAAACGTAGATATCCGCTTACACCGCATCATCTACAAAGTCATCGATGAAATTGAAGCTGCGATGAAAGGGATGCTTGACCCTGAATATGAAGAAAAAGTCATCGGTCAAGTTGAAGTTCGTCAAACGTTCAAAGTATCAAAAATCGGTACAATTGCTGGTGGCTATGTCACTGAAGGTACCATTACTAGAGACAGTGGTATCCGCTTAATTCGTGATGGCGTCGTCATCTTTGAAGGTGAAGTCGACGTATTAAAACGATTCAAAGACGATGTGAAAGAAGTTTCACAAGGCTATGAATGTGGTATTACCATTAAGAAATACAATGATATCCGTGAAGGTGATGTCATGGAATCATTCGTTATGCAAGAAATCGAAAGAAAATGATCGGTTATACCGAGTGTGAGTGTATGATCTATGATGCATCCTCACTGAAGGAAAAACGTGCGGTTCTGCAGCGTATCATGACAAGAACACGCCATAAATTCAATGTGACCATTGCTGAAATGGATTATCAGGATACATGGCAGCGTACTTCGATCGGAATCGCCGTCATTTCCTCCTCCCGGGTTCAAGTGGAAAAGGAACTTCAGCGTGTGTTAAGCTTTATTGATTCTTTTCCTGAAATTGAACGAACGATCACGAAAACTGAATGGTTTTAACTAGAGGTGATAAGATCATGAGTATGAGAGCAACCCGTGTGGGTGAGCAAATGAAAAAAGAATTGGGCGACATCCTAGGCAGAAAGCTAAAAGATCCAAGAATCGGCTTTTTGACTGTAACGGATGTCGAAGTATCCGGTGATTTGCAAATTGCCAAAGTCTACATTTCTGTTCTTGGCGACGAGAAGAAAAGAGAGGAAACCTTAAAAGGCCTTGCAAAGGCGAAAGGGTATATCCGCTCTGAAATTGGCAATCGAATCAGACTTCGCAAAACACCAGAGCTTCACTTTGAATTCGATGAGTCTGTAGATTACGGTAACCGAATTGAAAGCCTGATTGCTGAACTAAACACAAAAGATCACGAATAAGACGTTGAAATAAGGATAGGCGATGATCGTCTGTCCTTTTTCATCGTTTATGAAAGGAGAGAACGCAGGTGCAAAACGGTGTTCTTTTATTACATAAAGAAAGAGGCATGACCTCTCACGACTGTGTGTTTAAAGTGAGAAAGATTTTACACACAAAAAAAGTGGGACATACAGGGACACTCGATCCAGAGGTTTCAGGTGTTCTGCCTATTTGTATTGGACGAGCGACAAAAATTGTGGAGTACTTAACAGATAAATCGAAAACGTATGATGCGGAAATCACCATTGGATTTTCTACAACGACAGAAGACCAAACAGGTGAAGTAGTAGAAGAAAAAAAGGTGCCGGTACCGATGTCAGAAGATGACATTGATGCTGCGTTGACACAATTTGAAGGAACCATTGAACAGATCCCCCCCATGTTTTCTGCTGTCAAAATTGGCGGAAAAAAGCTCTATGAATATGCAAGGCAAGGCATTGAAATTGAACGTCCAAGCCGTGAAATTACCATTCACCGCATCGAGCGGACAACACCTGTCACATTTGAAAATGGAAAGGTATCCTTTAGATTCACCGTCCTGTGTTCAAAAGGCACATATGTGAGAACGTTAGCCGTCGATATTGGAAAAAAACTTGGGTTTCCAGCCCACATGTCTCACCTCATTCGCATAGGATCTGGTGACTTTACGTTAGATGAATGTATCACTCTTGATGAGTTGCGGGAGATCAGCGAGGAAGGAACGGTTGAGGAACATCTTGTGCCGATCGAGCGTGCGCTCAATCATTTGCCGAAATGGGAGATAAATGATACATTAGCAAGTAAAGTGGAAAACGGTGCAGTCCTACCTATGCCTGATGAATTTGCTCATTTTGCAGAGGAAGATCGTGTCGCTGTCTTTGCTCCTTCAGGCCGTTGTATGGCGATTTATATGAAGCACCCGACCAAACAGAACCTGATGAAGCCGGCGAAGATTTTATCACAGGACAAGCAATCTTAAAGAAAAGGTGACCATCTCGTGAAGACTATACATATTTCACACCCACATACATTGAATCAAAAGGATCAAGTCCCGTCTGTGATGGCTTTAGGGTATTTTGACGGTGTTCACCTCGGACACCAAAAAGTGATTGATGCAGCGAAAAACATTGCCGAAAAAGAGGGTTTAGCTCTAGCTGTCATGACTTTTCATCCGCATCCATCACATGTTCTGCAAAAAGCACGTGAACCAAAAGACTTAATTACACCGCTTGAGGATAAGATTGATTTTATCGAACAATTAGGTGCTGACTACTTATACATTGTGCAATTCAGCGAAAGCTTTGCAGCACTGTCTCCTCAAGAGTTTGTCGATCAATATTTGGACGAACTGAATGTGGAGCATGCAGTCGCTGGTTTCGATTTTACCTTCGGCCGGTTTGGTGCAGGCACAATGGAAACGTTTGACGAATACGGGAAAGGGCGGATTGCTGCGACCATTGTACCTAAGCTTTCCAACCAAGACCGGAAAGTCAGCTCGACCCTTATACGTTCCGCATTGAAAAATGGAGACGTTGAATATGTGAGTGAGCTTTTAGGGAAACCGTATCAGCTGCGCGGCATTGTGATTCATGGAGATAAACGAGGACGCACGATTGGCTTTCCAACCGCCAATGTTGGTTTATCTGCTGAATACATCATCCCGCCAACAGGCGTATATGCAGTGAGAGCACAAGTGAAAGGCAAGGTGTATGACGGTGTTTGTAACGTTGGCTACAAACCAACATTTTACGAAAAACGTCCTGATCAGCCTGCGATTGAAGTGAACCTTTTTGATTTTAACGAAGAAATTTATGGTGAACCGATTAAATTACAGTGGTACAAACGGATTCGCAGTGAACAAAAATTTAACGGTATCCAAGAATTAACGGCTCAAATTAGTCAAGATAAAGAAGAAGCGATTCAGTTTTTTCAAGATCATCTTCATTAAACAAAAAAATCGCAGAAAAACCGCTCTATCATTTGCAAAATCGGCATATTTTTAGTATGATAATTCCTGTAGCTTTAAAACCACTTACTTGGCAGGCCGACTTCACCGACGGTTGCGAGGTAGATGGGGCTAACATGATTTGGAGGTGAAACAGGATGGCTATTACTCAAGAGCGTAAAACTCAATTAATTAATGAGTTCAAAACACACGAATCTGATACTGGATCTCCAGAAGTTCAGATCGCTGTCCTAACAGAATCAATTAACAACTTGAACGAGCATTTACGTACTCATAAGAAAGATCACCACTCACGTCGCGGTCTTTTGAAAATGGTAGGTAGACGTCGTAATCTTCTTACGTATCTACGTAATAAAGACGTAACTCGTTACCGTGAGTTAATTAACAAACTAGGCTTACGTCGATAATCGTAAAAAGCGGGAGGATTCCCGCTTTTTTATCGTATAATCACTAATATTTTATGGTTAAAATGTTGAAAGAATGGCAAAAACCCTTCTACATACAGCTTTCACATTGATATGTGAAAATCATTTTGTTCATAATAAGAAATAACCTAAAAACTTTACGACAAGAGAGGAGTTTATCTCAGAATGGGACAAGAGAAACAAGTCTTCACCATAGACTGGGCTGGACGTCAACTGACAGTTGAAACTGGCCAGCTTGCAAAGCAAGCAAACGGAGCGGTTCTCGTACGCTACGGAGATACGGCTGTGCTTAGCTCAGCAACAGCTTCTAAAGAACCAAAACCACTTGATTTTTTCCCGCTCACTGTAAACTACGAAGAAAGATTATATGCAGTTGGTAAAATTCCTGGTGGTTTCATTAAAAGAGAAGGCCGCCCAAGTGAAAAAGCAATCCTTGCGAGCCGCTTAATTGACAGACCGATCCGTCCACTATTTGCAGACGGATTTAGAAATGAAGTACAAGTCATTAGTATTGTCATGAGTGTGGATCAAGATTGTTCATCTGAAATGGCTGCAATGTTTGGCTCATCTTTAGCTTTATGTGTGTCTGACATTCCATTTGAGGGACCAATCGCTGGCGTGACAGTAGGACGAGTAGATGGAAAACTCATCATCAACCCAAATGTTGAGCAGCTTGAACAAAGCGATATCAACCTTGTTGTAGCTGGAACAAAAGATGCAATCAACATGGTAGAGGCTGGTGCTGATGAAGTACCAGAAGAAACAATGCTTGAAGCCATCATGTACGGCCATCAAGAGATCAAACGCTTAATCGAATTCCAAGAAGAAATTGTGAAAGCTGTCGGTAAAGAAAAAATCGATATTCCTTTATATGAAGTCGATCAAACATTAGCAGAGGAAGTAAAACAACTTGCTGAAGCGGATTTACTGAAAGCGATTCAAGTACATGAGAAGCATGCTCGTGAAGATGCCATCAGTGCTGTGAAAAAAGCTGTTGTTCAAAAATTTGAAGAAGAAGAGCGTGACGAAGCAACGATTAAACAAGCGAAGGATGTCTTAAATAAGCTTGTGAAAAACGAAGTTCGCCGCCTTATTACTGAAGAGAAAGTACGTCCAGATGGACGCGGCGTCGATCAAATCCGTCCACTTTCTTCAGAAGTAGGACTTCTTCCAAGAACGCACGGTTCAGGATTGTTTACAAGAGGCCAAACACAGGCACTCAGTATTTGTACATTAGGTGCACTTGGTGATGTACAGATTCTTGATGGTCTTGGTGTTGAAGAGTCTAAGCGATTCATGCACCATTATAACTTCCCGCAATTCAGTGTTGGTGAGACCGGCCCAATGCGTGGTCCAGGCCGTCGTGAGATTGGACATGGTGCGCTAGGCGAACGAGCATTAGAGCCAGTCATTCCATCTGAAAAAGATTTCCCTTATACGGTTCGTCTTGTGTCTGAGGTGTTAGAATCAAACGGTTCTACTTCACAAGCAAGTATTTGTGCGAGCACACTTGCGATGATGGATGCAGGTGTTCCAATTAAAGCACCAGTTGCAGGGATTGCAATGGGACTTGTTAAATCTGGTGAATACTACACAGTGCTGACAGACATTCAAGGAATGGAAGATGCACTTGGAGATATGGACTTTAAAGTAGCAGGTACATCTAAAGGTGTAACAGCGCTTCAAATGGACATCAAAATCGATGGTCTATCAAAAGACATTTTAGAAGAAGCACTTCAACAAGCGAAAAAAGGAAGAATGGAAATTTTAGATAGCATGCTGTCAACGATTCCAGCTTCTAGAGGAGAATTGTCACGTTATGCACCAAAAATCTTAACGATGACAATCAATCCAGATAAAATTCGCGATGTCATTGGACCAAGCGGTAAACAAATCAATAAAATCATTGAAGATACCGGTGTGAAAATTGATATTGAACAAGACGGTACAATCTTTATCTCTTCTACTGAAGAAGACATGAACCAAAAAGCGAAGAAAATCATTGAAGATCTTGTCAGAGAAGTTGAAGTTGGCCAACTTTACCTAGGTAAAGTGAAACGAATTGAAAAATTCGGTGCCTTCCTTGAAATCTTCAGCGGCAAAGATGGACTTGTTCATATTTCTGAGCTTGCACTTGAACGTGTTGGCAAAGTAGAAGATGTCGTGAAGATTGGTGACGAGCTACTCGTCAAAGTCACTGAGATCGATAAACAAGGCCGTGTGAACCTTTCTCGTAAAGCTGTTTTACGTGAAGAAAAGGAAAAAGAAGAAAAGCAGTCTTAATGAGAACAAATAAAATGTGTTAGAAGCCAGGTATCCGTGCCAGGCTTCTTTCTTTTCTTGCGCGTAACAATAGTTCTAGCTTGTTTCTCCCTATCATAATTTGTGGTAAAGGGGAGGGACAACCATTGAAAAAAACGATACCATTCTTTGTGTTTGTATTTTTACTGCTCGTGTCATATCAAACGATGAAGCAGCCGGCTGCTGTTACATATATGAATTCAATGAAAGAGCACGCCGAGGTAGCATCTGTTTCAAAAGATATTCTGTATCAAGAGATCGAATCGAAGTCTTCTGACTATGAAGAGAAGCCGCAAAATGCTAAGATTGATAAAGTGTGGAAAAAGATGCCTGGTTTAAACGGACAGACAGTCGATATCGATGCTTCTTACGAAAAAATGAAAAAACAGGGCTCTTTCGATGAAAAGCTGCTTGTTTTTAAAGAAACAAAACCATCTGTCCATTTACATGAACTTGGTGCTGAACCTATCTATAAGGGACATCCGGACAAAAAGATGAATGCATTCCTGATCAATGTAGCTTGGGGCGACGAGCATTTAACAAAGATGTTGAATACACTAGAAAAGCATCAAGTGAAGGCAACCTTTTTCTTAGAAGGCAAATGGGTGAAAAACAGTCCAGACCTTGCTAAAAAAATCGTGGCAGATGGTCATGAAATTGGAAATCATTCATACAATCACCCGGATATGCGCACACTGACAAGAGAACGAGCATTAGAGCAGATGATTAAAACAAATCGCCAAATTGAAGAATCCCTTGGGAAAAAACCGATATGGTTTGCGCCTCCAAGTGGCAGCTTTAAAGAAGAAACAGTAAAGCTTGCGAAACAAGAAGGAATGGAAACCATTATGTGGACAGTAGACACGATCGACTGGCAAAAACCATCACCAGCTGTATTACAAAAACGAGTGCTTGGGAAAATTCACAATGGGGCGATGATATTAATGCATCCAACAGACGCAACAGCGAGAAGTCTTGACGCACTTATCATTCAAATCAAAGAAAGAGGATATGAATTAGGAACGGTTTCTGACCTCCTAAGTGAAAAAAGACATCCGTGATGCGATCTGTTTGTTGAATAGGAGGAGCAAAACTTGGTCAAAACGTATACATGCCAAAACGGAGTAAGAATTGTACTTGAAAACAATCCCACTGTAAGGTCTGTCGCAATTGGCGTCTGGATTGGAACAGGTTCTAGACATGAGACACCAGAAGTAAATGGGATCTCACACTTTTTAGAGCATATGTTCTTTAAAGGAACAAAGACGAGATCTGCACGTGATATCGCAGAATCCTTTGACCGCATTGGTGGTCAAGTGAATGCCTTTACGTCAAAAGAATATACTTGCTATTATGCAAAGGTACTTGATTCACATGCTGGCTATGCCCTCGATGTATTGAGTGACATGTTTTTCAACTCTGCTTTTGACGAAGAAGAGCTGAAGAAAGAAAAAAATGTGGTCTATGAAGAAATTAAAATGTATGAAGATACTCCTGATGACATCGTTCATGATTTGTTAAGCAAAGCTATTTACGGTGATCATTCATTAGGTTATCCGATTTTAGGGACAGAGGAAACACTCTCTACTTTTAACGGTGATTCCCTTAGAAAATATATGGACGAATTCTATACGCCGGATCGCGTCGTCATCTCTGTAGCAGGGAACGTCGATGACACCTTCATTCGTGAGGTCGAAACATTATTTGGTTCGTATGAAGGAAAGGGGAAAAAGCAGCCTGTCGAAGCCCCGCAATTCCACTATGACAAACTGACACGCAAAAAGGAAACAGAGCAGGCGCACCTTTGCATGGGCTTTAACGGACTTCCTGCTGGAGATCAGGGCATCTATGACTTAATCGTCTTAAATAATGTTCTAGGCGGTAGCATGAGCAGCCGATTGTTCCAAGACGTAAGAGAAGATAAAGGACTTGCGTATTCTGTATTCAGCTATCATAGTTCATTTGCAGATAACGGAATGCTGACGATCTATGGTGGAACTGGAGCGAAACAGCTGAATCTGCTATCTGAAACCATCTTACAAACATTAGACGTCTTAAAACGTGAGGGAATTACGCAGAAAGAACTTGAAAACTCTAAGGAGCAAATGAAAGGAAACCTCATGCTTAGTCTTGAAAGCACAAACAGCAAGATGAGCCGAAATGGTAAAAATGAATTACTCCTTGGCAAACATCGTACGCTTGATGAAATTATTGATGAAATCAATCGCGTCTCATTAGACGGCGTGAACAATTTATCGAAAAGAATCTTTACAGAAGATTATGCCCTCTCGCTTATTAGTCCAACGGGTGATGTACCTTCTGCTTAATCAAAAAAAGGCATGTCTTTTAAAAGAGATGCCTTTTTTTCATGTCTAAAGATTAATCAGCTAACTTGTTTTGCAGCTGATGAACAATTTTATTGATTGTCGAAAAGTGCTCGGTCAATAGTTCCTCATCTGCAAATTGAATATCAAAAACCTCTTCTAATTCCAAAATGAGTGAAACTGCTTTAATTGAATCGAGACCGTGATTTGTTAACTCTTCATCTGCACCAATAGAAATCTTGCTATCATCGTCCAAAGAACGCAGGACCAAATCCTTTACTTGACTTGATAGTGAAAGGGCATCCGTCGTTTCATTCATCTGCAACGCTCCTCTTTACAAATTTTCTATTCTTTACATAAATTAACTATATTAGAATGGAAAAACATTGTAAAGCAGTTTCGTTATAAATAGGAATTGTTGATCATTCTCTTCAAATGAAAAATTTGGTAGAGTGAGAAGAAAAGAGACTGGGAAGGATGGATCAATCCATGAATAAAACAGACCTTATGCAGCACATTCCCTTATTAAAAAAAGCGATCTCCATAGACCAGATTGATAAAGGCTATTCTCGAGATGAAAAATGGGTCGTGACGATGTCATCAGGTGAAAAGTATGTCCTTCGATTCACAGATCAAGACCAATATGACAAAATAAAGACGCAATTTGAGCTCCTTTCCCAATTAAGACGTCACGGTGTTCAGTGTGCTGATCCAGTGAAAATGGGTGTTCTAGATGAAACACAGCAAGTGTACTATATTTTATCGTTTGTAGAAGGTCAAGAAGCAAAAGAAATCATGAGTCAGTTAACAGAAGAACAGCAGTATGCGATCGGGGTAAGTGCAGGACGGGATTTACGAAACATGCATACATATCCAGCGCCATCACATATCGAACCTTGGGAAGAGCGTGTTGTGAAAAAGCATCATCGATATTTAACTGCTTATCGGGAAAGCGGTATCTCCATAGAAGGGGATGAAAAAGTTGCGCAGTTTATCGCACAGCACATCGATAAGGTGAAGGGAAGGCCTAACCAATTTCAGCACGATGACTTTCATTTAGGGAATATTATTATAAAGAATGATAAATATGCAGGCGTTATTGATTTTAATAATTTTGATTGGGGAGACCCCATTCATGATTTTTATAAAGTAGCTCTTTTCAGTAGAGAAACAAGTGAAGCCTTTGCGGCTGGTCAAATAAAGGGGTATTTTGATGGTGAAATACCAGCTGATTTTTGGCAGCTTTACTCTGTATATGTCGCAATGAGCATCTTTTCATCGATTATGTGGGTCATTAAATTTGATCCAGGTCAAATGGATGAGATGATCGAAAGACTAGAAAATGTATTAAAAGATCATGATTATTTTCGTCAAATAGAACCTCATTGGTATACGCATATCACTAGATAACAGTGAAATATAGGACGATTAGGCGGTGATGGAAGTCACTGCCTTTTCTGTTATAATGATACAAATTACACATTGTCATGAGTAGAAACATTTTATATAATCCAAACAAGGATCGAAAAAGTTGTAAAAAAATTCCGTTTTTTGTTGAAAAAGAGCAAAAGGCTGGTGATGGATTGAAACAAATCGACAAAGATTCAAAGCAGTTATGGCGTGTATATTTATGGACACTCTCATTTTTAAAGCCTTATACAGGTAAAGTGATTCTAGTCATTATGAGTGGATTCGTTATTACCTTGAGCGAACTCATTATACCTAAATTTATTCAATATTTTATTGAAACGATTTTGCCAGCAAAAGACTTTTCTAAAATGAATGGATTATTGTTAGGTCTGACTGGCTTGATAGCACTTGGTATTATACTGACAGCTGCACGAAATTTATGGCAAAGAAAATTAATCGAACAAGCCTCAAGAGATTCACAATTTGCTGCCTTCCAGCAAATCCGTCAACTCGGTTTCTCATACTACGAACAACACTCTGTTAGTGAAACACTCTCCTTTGTTAACACACAAACACGAGCTGTACAAGAAATTTACAGACGCTACTTCCCACAATTTATTAATCAGACACTATTTATCGCCATCTCACTATACTTTATGATACAAATTTCTATCTTACTCACTCTCATCATCATTCCAAGTTTTATTCTCTACTATATCTTTGGACCTTGGCTTGAAAAAAAGGCAACGATCTACGGAAGACAAAGTGCAGAAGGTTTTCGCACGTTGCAAACAAAATTATACGAAAGTCTTGCTTCAATGGAAGAGCTTAGAATTTTAGGTTATATGAATTGGGACATGGAGCGGATTCAAAAGCTGCATGAACAGGTCCGCCAAGATCATGAAAAAAATGTTTTTTTCGCTTACTTACGAGGAAGCAACCGCAGGCTCACTTATTATATTGGTGCTCTAGCTACATTTGCTCTCGGCATCTACCTTGTAAATAATGGCCAGCTAACGACAGGCGGTTTTGTGGCATATATACTATATTATTTTTCAGCAATGCATATGCTTACTTCTATTGTCACACTTCTAACAGAACAACGAATCTTAACCTTTCAAATTGAACCTTTATATCATTTTATGAAAAAAACACCCGATATTAGAGAGCCTCGTCACCCAATACTACTTGATCAAGTCGAAGGCGATATCGTGTTTCATGACGTTGATTTTCATTATCCCAATCATCCTCCTTTATTAAAAGGGATGAATCTACATATTCGGCGTGGTGAAAAAGTGGCGCTTGTCGGTACGAGCGGTGGAGGGAAAACATCGCTACTTAAATTAATTGGACGCTTTTATGACCCCTCATCTGGGATGATTACACTTGATGGAGTTGATTTGCGCTGTTTATCTACTAGTCAAATAAGAGGTGCGATGGGGTTTGTTTTTCAAGAAACGTTTTTATTTAATATGAGTGTAAAGGACAATATTCGTTTTGGAGATACAAGTCTTTCAGATCAACAGATCATTGAAGCCGCTAAAAAAGCTGATTGCGACTCATTTATAAGAGAACTAGAAAACGGATACGACACCATACTTGGGGAAAGAGGATTAAAACTATCTGGTGGTCAAAAGCAAAAGATCGCCATTGCCCGGCTATTTGCTAAAAATCCAAGTGTTGTATTACTCGATGAAGCAACAGCATCTCTTGACAGTGTCAGCGAGCAAAAAGTCCAGCAGGCATTACATCAAACATTTAAGGAATCGACTGTTATTGCAGTCGCACATCGTTTATCTACTGTAAGACATTTTGACAGAATTATTTTGATAGAAGACGGTCGTATGTTAGAAACTGGACATTTTAATGAATTGATGAGAAAAAAGGGACATTTTTATCAATTGGCGTCTGACCGCTCAGAAAAGGAGGCAGGTGTAACATGAGGAAAAATTGGCTGTTTCTTTTGATCACAAAGCAAAAATGGATGCTCATCCTCGCTCTTTTACTCGTTTTGATTGAAGCAGCAGCTAATTTAGCCATGATTGGGCTGCAAAAGTGGCTCATTGACGATGTCCTTTTGAATAGCGGCAATCAACATTTCCCCCATATCTTGATGCTGTTTGCCATCATTTTTCTTGTCTATGTTGTCATGTTTGTCGCCAGCCCATATGTGATGCACAAAAACTACCTTACCATCCACCATTCATTACAGAAAATGATGTTAGATCAGCTTCAGCAAGTATCGATGAGATCATATAAAATTCATCCAGTTAGTTATTATCTACACAAGCTTAACCAAGATGTAAAGACAGTCGCTGTCACAGCTGCTTTACATATACCAAAGATTGTACAAACCATTTTTATGGCCGTTGTTTTATCGATCATTTTACTATCAGTGAGTCCTGTATTATTTTTCTTGCTTCTTTTTGCAAGTATGTGTTATTTCATTGTCGGTAAAAAAATGGCGAAAACGGCAACAAACATCGCAAAAGAAGTGCAAGAGAGAAAGTCAGATCTATTCGTGCATGTCGAAGAAGGAATTTCTTCTACAAGAGAAGTGGTTGCATTTGATCGACGTAAATGGGAAATCGGTTTGTATGAAAAGCTATTTAACAACATGATGGATCGTGTCATAAAAGAAGGTAAGTTTCAAAATAAGCTTCTATTTTTAACAGAACCATTGAAATGGTTTGGAATACTATCTGTGCTTGTGTTTGGCACATATCAAGTAGCAGCAGGAAACATGTCAATCGGCTTGTTTGTCGTCATTTACCAATATGCTTCTCAATTAATGAAAAGTTATCAGGAGTTATTCCAGTATGTATTTGAATTTTTCCAGCAGCGTGCATCTGTTCATCGAATTGCAGAAGTACTGCAAATAGAAAACGAAGAAAAAGGAACGAAGCGAATACATTCTGTGGAAGAGGTGGTGTTTGAAGATGTTTGTTTTTCTTATGAACAAACATCTAAAGGGGCTTTAAACGACTTGAATCTTCATATTCAAAAAGGAAAAAAAGTGGCCATTGTTGGAGCGAGCGGCAGCGGGAAATCGACTATCTCAAAGCTGGCACTGGGACTTTATCAACCGGATAGCGGAAACATTTTAGTAAATGGCGTTGAACGATCAGAGATAGAGCCATCTCATTTCTTAAAAAAGGTAGCCGTTGTCCCGCAAGAACCCTATTTCTTCCCAGACACCATACGCCTCAATCTCATCATGGGATTAACTGATATTACTGAAGAACAACTTGAACAGGTTTGTGAGATTGCACAAATTCTTCCCTTCATTAAAGGACTTGAAAAAGGATTTGATACAGTCATTGGAGAGAGGGGAATCTCCTTGTCAGGGGGACAACGACAGCGTTTAGCTATCGCTAGAGCGCTTTTAAAACAGGCTGATTTCTTGATATTGGATGAGGCGACATCGGCCCTTGACCGGCAGACAGAAAGGCAGGTTCAAAAAGGGATAGACGATACAAAAGGAGGAAGCACACTGCTTGTGATTGCACACAGATTATCGACCATACAAAATGCAGATATGATCTATGTACTTGCAGACGGTGCCGTTCAAAGCTGCGGTACTCATGAGGAGCTGATGGAAGCCTCCTCGCATTACCGCTCTTTATTTATGGCGCAGGTCATCACAGCGTCTTAGTCAGTTTGGTTTTGACCAAAGTAAAAAGTCGATCTAAGGTGCGGAAGTGGTCAGGGTGTAATTCTTCGTCTTCAAACGCAATGTGAAAGGTGTCCTCTAATGAAATAACAAAAGAGACAATTTGGACAGAATTTAATCCTAAAGCTTTTAAACTATCATCAAGGCCTGGCTGCTCAGTGAGCGACAACTTATTCATCACAAGTTGGACAATTTTTTCTTCAACTTCTGTTCGTGTCAGTTCATTCATGTCGTGGCTCCTTTCTAAAAGATTAATATGTGTTATATTTTGGTGGATTAAGGAGAAAATTGCAATTGTTTTTATCAATCTATCATAAGGGGTGGCATTCATTGTCATATGTAAGCTATCAAAAAAATAATGTTCGTGTGGTATTAGGGGCAGATGAATCAGTTCAGAATTTAGTCATCAGTAAAGTACATCCCTATGTTGAGTGCAGCAAAATAACAGACAGACTTGAAGGAGACGTTTGGACGATTTTAACCAGCAAATATGCACAAGACATTCAAACAGAAGTGCCACTTGAAGAAGTCTTTTATCAAACCAAGATGGAACCTCGCTGCCGCTACCTGTATCACGGAGAGAAGAAAATCGTTGTAATAGATGAACCAAAAGATGTCAGATGGACAGCCCAACACGCACTGCGTTTAATAAGAGTATTGCTTCGCCTTTTGTGTTATCAGGATGGACTTGTTTATTTGCATGGCGGCATGATGGAGATGAATCAAAAAGGGATTGCACTAGTAGGCGGATCAAGAGCGGGCAAAACATCTACCATTTTATCCTTGTTATCCTTAACCGATGCAACGTACATCACAAACGATGATATAGGGATTTCATATACGAACAACGAGTATAAAGGAACTGGTTGGCCGAGATCTATGAGTATTCGGAAAGATTCTTTTGAAGCCATTGAAAAGCTTGGTTCACCATATAGGCTTCAAACATCGAGTCACCCATTTAATGAAGATGATAAGAACTACCATTTCGTCTATCCGGAGGAATTAGAAAAATGGTTTTCACGTGAAGTCAAAACAATGGGGAAAATCGATGTCATGGTGTTTCCTGAGTTTTTACCTCATGGGCAAACGGGCGCCACACTTTCGAAAATCAGTCCACATGAAGCAGCGGAACGTCTAAAGGAGCACACAGTCATCAATCCTGGAAGACATAATGAATTCCTCTTACCATATTTCACATTACCGACACCCGAAGCGCTAGAACCATTTCTTGAACATCTAGCGGAAAAGATCCCTTGTTATTCATTAAAACAGGCATTTACTTCTTTAGAGAAAGGAATCTTTCTCATTCAAGAGCTTCTTGAACAATCCGATATGGTCGTGTAAGACGTTTTGGAGGTGAGTCATGGTTGAGCAGGAGTATAAATATTTGTTGTCACAAACAGATTTTCAACACATCTACAACATGTTAAGTCAAAATCATAAACCCGCGTATCTACTTAACTTCAATTACTATTACGACACCTCAGATTTTTTATTAAAACGATATGGCTATACCGTACGGATCCGTCAAACCAGCGGCAAACGAACACTTGAGATCAAATGTCCCAGTCAAACGTCTGGTTATAAAAGAGTAAGAGAAGAAAAGTCATTTCCTATTGAGGATCTACCGCAAAAACTAGATGTACAGAACATCGTAACGTCTTTACCTTTTACAATGACTGAACAGCCAGAGTTGTTAGGACTATTGGTTACTGAACGAACTACCTTTTATATCGAGACAGGCATCAAAGTGGATTTGGATCAAAGCAGCTATCTTGGCATCACAGATCATGAATTAGAAATTGAATATGACAGTGAAAAAGCATATGAGGCAGCTCAATGGTTTCATAGACTAACGGATGATTTGGACATACCAGTCAATCGAAAAGGGAAACGCTCTCGATTTATCACTAGATTTAAATCACTATACGGGAAGGAGTAATCCACATGCGGGCTGTTTTGGATCAATCCACTCTCTCAAATGAAGAGAGGCTACTATTACTTGGCTCACGTATTCAATTAAATGAAAAAGAAGAAGAGTTGATGAGAGATGTATTAAAAGACGGCATCGATGTACCTCAATTGATTGGACTTGCATCAAGACATAAGGTACTTCAACTGATGACGCCTCATTTGATTCGCCTTGATGATGAAAAAAAAATCACGACAACCTACAAATTTTTACTTCATTATCATTATATCGGGAATCGCCAAAAAAATATGGAGAGATTCAAGGAATTAAAGCGTCTTTTACAAACATTTCGAAAAGCAAAGCTGAAAGCAGTCCCTCTCAAAGGAGCCATTTTAACGCCTCTTGTTTACAAAGATTATGGACTCCGAATGATGTCAGACATTGATTTCTTAATTCATCCAGATGATCGAAAAAGAGCTTCTTCATTGCTCAAGGAGGAAGGGTTTATCATCGGGAAATATGACTGGGCAACCGATCAAGAAATACCGATTTCCCGAGAAGAAGAAATGATGTGGAGAATGAATGCTGGGAATCTTTATTCGCATATTAAACGGAGCGGAGAAGACTTTTTAAAGGTTCACCGTGTTGATTTTTCATACGATGTTGAGCTGAAAAAAAACTACGACGCGACAAATGCCTTGCTAGATGCTGCTAATGAAAAGTCATTTTTGCAAACGGATACTTATATGCTTGAACCTTTAGATTTTCTCATTCATCTTGCTTTCCATTTATACAAGGAAGCAACAAATGTGCAGTATGTCTATTTACATGCAGATCTCAATTTGATTAAGTTTTGCGATGTAAGGGAGTACGTCAAGTTTGCTGAAGAGCAAAACCAACTTGATTGGCATGCTTTGCAAGCAAGAGCGAAGGAATTAGGGGCCGAGAAAGCACTTTTTTACACGTTTACGTTTGTAGATTTATTGTATCAAACGAACTATATCGATCAATTGCAGCAGTTAGACATGAGTGACCAATCGTTCTTAGAAACCTATGGAGAAAATGATTTTGGTTCTTCGAAAATGTGGAAAAAATCTTTTGTTGAGCGTTTTTTCAGCTTGGATAATCGTGATGAGCTTGAAGAGGAGCCTGTCGTACAGCTGTTCCCTGAAAGGCAGTAGCAAAATGAAGAGGAGGATTCTATATGGAGATAAAAGCGCTTTTTGAAAAGCCAAAGAACGATTTTCCTTATGAAAAATCATTTGTGTTTGCAGGTATTCATTTTCACATTTTATCAACCGAATCGCTGGCAATTGAAGATATCGAACATTATATCCCGAAAGAACCAGACAGCCATGTGGGGGATATGCCTTCACAGATTGATATACGGTTCATCATTGATCCTGAGCTTGAACAGTCCGTTCGCAATGCGTGCTTTCAAAAGGGTGAAACGATTACAGCAAAAAGGAAGTTTACTTACAAACGATTGAAATTAGACGATCAAGTATTGTTTGCCTCGCATGAAGGTGACGAGCCGCACAGTGTGGCGGTCTTTAAAGGGCGTTATGCTGTGATTGGAAAAAACAATAATGAATCTGCGATACGCTGTCCACTGCGAATCGTTCGAGAAATTGCCCTTAGAACATTAGAAAACCAAGGTGGATGCTTTACGCATGCAGCGGCTGTCTCTTTTGAAGATGGCCAAAAAGGAGCGCTCATTATTGGCGATAAAGGTGCCGGGAAGTCAACCACTATGTGGCAGTTTTTGCATCATGGAGGAGCAGATTTTATCACAAACGATCGTTCCATTTCAGTGCTTGAAGATCAGGAGCTTACTGTGTATGGATGGCCGATGTGCTTGGCGCTTGGAGTAGGAACCGTCCAAGCCACAACAAATATACAGGAACTGAAAAACAAAAAATTCAGCCGGTCTCAAGATCATAGAATATGGGATGAAACCATATCAACAGAAGAAGAGGCAAAAGAAAAATGGGCGAGCGGCTGTAAGTTTGAAATTACACCAAAAGAAGCTGCTGACATGACAGGAACAACGATTCGGAGCTCTACGAAAGTAAATATGGTGATTTTCCCTTCACTCAAAATAGGATCAGGTGAGATCAGGCTTGTACCAGTAAAAAAAGATGATCAGAGAGCAAAAGATATCATGGTCGCCAATATAAGAGAACCAGAAGATCCTGACTATTTAAAAGGCTGGCTCGGCCTTCGGCATGTGTCAGATACCTTTCTGGAACAAAAGGCATCTGAGCTGATCCATCATTTATTCAATATGCCATGTTTTTATTTAGAGGGTGATCCACGGTATCTGCAGGACGCGATTCCAGATTTATTAAACAAAAAAGTGAGTTCCATTTAAAGAGACGATTGTCTAAACATTCGTTTGAGCCGGTCTTCACGCTTTTTCATCAGTTCGTGATCTGCTGGCAGCATGATTTGAAAGAGCATGTCGGCAATCGGCCGAGCGAGCCTTTCGTCAGAGTTTAAGAGAATGCAAACACCTAATTTACGCTTTGGAATGAAGCCAATATAGGAGGTGAAGCCTTTAATTTCTCCGCTATGTTCAGCTAAGGTGAATCCGTTAAAAGGTCTCAAAAACCATGAAAGACCAACACCTCTAGTGAAATCTTCTTCAACCATAACGGGGCTTTGCATTTCTTTTAGCGAATGCTGATGAAGCAGACGGTTTCCGTCGTATTGAGCTTGAATGAATCGAATCAAATCGTCTGCTGTAGAGAATAGTCCGCTTGAACCGTCCTCCCAAGATGGTGTTTCAGCACTTGGATAAGATATGCCGGAAAGACCAGAGGAAGAAAGGGTATACCCTTTGGCTGTGGATGCTGTTTCAATAAATCCAGTTTGCTGCAAATCGAGCGGTTCTAGTATGTGGGTATGCACTAATTCTCTAAATGGCTGTTGACTCACTTTTTCTAGTACTTTACTTAAGATTGAATAGCCAAGACTGGAATAATTGATGATAGACCAAGGCGGTGTAAAAATAGTCAGTATTTCCATGCACTGAGCTAATGTCATATCTCCCAGATGAGTTGCTTTATCGAGTGTTTTGGGCAGGCCTGAGATATGAGAGGCAATCATTCGGAAAGTGAGTGGAATTGGTTCAGATATGTGACTTTTTATGAAAGATAGTAAAGGTTCGTAAGTATGAATAGGCTCATCGAGTTGAATCAATCCTTCCTCTCGTATTTTCATCATGACCATTGCAGTAAAAGGCTTAGTCACAGAACCAATTCGAAAGGTTGTTTCTTTTGTAACAGGGGTGCCGCTTTCAATATCAGCTAGGCCCTCATGCCACGACCAAATGTGCTTATCTTCATGACAAATACAAATAGAGCAGCCAGGGATTTGATGTTGATTCAATAACTTCTTCATGTCAGTGGTTGTATCTTGCAATCGTTGTAGGATCGATTCATTGATCAAAATAGACACCTCTTTCATACAGAATATATATATATTACCAAATGTTTCATGTTGTTTTAAGGTAAAGGATCAATATTTTTATATTTTAAAAGAGAGCGGGCGATTGATAATGAAAACAATTCAAAAAACCATTCTTGATATTTTAAAAGGCGATGGCCAGGATATCGAACAAATTCCATATGAGCTTGTAGAACGTAAAGGAGTAGGGCATCCAGATACGATGTGTGACGCCATCGCAGAAAGAGCTTCTCAATATTATTCTCAATATTGCATGGAGCATTTCGGCAGAGTAGCACACCACTGGTTTGACAAAGTGATGCTTCTTGGCGGAGATGCTGATGTATCGTACGGAAAAGGAACAATGGTCAAACCTTATCAAGTTGTGTTTGCTGGAAAAGGGGCATATGCATACGGTGATGAGCCGATTCCTCTTAAAAAGATTCTTTTCGATGCAGCCAAAGATGTGTTATCAGAGGTGACGACCGGATTTGATGCTGACGAACATCTCGTCATTGACTGCCGGATTGTTGATCATCAAGGGGCAGGCCGTAAAAATTCAAGATATCGTCCGATGGTTGAAACAGACATGATCGAAATCGGGGATCCAAAGCTTGTTTCAAATGACTGTAATTTACTGCATGCTCATGCCCCGTTAAGCCGTCTTGAGAAACTCGTTCTCTATACAGAGCGTTATGTGAATGGACCAGAATTTAAAAAGGTGAACCCTGATACCGGCTGGGATGTGAAAATATTTGGAAGCAGACGTCATGAAGATTTCAAACTCATAGTAAACATGCCTTTTCTAGCAAAAGATATTCATAGTCTTGAGGAATATTTTTCCCGTAAAAAAGAGTGTCAGGATCAAATTGCTCGCTATATTCATGAAACGTTAGGACTTACGCCTGATCTTATGCTGAACGCAACAGATCGCAATGGTCGCCCGTACTTAACAGCACTTGGTTCTGTAGCAGATACAGGCGATGTAGGTGTTGTTGGAAGAGGAAATCGATTAAATGGATTGATCACCCCAATGCGGTCTATGAGTATTGAAGCGCCGGCTGGTAAAAACCCGCTTGATCATACAGGGAAATTGTATGGAGTGCTCGCACAACGATTGGCAGATCAAATTTTTGAGACCATTCAAAAGCCAACAGAAGTGCATATCTTTACTTCAAAAGAAGCACCGCTCCACAACCCTGATGAAATTGCCGTCCGTATTGAACAGTGGGATGGAAATGAAGTGGATAGAAAGAGAATTGAAGACATTGTCATGAATGCGGTTCATTCGATGGGCGATGTGACAAAAGATTTAATTTTTAAAGGCGTGACAATGTGGTAAGGATGAAAGAAAAAGTCATTGATGCCGTTCATGCATGTATTCATACAAAAGAACCCATGGCAGTGACCATTCATCCATATGAAATTGAAAAACACCAACAATTGAATCAACATCATCTTCTATTGATGCTAAAGCCTGAATTAACCAGTATCCACAAAGGTGTACAGCTTGATCGAATACTAGATGAACTTTTCCTACGCTTAGATAATCATGATGTAGAAATAGGAGCAGTGCGTGTTATATCATCCTTATATTTGAAGGAAAAGAAAATAATAGAAAAACAATATGGGATGCTGAACAAAATCTCTAAAAACGGTCTGAGTGAATTGTCAGATACGGCAAAAAAGATGCTGTTCTTTAAATATCCAGAGTTTAAACAGAAGGAACATTTCATATATGGAGGCCATCAATTTTTACAAAAGTACGAAGAGCTTACGCCATATGGTTTAGAGCTTCTTACACGGAACATGAAGGTGGACAAGCTAGGTGCGGGCACATACGCCATAAAGGCCGAGGTGGATGGAGAACAGATGCTTCTGCTCAATTCATTCCACCCTTGTCAAATTGAGTGGTTCACTGCACCTGCAAAGTCTATTATCGTCATGGAATGTTTTTCAAAGAAGCCTATGAGGATGTTAAGAGAAGATTTTATCGGTGCAACGGACCCTAAAGAGGCAAAAGCAGGTTCTTTTAAACACATGCTGCTGTCGGAGCAAAAACAGTTTGGTTTAACGAACGTGTGTACTCGATTTAATGGCATTCACCTGTCACCAGGACCTGTAGAAGCAATGGCGGGAATGATTCACTATTTTCGTACACCTGAAACAAGGCTGACTCCCGCACATACACTTTTTGGCCAGTTGTTAAAGAAAAGTGGCTTTTCGGAGGAATCACTAGATCTGTTATGTGAAGATGTGTCCATTCATTCAAGCGAAGTACCAGTATTTGAATTAACTGAAAACCTCAATTGGGATGAATCATTAGATCTGTTAACAAAAGTGAGAAACGACATTCAAAAGCATGAACGTGTTCTGTAACAGGGGGGAACCACTTGAATAATGAAGGAGCTAGCCAGCGAATATGGATTGTTGGTCCACCTGGATCTGGAAAAACGACCCTTGCCCATCACTTGAAACAGGAATTCATGTTACCTCACTATGAGCTCGATGCCCTGTTTTGGCAAGCGAACTGGAAAAAAACAGATCGGAAGTTGTTTATCGATAACGTCCATGAAGTTGTTAAACAAAAGAAATGGGTGATTGATGGTCAATATTCATCTGTTCACCATATCTTGACTGAATATGCTGATACGATCATATGGCTTGATGTGAAGAGAAGGAAGACATTCCCCCGTCTCATGAAAAGGACGTTCAAGCGGCTCATGACAAGGGAAAAACTTTGGAATGGAAATAAGGAGCGACTAGGGAATGCGCTCCAATTTTTCTCATATGCCTTTCATGTGTATCCAGAGGTGCTCCATCAAAACGAGAAGCTTTTTCATAAATTAAAAAAAGAATCACGTGTGAAATGCCTGCGCATAGACAAGCAGGAAGCAGCAGATCTGGTACTTAGGAAAATCAAAAACCTTGAGAAAAAGGGGTGAGGACATGATGAAATCTGATGATGCTGATAATGTCCTGAAATATTGGTTTTCGGAACAGCCAATCCGCTTAACACCTTTAAACGGAAGAAGCCCTAATGAAGGCTGGCTTGTAGAGGATGCTAAAAACCGCTTTGTCTTAAAAAAATGTGCGAGAAATCATGATGCAAAGTGGCTTCAATATTTAGAAGATTTAACAGATGCTTTGCTTGATCATGGTTTCCCGATTCAACCAATGATAGAGGCAGAGAACGGTCGTAAAACCATTTTATTCAAAGAACATTTTTGGCAGTTGCGGCCCTATTTTGAAGGAAGACCATATGAAATGGGAAATCGTTCAGATGAACAAGAAGCCATTCGGGTATTAAGACACCTTCATTCATTAAAGAACTTACCGAAAGGGCCTGTGAACCCAAACTGTGAATTGAAAAACTGGATAACTTCACCGGACGAAACACTGGATAAGACGGCAAGTGTATTAAAGAAAGTCGTTTCTTCTCAAAAGGCTACTTCTTTGCTTAAAGTGTATGAACAGGAGCTGATGAATGTACTCACGCTGCTAAATCCTAGTCTGTATGAGGCATTACCACATGCTGTCACACATGGTGATTTTCATTCTGGCAACCTGCTCATCCGTCATAAGAAGCTCGCCATGGTTCTTGATTTTGATACAGCAGGTTATAGACCACGAATTTATGATGCAGCCATATCTGCTTTTTTGTTAACGAGAATCAAGCGGGGAACATTTCAACTAGACATTGTGAAAACGATTCAATTTTTAAAGGCATATGCCAATGACTTATCTGAAAACGAGTGGCGTTCTATATCTGGTTTTATCAGACTTTTATATATTCCGACAGGTCGGTATTTAACACTTCTGCATACTTACACACCTCACTTATTGAACTGGTATATTGATTGGTCCTTGGAAGCACTAGAATCCGCATCAAGCCAGCTGAAAGAAGAATGGTATCTCCAAAAGGAGATGAGGATTTGAAGGTTGCTGTTGTCACTGGTGGAAATAGAGGCATTGGAAAAGAAGTGTGCAGACAGCTTGCGCAAGATGGCATGCTTGTCATTTTAACAGCGCGGCAGATTGAAAATGCTGAATTAGCTGCTTCTGATATAAATGAGCAGGTTGTGCCATACCAGCTGGATGTGACAAACGAAGAATCGGTTGAACGTCTGTCGGCATTTATGAAGGATTCGTACGGGAGAGTGGATGTGCTGATTAATAATGCGGGAGTCTTTCTTGACAACATAATGGATGACGCCTTTCCATCTTTTTTAGATCTTCCTGTATCGACACTTCAAGAAACGATGAATGTCAATGTGTATGGCGCAGCCAGAATGACCAAGGCGGTTTTCCCTTACATGAAAGAGGCTGGATATGGACGAATCGTCAATGTATCTAGCGGCATGGGAAGGCTCTCCGCCATCTCCGCTTCAAACGATGTTAGGCGTGACGGAAAAAGCGGTCCTTACTACAGGATGTCAAAAGCGGCTTTGCACGTTCTGACAAAAGTCACGGCTTTAGAGGGGGCGCCATTTTCTATTCTTGCGAATGCGGTTTGTCCTGGCTGGGTACAAACGGACATGGGGACATCAGAGGCTGTTAAAACTGTACAGGAAGGTGCATCAGGAATCGTATGGGCGGCACAGCTCCCCCGAGATGGACCAACAGGGGAGCTACTAAGAGACGGTAAAAGACTTCAGTGGTAAGAGGAGGCAGCTACATGCGAGGGATGAAAGAAAAGACAGTGATTGTGACAGGCGGGGCGCAGGGGATTGGATATGCGGTCGCAGAACGAGCAGCACAAGAAGGTGCGCAAGTCGTCATTGCTGATCACCATGTAGATTACGGATTAGCAGCAGAAAAAAGGCTCAAAGAAATTGGATATGATGTGTTGTTTATAGAAGCTGATATTGCTGATGAGGCAGCCATTGTCTCAATGGTAGAAAGAACAGTCGATCATTTTGGGAAAATTGACATGCTTGTGAATTGTGCAGCCGTTTTTATCATGCGTGGCCTTGAAGCTACTGTTGAAGAATGGCGGCGCATCATGGACTTAAATATTATGGGGCAAGCCCTATGTGTCAAACACACGTCACCTTACATGGAGAAAATAGGAAAAGGATCCATTGTAAATATTGCCTCCATTTCAGGTCATATTGCCCAGCCGAAATATTTAACATACAACGCAACAAAAGCAGCCGTCGTGAATATGACGCGATGCATGGCAATGGATTTAGCAGATGCAGGTATTCGTGTGAATGCAGTGAATCCCGGTACGGTGTGGAACAAAAATAACGAACGATTTCACTTGGAAGAACTTGGATTAACAAGAGATCAAGCAAATCAGCACCCTGATATTGGAGGGATGCACATGTTAAAACGAACAGCTGATCCAGAAGAGATCGCATCTGCTGTCATCTTTCTTCTCTCTGATGAAGCGAGTTTTATCACAGGAGAAAATCTAATGGTTGACGGCGGCTATACTGCCATGTAGAGGAGTAAACATTTTGATGAAATTTGATCTGCACACACATCATCAGCGCTGTGGTCATGCGGAGGGAAACATCAGAGAATATATCGATGAGGCTGTTAAACTAGGTCTAGAATTTATCGGAATATCGGATCACTCCCCGTTTTTTGGTGAAGAGGCTGATCATTTTAAACCATGGGTAGCGATGGCGAAGAGTGAATTTCAATCATATGTAGAGGAAGTCCAGCAATTGAAAAAGGAATATGAGGGGAAAATTCACGTGCTATTAGGTGTTGAATCTGACTATTTTCCAGAACACGAAGCCCTCTACCGAGACGTGTATCGACATTATCCATTTGATTATATCATTGGCTCGGTTCATGTCAGTAATGGATACGATCTATTCAACCGGAAACGCTGGGAACGAATCACAGAGCAACAAGCAATCATTGAAAAAGAGACGTATTACCAGTTGATTAAGATGTCTGCTGAGAGTCAAATGTTCGACGTTTTAGGGCATATTGACGCCTTAAAAGGTTTTTATCCAGAAATTGCTCATCTCAAAACAGAAGCTGTCGATGATGCGCTAAAAGTCATTGCGGAGAGTGGTTCTGTGATTGAAGTGAATACCTCTGGCAAAACAAAAGACTGCGGAGGCTGGTATCCATCAATGGATCTATTAGAGCGAGCCAAATTTTATGGTGTGGAAGTCACGTTTGGCTCAGATGCTCATCAGCCCACCCGCGTGGCAGATGATTGGCTGAAAGTGAAACAAACGCTAAAGGAATTAGGTTACCAGGAATGGTGTATTTTTCAATCTCGTCAAAAGCGAAAATTGGCTCTATAAATTCATAAAAAAGGGGTTATGAAAATGACAAAAGTTCGTGTAGCAATTGCAGGAGTAGGATCATGTGCGTCAAGTATCGTTCAATTTGTTGAGTTGGCTAAGGAAAAGAAGGATACGCTCTCTGGTGTTATGCATGACGTCATTGGAGGCTATCAGTTATCTGATGTCGAATTTGTTGCCGCTTTTGAAGTAGATCAAAATAAAGTCGGAAAAGACTTATCAGAGGCCATTTTTACTAAACCAACAGCTGCAGTGAAACATATCGATGTTCCGTTTTTCCAAGTAACCGTCGAAGCTGGTCCTTTATGTGATGGACTTGAAGGAGATTTGTCCAACTGCATTCAACCACATGAACATTCACTGAACATGAAAACACATGATGTGACGCAAAGGTTAAAAGATGTTCAGGCAGATGTACTCGTCTGCTTCTTACCAACAGGTTCGTTTGAAGCAGTTCGTGTGTACGCAGAGGCGTGTGCACACGCTCAAACAGCCTTTATTAATGCGACACCTGAACCGGTGGCAAATGATCCTGAGTTTGTCAAAATGTTTGAAGAGTCGGAGACCCCGCTCCTTGGAGACGATTTAAGAAGTCACTTAGGTGCAACCACACTGCATACAGCCTTAATTGAACTTTTAAAATCCCGCGGGATTGATATCACCAATACGTACCAACTAAATGTTGGAGGCAATACGGACTTTTTAAACCTAGCCAACCCTATGAGATCAACGAGTAAGCAAAAATCGAAGAGAAAAGCATTGTTCGCTTCAGGGATTGATGCCAGTGAAGTGGCAGCAGGTCCAAATGGTTATGTCAGCTATTTAGGGGATCATAAAGTCTGCTTCTTGCGATTAGAAGGGAATTCGGTTTTAGATTCTGACATTTCACTTGAAATTCGTTTACAAGTAGAAGATAGTCCGAATTCAGCTGGTGTCATTGCGAATGCGATGCGTGTTGCAAAAGCAGCTAAAGATATGAATCATAGCGGTGTCATACATGACGTCTGCCCATTCTTATTTAAAAGTCCACCAATTGGACAAGTCGATTCAGAATCATTACGTCTGTTCAATGAATATGTGGCAAATGCTGAGCTGAAAAAGGTGTAACCAGTGGAAGCGGAACTCAATCTTCGCAAGATAAAATTTGCCGCTTTTGACTTGGATGGAACATTAATTGATGACAGAGGCGAGCTTATTGGTGATGTCCATGGCGCAGTGAACATGCTGCGCCAAAGAGGCATTATACCCATTATTGTGACAGGAAGAACCTATGATTCTTTCTTCTCTCTGGATTTAGATCGATCTCTACTCGCCTTATTTCATCATGATGTTTTGTTGAATGATGGGAATGTCATTTGTCATCATGAAAAGAAAACATTTGAGGTGAAGCGGTATGTAGATGCAGCTTTATGCCAACAGATCATCACATCACTTGATGGAAAAGCTGAATTTGTCATGGAATCTCATGGGAAGCACGTGGCATCAAGTAAAAGTGCTAAGTTGAAATACTGCATGCTATACACCTTTCCACGAGAAAAAATAGAGGTTGGTCACAAGAAAGAATTCAACTTTGAGCGTGTCACAAAACTATTTATTTTACCAAAAGAAAAAGTGGATCTTGCTCGACAATTAAAAGATTGTCATTGCGACGTAGCAGATGCCCAGTTTTTAAATGCTCAAGTCATATCTCCAAAAGGGATTTGTAAGGCAGACATGCTTGAGCACCATTTATTCGATTGTTTTGGAGAAAGAGATTTAGATCGTGTGATTGCCTTTGGAAATGGTCATAATGACAGGCTGATGCTGAAGAAGGTCAAGTGGGGGCTAGCCGTTCAAGATAGTCATCCGTCGGCGATTGAGTTAAGTGATGTTCATTTACAGGAGCCTATTTCTGATTATCTATTTAAAGTTTTACAATCATTTGAAACGCCGCACGTTATCAATGAAAAGGGAGGTATTTAGTTGAGGACCCTTCAACTGCCTTTACCAGAAGCATTAGAAGATACAATGATATCGGATTTTATGGAAAGAGTTTCATTTCTATCTGCTCATATTGTGCACGTGGCTCTTAACGAAGAGGAATCTATGATTGAAGTAACCGTAGATAAAATGGGAGACAAGGAGGCAATATCAACTGCGTTTTCGAATCTATCGTCAAATATCGCACAGTTGCGGAGATTTCGTGAAAAAGAAATAAAGTCAAATATTCATTTATCTAGTGAGCCTGTTCATTCGAAACTAAGCGAGGAAGATCAGAAAAGATCCTTCTATGATGAAGTTGAATTGGAACTTTCAAACTACTTTGATCAATTATTTTTAAATATAGGGATTTCACTTGGAGCGAAAGTAAGGCGATACCCTTCGACGATCAGTAAAGATTTAATGGAAAAATGTAAGTATCATACGAATTTTCCACAAAATATTTATTCTGTTTTTGAGATCCCTCATGATTATCAAATCATTGATGATATTCGAGAAAAGCATCATGGTTTTCAGCCTGAACACTTCCAGCAGGCAGGCCGTTTTTTACAGCCGTGTATTTGTTATCACTGCTATGAGGAATGGGAAGGGAAGACGTATACAGACAATCAAATGATGACAGCAGCGGGGCAATGTTTTAGACATGAAATCTCTTGGAAAGTGGACCCTCTCAGGAAAATAGAATTTAGTATGCGCGAAATTGTCTTTATTGGTCATCAAGAATTTATCAATGAAACGAGAAAAACACTCCTTGAGAACACATGGGAATGCTTTCATCAACTTGGTCTAAGTGGAAAGGTCACGACCGCAAATGACCCTTTTTTCTTTTATGATGATATGGATAAAGCGAATTATCAATTAATGGCTAATAGCAAATATGAATTAGTCGCTGTCACAGAAAAGAAAGACGTTTCAATCGCTTCTTTTAACGACTGCGGAGAGATGCTTTGTGAAAGGTTCCATATTAGCGGAGAAGATGGTATGCCGCTTTATTCAGGTTGTGCGGCATTTGGGATCGATCGTTGGGTTCAAGTGTTTTTACAAACATACGGTCGAAATCGAAAGGATTGGCCGAAAGACATGCTTCATTTAAAGGAGGAGCGCTATGCTGCAAAGTAATCTGACTCAAGAAGAACATACAGCTCTCACTTTATCCACTCCTTTTTTAAAAGCCAGTCAAATTGAAGAGATGCAGGAGCTTTTGTATAAGCAGCAAGACTGGAATGTCATTCTCGGAATGCTGCATGTTCACCGGACAGCAGGCATTGCGTGGAAGAATATTAAACGTTATGCCATTCATTTAAGAAAAGAGTTTAAAGCGACTTATTTTTTAAAGTCATTAGAGATTATGTATAAGGGTCAACTAGAAACGGCTCGAGACAATATCAAGTTAAATGATCAGTTATTTCAAGCACTTGATCAAAAAGGAATTGAATATGCCATTGTAAAAGGAAGTGTGATTGGCCAGTGGGCATACGGTGATGTTGGGCTTCGCTTGTTTGGGGACAACGATCTCTTTATCTCACAAGATCAGCTGCAAGAAACTGGACACGTATTAAACGAATTAGGCTATATTCAAGGTTCTTGGAACTATGAAACGGAGACAGTCACACCTGCCAAACGCAAAGACATCCTTTACCTCATCATGAACTCACATCAAACCTACACCTATATGAAACCTACACCAGATTGCCGCTTTATTGATTGTCATAAAATTGATGTTCAGTTTTCAGTTGACCTCATGACAGGGAACCGAACGGATTCAATCGTCAAAGAAATGCTGTCTAGACGAATTCAAACGTCTGTTGACGAGCACCTTGTATGGTCTTTAAAAGAAGAGGATATGCTTCTTTTCCTATGTATTCATTTTTATAAAGAAGCGATTTATTTAAATGAAGTGGAGTCAATGAAAGATTTACTGCTTTATAAACTGCTAGATATATATGGCATGTTTATGAAGGAAGACCTACTTGATGTGGATTTGTTTGTCCGCCAGACGAAAGCGTATGGCTTTGAAAAGATGGTCTATTTTGCTTTTCATTATGTGAATGAGGTCTTTCCTCAAACGATTCCTGAACTTGTCATGGATGCACTTCAGCCTGAATCGCTTACTTATTTATCCGAAGTGCTGGATGCAAATGATGTCGTTCATACTTGGAATCAACCAATTCGTAAACGATTCTTTCATATTAATCGATCTTTAGATATTAACAAGCATTCTGTGCATAAGGAGTAGTGTCATGAAAGATCCGGCATCGCTATTTGATTTTAAGGGAAGAAATGACGTGATTTGGTATGGAAATATGAATCAAGAACAAAGCTGGGATCAAACAAGAGCGTTACCAGTCATGACAGACCATGTTCAAAATGATCTGGTTCTTCAGCAAGAACAACAACTGCTTTTGATTGCATCTAAAGAGCATCATGTCATCTTGCATCATCAGCCTGATAAAGCTTTTTTAGCCTATTTGGAAAATCAAGGTGTCCAGCTTCCGCATATGACTCAACTAGACCATGCATTTAAATTAAATGGACTGATTGTACCGTATCTTTTAGATGAATCCCTTGAAAAAGAAGCATTGATTGAAAAAAGAACGATATACGGCTCAAATGCTACACTCGTAAAGCGGTTCAATCATAAGATTTCTACTAGAAGATGGGCAGAAGAACATCAGTTTAACGTCACATGCGGCGCTATCTGCCATCATGCTGACGAATTAAAACAGACGTATGAAGAATTAAAGGCGAAGAATTTCTCAAAAATGGTTCTGAAAATACCTTATGGATCATCTGGGAAGGGGCTGCGTATTTTAAAAAGTGACCGAGAATTTATCCAGCTGCTGACCTTTATTGAAAGAAGGAATATCGAAACGGATTTGCTCTTAGAGGGATGGCATCCGATTAAACGGTCCTTAAATGCCCAATTGCTCATTCAAGAGGAGGGGTCACACTTACTCTCCATTACAGAGCAGAAAATCAATGAGGACGGCATTTACTTAGGGACAGATTTTGCGCCTGTGTATGAATTGGATAAAAAACGTGAATACGAAGCAAGTATGCATCGAATCATAGAGCTTCTTTATGATGAAGGGTATCGTGGTGTGGTTGGTGTCGATTCAATTATTGATGAAAATGAACAGCTCATACCGATCATTGAAATAAATGCCCGGTTCACACAGGTCACTTATTTACTCCCGCTGATTTGTCGTTTTTTTTCAACCTACGAATATATCGAAAGCCGCTTTAAAAGATTCTCATGCCGCGCTGACCTGCCATTTGAAGATGTCTTAACGGAGGTAACAGAAGCACTTAATCCGGGAGAAGATGGCGGGTTCTTTATTTATACTTTTGGTAAGACGAGATCTGATGATATGTGGCACTATCGATTGTTTATCTTGTTTTACCATATGAAGAAGGACAAGCAGATTCATATGCTGACAATGTTTGATGAGATGGAATTTTCATCAGAAAGGAGGAGGAGAAGTGCTGGAAAATGACTTTACGCTCTTAGAGAAAGCGAATCGTTATGGGACGCCGATGTATGTATACGATGGAGATGCATTGAAAGAGCACTATGAGCACATTACATCATGGCTCCATCAAACAGCTGAGGTGTTCTTTTCATTTAAGTCCAATGGAAATGTCTCGATTGCATCATTGTTACGGTCTTTTGGAGCTGGTATAGAAGTGGCTTCTGAAGGAGAGCTTTTCATGGCGATAAAAGCAGGTTATTCACCGCAGCAAATCATTTTTTCTGGACCGGGTAAGCAGAAGGAAGAGATTGATACCGCTGTTCAGCATGAGATCTATTGTATTATCGCCGAATCTAAGGAAGAACTCACCTACATCGCTGAGTCTGCAAAACGTCAAGACAAGCAGGCATCAGTAGGCATTCGGATCAATCCAGAATCAATTGAGTCACGGGCCAAAATAAAAATGGGCGGAGTTCCAAGTCCGTTTGGAATAGATGAATCTAAACTGAATGATGTATTTGATCTGTTTCAGAAGTATGATCATTCGCTGCTATTTAAAGGGATTCATATGTATCTGGGAACTCAAGTTCTTGATGAAACATCGCTTTTATCATCGTTTGAATACACACTTAACACAGCTGTTCGAATCAAGAATGAATATGGACGAACATGCCAGATGGTTGATTTAGGTGGCGGTTTTGGCATTCCGTATTTTCAGCATGAAACCCCGCTTCATGCTGAAAGGCTATTTCAACACGTAGCGGATTTGATTAGATCATATGAAACGGAGCTTGAATTTCCGAGGTTTATTATAGAAATGGGGAGATTTCTTTTAGCAGAATGTGGTGTTTATTTAACAACCATACAATATGTAAAAGAATCAAAAGGGCAGCCGTTTTTAATAGCAGATGGCGGGATGCATCATCATCAAGCGATGACGTTTAGAGGCAGACTGCTCCGCAATAATTACCCTATGCGGCTCATTAAACATTCCAGCAACACCGCAGACGTAGTGAAACAATCAATTGTTGGTCCACTTTGTACACCAGAAGACTTAATTGGCAGGCAGGTGGAGCTTCCGCAAGGGGAAGTAGGGGATCTTCTTTGTATTGAGAAATCTGGTGCATATGGACTGAGCTACAGCCCTACCTTATTTTTAGGTCATTCTTCTCCGCTTGAGCTACTGTTGTTTGAGGGGAACGATTATGTTGTGCGAGATAGAGGGGCCCCGGAAGATCTCTTATGGAAACAAAATAGATCACTCTTTAGACAAAGGAGGGGTGAAGATGAAACTGACAGAGCTTCGACAAGAAATGATTGATCGTCTCATTCACCAATTTTCAGAAAGAGCAGGGCAGCTGGATGCCGAATCTCGGTTCCCGCATCAGAATCTAGACGAGCTGATTGATTGTGGATTACATGTCGCCAATATGCCGAAACAAGACGGAGGTCTTGGATATGGATTTGAAGAAACGATCACCTTGTTGTCACACATATCTAAAGGGTGTGCGTCAACAGGCCTCATTATGGCAATGCATTACTATTCGCTCGGCGCATTTTCTGAAGTGCTGACAAGTGAGCAGCAGGCTTCGGTATTTGACGATATTCGGCATTCAGGAGAGTTCATCGCTTCTGTCAGCGACCCGAATGTGATTTTTATTTATCAGCGAAAGCAAATGGAGGGAATTCCAACCATCACCGCCGAAAAAACAGATGGCGGATATCTTGTGAGTGGAACTAAGTTTACTGTGACAGGTGCACCGCGCATTAAATATTTGCCAATCTATTGTGAGTATGCCCCGTCGTCATGTACATCTCAATATGGAATGACGGCGCTTTTAATGACATTACCGAGTGAAGGTGCTGCGGTGGAGGAATCGTGGAATTATTCGGGAATGAGAGCATCGATGAGTCATCACATTCATTTTGATCAAGTGTTTATACCCGATCATCAGCTCATCGGGCGGGAAGGCTACGCAATAGAAGATACTGAACATTTAATCTATTGGTTTCGTTTAGCTGTTACCGCTGTTTATTACGGGATTGCAAAGGCAGCATATGAACATGCCCTCGGTATGGCATATAAAAGGAATGATCGAATTTCTAAGAAGAAATCAGCCTTTTTACCAGGTCAACAATTTCGTATTGCAGATATGAAAATGAAATTAGATGTTGCACATTCTCAGCTCATGGCCTGTGCCCAGCAAGCAGATCGAGAAAAGAAACAAACTCATTACTCGAGTGAGTTGTATACGAAGACGCTGATTACTAAACACTTTGTGACGCAGGCGGCAGAAGAAATCGTGGAGCTGGCTTCTCAGGTCGAGGGTTTTTCTTCATTACAGCAAGGATCTTTGCTCGAGCGCTTAAGCCGAGATGTGAAAGCGGCAAAATTTCATCCGCCTTCAGAAGATGTATTAAAAGAAGTGATTGCGAAAAAAGAGCTGGGCATTATCCCGTTAAAAAATCGCTGGGTATGATGGCGGAAAAAAGGAGGAGACAGATGTGGCTACTGCAGCACCTATTTACCGAAACAATTATTTAAACTGTTCACAATTAACGATTGCAGCCATGCTTCTTAGACAAGGAATTCAAATCGACAGGATTTGGAGGCAAGCTGGTCTTGTTTATAGATCTCAAGACCAAGGATTTGTTTTGATCGGTTCCTTTAAACATTTTCGTGAAGATATTCTGCATCATAATGGCATTCATTTAGAAGAAATTTTTTACACCGAAGAGGAATTAGACCTCTATATGAATCGGGTATTTAAACAGCATCCTGAGAGAGGCACTGTGTCTGTTTCTTTAGATATATTTGAATTACCGTACTGTCCATTTTTTGAAAGAGAACATGGATATCATACATTGGAAGTACTTGAGGTGAGTGATGATCATGTAGTGATCAGTGACCATGCTTATTCCTATCATGGCACATTGAGTAAAGATCATTTGATGAAAGCCGCACGCTCTGTCTACGAACATACGCCTCGAACCGAAAATCGTTATAAATGGATCAAACAGGTTGATCTTGAGAAAGAACCGGATGTAATGAAAGTTTTAAAAGAGCATGTCGCCATATTAGAAGGTGCACCGCCACATTTTGAATTGCCTGGAGCTATCACAGGACTTGACGCAATTTCAGTCATTCAAAGAGATTATATAGATAGTATCAAAGGTGATGAAAATGGTAATTTATTAGACAATGTTTATTTTGAAGGACTAAAGGATGTCGCCAACTCCAGAAAACATATGGTGACATTTTTATCATCATATGAAAATGAGCATTTACAACCCCTTATTCAAGCATTTGAAGATGCTTATCAAAGCTGGACAGTGCTTGCTAATTTTACAGCTAGAGTCGGCCTCAGCAAAAATCCTCGCAGTATGATTGAAAGGACGTCGAATCGGTTTCAAAAAACATTAGAAGTGGAGACAAGCCTTCTCACGCAACTAAAAGAGGTGATTCAAAATGAAAACCTATCAACCCCTCACTCTTCATGATTATGTCAATAACAGAGGCATCACATATCAAAATGAATATGAAAAAGGCCAATTAACCATTGGTGGGGCTTCTTTGCCGGCTGAGTTGGTCATGAACGTGAAAGACTCTTTGGTCGAAGGCATTCCTTTTCAGTTCATTTATCAAGATCAAGGAGACAATATTGAATTAGAGGGTCAATCTATTCAACTTCAGGCAGTTGAAGCAGAAGCGCTCCATGTCGTTGGCTGTTCATCTAATGGTAATCTCTACGAAAAGATGACATTATTACGAGAGGGTACCGTTGTCTTGGAGTCTCGTCTTTCATTAACCGATGTGATTGAACGTGAACCTGCATTTGATGATCGATTGGCTTATGCATTTGATTATATTCATACGGTAGCCGGCATCAATCACCATTTGACATCAAACCTATGGATTGATTCGCTTTCCTTCTCGCAAAAAATCGTTTTTGATGAAATCCGCTTTCAAGATAATCCATTTATGCATATTTTCGCAATGACGATCCAGCAGTCAGATCATTGATGGAAGGGAGCCATGTCTATGTGCGGCATTGCAGGTTATTGTCATTTTAACAAAGCACCACTTGATCCACACATCTTACTGAAGATGAAAAACGCACTTAGTGTGCGTGGACCTGATGATAGTGGTGTATATCAAGACGACTCAGTTGGTTTGGTTCATACGCGGCTTTCCATTATCGATATTCAATCTGGGCCGCAGCCAATAACAAATGAAGATGAGTCTATTTGTGTGATTTTAAATGGCGAGATTTATAATTTCCAAGAATTAAGAGAGGACTTATGGAATAAAGGTCATACGTTTCGTACGCTGACAGATACAGAAGTACTTGTTCATGGCTATGAAGAATATGGGATTTCTTTTATTGAGCAATTAAATGGAATGTTTGCAGCTGCGATATGGGATCAAAAGAAGAAAGAATTCTTTTTATTTAGAGACCGGTCTGGGATTAAGCCGCTTTATGTTTCAGAATGTAGAGGAGGGCTTATTTTCGGATCGGAAATGAAGGCTCTTCTTCAGCATCCAGATATACAAATTGCCATTCAGCCTGAGGCTGTCCTTAGTTATTTATCCTTCCGTTATGCGATCGGCGAGCAAACTTTCTTTCAAGGAATTCAAACATTACCCCCAGGTGTCATCTTGAAAATAGATGAAACAGGAATGACAAAAGAGGCCTATTGGCAATATCCTTTCCCATCTGATGGAATTGATAAGGGAGAACGTTATTATCAAAAGGGATTGTTTGAATTACTTCAAGATAGTGTGCAAAAACAAATGATGTCTGATGTACCTGTAGGAGCTTTTTTGAGTGGAGGAGTGGATTCGACTTCGATTGTTGCTTTGATGTCCAAATATGCGAACGAGAATATTCACTGTTTTTCGACCAGCTTTGAAGAGGAAGGCTTTTCTGAAGAAAGCTATGCCAAACTCGCGGCAGATCAATACAATGTCAAGCTTCACTCACATCGAATGAGTGAAGAAGAATACTTTCAATTATTGCCAGAAGTTGTGAAACGAAGAGATCATCCTCTTTCCATTCCTCATGAAGTCGCTTTTTACCATATGTCACGTGAAGCAAAAAAGCATGTAACGGTTGTTTTGTGTGGTGAAGGAGCGGACGAATTGTTTGCAGGGTATGGTCGTGTATTTAGGAGTCCTTCAGATTGGCGTAAAATTTTATGGCTTCAAAAAAACCGAAAGCTGTCATCGATCCTTTCAAAGGTATTATTTGAACCATCCTTTCAACAGCAGGTGCATCAATTTATCCATCTTGATGGGGAAATGGAACATTATAAAAAAAGATATGCTTGGTTTACGGATAGCGAAAAAGAGCAGCTTTTAGGTCAGCAAGCTCATTCAATTGATTCTGCTGATTTGCACATGAATCAGTTGATCGCCCATTGCTTTAAAGAGATGGAAGGGGCGTCGTATGAAAACAAACTGCTCTATTTATTTCAACAAATCCATTTACCCAACTTGTTAGACCGGCTTGATATGATGACGATGTCACATGGACTAGAAGCACGTGTACCGTTTCTTGATCATCGCATCATCCAATTTGTCAACGATATGCCTTTCAAGTACAAACTTCCTTATAAAGGGCTACCTAGCAAAGTGCAAGCATTTTTCCAATCGAGCCTTAAAACAAGTGAGGTCCAAGATATTCCGAAATATATGTTGAAAAAGACAATGGAGCAAACGGTGGATAAGCGTATATTATATAGAAGAAAAATGGGTTTTCCGGTTCCGGTGTATCATTGGATGAACAAAAGAATGGGAGAAATCGAAGAGAAACTTCTTGATCAACAAAGCTTTGCAACACAATTATTTCAAAAAGAGCCGCTAGAACAATTTTTGCGACATCATTCGAATCAGAAGAACAAAAATGGAGCGGACCAAAAAGTGTGGATGCTTTACAACTTGGAATTATGGCATGATCACTATATCAAAGGGGCGCGTCTTCCGCTCCAAACCAGTCATTAAGAGGCCCGGTCTATTCCCCCGCCCTGTTGCATATATGATATGGAAGGGGAGTGATGCGATTTTGAGGCTGAGTGAGCTGTCAGGAAAAGAGATCGTCGATATTAAAAGAGCGGAGCGGCTTGGCGTGCTTGGACAAACCGACCTTGAAATAAATGAACAGGACGGTCAAATTACAGCACTCATCATACCTTGCGTCAAATGGTTTGGCTTTCGAAAACAAGGAAATGACATCCGCGTTCCGTGGAATCACATTCAAAAAATAGGATCAGATATGATCATTCTCGATGTGCCTGAAGAACTTCAGCCGCACGGAGAAAAAGAGCACCCATCATAAAAGGGTGCTCTTTTTCTTTTCTCTCTCCGATTTGTTCACAGGCTGAATCCTCTCCTCATATGCTGAAAGGGAGATTCGGAAAATATTACAGACTTTTTTAAATAAAGAAGGTGAACGGTCAGTATGTTGAGCGGTTTAACGGTTGCGGTGATCGGGGGAGATGCTAGGCAGCTTGAAATCATTCGCAAGCTGTCACAGCAGCATGCCAAAGTGTTTTTGGTCGGATTTGATCAGCTGGATCATGGATTTATTGGTGCTGAAAAGCTGAAAATGTCAGAGCTTCCATTTGAACAAGTGGATAGTATGATCCTTCCGGTATCAGGTGCTACAGACGAAGGGGTCGTTGCCACCGTTTTTTCAAATGAGAAGGTCGTGCTAGAAGCTAAATATTTAGAAAGAACCCCTGCACATTGTACCTTGTACTCAGGTATTTCTAATATGTACTTAGACAATATGGCAAAGCAGGTGAACCGGAAGCTTGTGAAGCTGTTTGAGCGAGATGATATTGCCATATATAACTCTATTCCAACAGTTGAAGGGATTATCATGATGGCCATTCAGCAAACGGACTATACGATTCATGGGTCACATGTCGCTGTTCTCGGACTTGGTCGAACAGGGCTCACCATTGCCCGCACATTTCGGGCGCTAGGTGCGGAAGTGAAAGTTGGTGCTGCGGATACAGCCCATTTAGCGCGAGCCTTTGAGATGGGACTTGATCCATTTTCAATGGACCGTTTAAAAGATGAAGTAACGGATGTCGACATCATCATCAATACGATTCCAAGCTTAGTATTAGATTCATCTGTCATCGTCAGCATGACACCAAAGACACTCATTTTGGATATCGCCTCCCGCCCAGGTGGAACAGACTTTGACTTTGCACAAAAGCATGGAGTGAAGGCACTTCTTGCACCAGGACTTCCAGGGATTGTGGCACCAAAGACAGCCGGGCAGATCATTGCAAAAGTGCTATCTGGGCTCTTATGTGAACTTGCGGAGGAAATAAGGGGGATGGAATCATGACTACACTAAAAGGGAAAAGAATCGGCTTTGGTTTAACAGGTTCTCACTGCACGTACGAAGCCGTTTTTCCGCAAATCGAATCACTCGTGAAAGAAGGGGCAGAAGTGCGTCCTGTCGTGTCATATACGGTGCAAAATACGAATACGAGATTCGGAGAAGGAGCGGACTGGATTGAGCGGATTGAGAAGCTGACAGGATTTCAAGCGATTGACTCAATCGTCAAAGCAGAGCCGCTTGGGCCTAAACTTCCACTTGATTGTATGGTCATTGCGCCTTTAACAGGCAATTCAATGGCGAAATTTGCAAATGCACTAACAGACAGTCCAGTCTTAATGGCTGCTAAGGCGACCATTCGTAATCATCGCCCTGTCGTTTTAGGCATTTCCACCAATGATGCATTAGGTTTAAATGGTACAAATCTCATGAGACTCATGTCGACAAAGAACATTTTCTTTATTCCATTCGGCCAAGATGATCCATTCAAAAAACCGACTTCCATGGTAGCGCATATGGATCTACTGACGAAAACAGTAGAAGAGGCGCTCGAGCATAGACAAATTCAGCCCATTTTAATTGGATCAAACGAATAATAGATTCACTAGAAAATCATGAAAGATTCAAAAAAGGTACTTCAAGCCTTGCTTTTCTATGGTAAAATAAAATGTAAAAAGTCATAGGATGGCCATCCGAAAGAAAAGAATCATGGATGGGTCGGAAGGAGTTTTACTGATGGGAAGAGGATTGCATGTAGCTGTAGTTGGAGCGACTGGAGCTGTCGGTCAACAAATGTTAAAAACACTAGCTGACAGAGATTTTGAAATGGATACACTTACTCTACTATCCTCAAAACGTTCTGCTGGAACAAAAGTGACATTCAGAGGTCAAGAGTATACCGTTCAAGAAGCAACACCTGAAAGCTTTGAAGGGGTCAATATTGCACTATTCAGTGCGGGAGGAAATGTTTCCAAAGCGCTAGCTCCTGAAGCAGTCAAACGAGGTGCAATTGTTGTCGATAATACAAGTGCTTTTCGTATGGACGAAAATACCCCTCTTGTCGTACCAGAGGTAAACGAAAAAGATTTGCATGACCATCAAGGGATCATTGCAAACCCTAACTGTTCAACGATTCAAATGGTGGCGGCGCTAGAACCGCTTCGTCAAGCGTATGGCATGAAAAAAGTCATTGTGTCTACTTACCAAGCAGTATCAGGTGCAGGACATGAAGCCATTGACGAACTGTACAGCCAGTCGCAAGCCATTTTAAATAAAGAAGATGTGAAACCAGAAGTCATGCCTTATCAAATTGCCTTTAATGCGATTCCGCAAATTGATAAATTCCAAGACAATGGCTATACATTTGAAGAAATGAAAATGATCAATGAAACGAAAAAAATCATGCACTTGCCAGAGCTGGAAGTAGCGGCAACATGTGTGAGACTGCCAATTGAAACGGGTCATTCAGAATCGGTTTACGTTGAACTTGAATCAAATGACGCAACGGTTGATGACGTCAAGTCCATCCTAAAAGATGCACCAGGCATCACATTACAAGATGATCCGTCTCAGCAAATTTATCCAATGCCTGCAGATGCTGTTGGTAAAAACGACGTATTTGTCGGCCGCATTCGGAAGGATTTGGATCGTCCAAATGGCTTCCATATGTGGATTGTATCTGATAACCTGCTAAAAGGCGCTGCATGGAACTCCGTTCAAATTGCAGAAAGCTTACGAGCATTAAAATTAGTTTAACATTCAATGGATGATGAGGACGAATAGAAGAGAGTTAGGCATCTTTCGCCTGCTCTCTTCTGTTACGTCAGAATGAACTTGGAGTGAAAACAGTGAAAATAATTGTCCAAAAATTTGGCGGTACATCTGTCAAAGATGATCAAGGGAGAAAAAGGGCACTTGCACATATCCTATCTGCAAAAGAGAAAGGCTATAAATCGGTCGTTGTCGTGTCTGCGATGGGACGAAAAGGCGATCCTTATGCGACAGATACGCTGCTTGGTCTGCTTTACGGCAATGCGCAGCATATGACAAACCGAGAAAAAGATTTACTCGTGTCTTGCGGAGAAAATATTTCAGCTGTTGTTTTTTCAAGTATGCTGAATGAAAACGGGCTAAAGGCTGTAGCGATGACTGGATCACAGGCAGGCTTTGTGACAGATAAAGAACATACAAATGCGAAAATTATTGACATGAAGTGTGAACGTCTTGAGGCGGCACTTTCAGAGCATGATGTGGTTGTCGTTGCTGGATTCCAAGGCGCTGCAAAAAATGGAGACGTGACAACAATCGGACGAGGCGGCAGTGATACGTCAGCTGCTGCGTTAGGCGCTGCATTGCAGGCAGATTTCATCGATATTTTTACAGATGTAGAAGGGGTCATGACAGCAGATCCCCGTATCGTAGAAAATGCAAAACCACTGAGAGTCGTGACATACACAGAAATTTGTAACCTCGCATACCAAGGGGCAAAAGTCATTCACCCTAGAGCTGTTGAAATTGCCATGCAAGCAAAAGTACCAATGAGGGTCCGTTCAACATACTCTGATGATGAGGGCACACTCGTGACATCACACTACTCAGATAAAATGAGTCATGATGTGTACGACCGCCTGATTACGGGTATTGCACATGTCAATGATGTCACACAAATCAAAGTCCCAGCTAAAGAGGGACAGTACAGCGTACAAACAGAAGTCTTTAAAGCAATGGCAAATGCCCAAATCAGTGTCGATTTCTTCAACATTACACCGAGCGAAATCGTCTATACGGTGACAGGTGCAACGACTGAAAAAGCAACGGCGATCCTAAAAGATCTGGGCTATACGCCGATTGTCACGACAAACTGTGCAAAGGTATCAGCTGTTGGAGCAGGCATTATGGGTGTACCAGGTGTCACATCTAAAATTGTATCTGCACTATCTGAGCAAAATATTCCGATCTTACAGTCCGCTGACAGTCATACGACGATTTGGGTGTTAGTGAACGAAGAAAACATGAGAGCGGCTGTTAATGCCCTTCATGAAGTGTTTGAACTTTCAAGATAAATGTGATTGAATCATGATGAGGTGAAAAAAATGAATTTCGGAAATATCGCAACAGCTATGATTACACCTTTTGATAAAAAGGGCAACATTGATTTCCAAAAGCTATCAATTCTCATTGATTACTTGTTAAAAAACGGCAGTGACTCTTTAGTCGTTGCAGGGACAACAGGCGAATCGCCAACTTTATCGACTGAAGAAAAAGTCGCTCTTTTTCAGCAATCGGTGAAATTAGCAAATGGTCGTTGTAAAATCATTGCAGGAACAGGCAGTAATAACACAAATGCGTCTATTAAACTAACGAAAAAAGCAGAAGAAGCGGGCGTTGATGCAGTGATGCTTGTCGTACCTTACTACAACAAGCCATCACAGGAAGGCATGTATGCACACTTTAAAGCAATTGCCGAGTCTACATCTCTTCCTGTCATGCTTTACAATGTACCAGGAAGAACGGTTGCTTCATTAGCACCAGAAACAACGATTAAACTTGCGCAAATACCGAATATTGTCGCAATCAAAGAAGCAAGCGGTGATCTAGATGCCATGACAAAAATCATTGCAGAGACACCAGAAGATTTTGACGTTTATTCTGGTGACGACAGCCTAACGCTTCCTGCGGTTGCGGTTGGTGCAAAAGGAGTCGTCTCTGTGGCTTCTCATATCGTAGGCCTTGATATGCAGCAAATGCTAAAAAGCTACGCTTCAGGACAAACAGCAAACGCAGCATTGATCCATCAAAAGCTGGTGCCGATTATGAACCAGCTGTTCTCAGCGCCAAATCCAACGCCTGTCAAAACAGCTCTTCAGCTGAAAGGATTAGATGTCGGATCTGTTCGACTCCCGCTTTTACCTTTATCAGAAGAAGAGAGACTGAATTTAAGCAGCGTATTAAACAGCTGATCAAAACAAAAAAATTCGTAAGCGGTCATTCTCAGATGTCCCTGAGTATGACCGTTTTTTATACATAAACACTTTCTTAAAATGTGACTTCATCTTGTTTTCTAAAATTAGATTCAGTTATAATAGCATTAAGCGATGATGGACGGGCTTGAGACTAGGAGGATAAGAATTTTGAAAAAGAAAAATACAGAGAACGTAAGAATTATTGCACTGGGAGGCGTTGGAGAAATCGGGAAAAACTTATATGTCATTGAGATTGATTCCGACATATATGTTGTAGATGCAGGACTCATGCATCCAGAAAACGAAATGCTAGGCATTGACGTGGTCATTCCTGATATCTCTTATTTAACAGAACGAGCTGATCGGGTGAAAGCAATTTTTCTTACCCACGGACATGATGAAGCAATCGGAGGCGTATTCCATTGCTTAAGCAAATTGTCTGTACCAGTTTACGGCACGAAGCTGACCCTTGCGTTACTTCGAGAAAAGTTAAAGCAATACGGCTTCAATCAAAAAGCTGATTTGCGAGAGGTTCATGCAAAGTCAGTCATTACATTTGAAACAACAAAGGTATCGTTCTTTAGAACGAATCACAGTATTCCTGATTCAGTCGGAATCAGCTTCAAAACATCTCTTGGTTCAATCGTATGCACAGGTGATTTTAAATTTGATCAAACCCCAGCGCTTAACCAAGCCTGTGACATCGGAGAGATTGCGAAAATTGGAAACAATGGCGTTTTAGCACTTCTTTCAGACAGTGCAAATGCTGAAAAACCAGGCTATACACCTTCTGAGGCGCTCGTCCAAGACGAAATCTCAAATGCGATGTACAATGCTGAAAATCGTGTGATTGTCGCTGTATCTTCATCAAATATTAACCGTGTACAGCAAATCATTAATGCCACAAACCAAAATGGCCGTAAGCTTGCAGTAGCAGGGAAAAATATGATGACAACTCTTCAGCTTGCGATCAAACTTGGTTATGTGACAGCAGACGAAGAATTATTTGTTCCAGTCCAAGAAGTGAAAAAAATGGCGAAAAACAGTGTGGTCATTCTCACAGCAGGAAGCCACGGTGAGCCTCTCGCTGCTTTAACAAAAATGGCGAAACAAAATCACAAACAGCTTCATATTGAAAAAGATGACACGGTTGTGATTGCGTCTACACCTCTTCCAGGACAAGAACTCACCTATTCAAAAACGGTAGATTTCCTTACAAGAAGCGGAGCACAAGTGATTTTTGCTCAAAAACGTGTGCATGTATCTGGACATGGCTGTCAAGAAGAGTTAAAGCTCATGCTGAACTTACTGAAGCCAAAGTATTTAATTCCAGTAAACGGCGAATATCGCATGCAAAAAGCACATTCTCGTATTGCTGAAGAAGTGGGCATGAAACGAAGCGACATTTTCTTAATTGATAAAGGGGATGTTGTGGAATTTAGAGGTCAAAACGTCAAAATCGGTGAAAAAGTACATCAAGGGAACATTTTGATCGACGGTCTTGGTGTTGGTGATATTGGGAATATTGTCTTACGTGATAGACGCCTATTGTCTCAAGATGGCATCTTAATTGTGGTCATTACGCTCGATAAACAAAAGAAACAATTAATTTCAGGACCTGAGATCATCACAAGAGGATTTGTTTATGTAAGAGAATCCGAAGAGCTGATTGTGAAAGCAACAGAAATGGTCAAAGGGATTGTGAAAGAGCAAACGGAAAACTCAATTGTTGAATGGTCAACACTGAAACAATCCATGCGCGATGTACTAAATCAATTCCTATATGAAAAAACAAAACGTAAGCCAATGATCATTCCAATTATTATGGAAGTGTGATGAGAAAAGTCCAAAGAGCACAAGCTCTTTGGGCTTTTTTGATGTGACATGATGAATGCGGATGGAATGTGACGATCTTGTTCATAATAGGAGGAGAGTTTTTAGGAAAGGATGGAGACAAATGGACGAACAGAATGAACAGCAGCCTGAGCGAAAACCAGAAGAAAAAGATAGCATTATGAGCAAAATACAACAGCTTGGTGAAACAGCCGTCCCGCAGTTGTCACAAGATACAAACATACATTGCCTGACTATTATTGGACAAATTGAAGGGCACATGCAGCTGCCGCCACAAAATAAAACAACCAAATACGAACATGTCATTCCACAAATCGTAGCAGTTGAACAAAACCCAAAAATTGAAGGGCTTCTAATCATTTTAAATACAGTGGGCGGCGATGTAGAAGCAGGACTAGCCATTGCAGAAATGCTCGCTTCTTTATCCAAACCGACTGTATCCATTGTGCTTGGCGGCGGCCACTCTATTGGGGTCCCAATCGCCGTATCGTGTGATTATTCATACATTGCCGAAACAGCAACGATGACCATTCACCCTGTACGCTTAACCGGTCTAGTCATCGGTGTTCCGCAAACCTTTGAATACTTAGATAAAATGCAGGAAAGAGTCATAAATTTTGTCACGAGTCACTCAAACATTACAGAAGAAAAATTTAAAGAGCTTATGTTCTCTAAAGGCAATCTAACAAGAGACATTGGGACAAATGTCGTTGGCCATGAGGCGGCGGAATACGGGCTGATGCATGAAGTCGGCGGCGTTGGACAAGCGATTAAAAAGCTGAACGAGCTTATTGGAGAACGGGCTGCACAAAACGAGGGGCTGATCCAATGATTTTATATACACCTATGCCTTATGAAGCCATTTACGCTGAGGAACAAGGAGAACGCAAACTCCAGCAGGTAAACATTCAGGGCGTGCCAGTGATGGTTGAAATGAAAGAAGATGAAGCGGAAATCGTTCAAGTAATGAGTACGAATCCAATGGACTTTTTGAATCAGGAGCTTGCACCAGGTAAGCGATTGAAGTTACATTTAGGCACCAATCAAACCGACTCATATGAATGATTCTATGCTATAATAAAGGGAAAACTTACAACAAGATGCAGCCAAAACCAGGCTGCTTTCTTTCTGATCTTTTCGTAGGTTATATTTTCTTTTGTAGTAAGGTGATGAGTATGGCGAAAAAGAGAAAACGTAAAACAAGAAAAAAACAAAATAAACAGCTAAAACTGAAATATGAACTAAATGGGTTAGTCTGTATTGCCATAGCGATCATTGCCATTTTACAGCTAGGTGTAGTTGGACAAACCTTTGTACATCTATTCCGATTCTTTGCAGGTGAATGGTTTATTCTCTGCCTTATCGGATTATTTCTTTTTGGTGTGACGATCTTTTGGAAAAAACAAATTCCTGATTTACTGACAAGAAGAAAAGCAGGTTTATACTGCATCATTGCGAGCATCTTGCTTTTGTCTCATGTGAAGCTTTTTCAGCATCTTTCAGCTGCAGGCGTGATAGGTTCTCAAAGTGTAATCAGAAATACGTTTGAGTTATTTTTAATGGATATGAAAGGTGAGACAGGCTCGCCCGATTTAGGAGGCGGTATGATCGGTGCCGTATTATTTGCGGCCTCCTATTTCTTGTTTGCACAAGCAGGGTCGCAAATCATGGCCATTGTGCTAATGCTGATCGGCATTGTTCTGATCACAAACCGGTCACTGCAAGAAATGGTCAAAAAAGTGACGCTGCCTGTATCACAATTTTTGGTGAAGCAGTGGAAAGCATTTATTGAAGATATGAAAGGCATAAGGCAGGCGAAAAAGAATGCACCTGCGCAGAGAACAAGTGAAAAGAAAAAACGTTCACGCATACAAGAAGAGGCCGAAGAAGATCATGATCAAATCTTGATCGAGGAAGAAGAGCAGGCTTCTGACAATCGTCAGCCGATTATCTCAAGTTTTGCTGATCGAGATGACATGCTCACACCGCCGGTTCAAAAAGATCAGCCGGTCAATGAGCCAGATCCTCTTCAAGAAACTGTACAAGGCACTCCGTCTCATGATATAGGGGATGAACCGAAAGAAGCTCCGCCTATGACGTTTACGGAGCTTGAAAATAAGGATTATGAGCTGCCATCGCTTGATATTTTAGCTGAGCCGCAGCATTCAGGTCAGCAAACAGATAAGAAGAATATTTATGAAAATGCAAGAAAGCTTGAAAAGACCTTCCAAAGCTTTGGTGTAAAAGCAAAAGTGACACAAGTTCATTTAGGGCCGGCCGTCACAAAATATGAAGTATACCCTGATGTCGGCGTGAAGGTAAGTAAGATCGTCAACTTGAGTGATGATCTAGCCCTTGCATTAGCAGCAAAAGACATTCGAATTGAGGCGCCGATTCCTGGTAAATCAGCCATCGGAATTGAAGTGCCCAACGCAGAAATTGCGATGGTTTCTTTAAAAGAGGTTTTAGAATCGAAACAAAATGACCGCCCAAATGCCAAGCTACTCATCGGACTGGGCCGAAATATTTCTGGTGAAGCTGTGCTGGCTGAAATGAACAAAATGCCGCATTTACTTGTGGCTGGCTCAACAGGAAGCGGAAAAAGCGTATGTATCAATGGCATTATCACAAGTATTCTCATGAGAGCAAAACCTCATGAAGTGAAGATGATGATGATTGACCCGAAAATGGTTGAATTAAATGTTTATAACGGCATCCCGCATCTGTTGGCTCCAGTTGTAACCGATCCTAAAAAAGCCTCACAGGCACTTAAAAAAGTGGTGAGTGAAATGGAGCGCCGTTACGAATTGTTTTCTCATACGGGCACAAGAAATATTGAAGGGTACAATGATTACATTAAACGAATGAATCAATCAGAAGAAGCGAAGCAACCAGAACTCCCTTATATTGTCGTCATTGTAGACGAGCTTGCTGATTTAATGATGGTAGCTTCCTCTGATGTGGAAGATTCCATTACAAGGCTTTCTCAAATGGCACGTGCTGCAGGGATTCATTTAATTATCGCCACACAGAGACCTTCGGTTGATGTCATTACTGGTGTCATTAAAGCCAATATTCCATCCCGTATTGCATTTAGCGTATCGTCACAAACCGATTCAAGGACCATTCTTGATATGGGAGGCGCAGAAAAATTGCTGGGCAGAGGGGATATGTTGTTTTTACCTGTCGGTGCGAACAAACCAGTTCGTGTACAAGGCGCCTTTTTATCAGATGAAGAAGTGGAACATGTCGTTGATCATGTCATCACACAGCAAAAAGCACAATATCAAGAAGAAATGATCCCAAGTGAAGAAACGCAAGATCAGCTTGGGGCTGTGGACGACGACTTATATGATGAAGCAGTTGAACTGATCATTGGTATGCAGACGGCCTCTGTTTCTATGCTGCAAAGGAGGTTCCGCATCGGTTATACCCGTGCTGCACGTCTTATTGACGCAATGGAAGAGCGCGGGGTTGTCGGACCATATGAAGGAAGTAAACCGAGAGAAGTCCTCCTCTCAAAAGAACAACATGACGAGCTCTCTTCATAATTCGAAGAGAGCTTTCCTAACATAAAGTTAACGATATATTGATTATGTTAACTGGATGTCAGACTATTTATTTATTTGCAAAAACATGATATAGTTATGTTCATCTTATCTCGGAATAGAGATTTCTCATCTTATCATTTGCATTGATTAGACGGAGGGAAAACATGTCGACCAAAACAGACAATCGCCATTTATATTTGAAAGTGATTGACCGTATTAAAGAAGATATTCAAACAGGCGTATATGCCGAAAAGGAAAAGCTGCCTTCTGAATTTGAGCTCTCAAAGCTTTTAGGCGTGAGCAGAGCGACACTTCGTGAAGCCCTTCGTATATTAGAAGAAGAGAAATATTTAATAAGAAGGCATGGTGTGGGGACTTTCGTCAACTCAAGACCGCTTTTTTCTACTGGCATTGAACAGCTGACAAGTGTTACAAAAATGATTGAACAGGTCAATATGACACCAGGTACCATCTTTTTGTCCTCACAAGAAGGGGAGCCGACGGAGAATGATGTCATTCGTTTTCAGTGTGATGAATCCGAGAAGGTTTTTTCAATGGAACGCGTTCGAACAGCAGATGGACAGCCAGTCGTCTATTGTTTAGATAAAATTCCGGTCAAACATCTTCCCGCTTCTTTTACTCACGAGGAAGAGTCGCTTTTTGAGCTGTTTGGCAGAGAACCGCACAGCGGAATTAAATATGCAGTGGCAGACATCGAACCGATTGGTTATCACGATCAGGTTTCACCGATACTAGAATGTGACCCAGAAACAGCGTTACTCTTACTGAAACAAATGCACTATGATCAAGATGATCAGCCGGTCTTATACTCGCTCAATTATTTTCGAGCGGATAAATTCAGTTTCCATGTCATACGTAAACGATTTTAACAAAGCAGTCGCTTCCATAGGCGGTTGCTTTTTGTTTGTCTATACATAAAACCCGTGAAACATGCCACACTAATACGTAACAGTATATAGAATTGGGTGAATGATGTTGGGCGAGAAAACAGTCAGTAAAAAGAATATTATTGCATTATCATCAGTGCCTCTAATCATGACGCTTGGGAACTCGATGCTAATACCCGTATTACCAGAGATAGAAAAGAAACTCTCAATCACTTCCTTTCAAGTGTCACTCATTATTACGGTATACTCCGTTGTGGCGATTTTGTGTATTCCGATTGCCGGTTATTTATCTGACCGAATGGGGCGGAAAAAGGTACTTTTGCCGTGTCTTTTAATCGCAGGACTTGGAGGAGCTGTGGCAGCTGTTGCCTCAACCATCATGAAAGAACCGTACATGTGGATTCTATTTGGCAGGGTCCTTCAAGGAGTTGGCTCAGCTGGGGCAGCACCTGTCGTCATGCCGTTTATTGGTGATTTGTTTCACGATGATGAAGAGGTAAGTGCGGGACTTGGAGCAATCGAAACCTCTAACACAGCTGGAAAGGTACTCAGTCCTATTATTGGGGCACTTCTCGCTTCTTGGTTTTGGTTTGTGCCGTTTTGGTTCATTCCATTCTTTTCAATCATCAGCTTTGTGATGGTACTGTTTATGGTTGAATCCGCAAAGAAAGAGGAAGATCCACCTACATTTAAAGAGTTTTTAAAATCAACAAAGACGATTTTTAAGCATGAAGGACGCTGGCTTTATGCCATTTTTGCTATTGGTGGTTTTATTATGTTTCTTCTTTTTGGCGTGCTCTTTTATTTATCAGATAACCTAGAGGCAGCGTATCAAATAACGGGTGTCAAAAAAGGCTTGCTGCTAAGTATCCCGCTCCTTTTCTTATCAATCAGCTCGTATATTGCGGGGAAAACAATCGGGAAAGAAAAGGGGAAAATGAGGATATTTCTCATCGTTGGTATGGCTCTTTTATCACTCTCGTATATATTTTTATGGTGGAATCACAGTTTTTACGTGTTGTTTGTCTGCTTAAGTATTGGCGGCGTAGGAATCGGCATTGTGCTTCCAGCACTTGATGCGTTGATAACAGAAGGTATTGAAAAAGAGCAGTGCGGAACCATTACGTCATTTTATAGCAGTATGCGTTTTATCGGTGTTGCTTTAGGACCTCCAATTTACGCATTTCTTATGGATAAAGGAGACGCCATCGTTTTTATTCTATCGACCATATGTAGTCTCATTTCATTATTTTTGGTCCTCTTTTTCATCCAGCCAGATGAAAAGGATGAAAGTGAACAATTGAAAACGGTTTAAACATAGAAAAAAGACGGTATTTTGCCATCTTTTTTCTTTTTTATAAATTGACATGTAAAATTTTGATAGTTAAACTAATGTATAGTAATATCTTTTAAATTATCCCAAATAGGAGGTGTTCAAAAACATTCATTTTCTGTCTTTGTTTTAAGGCAGAAATTGAGCTCGTGGCTGATGATGGATATGCGTTTCTTCAACACGAAAGGACAATTGAATAGGTCATCCTGCCATTAGCACGTTGAAGGAGACGAAGTCAGCACTTCAGACACGCTCAAAAACAGCAAATTGATTGATGAATTAGAAGGAGCTTGAAGCAGCTATGTTGCAAATAATTAAAGCAAGATGGATTGTATTAATGGTGTGGATAGTAACAGCTGTGATTCTGTTTATTACTGCGCCCAATTTAGAGGAATTAACAAGAGAAAAAGGGCAGTTAAAGGTTCCAGAGGGGACACCAACAGCTGAGGCACTTCACTTATTGGATAAGCTTTCAGATCATAATGGGAAAAAAGATACTGGTGTGATTGTATTCTCCGAACAACATTTGTTCCCTGCCAAAGAGCAGGAATTAAAAAAGGCTTTAGCTGCACTCATGACACATGCCCCAGAACTCCACATTGACGGAATTACTTCGTATTTTCATGTAGATCGTGACATTCAAAAACAACTTTTATCAAAGGATAAAAGTACACTTCTTGTTCCATTCAAATTCGACCACTACGAAACAAAAGCTGTGAAGGTTAAAGAACGAATTGAGGAAGTTTTAAAGCCCTACAACGTTTCATATGAAATGACAGGTCAAAAATTTGTGGACTCAGATGTCATTAAAAGCTCTCAACAAGGTCTGAAGAAAACTGAACTTATCACGATGATTTTTATTTTCTTTATTTTAATAATTGTATTCAGATCGATACTGGCACCTGTTGTTCCGCTCATTACGATTGGCATTTCTTATGCTGTCAGCCGGTGTATTGTGGCTTTTCTCGTAGAATATACACCATTTCCTCTGTCTAATTTCACTCAGATTTTTATGGTAGCTATTATGTTCGGTATAGGAACGGACTATTGTATATTACTTTTAAGCCGTTTTAAAGAGGAGATTGGTCAAGGGCGTGATGTCAAAGAATCGATTATCATCACGTATCAATGTGCAGGGAAAACAGTCTTTTTCAGCGGCTTAGCTGTGTTAGTCGGATTCTCAAGTATTGGTTTCGCAAAATTCCAATTGTATCAATCAGCCGTCAGCGTTGCCGTAGGCGTTGGCATCCTGCTCATTGCACTTGTCACAATCGTTCCCTTTTTTATGTCGGTTTTCGGAAAATCCCTTTTTTGGCCGTCTAAAAGAGAAAACATTCGTCATCCACAAAGTAAGATTTGGGAATGGGCTGGGCGCTTTTCATTTAAAAGACCGCTCATCAGCTTAGGTGTAGTTGCACTCATCACTGTTCCTCCGATTCTGATGTATGACGGCACTCTTTCTTATAATAGTTTAAATGAGATTGGGACAAAGTATGAGTCAGTGTCTGCATTTAATACGATATCTGAGCAATTTGGCTTTGGTGAAGCGCTGCCGCTGAATGTACTTGTCGAAAGTGACAATGAGCTCGATAATCAAGAAAAGATTGTCATGATTGAAAAACTGACCCGTAAGTTAAATGACATTGAGGAAGTGAAAGCGGTTCGCAGTGTCACTCGCCCAGTTGGAGCCGGGTTAAGTCAGCTCTACGTTACCTCTCAAGCGAAAGAGCTGGGAGGAGAGCTTGGGAAAGGTCACGAGGGCATCGGGAAAATTACAGATGGCTTGACCGAAACAAACTTAGCACTTCTCAAACAAAAACCAAAGATTGAAGAATCCGCTAAAGGGATTGATCAATTGATTGATGGGACAAAAGCCATCAAAGGCGGTATCGGAGAAGTGAGGAAATCACTCATTTCTTTAGAGGATGGTGTGAGGCGCAGTAAAGAGGGCGTAGGAACCATTCGCACTGAAATCAAACAAGCGAAAAAAGAATTAGAGCAAGAATATCGCAGAAGTGAAACCATGATTCAAGATCTTGAACGAGTCGTAAGCACACTGGAAGGTCACGCAACATCAAATGAGCAACTGATGACAACGATTAAGAAAGTGAAACAATCCTATGAAAACGTATCATTTGAAGGACTTGAAAACCGGCTTCCAGAAATCAAAGATATGAATGAATATAAAGAAATCAAAAAAGTATTCAAAGACACAAAAGGAATGCTCGATCAAGCTGAAGAGCAAATGAGCGTCTATGAAGAGGAAGCATCTGCCTTTAAACAAAAGATCAAGAAAGCAGATCAAGTCATTCAAACGTTCTCAAGCAAGCAAAAAGAAATCAAACAACAAGTAAAGGCGCTGATGACAGGTCTAGATCAAATTTATGATGGTCTTGATGAAACGAACAAAGGACAAAAACAGCTCATCAAAGAAATGCCTAAAATTGAAGATGGTGCAGATCAGCTGACCAATGGCCAAAAAGCCGTGAAAAAAGGGTTTAACCAGCTATCATCTAAACTCTCACTATTAACAGATGGATTAGATGAAAGTATTTCCGGACTTGAGCAAGTAAAAAGCGGCTTTACCGAGGCGGACAGCTACTTAAAACAGCTTCAGGAAGCACCAGATGAAGAAGTAACGGGCTGGTTTATACCAGAAGAAGTACTGAAACGCCATGAGTTTAAGAAAATATTTAATACGTATATGTCCCCAGATCGTAAATTAACAACTTTTGAAGTGATATTAAACGTAAATCCATACAGCAATGAAGCAATGAAAGGTGTTGCAAAAATCGAGGAAACCCTTGATCAATACTTACCTGTAAGTGGTTTGAAAAATGCCAATTACGGTGTATCTGGTATCTCCAGTTTAAATGTTGACTTAAAAGAAACGTCAGACGGTGACTTTATCAGAACGGTTATTTTCATGTTAATTGGTATCTTTATTATTTTAGTTTTATTACTAAGGTCAATCATCATGCCAATATACTTAACACTTTCACTCATATTAACGTATTTTACATCCATTGGCTTAACAGAATGGATTTTCAAAACATTCTTTGGCTACGATGGTGTCAGCTGGGCTGTTCCATTTTTCAGCTTTGTGATCCTTGTGACCCTCGGCATTGATTATTCGATCTTCCTCATGGATCGTTTTAATGAATGGAAGGGAGAGCATGTTCAAGCATCCATGATATCAGCGATGAGAAATATGGGGTCGGTCATTATTTCAGCAGTTGCTATTTTAGCGGGTACTTTTGCTGCGATGCTGCCCTCGGGTGTATTATCATTAGTTGAAATTGCAACGGTCGTACTCATTGGACTTTTATTATATGCTTTTGTTGTTCTACCACTCTTTATCCCGGTCATGGTTCGCATCTTTGGAAAATGGAATTGGTGGCCGTTTAGAATGAAATAACAACCTGCGTCTCTGCTTTTAGCAGAGGCGTTTTTATTTCCTATCCTTTCCTCTGATTGATATAATGACTATTAAATGGCTGTTTCACGTATATATCAGCTATGTTCTAATACATAATAAATAGGATGAACAAAGGAGGTTTCTCATGACGTACTTACAAGAGAAGACATTTGATACACCTGGTCTTCATACTCATATTGTCAAAACAGAAAAATTTAAAACCGTGACGATCCTTTTTAAAATGCTTGCGCCTTTATCCAAAGATGACGTCACCATGCGTTCCCTTTTCCCGCATGTGCTTTTAAGAGGAACAGAAAAAATGCCGAAAACGGGAGAGCTTCGTGCTTATTTCGACGAGCTCTATGGGGCGACCGTTTCCGCAGACATGGCGAAAAAAGGTGAAAATCACATCATTACCTTCCGTCTAGAAATGGCGAATGAAAAATATTTAAAGGATCAAACCCCTTTACTAGAAAAAGGGATTGCCTTACTTTCTGAACTATTATTCCACCCGTACGTGGAAAACGGAGTATTTCATGAATTGTACGTTGAGCAAGAAAAACGAACATTGAAACAGCGCATTCAAGCCGTTTATGATGACAAAATGCGCTATTCAAACTTAAGACTTGTACAGGAAATGTGTAAAGGTGAGCCATATGCACTGCACGTTAATGGTGAAATGGAAGACGTCCAAGCGATTACGTCAGAAGCGCTCTTTAAAGCATACGAGCATGCACTTCAGTCCAACCAGCTGGATCTCTATGTTGTGGGAGACGTTGATGAACAAGATATCAATCGAATGGTCTCGCAATACTTTAAAACAAGTGAAAGAGAGCCGGTCAAACAAAATACCGAATCATCAAGATCACAAATAGAGCCAAAAGAAGTCATTGATGAAGAGGACGTAAAACAAGGAAAGCTGAACATTGGCTTTCGCACACATACAACGATAGCAGATGAAGATTATCCGGCGCTGCATTTGTTTAATGGCATATTCGGCGGCTTCTCTCATTCAAAGCTATTTATCAATGTGCGGGAAAAAGCAAGTCTTGCGTACTATGCTGTCTCTAGACTTGAGAGCTTTAAAGGTTTGATGATGGTCATGTCAGGAATTGAAGTCGGTAACTATCAGCAGGCAGTAGACATCATCAAAGAACAATTTGATGCCATGCAAAAAGGCGATTTTTCTGATGAAGCAATTGAACAGACAAAGGCTGTCGTCAAAAATCAGCTGCTCGAAACCATTGATACGTCTTATGGAACAGCGGAATACTTATATCAGCATGCCGTCGTGCCAACAGGGGAGAGCCTCGATTCCTTTTTAGAAGCGTTAGACAGAGTGACAAAAGAGGACATCATCAAAGTGGGTCAAAAAATCGAATGGGATACGACCTATTTTCTTAAAGGAACGGAGGGTGCTTCATGACAGTGAAAACAATTCAATTCGACCAGCTGCAAGAAACGGTCTATCACGAAAAAATGGAGAGCGGACTTGACGTCTATGTACTGCCAAAGCAAGGGTTTAACAAAACCTATGCAACCTTTACAACAAAATACGGCTCTGTCGACAATGAATTTGTGCCGCTTGGCAAAGAAGACATGATCCAAGTGCCTGATGGAATTGCCCATTTCTTAGAGCACAAGCTGTTTGAAAAAGAAGATGGAGATGTGTTTCATACATTTAGTAAACAAGGAGCATCCGCAAATGCTTTTACGACATTTACGAGAACAGCTTACTTATTCTCAAGCACCTCAAATGTCGAACAAAACCTTGAGACACTCATTGATTTTGTGCAAGAACCTTATTTTACTGAAAAAACAGTCGAAAAAGAAAAGGGCATCATTGGTCAAGAGATTAACATGTATGATGACAATCCCGACTGGCGTTTATTCTTCGGTTTGATTGAAAACCTATATCAAGAGCATCCTGTGAGAATTGATATAGCTGGAACAGTAGAAAGCATCGCTCCGATTACAAAAGATCATTTGTATGAATGCTATGAAACGTTCTATCACCCAAGCAATATGCTTCTATTTGTTGTCGGTCCCGTTGATCCGAAGCAAATATTAGATCAAGTTCGAGCGAATCAGGCGAAAAAGCCATTTACAGACCAGCCAGAGATCAAACGAAAAGACATCAATGAGCCTGAAGATGTGTACCGAAAAGAATACGAACTTCCAATGAACGTACAAGGCTCAAAATGTATGTTTGGATTAAAAACAAAGAATCCTCATAAAAAAGGCAATGAACTGTTAAAACATGAGCTCGGAATGAATCTCATTTTAGAGACGCTGTTTGGTAAAAGCTCCTTACAATATGAACAGATGTATGAAAAAGGCTTAATTGATGAGACCTTCAGCTACGATTATACGGAAGAAGGCGGTTTTGGCTTCACTTCAGTTGGTGGAGATACAAATGACCCTGATCAACTCGCAGATGAATTAAAAGAAACGCTTCTTCAAGCAAAAAGCCTGATCACAGAAGAAAAGATTGAACTTGCTCGCAAGAAAAAAATTGGCAGCTTTTTAAAAGCAATGAACTCCCCGGAGTACATCGCCAATCAATTCACTCGATACGCATTCTTAGAAATGAGCTTATTTGATGTCGTGCCAGTACTGGAGCAAATCCAATTAACAGATATTCAGCAAATCTTAGACGAAGAAATTGATGAAGAACGAATGTCAGTTTTTAAAGTCGTACCGAAAACAAAATAAAACGAAAAAAGACAAACTCAACATATAAGAGTTTGTCTTTTTTGTGTCCAGCTAAAGAAATCGCTTTATATGCGAAGATATTGATTGACAATTGTTTCGGTAATTAGTTAAACTCTTTAATAGTTAAACAATCAAACTAAAGGAGCAGCATATGGTACAAAATAAAATTGCCCAGCTCATCCAGAGATATGCGGACGTCTATCTCATGATGGAGAAAAAAGTATCGAGTATGATCACGGAAAAGCTCGATAAAGAACTGACACTTGATCAATATTACTCGCTTCGATACATCAATTTACACCCAGGATGTACATCAACAGACCTTGCCATCGAATGTAATGTCAACAAAAGTGCTGTGACATCCATGACCAATCGTCTTTTTAATAAAGATTATATTTATCGAGAGCATGATCAAGCTGATCGAAGAAACGTTCATCTTTATGTGACACCCGAAGGAAAAGAAGTGGTCAGCCGAATGGAAAAGCAGCTTCAGGACCTTGTTCGGTCATATTTAGAAAAGTTTGATGAAAAAGAAATCGAATCATTTATTCAAACATATGAAAAGATTTATCAAATTATCATCGAAGAGGAGGCACAACATAGTAATGAGAGCAATCATAAAGGGTAGATGGCTGATCACGATCCTTTGGGTCGTACTAGCGGCTGTATTATTAATCACCGCCCCTAATATGGCGCAATTAACAAAAGAAAAAGGGCAGATTTCTGTTCCAGATGGTTATCCCTCTTCCTACGCCGATCAATTATTAAAAAACATGTCTGAAAATGGGGATACGGAAAAATCGATCGTCATTGTCTTTCAAGGAAAGGATATCGTCAAAGAAAGAGAAGCCTCTTTAAAGAAAGCGATGGAGATTTTAGAAAAGGATCAAGATCTCCATGTGGAAGACATCACTTCTTATTTTGATGCAAACAAAGATATTAAAAAACAGATGCTCTCTAAAGATCAAACAACACTTCTTGTTCCAGTTACATACGACTCGAACAAAATCAAAGCATCCGATTTTAAAGAAAGAGTCAATGAAAAGCTTAAGAGCCTGAACCTGAAATTTGAAATGACAGGGCAGCCGCTAATCGACGATGATGTCATCACAAGCTCACAAGAAGGTCTGAAAAAAACGGAATTCATTACAATTGGGTTTATTTTAATTGTTCTTGTGCTTGTCTTTAGATCCGCAGTGGCACCGTTCGTTCCTTTAGTGGCCGTGGCGCTTTCCTATTTGGTCAGCCAATCCATTGTGGCTTACCTAGTAAAGTATGTTGATTTTCCGCTCTCGACCTTTACCCAAATTTTTATGGTCGCCATCATGTTTGGGATTGGAACCGACTACTGCATCCTGTTGCTAAGCCGGTTTAAAGAAGAACTATCTCACGGAAAAGATAAGATTGAGGCGATTATTACAACATATAAGACGGCAGGTAAAACCGTTTTATTCAGCGGAATTGCTGTCCTCATTGGTTTTACGTGTATCGGTTTAGCCCAATTCCAACTGTATAAATCAGCTGTCGCCGTGGCGGTTGGTGTCGCCGTGTTAATTGTGGCACTGCTCACTGTCGTTCCATTCTTTATGGCGGTTTTAGGAAAAGTGTTATTTTGGCCGATCAAAGGCGATATTGCCCACCCGCAATCGAAAATGTGGGAAACAGCCGGTCGTTTTTCATTTAAGAAACCACTTCTCAGCTTGCTAATCGTTGCAATTATTACCCTTCCAGCGATTCTTATGTATAAAGGAACACTTTCATATAACAACCTAGACGAAATCGGCAATAAATACGAATCCGTCAATGCATTTAATACGATCTCTGACAAATTTGGACCAGGTGAAGCCCTTCCAGCAACCGTTGTCGTGAAATCATCCGATCTTTTAGACAATAACGAAGGTCTGATTGCTGTTGAAAAACTAAGCCGCGCCATTGAACAAACAGATGGCGTGAGTAAAGTAAGAAGTGCGACACGCCCTGTTGGAAAAGGACTGAATGATCTGTACGTGAAATCTCAAGCCAAAGAGCTAAATAGCGGGCTTGATAAAAGTAACGAAGGGTTGAAAAAGATCCAAGATGCTCTTACAACCATGAGTAAATCCATCGAGGATCAAACACCACAAATTAAATCATCTGGAAAAGGCATTAACAAATTGATTTCTGGAACCGAATCCGTAAAATCAGGTATTCAAAACGTCGAAAAATCGATGAGAGAACTGCAAAACGGAATTGATCAAAACAAAAAAGGTGTTTCTGAAATTAAAGAAAGAATAAAGGGTGCGAAAAAGGAATTAACAGATCAAGTCGCACAAGTGAATCAGCAAGTGGCACTGTATAAAAGCATTTCCAAAGAATTAAAAGCAGCATTGGCACAAGTCGATACGTCATCCTCTGCCGCAGCGGATGTGAAAGCTTTGATCAGTCAAGCGAATAAACAGTTCAGTACACTTGAGCAGCAAATTCCGCAAGTGAAAGAAAACCAATCATATCAAGCCATCAAAGCTTCATATAAGGAACTTTCTACTACCTTGCAAGAAGGAGCCAAACAGGCTGACAGCTATGCAAAACAAGCAAAAGAAGCAAAAAAACAGCTTGAAGCAGCAGATGCTTTTATCGCAAAAGCTTCAGAGCAGCAAAAAGTGTTTACAAATCAAATTGATGAGCTGATTGCTGGCTTAGAAGCTATTGAGAACGGGCTAGATCAAACGTCTAAAGGCCAAGGACAGCTAGCTGATAGTATGCCTAAACTTGCAAATGGAGCCGGCGACATCATTAATGGTCAAAAACAAATGAAAGAAAAAATTGGCGGCTTTGGTGACGATCTGACCAAGCTGACAGATGGTCTAAACAAAAGTGTCGACGGACTTGAGAAAATTTCAAACGGCTTAATGGGTGCAGGAGACTACTTAGATGAACTGAAAAACGCACCAGATCAAGACATGGCCGGTTGGTTTATTCCAAAAGATGTCCTGAAAAATAAAGCTTTCAAGCAAGTGTTCGATTCCTATATGTCTGATGACCGCAAGATGACAAAGATTGACGTCATCTTAGAAGACAATCCATATGGAAACGACGCCATGAAAACGATTAAACAAGTAGAGGCTTCCGTCAAACGTGCACTTCCTGAAACAAACTTAAAAGATGTTTCATTTGGCGTATCTGGTGTATCAAGTATGAACGCTGATTTAAAACAGCTGTCAGACCAAGACTTCAATAAGACGGTTTTTTACATGATGATCGGTATTTTCTTAATACTCGTGATTCTCTTCCGTTCTCTCGTGATGCCGCTTTACTTAGTTGGATCGCTGATTTTAACGTACTTTACCGCCATTGGTGTAACAGAATTTATTTTCACCCATTTCTTCGGATATCCGGGCATCAACTGGGCTGTTCCATTCTTTGGCTTTGTCATCTTAATGGCGCTTGGAGTCGATTATTCGATTTTCTTAATGGAACGTTTCAATGAATACAAAACAAAAGACATTCAGTTTGCCATGACTGAATCAATGAAAAATATGGGATCTGTTATTATGTCTGCTGCCGTCATTTTGGCAGGAACATTTGCAGCGATGCTGCCATCAGGTGTATTGTCACTCTTACAGATTGCAACACTTGTTCTCACAGGGCTTTTATTGTATGCACTCGTTGTGCTACCATTGTTCGTACCTGTGATGGTCAAATTGTTCGGATCAGCGAATTGGTTCCCATTTAAACGAAAAGAATAAGGATTCCATAAAGAAAGTAGGAACAAAGTATGAGTCGTTGGGCACTGATTACTGGTGCCAGTGGCGGAATTGGGCAGGCGACAGCCAAAAAGCTTGCCCAAGAAGGCTGCCATCTGATGCTCCATTATCATCAAAATGAACAAGCGGCTAGTCGTCTTTCCGCTGATCTCAAAGAAACATATCAAGTAGAAACGCACGTCGTTCAAGCTGATTTAGCGAAAACAGGCGGAGCAGCAGAGCTTGTCAGCCGCCTGCCGCTTGATCCAGATATTCTTGTTTTAAATAGCGGAAAGAGTCATGTTGGTTTAGTGACAGATACTGAAAAAGAAATTTTAGCCAGCATGGTGCAGCTTCATGTGACAAGTCCTTATGAGCTTACCCAATCTATTTTGCCTGCCATGATCCAAAAAAAGTCAGGTCATATTATTGCAGTTAGCTCGATATGGGGGGAAACGGGTGCCTCGTGTGAAGTACTGTATAGTATGGTCAAGGGTGCTCAAAATGCTTTCATTAAAGGGCTTGCCAAAGAGCTTGCCCCAAGTGGAATTAGAGCAAATGCAGTCTCACCAGGTGCTGTTCAAACTGATATGATGAAAAGCTTCACACAAGAAGACCTTGCGATGATGGAAGAGGAGATTCCGCTCGGCCGTCTTGCCGCACCTGAAGAGATAGCCGATGTCATTTGGTTTCTCGCCTCCAAGCAGTCAAGTTATATGACAGGTCAAATTTTATCCGTTAATGGCGGCTGGTACTGTTAAAAACGTGTATAATTCGTCACTCCATGACAAAAGCTATGGCTGTAATTCATCTTTTCGAATGGAGGAATCGACATGTCAGTACTTGAGAACTGGGACCATTGGAAAAACTTTTTAGGAGACCGTTTAAATCATGCGCAGGATAAAGGCTTAAAAGATGATACTATCAATAACCTTGCGTATGAAATTGGCGGATACCTGGCTAATGAAGTTGAAGCAAAGAATGAGCAAGAAAGAGTACTTGCTGACCTTTGGAGCGTCGCATCAGAAGATGAGCAGCGCGCAATTGCCAATATGATGGTCAAACTGGTTGAAAATAATAGCTCGCACTAAACAAAAAGAGGGGTCGTTTGTGCCTCTCTTTTTATTTTAACTGTTTCACAACATTGTGCTTTCTAAAAATGTGAAAATGCTTTATGATAAAGGAAGGTAAAAATTTGCCACAATGAAGGGGGTAATATCATTTGGCAAAGCTCGAATGGTATTTTGAATATGAGATACAGGTGAACCGTCCCGGACTTTTAGGAGACATTTCTTCTTTAATGGGGATGCTTTCAATTAATATTGTGACAATTAATGGTGTTGATGTATCAAGACGCGGCATGCTTCTTCGCTGTGACCACACAGAACAAATTAAGCGCCTTGAATCAATTTTAAATACAATGGAAACGATAAAAGTAACGAAACTAAGACAGCCAAAACTTCGTGACCGTTTAGCTGTTCGTCATGGGAGATACATTCAGCGTGATGCGGATGACAAAAAAACGTTCCGTTTTGAAAGGGACGAGCTTGGTCTACTTGTTGATTTTATGGCTGAATTATTTAAAAAAGAAGGACATAAATTGATTGGAATTCGCGGAATGCCGCGGGTTGGAAAAACAGAATCAATTGTTGCTTCAAGTGTATGTGCAAGTAAGAGATGGCTGTTTGTATCGTCGACTCTTTTGAAACAGACCATTCGCAGTCAGCTGATTGCAGATGAATACAGCCCAGATAACGTCTTTATTATTGATGGGATTGTGTCGACAAGAAGAGGTTCTGAAAAGCACTTGCAGCTTTTAAGAGAAATTATGAGACTGCCTGCTACAAAGGTTGTAGAGCATCCAGATATCTTTATTCAAAATTCAGAATATACAATGGATGATTTCGACTACATCATTGAATTGCGTAATAGTGCAGACGAAGAAATTACATACGAGCACGCTGAAGAACCACAAGTGTTTGATCATTCTGGTTTTTCTGGCTTCGATTTTTAATATGGTAATGGTAGGTGTTTGTTTTGACTGAATTGGGAAAACGGCTCGTTGAGGCCAGAGAGGAAAAAGGGATGTCGCTGGAGGATCTGATGGCGGCTACCAAAATCCAAAAGCGCTATTTGCTAGCAATAGAACAAGGAAACTATGATATCATTCCAGGTAAATTTTACGTCAGAGCGTTTATTAAACAATATGCCGAAGCCGTTGGACTGAATCCTGAACAATTGTTCGAAGAGTTTCGTAAAGATGTACCAAGTACGTATAACGATGAAGTGTCTGATAAATTATCAAATATTAAACCGCAAAGAGAGCTGCCAAAGCCTGCCTCAAAGGTACTGGAGCTGCTTCCGACGATTTTAATCATTGGAGGGATCCTTGTGGTGATCGCTATCATTTATGTGATCGTTCAAGCGGTTAATCATGATAGCGGACAGAAAAATAATCAGGCGGCTCCTCAGCAATCAGAATCAAAATACGAAGTGTCTGAGGATTCATCGCTTGCAAAGGATCAAAAGAAAAAGGATAAAGCTTCGTCAGATGATCAAGAAAAATCATCTGAAAAAGACGATTCCTCAAAGGATTCATCTAAAGACGATGAAGATGTTTCTTTGAAGGCGACGGATACAGAGGGTTCTACGACAACGTATGAAGTATCAGGTGCAAAAGAGATGGAGCTAACCATTTCTGCCTCACAAGCTTCATGGCTTCGTGTGAGAGACGAATCTGGAAAAGTGCTGAAGATGGGTGAATTGAAAGATGGCGAATCGTTTAAAACAGACTTAACTGATCTTTCCCAAGTCGATATCCGCTTAGGAAATGCAACAGGAATCGATATCAAAGTCAATGACGAAACGCTGAAGTACGAATTAGACCCTAAAAACACCATGACACAAAACATTGTGATTGTGAATAAAGGAAAGGAAAAGTCATCTTAAGCAAGTAGATGACTTTTCTTTTGTTCCTACTATTATATATACATAAAAAAATGGATTATTGGAGGATTGAAATTCATGTTTAACTTACCGAATAAAATAACTCTTTCTAGGATCGCCTTGATCCCTGTTTTTATGATCATTATGCTTGCTCCATTAGATTGGGGTGTTGCGCGCTTTGGTGACGTCAGCATTGAAGTCACTCACCTTGTTGGAGCGATCTTGTTTATTGTCGCTTCGACAACCGACTGGATTGATGGTTACTATGCACGTAAGCTCAATTTAGTCACAAACTTTGGTAAATTTTTAGATCCGCTTGCAGATAAATTGCTTGTTTCAGCGGCTTTAATTATACTTGTTCAATACAATCTCACACCGGCATGGATGGCAATTGTGATCATTAGCCGTGAATTTGCTGTAACGGGCCTAAGGCTTGTCTTAGCTGGAGGCGGTGAAGTGGTCGCAGCCAATATGCTTGGAAAAGTGAAGACGTGGGCGCAAATCATTGCGATTTCGGCACTTCTTTTGCATAACCTGCCGTTTGAACTTGTATCATTCCCTTTTGGTGATCTTGCCATGTGGGTAGCGGTGTTCTTCACTGTTGTCTCAGGCTGGGATTACTTTGCGAAAAACTGGGAAGCCTTAAAGAATTCTAACTAAAAAGGACGTGTACGCTTTGAAGTCAGAGAGAAAAGCAGAAATTATTGCAGTCGGTTCCGAACTTTTGCTAGGGCAAATTACGAATACGAATGCACAATTCATCAGCAAACAACTAGCTGAAATTGGTGTGAATGTTTATTACCACACAGCTGTTGGTGACAATCCAGAGCGTTTAAAAAGGGCCATTCAAGTGGCACAGGAAAGATCGAATTTTATTATCTTCTCAGGTGGTCTTGGACCAACGAAGGACGATTTAACAAAAGAAACCATTGCGAGTACGCTCGGTAAAGAGCTTGTGCTAAATGAAGAAGCATTTGAGTCTATTCAAGAATACTTCCGTAAAACCGGACGCGATATGTCGCCGAACAACCGTAAACAGGCGCTCGTTCTAGAGGGATCTGATGTGCTCGTAAACCGTTTCGGAATGGCACCTGGTATGTTTATACAAGAGGGAGATACGTTTTACATTCTGCTCCCTGGACCGCCAAGTGAATTGCACCCGATGTTTGAAAACGAAGCGAAGCCGCTTATTTCTGAAAAACTCGGCCTAAAGGAAAAAATCGTGTCTGTTGTCTTGCGTTTCTTTGGCATCGGTGAATCTCAGCTGGAAACAGATCTTGAAGATTTAATTGATGCACAGACCAATCCAACGATTGCACCGCTTGCAGCTGACGGGGAAGTGACGCTAAGGCTGACAGCCAAGCATGAGGATGAAAAAGAAACAGAGCGTCTGTTAAAAGAAACAGAAGCACAAATTTTAGAACGGGTCGGCGAGTACTTCTACGGATATGGTAATACATCTCTTGCCTTTGAAGCTTCAAAGGCCTTGCATGAACACGGGAAAACAGTAGCAGCGGCTGAAAGCCTGACTGGTGGTATGTTTTCAGAGTGGCTGACAGATCTCGAAGGGGCATCATCCATTTTAAACGGCAGTGTGGTTTGTTACACAAATCAAGTCAAGCAGCAAGTGCTGGGCTGTCGTGAAGAAACATTGTCTTCTCATGGTGCTGTCAGCAAAGAGTGTGCGTTAGAGCTCGCCGAAGGCGTTAGAAAACTGACGGGAAGCGATATCGGTATTAGCTTTACAGGTGTGGCAGGTCCTGAACCACACGAAGGACAGCCGGTTGGAAAAGTATTTATCGGGCTATCGACAAAAGACCAGACAGACGTGTTTGAATGGATGTTTACTGGCAGTCGATCAGGCATTCGCAAGCGTGCTGTGAAATATGGTTTGCACCACCTTATCAAATTATTAAAAGATAGTTAATTTTGTTTTTTATGAGGTTTACTCCTTTATAAAAGAGCGTTTTTTCTAATAGAAACAGCTCTTTTCTTAAATAATCTGCCAAGAAAAAATCGAATATGTGTTCGTTTTTTTCTTGGCAAATGACGTAAAACAAGGTATAGTATAGATAGTGGAATTGATAAAGGAGGAAACAATAGAATGAGTGATCGTCAAGCAGCCTTAGATATGGCTCTTAAACAAATAGAAAAACAGTTTGGTAAAGGCTCTATTATGAAACTAGGAGAGCAAACAGATACACGTATTTCAACAGTACCTAGTGGTTCGTTAGCACTTGATACTGCGCTTGGAATAGGTGGATACCCTCGCGGCCGTATTATTGAAGTATATGGTCCAGAGAGTTCTGGTAAAACGACAGTAGCACTTCATGCGATTGCTGAGGTTCAGCAGCAGGGAGGACAAGCTGCATTTATCGATGCGGAGCATGCGCTAGATCCAGTTTACGCTCAAAAATTAGGTGTCAACATTGATGAGTTGTTACTTTCTCAGCCGGATACAGGAGAACAAGCACTTGAAATTGCAGAAGCACTTGTTCGTAGTGGTGCAGTTGATATTGTTGTCATTGACTCAGTAGCTGCTCTTGTACCAAAAGCAGAGATCGAAGGAGACATGGGAGATTCACACGTTGGTCTTCAAGCACGTTTGATGTCTCAAGCACTTCGTAAACTATCTGGTGCTATCAACAAATCAAAAACAATTGCGATCTTTATTAACCAAATTCGTGAAAAAGTAGGGGTTATGTTTGGTAATCCTGAAACAACGCCTGGTGGACGTGCACTTAAGTTCTATTCATCTGTTCGTTTAGAAGTACGCCGTGCTGAACAGTTGAAACAAGGGAACGACATCATGGGGAACAAAACGAGAATTAAAGTTGTGAAAAACAAAGTGGCACCGCCATTCCGTATTGCCGAAGTAGACATTATGTACGGTGAAGGTATCTCGAAAGAGGGAGAAATCATCGACCTTGGAAGCGAACTAGATATCGTACAAAAGAGCGGGGCTTGGTATTCTTATCAAGAGGAACGTCTTGGACAAGGACGTGAAAATGCGAAGCAATTCCTAAAAGAGAATAAAGACATTCTTCTTATGATTCAGGAGCAGATCAGGGAGCACTATGGTTTGGATACAAACGGAGTGAAATCAACTGACGAAGAAGGACAAGAAGAATTGGAATTGAATGACTAAAAAGACGCTGAAAAGCGTCTTTTTTTTACAATTACATAACAGCTAGCGGGTCAAAAGTTCTGTCTTTGCTTGAAATAACGACTTACGCCTTAGTCTGACTAGCTTGACAAGTATTTCCGACACAATTACAATGGGAATGTATCACTTGTTTTTCTTAACATGATTGATAACTAATTTAAACTTGACAAGGGCAGTGAGGATCTCATTCCCTGTGAAGGCCCTGTATGTTGAGACACAAAACAATGTACATGCCGACACTTTATTTGTAAAACCAAGTTCATAGCAAGAGGAGGTGAAAATATGTCGCCTACGATGTTTACGATCATCTCCATTTTGCTGAGCCTAATCTGTTTAGTTGTTGGCTACTTTGTTCGTAAAACCATTGCAGAAGCAAAAATATCCGGCGCAAGAAACATGGCCGAACAAATTGTTGAGGATGCAAAGCGTGATGCGGAAGCATTGAAGAAAGAAGCGCTCTTAGAAGCGAAAGATGAAATTCATTCGTTTCGTGTAGAGGCGGAGCAAGAAGTTCGTGAAAGACGTAATGAGCTTCAAAGACAAGAAAACCGTTTACTTCAAAAAGAGGAAAACCTTGATCGCAAGGACGAATCTTTAGATAAACGGGAGTCCCTGTTGGAGAAGAGAGATCATTCTCTGAATGAACGACAACAACATATTGAAGAGATGGAAAGCAAAGTGGATGATATGATTCGTTTGCAGAAAGCTGAGTTGGAGCGTATTTCTAGTCTAACTCGAGATGAAGCGAAACAAATCATTCTGGATCAAGTTGAAAATGAGCTTTCCCACGACATTGCAGTCATGACGAAAGAATCTGAAAACCGGGCGAAAGAAGAGGCTGATAAAAAAGCGAAAAACATTCTTTCACTTGCGTTACAGCGTTGTGCAGCTGATCATGTAGCTGAAACAACAGTATCTGTAGTCAATCTTCCAAATGATGAGATGAAAGGTCGTATTATCGGACGTGAGGGACGAAATATCCGTACGTTAGAAACGTTAACAGGTATTGACCTGATCATTGATGATACACCTGAAGCTGTCATCTTATCGGGCTTTGATCCGATAAGACGTGAAACAGCGAGGATAGCTCTGGACAAGCTAGTCCAGGATGGACGTATTCATCCTGCACGAATTGAAGAAATGGTGGAAAAATCACGCCGTGAAGTCGATGATTATATCCGCGAGATGGGTGAGCAAACGACATTTGAAGTCGGAGTTCACGGTTTGCATCCGGATCTCATCAAAATTCTCGGTCGCTTAAAATTCCGTACAAGTTATGGACAAAATGTCCTGAAGCATTCAATTGAGGTTGCACATCTTGCAGGTCTCATGGCTTCAGAGCTTGGAGAAGATGCAAAGCTTGCAAAACGAGCAGGTCTTCTGCATGACATTGGAAAAGCCATTGATCATGAAGTAGAAGGAAGCCACGTGGAAATTGGCGTTGAGCTTGCGACGAAATATAAAGAGCATCCTGTTGTCATCAACAGTATTGCATCTCACCATGGTGACCAAGAACCGACATCTATTATCGCTGTTCTTGTTGCGGCAGCCGATGCATTATCTGCAGCACGCCCTGGTGCAAGAAGTGAGACGCTTGAAAATTACATTCGGAGACTTGAGAAATTAGAAGACATCTCTGAATCTTATGAAGGTGTTGAAAAATCGTTTGCGATACAAGCTGGACGTGAAGTGCGTATTATGGTGAAGCCAGATTCAATTAATGATCTTGAAGCTCACCGTCTAGCAAGGGATATTCGTAAGCGGATTGAGGACGAGCTCGATTACCCTGGTCACATTAAAGTGACAGTTATTCGAGAAACTCGCGCAGTAGAGTATGCAAAATAGAGCGGTGCGCTTAGCGCCGCTTTATTTTTTTGTGTAAATATGCAACACTGATAAGAAGATCATTTTATAAGAGAAAGGGTTCAAAACGTATGAAAATATTATTTGTTGGAGATATCGTTGGTTCACCTGGCAGAGATACACTGAAAGAATACTTGCCAAAGCTAAAGAAAAAATATCAGCCACACTTTACGATTGTCAATGGAGAAAATGCGGCTCATGGGAAAGGACTCACAGAGAAAATCTATCACGAGCTGCTTCAAGCTGGGGCTGATGTGCTCACGATGGGGAACCATACATGGGATAAAAGAGACATTTTCGATTTCATCGATGATGCACCCCATATTGTTCGTCCGGCAAACTTCCCGCAAGGTACACCAGGGAAAGGGCTTACTTTTATTAAAAAACAAGGTAAAGAACTAGCTGTCATCAACTTGCAAGGCCGCACATTTTTACCTCCGATTGACTGCCCATTTCAAAAAGTAGATGAGCTCATAGCAGAAGCTTCAAAACGTACACCGTTTATTTTTATTGATTTTCATGGTGAAGCCACAAGTGAAAAGCAAGCAATGGGCTGGTATACAGACGGCCGTGCATCATGTGTCGTTGGAACGCATACACATGTTCAAACAGCAGATAACCGCGTCTTGCCAAAAGGAACTGCTTATATTTCGGATGTTGGCATGACTGGTCCTTATGACGGTATTTTAGGTGTTGATCGGGAAACGATTATTAAACGATTTAAAACGAGCCTCCCTGTCCGTTTTGAAATTGCAGAAGGCCGCACGACATTAAGTGCAGTGATCGTAGAAATTGACGAACCGTCGAAAAAAGCTGTCAAAATTGATCGAATTTTGATAAATGATGACCATATTTTCTTTGAATAAATATTCACATATTTATTTCAGAAAAATATTAATCAGAAAGAAGGAATATGCGCCCTCTATCGTGAATATAGTAAAAATGGTAGGTAGCCTGCTATTTTTGAAAAACATTTTGGGGATGGATTTTCAAAAAAATAGCAACATCTAACAAAGATTGTTCTAATGAACACTCACTTATCCATTGTAAATTTAAGGGGGAGCAAAAATGGAAATTTTAAAAGTTTCAGCAAAGTCAAATCCAAATTCAGTAGCAGGAGCATTAGCCGGCGTTTTACGTGAACGCGGTGCAGCGGAAATACAGGCTATCGGCGCTGGAGCACTGAATCAGGCGGTCAAGGCTGTCGCCATTGCAAGGGGATTTGTTGCGCCTAGCGGAGTGGATTTGATATGCATTCCAGCCTTTACTGACATTCTTATCGATGGAGAAGAAAGAACAGCAATCAAACTGATTGTTGAACCACGATAATTCTAATTTTATTATTTTCAACCTGCTTACATCATGTAAGCAGGTTGTTTTTGTTTACCGCTATACATTTCTCATATAACATATTTCTTTCACAAAATAGATAGAAAATGACATATTAGAGCTTGCATTTTTTCACCATGATGATAAATTAAGATTAAGTTGAAAATACTTCATCAAAAATAAATATTTAAGTAGGTGAAATAATGATCGAAGCTTTTTTAAAAAGAGGAAAGCTTGTTTTTATTTTATTTTTTATCGTTCTCATTGCTGGAGGTTATTTGTTTACACAGCTTCCTAAACGAGAACTGCCAGAGTTTCAAGCAAATATTGTAACCATTTCGACTGTTTTCCCTGGTGCTGATGCAAAACAGGTAGAAAGTGATGTCACCAATAAGCTCGAGTCGGCTATTTCTGATATCAATGGTGTAGAGAAGACAAGCTCTGTTTCTGCTATTGGTTTCTCAAATATTGTGCTTGAAATTGATGATCAAGCCGATTTTCAAAAGGTGGCAAGTCAAATCAAGAGTGAAACCACAAATGCGGCCTCTTCTTTTCCAGATGGTGTGATGGAGCCAGATGTAAAGGATGAGTTTGGCAACGTGCCAGTTGGTTCTTATATGATTGTAGCAAGTAACTCATCTGATTTAGCAAAAAGTCAGGAATCGCTGCGTGCGTTAAAAGAAAAAGTGGAGGACATCAAAGGTGTTGATGGTGTCGTCATCAAAGGGTTCAATGACAAACAAGCAATATTGAACTTGGATTCAAGTAAACTGGAGGATAACGGGTTAAACGTGACCGATGTCACAAATGCCATCAATCAAGAATTTGACACATCCCCTCTAGGTGACGTCCAGGCAGATGGAGAAAAGGTCAAGCTGTCCATTGATGTCTATGATCGTTTAGATCAAATGAAAAAGATTGAGATTTTCTCAAAAACGAGCCGAGAGCCTGTTACAATCGGTGAGCTTGGTCGTTTAAAAGAAGTAGAAAAAGAGAAAAGTGATATCGTTTCATATAACGGAAAGCCAGCCTATTCATTTACAGTCAATATTAAGCCAGGACTGGATATTCCTAAAATGTATGACAAAGTCAGTGCGGTCATTGAAAAAGAGAAAGAGCTGCCAAATGGTGTGGATTGGATAGACTACTATTCACAAAAAAGTGAAGTAGATGCCATTTTTAACGATTTAATCAAAGAAGCGATCGTGGCCGTCATCGCCGTCATTGTCGTCACCACACTTGGTCTAACTATTGGTGGTGCGTTTATCGTTTCACTTGCGATTCCGCTATCCATAACGATCGGAACCATCCCGCTGCCGTTTTTACAAGTGGACCTTAATCAAATTTCAATTATTGGCTTTATCATTGCGCTAGGGATACTTGTGGATGACGCCATTGTCGTCAACGATAATATTTTAAGGCAGATGAAAAAATACGAAAGTCCGCTTAAAGGAACAATTGCAGGTGTAAAAGAAGTGGCTGGATCCATTTTGACGTCAACACTAGCTGTTGTCTTTGCCTTCTTGCCGCTTGTTTTCCTTTCTGGTGCGAACGGTTCATTTATTCGAGCGTTACCGTCTGTTCTAGTCACAACTGTACTTGCGTCAATGGTCATTTCATTGACACTTGTGCCAGTGTATCAATATACAGCAAACCGAAAAAGAAAGAACAAGAAGATTCAAAAAGAACCTGGTTTCTTAGGCAAACAATTAAAAAGGTTAGCCGATTTTTATGCAGATCGAGTACTGACAAACATCGTGAAGCGACCACTTCTCATTGGATTAAGTGGTTTGCTCGTTGCCACACTTGCCTTTTTGCTTATTTTCGCCACACCATTTGAGTTTTTCCCTGCGGCGAATAAGAAAGAGGTGGTTGTCACTGTGACACTGCCAAGTGAAACAACCTTAGATAAAACGAATGACACATTAGAGAAAATAGAACAAGAGATCAAACAGCAAAAAGGCATTGAAGAGACGGCCATTTTTGCAGGCGGCGGTGTGCCGAACTTGTTTAATGAAAGTATCTCAAACGCAAGTGATCATACGGGTCAGGTTGTTGTCAGAGTAGACAATGAACAGATGACAAGCAAAGCATTGATCGATCGTATGACAGAGCCATTGCGAAAGAAATTTAAAGATGCTGATATCTTTATGAAAACCATTGTTCAAGGACCGCCAACTGGAGCGCCTGTGACCGTAACCATTGCAGGAGAACAATTTTCAAAGCTCGTGGATGTGAAAGAGAAGCTCACAAAAGAAATGAAAGAAAGTGGAGCGAGCCTGATCACAGACGATGTCAATCAACCGGTGAAAACCATCTCATTTGAATTGAATCGTGACCGAATGGCAGAGGATGGGCTCACTGCTCAGTTTGTCAGCAGACAGCTTGGCCTAGTCACAGAAGGAATTCCATTAGGCACCTTTAAACAAGGAACAGATGACATCGACCTCGTAGTGAAACAAGACATGAGCACACATCAAAACGGACTGAAGCTAAAAGACATCAAGGTGCCTGTGAGTACAAATGAGGGGGGAATGCCTCAACTTGAGCCGCTTAGCCGATATGTAAAGGAAAAAGAAACAGAGCAGTATGAAAGCATTCCGCATGAAAACGGGATGCCGACGATCACGTTAAAGGCATATCCTGGCACATCAGATACGTTTAAAGACGATATGACAGAAGTTGTAAATGAAGTTGGGGAAAGCGATGCAGCGAAGAATTTGACCATTTCTCAGGGCGGAGAAAATGAAGATCAAACCCAATTCTTTATTGAAATTAGTCTCTTATTTGGGGTAGTCCTGCTGCTCATTTATGTGACCATCGCTTTCCAGTTCAATTCACTCATGCTTCCGCTTTTAGTTCTTGGAACGGTTTACTTAGCGATATCCGGAGCCATTATTGGACTATTTGTCACTCAAACGCCGTTTAGCTTTATGGCCACAATGGGGATTGTCTCATTGGCAGGTATTGTTGTCCGAAATGCGGTCGTTTTGTTTGAATTTATTGAACAGAGGCGCAAGCAAGGTCTCGATCAACGAACAGCTGTGATTGAAGCGGGGAGGGCAAGGATTAGACCTATTTTGCTGACAGCATTTACAGCACTTGTCGCTCTTATGCCCGTTGCTTTAAGTAATGACCCACTCTTTAAGCCGCTAGCGATCTGCATCGTATCAGGTGTCTTTTTCTCAACGATTCTGACACTACTGATTGTGCCGGCTTTATATGTAGCCGTTTCAAAAAAACGCTGACGACTTAAAAGCAAATCTCCGAATAAAAGGAGATTTGCTTTTTTTTTAGAAAAATATCTAAAAAAATATGTGGAGTGTTCATTTGTCTCCTCCTGAAAGACAGTGGTATTTACGTCTAAAATAAGACATGATAAGATCTGATTGGGAGAAGTTTTTTAACAAAGGGGTTGTACGTCATGTGTGGAACGATGAAAGCTATTGTTAAAAAAGAAAGCGCTTACGGGGCGGCGATGATGGAAATGCCGATTCCAGAAATAAGTGATCATGAAGTGCTCATCCAGGTAAAGGCTACATCGATATGCGGAACGGATGTGCATATTTATAATTGGGATGATTGGGCGAAGGGGAGAGTCCAAGCACCGTACATTTTTGGTCATGAATTCACAGGGGAAGTTGTCAAAACGGGGAACCAAGTCTCACGAGCAAAAGTAGGGGATTTTGTATCGGCTGAGACGCATATTGTCTGTAATCAGTGTTATATGTGTTTAACGGGTCAGCAGCATTTGTGCAGCGAAACGAAAATTTTAGGGGTAGACATTGATGGCTGTTTTGCTGAATATGTCAAAGTACCAGAACAAAATGTGTGGCATAATCCAGCTCAAATGCCAGTGGAACTTGCATCTATTCAAGAACCGCTTGGAAATGCTGTTCATACAGTTCTGCATACACCTGTTTCAGGAAAGTCAGTGGCGATTTTTGGCTGTGGTCCCATTGGTTTAATGGCGATTGCGGTTGCAAAAGCCTCCGGGGCTGTCCAAGTGTTCGCTGTTGATAAAAATGAATACAGACTGGATCTTGCCCGTAAAATGGGTGCAGATCATATCGTGGATATCGGAAAAGATGATCCTGTTGCCATGATTAAGCAGCTCACGCGGATGGAAGGGGCAGACGTGATGTGTGAGATGTCAGGACATCCCGTTGCGATTAATCAAGCACTCGAAGCTTGTGCAAATGGAGGGAAAGTGAATATACTAAGTTTGCCAGAGCGGCCGGTAACCATTGACATTACGAATCAAATTGTTTTTAGGGGATTAACCGTGCAAGGGATCACGGGGAGAAAAATGTTTGAGACGTGGCGTCAAGTATCCGAACTTTTAAGAACGAATACTATTGATGTACAGCCGGTTGTCACCCATACGCTGCCATTTGAAGATTTTGAAAAGGGATTTGAACTCATGAGAAATGGTACGTGCGGGAAGGTCGTACTGATCATGCCATCATATCAAAGGGGGACGAAATGATGAAAGAATTTACGTATTTACAAGATGAATTGGACACAATGAAGCAGCAAGGCACCCATCAAACACTGAAAGAAATCGATTCCAAACAATCTTCCACGGTGACATTAAATGAACAATCCGTCATACAACTCTCTTCAAATAACTACTTAGGTCTCACCTCACATCCAAGGCTGATGAAAGCGGCAAAAGAGGCGATTGATGAATTCGGTGCTGGAACAGGATCTGTACGAACCATTGCTGGAACGATGACAATGCATGAACGGCTTGAAAAAAAGCTCGCAGCTTTTAAAAAGACAGAGGCAGCCCTCGTATTCCAATCAGGCTTTACGACCAACCAAGGGGTCTTATCCAGTATTCTCACAAAAGATGATATTGTCATTTCAGATGAGCTGAACCATGCCTCAATCATCGATGGGATTCGCTTAACAAAGGCAGATAAAAAAGTATATGCTCATTCTAATATGGAAGAGCTTGAGAAAATTTTAAAGAAATCGATGAATTACCGCGTCCGTCTTATCGTGACAGATGGTGTGTTCTCAATGGATGGAGATATTGCACCGCTTCCTGAGATTGTAAGACTTGCAGAAGCATATGATGCCTTTGTGATGGTAGACGATGCCCATGCGTCTGGAGTACTTGGTGAAAATGGGCGCGGAACAGTGAATCATTTTCAACTTGACGGCAGAGTGCATATTCAGGTTGGCACACTTAGTAAGGCAGTTGGTGTGCTAGGCGGTTACGTCGCTGGTTCTGCCGTTTTAATCGACTATTTAAAGCATAAAGCAAGACCGTTTTTATTCAGCACCTCACATCCGCCGGCTGTCACAAGAGCCTGTGAAGAAGCCATTGAAGTGCTGTTAGACGAACCGGAGCGCATTGAAACACTTTGGGAGAACGCGGCCTATTTTAAAGAAAAAGTCATCGGTCTTGGATTTGAGGTGGCACCAACAGAAACGCCTATTATTCCGATGATGATTGGAGACGAGGCACTCACTTTCCGTTTTTCAAAAGCATTAATCGAGCGCGGCGTTTTCGCTCAAGGCATTGCTTTCCCAACTGTAGCGAAAGGAAAAGCGAGAATTAGAGCCATCATCACAGCAGAGCACACAAAAGAAGAGCTTGACCGTGCACTGACAATCATTGAAGAAGAAGCAAAAAAACTGAATATACTTGATTGAGAGAGCTGAGGCTCTCTTTTCTTTTGCGCTAATCTTTCCATATTTCATCAAATCTACCGTTTGTTATGTATAATGTATGTAAAAAGATCTATTGAGGTAAGTGGTGAGACAAATGTTATTTAATAAAGAAGATTTTTATGAACAATTTTTAGATTATAAAAAGAATACAAATACGGATAAAGATCACCCTTTTCACAACTTATTTAACAAAGAAATTCCAAACAATCTTCGTCAAGAATTACAAAAACTTGGTATGAGAAATTTGGATAGAATTGATATTAAGGCATCTACAGGACATGGGAAAGTTGCAGAGTCTATTTGGATCGCATTTCTAGACAAACTTTTAACTTTGAACCATAAAACAAACAGAACAACAACACAAAAAGGATTATATATAGTCATTTTATTTGCTAATAACGCAAAGGACTTTTATTTATCCATTGGATTAGGTACTGAAAATTTATCTCTGGAAAAGATTAAAGGTGAAGCGGATATATGGCGAGAGCGACTAAGACCTCAATTGAAGCATAGTCCTAATTTAAATGGGTTTGAAACAGGTGACTTTTACCTAGGAGAGTCTGATAGACCAATAAAGTATGCAGCAGGTTCATTGGTATTTAAAAGGTATAACATCGATACACTAAATCACCAAGAATTTTTAAAAGATATATACACTTTGAATGAATTTTTTTATGATTTTATTTTCGAAGTATACTCTAATCCGGATATTGTGATGGACACAAAAGATAAAAAAAGCAAAAAACGAAAAAGAATCATTCATAGAGATGTTTATAAACAATTAAGAGAAGAAAGAGCAAAGCAAAATGAAGAGACAGGTAGAATAGCAGAAAAATTTGTTTATCATAAGGAAATAGAGCAATTAAAAGCAGTGGGACGGGAACAATTAGCGGAAGCTGTCGATTGGGTAGCTGAAACAGAAGATGGTCATGGATTTGATATCAAATCTTATTACCCCGATGGAAAAGAGAAGTTTATAGAAGTAAAAGGATCTAAACTGACTCACCATGACTTTCCATTCTTCTTATCTGAACAAGAAAGAATCGTAGCAGAAGAAGAAAAAGAATCATATGTAATTACTTTAGTTGAGAGTGTCGGTACACAGCAGATGAAGATTGTCAAAGAAATACAAAATCCTTTAGGAAAAGACGATCTCCATCTGAAGCCTACTCAATATTCATGTAAAATTCGTGTGGATTGAAAAGTGTGGACACATATGAATTTATTTTCAATTCACGACAAAATAGTCTATACTGTAGGGTGGAGCTTGGTTTGAAAGGAGTACAAATTCATGAATGAAGAGCAGAGAAAAGCGAGCGGACAAGTAAGTTCATCGGACAAAAAATCCGAGAAGGACTACAGCCAATATTTTGAAGCTGTGTACATTCCGCCTTCCTTAAAAGATGCAAAAAAACGGGGTAAAGAAGAAGTCGAATACAATCAATTTCAAATTGACGAGCGGTTTCAAGGATTAGGGAACGGCCGCAAGTTTTATATTCGCACATATGGCTGTCAAATGAATGAGCATGACACAGAAGTGATGGCTGGTATTTTTATGGCGCTTGGTTATGAACCAACAAATTCGACTGAAGATGCGAATGTCATCTTATTAAACACTTGTGCCATTCGTGAGAATGCAGAAAACAAAGTGTTTGGAGAGCTTGGTCATTTAAAAGCATTAAAGCGTGAAAAGCCAGATTTAATCTTAGGCGTCTGCGGATGCATGTCGCAAGAAGAATCTGTCGTTAACCGTATTTTAAAGAAACACCCATTTGTTGACTTGATTTTCGGTACCCATAACATTCACCGGCTGCCAGAGCTATTATCTGAATGCTACCTTTCAAAAGAAATGGTCATTGAGGTTTGGTCTAAAGAAGGCGATGTGATTGAAAATCTTCCGAGAGCCCGCCAAGGAAAAATTAAGGGCTGGGTGAATATTATGTACGGTTGTGATAAATTCTGTACATACTGTATCGTCCCTTACACGCGCGGTAAGGAAAGAAGCCGCCGTCCGGATGAAATTATTCAAGAGGTCAGACGTTTAGCGGCAGAAGGATATAAAGAAATTACCCTTCTTGGTCAAAACGTGAATGCGTATGGAAAAGATTTTGAAGACATGGAATATGGTCTTGGTCACCTCATGGATGAGCTGCGTAAAATCGATATTCCACGTATCCGTTTTACAACAAGCCACCCGCGTGACTTTGATGATCACTTAATTGAAGTGCTTGCCAAAGGCGGAAACCTTCTCGACCATATTCATTTGCCGGTTCAATCAGGAAGTTCTTCTGTGCTGAAACTCATGGCAAGAAAATACGACCGTGAACGTTACCTTGACCTAGTGCGCAAAATCAAAGAGGCAATGCCAAATGCTTCATTAACAACGGACATTATCGTTGGGTTCCCAAATGAAACAGATGAGCAGTTTGAAGAGACGCTTTCCCTCTATCGTGAGGTTGAGTTTGATGCGGCTTATACGTTCATTTACTCTCCAAGAGAAGGAACACCAGCAGCCAATATGAAAGACAACGTGCCAATGCGTGTAAAAAAAGAACGTCTGCAGCGCCTGAATGCACTCGTAAATGAAATTTCTGCGAAAAAAATGAAGGAATATGAAGGGCAGACTGTCGAAGTATTAGTAGAGGGTGAAAGTAAAAACAACCCTGAGATCCTAGCCGGATATACAAGTAAAAGCAAGCTTGTGAATTTTAAAGCACCAAAAGAAGCGATTGGCAACATCGTCAAAGTGAAAATCACACAAGCCAAAACTTGGTCTCTTGACGGAGAAATGGTTGGAGAAGCTATCGAGGTGAATTAAAATGACGCTTTATTCAAAAAAAGAGATTGTCGAGCGCGCAAGAGAGCTCGCGAAAATGATTTCTGAAACAGAAGAAGTTGATTTCTTCAAAAAAGCAGAAGCGCAAATCAATGAAAATACAAAAATTGCAGCGATCATTAATCAAATTAAGGCGCTTCAAAAGCAAGCTGTGAATTTAAAGCATTATGGCAAACAAGAAGCCTTAAAACAAGTGGAAGAAAAAATTGATGCCCTGCAAGAAGAACTGGATGAGATCCCAGTGATTCAAGAATTCAAAGAATCACAAACAGAGGTTAATTCCCTGCTTCAGCTTGTAGCGCACACGATTTCTAATCAAGTAACGGATGAAATCATTCTTTCAACCGGCGGTGACCTCTTATTAGGAGAAACCGGTTCAAAAGTGAAAAACTCATCCCCAAGTTGCTCCATTAAATGAGAAAACCCCGCAGATGCGGGGTTTTTTGTTTTCTGATGTAAGAATTGCATACCTTCTTTCTCCTTCAGCTTCCATCAACCCCAATCTCTCACTCTCCAACTTTTCCAATTTTCAAGGCAAGTTTATGGGCGACCATGCATACACTGAAACAGAAATGAATTTAATTGAACATGAGACTCAAAATCGTGACACACTAGACGAATGCCCAGCATAAGATAAAACGATCAAGAACAAGGAGGCATGCCGGAATGTCTGAATACAGAGAAATTATTACAAAAGCGGTGGTTGCAAAAGGGAGGAAATTTACCCAAAGCACACACACCATTTCTCCATCGCAAAAACCAACCAGCATCCTAGGCGGTTGGATCATTAATCATAAGTATGATGCTGAAAAGGTCGGTAAAACAGTTGAGATTGAAGGTACATTTGATATTAACGTGTGGTATTCTTACGCAGACAACACGAAAACCGAAGTGGTCACAGAACGTGTAAAATATGTAGATATCATCAAACTGAGATATAAAGATAAAAACTTCCTTGATGATGAGCACGAAGTGATTGCGAAAGTCTTACAGCAGCCCAATTGCTTAGAAGTCACCATTTCTCCAAATGGCAATAAAATTGTCGTTCAAGCAGAGCGTGAATTCATTGCTGAAGTAGTAGGGGAAACCAAAATTGTTGTAGAAGTCAATTCAAGCTGGAAAGAAAAAGATGATCACGAATGGGAAGAAGAAGTGGATGAGGAATTAGAAGATATTCATCCAGAATTCCTCGCGGGTGATCCAGAAGAGTAATTGATGACTAGGGCGCATATCCCCCTAGTTTTTTTGTGCCTTGATCTAGGGAAAAAAGGTGAATTTTTATGCTATAATGAAAGATGGTATGAATTCGAAAGTAATATAGTGAGGGATTAGAAATATGGCAAGTTATACGCCCATGATACAGCAATATTTAAAGATCAAGGCAGATTACCAAGATGCCTTTTTATTTTTTCGCTTAGGCGATTTTTATGAAATGTTTTTTGATGATGCAAAAGAAGCAGCACAAGAATTAGAAATTACGTTAACAAGCAGGGATGGCGGAACGATTCCAATGTGTGGTGTTCCATATCATTCTGCGTCTGCATACATAGAACAACTGATAGAAAAAGGCTATAAAGTCGCCATTTGTGAGCAGGTGGAAGACCCTAAAACGGCAAAAGGTGTGGTCAAAAGAGAGGTCGTTCAACTGATTACACCAGGTACGGTCATGGATGGCAAAGGACTGAATGAAAACGAAAATAACTTTATCGCGTCTGTTTCCAGCTTTCAAAATGGCTACGGTCTTGCGCTTTCCGATTTATCAACAGGTGAAAACATGGCGGCTTTCATTGAACGGTTAGATGAAGTTGTGTCTGAAATTTATTCTGTCGGTGCAAAAGAGATTGTGGTATCAAAGCAGCTCGATGAAGAAACAGTGAAAACCCTGAAGGAACGCTGCCAAGCGACCATCTCATACGAAGATAGCGATGAATTAATAGATGAAGCTGAACGACTCGTTTCTCATCTTGACGAACATCTGAAAATGGCATTTTTAACACTCTATGCATACTTAAGAAGAACGCAAAAAAGGAGTCTTGATCATCTTCAGCAAGTTCAAGTATTTGAGCTTGAACAAACGATGAAAATTGATCTTTACTCAAAAAGAAACCTTGAATTAACAGAAACCATCCGTTCAAAAAGCAAGAAGGGTTCTTTATTATGGCTCTTAGATGAAACAAAAACGGCAATGGGTGGAAGATTGCTGAAGCAATGGATTGATCGTCCGCTCATCCGCCTTTCACAAATCAAAGAACGCCAGGAAATGGTGCAAATTTTGATGGAACATTTCTTTGAGCGAGAGGATCTGCGAGAACGTTTAAAGCAAGTGTATGATCTTGAACGTCTAGCAGGCCGTGTGGCATTTGGAAATGTGAATGCCCGTGATCTTATTCAATTGAAAGAATCTCTCAAGCAAGTGCCGGCTATTAAAGAGCTTGTCCATTCTCTCCCGGAGGGTATGGCGAAATCTAGAGCAAATGACATTGATCCATGCGTTGATTTACTTGATTTATTAGAAGATGCTCTTTATGAGAATCCGCCGATGACGTTAAAAGAAGGCAATTTGATTAAAGACGGCTACAATGCAAAATTAGATGAATATCGTGATGCGAGCCGAAACGGGAAAGATTGGATCGCTCGTCTTGAACAGCAAGAAAGAGAATATACAGGCATTCGATCGTTGAAAGTCGGCTTTAATAAAGTGTTTGGCTACTATATCGAAGTGACCCGTGCAAATACGCATTTATTAGAAGAAGGCCGTTATGAAAGAAAACAAACCCTTGCCAATGCAGAGCGGTATATTACACCTGAATTGAAAGAAAAAGAAGCCCTTATTCTTGAGGCGGAATCAAATATTAGTGAATTGGAATATGAACTATTTTCTGCGCTTCGGGAACAAGTAAAAGCCTATATTCCTAGATTACAGTTGCTCGCAAAACAAATGAGTGAGCTTGATGCGCTGCAATGCTTTGCGACTGTGAGTGAAAAGCGGCGTTATGTCCGCCCAGAATTTTCATCAGATGAAGTGGAAGTCATTGATGGTCGTCATCCTGTTGTTGAAAAAGTGATGGATCATCAAGAGTATGTGCCGAATGACTGCCAAATGGGCAAAGGAAGACAAACCTTGCTCATTACTGGTCCGAATATGTCAGGGAAAAGCACATATATGAGACAAATGGCATTGATCTCGATTCTTGCGCAAATTGGCTGTTTTGTGCCAGCATCAAAGGCAACACTTCCGATTTTTGATCAAATCTTTACACGTATTGGGGCGGCAGATGATTTGATTTCTGGTCAAAGTACTTTTATGGTAGAGATGCTCGAAGCAAAAAATGCGATGGTACATGCGACAAAGAACAGCTTGATTTTATTTGATGAGATTGGACGCGGGACAAGCACTTATGATGGAATGGCTCTTGCACAGGCAATCATTGAATTTGTGCATGATCATATTGGAGCCAAAACCCTTTTCTCTACCCATTATCATGAACTGACGGTACTTGAATCCCAATTAAGCGAACTGAAAAATGTCCACGTACGAGCAGAAGAGCATGAAGGAACAGTTGTTTTCTTACATCAAATCAAAGAAGGAGCAGCGGATAAAAGCTACGGCATCCATGTAGCGCAGCTTGCTGAACTGCCTGATGCGATCATTGATCGAGCCCAGACCATCTTAACAGAGCTTGAGAGCGGATCACATGAAGTGATTCCGCGCGTCTCTAAAGCCCCGAAAAAAGAAATGGCTGAGGAAAAACAGCAGCTTTCTTTCTTTGAAGTGGAAGAAAAACCGCAAACAAAACCTGTGCTGAAAAACAAAGATCAAGCAGTGATCGAAGAATTGAAGTCATTTAATTTAATGGATATGACACCGCTTGAAGCGATGACAAAGCTATATGAATTGCAAAAGAAATTATAATGTAAGGTGAGGTGAGCAAGAAATGGCAAAGATTATTCAGTTATCCGATGACCTATCAAATAAAATTGCAGCTGGTGAAGTGGTCGAACGTCCGGCTTCTGTTGTGAAGGAGCTCGTGGAAAATGCGATCGATGCTAGTAGTACTGTCATTGAAATCGATGTAGAAGAAGCAGGACTTTCTTCTATTAGAATTATTGATAATGGGGTGGGAATCGATGCTGAAGATTGTAAGCTCGCCTTTCAGCGTCATGCGACGAGTAAAATCAAAGATGAAAATGATCTGTTTCGTGTCAGGACGCTCGGTTTCAGGGGGGAGGCGCTGCCAAGTATTGCCTCCGTCTCTCACTTAGAAATGAAGACAAGTACCGGTGAAGGTGCTGGAACACACTTAGCTCTCCAAGGCGGGAAGATCATTTCGGAGAAAAAAACCTCTGGCCGTCGCGGCACCGAAATTGTGGTCACCAATTTATTTTATAATACGCCAGCCCGTCTAAAATACATGAAAACTGTTCATACGGAGCTTGGCAACATCTCTGATGTTGTGAACCGAATTGCACTTGCTCATCCAGAAGTGTCGATTCGTTTGCGACATCAAGGAAAAGTGCTGCTTCAAACAAATGGAAACGGAGATGTGCGGCATGTGCTTGCGGCCATTTATGGAACGGCAGTGGCCAAAAAAATGCTGCCACTACATGTACAATCACTTGATTTTGAAGTAAAAGGCTATATTTCCTTACCAGAAGTGACAAGGGCATCACGTAATTATATGTCTTCTGTTGTCAACGGTAGATATGTCAAGCATTTCCCACTGGTGAAAGCCATTCATGAAGGATACCATACACTGCTCCCGATCGGACGCCATCCGATTACATTTATTGAGATGAAGATGGACCCAATTTTAGTCGATGTGAACGTACATCCTTCTAAACTTGAAGTCAGACTAAGTAAAGAGCAGGAACTTCATGAGTTGATCAAACAAGGGATTAAAGACGTCTTTCAAAAGCAGCAGCTTATTCCAAGTGCTTCAGTGCCAAAAAAAGCACCAATGCCAGCAGTGAAAAATGAGCAGCAGTCTTTATCTTTTGATTCTAAACAAACAATGAAAAGCCGAATGGAAACACCTGCTTCCTATGAGCCGGACTCGCTCGAATCGGCTGTATACGAGACCAGTCAGAACGACACATACGGGGTGCGTGAACCGGAAAGTACGGAAGCGACTTTACCAGCATCGTCTAAAGAAACGTTTGACCATGTATATGTAGAGGAATCTGCAGCTTCGCATGAACAACATGACGAAGTGATACTGGAAGACAGTGCAGCCCAGCATCAGGCTGAAAGTGAACGTGTCCCTGTGATGTATCCGATTGGACAAATGCACGGAACGTATATTTTGGCTCAAAATGAACGCGGTCTTTATATCATCGATCAGCACGCTGCCCAAGAGCGAATCAAGTATGAGTACTTTCGTGAAAAGGTAGGAGACATTGAACAGGAAGTGCAAGAAATGCTTGTTCCATTAACCTTTCACTACTCAAAAAACGATATGTTGATTATTGAAGAGCATATCGATATTTTAGCAAAAGTAGGGGTCTTCTTAGAGCCATTCGGATCAGGCAGCTATATCGTTCGATCGCATCCGCAGTGGTTTCCTAAAGGAGAAGAGGCTGAACTCATCGAAGAAATCATTCAGCAAGTACTTGATGAAAAGCGTGTGGATATCAAGAAACTGAGAGAAGAAGCGGCGATCATGATGAGCTGTAAAGGCTCGATTAAAGCAAATCGTCATTTGCGTCACGATGAAATCAAAGCCTTATTAGATGAACTCCGGCAAACACAAGACCCATTTACATGTCCGCATGGCCGGCCGATTATGATTCATCATTCCACATATGAAATGGAGAAGATGTTTAAGCGGGTGATGTAGCTAGGTTTGAGATGGTGGGTGAATCGGTTTGCCCACCAATTAATTTTTCAATCCGATAGTCTGTTTCGTGTTTTTGTGATGTGAAGATAAACATCCGCTGTCATGTTGTAAGGATAACCCCTTTCCTCAAATGGATAGGGGTTTTTGTTATTTGGTTATACGATTAGGTGAAGCGTGATATGATTGTAAAAAGGAGGGAATATGATGACATTCAAAAAAGCGTTCAATATAGGTTACTTTGTTTTGCTTTTATCTTTTTTTGTCGTATATTTTTTGCTTCCAGTCGATCAACTATTTACCGCAATTATGATCCTAACCTTACTATTTGGCGTATATCAATTTGTGATTTTTAAAAAACTAAAAGAGCAAAAATAACAATAAAAAACGCCATATATGGATTTGCCAACTAAATGATGACAGACCATCATGAGATATGGTGTAACAATTATATGCAGTAAGCACAGCGGCAAGAGATATGATAAATGAGAAAAAGCGCTCTAAGAGCGCTTTTTTGTTTAGCATCCGCAAGGATTTGGCGGTGTGACGACAACTGGTCGTTTATTAATATCAATCGTATCCTCTGCATAAAATGTGGAACCGATGCTGATCGCACGATTTTCTGCGCGGAACGTATATGTACCTGCAGCAGGAAGTACTTTATGAGAAAGTTGTAATGTATATTGGGAACTTCCGAATAAATCGAAACGAGCTGGAATGCGAACAGTTTTTCCATTGTTCAAAATGTAACTGTCTTTTAAAGCTTTTCCATTGATAATATCCTTTGTTGTGGCTTGAAAACCTGCTGGTAAAGTAAATTCGACTGCACCAATACTTAGAACAGAATTTGGACGGTAAGTCAGGTCAATGTCAGAAAAAGACCATTCTTGTTTACTAGCTCCTGTGATTTTTGCATAAAGGGCAGCTGGCCTTGCATTCGTTGAAGCTTTACTTTCCTCTGTTTTAGCCCCTTCAGCTGATGCGGCTAGCGGTACTGAGAGTGCCATGACCAATGTAAGCATCCCCATCATAATCATTGTCCATGTTTTCTTCATTTTTTCCTTCCCCCTTGGTTGATTATAGGTAAATAATAGATGATTACATCCATTATTTACCTATAAGATTACCATATTCCTATATGTCATTAAATGGTATTTTATACCCTTATTTTGCTTGTTTTTTAGTAATAACGGGGGAGGAATGCATTTGGTTGGTTCATTCCGTAAGCATTTCCTGTCATATGATGATTTGCAGGCATCATCATCTGCATATCATGATAGCCATATGGCTGGTAGGGAGCCATACCATAACCGCCGTAGTGACCGAAGTGATGGTGATCGTTCATCTGTACATTTGAATAGGGTTCATACTGCTTCGTAAAAGGGGAATAGGCTGAATGATGATGCGGGTGGTGTCCGCTATAAGCATCTTTTTTACCGGTATGATAATGATTTGGCATATTCATATGGTCATGCATGTTTGGTGCGATCATATGCTCATGATTGGCTGTATACACATTTTCAAACGTGTGATAGGGATTTCCTTGATGGTAATGGTTGGTTTGGTTATTCATATTATTCATTTTGTATCTCATCCTTTTTTTTCAGGTTGCCATATCTTATGAGCTGCACCTGTTTCATGAGCCTATCCATATGAAAGAAAAGAACGACATGTAACAAAAAAACCGGCTTTTCAGCCGGGAAAACAAAAAGCAGGTGCAGCGTCAAACACTAAAATGAGAAGCTATGTCTTTTTCTGCGACGCTTCTTACATCTGTTGCAGACACTTTTAGGAAAATAATGGGGATCGTAGCTTCTTGACGTATCCCAAAAATCGCTCTCAAACCAATCATCTTTTTTATGATAAAACTTCTTTTTTTCACACGGATCAATATGGTGATGATCGTCATGCTTTTTATAGCATTTTGAGTGGGAATGTTTGCTCTTGCATTTGCACATTGTCATCCCTCCTAAATGTGACTCAATGCTAGTATATGCAAGAAAGGTGTACGAGGACTGGATGGTGGCGCTCCTTTTGTAAAAAAAGGCTAATTCTTTAAAAACTCAAATAAAAAGAATTGACTAGTGCTAAATTAACATGATAAAATATAAATTTTTATCCTCTGCTGAAATGTGTTATAATGATATTGTGAATACTTTCGGAGGTGGCGGATTTGTTTCAAATAGGTGATAAAATTGTTTATCCAATGCATGGAGCCGGTGTGATTGAAGGAATGGAAGAAAAAGAGATTTTAGGTAAGACGCAGGAATATTTTCTGATTCAAATGCCGAATATGCAGATGATGGTCCCAAAAGGCAGAATCAATCAACTAGGTATACGTCCGGTAGCTGATCAAGCTACGCTGAAAGTTGTGATGAACAATTTTGCAGAAGAAACAAACGACGACACGCTTACTTGGAAGCAAAGATATGATGAAAATCTGAAAAAGCTAAAAACAGGTTCGATTGAAGATGGCGCAGACGTTGTCAAAGATCTGATGAGACGTAATCAGAAAAAAGCCTTAAATTCTAGTGAAAAGAAGATGCTTGAAGATGCACGGGGCATGTTAGTGAGCGAAATTTCACTTGCACAAGGCATGTCGCAAGATGAAGTGCTGACAGCATTAGAGAATGAATTGAGAGTTTAATGCTGGATATACAGAGACTGGCTGTAAACAGAAGGAGATATTCCTTTTGTTTACAGCTTTTTTATTTGAAAAAAGATGAAAATTCCCAATTTTGTAGGCGTTTTTGACTAAAACTAAAATGAGGTCATAGGATTTAGTTTTTACTTGCACATGAACCGTTTTAAAGAAGCCGAAAATACCTAGGGCAACATAAAAAAACAGGTAAGTACTCCTGATTCATGAAAAGGAGCCGGACATTCTTTGAATTCTTTTAGCGATTGATAGTAAAATAATGCGATAAGATGACATCGAAGAGAATGAAAAGGAGCGGTGAAATGAAAAGACTACTCATATGTGGATTCATCTTTCTCATCCTGTGTGCTCTTTTAATGGTGAAATGCAGCCATTCTATCCAAGAAAATAAAGAGCAAAAACAACATCATGAAGAAGTAGAAAAGTATAAGAAAGAGCGAAAAAAAGGGGATCAATATGAAAGTTTTAAACAGCTTATACGGCATGAAAGAGACGGCTATGAGATAGAGTTTCATGAAAAAGGGGGAAGTGACTTACTTGTCTTTTCTCCTCACGGCGGCGAAATTGAACCAGGAACAAGTGAAATTGTAGAAGCATTTGAAAAGAAGTACTCTACGTATTTATTTGAAGGGACAAAACAAGATAACAATCGTGACTTGCATATCACTAGTACAAAATTCGATGAACCGATTTTGGTTCAAATGATTAAAACATATCCCTTTTCTATATCTATCCACGGCTATAAAAGTGATAGAAGACATACACTTGTGGGCGGGACAAACGAAAAAATGCAAGAAGCGGTTGTGAGAGAACTAAAAGACCGGGGCTTCTCCGCAGAGCTCGTGCAAAAAGGCGAGCGCCTCTCTGGAACGGATCCAAACAACATTAATAATCAAAATGCCAGTGGCGAAAGTGTCCAATTAGAAATTAGTACGGCGCAGAGAAAAGCTTTTTTTGACAACTTTGATACGAGAAAAGGAAAGAAAAAAGCATTTAGTCGCTATGTCAGTGGTTTAAAAGAAGTGCTTAGAGAATTCGACCCTTCTTCGTAGAAAAAAGGTTTTGATGGGCAAAAGTACTCTCTTTAAACTTGGTAAAAAAGATAGAAATGTGCAAAATCAACATAAAATATGAAATAAATGACAATTTGCCTTAAAATCATAAATTATGTAAAATAATAGTTATCAGTTTGATATGATAGAATGGGGCTGAAGTGGATGGCACACAAAATACCATCTTCCGAAGTAGGTGTAAAAATCAATCAATGGTACACACATATTTGCAAATTTGAAGTTGATCAGGCAAACGATATGAAGCGTCTTGTTGAAGAAGACATTCATGAGATGGAAGAAGATCAAGATTTATTACTCTATTATTCTCTCATGGATTTTCGCCATCAAATGATGCTTCAGCACTTAACGCCAGTCCATGCAGGGAATGAATCGCTTCAAGCCGTCTCTTTTCCAAAAGACATTGAAGAGGCAGAAGATGAGATGACGGGTTTATTGGGCTATTACTTTCATTTTTTCCATGGAATGTATGCATTTACCCAGCACCGGTATATCGAAGCCATTTCCTATTATAAGCATGCGGAACATCAGCTGATCTTAGTGACAGATGAGATCGAAAAAGCGGAATTTTATTATAAAATTGCTGAAGTATACTATCATATGAAACAAACCTATTTTTCTATGCATTATGCGAAAAAAGCGAGAGACATCTATAAGAAACATCAGCTTTATGGAAAAAGAAGCATTCAATGCGATTTTGTGATGGCAGGTAATTGGATTGATGTAAGTCAGCATCAAAAAGCGCTCCCGTATTTAGAAAAAGCTTTAAAAGTGTGTGAAGCAATGGAAAGAAAAGAATGCACATCTTATTTTAAGGCGATGGCCCTTAATAACTTAGGAACTTGTCATTATAGTATGGGAACCTATCATACAGCGACTGTCTTCTTTGAACAAGCCATTTCACTTTATCAAAAAGATCAAGCTGCAACGATGATCAAATCATTGTTTTCACTGGCTCTTACTTGTTTTAAACTCGAAGATATGGAGCGAGCGAGTGAGGCTATAAAGGAAGGCATGAATCAGGCCTCTATATTGGGAGATGAAATTTATCAATTGAAATTCCAATTTTTACAGGCACTCTATATAGAAACAGACAGCTCTGAACAATTGAGATCAGCCCTTTTGGGACTACGAAACAAAAAAATGTTTGCTGATTTAGAGGAATTGGCACTTGATGCGGCTAATTATTATAAGGAACGCGACATGTACAAGGAATCTTCCACTTTTTTTGAAATTGTGATCGAAGCGCGTACGCACATTCAAAAAGGAGATGAGATGTATGAGAACGAAGCATAACATGTCAGCTGCTCAAGTAGAAGAAAGACTTCACACATAAAAACAGACAAAACAACACCCTTTACGAAAAACGTAAAGGGCTTTTTTATTTATTCTTGGATTGCTTTTTCTGCGTCGATGGCACCTGTTCCGTAAATCATTGGGTCCTCTCCAGACCACTTGCTTGTATTTTCTTTTAATAAGGCTTTGACTTCATCAGGTGTTAAATCTGGTGAATGCTCTAATAATAGTGCGCAGATACCGGCACAAATGGGTGTCGCCATCGAAGTGCCGGATAACGTCGTATAATCATCATCGACTCTACTTGATTTATCTAGTTTATCTAGGAATGATCTTGGTGATCTAAGAGAGACGATATTGACTCCTGGTGCGAGGAGGTCAGGCTTTGTTTCACCGTAGACCGTTGGACCTCTGCTCGAAAATGGTGCCACGACATCGTCACTTGATTCTGGCGTATTTCGATCATCATAGGCTCCGACCGTAATGACTTTTTGACTCACGGCAGGGCTTGCGATCGTTTGACTGTTAGGACCAGAGTTCCCAGCAGCAACGCATACGACAATCCCTTGATCCCAAGCTGCATTGACAGCGCGCACCATCGGATCGTCTTGTTCGTCATCATAACGCTGTGCATCGCCGCCTAGTGACATACTGATGATGTGAATTGGGTCATCAGGATGGTCTTCGTTGAACTGTATGCACCACTCAACACCTTCTATAATAGTAGAAAGTGATCCAGCGCCTTGTTTATTTAACACTTTTACCCCAATGATATTGGCTTTTGGAGCGGGTCCTTTGTATAAGCCGTCTGAAGCAGCTCCGTCTCCAGCCACATCCCCAGCGCAATGCGTTCCATGACCGTTATCATCATAAGGTTTCGTTTTTTGTTTGACTAAATCTACAAAGTCGCGAATTCTTCCATCTAAGTCCTCATGTGGGTATACGCCTGTGTCAACGACCGCAACCGTAATGCCTTCACCGGTTAAGGTCGTGCCATTTCGGACGACTTCATCCGCATGACTTGATTGTGTTGCCACATCCAGCAGTGCATGTACCTGTCTGTCTAAATATATTTTGCGAATATGCTCCCCATTTGCTAAGAGTTCCTCTAAAGCAGCAGGGGTAAGATCAGCTGCGCAGCAGTTAATATGTGAAAAATGTTTTTTGATGTTTGTTTTTCTGCTTTTTTTCATTAGCTGCTTTGTGCTTTGAATACCTGCTTCAACTGCATCTTCTTTAAATTCAATGATGACCCGAAGCTTCTTGCTCTTCTTTAACCTTCCTTCAAAAAAACGATGAAGAAAACAAGGCGTCCACTTAAAAGGCTTATAGAGGTGAAGGACGGTCTCTCTTAAAGGCTGATCCAATTTACTAGCATGTGTTCTGACCATTTGTACCATGGAAAATCCAAACATGTGATGCCCTCCATTCTAGCTATCCATTCTCGTACACTCTTACGTTATGAACATGACAGCATCTTTGTTCGGATTCTTGTCCCTTCTTTTGTTCATATTGGCGGCTGACTCATTCCCTTTAAAAAGAAAAGCGCTTACATTTTGTAAAATAATAGAAAAAGGTGGAAATCATATCAAAACTGCCGATGATAGGTGGGAGAGTTCTTCTTAGAGAACCAGTAAAACAGAGGATTCTGCAGAAAAAAGGGGGTTCTAGACAGGGTCAATGCTCATACAAATGTGATTCATTCCAGATGAAAAAAATCAAATTCGCATAAAAAAAAGACGAATTAAAGAAAACAGACTGGGTAGAACTAGGTCATTTTAAACATAACTTCATTTGTTTGTCATACTATTCTAACTCTGTTTTCAATCAGGAGAGGCGTTTCTGTGTATATAAATGCAATTATCTTATTTTTGAGGAATCTCATGATCTAGAGTGTTATGATCAAATTTGAAGAGAAAATGTGGAAAAAATGAAAAGAAATGATGATTCAATATTAATCATAGAAACGGCTTAGAAATCTGTTAAAGGAGAACGGGAATGAAGAAGTTTTTTGCTTTGCTTCTCCTGCTTGTCATCGGATGGGGCGTCTATTATACCATGCAAGCACAGGAACATGATGAGCCAGTGTCATCAGGTGGAGAAGACGAAAGCGGTTCAAATGATATGTATCGCAATTTTAAAGAACTGGAAGAGAATGAATCAACAGATCATTATCAAATTACATCCAATCCAGTGCCCGGCAGCCGTCTTCTAGTGATGTCGCCTCATGGCGGGAGAATCGAAGGCGGCGTTAGTGAGATTGTCCATTTTTTTGATAACGATTTTTCTACGTACTTATTTGAAGGTTTGAGAGAAAATGCATCAGAACTTCATATTACAAGTACAAACTTCGATGAACCAATCGGAGTCGCACAGGCAAAAGCACATGATTATGTCTTAGCTGTTCATGGTTATAAAGGGGAGCCGGGAATTGACCACACCCTTGTTGGCGGAACAGACTATGATCGTGCAGAGAAAATTGTGAACTCATTAGAGCGGAATGGATTTTCTGCTGAACTGGCTGTCGCACACGCAACCCTGAGCGGAACAAGCAATCATAATATTAATAATCTTACAAAAACAGGGCAAAGTGTACAGCTAGAGATTAGTAGAAGTCAGCGTGAAGCTTTATTTGACAGTTTTGACTTTCGGCGGCGGTCCAGTACAAAAAACGAGACGTTCTACCGGTATGTCAGGGCGATTCGGACAGTGCTTGATGAGGAATATACATAAAAATGGTGCACATGTTAAGACAAGCAGCGTGAATTCTTGTTACACTATAAAAAGTGATAACAAAAGGAGAGACAGATATGGCGCGTCATCATTTTCATCTTCAGGCAAGCTGGCCTGGTCTGCGTAACGATGTGGGGACAATCGAATGTGAACAGTTAAAGACGGAGATTTCCATTCCAAAAGAAATGGATGGACCGGGTATTGGAACAAATCCAGATGAGATGCTCCTAGGTGCAGCGGCCACATGTTATATCATTACACTTGCAGCCATGATGGAGCGGAGTCAATTAGAGAAAGAGGATTTATCGATGAGCTCTGAGGCAGTTGTCGATGTGACAAACGGTGTGTTTACATATGAGAAAATCATTCACCGTCCTGTCATCATTCTCAAAGAGTCGGCTACAGCACAGGACATAGAACGAGCTCGTAAGCTTGCACATAAAGCTGAAAGCTCATGTATGATCTCTAGAGCTGTGCAAGGGAATGTCCATATTTCCTTAGAAGAAACCATCAAAGCTGGTTATTAAGTAAAAAAGTCATTTTCTCTTGATTAATGGAGAAAATGACTTTTTTTATGACGTCCATTCGGTTTGATCGAATGGTTCTTTCTTTTCTTCTTTTTGTTTTTTGGATTGATTTAAGACAATGACGCCGCATATGACAAGTGCAAGACCAATGAATCCTTTCATATGAATGGTTTCGTTAAATAGCACGAGGCCCACAAGAGCAGTAAGTGCTGTACCGACGCCAGACCAAGTGGCATATGCAGATGACAACTCAATTGTTTTGAGTGCCAAACTGAGAAAGGTAAAGGCACACCCAAATCCGATTAGCACCCCCATACTCGGCAGCACCTGTGTAAAACCTTGCGAAAGCTTCAGCATCGTACTGCCAAAAACCTCTGTCAAAATGGCTCCTGTTAAATAAAGCATTCCTTTCATATCACTTCACATCCTTTAAGACATATTTAATAGTACGACCCCTGAAACAAGCATCGCCATTCCAATAAGTGCTTGACGGTTCAAGGTTTCTTTGAAAAAGAGCACGCCAAAAAAAGCCGTGAGGACGGTACCGACCCCAGACCAAGTGGCGTAAGACATGCTAAGTGGAATGATATTAAGGGTCAATGACAACATGTAAAAAGCAAGTGTGTAGCCAGCGACAACGACAGCGCTAGGTTTAAAGCGTGTGAAACCATTTGATAGTTTCAGCATCGCTGCCCCGATTGCTTCTGAAAAAATGGCGATAGCCAAAAAAAGATATCCGAGGATCATCATCATCCCTCCTCTAAAATGTGTAAAATCCGATGAAGTAAAAGGGTTTTTTCCTCTCGATTCAATGGTTCAAGCTGAAACATTTCTGAAAACCATATACCATCACAGGCAAGACGGATCAGCTGGCTAAGTGCAGGGTCATTGATTTCCTCGGTTGCTTTTTCTTTAAATTCCGCATAAAAATGACGCCAAGGATTTAATAATGCTTCATCAAATGACATGGTAGCCAGCATGCTTGTACATAGCTGTGTGGTGTTTTGTCTATCAAGGTCATTTAATGTGGCCAATATATAGGCACGTACATAAGGTGCCTTTTCGTTTTTGTATGTTTCCTGATACGTGTCAAGCTGCTGACGAAAAGAGGCAACCGCATGCTCATTCATTTGCTGGATCAGGTCTTCCTTGCTCGAAAAATGATACAGTAGCCCGGCTTTGGTCATATTTGCATGTTCTGCCACCTGCTGAAGGGTGAGCTGACTCAATCCTTCTTTTAGAATGGTGTGAGCTGCTGCCTCAAAAATTTGTTCTTTTTTCGTTTTAGACATAAAAAAAACACCTACTTTACTGAACGGTCGGTAAAGTAAATGTTAACCTATGAAAAACAAATGTGTCAATCGATTCATTTTATAAGAGGATGTTTTCACTAAATCGTCATATTTAATAATAAGGGTATGGTCCATATGGCGGGTATGGCGGTGGATAAGGATAACCATAGCCATATCCTGGAGCAAGAAGCGACCCAGCTAAAAGCCCTCCAGCAAAACCACCTAAAAATGGCGGTCCAAAAAATCCAGGTCTCCCATAGCCAAAACCAGGGCGCCCAAACCCAGGTCTTCCAAAACCAAATCCAGGGCGTCCAAATCCAAAAGGTCTTCTCATCTCATCTTGAACAAACGGTGCGTCAAAATAATTCATAAAAAAAGACTCCTTTCACATAAAATCACTGTAACTGACATCAGTGTATTCGAGTGGCCCACTTGTGTTTGGGTGAATGCCTAAAATAAGGAGGAATGTAAAAAATGGGCCTGTATCCGTCTGATTGGGCTAAATGTCCACCTCATGCACATGCTTATAAAGCGCGAACGGATGTAACAGAAGAACATTATCATTTAATAGAAGGTATTTCTCAGCCTGTGAATGGAAGCAGTACCGACAGACATACTCATTATTACCGGGGGATCACGTCATTTGAAAGAGGGCATTTTCATAGATATTATGGCGTCACTGGACCTGCTATCCCAAGAGTGGACGGGACGCACTACCATGAAATTGAGGAAGTCACGTTTTCTGCCTATACCGACTCTGTCCCGATTCCATACGGGGGAGTCGTTTACAGTCCAGATGAAGAAAGGCCAACGCATAAGCACCGTTTAAAAGGAAAGACATATGAAGTGGTCGGGAATGAACCACTTGGCTGGTGACGGGAGGATATAGGAGAGAAAGAGAAGTTATGCTATACTGTAGGCAGTTTGTAAAAGAGAGTGATGTTATGAAAAAACAACCAGTGATTGTATTAGTAGGTCCGACGGCTGTCGGAAAAACAAAGCTGAGCATTGATATAGCGAAAGCATTTAATGGAGAAATTATCAGCGGAGATTCCATGCAGATCTATAAAGGGATGGATATTGGCACAGCGAAAATCACCCCTGAAGAAATGGATGGCGTACCGCACCATTTAATCGATATTAAACAACCGGATGAATCGTTTTCTACAGCTGAATTTCAGCAGCTTGTCCGCTTAAAAATCAAAGAGATTGCTGCGAGAGGGAAAACGCCCATGATTGTTGGTGGAACTGGGCTATATATTCAGTCTGTTTTATATGATTACACGTTTACTGATGAGAAAAGTGATCCTGCTTTTAGAGAAGAGATGACGCTGTTTGAACAGCAGCATGGACCGATCAAGCTGTATGAAAAGCTAAAAGAAGCCGATCCTGACGCTGCAAAAGCGATTCATCCGAATAACGTCCGCCGCGTGATAAGGGCGCTTGAAATCATCCATACAACAGGTCAGAAAATGTCTGATATGCAAAACGGGCATCAAGAAGTTCCTCTTTATGACACTGCCTTCATTGGGCTGAAAATGGACCGAGAGCTTTTGTACGAGCGCATTCATCAAAGAATTGATATGATGTTAGATGAAGGCTTAATTGAAGAAGTGAGCGCACTTTATCAATCTGGTTTGAAAGATTGTCAGTCTGTTCAAGCGATTGGTTATAAAGAGTTGTATGCCTATTTTCAAGGCGATTGCTCACTTGATGAAGCCATCCAGCAATTAAAACAAAATTCCCGCAGATATGCGAAGCGTCAGTTTACGTGGTTCCGTAATAAAATGGATGTCACCTGGTTTGATATGACACCACCTTGCCACTTTTCGGACAAAAAAGAGGAAATTTTCGCATATATAGCAGGAAAGCTTGGACTTAAAGCGAAACTGTAGTTATCAGAATCAAGGAGGACGAAACATGAAACCGATTAATATTCAGGACCAATTTTTGAATCAGATCCGCAAAGACAATACATTTGTCACAGTATTTTTACTGAATGGCTTTCAGCTTCGCGGTCAAGTAAAGGGATTTGACAATTTCACGGTGCTGCTTGAGACAGAAGGGAAGCAGCAGCTTATTTATAAACATGCGATTTCAACATTTGCACCTCAAAAAAATGTAAATCTTGAATTAGAATAAACACCCGTTTTCACCAATAGCCCCATGCAGCTGCGAATAAACCGGCCGAAACCCGCTACGTTTTTTGTCAGTGCAGAGGGGCTATTTTGTATGCCATGAAACTTTTCTGTCCAAGTTGCGTATAAATCCTTATTGGACATTTAAAAGGTGAGGGGATTTATATGGAAAATGCAGAGCTTGAATTGAGAAGGATTCGAGTGATCCTTCTTTTGATTGGAATCGTTGTCTTATTTGGATCATGCGCCATCTCGAACATCGAAACGAGACAAGAAAGTTGGCATAACCATTCTGGTGAGCATGATGGAAGCCATGTTGATGGTCTTTTACCATCATCTGTTGCGCTAAAAAATAATCACATTGCTGTTGTGAAAGATGATGAAGTACATGTATACCGGTTTGATGAAAAAGAAGGAGAGCTGACGCTCATTACGACAAAGTACATAGATGAATGGGATGAAGATGATGGTGATAGTGAAGACTTTGATGAAGAGTAAGCACGTAAATTTACAAATGAATGTGAAGTCGCTACACTATAAACATGCATCAGACATCTAGACAGAAAAGGATGAGTTCATGACACACAAAATTAAAATTAATCATTGGGAACAAACTTGTGAAGATGACTCCTGTTTCGAATATGGAACAAGCGTTTCTGTAAACGGGAAAGAGTTAGTAAGAGAAGCCTCGATCGTCTCTGCGCTTGAAGCGGTGCTCAAAGAATTAGGTGTTGAAGTGGAAATAACAGAAGTGTCAGAAGATTTACAGTGCGATGCCTACAAAAAATAAAACAAAAAGTCTAGTCTACTAAGCGATTTTTTTTCGTGTTATGATAGATTTCGGTTTCAGTTGAATAGGGAGTAGGGCAGTCTATTTTTAGAACCTGCTCTGCTCTATTTATTTGAACGTACGAGTTCGGCTATGAATGTTCGGCCGGGTTGGTTGATTTTTTTCGTTTTGAGTATCTATATATTGTGTTTTGAAAAAACATAGTATACTATATATAGTGAATAACGAAATGATCAACAATACTAAAAACTAGGTCGTGATGGAATTGATTCAAATCGTATTTGATTCAAAAACAGGAAATGTTCAACGCTTTTTGGACAAGACCCCTTTTACAGACAAACGAAAATTGACTGGAGAAGAGTTTTTGGATACGCCGTTTATTCTCGTCACCTTTACGACAGGATTTGGACAAGTCCCTGGTACCACTCAGTCATTTTTAGAGAAAAATGCGCACCTTTTACTAGGTGTAGCGGTGAGTGGGAACAAAGTGTGGGGAGATAACTTTGCCAAAAGCGCCGATACGATTTCTAAACAATATCAAGTTCCTATTTTGCACACCTTTGAACTAAGCGGAACAAAAAGGGATGTTGAATTGTTTACACAGGAGGTAGAAAGAATTGTCACAAAATCAGGTTCCAAAGTGGATACAATTAAATAACGAGATTATGATTCAAAAAGAAGGAAAGTTTCAGTTCGACAAGGACAAAGAAGCTGTACATAGTTATTTCGTAGATTATATTAATCAAAACACGGTCTTCTTTCATAATCTAGAAGAGAAGATTGATTACTTAATAGAAAACGACTACTATGAGGAAGAATTTTTAAGACAATACAGCATGTCAGATATTAAAGAAGTATTTGAAGCTGCATATGCCAAGAAATTTAGATTCCCATCATTTATGAGTGCGTTTAAGTTTTACAATGACTATGCACTGAAAACAAATGACAAAAAGAAAATCCTTGAACGCTATGAAGACCGCATTTCAGTTGTGGCTCTTTTCTTTGCGGGCGGAGACAAAAAGAAAGCACTTGAGTTTGTGGAACTGATGATCAACCAAGAGTATCAGCCAAGTACACCAACATTCTTAAACGCAGGCCGTAAAAGACGTGGTGAGCTGGTGAGCTGCTTCTTGCTTGAAGTGAATGACTCATTAAACGATATCTCAAGAGCCATTGATATTTCCATGCAGCTGTCTAAATTAGGCGGCGGAGTCAGCTTGAACCTTTCAAAGCTTCGTGCGAAAGGTGAAGCAATCAAAGATGTTGAAAATGCGACCAAAGGTGTCGTAGGCGTCATGAAACTTCTTGATAATGCATTCCGATATGCAGATCAAATGGGACAAAGACAAGGTTCAGGCAGTGCCTACCTGAATATTTTCCACAGAGATATTAATGATTTCTTAGATACGAAAAAAATCTCTGCGGATGAAGATGTTCGTGTAAAAACACTTTCGATCGGTGTCGTCATCCCAGATAAATTTATCGAGCTTGCTAGAGAAGATAAAACAGCTTACACATTCTATCCTCATACAGTTTATAAAGCTTATGGACAGCATCTTGATGAGATGGATATGGAAGAAATGTATGACGAGCTTGTAGAAAACCCGAAAGTCAAAAAAGAAAAAGTCAATCCGAGAAAACTTCTTGAAAAATTAGCTGTTCTGCGCTCAGAATCAGGCTATCCATATATCATGTTCCAAGATAATGTGAATAGAGAGCACGCTCTGAACCATATTTCACGTGTGAAATTCTCAAACCTTTGCTCAGAAGTACTTCAAGCTTCAGAAGTCTCTTCTTACACGGACTATGATCAAGATGATGAGATCGGACTTGATATTTCTTGTAACCTTGGTTCTTTAAATATCATGAACGTGATGAAAAACAAATCCATTGAAAAAACAGTCAAGCTTGCAACGGACTCACTTACACTTGTGTCTGAAACAACAGATATCCGCAATGCACCAGCTGTTAGAAAAGCGAACAAAGCGATGAAGTCAATTGGACTTGGTGCGATGAACCTTCACGGGTATTTAGCTCAAAACCAAATCGCTTATGAAAGTGAAGAAGCAAGAGATTTCGCTAATACGTTCTTTATGATGGTGAACTATTACTCCATTAAGCGTTCAAGTGAGCTTGCAAAAGAAAAAGGGGAAACATTCCACCGTTATGAGGGCTCTGGTTATGCAACAGGAGAGTACTTCAATAAATACGTAGAAAATGATTTCACTCCAAAAACAGAAAAAGCAGCTGCGCTATTTGAAGGCATGCACATTCCAACAAAAGAAGATTGGGCAGCACTCAAAGATTTTGTAGCGGAAAATGGCATGTACCATAGCTATCGATTATGTATTGCGCCAACAGGTTCTATTTCGTATGTTCAATCGGCAACAGCGTCTGTGATGCCAATTATGGAACGTATCGAAGAAAGAACATACGGAAACAGCAAAACGTATTATCCAATGCCAGGACTTTCAGCACAAAACTGGTTCTTCTATAAAGAAGCATACGATATGGACATGTTTAAAGTGGTCGATATGATCGCAACCATTCAGCAGCACGTCGATCAAGGAATCAGCTTTACATTATTCCTAAAAGATACGATGACAACGCGTGACTTAAATCGCATCGATCTTTATGCACACCATAAAGGCATTAAGACACTTTATTATGCAAGAACGAAGGATACAGGGCAGGAAGGCTGTCTTTCTTGTGTTGTTTGATTAAAGGAGAGTTTAACGTGACAAAAATTTATGATGCAGCCAACTGGTCAAAACACGAAGACGATTTTACACAAATGTTTTACAACCAAAACGTCAAGCAATTCTGGCTTCCAGAGGAGATTTCCTTAAACGGGGATCTCTTAACGTGGAAATATTTAGGTGAAAAAGAGCAGGATACGTACATGAAGGTACTGGCTGGACTGACGTTACTTGATACAGAACAAGGAAATACAGGAATGCCGATAGTGGCTGAACATGTGGACGGTCATCAGCGTAAAGCCGTGTTAAACTTTATGGCCATGATGGAAAATGCAGTGCATGCAAAATCATACTCAAATATCTTCATGACACTTGCACCGACTGAAACGATTAGTGAAGTATTTGAATGGGTCAAGAAAAATAAATTCTTGCAAAAGAAAGCAGATATGATTGTAGGTCTGTACCGTTCCATTCAAAAGGATGACCCGATTTCCTTATTTAAAGCAATGGTTGCTTCAGTGTATTTAGAAAGCTTCCTATTCTATAGCGGCTTTTACTACCCGCTATATTTCTATGGTCAAGGAAAGCTCATGCAAAGTGGTGAAATCATTAACTTGATTTTGCGCGATGAAGCGATTCACGGTGTGTATGTTGGATTATTAGCACAAGAAATTTACAACAAACAAACACCAGACGTGCAAAAAGAGCTTTATGATTTCTCTATCGATCTGCTTAATGAGCTTTATGAAAATGAACTTCATTACACTGAGGATATTTATGACCAAGTCAATTTATCGCATGATGTGAAAAAGTTCATTCGTTACAATGCCAATAAAGCGTTAATGAACCTTGGATTTGCCCCTTACTTTGAAGAAGAAGAGATCAACCCAATTGTATTGAACGGACTCAATACAAAAACAAAGTCACATGACTTCTTCTCAATGAAAGGGAACGGCTACAAAAAGGCAACAGTTGAGCCGTTAAAAGATGACGATTTCTTCTTTGGAGATGAATCATAATTAAAACGCAAAAGTCAAAACGCATCACTCGTTTTGGCTTTTTGCCATTTCTAACAATGTGTTACATACTGGAGGTTACCGAACATGGGAAAAATGGACGAAATGATTTTAGTTGCACCGCGCGCACGCGTGTTCCAAAACGAAACACTTGCGTTTAATGGTGTGAATAGTGAAGAGAAAACAATCAGCACCATTATGAAAGAAATCGAAGAACACTTCGAGCAGATGCGAAGAGGCGATGCAGAAGAAAATCCTGACTTCAAACAGCCGATACCTTATGTCGTGATTAAGCGTGAGGACGAAGTGTATGTATATGAAAGACTTCAAGGCGGGGGAGAGACTCGCTTACATCATAAGTTATCTCTTGGCTTTGGCGGTCATATGAATTTCATTGAAGGAAAAAAATTTGCTGAGATTCTAAAAGAAAATACCGATCGTGAACTGGACGAGGAACTTTCGATTCAAGAGGAAGACAAACTTGAGATGAAAACCCTTGGACTCATTAATGATGATGACAACAGTGTCGGCCGTGTGCACATCGGACTGTTATCAGCCCTTGAATTATCGCCAGGTGCTCATGTAGAAGTAAAAGAAACAGATCAAATCTCAGGAAAATGGATGAAAGTAACAGATTTGAAAAAGCCTGAGTACTTCGATCGTCTTGAAACATGGTCTCAATTTGTCGTGAACATTTTAGCATAATTGGATAGACAACAAACCGGCTCTAAAGATGACTTGAGCCGGTTTGTTTTTTAGATTATTGAAAAACGAATGCGTCGTGACCGGCCTGCTTTAATCGAGCGACGAGGTCATCTGCATTTTGCTTTGAACGGAAAGCGCCAGCTTGGACTCGGTACATGCCGCTATCCAGTACGACCAGCGCTTCAAATCCTTTGGATCTGAGTGTAGCTGCTAGTTCATCCGCATTGGCTTTGACCTTGAAAGCCCCTGCTTGCACTTTATATAGGTTACTTGCTTTTTTTTTCAATTGAAGGGCTTTTTCTAATCCAGTGGCATGAGCACGAGCGATCCCTTGAAGGAAAGTAGCGTTACGGAGCTTATTTGCATCAGCTACCGTATCAATGAAACCGTTTTCAGTTAAAATGGCAGACATAGAAGTTTCCCGCAGAACGTGGAAGTTCGCCGTTTTCTTGCCGCGGTCGGCAAAATCAACGGAGCGGACAATCTCATCATGAAGGGCATTGCGATACGTGGTGGTTGGTGCTGAAACGCCAGGGTACACATAACTTTCAAAACCTGTGCCTCCGCCAGCATTAATATGAATAGACACGAAATAGTCAGCTCCCCAGCTGTTTGCCGCATTCGTACGCTGGGATAACGTGACGGATTGGTCAATTGAACGACTTAAGCGGACGGAAACCCCATCATATTCACTAATCAACATATCTCTCAGAAAAAGCGCAATTTGCAGTGTGATATTTTTCTCCAAAAGTCCATTAGCAGCAGCTCCAGAATCTGTTCCTCCGTGGCCAGGATCAATAAAAATTTTCACCATCTATTCATCACCTCGTCTTTATTTTATGAGGAAATAGAAAAATTGCCTGTACAAAATGCGGAAATCATCGAGACTCTTTTCTGCACAATTTGTGATGAAAAAGCGCCATTTTTCTAAGAAAAAACAAATTGTTGGTTTGTCCGCCCGAAATGGATGAATACAATGGAAATAGCACATCATTTCCTGGGAAACCGCACAATCCCCTACAATAACCGGTATCTCGGGTCATTTTGACAGTAAACCGATGCTAGTGCGGGCGATTGTCACGATTACAGCTCCACCCGAATAGATTAAAGAGAGAAGAGCGAGAGGTGAATACGTTGGAGCGAGCTGTCACATATAAAAATAACGGCCAAATCAACATTATACTTAATGGACAGAAGCAAGTATTGGTTGATGCAGATTCAGAGGCAGAATACCTAGAGGCCTTGCAAAAAAATGAGGCCAAACACAGCATCTTACGAGAAATAGAACGAGAAATGAACAGCCTTGTCGGGATGGATGAAATGAAACGAAACATAAAAGAAATTTATGCTTGGATTTTTGTCAATCAAAAAAGACAAGAACAAGGATTAAAGGTAGGAAAACAAGCGCTTCATATGATGTTTAAAGGAAACCCCGGCACAGGGAAAACAACGGTTGCACGGCTTGTCGGGAAGCTTTTCTTTGAAATGAATGTTCTTTCAAAGGGGCACTTAATTGAAGCAGAACGAGGAGATCTGGTTGGAGAGTACATTGGACATACAGCTCAAAAAACAAGAGATTTGATTAAAAAATCACTAGGCGGCATTTTGTTCATCGATGAAGCCTATTCTCTTGCCCGCGGAGGAGAGAAAGATTTTGGGAAAGAAGCGATTGATACCCTTGTAAAACATATGGAGGATAAGCAGCATGAATTCATCCTCATCTTAGCTGGATACTCCAAGGAAATGGATCATTTTCTTTCTCTAAACCCTGGTCTGCAATCGAGATTTCCGATCAATATCAACTTCCCTGATTATACGGTCGATCAGCTGATGGATATTGCAAAACGGATGATGGCCGATCGGGAATATGTCTTTACCCAAGAGGCAGAATGGAAACTGCGAGACTATTTAATGCACATCAAGAGCACAACGAGTCCTGCCAAATTCAGCAACGGCCGTTTTGTGCGAAACACCATTGAAAAAGCGATTCGAACTCAGGCGATGAGGCTGCTTCTTGTGGATCATTATGATAAAAAAGACTTACTTACGATTAAAAGCCATGATCTGCAAATGAAAGAGGATACGCCTTCTTGAAATGGCGTATCCTTTTTGTAAAGAGACAAGAAATTAAACCTTCCGAATGGTGGTATACGTGTGGTGTGTTTGGTATGATGGTACTACTGAAACTTAAGTACAGAAAGGAAACAACTGACGTTGAATGAACATGAAATGATCGAAAAAGCGATCCTTGTCGGCTGTCAACTGCCGCATATAACGGATGAACGCTTTCAATATTCTATGGAAGAATTAGCTTCCTTAACCAAAACAGCTGGCGGTGAAGCTGTCAGCATCATGACGCAAAAAAGAAATAGACAAGACAGCGCGACTTACATCGGGAAAGGGAAAGTGGAAGAGCTTGAAGTGCTTTCCGACGAGTTAGACTGTGACGTTATTATTTTTAACGACGAGCTTTCGCCTAGCCAGTTAAAAGCTTTGGCGACTGCCTTAGATGTGAAAATTATTGACCGTACGCAATTGATTCTAGACATCTTTGCCAAAAGAGCCCGTACAAGAGAGGGGAAGCTGCAAATAGAGCTTGCCCAGCTTCAGTATGCCTTGCCGAGACTGAGTGGACAAGGGATCAGCCTTTCAAGACAAGGCGGCGGAATTGGCGCAAGAGGTCCAGGTGAAACAAAACTTGAAACAGACAGACGTCATATTCGAAACCGCATACACGAAATTCACGGACAACTGTCTGCAGTCAAAGAACATCGCACGAGATACCGGGAACGACGGAAGAAAAATGGCGTATTCCAAATCGCTATTGTCGGGTACACAAATGCCGGGAAATCAACATTGTTTAACCAGTTAACAGAAGCGGATAGCCATGAAGAAGATTTGCTGTTTGCCACACTTGATCCAATGACGCGTAAAATGACACTTGAATCTGGCTACAGTGTACTGATTTCCGATACAGTTGGTTTTATTCAAGACCTTCCAACCACACTGATTGCAGCATTTCGTTCCACTCTTGAAGAAGTAAAAGAAGCAGACTATTTGCTTCATGTGATCGATTCTTCGAATGAGGATTATGAAGGGCATGAACGAACGGTTCATAAGCTTTTAGAAGAATTAGAAGCTGACCGTATTCCGATGCTGACTGTCTATAACAAAAAAGACCAAATCCGGCCGGATTTTATCCCTTCCTCAAAGCAGCGCCACATTTTAATCAGTGCTAGGCGCGAGGAAGATGTGAAGCGGTTAAAAGCGGATATCATGGCTGAACTGAAAAAAGATTTTTTAAAGCCATATCATGTAAGGATTCCGGCATATGAAGGGAAACTCATATCTGCCTTAAAGTCAGAAACCTTGGTGGAATCACTGGAATTTCAAAAGGAAGCAGAGCTTTATGACATCACTGGATTTAGTGGTGAGGAGCAAACCATATTAGGACAAATCAAGAAGTATATGTTGTAGGAAAGGAATTAAATCACGATGTTTCACACTTTAAAACATGGCACCATTTTAGAAAAAATAGCAGCAGAAGCAGAACAAGACATTTCACAAATACATCAGCAAATTGATCGAAAGAGCGAACAAAATGAGTGGCGGGTTCTTGAAAGCTACCGGAAACATAAAGTCAGTGACTCTCATTTTAACCCGACAACTGGTTATGGATACGATGATATGGGAAGAGACACGTTAGAAAAGATCTATGCGGATGTATTTGGAGGGGAAAGCGCTCTTGTACGCCCGCAGATCATTTCTGGAACACATGCCATTTCCATCGCCTTATTTGGTGTGCTAAGACCTGGTGATGAATTGATCTACATGACGGGGAAACCTTACGATACCCTAGAAGAGATTGTCGGGATTCGCGGCAAAGAAGGGACAGGCTCATTGAAAGATTTTCAGATCGATTACAAAGCCATTGATTTGCGTCAAGATGGATCTGTCGATTTCGACAAAGTCAAAGAATCTATTTCCAAAAAAACAAAAGTCATCGGGATTCAGCGTTCTAAAGGCTATGCGTCAAGACCATCCTTTACAATAGAAGAAATTGAACAAATGATTTCATTTGTGAAAGACATCAATGAGGACATCATTGTTTTTGTTGACAACTGTTATGGTGAATTTACTGAATTACAAGAGCCGTGTCATGTTGGCGCGGACCTTATGGCAGGTTCTCTCATTAAAAACCCAGGCGGCGGCCTTGCCAAAACGGGCGGCTACATCGTCGGAAAAGAAAAATGGGTAGAGGCTTGCTCTTATCGAATGACATCTCCAGGCATCGGCAGTGAAGCGGGTGCATCGCTGTATGCGCTTCAGGAAATGTATCAAGGATTTTTCTTAGCACCGCATGTTGTTGCACAAAGTTTAAAAGGCGCCGTGTTTACAGCGCGTTTTCTTGAAAAACTCGGGTTCCAAACAAACCCGTCGTGGAATGCGAAAAGAACCGACTTGATTCAATCTGTAGAATTTGGAGACCCTAAAAAAATGATTGCATTTTGTCAGGCGATTCAATATGCATCACCGATTAACAGTCATGTCACACCGCATGCAAGCTATATGCCGGGATACGAGGACGATGTTATTATGGCAGCGGGCACATTTGTCCAAGGAGCCAGCATTGAATTATCAGCTGATGGTCCGATTAGACCGCCTTACACAGCCTATGTTCAGGGCGGTCTCACGTATGCCCATGTGAAAAATGCCATTTGCAGTGCTGTAGACGCCTTATTAGAGCAAGGTTTTATTGAAGTGCCTGCTCGATAAAAAAATCCATGTTAATATTCCTAACATTTCGTTGACACATAATATAACATGACATATAATAAATTTAAGCAAAGAGGAGGAGACAGTTGAGATGAGTGATAACATTCGCCGCTCAATGCCTTTATTCCCAATTGGGATTGTCATGCAGCTAACAGAATTATCTGCAAGACAAATTCGCTATTATGAGGAAAATGGTTTAGTATTTCCAGCTAGAAGTGAAGGGAATCGCCGATTATTTTCTTTCCATGATGTTGATAAATTACTAGAAATCAAAAACCTCATCGAACAAGGTGTAAACATGGCAGGAATCAAAAAACTTTTTGCCAAAGCTGAGGCAGAAAATCCATCGTCTGAAACAAAGACAGAGGAGAAAACCACAGCGAAGCACAACTTGACAGATGATGAACTCAGGAAGCTACTGAAGAAGGAACTCATTCAGGCTGGACGTTTCCAACAAGGAACGACCTTTAGGCAGGGGGATATGTCAAGGTTCTTCCGTTAACCAATTAGCAAAAGCATTGCTATACACATTTTACCTTTTGTAGGGGAGGAGTTTTACGAAATGGCAAAGTACACAAGAGAAGATATCGTAAAATTAGTAAATGAGGAAAACGTAAAGTACATCCGTCTGCAATTTACAGACATTCTCGGAACAATTAAAAATGTTGAGATTCCTGTGAGCCAGTTAGAAAAAGCTCTCGATAACAAATGTATGTTTGATGGTTCATCTATTGAAGGGTTTGTACGTATCGAAGAATCAGATATGTACCTATATCCAGATCTAAACACGTTTGTTATTTTCCCTTGGACAGCAGAAAAAGGTAAAGTTGCACGCTTTATTTGTGACATTTATAAGCCAGACGGAACACCATTTGATGGAGACCCTCGTAACAACTTAAAGCGTATCTTAAAGGAAATGGAAGAACTAGGATTTAGTGATTTCAACCTTGGACCTGAGCCAGAATTCTTCTTATTTAAATTAGACGAAAAAGGCGAGCCAACGCTCGAACTAAACGATAAAGGTGGATATTTTGACCTTGCACCAACAGATTTAGGTGAAAACTGCCGCCGTGACATCGTGCTTGAGCTTGAAGAAATGGGCTTTGAAATTGAAGCTTCTCACCACGAAGTAGCACCTGGTCAGCATGAAATTGATTTCAAATATGCAGGCGCCATCCGTTCTTGTGATGACATTCAAACGTTCAAGCTTGTTGTGAAAACAATCGCTAGAAAGCACGGTCTTCATGCGACATTCATGCCAAAACCATTGTTCGGTGTAAACGGATCTGGTATGCACTGTAACCTATCATTATTTAAAAATGGTAAAAATGCATTCTTTGATGAGAAAGCAGACTTACAATTAAGCGAGACGGCTAGACACTTTATCGCAGGTATTGTGAAGCACGCAACTAGCTTTACGGCGGTCACAAACCCAACGGTGAACTCTTACAAGCGTCTTGTACCTGGCTATGAAGCACCTTGCTACGTAGCATGGAGTGCACAAAACCGCAGCCCATTGATTCGTATTCCAGCATCACGCGGCATTAGCACACGTGTAGAAGTACGCAGTGTAGACCCATCTGCAAACCCATACCTTGCACTAAGTGTATTACTTGCAGCAGGTCTAGACGGAATCAAAAACAAACTAGACGCACCAGCGCCAATCGACAGAAACATCTATGTCATGGACAAAGAAGAGCGCCTTGAAAACGGCATCGCTGACTTACCTGCAACACTTGCAGAAGCACTTGAGCTGCTCAAGTCAAACGAAGTCATGATCAACGCACTAGGCGACCACTTATTCGAGCACTTCATCGAATCAAAAGAAATCGAATGGGATATGTTCCGCACCCAAGTACACCCATGGGAACGCGATCAGTATATGTCTCAGTATTAATAAAGAAAACCCCTTGGAGCCATTGGCTTCAGGGGGTTTTTGTTTTTGTGGGGGTTTCTATAAGCGAGTGTTGGAGGCGGATCCTTATGTATATTATAATCACCTTTTTTAACCGGCGCCACAGGTGCAACAGGAGATACAGGAGAGATGGGACTTACTTCAACTTGATATCAAATTCTCGAAAAGAAAAATCTCAATTGTAAGAGTGTTTAAAGCTCGATACAGAAGCGATAGAACAGTTGATACAAATATATCTTGAAGCAGATAACGTGGCTTTAGACTTTTGCTAAAAAAGGCGAACAAGTTACAGTTCATTACTTAATTGAAGTAAAAGCGGAAACAGTTGAAATCAATGGTAATAAATTCTCTGAGAACTATTACTTAGAACTACATACACTTAATTTGAAAGATATATGAATATTAAATGTGAAGCATTAAATGCCAAAAGGACACCGTTTGAGTTATTTTGATGAACGGTAAGATTAGTGATATAAATAAACAGCTTTCTGAGTTCACCAAGTTTATTAATTCAAACATGGAATAAATCGACAAGTCTATCTCTAACAATTTGATTGATAAACTTAAAGAGGCTTCAAATGCTCTCGGTGTTGTCGTTAAGGGTAATACAACTGGACAAAAGATCGCTCGTTTTAAGACTGGTGGATCAGTTGGTAAAGTACCAGCACAAGGCGCTTTAGCTGTAGTAGATGATGGAGAAATTGTCCTCAATAAACAAGACTCAGTTAACATGCTTAAAGCTGTTGAGCTACTTAGAGAAACAAAGATAGAAGATCGAAGTATGGGAGTGATAGCAAAGAGCTACGAGTCAATACGCAGTATGTTTAATAACGTTGTTTCTTCAGTATCTATCCCTAAACTTTCTGTTCCAAAATTTGAAGTGTCAGAGAGTAAGAAGGTTACCCACAATTATTCAGTGAATATGCACATCAATAAAATGGTCGCTGATGAAAAAGGGGCTAATAATGCACTGCAAGCAATTCGCCAGGGATTAAAACAAATGAAAGGTAAGGTCTAATAGGTGTATAGACTGTATTCTATATACCTTTTTTTGTTTGTTTTTCCCAAGATTTTGAGAGATAATTGAAATTGAAAGTTTTTGTTTTCATCGAGAGTTAATGAAGATATAGGAATTTTTATAAAATCATTCTTTTCTTTAGAAAGAGGTATAAAAGGCTATGTTGCCAAAAATAAGGACATTAAGCAAACTTCAAAAAAAGTTTATAGGGAAATTTCTAAATATTATTGAACATAATAGCGATTATATAAAATTTTTTGAGGAAAATAACCTGACGATTAATGAGGTATCGGCTATTAGTAAAATTAAATTTTATGATCTGTTTGATAATTCTCAATTAAATAAGTTAATCAGAAGAATTGGAAGCTTAAACAAAACAGAATATGACGTTGATCTTGCAATGAATTTTAGAAAGACAAGAGAGTTAAACTATTTGTCAATGCAGTACGATTACACAAGCAGATCCTTTATAGGAAAAGTTTTTATTAAAGACGATTTATTTGTTGATAAAATAGAGATTGCATTTACTCAAATAAATAATAATGAAGTTGTAGTAGAATTTAATTTTTCTTTTAAAGAAATTATGACTCATGGACTCTGGATTGAATTTTTAAAAGATAATAAGGATTTGCTGCTTGGTAAGCGGTTCTTTGATTACTATGATATTGAAAGAAATGTTGAATTAAATCAATTTGATTCTATACATAATTCATTTACTAAGGTCAGAAACTCAACATTACAGGCAAAGTTGTCAAATATCTTTCACTTGAACTTAGGAAAAACATATTCTTTGCCCCAGTATAACTTAATCAATATCCCTGAGGAGTATTTGAATGAATGTGAATTCATCGACACATTCCTAACTCAAACTATAGCTGTTGAACAAGGTAACTATATTTTAGTTGATTTAACAAGTGCTCAAGGGTTTGAAATGAATTTATACTATTCGTGGAATTATCCATCAATAAATTTATTAGAACTATTTGCAACATATCGCATGGATTTTTATTATTTTCTTTTTGAAAATATTGAGCGGTTTGAAATACGTCGACGGATAAATAAGTATTTTTTGAATACTTCAAAAAGAATAGCATTAAGAGATTACAGATGGTTGATTAATAAAATACGGTCATTAAAAGATAATACATTATTTAAAGAACAATATGAAACCAATAAATTAATTGATGGTTGGACTTCTTATTATCATGGACAAGAAGTACCTTTGGGTTTTGAAGATGGACAGTTCACTAGGAAGTATAGTGTTATCTACTCTGAGTGTTTTGATCATATTAAAATGGCATACTCTATCCAAAAAGAAAATTTAGTTATATATATAGCGACTGGTTCATTTGTAGCTGCATTGGCAGGAGTAATTATAACTATAGCATTAAGTTGAATGGGAGAGGTCTGCGAGACGTTGATCTTTTATATTTTAAATAAAAGAAGTATTTTGAAGAGAGTAGGAGAGGGATTAATATGAAAGTTTCTTTAAATGATGTTAGACCAGGAATGTGAGAAAACGAACCCTATAATTTTGGGGTTCTTTTTCATTTTTAAAATTTTTTATATTTGTACATTAGGTGTGAGGCGAAATCATAAAACTCTTTTGAAGCCATAACTTCTTTAAAGAATTTTTCTACTTTTGGTGTTACCTGTGTAGTAATCCTATAGTTCTCGATTGTTTCTTTTCTCTTCTTTGGCTTGTTTTCGTGGTGTTCGCTCATGTTGATTAACCTCGGTAAAATTTAGATTCCATACGTGCTTCTTTTATGATTATGTTTGCTAATTCTTGATAGAATTCTTCTTCTGTCAGTGTTCCATAAACTTGGGGGAATATTGCTATTGAGTAGGGCTTTACTGAAAAAGTTAATGTTTCTGTAGTATTCTTCTTGGCATGTTCAAAGATTTCCTTCCAATTTCCTCTATTAGTTTTGACCACAATAAATCTCCTCTAATTGAATTTCTAAAATTAATAATAAGAAGAATAGAGGAGGAGGTCTATATGTAAATGATGGTATTAAAAACCACCTACACATCAATGTAAGTGGTCATTTGTACAACTACCTAATAGTATTCACTTCAATCCCATTAAGTAGAGTCATTGTTTGCTCGTTTTCTAGAAACGATGTTTAGAACAAGCATGAATATAAACAATATACCTCCAACTATCCCTGTGATTATTTCATCTTTTGAAGCAAAGTTCACAATGGTGATAATTAAAATGGCGATTGCACCTAGTAAGGATAAGTTATTTTTCATAAAAAAATCCCCTTTCTGAAACATATTGTACTATAGAAATATTTTTACATAAATGGTAAAATTATATCAATATTGATATATTAGGAGGAATAGAATGAGAAAACTAAGAAATTACATCTACATAATGGTGTCCGTCTTTTTATTTTCAATGGTTGCGCCAAGTTTTGCAAGTGCCATTGATACTAGTGATGCAGCTCCCACTAAAAATGAGCGTTTAGCTGACAGTGAGATGTTTGATCAAACCGAGAATGTCCTTAAATCAATTGAAAAAATCCCCAATGCTGTTTTAGGTAAGGGGATAGAAGCTACTGCTGAATGGTTTGAGAAAGAAACAGGTTTGTTCGTGTCTATTTATTACAGAGAAGGGGAAGGCTTTTTGAAGATTGGAGAACAAGACCCTAATGTAATTAGAACTTCTAATGTTGCAGGTTGCGTTACTGCAGTTGGCATTGCATTAGTAAACAATGCTTTTTCATTCACTAAAATTACTAAAATAAAGTCTGCTCTAAAGGCACTCGGTGGGACAACTAAAGCTGTAAAAAAGATAAAAAAGCACTATGATGAATACCGATACGGTGGTTTTTCAAGATACAAAGCTATGGATAAGGCTTTACATGATGCATCAAAAGGTTTGAATAAAGATGTTAAAGACGCTCTTCTAGATTTCTTTAGCTTGACTGGTATCGTCGCAAACTGTTTTTAAAGAAAATTATCTTAAAAGTATTCTCAAACAAGCGAGTTATTTCTCGCTTGTTTTATTTTGCTTTATATTCAATTCGTGTCAAAGAAGCCTCGATCTTTTCTAAGTGTGTATAGACATTTTCAAAGCCTTCATGCAACTCATTAAGTACGTTCGGTCAATTCAATTCACCTCTGACCAATTATAATACTGCTCATTTTCTTCCAGCTTGGTGACTGTGGATTTAATTTCTTTCACATCTTGTTTAATGATTGATACGTCCGCAGCTAATTGTTCAATCAACTGGAATAGTTTTTCGTCCATTTTGCATACCTCTAATTTATTTGTATAACCATTGCAATTGTTTTGTTTAACGAATTTCAAAAAATAAAAAGCAATACTTTTGCTTAAGAGTCTTCTTTTACAAATTCAACAACTTCTTGAATGGGACAATCTAGGTATTCACAGATTTTATGGATCACAGATAATGCAACGTATTCGTTTTTATTAAGTTTAGCTACTAAAGCGAAACATGATTCACAAAAATGAATGATGAGGGTGATTAATTGAAACATATCAAAATCGTTCAAACGGAATTCAACACACAGGAAATTAACAACCTTTACTCAGCAATCATCGTTAAAGAAGGTTATGCAGTAGGGGAGTGTGATGGCCAGATTGTTTTAGCTGAAATCACTCAACGAACCGACGGTAACTACGATGAGGAAACGATCTGGTATATAGGAAGAAACGTTCCGTATGCAGATTTAGAAACGCTTGCTGAGTTCGTTACGCATCTATTGAAGCAAATTACGCTTTGGGAAGTCTTAACTGATTTGAGGATATTAGAACCGAAGAATCAAGAAATAGAATTTAATTGCATTATCCTTGATCCAACTAAACTAATTACAAAGGAGAAATGAACATGTTAAACAATATTAATCCAAACTGGAAGCTATCTGTAGGTCAAAGAGTACTAAACTTATACGGTGAGGTTGGAACGGTGGTTGAAGTACATAATAATGGACAATATAGCGTAGAGGATGATGATTATAATTTGCTTGAGATTTATGATCGTGGTGAGTTAGCTGTAGTGGGGTTAATTTAATGGGGAAGCTGTTTAGAAGGTTCATAGATGAGTTACTATTTGTAACAATCATGAGCTTAACAGGAATATTCCTATTGCTCAGGATCGTCATTTCTAGCTGATTAGAAAAGTGTTGGCGCACTATCTAATTTGATGGGTTGGTACAAATCCCATGATACCAGCCCATTCTAACTTATTTTTAATCTGTATTCAATATATCGCATTACGACCTCATTTAAACATAGGTCGTGGATTTTGTGAGGTAAGTAAAGTTTACCTCACTTAATTGAATAGAATCAGTCTATGCTCCTGAATCAAGGTGTTGTCTTTAGTGATGCCAAATTTGAGGGTAAGACTGTCGTGGAATGCGCTAACACACGTTAAACTTGAAAGGGCAGTGACTCAGCCGATGCGATAAATGAGGATAGGATACCACTATGCTTCCCTATTTGCACATAATATGTGAAATTAACACGCAACTCAGTATAAAATTGTAAACAAAATGGGAATTATGCCGATAATATAATAACTATTTAAATGAAGAACTTTTGGAGGGTGAGTAAGTGAGTTTATGGAATACTATTAAGAATATGATTTTTAAACAAGAAGCAAAAAGTACTGTGAATACTTTAGAAGAGATAGCTGATCCGCCCTTGAAAATTGGTGAATATCCAAAGTTTGTGAGTGAAACCTCATACTCAGTAAAGTATGAAGAAGAGTCTGCATTTTTTGAATACATTACCTTCAAAGTTGCTGGAACATCTCATTATCAAAAAGAAATTAAAAAAGCAATTTCTAAAGAGAAGAACGACGGCTTCAATTTTGAAGAAAAATATGATGGGATGACAAACTCTGAAATATTAGAAAACACTTATGACGAACCCATTTTCATTCATCATAAAGAATTTTTCTCTGAATGTGAATTTCAGCTTGAAGAGAACAATGAACATGACGCAAAAGCCATTGAAGTTTATGTAAACGGCTATAAAGTGGGTCACGTTCCACGAAAGAATTATAAAGAAGGACAAGACTTTATATTCAAATACTTAAAACAAGGTATATCATATCCCATTTCCGCAATGCTATATGGAGGAAAATATAAAATCAACCGAAACGATAGTTCAGTTGATACTGGTGAAACTGATTACAAGATTGAATGTGAAGTAATTATCAAGACAGATAAACAGGTAGACAAAGTGATTAATCCAATAAAATGATGTTTTAAATGTAAACCAGGAGCTGATGCTCCTTTTTTCTTTGGAATGTCAGATAGTAAAATTACACATTTCAACCGAAAAATTTTTTGAATTGAGTACTGAATGTGAAATTCAGATCATATGAAAGGGAAATAATTGAAAAAACTGGTGAGTATTGATTATCCATATGATAAAATAATCCTAATGATAAAGGAGTGTAGTGATGAATTTAAATACGATTATTTTTGGCGGTGGATTTGCAGTTTGGTTGGTATTCATCCTATTCGGGCCAATAATGGGTGTACCAGTAATGTTTGTATACATGTATGCTATCTTCAATAAAATAACCGGTGGAAGACAAGCGCAAAACCAACAGTATGAAGAGTACATTGCTGAATTAGAAGAAGAGAATAGAAGATTAAAAGAGAGACAAAAGTTTTTCGAATGAAATCATTCTTTTAATAGGATATTAATACGTATCGTATTAATATTTGATCGGAGGACAAAATGATTGCAGATAAAATTGAACAAGTGCTAAATCAATTAAGTCAGTCGAACTATGATAGAGTAATTTTTGATGGTCACTGGGGAATTGGAAAAACTAAGCATGTTAAAGATTTCACCGAGGCTAATTCGGAAAATTCATGCTACGTTTCTCTGTTTGGGAAAAAGAGTTTAAAGGATATTATTGAAGAAATATATTTCAAATCATTGCAAGACGATGCCAAAGGTAAGTTTAAAGAATATTTAAGTAAATCTGCTAAAAAATTTGAAGGTGTCGATTTTTCATACCTGGGTATCACTCTTTCAATTCCTTTATTAAATGATACCTATTCTAGGATGTTTTCGGAATTAGAGGAGAAGCAATCATACATAATAATATTTGATGACTTGGAAAGAAAAAATGACGAATTAGGACTAAAAGAATTCTTGGGGTTAATTGATCACCTTGGGAACATAAAAGGAATCAGAGTTGTGCTAGTTGCTTTTTCGGATAAATTCAATGAAGTTGACATGCAGGTGTTTAATGATTTTAAAGAAAAATCAATTGATCGTATTTACTGTATTGATAAATATTCTAAAAACGCTCCTTTTAACATTCTTGAAACAGATAAATGGTTTGCAATTAAAAATATTGCTTCTTTGCTAGATTTTAAGAACCTGAGAGTATTTCGGAAAACAAAGCTTTTCATAGAAGAGGTTCTAAGTGAACTGGGGAATGACGTATTCAGTGATAAATTCACAAAAGATGATGTTTGTAAAATGTGTTTTGCTACAATAGTTTATTTCGATGAGCATAATGGAAAAAAGCTTTTATTGGATGAGGATATTAGAAATAGCGTAAATACAGAAAGTGATACAGCTGATTATATTGACGGATTCATAATAAAAAACACTTTAGATAATACGATGAGTAAAAGTATTCTAGTTCATATTATTAATTGGTATCGAACTGGAGAATATGACATTAAAGTAATTCAAAATGAAATTAAACTTATAAATTCTTTTATGCATGAAGAGCCTGTCAATCATTTGTCCTCAGAGCATGAGGTTTTAAATGTAATTCAAAAAGCAAAGTGTTTTTTAAAAGATATCAAAGGCCAAGAGGATATTGAAGATGTAATTCAAATGATAAATATTGTTGTAGATTGGGCTGATATAATTCGAGTCGAAGACGTATTCCAAAAAGAAGATTTGCTTCAAAAGATCAAGCCTAATATATCGAATCATGTTAATATCAAAAAGCCTGTATTCGTAAATGAAGTAATGCTGAGAAGTTTTGGTTCAACAAGAAAAAATAAAGCATCTGAAATAATTTCGTTAATTAATCAAAATATTTTTTATGAGTTTTATGATCAGTTAACAGATAAAATAATTGACTGTTTGAATGAAAAAAAATACAGTTCCAAGAAGTACCTTAAACACCTTTACGAATCCGTATATTCACTTCGAGATTACCACACTGATGTGTGGTGTAATATTATTAAAAAAATTGAAGAAAATGATTATTTTTTTCCTTTGCCGATGGGCAAGGTCACTCAGGATCATTGGGACTGGTGTCTAATATGTAATGAATTAATTAAGAGAATCGATGAAAATTTTAAAAAGGGCTTTTACGAAGACTACCAAAGAAATGTTAAGAATAGGTCAAATGAATATCAAGACTTAATGTTGCAGCACAGAATCAATTTATTTCGTTGGGATGCAAAAACACCTGTTTTTACAACTATTCAATAGCTAGGTATACTAATATTCACAGTTAGTTTTGTAAATAAAAGAAGTATTTCATTAAACAAGCTCAATTTGCAGACAGGGAGATGTTACCTGTCTGCTTGTTTTAATTAAATACTAATGAAGTTTATTAAAAACAAAGGGTGGGGCATGATGCTTGCACCTTATTCGTCGTTCTGTAATTTTTAAATTGTCGTAATTAAAATAAAAAATGAAAGTAGGAATTAAATGTTAAACATCAAAATTGATGAAGAAGAAGTTAGAAAACTTTACATAGATGAATTGGCGAAACACTTAAATAAGCTCGACAATGAAAAACTGTTTTGGAATACTAAGGAGCTAGAATATCAGACAAGTATGTGTATGAACACTATGCAAAAAGAGTTTTTCTTTGATAAAGATTTCCCCAAAAGAAAGATAGGGAACAAGTGGTATTATCCTGTAGCCCAAACTAAAGAATTCTTATTAAAATGGATTAATAATCAGTAAATCAATGGGGCTAATTTCAATGTGATTTTGACCACCAAATTGACCACCATTTGACCACCAATGGATAATTTAAGATGAGTTAAGATGAGGGATGTATCTGTCAAAACGTTGATTTAGCAGGGTTAATAAACTACAAATAACACATATTATAATGCAAAATATGTTTAGAACCCAAGTACACCCATGGGAACGCGATCAGTATATGTCTCAGTATTAATAAAGAAATCCCCTTGGAGCCATTGGCTTCAGGGGGTTTTTATTTTTGTGGGTGTTGCAAAATAAAGCAGGCATCAACCCACAATTCACCCACAAAAAAGTGATAAAAAAATCACTGTTGAAAAATGATGTAGTTGACACCAATTGTCTTTAGAATCAGAAAGTACCAATATATGGACACTAAAAAATTCGTTGTGTGGAAATCAAAATGTGTAATGGAATGAATACTGATTGAATACATTCATTTAAATATCATTACATTGTGAGAAGGTGAGTAACATGGACAGCAAGTTGTTTTTAGTATTATGTAATCATCGGTCTGGATCTAGTGCTGTAGCTGGGGTGTTGCATCATTTAGGTATACATATGGGAGAACAGTTAATCGGCCCATCTAGCTCAAACCTGAAGGGGCATTTTGAGAATATTCATTTTGTCATGATGAATGACAAGATATTGGAGTCATTAAACTCTTTTTGGTTTGCGCCTCCTTCACGATCAAGTGTCCTTTCTAACCAATTTCCTAAAGATCAAATTCGCTCTTTTCTTAGTCATCAAGTAAAACCAGTGTGGGGAGTAAAAGATCCTCGTACAGCACTAACTTTCGATATTTGGAAGCCTTTTTTTTGAGGAAATTTCTGATATCACTTTTATATTTGTTTGGCGTCCTATTGAAGAATCTGTTTCTTCACTTGCTTTAAGAGAGGGTTTTGGTGAGCGAACTGCCGATTTTATTTTAAAAATATATGAAGATAACCTTAAGCGAATTCGAAAAGAGCTTGAACATAAAGAAAATGACATAATTGATATAAATTTCAGTGATCTATTGGGTAACCCAGAACCTTTTGTAAAAGAGGTCAATTTTAGATTGAATAAAAAAGAGGATCAAAATGTCGAAAATGTTAAGGAATTTCTTGATGGAAAGTTAAAGCACTTTTAAATAATTTGAGATGTTTTTCGAAAAATGTGAGAAAAAGAAGCAGCAGTTCTAGTACCCATCTCTTTCAGGAAACAGATTGATAAGGATGTACAATAATGCCCCTTTTCGATACTTTTTATGGATGGAAAAGATATACTGGATATCTTTGAGTACTATAAAGATTAAAAAGTAAGCAACTTCTGAAATTGAAGTTGCTCTATGTTATTTACTACTAGAATAACTCAAGATGGCATTTATAATTAAAGTGATCACGGATGCAACCAGTAAAGATATACTGATTGCACCCAATCCTAAACCTTCCCACTTTCCTACGAAAAAACTTATTAATAATAAGATAATACTTATGAGAATGAGAATCGATGGTATTTCATACTGTAAAGGAGCATTCTTTCTTTTAAAGATCAAAGAAACACCCAATATAACAATCGTAATAATAACTGTTAGCAGCCAAAATGATGACATTTATTGACCTTCCTTCTTTTAAAAATATATGAAATTATTTTATTTCCTCATCCATTACTTTCTTATACTTTTCAAATTCAGAATCTTTCATTTCACCGTTCATTTGTAATAAAAAGTTTCCTTTTGAATAGGTGTGAGAGAAGAACATAGATCCAGCATTTCCTAACTCATCATAATAAGATTTCGCCTGCTGTAAATCAGTTTCATTTCCAAATTTAAAAATCCTTCCACCAGCATTTTCACCTAAGGAAGGAACGAGAATTCTTTTTCCTTCTTCTCTTATATTTCCAAACTCTTTTTGTTTAAGATCAGATGGTTTTTCTGCTTCAAGCCCAGCACTTTTAAAAGCTTCAATAATATTGCCTGTCGTGAGCTGTTTTTCATTTGATGCTGCGCTACTGCAAGCTGTTAGCATCATGAAACAAATAAAAATGAATATAGATAATTTCTTCATATTGGATCCTCCTGATTTTTAGGTGCAAAGGAAATTTTACATGAAGTACCTTCTTTTTACTATCGTTTCGACAAAAATAGACAGCGTGAATGACTAAGTAACTAATATTCTTCTTTTATTTTGCCTGAATTGTTAAATATACTCAGCAAGATGGTATACTTATGTGCATATTTTACTAGGAGGCATTCATCTTGAAATCATTTTGGGAAATAGACGAGGAAGGTTACTATACGTTAAAAAAGATCAACGAAGCAGAAATAGCTAAAGCTGAAAAGAAACTTGGTGTCACTTTGCCAGATACATATAAAAAGCTCATATTAGAGCAAAATGGTGGTTATACCATTCATAATGCTTTTCCAACCACTCACTCTAATTCATGGGCTGAGGATCATATTCAATTTAATTACCTGCTGGGAATTGCTGAAGATGAAGGAATTATGGATAGTGCCTATTTGATAAAAGAGTGGGAGCTGCCAGAAGGGCTTGTTTTGATCAACGGGGATGGCCATACTTGGGTAGCGATGGATTATCGAAAAACGAAAGAGAATCCTACAATTCATTATTTTGATGTTGAGATGGAAGAAGACTTTAAATTAGCAGATTCCTTTGATAAATTCATTGAGGGGCTTTATACAGCTGAGTACACTGTTGATGAGGAAGCAACAGAGGGTGAATATGAGCTTCCTGAAGAGCATTTAAGTAAAGAAGAACTTAAAGCCATATTTGAATTGGACGTCCTTGATGAAGATAATCTGTATAAAATTCAATATTATCCGATGGTTGATTTAAACGAAATTGAATGGTTTTTTAAAAAGATGCAATATCACATTGAAAAAACAAAAGATGAAGATGCGCTTTATCAAGTAGGTGATACGATTCTCTGCATTTTCTTATTAAATCAAAATATGCCCATCAACGAAAAAATTAGTGAGATTCTTCATCAAATAGCTGAATTCTTAGAGAAAAATGATGATCCACTATTAGTGAATCTCGGAGAAAATATTGCTATGGAAACAAGTTTCCTTTATTAAGCTTTGAACACTCAAAGACAGGTCATACTGGTGAAAGGTCGATTTGGGATAGTATTAAATAATAAAGGCATATAGGAGAGGCGAATTCGTCTCTCTTTTTTTGTTCTTTTTTGCGGTTTCTTTTCGGTGTGGAATATTCAAACGGATGATAATATATGTAATTATAGGGAAAATAAAGGAATGGATAGGGGGAGGTTTATTTGGGAGAAAAAGTAGCAAGCCCATTTGTTGCTAAAATGATCGGTGATTGGTACGGATATATAAAGAAACAGGACATTCTAAAGGCTGAAAATAAGAGAAAAGAGATCGTAATAGCCTTTGAAAATATGGAAGAAGATCAAAATGTCTTATTATACTTTAACTTGATTGATTCCAGATACAAAATGTTGGCGCAGGAGTTTGAGGGATCAAAAGATATATTGAATCAAATAGACATTGAAGAGAAGCAGAAAACGGATGACATGATTCAGTATTATTATTTCTTCTTCAATGGCATGTATGAGTTTTATAAAAAGCGCTTTTCAGACGCTATCAACTATTATCATATTGCAGAGACCCGACTTCGAAACGTTCCTGACGATTTAGAACGTGCTGAATTTAATTATCAGCTTTCGATTGCATACTACGAAATCGCACAAAATCATTTCTCCATTAACCACGCCAAAAAAGCTTTAGAAAGCTTTAAATCAGCAGATTTACAAGAGAGTCGGGTTGCTACTACTCTAATGGTAATCGCATCAAATAAGATGGATTTAAACCAATTTGTACAAGCTGAATCCACCTATAAGGATGCTATCAATTTAGCAGCAGAATCTAAAATTGATTTTCCACAAGCGCTAGGGTATTTCAATCTTGGAATATGTTATGAGCGTCAAGGAAAGCTTCAGCTAGCTTTAGAATGTTTACAAAATGTCTGTTCGGTTGAATTAAAAAAGCCACACAAACCACTGTATATGAGAACAAATTACATGTTAGCGCGTGTACTCTTCCAGTTAGATAAAAAAGCTGAAGGGCTGGATGCACACAACGAGTCACTCATGTTAGCGAATGAATTAGCTGACAATGCGTATATTGCTAAGTTAAATATCATACATTCAATATATGTAACAGATGATGAAATTCAGCTCGACGCAGCTCTTGATGTACTGAAAAATCAAAAACTTTGGACAGATGCCGCAGAATTGTCAATTATGGCAGCAAGATTTTATAAAAAGCAGGATAATTACAAACTGGCATCAAAATACTTTGATGAAGGTTTGGAATCACAGGCCAAAAAATTGACATGGATGGAGGAGGAAGCTGAATGAAGCACCTGAAAGTTATGATATTAAGCCTTACCTTATTAATGGGGATCACAACCACTATACATATAAATTCCTCAAATGATTTTCAAACCGCAGAAAACGGCTACTTTGGTTAAGCATGAAGTCTATTAGTAAAAAAGCCCTTTTCAGGGCTTTTTATATTTGAACATTATCTACTATTTTCATTGCTGTTTCAATTGATCAAAACACAACTTCTCAAAACGTATAGGCAAACTTAAAACCGGCCCTGCAAGGTCAGTTTTTTCATGGGGACGGATAGGGCTAATCATTACTATAGTTTCCGTTAGATTAGGAGTTCCCTATACGTTTTATTGCTTTACCAAAAGTTTCTTTTTTCTCTTTATAGTCAATACTTTCTATCAAAAATCCACAATTACACTTTACTTTATTTAGGGAAGTTTTGAAAATCGGATGGGAACAAATGTTTGATTAACGATTTGGATTTCGTTATAATAAGAATAAGATTGACCCCTTCATGAACCTGGCTGATATTCAGTCAGGTCATTTTTATATCTACTGGTAAACTCGTTTTTCTTGCAGGAGGTGATTTGATATGAAAGTCAAAATCATTGAAGGACCAAATGTTGACGCACGTATTAATGATTGCTATAACTATTTGATTAAGTGGTGGAGGAAGGAGTTAAAACGAGATAGTAATTTACAGGAGAATATTGTCTGTCAAAGTTTAAGCAATAAAAGGGTAAGGGATGGGGAGCTTGATTGAAGCATATTTGAAGAAATTAGGAACGGTAATTCCATTAAAGAAGGTTTATCAGTTTTTTCTAATTAGACTTCGCAATAAAATTAAAACAGACCTAAAGGGTCTGTTTTATAGATAGGATTTGTTATGTTTTATCAAACTAGGTTTATAATGAATTCCCATTCTTTTAGGAAACACCCACAAAACGCCCACGAATCACCCACAATTTAAAAATATTTTATGATTTTGTATTATTTTTTTAAGTTGAAAATCTCTATAAATCAACGTTGATGATTAACTAAGACATGTAAAGACAGTATAGGTTATAATTAGAACCCAAGTTCACCCATGGGAACGCGATCAGTATATGTCTCAGTATTAATAAAGAAACCCCCTTGGAGCCATTGGCTTCAGGGGGTTTTTGTTTTTGTGGGGGTTTCTATAAGCGAGTGTTGGAGGCGCATCCTTATGTATATTATAATCATCTTTTTCATACGTCCAAATAAAAATATAGTGCATTGTTCTCAAACTCGTAAGAATCATTTCACTTCACCTGAGAAAAAATCTCCTCTCAAATTTATCAAGGTTAAAGAAGGTTCAGTAATTTAACACCTAAAATTAGGTTTTATTATCATTGTTTTTAAGAAAACACCAAATAGTACAAATTACATAAAATGAGAAAGAGGTGATTGATGTGAAAAGATGCCGGTATTGTGGGAAATCGTGTACATCTAACTCGCATTATAACAAACGAGGAAGATGGTATGATTCTTATAAGGATGACGGCTGGGAATGTGATAGTTGTAAGAAAGGTAAGTCAGGAAAACCAGTAAAAAATCTATGCTGCGGAAAAGATCCTTGTGTTTGTGTCATTCAAGGACCGCCAGGGGGAAGAGGAAGAAGAGGCCCAGCAGGTCCTGCGGGTCCAGCAGGAGCCACTGGTGCAACAGGAGCGACTGGCGTAGGTTTAACAGGCATCGTGGCATTTGATCCAGAGGTAGCCCCAACCTATCCAGTAGATCAAGTGGTGACATTCGATGGAAGTACGTATGTAGTGAATTCAGCGTCGCCAACAGGTACACCAGGTACGTCTCCAGATTATACCTTGTTAGCAGCTGCAGGAGATACAGGCGCCACAGGTGCAACAGGCACAGGAGCAACCGGAGTAACTGGTGTAACTGGAGATACTGGTCCAACCGGAGCCACTGGTGTAACAGGAGATACTGGTCCAACCGGCGCCACTGGTGTAACTGGAGATACCGGACCAACCGGAGCCACTGGTGTAACTGGAGATATCGGACCAACCGGCGCCACTGGTGTAACTGGAGCTACAGGTCCAACCGGCGCCACTGGTGTAACTGGAGATATCGGACCAACCGGCGCCACTGGTGCAACAGGAGCTACAGGTCCAACCGGCGCCACTGGTGCAACAGGAGCTACAGGTCCAACCGGCGCCACTGGTGTAACAGGAGCTACAGGTCCAACCGGCGCCACTGGTGTAACAGGAGATACCGGACCAACCGGCGCCACTGGTGTAACAGGAGCTACTGGTCCAACCGGAGCCACTGGTGCAACTGGACCTACGCAAAGTATGCTCGTTGGCTTGTTCACAAGAACATCACAAGACACAGCTCCTCCTTCGGTGATTACAATGAATACACCAATACCGCTCGTCAATATATCACAAAACATTCCTGGTTCTTTTACTTTGACAAATAATGTTGTAACCGTTAATCAAGCGGGATATTACTTGATTGATGCAAGGTTAAGAGTGGCCGCTGACAGCTCTAGTAGCAACTTTCGAATCCAAAACCTAACCAGTAATATTCTTACTATTTCCTCAACGGTAGCAGTTCCTGGTCAAACCGCCGTCATATTCGCGTTCAGTCAATTGAATGCTGGTGATCAAATAATATTAGTTCCGTTTAATGCTGATGTGGAAGTGGATATGACTCAAATTGTCCAGGCAATGTCCGTCAATACAGAACTACGCTTAACCAGAATTATTGAATAGCATGAGCCTTTAGTAGTTGAAAAGTATCCTTACCGTCACAATTCGGTATAGCTCGATAAAGTACGCAATAAACTGGGAAATTAAATCGGAAATAAGTAGGCGTACCTCATTATGGGGAGCGCCTTTTTACGTTCAAGCCATTCTTTCAGCGGATTGCCTCAGACGAAAAAGAAGAAAAAACAAATAAACTCATGTCATATTACTTCTACTTTTATAATGGGATCTATCATGACTACTTGCAAGATTATGATAAGGCATTAAGCTACTTCAGCATGGGTTTTCTAGAAAGCAAAAAAGAAAATCTAGAAGAACCATCAGCACTATTTAGGCGCACGTTGAATTATAAAGAGGTAGAAAATATTGAAGATGAGATGTCTATATGAATTTTCTAGAATAGAAATCTCAAGTCAAAGTAATGATGCGATTGAATGGATTGATCAAGGCATTTCTTTACCAGAACAAGTCAACCATACTATTTTTCAAATAAAATTTAAATTGTTAAAAGAACTATTGTATGAAAAAAATCAATCTCAATTGAACAATATAAACAATCTGTGTTTAGAGCTTGAAGAGAAAAGAGTATGGGTTGATTTAGAGGAGATTCTGGTTGATGTGGCGAAATATTTAAAGGGGAGAGGCTTGCTGAAACAGTCATTAAATTACTATAAAAGAACCTTACTCGCAAGCCAGTATGTAGGAAAAGGAGTGAATTAATTGAAGAAGTCGGTTTTTATTACATTTTCACTAGCTGTGGTAGCTCTAGGTACACTTTTCTTTACAAACGGTTTGACTCAACCTCTACATGAAGATGTCCAAACAGTTGCATCAAGAGGTAGCTCTGGAGGTTAATTGGTTAAAAAACGATAAAGTGGATTAAAGTGTCAGGCTCCTTATGGTATTCTGGTAAAAGAATATGCCATAAAGGAGTCTATTTTATATTAGGTGCTCCATTTGCTTTGATGGCAGCGTATAGAGATACTAAAAAAACAAATGAATTAATTAAGATTTTTGAAGTGGAAAATTTCAGTGTCCCTTAGAGGAACTTTGGGTATTACCCAATTTCACTGTATATATTTATGCGAGAGCTGTATAAAGCATGGGATTCTGAAAAAAACGAAAAAAATTTATGAAGAATTTCAGGATGTTTTTATGAAGAAAGAGAAGAAAACAATTTGAGATAAAAATAAATATAGTACATACTTTCAATTTTGTTACTTAAATCCTAAATATGGAACTGACTGTAGAATGTTAAGACTGATTGTTTTATAATTTCACGGTAACATAACGTAATTAAAAGTATAAAACGTAAGTGAAAGTATATCGGGGGATTTGGATGATAAAAAAAGAAGTTTTTCAAATAGTTTTGTTTACAGTCCTTTTGGCAATTTTTCTTTATCAAGGTGTACAAAGAGATTTTCCTTTTGAATATCTGATTACCTTAGTTGTGTGCTATGTTGCTGTAATAGTTTATAGAATTATAAAAGTAATGAAATATAAAAAGGAGCAAAGTACAGTTAAGTAGTATGAGCTATTTTTGTTTGCGGTGTCCGCAATCACTTTTGGGATCAGACGTTTGAGGTCATGGCTCTTTGGCCTGTTGACATTATGAATTATATAATGAACTAAATTTAATTTCGGAGGTGCTTTTATCTGTCTATTCAAGCGGATGATGATGTTTTAGAGATGTGTAATATATATGCTCAAGAAACTCATCACAGAGAAGCATTGATTTTAGGAAACAGGAAGGGTCTATTGGAATTAAAAAATGCGATAGATATGGCTTTAAAAACTGGTAGTGCTGTTGCAAATTTATACCCATCTGATTTTGAAGGGTATGAAACTTGTATTGCTCTAGTGGATGATGAAAAGCAGTTTAAGAAATTAATTACTCCTTATGTAGAGGAATATACACAAGATGATGATGCGATTGATCCAATTGATATTATTAAAGAGTACGATTCCAAAAAAGAAAAACCCTTATAATAGGGTTTTTCTTTTATTATTTAGTGGAGTATAGTTTCACCTTTTTTAGCTTTGTGTTTACTTGGTATTGATGCATGGGGTATATGGATTGGTAGTCTTGAATAATATAGTTCAAATAGAGTTTGTGTTATTTTAATATTTAATAATTGTTCTTCCTAAATGTTGGCCATTTTTAATGGATTCAATTGTTTCAGGTAACGTATCGAGAGTAATCTCATTGACTAGAGTCGTTTGGGCGATATTCCATTCGTTTGCTATCTCGTTCCAAATGACTTTGCGTTTATTGATTGGTACATTTACAGAATCGATCCCTAGAAGGTTGATCCCTCTTAAAATAAAAGGTAACACAGTTGTTGTTAATTTAATTCCACCTGCATTCCCGCACATGCTCATGCTTCCACCATAAGAAATTTGAGGTATTATGACAGAAGCCACATCTCCTCCTACGGTATCTAAGACGAAGTCAAATTTTTGCTTGTTTAATGGTTTTTTGAGCTCTCCTAACTCGTTTGCAAAAATGACATCAGTTGCTCCTAAAGATTTTGCAATGTCGACTTGATGATCTTTACGCACTAAAGCATTAATATTTTTATACCCAATTTTAGATAATAATTGTATCGCGATGCTACCAACTCCACCAGTTGAACCTGTAACGAGTATATGAGGTTGATTTTTTGTATTCATCCCATTTTCCTGTAAAGCCATGATCGAAAGAGCGGCTGTAAAGCCTGCTGTTCCAAAAATCATTGCTTCTTTTAAAGTCAAGTTATTTGGCAAAGGAACAATCCAATCCGCAGGTACTCTAGCATATTCAGAAAAACCTCCAGTGTGGCTCATGCCCATAGCGAAACCTGTGACAATAACATGTTGACCCTCTACAAAACGATGATCTGTTGTATGAACGATCGTTCCACTTAAATCAATTCCGGGAATCATCGGATAGTTACGAATAACACCTCCATTTTTTTGAACAGCCAGCATATCTTTATAATTGATTGAAGAATATGCTACTTTAATTAATACTTCTCCTTCAGATAGATCATTCACACTTACATTTTGAAGATCATAATTCACTTGATCATTTTGTTCTGTCACTAGTATCGCTTTAAATGAATCCATTATTTATCTTCCTTTCTAAAAATATATTATCACAAAACATTTCTGGTGCAAAAGTGTTTCAATTAAAAAACTACCATGATATTATAGGTAAAGTCAATGTGGGGGAGATAAAATGGAATTATCAGAGTGCATAAATTTTTTACTAAGTGTTAGTCAAAATAAAGTGTTTAAGTACTTTAGTAAGCTTTTAGAGGAATGTGATTTGACACCCGCTCAATATGGTGTGTTGAACTGTTTGTGGAGAGAGGGCCAGCTATCTCCTAAACAAATTGGAGAACTCGTGTATTTAGAAGCCTCAACAGTTTCTGGAATTTTAGATAAAATGCAAAAAGCGGACTTAATTGAACGCACAATAGATCCAAAAAATCGAAGAAATATTTTAGTAGAGGCGACTCAAAAATCTTTAGACATTAGAGATAAAGTTGAAGCAGCAACAATTGAGCTGAACAATACAGCGCTCCAAAACTTGTCAAATGATGATAAGGTTGTGCTAAAGAAAGCATTGTATACAATTATCAATAACTTTCAATGATGGATTTCTTTAAAACAAGTTACTTATGTATCAAGAGGTAGCTTTGATAGATAATTGGTTAAAAAACGATAAAGTGGATTAAAGTGTCAGGCTCCTTATGGTATTCTAGTAAAAGAATATGCCATAAAAGGAGTCTTTTTTATATGAAAATATTAGATGCTCCATCTTTACTATCAGCTGTAGAACAGAGATCAAAGGCCTATCATGAGCTTCAAGAAGAAATGAAACTTGTGAAAAAAGCATTAAAAAGTGTGTCGGGCTTAGGTGATGAATTTACTGGAAAAGGTGCAGACAATATCAAATCTTTTTATGAGGATCTTGCGCTGTACACAGACATATATCTTGATTTTATCGATATGCAGAAAGCTTTTTTAGATGGGGTGAAAGGAAAGCTTGATGATGAATCATTAGGCGGGAGTACTTTTATTGATGAGCACTTTTTAGACACTCAATTGAAACAAGGGATTCAGAACAATAAAGATATGGTCAAAGAACAAAAAGAGGCTCTTTCCACTATTTTTGACGATATCAGTGATTTAATTGAATTACATATTTTTTCAAGTAAAGAGGTCAATGAACATTTAGATGATGCGAACAAAAAAAGAAAAGAGACCATTGAAGTTTTACATCAAATAGACAATGATTTAAAAACGGAATACGCAAAGTCAGAAGCGGTTGAGAACCACCTCAACACTTTTTATGCAAAGATGATGGCTGCTACTGGAAAAGGAAAGAATGCGCAGCCAATGTATTATGATGCAAAAGCATTTCATGAGACAGACGTGTACAAGAACCATGATCAGATTGATGCTCAAGTGAAAGCCTATTTAAAGGTGAAAAAAGATGAAAAAGAAAAACGAAGAATCAAAGAACTGAAAGAAAAGCTCAATGATCCTTCGTGTCTATCAGAAGCGAAGTACTTTGAGATTGTAGATGAGATCGGTTATGAGAATCTCACATATGATCAAAAAATGTATTACAGCCAGCTTATCCAAATCAAAGCACAGGAAGAAGCATCGGAGGTATTCGTTGATAGTGTAAAAGGTGCTGCAGTGGGTCTATATGATGTGGCAAAAGATACAGTGACGGGAATCTATGATCTTGTCACTGATCCAGGTGGGGCTGTGGAATCAGTCGTAACGGCTGTTTCACATCCAATTGAAACATCGAAAGCGATTGGAAAATCGATTTCAGACTCATTCCAAAAAGAAGTCATAAATGGTGACGCGTATTCACGGTCACACTGGTTCGCCTATGCGACTGGTTCTCTTGCAGAAATTGTCTTTGGTTCTAAAGGGGCAGGAGCCATCACAAAAACAGGGACAACAGCTGCCAAAACAACAGTGAGGAAAGGCCTTGAACAAGGGGCAAAATCAATCGGTAACGTCACCATTCCGAATTTATTGCCATACTCACCAAAGTTTCAAATGGCTGGTGGCCCGAAGCTGCCGTATAACGTGTTTGACGGAGAAAATCTCAAAAATAAACTCATCTCCATGGCAAAGCGTCTAGACAACAACTCAGGATACGGTATCTCTCAGACAGGCAGAAGATTACCAGCACCCAAATCACCACCGACCGTTGTCAGTTACGGAGAGCACTATGTGCGCTGGAAACGCAAAAAGGTATTAAAATCGAATGTCGTTTATTCAACAAAGCAAGGTTACACCTACACAACAGATCACTATGGCCGCATTGTCAAAGTCGAAGCAAGTGATTTAAAATACGGAGAGGTCAAAAGAAATCAATATGCTCAATCCAATTCAGGTAAGCCGGATCGATTGCTGGATGATGATGGAGGGCATTTAATTGCATCTATTTTTAAAGGGTCTGGGGATATTGATAACCTACTTCCGATGAATTCCCAGATTAATCGTAGTGGCGGGAAATGGTATAACATGGAGCAGGAATGGTTGGCTGCACTCAAAGAGATTCCACCTAAACATGTAGAGGTAAGTATTGAGCCTATTTATCAAGGTGATTTGCTAAGACCTGATAGTTTTTTTGTGGAATATAAAGTAGGAAAAAGTTATGTTCAAGAATTTATCAAGAATCAACCTGGAGGTTAAAGATAATGGAATCAATAGAACACTATTATAAAAAGATAGCAGAATCAATTAATGAATTAATACCATATGATTGGGATAAAGTTTGGATGTATGCAGAAATCCTTGATGATTCGGCTGGAATTACATTTTGTTTCAACGAGACTAATAGTGAAGAGTATGTTTATGGACATGAAATTCCACTTAAATATAATGTAAGTAAGTCAACATACATTCATTTATTATACGAACTAAGTAAAACTTTTGAAGAATTGAAAAAAGCATATATACAAAATGATTTAGGTGCTTGGACAACAGCTACCCTACAATTAGATAAAACAGGGAAATTCTCGATTGATTATGGCTATGAAGATATTTTATCTATAGGGCTTTATGGTATCCAGAGAAGAGCCGTATGGGAGTATAAAACGTTCGGGTTTTTACCAGAAGACGAGAAAGATAAAGAAGCTGTGCTAAATTATTTGAAAAATAAAGAAGAAAATAGCAAATAGCAAATGACCCTCCAAATGAATGAAGGAGGGTTTTTGTAATATTTGTTTCATAAGAATTTCTCATTTTACCTATTTAAACCGATAAACCGTCACTTCACACTCACCAAGGACCTCTTCTATCATCTCTCGAACAACCGTCCAATCGCCACCTGCCAAGCCGCAGCCGATCCCATAAGGAATGGCGATAGAATGAAGGGGATTCTCTTCATTTAGATTTGTCACTGTCTGTTTTAGATGTTCAAAGCAGCTGCGTAATGCGTCGTCATCTGTTTGTTTTGTTTTTCTTCCGTATCCAACTTGGGCGAATAAGTTGGCAATGGTTTTTCCGTCGCTCGTTGTGATGAACTGGACGGAGCTTAATAAATCATCTCCTTGTTCTGCACATAAACGTTTATAGTCTTTATACACATTTGGGTATTTGCTTTTGATTTGCTTTGCTAATCCTGCTCCCATGACACCCTTACAGTTCACTTGGTGACAGATGATATCTTCTTCTGCGTCTAAGATATTGCCTTCTACCGTTTTGATCATTTCAAGTCATCCCTTTTCAATAAAATGCAAACTTATGTTCTATTATATCAGTTTTGATGACATTATTTCATTACAAAAAGCGCTTGGAGTTTAAAAAATGGATACGTCCATGCGATCAAATGATCAAAAACAGTCCATGACATCTAAAATAGTGAAAGATAAAGAAGAAATAGTAAGGAGACCCTTATGGATAAAATAGAAACAAAACGGTTAATTCTTAGAACATTTCGCGATGAAGATGCACCTGGAATGCTTGCATACTTATCTCATCCAAGAGTAAATTGTTTTCTGGATGATCAAATCTCTACATTAGAAGAAGCGGTCGCTAAGGTGCAAAAAAGAAAAGCAGATCACTCTTATATGGCGATTTGTTTAAAAGAAAGTCAGTTGATTATCGGTGAACTGTTTCATTTAAAATATGAGCCTGACACGTATTCAATTGGCTGGAATTTTCATGCGTTATATGAAGGGAAGGGATATGCCCGTGAAAGTGCAGAAGCTCTCTTGTCATATCTATTTGTCAATCAAGGAGCAAGGCGCTTATATGCATATGTAGAAGATGACAATGATCGATCTCAAACATTATGTGAGCGTTTAGGCATGAGGAAAGAAGGCCTCTTTCTTGAGTTTGTTTCATTTACTACAAATGAGGATGGCACCCCTAAATATGACAACACCTATCAATATGCTTTGCTGAAAAAAGAATGGGAGCAGTTTCATTCTAAATAGTGCTTTGTTTCTTTGTATCCGGATGACAACGAAGTGACAAAAATGTGAGATGATCCCTTTATTTTGTTCGCTCGATCGATGTCACGGGCTTCTTTTTTCATTTATCCTTTTCCTAAACGAAGCAAAAGGAATGAAATGAGATGCAGGAGTTTAATAAACGGGTATTTCGGTCGATTAATCAACTTAGTATGAATCACGATGTCTTAAATCCAGTTCTTATTGGATTGGCTGAATATTCAGTGATGTTCATTGCGATCATGTTTTTGATCATGTGGTTTCAAAATCGGAGCAGAAGAAACAGATGGATGATGATATCTGCTGGGTTGACCTTTATCTTGGCAGAGATGTTAGGGAAAGTCGCTGGGCTCTTTTATTCCAATCAACAGCCCTTTGCAGAATTGAATCAAGTCAATCTTTTAATCGAAAAGGAAGTGAACAACTCTTTTCCGAGTGATCACACCATTTTTATTTTTTCCATTTGTATAGTCTTTTGGCTTTTCCACAAGCGTCGTATTTATTGGCTTTTCATTGCCTGCGCTGTAGGCTTTTCAAGGATTTGGGTAGGTGTTCATTATCCATTTGATGTGTTGGTAGGTGCTATGATCGCCTGATTAACGGCGGGAACCGTTGTTTATTTGCCGCTATTCCAAAAGGGCGTTAGCCTGCTTCTGTCGTGCTATGAATGGGTGGAGCAGAAATGGGCAGGAGAGAGAACCAAATAGAATGTAAATCCCACGAAAAAACACCCCAATCTGTTATGACATCAGATCGGGGTGTTTATTACTTTCGCCAAAATGTAGTACAATCTGCTTTGTCTTCAATGTTAAATTCGATGATTTTTTTTAGCAGAGGATAGTCAATCGGTAAGCTTTCTTTCATCCGAAACATCTTTTTTCCATGGTCATAACCAGCTTGTACAATATCTGCTGAAAAGTGATCAATCCCTTTTCCTTCTGGTGCGACAGAAATGTGGTGTTTTGCGACGCTAAATCCGATAATAAATGTGCCATGATCTGTGAACATGGGCTGATTCCAAGCAATTCTTGGCTCTAATTGAGGGAATGTGTCTGAAATCCATTGTAAGATGTCTTGCATGCGCTGTTTCAGCTCTGGATGACCGATATTGCTTACATATTCTTCAAAAACCTGCATTGTTTTCATCCTCCATATTCATCAAGCCTCAGACGGGATTCGAACCCGCACTCCTTTCGTAAGCATAGGCTAGGGGGCAACACGCTTCCCTACGGAATTTCACCGACAGGAGTTTCACCTGTCTCAGCTCATTTGCTTTTCGGTGCTTCTGAAACCCTTGCCTTGCGACCCGCTAGCTACAATTGTTTTACGGCGCTCTTCCCTTCTAGAGCTACTGAGGCACGGAAAGTTCTTGTTCATATTATATAGAGAAACTTGAAAAATGAAAAGCTATGCTCATCATCTAATCCAATCGCACAAAATAGTCAAAGGCACATATGATAAAAGACCATATAGTTATGTATACAGCATGGAATTGGGCTGATTGTAAGTGACAAACCTGTTGATGAGTAAACTAAAAGAGATAAACAATCAAACAAAATTAGAAGGCTTTACTCACAAACGTTCGATGAGTTCTCCCTTTTTGCTCACCATGGAAGATGGGGAACCTTTTTACTCATGGGTGTTTTTTGAAAGAAGTGTGTTTAAGACTTGCTATTTTTCTTTGAGTTCTATCAATGAAAAGCAGAATTGTGTGGTGTTGGAACTTCTTGTACCGTGTTGCAATAGATCAACATGCTGTCAAAAAGTTTTGTATCGATCCAGTTCGAAAATTCTTGTAGATCTTTCTTTTTTATGTGGAATCATTGAAGTAGGGCTTCCTGTATATGATGCGCTTATTTTAAAAAACATAGAATCTCACCACATCTTTCTTTGTTTTTCCACAACGCCCAGTTCGGTGGAAGTATGGCGGAATGGAACAAAATTTCTCAATACGGCAACTGTTGTGTTGCATCATCAAGATCATCAGGATGTACCAGTCGCAATTAGGATTCACACTGGTACATTTTGTTATGATCTTCTTGTCCAAAAAGGAGAAAGTCGTGCGATTACTGTGAAAGATGTGAAATTTATCTTGAAATCTCCATCAACTGAAAATGTGCAAGCACGATTAGACATGCAAATCAACATGGTGCAAAGAAGAAAAATAAAGCTTTGAAGCTGTGATAATCGCACAATCATCCAATATCAATGGATCATAGTCTATCAAGACTAGGTTGAAGGAGGGTTAAAATGGCTATTTTAGGCGGATGTAGTAATGAACAAGCGGGCTTTGTAAATGATGCAGTATGCTTCACACTTGATTTAGCAGCAGCAGCTGATGCAGTTGTCGTCTGGACAGATGGAACACCTTATGTCATAAACGGAACCATCATGGTGGAAAACAATGGGATTGTGGCTGTAGCACCTACTGTGGCTTTAGAGGTAAACGGTACAGCTGTTCCTGATTTCACGGTACCGCCAGGAGAGAGTCGATCCATTACGCTCAGTGATCTGAACTCGATTGGGATTTTAGCTACTGGTGGAACCTCGACTGGAAGTATTGTCGTTTCGTTTTCTCTCAATTATCAGTATTAGTGTGTATGTCTTGAAGATTCCACAGTTTGAAAGTAGTGAGAGACATGTGCGCCCAACTTAATATGTGTGGAGGAATAACCGGCCCGACTGGAGCCACGGGTTCAACAGGAGTAACCGGTGCAACTGGAGCCACGGGTTCAACGGGAGTAACCGGTCCAACCGGCTCAACAGGAGTAACTGGTCCAACTGGAGCCACGGGTTCAACAGGAGTAACTGGCCCAACGGGAGCCACAGGTCCAACCGGTGCAACGGGCACAACAGGTGACACAGGTCCAACGGGAGCCACAGGTTCAACAGGAGTAACCGGTGCAACTGGAGCCACGGGTTCAACAGGAGTAACCGGCGCAACCGGCTCGACGGGTCCAACGGGATCCACAGGTTCAACAGGAGTAACTGGTCCAACGGGAGCCACGGGTTCAACAGGAGTAACGGGCACAACTGGAGTCACAGGTCCAACCGGTACTAGTTTAACAACTAACTCGATGTACGCATCCAATACGTCGGGAAGTACGGTGCTGGTTGTTTTAGGCGGAACGGCAGTGACGCTGCCTAATAACCAAAGTTTAGATGGATTTACCGTAAGTGGTGGTAATACGGTGTTTACGGTACCTGTTTCAGGGCGGTATTTTATCACGTATCAAGTAAATACAAGCGCTGCACTTCTGGCAGGAACAAGGGTGATTAACAACGGAACACCCATAGCAGGGTCTATTTTAACACCTGCTTTATCTACATCTACCTACAATGTATCTCTCATTACAACACTTGCAGCAGGGAATCAAATTTCTCTTCAAATATTCGGTTTAGTCGCAACCGTAGTATTACTTGGCGGGGGATCTGTTGGAGCGGCATTAACCATTATCAGATTGGAATAAATCCAAAAAGCCCAATAAGGGCTTTTTTTCAATTCAACCGTGTCCTTTAATAGAAAAAAGACGGAATTTTTAGTGTATACATCATTGACTAGGAGAAAGAAACGCAATAACAAAGGAATCGGTTATTGAAGATTCAAGTGATTCATATTAAAATGATGTCAAATGGACGAATTAGCAATTGCTAATAGAAGTTCCATATTTAGTGAAATCATGTGGTGTAGCTGAAGGTGATTGGGGGTGTAGAATGAGCAAAGTTCCTGTGGCGGAATTGGCATCACTATTAAATGACTGGAACATGGAAATCAAAAAAGATCATGCAGATGAGGCAGAACGGCTATTTGCTAAAGCGAAACAGGCAGTAGAGGAAATTGATGATAATGACATCCTCATGTATTATTCTCTTCTAGAGAAAAGGCATCATATTCTGATGTACAATTTAAGAGGGCAAAAGGGCAATGTTTCAACGAAAAGTATAGAAGGCCATTATGGGAAAAAAGATGATGATTTGTCTAATCGCCTTGCTTATTATTTTGATTTTTATGAGGGTGTGTATGAACAGCATCAGGGGAATTATGAGGTTGCATTACAGATGTATCAAAGTGCGGAAAAGCTCTTAGATAAAATTCCAAGTGAAATCGAACGCGCTGATTTTGATTTTAAGGTCGCGTGGCTTTACTATCGCCTGAGTCATATTATGCTTTCATTAAGTTATATTCGTAGGGCTCTACACGTCTATAAACGTCACAAGCACTATGAAAGAAGAACTGCACTTTCATATTCTCTTATTGCAGCCAACCTTACAGAGATTGGCAGGTACGAAGAAGCGCTTGAGAATTATCGTTTAGCGGAAGAGGTGTTGACTAGCGAACAGGATGATTTTATGCTGGCTCAGCACCACCATAATGTGGCCATTTTATATTCATTTTGGAATAAACCGAAAGAATCTATACGACATCTTGAAAAAGCATTGTCTCATCAAGAGTATTATGATTCAGATTTCTTTTTCCATTCTACGTATCTGATCAGCCGGGAACTCTGTGTGATTGGTGAAAAGCAGCGTGCAAGCCAGTATATAGAGGCTGCATATGCCCGAATGAAAGAAGCTTCTCATGAAGTGTTTCAGCTCAAAATAGGCATCGTACATGATCTTTACTTAACGAATGTGCCACAAAGATTTCAGCAAATTAATGAGAAATTAAGAAAGTTAGAAGAAAAGAATGAATATCATGAAGTGAAAGAGCTTTCTCACTTTGCTGCAAAGTATTGTGAAAATCAAGCACTATATGAGCAGTCTGTTTTTTACTTGAATAAAAGTTTAGAAGCGGATTTACATATGAAAAGAATGGGGTTGATATAAGATGAAAACAGGATTAAAAGTATTATTCGTTGTAGGTTTAGCGGTCGCTGCGGCTGTTTTAACTGAAAATGTAGCGGGTTCTTTCGAAGTAGCAGAAAAAATCATTGGTGGTTAATCACCCAATCATATCTCGCCCTTGTTGATGATGATCAGCAAGGGTTTTTTATATGGGTGAAAATAGGCTCTTCTTATTAAACGCTGCAAGAACGTTTAATAAGAAGAATTCGCAACAAAGGGGGTGTGCAAATTTGTTACCTGCTCCATTATTCTAAATAAACATAGGGCAGAGCAACAAGTTAAAAAGGTCACCTTTCTTTGCTTAATTTAATTTTTTGCAGGACTTTTCATTCAAATTTCATCAAATTGGTCTATTGTACATAGAAATTGTTACAAAAGAGGGAACACCGCTCCATTTGTCACGCATATGATGAGATGAGGTGTAAGTTGAAGGCAGGTGATTGTATGGATTCACGGGTGTATGGAGGCTTTCATGGCGGCGGTTTTAGCGGCGGAGCAGTGGGACCCCATATTGGCTTTGGCGGGTATTATGTGAGCCCTGGCGTGTTCTCGGGCTTAGGAGGTTACCCTGGATATGGGGGGTTCGGGACGTTTTCTGGATATTCTCCATATGGCTCCACATTCATTATGGGGCGTCCTCCTGGTTTTTATGTAAGAAGTTATTAATGTTTCATCACAGTGATTGAAATAGCCATCTAAGATTGGCTATTTCAATTGGTGAAAGTGCTTAAATGTAGCTGTGATCACAATAACCCCTAGGATGCAAATAGGCAGCCAAATGATGATAAACGGATCGTACGCATCTGTATACGCAGCTAAAGCAGCTCCTAGGCAGTAAAAGACAATAGAACCGATTCGCAGCAAGCTCACATGTTGAATAGGGGCTTTTCTTTTTTCCCGATTTGATAAGCGTTGCGCCAAATCTTCAAATAAGTTAGCAAGTGTACTCGTTAAAACTGTTGTAGAAATGCCAGCGACATTTAATTTGCGTGCGGCCGCCGTTTGCATGCCCATCGCCATACTTAAAAGGATAATCAGCATAAAATAAGCACCTTGCGTATAAGGAAAAATGGTCATAAGAGCAAATAGAAGCAAGATGATGACTTCTATGATAAAGATGCGTGTAACGGCTTTTGGCCAAAATGTTTTTTCTTGTTTTCCACCTATGACAACAGCTAGTAAAACACCTAGAACAAATCCGCTAAGTGCCGTGATGGAATGAAGAGCGGTTAACTGCAATGAACTGCCTGCTGCAATGCCAAGCAGTACTATATTTCCCGTCATATTTGCTGTAAACACGTGCCCTAGGCTTAAATAGCCAATAACATCCACTATTCCTGCGGTAAGACATAAGAACATCAGGGCAATGTTTCGTATTGAGTGTGCGGTCAAAATGGTCATCCCTTTCTTTCTCTCTAATGAATAAGTGTAACGCTTAATGACCGCGTATGTCCATTTTATGAGCTGGTAACATGTCCTGCAGCTGATATAAAACTTGTCGAAAAGAATCATCATTCACATGGTGCCTCATTTGCCGGAATGGGTCGCCTTTTTCCTTTAGACGTTTCATAACAGCCGGCATCGTAAATAAAGAAGGGTGACATTCTTCGCTGTTTAATTCTTCCCATTCAATCGGTGTTGCAACAAGTCCGAGCTCGTTTCCTCTCGGGGAATACGGGGCGATGATTGTTTTTCCAGCATCATGTTGAAGGTAGTCTAAATATAAACGGTTGCCGCGGTTTTTCTTTAGACGCTCTAGCGTAAACAGCTCGGGTGCTTGTTCACATAAAAATTGGCAGATGAACGCAGTGAATTGTCTAGTTTGTTCATATGTGAAGGCATTTTTCTTCAATGGGATATAAACTTGCAGCCCTTTCCCACCACTTGTTTTAATAAATGCGGTGAGAAAGAGTCCATCTAAAATGACCTTGATTCGTTTGGCTGCTTCTATTGCTAGGTGAAACGCTTTAACAGAAGGCGGATCTAAATCAAATACAATTTCTACAGGTCGATCTGTATCTCTCGTTTCAAAAGGAATATGAAATTCCATCGCCAGCTGGTTACCAAGCCAAAGCAACGTGTTAGGATCATTACAGATTGTGTAAGAAATATCGTGCGCTTGATCTGTCTCAACAAAATCAGGCGCATAATCGGGCGTTGCCTTTTGATAAAAAGATTCTCCACCAGTGCCATGAGGAAAGCGTATTAACGTAAGACGTCTTTCACGTAAAAAGGGTAATAAATAGGGAGCGGCTTGCCTCAAATAAAGTAAGTAATCTGCCTTTGTGATATGAAGGGCAGGTACAACCGGTTTCTCTGGGTGGGTGATGTCAATCAAAGCTGGGAGCGGATAAAGCTGTTTGAGCATGTGTTGAAAGGTACACGTTGCTGGGTCTGCATCGAATAAAAACGAAGAAAACCGGGGCTCTCGCAAGGCTGATCCATCAAAAGAGATACAGGCAATCTTTGCGACAATGGATGGTGGGATTTCATAATGTGATGCTCCAGTCATTTGACCTTTGGTTAGAAATAAGGTGCGCAGGGTTTGTTCTTCTTCTTTAGAAAAACCATGCTTAAATTGGACAACCTCTATGAGATTCGTTTCTTGATAAAGACATCCTTGAAAATAGCCATTGTCTTTATCAAAACGAGTCACGATGACAGATACATACCGCCAATTTTTGATTTTGAGCCATTCTTTCGAGCGGGTATGCTCCTGCCATTTACTCATCTTCTTTTTAGCAACTAATCCTTCCGCTAAATAGGTCAGCATGATTTTTTTCATGTCATCAGGGCTGCTATCGGTTTGGATGATTTGAAGAAGAGAGGGGTGATTCAACTGAACGGAGGGAGGAAGATTTGCTTCTTGGAACACCTCATGCAGCTCAGCTTTTCTTTCAATCAGCGGTAAATCAACGAGGGATTTCCCTTTAAATCTCAATAGATCAAATGCAATCAAATGACATGGAAACCGCTTAGCCTGGCGTTGAATGGTTTCTGTGTTTTTCAGCCGGCCTCTTTGCTGAACCTTTGTAAAGTCGCTTTCTTGTTCACTCAGTAAAAAGACCAATTCTCCATCTAGGGTCAGCGGTAAAAAAGGTGCAAGCTGCTTTGTTAGTTGCTGGCACTGATCAATGACTTCAGGAAATTGTTCATTTAATCGCTTTCCGGCTCTGCTCTCTAAATGGATGGTGTCTTTTTCCCAAATAAGAATGGCCCTGAAGCCGTCATATTTTAATTCATACAGCCAGTCTGCTCCAACAGGAATATCATGTGCAGACGTTAAACGCATCGGTTTCATTGTGTTTTTCACTTCCTTACATCATGTGTTCTTAGAGTGGGATGAAATTTTCATAAACATACATAACTCTGATGAAAACATTACATAGTAAGGAGAAAAGAACGGAGGCGTTACGATGCATACAGTATGGAAGGGTGGCATTAGCTTCGGACTGGTGAATATTCCAGTCAAGCTGTTTACCGCTACAGAAAACAAAGATATTAAATTAAGACAGCTTCATAAAGAATGCCATACGCCGATTAACTACAAAAAGGTTTGTGCTAACTGCGGCGAGGAGGTAGCGCCAGAGCAAATTGTAAAAGCGTACGAGTATGCCAAAAATAAATTCATTGAATTGGATGAGGAAGAACTCGAAAGGCTGAGAAAAGAAAATGAAGAAAAAGCCGTCGAAATCATTGATTTTGTGAAGATAGAAGAGATCGACCCCATCTATTATGAAAGAAGTTATTTTCTATCTCCAGATACCGGCGGAGCAAAGGCTTATTCATTATTAAGAAAAGCGTTACAAGAATCAGGGAAAATCGGTGTAGCCAAGATCATGATTCGCTCAAAGGAGCAATTAGCGATTGTTAGGTGCTACGAACATATTTTACTAATGGAAACCATTCATTTCCCTGACGAAATTAGGCAAGTATCAGACGTCCCGAATATCCCGCAAGAGGAAAATATCGTGAAGAAAGAGTTAGATACAGCACTCCTTTTAATTGAGCAGCTGACCACCACATTCGATCCAGCCGCTTATCGGGATGAATACAGAGAGCAGCTGATGAATGTAATTGGAGACAAAATCTCCGGAGAACATACCGTTCAACCAGAAACGACAGGTAAAAAAGAGGCTTCATCCAATGTCACTGATTTGATGGCCGCTTTGCAGGCTTCTATCGATCGATCAAAACCAGAAAAAACGAAAAAAGCAGCACCTAAGAAAAGAAAAGCACCCGCTAAAAAAGAAAAGAATGCATAAAGAAAAGACCGCTCGCCAAAGGGCGGTCTTATTTTGGCTTCACCACATCCTGAATCGTCCCGTCTGTTCGGTGGATGACAACTGCTGTTCCTTTTTTAGATGAAATCTCTTTCGCGCGGTCGATGGCTTCCTGTTTCGTTTCTTTTACCTCACTTGCACGCTTCGCTTTTTCAGTTTGAACCGCCCAGCCTTCATCATGTTTCACGACATGCTGCGCATGATCCATGAGCTCAGGTCGTGCAGAGCTGCTTTTCTTAGAAGGAGTCACAGAACCATGAGAGTGAAAGTCCTCCATTTCTTTTTCCGTCGCATTCTTTTTCCACTCTTTCGCTTGATTGATCGCAATTGGAATCGCTCTACCTTCTTCATAGCCTTCCTGCACCATTTTGTTGGCAATCTCAAGTGCTTTTTTTCGAATGACTTTGTCTAATGATTGGAATGAAGCTGGATAATCTTCCATTGTCCAAGGCATATTGAACGCTCCTTTCTTTTATTTGAACACCTTCCCCCATATGCAATGGATCAAACATTTAACCATCTCAATCCAATGGCTTGGTTGAAATACATCGTTTTGCTGAGGAAGAATGTTTTCAATTCCTGCACAATAGAAGATAGTAAAGGAGTGATTGAAATGATGTTGAAAGGTTTGTATGAAGCGCATTTGCCTGTGAGTGATATCAAGGCATCCATTTCATTTTTTGAAAAGTTGGAATTAACACTTGCTTATGAAAATGAAAGAGTGGCCTTTTTATGGATTGAGAAAGGAAAGAGCTGGCTTGGCATATGGAAAGCGGATATGTCCACTATTCCATATCATCCAGCGACTCGGCATGTTGCCTTCCAAATGGAAACATCCAGCATTGCACAGATCAAAGAATGGCTGATAGAAAAAGGGATCAGCATACATCCGATGTTTGGCTTTTCGGAAGAGCAACAGCCTTTAGTACTTGATAATCCACCACAATTTCATGCCGCCATTTATTTTCTTGATCCCGATGGAAATCTGCTTGAATGTATTGCACCGCTAGAAATTGATGCAGCAGAACATCATGAGATGATGACATTTGAAGATTGGGAAAGAAAGAAAAATCCGTTTATTGATTGACAAATCCATTCATTGTCACTATATTGGTTACAACGGTGGTGAAGGAATGTGAAACAAATTAGCAGCAGGTATACCATTGCTGTTCATATTTTGTCATTTATTGCGGGTGTTTCAAAAGAGTGTACAGGGGATTTTATTGCGGAAAGTGTCAATTCAAATCCTGTCATTATACGAAAAATGATGGCTATGCTGAAAAAAGCGGATCTCATTGAGATTCGCCGCGGAGTAGGCGGTGCTTCCTTAAAAAGACCGGCAGAGGACATCACACTGCTAGATGTGTACCGGGCTGTGGATGTAATCGAAGATGAAGAGTTGTTTAATTTTCATCAACCAGTCATTGCGTGTCGAATTGGTCAAGCCATGGATACGAGACTGCGGAAAGAACTCAAAGAAGCACAGTCTGCACTTGAGCATCATCTTAAACAAGTGACAATTAAGCAATTATTAATCGAGGCGAAGTAGAAAAAGCTCATACATAGAGCTTTTTTTACCCCTTAGTTGTAACCGTTTTGATTATAACGAATGATCTGATGCAAGAAACCAGCTGCTTCATACATGAAACATCACCGTTGAACGAAAAATGAGGAGGTCAAATTAATGAAATTATTAGTGACAGGTGCAACAGGACAACTTGGATCGCTCGTCGTCAAACATTTGCTCGCAAAAGTACCACCTGAACAATTGGCGGTCAGTGTTCGAAATCCGCAAAAAGCAGTACATCTAAAGGAAGCTGGGGTGGATGTGCGCAAAGGAGACTTCACACAGCCGGATACACTTCAATCAGCGTTTCAAGGGATTGACCGTCTTTTGATCATTTCGTCTGGGGATGGAGAACGAGTGAAGCAGCATCTAAATGCCATCGAAGCAGCGAAAGCAGCGAATGTATCATTTATTGCTTATACAAGTGTTGTCAATGCAAGAGAAAGTCAGCTTAACCTAGCACATGACCATGCAAAAACAGAAGAAGCGATTTTGGCCTCTGGCATCCCCCATGTTTTTTTAAGAAACAATTGGTATGTGGAAAATGAAAAAGATACGATTCTGGCATCAGTCAACGGAGCGCCGTTTATCAGCCCAATTGGTGAAGGTAAAGTCGGCTGGGCAACAAGAAATGACTATGCAGAAGCAGCAGCAAATGCGTTAACACTGCCGGCACATGATCAGGAAATCTATGAATTGTCAGGACCGCTTCGTACACATACTGAACTTGCACAAATGGTTAGCAACGTGAGCGGGAAAGAAATCAAAGTAGAACACATGGATGTAGATACATTTGGAGAATTTTTAGCGTCAAATGGTGTACCGAAAGAAGCTGTTCCATTTGTCAAAGCGATGCAAAGCGGAATTCGCGATGGGGCATTAGCAGTCGAAAGCCATGATTTCGAAAAACTATTAGGCCGTTCTTTAACACCTCTTGAAGACGGAATACGTGAAATGATTTCAAAATAAACATGTCAAAACGCCCTGTAAAAAGGGCGCTTTTTTTATGTACCTTCACAAACATGATGTCCAAATTTTAGACAAATCCGTTCATTGAAATTTCAGAAATTTGGGATTAAAATGAAATGAAGGTCCATTATTTAGTCATCAGATGACCAGACATAAATCAAGGTGCAGCAAAAGAAAGGAAGTTCGCCGATGAGAGTCAGTTTATTTGTCACCTGTTTAATTGACACGATGCAGCCACATGTAGGAAAGGCGACTGTCGAGGTGTTAGAGCGGCTCGGTGTTGAAGTAGAATTCCCTGAAGCACAAGTGTGCTGCGGGCAGCCCGCCTTTAACAGCGGCTATACAAAAGAAACAATCAAAGCGGCCAAAAATATGATGAAAGCCTTTGAATCAGCTGAATATGTCGTCACACCATCAGGTTCTTGTAAGGCCATGTTTTTAGAATATCCGCACCTTTTTAAAGAAGACCGAGCGTGGTTCGCCCGTGCTCAGGCACTTGCTGCGAAAACATATGAATTAACGGAATTTATTGTTGATATATTACATGTAACAGATGTAGGAGCGAGTTTGAAAGGAAAAGCCACCTATCATACCTCCTGCCATATGACGAGACTGCTTAGAATTAAGGAAGCGCCTTTCACACTGTTGTCAAATGTCAAAGATTTGGTGATGGAACCATTACCTCGCGCTGAAAATTGCTGCGGATTTGGAGGAACTTTTTCAATCAAAATGACACCCATTTCTGAGCAGATGGTCGATGAAAAAGTACAAAGCATAGAGGAGGCAGGCGCTGAATATATCATAGGTGCTGACTGTGGATGTCTGCTCAATATCGGAGGAAGGCTGAATCGTCTTCATAAGCCAGTTAAAGTGATGCATATCGCAGAAGTGTTGAATAGCCGCTGAAGCTAAGAGGGGGAACGGCACATGAGTATGAAAATTGGAGAGAAGGCTTTTAAAGAGCGGATCGGCGAAGGATTAGAAGACGCTGTGATGAGAGGAGCTGTTTCCTCAGCACAGGAGCGTCTGTATAAAAGGCGGATGACTGCAAGTGAAGAGCTTGGAAACTGGGAAAAGTGGCGTGAACTTGGAGAGGACATCAGGCAGCATACACTTGCCCATCTTGATGACTACTTATATCAATTAAGTGAGAGCGTGAGTAGACGTGGAGGTCATGTGTTTTTTGCAAAAACAAAGGAAGAGGCATCGGCGTACATCCAAGATGTAGCACAAAAAAAAACAGCAAAAAAAATCGTGAAATCAAAATCAATGGTCACAGAAGAAATTGAAATGAATGAAGCGCTAGAAGAGATTGGCTGCGAGGTAGTTGAAAGCGATCTTGGAGAATATATTCTTCAAGTTGATGACCATGAACCACCTTCACATATCGTGGCACCAGCCCTTCATATGACGAAAGAACAAATACGGGAAGTTTTTCACGAAAAGCTTGGATATGATATGTCAGAGACTCCTGAAGAAATGACCAAATTTGTAAGAGCTTTGTTACGAGAAAAATTTCTTGAAGCAGATATTGGTGTGACGGGCTGTAACTTTGCTGTGGCTGACACAGGATCGATTTGTCTTGTGACGAATGAAGGGAATGCGGATCTTGTCACGTCCATTCCAAAGACACATATCGCAGTCATGGGGATGGAGCGGCTTGTACCAACGATGGAAGAGCTCGATGTCCTTGTCGGTCTATTGTGCAGAAGCGCAGTCGGTCAAAAGTTAACAAGCTATATCTCTGTCGTGGGACCAAAAGGAGAAGGAGAGGTCGATGGACCAGAAGAGTTTCATTTGGTCATTGTGGATAACGGACGGTCAAATATATTAGGGACGGAATTTCAGCCAGTTTTGCAATGTATTCGGTGTGCAGCCTGTATCAATGTGTGCCCCGTTTACCGGCATGTTGGCGGTCATTCGTACGGATCAATTTACCCGGGTCCGATTGGCGCTGTTCTTTCGCCGCTACTTGGAGGATATGACGACTACCAAGAGCTTCCTTTCGCCTCAAGTTTATGCGCAGCCTGTACAGATGCTTGTCCAGTGAAAATTCCACTTCACGAATTATTAATCAAACATCGACAAGTCATCGTTGAAAAAGAGGGGAGAGCGCCTAAAGCGGAAATGATGGCAATGAAAATGTTCGGAATGGGCGCATCCACTCCTAGAATGTATCGATTTGGAACAAAAGCAGCCCCTGTGCTCTTGAAACGTATGGCTTCAAACGGACAGATTTCAAAAGGGGCGGGTCCTTTAAAGAATTGGACAGAAATTCGTGACCTCCCAGCGCCAAGCAAAGAAAGGTTTCGGGATTGGTTTAAAAAGAAACAAAAGGAGGAGCGGCAATGAAAGGTACCATTTCTCATCGAGATCCATTTTTAGCACATATCCAGCAACAATTAGGCAAAAGCTCCTCCAAGCCTGCATCTATTCGGCGTCCGGTTTGGAAGCATCGAGTCAATTGGGAAACAAATGAAGGTCTGTCGAAAGAAGAATTGATAGAGCAATTGAAGGTGCAATGTCAGCAAATTCATACGAGAGTGGTAGAAACAACGCCAAAAGAAGCACCCTCAACGTTACGATTATTGATGAAAGAGTATGGAGAAGGTCCTGTGATGACTTCGAGCGATAGACGTTTTGCACAATATGAATGTCATCCTATGTTTCAAGCTTTGCAGAAAGAAGGAATCTCAGTCACTAGCTGGAATGCAGATACATCAAGAGAAGAAAATATAAGGCAGGCAGAACAAGCGAAATATGCAGTGGTATTCAGTGATTACACACTTGCAGAATCCGGAACGGTTGTTCTTTCCTCCCATCAAGGTCAAGGGAGAGCACTTCATTTTTTACCGATGATGTATATCGTATGTATTGAAAAAAGCACAATTGTCCCGCGGATGATTCATGCTGCTTCAGCTCTTCATCGCTTAGTAGAAGAAGGAGAGCAGACGAAAGGCGCCATTCATTTTATATCAGGTCCAAGTAATTCTGCCGATATTGAAATGAATTTAGTGGTTGGTGTTCATGGGCCGGTGCGGGCTGTTTATGTATTAATAGATGAGGAATGAGGCTTTCGTGAAGAAAGCCTTTTTTATGTAAACATTCTTAAAATTCATCTTGCCTCTAGGCGAATAGTCATAGTAAGATGACGTCATACAAGATGAGAAGCTCATCTACTGCTGATGTAAAGGAAGCTGCTAATGGAAATGAAGACAAATGCTCCAAAGAAGTCGATTGCGGTGCCGCTTGTGATCTCCATCATTGCGATTTCGTTTTCGGCCATTATTGTGAAGTGGTCAAGTGCGCCTGCTGCTATTTTAAGTATGTATCGAATGATATTTGCGGCGGTTTTGATGCTTCCGTTTATTCTGCCGCGTCAAAAAGAGCTTGTCTCGTTAAAGCGGAGAGACTGGTTTTTCTTATGTATGTCAGGTTTCTTTTTAGGGCTCCATTTTGTTTTGTGGTTCGGCTCATTGAAGCTCACCACAGTGGCGAGCTCTACAATCATCATTGCACTTCAGCCGATGGTGTCATTATTAGGCGGATTTCTCATTTTTCGTGAACGAACAACGAAGTCAGCCATTTTCACAATGTGTGCGGCGATTGTTGGTGCGCTCATGATCGGATGGGGGGATGTCGGACATAGCCAAGACGCCATTATAGGAGACATTTTATCCTTTTTCAGTGTAATCGCTGTTGTTTGTTATTTATTAATCGGTCAACAAGCTGTGAGAAAGATATCTCATTGGATTTATAGCTTTTGTGTATTTGGTTTTGCCGGCCTTTTTTTAATTTTATTTAACCTTATACAGCAAACGCCTTTTGTAGGCTATTCGGGTAAAGAATGGGGGATTTTCTTACTGCTCGCCATTATCCCTACCATGTCCCATGTCATTAACAACTGGCTGTTAACCTATGTGAATGCGACAACTATTTCAATGAGTATTCTAGGCGAACCTGTTGGGGCAACGATACTCGCTGTTTTACTGCTTGGAGAGAAAGTCACGCTGCTGCAAATGTTAGGTGGTCTTCTTGTCCTTTTAGGTGTCTTTTTCTTTTTGATGCAGCAGCGACAAGGAATCGTGATGACAACAAAAAAATCCGGTTAACTCCCGGATTTTTTTACTCTTTTAAATGATTTTTTTCAATTACTTTGTTTAATCTAGCCTCGACTTTCTTCAATTCCACTTGTTTTCTTCTTATCATTCGAATCGCGATGACAACGATGGTCACGATCAATGCAATGAATAGAAGAGAAAATACTTGAAATACGATATCCCCAATGTTGAATGCAGTATTCGCTTCATTAGGCATGTGTAACCCTCCTTATATCTATATATTACCATAATCAATAAAAGATTGAGATTTATCCATAATTTATCTATAATAGGTAAAATATCACTCATTAAAGGAGAACCATTATGAGAACTTTAGTCCTTTTACGAGGTCTCCCAGGTGCAGGTAAATCAACTTGGATCAAAGAACAAGGCTTAGAACCATATACATTATCAGCGGATCAAATCCGTCTGTTAACCCAGCCTCCGCAGTTATCAGTCAATGGGAAACCGGAAATTTCAAGCACACATGATCATAAAGTCTGGTCTTTATTATTTGAACTCCTCACAGCCCGAATGGAACGAGGAGACTTTACTGTCATTGATGCAACACATGTCACAAGTAAGTCCATTTCGCAGTATAAATCATTAGCTACTTCATACCGCTATAGAGTGTATGTCGTCGATTTTACGCAAGTGCCTCTTGAAACATCCCTGCTGCAAAATCGAGGTCGAGAGCCGCACAAAGTAGTGAAGGAATCTGTGTTATATCAAATGAATGAACGGTTAAAGACAGAGAAGGTGCCTTCATGGGTAACCGTTTTGACGCCTGAGGAATATCCAGCCATTATGACTTATCAGCCCAGATCTTTTGATCAGTATGAGGCCATTCACGTATTCGGTGATATTCACGGCTGTTACACAGCTCTAAATACTTATTTGCAAGGAGACTTGAAAGAAAACGAGCTTTATATCTTTGCAGGTGATTTGCTTGATAGAGGAATAGAAAACAAGGAAGTTTTAGAATGGATGCTGGCACATAGAGAATGCCGCAATGTGATCGTCATTGAAGGAAATCATGATCAGCATCTTTACAAATATGCACATGAAGAAAAAGTGAGAAGTAATATGTTTAACCGTCATACTGCGCTTGAAATTGCGGAAGCAGGTTTTGACCTAAAAGAATTAAGGAAGTTTGTCAGAACTTTTCATCAGCTCACCTATTTTACGTATCATGGTCAGACATTTCTTGTCACCCATGGTGGGCTTGCCCATTTGCCAGAAGAGCTTCTGCATGTCTCAGCGCAGCAGCTTATTCACGGAGTAGGTGAATATTCAGATGACATTGACCACTTATTTGTGCAAAATACTTCTGGATTAGATATCATTCAAATTCACGGTCATCGCAATTTATATAGACTGCCTATCCAAGCGTCGGAAAGATCTTATAATCTCGAAGGTCAGGTTGAATTTGGCGGACAGCTGCGTGTGTTAAAAATCACAGCAGGCGGGATTGAGACACATGAAATTGACAATCCTGTCTACAGAGCTTCTGAAAACAAGCAACCGGTCTTTGTTCAGCCCAATGTGACGCTGGATGATTTTTTAGCCCATTTAGATCAGCATGAATATGTACAAGAATTAAAGCTACCACACGATATTTCATCTTTTAATTTCACCAAAAAAGCATTTAGTGAAAGACAATGGGATGAAATAAATGTCAAAGCAAGAGGGTTGTTTATCAATATGACTTCAAAGCAGATTGTGTCTAGAAGTTATAATAAGTTCTTTAATATTGATGAACGTCCTGAAACCAGAATGCAGCATCTAGTGAATCATTTTCAATTTCCTGTGACGGTCTATGATAAAGCAAATGGATACTTAGGCACGGTTGGGTTTAATGACATAAAAGATGAGCTGGTGTTTACGTCCAAATCGTATACGTCACATGTGAAGCAAAATCAGCATGCTGCTTGGGTCGAAGAGCTATTTTATGCGACCTTTGACGATGTGCAGGTCGATTACATCAAATCATACGTACGCGACAACCATGTATCCCTTGTATTTGAAGTCATTTTGCCAGAGAAAGACCCGCATATTATCACATATGATCATGATCAACTCATTTTACTTGATATCGTGAAGCGTCAGCTGAGCTATGAAAAAGAACCATTTGCTGAAGTGAAAAGGCTCAGTGAACAGCTTGGCATGCGGTGCAAACAGCAAGTGGCAGTGTTTCATGATTGGACCTCTTTCTATAAATGGTATCAATCTGTATCACATGATGACACAATCAAAGAAGAAGGCTATGTCATTGAGGATAACAGCGGCTTTATGACCAAGTTAAAGCTTCCTTATTATCAATTTTGGAAGCAAATGCGATCCATTAAACAGCGTGTTGCAGATAAGCGCTCCACCCAAAAATATATGCAGGCTTTGCAAACAGCAGAGCAAGCAAGATTTTATACATGGTTGCTCGAGCAAGATCCAGTAAACGTGAGAAACTGCTCAATCATTGAGCTGCGTTCACAATTTGAGCAAACGGAAGCGGGCCATTTGAATAATGACGGAATAAATGCATAGTCTAACAAAGAGTCTTTTCTAAAGAAAAGGCTTTTTTTCATGAAATCGAAAGGTGGAAGCTGAAATGCCAGATCATATTGAAGTCATTCTTCGAACCATATTTGCTTTTGCTATTTTATTCGGCGGTGCCCGTCTTCTTGGAAAGCAAACCATTGCGCAAATGAATATTTTTGATTTCATTGCAGCGATCAGTCTAGGTTCAATTGCGGCGAACCTGGCGTTTAATACTACGCTTCCGCTTCATCACACAACCATTTCTTTTGTGACACTTGTGATCATTATTTATGTCATTTCTTTACTTGCTTTAAGAAGCCGGAAGATGAGAGGATTTATGGCCGGTAAACCAACGCTTGTGATTCAAAATGGCAAAATCCTTGAAGAGAATATGAAAGGAATGAGGTATACACTTGATTATTTAAATCAACAGCTCAGAGAAAAGAATGTGTTTGACATTAGTGAAGTTGAATTTGCAATGATTGAAACAGATGGGCATATGTCAGTGAAAAAATACCCTTCATTTGATTATGTCACGCGAAAAGATCTTAACCTGTGGAAGCAGGCAGAGCGTTACATGCCCATTGAAGTCATTATGGACGGAAAGCTCATTTTGAAAAACCTTCAAGAAAACCAATTAACGGAGCAGTGGATCTATGAAGAACTTCAAAAAAGGCAGCTGTCTTTAAAAGACATTGTTTATGCGGTTCGTTCAAGTAATGGCAGTTTATATATTGATACATATGACGATCACATCCATTCTCCAATTGACCAAGAATGAACATATAGTTCAGACGACACCCACGCGTCACAGAACTGCCAATATTTATAAGTCATTTGGATGTCATATGACTAGGTATCATTTCTCAATTATTATTATTTTCAGAAAATGTAGTGACGGAGAAAAATAAGTATGTTTAAGTATAAATAGAAGAATTTAAAATATTAATATAATATACATCAAGCGGAATGAACATTCATTCCTAATAAAATGACAGGAGAGGATGAAATGCCCGCAGCAACTACTGATAAACAGGAGCAGATTATGAAGGCTTCTCTGGACTTATTTATTGAACGGGGTTTTGACGGTACAACGATGCCGATGATTTCGAAAAGAGCCAATGTTGGAGCAGGAACTATTTATCGTTATTTTGATAGTAAAGAAGCTCTTGTGAACATTTTATACCAGCGTAGCCTGACTGCATTTATCGACAAGGTGAATACAAACAGTCCAGACCCTAAAGCAAGCATCAGGGCTTATTTCAAACATGTCTTTTATTGCTTAGTGCTCTTTACAAAAGAGAATCCAAGTGGTCTGTACTTCTTAGAAATTGACAAACGCTCACACTATTTAGATGAGACAAGTAAAGAGAAGATGCAGCAGCTATTAAATGAGCTATTTCATATTTTTGAAGAAGGCAAAAAGGATGGAATTCATCCGAATCTTTCAGGGAGAACGATTTTATCCATTGTATTTGGAGCGTTCGTTCAGCTTCATAAACAGATTCTAGCAGAGGAAATTGAGCCAACGATTGAATTTTTAGAAGATATTGAGCAATGCTTATGGCGTGCCATTAGCGTTGCATCATAAAGAAATAAAGGGAGTGGGCACATGCAACAAACATCAATCATTCCAAAACCAAAAACATACGGACCTTTAAAAAATATTCCTCATATCAAAAAAGGAGAGCTTTCTCAAACCTTTTGGCGGCTGGCAGATGAATTAGGGCCGATCTTTCAGTTTGAATTTTCAAAAGCAACAAGTATTTTTGTTTCCAGCCATGAACTTGCCAAAGAAGTATTTGATGAGAGGCGTTTTGATAAATTCATTGGAAGCAGTCTCAATAAAGTGAGAACATTTTCAGGGGATGGGTTATTCACTAGTTGGACAGAAGAGCCGAATTGGAGAAAGGCTCATCACATCTTGATGCCGGCGTTTAGCCAGCAGGCCATGAAGGGCTATCATGAGATGATGCTCGATATTGCCACACAGCTTGTACAAAAATGGCAAAGAACGGGTCGTGATGAAGAAATTGAAGTAGCAGAGGATATGACAAAGCTCACTTTAGATACGATCGGGCTATGCGGTTTTGATTTTCGATTTAACAGCTTTTACAAAGAAAATCAACATCCATTTATTGAAAGCATGCTGAATGGCTTAAATGAAGCGATGGATCAAGCAAGCAGATTGCCGGTCGCAGATAAATTAATGATCAAAAGAAGAAAAGAATTTGAACAAGATGTTGAATTTATGAAGCAATTAGTAGATGACATTATTCAAGAACGGAAAAAACAAGATAAAACGGGCAATGATTTACTTTCTCTCATGCTACATGCAAAGGATCCTGAAACAGGTGAACGCCTGTCAGATGAAAATATCCGTTATCAAATCATTACCTTCTTAATAGCAGGTCATGAAACAACAAGTGGATTGTTGTCATTTGCGATTTATTTTTTACTAAAAAATCCAGACAAATTAAAAAAAGCCGTACAAGAAGCAGACGACGTGCTACAAGGCGGACTGCCGACATTTAAGCAGGTTCAAAAACTAAGTTATACGCGTATGGTCTTAAATGAAGCACTTCGCCTCTGGCCGACGGCGCCTACGTTCTCTCTTTATGCGAAAGAGGATACAGTCATTGGAGGGAAATATCCGATCAAAAAAAACCAAAGTGTCAGTGTGCTGCTTCCTAAAATACATCGGGATCAAGCGGTTTGGGGGGAGGATGCAGAAGAATTCAAGCCTGAACGTTTTATGCATCCTGAAAAAATTCCACAGCATGCCTATAAACCGTTCGGAAATGGCCAGCGTGCATGTATTGGGATGCAATTTGCCCTTCATGAAGCCACGATGGTTTTGGCGATGGTTCTGCACAACCTTGAACTGATTGACCATACGTCGTATGAACTGGATTTAAAAGAATCTCTGACGATTAAGCCGAATGATTTTAAAATCAAAGTGCGGCCAAGAAAGCAGCAATTCTTTATGGCGCCTCCGAAAGAAGAACCAACAAAAAGCACGGCATCTGCTGAAGTGAAAATAGCGAGTCATGGAACACCGCTATTGGTCTTGTACGGATCAAATTTGGGCACAGCAAAGCAGATGGCAAACGAATTTGCTGAAGACGGGAAAGCAAAAGGGTTTGACGTGACAACGGCACCGCTTGATGATTATACTCGGAAGTTACCAGAGTCAGGCGCAGTTTTAATTGTAACGGCTTCATACAACGGGCATCCGCCTGATCATGCGAAACAGTTTGTGGATTGGGTGACGCAAGATGAGGAGCAGGATCTATCAAACGTGACATTTGCAGTCTTTGGGTGCGGGGATCGAAATTGGGCGAGCACGTATCAGCGTATTCCTCGTCTGATTGATGAAGCACTTGAAAGAAAAGGGGCGAAGCGTGTAACGGATATTGGTGAAGGCGATGCGGGCGGTGATATGGATGAAGATAAAGAAACATTCCAGAAGACAGTCTTCGATGAGCTTGCAAAAGAATTCAATTTAACCTTGCAGGAGAAACGCCAAGAAAAGCCAAACCTATCCATTGCATATACGAATGAGCTAGTGGAACGTCCTGTAGCTAAAACATACGGTGCCTTTTCAGCTGTTGTATTGAAAAATCAAGAATTACAATCTGAAAAAAGTACCCGCCAAACAAGGCATATCGAACTTCAATTACCTGAAGGCAAGCACTATAAAGAAGGAGATCATATCGGAATCGTGCCAAAAAATAGTGCAACACTCGTTCAGCGAGTGACCGATCGTTTCAAGCTGGATCCAGAGCAGCACATGATACTCTCTTCGGAAAAAGAAGCAAGTCATTTACCTTTAAATCAGCCAATTCAAGTCGGAGAATTGCTGGCGTCACATGTAGAGCTGCAAGAGCCTGTGACACGTACTCAGCTAAGAGAACTTGCAAAATATACGGTATGCCCACCTCATCGTATTGAACTTGAACAAATGGCGGGAGACATTTATCAAGAAGCTGTATTAAATAAGCGTGTGACCATGCTGGATTTACTAGAACAATACGAAGCATGTGAACTGCCATTTGATCATTTCTTAGCCCTTTTACCAGGATTGAAGCCTCGTTATTACTCGATCTCCAGTTCGCCAAAGGTGGATGAAAAGAGGCTTAGTATCACAGTAGCTGTTGTGAAAGGAAAATCATGGAGCGGACGCGGTGAATATGCAGGCGTCGCATCAAACTATTTATGCGGACTGCAAGAAGGAGATGAAGTGGCCTGCTTCCTTCATGAAGCTCAAGCAGGATTCGAATTGCCGCCTTCTCCTGAAATACCAATGATCATGATTGGACCAGGAACAGGTATCGCCCCGTTTAGAGGGTTCATTCAGGCAAGGGAAGCATGGCAAAATGAAGGGAAGTCGTTAGGTGAAGCCCATCTTTATTTTGGCTGCCGCCACCCGCATGAAGATGATCTGTATTATGACGAAATGCAGCTTGCACAAGAAAAAGGAGTCGTCACCATCCACCGTGCTTACTCTCGCTACGAGGAGCAAAAAGTGTATGTCCAGCACTTCATTAAAAATGATGGAGCCAAGCTCATTGAATTGCTCGACAAAGGCGCCTACCTGTATATTTGTGGGGATGGAAAGGTCATGGCACCAGATGTCGAGGCAACGCTTATTGAACTGTATCAGACTGAGAAACAGTGTGCGAAAGAAACAGCTGAACAATGGCTGACATCTCTAGCCAATGACAACAGATATGTAAAAGATGTATGGAGCTGATCATGTTGAAAAGAAGACAAAGGGCTAAAATAAATCACATTTTAGCCCTTTGTCAACAATCTTGAAACCGCCAAAATGGCGGTTTTTTCTTTTTTCATAGAGAGATCGCTAGAATAAATATTTGGAAGATACGAAACACCTAATTTACAAATGAAATATTTTGTAAAAAATAAGAATATTCTCTCATTTACTCCAATATGAAACAATCGTATCATTTTTGATATAGGACATAAAGGAGGAATATGATGAAAAAGGTGAAAAAATTAATCCCTTCTCTACTCGTTTTTGGTGCTTTAAGTGTGCCTAGTTTTGCCCATGCAGCATCTGATTCAGTACTTACGTCTGATTATGACATGGTGACTTCTGACGGAAAGGTGATTTCTTCAGCTGACTTCCACAATGATATGAAAACCCCCTCATCCTTTGACAAAGTGGATGATCTCTCTTCTACTATTGGCGAAAAAGTAAAACCACTCACAAAATATTTAAAAGACTTTCAAACAAAAGTAGTCATTGGAGACGATGGTAGAACAAAAGTGACGAATACAAGAGTAGCACCCTACAACTCTATTGCTTATATTACATTTGGTGGATCTAGCTGCACCGGAACACTCATTGCTCCAAACAAAATATTGACAAACGGACACTGCGTCTACAATACAGCTACAAGAAGCTATAGTGCAAAAGGGTCTGTCTACCCAGGCATGAATGACAGCACGGCTGTGAACGGCTCAGCAAACATGACCGAATTCTATGTACCAAGCGGATATATCAACACGGGGGCGAGTCAATATGATTTTGCCGTCATTAAAACAGATACGAACATTGGAAATACGGTCGGCTACCGCTCTATTCGTCAAGTGACAAATCTAACAGGTACAACGATTAAAATTTCTGGATATCCAGGTGATAAAATGAGATCGACTGGCAAAGTGTCACAATGGGAAATGTCAGGTCCAGTCACGAGAGAAGATACGAATCTCGCATACTATACGATCGATACATTTAGCGGAAACTCTGGCTCTGCGATGCTAGATCAGAACCAACAAATCGTTGGGGTCCATAATGCGGGTTATTCAAATGGAACGATCAACGGCGGACCAAAAGCGACTGCTGCCTTTGTTGAATTTATCAACTATGCGAAGGCGCAGTAAAAAATAGAACAATTAGCTTGTTTCCTTTACAGGGGACAGGCTTTTTTTATCGTCAAATGCAGAAAAGTTTCTTTTTTTGTTCATCACTATTTCATATTTACAAGCTATGCTGAATGAAATAAATGAAAAAGAAAGAAGAGATATGAGTGAAAAATAAAAAAATAGATATGATATTGTTGTTGATTTTACTGATCGCAGCTTTTCTCTACACTTATCAAATTTGGCAGAATGACAGTGCCAATCAATATTATTTAGCTGCAGTCAAAAGTATGTCCAAAAGCTTCCATCACTTTTTTTATACCTCGTTTGATGCAGCTGGATTCGTATCAATTGATAAACCACCCGTCGTTTTATGGATTCAAACCATCAGTGCACTTATTTTTGGCTTTCATACATGGAGTGTGATATTGCCGCAGGCACTTGCTGGAGTGGGGTCTGTTCTTCTTCTTTATCTCATGATAAAACCGGCTTTCGGTCAAGGTGCTGCAAGGGTGTCAGCGGCCGTTATGGCTCTCACGCCAATTGCCGCAGCTGTAAGCAGAACGAACAATATCGACAGTATGCTTGTCTTCACATTACTTGCGGGTACATATTTCTTGATGCGTGCTGTAAAAAGCGGAAAGATGCGCTGGCTTCTTATGGCCTTCGCTTTGGTAGCGGTAGGATTTAATATGAAGATGCTGCAAGCGTTTATGGTCGTTCCAGCATTTATTTTCTACTATTTCATTGCTGCTCGCATACCGTTAAAAAAGAAAATTTTCTCTCTTTTATGCTCGATCGTCGTATTAGTCTGCTTATCTCTATCGTGGGCAGTTGCTGTAGATATGACAGCTGAAAGTGAGCGCCCTTATGTGGGAAGCAGCCAAACAAATTCAGTGTTAGAACTTGCCTTTGGGTATAACGGCACGGAACGGCTGCTTGGTCAGACGACAGGGAAATCCTTTGGTGACATGAACCAGCAAGCAGGTATGATGATGCCAGACAATTCTGGATTAGGAAATTCGTCAGAGGATCAGTCAAACAGAAATCAGCCGCCTCCATCCCAAAATCAAATGATGCCACCTCAACATGGTTCAGGTAGTGGTTCTCCGCCTGGAAGTGCTGTAGGTCAACAAAGTATGAATATGTATGGCACTGGGAATCCCGGTATATTTCGTTTATTTCAATCTGCATTGTCAGGTCAAATCAGCTGGATGCTGCCGTTTGCTTTGTTTGGGCTTTTAGGGATGATCATCAGCTGGTGGAAGGAGAGAAAAGCTCAATTAAATGAATGGAAACAAACGATGTTTTGGACAGCATGGCTGATTCCTGCTGCCGGATTCTTTAGTATTGCGGGTTTCTTTCACCATTACTATCTCATTATGCTTGCCCCGCCTATTGCAGCACTATGTGGCATAGGAGCTAAGAAGATGGGAGAGTTATTTAAGGCAAACAAAGGAGTATCTGCGTATTTGCTTCCAGCAGCAATCGCTGTTACAGCCATCTTCCAAGGGTATATTTTGAGTAACTATACGACTCAAATCAGTAGTATTTGGATGTATGCCATTGCCATTGCGGGAACAAGTATCGCTATCCTATTGCTGATGTACAGAGAAAAACAATTGATCATGAAACGACTGCTCATCACTGCTTTGACAACGCTGTTACTGTTTCCAGGTTTTTGGTCCGCCACCCCAATCATATATGGTGGAAATGCTGTTCTTCCAGAGGCAGGTGTACAGCTGGCTAGTTCACGAGGTGGGAACATGTTTACATCTAGTGTCGATCAAGGCTTACTCACTTATTTAAAGGCTCATCAAACAGGTGAAACGTATTTATTTGCAACGCTTACGACTGTTACCGCAGCGCCATATATCATTGATGAAGATGAGAATGTCATGGCTTTAGGCGGTTTTAATGGGACAGATCCTATTTTGACTGTCAACAAATTAAAAGCACTTATTCAACAAGGAAAGGTGAAATACTTTTTATTACCAGACAATCAGTCATCAGCTAACAGCAAATTGGTTAGCTGGATTAAATCACATGGTACAGTCATCTCATCTGAAGAATATAAACGATCCACATCAGCTGAAGAGGGGATGCCATCCGAGATGTCTTCACAAAACGAAACATTATATAGAGTAGATGAAATATCTTAAGTAGAACAAGGCGAATGATGAAGAGATCATTCGTTTTTTCTTATGGATCAGTATCCAGGAAGATTCAGCTCATGTTTTTCACATGTCATCACTCAGCCACTCATACATTAAAAATGACTCATTCCCTTCAAGTCAACATCATTTCATCAAAAGTATGAGGAGGTCACGAGCTTTTGAAGATGAGAAAAGGCTGGATCGCTGCTGTCGTTCTTTGTTTTGTCATTTGGATGGGTGCGTTATTAGGTGGTTTTGGAGAGGATCGTTCCGCAAAAGGAGCAGATCGTTATGATCATGTGATTCAATTTCCTAAGGAACGGTATCCTGAAACAGGCAGTCATATTCAAGAAGCTATTCGAAAAGGGCACTCAGACGTGTGTACCATTGACCGAAATGGGGCAGATGCCCGCAGGCAAGAATCATTAAAAGGAATTCCCACAAAACCTGGTTTTGACCGGGATGAATGGCCGATGGCGGTGTGTCTTGAAGGAGGAAAGGGGGCGAGCGTTCAATATGTCAGTCCATCAGATAATAGAGGCGCTGGTTCATGGGTCGGGCATCAAATCAGCGGGTATCCTGACGGGAAACGAATTTTATTTATTGTTAAATAAACATAGACAAGAGGCTCCTTGAGAGGGGCTCTTTTTGTTCAACAGGAGCGTATTCGAGCTAGCAGGTACAAAAGATTCAGTGGTACAATCAATCCATCAGGTACAAAGACTGACAAGTAGAAAATGTGAAGGGACATATGCTTATGGAAAAGAACCGTGCATTATACGATTTTTTCATGCAACATGCAGAGAAACTGACTGAAACATGGTATGAATCAATTGAGGATGATGATCCAGAATCCATTTATCGTTCAACAGATTCCAGCATCATAGCAGAGCTAAAACGGCAAAATCAAGATTATTATCAGCATTTTATCCGCGCACTTATTGAAGACAAGACGTATTTACATACGAAATTTAAAAAATGGTCTGAAGACTTAGCAAGTGATCCGAAGCACTTGAACACGCCATTAGATTACGTCGTGAGAGAATATATGTCCAATCAAAGGGTGGTTCTTCATTACTTAAAAGAGTTTATAAAACAGCATCAAGGTGATATTGACATTGACCGAATATTTTATTGGTATGATTTGATATCTGAGGCATTTAACATTTCAATTCATGTCTTTATTCAGCAATATGTGAAAAATACCACCAAAAAACTCGTTGCACAAAGAGACATGATTTATGAGCTGAGTTCCCCAGTCATTGTGTTAAAAAGTCATGTTGCCTTATTGCCTTTAGTTGGAGATATTGACACTGCGCGAGCAAAGATTATCTTAGAAAATACATTAAAACAGTGTTCGCAAAAAGGTGTTCAACATTTATGTATTGATTTATCAGGTGTCGTCATCATTGATACGATGGTAGCACATCAAATCTTTGATCTTGTCACGTCACTTCGGTTAATTGGGGTTGATACGACCATTTCAGGCATTAGACCAGAAATTGCTCAAACGGCTGTACAGCTTGGACTTCCTTTTAATGAATTTCAAACGGCTTCATCACTTGCTCACGCTTTAGATCGTATGACTGAATTTTCATCCATATAAAAACCAGGCCTAGTGAACGGCCTGGTTTTTTATTTAGATCACAGCGTCAATTTTTGTTACTTTCCACTCTTTTTGTACTTTCTCGAAAGTGACAGTACGTTTTACTTTGCGTCCATCAAGTGTTGGAACTGTGAATTCGTATGTGCGGATTGTACTTTTCTTAGAGACGAGTTTAGGTGTTGCCTTATCCCAATTAAGCATATTGTCTCCATCACCAACTGGCACAGCCATTTTTCCTTTATGAACGATGAACTGATAGTCTTTTAAACCGTGAGTAATGGCATCTTTTGTGAAAACTTGAGATAGATAGCTGTTTAGTTTTTTCTTTGTGTCAAATGTTTTAGACAGGTAGTTGTAAGTCATATCTTTATAAGTAAATGATTTTAATTTGTAATCTGAATGCTCTTTAATGTTGTAGCCTGACATCGCACTCCAAAAGTGTTCTCTTGCATCAAGGGCAATATGTAACGCTTCTTTATTTGTCAAAGCGGCTGATTTTTTGGAAGCGGCCAGTGTTGTTGTTTGTAATGAGATCATAAGCATAATAGCGGTTAATAAAACAAATAATTTTTTCAAGGCGATTGCCTCCTTTTCTCAATGAAAACTTCTTATGTTACAAATGTTACAATAGTTACAGAGATATTACAAGTATTAAATCTAAATGTTTTTTATTTCTTTTCTTTCTACATATATAACGTTTGAGGGAGACAAAAAGTTTTCATTTTTTTATTTTTTTCTTCCTCATTAGTATTTAACCGTTCTAAAGAAGAATAAAACGTCTTTTGGAAAGATTTCTATTTGTCTCCTCAACACTCTTTTTTTATGTATGACATATACTGTCGTGATGAATGTCTAAGAAAGTGGTGTTTAGTATGTATAATCCATATGAAGGTACGTGGAATGGGTACTTGTACGATCGGCAGGTACAAAGCATGCCGGCGTTTCCTATTTCTCAAGTTGGAGGATTTCCCGGATTGCCATTCGGAGGGACTGGGCAAGGGCAAGGTGCAGGAGGACAGTCGGTCCCGCCAGCCCCGCCGCAGCATATCATCTCGCAATATCAACAAGCAGTTTCTCAGCCTCAAAGTATGCAGCCGCTCATTGCAGGGCAGAGTGTAGGCGGAAGCCAGCAAACGGTTCAATTTGCAGCTGGATGTAATAGAAGGTGGACCATTGTGTTCCTTAGAAACGGTCAAGTATTTCTCATGTATGTTCTTTCCTCGCAGCCTTTTGGCCGTACAACGGGTTTCATATGGCCGAACTTTACATTTGGCTCGTTCCCAAGCTCTAGTATTCTTGCATATTCTTGTTCATAAAAGAAAAAGCCGGCTCTCATCAGCAATTGATGAAATACCGGCTTTTTTTAATGAATATTTCTAAATACGCCAATCACTTTACCTAGTATACTCACATTCTGTAAAATAATCGGTTCCATTGATGGATTCTCGGGCTGTAATCTAAAGTGTGTATCTTCCTTATAAAAACGTTTCACTGTTGCTTCATCTTCTTCTGTCATAGCCACCACAATATCTCCATTGTTGGCAGTGCTTTGCTGACGCACAATGACGTAGTCTTTGTCCAAAATACCTGCATCAATCATACTTTCTCCCATAATTTCAAGCATAAATACTTGTTCATCTGGCGCTGCAAAAGTTTCTGGAAGTGGGAAATATTCTTCTACATTCTCAACAGCCGTGATAGGCAAGCCTGCTGTGACTTTTCCGATGACTGGAACATTCATTACAGCGCTTTTTGGAATATTCATTTCCTCTTCATCTAGTACTTCGATCGCTCTAGGTTTCGTTGGGTCTCTTCTAATTAAACCTTTCGTTTCTAGTCTAGCTAAATGTCCATGGACAGTTGAACTTGATGCTAGACCGACAGCTTCGCCAATTTCACGAACGGATGGGGGATAACCCTTGCTTTTTACTTCTTCTTTTATGAATTTCAGGATATCGAGTTGTCTTTTTGATAGCTTCGTCATCTTTTGCACCTCAAAACGTCAATTTTAAAGAAATTATAGCATGTTTTTCCTAACAGTACAAACATAGGTTCGAAAAAAACGTTTGACAGAAACGTTTGTTCGTATTTATAATGAGTGTCAGAAAGAACGAACACACATTCTATTAGGAGAGATGACATTATGAGGTTAAAGGAATCTATTATTTTTATTGGGCTATTCTCATTCATCGTTGGCATATTTCTCTCACTTATTGCAGTCACTAGCCATAATGATCCAAATCAATATGTTAAAATAGAGGTTCAATCAGGTGATACTCTTTGGGGATTAGCTGATCAAGTAAACGACAGTAAATCAATCGATAAAAATGCTTTTATTGACTGGGTAACTGAACACAATGATCTCGCTTCAACTGACATCCAGCCGGGAGATATCCTTGTGATTCCAGTTAAAAAAGAGCATCCAGTCGTATATCAACTTGCAACAGTACAGTAGAAAGGTCGATTGAAGACATGAATGCAATCATTTATGCGAGAGTAAGTACTGCCAAAGAAGAGCAAGAAACCTCGCTTAAAAGACAAGAAGAAGAACTGCTTGCTTTAGCTGCAGCGCACAAGATGAATGTAGTCAAAGTGATTAAAGAAAAAGCGAGTGGATACGATCTTGATCGTGACGGTGTTTTTGACATGCTAGCTGCGCTGAAAGAGGAAGAAATCGATGCTGTTCTCATTCAAGATGAGACACGCCTTGGAAGAGGGCAGGCGAAAATCGCTCTTCTTCATTGTCTGTTTAAAGAAAAAGTCAAGGTGTACAGCGTATTTCATAGAGGAGAGCTTGAGCTTTCAGAAGCAGACGAAATGGTCATTGAAATTGTAGGCGTTGTAGAAGAGTATCAGCGTAAAATTCATAATTTGAAAATTAAGCGTGGGATGAAAAAAGCTGTTGAGCGAGGGTATCAACCCGAACTAAATTTAAAACACCAAGAACAGGCGCCTGGCCGCGAACGTATTGAAGTACCGATTTCTGAAATTGTTCGATTAAGAAAAAACAACATGACATTCGCTGAAATTGCAGTGACATTGCAGGCACTTGGTTTTGACATTTCAAAAGCAACCGTCCATAGAAGGTACCAAGAATATGAAAAAGGGCTTGCGACTTAAAGCGTGATTTGTTGTAAAAATGACTGATATTTAGTAGTATGTAGAGAAAATGTTTTAAAGGAGTTTGTCATGATTTCTAAAGAACAGCTTGCAAGAATCAATGAGCTTTCAAAAAAGTCGAAAGAGACCGGTTTGTCGGACGCTGAGAAAACAGAACAGAAGCAATTAAGAGAGGAATATTTAAAGGCTTTTCGTTCTTCTATGAAAAATACACTCAAAACCGTGAAAATCGTCGATCCAGAAGGAAACGATGTCACACCAGAAAAATTAAAAAGAGAAAGAGACCAGAATCTTCATTAAAGGTCATCATTTCTTTATTTTTGAAAAGATGGGAGAAATATTCTCATCTTTTTTCATATTTGCATAAGTTTTTAGGTGATCGATAAACTAAATGTGACAAAATCCTTCTTTTTCGGCGTGAAATAGTTGTGAAAAAAGGACAGTAGATTTATGATAATGGTGTACACAAGATACGGAAGGGGATTTATATGGAAACGATTGAATTGAAATCTATTGCAACAATACGTACTCTCTCCATAGACGCAATTGAAAAAGCGAATTCCGGTCACCCTGGAATGCCGATGGGCGCTGCACCAATGGCATACGCTTTATGGACGAATCACTTAAACGTAAGTCCGCAAAATCCAAATTGGTTTAACAGAGACCGTTTTGTGTTATCTGCGGGACATGGCTCTATGCTTTTATATAGCATGCTTCATTTAAGCGGATACAATCTGAGCATCGAAGATTTAAAACAATTCCGCCAATGGGGAAGCAAAACACCTGGACATCCTGAGTTTGGACATACAGAAGGCGTAGATGCGACAACAGGTCCTTTAGGACAAGGGATTGCGATGGCTGTTGGAATGGCACTTGCAGAAAGACATCTTGCAGAAACGTATAACAAAGATAACTTTAATGTTGTGGATCACTATACATACAGCATTTGCGGAGATGGAGACTTAATGGAGGGCATTTCCTCTGAAGCTGCTTCACTTGCTGGTCATTTAGGCTTAGGCCGTTTAATTGTTCTTTATGATTCAAATGACATTTCTTTAGATGGCGACCTCGATCGTTCTTTCTCTGAAAATGTGAAGAATCGTTTTGAAGCGATGAATTGGGAAGTTCTTTATGTAAAAGACGGCAATAACATTGAAGAAGTGACGGCTGCCATTGAAAAAGCCAAACAAAGTACAGACAAACCTACACTTATTGAAGTGAAGACGACGATCGGTTTCGGATCTCCAAACCGTGCGGGAACGTCTGGGGTGCACGGTGCACCGCTTGGCAGTGAGGAAGCGAAGCTAACGAAGGAAGCTTATTCTTGGACGTTTGAAGAAGATTTCCATGTACCTTCTGAAGTGTACGATCATTTCAAAACAGCTGTTAAAGACGCTGGACAGAAAAAAGAAGCAGCGTGGAATGAACTGTTTGAGCAATATGAAAAAGAATATCCAGAACTAGCAGCTCAGCTGAAGCTTGCGATTGAAGGAAAACTTCCTGAGAATTGGGATCAAGAGGTTCCTGTTTATGAAGCAGGTTCAAGCCTTGCCTCTCGTGCCTCTTCGGGAGAAGTATTAAATGGCATTGCAAAACAAGTACCATTCTTTATTGGCGGGTCTGCTGACCTTGCTGGATCAAATAAAACAACAATCAAAGATACAACTGACTTTGGCAGAGAGAATTACGCTGGCAGAAACATTTGGTTTGGTGTGAGAGAATTCGCAATGGGTGCAGCATTAAACGGTATGGCACTTCACGGCGGACTTCGAGTATTCGGCGGAACATTCTTTGTTTTCTCTGACTACTTAAGACCTGCCATCCGTCTTGCTGCATTAATGGGACTTCCTGTCACTTATGTATTTACGCATGACAGCATTGCGGTTGGGGAAGATGGACCAACGCATGAGCCAGTTGAACAGCTCGCTTCATTACGTGCGATGCCTAACCTTTCTGTGATTCGTCCAGCTGATGGAAACGAAACAGCTGCAGCATGGAAAATTGCTGTATCTTCAACGAATAAACCGACAGCGCTTGTTCTTACTCGTCAAAACCTTCCAACGATTGATCAAGCACCAGAGAAGGCGTATGAAGGCGTAGAAAAAGGTGGATATGTCGTCGTTGAAGCAGCTGATGCACAGCCAGAAGCTCTTCTACTTGCTTCAGGATCTGAAGTAGGTTTAGCCATTGAAGCGCAAAAAGCACTTGAAAAAGAAGGCATTCGCGTTTCTGTCGTGAGCTTACCTGCATGGGATCGCTTTGATGAGCAGTCAGACGAATACAAAGAGTCCGTCCTTCCTAAAGCAGTGAGAGCACGTGTTGCAATCGAAATGGGTGCTTCACTTGGCTGGGAACGTTACACTGGCCTTGATGGCGATGTGATTGCGATTGATAAATTTGGCGCTTCTGCACCAGGCGAAACCATTATTGAAAAATACGGTTTCACTGTCAGCAACGTGGTGAGCCGCGTAAAAGCAAAGCTGAATAAATAATCAGTCTCCAAGCATCATGCTTTTTTGCAGTCGGTTTGCAGAGCTTTTCACTATGCTCTGCAAACTTTTTTCTTTTTTCTTGTTTTTTTGACAAAACTAGTTTCTTCTTGCTTCATATATAGACAATTCTTTCTTTCACATTTTTGTATAATACAAGCAATAAGCGAGATTGACGAAATGTGAAAGGAAGGGATAGACATGGAACGCCATTATTATATTTATTGGATTGAGGATGAGTTTGCTCATCATTATTTTGGTAGAGAATCTATTTTGTTTCATTTGTTTGAATCGTTACACTGGACGAACCGCAGTGATGATGAATTAGTCATGCTTGTTAAGCAAGTGGATTATGTAACGAAACGAATCCCTGCTTTTCATATGCACCAGCGTTTAATGAACAATTTAACCAACATTCACTATACACAAATAGGCTCAATATACAGTGCATCGCTGCCAGATGGAAAAGGCACAGCCGCATTCATTATAAAAGACCGTTACATTCAAATGTCTGCCACAGGCAGTTATGAGGCAGAAGCGGTGTTTTTTGAAGTACTCAGAAAAATTAGTCCTTGTTTCCTGGCTATGGACTTTGGATCAAAGAAGCATGGGTGGCTCAATCCGGTAAAAGTGATGAATTTTGTTTAAAAAAATAAAATTGAACGTGAGATGTTGTATAATAGCCTTTTGTTTAGTACACTTTATACGAGACAACATGAAGGAGGAAGAATTATGGATTTATGGGTTGTCATCCTTGTAGGCGTTGTTGCACTGCTTGCAGGAGTTGCACTCGGATTCTTTATTGCTCGTAAGTATATGATGAGCTACTTGAAAAAGAATCCACCAATTAATGAACAAATGCTTCGAATGATGATGATGCAAATGGGCATGAAACCGTCCCAAAAGAAAATCAATCAAATGATGAAAGCCATGAACAACCAAGCGAAATAATACGTACGTTATTATGATCATAGATGGAACATGGTCCCTAAAGATTGGACAAGCGATGTCCTTTCTTTATTGAAGTCACCTTCATCAGACGCATAAAACCACTGTACTTGCATGAATAAAGCAGGGAAAGTGGTTTTTATTTTGTCGTGAACTGTTCGTTAAAGACAAAACAAAAAACCCCTGTGAGCAGAGGTTTTCGTTTCTTTTATTGTCACACATATCAACTTTTCTAAAATCGTGCGGCATTTGTTTCTATCTTGAGATATCATTAGTTGGCTGAGTTTGAGTGTAAGTGTCGTTGATATTGTAAGAGGAGATGATCTAGCTGCTGGCTATGTTCGATGGTCACTGTTGACGTCATCCCATTATGCAAGACAACTTTCATCAACTCTTCTCTTTTTTCTTCAATTTGAGTTAATAATGATGTTTTTACCAAAGTCATGTTCCTTTCATGCAAATCTTGATAAAAAGAATCGGTTCTATTATATCCATTTTAAGGTTTATTTTCAAATTTAAAGGGTTTGGTATCTTGATGTCAAATTAAATTATATAAGGTTTTAAGAGATTAGACCATCTTTATTGAGATGATGTAAAAAAAATGAAATGAATTTGTCATCTCTTATTGTATATTGTAAGAAGGGGGTGTTCTTTTGTCAGATTTGAATTACTTTTTAGCGTTTGGAGCAGGGTTTCTTTCTTTTATCTCACCGTGCTGTCTGCCACTTTATCCAGCCTTTTTATCCTATATTACGGGCGTTAGTATAGATGAAGTGAAATCTGAGAAGGTGATGCTGAGAAGGAGAAGTCTTCTTCATACATTATTCTTTTTAATTGGATTCTCTCTCATTTTTATTGCCATTGGATTTGGGACATCGTTTGTTGGGAAGTTTTTCATTGAATATCAAGATGTGATTCGTCAAATTGGTGCCATTCTCATTATTTTCTTTGGCTTTATGATTCTTGGTGTATTTCAGCCTTCTTTTTTAATGGGAGAAAAGAGGTTGCAGTTTAAAAATCGTCCAGCCGGTTTTTTTGGATCGATTCTCATCGGAATGGGTTTTGCTGCTGGTTGGACACCATGTACCGGCCCGATTTTATCAGCTGTCATCACACTTGCCAGCAACAAGCCAGAGTCCGCTGTGACCTACATGATTGCGTATGTATTAGGTTTTGCTATCCCATTTTTTGTTCTTTCCTTTTTCATCACAAAAATGGCTTGGATCAGAAAGCGTCAGCAGCTCATTATGAAAACTGGCGGGATTATTATGATCGTGGTAGGAATCTTGCTGTTCTTTGATCTTCTGACGTGGATCATTATTATGTTCTCATCATTATTTGGAGGATTTACTGGTTTTTGAAATCGTTTTCTACAGTCGCGGCGAATGGTTTTTTTTCGTCAATTGGAGTATATTATACATAGGCTGACCTTAAAGAATAAAGGAATGATTTGATATGATGATCATAATTTCTTCTATAGTGGCGGTATGTATGGCGGTAGCCGTCATGTTTATTCGCATTAAATCATCTGCAAAACCTGCAACCGCGAAAAAAATTATTTTACCTCCTATCTTTATGAGCACTGGTGCACTGATGTTTTTTGTGCCAATGTTTCAAGTAACTGGAGCTGAATTTTTAGAGGCGATTACTGTAGGGATGTTTTTCTCTATCTTTTTAATTAAAACATCGAAATTTGAAATTAGAGGCAATGAAATCTATTTGAAGCGTTCAAAAGCATTTGTGTTTATTCTTATTGGGCTTCTTGTCCTTCGTATCGGAATGAAGACGATTTTAAGCTCTTCCATTGATTATGGTGCGCTCAGCGGGATGTTTTGGATTCTAGCCTTTGGCATGATTGTCCCTTGGCGGATTGCGATGTATTTGTCGTTTAGAAAGATATCTAAACAATTAGATGTGCAGCAGGCCCAAATAAATTAAACCTCCTTTTTAAAAAGGAGGTTATTTTAATAAAGATTCATATGGTGAATGGTCGATCTTTTTTTCTTGAAGGCGCTTTAGTAGAAATTTATGATCCCGCTTCGGTGTAGCGATAATATAGCCGCGAATGATTAAGTCTAAATTAATGCTGGCCGCTTGTTCTTTAAGTGCCAGCTCGCCAATTTTACCGGCGATTTTTTCTTTGGCGACATCTCTAAACAGCTCTGGAACCGGTAATACTAGCTCATTTAATAGCTGTTTGTCTTCATCGCGCCATAGGTGCAGGCTCTTTTGAATATATTCATCCTGCCAATCAAGCTCTGATTTCCCGTCTTCTTTCGGCAATCGTTTTAAAAACTTGCGAAACATAAAAAAGCCACCGATTGCTAGTAATCCAATCATCACTGTACCCCAAAATAAAATGAACCACAAAAACCAGCCGCTTAACATGTTCTCACTCCCTATATCCCTTCTCTCTATTCTATTTTACACGAAGGGAAGGTAGAAGAAAATAACAAAAATGTATGTGTTTTTTTTATTAACGCCTTTTTTGATTAAGAGGCGCCCATTTACTAGAATGACCCAAACCATTTAGTAGAAAAGGAATACATTATTGTATAGCGACTCTACTATTTGGCCATGGTGGTTCGCACAAGGTATTGACTTGAAACGAACGGAAGAGAGCCCGCCTGTATACAGGCGGGCTCTTAATGTTTGAAGTGTGGCATTTGAAAGGAAAATGCTCCGTCTTGACGATGGGCATCCTTTTTGATTTTGATTGATATGATTCGGTTTTCGTAATCTGTATCAATGTCTTTGTCATTCAAATAAAAAGGGAGCATGACACTTTTTTCAATCGGCTGTTCTCTTTCATCAATCAAATAAGCGAGGATGAGCTCACATCCGGAAAAGGTCAGTTTTAAATCAGTGATCGATAGGGCGGAGAGGTCGATCTCAATAATATAATCACGGCTCGTTTCATAAAGATCGATTGCGAGCTGTTCGTCATACCATGCAAAAGGATCGTCCATTAATACACTCAGCCAATCATCTATTTCAAGAAAATCAGAGGAATTCACTTGCTTTTCATTCTCCATAAACACTCCTCCATCACATCTCATAATAAATCATATGATGAAAGCTGAAATGTGTGAAAGACCTAAAACATCCCGTTTGGTCACGGGCTTTAGAGAAAATGTTTACATATCATGATGTGAATTGTGCTTTTGTCTTGTATGATTGCGGTTTTTCACTTTTTTACTGCCTGATAGTGGCTCAGGCTGCCCGCCTTGATGTTCTTTAGGAGAGTTTTGACGTATGTCTTTCCCTGTGTTTTTGTTCGTCATCATTTCTTGCTCCTTTCTTATTGGTTTTTTTTACGCTTTTTATTGTTTTGCTTTTGTTCTTCTGTTAAAACGAGCTGATCATTTTCTATATAACCTGCACCATTTCCTTGACTTTTGGCTGCGTTCATGCCGTCAATGACATGATTTGCTTTTCTTTTTGTCATGTTCTATCACCTCAGCATTAGTATGAACCCGTGCTGCTCAGTTTATGAAGAGTAATCATTTCCTCATGATAAGCTAAACTTATTGAATTTAATAAAAGCATTGTTATTTACTTATGTATGAATTTGTTTTAAGATGAAATTGTGAGAAAATTGTGGTGAAATACGACGATTTTTCTGAGAATTGAAATTGATCTTGATCATCAAAAGGGGGATTTTGGACATGTCGAAACAGCAGCAAGTCGCTAAACAAGACGCTTTTCAATCTAGAAAAACGTTTTCGACAAATGGGAAAACGTATCACTATTATTCGTTAGAAGCACTAGAGAAACAAGGAATCGGAAATGTTTCTAAGCTGCCTTATTCCATTAAGGTACTTTTAGAATCAGTGCTTCGCCAAGTAGACGGTAGAGTGATCAAAAAGGAACACGTTGAGAACTTGGCAAAATGGGGAACTGCCGAGGTAAAAGAAATTGATGTTCCATTTAAACCTTCTCGTGTTATTTTACAAGACTTCACGGGTGTGCCAGCTGTCGTTGACCTTGCTTCTTTAAGAAAAGCAATGGCAGATGTGGGCGGAGACCCAGATAAAATCAACCCTGAAATTCCAGTTGACCTGGTCATTGACCACTCTGTACAAGTCGATAAAGCTGGAACTGAAGATGCATTAAACATTAACATGGATTTAGAATTCGAACGTAACGCAGAGCGTTATAACTTCCTTAGCTGGGCAAAGAAAGCGTTTAACAATTATCAAGCTGTTCCGCCTGCAACAGGGATCGTTCACCAAGTGAACTTAGAGTATCTTGCAAGTGTTGTTCATGCAATCGAAGAAGATGGCGAGATCATCACTTACCCAGATACATTAGTTGGTACTGACTCACATACAACAATGATTAACGGTATCGGTGTACTTGGATGGGGCGTTGGCGGTATCGAAGCAGAAGCTGGTATGCTTGGTCAGCCTTCATACTTCCCAGTACCAGAAGTTATTGGTGCTAAATTAGTTGGAGAGCTTCCAAACGGAACAACTGCAACTGACCTTGCCTTAAAAGTGACACAAGTTCTTCGTGAAAAAGGCGTAGTTAACAAGTTCGTCGAGTTCTTCGGACCTGGTGTTGCACAATTGCCGTTAGCAGATCGTGCAACAATTGCAAACATGGCGCCTGAATACGGTGCTACTTGCGGATTCTTCCCAGTAGATGAGGAAGCTCTTGCTTACCTTCGCCTTACTGGACGTGATGAAGAGCAAATTAATATCGTTGAAGAATATTCTCGCGCAAATGGCTTATTCTATACGCCAGATGCAGAAGAGCCAATCTTTACTGATGTTGTGGAAATTGATCTTTCTCAAATTGAGTCAAACTTATCTGGTCCAAAGCGTCCACAAGATTTGATTCCACTTTCTCAAATGAAAGAGACGTTCCATAAACACATCGAAAGCCCAGCTGGTAACCAAGGGTTTGGCTTAGAAAAATCAGAGCTAGACAAACAAATCGAATTTGATCTAGCAAATGGTGAAAAAGCTGTGATGAAGACAGGTGCGATTGCCATTGCAGCGATTACGAGCTGTACGAATACATCGAACCCATACGTCTTAATCGGAGCAGGTCTTGTTGCGAAGAAAGCAAGTGAGCTTGGCATGAAGGTGCCAAACTACGTGAAAACGTCACTAGCGCCAGGTTCTAAGGTTGTAACAGGATACCTCGTGAACTCAGGACTTCTTCCATACTTAAGAGACCTCGGATTTAACATCGTTGGGTATGGCTGTACAACATGTATCGGAAACTCCGGACCGCTTGAAAAAGAAATTGAAGATGCTGTCTCTGAAAATGATTTGCTGATCACTTCTGTTTTATCAGGTAACCGTAACTTCGAAGGTCGTATCCACCCGCTTGTAAAAGGAAACTACCTTGCATCTCCACCATTAGTTGTGGCTTATGCACTTGCTGGTACGGTGAATATTGATTTAACAAAAGATCCGATCGGTGTCGATAAAAATGGTGAGAACGTTTATTTCAATGACATTTGGCCATCAATGGATGAAATCAACAGCGTCGTGAAAAGCACTGTCACACCTGAGCTATTCCGTTCAGAGTATGAAACTGTTTTTGACAACAATGACCGCTGGAATGAAATTAAAACGACAGACGATGCATTGTATAAATGGGATGAAAATTCCACATACATTGATAACCCGCCATTCTTCGAAAACTTATCAGTTGAACCTGGTAAAGTTGAACCACTTAAAGGATTGCGCGTAGTGGCGAAGTTCGGTGATTCTGTCACAACAGACCATATTTCTCCTGCTGGAGCGATTGGTAAAGACACACCTGCAGGTAAATACTTGCAAGAAAGAGGCGTATCGCCTAGAGACTTTAACTCATACGGATCTCGCCGTGGTAACCACCATGTTATGATGAGAGGTACTTTTGCAAACATCCGTATTAAGAACCAAATCGCACCAGGAACAGAAGGCGGGTATACAACGTACTGGCCAACTGGTGAAGTGACATCGATTTATGATGCATGCATGCGTTATAAAGAAGATGGAACTGGTCTTGCGATCTTAGCAGGTAAAGATTACGGAATGGGTTCTTCACGTGACTGGGCTGCAAAAGGAACAAATCTTCTTGGAATTAAATTCGTTCTAGCGGAAAGCTTTGAGCGTATCCACAGAAGTAACCTTGTCTTCATGGGCGTACTTCCTTTACAGTTTAAAGACGGAGAAAGTGCAGAAACTTATGGACTAACAGGAACAGAAACATTCGAAGTAGATGTTGATGAAACAGTTCGTCCGCGTGATCTTGTCACTGTAAAAGCAATTGATACAGATGGCAACGAGAAAACATTTGAAGTAATTGTTCGCTTTGACAGTGAAGTCGAAATTGACTACTACCGTCATGGTGGTATCCTTCAAATGGTATTGCGTGAAAAATTGGCAAGCAACTAATAAAGCAAAGAAGAGAAGGCGATTAGACAGCTTTCTCTTCTTTTTTAACATAGTGGAGGATCAATCATGTGGAAAAAAGGAATGGCAAGCGCTGTTTTACTTGTGTTGATTGGTTTACTTGCATGGAATGTATTCGGACCAAAAGAACCTGCCATCGGTCTTGAAACAGGGGACAAAGCCCCTGATTTTGAGCTCAAAACCCTTGATGGCAAAACGGCATCGTTATCTGATTATCGAGGGAAAAAAGTACTCCTCAATTTTTGGGCGACATGGTGTAAGCCTTGCCGAACAGAAATGCCAGATCTAGACGCAATTAGAAGTGAAAATGACCAAGTTGAGGTACTAGCGGTGAATTTGACGAACACTGAAAAGAGTGTGGATCACGTCGCCTCATTTATTGATGAACTTAAGGTCAGTTTTCCTGTTTTATTAGATCAAAAAGGTATTCAAGCGAGATATCAGGTACTTTCCTATCCGACGACATACATACTAGATGAAAAAGGGCGTATCCTGTCTGTAAAGCATCAAATGCTCACAAAAAAAGAAATTGAAAAAGAGCTGGATCTATAATGATTCAGCTCTTTTTTGCTTATTTTCTAAATGTTTTGGCGAAAATGGTATGAACAGAGTGGAGGTGGTGATAGACATGAGAAGAAGAAAGCGCCGTACATTTGAAGAACTTGTGCTTGAAAATAAAAAAGAATTATTAAGCAATGAGGAATTTTTAAACCAGCTTGAAGAAAAGTTGGAAGAGCGATTTAGACAGAAATAAGTTATGATTTATCCTTTTTCGTTCATCCTAAAGAAGAGGGAGGGATGAATGATGGGTAGAGAGCATGATAAACAAGCGCAGTTTACACCAGACCATTTAGGGACAAAACCTGTAGCATACAAACGAAATAAAGGCAAAAAGATGCATAATAAATCCAATGAACAGCCTGATGTGATACAGACGAAGGGCGAATAATAGGAGGGAAGCATGATGAATGACAAGTCATATCAATCCAATCCAGATGATCGTTCTGACAATGTTGAGAAGCTGCAGGATATGATCGAAAACACACTTGAAAATATTGATGAATCTGAAGCAGCTATGGGTCTTTCAACAGAGGAAGAAAAGCAGATGATCAAGCAAAAAAATGAAAACCGTAGAACAAGTATTGACGCAATGCGTTCTGAAATAAAGGACGAGGAAGCAGCAAGAAAGAGCGGTTACACTGAATAAACCAGGGATTCCTGGTTTATTTTATTGCCTCTTTTTAGAAGAACCATTTGGAATGTGGTAAAATGTCAGAGACGTTAGGTTTTGATAGGAGAGCGATGAAAACGTGTATGTATCTAAAAAAGAAATAGAAGTCCGTTATGCAGAAACAGATCAAATGGGCATTGTGTATCATGCCAACTATTTAATTTGGATGGAAGTCGGCAGAACAGCGTTAATTAAAGAATTAGGCTTTTCCTATGCCCAGTTAGAGGCAGACGGTGTCCTTGCACCTGTTGTCGATCTTCAGGTTCAATATAAGAAACCACTACTGTACGGTGAAACGGCTACAGTTCACACATGGATAGAAGAATATAACGGCGTGAAAACAGTGTATGGCTATGAAATACAAAAACCTGATGGACAAACGGCTATTACAGGGACCACCTCACATATTTGTGTGGACAAAGAAACCTTTAGACCGATTCAATTTAGAAAAGCTTTCCCTGCATGGCACAGCGTATACGAACAGTCCAAGAAGCAGGTTTGATTCATGGCATTTGGTATTAAAAGAAAGGATCTAAATGCTTGGAAATCAGCTGTTCGGCAAGGGAATGTGGCCTTTTTGACACACTATTGGCTTGATGACCGTTTTCCGCATGCGAATACTGTTACAAAGGCAGCCTGTCAGGATATGGAGCAATTAATCGCTTGGGGACAAAAGCATGGATTAAAGAAAGAATGGATCCATGTTCGCGAAGGTTTTCCTCATTTTGATCTCATCGGTGATTCGCAAAAACGGATTTTGCAAAAAGAGCGGTCGTTAGGAAACATTCAGGAGTATGGACTTTATATTGAGTGATAAACAAAAAAGATACCCGAGGGATGAGGTATCTTTTTTGTTTATTCATAATGAAATTCTGGTTCTTTCACGGACTCGTTATAATCAATATGCAGATCATGGTTGTCAAAATACCAAATATCACTTTCTTCCACAAAGAAAGTAATGCCTTCTACTTCAGCGGTTGCGCCTGCATTTTGAGGTTCATCTTTTGCGACGCCGAGAGAAAAGCCTTTTTGTACATTACTGCACCCGCCATATCTGACAAAAAAGCGAACATGATCACCTTTTTCTAAATCCAGTTCATTCTTGTACCAATTGAGTGCATCATCTTTTATCGTTAATTTCAATGTGATCGCCCCTTTTTGAAGTCATGCTGTTTTTAAATGCAGGATGCAAAAACAGCTTTTCTTTACTTTTACCACATATTTAAATTGATGAAACGGCTAAAGCCATTTGATTTTCGGTTCAGTTTTGTTGAGAATTCGTTTGAGGTTGGCGATGTGTCTGAAGATCACAAAGCCAGCAAGAACAGCAACAACAATAATTAAAAATAGATCTTGGGTGAATATGCTGTAAATGAATGTGTAGATCCCAGTCAGCATAGATGATAATGAAACATATTTACTAATGTATAAAAATAAGAAAAAAGCAGCGATCATCGTGATAAATAAGAACGGGGCATAAAATAACAGCACGCCGCCTGATGTAGCGACCGCTTTTCCCCCTTTAAATTTTGCAAAGACAGGAAAGCTGTGACCGATAACAGCAGCAACTCCTGCTAATAAGGGATGAATGTCCAGTTGCATGAAAAACGGTAAAGCCGAAGCAAGAGTCCCCTTTAAAATATCAGCTGTGATAACGATGGACCCTGCTTTCACACCTAGTGTACGGAATGCATTCGTCGCACCTAGATTCCCGCTGCCATGTTCACGGATATCGATTCCCTTTGCAGCTTTCCCGACAATGAGACCTGATGGAATACTGCCGAGAAGATAAGCCAAAATAAACATCAAAGCAATTAACATCTGCATAACTCCTTTATATTCTCCCTCTTGTCTTACATTTTAACATGATCTTATGAAAAACATGGCGATCTTTTTTTGAAAAAAACGATGGCCGATGAATTCAGCTTTGTTTTTAACAAGAAATTCGCTAAAATAGAAGAAAAGGAGTGTCTGGATGAATCATCCTTCAAAACAAGAAATTGGGCGTATATTAAAAAGCAGTAAGCGAATTGCAGTTGTAGGTTTGTCAGATCAGCCGCACCGAACGTCCTATATGGTTTCAAAAGCCATGCAAGATGCCGGTTATGACATCATTCCTGTCAATCCAACGATTGATGAAGCACTTGGGGTAAAAGCGGTCGCCTCTTTAAAAGACATAAAAGAGCCTGTTGATATCGTCAATGTCTTTAGACGTTCTGAGTTTTTGCCTGAGGTGGCGAAAGAATTTCTTGAAATAGACGCACCTGTTTTTTGGGCGCAGCAAGGCGTATATCATGAAGAGGCAAAAAGGCTGATTGAGGAAAATGGCAAGGTCGCCATCATGGACTTATGTATCAAAGTGGCTCATGCGATGACAAAAACTCATTAAATCGTCAAAAATCCTTGGTTTTTCAAGGATTTTTGCTTTTTTGTTGCAGAAATATATTTGCGATTCTAGAAGAAAGCGATAAAATAAGGCGACAGGGACCTATCGGTGACCTTGCATATCGAGAAAAAGAGCGATAAGATAAATATAGAACATTTGTTCTGTTTTGCTAAAACCATCATATGATTGCATTTGGCTTATGAAACAGTCTTGTTTATAATGGACTTCTAGTTCTGATTGCAGAATGTAGAACATTCTCATAACCGTGCAAAAGAGCATGTATCACTGAATCACACATGCATGGTGATGATGCAGCTTATTAAAGTGGACAGTAATGAGCAGCATGATCATCATTAAAATCTAGAGAGATCATTGATGATTAGCCGGTTATGTTTGTTAGTGAAAGGGGATTAAGCATTTGGTTAAAAAGCAGCAAGTAGATTATAACGATGATTCTATTCAGGTGCTAGAGGGGCTTGAAGCCGTCCGTAAACGCCCAGGGATGTATATTGGATCGACGGATTCACGCGGTCTTCATCACCTTGTCTATGAGATTGTAGACAACTCTGTCGATGAAGTGCTCGCCGGCCATGGAGATCATATCATTGTCAAAATACATAAAGATAACAGCATTTCCGTCCAAGATAAAGGGCGCGGAATGCCTACTGGTATGCATAAGCTTGGAAAACCGACACCAGAAATCATTTTAACGGTCCTGCACGCAGGCGGAAAATTTGGTCAAGGTGGTTATAAAACAAGTGGTGGACTTCACGGTGTTGGGGCGTCCGTTGTGAACGCACTTTCAGAGTGGCTCACCGTGACGATAGAACGCGATGGATTTATTTATCACCAGCGCTTTGAACATGGCGGAAAGCCAGTCACATCACTTGAAAAAATCGGGAAAACGAAAAAGACCGGTACACTGATTCATTTTAAGCCAGATCCAACGATGTTCAGTGTCACCACCTATAATTTTGATACATTATCAGAGCGTTTAAGAGAATCAGCCTTTTTATTAAAAGGGCTAAAAATAGAGCTGATTGATGAGCGCCATGATGTGCAGGAAACCTTTTATTATGAGACAGGTATTGAAGCGTTCGTTGCTTATTTAAACGAGGAAAAGGATGTACTTAGTGAAGTCGTTTCGTTTGAAGGCGAACATCAGTCCATTGAAGTCGATTTTGCCTTTCAATTTAACGACGGATATTCAGAAAATATTTTGTCGTTCGTCAATAACGTAAGAACCAAAGATGGCGGTACGCATGAGTCTGGTGCAAAAACGGCCATGACGAGAGCCTTTAATGAATATGCACGCAAAGTGACCCTTTTAAAAGAAAAAGACAAAAATTTAGAAGGTACGGATATTCGTGAAGGTCTGTCAGCTGTTATTTCTGTCAGAATTCCTGAAGAACTTCTTCAATTTGAAGGACAAACAAAAGGAAAGCTTGGAACGAGTGAGGCAAGGTCAGCTGTTGATGCCGTGATTTCTGAAAAATTGGCTTATTTTCTTGAAGAAAACCGCGAAACGGCGACACTGCTTGTGAAAAAAGCGATTAAAGCGCAGCAGGCAAGAGAAGCGGCTAGAAAAGCAAGAGAAGAAGCAAGGAGCGGCAAGAAACGGAAAAAATCTGAAGCAACACTCAGCGGAAAATTAACACCTGCTCAATCTAGAAACCCGGCAAGAAATGAACTGTATCTAGTAGAGGGCGACTCTGCTGGTGGATCAGCCAAGCAAGGACGTGATCGAAAATTCCAAGCGGTGCTGCCGCTTCGAGGAAAGGTCATTAATACAGAGAAAGCAAAGCTTGCGGATATTTTCAAAAACGAAGAAATCAACACCATTATCCATGCCATTGGCGGCGGGGTTGGTGTCGATTTTAATGTAGAAGACATCAATTATGACAAAATTGTCATTATGACAGATGCTGATACAGATGGGGCGCATATTCAGGTTCTGCTGCTTACATTCTTCTACCGCTATATGAAGCCGCTGATTGAGCATGGCAAAGTGTTCATTGCCCTTCCGCCTTTATATAAAGTTAGCAAAGGCTCAGGGAAGAAAGAAGTCATTGAATATGCTTGGTCTGATGAAGAAATGGATGACGTACTAAAGAAAGTTGGAAAAGGATATACGATTCAGCGCTATAAAGGTTTAGGTGAAATGAATGCCGACCAGCTATGGGAAACGACAATGAATCCAGAGTCGAGAACGCTTGTCAGGGTGAAGATCGATGATGCTGCACGGGTGGAGCGCCGCGTCACGACACTGATGGGTGACAAAGTAGAACCACGCCGTAAATGGATTGAAAAGAATGTCGCCTTTGGACTTGATGAGGAAAGCAACATTCTTGAAAATGAAAACTTGTCGCTAGCTGAGGAGGTTTAAACATGGCACAACAAGAACGATTTCATGATTTACCGTTAGAAGAAGTGATTGGGGACCGTTTTGGTCGCTATAGTAAATATATTATCCAAGATCGTGCACTTCCAGATGCACGTGATGGATTAAAGCCTGTACAACGAAGAATTTTATATGCGATGTATGCGGAAGGAAATACACAAGATAAAAACTTCCGTAAAGCTGCCAAAACAGTCGGTAACGTAATTGGTAACTATCATCCGCATGGTGATTCTTCTGTTTATGAAGCAATGGTGAGAATGAGCCAGGATTGGAAAGTGCGAAATGTGCTGATTGAGATGCATGGAAATAACGGGAGTATCGACGGAGATCCTCCTGCTGCCATGCGTTATACGGAAGCAAGGCTTTCTGCAATTGCATCAGAGCTTTTAAAAGACCTCGACAAGGAGACAGTCGAATTTGTCGCGAACTTTGATGATACAAGCAAAGAGCCTGTTGTCTTACCAGCGATGTTTCCCAACCTTCTTGTGAACGGGTCAACAGGGATTTCAGCCGGTTATGCGACTGATATTCCGCCGCACCACCTAGGAGAAGTGATTGATGGCGTGATTAAGCGAATTGAACAGCCGCATTGTACGGTTGAAGATTTAATGACAGTCATCAAAGGGCCAGATTTCCCAACAGGCGGGATCATTCAAGGTGTGGATGGTATTAAGAAGGCATATGAAACAGGAAAAGGAAAGATTATGATTCGCGGAAAAGCGGAGATTGAAACCATCCGCGGTGGACGCCAGCAAATCGTGATCACAGAAATTCCTTATGAAGTGAATAAGGCCAATCTTGTCAAAAAGATGGACGAGTTCCGCATTGAAAGAAAAGTAGAAGGAATTTCTGAAGTTCGGGATGAGACGGATCGTACCGGCCTTCGGATTGTTGTAGAGCTGAAAAAAGAAGCGGATGCGAATGGTGTCTTGAATTTCTTATATAAAAATTCTGATCTGCAAATCCCATATAACTTTAATATGGTCGCGATACATAACAGAAGACCGACTTTAATGACGCTTACAACTGTACTAGACGCTTATATTGCTCATCAAAAAGAAGTGGTGACGAACCGCTCAGCATACGAGCTTCGAAAAGCAAAAGAACGTCATCATATTGTAGATGGATTAATTAAAGCTCTTTCCATTTTAGATGAAGTCATTGCGACGATTCGTTCGTCTAATGATAAGCGTGATGCGAAAAATAATTTGATGGAGAAATATGATTTTACAGAAGCACAATCAGAAGCGATTGTTTCTCTCCAGTTATATCGTTTAACAAATACAGATATCACTCAACTAAGAGACGAAGCAAGAGAGCTTGACGTGCGAATTGCAGAGCTTGAAGACATTTTAGCGAATGAGAAGAAGCTGTTTAAAGTCATTACGAATAACTTGAAGAAGTTGAAAAAGACGTATGCTGATGAAAGACGATCCGTCATTGAGGAAAAAATTGAAGAAATTAAGATTAACCTTGAAGTGATGATCGCATCAGAGGACGTGTACGTCACAGTCACAAAAGATGGATACATCAAACGGACAAGCCAGCGTTCATATGCTGCATCAAACGGTAAGGACTTCGGTATGAAGGATACAGACCGACTGATTCACCAGTTTGAAATGAATACAACAGATGTTCTTCTGCTATTTACGAATAAAGGGAGCTACATTTACTGTCCAGTTCATCAGTTGCCAGATATACGCTGGAAAGACATGGGGCAGCACATTACGAATATTATTTCGATTGATCGCGATGAAACCATTCAAAAAGCGATCCCAATTAAAGAATTCGATGAATCATCGTATCTCTTGTTCTTCACAAAAGGCGGTATGGTGAAGAAAACAGAGCTTCTCCAATATAAAGCGCAGCGCTATTCAAAACCGCTTGTCGCCTTGAATTTAAAAGGTGATGATGAACTTGTAGATGTTCATGTCACAACAGGTCAGCAAGAATTGTTTATTGCAACGAAAAATGGCTATGGATTATGGTTTGATGAAGAAGAAGTGAGTGTGGTCGGTCCGAGAGCGGCTGGTGTGAAAGGCATCAATTTGAAGGACGGAGACGAGGTGGTCTCTGGACAAATCATTGATCCGAAGAACAATGTGCTTGTTCTCACGACACAAAGAGGTGCTGTGAAGCGGATGAACCTCTCTGAATTTGATAAGACATCAAGAGCAAAACGTGGAGTGATCATGCTAAGAGAATTAAAGAAAAACCCTCACAGAATTGTTGCTGTGATTGCTGCTTCACTGCACGATACACTTGAGATTGATACGGAAAAGGGTGCCACGATCCCGCTCGATATTTCCACACTAAGGGCAAATGATCGTTATAGCAATGGATCGTTTATTTTAGATGAGGAAGAGCAGGGAGAAGTAACTCAAGTTCTTTTATCACCTGCTGCATCTGACCAAGATGATAATAAATAAGCAAAACGAAAACCCCCTGCGTAAGGCAGGGGGTTTTTTATGATGAGGTCAATTTAACTCTCGTGATTGCCAAACATGCTTGTGATGGCATGCACTACTTCAATTCCTTGGTAAACGAAAAGAGAAAGTGAAGTGACAGAGAATAGACCTAGAATGAATACTCTTAAGAAAAATAACATCGTGTAAAACCTCCCAATTTTTGTTTGATTTAAATGGTTGGGTTAACACGAGCTACTCGGAAATTCGAAGACTGGTAGAACACTGCAAGTAAATGCTTCTTTTTCCGGTCAAATCGATCAGTATAAGTGATGCGTGCAAATCCAGCTGCCATACTGCCAATGACTAGCAGTGCTGTAAATGCCGCAAATACTGCGTTCACATGTTTTTGTTTCTTTTCATCGCCTGCTGTCTGAACGATTTTCATTTCATGTGATTCTTGATCAGCAACCACCTTTGCATGATGGTATACCTGAACGGAATGAGGCATTGAGAACAAATGAAAACTTGCAAGTGCTATGAATAAGACTGCTAATTTTAACAGCATATTTTTTTTCATTTTTCTCACCCCTTCCTGTTTATTTTCATGATCTTACCACGTTTTCAGTTATTTGAAAAGTCTTATTTTTTTACTTTCCCTCTTTAAAAAAGCGATAAACATCAAGACATCTATAGGACTGTTTCACTTCATGAAAGGTTTCAATTTTATTTATTAAATTTAAAAAAGTACCGAGATCAAAGATCTGGCACTTTTCAAAAAGAATGTATTGATGTCGGTTTTGCAACAGCTTTTGTAAAGATTCCTGCAATACAAATGGCAAACAGAACAAAAATAAACGCATGAAGCAGACCGACTTGATTGGCGAGCAGTCCTAAAACAGGGGGCCCTGATAGAGAGGCTGTATACCCAGATAAAGTGACGATACTGACACGTTTGACAGCATAGCGGCTATCATCACCAGCTGCTGAAATGGTCAGCGGGAAGCCTAAGGACGCGCCAAGTCCCCATAAAAAGATAGATATCATACACACGACGAGTGAAATCTTTAAAATCACCAAGAATAGTCCGGCGGCAGCAGATAAGATCGCGACTCTTAGCAACAGCACCCTGCCAAAGCGATCAATGAAACGTCCGCTCAGTAATCTGCCACTAATCATCCCGCACAAAAATAATGCATAGATGACCGTACTCATTGAATGAGAAACCTGATAGCCATCAACCATTGCTAGTGGAATCCAATCATTTGCAGAACCTTCTACAAATGCGAGACATAAGGCAATCATCGCTAATGAGATCGTCCGTTTGTTCAGCCATGATGTTTGAGAAGCCTCAACTGATTCTGTCTGCGTCTCATCCGGATCTTTTCCTGTCCCGTGCGGAATAAACCGTGTACAAATCAGGATGCTGAGAAAGAAAAGGAGTGCAATGGTGAGAAGGTGAATGAGGACAGACACACCTAAATAAATAAAGAGAATTCCGGCACCTGCACCAATTAACGTTCCAATACTGAAAGAAGCATGCAAAATCGGCAGGATCGTTCTCTTGATCTGATACTCAATCTCCGTTCCTTCTAAGTTCATGGCTACATTGCACATGCCTGAGCCTGAACCAAAAAGAAAAAGACCAGCAGTGACAACCAGCGTAGAAGAGAGGGCCGCGCCGATTGCAAGGGTTGAGAATCCAATAAACATCAAAAAAGCGCTGACCACAATCGCCACTCGGCCGCCTTTTTTGCGAACGAATACATTGGAAAGAATCAGCCCGACAATGGAACCTACAGATAAGCCGAGTAAAATGAGTCCCATTGTGCCTGTATCTGCTTGCAATAAATCTCTCACTTCTGGTGTTCTTGAAAACCAAGTGGAGATGGAGATCCCAGACATCGTAAAAATAACAATAATCGCTTTATACCACTTTAATTTCATCTAATCCCTCATATCTATGTAGTCATACAGAACAAATCTACTCGATTATAAAGGAGACTTCTTGATTCGTAAATAACATGAGGGAGGAGCATCATGAAGAAAATATTCCAACTTCATCATTCTTTGATAGAATAAAGACAAAAGGGGCGATACATATGTCATATCGAATAGGTGTTTTAAAGGGAGACGGGATTGGACCGGAAATTGTTAATTCTAGTATGCGTATTTTAAAGACAGCGTTATCACAGTTCAATGAACCATTTGTGGAATTTGTAGTGTGTCCTATCGGTGCTGAAGCCATTCATTCTCATCAAGATCCAGTGCCAGCTTCTACTATAGCCGCCTTGAAAAAATGCCATGGCTGGATATTAGGACCTCATGATTCAGCTTCATATCCTGATCAATTGAAAGAAAGAAGAAATCCAAGTGGAGAACTGCGTCATACATTTGATTTATTTGCAAATATTCGTCCATCGCAATCGCTGCCAGGTGTGAAAAGCGTTGCCAGTGGCGTCGACCTTGTCATTTTTCGAGAAAATACAGAAGGCTTTTATCCAGACCGGAATATGTATCAGGGGACAGGAGAGTGGATGATTACACCAGACGTCGCCATATCTACAGGTGTGTTTACAAAAAAAGCAATTACCCGTATTGCCCACGCAGCTTTTCAACGTGCAGTGGAGAGGAGGGGGAAAGTCACCATTGTTCATAAAGCGAACGTGATCAAATTAGGATCTGGCTTGTTTTTACGAACATGTCAAGAGGTAGCGAAAGCATATCCACAAGTGGAGGTTGAGGATATTCATATTGATGCGATGGCTGCTCATTTAGTGAGACGTGCAGGTGATTTTGATGTGATTGTGACAGAAAATATGTTTGGCGACATTTTATCTGATCTTGCAGGGGAACTAGTCGGCAGTTTAGGAATGGCACCCTCATTAAATTGCAACGAAAATCAAGCGATGGCACAGGCGGCACATGGTTCAGCACCTGATATAGCTGGTCAAAATATCGCCAATCCAATGGGCATGATTCTTTCTACAGTAATGCTTTGTAACTGGCTACATGTGAAATATCAAGATGAAAGATTAAAACAGACAGCCAGTCTGATCGAACATACTCTTGATGAGGCCTTAAAAAAGAACTTGAAAACGAAGGATTTAGGAGGAAATGAGACGACGACAAAATTCACCGAGGCATTCATTCAAACGATGAATGAATTTTCAATAAAAGGGAGATGAACATGAAAACAGAAAAAGAAAAGATGATCAAGGAAGAATACTATCACCCAAATGATCACACATTGATGGCAGATCGAGCAAAAGCACGACAATTGACATTTGCCTATCAGCAAACAAATGAGCCATCACAGAGAAAGGCCATTTTAAAGGAGCTTTTAGGCGCTTGCGGAGATGATGTGGTATTTGAAGGCAGAATACAATGTGATTATGGATACAATATCGAGGTTGGTGAGCATTTTTTTGCGAATTTTGATGCAGTGTTATTAGATGTTTGCAAGATTACAATTGGAGATCATTGTTTGTTAGGTCCGAATGTACATATATACACAGCTGGACATCCGTTAAATCCAGAAGAACGTCAAACAGGTATTGAATTCGGCAAACCAGTCACAATTGGACATCATGTGTGGATTGGTGGCGGCGCCATTATCAATCCAGGTGTGACAATCGGAGATCATGCTGTCATTGCATCAGGATCCGTTGTGACAAAAGATGTTCCGTCAAATATGATTGTTGGCGGGAATCCTGCAAAAATTTTAAAACATTTAGAGGAATGAAAATCTGACGAATCAACCGTTGGATTTTCATTTTTTGTTTTATCTCAATAAGATAAGTATACTTAATAATGAGACAAAGAAAATTCAATTATTGTTTAACTTCCTAGAATATATATTATGTAAACTAGAGTTTGAAAATATTGATTTGGATCATTCTTGTTGTGTGAAAGAATTTTTAGACTCTTCTTCTTTATGTATTCATACATTGATAAAACCATCGTCTATTTTTATCTAACCTCATCTCTTTTTCATTTCAAAACCTCTACGACCTCTTCTCGATAAAATTAAATCGGTCGTAGAGTTTGGGCTTTTTTGAGCTTCCTTGCTTTGTTACTAAATTTGTTCCTACAGTAAATTAAATATGATGAGATATTTTTTTAAAAAATTGCTTTCTCTTTTCATCGGTTGTTAAATTCACTCTAGAAAAATGAATCCATTTCGTGGATTCATTTTTCAATCCCAAATCAGCTAGAGTTCTGTTAATAAAAACGCTTTGAATGGCATTTCCAGCTTCCGATTCAATATAATCCTTGTCTGTTGTAGATGTTGAGATCACGGTAGTTTTTTTTATATTTGTCAATAAACCTTTCAAAGCACCAGTGTGTTGATCTTCCGTAAATGCGAAACCCCTTAACATCACTTTATCAATAAATCCTTTTAAAATAGCAGGTAAGTCCCACCACCAGACTGGGAATATAAATACCAATTCTGTTGACTGTTTTAATTTTTCTTGATAATCCTTCACTAATGGATAAGGCGTTTCTCCTTTATGAAAATGCTTTAATTCTTCAGCTGTAAAAACAGGATTAAATCCATCTTTATATAAATCGATTACTTGAAATGGTTCTTTCTTTGTTTCTAAATTTTTTGTTATGGAAGTCAAAATGGCATGATTATAACTTCCATCCCAAGGATGTGCATAGACAATCGTTTTCATTATTCATTCACCCTTTTTCTGAGTTTTGCATCATTTTTTGATGTACATTCATTTTATTGTGTGCTATAACATACTACAAGTACGGTAATCAAAGTGCGATACTAACCCAAAGGAGAGTATAAAATGAATGAGGAGTCCTTCCAGACGAAAGCTGAGCTAAAAGATACTGGTTTTGGGTATACTTTGTCATTAATTGGTGGGAAATATAAAATGCCAGTTCTGTATGCTTTATATTCAAACGATGGTCCTGTTCGCTATAATCAGCTGAAACGTAAGCTCGGAACGATTTCTTTTAAAACATTAACCAATACACTAAAAGAGCTTGAAGCGGATCACTTAATTCATCGTAAAGAATATCCCCAAGTGCCTCCAAAAGTAGAATATAGTTTATCTGAAAAGGGTTTATCACTGATGCCTGTATTAGATGAGATATGTTATTGGGGAGAGGAACAAATGAAAAATAATTAGGTAGAGTGGGAAGAAAGCTACTACGGTTTAAACATGCTTTCTAAAGTAGCTTTCTTCTCATCTTATATCAATCCGATTGGCTCATTTTGTTGATGCGCTAACTCCATTCCTTCTGCCAGATAGAGAGCGTTCTTCTTATCTATATCATCATCAGGCCAATTGTGAATCAGTTGACGTAATCTAACTGCAACGGTCCTACAAACATCTAGCATTAAGTAACTATCAGAGTCCGAAAGATTCAGCAAAGGAATGATGTCATCTGTAAAGTTCTCAAATGGTATGTCCCAGCCAAAACCCTCCATATCATCTAAATTCATTTCGCAAATATTACTCCTGATTGAAACTATAATAGGACAACGAGGCACGCAACGCTCTATTCTACCAGAGTCCTAAGGCTATTTTGATTTAATCCCTGCCCCACAAAGAGGTATGATAATGGTTTCTTCTGATTCCTTTTGATATTTCATGTAGCCAGCAAAATTGATGGCAGATGTCACTTCGACATAAAATCCTTTCTCACTCAGTTTAGAGCGTGCATGTATAATTTCTTCTTCTTCAATATCAATAAACGTACCATTCGTCTTGTATACAGCTGCTAAAATTTGTTTAGAACGCGCTGGGGCAGCAATAGCGATCCCTTCTGCTACAGTCCCTTTATTTGTCACAGGCGTTGCTGATTCCTCCGCATGTTGAAAAGCTTTCACAAGTGGAGCGCAGTTTTTCGCTTGTACAGCAACAATTTTCGGTATGTTATGAATGAGACCATTTTCAAATAACTCTTTAAAGCCATAATACGCACCGAGCAGCAGAGTGCCGTTTCCAACCGGAATGATTAAAGCATCCGGTGCTCCTTTTAGTTGCTCATAGATTTCATAGGCGTATGTTTTTGTACCTTCGAAAAAATAAGGGTTATAGACATGGCTTGCATAAAAAACGTTTTCCTCGTCTACTGCCTTTTGGGCCGCAGCTGCAATGTCCTCTCGTGTACCATGAATTTCTTTAATCGTTGCTCCGTGGGCTTTTATTTGAGCGACTTTTTTAGGTGATGTTTGATCACTTAGATAGATGTCACAGGCAATACCACAACGCGCAGCATACGCAGCAATTGCCGTTCCTGCATTCCCGCTGCTATCAGCAATGACTTTTGTTATCCCTAATTCCTTAGCTTTTGTCATTAACACAGCTGCTCCACGGTCTTTAAATGATAGTGTCGGCATCATATAATCAACTTTTACATAAGTGTTTGGCTCATTAGAATCTAGAACAATTAAAGGAGATTGGCCCTCGCCCATTGTCACAGTTTCCCACGTCTTAGAACCTTTTGGAAATGGCATGGTTTCAACATAACGCCATAATGAATTTGGATAGTGATCCCAAGCTGTGACGTCTATTTTCGGGGTATCTTTCACTAGATTTAATACTCCACCACAATCACATTTCCATAGAGTTGGTGTCATCTCATATTTTTCCCCGCAATGGTTACAAATTAATTGATTCATTCTTCATCTGCCCCTTTGAATATTTTTTTATACGAAATATAATTTTTTATATAGGGTGGTCAAAAAAATATTCTAAATATATGCAATGGCATCCATTTCAATTTTGAAACCAAAATGTAATTCATTCGTTGGTACAATCGTACGAGCTGGTTTATGTTCACCGAAAAATTCGGTATAAACCGCATCTACTTTGTCCCATAATTCAATATCTGAAATGTATAATGTCATGCGCAAAATCTTTTCTTTTTGACTTCCAGCAGCCTCTACAATCATCTCTACATTCTTAAGCGCTTGTAATGTCTCTTTTTCAATGGGGCCGAACTCTTTTTCTGTCGTTTCAGGATTGATGGCAAATTGTCCCGACACATAGACCGTGTTTTGATGAATGGTTGCGAATGCATAGTGTCCGTTTGATTTTAGATTTCCTACCTCGAGTATGCTTTCCATGTTGACACTCCTTACCTCGATTTATTTTTGATTTCATCCAAATAGCTATAGACGGTTACTTTGGAAATACCTAACATAGATGCGACCTTCTCAACAGATCCTTTCATTAAAAAAATGCCCTTTTCATCCATAAATTTGATTAGTTCAATTTTTTCATGACGTTTCATGACTGGGTGAACACTGTTTTGAATGATTTGTTGAATCAATTGATCTACTATTTCTTCCACATTTTCAAGATCATCATTTGATGTTGTTTCTTTCTCTTGAGCTTCCACCTGTGTAGTAAGAAAAGTATCCATAAATTGCTGCATTTGATTCAGTGCTTCAACATCAAAATTGATACAGAAAGCACCGATCACTTTTTGCTTTGAATCACGTATTAATGAAGTCGAAGAACGAATCGTACGCTCATCTTCTGTTACAAATGTATAACCAGCCAGATAATCTTCTTTAAAATCTTCTGATTGTAATACAGTCTTGACTAGATGATCAAATGATTGGCCTATTTCTCTTCCTGTCACATGGTTATTTACTGTAAACATGACAGATGCTTGAGGATTCGTTAAATCATGAATCACCACTTCACAATTTGGTCCAAACATTTTTGCAGTAGATTTTGCTAAAGGAATATAACTCTCTAATAACTTTTTAATATGTTCCATGCCTAAGCACCTCATTTTTTTATTCCACTAGATTATATAATTTTTTATATATAAAAACAATATATAGATTTATTTATATATTGTAATGCTCACAAGATCACAAATATGAAAATCACCACATAAAAAAAGCAGCCATTGACTGCTTTTTGCTAATGCTCCTTTCTAATTGTCTTCCTGCTGGATTCCATACAAAATAACGTCAATTCCCCATCGGAACCGTTCCATTGATACGGTATCACCTGCAAACATTTCTTCTTTTACACGATGAATGAAAGGAAACTGCATTTTGTCTGCTTGAAGAAATGCTTTTTTTGTGTCTGAAATCTGTGAAGAGCCTTGTTTCTTCCAAGAGACCTTTTCGTAAGCTACAGAAGATACGTATAACAGCAATAGGTCTACTCCCCATGCTGCGGATGTAGATTTGATCCCGCCTTCATGCAATGCAGCGAGAATACGTTCGGTCAACTGAAGAAAGTTCGTTCCTTGTGGAATGGTGGAAAGAGAAATTTCAGCGAGACCCGGTTTTTCGATTAGCAGTAGGAAATAAGTATGCAATATGTCGAATAACTGTTCTTTCCATGTGCCATCCTCTGAATCTGGATAAACCATTTGTCCGAGACCATAATCCAAAACGTAAGCACTGAGTTCTTGAACATTGTTCACGTAGACATACAAGGATGCAGGTCCCGTATCCAATGCTTTAGCCACCTTACGCATACTCATGCCCTCTATTCCTTGCTCCTTAAGAAGCTCATAGGCCGTTTTCACAATAAGCTCACGGCTTAAGGGTTCTTTAGCCGGCCGAGACCGGCGACTGATCACACGACGATTTGAATTGTTCATACTCTCTTTATAACATGTCAAAGTAAAATAGTAAATTGAGCATCAATCATCATCCTTTTGAAAAGAATTCATCATATTTGCAAGCTTGACCGCAGCGTCTTTTGAAAAACACAGTTTTAAACTATTCTCCGATTCATGCGCTTTTTCTGATGAATATTCGTACATCATGTCTTCGTATTCTTCAATCGCCTTTTCAATATGATGAGGATGTCGGACAATAGCAAGTGCTAGCTCCCTTGCATCAAACATCGCCATGTTCACACCCTCGCCTGCGAATGGCGACATGACGTGAGCTGCATCACCGATAAGCGTTACTCCTTTATGACGATTCCATTTAAAACTGGTAGGAAGCGTATAGATCCGCCTTGGAATGATGGCATCTTCTGCATAACGAATATAGTTTTTCAGCTGATCATCCCAATCACTAAATAACGCTAATAATTGTTCTTTTGCTTCTTTCGCTTGATGAAACGGTATACCACAAGTCTCGATCCAGTTGCGTTCTACCATAAGGCTTGCATACACTTTGATTCGGCCATCTCCGTTTAACTGCCCAATCAGTCCTTTGTGGTCTGCCAAAGCAAACATCTTACCTCGTTTATTAAATTCAGCTAAATCAGGATGGTTCTCCTCTACGCTTAAGACATTCAGTTCTAGCATCGTGAGCCCAGAGTATTCAATCTCAATATCTGTTAACAGAGGACGCACACGAGAAAAAGCACCATCAGCCCCAATCAAAAGGTCAACTGTTTCGACAACTCCGTTTTCAAAATGAAGCTCTGTCATACCACTTTCTAATGAAACGCATCTTTCTAGTTTATACCCATATTTGATGGTTTCAGCATCAATTTGTTCTAATAGTAGTTCACATAACACACCACGATCAATTTCCGGGCGAGTACCTTTTTGATCTGATTCCGTTTCTTCATCTAAATAAATTCTTCCTGATTTATCAAGTAATCGGAAATCTTCCCCTTCATAGCGGGCATTCTTTTCAAATTTCTCATAAACTCCTGCTTCTTTTAAGGCTTTTTGACCTGTTTCTTCGTGAATATCCAGTGAGCCCCCTCGTTCAAGGCTCTTGTCATGCATCTCCCGTTCATAGATGGTTGTTTGTATACCGTAATTTTGCAAAATTAAGGCAAGTGTTAGTCCCCCAGGTCCTCCTCCAATGATAGCGATTTGCTTTTGATTCTTAGATAATGACGTCATCTTCTGCATCTCCTCATCCCTTTGTGGAAAGCGTTTTAAATTTCATTTCATTTATACTATAACGAACATCGTTCGTAAAGAACAGTGTTCGTTTAAAATCATTTGTTGTACGATTGTGTTTTCATGAAAAAAAACAATCTCCTACCATCATATGATACACTCCATTTAGGACGGTTAAAGGTTGTCGAATCATAACAATGATACTTAGATCAGTAGGTCTCCATTGTTCTCACTCTAAGTGTAAGAGGTGTTTCTATGAATAAATTATTGGCCATGTTGATATTAGGATTAAGCTTTAGTGGTGCTGCGCTCATTCTTTCAGTCCCTTTGTTATTCAAACCGAAACCTGAACAATTTGAGTTGGTGTTTGCTGCTGGATCAGCGGGCGCTTTCGTAGTATTTGCTGTCTCATGCCTAGTTCTTCGAAAACGATTCAATCGCTAAAAAACCTAAACAAAATCCACCGTCATGAACAGTGGAGATGTGTTTAGGTTTTTGTGGTTTTTTAATATGAATTTAAAGAATTTGGTATAAGCTGACACCTATACTGAGAGCGAATAAAACAAGTGCAGGGATTGCTTTTTTAAAGGGATCTTTGGCCAATACGATCAGAGTAAATGCAGCTGCCAGCATCGTACCTCCTAACAATAAGCCTGATAATAATGCTAATGTTGGGATCCATATGCCGGCTAGCATTCCAGCAGCGCCTATTAACTCAAGAGCCCCCGTTAAAACATTAAAAAAAGCAGGTAAACCAAATCGTTTGAACTCTTCTGCCATTTTTCCAGATATGATTTTCGTTCCTGTGAGGAAAAAGAAAACGGCCAATACAATTTGTAGAATAAGAATGAAAATAGTAATCACATCTTTCTAAGTTATTTGACCAGAAAGGGTCGCTTAATGGACACCGGTTTCTGGGGCCATCTTGATAAAATCTCACTTCCACATTGAATGGATGAAATTTATATGTCATAGCATATATCATACAAAAATTGAGGTTGTTTCTACCTTATAGATTTATCAAGATGGATAGTCTGAATAGAATAATTTGTTTAAAAGTAATTTTAATTGTTCAATCTCTTCATCACTTAATTGATTTGTCACAGTTCGATGTGCATTCATGACGACAGGAAGAATCGCCTTTTTGATCTCGTCCCCTTTTTCTGTTAAAAACAGGTGATGCGAGCGCCGGTCTTGCTCATTATAGATTTTTTTGACAAGCCCTTTTCGTTCCATTGACTGGATCATTCTTACGACAGTGGTTTGATTTTTATCAATGCCTTCTGCCAATTCTTTTTGAGTCGCGCCTTTTTCACGGCTAAGAATACTAATAATACTCCACTGCTCTGGTGTAACACCGTATGGCTTTAACCTATTCGTAAAATAATTCGTCATTTTCACATCAGTGCGATGAACGAGATAACCTATTAAATCATGTAACTTCATGTAAACACCCTCTAATCATTTTATATGCTATAGCATTTATATTAGTGGAGCGGTTAAACATTGTCAAATTGTCTACATGCTATGCTTAAAATCAATTCCTGACATGATATACGGCAATGCTGATTTGATAAATTCTTCTGAAGATATGTGCGAACTATTTTTTCTCCACTCAACAGAAGCTCCGTGAATTCCCCAGTTTAAAAAAACAGCCATGACCTTCAACACTTGCTTTTCGACATTTGTATATTGATTCACTAACAACTGATAAAAAATAATTTCAAGCTGTTCTCGAACAATTGGAGCAAGTTCAGTTTCATATTCTACTTGGCAGCGGTTATGAAGAGATTGTTGGAAACTGGCTAGCGCTTTAAAAATATTCATCATTGTATCTTCATCTAGTTTACTGTTGTTAAAATTGATACTTTCTAAATTAATTGACAATACTTCTGAGAGTGTTTTATCTAATAAATCGTATTTATCCTCAAAATGATAATAAAACGTGGCTCGGTTAATCATGGCTTCTGCTGTCACATCTTTCACCGTAATATCCTTAAATTCTTTTTTCGATGAAAGCTTCATAAAAGACTCCATGATTAATTTGCGCGTTCTTAATACACGCGGATCTGTCTTTGGCTGCGTCATCTTCTTCCTCCCTTCTTTTTAAACACATACTTGAATCTGTCGGATAAACAACAAATTGAAGAAATTATTGGTGTTGATCTCACTCATTCTGTCTTAAATTGTAAAGCAAATGATGACTTGATTCAAACAACTGATCAGGACACATTTTTTCCTGAAAAATTAAGGAGGAAACAACTTGAAAAACAATGACATGTTTTGTGATTTAGAAACTGGTGTATGCGGTGTAGGTGAAGAAGATATCCAGGTCATTGACTTTCACCAACCTAAAAAAAAACATTACGCTCTACTATGTAACAGATCCAATTTGTTCTCATTGCTGGGCAATTGACCCTGTCCTGCGCCGATTTAAAGAGCAATACGGAAATTATTTTCATTTCCAGACTGTGTTAGGTGGACTGCTAGAGAAATGGCATGACGGTCCAATTGATCCTGCAAACGGAATTTATAAGCCTGCTGATGTTACGGGTCACTGGAGAGAAGTCGGAGAACATTCTCGCATGCCAATTGATGGGTCCTTAATGATTGACAATCCTGTTCAATCTTCCTACCCGTCCTCTCGTGTGTTCAAAGTGATTCAAAAACATCACGGTGATGAACAAGCCTATACGTTTTTACGCCGTGCAAGAGAACGCTATTTGCATTCAATCAAAATATATCGGATATTGCAGTTTTGATTGATATCGTCAACAACCTTGGATTGAACGGAGATGAGATTTTACACGAAGCGGAGCTCCATAGCGGACAAGACTTATTAAATCAAGATTTTGCTCTTGTTCGAGACCTCGGTGCAAGAGGTTTTCCGACCATCATCCTCGTCAACGAAGAAAATAAAGGAGTTAAAATCACGGGTGGTCGACCATTAGACGTCTATATTGATGGTTTAAAGCAAGCTTTAAACACAGAAGAGCTTCAACCGAAGAAGCTTCCCATGGTTTCTGCCTTACTCGAAAAAGAAAAATGTCTATTCTCTAAAGAGATTGAAGTGATGTACGATGTTGATCAATCGGATGTGCGATCTTTTATGGAGAAAGAACTTTCACAAGAATCGTTCCAAATGAAAGAAGTTCTAGGAGAACAGTATTTCACAACTTCAATATAAGGAGAATAACGATGGCTTACGTATTACAAGTGGATTTTAAGATGAATGGCCCTTTTGGAGATGAATTGGCAAAAGAGTTTTCTGATTTAGCGAGAAGTATCAATGAAGAAGATGGGTTTATATGGAAGATATGGACGGAGAATCCTGAGAAAAATGAGGCTGGCGGAATTTATTTATTTGAAAAAAAGAAGAAGCTCAAACATATCTCGATATGCATTCTAAAAGAATCACTAGCTTTGGCATAACAGACATCAATGCGAAAATCTTTGACATAAATTCTAAGCTGACGCATATCACAAAAGGTCCATTAAAAACGTATTAAGATTAACACACGAAAAAAGAGCGGTTGTTGACTGCTCTTTTTTCGTGTGAATGAAGGAAGATATTCAACTTTAAACCGATTCATTAAAAGGTTATGATCAGCAGTTTCCCCTAGCTCAAATGAATATCGGTTCTTTGCTGGCTGAGTATCGTTTTGTGATATAATCTTGAATCAAAGACAAGAGCTGATAGAAAATGAACTGGCTGAATGGACATCGTGATTGTGAAAAATTCTGAAGATATGATAGGGTGATAGCGATGAGAAGACTTGAGTCTGGTATATCAGTAGACAACGAAACATTTTCTGATGTTGCCAGGTATGAAAATGAAACAATCAGCAGAACGACGATCATCAACTCAAATGTTCGTTCTCCTATTTTTTGGAGCTGTCACTTGGATCATCTTGTATTTGATACGTGTGATCTGACGAATGCGAGATTTTTGCCGGTAGTACGATTGATCATTGTACTTTTAGTCATTCAGACTTGCGCTCTGTGGTCATTGGCAAAAACGAAGCCGTCTTCACCAATTCCGATTTTTCTTCCTGCGATATGAGGGGAATGACATTGGAGAATGCTACGTTTATCGATTGTACTTTCTCTAATTGTAGATTCAATGACCGTGTTTTACAGGCAGCGAACATCGTCAATTGTACCTTTGCTGGTAAGCTAATAGATATAACGTTTGAGGGAAATGGCAAACAAAAGCTGATCGCCAATTTTGAAAACTGCACCCTTGATGGTGTTCGTTTTATAGGCTGTGACCTGGGGGCATGTATTCCGCCAGCATCCAAAAACCATTTATATGTTGAACATGTATCTGCACGAGTGAAAAAGGCCTTAGAGAAGATAGATGATGATCCTACTCTGTCTGACCATGATCGGAAAATAATAGTGCGGAGTCTGCGGAAGCTTGAACAAATGGAACAGTATATTTTTAACACGAAATATATGGAGAACATACATGGGGCCGCTTTTGTTGAACGCTTTTTCAGTCATCTTGGATGTAGCAAGGATCACATGTAACGTTTGCTACATCCTTTTTCCTATTTTATCTTTATGTAGTACATCAGCTTCGAGTATATTTGAGCGGAATGAGTTCTTCGATTTTCACCTTGACCAGCTCCCCATCCATATCAAGGATGACAAAACATGTTGGTCCAAAGTCTGAAATGAGCTCTCGGCAGATGCCACAAGGGCTGACTACCCTAATTCTTCTATCTTCTTCATCTGAATAAGGGTGTCTCACTGCAACAATTGTATCAAAATCTTTGTATCCATTCGATAAAGCGCTACCAATCGCAGTGGCTTCTGCACAAACAGTTACCCGTCCGATATAGGCTTCTATATGGACAGCTGATATGATTTCTCCTGTTTTCATGCGGATCGCTGCCCCTACATGATGCTTGTCATCTTCATAAAGACTGATAATCTTCTTTTTTGCTTCGTCTATTAATTCGATATCTTCTTGTGATAGATCAAACGTTTTCATCGCGTTTCCCCTTTCCTCACTGCTCGTATGTATTATACCAAACATGAGGCGATGAACTGAACTTCACTCTCCTTTACAAACCAGCCAAAAGACCGTTTAATCTGTAGTGAATTGCCATTTTGAATGTATTTCATATTCAATTGAAAAAGGCTGCTTTCAAGTAAGCAGCCTTTTCGCCTATTTACATCAGAACATGTACCCTTTCTAGGTGTGAACTGAATCCCTAACGATTGATCACTTGAATGATTTTCTTCAGAGCATCTGCCGCTTCTGGAATTGGCATGACAACAAACACATGTAGCATTTCAGGATAAACAAAGGTTTTGATGTCCATTCCTTGTTCTGATAGTTTTTCATCGAGCTTTATGGCATCTGGATATAACATATCATGTGTTCCGATAAAATGAGTGATCTTCCCGAGCCCTTTAAAGTCACCGTAAATCGGACTAATCAATGGGTCTGTGAGACTTTGATCAGCTGCCCACATTTTTGTGATGGCTTCCATTCCTTCATGACCTAGAATCGGGTCCTTTTTTGCATATTCAAAAATGAGAGGGTTGCTCATACTCATATCAACACACGCAGATAGTAACACGATATCCTTTGGCTGCGGCAGATCCTCTTTCTTTAAAAGGTGCGCAAGACCAAGTGAGATGTTTCCTCCAGCTGAATCTCCCATGATCGTCAATTGATTGGCACTTCCGGCAGTTTTCAGAAGGTCTTTATATAGGTTAAGCATTTTCGGATACGTATCCTGGTTGCTATAATGAGGTACTTTTGGGTAAATAGGAGCGACTACTTTCGCACCTAGTGATTGCGCCATTTTATCCATAAACCACCAATGGACATTCAAAGGCTGATTTGTCCACGCACCACCATGTAGATAGAGAATGGTTTTTTGATTTTGTGATGCTTGTTCATTCAATGTGAAAACTTGCATGCCTTCGAATGTCTGCTCTTGTACCTCACTGATTAACTTCACATCATCCCCAATGGCATAAGGCTGCGTATTTTCAACTCCTTTTTGCTCAAGAAATTTTTTTGTCTGTTCGATACTAGAAAAACTCTCTTTATTACTTTGCGAAGCGAATAATGTTTCAAATTGAATACTTTCTTTAGAACGTTCACCATGATACATTTCTACACTCATTTTTTTCTCTCCTTCACTCAATAGGTTTATTGATCATCCTGCTTCGGAACACGAAATGATTCCAGGTAGACTTGTACTTTCTTTTCAGGGGTTTTTAATAAGTTAGATAAAAGGTCTTGAATGAGACGAAGGCTTTTAATTTTCTTTTCAATTTCTTCATGTTTAAGATGGACAATTTGTCTTAGGGTATCAAGGTCTATGTCTTGACTGAGCATATCCATAATTTCAGCTATTTCCTTTAATGAATAACCGAGCGTTTTCGCATCTTTGATCAATTGAATTTTCACAACATAGTCGTCTGTATAGAATCTGTAACCGTTTGAACGTCGTCTTGGAGCAGGTAATATGTTGTGCTCTTCATAGTAACGAATTGCGGCAGGACTCACTCCTGTTTTTTTGGCAAGTTCTCCTCTAGTCATCAACTCCATCGTTACTCCTTTTTTATTATTTTGTTTTACTATATGTACATTATAAAGGTTGAACTACACTTCAAGGTCAAGGTGAAACATTTTTCGGCTAACTTTTATTATCAAATGATTGTAGCGAAGAGATCTCTAGCTTGAACATCCGGGTAGAACATCTTCAAATGGTTCGACTTTACTGATTGTAGATTCAGAGGGGGCGAAGTCAACTTTTTTACTGAAAAAATAAATTGAAATATCGATCATCATTTTATGGTTTAACATATTTAAGGTTGCTGTAAGGTTCGGATTAATACGAGTTAAGGTTGAGGTTGTACAATGAGTTTGTAAGGAATTGAGGGATGAGTCAAATGGGTCCCCTCTTCTAAATCAATCATAGAGGTGAAAAGTTTTGAGAGAAAATAAAATTTTGTCTTCATTATGTTACTTCAGCATCTTTTTTGCACCATTTCTATTTCCGATTATCGTTTATTTCTTAGGAAAAGACGAAGTGAAATACCATGCGAAAAAATCACTATGGACACATATTATTCCTTATTTGATTTTCGGTCTTGGTATTGCCGGTTCAGGTTTACTTGGCATGAACGATATCAGTCATGCTGGTCCGTTCTTAATTGCAACGTATGCTGTGACATTCCTTGTGGCGATCTACTTCTTCATTTGGAACATTGTGAAAGGCATTAAAGTGTTTTCAGAATAAGAGTTAGAAAAACGGTTCTGTGATTGAGCAGAACCGTTTTTTGTATGTCCGCTCAAGCGGGTAATTGGATATCAATCGTTGTTCCTTCTCCTATCATACTTTGTATTGTAATATCTCCCCCGTGTTTTTGGATGATATCTTTTGCAATCGCCATTCCAAGACCTGAGCCTGCATGTGTCCCTCCTGTATTCGTCCCTCTATAGTAGCGGTCAAACACTTTTTCTAGCTCTGCCTCTTCAATTCCTTTGCCGTTGTCTTGAATGGTGATGTGGGTATGTTCTTTTTGTTCAAGCTGTACAATGATTTTCACATCAGCATCATTGTGAACAAGGGCATTTAAAATGAGATTGGTGACCGCTCTTCGTATGAGGATCGTATCAATATTCAGCATAAGCTTGTCTACATTCGTTTGTAGCTCAATGGTCTGATCTGCATATCTCGAATCGTTGAGGATATCAATTAACGTTTCACGCAGCAATGGCACAATGTTCACAAGCTCTTTATGCAGCATCACGTCGTTATTTTTCAGCCTTGTTGTTAAATTGAGATCCTCCATCACATCTTTGATGTACAGTGATTTATTCTCAATGATGTCAGCGTAATGTCTGATATCTTGTTCTGAAAGAGGATAATTTGGATCTTTCATGATTTCTGCATAGCCTTGAATAGAGGATAATGGTGTTTTAATATCATGAGAAATATGACTGATCCACTCTTCCCGCATTTGCTCTAATTTGTCTTTTTCTTTTTGGCTTGAAGCGAGCTGCTCGGATAAGTGATTGACATTATAGAACACATCTTTATATATCCCCTTAGTTGGCAGATTCGTCGTATAATCTCCGTTTGCGAGCCGCTGGATGCCATAAATGGCACGGCCGAGCGGTTTGATGAGTTGCCGGCTGAATAAGTATCCAATGAATAAGGCAATGATGGCATCAATCGATAATAAAATCATCGTCCCGATATTGAATTGCGCTATTAAGTCTTTCGTATCAAAAGAAAATAAATATTTTCCGATGGAAGGGTCCTTAAATCCGATGAAGTAGCTGTATTCCTTACCCTTTCCATTTTTCCCGCCAGCATAGATCGTCGACATCAACTGCTTATCTTTATATTTATGTAAGTTTACAATTTCTATAGGTGTGTATTTGCTCTTTAAGCCTTTAGGTGCTAGTGCATGATAGACGTCTTGTCCATTTTCGTCTAATATTTGAATCCACGCATTTTGTTGTTTTAAGGCTTGCTGTCCTTCTTTATTCACAGTGATATTTTGATCAGACAAGGTGATGTATTGTTCAAATGTTCTTGTGAAGGTTTCCGGCGTATTTCCTTCGTTTTGCTGACTGCTTGCTTGTAGTACAAGCCATATCATGAATCCAAATAAGTTAATAAAGACCGTGATAATGGTCACGATAATGACAGAGACCATGTATCTGCCTGTTAATCGCCATTTCATCTTTACGCATCCTTTACAACAAATTTATAGCCAAGCCCTTTGACCGTCACGAGAAATTCTGGTGTAGATGGGGAATGTTCTATTTTTTCCCGCAGTCTTCGTATATGAACCATTACCGTATTATCAGAACCGAAGAAATCCTCTCCCCAAACCGTTTGATAAAGCGTTTCTTTACTGATTACGCGATTCGGATGCTGCAAGAAATAAGTCATCAACATAAGTTCTTTCGGAGTGAGCTCAATCGCCGCTCCGTTTTTCGTCAGTTCGGCTTGCTGCTCGTTTAACTCAAATGGGCCTTTTTTGATCACGGGCTCCGCTTGAGAAGGCTGTAAGTATGACGACCGTCTAAGCTGGGCTTTTACCCGGTAGGCGACTTCTTTTGGACTGAACGGTTTTGTAATGTAATCATCGCCGCCAATGGCAAGTCCTACAATTTTGTCTGATTCCTCTCCCTTTGCTGATAAAAAGATAATCGGAACATGCGAGACATCTCTGATTTGTTTGCAAATATCGTAGCCTTCTCCGTCTGGCAGCATAATATCCAGTATGACGAGATCTGGTTGTTCTTGATGAAATTGCGTGAGCCCATCACGGGCAGTTGAAGCTGTTAACACCTGGTCAATGCCTTCTCTTGTTAATACGGTATGGATTAATTCTAAAATTTCTTTTTCGTCATCTATAATCAATACTTTGCTTTGAACCTTTGGCATGATGATCACTCTCCTGAAGTCATTGTTATTATTATACCCAAAGTGTTGACGTCGTGAAAAATCAACTTTCTATTTACACAGAAAAAAGCCAATTTTCTTTTTAAATGAGAAAATTGGCTTTTCGTGTTTCTCTAGCGTTTGACCACAAATGTTGTCACACTTTGAGCCGGGAGATGAGCCCAAAATTGATTTCCTGATATGTTTAAGTCAGTTCCAGGCTGAAGGTTGCTGCTGCCGCTCGTCACCCATCTAGACGCCTGAGAAACAGAGCCATTTTGCACGACGAAGTGTTGATTGACCCCTGCATTGTTTTTATTAATCGCGACAATGACGACCTGATTGTTTCCTTTGTAGGCTGAGACGAAAACATTCGGTTCAGGGCTTTTCGTTGCATCAATCCTGACGTACCCTGGTCGCACAAACTTGGAGAAATGCGCCATGTTGTATCCGCGTTTGCTAATCATTCCATCTTCTTTCATAGGACCGTATGATCTCCGGATGTACCACCACACATACGCCTGAAAGTCCCCTTCCACCATTGAATGGTGAATATGCTCTGATACCCCTAATGCCTCAGGCCAGCGGTCCGCTGAATTGTTATCACTATTCGGATAGTAGACCTCTGTCATCCATAGCTCTTTCCCTGCCCCTTTTTGTTTGAAAAGAGGGTACGGAAGCTGGCTAATTTGGGTTCCGTATAGATGAGCGCCGAGAATGTCCATATTTCCAAGCGCCTGCGGATCGTTTAAGATAGGATCTGAGATATTCTTAAGGTATTGAAAGGATTCTGGCGCAATCACACGTGCATTAATGGAGCCGGCATTTTCTCTCATGAATCGCAGGATTTCCTGAGGTGTCCACCATGTCCATTCGTGTGCATAATCGGGCTCGTTTTGAACAGAAATCGCATAAAGATTGACTCCGTTGTTTTTCATGTAAGTGACAAAATCATTCAGATGCTGAGCATATGCTGCGTATTGATTGTATTTAAGCCGCTTGGCAGGTGATCCATTCCGGTTGAATGTTTCAACCATACTGCTTGGAGGATTCCAAGGGGAAGCAATGACTAGAGCACCATGCTCGATCGCTCGTTTGGCCGTCGCGACTTCTCTGCTCCAATTGTTTCTGTTTTCGTCTACATAAATTCTAAGAATGGAAAACCCTAACTGATTTTGTCCATTGCCAAAGGCGGTTTCCCTTTGTGGTGCTGTCAAATCACCAATCCAAGCTGGATGGTTCATTCCGCCAAAACCACGAATCACTTGTCTTTCTGCGTTGAGGTTAATGTTTGCGTCAGCTGCTGATACTTCAGCTACTCCGGGGCCTATGAACATGACAGATAGCATGGTGAAACACACCAATAAAGCAAGCATTGGTTTTTTTACACATGACATCAAATTTCCCACTCCTCTATCAAACATTTAAGCACCTTTATTCGCTACCTTTGAGTAAACTGCCAAGAATCAAATTGGAATAGATTTCCCCCGCCTGTTCCGGTAAAGACAAAAAATACGTTGTGCACTCCGGATGCGCCGTTAATCGATGTTTCTATTTCCCGCCAGTTTTGTGTTCCACCGGTGGAAGGGACATTCAGTGTACCGACCAGTCTGCCGTTTGCGCCGCCAAGGCGTACTTCTATTTTCCCGCCTACTGTCGATGCGACATTGGCTTTAAATGTTCTAGCGCCATTTGAACCAAAGTCTACATTCCCTAAAGCGACCCAATCGCCATTTTGAATATTGGTGACATGCTGGTTATTCACTGGTCCTCCGGGTGCTGACGAGGCTTCTGTCAAAATGCGTCCATTCCAAGCGAATGTTTCAGCTTCAACACGTTGATATGGATTCAGATTAGATAGCTGTTTCACTCCTTCATAATTGGCTGCTACTTCTCGAAGGGAGCCATCTGCATTATGAACCAGCTTGTTAATATGTGGAGAGCGATAGCCTTTGCCGCTTCCGTATAATGCAGAGCTAACGGTTTGCGTATGATACACCACATACCACTCATTTTTAAAATTGAACACCGCATGATGGTTGTTACCGCCGCCGCCAAAAAAAGCACCCGGATTTTTCAGAAAGTGTCCTTTATACGTGAAGGGTCCCATCGGACTTGAGCTCGTCATATAGCCGATTTCACCAGGTGGTTTATCAGCAGGATGTGAGCCGCCAAAATTGATGCAATAGGAATAGTAATAGGTTCCGTTATACTTATGCATCCCTGAGTCTTCAAACATAAAAGGAGCATCAATGGTGGATGCGCTACTGGCCACACTTGTCATATCAGCACCTAGCTTCAAGACTCTTGCTGTTTTAGGATTTGCCCATTGTCCCTGCGTTGGATTGGAACCGCCTGGAACGCCTCCGCCGGCATATAGATAGCCAGTGCCGTCATCATCTACAAATACGGCCGGATCAAAAAGCCATACAACTCCGGACATGCCAGGTGTACTTGGCGTAACGAGTGGTTTTCCAATCGGATCAGTCCATGGGCCGATCGGGCTGTCTGCTGTAAGGACACCTATCCCTCCGCCGCTGTTAGCGAAATAAAGGAAAAATTTATCCTTTCCGTCGATCTTCTTTACCGCTGCTGATGGGGCCCATGATGCGCCTGCCCATTTGGCAATGCCTCTGCCGCCGTTTGCCCCATTTGCCCCCGCTACTGGAATCGCTCCGTGATCGGTCCAGTTGACCATATCCGCCGAAGAGATGACGAATACTCTATTCAGATTTGCAAATGAATTGTCCTTAATCGTTCCGTTGCTTTGATATTCATAGTCATCACTCGACATATAAAGGTACACTCTTCCGTTATAGGTAAGCGCAAACGGATCTGCTCCTAAGTGATGGTCAATGAGCGGGTTTGCATTTCCTACTTGCTTGGCAATAGGAGTGCTTGCCGCATTCGCTTCATATACCGGCAAACAACTCAGTACCAAAGTGAAAATCAATAAACAAACGCTGCACTTCATCCTCGTCCTCATCGTGTCATTTCCTCCTGTTTTCATCTTCCTGATATTGGGGTTAAGGCCCAATTTCAAATTATGTTGATGTTTCGTGATGAAGAATGAATACAAAGAATGATTTCTCCCTGTGAATCCCTGTAAAGAGTGCGATGAAAACCCTTACTTTTTAACTAGAAGACAACAAAAAAATGCAGTCTCCATTTTGGAGCTGCATTCTTCCTCATTGTTCAATAAATGTAGGCTACATATACCGAGCGGTCACCATTTTCTTTCTCGTGTAAAACTCTACTCCGTCTGTTCCATTGGCGTGCAAGTCTCCGTAGAAGGAATCTTTCCAGCCGGAAAATGGGAAGAAAGCCATTGGAGCAGGAACACCAATGTTAATGCCTAACATGCCGGCTTCGATGTTTTCACGAAATTCTCTTATGCTTGAAGCGCTGTCTGTGTATAGGCAGGCACCGTTTGCGAATTTTGATTGATTGGACAGGTCGATTGCTTCTGCGAGTGATGAGACACGGACAATGGATAAGACTGGGGCAAAAATCTCGTCCTGCCAGATTTTCATTTGATTTGTGACATGATCAAAGATCGTTGGTCCGACAAAATACCCTTCTCCATTTGTTTCGTTATCTTGTCTGCCATCACGAATCAGGCTTGCGCCTTCTTCAATTCCTGATTGGATATATTGAAGAGTTCGTTCTTTATGCTCCTTCCGAATGACTGGTCCGAGAAAGACATCTTCATTTATTCCGTTTCCTATGACAAGCTGGTTGGATTCATCGACCAATTGTTGAATCAAGTCGTCCGCCACGTCTTCTTCCACTGCGACAACGGCTGCTGCCATGCAGCGTTCACCTGCTGATCCAAAAGCAGCGCCAATGATTTGTTTTGTGGCTGATTCTAAATCAGCATCTTTCAAGACGATAGAGTGATTTTTTGCACCGGCAAGTGCTTGTACACGTTTACCATGTGCTGTCCCTTTTTTATAGACGTATTCTGCGACTGGCTGAGAGCCGACAAACGAAATGGCTTTTACCTTTTCATGTTCAAGCAGACCGTTTACTACATCGTGAGCGCCATTGACAATGTTGAGCACACCTTTTGGAAGTCCCGCTTCTTCAAATAGTTCTGCTAACCGTGCAGCAAGGATTGGCGTTCGTTCTGAAGGCTTTAAAACAAATGTATTTCCGCAAGCGATGGCAAGCGGGAACATCCAGCATGGGACCATCATCGGAAAGTTAAACGGGGTAATGCCGCCGATGACGCCAATTGGGTAGCGGTACATGCCAGACTCTAGACCAGTCGCAATATCAGGCAGTTGTTTCCCCATCATTAAGGTTGGTGCACCAGCGGCAAATTCCACACATTCAATTCCTCGCTGCACCTCTCCTTTTGCTTCTGTTACACTTTTTCCGTTTTCCAGCGTGACAAGTTCAGCTAACTCATCCCATTTCTCTACGAGTAACTGTTGGTATTTAAATAAGATACGTGCGCGCCGGGGAACAGCTGTTTTAGACCAAGTGGTGAACGCTTCTTGTGCTGCCTGGACTGCATGTTCTACATCCGTTTTTGTTGAAAGTGGTACTTCTGCGATGACTTCGCCAGTAGCTGGATTATAAACAGCTTCCGTTTGGTTCGTTTCGGCGTCCACCCATTGTCCGCCAATATAATTTTTCAACGTTTGTACATCTGTTTTGGTCATGTTCCCTCTCTCCTCTTTGTTTGGATTGTGATGCAATCGTGTGTTGATTTATCGTCATTGTCTCATCTAAGGGGCCTTCATCTGTATACACTCTTTGTCAAATGAAACCACAGTTTTGCTTTACGTTCTGATAAAACATGTGAAGTCTATACCTTCTAGCTCTTTTGGTTCCGAAGATCTGTCCCCCTTTTAGGTCGTTTTGTCTGTGTGTCATGTGGCATGATCATGTTAACTAATTGATGATGTATTTTTGGTTAACTGTTGGTTAACTTTAGAGAAATCATAATATTAAAAACGCTTTCAGTCAATGATCAGTTTGTTGGACTAAAAAAACCTGATGCCAAGTGCATCAGGCTAAGACTGTTTATGTTAGTTATTTAGAAGAAATTGCATATTGACTCGGCTCTGTATAAGCCGGGAGCATCTCCCCGTGTGCTTCAATTAATTCATTACATAGTTTGATGGTGTCATCAATTGATAATTCAGCACTTGTATGCGGGTCTAATAATGCTGCTTGATAAATGTGTTCTTTTTTGCCGCTGATTGCAGCTTCAATCGTCATGAGCTGTGAGCTGATATTGGTCCGGTTGAGTCCAGCCAATTGTTCAGGTATCTCTCCGATATAACATGGCATGATACCGCTCCGGTCTGCAACACATGGCACTTCCACACAGGCTTTTTCAGGAAGGTTGTGAATGAGTCCTCCTGTGTTCAGTACATTTCCACCAAATTTAAAGGGAACGTTCGTTTCAATCGCTTCAATGATACGTGAACCATATTCTTTAGAGCGCGTATGCGTGATTTGTGTGTTTCCCACAAGGTCATGTTTCATCGTATTCCAATTGTTGATTTGTTCCTCGCAGCGTCTTGGATATTCATCGAGCGGAATGTTAAACTGTCCAATCAGTTCTGGATAACGAGATTTGATAAAATACGGATGATATTCTGCATTGTGCTCTGAGGATTCGGTGACATAGTAGCCGAATTTATCCATTAGTTCAAAACGAACCATATCTGGATGCCGTGTTTTTTGTTTTTCTTTTGCTCTTGCTTTGATTTCTGGATACAAGTCTTGACCGTCCCGTTTCACTTCTAATAACCATGCCATGTGATTAATGCCGGCAATTTTTTCTTCAATGCCTTCATGGTCCATTTCAAGTGATTGAAATAAATCTTTCGTACACACCTGAACGCTATGGCAAAGACCAACCGTTTGAACCTGAGTATAACGCAGCATAGCGCCAGTCAGTGTGGCCATTGGATTCGTATAATTTAATAATAAGGCGTGTGGACATACTTCTTCCATATCCTTTGCGAAGTCCAGCATCACGGGAATGGTTCGAAGTGAACGGAAAATGCCGCCGATGCCAACCGTATCCGCAATCGTTTGTCTTAATCCATATTTTTTTGGAATCTCAAAATCAATAACAGTGCTTGGCTGATAGCCTCCTACCTGGATGGCATTGATGACATATTTCGCATTCTTTAAGGCTTCTTTCCGGTTGTGATACGATTGAATGGTCACATGTGCACCGTAGTTCTCTTTTAAGTGACGTAGCATCGTTTCTGATTCTTTCAGCCGGTTATGGTCGATATCATATAACGCAAATTCAAAGCCGGCAAGTGCGGGAACGAACAGACAATCTCCTAATATATTTTTAGCAAACACGGTACTTCCTGCACCGATAAATGTAATTTTAGACATAGACGACACTCCTTTTTACATCAAGGTTGGATTACCCTTTAACAGAGCCTTGAGACAGCCCTGCGATAAAGTATTTTTGCAACAGTAAAAACATCGTGACCATTGGCAGCATCGCAATAAGAGCAGCGGCGCCAACGAGCTGGAGCTGGTGTTGATTTTGACCAAAGAAATTGGATAAGGCGACTGTCAGTGTATGCATCTCTTTATCTTGCAAGAAGAAGATGGCAAATTGATAGTCGTTCCAAATATACACACAGGCAATGATTAAAACAGAAGCGGTAATCGGCTTCAGCAGCGGAAAAACGACGGTGAAAAAGACTCTTAGTGTTCCCGCGCCATCAATACGAGCGGCTTCTTCAAGCTCCTTTGGAATCGTCGACCGGATAAAACCGGCATATAGAAAAATCGTCAGTGGCAAAAAAGCAGCAACATTGTTTAAAATAGCGATTTGATAAGTATTCATCATGCCAATTTGTACAACCATTTTGTATAAAGGGACAAGGGCTGTGAGCGGCGGTATCACCATAATGGCAATGAATAAGAGATACACCGCTTGATTCAGCTTTGTTCCTCTTCTTGCGAGTGGATAGGCGGCAAGTGATCCAAAGATGATGAGTAGGGCAGCCGAGCTGAACGTAATGATCACTGTATTCAAAAAGGACTGGCCAAGCTGAGCATCTGTCCATGCCATGCGAAAGTTTTCAAAATGAAGCGTTGATGGGAACAACCATTTTGAGCTAAAATCTCCTATCCCCTTTAGAGAGGTCGTGACTAAAATATAAAATGGAATCAGGTGCAGCAATGTTATCAAAAGGGCGAGTAAGGAGTACCATCTTTTCTTTCGTTTATAGGGGTTATCCATCACACCTCGGTCTCCTTTCGTTTGAAATAAATGAGCGCTGCGACACTAACGACAAGGATGATGACAGCCATAAAGACACCTTGCGTCGCTGCATAGCCTGCATCCTGCCGTTTGAAATAAAGATCATACATAAAGGTCGACATCGATTGCGAGGAATCTCCGGGTCCTCCGCCAGTGAGCGCGACAATGACATCAAATAATTTAAGTCCACCGATGACATTGAGCACAACATTGATGGTGATAGATGGCATTAAAAGCGGTAATGTGATGCGCCAAAATTGCTGAAGACCTGAAGCTCCGTCGAGTTGTGCTGCTTCATAATAATCTTTAGGAATGCTTTGGAGTCCTGCTAAATAAATGATCATGGCAATCCCGACGAATTGATACGTATTCACAAACACGATGATCCAAGTGTTTAGCTGCGGATTACCAAGTGCGTTCATTGGATCAAATCCAAAAAGGGTAACAACGTCGTTTAAAGCACCACCTTGGTACGCAAAGACAAAATACCAAATATAGCCCATGGCAATCGGGCTGATCATGACGGGTAAATAGATCACCGTTCTTGTGATGGCTCTCATTTTTAAACTTTGATTTAATAAGAGTGCATATCCAAGACCAATCATATTTTGTAAGATGGTGCTCCCGATGCCGTAAAGAAGGGTATTTTTCACAACAAGCCATGTGGTTGGATCTTGCAGTAGCCGTTTGTATTGATCAAGTCCGATCCACTTATACTGTTGTGAGAAACCGTTCCAATTTGTAAAAGAGAGCTGAATCCCGTTAAAAAAGGGATAAATGATAAAGGCACTGACAACGAGAACAGCAGGCAGATACATCCACCAAAGTGAAGAATTTTGGCTATTTTTCATCTTCTGTTTTGGAAAAGAGGTAAATGTCGCCGCCTGTTTTTCTTTTGTGATGTCACTCATTGGCTTCACTCCTGTTTCAGCATGAGCCTGCTATTGTTTTTTCAGACGCTTATATTCCTCTTCCATTTTCTTCGATAGTTGTTCCGGTGTGATGGAGCCTGCTAATAATTCTTGACCGGTCGTTGCCATGACAGCCCACATGCCGCTCGGTAAGTATTTCCGATCAAAATATGGTTCAATCTTAATATCTTCATATTGCTCGTAAAATGTAGAGTAATAGTTTTTGGCTTTGACTTCTTTTAAAGCCGTTTCAGAGGAAGTGCCCTCTGCGATTTTTTTGGCGTTTTCAGGCTTTGCTAGAAAGTCAATGAATTGTTTTGCTTCTTTTAGATGCTTGGAGTCTTTCCATGCCGCGACAGTAAAGCGTTCCCCGCCAATCCAGCTTTGCTCATCTCCTTCATGAATCGCTGGTACGGGCATGGTGCCTACTTTGATCGATTGATTGAGTTCAGTCGCCTCAGGTCCTAAAGATCCTCCCACAAAGGTGAAAGCGATTTTGTTTTGTGCCATCAGCTCAGGTGCTTGGGATAGTTTCGCAGTGAGTACATCTTTGTTTAAAAGGTCTTGATCTTTCAGCTCCTTCATAAACTGTGCAAGCGGTGTATATTGAGACCAATCAAATGATCCATTTTCAAGGTCTTTTCCGTATTGATGTTTTTGATCGGTAATGAGTAAAGGCGTTGCCAGCTCATCAAAGACTTGGGCAATATTTGAATTATCGCCTCCTGGTATCCAGAGCGGCACAACGTCTCCTTTACTTTTTTCTTTGACAGTCTGTAAAGCAGTTCTCAGTTCATCCAGTGTTTTAGGAACTTTTATGCCATATTCTTTTAATAGATTGGCATTAAAACTAAGTCCGTCTTTTGCTTGATTCAGCGGATAGGCATAGACTTTGCCATCTTTGTCTTTTAAAATTTGATCGAGTGAAGGATCGAGTTGTTTTACCCAGTCCATTTCCTTTAGATCAGCCACATATTCGCTATATCGCAGCTTGGCCCAGCCGTGTGTATCAAATAGGTCTGGCATATCGTTTGCTCCCATTTTGACGCGTATCATATCTTCATAGCTGTTGCCAGGGAAGTTGGCATCAATTCGGATGTTTTGATGTTCTTTTTCAAAATCACGGATCACTTCTTCAAATGCCTTTCTCTCCCCGCTGTTACTCATTGTGGAGAATAGGGTCAAGGTCACTTTCCCGTTTGCTTCAGACGCACCGTTATTGCCGCAAGCAGACAAGATCATCGACAAAACTAGAGCTACACACAGCATCAGAATTTTTTTACTCATCGTTTCCTCCTTTTGATCACTGAAAATTCAGACGATTATCGGTAGAATTCATGCAGTTGCGGAAACAAAAGAAGTCCATTATACTGGAATTCTATTCTTTTCAAAGAGATAAGAGAGCAATTGGGTAAACTGCATTGTTTTCAGCATGATCTGGCCATCATGCTCAGCAGCTTCCTTCCTGCTTTTTTGTCTCTTTTTTGTTTACTGAAATGCTTATTCACCCCCTTTCATGGATTGGGCATGTGCTGCCTCTTTGCATGAGCTTTGTTGGCACGACGACTTTTAGGGGAAGCTTTCTTCCTTCGATCCGCTCAAGCAAAAGCTTTAGACCCACTTCTCCCATTTCTTCTGTATATACTTTGACCGTTGTGAGCGGCGGGCTTGAAAAGGAAGCGGCTTCGATATCATTAAACCCCACGATTGAGACATCTTGAGGTACACGACGACCGGCTTCATGTAGCGCACGCATAGCGCCTATTGCCATAGAGTCACTTCCGATAAAAAAGGCTTCTGGAAGATTTCCTTTCTGAATGGCTTTTTGCATAAGCGAGTAGCCTTCTTGCATCGAATATTCGCCTATGTGGATGTCATTCATATGAAGAGTTCCCGCTTCTTGCATTCTTTTGATAAAAGTTGTTTGTCTTTCGTCCTCAATCACAGCATTTCCTTCGAAATAATGCTCCCTCTCTTTCCCGCCAATATAGCCTAGATGTGTATAGCCGAGAGATTGCAGATGACGAATGGCACGATCTGCCGCCCTGACAAAATCCACATGTACACAATCATACAAATCTTCATCCGCATAATGATTGATAAAAACGATATGTTCCATTCGGTTTGTCATCTTTTCAACCGTATCAGGGCTGATTCGTCCAATGACAATCAAACCGTCAATATCCTTTAGTATCGCCCCTTTATCCATGTTTCTTAGGCGAAAGGTATGGAGAGTAGACAGACCTTGTTTGGCATATTCTTTTTCAATTCCTTTTCGAATCGATGAAAAAAAGGGATCATTTAATTCTTCGTCAATGGATTGGGCGACAACGACACCGATGACTGGGGATGCGGGTGGGCTTTTTACTTCTGCTTGGTCGGCTTTTCTTGCTCTGACTGGGGTATAGTTTAATTTCTTGGCTATGTCGAGGATGTTTTGTCTTGTTGCGTGTGAAACGGCAAGCGTTTGATCGCCATTTAACACACGGGATACAGTAGAGACGGATACTTTTGCATCATGAGCAATATCTTTGAGTGTAGTCATAGGCAAACTCCTCATCATTTTTGACTAAATGTTTACTAAAGATATTTGAAGAATAACACATAAATAAAGCGCTTTCAATTATAAATTTGTGCTTTTATGAAGTTTTTGAGTATGTTTTGATAAGGAGATAGTTTGTTTAGTAAAATTGCGTAAAAAAAGAGGATGGGCTTCATCCTCCTTTTTACTAAGGTGATTTCATTGTGGCTGTTTCTTTTGCGAACAATTGCTTCATGATTTCCCATGCTTTATCTAATTCTTCGTGAAGTCCAAATAAACCTGAGGTGCCAATGATGTAAATTTCATTTCCTGCCTCAGCAAGCAGCCGGAACGTGCTTTCATTACAAGAGCCGTCTACCTCAATTGAAAACGAGTATCCTCCCTTCTCTTTGATTTCTTTCACCTCTTTCATTTTCGGAAGCATTTCTTTGATAAAAGGCTGACCCGCAAACCCTGGATCAATTGTCATGATTGTCACCCGGTCTATTAAATGAATAAAAGCATCTAATGCTGCAACTGGTGTGGCGGGATTGAGAACAAAGCCGACCTCACACTTTCTTTCGTGGATATGCCGAATGATTCGAAAAACGTCTTTTTGCACCACTTCTGGATGTAAACAAATCATCGTTGCGCCTGCATCAATACATGCATCAATTAAAAATTCCTGAGGCTGTTCGGCCATTAGATGAACATCAATCGGAACGTCTGTCAGTTTCCGAAGTTGTTCAATGAAAAAGGGTGATAAGGTCATATTTTTTACATAGTGACCATCCATGACGTCGACATGATAACGATCTGCCCTTGTGTTCAGAAGCTGAATTTGTTCACGGAAGTGCGTTAAATCCATGCACATCAATGAAGGTGAGAAAATAGCTGTCATCCTGAAATGCCTCCTTTTTAAAGATGAAATATAAATTTGATCAATCCAATCAATATTCCGATGATACCGAAGTCTGTATCGCCAAATGTTGTCCCTTCAAAGCCAAGAGTGCCTAATACAGGAAGTAAACAAGCTGGTAAAAATGAAAGGAGTATTCCATTCACAAAGGAACCGGCGACTGCACCTCTCACTCCCCCTGTTGCATTGCCATATACGCCCGCTGTCGCACCGCAGAAAAAGTGCGGCACAAGTCCAGGAACAATGACAGTTAAACCAAACAAAGGAAGAAGGAAAATAGACACGATGCCTCCTGCAAAACTGCATAAAAAACCGATGATCACCGCATTTGGAGCAAATGGGAAAACAGTTGGCGCATCAAGTGCCGGCTTTGCCCCTTTGACGAAACGATCGGCAATCCCTTTGAAAGCAGGCACAATTTCCCCGATGGCCATCCGTACACCTGCTAAAATAATGTACACCCCAGCAGCAAAGGTAATGGCCTGAATGAGAATGAAGACAGCAAAGTTCGTACCACCACTAATGTTTTCTATGAATGAAATTCCCGCAAACGGTGCAATCGCAAAGAAAAGCAAAGCCATCGTAATGGAGATGGCCACCGATGTATCTCTTAGAAAACCGAGTGATTTAGGCACTTGAATGGTTTCCGTTGATTTCTCTGGGCGCCCGACCCATTTGCCGATCATTCCCGCTGTAAAATAGCCGAACGTACTGAAATGACCGAGCGCCAGATCATCACTTCCAGTGACTTTCCTTGTAAACGGCTGAAGGATTGCGGGAGCAATGACCATCGCTGCACCTAATACGATTGAACCAGTGATGATCAGCAGCGTTCCTTGCATGCCGGCTGTTGACAGAACGACTGCAAGCATAGCCGCCATATATAGCGTATGATGACCAGTTAAAAAGACGTATTTAAAGGGTGTGAATTTTGCCAAAAGCAAATTGACCACCATACCAAAAATCATAATGAGCGCTGTCTGTGTACCGAATTCCTTTTGGGCAATGGCCGCCATGGCATCTGTATTTGGGACAACCCCTTGAATGTGAAACGCTGCTTCAAACATCTTCCTGAAAACCCCAAGTGAATCAGATACGACTGTGGCGCCCGCTCCTAATATTAAAAAACCCATTGTTGTTTTTAAGGTGCCTGATACAGTATCGGCAGCTGACTTTTTCTGCAAAAGTAAACCAGCCAGTGCAAACAAACCGATGAGAATTGCGGGTGTGCCCAATATATCGTTCATGATCAGTTCTATCATGATGTGAATCCCCCTTTTTCGTGGCTTATATGTGTTTGCGAAGGACGTCTTTAATGGCTTCCTGGTCTAACAAGTTATTTAATCCAGCGACCTTTCTTATGCCGTCATCCAGCTGATCGATAATGTCTGTTGCGCCGATATAGAGGTCTGCTTGTTCATTTTTGCTTGTACTGAGATCGGTGTGATCCACTTCCGCTGCAAGCCCTAGCTCTTCTAATGCTTTTTTTACATTCATTTCCACGATGAAGCTGCTTCCTAATCCGTTTCCGCACACAACTAGAATTTTTTTCATTCTCTTTTTCCTCCTTTATACTTGTGAAAATCGATTGATTAGTTGTTGAATGGCAGCTAATTCCTCTGCTTCAATCAATTGTCTCACCCGTTTTTCTTCACTTAACAGCATCGTCAGCTGTTTGAGTGCTTTCAGGTGGGTCATACTGTCAATGGCAGCTAATACAATGATGAGCCGAACTTGCTTTTTTCCATCCTTTGAAAAGGAAACGGGCTGCTGACATGACATAAGTGACATGCTTAATTTGTTCACGCCATCCTCTGGCCTGGCATGCGGAATCGCCACTTGTGGCGCAATCACAATATAAGGGCCATTTTGATGAACAGACTGGATCATCGCTTTCACATAACTTTCCTGAATCGCTTGTTGATCAAGCAAAGGCTGCGCTGCTTTTGTAATGGCCTCCTGCCATGTGTCTGCTGTTTGCTGGAGCTGAATGGTTTCTTCTGTTAATAAATCGTTTAACACTGGTTTCCACCCTTTCTGGTGTGATACATATGTGGAATGAAGCAGTTCCTTCAAGTCATGAAGCAATGCTTTTTCATTTTGAACGATGGTATGCTGCTGAATGATATTGAATAAAGCATTCACATGTTGCTCATCAAGCTTAGGTTCTGAGCCTTCTCCATATTGAAGCAATGTTTTTTTCTCATAAGCAGTGAGAATAGGGTGAACGAGATGAACAGGTTTTCCTTTAAACGAAATAGGTGTCGTTGATACAACAAAGTCGACATCAATGGATGTTAATTCTTCATATGAACGTTTTGATAACAGTCCGCGTATGTCGATGTAGCCGATTAATTCAAGAAGCTGCGTTTTCAGCATGTGACTTGTGCCAATTCCTTCTCCACAAACAATGTAAACAGAACGTTTCGCAATCGACGAAATCCCTTCTCTTCTCATCCAGCCGCCAAAATGCATCGCCACATAGGCAATTTCATGATCGCTCATCTTTGAACAGGTCGCCTTCTCTAAATGGCAAGCAACCTTTTGCGTGATGTCAAACACCTCTGGCTGTGCATGTTTCATGGAATCTGTTAATTCATTGATGATATCAATGTGATAGATGAGCCTATAATAGGCCGGAATTAAATGCATGGTTAAGTTTTGTTCCAAGACTTCTACTTCCTGGAAGGAAATACACGCATAACGCTGAAAGTCAATGATCATTTGTCTCGCAATGGTTCGAATGAGATGTTCTTCTGGTTTTTGACTTGTTGGAAGTTTTTGTTTTTTGGCACTGAGCCATAGCGTACTAAGAAAATAGATTTCATCATCATGAACCAAAAGACTGGTTTCTTTTTGAATTTGCGCCATGAAACGAATAGCAGCCAAGCATTCATCTGTTTCCTGCAGTGTCCGTTTTTCTTCTGTTGAAATGTGTACTGCACGTCCTAGCTTCATCCGTTTAAAGTAGAAAAAGAGATCCATAGACAGCTGATCCAGCATGTCATCTGCAAACTCAAGCTTCAGATCTTGTTCGGATTGTTGAAGAAGATCATGTATTCTCTTATATGAAATGGGACCCTTTAACCAAACCGATGGAAACGTTTTTTCATTTTTTATCATGGTGCGAATGAAATGAATATAAGGTTTCAGCGCCAACCGAATTGTTCTTTCTTCTCCTGAAATTAAATAGCCACTGGCCGCCTGATAGTGAAGTGTAAGCTGCTGTTTTGAAAGTGCTTCTTTTAGTTGTTTCATATCTTCAAGCAGTGTATTGCGGCTTACCTTCGTCATCTCCATAAAATCATCAATTTTTAGATGCTTCTCACTGCATGCAATGGAAAGGAGCAAGATGGCACGTCTTTCTTTTACACATGGTTCATAGTCATGACCGACAAGAACAGTGTCAGCTTTTTCGATAATGACTTCTTTCTCGTGTGGATTTAAATAGTAGCCTCGTTGATCTTTTCGCTGGACGCCACTAAGCTGATGAGTTTCCAGCCAACTATTCATTCGCTTGATTTCAGCGTAGACCGTTCGAGTAGAGACATTCAGTCGATTCTGTAAATCTTCAATTGATAGATAAGTGGTCGTGTGAAGCAGCATCGATAATAAAGTCGTGCCCCTCTTGGTTAAGTGCAGTTGGAATCCCTCCCTTCTTCCCTTTGGTTATAAGTCTAATCAACTCCCATGCGCCAAAGAAGTCCAAATGTTTTCAGTAAGTTTTGTGAAGCTTTTGGGTGCCTTTTTTCATTAAAAAAGCACACCTACATGAGTGTGCTTTCATCGGTGAGTTTTATATGAAAAGTGCCTATTTTTACCGACTTCCATCATAGCCCCTACATATATTCCCACAATTCATATGATATGTATAACTACATTGTTTAAGGGAGCTCGTTATGAAAAAAAGATATTACTGTTGTCGTTGTGGAAAGTGTTTTGAATATTGTTGCTGTATAAAAACCATTGTCGTTCCTGGAAGACGAGGACGACCTGGGCGTATTGGAGATCCTGGCCCAACCGGCGCCACTGGTGTGACAGGAGCTATCGGTCCTACTGGTGCTACTGGCGTGACTGGAGATACCGGTCCTACTGGTGCTACTGGCGTGACAGGAGCTATCGGCCCGACTGGTGCTACTGGCGTGACAGGAGCTATCGGCCCGACTGGTGCTACTGGAGATACTGGAGCTATCGGCCCGACTGGTGCCACTGGTGTGACAGGAGATACCGGTGCTACTGGTGCCACTGGTGTGACAGGAGATACCGGTCCTACTGGTGCTACTGGTGTGACAGGAGCTATCGGCCCGACTGGTGCCACTGGCGTGACAGGAGATACCGGTCCTACTGGTGTTACTGGGCCTACTGGCATTGCAACATTATCAACTAAACCAATATTCTTTGCAGGGACCAATTCTGGTTTTGCAGAATTAGCAGGCTCACCAGGTCAAACATCAGAAACTCTCCCTTATGTTATCACTGGAGATACCGGTAATATTGTTGGTTTTTCTGGGAGCATTAATATCAATAATTTACAAATAGGAACCTATGTTTTTGACATTGTTATTAATATTCCAAACAATTCTAGTACTGCACCACCAGCTAATATTCTGGCTTCAGTGACACTTGTTGTGACTGCAAACATTACTGGCACCCTTAAATTTTCAAGTAAACCAACAGATGTAGGACCGCAAAGTACCTTTCTCTCGAATAATGGAGCTTATACCCTTGCGCCTGCAACTGTCACATGGGCATTTAATGTACCTGGAGCACCTGTAGTTCGAAACGATTCCCTTTCATTATTTACAACACCTACGCCTTCTACAAGTGCATTTTACACAGTTTTCGTAAGAACAGATATTTAAATTTTGTAGAATAAAAAAACAAGACCTCGAAGAATGAGCCCATAAAGTGAAGCAAAAAACACCTTTAAGTTGAAAATCGTGTATAGCATACCTGAATACAAATTGAAGGTGTTTTTGTATAGAATAAAGAGTCCATCCTTCTTTAAAGCTGAATCCATCTTCAGCAAGTACTGTGCACCTTTTGGGTGCTCTTTTATCATCAAAAAAGCACACCCGCATGAGTGTGCTTTAAACTTGTATGCAAAGAGTTTTTAGTCTTCTTTTACGTGATAGAAAACTATTGTAATGTCATGAACGTCCAGGTAAATCTTTTTGAAATCCTATATTTTAATACTTCACAATGCTTTTCGCGTTCTTCCATCACCACTATGTACTGCACCATCACCGACAAAACAACGCACTTAAAGTGCGCAATGATAAGCGTCCGCAGGTTCTTCCTTCTGGACACCATATTTCGTTCGTCTTGCTTGTCTCTATCCTACGATGATTCTTACAAAATAGGTCAATTTAAATCACCCTTTGATTTGGTTTTTTTGAGTTTGAAGCGCAATAAACACAAAAGCCTTGAAAGGGATAAAGCCCATCAAGGTTCATTTTGTTACTTCATTTTCACTGCTTTTTTCATTTCCTCTATTATTTGATTAAACCACTGTAAAGGCTTTATTGAGATCGCCGGAAAGTATATTTCTGCATTATTTTCAATAAAGCTTTCTTTTTTTTGTATTGTTAGAGTACTATTCAAAAAATCCTGACAATCCTTTATAGTAGACAGCAGACATTCTCTGCTAGCTTCATGGATAAACTCATCTAATGCTTCCTCTGGTGAATCAATATCCTGATGAAATGTCCCACCTAAAAAATCTTCTAACTTCTTTAAATAACTGGAGCTCTCATTCATTGAATCACCTCTGCAATGTATTATATCTTTTCTACTATTGAAAAAAGTTAAATAAATGAAAGGGTATAACATGTTTTATATGACGAATATGTTATACCCTTTCTTCTTAAACTAACGCACCTGTTAGCATAACAAAAAAATGATTATTTTATTTTTTTTAGCATTTTAAAATTAGCCAACTTAACCCCCTTTTTTTCCACAGTTTGTGAACAAACAATTTTGTAACCTAGATGTTCAAAAAATGGCTTAGCTGTAATACTTGCTTCGGTATCAATTTCTAAAAGATTTAGTTTCTTTGCCTCAGATTCGAGCATATCAACTAAAGCTGTGGCTATACCTTGTCCTTGATAATCTTTATGAACGAATAGTCTATCTAAGTACCCGGTATGCGTTAAATCGCTAAAACCAACAACTTTACCATTCACTTTAGCAACAAATGTGATATTTTGACTCAATGATTCCTTCCAAGAATTCATTTTAGATTCTTTTTCATCTCTTGGTGCCCAAGCATCCAATTGTACTTGGGAATAATTTTTTGAATTTACGGAATGAACTGTTTCATAAAACAATGAAACAATCTCTTTTGTATCAGTTTCCTTAAACTTTATAATTTCCATTTTTTCACACCTCTCCTTATTAGGATAAGTATCCTATATGGTTATTCTCAATGAGTACTTCTTGCACCTTCATAACACATCTCACATAAAAGATATTACCGCTTCGTCTAAAGACCTCACAGTGTGCTTTCTTACGATTTAGACTTCAGCAATTGCAGCTCTTGATCCATGATTTCAGATGCTTCTGAAATGAATTGGATGATTAAATCTAATTCTTCTCGTTTGTATTCGTTTGTGAGCTGTTTGGTTGATGCTGATAAGGAATGGAAGAGTTCTTTTACCTGTGATTTCCCAGCCGTTAATGGAACAATGATGACCCTTCGCTTGTCTTTTGGGTCCTTCTCCCTTTTGACGTAGCCTGCTTTTTCTAACCGGTCAATGAGAGCGGTGACCGCACCTGAGCTAAGACCGGTTTTTTCACTTAATTCACCTGCTGTGAGTGGTCCAAGTTCATTTAACAAATCTGCTGATTTGAGATCTGTTGGGAAAAGGCCGAGCGATTGAGCGGCTGCTTGGTGAAATAGGACTGTTCGTGTAGCAAGGCGTCTCATCGTATGAATGATCTGGTCCGCTCGATCTTCTGCCTCGTTCTTTGTTGACAACTTGTTCTCCTCCCTTTAAAATCAATTTATCTTGATCATCAAGATAAATGTTCTCTTACTTTATCATTAACTTGATCATAGCAAAAAAGTGAAGAGAACGTAAGCAGGAGGTAAATGAAATGAATAACGTGGATCATAAAGGCAAGGCATCCACTCGCTTTGTTGTCATCGGTTTGCTGTTAGGGATTTTTATGGCAGCGATGGACAACACCATTGTCGCAACAGCAATGGGAAGCATCGTCGCCGATTTGGGCAGTTTTGATAAATTTGCTTGGGTGACTGCTTCTTATATGGTGGCAGTGATGGCCGGTATGCCGATTTATGGAAAGCTTTCAGATATGTATGGTCGAAAGCGTTTTTTTCTGTTTGGACTTATTTTCTTTTTAATTGGATCTGCGCTGTGCGGCATCGCACAAACAATGGATCAGCTCATTATTTACCGTGCGATTCAAGGACTTGGAGGCGGTGCTCTTCTTCCGATCGCTTTCACGATTATCTTTGATATCTTCCCGCCAGAAAAGCGCGGGAAAATGTCCGGTATGTTTGGTGCAGTTTTTGGTCTATCCAGTGTATTAGGACCGCTGTTAGGAGCAATTATTACGGATTCGATCGGCTGGCACTGGGTGTTTTATATTAACGTACCAATCGGTATTGTCAGTGTGTTCTTGATCGCCAAATTTTATCAAGAATCGCTCGAGCATCGTAAGCAGAAAATTGACTGGTCAGGTGCCATTACACTTGTCGTTGCGGTTGTCAGTTTAATGTTCGCTCTTGAGCTTGGCGGAAAATCGTATGCGTGGGATTCTGTTCAAATCTTGACACTATTTGCTGTGTTTGTTGTCTTTGGCACCATCTTCTTCATTGTTGAACGGAAGGCAGAAGAACCGATTATTTCATTTTGGATGTTTAAAAATCGTCTGTTTGCGACATCTCAAATTTTGGCGTTTTTATATGGCGGGACGTTTATTATTCTAGCTGTCTTTATTCCTATCTTCGTCCAGGCGGTGTACGGTGAATCTGCAACAAGTGCCGGGTTCATTTTAACACCGATGATGATTGGTTCCGTGATTGGCAGTATGATTGGTGGAACGATGCAGACGAAAGTACCTTTTAGACGATTAATGACCATCTCTGTGATTTCATTTTTTGCTGGGATGCTGCTGCTTGCCAATATGTCGCCTGATACAGCAAGATTGTGGCTTACGCTCTTTATGATGATTTCAGGTTTTGGCGTTGGATTTAGCTTCTCCCTTCTGCCATCTGCTTCAATGAATGATCTCTCTCCGCGCTACCGCGGCAGTGCTAATTCTACCAATTCGTTCATGAGATCACTTGGGATGACTTTAGGCGTGACGATTTTTGGAACGATTCAAACCAATGTCCTGACAAATCGTTTAGCAGATGCTTTTAGCGGAATGAAAGGAGCTCCATCTCAAGTTGGTGATCCACAAGCCATTTTCCAAGAGGGGGCACGCTCACAAATTCCGCCTGATATTTTAAATAAAGTGATTGATGCGATGTCACAAAGTATTACGTATGTATTTATGATTGCTTTATTCCCGATTGCACTTGCGGCGATTACGGTCGTATTTATGGGAAATGCACGAGTACGTACATCAAATGAAATGAAAGAAAGCGAATAATGTGAAAAAAGCAGAGCGATGCGGCTCTGCTTTTTTTCATTTTATTGATATAAAAGTTGGGCTTTTCCTTCACTGCCAACGATCTTTATTTTAGATGTGACCATGTCTTTGGCTGCTTGTTTTGCTTTTTGTAAATACATACGCGGATCTAAGCTTTCAGGTTCGTTTGAGAAATGATCACGAATCGCTTCAGAGTATGCATTTTTCAGTTCAGTGGACACATTGACCTTTGCCATACCGAGTGCAACACATCTTTTGACATCCTCATCTGGTACAGCTGAACCACCATGAAGGACAAGCGGCACATCGACAAGCGCTGCAATTTGTTCAATGCGGTCAAAGTCGATATCCGGCACCCCTTTATAGATGCCGTGGGCCGTGCCGATCGCAGGTGCTAAAGTAGGTACACCAGTTTCTTCTACAAATTGACGGCATTCTGATGGAATGGCTTTTTCAGCATCTTTTTCATCCACGACAATATCATCTTCTACCCCGCCTACCTTGCCTAACTCGGCTTCTACATTCACACCTACTTTTAAGGCAAGGTCAACCACTTCTTTTGTGCGGCGTACATTTTCTTCATATGAATGCATGGAAGCATCGATCATCACGGATGTATATCCTGCTCGTATACAAGTAAGAATCACATCAAAATCAGTGCAATGATCGAGATGAAGTCCGATTGGCATTTGGTATTGATCAGCTGCCGCCTTTACTGTATCTGCAATGGCTTTTGCGCCAAGCGATTGGACCGTGCCAACCGTTGTTTGCAAAATGACAGGTGATTTTAATTCAGCTGCCGTTTCGAGTACCCAGTAAATACTATCAAAGGAATGTACATTGAATGCGACAATTCCGTATTTTTCTTTTTTTGCTGCTTCAAGCATAGGTGTTGTGGAAAGTAAAGGCATGGTCAAACATCCTCTCTCGTCAAAATATCTGTTTTTAATACAGCGAGCATTTCTTCATTTGTTCTTGTTTCGAGCAGTTTTTGCCGTTTCGTTTCATCCATTAATCCGCGTGAAAGAGCAGAAAGTGCTTGTAAGTGAGTGGTTCCTGCTTCACTTTTTGGAATGAGTAAGGATAAGAAGAAAAAGCAAGGCTTTCCATCAAAAGCGTCCCATTCGATTCCGGTTTCTGTACGGACGATGACGAGTGCCGGTTTTGTGATGGTGTCTGACTGTGTATGCGGAATGGCAAATCCATCTTGAAAGCCGGTTGTACTCAGAGATTCTCTTTCAGCTAGTCCTTTTTTGACAGCCTCAGGAGATGTACAAATCCCTGCTTCAGAGGCAATGTCAGCTATGGCTGCGAAAACGCCAGCCTGTGAAGAAGCTGTTTCATGTAGATTCATATAAATATGTTCCATCATTTTTCTTCCTTCCTATTAAACTGCGGGTTTGTCTATTTTCTTGCGGTAAAGTCCGTATAAAATCGCACCTACAAGTGAGCCGATGAGTATGGAAAGCACCCACTGAAATGCGCCTGTGACGACTGGAAGGACAAGGAATCCGCCATGCGGAGCTGGAACCTGTACGCCAAAGAGATACGTCAATATAGCAGAGATGGCGGAACCAAACATGATAATTGGCAGGACAACGACTGGATTTTTTGCTGCAAATGGAATGGCTCCTTCGGTAATATGAGTCGCTCCGAGAATATAGTTGATCATCCCAGCATTTCGTTCTTGTGGTGTAAAATGTTTTCGGAAAATCGTTGTGGCAATCGCAATGATAAGCGGCGGTGTGATACATGCTGCTGACACCCCTGCCATGAAGTAAAGGTTACCTTCTGCGAGTAAAGCCGTTCCTGTGACATAGGCTGCTTTGTTAAAAGGTCCTCCCATATCAAATCCACACATGGCTCCAACAATTAAACCTAAAAGCAATGGATTTGTGGATTGAACTGATGAGAGAAAATCCATTAATGAATTATTTAGCCCTGTAATTGGAACTAATAGCGGGGTCATGACAGCCCCAATTAAGAAAATACCAATGACAGGATAGATGAAAATTGATTTTAATCCGTCAAGTGATGCTGGTAATTTTTGAAGCAGGAATTGAAGAAGTACGATGATATACCCTGCTGCAAAACCTGCGATAATACCACCTAAGAATCCAGCGCCTCCATCGTTTGCAAGCAAGCCGCCGATAAATCCGACAACCATCCCTGGTCGTTTGGCGATTGAATCAGCGATAAATGCTGCTAAAATAGGCACCATTAAGCTAAAGCCGAGTCCGCCAATGTTTTTCAAGTAGGCAGCAAACGGATGATACGTTTCATGCTGAGGATCAGCTGAGTAAATACCGAATAGAAAAGATAAAGCAATTAAGACCCCGCCCCCAACAACAAATGGAAGCATGTGTGATACACCGTTCATCAAATGTTTGTAGATGGTGTGTATCCACTTATTCGCTGACTTTTGTTGAGCTGATGAAGGCGCAGATGGTTTTTCTGTTCCAGAAGCTCTTCCTTTCACTTGATGAACGGGAGCTTCTCCATTGATAATGCCTTGAATCAGTTCGTTTGGTGTGCGGATACCCTTCGCTACAGGCACTTCAATGAGTGGTTTGCCGTGAAAACGATCTGTATTCACATCTTTGTCAGCAGCGACAATGACCCCATCGGCCTCCAAAATGTCTTGATCCGTTAAAGCGTTTTCAATTCCTACTTGACCATGCGTTTCAACTTTGATGTCGACCCCTAATTGCTCAGCTGCGATTTTTAATGCCTCAGCTGCCATAAATGTGTGCGCAATGCCTGTTGGACAGCCAGTGGCAGCGACAATTTTCTTGCGGCTCATGTGAACTCCCCCTTATATGCTCTGAATGTGTATTTGCTCAATTAATGAATCAATGTCATGTAAATCACTTAACCCTTTTGAAAAGGCGGTAGATGCCCCTGTTGCAATGCCGTAGCGTAAGCATTCTTCATGAGGTTGTCCTTCCAGCTGTTTACTTAGGAATGCAGCGAGCATGGCATCACCAGAACAAGCCGTGTTTACGACCGTTCCTATTGGTGCATTTCCTTTTAATACGGCTTCGTTTGTAAGGAATAGTGCACCTTCTCCTCCTCGGGAAATGAGTACTTGCTCTGCACCCATCTCGATCAGCTTTCGTCCTGATTCAACGAGTTCTGTTTCTGATAAACGGTGGGTTTTTCCAAAAAATGCGGCAATCTCTTCTTCATTTGGTTTTAGTAAATATGGTTTGTATTGAAGTGTTTCTAAAACCGCTTTAGAGCTTGTGTCTAAAATAAATCTCACGTTGTTTTGATGACAAATAGCGGCTATCTCTGAGAAAATGCTAGCAGGAACGCCTTTAGGCAGACTGCCTGACATAATGAAGATGCTGCCTTTTGGAATGGTCGAGATTTTTTCGCGAAAGGCATCAAGCGCTTTTGCCTCAATAGCAGGTCCTTGATTCACAAGCTTGTATTCTTCCGTTGTGTTAATAAATACATTAATGCGTGTAATCCCATCCACTGGGATAAAATCAGTTTGAATGGAGAGATCTTTTAACGATTGTTCAATATATGAACCTGAAAACCCAGCAATAAATCCTAATGCAGTGCTGGTGAAGCCATATTTCTTTAGCATAATGGACACATTAACACCTTTTCCATTTGGCTGATAATCCTCATCTTCCGTGCGGTTGACTGTATCTGCCCGCATTTCTTTTAATGCAATATATAGGTCAATAGCAGGATTTAAGGTGCAGGTATAAATCAATTGGTTTCACCTTCTTTCTTTTCTCTAAAGAAAGTATCTCATACGATTCAGTGAAAATGTTTTCAGATTGTGTAAAGGTTTTCATGTTAAAAAGCCCCCCATCATAAAGTGTGGAAGGCTTTTTGAGTGTTTATTTCATCCGAATCACATAGGCGTCTAGTAAAATGCGGGCAATGACATGAAGCGACAGGCGGGACCTGACTTCATAATCTGGGAAGAATGATTGTTCCCCTTTATATCCGACGAGTGTCATATCTGATATTTTACTTAATGTAGAATCAATTCTAGTTGTGACCGTAATGGTCGTGACCTGCTTCATACTAAGGTTTTGGCAGGCTTCCACTAGTTCCGACGTTTCTCCATTTAATGAAACAAAGATGGCAAGCTCGTTTTTATCAATGTCACGCGATTTGAGCCGAATGATATTCGGGTCGTCATGAACTTCACATGTTTTTCCGATGAGCTGCAATTTGATGGTCATCTCTTTGGCGATCATCTCTGAAAAGCCTCTGCCAAAAATATAAATTTTGTCCGCATCATGGATCTTTTGAACCGCATCCTCAATTTGCCCAATACTTTGCAGTTGAATTGTCTTTAAGACCTCTTCTTCATTTTTTCGAATGGCTAGTTTGATGTCTTCGTCAATATTTTTTAGTTGATCACTATCATCTGTCATTTTCTTTTCTTGTTTCAATCGATATTTAAAGGATGTATAGCCATTGTATCCAATTTTCTTCATCAGTCTGACAATGGTCGCCGTCGACACGTTGGCTCTTTCACTTAATGTGACGATGGATAAGGTGGAGATATCCTCTAAATGCTGGTGAATATAATGCAGTAAATAACGTTCTGTTTCACTTAACGTTTGGTACACATCACTTGGTATATTAAATAATGGTTCATTCAATGCGATTCCCCCTTACTCATTTCATACTATAATTAAATGCCCTATGAAAACAAGGTGATTCTTTTATCCTGTATTTTTTATTAGAAAGCTGGATGAGTGAAATTTTGTTTTTAACATAAGCTAAGAAAAAGAACGGTTTGTGTGAAAGGAGTTGATCACTGTGCTTCAATTCTTGTTTTTTCTGATCCTTTTATATGTGGTGTATGTATTTTTGACCGCATTTGTCTTGTTTTATTTACCGTTTCAAAAAACTTGTAAAGAACATTGCATCTATAAAGCTTCTTCCATCTCAGGAGACGACCAAGGCATAAATCAAGTCATGCTGCTTGATGACGGGTTTGAATCAGGTCAAGTGAGAGTTCAAATGATTCGAGAGGCTAAAAAGAACATTCGTTTGAGTTATTATTCCATTCAAAAAGGAAAAACCGCCGAATGGGTGCTTGGTGCTTTAATTGAAGCGGCTGATCGAGGAGTAAAAGTTCAGCTGTTGTTAGATGGCATTTGCCATAGCCTGCGTGGACCGCTGAAGCATTTGCGTTATGCTGTGGCGAATCATCCGAATATGGCCATTCGTTTTTATGAGCCTTTTCGTTTGTTCAAGCCATGGACGTGGCATAACCGCCTTCACGATAAGCTTCTTTTGGCAGATGGCAGGGTCGCTGTCATGGGCGGCAGAAATATTGGTGATAAATACTTTGCAGATCAGCCCCCGAAAGACTTTGCGTATGACCGAGATGTGCTGCTGTACAACGCCAAAAAAGGAAAAGTATTAGATGAAATGGAGCAGTATTTCGTTTATTTGTGGAATCATGATTTTACGAAAAGAACAAAAGATGTATTTTCCAAGGCAAAAGCGAAAAAAGGAAAAAAGTTAAGAAAACAGCTGCTTCGATCTTATCAGGAAGCCATTCGTACAAAAGAACCCTTTGTCATGGCCACATATGATTGGGCAAAAGACGCCATTCGTGCAAAGCAGATTGCATTTTTCACAAATCCAGTGGAACGCTTAAATAAACGTCCGCTCGTCTTGAAAAAGTTAAACGATCTCGCACAGCGGTCAAAGCGTTCGGTTCTTATCCAGACGCCTTATGTCATACCGACACGGCCAATGAAAGACGGACTCACGCCATTACCAAGTGATATTCAAACGACGATCGTGACGAATTCTCTTACAGCGACACCAAACCCTTTAGCATTTGCAGGATATTTAAGCACGAAAAAGGAACTCATGAAAACGGGTGTTCATTTGTATGAATATCAAGGTCCGTATTCAATTCACGCCAAATCAATGGTCATTGATGATAACTTAAGTATTATTGGAACATATAATCTAGATGCAAGATCCAGCTTTTTAAATACTGAATCGATTTTGGTGATTGATAGTGCACCATTTGCGTTATCTCTGACGGAAGCAATCGAACGAAAAATCGCTTATAGTGTTCTCGTAGCGAAAGATCGAACAGAATATAAAGCAAGCGACTATGGACAGAAAAAAAAGCCTTTCATGAAAAGGCTCCTTTTAACTGGTTTATCTACCATAACGGTTTTATGGCGGCGGTTGATTTAAATAAAAGGGCAGCTACTTTTGTGGCAGCCCTTTTTCTCTTGACTGCTCCTCTTCTACTGGTTCAAGCTTGGTTAACTTAAATACGAGGATTCCTGCCACAATGACAAGTACACCTAATAATTTTGTAAAAGAAAATGTTACTTTTTCTAACCCAAGCCAGCCAAGCGAATCAAATAGAAGCGCACAACCTAGCTGGGAGGTGAGAACAATCGAGATTCCATAAGTGGGACCGAGACGTTTGATGCTCTGAACAAGACAGATGACAACGCCTACCCCGATGGCTCCGCTTATCCAGTACCAGGCTTCCATATGCCTTAATTGAAACATGCCGGTTCCTTCTAACAAAAGACCCATCAGAAGTGAAGCGATAAAGCCCATTCCTAGAACTAGCGTCGTTGTTGACCAAGAGCCTGTATGCTCATTGACTTTACTATTAAAAATGGTTTGTAAGCTGACAAGTGCCCCAGCAGTGACAGCTAATATTATTCCTATGATCATATATAAGTCCCTTCGTTTCTTCTATTCATAAATGTTGTGTTCTGCTATTTCTAAAAGCCCTTTTTGATCATAAATCGTAATCTTTCCTCTTCGCCTTTCAATCAGCCCTTTTTCTTGGAACTGCTGAATGACCCGATTAATATGGCGGTAGCTTGTTCCAATTAAGCTCGCTGCATCCGTGAGGCGAAGCGTGCGTGCGTGCGCGTCATCATCACCTGTTAAAACAGACAATAAATAGCTTGCAAGCCTGACCTCTACAGGGTATAAAAGGTGGAAGCTTAAATCATTTGATTTTGTATAAAATTTGTTTGTGATGCCCTTGAGCAAAAAGGTTAAAACTCGAGGATCGTCCTTTGCATGCCGCATGAGGGCTTGATGAGAAATCCTGAGCATATGTACTTCTGTAACGGCTTCAACTGTATTGACCATATCTGTCTGCTGAACGTATTCAATATCTCCAATCGCTTCAAGAGGGTTTTTAAAGCAAAGAATAAATGTTTTTCCTTCTTTTGTGGTGGTGAAAATCTTTAATTTTCCTTTCACCAGCAAGTACATATACTCCCTTTTATCCCCTTTTGAACAAATCAGCTCACCTTGCTGATAGCGCCACAAGCTCACATGTGAGATGAGTTTTTGATGAAAGACATTCTGTAATTGATGTGTCTTCATATAATAGGAAAAAAGAGATTCATCATGCAACTCCTCCATCTGATGCCCTCCTTTATAGTTTTAAGATGATGACGCCTGCAATCATTAAAAAGATGCCTGCATAATGGGGCCATTTCATTTTTTTCTTCTGAACACCAAACCATCCTTTTGCATCGATGGCAAAGGTAAACGCAAGCTGTGCGATAAGTAAAGCAGCGATGGTGAGTGTCACACCAATGATTTGAATGGCAGTGACCTCATTAAAAATAATAATGGCTGCAAATGCACCTCCAATTAAATAAAGAGGCTGCACTTTTTTGTATTCCTTAAAGTGGCCATCCCGTACGATGAGTAAAATGACGAGAGAGATGATAAACCCTGTCAGCTGCGTGATCGTTGCCGCCTGCCACGTCCCGATATCTTGACTAATTCTGGCGTTGGCTACGCCTTGCAGTGTAATACAAGCGCCTCCTAATAATGCGAAAATAACACCTTTCATTCGTTCAAAATCTCCTTCTTTTTCAGTCTAGTTCCATTAAATGATAGATGCCCTCATGTTGAAAAGGACATATGTCCTACTTTGCGTATTATATCAGAAACTTTTTCTCATGCAGTTTCTCCGTTTTAGATTTTTCACAGTGGGTACAGTTTTATATGAGCTGAAAACAGAATATTGGATTGAATCACATATAAAAAGGAGACATGTCAGAATGAGAAATCAAGAGAAACACTTTATTAATGGAGAATGGGTCGCATCAACAGGAAACGAAACGACGGAGGTCATTAACCCTGCGACAGAGGAAGTCATTGGCACCATTAGTTTAGGAACGAAAGAAGATTTAGATCAAGCTGTCAAAGCAGCTCGAGCTGCCTTCCCTTCTTTCTCAAAAACATCTCGAAATGAACGAGTAGAAATGCTGGAAAACATTGTGCGCGGGTACGAAAAACGTAAGGATGAGCTTGTAGAAGTGATGACAAAAGAGCTTGGTGCACCGCTGAAAGTATCCGAAGAAGTTCATTACAAAATGGGTTATGAACATTTTTCTAAAGCAGCGGAAGCACTGAAATCTTATACATTTACCGAAGACCGCGGTGGACATACGATTATAAAAGAGGCGATTGGTGTCAGTGGATTGATTACACCGTGGAACTTCCCGACGAATCAGACATCTCTTAAAATTGCGGGTGCCATTGCGGCAGGCTCAACAGTTGTCTTAAAACCAGCGGAAATTACCCCTTTTGCTGCGATGATTCTTGCAGACATTATTGATGAAGCAGGTGTACCGAAAGGAGTCTTCAACTTAGTAAACGGAACGGGTGACGTGATTGGTGACGGCATTAGCTCACATCCTGATATTGACTTCGTTTCATTTACAGGATCAGGTGCCGTCGGCTCTAAAATTATGGAAAACGCAGCGGACAATGTGAAGAAAGTAGCACTTGAGCTTGGCGGAAAATCCCCTCTTATCGTCTTAGACGATGCAGATGTGGACGAAGCAGCAGAAACAGCCATTCATCATATTGCGATGAATACAGGTCAAGTGTGTTCTGCAGCTACACGTGTGCTAATTCCAGAATCAATGAAAGACAAGTTTGAAAAAGCGCTGCTGAACGCCCTGCCGAAGTTTACAGTTGGTGATCCGAGAGAAGATCACGCTACTGGCCCGCTTGTTTCTAAAAAACAGTGGGATACAGTGCAATCTTATATTGAAAAAGGAATCGAAGAAGGTGCTACCCTTCTTGCTGGGGGAACTGGAAAGCCAGACGGAATCGATAAAGGATATTTCGCCAAGCATACCATTTTCACCAATGTGAAAAATGATATGACCATTGCGCAAGAAGAAATCTTTGGGCCAGTCATGAGTGTGATCACGTATCAAGACCTCGATCATGCCCTTGAGATCGCCAACGATACAGTGTATGGTCTTGCCGGCTATGTTGTTGGTCAAGATGAAAAAACATTAAAATATGTCGCTGAACATATTCGTGCCGGTCAAATCACCATTAACAATGCAGAAACAGATTACTTTGCCCCATTTGGAGGCTTTAAGCAATCAGGTATCGGAAGAGAATGGGGAGACTTCGGTATCGAGGAATATTTAGAAGTGAAAGCTGTGATGGGACTTCCAACGGCGTAAATTGAGAAAGGAGAAAAACCTTAAGGTTTTTCTCCTTTCTTTATTTAACAATAAGAACCCAGTTCGAATTTTAAGAACATCTCATACTCTCCTACTTATTCTTATCCATAATGATTAGATCATGATAATACTTATCAATAAGAAGAGTATTATTTGATGAATAATCGAGAATTTAATTTTTAACTAATTCCCAAAATTACTTCAACTTCTTTAATATGGTCTAATTCATAGAACATAAAAAATTCAGCTTCTTTTAAATTTGGAGATTTCATCAAAATCTCTAAACGATCAGAATAATAACCAAAAGAGATTACTTTCCAATTCACAGCTCTTATCTTTTGCAATTGTCTATAATCCTCTTGGAATTTTTCCTCTCGTTTTAATTTCATTACATATATTTCATCAATTAAATTGAAAAGTTTATTTGTTTTGGAAACATCAAATCTTCTAATGAGAAGAACGATAAAAACAATTATTAAAATACTTGAAGCAAAATATAAATAAGTATCAAATATACTGAATGAAAGTTTATCAAAATCATTCTGCTGCTCATGTGAGCTATCAAGTAATTTCGGATCGTTAGAATTGTATTTTCTAGAAATAAAATTTAATCCAAAGTTAAAATATGAATTAAAGTAAGAATTCAAAAATAAAAATATTGGCACAATTGTTATTGTAATAATTGAAGCTTTTGTAGAAAAATTGGCAGCTCTTTCGTATTTATCTTTCGCATAAATTCGTAAATCAGAAATTTGACTCAGATTTAATTTTTCTAATTCCTTTCTATGGATTGACACATTCTTTGCTAACTTAAACTTAACTTTTGGATCTTCTAAATCTCTAATAATACTCATATTACCTCCTTGACTAAACATGTTCATTTCACCTTGCACAGCTATTAGAAATCTTAATCATGACAATCAATATTATATATTTTACTTAATGGCAAACTTTCGGTAAAGTTCAAATTGAACCTATATATATAATTCCTATCGAATTAATCTATGTTTATATTCCTTGTGAGGTGGATATTGTTGCAACTTCATGTATTGAACAGTCCGTTTAGCCAGGAGCAGGCAGAGTTACTCAATCAGCTGCTTCCGACTTTAACAGATCAGCAAAAAATTTGGCTTACTGGTTATTTATCAGCGCAGGCAACGCTTGCCGGCTCAGAAGCTGTCACTCCGGCGCCTTCTGCCGCAGCATCTGCCCAGCCTGTGAGCAAAGATGTGACCGTGCTTTATGGGTCGCAAACAGGCAATTCCGAAGGGTTAGCAAAAAAGACAGCCCAGCATCTTGAAGAGAAAGGCTTTCAAGTGACGCTCTCTTCTATGTCCGATTTTAAACCGAATAATCTGAAAAAAATAAACAATTTACTGGTCATTGTCAGCACACATGGCGAAGGAGATCCGCCGGATAATGCCCTTTCGTTCCATGAATATGTTCACGGCAGACGTGCGCCGAAGCTCGATCATTTAAGCTTTTCTGTCCTTTCATTAGGTGACAGTTCATACGAATTCTTCTGTCAGACAGGAAAAGAATTTGATGAACGCTTCGAAGAACTTGGCGGTACTCGCCTGTTTGACCGAGTGGATTGTGACCTTGATTATGATGAGCCGTTTTCAGAATGGCTTCAAGGTGTTGCCTCTTCTTTGAGTGAAGGTGAAGCTGTATCACTGCCGCAAGAATCAGCGGGAGCCAACAGTACGGCCGTTTCTGAATATTCAAGAACGAATCCTTTTTATGCTGAAGTTCTTGAAAATATCAACTTAAATGGGCGTGGATCTAATAAAGAAACACGTCACTTAGAGCTTTCGCTTGAAGGTTCAGGTCTCGTGTATGAGCCAGGTGACAGCCTTGGCATTTATCCGACAAATGATCCTGCGCTTGTCGACGAACTGATTCAAACATGCGGGTGGAATGCAGAAGAATCCGTCACCGTTCATAAAAATGGAGACACTCTTCCTTTAAAAGAAGCACTCACCTCGCATTTTGAGATCACGGTTTTAACAAAACCACTTCTTCAAAAGATCGCTGAACTGACAAAAAGCGAATCCTTGCATGCCCTTTTAGAAGAAGGAAACGAAGAAAAACTGAAAGAATATATCGCAGGCCGGGACTTAGTAGATGCGGCTCGTGATTTCGGTCCTTTTGAAGGAACCGCCGCAGATTTCACAGCCCTTTTAAGAAAAATCCCTGCACGCCTTTATTCCATTGCAAGCAGTCTCAAAGCAAATGACGAAGAGGTTCATTTGACGATAGGGGCTGTCAGATATGATGCGCACGGCAGAGAACGCCAAGGTGTCTGTTCGATTTTATGTGCAGAGCGCCTGCAGCCAGGTGATACGTTACCTGTTTATATTCAGCACAACCAAAACTTTAAGCTTCCTCAAGATCCAGATGCACCGATCATTATGGTAGGACCAGGCACAGGCATCGCCCCTTTCCGTTCATTTATGCAGGAACGTGAGGAACTGGGTGCAAACGGAAAGTCATGGTTATTCTTCGGTGATCAGCATTTTGTGACGGATTTCTTATACCAAACGGAATGGCAAAAGTGGTTAAAGGACGGCGTCTTAACGAAAATGGACGTGGCTTTTTCAAGAGATACTGAGGAAAAAGTATATGTCCAGCACCAAATGAAGAAACAAAGCAAAGAATTATTTGATTGGCTTGAGCAAGGTGCTTACGTGTATATTTGCGGAGATGAAAAGCATATGGCGCATGATGTCCACAATACCCTTCTATCCATTATTCAAGTAGAAGGTGCGATGAGCAAAGAAAAAGCAGAAAGCTATCTTGCCAACTTACAGCAGCAAAAACGCTATCAGCGTGACGTTTATTGATTTGATGCTTGAAAGAAAGGAGCTTTTACTTACATGGTGAAGACAGCATTAACAGCGCCGGATGGACCTCCGAGCGACGTAGAGGAAATCAAAGAAAAAAGTGATTATTTACGGGGTACGTTAAAAGAAGTGATGCTCGATCCGATTTCAGCGGGAATTCCGGATGATGACAACCGTCTGATGAAGCATCACGGCAGCTACTTACAAGACGATCGTGATCTGAGAAATGAACGACAAAAACAAAAGCTTGAGCCTGCCTATCAATTTATGCTGCGTGTCCGTCTGCCTGGCGGAATCGCCACATCTAAGCAGTGGCTTGTGATGGATGAGCTTGCTCACAAATACGGAAACGGTACGTTAAAGCTGACGACTCGTGAAACCTTTCAGCTTCACGGTATTTTAAAATGGAATATGAAAAAAACCATTCAAGACATTCATTCTACTATGCTTGATACAATTGCTGCTTGCGGCGACGTGAACCGGAATGTCATGTGTACATCAAACCCCTATCAATCAGAAGTGCACCATGATGTATACGAGCTGGCGAAAAAATTAAGTGATGACCTGCTCCCACAAACAAGAGCCTATCATGAGATTTGGCTTGATGAGGAAAAGGTTGCGGCAACGCCAGATACGGAAGTTGAACCGATGTATGGTCCGCTTTATTTGCCAAGGAAATTCAAAATTGGTGTGGCGGTCCCTCCTGCTAATGACATTGATGTTTTTTCGCAGGATCTAGGCTTCATTGCCATTATCGAAAACGATCAACTGGTCGGTTTTAATGTCGCAATTGGCGGCGGAATGGGTATGACGCATGGTGATAAAGCGACTTATCCGCAGCTTGCAAAGGTCATCGGCTTTTGTACACCTGAACAGGTCGTAGAAATTGCCAAACAAGTCATCACCATTCAGCGTGACTACGGAAACCGTTCCGTGCGAAAAAATGCCCGCTTTAAATATACGGTGGACCGCCTTGGTCTTGAGAATGTAAAAGAAGAGCTTGAGCGCCGTCTTGGGTTTACTCTTTTAGAGGCAAAGGATTATCACTTTGATCATAACGGTGACCGTTATGGCTGGGTAAAAGGCATCAATGGCAGATGGCATTATACGATGTTTGTGGAAGGCGGACGCATCACAGATTATGATGATTATCCGCTGATGACAGGCATCCGCGAAATCGCCAAAGTTCATACAGGTGACTTCCGTTTAACCGCCAATCAGAATTTAATCATTGGGAATGTGACAACTCATAAAAAGAAACAAATCGAACAGCTCATTCAGAAGTTTGGTTTATCAGACGGCCAGCAGCACTCTGCCCTGCGCCGCAGCTCAATGGCTTGTGTATCTTTGCCAACTTGCGGTTTAGCGATGGCTGAAGCAGAGCGCTACCTTCCACGATTGATTGATAAAATCGAAGACATCGTTGAAGAAAATGGATTAAGTGATAAAGAAATCACCATTCGAATGACTGGTTGTCCAAATGGTTGTGCTCGTCATGCGCTTGGAGAGATTGGATTTATCGGAAAATCACCTGGTAAGTATAATATGTATCTTGGTGCCGCATTTGATGGCAGCAGATTAAGTAAATTATACCGTGAAAATGTGGGTGAGGAAGACATTCTAAAAGAACTTGGCTCTATTCTCCCCCGCTACGCAAAAGAACGAGAAGAAAATGAACATTTCGGCGATTTTGTCATTCGGGCAGGGATTGTGAAAGAGACAACAGATGGAACGAATTTTCATGTGCAATAAAAAAAGACAGGAACCATCCTGTCTTTTTTTATTTTTTCTGTTTCTTATTTAAGTATTCGGTCAGACTCTTATACACATCTGGATTGTCTAATGAAGATAGATCGGGTGAAGGCTGCTTTTCATACGCCCCTTTAAGTAAACGCCGTACGATTTTTCCATTCCTTGTTTTCGGCAAAGCTGAAATGAGATGAACTTCTTTTGGTGTGAGCGCTTTTCCGGCATGTGAACCAACATAGGCTGAAAGCTCTTGGATAAGGGCTGCTTCTTCAAAAGCATGCGGACTGGTCACGATGAAACAGACGAGCGCCTCCCCTTTCACCTCATCCTTTACCCCAATCACAGCGGCTTCATGCACGGCAGGATGCCAGGTAAGGATGGATTCAATTTCAGCTGGCCCGATGCGTTTCCCTGCTGTATTAATGACATCATCCGATCTGCCGGTGATGTGGAATTCTCCGTCCTCTGTTTGCATGACCCAATCTCCGTGTGTCCATACACCATCAAATCGTTTGAAATACGTATCTTCATAACGCTCCGGTTCGTTCCAAAAACCACATGTCATGCCGACCCATGGCTTTTTCACCACAAGCTCCCCTACTTCATTCATCACGCTTTGCCCAGCTTCATTGTATACATCTGCCGCCATTCCTAAGATTGCCGCATTAAAGAGAATCGGTTTGATGGGGCGAAGCAGCGTACTGCCTACAATGCCACCAGAAACCTCGGTTCCTCCTGAATAATTTAAGATTGGAATGTTCTTTTGACCAATGGTGTGAAATAACCATTGCCACGGAGCTTCATTCCATGGTTCCCCTGTAGAAATAATGGCTTTGACATGAGATAGCTCGACCCCATCAATCGTTTGCTGCATCGCAGAACGAACAAATGTAGGGGAAAGTCCAAAATGAGTGACTTTCTTCTCGTGGATGAATGACCAGAGCTGCTGCTCATCTGGATAATCGGGAGCGCCGTCATATAAAACGATGGCAGCTCCATTGATCAAGCCGCCAAAGACGAGGAATGGCCCCATCATCCAGCCCATATCAGTCAGCCAAAACAGCCGGTCTCCTTTTGCCACATCCATACATAGCCCGGCATCAAAAGCTGCCTTTATCGGAAAGCCTGCGTGTGTATGAACGGCTCCCTTAGGTGTGCCGGTTGTGCCTGACGTATACAAGATCATCAGCGGGTCTTCATTTGTGACATAGGTCGCGCCGGTGAACGGCTGTTCTTTTAACAAATCATTCAGCAGGACATCGTCCTGATATCCGGTATGAGAGGAAGTGTGCACAATCACTTTTTGCACAGTTGTGGTTTTGTTGATGGCATCCGCCACACATTCCCGCATGTTGATCGTTTTCCCTCGCCGCATCATTTCATTCGCTGTGACGACAATGGATGCGCCTGACGCACGAATGCGTACAGCGAGTGGCTCGCTTCCATAGCCTGAGAAGACTGGGCTGAAAATAACACCAATCTTTGCAAAGGCAAGCATGACGGCGACCGTTTCTGGAAGCATTGGCATATAGATGATGGCTACATCCCCTTTTTGAAGTCCTTCTTTCAAAAAGCCAGCTGCAAGACGGCTCACTTTCTCTTGAAGTTCGAGAAATGACCATTTCTTTTCTTCACCGGCTTCATTGCTCCAAATGATGGCGGACTGATGCCTCGTCTCTTCTTTTTCAGCCCATTTGTCCACAGCCGTTTCGGTGATGTTTAGTATGCCGCCCTGATACCATTTCGGCCACATCAATGAGTGGTGACCTAATGCCGCTTCATATGGTTTTTTCCACTGAATGCCGACCGCCTTTTCCGCTTCTCTCCAAAACCAGTCTGTGCGTGCAATACTGGCTTGATAGAATGAGTCATACGTAGAAAAACCAAGAGATTTCATCCACTGATACAAACGTGTTTTTTGGCTCTGCTTTTCTTCCGGTATCCATTCTGGTTTCTGGTTGATCATGAGGTCTGCCCCCTTTAGACCGGATAGACCGGATGTTTTCGTTTCGTAAATGTCATGTCTTTCGATGAATAGGCTACTAATCTATGACAAAGTTCCGTTCTGAGACGGTCAAATGGGATGACGCCATCGACAATCATTTCAGAGGCAAGCTCATAGATATTCATATCTTCCTGGTATTCCTTCCGTTTCTCTTGTATAAATGAAGCCCTCTCTTCGGGCGGTAGTTCTGCAATTTTATTTGCATAGACGGCATTTACAGCGGCTTCTGGACCCATCACAGCGATTTGCGCCGATGGAAGAGCGAGACAGCAGTCTGGCTCAAAAGCAGGGCCTGCCATTGCATATAGTCCTGCTCCGTATGCTTTACGGACGATGACGGATATTTTCGGAACGGTCGCTTCTGACATAGCGGAGATCATTTTTGCCCCATGACGAATAATGCCGGCTTGTTCCACTTTTGTTCCAATCATAAATCCTGGTATGTCCGCAAGAAAGAGCAGCGGGATATGAAAGGCATCACAGAGCTGAATAAACTTGGCGGCTTTATCAGCTGAGTCGTGGAATAATACGCCGCCTTTGACTCTTGGCTGATTGGCAATGAGACCGACAGGCTGACCGTTCATTCTGCCAAAGCCGGTGATTAACTCTGCGGCAAACAGCTTTTTGATTTCAAAAAATGACCCTTCATCAATCAGTAAATCGATGAGTTGATACATATCAAATGGGGTATTCTGGCCTTTAGGGATTAAGTCTTGGATAGTGATTTCAGATGGTTTAGGTGCTTTTGCTGCTGTCGTTTTTGGTTTTTCTGTATAGTTGGCAGGCATATAGGTTAAATAATCATGTGCAATTTGAATGGCCTCTTCCTCTGTTTTGGCTAATATATCTCCGCATCCAGAAATGCTACAATGCATTTTCGCACCGCCCATTTCCTCAAGCGATACTTTTTCACCGATCACCATTTCAGCCATTCGCGGCGAGCCTAAATACATAGAGGCATTTCCTTCGACCATGACGACAATGTCACAAAAAGCAGGGATATACGCACCACCGGCTGCAGAAGGACCGAATAGTAAACAAATTTGAGGAATGCGCCCAGACAGCTTGACTTGGTTATAAAAAATGCGCCCTGCTCCTCTTCTGCCTGGGAACATTGCGATTTGATCAGTGATTCTTGCACCCGCAGAATCGACTAAATACAGCATAGGACAATTGAGCTTCTCGGCCGTTTCTTGAATTCGAATGATTTTTTCTACTGTTTTGACACCCCACGATCCTGCTTTAACCGTAGAGTCGTTTGCCATGACACAAACAGTCTGCCCATTCATACGCCCGGTTCCGGTGACGACACCATCTGCTGGTAAATGTTCATCTTTGCACTCTGCAAACATGGCATCTTCAATGAAAGAATCCTCATCTAACAACAAATGGAGCCGATCACGGACAAATAATTTTCCTTTTTCTTTGTTTTTTTGATGGTAGCGTTCTGCCCCGCCCTTTTCAATTCGTTGTTTTTTTAATTCATATTCTTCGATCATAAACATTCCCCTTTCTTGCTATTTCCCTCTGTAATAAGGCGTTCGTTTTTCTTGAAAAGCCTTGAGACCTTCTAGTCGATCTTCTGTATGAATAAGCCGCAGATAAGCTTCGTATTCTTTCGTCAGCCCTGTTTGTAAATCGTGATCAAGGCTGGATTGAATGGCTTGTTTTGCTTCTTTTAAAGCGATCGGCCCATTTTTGGTGATTTGTTTTGCGAGTGTGATGGCATCATTCATCAGTGAATCGGCTGTAGAGATACGTTCAATCAGCCCAATTTGAACGGCTTCTTCTGCTCGTAAAGAAGTGCCTGTGAAGATCATTTCTTTCGCTTTCCCGGGTCCGATCAGGCGCGAAAGTCTTTGTGTGCCCCCTGCTCCCGGCAGGATAGCTAGTCCTGTTTCCGGCAGGCCGAGCGCTGCACCCGCTCTTGCGATGCGGAGATCACAGGCGAGCGCGAGCTCAAGACCTCCGCCAAGTGCGTGTCCGTTTATCACGGCAATGACAGGAACAGGCAAAGATTCAATGTCTGTAAAGGTTTGCTGAATGGTCAGAACGGCTTCTTTGGCTTCTTGTTCTGTCATCAATCGCCGTTCTTTTAAGTCTGCTCCTGCGCAAAAAACTTTAGCGCCAGCTCCTGTCATGAGCAAACAGCGGATGTTTGCATCATGTTTGATTTCTTGAATCGTTTGGTTGATTTCCTCTAGCATAGCAGCGGAGAGAGCATTGGCTTGTGCTGGTCTATTTAATGTCATGATGCCAATGTGATCTTGTATTGAAAAATTGATCAATGAAGTCATGTGATTCACCCTTTATCAAGTAGTGTGAGACTGAAAAGCGCGTAAACAGTGACTTGGCAGGGTTCGATCCACTTTTGCTTCAATCCATTCAGCCGCTTTAATCAAGCAAGGGAGGTCGACATTTGTTTCGATCCCGAGTTTGTGAAGCATGTGCACCACGTCTTCTGTCGCCACGTTTCCGCTGGAGCCAGGTGCATAAGGACAGCCGCCAAGCCCCCCGCTAGAGGCATCAAATATGGTGATGCCGGCTTTTAATGCTGTATAAATATTGGCAAGCCCCATTCCTTTCGTATCATGAAAATGAAGTGCGATTTTATCAGCAGGAAAGCGTTCAAGTAAAAGGTCTAACCGTCTTTCTACTTGCAGCGGATGGGCTTCCCCAATGGTATCCCCAAGTGATATTTCATCAATGCCGAAGGACAGCAGCTGTTCCGTTAATCGCAGCACTTGGTCCATCGGCACTTGTTTTTCATAAGGACATCCAAACACGGTTGAAATATAGGCCCGCGTTTGCCGTCCTTCTGCTTTTAAATCGGCTGTCATTTGTTTGATCACAGGCAATGTTTCCTGTATAGATCGATTCATATTCTTTTTGTTATGTGTCTCACTCGATGAGATAAACATAGCCCCTACCTCAAGGTTTGCTTCAAAAAAATGAGCTAATCCTTTTTCATTTGGGATGAGTGCGGCATAGGTGATATCCTCTTTTTTGTTTAATGATTGGGCTAATTCTTTGGCGTCTTTTAAGGCTGGAACCCATGTCGGATGAACAAATGAGGTGACTTCAATATAAGGAAGATGGGCTTCTTCGAGTAAATGGATCCATGTTCGCTTCTCCATTGTGTCCAGCCAAACGGATTCATTTTGTAGTCCATCGCGCGGGCCGACCTCTCTAATGAGCACGTTTTTTGGTAATGCCATGCGGCTTTCCCCCTATTCTGTCAGCTCCAAAAGTACCTCTCCCTCGTCAACAAATTCCCCCTCCGCCTTGTACACTTTACTGATCACACCTGCTTCTTCTGCAACAATGGGAATCTCCATTTTCATCGATTCTAAGATGGCGACTTCCTGTCCTTTTTGCACATCATCACCCTGTTTCACAAGAAGCTTCCATAAGTTTCCGGCCATTTGTATCGTGACAGTTTTCATGAACGGTTTTCCTCCCTTTTTTTCATCAGATAATCGGTTGTGATGCGGCCATGTAAAAAGGCGGTTGATTCGGCCATTTCCTTTAAAAGCGGTACATTGGTTTTGATCCCTTCTATTTCATATGCTTGTAATGCTGCTTTTAATCGTTCTATGGCGAGTTTTCGAGTATCACCGTACACAATCATTTTCGCAATCATTGGATCGTAAAATGGGGTAATGACACTTCCGCTCGTGACGCTTGACTCATGACGGATATATGGGGCATCAGGTGTAGAAAGCCGAGTGATCGTGCCTGGCGAAGGGTAAAATGTCACAGGGTCTTCAGCGTATATTCTAACTTCAATCGCGTGCCCAATTTGATGAATATCCTCTTGGCTGAAGGACAGGGGCTCTAATGCGGCAATTTTTAGCTGCTCCTCGACAAGGTCAATCCCGGTAATTTCTTCTGTGACAGGGTGTTCTACTTGCAATCTCGTATTCATTTCTAAGAAATAAAATTGCTGGTTTTGATCGACTAAACATTCAATCGTGCCCGCATTTTCATACCCAATCGCTTTGGCAGCTTTGACGGCCATCTGTCCCATTTGCTGTCTCACCGTTTCTTCAAGACAGACGGCTGGTGCCTCTTCAACAATTTTCTGATGTCTTCTTTGGAGTGAACAATCTCTTTCAAATAAGTGAACGCCGTGACCGAACGAATCAAAAAGAACTTGAATTTCGATGTGCCGTGCGTGTTCAATCACCTTTTCCATGTATAAAGTACCGTCTTGAAAGAAACTTTGTGCTCTTTTTTGATTTCCTTCAAACGCTCGATGCAGTTCTTCGTCGTTGCGGACGAGCTGCATACCAATCCCGCCGCCACCACTCGATGCTTTTAGCATAATGGGATAGCCGAGTGTCTGTGCTTTATGAACACCTTCGTCTGCATCATGGAGTGGGGCTGAAACACCAGGAACGATTGGGATGCCCGCTTGTTCCATCGTTTTTCTCGCTTCAATTTTATTTCCCATCTGCTGAATGACTTGTGCAGATGGTCCAATAAAGGCAATGCCTTCGCTCCGGCAGCGCTCAGCAAATGCCGCATTTTCTGATAAAAGACCATATCCCGGGTGGATAGCATCAGCATTTGTTTGTTTGGCAACCTTAATGATCGCTTCCATGTTTAAATAGCTTTCAGAAACTTTAGCGCCGCCGATATAATAGGCGCTGTCTGCTTCTTGCACATGAAGTGCATGCTGATCAGCCTCTGAATAAACGGCAACGGTTTTGATTCCGAGCCGTTTACATGTCCGAATCACTCTACGGGCAATTTCGCCTCGATTGGCGATCAATACTTGTTCAAACATCGCTGCCTTCACTCCTTTATTAGATCAAGCGCCTGCTTTTTCAAGCGGAATTTCTGAATTTTGCCTGAGGCGGTCATTGGGTACTCATCTGTAATGAAAAAGTATTTCGGGATTTTGTAGCGTGCCATTTGCGACTGACAATAGCTCGTTAATGTCTCAATTGAGACCGACTTCCCTTGTTTCAGCCGAATGAATGCGGCTGCTTCCTCGCCGTATGTCTCGTCAGGAATACCAACAACCTGTGCGTCAAGAATGGCAGGGTGAGTGTATAGGACATCCTCAATCTCTTTTGGGTACACATTCTCTCCGCCTCTGATGATCATATCTTTGAGCCGGCCTGTGATTTTCACATAACCGTCATGATCCATCTCAGCTAAATCCCCTGTATGAAGCCATCCGTCCTCATCAATGACTTCATTTGTTGCTTCTTCGTTTTTATAATAGCCCTTCATGACATGGTAACCTCTTGTACAAAGCTCCCCTTGCTGTCCTCTTGGCACTTCTTCTGACGTTCCTGGTAAGGCAATTTTGACTTCAATTTGAGGAAGCGCACGTCCGACCGTTTGAACGCGTCTTTCAAACGAATCATCGGTTCTTGTTTGGGTAATGACGGGTGAACTTTCGGTTTGACCATAGGCAATCGTGAGCTCTCTCAGTCCCATTTTTTCAATGACTGCTTTCATGACGTGGGATGGGCAGAGTGAACCGGCCATAATCCCCGTTCGTAATGTGGACAGGTCATAAGAGTGGAAATTTGGATGATCGAGCTCTGCGATGAACATGGTTGGTACACCGTGAAGAACGGTGCATTTTTCTTTTTCTACTGTTTGAAGGACTCGTTCTGGATGGAAAGATTCAAGTGGAATGATCGTTCCCCCTTTTGTGAGACAAGCAAGTACACCAAGAACAGAGCCGAAGCAATGAAAAAACGGTACTGGGATACACATACGGTCCTGCTCTGTTAATTTCATACAATCTGCGATCTGACTCGCATTACAGACGATGTTTGTGTGGCTGAGCATGACGCCTTTTGGATAGCCGGTTGTGCCTGAAGTGTACTGCATATTAATAACGTCATCAGGCATGAGCTCATTCATTCGCTTCTCCCATTGATGATCTTCGGTTCTTTTGGCTGCCACTTGAAGACGATCCCAGCTGAGCATGCCGTTTGGTACATGCTGACCGATATAGATACATCTTTTTAAATAAGGAAATTGTGTGGAAATGATCTCCTCTTGATGAGCGGTTTGAAGTTCTGGAATCAGCTCTTCAAGCATGTTGACATAGGACGTTTCTTTAAAGCCGTCTACAATAAACAACATTTTGCTGTCAGAATGCTTGAGTAAATAGGCGAGTTCCTGTGATTGAAAATTGGTATTCACAGTGACAAGAACAGCACCAATGGAGGCGCAGGCAAATTGAAGAATGAGCCATTCAGGTATATTTGGTGCCATAATGGCGATGTGATCTCCCTTTTGAACCCCTAATGCCATGAGACCTTTTCCTGTTTCCTTGACCTCTTGATAAAACGCTTCGTACGAATAACGTAAAGAACGTTCTGGGTAAACAATGGCTTCATGTGCTGGGTGCTGTTCTTTTTTTTCTCTTAATAGGGAGCCAATCGTTTGCGGGTGAATCGACATCATTGCTTTCCTCCCTTATGTGTAGTAAGCGTTTTCATTAAGGTATTACGCTAACAACTGTCTTGCGATCACGAGCCGCTGAATTTCAGAGGTCCCTTCTCCGATTTCCATGAGCTTGGCATCTCTCACAAGCCGTTCAACACCGCATTCTTTCATATAGCCTGTTCCGCCATGAATTTGGACCGCATCAAGACTTGCTTTTGTGGCCATTTCTGAAGCAAACAGTTTGGCATAGGCCGCTTCTTTTGTAAATGGTTTGCCTTGATCTTTCAGCCAAGCGGCTTTCCAGACCATTTGTCTTGCAAGCTCTATTTGCATCGCCATATCCGCCAGCTTAAACTGAATGGCCTGGAAGGATGAGAGCGTCTTTCCAAATTGCTTTCTTTCTTTTGCATAGGAAAGTGAAGCATCAAGTGCAGCTTGTGCAATTCCGACAGATAAGGCTGCAATGGAAATTCGTCCGCCGTCCAATGTATATAAAAATTGCTTGAATCCTTTCGATTTGTCTCCCAATATATGATGCGCTGGTACACGCACTTCGTCTAAAATGATTTCAGCCGTATCTGAACCGCGAACCCCCATTTTGTCATATGGATTTGTAATTGAAAGTCCCTTTTGCCCTTTCTCCACAATAAAGGCGGAGATGATCGGACGTCCGTTTTCATCATGATCTGTCACAGCGGTGACAATAATCGTTCTGGCATAATTGGCATTGGTGATCCAGCACTTTTCCCCACTGATGACATATTCTTGTCCGTCTTTAATGGCTTTTGTTTTTGTTCCTTTTGCATCTGATCCGGCGTTTGGTTCTGTTAATCCGAAGGAGCCAAGCGCTGTTCCAGAGGCTAATGGAACAAGATGGTCCATCTTTTGCTCCTCCGTGCCGAAGTAATAAAGTGGACTTGCGCCTAAGGAAACCGCTGCGGCATAACTTAAACCTGTACTGGCACACTGCTTGCCAATTTCCTCGACTGCCAGTGCATAAGAGATCGTATCTCCTCCAGAACCTCCATATTTCTCTGGAAAGGGTATACCCATAAAACCGAGCTCCCCCATTTTTTGAAATGTGTTCACCGGAAATACTGCCTGTTCATCAACTGTTTGGGCGTGTGGTGCAATTTCTGTTTTTGCAAATTCTTTGACCATCTGACGGATCATTTGCTGCTCTTTCGTTAATTCAAAATCCATTTTGCTTCCCCCTTTGGCGCTTTTCTATCATATTTATTATTGAAATAGCTACTTCATGCCAAGCTTGCTTGAATTCAGAAAATTAAAATAAAAATAGTAGAAAAATAGAGAAAGCAAAAAAGCATAAACGGAGGAAACCCCTCATTTATGCTGTCTTTGTTATTTTACTGTTTTTGTAGAAGGTTTGCTTTCATGATGAAGGCGATTGAGTGCCGTCACTTTATAGGTATAGCTCTTCTTTTGATTTGCTAAAATGTCTTTCGTTTGTGTGAAGGAACCTGTTTCTTTTCTGACCGTTTGCACAAATTCGTATGTCCCTTTATGCGACAATCGATAGACTGCATAATAGGATGCACTAGAGCGCGGATCATTTTGTATCTGTAAAACTGCACCATCCTCTGTCTTTTTCACAGATTGAATGATTGGTTTTTTTGGCGCTTTTTGATGAAGCCATGGCATCTCTGGTATGAGAGCCGGTTTGCTATAGGTTTCTTCTATTAATCGTTTCTTTACATTCAAGGGATTCCGATTGATATCTTTCAGACTAAAATGCATGCTTCCTTGTACGAGCTGTGACTGCCTGTTCAGCTCGATCTGGCGAAAATACTCCTCGGGATCAGACCAAGCAGGATCACTGTTTTGATTGATTTTATACGTCGCTTGACCAATGTACAAGTGAACAGGCTGCCCCTTCACTTCATTTGACCACCATTTCGTCAGCACATCATAGGCAGCGGGCTGAAAGCCGATACTCCAATAAATTTGCGGGGTGATATAATCAATATGGTGCTGCTGTATCCACTCTCTTGTATCAGCATACAAATCATCATAATTGGTCATCCCGGCTGTTGTGTTTGAACCGGTTGGGTCATCTTTTATGTTGCGCCATACACCAAATGGGCTAATACCAAATTTCACATACGGCTTTTCTTTCTTAATGGTGTTATTGATCTGCTTCACTAGCTCGTTCACATTATCTCTTCGCCAATCTTCTATATGAGTGAACTTCTGCCCGTAAGTTTCATACGTTTCTTGATCTGGAAATGGCACACCAGCGATTTTATTCGGGTAAAAATAATCATCCATATGCACTGCATCAATATCGTAGTTTTTCACTACTTCCTCTATCCCGTCAACAATGAAGTCCTGAGCATCAGGAATGCCTGGATTAAAGTAAAGCTGATTTCCGTAGGCAATGGTCCACTCAGGGTGTGCTTTTGCAGGATGATCGGCTGATAACCGGTTGAGATCGGTATGATTCATGGTGATTCGATAAGGGTTAAACCAAGCATGAAATTCAAGGCCACGTTTATGTGCTTCTTCTATCATAAATTCAAGCGGGTCATATCCAGGGTCTTTCCCTTGTGTACCAGTCAAATATTCAGACCATGGACCAAATTTTGATGGATAAAAGGCATCTGCTGTTGGTTTAATTTGCATGATGACGGCGTTCATATTCATCGCTTTGATGTCGTCTAACAGTTGAATGAACTCTTGTTTCTGCTCATCTGCGGGTAGTCCTTTCTTTGAAGGCCAATCTAAGTTATAAACTGATGCGACCCACACTGCACGCATCTCTCTTGTGCTCTCAAGCTTCCCTTTTGGCATCGAACGAGCTAGACTGCTAGACGGAATCAATAAGAAGACACCCATGAAAACTAGTGTCAGAACCGTCATACTGATCTTTTTCAGCATGTTTTGCATCACCTCATATTAAGTTTATTCTGCGTTTTGTGATGGAATGCCAGCAGATGGTGTAAGCAAGATGTTTTTTACTTTAAGCAGCTGAGCTTTAGGGACGTCGCAGGCTTCTACTAAATACCGCTCTGCATTTCCGTATGTATCCATCATCTCATTCAGTACATCTTCAAGATAATCTTGTTGCACACCGAGGAGGGGCTGAATTTGTTCTTTTGACACCCGATATAAACTCATCATGCGAATAAATTGTTCTTGTCTTTTCACTAGCATTTTCACGCCTTCATTGGAACGCATGTATTCACTTAAAACGGTATGCACCGGCACACCCGCTGCTAATTGAATAAGAGCAGATAAAAAGCCTGTACGGTCCTTTCCGCTTGTACAGTGAAGCATAAGCGGATAATTTTTTTCATCGGACAGTAATGTAAACAATTGCTGAATCTCTTTTTTTCGCTCATAGAGCATGCTTTGATATACTTCTTTCATGATCGGTGTAAAGGATAGAGATTTTCCTTCTGCTATTAGCATACGAAACATGGTCCATTTGCTAGGCATCATGCTGTCAGGCTGCATAGGGATATGAACAATTTTGTCATGTTCCATGATCTTTGGCGGGTGTGATTTTCGTTCTGAGCTTGTACGTAGGTCACAAATCGTTTGAATTCCAAGTGTTGAGAACGTCAATATATCTTGCTTCGTGAGACGTGATAAATCGGCAGAGCGATAAATCATTCCTTGTTTGATGACCATCTGATCCGTTGTTTGGAGTCCCCCTACTTCTCTAAAATTTGCAAGCTTTGAAAATTGTATATTGTGTTGATTCATAGAAGTGAAAATCCTTTCTATCCTCTTTTCTCTATCATACGCTTTTATGAAAAATGAGAAAAGATAAGAGAAAAAGATCATTCGATTCTCCCATGTTGATCAGTGACATCTTTTACGTGGAATTATTGTTATAATAGAATCAGCATATTCGTATTGATTGGAGATTGTAGCATGATAAAAACAAAACGTATTCAGCAAATAAAAGAGTATGTATTTGACCGGGAATCTGCCTCTCTTGATGAGCTTGTGACGCATTTTGGCGTCTCAAAAAACACCATACGCCGAGATGTACAAGCATTGGTAGAATCCGGCGTGCTAAAGAAAGTGTACGGCGGCGTCGCTGTGAATCACTCAACATTGGTGGTGTATCAGGAGCGAAAGACTCGTCAGCTGAGTAAAAAACAATTGATCGGACAGGCTGCCGCTGCTTTTGTTGAACATGGTGATATGATTTTTGTTGATTCTGGTACAACGACACTGGAGATGCTTCCCTATTTGAAGGAGAAACGGATTACCGTTGTGACAAATAACGTGGATTTCATTACACAGGCTATGCCTTATGAACACCTCACCATCTTTTCAACCGGCGGTATGCTAGAGCGAAAAACAAATTCTTTCGTTGGTTATCAAAGTGTTGAGCGTCTAAAAGCATACAATGTCAATAAAGCATTTATTGCATCAACTGGTTTATCCATTGATCATGGCGTCACGAATTCCTCCCCGCTTGAGACAGATATTAAAAAAACGCTCGTTGAAAAAAACGCCAAAACCTTTTTATTAGTCGATGATAGTAAGTTCGACCATTATGCCTTAACCACGTTTTGTGACTTAAAAGACATAGACATCGTCGTGACGAATGAACAACCAAATGAAGATTACCTTCAATATGGAAAAGAGCATGATGTGAAATTTGTCACGCCTTAGTCCAGAGCAAAAAAGCCAAGCGCCAATGTTTTGGCTTTTTTCTTATGCGCAAAAGAGTGAAACGGCGAAGTGTTGGTTACATTATGATTGTACATTTAACACATGTTTGGAGGTTGACCTGATGCCGTTGTTACGTTTTGACGTGATAGAAGGCCGTTCAAAAGAGGAATTAAAAAAACTGCTGGACACTTGCCATGAAGCAATGGTTGATGCCTTTGGGGTACCTGAACGAGATCGCTATCAAATTGTTCATCAGCACCGCCCTGAAGAGATGATTATTGAAGACACTGGGCTTGGTTATCCGAGAACAAAGGATCTTCTTGTCATTAGTGTTGTCAGTAAAAAGCGGACGAAAGAGCAAAAGGAACAGCTTTATGCACAAATCGCAGAACGTATAGAAAAAGAATGCGGGGTTGCCAAGACGGATGTGATGATCTCCATCGTGGAAAATGGAGACGCCGATTGGAGCTTCGGGATGGGTGAGGCTCAATTCATAAGAGGATTGCTCTAAAAAACGGCTCAGGAATGTGAGCCGTTTTTTGATTCATTCATTTTCAAGCTGCATGAGCAAGTTGAATAAATAGTGGTACACTGCTGAGATCACACCAATTAAAGGCGTATCTTCTTTGATGTCTTCTAGTTCAAGAAGCGGAATGTTGATATCAAATAACCCGTCTTGTCCATTAAATTGAAGCTGAGCACCATTTAATGTTGAGAGCATCTCTTTTAGTAATCCAGTATCTTTTTTAGGACGCTTCAATCCGAATAACACGGTATACGTCTGAAATACTTCATCCCATTCTATGGCAAGTCCGTCGGCTCTCACCACATCAAACCACTTCGACTCGATATAAATGAATTCTTTTTGTTGTTTTTTTACGTATGTAAGAGGTGTATTTAAAAAGGAAGCATTTTCTGTTTGAATCATTTCCTCCGATTCCTTGTCTACACGTTCTATATAAACATCAGCAAAGCGTGCTTCTTCTGTCATTTTTGCCCCTTCTAGCGGCCAATTTTGACTTGCGGCTTTGTTATATTCAAAGTCGGTGAGCGCCTGCCCTTCTTTCAATAAATCTTGTAAGCGATTTTGCAGTGACATGACTGTATCTCCTTTCATCTACTTCATATGCGTTTTTTATTTTAGCATAACACATGAAAAGAAAGATATGCCTGAGCATATGATGGTATGATAGTGTAAAAAGAAACATCTCGGAGGGGACCGTTTTGCTCACAATGACACTGGCAGAAAAAATCGTAGATGAGGTCAAAAAGGTACTGACGGAAGAAATCATCATCACACAAACAAACGGTACCATTATTGCTGCAACAGATCCAGCACGCATTGGTCAATTTCATGAAGGAGCATATGTCACATCCTTAGAAGGGCAGAAACGAATTCTCACAAAGGATGATGTGCTTCAGATGAAAGGCGTCAAAGCCGGTATCAATCTGCCTATTTATTTCAAACAAGAAGTCATTGGGGTCATTGGAATGACAGGTGATCCAAGGCATGTCTCCCCTTTTGGCGACATTTTACGGAAAATGACGGAGCTGCTCATTCAAGAGCATGAATTCTTTCAAGAAACGGAAACAGATGAACGGCAGCTTGAAGCATTTGTATTCGACTGGCTTCATCTGCCAGAGACAGCGGTTGGTATGACCGAGAAGGCGCAGCTGCTTGGCTTTGATGTCAACAAGCAGCGTGTCGCTATTCTCATTGATTGTCAAGACGAATCGTTTATGAAGCAGGATCAATACAAACTGATGAAGGACAAATTGCAACTCACCAATCAGGAGATCATTGTGCGCTGGGGGCATGCACGTTTTTTGCTCCTGCTACAAGCCACACCAGATGGTCGTGATACATGGCACAAGCGCTTGTTCCATATTCATGCTGCGCTCACAGCGCTGTCACCATCGAGGATTTTAATGGGGGCAGGAAAACCAGCAGCTTCTCATGTCATGAAGCAGTCCTTTCATCAAGCTTTTCGCGCTTTAAAATTGGCACATGCTGAAACACCGATTGTGTTTGATGAAGATTTGACGCTTGAACTTTTTATGGAGGAAATCAGTCAGGAAACAAAAGATGCGTTTCTTGATCGAACGATTGCGTCCCTTTTCCCCTATCCTGAACTAGTGAAAACATTGCGGGTTCTCATCGCTTCGGATTACTCATTGAAACATACAGCAGAAGCTATGCATGTCCATATTAATACACTTCATTACAGATTAAAACGGATTCAGGATTTAACGACACTTGATCCAAAGCGCATGCAAGATGCGATGCTTTTTTATTTGGCCTTGCTGCTTTTAGATCATGATACAAAAAATACGATAAAACAGCCTGATATTTTGTAGAATCGTCTATAGTCATGTGACGGTTCTTTTTTTATACTGGTAGAAACGAGACGTTAAATGAGCGGGAGTGATTGTATATGCTAGATTCAGAATTTTCAAATCAATTAAAAGAGATTGTCGGTGCGCCCAATGTCCAAGACAGCAAGGCGGATCGTCTTGCCTACTCTTATGATGCGACACCAAATTTTCAACAGATGCCAGATGCCATCGTGACACCTCGCACGGCAGAAGAAGTGCAGCAAATTGTGAAACTGTGCGCCTCTTACAAGGTGCCGATCGTCCCAAGAGGCTCAGGGACGAATCTGTGCGCAGGAACATGCCCTACTCAGGGCGGATTGGTGATTCTCTTTACTAGAATGAATCAATTATTAGAAATAGACGAAGAAAATTTAACCGCAACGGTGCAGCCTGGCTTAATTACGCAGGAATTGATTCATCAAGTAGAGGAAAAAGGTCTCTTCTACCCGCCTGATCCAAGCTCTATGAAAATTTCCACATTAGGCGGCAATATTAACGAAAATTCAGGGGGACTGCGGGGGTTAAAGTATGGAGTGACAAGAGATTATGTCCTTGGGCTTGAAGTGGTTTTGCCAAATGGTGACATCATCAAAACAGGCGGAAAGCTTGCAAAAGATGTCGCTGGCTATGATATGACTCGATTGTTCGTTGGTTCAGAAGGAACACTCGGGATTGTCACAGAAGCAGTGCTAAAGCTCCTGCCGCTTCCAGAAACGAAACAAACAATGCTTTGTTTATACGAAAGCCTTGAAGAAGCTGCGACTTCTGTATCGGCCATCATTGCTGAGCGTATCATTCCTGCTACATTAGAATTTATGGATCAGCCGACCCTTGAAGTCGTTGAAGATTTTGCAAACATCGGCCTACCCACCGACGTTCAAGCTGTGTTATTAATTGAACAGGACGGCAACCCTGAAGCTGTTTCTCGTGATATCCAAAAAATCGCAGAAGTCTGTGAGCAGCACGGGGCTAAAAGCGTCAAGATTGCACATTCAGAAGAAGAGGCAAGTGCGCTCTTAACAGCGAGACGCTCTGCTTTATCTGCCCTCGCTCGATTAAGTCCTACAACGATTTTAGAAGATGCTACCGTTCCCCGGTCTGAAATTGCCAATATGGTTCGTGCAATCGAAGACATTGCACGAAAGTACGAGGTGAACATTTGTACGTTTGGTCATGCAGGTGATGGCAACTTACACCCCACTTGTGCGACAGATGCAAGAAATGAAGAAGAAATGAAACGTGTAGAAGCTGCCTTTCAGGCCATTTTTGAAAAAGCCGTTGCACTTGGCGGCACCATTACAGGCGAACATGGCGTGGGTCTCATGAAAGCCCCCTATTTGGAGCTGAAGGTCAAAAAAGAAGGAATCGCTGCCATGAAGGCGATTAAACAGGCACTTGACCCGGCAAATATCATGAACCCAGATAAAGTGTTTGGAAAAGCCTCAAGAAAGCGAGTGGTGGTCTCATGAGTTCTTCTTCTAAGCAAAAAGAGATCCAGCAGCAGTTTCAGGAGCAAATGGATGAAAAGGAGCTGCTTAATTGCATGCGCTGCGGATTCTGCCTCCCTTCCTGCCCTACCTATATTGAATCTGGACAACAAGAAACGCACTCTCCTCGGGGCCGAATTGCGTTAATGAAAGCTGTAAGAGATGGCGTCATTGAGCCAGATGAAGATGTTGAACATTCCCTTAATCTTTGTCTTGGCTGCCGTGCATGTGAACCAGTCTGCCCTTCTGGCGTCAAGTATGGACAGTTGCTAGAAGATGCCAGAGACATTATTCAACAACATAAAAAACAATCATTTCCTGTCAAATTGATGAGACGTGTTGTGTTTAAAGGTCTCTTTCCGTCACAAAGTCGTATGCGACAAGCTGCTAGTTTCCTTCGATTTTATCAAACATCTGGTCTGCAAACAGCCGCCAGGAAGACGCGCATACTGAAGGTGCTTCCCTCCCATTTACAGTTGATGGAACAGGCACTTCCAAAGGTGCCGCCTCAAAAGAAAAAACGTTTGAATGAATATAAAGCCATTGGTCAGGCAAAAAAACGGGTGGCGTTTTTTACTGGCTGTTTAATGGATACAGTTTTCTCAAACACAAACAAAGCGACCATTCATCTCTTGCAGCTGGCAGGCTGCGATGTGATCGTTCCTCCTATACAAACGTGCTGCGGTGCGCTTCATGGTCATAGCGGAGAAAAAGACCAAGCAAAACAGTTAGCCAAGCGGAATATTGAAGCATTCGAGGAAACAGATGCCGATGCGATCATCATGAATGCAGGCGGCTGCGGTGCCTTTTTAAGTGATTACGATCATTTGCTTCAGGATGACCCAGATTTTCAAAAACGAAGTAAAGCCTTCTCACAGAAAATAACCGATATATCAAGCATCCTTGTGGAGCTGGAGTTTCACCGCCGCGTGCCACTGGTTTTGCCAGCGCAAGTGATCACCTATCAAGACTCCTGTCATTTACGAAATGGGATGAATGTACAACAGGCGCCGAGGGTGCTCATGAAAGCCATTCAAGGGGTAACGTTTAAAGAAATGAAAGATGCCGGCCGCTGCTGCGGATCTGCAGGAATCTACAATATCTTGCAGCCAGACATGTCGATGCAAATTTTAGATCATAAAATGATGGAAGCGAGCAACACAGCTGCAGCTGCCATTGTGACGTCGAATCCAGGCTGTCAATTACAAATGGCAGCAGGCGTCAAAAAGGCAGGACATATGCCTAGCATGAGAGCGATTCATCTGGCTGACTTTTTATTAGAAGCCGTTCAATATGGAAAAAAAGCGTCCAGCTCATGAAGCTGAACGCTTTTTTTATGCATATCTTCAGACGATTGGTTGGATAATAGAGGAAAATCGCGGAAGGAGATGGTTCAAGTGCTGAAGAAAAACAAATCAAAACAGAAAGACCCGAATTCAGTATTTGAGGCACTATCGCGTTCCTCTGATTTTATCAATGAATTATCAAGTTCCGGAGGTTTCCTTTATAGAATTTCTTTTTTTCGTCCTTTAATTAATGGCAATCTCCTTCATGAACAAATCTTGCCTTTTATTCAGCAATTGCATCTGACACCCACCCTTGAAGAGCTGAAAGAAAACATCCCAATCGAACAAGCTGTGATTACGAGGGATCTTCAAAAAGTGGAAGAAGCTCTTCATCGAGGCAGTATTGCTGTTCGAATTGAGACAGACTGGGGCAAAGCGCTCCTTTTGCCGATTGAAGAAAAGAAAGGCAGACAAGTGAGCCAACCTGAGATTGAATTCGGGATTATCAGTGCGCAGGAAGCCTTTGTGGAAGGGCTGGATACAAACTTAAACTTGCTCAGACGCAGGCTGCCCACTCCTGACCTTAAAGTAGTTGAACACACAGTTGGTACCCTTTCTCAAACGAAAGTAGCCGTTGTATACATAGAGAATATCGCCAACCCGCAGAACATTGAAACCGTTCTTCAGCGGATTCAAGATGTTGACTATGACCAAATTCTAGATTCTAATTATCTTGCGCAAATGCTTTATGATGTGTCCAATACAATCTTTCCATTGTTTTTAAATACAGAACGGCCAGACAGGGTTTCCTCAGGTTTAACGGAAGGAAAAATAGCCATTATGGTTGACGGTTCGCCTCATACCCTGCTTGCACCTACAATTTTACTCGAGTATTTTTCTACAATGGAAGACTATAACATGTCTTGGATCGCAGCATCCTCCTTTCGGCTGTTACGCATTTTTGCTGTAATTTTTTCTATTTTTGCAACCCCTTTGTATGTAGCTGTTTTAACGTTTCACTATGAACTGATTCCTAAGGACTTATTAGAAACGATTGTCGCATCACGCTATCTCGTTCCCTTTCCGCCTATTATTGAAGCATTATTTTTAGAGATATCGATTGAGCTACTTAGGGAAGCCGGGTCTCGCCTTCCTGCAAAAGTCGGACAGACGCTCGGGATTGTTGGAGGTATTGTGATCGGACAGGCTGCGGTTGCAGCGGGATTAACAAGTAATATCCTGCTCATTATTGTCGCATTATCAGCTCTTGCCTCTTTTGTCACCCCTATTTATAAAATGGGGACAACCATTCGTCTCTTACGTTTCCCATTCCTTTTTGCTGCACAAGTGTGGGGAGCGCTAGGGATTTCGCTGATGGGGGCTTTTCTTCTTACACATTTAATGAAATTAACGTCTATAGGCCAGCCTTACTTAGAGCCAATCTTTCCACTTCGATTGGCCGATTTAAAGGGTAGTTTGATTCGGCCACAACTCCGCTTTTTGAAAAAGCGTCCAGAAAATTTACGCCCGCAAAATGAAACGATACACCGCCAGAAGCCAAAGCAAGGGCGTAAGGGGAAAAATGATTTTTATGAATAAGGAAGTGAAGGCATGAGCTCTTCTTCTGTGAAAGAAAAATTTCAAGTGTCCCCTTTTTTTGTGTTTTTTCTGATCAATGCCAGTCAAGTTGGTGTTGGTATTTTAAATTTCCAGACGAATCTTGTCCGGACGATTAATAATGATGGGTGGATCGCCATTTTAATTGCTGGTGCAAGCGTCAATTTGATGATTTTCCTCATTTACTTTTTGTTTAAAAAAGCACCTACTGACGAATTTAGTGACATTACGCAATCTGTGTTTGGTAAATGGCTCGGACAATTCATCAACATTCTCTACATTTTGTATTTTTCTTCATTGTCTTTGATTGTGCTTGTTCATTATATGGATGTGATCCATGTTTGGCTGTTTAAAGAAATTCCTGGTCTTTTATTTGCATCAGTGCTGCTCATCCTCGTCTATTACATTCACACAGGCGGATTTAGAACAATCGCTGGCTGGGCATTCTTTAGCATTGTTCTAACGTACTGGATGACCTTTATCTGCTTTTATGTCATGAAATATAGTCACATCCGGTTTATGTTCCCAATGTTTGATCATTCATTTTCACAACTCATGATGGGGGTCAAAGATGCCTCTTTATCCATGTTTGGTTTTGGAACATTGCTTGTCTATTATCCCTTTATTAAAAAAGCACAAACGTCGCAAAAATTTGCACATATGGGAGTGTTGCTAACTACATGCCTGAATTTGCTTGTATTTCTCGTCTCTATAGCGTACTACTCAAGTGCTCAGCTCGAACTAACGAAATGGCCAACATTGACATTAACCAGCATTGTCAAACTTCCGTTTATCCAGCGCTTTGAATTTATTGAAGTGTCGCTATGGCTTTTGCTTATCGTTCCAAATATCGCTATTCCATTATGGGCAGCCAGCAGAATGGCAAAACAAGTGTTTCACACGAGCCAGCGCACCACGTTAATAGTTCTCAGCCTTTTCATTCTCGTCATGTTTTCATTTTTTATTAGAGCTACCTCATTTGAGACATTTAATAAATGGGTGGAATATAGCGGATACATCCTCATCTATGGATTGATTGGATGTATGATCATTGGGCTGCTGCTGAAAAAAAGGTGGGTGAAAAAACGAACATGAAACATTCTATTCTGGTGTGTCTCATGTTATTGAGCCTTTTCTTAACGAGCTGTGCACAGCCTCGTCTCTTAGATGAATTAAGTATCTCGCAGGCGGCGGGATTTGACTTATTGGAAGATGGAGAAATGAAGGGCTTTTTTGTTTTCCCTGTTTTTAAAAGCGAAGAACAAGGAAGCTATCAAATTGTAAGTGCTAAGTCAAATACCATTAGTAATATTCAGTTTCTTGTTTCGGAAAAATCGCCTTTCCCCGTTGTCATGGGACAAGTACTCGTGATTTTAATAAGTGAAAAGCTGGCGAAAGAAGTGGGTATGATTGATTTGATGAATTACATCTATCGTGATCCGATCATTGGGTCTCGTCAAGTATTTGCCATAGTAGACGGAGAAGTTGAAGATTTATTGCATACAAAAATGAATCAAACCAACTTAAATATCGGTGTATATCTTTCAGATTTACTGGCTCAAAACATGCGAAACGGCAATCAACCTGTGACCAATCAGCATATTTTTATGAATCAGATGATGGCAAAAGGCGTGGATGCCTACCTCCCTTACATTAAAAATACAAGCAACTCTATTAAAGTGTCAGGTGTCGCTCTTTTTGATCAAGAAAAAATGGTTGGGCATATTCCAGGGGAAGATACGTTTACGTTTAAAGCGATGATTGAAAATCATAAAAACGGGATTTATGAGTTTCGATTTAATGACAAAAAGAAAACCCATGTTGTTATTGAAAATATCAAATCACATGTGTCTTATCACATTAAACCAACTGAAAACCTTTCAAAAAAGCCTCATATCACCATTGATATCAAGCTGAAAGGTGAGTTAAAAGAATTCATGAAATCAAAAAAAATCGATACGCCTTCTATCTTGCAGCATGTTGAAAAAGAAGTGGAGAAGCGTGTGGCCCAGCAAGGGCAAGACCTTGTTCAATCCTTTAAAAAGCAAAAAATTGATCCACTTGGACTTGGTTTGAGGTATCGCTCTAAAGATAAAGCCATGACACCGGAGGAATGGAAAAAACTCTACCCTGATGCAGATGTCCAAGTGAATTGTCATATGAACATTGTCCAAACGGGTGTCAGCCAATAAAAAAGACTGTATGAAAAGGTCCTCCCTTCTCGTACAGTCTTTTTTAATCTTCATCTTTTACGTCCGGGTCCTCAGGGATTGGTTCATTTAAGATGTCTTGAATGAGCTCTTTATATTGTTCTAGCTGTTTCATATGGGTTTGAAACTGCCCTTGATAAATGAGATACGATTCCCCGTCAAATACGTAACGAATCTTTTTTTGCTGGATTAATTTTTCAACATATGCTTCTGATACTTCTAAGTATTCAGCTGTTTCTCCAATTGTTAAATACATGCATGTGCACCACCGTTCGTTTCATCTTACAAATTATATCACGAGCTGGTGAAAAAACAGATATCGCTTGTTCATGTTTTTTTCATCTTTTCTTCACTGATTCGTCAACTCGCTTTTGTACAGTATTCATACACCCACTCAAACACTAGGAGGTGATGATCCTTCGCATGACAAAGAAAAATATTCGGACCTATGCCACATTTTTAACTATAGGCGCAAGCAATACGATGATTGACTTTCTGTTCTTCTTTTTTTTCACTGCTTGCTTTGTTCCCTCTTTTCTTGCACAGTGCCTGTCCTATACAGCAGGAATGCTGAACAGTTATGTTTGGAATCGAAAATGGACGTTCCAAGTAAAAAAGAAAGCGGACAGGTGGGAATGGATCAAGTGGGCCACAGTCAACGGCGTCGCGTGTCTCCTCACCTATGTTGTCTTATATGTCATGCAGCAAGCAGGCTTCTCATTATTCATTAGTAAAACGATTGGTACCCTTCTTGGCATGATGATCACTTTTACTGGAAGCCGCCTATGGGTGTTTCCATCAGAAAACAAACGATCAGAAATGGAGCGATGATTCAATGAACATTAAAAAAGCCGTTATACCAGCAGCCGGATTAGGCACACGTTTTTTACCCGCAACGAAAGCACAGCCAAAGGAAATGCTGCCGATTATCGACAAACCCGCCATTCAATACATAGTTGAGGAGGCTGTTCAATCAGGCATTGAAGATATACTGATTATCACAGGAAGAAATAAAAAATCGATTGAAGATCACTTTGACCGTTCGATTGAGCTAGAACACACGTTGCTTGAAAAAGGAAAAAAAGAACAGCTGGCTGAAATCAAACATATTGCGGATATGGCCAATATTCATTATATTCGTCAAAAGGAGCCCTTAGGTCTTGGACATGCGGTATTATGTGCACGTCATTTTACTGGCAATGATCCTTTTGCGGTCCTTTTAGGTGATGATGTCATGGTGTCAGAAAGACCTGCACTCTCTCAGCTCATGGAAGTCTTTGAAGACAAACAAAGAGAGGTCATTGGCGTCCAGCAAGTGGATCGTCTAGATGTCAGTAAGTATGGTATGATAAGACCAGCTAGAGTAGACGGTCAAGTGTTTGAAGTCACAGACTTAGTGGAAAAGCCAGCTATTCATGAAGCTCCTTCCGATTTAGCCGTGATGGGCAGGTATCTGTTAACACCATCGATTTTTCCTATTCTACAAGGAATTGAAAGAGGTGCTGGGAACGAAATCCAGCTGACAGATGCCCTGAAAATCATTGCACATGAATCACCCATTTATGCAAAACAATTAGATGGGATGAGATTTGACGTTGGTGATAAGCTGGGCTCATTTAAGGCAGCGGCTGAAATTGGATTGATGCGTCATGATATGCGGCCAGCCATGCTAGCATATATGCAAAGCATACTCATGAGAGAAGCAAAACAAGCATAGGCTCTTATAAGGATGCTTGAAGAAAATTCGTATTTAAAGGCAGAGTGAAATGAATGGGAACCTTGTTTAATGAAATTTTAACCTGGCTGACAAGCCTTGGTTACGCAGGTGTTGCACTTGGACTGATGATTGAAATTATTCCGAGTGAAATTGTACTTGCCTACGGCGGATATATGGTGTCAACAGGAAGCATTGGATTTGTTGGAGCCGTCATCGCTGGGGTTATTGGAGGAACACTTGCCCAGTGCTTTATTTACTGGATCGGCCTTTACGGCGGAAGACCTTTTTTAACAAAGTATGGGAAGTATTTATTCATCCATGAGCATCATATTGCCACGGCAGAACGCTGGTTTGACCGATATGGAACTGGTGTCGTATTTACAGCTCGTTTTATCCCAGTCGTGCGCCACGCGATCTCGATTCCAGCTGGTATTGCAAAGATGCCATTTCTCAAATTTGTTCTTTTGACCGGATTAGCCGCCATCCCTTGGTCCATCCTATTTATTTATCTTGGAATGCAGCTTGGGACAAAATGGGACCACATTCAAAGTGTCGCTCACACGTATACAACACCAATTATGGTCATTGCCATCGTTCTGATCGTACTGTATTTCGTTTTGAAAAAAATTCGCACAAATCGAAAACGGACAATCTAACAAAAACGCCTTTCACTCGTCATGTGAAAGGCGTTTTTTCTATGCGTGCGTCGATTGTTTTTTCATATATTGAGATAATTCCATAATCATTGCACCCATTCTTTCAAGTGAAGGGGCTAGAATGCGGTTTATCCCCTCTTCTTTTAAAGCTTCAGCTGTGACTTTTCCAACAGCTACAGCTAATACATGCTGCTCGAATAGATGTTGCAGTTCTTCTTTTTTGCCCCATTCTTCTGCTAGTTTGAAAAAGGCATGAACCTGAACAGCAGTTGTAAAACAAACGGCATGGACCTTCCCTTCTTTCATTTCTTGAAGCAAAGTGTCCGCCGCCTCTGGTTCAGGGGGCGTGTGCTGATATGGCATGAGCTGCAAAACGTCTGCTCCCTTGTGATGTAAAAAATCAATGAGAGCTGGTGCATTTTCACCGTGAAGCTGTACCATGACCCGTTTACCTTGAAGTTCTTTGTCTTCTAACTTTGAAATGAGGTCACGAACGGTTCCATCTTCATCAGAAACATCTGGCTGAATGCCGTGTTTTTTTAGAGCCGCAAACGTTTTGTATCCTCTTGAAGCGATATGGGCACTTGATAAAATGTTCATAAATGCTTCTCCAAGCTGGAGCTCTTCTGCACTTTCAATTAATGTGTCTGTGCCGATACCCGTTGTTAAAATGACCCAGTCAGCTCCCTTCTTTACAAAGGTTTCTATGCCTGGCTTCAATTCCTCTTTGGCTAAAAATACAGTGCCCTGAAGAGAACGAATAACAGCTTGTCCTCCTTGCTTTTCAACAAGTGTACGCATTTCTTCTGTTTTTCTTGTTCCGCATATGGCAATGGTCTTTCCAGCTAAGCCTTTACTCATTCTCATCCCTCTTTTTCTATCACATGTATGATGTATTGTATTAAATATAGATTTATTTGGAAGACGTTGCAAGTGTCTACTAAAAAAGAGCTTGACGTTTCTATCGAATTCGAGTATCTTTTGTAAGTGCAAATTGTAGGAGGTCATTATGGAAAAACAGAATGTTCAAGCAATTCGATTATCAATCGCAGACCCAACACCACTTGGTTTGTTTGGTTTAGCAATGGTGACGCTTGTTGCGTCTTCACAAAAACTAGGAATCACAGATGGCACATCCCTTATTTTACCTTGGGCTATCTTCCTTGGAGGAATCGCGCAGCTGATTGCGTCCATACAAGATTCAAAGCATCATAATATTTTTGGAGCCACTGCCTTCGGCGCATTCGGTCTTTTTTGGATGGGCGTTGGAACCACTTGGCTCATTCAAGCGGGCGTTTTTGGGAAAACGCTTGCGGGAGCTGCGGACCCAAAACAACTAGGTTTTGCTTTTATTGGTTATTTGATTTTCAGCTTATTTATGACGATCGGTGCAATGGAAACACATAAAGTATTGTTTTTGATTTTCGTCTTTATTGATTTCTTATTCATTGGCCTGTCCCTAAGCTCGTTTGGTGTGATGTACGATGTGACTCATACGATGGCTGGTATTGCAGAATTGATTATTTCTCTTCTTTCATTTTATGGTGCTGCAGCTGTTGTGCTGAATACACATTTTGGTCGTACAGTACTGCCAGTTGGACAACCATTTCGCGTGTTTACTAAAGCATAAATAAAAAAGAACTGCTCTTGGCAGTTCTTTTTTTATTCTTATTTTTCTTGTTCCTCTTGAAATATCTCTGCAATGATTTCATAAGAACGCATTCTTTCTTGATGGTCAAACATATCAGAATTAATCATGACTTCATCTGCTTGAGTCGCCTCAATAAAGGCTTCTAACTCTTTTTTCACCTTTTGTTTATCCCCGATCATCGTCGAACTTAATTGTTCGTCCACCATCGCCTTCTCATATGGACTCCATAGCCCATCCATACTTTCAACAGGGGCTTTGAGTTTTCCTGGTGTATTGCGAATGAGGCTCAAGAAGCGCTGATAATGAGACGTCGCCAAATATTCAGCCCGCTCTGTTTGATCAGCAGCAAAAACCGTCACACCAACCATCGCATAAGGTTCTTTTAACACATCTGAAGGTTGAAATGACTGTCTGTATAATTCTAAAGCAGGAATGGTATTTTTAGGGGAGAAATGTGCCGCAAAGGCAAATGGCAGTCCCAGTTCTCCTGCAAGCCTTGCACTAAAACCACTTGAACCAAGAAGCCAAATCGGGATATCCAATCCTTCTCCCGGAACGGCTCTTACATGTTTTTTGACCTGACCAGTCGGTTTGAAATATTGCCGAAGTTCTTCAAGCTGCTCAGGGAAATCCTCCCCATTATGAAGATTACGTCTAAGTGCCCTTGCCGTTAACTGATCTGTTCCTGGTGCCCTGCCAAGACCTAAATCAATTCTCCCTGGATACAAAGTCTCCAGTGTTCCAAATTGTTCTGCAATGACGAGTGAAGAATGGTTTGGAAGCATAATCCCCCCAGAACCAACCCGGATCTTTTCAGTCCCTCCAGCAATATATCCAATCAAGACGGATGTTGCTGAACTCGCAACCCCTTCCATATTATGATGCTCCGCAAGCCAATATCTATGGTAGCCCCACTTCTCAGCTTTTTTTGCTAAATCCATACTATGTTCAAATGACTCTTTGATTGTGCCACCTTCTGTTACAGAGGATAAATTTAACACGGAATATGCTGCACGTTGTAAAACTGATTGACTCATACATGATGCCCCATTTCTTTCAAAAATCATACTAGTTTCATTCTTTCAACACCATAACATAAAACGATTTAACTTTTAAATGATTTGATTCGATGAACTTCGAACTAAAAAATATCATTTAGCTGAATTCCGCTTTTTAAATTTCCACATAGAATAAAATATTAACTTTTAGGAGATGGGGAATTTGTATAATCAGTACGATAACAAATGTCCCTTTTGCGGAAAAAAGCATGATTGGCAACCTCATTACAGAAAATCTCGTCACGATAGACCTTTATTTGATGATTGCCCTCTTCTTAAACGAGAATGTAAAAAGAAAAAAGTTGTTAAACATCACAGCACTTGTGCTAAAGCAAAAGGACGAAAAAAAACAAATACTAAGATTGCAAAAAGAGGTCCAACTGGTGCTACTGGACCTACTGGAGATACTGGTCCTACCGGTGCAACTGGTGTAACTGGTGATACTGGTCCTACCGGTGCTACTGGAGTAACTGGTGATACCGGCCCTACCGGTGCAGGATTAACAGGAATTGAAGCGTTTGATCCGGTAGTAAGTCCTACTTACCCGGTAGGGCAAGTAGTGACCTTTAATGGCAGTACGTATGTAGTAAATACTGCACCACCGACAGGTACACCAGATACTTCCCCAGACTACACATTGCTGGCTGCAGCAGGATCAACTGGAGTAACTGGTGATACGGGTTCTACCGGTGTAACTGGAGATACCGGTGCCACTGGTGTAACTGGTGATACCGGACCTACTGGTCCAACCGGTGTAACTGGAGATACCGGAGCTACTGGTGTAACTGGAGTTACTGGTGATACCGGACCTACTGGAGCCACTGGTGTAACTGGAGTTACTGGTGATACCGGTGCGACTGGAGTTACTGGTGATACCGGTGCGACTGGAGTTACTGGTGATACGGGTCCTACCGGAGCCACTGGTGCAACCGGAGATACTGGACCTACCGGAGCCACTGGTGCAACCGGAGAACTGGGCCTACTGGTCCAACCGGAGCTACTGGTGTAACTGGTGATACGGGTCCGACTGGAGCCACTGGTGCAACTGGAGATACCGGACCTACCGGTGCGACTGGTGTAACTGGTGATACCGGACCTACCGGTGCGACTGGTGTAACTGGTGATACCGGACCTACCGGTGCGACTGGTGTAACTGGTGATACGGGTCCTACCGGTGCTACTGGTGTAACTGGAGATACCGGACCTACCGGTGCGACTGGTGTAACTGGTGATACGGGTCCTACCGGTGCTACTGGTGTAACTGGTGATACGGGTCCGACTGGAGCCACTGGTGCAACTGGAGATACCGGACCTACTGGAGCCACTGGTGCAACCGGTGCTACTGGTGATACCGGACCTACTGGTCCAACCGGTGTAACTGGAGATACTGGACCTACCGGTGCGACTGGAGTTACTGGTGATACGGGTCCTACCGGAGCCACTGGTGCAACCGGAGATACTGGACCTACCGGTGCGACTGGTGTAACTGGTGATACCGGACCTACTGGTGCGACTGGTGCGACTGGTGTAACTGGAGATACTGGACCTACTGGTGCGACTGGTGTAACTGGAGATACTGGTCCAACCGGTGCTACTGGTGATACCGGACCTACCGGTGCGACTGGAGTTACTGGTGATACGGGTCCTACCGGAGCCACTGGTGCAACCGGAGATACTGGGCCTACTGGTCCAACCGGTGCTACTGGTGTAACTGGTGATACGGGTCCGACTGGAGCCACTGGTGCAACTGGAGATACCGGACCTACCGGTGCAGGATTAACAGGAATTGAAGCGTTTGATCCGGTAGTAAGTCCTACTTACCCGGTAGGGCAAGTAGTGACCTTTAATGGCAGTACGTATGTAGTAAATACTGCACCACCGACAGGTACACCAGATACTTCCCCAGACTACACATTACTGGCTGCAGCAGGATCAACTGGAGATACCGGACCTACCGGAGCCACTGGTGTAACTGGTGATACCGGACCTACTGGTGCTACTGGAGTAACTGGAGATACCGGACCTACTGGTCCTACCGGTGCCACTGGTGTAACTGGAGTTACTGGTGATACCGGTGCGACTGGAGTTACTGGTGATACGGGTCCTACCGGAGCCACTGGTGCAACCGGAGATACTGGACCTACCGGAGCCACTGGTGCAACCGGAGATACTGGGCCTACTGGTCCAACCGGAGCTACTGGTGTAACTGGTGATACGGGTCCGACTGGAGCCACTGGTGCAACTGGAGATACCGGACCTACCGGTGCGACTGGTGTAACTGGTGATACCGGACCTACCGGTGCGACTGGTGTAACTGGTGATACCGGACCTACCGGTGCGACTGGTGTAACTGGTGATACGGGTCCTACCGGTGCTACTGGTGTAACTGGAGATACCGGACCTACCGGTGCGACTGGTGTAACTGGTGATACGGGTCCTACCGGTGCTACTGGTGTAACTGGTGATACGGGTCCGACTGGAGCCACTGGTGCAACTGGAGATACCGGACCTACCGGTGCAGGATTAACAGGAATTGAAGCGTTTGATCCGGTAGTAAGTCCTACTTACCCGGTAGGGCAAGTAGTGACCTTTAATGGCAGTACGTATGTAGTAAATACTGCACCACCGACAGGTACACCAGATACTTCCCCAGACTACACATTACTGGCTGCAGCAGGATCAACTGGAGATACCGGACCTACCGGAGCCACTGGTGTAACTGGTGATACCGGACCTACTGGTGCTACTGGAGTAACTGGAGATACCGGACCTACTGGTCCTACCGGTGCCACTGGTGTAACTGGAGTTACTGGTGATACCGGACCTACTGGAGCCACTGGTGTAACTGGTGATACGGGTTCTACCGGTGCAACTGGAGCAACTGGAGCCACCGGAGCTACTGGTCCAACTGGAGCCACTGGAGTAACTGGAGATACTGGTCCTACTGGTCCAACCGGTGCCACTGGTGTAACTGGAGTACTGGTGATACGGGTCCTACCGGTGCTACTGGTGTAACTGGTGATACCGGACCTACCGGTGCTACTGGTGCAACCGGAGATACTGGGCCTACCGGTGCTACTGGAGTAACTGGTGATACGGGTCCTACCGGTGCTACTGGTGTAACTGGAGATACCGGACCTACTGGAGCCACTGGAGTAACTGGTGATACGGGTCCTACCGGTGCCACTGGAGTAACTGGTGATACCGGACCTACCGGAGCCACTGGAGTAACTGGTGATACCGGACCTACTGGTGCGACTGGAGTAACTGGAGATACCGGACCTACCGGAGCCACTGGAGTAACTGGTGATACCGGACCTACTGGTCCTACCGGAGCCACTGGTGTAACTGGTGATACCGGACCTACTGGAGCCACTGGTGTAACTGGTGATACCGGACCTACCGGTGCGACTGGAGTAACTGGTGATACGGGTCCTACCGGTGCCACTGGAGTAACTGGAGATACCGGACCTACTGGTCCTACCGGAGCCACTGGTGTAACTGGAGTTACTGGTGATACCGGACCTACTGGAGCCACTGGTGTAACTGGAGATACCGGACCTACCGGTGCAGGATTAACAGGAATTGAAGCGTTTGATCCGGTAGTCAGCCCTTCTTACCAAGTAGGGCAAGTAGTGACCTTTAATGGCAGTACGTATGTAGTAAACACTGCACCACCAACAGGTACACCAGATACTTCCTCAGACTACACATTACTAGCTGCAGCAGGACTAACTGGAAGCACTGGAGCTACCGGAAGCACCGGTCCAACTGGAGCTACTGGAAGCACCGGTCCAACTGGAGCTACTGGAAGCACTGGTCCAACTGGAGCTACCGGAAGCACCGGTCCAACTGGAGCTACTGGAAGCACCGGTCCAACTGGAGCTACTGGAAGCACCGGTCCAACTGGAGCTACTGGAAGCACCGGTCCAACTGGAGCTACTGGAAGCACTGGTCCAACTGGAGCTACTGGAAGCACTGGTCCAACTGGAGCTACTGGAAGCACTGGTCCAACTGGAGCTACTGGAAGCACTGGTCCAACTGGAGCTACTGGAAGCACTGGTCCAACTGGAGCTACTGGAAGCACTGGTCCAACTGGAGCTACTGGAAGCACCGGTCCAACTGGAGCTACCGGAAGCACTGGTCCAACTGGAGCTACCGGAAGCACTGGTCCAACTGGAGCTAGCGGTCCAACTGATACGGCACTTTATGCTGGAAATACAACAGGTCCTACAATCATTACTATTGCTGGTGGTACGAACATTGCTTTACCAAGTAATCAAAATATTAATGGATTTACGCCGAATGGTTTAAATGATACATTCACAGTCCAGCAAACAGGTAAATACTATATCACATATCAAGTAAATACCACTGCTGCACTTTTAGTGAGCACAAGGCTATGGTTGAATGGATCAACTGCTATTCCAGGTTCAATTCAGTCGTCTGCCGTATCTACAACTTTTATGAGCAATACAGTTATTGTCAATTTAACAGCAGGAAATACAATTTCATTACAATTTTTCGGAGCGGTTGTAACAGCCATTCTAATAGGTGGTGGTGCAACCGGTGCCTCACTTACCATCATCAGACTCAGCTAAGCGAAACTAAGCTAAAAAAAGAAAGGCTCTGTCAGCCTTTCTTTTTTCTATCTTCAATTACGTTTATACAATGGTCAATATCAGGAGATTGCAAAAGGTGAAAAATAGACTGTATGATCGAAAACTCTAAATTCCACCATTCTAACAACTGAAGTTTTTCAATGATATCAGAAGAAAACCGATATTTCATGAGCCGCTGTGGGTTCCCTGCGACAATCGCATATGGAGGCACATCTTTTGTAATCAGACTATTTGCTCCAATGACTGCCCCGTTTCCTATCTGTACCCCTGACATGATTGTTGCTCCATATCCAATCCAAACATCGTGCCCTATACACACATCCCCTTTTGATCGTGGATGTCCTTCAATGTGGGCAGCATCTGTGAAAATTTGATTGAAGGGATATGTGGTGACCCAATCTGTTCGGTGTTCACCACCAAGAAAAACTTTTACTTCGTTTGCGATGGAACAAAACTTTCCTACATTCAGCGTTGTTCCTTCTCCCCACGTCAAGACTTGAAAATCTGGTCCAGCATAAGTGAAGTCACCGATATCATACGAACTGAGCTCACTTCTTTGGTTTAAAAACATAGAAGATCAGACCCCCTACAAAGTAATCGATCTTCGTATATATATGCCAGATGATAGGCTCACATTATGATTGGACAAGTGCAACAATCTGCTTTTTCTTCCATACCAGTCGATAATAGCCGTATTGGAGCAATAAGTTTACAAAAAAGGCTGCAGGATATCCTATCCAGATTCCTTTGATCCCAAGCGATGTATGATGTGATAGCACATAAGCCACTGGTACTTCAACAAGCCAAATGGAACAAATACTAAAGATGGTCGGCCATAGAACTGTGCCACTTGCTCTCATTGTGGCTGCAACGATTTGTGCTGTTCCGAAAATGAGATAGCTCCATAGGGTAATCACGACCAAACTATATGCAATGTCGATCGTTGCAGGATCTGTTAAAAAGATAGATAAAATTTGCGGTGCGAAAATATAGACGAAAATAATAATCAATCCGCCTATTGCAAAGTTTAGCCCCAGCCCAATTTTAATGACATCCTTCAAACGATTCATGTTTCCTGCGCCAATGAATTGTGCGGCGAAGATAGAAACCGCAATACCAAGGCTCACTGCAGGCATCTGTACATAACTTACGACTTGATTGACAACGCCATAAGCTGCGGTCGCCTGTGATCCATAATCGTTGACAAAAGAAATGACAGCAATTTCTGATAAAGAAATGAGAATCATATTAATACTAGAAGGGATACTTAACTTTAATAGCGTTTTTAATAAATCCCCTTTCATCAATAAATGCTTTCTAACCGACGCATCAATGCGCAGCGGGTGCTTTGTTTTATAAAGATAGATATGAAGAATGATAAACGTAACGATTGTAGAAATCACAGAAGAATACGCAGCACCATATAAACCAAATGCCGGTAAACCAAGCCAGCCGAATAATAAAATTGGCAGCAATAAAATATTGGTTCCTGTACTAATCATTAAGAAATAAAATGGTGTTTTCGAATCTCCTGTTCCTCGTAAAAAAGTTGTATAGACAAAATAAAGAAATAAGATGGGCATGGAGATGAATAGGATTCTGGCATATGCCGCACTTTCCTCCACAATATTTGCAGGTGTCCCCATCAGATGTAAAATATCTGTGGCAAAAAAACCTCCAATGACAGCTAAAGAAAGTCCGATTAAAAAGGTAAACGAAAGCGTTGTACCGATAATTTCCTTTAACCTCTGCTCATTTTTTGCTCCGTATGCTTGTCCAATCAGGATCGAGCTCCCTGATCCAATCCCAATGGAAAAAGAAACAAGTAAAAAGAAAAGTGGAAAGAATGCAGATATCGCAGCTACTGCATCCTCTCCAATCCATCTACCGACAAGCACAATGGAAACAAGCTGTCCAATTGATTGCAAAATATTACTTAATAAAAGTGGAATTAGAAAGATCGACATGGTTTTTACTAAAGATTGATTATTATCTAACGTCATGATGGTTCTCCTTCTCTGTCTAAAGATCCTCAGCTAACATGCTGACAATGCGGTCTTCTATCTCTTTTCCTTTTTCGTCATCAACGAGATGATTCAATAAGATGGAAAAAGCAAGCGTTTTTCCACTCTGCGTTTCAATATATCCAGATAGTGTGCTGACCGTTGATAGTGTACCTGTTTTTGCACGCACTTTTTCTAGTGTAGCTGGTTCTTTCAATCTATTTCTTAATGTACCTCCCACCATACGCTCACTTGCCCCAGCTAACGGAAGTGCATGGACATAGGTGTTAAACCATTTTTCCTTTTGAATGTTTGTCAAAAATAAAGTGAACTGGTTTGCAGAAACAAGGTTAATGGGTGATATGCCTGATCCGTCTCTTAACACAGTCATGGATGAATCTATGCCAAAGGCAGGAAGACGTTCATTCAGCACGTCAAGCCCTTTGTCAAAACTCCCTTTGTTCTTTACCCGCTTCCCAAGTTCTTTTAACAGAATTTCTGCATGTGTATTGTTGCTTAATTTCATCATCGGAACAAGAAGATCGGATAAAGGCATTGATGTATGGGAAGCGATTTTTTTCGCTTTTCTAGGAACTTGTTTTGTTTTGAGTGGTCCTTTCAGCTGAATCCCCTCAGCCTTTAATGCTCGTTTCATTAAGTCTAAAGCATACGTTGTCGGTTCCCATAATGCGACCCATTGTTTAGACGAGGATGCTTTTAGCGGAATCGTCCCAGTCAGTGTAATTTTGTTTGTACCGTGAGAGCGTTTAAAAGATATTTTCTTCTTTCCGCCTTCTGGCACAGTTTTCACTTGATTGACAACTTGAGCGACGTCAGTCTTCGGGATCATCTTATAGCTGGCCTTCTGCCCTGCTTTCTTTCCCGGCTTGACTTCGAGAATGATCGTTCCTGCATCATAATCCTCATTCGGTGAAGCAGTAAGAGCAGATATTTGAGCGCCGTAATATTGATCTTCATCACTCCACGGCAGATCGATGGAATACCTTGTGTCATCAAACCAAGTATCATCAGCTAAAAGCTGTCCACGAATCGTATGTACTCCGGCCTTTTTGACTTGTTTGGCTAATGCGGCAAAATCGCTTTCTAACAATGTCGGGTCTCCAGTGCCTCGGAGATAAAGATTGCCGTGCAATGTTTTTTTGTGAATTGAACCATCTATCCAAACGTCTGTTGGAAAAGTGTGTGTTTCACCCAGTAGATCGAGTGCGATAGCAGATGTGAGTAATTTCATATTAGAAGCAGGAGTCAGACGGATGTCCGCTTGATGTTCATAAAGAAGAGAAGTGTCAGAAGTATCGCGTACACTGATGCCAGCAATCGCGCCCTCTAAATCAGGTGCTGTTCGAATGAATTCGTCTAAAGAAGTGATCCATTTTGATTGATCATCATGAGCTGTTAGTTGTTCATCTTTCACTGAAAAAGGGAGAAATAACATCGACAAAATACATAGTTGTAAAAACATGACCTGTGAGAAACGTTTCACGCAATCCCTCCTTTTTAGAAAAGCAGCCAAATTTAGCAGATTATGTTCATTATACACAAAAGAACGTTTGTTCTCAAAGGTTTTTTAAACAGAAAAGTCAGCTTTCTTTGACGAAAACTGACAAGCCTCTTTTACCTTTTTTCAGGATTCCAGCCATCGTTTCCGCTAAGTACGGATTGAACGGTGATTTGACTTGCTTCGTTTTTTGTTAATATCGTTGACCACTTCACTCGGTTTGCCACATGACTCCCTGCGCCCGTTGATCCATATTCTTGATATCTAGCCGTTCTTTCGTTGTCTTTGTTATCCCAGTTATGCCATCCCTCAGCTTTAATATGTTCATCCATTTTTGTTTGGAGGAACGTGACAGCCGAATGTGGTCTCCATGGACGGCCTAAGTACACAGATTGAGACGAAGCCGTTCCTTTATTTAATGTGGAATCAATAAAAACGTAGCCATACTTTTGCGCTTCTGTTGTGGATGCCGCTGTAATATACCCATTTCCAAGACTTTTTATTTCAGCTCTTTTAAATACAGCCGTTGCTGAACCAAAGATGAAGTCAACCGTGCCCTCGATATAACAATCTTCATAATATTGTCTCCCTGTGCCAGTGGCATAAAGTGTATCTTGATACCCGAGAACACGTACGTGTTTAAACACAGCCCGGTCCCCGGATACATAAAGGGCAACCGCCTGCCCTGCGTTTCGGCCAGCTGTATTTTGAAACGTGATATTTTCTGCATAAAAATGATTTGCCCGAATCATTGTACTAGAGCTATTGGTTGTGCTCCCGCTGCTTGCATTTGTATCATCATACGTCAGAATCGTCTGATACTGATTTTCTCCAATAAAGGACACATACGGCTTATTTTGCGGAAGGAGAATCTTTTCTTTATACACACCATTTTTAATATATATCGTCGTTTGCTGTTGATTGTTCACTGGTATCGCATCAATGGCAGATTGAACCGTTCGAAATGTCCCATTTCCTTTTTGATCGACAATAAGCACGCGGTTTGTTTGATGGTTGTGTCCAGCTGCTTGCGCATAAGCTGAGTCAAAAAGCAGTAAGGCCAATACCATCATCAGCAGTCGTTTTCCATACTTCATCACACATCTCCCCCTTATATTGTGAACGTTTTCATTGACGTATTCTTTTTGATCCTATTCAGTTATAAAACAAAAAAACACAAAAAAACATCCACTGTGTTAGGTTGTGGATGTTTTTTCATATTTCATCGCATAAATTCCTTCATTTTCAATCCATTCACAAAATAGGACGTCTTTATAGGAGGAAATGTGCTGCTTTTTCAATTGCTCTCTCAGCCACGCTTCATCAAATCCAGCTTCCTTTAAATCTTTTCTTAAAATCTCTCCGTCGATAATAAACGTTCTAGGCAATGTGACTTCTTTTCCTTTCACGTTCACATCTTCGGCTGTAGCTGGTGCATATTTCATTTTCGGAAGCACACTCACAGACCCATCCGTTTCCAAAATGGCAAATTCAATTTCATTAAGAGCAAAATGCCCTTTCGCTCGAATCAGCGTCTGCAGCTGATTTAAATCAAGCATATTTTTCTTTAATCGATTGTAGTGAATCTTTCCTTTATCAATCACAAGAGTGGGTCTTCCCTCTAAAAAAGCGCGAATGGATTTGAATTTTTGTGAAAGCCATTCAACTGTGTAGATTAAAACGCCCCAGACTGCAACTGCAAAAAGGATATGTAGCACGCTGACTTCTGGATCAAAAATGGCGTTACCGACCATCTCCCCTAAAATCAGTGCAGAAATAAAATCAAACGGCGTGATTTGTGCAAATTGTGTTTTCCCTAATAGCTTTGTAATGGAAAATAAAGCGAAAAATCCGATAAAGAGTTCAATCAAAATATTAAAAAATGGCACACATATACCTTCCTTTCTCACTGCATGTACTTACAGCATGTACAGGAAAGGAAGGTTCTAAACCATTTATGAAGGCAGTAAAATAAAGACGTCTTCTCCCTCAACCAATGCTTCATATGTTTTCACGCATCCATGATCTGGTTCTTGAACATTTCCTGATGAAAGATTGATTTTCCAATCATGCATTGGACAGAAGACATGATCTCCGCTCACCATTCCTTCAGCTAGTACACCGCCTTTATGAGGACAGCGATTTTCAATGGCTTTGAACTGCTTGTTAGAGGTTTGAAAAACAGCTAATTCAAGTGGACCGGCTGCGACTGTTTTCCCTAGCTGCAATGGAAAATCTGATATTGTACCAATATGAACTTTTACAATTGAAACTGTCATCTGATCTCATCCCTTCAATTGATTTAGACGGAAGCAGTTGCCTTTTGAAATAATTGTCTTGTTTCTGTTTCGTTCTCTCGAATCTCTTGCCACGGTTCTTCATAAGTTGAAAGTGCGATGTCCATTCTTTCGATTAATGCTGCACGCCTCTGGTCATCTAGCAGTACCGTTTGGATATGATTCAATCCAAGCCGTTCAACCCAAGCGGATGTTCTCTCTAAATAATTTGCGGTTTCTCTGTAATATTGAAGGTAGGCTGCGGCCATTTGTTCTACTTCTTCTGCTGTACTTACTTTCATTAATAAGTCTCCAGCTCGTAAATGTGTCCCTCCATTCCCGCCAGCGTACAATTCAAATCCCCCATCGATACCTACGATGCCAAGATCTTTAATCCCAGATTCAGCACAGTTTCTTGGACAGGCTGATACGGCCATTTTGACTTTGTGCGGTGTGGCAAGTCCTTCAAATTTCTTTTCAAGCGCGATCCCAAGAGATATGGAATCCTGCGTTCCGAATCTGCAAAATTGTTCTCCAACACATGTTTTGACAGTTCTTAATGATTTTCCGTAAGCATAACCAGACGGCATATCTAATTCAGCCCATACTTTTGGTAAATCTTCTTTTTTGACACCTAAAAGGTCGATTCGCTGACCTCCAGTCATTTTCACAAGCGGTATCTCATATTTGTCAACGACATCCGCTATTTTTCTCAGGTCATTAGCATTAGTCACGCCCCCGTACATACGTGGAACGACCGAATAGGTACCATCGTTTTGGATGTTGGCATGCATTCGTTCATTCACAAATCGCGAGCTTTTTTCATCTTTGTAGTCAAGAGGATACATCATCCCTAAATAGTAATTCAGTGCAGGCCGGCACTTTGAACAGCCTTCTTCTGTTTCCCAGTCAAGTACATTCATCACTTCTTTGACATGCTGCAAACCTTTCTCTTTTATTTCATGAATCACTTCATCTCTTGATAAGGTGGTGCAGGCGCAGATGGTTTCTTTTTGCGCAGTGCGGTTTGCATCATCGCCTAAAGTGTGCCATAAAATCTCTTCCACAACAGATTGACAGCCTCCGCATGACCGAGAAGCACTTGTACATTGCTTGACCTCTTGTATAGTCGTTAGGCCTTCTTTTTGAATAGCTGCCACTATTTGACCTTTTGAGACACCATTACAGCCACAAACGATATGGTCGTTTGCCATTTGTTCAATCGTGTTTTCTTGCGCCAGCTCATTTGATGTTAAGACAGATACTTTTTCCATATCTGACATATCAACACCTTCTCTAATGTACGAGAATAAACGTGGTCCATCGCTTGTTTCTCCAAACATGACGGCGCCGACTAATCGGTTTTGCTGGAAGACTAGTTTTTGATAAATACCTTGCTGTTCATCAAAAATTTTAATTGCTTTTTTCTCATCGTTTTCGATAAAATCTCCAGCTGAAAATACATCAACCCCTGATACTTTTAGCTGTGTCGATAGTACAGATCCTTCATAAGGCGTCGGGGCCATATCACAAACATGCTTCGCAAGCACGTTTGCTTGATCGTATAATGGCGCAACAAGACCGTACGTTTGTCCTCTATGTTCAACACATTCTCCGACTGCGTAAATCCGCGGGACACTTGTTTCCATGAAATCATTGACGATAATCCCCCGGTTCACTTCAATGCCGCTCGTTTCGGCAAGCTTGTGATTCGGTTTAATTCCTGCTGCCATGACCACCATATCTGTCTCTAATGTAGAACCATCTGAAAATGTTAGCCCTTCTACCCTTGTATCTCCTAAAATCTCATTTGTCTGTTTTCCTAATAGAAAGCTCATGCCTTGTTTTTCTAAAGCTGCTTGCAGAAGCTGACCTGCCACCGGATCGAGCTGCCGGTCCATTAGATGAGAGCCAAGATGAATGACGGTCACTTCCATTCCTAAGTTTAGTAGACCACGCGCGGCTTCAAGTCCAAGGAGCCCGCCTCCAATGACGGCTGCTTTTTTGTACATCATAGATGCTTTGACCATTTCCTCTGTGTCTTGTAATGTACGAAAAGCTGTTACCCCTTTTTTATCGCTCCCTGGAATGGGCGGGATGAACGGGAGTGACCCTGTCGCTAAAATTAAACGGTCATAATGCACGGTCCGTCCTTGATCACTCATAACGGTTTGATTGTCTGGATCGATCTTCACAATGGTCTCATTTGTAAACAGCTGAATATGATGTTCCTTGTACCAATTCCAATCGTTTAACGTAATATCCTCTGTCTTTGTATCCCCTTGGAGAACTTTCGATAAAAGAATCCGATTATAGTTAGGATACGGCTCAGTTCCAAATACAGTCATGTCGAATCGTTCATTGTCTGTTTTTAAAATGTTTTCGAGCGTTCGGATACCAGCCATACCATTCCCTACTAATACGAGTTTTTCTTTCATGAAAAACACCCCTCATGTGATCGTTTTTTAGAAAGTACCATAATCTAAACAAAGATGGAAAATACATGTTAAAATTTCTCACATAGTTTTCAATTCTTGTAGGCTGACAGCTGTACAGGACAATATTTAAAACCTGGCATTTTACTGTGTGGATCTAACTGTTTACCAATTAATAGGTTAATTGATTGATGTTTATTCCAGTGAAACGGAACAAACACAGTATCTTTTCGGATGCTATCTGTTATGTGGCACCTCATGATGACGCTTCCTCGTTTTGACTGGATGGTGACGAGCTCCCCGTGCTGAATCCCGTAAGCTTCGGCTGTATCAGGATGAAGCTCTACATAAGCTTCAAACTGCCGGGCAACAAGAGAGGTGCTTTTTCTTGTTTGAACGCCCGTTTGGTAATGAGCCATCACCCTGCCGGTCGTTAAATAGAGTGGATATTCTGGACTGACTGGTTCTTTTGCACCCTGTTGTCCATGTGCAACGACTGCAAATTTTGCTAATTTATCAGGATGTGAGAATTGATGCTCAAATAGTCTTTCTGTTCCTCGGTCTTCCAAATGAGAGCAGGGCCATAATATGCCTTGCGTCTTCCTTAACCTGTCATAGGTCATACCGGAATAATCGGCTTTGGCTCCTTTCGTTGCTGTTCTCAATTCCTCAAAGATGTCTTCTGCAGATGAAAAAGAAAAAGAGCCGCCTTTGCCTAATACTGCTGCTATATCACAAATGATTTGCCAATCGTGCTTTCTTTGGTGTTTGAGTGGATAGGTTGCTTCTCTCAGCGTAACGCGTCCTTCTATGTTCGTCATGGTGCCTTCGTCCTCTAAATATGACGAAGCTGGTAAAATAACATCTGCGAGTGCAGCCGTCTCAGAGATAAATAAATCAATTGCGACAAAAAAGGACAGCTGCTCGATGGCTTTTTTGATAAAGCTTGCATGCGGACCTGATTGAACGGGATTAGAACACATTAAAAAGAGCACTTTTATCTCTCCTTTCTGCATTTTTTCAAACATTTCAAAAGCAGATACACCTTTTCCAGGCAGTTCTTTTTCATCGATCTTCCATATTTCAGCCATTTCTTTTCTATGTACTGGGTTTGTGATATCACGGTAACCAGGAAGCTGATCTGCTTTTTGTCCATGCTCTCTTGCACCCTGTCCATTTCCTTGCCCAGTAATCGCGCCATAGCCACACCCAATCCGGCCAATTTTCCCAGTAACAAGCAGAATATTCAGGAAATTACGAACGGATGCTGTCCCGTCTATTTGCTGCTCAATGCCTCTTGCAGTCAGAATCATGCCTGTTTTTTCGCGTGCGAATTTTCTCGCTATTTTTTGAATGACTTTCATCGATACACCGGTTTGCTGCGTAATGTCTTGCAGGGACATGTGTGAAATATGCTGTTTCATTTCTTGAAAACCTGATGTTCGTTTTTTAATAAATTCTTCGTCTAGTAACTGTTCATGAAGCATGACGTGTAAGATTCCATTTGCGAGTGCAGCATCTGACCCAGGCCTTAAGCTGACATGTAAGTCAGCTAGTTTGGCTGTTGCTGTTTTTCGCGGATCGATCACGATGAGAAATGCCCCGTTCTTTTTAGCTTCTTCCAAGTACGGCATGAGGGTCGGCTGACATTCCGCTATATTGGTTCCAACCAATAGTAAAACCCGGGCATGCTTGATGTCACGAAGCGGAAAGGTTAGACCCCGATCAAGTCCAAATGTTTGGTTAGCTGCTGTTGCTGCTGAAGACATACACAGTCTTCCATTGTAATCAATGTATTTCGTTTTAAGGGCGACCCTTGCAAATTTTCCGAGTAAATAAGCTTCTTCATTTGTAATCGATGCACTACCATACACACTGATAGCATCGTGCCCATGTTCCGTCTGAAGGGTTTGAGTGCGTGCTTTGATTTCGTCAAGTGCCTCCTGCCAAGTCGCTTTGACAAATTGACCGTTTCTTTTGATGAGGGGGTGATTTAATCGTTCCTTGTGCAGTGCGTGCTGGTGGGCATGCTGCCCTTTCATACAGATCCTGCCGAACGTGGTTGGATTATGAATACCTATCGTCTGGTAGCGTGTTCGCCCTTCTGCGTGCTGCTCGACTAATTGCATTTTGCACTGCATACTGCAAAACGGACATTGAGATGGGAACACCCTTTTTCGCTCTTGCTGCTCTGATGTTTGCTGCACATATTGTAAGAAAGATTGATTCATACATTCACACCCTTTTGTCTACTTTGCTCAAATTGTTCGCAGAGCTCTTCTCTCATTTCCTCATCGAGCAATTTTTCTCGGATGGAAATGATGCCGTTTTTTTGGATCCAGTCTCCAATAGATTCTTGAAAATATGCACGTTTTCTATAGTCTTCAAGCAGTGCTTTTAAAAAAGGAATCAGCTCATCCGTTCGGCTCACAGAATAAAAAAGCTGACCTGCCTTAGGTTGACGTATGCTGCCTCCTATATAAATGTCCCATTCATCCAGCTGCTTCTTGATGCAGATGTCATAGATGGGGCTGAAACGACATACGCAGGAAGGACCAGCGATATGAATCGATGTGACTGCAGGTAAAAGCGTGTTTTCTAGTTGTCTTTCGATCTCCATGACAAGTGTTGTGACAGATGGATCGTGACGACAATCACATGAAAGAACATGAGAAAGTCTCTTGCTTTCTTGTGGCATGATGTGTCCATGTTCTTTTACAATATGGGCGGCCTCTTGTGAAATACCGATCAGCCGAATTCGTTTATTCTCCGTTAGTTCTACGTGCTGAATTTGCTTTTGCTCTAACAATCCGGTTATCATCTGTAAAAATGTCAGATCAAGACGGCCACCATATAACTGAGGCATTAGTATGTGCTCATGATCTGATGGGCTGTCTTTTACGAAAAGATCTTGAAACTGCTCAAGATAGTATGGAATGGCTGCTCGGCACTTGTCACAGCCGTTATCTGTCATCCAATTAAATTGTCTTCTTACTTGCTCTTCATTCAGCGGATGCTGATTTTTGATATACGAAAAAATGGTCTGTTTCTCTACATTTGTGCACGAGCAAAACGTGTCCAGTGCTTCCGTTAGCTGATTTGATGAGACATGGCAGCAGGCACGAACAAGCTCTTGACAGCCTCCGCAGCCCGTTGCGGCCCCTGTCTGTTTTTTTATCTCTTCTAAATTTGTCAGCTGATGGGCCGATATGCTTTTGAATATCGCTCCCTTCGTCACCGTATGGCATTGGCAGATGAGATCCTCTGCTTTTAATGAATCTAAAGGGGATATCTGCTCTTCATTCAGTGATTTCATGACTACGCTTTTATCACGCCCCACTTTTACATCCTGCAAAAGCTGCTCAGCTCTCTCAAGTTGACCAACTAATACAACGCCTGTGAGCACATCATGTTCAAACACTAGTTTTTTATATACTTCTTGTTCTTCATCTAAGTAAGTCACCACTGAAGCGGAGGGGGATCGGTTTACAATACTGCCAGCAGAATAAATAGATATGTCATTTGCTTTCAATTTCGTTGAATAAATGGTAGGAGGTAAATTCGTGACCAGTTCATCTAATAAATGATTCGCAAGCACGTTTGCTTGTTCATAAATAGGCTGCACAAGACCGTGCACCATCCCCTTATGCTCTGCACATTCTCCAATAGCATAAATATTCTCAACGTTTGTCTGCATGACATCATTTACAACAATGGCTTTTCTTGTATGAATGCCGTGCTGTTTTGCAAGCTCTATATTCGGACGGACCCCTGTTGTGAAAACCACGAGATCAGCATCCACGATGTCTCCACTTTTTAACAGAACGCCTTCTACTCTCTCGTTTCCTAAACATGCAATCGTATGAGCATTTGTTTTTACCTGAATCCCCTTGCGACTTAATTGTTGAGACAAAAGCCCTGCAGCTGTTTCATCTAATTGGCGTTGCATAAGCCAATCCGTGTGATGAATCAAGGTTGTCTTCAGTCCAGCGATCTGTAAACCAGCGGCCACTTCCACACCAAGTACACCACCTCCAATGACTGCTGCACGTTCATAGCGTAAAGAATCAGCGTAAATGGCTTCATAATCGTCAATCGTACGAAAAGCATAGACCCCTTTTTTGGGTACGCCTTGTATAGGCAGAAAATGAGGCGATGAGCCTGTGGCGATAACCAGTTTGTCATACGGGATATTCCGGCGTGCTTCTGTCATGAGCAATTGCCGGCTTGTATCGATGTGCACAACCGTTTCGCCTGTTTGGATGATGATGTCATGTTTGGTGTACCATTCTTTTGGCTTTAGTTCAATTTGAGACAACGATTCACTTTTTTGTAAAACTGACGAAAGTTTTATTCGGTTGTAGGCCGGGTGCTTCTCTTTTCCAATGATCGTGATGGAATAGCGTTCTGGCTGATTCTTTACGATATGTTCGATACATTTCATACTCGCCATGCCGTTTCCGATAAACACGAGTTTACGTTTTGCCATGTGAGATCAACCTTTCTAGCTTTTTGCGCCAAAGCAATGTTTGCCTAGATTATGGCACACATTTGTAAAAAAGTGTTTATCCATGTCATTTTTTCTAACACAATACTTCCATTCCTTCTATCAACTCGCTATCTTTAAGTCAGAAAATTCAAAATAAAGGAGGGGTTTTGTGAAACTCTCAGAATTGACTTCTAGTGGTCATCCTAAGACATTGTTTGGTTCATTTTTATATTTTGACGTGAGTTTCATGATTTGGGTTTTGCTAGGGGCACTCGGTGCTTTTATTGCACAAGATTTTGCCTTATCGACAATAGAAAAAGGCATGATTGTAGCCATTCCGATTTTATCCGGATCTTTTTTTCGAATTGTGCTAGGCCTATTAACAGACCGAATGGGACCTAAAAAAACAGCGATGATGGGCATGATTTTGACCACAATTCCGCTCATATGGGGGTTTTTCGGTGGTACAACCCTTTCAGAGCTAGTACTGATCGGGATTTTATTAGGGGTTGCAGGTGCGAGTTTTGCGGTCGCTTTACCGATGGCAAGCCGCTGGTACCCTCCTCATTTACAAGGGGTAGCGATGGGAATTGCCGGCGCCGGAAACAGCGGAACACTGATCTCGACACTCTTTGGACCAAGGCTTGCGGAGATGTATGGCTGGCATACAGTGATGGGGCTCGCTCTTATTCCTTTAAGTTTCGTCTTTTTGTTTTTTATTTTCACAGCAAAAGATGCACCAAACCAGCCTGCCCCTCAGCCGCTTCGGTCCTATTTTTCAGTCTTTCAAGTGAAAACAACGTGGTTTTTCTGTCTTCTTTATGCGATTACATTCGGTGGTTTTGTCGGCCTTTCAAGTTTCTTGAGTATTTTCTTTGTGGACCAATATGCGATTTCGAAAATTCATGCCGGTGATTTTGTGACGCTTTGCGTGGCGGCAGGCAGCTTCTTTCGGCCAGTTGGCGGTTTGATTGCCGATAAAATTGGCGGGATGAAAGTACTGCTCGGTTTATTTGCTTTGATTGGTATCTGTTTAGGGGCAGTGAGTAGTCTACCTGCTTTACCAGTGGTCATTGCGCTTTTATTTGTCGGAATGATGTGTCTTGGTATGGGGAATGGGGCGGTGTTCCAGCTTGTCCCGCAAGTGTTTCATAAGGAAATTGGGATTGTGACTGGAATTGTAGGGGCTGCAGGAGGCATTGGAGGATTCTTTTTACCAAACGTTCTTGGCAGTTTAAAAGAAATGACGGGCTCCTATACGTTTGGCTTTTTGACCATTTCTCTTTTTGTTCTTGCTGTCTTCCTCTGTTTGGTTGTATCCCAGTTCAAACGTAAAAAAGTCATTATCCAGCCAACCATGTCTGAATCATAAAAAGCCATGACCACTCTTTGGTCATGGCTTTTCTCTATATATGGTAAACACCCTTTGTTTGACCTATTTTGGCAGAACCGAACTCCCCATTAAATAACGGTCTACCTCATGCGCCACTTGTCTGCCTTCGTTAATTGCCCAGACAATTAAGCTTTGACCGCGTCTTGCATCTCCCGCTGCAAATACGCCTTCTACATTCGTTGTATATTCCCCATATTTTGCGTCAATCCGATTGTTTTTGCTGTCCACGCCAAAGTGTTTCACTAGTGGCTGTTCAGTTCCCTCAAAACCAATCGCAATAAAGACTAGCTGAGCTGGCCATACCTTCTCTGTTCCTGGAATCTCATGAAATTCAAACTTCCCTTGTTCGTTTTTCACCTTTTCCATTTGAATGGTATGAAGCTCTTTTAACTTCCCATTTTTATCAGCCACAATCTTTGTGGTTTGAATCGAATATTGGCGCGGGTCTTCTCCAAATTTTGCTTGTGCTTCTTCGTAAGCATAATCTAGAGAGAAGACATAAGGTTGTTCTGGCCACATGTTATCCCCTACACGTGTATCTGGAAGCTTTGGATGCTTTCCGAATTGAACAACACTTTTTGCTTTTTGGCGAAGTGCAGTTGCGACGCAGTCAGCGCCTGTATCTCCTCCGCCAATCACAATGACGTCTTTCCCTTTTGCGTCAATAAAGTTTTTATCTTTGAATCCTGAATCAAGCATGCTTTTTGTTGCGAGTGTTAAATAATCCATTGCCAGGTGAATCCCTTTTGCTTCCCTGCCTTCAATTAACAGGTCACGCTGCTTTTGTGCACCTGTACAAAGGATGACCGCATCAAATTGCTCTTTCAGTTCATCAGCCGTGATATCCACACCAATTTCTGTATTGGTCACAAAGTCAATGCCTTCTTGTCTTAGCAGTTTAACTCTACGCTCAACGACTTCTTTGTCGAGCTTCATATTCGGAATACCATAAGTGAGCAGTCCGCCTAGACGATCAGATCGTTCAAACACGGTTACAGCGTGTCCTGCTTGGTTTAGTTGGTCTGCACTTGCCAGTCCTGCTGGTCCTGATCCGACAATGGCGATCTTTTTCCCTGTACGACTTGAAGGAATTCTTGGTGTAATCCAGCCATTTTCAAAACCTTTATCAATGATCGTTCGTTCGATATTTTTAATCGATACTGCTGGATCATTGATCGCGACGGTACATGAGCCTTCACAAGGTGCTGGACATACTCTTCCAGTAAATTCAGGGAAATTGTTCGTTTTTTGTAGTCTTTCAAGCGCTTCTTTCCATCTGCCCCGGTAGACAAGGTCATTCCATTCTGGAATTAAATTGTAGATCGGGCAGCCAGAAACGCCGCCCCTGATCTCCATCCCAATTTGACAAAACGGTGTTCCGCAATCCATACATCTAGCACCCTGCTGTTTCAATACCTCATCTGTATAAGGAGCTGAATATTCTTTCCAGTCATTTTGACGAGTGAGAGGGTCACGTTCATTTGGCTTTTCTCTTTTATAATCCATAAAACCTGTTGCTTTGCCCATTGTCCTCTCCCCTTTCTTAATGAGCGACGGCTGCTTTTTGCCCGTTTGCCGTTTCTTTATTTTTCGGTTTTGTGTTTGCTTCAAATGCGAACATAACAGCTTCCTCGTGGCTAAGGCCTGCTTGTTTTTGTTCCTCAATGCTTTGAAGCATCATTTTGTAATTTCTCGGAATGATCTTAATGAATTGATTCTTTTCTTGTGCCCAGTTCTCTAGAAGTGCTGCTGCTTTTGAGCTGTTTGTATAATCAAGGTGTTCCTGAATCATTTGCTTCACTTCTTGTTCTTCTTCGTGATCTGTGAGTTTTTCAAACATGATCATTTCCATGTTACACATTCTTTTGAACTGTTTTGCATCGGATGTATGCACATAAGCGATACCGCCAGACATCCCTGCGCCAAAGTTCTTCCCAACGTCACCTAAAATGACAACACGTCCGCCAGTCATGTATTCACAGCCGTGATCACCGATTCCTTCAACGACCACATTGACACCTGAATTACGAACGGCAAATCGTTCACCTGCACGACCGTTAATATACGCTTTTCCGCTTGTCGCGCCGTAAAATGCAACGTTACCGACAATCACGTTCTCATGTCCATTTTGTACAAAGTGATCAGATGTTTTGACAGCAATTTTGCCTCCAGAGAGTCCTTTGCCGATATAGTCATTTGAGTCACCTGTTAAATATAAAGACATCCCCTTTGGAACAAATGCGCCGAAGCTTTGTCCAGCTGAACCAGTGAACCGAAGTGTGATCGTATCCTCTGGCAGACCTTCTTCGCCGTAGCGCTTAGACACTTCACTGCCCGTAATCGTTCCAGCTACACGGTGAATGTTGCGAATGTTTAGTGACAGATCAACTGGTGTTTGATGATCGAGCGCTTCCTGTACATAAGGGAGAATCTCATTCATATCCAGTGATTCATCAATTTTATGATTTTGCGGCGTTCTGAATGTGCGTGGTCCCTCTGGCTGATAAAGCAGGGTTTCAAGGTTCAGCTGTCCTGCTTTCCAGTGTGCTTTTGCTCTTTCACTTACTGATAAAACATCCGTACGCCCAATCAATTCATCCATTGATGTAAAGCCAAGTTCAGCTAAAATTTCTCTTACTTCCTCTGCAATAAACATCATGAAATTGACAATGTGATCAGGGTCACCCATGAATTTTTTGCGAAGTTCAGGGTTTTGAGTAGCGACTCCGACTGGGCAAGTATCTAAATGACATGCTCTCATCATGACGCATCCTAATACGACAAGTGGAGCTGTCGCAAAGCCGTATTCTTCTGCTCCTAAAATCGCAGCCATGACAACGTCGCGTCCTGTCATTAATTTGCCATCCGTCTCAAGAACGACTCGCTCTCGAAGGCCGTTTAAGACAAGGGTTTGATGCGCTTCTGCCAATCCAAGCTCCCAAGGAAGTCCTGTATGTTTAATACTTGTTTTCGGAGAAGCTCCAGTACCGCCATCATATCCACTAATTACGATGACATCAGCTGTCCCTTTTGCTACACCTGCTGCAATCGTACCAACGCCAGCTTTAGAAACTAGCTTGACACTGATGCGTGCATCACGGTTTGCGTTTTTCAAATCATGGATCAATTGAGCCAAATCCTCGATTGAATAAATATCATGGTGAGGCGGTGGTGAGATTAGGCCAACACCTGGCGTAGAACCACGTACGTCTGCGACCCAAGGATATACTTTATTTCCTGGCAGCTGTCCGCCTTCTCCCGGCTTTGCACCTTGCGCCATTTTAATTTGCAGTTCATCTGCATTGACTAAATAATGACTTTTCACGCCAAAGCGGCCAGAAGCAATCTGTTTAATTGCACTTCTGCGATCATCTCCGTGCTCATCTACTGTAAAGCGTGCAGGATCTTCCCCGCCTTCTCCGCTGTTGCTTTTGCCGCCAATTCGGTTCATCGCAATCGCTAGTGCTTCATGCGCTTCTTTACTTAGTGAACCAAATGACATCGCACCTGTCTTAAAGCGGCGTACAATGGATTCAGCAGATTCAACTTCTTCTAGACGAACTGGCTTTTGTTTTGAACGAAAAGCAAATAGATTTCTAAGGAAACCAATTCGTTCTTCATCCGCCGCCTTCGTGTATTGCTTAAATAAATCATAATCTTCGTTGCGGCATGCCCACTGAAGGGTATGAATGGTTTTTGGATTAAAGGCATGATGCTCTCCATTTTTTCTCCATTGGAATTCACTGCCTGATTCTAGCGTTTGATCAGTCGATGCCTGATACCCAGCCTCATGACGAAGCTTTGCTTCACTTGCAATGGTATCAAGATCAATACCGCCTAGCTGTGAAGCTGTTCCTGTGAAATACGCCTGAATGACATCTTCACTAATGCCGACTGCTTCAAAAATTTGTGCGCCTCGATAGCTTTGGACAGTGGAAATTCCCACTTTAGACATTACTTTAACTACGCCCTCAGTCACACTTTTCCCAAACTTTGTGACAGCTTCATCAAAGCTAATCGCAATCGCTTCTTCAGCAATAAGCTGTTTGTATGTTTCGTAAACGAGGTACGGATGGATCGCATCTGCACCGTAGCCAATCAGTGCGGCAAAATGATGAACCTCTCTTACTTCTCCAGATTCGACGATTAAGCTCACCTTTGTTCGTAAGCCTTGACGCACAAGATGCTGATGAAGTGCACTCAATGCAAGAAGTGGTGGAATCGGCACTTTTTCTTCCGTCATGTCACGATCGGAAAGAATTAGTAAAGATACCCCTTCACGAATCGCTTTTTCTGCCTCTTCAAACATCGCATCAAGACCACGTTTTAGGTCATCAGTGAAAAGTGTATGAATCGTTTTGCTTTTAAAGGCGTTATGAACAATCGTTTTCAAGCCGTTGAACTGCCCGCTTGTTAAAACAGGTGTATAAAGTTTAATTCTTCGGCATGAATATTCATTTGGATGTAAAATATCTCCCTCAGCACCTAACCAAGTCATGGTCGATGTAACGAGCTGCTCACGAATGGCATCAATTGGCGGGTTCGTCACTTGAGCAAACAGCTGTTTGAAATAAGAAAACAGCGACTGCGCACGATCTGATAACACAGCAAGCGGTGTATCACTTCCCATCGAGCCGATTGGGTCCTTTCCTTCTTCTAGTAAAGGAATTAAATATTTTTGAATGTCTTCGTACGTATAATGGAAAGCACGCTGACGTGTTAACAAATCACTCATTATACTAGAATTTTCTGAATTTTCTTCAGAGCGATTGACGTGAACCATTTCTTCATCGAGCCATTTTTGATAAGGAAGTTCATTTGCAATTGAAGATTTCACTTCTTCATCAGAAATAATGCGTCCTTCTTCTAAATCAATTAACAGCATTTTACCTGGTTCAAGACGGTCTTTATACTTCACATCTTCTTCATTTGTGTCGATGACGCCGACCTCAGATGAGAAAATGATATGATCGTCATTTGTTACGTAGTATCTCGCAGGTCTTAATCCGTTCCGATCTAAGATGGCGCCGATTTGTTTACCATCCGTAAACGAAATCGCTGTCGGGCCATCCCACGGCTCCATTAACGAACTATGATATTCATAAAATGCCCGTTTCTCTTTAGACATGTGCGTATTCTCCGTCCACGGCTCAGGAATCAGCATCATCGCTGTATGAGCAGGAGTACGCCCTGCAAGCACGAAAAATTCAAAGGCATTGTCTAAAATGGATGAATCACTTCCGTCTGCATTCAGCACTGGCAAAATCTTGTCTAGATCTTCTCCGAAGGCTTCAGACACGAATTGTTGTTCTCTTGCTCTCATCCAATTGATGTTTCCTCTTAATGTGTTGATTTCTCCGTTATGAATTAAGTAACGGTTTGGATGCGCTCGTTCCCATGTCGGGAATGTATTTGTACTAAATCTTGAATGAACGAGTGAAAATGCAGAAACAAATGTTTCATCCTGTAGATCAAGATAAAAAGCATCAACTTGATCTGATGTTAAAAGCCCCTTATATACAATGGTTTGACTAGACAGACTGACAAAGTAAAATTGTTTTTCCTCTGCTGTTCCCCAGTTTTCAGCCTGCTTGCGGATGACGTATAATTTTCGTTCAAATGACAAACGGTCTGTTACGTTGTCGTTTGCTCCGATGAACACTTGCCGGACAACCGGACAGCTCTTCGCTGCAACCGTTCCAATTTTCCCAGCATCAACAGGGACCGTTCTCCAGCCAATTAATGTTTGCCCTTCTTGTTTAATGAAGCCGTTGATCTTTTGTTCGATCGCTTGACGCGTTTTGGCATCATCATCTTTTGAAAAGAACACCATTCCTACCCCGTAACGGCCCTTTTCAGGAAGTGCAAAGTCTTGACAGTTCTTTCTAAAAAAAGCGTCTGGCAGTTGTACCATTAAGCCGGCACCATCACCTGTATACGGATCACTGCCTTGCCCGCCGCGGTGATCAAGCTGGCACAGCATTTGCAATCCCTTTTTGACGATGCTATGTGTCGCCTCCCCTTTTAAATGGGCGTACAGTCCGATTCCACATGCATCATGTTCAAATTCAGGACGGTAGAGACCTTGTGGTTGTGGTAGTTGATTATAAGTCATCGTTTCTCTCCCCCGTTTAAAAGATCCGTTTTTTCACAGTAATAAAATCTCACAAACTCTGTAACTTATTTTAAGTTTTCAAATTAATATAAACAATATATAATTTAGATCAAAACAATCTCTTTTTGAGATAGATGGGTGTGAAGTGCAAAAATGGAGCTTCGTCAATTACGTTATTTTGTAGAAGTTGCTGACCGTGAACACGTGTCAGAAGCGGCTGAAAACTTACACGTTGCCCAATCTGCCATCAGCCGGCAGATTGCCAATTTAGAAGAAGAACTTGGAGTGGCTTTATTCGAACGAGAAGGACGAAATATCAAATTAACGAAAATCGGCAGACAATTTTTGGACCATGTCAGAACCGCCCTAAAAGCGATAGACTACGCCAAAGAACAAATTGATGAATACTTAGACCCCCACAAAGGGACAGTGAACATTGGATTTCCTACAAGTTTAGCAAGCCAAGTGCTCCCTTCTGTCATTTCCGCATTTAAGCTGGAATATCCAGAGGTCGATTTTTTACTTCGGCAAGGTTCCTATAAGTTTCTGATTGAAGCTGTCAAAAATCGAGACATTGATCTTGCCTTTTTAGGACCCGTCCCGACAAACGATCCTCAAATAGAAGGAAATATCTTGTTTTCCGAAAGCATTTATGCCCTTTTGCCTATTAGTCACCCCTTTAGCGGGCACAGAAGTATTCATTTAAGTGATTTGAGAAAAGACCATTTCGTTTTATTTCCTGAAGGGTATGTGCTGAGACAAATTGCGGTTGATGCCTGTAAGCAGGCTGGCTATGAGCCTACTATCTCATCTGAAGGAGAAGATTTGGATGCCATTAAAGGTCTTGTGTCAGCGGGTATGGGCGTTACCTTATTACCCGAAAGTGCTTTTTATGAAACAACACCGCGATTTACAGTGAAAATTCCCATTGATTTCCCGCAAGTGAGAAGAACGGTCGGAATTATTGCGTCTAAATCGAGAGAGATGTCTCCTTCTGCCCATGATTTTTATATGTTTGTAAAGGACTTCTTTTCAAAAATTGAACAATATAAATAATTCATTAAAACAAGACATTTCATTTGTAGAAATAATCCCTCTTTGTATATGATGAGTTACAGAACAACAGACTATATGGAAGAAAGGTAATCGTATGAAATCAATTTTATCGTTTTTAAAGCCCTATCGGCTATCCGTTGTGTCCATTGTGATTCTCACCTTTTTAAGCAGTATGCTCCAGCTGTATTTACCGACGCTTACGGCAGATATCGTTGATGTCGGGATCGTCCAAGGAGATGTCGCTTATATATGGAAAGTTGGGGGCTGGATGGTGGGTTGTTCTTTACTTGCCATCTTGCTCACGATTTGGAAGTCCTACTTGTCATCTAAGACAGCTCTAGGCTTCGGGCGTGATATGAGAAGACAGCTGTTTGTGCATGTCGAACAATTCTCATTAGAAGAATTTCAAAAAATCGGGACATCTTCCTTTATTACAAGATCCACAAATGATGTGAAACAAGTTCAAGATGTCACGATCATGATCTTACAAATGATGACACGGGCGCCTCTTATGCTCGTTGGTGGAATTATTTTGGCTGTATCTAGAGATGCTGTGTTATCTCTCATCTTTTTAGCAGCTCTTCCCCTTCTTGGCGGGTTCATTTATTTAGTGTCAAGAAAAGCGATCCCCCTCTTTGGCCAGCTTCAGAAAAAAACGGACCGGCTGAACTTGATTATGAGAGAGTCGCTTTCAGGCATTCGGGTCATTCGTGCGTTTAACCGAGTAGATGACGAAAAGGAACGTTTTCAAGAAGCCAATACATCGTATAAGGATACTGGCCTTAAAGTCAATCGATTAATGGCGTACTTGTTCCCTTTTATGCTCATTATCATGAACTTCACGAATATCGGCATTGTCTGGATTGGCGCTAATCGGATTGATGCCGGACAGATGGAAGTCGGGAATCTGATCGCCTTCATTCAATATGCGATGATGATTTTAATGGCACTCATTATGCTGTCTATGAGTTTTATTATGGTGCCTAGAGCTCAGGCATCAGCTAAACGGATGAATGAAGTGTTAAATCTAGAACCAAAAATTAAAGACAAAAAAGAAGCTCTCACTAAACTTGATCAGCCAGCCCAGTCCATTCGCTTTGAGGATGTGTCATTTTATTATTCAAATGCTGAAAAACCAGCCGTTCAAGACATGACGTTTGAAGCCAAAAAGGGTGAAACGACGGCGATCATCGGCAGTACAGGTTCCGGGAAAACGACACTTCTTCAGCTGATGACACGTTTTTACGAGGCAACAGAAGGAAAAATTACATTAGATGGTGTCGATATTAGAGAATTGCCTCAAGAGAAACTGAGAAGTCAGATGGGTTATGTTTCTCAAAAAGCCATTTTATTTAGCGGAACCATTGCTGATAATGTGCGCTTTGGCAAACGAGATGCTACAGATGACGAGATTTGGCAGGCACTGCGGACAGCACAGGCCGAAGAATTTGTTTTGCAAAAAGATGGCGGAATTCACGCAGAGATAGACCAAGGGGGTTCGAATCTCTCTGGCGGTCAAAAACAACGTCTTTCGATCGCAAGAGCACTCGTAAGAAAACCTGCATTCTACCTGTTTGACGATAGCTTCTCTGCCCTTGATTACAAAACGGATGCAAAACTTCGGTCAGCGCTAGAAGCTGAAAAAGAGCATGCTGCTTTGATTATTGTGGCTCAAAGAATCAGCACAGTGAAGCATAGCGATAAAATCATTGTGTTAGATGATGGAAAAATAGCAGGTATCGGTACACATGAACAGTTACTGAAAGATAACCTTGTCTATCAAGAAATAGTCGCATCACAGGAAGGTCAGGAGGTGGAGCAAGGATGAGTAAAAAAATGTCTTCTGGAATGGGACATAAAGGCGGTCACCCAAGGGGCCCAGTACAAAAACCGAAGGAATTTAAAAAAACACTTCTTCGTTTAACGGGCTATTTAAAACCGAGGAAATTTCAGCTGATCATTGTCCTGATTGCAGCGATCGGTTCAACCGTTTTTAATGTCGTCAGTCCAAAATTACTTGGGGATGCCACCTCTTCCCTATTTGAAAGTTTTACACAAGGAACTGGCGTTCAATTTGATGTCATTTCACGCATTTTATTGTTGCTTGTTCTATTATATGTCGTGGCATCTCTCTTCTCATTCGTGCAGCAATATGTAATGGCGGGTGTCTCGCAGCAGACCATTGCTGAATTAAGGCAAGAAGCAAATGACAAGCTCACACGTCTCCCCCTTCGTTATTTTGATAAAACAACACACGGAGACACGCTGAGCCGGGTGATGAACGACATTGATAATATTAATACTTCTTTACAGCAGGCACTCACGCAAGTGATCACATCTGTCATTACAGTCATTGGAATTGTCGTCATGATGCTTTTCATCAGTCCGCTACTGACGCTGCTTGTTTGTTTGACGCTGCCTCTTAGTTTGTTTGCGATTCGAGGCATTACATCATTTTCGCAAAAGCATTTTAAAGCACAGCAAAAAGAACTAGGGATGATCAATGGACATATTAATGAAATGTTCACAGGACATCAGACGGTTCGTGCGTATGGCTATGAAAAGAAAGCCATTGATACTTTTGATCAATTAAACGAACAACTATATGAATCTTCAAGAAAAGCACAATTTATCTCCGGCTTAATGATGCCGATGATGACCTTTATTGGGAATCTTGGCTATGTGGCGGTAAGTGTTGCTGGCGGAATTCTTGTCATTAATGGGAATATTCGCGTTGGGGATGTGCAAGCATTTATCCAATACACACAACAAATGTCGCAGCCGCTTGTGCAAGCATCCAGTGTTGCAAACTTAGTTCAATCTGCTATCGCTTCTGCTGAACGGGTGTTTGAAATTCTGGATGAAGAAGAAGAACATGCGCAAGAAGATGAAGCGATTGATCTTAAATCCCTTTCCGGAGATGTGGCCTTTGAGCACGTTCACTTCGGTTATGAGAAAGATCAACCCATTATTAAAGATTTGAATTTACAAGTCCGAGAAGGACAAACGGTGGCCATTGTTGGGCCAACAGGCGCTGGAAAAACAACGATTATTAATCTGTTAATGCGCTTTTACGAGCTAGATCAAGGCTCCATTCGCATTGGCGGCGTAAAAACAACCGACCTCAGCCGAGAGCAAGTGCGTGACTTATTTGCGATGGTTCTTCAGGATACATGGCTCTTTGAAGGCACAATTTATGACAACATCGCATATGGCAGACCAAATGTTTCAAAAGAGGATGTGTTGAAGGCCGCTAAACATGCCTATGCAGACGATTTCATCCGCACCCTTCCAGATGGATATGACACACTCTTAACAGAAGATGCCGGCAACCTCTCACAAGGTCAGCGTCAACTGTTAACCATCGCCCGTGCCATCTTATCTGATCCGAAGATATTAATCTTAGATGAAGCAACAAGCAGTGTCGATACACGGACAGAGATGCATATTCAAAAAGCGATGAATGAATTAATGAACGGCAGAACAAGCTTCGTCATTGCACATCGACTTTCAACGATTAAAGATGCCGATCTCATTTTAGTCATGAAAGATGGCACGATCATTGAAAAAGGAACTCATCGTGAGCTTTTGAAAGAAAAAGGCTTTTATGCAGACCTCTATATGAGTCAATTTGCCGAAAACCAAGTCGGTTAAACAACACCAAAAAGGATAGACAGCATGTAAAAATGCCTGTCTATCCTTTTTGTGATGCCTTAAGCTTCCCGTTTTCTGACTTTCACACTAAGTTTCGTCATGTAATCCGCTTCATTTTTAGACATCAGAGAATGAAGTAAATACTCCTCAAAGACATCTCCATCCAGTATCATATCCTCTGCTTCGATACGATCTAATAAACGTGAATAGGCAGTCTCCATCTCTTCATATGTTCCTTGTTGATACATGACTGCATATAGACCCGCAGGCTTTTTGACTGCATCCGGCCCTTCCATTCGGCAAAACAGCCTATCAGATTGATGATAATGACGCTGCAAAAACTGCTCCTTGTTTAAAACAGAACCATTTGCCGCGGCACCTTTAATACCAATCCCTTTCAGAAATTCTCCTACAATTCGAGAAATTTCTTCTATAGGTGTGTTTGAATCAATCGGGTTTGATGTACTGAGGACGATCGGTTCTTCTGGCAGTTCTTGAAACAAGACCTCCCCTGTTTTCACTGAAGATAATTCATTCGTTGTCTCGATCACACGAAAAAGAAAAGATTGAATATCCCGTAGTTTTTGGATCTCCTCCCCGACCTTTTCTGCTTGCTCAACCGCCAGGCTTTGCAATTTCTCCTGAGAAGGCTCAGTAAAGTATTGTTTTAATTGTTTGATCGGAAATTGAACAGCGCGAAGAGATTGAATGGCCATGAAATGATCAAACTGTTCAAATGTATAATAACGGTACCCATTTTCCTGAACACCTGCCGGCTTAAACAAATCGATCTTATCATAATAGAGCAGTGTATCTTTTTTCACTTCAAATAATGCCGCAAATTCTCCAGTTAAAAATGTTTTTTGAACATCGCTCATCATTTTTAGGGCTCCTTTCTTGACTATGGAGTTACTCCATCCTTTATGATAACATGCAGAAACACCACATATGTGGAGGAAGGATTTACACATGAACAAAATCACACAAGATCAAGTCACATTATCACTTGCAAATCAAGAAGACTTCCCTTTGATGAAAAAGGAACTGCAAGATGCTTTCACAGCTGGCATCATTGATGCATTTGGCGATGCAGAAGGTGGACCAATTCCACCCGATGAATCGATTGATGAATCTTTTTATTCGACTGAGAACCTTGTCTATCATATTTTACTAAACGGTCAAAAGGCAGGAGGGGTTGTTTTAAAAATCAACCATCACACACACCGCAATTCGGTGGACCTGTTATATATCTCTTCATCATCTCACAGCCGAGGCATTGGTCAGGCAGCATGGAAAGCCATTGAGGCGCAATATCCAGAAACGAAGGTGTGGGAAGTTGTCACTCCTTATTTTGAAAAGCGCAACATTCATTTTTATGTGAACAAATGCGGGTTTCAGATTGTTGAGTTTTATCACTTGCACCATCCAGATCCGAGCTTGCCTCATGAGAACGATCAAGAAAATGACCCTTTAGCGCCTGAGACATTTGAATTTTTCAAATTTGAGAAAGTCATGAAAAAAGACCGTTCAAGTTCATAAAAAAACTCCCTCTTATGGGGAGTTTCAGATTGTTGACAAAGGGCTAAAATGGACTTTATTTTAGCCCTTTGTCTTCTTTTTCAAGAGTTGTCAGTGCTTCAGCATCGTTTCCATGTCGTTCCCTTTTTTCTCTCTTCTTTCATCAGTCACTAAAAAACACTACCTCAAGTTAGAAAGGTAGTGTTCTTTACATTCATTCTAGCTTCTAATCTGACCATCACCAGATAGAAGCAGCTTTGTCGTTGTCAGTGCAGGAAGTCCCATTGGCCCTCTTGCGTGCAGCTTTTGAGTAGAAATGCCAATTTCAGCGCCATATCCTAGTGCACCGCCATCTGTAAAACGTGTAGATGCGTTATGATAAACAGCGGCCGCATCGACTTCGTTTAGAAAGATTTGTGCGTTTTTTTCATCCTCTGTTACGATGGCTTCTGAATGTTTCGTTCCGTACTGATCAATGTGGTGAATGGCGTCCTCAATTGAGTCAACGACTTTCACCGCAAGATCAAGACTTAAATACTCATCTGTCCAATCCACTTCCTCCGCAGGAACCGCTTCGGAAAAGAAAGATTGAGCGTCTTGATCTCCATGCACAGTGACATGATGCTGAAGGAGTGCTTCATTCAATGCTGCACCATTTTCTTTCAGCCAATCGCGATGAACGATCAGAGTCTCAAGCGCATTACAAACGGCCGGACGATTTGTTTTCGCATTGATGACAATCTGAATGGCTTTTTCTACATTCGCTGTTTGATCAATAAAGATATGGCAGTTCCCTGTCCCTGTTTCAAGAACTGGAATGGTCGATTCTTCTACAACTGTTTTGATTAAAGAAGCCCCGCCTCTCGGAATTAAAACATCGATCCATTCTTTTAGATGAAACATCGCTTGAACCGATGAACGGTCTGTTTGTTCAATAAACTGTACCGCATCACGAGGGATCTTTGTTTGATCCAATGCCTCATGAATGACGCGGACGATGGCTTTGTTGGAAGAAATAGCGGAGGAACCGCCTTTTAAAATCACTGAGTTGCCTGCCTTGAGGGCAAGCCCTGCTGCATCGACAGTGACATTCGGTCTCGCTTCATAGATCATCCCGATCACGCCGAGCGGTACTCTTCGGCTTTTCACATGTAAGCCGTTCTCAAGAGTCCATTCATCCAATATTTCTCCAACAGGATCTGTTAATCTCGTCACAAGCCGCAAACTTTCCGCAAACTCATGAATTCTCTCTTCATTTAACATTAATCGATCCATTAATGCTTCAGAGAAGCCCTTTTCTTTTCCTGCCTCTAAATCCTTTTGATTTTCCTGTAAAATAAAATCACTTTGCTGTTCGAGTGTTTCTGCTATTTTCAGCAGCGCCTCATTTTTTTCCTCTGTTTGAAGTAAACCTAGTTTTTTTGATACGTGCTTTGCTTTTTTCGCTTTTTCTTTGACCGATGTGACAACTTCAGCTGTCAGTGTCATGAAATTCCTCCCTTATGATTAGCAAACTGGTATTGATAAATCTAAATGACAAACAAACGCTTCAAGATCTACGACATGCACCACTTCATCCTGTAGCAAGTCACCGTTCAGTGCGAGTTCGTCGGACGCATAATTGACAATGCCAAGCCCTATTTCTCTTTCATCTTGATCTAAAATACGGACAACATCGCCTTTTTTAAACGAACCCTTTACATCGACTATGCCGTCAGAATCCAGACTTTTCTCACGATGCATGAGAAGCTCCTGTGTTTTCTCTTGAACAACGATTTCGCCTTTTGGGCCAGAATGAAAAGCAATCCACTGTTTTTTATAATTCAGCGGCGCTAAATTTTCGTCAGCTGTAAAATAAGTGCCGTCCTCTGTCCCATTAATGGCTTTGTCTAAAATGTGAGGCGTATCGGCTTTGCCCAAAAAGCCATTGATGCCTGAGGCCATTGAAATTTTAAAGGCGTCGAGTTTTGATTTCATTCCGCCTGTGCCAACGCTGCTTCCCGCATCTCCAGCGGCTGCTTCGATGTCTTCTGTGATTTCTGTGACTTCTAGAATTCTCTTCGCATTCGGATTTGTATGAGGGTTATCTTCATACAAGCCGTCAATATCAGATAAAATAGCGAGGAAATCCGCATCAATCAGTCCAGCTACTTTTGCAGACAATGTATCATTATCTCCAAACTTCAACCGATTGATCGTCACTGTATCATTTTCATTAATAATCGGGATGATCCCTCGATCTAATAACACATTCATTGTATTTCGCACATTTTGATAGCGCGTTTCATCTGAAAAATCGCTTCTTGTAATTAATAGCTGTGAAGCAATATAACCGTGCGATAAAAATAAAGTAGAATATGACTCCATTAAAAGCCCTTGCCCTATTGAGGCAGACGCCTGTTTTTCTGGCAGTGTTTTCGGTCTATCAATAAACCCTAATTTTCGGTAACCAGCTGCAACCGCACCAGATGAGACCAAAATGACTTCGTGTCCTTCATCTTTGAGTTTTACAATTTGATTGACGAGGTTTTCTAGTTTTTTTAAACTAATCTCACCTTGAAAGCTAGTAAGAGAGCTGCTTCCGATTTTCACAACAATTCGTTTTCTCTCTTTATCTGCGTACACCTTATCACTCCTGTATTGAGGCTCTATTTATATCGTTACTTTTTGTTTTTGCTGTTCACTTATTTCTTTTGATCGATTGGCGGCATGTTTGACGGCCTGTTTGATGGCTTCTCCTCCGCCAAAATCATCTAATGCATCTAGTCCTGCAGCAGTTGTTCCATTAGGTGACGTAATTTTTTCTCTGAGGACAGAAGGATTTTCAGCTGTTTCTTGCAGCATCTTCGCTGCACCGAGAAGTGTCTGTGTACCGATTTGACGGGACATTTCTTTTGATAAGCCAGCTTCTTCTCCAGCCTCTTCGATTCTTTCCATTAAGAAATAAAAATAAGCTGGACCACTTCCGGCAATTCCTGTGAAAATATCCATTTGCTCTTCCTGAATGGTATACACTTCTCCCATTTCAGATAAAAGAGCCCGACTCATGCTTACATGTTCATTTTTCACATAACGTCCAGCAGATAAAGCGGTCGCCGACGCCCCAATCGTACTTGACGTATTTGGCATTACTCGCATAACAGGCTGCCCTTCATGCAGCATGTCTTCAATATACGATGATTTCACACCTGCAAGTACAGACAGGATGAGCTGATCTTTCTGAATATGAGGTTTTAATGATTCAAGTGCTGTTTCAGCATCCTTTGGCTTCATTGCCAGGATCAACATATCCATTTCTTCAAAAGGAAATGAATCCATTGTGGCTATTTGGATTCCGTAGCGTTTCGTTAGTTCGTTTAATCGCTGCTTATTTTGCTTGTTTGTTGCGTAAATTTGGCTGAGCGGCATCTGACCTGATCGCACAATACCTGCAATCATTCCTTCCGCCATAGAACCTGCTCCAATGAAAGCAACTTTCTTTTGATCAATGATATTGATCCTCTCCCTTGTTCGCTTTTTGTTCGTGTTTTTCGCACGTTAGTTATCGTAACATGATGAGAAATCGTGTCAAGAAAGAGCCAGCGCTTTTCAAAAGTCCCGAATACACGCTGAACAGCTTGCGGTATGTATGTTAGCCGTGTTTTTTAAAATCATCAATTTAGATCAAAAGAACTATACAGATTTGAATCATAGTACCCTTTCGTTCGACTGAATTCACCATTTTATTTTTGGTTTCGGTGACTTCAATTCTAGTTTTTAGAAAGCGCTATCATTTTGATGGCTTTCTATTTTCCTATAGGAAGAATGTGTTTGAATCTTTCGATTAGACTATTGACATATTTTAGAAAACATGTCCGTTGAAATGCTTTTTTTGTGGTGATACCGTGAAAGGGAATCAAGAGAAAAAGGAGCGTTCATAATGAAAGTAAAAGAAAATTACGTCAATGTCATCCCAATGAAAGAAATCCGATCTACAGATGACCTTCTTTTCCCATTCCCTATCTACAATGAATTACGATCGCAGGGTGATATTCGATACGATGAAACGAGAAAGTGCTGGGATCTTTTTCGATATGCTGATATTCAGTCCGTTCTGAAGCAGCCAAAAGTGTTTTCATCACAGCGAGGAAGAAGCACATCTAAAACGAGTATTTTAACAATGGACCCTCCAAAACATACCAAAATGAGAGCACTCGTCAATAAAGCCTTCACGCCAAAAGCGATCAAACAAATAGAAGAAAAGATCAAAGACTTGACCCATGATCTATTACATCAAGTAAAGGATCAACGGACCTTCGATATTGTGCAAGATCTGGCCGCTCCCCTACCTGTCATGATCATCGCCGAGCTTCTCGGTGCAGAAGTGAAAGACAGAGAGCTGATCAAAAGACATTCAGATGCTCTAGTTGCAGGAGCCAAAGATGATTCAAAAGAAGCTGTTCAAGTCGTTGTCGACATGCAAAAACAAGCAGAAAAAGAGCTGTCAGAGTACTTTGCTCATTTGATCCAAAAACGAAAAGAAACGCCAGCCGATGACTTAATCTCCCTTCTCATCCAAGCGGAAATTGACGGTGAGCGTTTATCAGAAAATGAACTGCTTGGCTTTTGTATACTCTTACTCGTTGCTGGTAATGAAACAACAACGAATTTAATTACAAATGCCGTACGACTTTTAACAGAGCAGCCGCATATCGCCGAATCAGTGCGGCAAGACCTGTCTCTCATTCCTCAATTGACAGAAGAAACGCTGCGCTATTATCCGCCTGTTCAAGCGATTGGGCGAGTTGCAGCAGAGGATGTTCAGATTGCCGGTTCTCACATTGAAAAAGGAGACTATCTTATCAGCTGGGTGGCATCTGCGAATCGTGATGAACGGAAGTTTGACGATCCAGATACGTTTCGTCTTGACAGAAAATCAAATCCACATTTGAGCTTTGGCTTCGGCATCCATTTTTGTCTTGGTGCCCCTCTCGCCCGGCTTGAGGCTCATCTAGCACTTGAGATTTTACTCCGTACGTTTCGAGAAATCACCTGTGCGGCAGATCAGCTGAAACCGATTCAAAGCACGTTTGTGTTTGGGGTCAAAGAATTCCCTGTGCAGGTCACCCGTTTTTAAAAGTCCCTTTCATTAGGGGCTTTTTTTCATATGCTTATCCTTACCTTCCTCGTCTGAACATGCTAAAATAAAATCCATATGTACAGTGATCACGGAATTCGGAAAGGAAGCTAAACGTATGACCGATTACACAGCAATGAAAGACGGAATATTCAAATCAGTTTGTTCGTTAGATTGCCCTGATCAGTGCGGTCTTTTAATACATAAAGAGAACGGAAAGATCGTTAAAGTTCAAGGAGATCCAGATCATCCAGTCACTCAAGGAAACATTTGCAATAAAGTGCGGAATGTCACAGCTCGTTTATATGATGAAAAACGTCTGACAACACCATTAAAACGTGTAGGTCAAAAAGGTGACCGGCAGTTTGCTCCAATTACGTGGGAAGAAGCGATTGAAACCATTCGTCAAAAATGGACAAAGCTGATCGAAGAAAAAGGACCAGAAAGCATTTTGCCTTACAGCTTCTATGGGAATATGGGGAATCTCAATGCAGAAGGAATGGACCGCCGCTTTTTCTATCGACTTGGCTCAAGTCAGCTAGACCGAACCATTTGTCAGTCAGCCGGAACAACTGGCTATAAATATACAATGGGCGCAAGCATCGGGACAGACCCAGAAGAGACCATTCATACGAAACTATTTATCTTTTGGGGCATCAATGCGGTTTCAACCAATATGCATCAAATCACGTTGGCACAAAAAGCTCGAAAGCAAGGGGCTAAAATTGTCGTCATTGATGTGCACAAAAACCAAACGGGCCGGATGGCAGATTGGTTCATTCCGCTTCGCCCTGGCACTGACAGTGCGCTAGCTCTTGGGATCATGCATGTCCTTTTTAAAGAAGACCTCACAGATGCGTCATTTTTAGAGACTTACACGGTCGGTCACAATGAACTTCGCGAGCATGTGAAGCAGTACGATCCAGAAACGGTTGAACAGGTCACGGGTGTCCCGAAAGAAGACATCATCACACTTGCGAGAATGTACGCAGAGACATCGCCGTCTCTCATTCGTATTGGCAATGGGCTACAGCATCACGATAATGGCGGTATGAGTATTCGAACCATCTCCTGCCTCCCTGCCCTCACCGGTCAATGGCTGCACAAAGGCGGCGGTGCGATGAAATCGAACTCTTCTTTTCTTAGTTATAATGAAATCGCTCTTCAGCGGCCGGAATTATTAAAGGAACGCGAACCTAGAACATTTAATATGAATCAGCTGGGCAGCGTGCTAACGAACGCAGAACCTTCTATTGATTCTCTTTTTGTCTACTCTTGCAACCCGGCTGTTGTGACACCTGAAGCAAATAAAGTAAGAGACGGTTTGATGCGGGAAGACTTATTTACGGTTGTCCATGACTTGTTCATGACAGAGACAGCCACTTATGCGGATATTGTTCTGCCAGCGACCTCTGCCTTTGAAAACGAGGATTTTTATACTTCTTACTGGCATCATTACATTCAAATTCAAGAACCTGTTATAGAACGTTATGGAGAAAGCAAATCAAACACAGAAGTGTTTCGTCTTTTGGCTCATGCGATGGGCTTTGAAGATGAAGCCTTTAAAGACACAGATGCGGAACTAATGGAACAAGCTCTTCATCATCCTGAAAATCCGCACTATGAAAACATTTCATATCAAGCGTTAAAAGAGAAAAAGTGGATCAAAGCAAAACGAGGGCCTTTCGAAGATTTAAAGCTCCCTACCCCAAGCGGGAAAATTGAGCTTTACTCTGAACAAATGAAAAAAGATGGATATCCAGCCCTTCCAACCTATGTACCTTTATTCAAGGAAAGTGATTATCCACTGACGTTTATACCGGGACCAAACCATAATTTTCTTAATTCCACCTTCTCTCTTCATGAGAAGCATCAAAAGCTTGAGAAATATCCGAAGCTTCATATGAATGAACAAGATGCAAAAGAAAGACAGATTGAAGATGGGGACATGGTTCGTGTGCTGAATGATCGAGGAGAATGCGAGCTCATCGTGTCAGTCGGACAAAATGTGTTATCTGGCGTTGTTGTCAGCCAGGGATTATGGGCAGACCAAAAAGGCAAAAAACATTTGGTGAATGGCCTCACACCTGATCGTTTGGCAGATATGGGCGGTGGTGCGACGTTCTTTTCCGGCAGAGTCGAAGTTGAAAAATTATGATAGAAAGAGCCAGGAGTTTTGCTCCCGGCTCTTTTCTTTGACTTTTTTAGTTGCCAATAAACAGCTGATTGGTCATCACATTTGCACTTCCGCTGCTTTGGTAGCCTTCTACAGTAAATGCCGTTTCATACATTTTCCCCATTGGCATCCCTAAGCTTTCCCATTTTTTAAAATGCGCACTGACGGAGACCGTTCCGCTTGTACGTTTCGTTTGACGTACACTCCAATATTGCTTGAAGGTTGCGATCCCGATAATGGAAGGCTGATTGACACGGGTTGTTTCATAAATGTCATATGTGCCCCCGTCTGCATAAAATGTTCCTTTATGTGTGCCTGTTGGACGGTATGTGCCCCATGAATCAACAATGTAGTATTCTGCTAATGGAGATTGTGTCCAGCCATAGACACATAAATAGGAATTCCCGACTGGGTTAAAGCTTGCGTTGTAATTGATGGAGATGTTGCCAAGTTGATGGTGAGTTCTAGTGGAATCAAACTTTTTTCCTTTTCGAAATAAAGCATTTCCGATATTGTTCCAGCCTGCACTAAATGCCCCGCCGTTATTGAGTGTCATCGAGGTGTTTCCATAATCCTTCCATAATTCATAATCGTACCCGCTATGGTTACCCATTTCATTATTCGTAATGGTTCTCGCATGGGCTGGTACAGCCGTCAGTATAAGCGTCAGTCCAATACACATCACAAACAACAGTCTTAATTTTCTCAAATTCATCTTCCATTCCTCTCCTTTTTCATCCTTTTGATTCTGTCATCTCTAAGATGAAACGAATTCATCACCTCCTTTCATGCCCCTACTCACTACTAGATTATCGATACTGTGCTAGACCCGCATGAATGTCTCTTGTGTTTGTATAAATGCTTTGATACAAACGAAAGAGATGATCATATACATCGACATGCTGTTGATTTGGTGTAAATACGGCTGCTTGATGGATAAACTGATCCGCGCACGCCTCAAGTGACTGGTACCAGCCGCATCCAACTGCTGCAAGCATCGCTGCACCTAACGCAGGCCCTTGCTCATTTTCAAGCTGAATCACCTTAGCTTGAAAAATGTCTGCCTGCATTTGAAGCCATGTATGACTTCTCGCACCTCCACCAATGGACACAATAGCATCGATTCTTTTTCCGGCCTGCCTGAATAAAGCGATCGATTCATTTAATGAAAAAGTGATTCCTTCGAGCACAGCTCTAACCATATGCGCTTTTTCATGCCGGCTGTCTAATCCAATGAAGCTTCCACGAATGACTGAATCTGCATGAGGCGTTCTTTCCCCAACTAAATATGGTGTAAACAGCAATCCATTTGCGCCAGGCGCTATATCCTTTGCTCCGGCTAAAAGGGCTTTAAACGAATCATTTGGAGCAAGTAAAGATTTAATCCAATCGAGGCTATAACCTGCTGATAAAGTGACTCCCATTGTATAAAAAGCGTCTTTTTTTGCATGATGGAATAAATGCAAGTTTCCATTCAGCTCTCTGTTATGATTTTCTTCATAGGAAAGAATGACACCTGATGTGCCAATGCTGCATAGTGTGTGACCTGATGATAAAATGCCGGCACCAATGGCACCGCAAGCATTATCCGCGCCACCCGCAAAAACCTTCGCCTCTTCTGTCATCCCGGTTTCCTTTGCGATCTGCGGCAAAAGTGTTCCAACCTCCGCCTCCGATGAAACGAGCGGCGGGCAAATACGAATCGGAATATCAAAGGTTTGACAAATCTCCTCACTCCATGTTTGTTCTCCAATATCCAACAGTAACGTACCAGCCGCATCAGAATAGTCCATATGAATAGCGCCGGTTAATCGATATCTGACATAATCTTTTGGAAGTAAAAACAAATGGATTCGTTGATCAATTTCTGGTTCATGTTCCTTTACCCATAACAACTTTGGCAGTGTAAACCCTTCTAACGCCTGGTTTTTTGTGATCGCTTGCAGCCTGCCTCCTAGCTTTTCTGTCATGCGCCCGCATTGCGATGTTGTTCTTGTGTCATTCCACAAGATGGCAGGCCTGAGCACCTGAAGGGATTCATCCAATAAAACAAGTCCGTGCATTTGTCCAGAAAAACTGATGCCTTCTACCTGCATTGACTGAACAGGCTTTCTCTCCATAAGTTCTGTCATCGCGGCCATCGTCTGCTCTACCCAGTCTTCAGGATTTTGCTCACAATAACCTGGTTTGCTTTGAATGAGGCGGTAAGATTTAGTCGTCTCGCAGCATACCTTCCCGCTCTCATCTACTAATATCACTTTGACTCCGCTCGTTCCAAGATCAATTCCCATCACATACTTCATGTGTTCACTCCTTCAAAACAGCAGCCCGCTCAATTAATCTTCTAACAAATATTGATTCAATCTGGCTTTCAGCTGTTCCTCTCTGCCAGATTCGTTTCTGATGAGCGGATGTTTCAGTGCATATTCTTCTAATGTATGAAAGTTTGCCGTTCCTTCTGAAATCTCCCGCCCAATTCCTTCAGAAAAACTACGGTACCGGTGCTTGATCACATCTTCAAACACACGGTCTTCTATGAGTCTATGAGCCACCCGCAGCCCTTTTGCGAATGCATCCATCCCCGCAATATGGGCATACAGAAGATCTTCCAGTTCAAAGGAGGCTCTTCTGACTTTTGCATCAAAATTGAGACCGCCTGTTCCAAGTCCGCCATTTTGCAAAATTTCATACATGGCGAGTGTTGTGGCATATAAATCCGTTGGGAATTCATCTGTGTCCCAGCCTAGAAGGGAGTTTCCTTGGTTGGCATCAACGGAACCGAGCAGTCCATGAATTCTTGCTACACGCAGCTCATGCTCAAACGTATGACCCGCTAATGTCGCATGATTGGCCTCGATATTTAATTTAAAGTGTGTATCCAATCCATATTGTTTTAAAAAGGCGATCGATGTCGCTGCATCCGTATCATATTGATGAGTTGTCGGTTCCTTCGGCTTTGGCTCAATTAAAAATTGACCTGTAAATCCAATTTCTTTTGCATAATCGACCGCCATATGCAAAAAGGTCGCCAAATGGTCAAGCTCTCTTTTCATATCTGTATTCAGCAGTGTGTCGTAACCTTCTCGTCCTCCCCAGAAAACATAATTTTCTGCGCCGAGTTCCTTTGCTGTTTCGATGCCCTTTTTCACTTGTGCAGCTGCATAGGCAAATACATCGGCATGACAGGATGTCGCTGCACCGTGAACAAATCTTGGATGCTTAAACATATTAGCCGTGTTCCATAGAAGCCGAACCCCGCTTTGCTGCATGTAATCTTTCATTCTTTCTATGATGATGTCTAACTGCTGATTGGTCTCTTGAAGCGTGTCGCCCTCTGGTGCAATATCACGGTCATGGAATGAAAAATACGGAACATCCAATAGATCAAAGAGCTGAAAAGCCACTTCCAATCTAGCTTTCGCCAAATCCATTCCACTATAAGAATCCCAGGCCCTTTTCATCGTGCCAGTTCCAAACATGTCTGTTCCATCAGCAGTCAGTGTATGCCAATAAGCGACGGAAAATCGCAGGTGGTCTTTCATTGTCTTTCCGCCAATCATTTCGCTCGGATTATAATATTTAAATGCGAATGGGTTCTTTGAATGTTTTCCTTCATATTGAATGTTGCCAATCCCCTGTAAACTACTTAACGAAGTCATATTTGATTTGACCATAAGTGATTCCCCCTATATATTCACTTAGTAAGTTGATTCAACAAACGAACGAACGAGTTTACCAACTAATCTCTTTGAATTTTCCATATTTTTTAGTTTTTTAGAAATATTTTCGTTATAATAAAATGAAAAGCATGTTTTATAGAGAATGAACTCGACAAAAAACGGCTTTTCTTCACTTAATCTAAAGACGAAACAAATGGAGTGGATACAATGGATATTGCGGATCAGAACTTTGTGAAAAAAATAAATCAAAAGCTATTGCTAAACGAAATTCTGCACCATGCACCAATTTCCAGAGCAAAATTATCTGAACGCACTGGGTTAAATAAATCGACCGTTTCTTCTCAAGTGAGTACATTAATGAAAGAACATCTTGTTTATGAAATCGGTCAAGGCGAATCTAGCGGCGGAAGAAGACCCGTGCTTCTCATGTTTAATAAACGTGCAGGTTACTCTATCGGCATTGATGTCGGTGTTGATTATGTCAACGGCATTTTAACAGACCTTGAAGGGTCGATTATTCATGATGAGCAGCTCAAGCTCCCATCCAGCACACCTGATGTGACCGTCCGTATATTAATTAAATTGATTCAGCAGTTACGTTCACATATTCCTTCTTCCCCATACGGGCTGATTGGTATAGGGATTTGTATACCAGGTCTGGTCGATGCAGATGAACAAATTGTGTTTACGCCTCATTCAAAATGGAAAAATGTCGATCTAAAAACAAGTCTCCAAGACACATTCCAAGTACCGGTTTTTATCGAGAATGAAGCAAATGCCGGTGCGTACGGTGAAAAAATCTTCGGTGCTGCTAAACATTATGACCATCTGATCTATGCAAGTATCGGCACTGGTATTGGAATAGGCATCATTATCAATCATCATTTATATAGAGGCACGAACGGTTTTTCTGGTGAAATGGGACATATGACGATCGACTTTAATGGACCGATATGTAGCTGCGGAAATCGTGGTTGCTGGGAACTGTATGCATCTGAGAAAGCACTGTTCCAATCGCTCCAAACAGATGGTCAGCCATTCACCTATCAAGATATTGAGCGGCTGGCGAAGTTAAATGATATGAAGACACTCAATGCCTTGCGTAACTTTGGCTTTTACATTGGGGTAGGTCTCACAAACGTTCTGCATACCTTCAACCCACAAGCCGTTATATTACGAAACAAGGTCATTGAATCTGAGCAGGCCGTTCTAAGTGTCATTCAAGATGAAGTATCCTCTAGAATGGATGCACAATTCAGCTCACGGGTGGAGCTGCTTCCTTCGTCATTAGGACAAAACGCACCAGCCTTAGGGATGACATCTCTAGTCACTGAAGCTTTTTTGCGTGATGTCACGCCTTCACCATAATGGAATACATGTTAAAGAGAGACAGCCTTTAGAGTGTTGTCTTTTTTTATTCAGTTGTTTCTTCGTATCGAAAATACTTAAAATCGGCAGGCAGACGTTCGCCGCTTGTGTCTTGGCACTGCATTCCGACAAAAGCCCCTGTAAAGAACCCCCCTCCTCGAATAAAATCATCTGATAAATGGGTCGATTCAAGCGGTACATCTATTTTTTCCCACTCTTGTTGATCAAAAGAATAAGAATACGTGTACGTCTCTCTCTGAACGGTCACTTTTAAATACACATACGGAATCTCGTCTGGGATGATGATTTTTTTAATTAGCGGCTGAGAAAAGGCCAGATTTTCACACACAGATAACTCAAGGATACGGCCAAGCGCCTCGTCATAAGTCACCTGAAGTGCAGTCCAATTTTCCGTATTATAATAATTCACAAGACCTGCCGCTTGCTGAAAATTTTTCGGAAAGAAGGAAACCGCTGTCTCTGCTTCAAAATAAAAGCTTTGCCAGCGCCTCGCAACAAACGCTTGGGTAAATTTAGACGTTAAAGATTCCTGCCCATACAGCCTTAAATGATGAGGATTTTCCGTCACTGAACCAATCTGATCCGTAAATGGGATTCTTAATGTTTGAAAATGTCTATTTAACGATGAATCTTTAAATTCATCGACTATGTGATAGGTTGGAGAGAACTCTTTTACGCTCATCGCAGGCGCTTCAACCTCTAGGAGCCCCTCTTTTCCGCCTACCACATACGGCCAGCCATCTTTCCATTCAAGCTTTTGTATGGCTGTCTCTCTTCCTAAAGGGCACCAGCCTCTTTGCTGAAAAATGGATTCCTTACTTGAATGAATTGGGCGGCCAGTCAGATGAGCCATATACCATTCATTTGTATGCGTTTGTACAATGGAAGCATGCCCGCATTTTTGTAGTGGATGGCTAGGCGCATGAAAAGTCGTTAAAATTGGGTTGTCAGGATGAACCTCGTACGGCCCATCAATACGCGAGGAACGGGCGATTGTGGCTGCATGTTCGTAACGTGTGCCCCCTTCAGCTGTTAATAAATAATAGACATCATTGATGTAATAAAGATGCGGGGCTTCTGTCAGTTTGATTGGCGTGCCTTTAAAAATGACCTTCCGCTCACCGACCAGTTTTTTTTCAGATACACTATATTCCTGCAAGGCTATACCTGCAAAGGAGTGATGTTTTTCTCGATGGTCCCACAGCATATTCAACACGTATTTCTTTCCGCTTGGATCATGGAACAAGGAAGGATCAAACCCAGAACTATTGAGCCGAACCGGATCGCTCCACTCGCCATCTACTTCGTCAGCTGTGACCAAATAATTATGACCATCCTTAAACGGACCATCTACTACTTTAATATCTGAATAGATGAGCCAAAACTGACCATCCGCATAACTTAAACACGGCGCCCAAACCCCGCCGGAATCAGGATTTCCTTTCATATCGAGTTGAGAAGTTTTTTGCAAGGGACGCGCGGCGAGCCGCCAGTGGACGAGATCCTTCGAGTGATAAATTTGCACCCCCGGGAACCATTCAAATGTAGAAACCGCCATGTAATAGTCCTCTCCCGCACGGCAAATACTTGGGTCAGGGTTAAACCCTTTGAGCACTGGATTGGTAATGTTCATTGAATTTCCTCCTCTTTCAGAGAGCTACATTTTAAAATCGTCCATATGATCGATATACACCTTGTCTCTATTCTCAAGCTCTCGTACGACTTTTTTATGTTTTTCTTCATCTAGGTTATAAAAATTAATATCAACCATCGCTAAAATTAGTAAGCATACAGGAATCACCGTTGTCGTGATTAAAATGCCCAGTAAAGCTTCTGGTGTTTGCACTTGGTTTGCAATATAACCAAATCGGTCAAGGACAAGCCCTGGAACGATGCCGCCTAAGGCCATCCCAAATTTAAAGAAGAATCCAATCACTGCGTAGATCAGTCCGCCCATCCTTTTCCCTGTTTTATATTCGCCATATTCAACAGTTTCAGGAATGAGTGCCCACATGTAAGCACCTGCTGTAATACTCCCTGCAGCCGCAACGAGCCTGAAAATAAGTATTAAAGTGATTTGACTCGGCGGGATCACAAGTAATGCAAGAAGGCCTACAATATTCAGCAATAATGAATAATTCAGCAGCTTTTTCTTTCCTAACAACTTGTGCAGCTTAGGAATAAACGGCAACACCATTAAAGCTGGCAGACTGCCAATCAGGCCGTACCACTTCACTAAATCTTCTCTGCCTAGGTTATACGTCACATAATAGATCCCGACTGAGTTGCTGATCGAGTTCACACCAAAGATAATGATAAAGAAAATGCTTAACACAACAAGCGGACGATTCACTCGTAACTGGACAAAGAGATCACTGAACTTGATCTTTTCCTCTGGCTTTTGAAGTGTGACGCGCTCATTCGTACTTTTAAAACAGAAAATCAGTAATCCGCCCCCAAGTACACCGAGAAATGCCATCGTGATCTGCCAGCCAAGTGCTGTATTTCCTGTTGTATCACTCAAAAACGTCGCAAGAAACGGAACAAAAAAAGCAACAACTAACCCACCGAGATTTGCAAAAAGCATACGAACAGACGTAATACTGACGACCTCTTGGTTATTTCTTGTCATTGCGGAAGTTAAAGCACCATAAGGAACATTGATGAACGTGTATGTAAGCGATAAACCAACATACGTGATGTACGCATAAATGAGTTTTCCCATTTCGGAAAAATCCGGTGTCGTAAAACAAAGAATGGCAAGAACGGCAAAAGGTAACGCACCAAATAACAAATAAGGTCTAAACCGGCCAAAACGGCTGTTCGTTCGGTCAACCATCGCCCCAATAAACGGATCTGCAAGCGCATCGATGGCCCGAACCACCAAAAACATCGTCCCTGCTGCTGCTGCTGATAATCCATAGACATCCGTATAAAAGAATAATAGATACGTAGAGACAGTTGCATAAATTAAATTACATGCGAAATCTCCTGAAGCATACCCCACTTTTTCAGACATACGAATCTTCTTTAAATTCTCACTCACCATGAGTTTTCTCCCTTCTTCACTTAGCCTCTTCTAACGGACAGATGGTGCAGGGCAGCAGCAATCAATAGGTCGAAAATAAAGCGCTTTCAATTTGTTGTAAAAATGAAGCTGAACATCTCTTTCTTTCAGCTTAGCCCACATAGCAGCAAATCATTCGCTTTAAACAATAGATCAATAGATGATCGACATCTTAGTTTATCGATTAAACAAACTAAGATGAATTCATTTTATAAAATATGATCTGACTTTTCAATATTTTTCGAAAAAATAATCCAAATAATTGATTTCTTGTCATTTTTTCTATGATATGAGGATATGAACCTTCTTTTTTTCTTCCAAAAACAAAGAGAACTCAAATAATGGTTGCATTCATACCAATCCCATGCTATATTAATCAAGCGATGAGCTGAATTGTGTAAGTCGGGTAACACGTCTCTTTGAGACACACACGAATGTGGCGTGTGGTTATTCCGCCTCAATACGCAAAAGACATCTTCTGATGAAGATGTCTTTTTTATTACCCTATTTTGGTGCCATTTTCAACCGGCTCATCAGTGGCAAGCAGGACAACGTCTTCTTTTGACGGCATGCCTCCTAAAACAAGTACCTCTGATTTAAACCCGGCAATTCTTCTTGGCGGGAAATTGACCACTGCAATAATTTGTTTCCCAGTGAGATTCTCAGCCTGATAACGTTTTGTCAGCTGTGCACTAGATTGTTTTATGCCAATCTCATCCCCAAAGTCAATCTTCAGCTTGAAAGCAGGCACTCTTGCTTCTGCAAAAAATTCTGCTTCTACTATCGTCCCAACACGAATGTCTAACGCTAAAAACTGTTCAATATCTGCCATTAGAATCTCTCTCCCTTTCAATCTTTCATAAAAAGGTCACATTTTTCTTCTGCTAGATGACCACTTGTTTTCCACTAATGTCTTAATTGTAGCACACCCTACTCTTCTAAAAGAAAGAGTTAAAAAGCCTATTCATTGAAAATCCTTTTTAGTTTACATAATGATTTTATAGTAGTCTATTAAATGTTTGCATCATGAAAATGAATTCGGTAAAATGGCAAATAATCCTACTGCTTCCTCTCGAATATTTCGGGGAGGGTTAACACTTGTTTACATTATCAGATATGTGGACGTTTTGCTGGTCGTTTTTCGTCATTCTTCCTATCGTTGCCATCTTGCATCAGCTGGGTCACATTGTAGTCGCCTGGCTGTTTGGAGCAAAGGTTTCGTTTGCGCTTGGTCGAGGCAAAAAAGTATTGAAAATAGGCGTCGTTGAAATTAGAAGAATCTATTTTCTAGATGCATTTTGCCACTATGAAGAAATGAGGAGAAATAACCGTTTCTCACACATTCTTGTCTACTTAGGCGGATCATTATGCAACCTGCTCAGTGTTCTCATATTGAACACAATGATCGCCAACGATTTCCTGCCAGAACATCAATTTTTCTATCAATTTGCTTACTTCTCAGTCTACTATGTATTTTTTGCTTTACTGCCAGTACAGTATGCAGATCATCATCCGAGTGATGGGCAAGCGATTGTGAACATCATTCGTCACGGTGAACCATGCGACATCATTGATTAAGATGAGTGGCTTTCACTGTCGATTTGATACTGAATCGTTAAAAAAGGAATACCGAATAGCTTCATTTGATGAATCGCTGTGAGACTTTTTTCCGTCTCCGGTTTCATATGAAAGCTTTCTTCCATTGGCAGTTTCATGGTGATGAAAGACGTATGCAAATACAATCCTTCATCACCCGTACTGCCTTTTGGACTTTTACTTTTTAATAGAAAATCTTCCTTTTCATTCAAAGGTTTTAAAATAGCCGTAAGCTGTGAAAAAGGAAGCGGCAAAGCAATATTCATATAGACTGTCTCTTCATCATGGTGCTGGGCATAGAGCGCATAAAAGACTTGTTCGCCTTTCTCATTGCGCCTGATCCACACACGTACATTCTGCCTTTCTTCAAGAGGATGTTGAAATCTTGAAAGACTCCCCGGCATTTCATATGGCATTCGTGATGACCCTAAATAGAGCTGTCCTATTTGTCTAAAAACAGGTTGAAGCAAAAAGACAAACGGCCTTACCCACCAATGAAAACAGACGGCTGCTTTTAACGTAAAGGACATCGGGTCCTCATAAAATCTGCGAATAACAGGTGACACACTCTCTGCTGAAAATGCCTTTCCATTTAATTGGTCAAGAGAATCGACTAAACCAATCTTCTCATCATGCTGCATGTCGTCATGTTGAAAAGACATGATCTGAAAACGACCGTGAACTCTCGATACCGGAAAATCCTTCTGTTTCAATCGATCAGCTGGTCTTTCAATCAACCATCCAATGAGGCCTGGTAAAATAACCAAACTTGCATTGATACTGCCATGAAACCAAATCATTTGATCTATGCTGATGTAGGTAACATGTAAAAGCATTCCGGCAGAATAAAGGAATGATAGGACGATGGTTCCCATTAACATGATGCTAGAAAACACAACGAACCCTTTTGCGACAGTTGAACGAAAAGAAGTTTTCATACACAAAATTCCATACAAATAAAGTGCGATCACATACAAAATGACGCTGAACGTATCAAACAGGCGAGAATAGCTGATTCCAACAGCAATCATCACTGGCGACAGTAAAATAACCCAGCCGCCCACTTTGTATAACGTCGTCTCTTTTTTGCGCTGCCTTCCTAATAAGCCATAAAAGATTGGGATAAAAAAAGCCGAATAATGAAAATGAATAGCTGTCAAAAGAACAATCATCGGTGAAAATGTCATCACTTGTATATCTGCTGTGTACAGCCAGAACCAAAGCCCACCTAGAGCGATATACATACATGCGCCATCGATCATCAGCTCATGAAGCGGATGGGCCCCTCTTTTCAGCAAACGGGTGAAACCAAATAAAGCCAGAATCATTGTAAAGAAAAGCCATCCCAATGCAAGCCAAAGAGAATGATAGATGAATGCGCCTGTTGCACATAGAGCTGCTACTGGAAAGGCTTTCATTATGAAGCCGATCAGCCCCTCCTGCTGCCTTTTCTTCTCTTCCTGATAAAAAAAGTGTAAGAAAGCGGGAAGAAAGAATAAAATCGCAATCAAAACAAAAAATTCTGGTATGGGAGCTGTCGTCAAACGGGTAACGAGAAAGCAAGACATCAACACGATGCTACACATCAAATACCATTTATTCATAAGGTGACACCCTTTCCGTAAACCGGCCCTTATAAGTAAAAAGAGTGCCAAAAAGGCGATTTTTCACTTGAACATCAATCGTATACTCACCTGCACGCTCATCGTACCCTTCTGTTACATCAGATTCACCGTAAAGCCAAGAAGGCAGTGGCCACTCTCGCCCAAACAGCAAAAACTTTTGCTTACCTGATTGAATGTGCAAGAACCCTTTTTCCGTGACTGTAAAATGAAGCTCTGACACAAGAAGCCTAGGTTTTCCAAAGTAGTCCAGTACTTGATGGCTCTTCTGATCAATGATCATATCTGCATCAAAATGTCTTTCCTTGTCAGGAAAATAGAACGTTCGAAACCAGTGCATCCCTTCTTCTCCCTTACTTGTCGTAAAAGGCTTGTTCACAATTTGGAAGGGAATATTTCGCCCTCTTTCAGGAAAAAAACAGCGAAACAATGGGCCGATTTTGAATAACAATCGGATGAGCTTTGTCCCGCCTCCTATTTCCTCCATGATGCCTTCGGCCGTAAACGCGCGGTTATAACGTTCTTTTAATGTTGGATGCAGCTTATCGTAGTCCTTTACTTGATGATGATGAACGACCATGTCTACCTCCCCTTTTTCGTTTGATCGAAAACACATCTACACAATCTTTTAAGTTGATCATTCCTGCAACAGATAAAATCAAAAATGCACTCAGCACCAGCGGCTCGTGCAGAGTCGTTTCTGGCGATAAAATCCCGATACCAAGCATCAGCAGCAGAAAGATGCTTTGAAGGATGAATATATATTTCTTTGGCAGTTTAGGCATGAGCCATGATACACCTAATAGCGCATAAAACAATCGAAATCCGGTGCTATGATCAAAAGCAGAAGGTGAAAAAGGAATGATCGCTTGACATAACCAGACGATAGCAAACAACAAACAAATGCCATAATGGGCAAGTGTTCTCTCTAGCAGCAACCGGGGATGCGTGCCCTTTTCAAGCCACGTCTTTAATGCGCCAAAGCTAAAGGCAGTCATAAACCCCATCATTGGTCGAAAAAACAAACGGTCTGCCCATTTCCACCCTTTTCCTTCCTTTGTTTCATAATCAAATTGCGTTTGAAACACAATGTGATCATTCGTTTTCATGTATTTCCAATACCCTCCGCCTTCTTTGATGAAAGACAAAGGGTGTGATGATTTAAATTGAAGTGAGGATGCTCTTTCATGACGCTCATCCTTCACGCTCGTTCGATACGCTCCTGTCCCAGTTACACTAATGCCGAATCCAAGGTGTTTCTCATACAAAAAGGATTGGGGCTGTTCATCACTAGGTCCATTTAATGAAATGGTCGAAAATCGCAAATCCCATTGTTCATGAAGCTTTGGATTTTGCGTATACTCCCATACTTTTTCAATAGGTGCTTGAATGGTTGTTTCCACATAAACAGGCTTTCTTTTCATCTGCCTCTACTCCTCTATGTGAATTATTTCACATAATAAGCATACCATGTTTCACAAAACTGTCAAATCTTTATTGGTTTTTTGCCCAAAAAATGTTTTGATTTGTTTACATCTCCTTCATCATATCGGTTCGATACATAAAAAAGACCTGTCAATGAGACAGATCTTCTTGCTCTTTGATGCCTGCAATATAAAGACGGACCGCATAGCCCACACTATCTTCAAGCTGTTCTTTCCGTTGAAATCCCTTTTTATTTGAAATATCTCCAAAACCGTGCAGTAAGCTTCTGAGCCCTCTGACGACATGCGTCATGTCCTCTTCTTTTACACCAAAACGAGACATGATGGATTGGACAAAATCAGCAAGATTCTCTGCAGCCACACTGACTTCTTTTTCATTCATATGTGAAAAAGCAGCCTCATAAAGACCAGGATGCTGACGAACAAATTGAACATATTGTCTTGCAAATGCTAAAACAGCGTCTTCTTTTTCCAGCCCCGCTGTTACTTGTTTGCCGGCCTCACAAAGCATTGTCAGCCCCTTGACAGCAAGAGCTGCCTGTATTTCATGAAGACCGGATATATGGTTGTAAAGAGATGGTGGTCTGATGTTAAGCCGTTTGGACAATGTAGCAATAGTCAAAGCGGAAAAGCCCTCTTCATCGACAAATTCGATGGCAGATTCAACAATTTTTTCTTGTGTGATACCCATTCTTGGAGACATGGCTTACTGTCCCCCCTTTTGTAGCTGCTGCTTCCTTTTTTCGATAGCGGCTCTGAGCTTTGCCTCAGGCTCTATGATGAGATCACCATGCCCTGCTGCGAGACAAGACAAGGGAAGTGCCAGTAATTTTTCAGCGCTTTTTAGTGCTGTTTCTGCATCCCAAGTGGCAAAAGCCGGGAATGGGAAGGTGAAGCGAAACTCACCCGTTACAAATAAACCGCCTTTTGTCACAACTGCATCACCCGCAATGACAACCCCTGACTTTTCATCGTATAAAGAGATGCTTCCTGGTGTATGTCCTGGTGTGGCAATGACTTTCAGGGACCCAATCTCGTCCCCTTCTTCAACAAGCACGTCTGGTTTTGTGTGAATGTCTTTTGAAAAACTGCCTTTGACTTTTTTCTCTGGCTCACCAGGAAGTAAAGAGAAATCGCCAGCAAACAGGCGAGCATCTCGTTTCGATAAATAAACAACTGCCTCTGGAAAAGCCTTTTTCACTTCATCTAGTGCGCCAATATGATCCATATGACTATGAGTCAGAATAATTTTGTTAATGGGTTTGTTTAATTGATGTGCAAATTCAATTATCGAGCTTGCTGCCATTTTCAAAGCTGCATCAATTAAGATGAGTTCATTCTCTTCCTCAAATACATAACAATTTACCGGAAAAATACGCGGCATTAATGTAAGCTGGTGCAAACGGTCAAATGTTGTCAATCTCATCTTGTTTTCCCCCTAAAACTAATGTCGTTAGTTTTATATTAACTAATAGCATTAGTTTTAGCAACTATTTTTTCATCGACTGCAATATAAATATCAATTTGCGCTTCTTTTGGATCAATCGATCGTTCGTCGTACCATTCAAAATCGCCAGTATATGTTCGCAAATAACGCTGATCCCAACTCCAAATCTGCTGCCATGTTTCAAACACAACCTCTTCAATCGGGCCCTTTCTCGTTTGAAATCTTGCGTAGGTGGAGCCTGGAATCTCTTTTGCATCTTGTGCTAGCTGCTGGTCAACCAATTGCCCCGCTGTGAACAAATAAGCGCCATTTTCATCCTTTTCATAATCTGAATACAGTCCTATGACTGGCGCATGTCCTCCGCGAAGCTGCTGCGTGAAAAATTGCTGCCAAAGCGGTGCAATCTTCCGCTCGTTTGTTTGCTCCATTTCGTTTGTTGTTCGAACAGATAATCCCTTGATCCATTGTTTCTGTAAAATCACGATATCGTACATACATTCTCATCTCCTTTTTTTCCATCATATAAAAAGAAACCTGACAACATTGTGTCAAGTTCCTTTTGGTTTTTGAAATTGTTTCAACTTGAGATCAAATGCTTCCCGAACGGATAGCGGAGAGACAATCTCGATATCTGGCCCTAAATAAAAAAGAAAGCTATATAACCAATCATCCTGAGGCAACGTGATTGTGGCAAGATACGTACCATCTGCACATACGGTGAATTCATTTTCATCTATCCATTCCTTCACTTTACCAACAGAATCTTCAGTCAACCTGAGCGTTAGTGTACTGACGGAAGGTTCTTCGTGCCAAGAATCATTCCAAGGCTTTTCTTCATTTTTTATTCGTTTAGGAAGAAAAGATACTGAATGGGTGATAAGGTCTGACATTCTTTTGAGTTTAAACAGGCGAAACGCTTTTTTCACGCAGCAATACGCATACAAATACCAGTGTCTTCCTTTTAAGACAAGTGTATAAGGCTCTACTTTTCTAGGAAGTGTTTCGCCTTTTGCATTGCGATAGGTGAACTGGATATATTGATGCGCTGTGGCAGCGGTATGAATGAGCTGGAGCTTCTTTTCTAAATAGCTGTCTTTCCCCCAAGAGCTTAAATCAATAAATACATGTTGCTGTTTTTCATTTTGAGGCGGGATCAGGGATTTCATTTTCTTTAGTACATGTTCACTTTCTTTAAAGGTGTATGCACTCGTAATGCTTTCAAGAGCTGTTAAAATCAGTTCAATATCATCATCAGTGAATAATTTTTTCTCTAGACGATAGTCGTCAACGAGTGAAATTCCACCCCCTGCACCTTGTTTTGTGACAACTGGAATCCCCGCTTGATTGATCGTATCAATGTCACGGTATATGGTTCTCACGCTCACTTCATGTAGTTCAGCTAGGTCTTTCGCCTGTACTTGCCGTTTGCTAATCAGTATCATCACAATGGACAAAATGCGATCGATTTTCATGACTTTTCCTCTTTTTCATAAATATAGGTTTTGATTTGATAAAAAAAGAAAGAATGGTAATGATAAGTAACAGCCAGCATTCGTTTACATCCCTGCCTGTGCAGGAGGAGGTTGCATCATGACACATTACGTATGGCAGTTGTTCATGATCGGGATCGTCATGCTCGTCTGGATCATCATTCGAATGAATCGAATGAGACGCTATCAGCTTGTGCGCCCGGTAAATCTTTTCATGAGAATGTATGTATTTAGTCTCACTGCCCTTATTCTCTTATCAGAAGGATGGCAAAATCACAGTATTTTTATCTATGCCGTCATTGGCATGATCTTCGGGAGCAGTCTCGCCATTCACGCCTATCAGACGATTCAGATGAAATTAGAAAATGGCCGGCTGTATATGAAAACAAGTAAATGGATTGAAAGCTTTATTTTATGTTTGTTTTTATCTAGGCTTGCATTTAAATCGGTCAATCTGACAACACATGCGATCACCAAAATGGATATCGTTGAATTGTATCAGCATATTGTCAGCGATGATGCGCTGACAATACTCAGCTTTTTCCTTCTAGCGGCTTACTATATTGTGTTTTCTTATCAAATGATGAAAGCAAATAAACGATCAACCCAAGTACATCATGCATAAAAAACCTTCCTATATAAAAGTAGGAAGGTTTTTTCTCAATCATGCTGTGCATGGTGTATCATTTGTTCAAGCACTTCCATCACATGCTGATCTTCAGGACTGTAAAAAATCGAGGTCCCTGCTCGTCTAGATTTCACGAGACGAAGATTTTTTAAAAAGCGCAGCTGATGAGATACGGTTGATTGCATAAGGTTTAGTGTTTCTGCTATATCATTTACTGAATGTTCACCTTGAGACAGCAAATGCAGAATACGAATACGCGTCGGATCAGATAAGGCTTTAAATGTTTGGGAGACAAGAAATAGACTTTCTTCGTCCAGCTCCATCCGTTCCTGTTCTTGATTTGTATTCAGTTCTTCCTTCATTTCGCTTCACCTTTCTTGTCAGTCAACTCACGACTTATTCTATGTATCATCATATACCAAAACGTGTAGCATGCAAAGCTTCCACACCTTTTGAAAAAAGATTTATTCAAATAGCATTGACACGTGGTAGCATTCTTTTTAAAATGAGCATTATTTATTCATTTTTTTAGAGGAGCTGATAGGCAAATTGACTGAAGAGCCAAGACTAAAACGCAGCCTGACTGTTTTTCCACTTGTTGTGATCGGGCTTGCTTATATGGACCCACTTGTCGTATTTGATTCATACGGCATTGTTGCTCAGCTGACGAAAGGACACGTTGCTGCAGCTTATATCTTTACTTTACTGGCATTACTATTGACAGCGCTTAGCTATGGGAATATGGTGAAGGCTTTTCCAAAAGCAGGATCTGCATATACATACGCGCAAAAAAGTATTCATCCTCACGTCGGCTTCCTTGTAGGATGGACACTATTGCTTGACTATTTATTTTTGCCTATGGTGAATTTTGCAATCGGAAGTGCATATTTAACCGCAGCCTTTCCTGATGTACCTCATTACATTTGGATCATCATACTTGCTATCGCCATAACGACTGTCAATGTAATCGGTATACGTCTTACAGCCAACATTACAGCGCTTTTTGTGACCTTTCAGGTGATTGTCGCTGTGACATTTGTTGGGTTTATTATTTATGGGCTCACGCAGCATGCAGGCACGGGAGAGATACTATCAACCCGTCCGTTTTATTCAGCGAGCTTAGATCCCGCCCTTATTTTTTCCGGCGCGACGATTTTATGTTTTTCTTTTCTAGGATTTGATGCGATTTCGACCATGTCTGAGGAAACAATTAAACCAAAAAGAACGATTCCTCTCGCCATATTTTTAACGGTCGCTATTGGAGGTGTGCTGTTTACCCTCACCTCTTATTTTTTACAGCAGGTGTTTCCAAATTTTCAACAGTTCAAGCATCCAGATGCGGCATCACTTGAAATTGCAGAATTTGTGGGCGGCGCGTTTCTCCACTCATTCTTTTTAGCCGGCACCATGGTCGCTGTCATCTCTTCCTCCCTATCATCACATGCGAGTGCCGCAAGACTCTTGTATGCGATGGGAAGAGATCAATCATTACCAAAGCGTTTCTTCGGTTATATTCACCCAACATTGAAAACGCCTGTATTTAATATTTTATTAATTGGTGTTTTTTCGTTAACCGCAGTTGTTGGTGAGCTTGAGGTCATTTACTCGTTTATCAGCTTCGGGGCATTAATTGGATTTACGTTTGTTAACTTGTCTGTTTTCGCTTACTATTTCATCAAACAAAAACAAAGAGGTGTATTAAACACACTGAGGTATGCCATCATCCCTCTTTGCGGAACGGCTTTTTGTATTTGGCTCTTAACAAGCATCAGTACAAATGCATTAATCATCGGCATGGTGTGGCTCATGATCGGTTTTGTTTATTTCTGCTATAGACTGAAAACAAGAACAGAATTTACGTTTGGCTATGATTGAATATAAGGTTTTCACTTGGTATCCTGTGCAGGATATGGCATAATATAAAGGCTGTACTTCCCTTTTAAAAGCGGGGCAAAACAGGGGTGAACTGACCTTGAAAAAGAAAAAAACAGGATGTTTTGCCATTTCAGGCTGTTTCACGATTTTTCTGTTTGTTTGCGTATTAGCGGCCATTGTCATTTCCTTTAATCAAAAGGAGTTAAAAAAGCTGCCGATTGATACGGAATCAATTGTTTTGTCGAGACTGGATGATTACAAACCGCTTGTAGAAACAGAGTTAAGAGATCAAGATTTAGATCAATATACCGCGTTAATTCTCGGTATGATGTATCAAGAATCAAAAGGCAGAGGCGGAGATCCAATGCAGTCCTCTGAATCTCTTGGTTTGAAACGAAATGAAATCAATGACCCTCAGAAAAGCATTAAACAAGGAGTCCATCATTTTTCAACCATGTACAAGCATGGGAAGAAAAAAGGCGTTGATTTGGAAACCATTATTCAAAGCTATAACATGGGAATCGGCTATATTGATTTTGTTGCAAAAAACGGGGGAAAACATTCCGAAAAATTGGCAAAGCAATACTCCAAAAAGCAAGTGAAGCGAAACCCTGAAGTCTATACATGCGGGGGCGACAAAGATAACTTCCGCTATCCGTATTGCTACGGTGATTTCACTTATGCTGAAAAAGTAAAAGAAAAAACGAAAACAGTTGAAGAAAAGATGAAATTGGCTTCATCATCCACACCATCATCGTAAAAAAAGCACTTCTCATTGATATAGACAGCCCTAACATAGTTAGATTATATCAATGAGAAGAAAGCTGAAATATTATTTTCACCTATCTGTATGAAGATTCTTTTGCACTATCTTTTAGTGTTCAAATTTTCATAAAGTGGGGTTATGAATAAAGTTCATTCTAATGTAGAAATCTTATTTTTTCCTTTTATACAGTGGAAGCCTTGAAAAACTGATTAGTTTATTTCTTAAATTATCCCAGTTCATTTGCATCTCTAATACTGCATTTGTATACTTTTCGTTTTCCATAGTCTCTGTCATAGCATAATCTGTATAAAAATTTGAATTATAATTTTTTTCAGCATAAAATGCTCCATCTATGATATTTTTTAATAGCCCTTCTTCACTGTCTCCACTGCGATAATTTATTTTGTAAATACCACTATCTACACTATTTATAATTGAAAATAATATTAGGACAAAACGGGCTACACTTGGTAAGTGTGTCCTATCAGGCGTATACTCTTCATCATTCAATATACGTTGAGAAATTAAGAAATTACTTCTAATTGCAAAAGACCACCAAAAAAACAAATCAATTGGCTTTATCATTAAAGCAGCATCAACTTTTTCTTCAAAATTATTATATAATATCAATAAATTTCTAAAACTATCTGTGGCTGCAAAAGCATCTGCATCCATTTCCATAGTTCTAATATCTAATGGAGATATATTATTAGTTCTATTATTAATATAGTACATAGGGATATAATTTATATCGTTATTATCATTTAAATATTTACAATGACCATTAAGTAAATGACCCAATTCATGAGTTAAAATGAACCTTGATACAAATACAGTAAGCAAACTTGCTAAATTATAATCTATTGTTTCATTATTTAGTATAATTCCTCCATTATTTTCATCTTGTAAAAGAAGAGAGTATGATCCATCATCTCCTTTATTTTCATCTCTTTTAAAAGGTAGGTTTTTTATGAACTTTTGATTTAGCTTTTCTGCAAAATCATAAAAATAATCAAAGAAATTGTCAATTACTCCTGTATTTATTTCTATATAATCAATATTATTTTTACACCAAGCTTTTCCACCTAAACGCCCATCATTTCTCAGAAAGAAATTTAATTGAGTTTTTGAAATAGACATGTCCTTTGTTAAACTACTTTTCATTATATATTGATAACCTTCGTAAATAGTTTGTGCTCTTTTTTCAATATCTTTATAAAAAACTTCTTTATCCCTCATTTAAACACCTACTTAAACTATTTTGATTATATTAGTCTTAAATATTCAAGTTTTTCAAAACGCTCATTATTCTATATTCTAAATGATAAGGTATTTTTTTACAACGAAAGGCATATTAGAAATAAAACCGACTACGCACTATTAAAGTGTTAATTAAAGTTAACACTTTTCACTAATTTTATATAGCTCATTCTTAATTATCATAAAATGAAAAGCACTTCCTTCATGGAAGTGCTTTTCATTTTATGAATGCTCTTTCCCGATTTCCGGCAGGATCGTTTTGGCTAAATGCTGATCCATTTCTTCATATTCATCATAATGAATCGTTTCATATAGCTCTTTTCTCGTTTGCATGTCCTCCAGCATCCCCTGCTGCGTCCCCTTTTCCTTAATCTCTGTAAATAAACGCTCATACGCTTTTGCAGCAACTCTCAGGGATGACACTGGATAAATCACCATTTGAAAGCCAAACATAGAAAATTCGTCTGTATGATAATAAGGTGTTTTTCCAAACTCCGTCATGTTTGCAAGGAGCGGCCCTTTTATATTGTTTGAAGCATACGTGAAATCTTCTGCTGTAATCAGCGCCTCAGGAAAAATGGCATCTGCTCCTGCTTCTAGATAGAGATTCGCCCGGTGAATGACATCCTCCATCCCGTTTACTGACTTCGCATCCGTTCTTGCGATGACGAGAAGTGTAGGTGCCGCTTGTTTGATCGCTTTGATTTTCGCCATCATGTCTTCTACAGAAACGAGTGATTTTCCGTTTAAATGTCCGCATTTCTTCGGCATTTGCTGATCTTCAATTTGAACAGCCGCTACCTTGCTCTCCACCATTTCTTTTGCTGCCCTAGCTGCATTTAATACCCCGCCATAGCCAGTATCCATATCAACTAAAAGAGGCAGCTGAGAAGCTCGAATGATTTCCTTTGCCTTTTCTGCCATTTCAGTGGAATGAATCATACCGAGGTCAGGAAGCCCTTTGCTTGCGCAAAAAGCGGCACCCGATAAATAAAGCCCTTGAAATCCCATTTTCCTCGCATAGAGCGCAGACATTCCATCGTGAACGCCTGGAATTTGAAATAAAGCGGATTTGTGCATTTGCTCTTTAAAAGCTGCGGCTAAGTCAGCTTGATTTACTTCATCATTCACGATCCACACACTAGCTCCCCCTTATATGACAAATAAATCCATAAATGCTGGTACTGTCGTGGTTTTTAATTGATTTGGATTTTGGCAAAGTGAAACAATTTGATCGACTTGTTTTTGTGGAAATCTCGTTTTCAAATCATATACCCATTTCTTTTCAAGCAGCGGGATCCCTTCCTGCCTTCTTCTGCGATGACCAAGCGGATATTCAATTTCGATTCGATCTGTCATCGTTCCGTCTTTAAAGAAGATTTGAACACAGTTTGCAATTGATCTCTTTTTCGGATCTAAATAGTCTTCTGTATACCGTTTATCTTCTTTGACGATCATTTGATCACGCAAACGGTCAATGAGCGGATTCTGCGCCGTCTCTTCTTCATAATGATCAGCGGTCAGCTCACCATAGATTAACCCAATGGCCGTAATATACTGCAAGCAATGGTCACGGTCTGCCGGGTTGTAAAGCGGTCCTTTTTTATCAATAATTCGAATGGCTGATTCATGTGTCGTAATCTCAATCCTGTCAATCTCATCTAAACGGTCTTTTACCGCATCATGTAGAATGACAGCGGCCTCAGCGGCAGTTTGCGCATGAAATTCTGCTGGATAGGCAATTTTAAAGAGTACATTTTCGATCACATATGACCCGAGCGGCTGGGCAAGTGTGAGTGGTTTTCCTTTCATTAACACATCTTCAAACCCCCACTTTTCTGCACTGAGGGGCGTTTGATAGCCCATTTCTCCTTTCAATGTCATCATCGCTAGTCTCACCGCACGGCTTGTGGCATCCCCTGCTGCCCACGATTTCCTTGATCCTGTGTTCGGGGCATGCCGGTACGTTCTAAGCGGTGAATTATCCACAAATGCTTGTGATAACACATGCTGCACATCTTCTTTCGTTCCGCCAAGCATTGCACAAACAACTGCACTTGATGCCACCTTGACAAAAAGAACATGATCCAAGCCATTTCGATTCAAACAATTTTCTAAAGCAAGCACACCTTGTATTTCATGTGCCTTTACAATCGCATGCAGTACGTCATTCATCGAAAGCGGTTCTTCTCCGTTTGCAAGCCTCGTTCTGCTGATATAATCGCTTACAGCCAATATCCCGCCCAGGTTATCTGAGGGATGGCCCCACTCCTGTGCAAGCCACGTGTCATTATAATCTAACCAGCGGATCATACATCCTATATTAAAAGCCGCTTGAACAGGATCTAACACAAATGAAGTGCCGGGCACTCTTGCTCCGTTAGGGACAACAGTTCCAGGTACGATTGGTCCAAGATGCTTCGTGCATTCTGGAAAGTTGAGCGCCAGCATTCCGCAGCCGAGTGTATCCATGAGTACATACCGAGCTGTTTCAATGGCCTCTTTGCTCGTAATTTCTCCATCCACGGCATAGGCTGCGATATCTTCTAATAGTTGGTCTGTTTGATTGGCTACTGCTGTTTTATTCATATTCATTCCCCCGTTTTTCCATCATCATTTGAGACTTTTAATCCTCTTGGTCCTAAATACCTTACTCTCGGTCTAAAAATCCGATTGTGTGAATGCTGCTCGATGACATGCGCTGCTAATCCGCTTGCTCTCGCAGCAAAGAAAATCGGTGTATAAAGTGAAATAGGAATGCCGAGCACGTAATAAATAGGTGCTGCGTAATAATCAAGGTTTGGATAGAGGTTTTTCTTTTCTTTCATGTATGCCTCGCCTGCGACGCACATGTCATAAAGCGTCGTGTCTCCTTTTGATTCGGTAAGCGTTTTCAATGATCGTTTTAAAAGAGCCGCTCTTGGGTCCATTTTTCTCATGTATACTCGGTGTCCAAAGCCCATCATTTTTTCTTTTGCGGCTAATTTACGTTCAATGAGCGCAAGGAAACCTTCTGTTGTTTTGCCTTCGAGCAGCATGTGCATGACTGCTTCGTTTGCGCCTCCGTGTAAGTCACCTTTTAATGAAGAAATCGCTCCAGTAAAAGCACCATACATGTCAGAATGAGTAGATGCAATGACTCTTGCTGCAAATGTTGAATTCGGCAGCTCATGCTCACTATAAAGCGTGAGCGTTTGGTCAAATGCTTTGATTTCGTCTTGTGCCGGAGTGCGGCCTGTTAACATCGCTAGAAAGTTTTCAGTGTAGGATTTGGTCTGGTCTGGAGTAGGTGTGGTGTCTTGTGTGAGAATATGATAGCTTCCCGCAACAATCGCTGGTAGCTGGCCAAGTAATCGAACGGCACGCGCTTGCTGGCATGCTTCTGATCGATCATTCAGTTGTTCATCGTACCCTGCAAGAGCAGATAAACACGTTCTCATGGCATCCATTGGGTGAGTGGTTTTTGGCAGTTTTGTCAAAATGGTTTGAATGGTTGGATGTAAGCTTGTTTGTGAGGAAATATCTTGCTGAAATTGGTGATATTCCATTGCATCTGGTAATCTTCCATAAATGAGCAGATAGGCTGTTTCTAAGTACGTCTTGCTTTGTGCCAGCTCGATGAGGTCATAACCGCGAATCACAATTTCTTCTTGCTGGACATCTAGGAACGAAATTGACGTTTCGCTTGCCACAATGTCTTCAAGCCCCGGTTTGTACTGCAATTGTTCAGTCATCATATAACCCCCGTTTCGTTCAATTGTGTTCTCCAAACGAGCAAACGGCCAGACATGATGTGATTCTATAGGTGGGAAGATACCGTGCAAGTCGGATACCCAATTCCCATTTTATCCAAAGCACTTCATCTTGTAAATAAAAGAACGTATGCCCAGATGGACATACGTTAGCTGTAGTATGGAGAAATCATAATATATACGATGACACCTGTTAGACTGACATAGAGCCAAAGAGGCATGGTCCATCTTGCAATTTTACGATGACGTTCGACTTGCATTTGTGCGCCTCTAAAGAGAGTGATCAGTGCAAGCGGTACAATGACGGCAGATAAGACGATATGTGTGATGAGAATAAAGAAGTAAATCGGACGAATGATTCCTTCTCCCCCGAAGTGTGTATCAGCTGCCATTGAATGATACGTCACATACGAAATTAAAAAGACAAGCGTTGTTGAAAAAGCCGCAAAGATAAATCGTCTATGGGCTTTAATGTTCTTTTGTTTAATCATAATGAGCGCTGAAAGTAAAAAGATAAACGTAAAACTGTTCATCACGGCATTCAGTAACGGCAGAAATGTAATATCCAGATGACTAAATTTATCTGTTTTTGGCATGAAAAATAATAAAGCAATTAAGCCGTTTATGGCAATTGTTAAAAAGACAACAATGCCGGTGAAATTTTTCGGTTTTTGATTCTGTTCGTTCATGTTTGAAAACCTCTCTTTATTAGTTCCGACTAAGAGTATGTTATTTAACTTTGTCTCTAAAGTCAATGAATTCGCTGTCTTCGTCGAATTTTAGACAAACTTGCCGATTGCCTGCCTTATAGCGGCTTGAAAGATCCACTCACTTCCTTTAGAATGGGAATTTGTGTGGTTTTTATCAACTCTTCTATGAAAGGAGCAATAGACTTGTCAATCTTACAGGAAACAACAAAAGATGTGAAGACATTAGAGCAAGAATTACAGCAGTTGCAGTTCCAAATGTATCGAATGCAAGAAAATATAAAAGATATTTCAAAAAAAGCTAAGATTATTGGCATTGATCAAGCGAAGGAAGATGAATGGATGATCGTCTCTGCAATTGAGAATGCAGATACGTGCAAAATCATGTTAAGCGATTGTGAAAAAGCTTTTCGCGGACAATCTGATTTTTCCTTGATCGCGGAATATCCTGAAGAAGGAAAGATTCACATTGCCGATATTAAAGGCCCGCCTGATAATGGCTATGGATCCATCTGTATGAAGCATTTAAAAGAAATCGCAAGAGAGCAAAACATTCCAGTCATTACTGGGGATCTCGTCAAAAGAGATTGGAACCATGTGGACCGCCTGATTCATTTTTATGAAAAACACCATTTTGATGTTCAAATTAATTGGAAAGAGCAAAGCGGAGAAATTTATTGGGTGGACAGCTAACGACACAAAAACCAGCGTTGAGATGGACTTATACGCTGGTTTTTGTCGAAAATGCGAATTTTTCAGAAAAATATGTGTATTTCCGGCCAAAAAAAGGTATAATAAAAGCATCAGGCCGCCACCTGATGCTTTCTTCCAAAAACAATAGACTACTAGTTAAGTACTTTCACTTTGACTGATTTTACGCCCCAATTTTTAGCTTGGGATTTGCTTGGTACGTGTACATCAATTTTGTTACCTTTAATTGCGCCGCCAGTATCTGCTGCGATGGCTTCACCGTAGCCTTCAACATAAACCTTACTTCCTAATGGAATGACATTAGGATCTACTGCGATTACTTTTGCATTTGGGTTTTTGTTTAAGTTTACCCCTGTTGCAGTGATACCTGAGATGCCACCATCATTTGCTGTATAAGCCGTAGCCGTTACAGTCATTTCTTTTTGAACACTTTGACTAGCAGAAGATGATTCTGCTTTAGCTGTTTCCTTTTTAGGAGCAGCTTTTTTCGTTGTTTGCTCTTTTTGGACAGGTGCCTGTTTTTGAACAGGTTCTGAGCTTACCGGAGCTGAGCTTTGACCAGCAACACTTAATGTTGAACCAATCATAATTATATCTGAGTTTAAGTTATTCCAAGACTTAATATCGCTAATTGACACATTGAATTTTTGAGCGATTTTCCAGAGGCTGTCCCCCTTCTGGACTTTGTACTGCTCCTGAGTTTTCTCTTTTGAAGAGATTGTCAATTTATCTCCTACATAGATCATGTCTGTAGATAAATTGTTCCAACCCTTTAGGTCCTTTAGAGACACATCATTTTTTTGAGAGATTCCCCAAAGTGTATCACCTTTCTGTACAGTGATTTCCTTTGCAGAAGCTTGCTGTGCTCCTAATGCTGTTGTTGAGATTGCTGCAACAGCAACCAAGGACATAATAGTCTTCTTCATAAAGTAAATCCTCCCTTGTTAGCTTTTTATGGCGGCTAACGAGTGCTATCGTAACATATGTAAATGTCATTTCAATAACAAAACGATATGTTTTAGATTACAGTTCCTTTACATGAAACATCTCTCTCCATTGGTAAATCAGCCCACTAAATGGCTCAATTCCGCATCATATCAAGGTTTTGTAGGGATGGAAATCATCATGATGAAAACGCGTCCAAGTGAAACGAAAAAAATTTATTTTCCTTCTTCAAACTCTTTATTTTTTCTCTTTTTCTATAAATAAACGTATTTCTTCTAAAAAAACATCTCCATATTTCTCTCTTTTTTGTGCGCCGACACCTTTAATATTTAAAAGTTCTTCTTCTGTTTTAGGCTCTACTGCTGACATTTCCTTCAATGTTTGATCAGAAAAGACAACAAATGGCGGAACACCCTGCTCTCTTGCCAACTTCATTCTGACCATTCTTAACTGCTCAAATAATGCATCATTTTCTTGAATAGCCTCTGCCTTTATCGCCTGCTTTTTATAGACGGTCTCTTGCCCCACTAGCACTTTCTTTCCTTTTTGTGTCACTTTTAGTGTTGGAAAAGCTCCTTCAGACATGTGTAAATACTCTTCTGTAATTAAAAATTCAATGAAATCACTGATATGTTGGGCTGAATGCTGTTTCATTAAAGCATAAGTAGGCAGCCGGTCGAAACCAAAACCAAGCACTTTTTTATTTTTAGAGCCGGCTAATACTTGAGCTATCATCATTTTTCCGAATCGTTCGTTCATTCTAACGGTACACGACAAAACCATTTGTGCTTCTCTCGTGACGTCTTCACGCTCTCTCTCGTCTAGACAGTTGCTGCATTTTTGACAAGGGGCACTTGATGATTGGTCAAAGTAATCCATCACAAATTGCTGAAGGCACTGTTCCGTATGACAGTAGTCTACCATTTGTCTCAACTTGAGCAATTCATGCTGATACCGCAATTCATCTTCTGTTGATTGTTCAATGAGAAAGCGCTGCACGCGTACGCCTTGCGGTGAAAACAGTAAAATGCATTCACTTTCAAGCCCGTCTCTCCCGGCACGTCCTGCTTCTTGGTAGTAACTTTCAATATCTCTTGGAATTTGATGATGAATGACAAAACGTACATTAGACTTATTAATCCCCATACCAAATGCAGATGTAGCTACCATTACTTGAATATCATCATTTAAAAAAAGATTTTGCTGTTCTTCTCTCACTTCATCATCTAATCCTCCGTGATAAACACCCGCTTTGATCTTTTGCTTTATTAGACGATGATAAATTTGATCTGCTTCTTTTCGTGTGGCTGTATAAATAATGCCTGACTCAAGACTGTTTTTCTTCATATATTGTGTGATGAATTGGTCGCTGTTTTGCCCTTTCACCACTTGAAAAGACAAATTTTCTCTAGCAAAACCAGTAAAGATTGTTTCTTCTTCGTCCATTCCAAGTTGCTCACATATATCCTGTTGGACCTTCTTTGTAGCAGTGGCTGTTAATGCTACAATAACAGGCCTTTTTGAAAGCTTATTTACACATTCTTGTATAAAGCGATAGCTCGGTCTAAAATCATGTCCCCACTCAGATATACAGTGCGCTTCATCAATAGCCATTAAAGGAATCGTCAATCGATCAAGCAGCTGAAAAAAACGTTCATTTTGTAAGCGTTCAGGGGTGATATAAAGCAAATCATACTCCCCCTGTTCACATTTTTTCAGCCTTGTATTCATTTCACCTGCTGAAAGTGTACTATTTAAAAAGGACGATCGTATTCCCATCTCATTTAACGCATCAACCTGATCTTTCATTAAAGAAATAAGCGGAGATACAACGATTGTCGTTCCTTCCATCATAAGGGCAGGAATCTGGTAGCAAACCGATTTCCCTCCGCCTGTCGGCATAATGCAGACCGTATCCTTCCGTTTATTCACAATCGATTCAATGGCTTGTTTTTGTCCTTGTCTAAAAGCATCAAAGCCATAATATTGTTTAAGAAGTGCTTCTGCTTGTTGTAACATCCAATTCCCTCTCCGTCGTTTGTTTTGTCTATTTTAACATACATTTGTACATCCACATTCGGTCTGTTCAAAATCGTATTTCGGACAAAATAAAAAGCCATTTTCCAAAAATGGAAAATGGCTTGAATCATCCTAGGAAAAGCTGCAGATGCCGTAATCTAAGTAAGAAAGTTTTAAACCACCACTCCTCAAAGTGGGTGTTTGCAGAAACGTTCCTGTCTTCCTCTCGAAGGAGGCGTGACATTCCGGCTTCAATATAAAACTCCCTATTACAGCTTAAAGGTTAAAACTTAATTAACATTACGCGCATCGCAGCCTTTAAACTATACTACACGAAAGTTTATTAAATTTCAAGATATGTTTTTTCTAAAAAAATACTCATGTATACAAGATTTTTGTCCATGTAGACGTGGGAAAACATTATGGTGAGAAAACATAAATTCCTCTCATCATGTTATTTTTCCTCATCTACATCAACATCTTGCTCTTCTTCTAGCCTTTCATACGTATCTGAATGTAATTGATCCATTGTTTCTCTATTTGTTAAATCACGCATTTGCTCAGAGAACGAACGGTCAAATTCATTTGGATCTTGATTGGTTTCTTCATTTATTTTTGCATCAATCGAATAACGAGTATAGGGTACTGCTTTCAAACGTTCATATGGAATGTCTTTTCCTGTTTTTTCACAAATTCCATATGTTCCGTCTTCCATCCGCTTAAGCGCCGCATCAATTTCACCTTCGATCTGATCATCGACTTGATCCAGCGTCTGTTCGGTCATGCGATCTAAATAGATGCTTCCGTGATCTGCGATATGGTTTCCAACACCATTTGAAATCTCATTCGATTCGACCAGCATGGATTCTTCTTTCTTTTTTGATCCTTTCACATCTTCTTTTAATTGAATAAGTCTTTCATATAAATCAGCTTTTTGCTCTTTCGTTAAGCTCACGGTCAATCACTCCTTTCTCTTTACCTTCCCGCTCCATGCGAAATGAAAACATCAAAAAAGCCGCCGCCTCTTTGGCAGCAGCTTTCTTCATTTAAAGATTGCGAAGTGCTTCTTCTACTGGTGTATCACCTTTGATTAAGTCAAAGGCTTTATTTTTCAAATTGGATTCCGTTAAGCTTTCCACTAAGACAGTGGCTACATCTTCTCTGGAAATCTCAATGTCACGATCGTCTGGAATATGAGCAGCCGCTTCTATTTTCCCTGTCTTCTCCTCATGCAGCAGTGCTCCTGGCCGCACAATGGTGTAAGAAAGACCAGACTGTTTTAAATGTTCATCGGCTTTTCTTTTCGCTTCATAATAAATCTCCATACTGCCTTGTCCTTTTCCTTGATGAGGATCGTCAGCATTATAAGAACTCAGCATCACAAAATGCTGAATATTTTCTTTTTTGGCTGTATCAACGAGGCGTTTTGCCCCCTCTTGATCAACAGCGATGGTTTTATCTGCACCTGTTTTTGAGCCTGAACCAGCTGCAAAGATGACAGCTTCTGCTTGCTTCACAGCATCTGTCAAATCCTTTTCAAGATCACCGATGACAGGCGCTGCCCCAAGTTCTTTTAGCGCATCTGCTTGTTTTTCATCTCGAATGAGAGCAAGCGGCTCATGTCCTTTTTCTTTTAAATATCGAATGACAAGTCTCCCTGTATGTCCGTTTGCTCCAGCAACTAATACTTTCATTGTTCATTCTCCTTTCTGTATCTGTTTCATCTTTATCCTTTTTTGTTGTGATTCAAACACATGAATAGAAAAAAGCCTTCCCCACTGTAGTGGGAAAAGCTCAAGAGATGTGCGATAGATAAAAATAAGAACAAAGAATGAGAAAAGTGCATGTGATCTATGTAATCGCATCGTTGATCAGCAAAGATGTTTTGTTAAAATGGCCTGCACGTCACTCAAATCTGTATCTTTAGAAAAATCGAGTTCAAATACTTTTGAGCTTGTAACAAGCAGCATACCAGTGTCCTGATCAAACACGCCAGCTTCTTGAATGGCAAAACTTTCAATTGATCGATACGGCAAGGAGACCCTGACTTTCTTTTTAGAAAATACGCGGTTATCGCCAAAGATCAGTCGTTTATTGGTGAAACAAATTTGGTCGTGACGCAGTCTGTAAACAGCCTCAATTCTTTCTCCTTCAATTAATAAGGATTCGAATTTTTTATGATCATTTTGTTTACTGACAGAAAAAATACCCACGTAAACCCCCTCTTCCTGCATCAAATTCCTTTATGACAAAACGGCCACACGGCTCTGTGGGTACGTTTTATTCTCACTTATAGAATACGCTATAAATCGTCGTTATTCCATTACGAATAGATTAAATTTCATTTAACTTTTTCTTTTTGATCCGATGCTCTTTCCTCTACTTATTTAGACTGTTAAAGCAGGAAAAAAGTTTCAGTTTTTTCAAGAAATCATTCGTTATGAGACCATAAAAAAACAGTGATTATGTAAAATCACTGTTTTAAATGACTATTCATCTTTCGGGGTATCAATCGTTCCTTCGGCATACACATCAGAAATCTGCTCAAGCGTAATCGCCATATCAGCATCTTCATTGTCATGCCAAGCATTTTGATGTTTCTGCTCTTCTTGCTGCTGCTTTTTCATCATCATCACCCTTTACTGTTTTTCTTAGTATGAGTGATGACCATCAAAATCATTCAGCAGAATTGTCTTCGAAATACTCTTTGTAATACCCGCCTACTTTACCCGTATTATCAACGACAAAGAGAAATTCCTCTGTTTCATTTTTCACATCATATGTGTGTCCAACCGTTAATGCCCGGTCAACCATATATTTTTTCGCATTTGTATGTACACATTTTACTTGTTTTACCGTTTCAGCCGTTTGCCAGTTTTGATGGATCATGATTTAAAAACTCCTTTTTTCATCTATACATTTATTGTAGCCAATTTTTCGTGAAATGCAATGAGTGTTATCGATTGCTTTCAAAGATGTCGTGTAATATGATAAATGTATACGTTTACATATGTGTGCGTATAAAATTGCTTCATGTCCACTTTTTCCACCTAGAACTCGCAGAACAACCCATATCTTTAAGGAGGTTTGTTTATTTATGAGCTCTACAACACTTCAAATCAGTTCAAAACTCGAATCTTTTCTCCAAGGGACGAAAAAACTCTACATTAACGGTCAGTTTGTCACAAGTCATGATAACAAAACATTCTCTACACCTAACCCTGCCACAGGAGAAACCCTTATTGATGTATATGAAGCAGGTGCAGCCGACATTGATGAGGCAGTAAAAGCTGCTAAAAAGGCGTTCCATGGACCTTGGCGTTCTATGTCTGCAGCCGAACGTGCCCGCTTGATGTTTAAGCTGGCAGATTTAATGGAAGAACACCAAGAAGAACTGGCTCAGCTGGAAACACTTGATAATGGAAAACCAATTAATGAAACAACCAATGCGGATATCCCTCTTGCCATTGAGCACATGCGCTATTATGCAGGGTGGACCACCAAAATGACTGGACAAACCCTTCCTGTCAGCCAGGGATATTTTAATTATACCCGCCATGAGCCTGTTGGCGTTGTGGGACAAATCATTCCTTGGAACTTCCCGCTGCTCATGGCCATGTGGAAAATGGGTGCTGCACTAGCAACAGGCTGCACCATCGTTTTAAAGCCAGCCGAACAAACGCCACTATCTGCTTTATATTTAGCTGAATTAGTGGATAAAGCCGGATTTCCAGAAGGCGTGATTAACATCGTTCCTGGATTCGGTGAAACAGCCGGTGAAGCATTAACCGATCACCCTGATGTCAATAAGCTGGCTTTCACTGGATCAACAAGTGTTGGGAAATTGATCATGGAGAAAGCAGCCAAATCCATCAAGCGTGTTACTTTAGAGCTTGGCGGAAAATCGCCGAATATTATTTTACCAGATGCCGATTTAAAGAAAGCCATTCCAGGTGCATTAAACGGCGTGATGTTTAACCAAGGCCAAGTGTGCTGTGCAGGATCAAGGGTCTTTGTGCACCGGAGCCAATATGATGAAGTCGTCGATCAAATGGCTAAATATGCGACATCATTAAAACAAGGAGCTGGTCTTCATCATGATACCCAGATTGGGCCTCTAGTGAGTAAAGAGCAGCATGAACGTGTGTTAGGTTATATCGAAAAAGGGAAGTCAGAAGGTGCAACAGCCGTAGTCGGTGGTGACTGCCCTTATGAAGCAGGCTATTTCGTCTCCCCTACTGTCTTTAGAGATGTAGAAGATGAAATGACAATCGCAAAAGAAGAGATCTTCGGTCCAGTTCTATCTGCGATTCCTTACGATTCCATTGATGAAGTGGTCGAACGGGCCAATCAATCTGACTATGGGTTAGCGGCAGGACTGTGGACAGAAAACTTAAAGCATGCTCACGATATCGCTGCACGCCTAGAAGCAGGAACCATTTGGGTCAACTGCTATAATGTCTTTGATGCCGCCTCCCCGTTTGGCGGATATAAACAGTCAGGCCTTGGCAGAGAAATGGGATCATATGCCCTTAACAACTATACAGAAGTCAAAAGCGTGTGGATTAATCTGCAAGACTAATCATTTAAGAAAGCCGATGACGATGTCATCGGCTCAGATTGTTGACAAAGGGCTAAAATGAACTTGATTTTAGCCTTTTGTCTTCTTTTCAGCGTGATAGAAAACCTTTGCAGTCTAGGAAGGACGAGTACTGGAGCGGAGCGAATTTGACATTCGTGAGCACCAGCACACAGGACTGACAACGAATGCGAGGGTTTGTCTACACGCTGAGCCGGTGACGATGTCATCGGCTTTTTTTGTGCTGGCATGTGACAGGCCGACTCCTGAATATAGTGATAAAGGAAAGGAGCATGGCCGAATGCAAGATTTTAAAACGAGAGTCAACGAATATATCTATGAACTTCACATGCAGGTAGAACGCAGACAAAGAGAAGATGGCGCATTTATTTTCTGCTTTGAAGGACCTATGATGACAAATGCTTTTTTCATTATGCTGTTAAAAGCCGTTGGTGACCCTGATCAGCAATTGATCCATCAATTGGCCGAAGCAATACATGCCAAACAAAATGAAGATGGTTCCTTTTCTTTGTATCATGACCAGTCGGGACATCTCACAGCTACAGTACAAGGTTATTGCGGCATGCTCGCATCTGGCAGATTTCAAAAAGACGAGCCCCATATGGAAAAAGCAGCACAATATATTCGCTCAAAAGGTGGACTAAAGAGCGTTCATTTTATGACAAAGTGGATGCTTGCCGTAAATGGCATGCACCCTTGGCCCTACTTCTATGCACCTCTTTCTCTTTTACTCATCCCTACGTCTTTTCCGCTGCACTTCTACCACCTTAGTGCCTATGCAAGGATTCATTTTGTACCCATGATGATCGCACTGAACAAACGGTACACCTCTCATGCTGCGTTTCCATCATTAGCCCATCTTGATGAAAACATGTCTAAAAATCCATTTGACTGGTTTATGGCAAGAGAAGAACGTTCGACTGATGACTTCCTCATGTATATGCGGTCATATACAGCCCTCGACAGCCGGCTCGACTTTTTCGGATATGAAGCGGCAAAGCGATACATGTTTGACCGTCTTGAAACAGATGGGACGCTGTACAGTTACTTAAGTGCAACCATCTTTATGGTCTATGCCCTCATGAGCCTTGGGTACTCCCCTGGACATCATCTCATCCAAAAAGCAGTCAGAGGTATGAAAAAGCTCGTCACCTCCTGTCAAGGCAAGATATATGCTGAGAATTCCACCTCGACTGTGTGGGATACAGCGCTTGTCAGTTACGCTTCTCAAAGAACAGGAAGAAAACGAGAAGATCCCATGATCATGAATTCCTTCACCTATTTGCTGGACCGGCAGCAAATGAAGAAAGCGGATTGGGCAGTTCATAACCGGCATGCTGCTCCCGGGGGCTTTGGTTTCTCACATATCAATACGAATAATCCTGATTGTGATGACACGCAAATTGTGTTAAAAGCGATCCCAAAAGAATACGCTCCACTTCAGTGGAAACGAGGATATGACTGGCTTCTCTCCATGCAAAACCGTGATGGCGGCTTTTCTGCTTTTGAAAAAAATCAAGATCACTTTCTACTTCGTCACCTTCCGCTTGAATCTGCGGAGGATGCAGCGATTGATCCGTCAACTCCTGATATTACTGGTCGTGTGCTCCATTTGATTGGTTTAGAAGAAAAAGATACTGCTTCACCCTCGATTCTCAGGCAAAAAGATCGATGTGTAAAATGGCTCATTGACCACCAAGAGAAAAACGGATCATGGTTTGGCAGATGGGGTGTTTGTTATATTTATGGAACTTGGGCAGCGTTAACAGGACTGAAAGCGGCCGGCGTTCCCTCCTCACACCCTGCTGTGCAAAAAGCGTGCCGTTTTCTAAAGCAGATTCAGCTTGAAGATGGCAGTTTCGGAGAATCGTGTAAAAGTGCAGAACTGAAAACCTATGTCCCGCTTCCCTTTGGCACAGTGGTTCAAACCGCATGGGCGACCGAGGCGCTCCTCCAATATGAGAAAGCAAATACCGCAGCCATTTTGAAAGCTGTCTCCTTTTTAGTGAACCATCACCATACTGAAGAAGCCATGTACTATCCAGTCGGCATTGGACTGCCAAAACAATTTTACATCACCTATCATAGCTACCCATTTGTGTTTCCGATGATGGCTTGTTCTACATTTTTAAACGAAATGAGGCGTATACATGAATAAAGAAGAATATCGCTCACAGCTCAAAGAGTGGCTTAGCACGATTCAACATGTGTGGCAAGATGATAAAATTCATCGAAAAGTGGAAAATTTACGACTCAAAATGGAGGATGATCATTCGAGTGAACAAGAATGGTACGAACTAGCCGAAAGGATTGCAGAAGACATGCAGCCACACGAAGAAGTGCGCGATGTAGCAGCTGGAAATCATCAGTTACCACCACTGCCTTACCGGTATGACGCGCTCGAACCTTATATTTCAAAAGAAATTATGTACTTGCACCATCAAAAGCATCATCAAACTTATGTTGATGGTCTAAATCAAGCTGAACTTGCGCTAAAAAAAGCAAGAAAAACCAATGACTTTACGATGATCAAGCATTGGGAACGTGAGCTTGCCTTTCATGGGGCAGGACACTATTTACATTGTATCTTTTGGTTTTCAATGAGCCCTTCAGGAAAAAGAAAACCTACTGGTCAAATGCTTCGTCTCATTGATCAATCATTTGGCAGCTATGAGGCGTTCAAGTCACATTTTTCAGCTGCTGCCAAACAAGTAGAAGGTGTGGGATGGGCGATTCTTGTATGGTCCCCGCGATCTCAGCGTTTAGACATTTTACAAGCAGAGCGCCATCAGTTCCTCTCGCAGTGGGACATCATCCCCCTTCTTGCTCTTGATGTGTGGGAGCATGCCTATTACCTCCAATATCGAAACGAAAAGACGCAATATGTAGACCAGTGGTGGAATGTCGTTGACTGGCGTGAGCCAGAAGCAAGACTAAAACAGGCTCAACAAGTGAAATGGACACCTTTTTGATCGCGTACTCCACATAGTTCATATACTATGTGGGTTTTTATTAGTTTACATAATAATATTATGAACACCCAATACAAAATCATAGGTTGTTTTTTCAGAAAATTCATTTAAAATAGAAAAGATATGAAAAGAAAGAGAGTTGAATCATAGTATGAACACCCTTTTACACATTAGTCACTTTGCAGGAAGAACATTTGCTATATGGGTCATTGTCTTTGCTTGTCTAGGTTTTACTTTTCCTGCGGCATTTTCTTTGATTGGACCTTATATCCCTTTTTTACTTGGCATTATTATGTTTGGCATGGGGCTGACGCTGTCTTCTGAAGATTTTAAAGAGCTTTTTAGAAAGCCTCTTTATGTATTGATCGGGGTTTTAGCGCAGTATACACTGATGCCACTCATTGCATTTTTATTGGCCTATGGGTTACATTTGCCTTCTGAAATCGCTGTCGGTGTCATTCTCGTCGGCTGCTGTCCAGGCGGGACTGCATCCAATGTAATGACCTTTTTGGCGAAAGGAAATACGGCCTTATCCCTTGCCGTGACAACGATCTCGACACTACTTGCTCCCATTTTGACCCCTGTTTTTATTTATATTTTTGCAAAATCTTGGTTATCTGTATCACCGGGTGCTTTGTTTTTGTCGATTGTCCAAGTTGTCTTAATTCCGATTATTTTAGGGGTCATCGTCAAATTGTTTTTTAAAAAACAAGTGACCTATGCTGTACAAGCACTCCCTCTTGTATCTGTTACTGGCATTGTCGCCATCATCGCAGCTGTTGTCAGCGCAAATAAAGAACAGATTCTGCAATCTGGACTGCTTATTTTTGCCGTTGTTGTTTTACATAATGCCCTCGGCCTATTATTGGGTTACCTCATTGCAAAATGGTGTAAAATGGACATTCCTTCTCAACGAGCAATTTCAATAGAAGTAGGGATGCAAAATTCTGGACTTGGCGCAGCCCTTGCAACCGCACATTTTTCTCCACTTGCCGCCGTTCCCAGTGCCATTTTTAGCGTATGGCATAATTTATCTGGCTCTTGGCTGGCAACATTTTGGTCAAAAAGAGGCTACCCAGAAAATAAAGACCAAAAAAGCTAGTACCCTCATCGGTACTAGCTTTTTCTTTCGATTATCCTTCAAGCAATAGCTGTTCAGGATCTTCAAGTAGATTTTTAATCGTGACAAGGAACCCAACAGCTTCTTTACCATCGACAATACGGTGGTCGTATGAAAGAGCTAAATACATCATTGGACGGTTTTCAAAGCGTTCTTCATCAATTGCAACAGGACGAAGCTGAATTTTATGCATACCTAAAATTCCAACTTGAGGACTGTTTAAAATTGGTGTTGAAAGCAGAGAACCAAATGTTCCTCCGTTTGTGATCGTGAATGATCCACCTTGTAATTCATTGAGCGATAATTTGTTATCTCTTGCTTTTTTCGCAAGATGACCGATTTCTTTTTCAATTCCAGCAAATGATAGTCTGTCTGCATCACGGACAACTGGTACCACAAGCCCTTCATTGGCGGCTACAGCAATACCGATGTCATAGAATTTTTTAATGACAAGCTCATCACCTTGAATTTCTGCGTTGAGAAGTGGATATTTTTTAAGTGCTGCTACCACTGCTTTTGTGAAGAAGGACATGAAGCCCAGTTTCACATCGTTTTGTTCAAGGAAGGCATCTTTGCGACGCTTTCTTAGATCCATGACAGCTGTCATATCGACTTCATTAAATGTTGTCAGCATCGCTGCCGTTTGTTGAACTTCAACTAAACGTTTTGCAATGGTTTGTCTGCGGCGTGACATTTTTTCACGCTCAACTGGTTTCCCTGCTTGATCATTTTGCACCGCAGCATTTGCTTTTGGCGCGGCTTTCGGTGCACTTGCAGGAGCTTCATTCTTTTGGTAAGAAGCTACATCCTGCTTTCGTACCCTGCCCAGCGGATCTGCGGTTGGAATCTCAGATAAGTCTAACCCCTTCTCTCTTGCTAGTTTTCTAGCTGCTGGAGAAGCGATCGTTCTGCCATTACCAGATTTCGGCTCTTCTTTTGCTGCCTCTTCTTTTTGTTCAGCTGCTGGTTCTTCTTTCGAAGCTGGTGCAGAATCTTGCTCAGGTGCTGGAGCTGCGGACTCGCTTCCGCCAGCTTCACCTGCTGCAATCGTTCCGATGACTTCTCCAACTTGGACAGTGTCACCAGAATCTTTCAGTACTTCTTTTAGAACACCAGATTCTTCAGCTGTCAATTCGACATTGACTTTATCTGTTTCAAGTTCTAACAGGTATTCCCCCTGCTCAACATAATCGCCCGGCTGTTTTAGCCACTGAGCAATTGTTCCTTCCGAGATTGATTCCGCTAGTTCAGGTACTTTAATTTCCGCCATTTTTCATTTCCCCCTTAGTTTTTGCGAGTCAAGCTATCAGATACAATTCGTTCTTGTTCTTTTTTATGAACAGTTGGATCACCCTCAGCCGTACTTGAACGTCTTCTGCGGCCGATGTAACGTACTTTTACTTTTTCAGATGCAATTTCACGTAAATATGGCTCAATATATCCCCAAGCGCCCATATTTTGCGGTTCTTCTTGCACCCATACGATTTCTTCTAAGTTCGTCAGTTTTGATAAAATGGCTTTAATATCTTTGGCCGGGAATGGATATAATTGTTCCACTCTCGCAATATGAAGCCAATCTTTTGAGTCTTCCATTTGAGTAAAACGATCACTAATATCGATCGATACCTTCCCGCTCGATAGCACAAGGCGTGTTACTTTTTCATGATCATGCACAAGGCCCGGCTGTTCAAGAACTGGACGGAACTGTCCATCTGTTAGTTCTTGGACTTCGGATAATGTGTTCGGGTTACGAAGCAGACTCTTCGGTGTCATGATGACAAGAGGACGAATCTCTTCACGAAGTAGCATTTTCGCCTGTCTTCTAAGAATATGGAAGTATTGAGCTGCACTTGTCAGGTTCGCAACTGTCCAGTTATTCTCAGCAGCTGATTGCAAGAAGCGTTCTGTTCTTCCACTAGAATGTTCTGGACCTTGTCCTTCATATCCATGTGGCAAGAGCATCACAAGCCCTGACTTTTGTCCCCACTTGGCGCGGCCTGCTGAAATAAATTGATCAAAATACACTTGAGCCGCATTTGCGAAGTCTCCAAATTGAGCTTCCCAAATCACTAATGTTTCAGGAGAATAGACATTATAACCATATTCAAACCCGATAACAGAGCCTTCTGACAGTGGACTATTATGGACTGTAAATGATGCATTTGCATCACTCAGTTCATGAAGAGCAATGAATTCATCTCCCGTTTGACTGTCGTGAAGAACAAGGTTTCTTTGAGCAAATGTGCCTCGCTCAGAATCCTGTCCGGTCATTCGAATCGGCGTACCGTCTTTTAATATAGATGCAAATGCCAGTGCTTCACCAAGTGACCATTCCACTTTGCGATCATCTGTAAACACTTTTGCACGTTTTTCAAGGATCCGCTTTAGCTTACCGAATACTTGGAAGTCTTTCGGCCAGCTAATTAATTCTTCATTCAGCTTTCTTAATACATCAAACTCTACAGATGTATCAACTGCAGGGAAGCCGTTAGATACAGGCTCTGGCAGTTCGATTTCTTGAATCGTATGTTCTTTCTTTGAAGGCACTTTTTTATAAGCTTCTTCAATTTTTGCCGTGACAGCCTGCTCAATTTCTTCTCTTTGTTCTTTTGACAGAAGGCCCTCAGTGACAAGCTTATCTGCGAAGATATTCTTGACCGTTTTGTGCTTTCTGACCGCATCGTACAGCATTGGCTGAGTAGTAGATGGCTCATCCATTTCGTTATGGCCATATCTGCGGTAGCCAATCAAATCAATTAAGAAATCCTTTTTAAACCGTTTACGGTATTCTACCGCCAGCTGAACAGCTGCTAAACAAGCTTCTGGATCGTCTGCATTGACGTGAACAATTGGAATCTCGAAACCTTTTGCAAGGTCACTAGCGTATTTCGTTGAACGAGATTCATTGCTTTCTGTGGTAAATCCAATCATATTGTTGGCAATGATATGGATCGTTCCTCCCACTTGATAGCCGACTAATTGACTTAAATTTAATGTTTCTGCGACAATTCCTTCACCAGGAAATGCAGCATCCCCATGAATTAAGATGGCTAACGCTTTTTCAACGTCTTGAACTGGATAGCCTTTTTGAGTACGCGATTCTTGAGCTGCACGAGTGCTTCCTTCAATAATCGGGTCAATAAATTCCAAGTGACTTGGGTTATTGGCAAGTGTGACTCTTGCACTCTTTGTATCTTCATCTTTGATTTGGCGGTCAGCACCGAGATGATATTTTACATCCCCTGTCCATCCGTAGCTGATGCCGATAGAGCCTTCTGATGGTACAAGCTCTTTATTAGGCGCATGCTGGAATTCTGAGAAAATGATCTCATATGGCTTTCCTAACACATGTGCTAATACATTTAAACGGCCTCTATGTGCCATTCCAATGTTAATATTTGAAGTCCCTTGTGTAACAGACTCGGATATAATTTCATCAAGTACTGGAACAAGTGCGTCTAATCCTTCAATAGAAAAACGCTTTTGTCCAACAAATGTTTTATGAAGGAACTGCTCAAATTGCTCGACTTCTGTTAATCTTTTGAATACAGAAACTAGTTTATCTGCTGGTTTTTTCTTAAATAATTCACCAGACTCAATAGATTTAGAGAGCCAGTTGCGCTCTTCGAAGTCATGTACGTGATCAAACTCAAATGAAATGGTACGCTTATACGTATTTCTCAAATGGTTAATGGCTTCTATGCCGTTTGAAATGTGTTTAGGTGCATCTGGACTAATAATTGATATTGGAATATTCTTAACGTCTTCTTCAGTTAAACCGTATTCCTTTAATGGAAACAGCTCTTGTAATTCCTTTTCTTTGCGAAGAGGATTGACGGAAGCATTTAAATGGCCATACGTTCTGATGTCTTCTGCCAGTTTAACGACTGATGCTATCTTTTGGATTTGTTCAGAAGTAACTACGCTATTTTCTTTTTTCCCAATTTCCTCCTTCATTTCACTCGGTGGTGCACCAAGTTCATCAAATATGCCTCTTATGTCTTCATCAACACTAGTAGGATCCTGGACATATTGATCGTAGAGCTCGAGCACGTAGCCGAGGTTCGGACCATGAAATTCTTCCCAACTCAACGGTTGTTTCACATCATTTTGAAACATTTTGAACACTACCCCCAACTTTGATCATCAAGTGATTGAACACTATCTCGATATAACTTCCAGAACACAATGACCAAATTTATGTAATAAAACGCTTCCAATCATATTCTACCACTGTTTCGGATTACTTTCTACATTCTTTGTTCAATTAAAGATAAAAAATTCAAAGAAAAACAAAAAATTTAAATCATTCCGAAAAATATTTTAAAGAAAGGGGCAAAACCTTATGCCCCAATGCTTTTATGCAGCAATTTCTTGAGTAATGGATATAGCACATCTGGCAATGTATCGACATCCGGTACAAAAATGCTGAACTTGCCATACATATCTTGGATCGTTTTCATCTGCGCCTCTTCAATCGGAGAATTGGATAAAAACACATTGATCACTTCAATTCCCTTTTTTCTCGCTTCGAGAACCGCTTCATGTGTATCCACGATCCCATTTTGTTCGTAGCTGAATGCAGCCGGCTCTCCGTCTGAGAAAACAATGAGGAACTTTTGCTCTTCTCTTCGTTTTAAAATCATTTTTGTCATTTGGCGAATCGCATAGCCGTCCCGGTTATCCTCTTCTGGCTCAAGTGACATAATGGATGGTCCTGCGTCAAATAAGGAATCTTTGAACGATACGACGGTGTTAAAGTAGTTCGGCTGACTTGTTTCAGTTGCATCATTTGTATCTTCCCAGAACCCTACAATTTGATGAGGTACCTGCACTGATTTTAAAGCTTCATGAAACAGAACAATCCCTTTTTTTGTCTCATCCATCTTGTCAAACATACTCGCAGAACAGTCAACTAATAAAGTGAACACAGCATCAATTTGAGAAGATGGCGCTTGTTTTTTATAAAATAGTCGAGGATTGGACTCTGTAAAATAACGAATGATCTTTTTACTGAGACGTCCTGCATGAAGATCTGTTTTTGGCCATGATTTTTTATGCTCAAGTGTTTTTTGAATCATTTGTTTTAAGCGTTTCTGATAAGGCTCGATTGCCTTTGCGTGCTGCTTGTACACATCTATTTGCTCTGGTGAAGGAGGTTCTGGTGAAATCATGACTGGAAACGCATATTTGTTTTCTTTTCCATTCTCATGCGCATCTGCCCCGCTTTCTTCTCCTTCTGCCTCTTCTAGTGCTTCAAGCTTTGAATAGTCTTTTCGATGGGTTTGTTTGGCTGAACCTTGAACCGTTCCAAGCGCCTGATCTCCATCGTCACCTTCTCTTGCCGCATCTTTACCGAGATCGCTTTTACCACCGTGTTCTAAATCAAATTGAAGGAAACTTTTAGATGGTGCTTCCGTTTCTCTATGCCATACTTCCATATATTCATTATGGATGTCTTCATCCCCCTCTTTTTCCCGATCGACTTTTATATCCTCACTTAATTTAGGCTTTCTTTTGAGGTCATGGAAAAGCGGTTCTTTTGCCGCTTTTTCATAGTCCAATTCTGGGAAGAAAAAGTATGTGTTCAGCATATCCTTTTCAAGGAGCTCATCGAAGCCTTCTGTCAATTCCTTCACAATGATGGCGATATCAGATGTCGAGCGTGCGTCATATACACGTTCAAGACTTGACTCAATAAACGGAATCATTGGATCTATCCGCTCATGAAGGGGTGGAATTTCTTCAAGCGGAGATTCGGCTGTCAGCTTCACGTATATCGCACAAAAGAGTGCATCTGTTAAAATACTGCGCTCTTGGTTAATCGTTAATTGTGTTTTAAAGTGACGTCTGTAAAGCTCTCTTCTCCGTTTAAACACCTTTTTTGTTCCTGGGCGGTCACGTTTAATCCGCTCTTCAATGCGGATATCTTCAAACAGCATAAACAATTGTTTGCACACATCAGGAATGGATAATGTGTGGGCATAGCGAATGATGTCTTCAAATACTGTAAGATCGCTATACACCGTCCCTACTGCTCGCAGGAACACATCACTTTTTAGGCCTGCCATCATATCCTCTTGATGACGATCATCCCAAAAATGGCTGATGAAAATTTTCTTTTCAAACGGTTCATAGTACGACTGAACACCGTATTCAAGCTCCACATCATCACTTTTGGCAAGTGTTTTGGCTAAATCCGTTAATTCCATAAATAGAAATGAATCGATTCTGCTGTCATTAAATTTGATGAATTTCAAAAGTCAGAACCTCACTCGAATAATGTTTGAGCGATATTTCTTACCGCTGCTTTTTCCCGGTCATCTTCTAGCTTCTCTACAATTCCTCGTTCAATTGCACGAAGCGGCGGGATATATTGCGCAAGATCACATGTATCTAACAGTGCGCGAATGGATGCGGCTTCTTCACTGACCTGTCCATTGTGTGCTTGGACGATGAGATCTGATGAGAGCTGTACGAATTGATCGATTAACCGCTCATCCTTTAATACGGATTGAGTGTGCAGTACTTCTTTTAAAATGCCACCGCCAATGTAAGGAACTTCAATGACGACAAAACGGTTTTTCAGCGCTTCATTGAGCGGCACTGTCCCCACATATCCCTCATTGATTGCTGCAATCACGCCAAAACCTTCTTCTGCTCTAACGACTTCACCTGTAAATGGGTTTGTCATCATTTTTCTGTAATCAAGCACACCGTTTAAAATAGGTAGTGTTTCTGGTTTTGCCATGTTGATTTCATCAATATATAAAAGGTGTCCTTTTTTCATTGCTTTTGTAACGGGTCCTTCAATGAATTCTATAGAAGCAACTTGTCCATCATTATGGATGGTTTTATAACCAATTAGACTTTCTGCATCAAGGTCAACTGAGCAGTTTACACTGTGCATCGGCTGTTGAAAGAACGCGGATAAAGTTTCTGCTAGTTTTGTTTTACCTGAGCCCGTCGGTCCTTTTAACAGAACATTTTTTCCTAGGGCAAGTGCAATCATGGCATCTTGAATAATAGACGTATCTTGTGATTCATAGCCGCCTGTTCCGATAAGCGGACGAAATTCTTCTTCGAGAACTTTTCCTTTTGCTTCGATCATTGCTTGAATTTCTTCTGGGAGTGCTGGTTGGTTAAACATATATGATTAATTCCTCTCTTCGATCATTTTCCTCACCAAGTATACTAAAAAAACCTTTATGCACTCAATACATAAAGGTTCGTCTTCTGTTATTTTACCATTTCTTTTGTGATGGCTCCGCAAGCAATGCGTTTCCCTGAGTTGCCAGAAGGGTTGCTTAAGTAATCATCTGCTTCTGCATGGATGATGAAACTTCGCCCGTTTTGATCAACCAATTGATTCGGGCCTCCTTTGACCGTCACATTCGGAACATTCACAACGACGTCAATTTGACCATCTGCCCCTACTTCTAAATTAGGCATATCTCCAGCATGATGCCCTTTTGGGTTGTCGAAGCCATGCTCTCTATGGGTCGGATTAAAGTGAGCCCCCGCCGTTTCAAAATCTGGCGTTTCACATATTCCTGTTTCATGAATATGAAAGCCGTGAGGACCTGGCGGCAGCCCTTTCGCTTTCACATGCAGATCCAGCCCATTTTCTGAGGACTCTCTTATTTCAATGCTCCCTATTTTTTGCCCGCTTTCGTTTATGAGTGACGTTGTGACTGGTGCTTGTTTAGGTGCGGCAACTTCTCTTGTTTCTTCTGTCGTTTCTTTTTTCGGCGGTGCATGACATGCTGATGCGGTAAAGATCAAACATATCATGATCATCCACACTGACTTTTTCATTTATGACTGCCCCCTTTTGCTATCAGTATGGACAAACTGATGAGAAGGCAAACAAAAAAAGCCGAAAATCGGCTTTTTTAGAAGAAACGTTTCGCACCTAGGTAGGCTTTTTTCCAATAAGGATTGCTTAAGTTTGAAATTCCTACTCCACTGTCACTTGCATGAAGGAAATCTCCTCCACCTAGGTATAGTCCCATATGAGAAGGACCTGCTTTGTACGTTGTGAAATAAACAAAATCTCCAACTTGTGGTGTGCTGACAGGCGTCATCATATTCCAGTATCCTGCTGTACTCAATCTAGATACTGATGAAACCTTATTAATGAGATAGTAAACAAAGCCGCTACAATCAAATCCAGCTGGTGTATTGCCGCCCCATCTGTAAGGTATGCCTGTGAGCTTTTTACCTTCTTGAATCATTGTCGTGATTTTTGCATTCATTGGAACGTCATTTTTATTATTGTTGACCGGTGTTGTTGAACCATTTGACGTAGAACCATTAGATCCAGTTGAACCGGAAGCTGTTCCGTTGATTTTTAATACTTGTCCAATTCTCAGCACATCACTTTTCAAGCTGTTTGCTGTGCGGATTGATTGAACCTGCACCTTAAACTGATTCGCAATTTTCCATAATGAATCACCTGATTTAACCGTATAAGATGTGGTTTTACTACTTGAAGACTGATTGCTGTTTGAAGGCGTGCTAGGTTGAGCAGGTGCTTTCGGCTGACTTGGTTTTGACGTCACCGTTCCTTTTACCTTCAATACTTGATTTGGATAAATCGTATCAGATTTTAGCGAGTTCAATGTTTTAATTTCACCAATCGACATATTTAACGAATTGGCAATTTTCCAAAGTGAATCGCCTAATTTCACTTTATATGTACTAGATGCTGACGACGAACTATTAGAATTCGTTGATTTGTTACTTGAGCTAGAATTAGATGTTGAGTTTGAGGACTGGCTGCCGCTCGTTTTCGCTGTTCCAGACACTTTCAGCTTTTGTCCAGGACGAATGAGGTCACTGTTTAAGCTGTTCAAACTTTTCAAACTTGCAACTGACATTTTGTGATTCTTCGCAATCAGCCATAATGAATCCCCAAGCTTGACTGTATAGCTAGATATTGTTGAAGCACTTGATTTCGTTGCTTTTGAACTTGTTGATGAGCTGGATTTTGAACTTTTTGCACCAGGAATCTTTAAGCTTTGTCCTGCAAAAATCATCGTCGTTTTTAATTGATTAAGAGATTGAAGTTCCGAAATACTTGTGTTGTACTGTTCGGCAATCTTCCAAAGTGAGTCACCGCTTTTCACCTTGATCGTCTGTGCTTCTGCCGGTGCAGCAATAACAGCTGAGCCTGCGATCGCTGAAACTGTGAGGCCGGTTACTACTTTTTTCTTCATAGATGAATCTCCGCCTTTCATGATTTCGTGCCATAAGACTTATGTACTAGTTTTGAGTTTAGCATTTAATGGTTCTGCTTCTCTTGCACTATTTTATCTTTATTTCTATTATATTACTCGACATGAAGACGTTGGGCAATACTAAATAGGTTAGAGCAGCAAACTCAAAATGCTAAAACAAAGCCATATCGTTTCTATCGGCTGTTTGCTGTATTTATAAACATTCTTTAAGGAATTTTTAAGTTGACGTTTAGAAATTTGTCAAAACAAGCACGTTGCTAGTTTCATAGTTCTATTCTACATGACAAATTTTTCTGTATCAAATGACTTTTTACTTAATTGCCTGTTTTTTCTCCTCAATAAAAAAAGCACCCTTCCCAATGAAGAATGCTGTGTTCATGCTTACTTTCTGATTTCTTGATCTTTTACAGTTAACGGATAGAGGACGCCTTCTTTTGCAAACGACATTTTCCCTGTTTCTTCTGATACCACAAGAACAAGGGCATCAGTCATGCCAGAAAGTCCAATGGCTGCCCGGTGTCTTGTGCCTAGAGAAGGGCTGACTTTTTTTGAGGTGAGCGGTAGGACGTTTGCAGCGGAAACAAGCGTATTTTCTTTTACTAAAAGGGCGCCATCATGAAGTGGGTTTCCAGGATAGAAAATGCTTTCTATTAATGATGCGCTAATTTTCGCATGGAGGTTTGTCCCTTTTTGTATATAATCCTCCACCTCATCTCTCCTTTGAATCACAATCAGTGCGCCATGCTTTTGTTTTGATAAGTTCTCAATGGCTAAAGAAAATTGAGCAAAACCTGGTGTGAATTCTTCCATATATGCTTGTAAATAAAATGAGGAAGCCTCTGCATGCATTTCATTAAACTGATCATGCAATGATTCGAGTTCACAAAGAAGGCATTGTTCCGTCTGGTCAAGCGAATCGACGATTTTCCTTGCATCCATCATAATTTGCGTTAAATGAGATTTCATTTCTAACTTAAACATCGCTTCTTCATTTGTGCGATTGATCATCTCACCATGTCCCTCCTTCATTCGCTTGTGTCATAAAATAACAAATTGTGCACATTCTATTTGTATGGAGGTGAATTCAATATGACCATTCAAAAAGTGATTCAATATGCTTGCAGCATTTTAGGTGTTGTCAGTCTTTCTTTTATTTATGCCCAAATGTTCAAAAAAACGAAGCCCTCAAAGAAAAATAATCCGACGGAGAATTGATTTTTTTACATAGCGTGATATAATTCCTCTCGTTATTTCTGTTCAGAGAGGAACTTATGATGAGAGAAACGAATAGCATTCGAGCAAAGTTGGCACAATTTTTAACCATATTGATTCCGATTTTAATTACACAAGCAGGTCTTTCGCTCATCACATTTTTAGACACGGTGATGTCTGGAAAAGTGAGTGCAGAAGACCTGGCAGGTGTAGCGATCGGTTCGAGCATTTGGACACCTGTTTATACTGGTCTCGCTGGTATTTTAATGGCTGTTACCCCTATAGTGGCTCAGCTGATGGGCGGCGGCCGCAGGGAAGACGTTCCTCGTGCAGTCTTCCAGGCCATTTATTTATCTTTTCTTTTAAGTATCGTGGTGATTGTCATTGGATCGTTGTGTGTTCCTTTTATTTTAGGGAGACTTGGGCTTGAACCATCCGTAGAAATCATTGCCCGTCATTTTCTCAGCTTCCTTGCTATTGGAATCATCCCGCTTTTTGGTTATTCAGTCATGAGATCGTTCATTGATGCATTAGGAAAAACACGTGTGACGATGTTCATTACGTTAACCGCACTTCCTATTAATTTTGTTTTAAATTATCTCTTTATTTTTGGAAACTTTGGGTTTCCAAAGCTAGGCGGTGCAGGGGCAGGTCTTGCATCTGCGCTGACGTATTGGGCGATTTTCATCATGAGTATTTGTATTGTCATCAAAGCCGAACCGTTTGCGTCCTTTCGGTTGTTTCAGACATTACCTCGCTTTAACGTCTCCCGAATGGGTCAAATACTGAAAATCGGTATCCCTATAGGGTTTGCGATCTTTTTTGAAACAAGTATTTTTGCAGCTGTCACGCTCTTAATGGGTCACTTTGATACCGTGACAATCGCCAGTCACCAAGCAGCGATGAACTTTGCTTCTATTTTATATATCCTGCCGCTTAGTATCTCAATGGCTTTAACGATTGTTGTAGGTTTTGAAGCCGGTGCCATGCGGTATAAAGACGCAAAAAGCTACAGCTATATTGGCATTGCAACAGCTGTTTTGTTCTCATTATGTACCGCAGCCCTCATCTTGTTATTTAGACCTGAGATCGCTAGTTTATATACAACTGAATCAGCTGTTTTACAAATGACACAGCACTTTTTGATGTATGCGATCTTTTTCCAGCTGTCAGATGCGATCGCCGCACCAATTCAGGGAGCTCTACGCGGGTATAAAGATGTGAATTATACACTGATTGCTGCGTTTGTCTCTTACTGGGTCATCGGCCTTCCAGCTGGCTACTTGATTGGCACGTATACCTCATTTGGAGCGTTTGGTTATTGGATTGGGCTGATTACTGGGCTTGCGGCAGGTGCCATCGTCCTATTTGTTCGTCTTAGGTTGATTGAAAGACGTATGCATTCTGATACAACAGGAAAAGGCAGCTGACTGAAGTCAGCTGCCTTTCATTTAGTCATTCCATTGATACGTCCAAAAAATTTCTTCATCAAACCATTTTTGAACGACTGGTTCTTTGTTTTTCAGCTTTTGTTCAAGCTCTCTTAGCATGCCTTCTGTTTGTGTTCTATGCGCTCTTAGTGCATTTAATTTGATACCGGCTACATCCGTAATATCAATCACAATATCGGCATTTCCTAGCACTTCTTCTCGATTTTTCGTAATGGCCATACAGTATGTGACGGGACGGTCTTCTTTTTTCTTTCGGTATAGAGCACGAATGACCGCTTCACCTGTCGCGTCATGATCAGGGTGTACACCATGACCTGGATAAAATGTGACAATAAGGGTTGGTTTCACTTCATCAATAATACTTTCCATCACATCCGCTAAATACTCATCATCTTCAAATTCCAACGTTTTATCCCGAAGACCAAGCATTCGCAAGTCTGTGACATCCATTTCTTTACATGCATTGATTAATTCCTGTTTTCTTAATTCAGGAAGTGTCTCACGGTTAGCATATGTTGGACTTCCCATATTTCTTCCCATTTCTCCAAGTGTCCCGCATGCATACGTCACTGGAATTCCACGTTTTCTGCTTTGCGCGATGAGCCCTGCGACCCCGAAGGATTCATCGTCGGGGTGAGGCAGCATCACAAGTACATGTTCGTTCATCACTGTTCCCCTCTCTCCTACACCTGAAATGGTGTTTCACTAATTTGTAATGAGATCGCTAGTTTTCCGTCTGGCAGGTGTCCTGCTAACAGCAGGCGGCCTTGTTCATCAAACACGTAATCGGTTAAACCTTCTGCGTAAATCCAGCCATCTTCTGTTTTCATCCCGACACGGTATGGACCTTGTCCTTTTATTTTTGCCTGTGAATAGACGACTTTTGCGTTGCGGATATACGCCACGACCGTCATATTTTGCTCATTCACATGAGCTGAATAAGAACCAGTTGTCGTTTCAAGATGAACGAAGACTGGCCGATTTAAAAACGATTCAAGATGCGCTGTGACATCTTCCGTTTGAATTGGTTTCATGAGTGGTTCCTTCCTCCATTTTGAATTAGTTCTCGCAGCTTTTTTGTATGTAAGCTGATCAGCTGTAGTTGATGACCCTGTTCAATCGTGCTTTCTAAAATTCTTTCCACAGCGAGTACATACTTTTGATGTAATGACTTTCTTGCGCGAGGATGGGTGCGTGCATCAAGCAAATCATCTTGTATCGCCTCGTGTAATGAAGTCATATCCACTACATCAAGCTGCCGATTTTTCCATAAAGATTGATAAGCGTGTGCAAGCTCATCGACTGATGACATGTGATCACCTCTACAGTTTTGGTAACAACTTATTATGACATGATCCGCCTGCAAAAAAAAGCAAACTGCTTCGTCTCTTTAATGAGAATTCGCTGTTTTTTTCATACGGAGTTGAGAGGTTGTAAATAGTAAAATCGCCACCCAAATACAGAGGAATGTCACGATTTTTGCTGCAGATAAGTGTTCGTGATACACAAACAGCCCCAAAAAGAGTGTAATGGTCGGTGCAATATACTGCAAAATACCAACTTGGTATAAAGGAATTCTTTTGGCCCCTTCAGAAAATAAAAGAAGCGGTACAGCTGTAAAGACACCTGCAAAAAATAATAGCCCAAGAGAGCCGAAGCTGCTCGGATTCATCGTGACAACAGGTTCTTTTAAGAAGAAGAATAAGTAAACAAGTGCAGCTGGTGCAAGAAGCAGTGTTTCAATGGTTAATCCAATGGCACTCGTAAAACTCATTCTTTTTTTAATCAGTCCATAAAACCCAAAACTAAAAGCCAATACGAAAGCCACGACAGGAAATGAGCCGTACTGAACAGTTGAGATGATGACCCCAGCGGCGGCAATGAGAATGGCGGTGGTTTGCATTTTATTCAGTCGTTCTTTTAAGAAAATGATGCCTAGTAAAACTGATACAAGCGGATTAATATAATACCCTAAACTCGCTTCCAGCATAAGATCGTGATTTACCGCCCAAATGTATACATACCAATTGACCGAAATTAAAATAGCCGATAAAAGTAATGAAAAAAGTGCTTTTCCATCTATCATCAGACCTTTCACAGTCTGCATCGCTGGACGGACTTGCTTTAAATATAAAAGAATACCGCACATAAAAACAAAGGACCATACTATTCTGTGCGCTAAAATTTCGCCTGACGAAATATGCTCCATCAGTTTCCAATATAATGGGAACAATCCCCATAATGTAAAAGATGCAGCCGTATATAAGACACCTTTTGATTGTTGTTCGTTCAATCTAACCATTCCTTTCTAAACCTATCGTATATTATAGCACGCACATCACTTTATGGGCATATACTAATTCAGGGCATTTAGAAAGGATGATTTGCATGTTTGACTGGAACCGATTATTCCCTTTTCAAAAGCAATTTTCAAAAGAAGCGTTAAAAAATTCAGATCCCAAAGACGTTGAGCAATATGTCAATCAAGTCATGGAAAGTGTTTTCGGCTCCAATTATTCTGCTCAATTCCCCTTTCAGGATCCGCTGTCTCAGCAGCAGAAAACAAGAAAGACAGACGATAAAAAAAAGAAAGAGCCGAATGTTGAAGTATTTGAGACGACAGATCACGTGTTTGTCAAAATAGAGCTCGATCGTCCGAACACGGAAAAAGTAAAAATCAAACATACAGCCAATCTGCTGTTTATTGATCATTTTCCTGAAGAGAATAAACAAAAGAAGGTTGTCCTGCCTGCTGCTGTGAAAAGAAAAGGAACGAAGGCTTCGTATCAAGATGGTATTTTAGAAATTATGTTTTTAAAGCATGATGATCCAGGCATTTCTGAAATTGATATCCCATTATAAAAAGCCTGCTTTGAAATGGAAGCAGGCTTACTCTTTTTTCTTAATAATATGGTGGATATCCGCCGCCATAAGGTGGTGGAACAGGCGGTGGTGGTGGCGGGTAATATGGACGAGGATAATTAAAAATCGCACTTCCTAGAAATCCGCCAAGCAGTCCGCCGACTAAAGGAGCGCCAAAACCAAAAAACAAAGGGACTCTAGATTCATATGGCGGAATACCAGGGGCACCGCCTCGAAAATACGGAGTATGAGGGTACATGCTTTTCTCCTCCTTTGTCATGTGCCTAACATCAGCATATTCATTAGGAGACAAAACGTTTGGGCAAACCTAAAACTAGGCTTGCTCCTTTTTTACATGAGATCCAGCATACTCCCCTGCCCAGCGCGATACTTCTCCGAACACACCATGTAATGCACTCCCTTTTTCGGTTAGACAATAGATGACTTTGACTGGCGTTTCAGGAAGTACAGTGCGCTTTATGATTCCTTCTTGCTCAAGCTCTTTTAAGCGTTCTGCGAGCATTTTTTGACTGATGGATGGAATAATGTCCGTCAGGTCTTTAAACCGCTTCGGACCATCAAGCAATACATGAATGATGAGACCATTCCATCTTTTGCCAAGAAGCAAAAAAGCTTGCTGAATGTTTGGACATAATTGAAATTCCATATATTTCAGCCTTTCTTTTCATAATCGTTTGACAAACTAACGGTATACAATTTAAAATATATCTCTAGTTACAATAAGTAAGTTTCTCACTTTTTTATTTATTGTACCATACTATTTGCAAAAACGGGAGGAAATATCCATATGGCGAGCGATCAAAAAACGATTGACATTTTAAAAGAAAGAGCTTCAGTAAAAGAGTATGATACAACTCATGAAATGACAAAAGAAGAGTTAAAAGAGCTTCTTGATATCACAACAAAAGCACCATCTGCTTGGAACCTTCAGCATTGGCATTTCACTGTTTTCCATAGTGCTGAATCAAAAGCAAAGCTTCTTCCAATTGCTTACAACCAAAAACAAGTCTCTCAAGCATCAGCTGTGATTGCTGTGCTAGGTGACCTTGAAGCCAATCTAAAGGGTGAAAAAATCTACAGTGAGCTAGCAGAACAAGGCTTCATCACAGAAGATATTAAAGAAACACTGATGACGCAAATCAATGGTGCTTACCAAAGCGAGCAATATGCACGTGAAGCTGCGTATTCAAACGCTTCGTTAGCTGCTATGCAGTTAATGATTGCGGCTAAAGCAATGGGATATGATACATGCGCAATGGGCGGTTTCAGCAAAGAAGCGTACGTGAAAGAATTCAATGTGAGTGGTCGATACGAACCAGTGATGTTGATTTCTGTCGGGAAAGCAGCAAAAGAAGCTCACAAAAGCAATCGTTTTGACATCGAAGAAGTATCTGATTTTCTATAAAAAACGGCACAGTCTCAGCGTCATGCTGGGGCTTTTTTATTTGCTCTAAATATTATTTTTCCATACTTATTTTCAAGTCTTCCTTTCTCATTCATCAGTATTTACCTCTTTTTAAAAATGAAAGCGTTATATTAGTATGATATTCATAAAAATGATTGTTTTTTCTGAAAATGGTCTTGTGATCTAATCTGACAACTGCTATTATTATGAAATTACAAAATATTAGAGGAGGAAAACATGAACAAAAAACTGATACTGGCGCTACTCATCGCGATTCCATTCATAGGACAGCTTGCACTGCTCCCCTTTGTGAATCGTATTCATCCATTTGTCATCGGGCTGCCTTTTTTCCACTTCTGGCTCTTACTATGGATTGTACTCACACCCGTTTGCACATTTATCATTTACAGGATGCAACATTCAAATGGAGGAACTGACGAATGCAAGGAAACTTAACAGCTTTATTGATTACTGCAAGTATCATTTTCATCGTCGTGGTCATCGGTTTTGCCGCTGGTCGTGATAAATCATCAAGACAATCAGTAGAAGAATGGTCTGTTGGCGGGAGAAAATTTGGCGGGCTTCTCGTCTGGTTCCTTGTTGGCGCAGACTTATATACTGCTTATACCTTTTTAGGGCTCACAAGTACAGCTTATACAGCAGGAAGTGTTGCTTTTTTCGCTATCCCCTATTCCGTTCTTGCTTATTTTATTGCGTATTTCTTCTTACCAAAACTTTGGACGGTTGCAAAAAATCACAAGCTGACAACACTTGCTGATTATGCACGTGAGCGATTTGACAGTAAACTGTTATCTAGTTTGATTGCCATTGTTGGTGTACTCATGCTCATTCCATACATTTGTCTTCAGCTAAGCGGGATTCAAGATACGTTAACTGTCGCTGGAACGAGTTATATCAATGTGAATGCAGTTGTTATGATTTCATTTATTTTAGTTGCACTTTATACATTTTTCAGTGGTATTAAAGGTCCTACATATACAGCCATTATTAAAGATATTCTTGTTTGGGTGATCATGCTCTTTATGGTCGTTTCCCTCCCGATTATTCATTTTAACGGCTGGACACCAATGATGAATACGCTAGCTAAGGAAGCCCCACAGCTTCTGACGATTCCTGAAAGCGGCCCTAAAGGCATTTTGTGGTTTATTACCGCATCAGGTGTTTCTGCACTCGCATTATTTATGTGGGCTCATGCAGCAACTGGTGTTTTCACAGCCAAAAGCGCAGATGCCATCCGTAAAAACAGTATGTTTTTACCTCTTTACAACATTGTATTGATTTTGGTCATCTTCCTTGGCTTCATTGCCTTTTTAGTCTTACCGGAAGATACAAATCCAAGATTTGCTCTTCTTCATTTAATTCAGACGTCATATGGCGGCGTGATGCAGGGGCTTGCGTATTCGACGATTGCACTTGCTTCTCTCATTCCATGTTCGATCATGGCCATTGGGGCATCGAATTTATTTGCCAATAATTTGTACCGTGATTTAATCCATCCAAATGTGTCACCTAAACGGTTAACGATCATTACACGTTCGATGGTATTTATCGTGATCGGGCTTGCTCTTTTATTCGGTATGCTGTTCCCGACTGCGCTTGTCACGCTTCAGCTGATCGGTGTTTCTGGAATGGTTCAAATTTTCCCAGCCATTGCCATCAGCTTGTTCTGGAAAAAACAATCGAGAGAAGCAACGATTGCGGGGCTCATCGTAGGAATTATCGTGACCTTTACAGCGAATATGACACAAATGACATTCGGCCTTTATGAAGGCTTTCTCGGTTTACTAGCAAACGTTGTGGTCATCTTGATATTGAATCCATTCTTCCAGAAAAATGTCACATCTAATTCTGTGACAAGTGATTTGTTTGAAAAGAATGGGAAAACAACGGAACCTGTGGCTAACAAAGCGTAACACAAGAAAAAAAGCAGTCCCCTGATGAGGACTGCTTTTTCTATTTCATTTCTTTTTTCAACACTTCAATGGCTTTTTTCATTTGCGTATCATTTTTCTTGAGCTTATCTTGGATGTTTGTCATCAGTACCGTCGTTGTGTCCCCTGTCAGAATACCATCAGCCTTTAGATCGTGATCTGATTGGAACCTTTTCACGACCGACTGGAATGCTTGATCATATTCTCCATTGGCTTTTGCTTTGTAGCCAAGCGCTTGGAACATTTTTTGAGCCGCTTTGACTTCATCTCCATCATCATTCAGTTGATACGTCTTTTTCGGACTTAAGTATGGCAGCTTCGCATAACTCGGCAGAGATGCTTTCACCTGTGGCTCAATTCCTTTTTTGTGAATCCAAGATCCGTCTGGTGTCAGCCACTTGGCAATGGTTAATTTCACACTAGAACCATCATTGTAGCTTTGGGCATTTTGAACAGTCCCTTTACCAAATGTCTTTTCTCCAACAAGTTGAATGCTAGAGGATTGGTGCAGAGCTGCCGCCATGATTTCAGCAGCACTCGCTGAACCGCCGTTTACAAGAACAACTGCCGGCTGATGAACTTTGCGTTCTTTTTCCGCTTTGTACACTTGTTTCTTTCCTTTTTCCTCAACCTGCATAATGACTTTTCCTTTATCGATAAAGTCATTGCTCATTTCAATTGCTTCTGTCATAATGCCGCCTGGATTATCTCTCAGATCAATGACAAAACCTTTTGCCCCTTTTTTCTCGAGGTCATCAATCGCTTTATCTAACTCTTTAGACGTCGTTTCAGCAAAAGACGTGATTTGGATTTCGCCAATTTTATCTTTTGTTAATTTAGCATACACCGTTTCAAGCGGGATGGTATCTCTTGTGATTGTCACATCCACATTTCCAACACCTTGTCGGTTCAAATGCAGTTTGACATCCGTTCCTTTTTTCCCTCTGATAAGAGAAACGGCTTTATTCACTGACATGCCTTTTGTACTTTTACCATCCACTTTTAAAATACGATCATGAGGTTTCAAACCAGCTTTTTCAGCAGGAGAGCCTTTAATCGGTGCGACAATTAAAATTTGTCCATCCTTCTCTTCTACTTGTGCACCAATTCCTTCAAATGAAGATGAAATGGTGTTGTTAAACCCTTCGGCTTCCTCCTGATCCATATATGTAGAGTATGGATCATCAAGTGATGTGATCATGCCTTGAATCGCACCGTCTACTAGTTTTTGATCATCCGTTTTTTCGTAATACTCGTTTTTTACCTTCGTATATGCAGCCATGAGTTTACTAAACTTCTCATCTCCTGAAACGCTAACAGCACCTTGTTTTGTGATCACAAATGTAATCGCTGAGGAAAGCGCTGCTGTCACCAGAATGGCTATCACGAACTTGAATTGTTTTTTCAAAAAAACACCACCTTTATCTCCTTTCATTATTATCAAGGACGATTCTTCATCCGTCAACCAAAGGATCAAACTTCTATTTGAAAAGATAAGCCATTTAGCCCTGCAATGCATAATCTTTAGAGAGAAACATGATAAAGAAAGAAGGGATTCCATGAGTGACTATGTAGAAATGCTTGCCTATTTTGGTGTATCAGGTGCCCATCCTGGTGGAATTGAGCTAACTAAAACGATGATTGAGCATCTCAACCTGGCGTCTGACGATCGTATACTGGATGTTGGATGCGGCACAGGTCAAACAGCAGCCTATTTAGGACATTTAGGTTATGAAGTAGAGGCGATTGATACACACCCTTTGATGATTGAAAAAGCCAATCTGCGATTCGAGCGGGAACAACTACCTTTCCGTGCACAGCAAGCATCGATTGAACACCTGCCATTTGCAGATGACTCGTTCTCTCTACTGATCAGTGAATCTGTTTTAAGCTTCACCCATTTACCTGCTGCGATTGCTGAGATAAAACGGGTGCTTGCTCCTGGAAAACAATTGATCGCAAATGAGCCTGTGTTAAAAGTGCCGCTTTCCTCAGAAGAACAGGCAGCCATTCGGGAGTTTTATGGGTTTCACTCCCTCTTTTCATTTTCTGAATGGAAAAAACAGTTAGCGTCCGCAGGATTCCGTGACATTCAGATTCTCTCATTCGATGAGCACATGGTGCAGGAGGAGCCGACCGAAATGGAATTATCAGATCAAATACCACCTTCTCTTTATGATACATTGCAGACACACTATGACCTAATTCAAACACACCGAGAACATCTGAGTCACCTTGTATTTGAATGTACAGTATAAAATGAGCGAATCTCCTATATGTTTTGTCCAAACTCTATGAAGTCTTTCGCATAGGATAAGAGTGAAAAGAGTTTGTCATAAGGAGGAAAAACATGGAGCGCTACTACAAACTTTGTCAGCAGCATATGGGGAAAGTAGCTAGAATTACTGATCGTCATGGCAGAGTACATGTTGGACGTATTGAGCGGGTGACAAACCGCAAAGTTTATATCCGACCAGTCGGCGGGTCCCGCGGGGGCTTAGGATTTGGCTATTACGGAGGTTATTACGGAGGTTATTACGGAGGTTATTATGGCTGGGGTCCAGCTTATGGCATTGGACTCGGTTTTATTACCGGCTTCGCATTAGCAGGTTTGCTCTTTTTTTAAAACGGCGTATAAAAGAAGGCCTCCCAGCTTCGGGAGGCCTTTTATTTGTTTATATTTTCTTCACTTTGTTCATGTACTCTTCGAATGTTAAATCATGATCATGCATCGCTTTTGCAGCTTCTTTCCCTACATAGCGCAGGTGCCACGGCTCATATTCATATTTCGTGATGTCTTCTTTCCCTTTTGGATAACGGATGATAAAGCCATATTTGTAAGCATTTTTGGCTACCCATTTACCATCAGGTGTTTCACCAAATTTTTCAGAGATTTCAAAGCCGGCACTTTTTGAGGAAATATCCATAGCTAGACCTGTTTGATGTTCACTTTCGCCTGGTAAGGCTACGGCTTCTTGGGCTTTTTCTTTCCCTTTTAGTTTCACTTCACTATCAAAAATGACTTTTTGACGATCATAGGAACGATAGCCAGATACTGCAGCAAGCTCAAAGTTTTCCTTTTTAGCACCTTTGAATAACTTCGCAAGTGCCTCCGCTGCTTCTTTTCGAATATATCGTTTTTCAATATCCTCTGAAAAAGAGAATTCCACTTTTGGTACAACGAGATCAGAAGGTTTATAGGTTCCTGGCAGTGCATATTCTTTGTTCACTAAAGCAAGCACATTTTCAGGGTTTTGAATGGTCTTCAGTCCGCTCACTACCTTGATGTCATTGAAATATTCACTCTTTAACGTCAGCTCTTGATTAGATGAATCTGCCGTATCGTTTGAGTTTTGCTGGGGTGATGAACTTGCTGCGTTCTTTTGTTCGTTTGTTTTGTTAGATTCAGTGGTACCGCTTTTCTGATCCAGCAACTGGCAGCCTGATAATGCGGCCGTCAAACCAAGAATCGATGCGATTGAGAGTATTTTATAGCTTTTCTTCATGACATACCTTCCTTTTGCTCTACTAAAAAAATAAAGATGCGCTACATCGTAGCACACCCATTATACTATTATAAAACAGAATCTAGTGCAATTAAGATCATTTCGTCAAATGTCGTTTGACGCTCTTCAGCAGTTGTTTCTTCTCCTGTTAGCACATGATCACTCACTGTCAGAATCGACAACGCTTTTCTGCCAAATTTTGCAGCAAGCGTATAAAGAGCCGTTGTCTCCATTTCGATCGCTAGAATTCCATATTGGTCCATCAGCTCAAGTGGTTTTTCATTATAAAATTGGTCTGCTGTAAATACATTCCCAACACGCACAGCTACATTTTTCGCTTCTGCTGTGTCGTAGGCTTTTTTCAGTAAACCAAAATCAGCACATGGTGCGTAATCAATCGGTCCAAATGCCACACGGTTCATTTGAGAATCTGTTGATGATGTTTGAGCTAAGATGACGTCACGTACATTGACATCTTTTTTGATCGCTCCGCAAGAACCGACACGGATTAAGTTTTGAACATCATAGCTTTGGATCAGCTCATTCACATAGATCGAAATAGACGGTACGCCCATTCCAGTACCTTGTACAGAAATGCGTTTTCCTTTATATGTTCCAGTATAACCATACATGCCGCGCACTTCGTTATAGCACACAACATCTTCTAAATATGTATCTGCAATATATTTCGCACGAAGCGGATCGCCTGGCAGCAATACCGTTTCTGCAATTTGTCCTTTTTCTGCTCCAATATGTACACTCATTGTTTAGCCTCCACTTACGTTTAACATGTGTTTAGTCCCATTTATTATAAACGATTGAGATCAAAAAAGAAAATACCAGCTGAAAGTAAAGCTGGCATCGTCGTTTATATTTAACTCATCGTCATTAGGCGTTCACTGCGTTTCCATCCTGCCGGAAAGAGCTGGTAGTAGCACTTCCCTTTTTTCTGGTCATCAATCACAACGATATCCCCTGTTGTGATAAACCGTGCATTGTAATCATTAGGGACTGTATCTTGTACATTAAATGTCGAGAATGCTTTTTCCAGTACATCAAGGTGTGTCCTGCCGCCAATCTTTGTCCGGTATACAGGTTGATGTCCGCTTTCTGCACCATATTCAGGTGTTTGATAAATGGTTAAGTGATAAGCTGAAGGTTTCTTTTGAAAAAATCTCAACGTCAATTGCATTCAAATCCCTCCCCTTTTATATAAAATTGGCTGGGATCTATAAATTTCCTTCTTCTATTTTTGTCGAATGACGGACAATTTTTCGTCAATCTTTTTACATATGAGAAATAAAGCTAGTCCTATCGCAAAGCCCCCTGCTACATCAGTGACATAATGAACACCGATATACATCCTGCTGATGCCGATCACCAGCACACAACATCCTGTCACCATGTAGACTGCTTTTTGTCTCTTTTTCAGCCACGGAAACATTTCAATTAATAGATAGGCGATAAATGGATAGATCGTTGCTGCATTCATAGAATGACCGCTTGGAAAGCTGTAATAGGTCTCATTCACTAGATGATCAAAGGCTGGACGCTCTCTAGCAAACAGTCCTTTCAGTTCATGATTGACCGTTTTTTCTGCTATATATAGTAGAAAAAGCAGCATAATAGAGTGGTAGCGTTTATACATAAACAGCACCACGCTAAAGATGAGCATGATTGGGACAAGCAGCGCACTGATACCAAAGTCAGTCAAAGTCAGCATGACATCATTTAAAAAAGGAAGTCTGATGTTTTCAAACGATAAGATGATCTGGTTGTCCAACTCCTGGAACATGCCAGACACCATAAGCGCTGCGATGGCGCCAAACAAAAGGAAAAAAATGATGACATACACGCGAAACAATTCCCCTCCCTTTCTACTCAGAATCTCTTCAAAGTATAGTGCCTACCGCGCCTCTTCTTCAACTATCATTGCTTTCCTCAGCATATATTCAAATGTAATATCGGCAAGCTCAAACGTTTCCAGCTCAGATGGTATGTACCCTCTTTTGACCAGCTCCGTGTAGAAGAATTCTGCAATTTCCTCTGTATCAATCACCAAATCTGCTTCTTTCATTGCTTTCCGCCTCCTTTTTTATGATGTATGAACGCTGCCTTATTTTTATTACAGTTTGTCATAATGGCTCATTCCATACATATAAATGCAGTAAACGAAAAGAAAAGGGGCATGAGGCAATGAAATGGTTAAGCATTTTAGATGGACATACTTTTGATCAGGTGATGGGCCGTATCTTGAGGGGATGGTTTTATGTGATTGCTTTTTTCTGTGTTCCTTACTTTTTATTCGTGTTAGGACAAGTCTTCTTTTAACCAAAATGCTCGTTTAAACTTTCCAAAATAAAGTCCATCATATCCTTATATTCTGGGTCTTTGAAAAATTCATAGAGAATTTTATAATCATTGTAAATATCAAGAAGCTCATCCACTATAGATACAGCGAGAAATTCTAGTGATGCTTCGCTTTCTTGTTTCTCTTCTAACTGTAATAGAGCGGTTTGCACCATATCTTCCTCTATTTCTTTTGAGGTTTCTCCAACGTAATGCACAAAAAGAAGCTGATGAACAAACTGATCCATCTCATATTTCCTTAGGACAAGCGTCAAGTCTTCTTCTTCTGTTTCCAGCCATTCTCCGTCTTTTAACCTTGTCAGTTCATAAATGACATCTTCCCAGCCATCTTCAAGGTAGCGCCATATCTCAGTCCGATGGCCAATGATTTTAAATAGCTCTTTCCCGTAATCCTTTACATATACAACATCGCCAATGAGGAACTCATATTCAATGTCCAGCTTTTCTGTATCTACAATCACCCCGTCGTACTCATCGTAAAGCTGAAGTGATGTTTCAAAATAAAGCACCTCATTATGATTGACCTCATATAGATAATGTTGGTCAATTTGATGGACTTTTGTTATCGTTCCAACTGTGCCGTACATGACAACGACGACAATATCCCCTACTTTATATTTTGGTGCTTTCGCCTTCATTCTGTCTCCCCCTTGCCCGACTTTTGGTCTTAACGTATCGTATGCCGGCGCAAGGAATTCTGCATGGGCAACCACACCATGCAAAACGCCATTTTATTTCTTCATGAAAAAACCGCTTCTTCCATACGGAACAAGCGGTTGTGTGTGTTATTTTTTTTTGACTTCTACTTCGTATTGCTCAAAAGCCTCATCAAATGTCGTCATGGAGCTTAAATAGTCCCCATTTAACTCTAAATAGGCACATAGCTCATGATAATCAGTGGATGCTTTAGGAAAGCTGTGATCTTCATAAGCAGCATTTGCAAAATGACTGATTTCATCCTTCGGTTTTGGATGTCTGTACTTCATTAAATAATGGTAAAACGACTTCACCTGTTTTTCCCTCCGCGACACTCTATTTTGTTGTTATATTATACAGGAATTTGATGACTTGTATAGGCGGAGGTACAACTTATGAAGAAAAATCAAAGTAATTACGCTTTAATAACCGCTCCATGCTCATTAATTCTTCATATGAGATTTTTTCTGGAAGTTTTGTTTGATCGACTAAAATTAATTGATCTTCTATCTCTTTTACTGTCTCATCCTTCTGATACGTCATCCCGCAATGCGTGCAAGAAATCGAAGGCGTTTCCAAAATCTCAATCGATTGTGTGCCCGTGATGAGTTCCCAATAGACTGTGGTCTGTCCTGCGTTCGCTTTCTTCTCCTCACACCAATCACATGTCAGCAACGTTATTTCTCCTCCTTTACGGTTTGTTCTTTTTTGAGCTGGGCTTGATATTTCTTCTCTTTTAATTCATCTCGTTTTTCACGTTTGTTTTTGAGCGTATCATGTTCAGGATTCGTTTCATAAGACTCTCTTCGTTTCATTCGGCTTAAATTTTCAGGCGTAAAGGATCTTGCTTCATCCTCAAATAGTGCTGTTATGCCAATGGCGGGTTCTTTCTTTTCTTCATAGATTTCATTAAAATACGCATCTGCTTGGCCTGCGACGTAATGTTCCGGCTCTGGATAAGAGGTGATCACACCTTCAAAGTTACGCAGGACCACTTTCTCTGGGCTTTGAGATAATAAATAATTTGGCTGTAAGGTGATCTTACCTCCTCCGCCTGGTGCATCTACAACAAAGCTTGGCACAGCATAACCACTCGTATGTCCTCTTAAGCCTTCAATGATTTCAAGGCCTTTTGAAACCGGTGTTCTAAAGTGGCCGATCCCCTCAGATAAATCACATTGATAAATATAATAAGGTCTGACGCGAATCATGACGAGATCATGCATCAGCTTCTTCATAATTGGAACACTGTCGTTAATTCCTGCTAGGATCACTGCCTGATTACCAACAGGCACGCCAGCATTGACAAGTCGCTCACACGCTTCTTTCGCTTCTTTTGTGATTTCAATGCTTGTATTAAAGTGAGTGTTCAGCCAAACCGGATGATATTTTTTTAAAATCTCACACAATTCATCTGTAATTCGCTGCGGAAACACGACCGGTGCACGTGTTCCAATTCGAATGATTTCAACGTGAGGAATGTCTCGTAAGTTTTTCAAAATGTATTCAAGCACTTGATCATTAATTAACAGCCCGTCACCGCCTGAAATTAACACATCCCGCACTTCAGGGGTTTCTCTAATATATCCAATGGCGGCATCTAATTGCTTTTTCGGCACGCCCATCCCAATCTGACCGGAAAAACGCCTTCTCGTACAATAGCGGCAGTACATGGAGCACTGATTTGTGACAAGAAACAGCACACGATCTGGGTAGCGGTGCGTTAAACCTGGAACAGGTGAATCCTCATCTTCATGGAGCGGATCTTCGAGGTCATATTTTGTTTTATGAAGCTCCTCTGCAATCGGTACAGACTGCATACGAATTGGGCATCTTGGATCGTCTGGATTCATCAGTGAGGCATAGTAGGGTGTTATGTTGAGTGGAATGGTTTTCGTAGAAATCTTCACCCCTTCTTTTTCCTCTTCTGTTAAGTTCACGACTTTTTCTAAATCTTCAAGCGTTTTGACCGTATGCGTCAGCTGCCAAATCCAGTCGTTCCACTTTTCCTCGGGTACGTCCTTCCAAAGTTCAATGTCCTTCCAATGTCGCGCAGGTTGATACAGTTTTTGATTCATATCCATTCCCCCTATCAGCATTCACTTTATACTATGCAAGTTATGTGCCAACATGGGAAAATGCCCCTATTCTTTACAAAAGGAGCTTTTCCGTCACATTCACATGTTTGAAGTGCCTACTTTTCGGCATCTGTATATTTTTTTAGTTTATACTGCAATGTTTGTCGAGGAATTTTTAAAGCGGCTGCCGTTTGCTTAATATTCCCTGCGTGCTGTCTTAAAGCTTCTTGAATCAGCGTTTGTTCAAATGACGTCACTTGACTTTTTAATGAGGACTCTGGCGGATGACTTTCTATCTGATGCGTCCGCAAATGGGCAGGGAGATATGCTGGGGTGATTTCTTCTGCTTCCTTTGGCATCATCAAGACGGCATGCTCGATCGTATGTTTTAATTCTCTGACATTCCCTGGCCACTGATGGGCCATAAATACTTGAACGGTTTCTTCAGAAAGGCGGTTGACGTTTTTAGAAAATTGCTGATGATACGTTTGAATAAAGTGGCGGGATAACAGCTGGATATCATGCTTCCTTGTGCGAAGCGGCGGGATATGAAATGATGACACATGCAGTCTATAAAATAAGTCTTCTCTTAACATTTGTTTTTTAACGGCTTCAAATGGGTCGATATTGAGGGCAGTAATCACTCTGACATTTACTTGAACCGCCTTTGCATCACCTATCCGGCGGACAACACCATCCTCTAACACACGCAGTAATTTTGTTTGAAGCGTAAGCGGCATCGCTTGCAGCTCATCAAGAAAAAGCGTACCGCCATCTGCTAACTCAAACAGCCCCTTGCGATCTATTGCGCCCGTATAACTTCCTTTGACAGACCCGAATAAAAGACTTTCAAGCAGCGATTCTGGAAGAGCAGCGCAGTTTTGCGGGATAAAGACTTGATCTTTCCGATCAGATGCATGAACAATCGCTTGTACGAGTACCTCTTTTCCTGTCCCAGTTTCCCCGAAGACCATAACCGATGAAGGATATGCAGCAGCTTTTTTCGCTTTCTCCAGCATCTCTTTTAAGTGTGGATCATTTGTTAAAAATGAAGAAAAATCGAGCATTTGAGTGGTTTCTGCGGCACCATCCGTTCGTTTTTTTTGATCTAAACGATTCGAAAGCGCCGACAGCTTCGACACATCCTTCGCTACTTCTACCGCCCCAATTAACTTGCTGCCTTCCATAATGGGCAGTGTGGTGTTGACAGTCTCAATTTTTTCTCCATTTTTATTCAAATAGGTTTGCAACGAATGATAAATGGGTTTTCCTGTTCTAAGTACATGCATGAGTGTACTTGTCTTTTCAGTTAATGAAGGATACACATCCAGTATGTACTTGCCAATCACCTCTTCTTTCGCTAAACAGTCGAACTTCGCTGCATTATGATTATAAAAGATGGTGACCCCTTGATCGTCTACAACGTGAATCGCTTCATCGATGGCTTCTAAAATTAATTCAAACCAATCCGCTCTTTCGACAACCTTCCCCACTATTTCCCCCTCACTTTCTATGCCGAAAATCCGGCACAGTATTGCCCAATTTTCAGCGGTTTGATGATATTCAACGTGTTCCCCTATCCTTTTCACGTTTCGCTTTTTCCTTTCGATCTCCTGCTTTTTTCGTCAATTCTAAAAAAAAGCACCCCTCTTATGAGGAGTGCTTTCGTCCTGACATCTGATAAAGAGACAAGTCAAATTCCTGAAGAGACTCCATATACAGCGGCACAATTGGCTTTCCTTCTTGAAAAAATGCAAATTGAGAAGGTTGTAGTTTGATTGGCTGATGGTAAAACGCAAATATTTTCACTACCTCAGGGACAATTCGGCAAAAGGTATCATGCACAAATAAATAGACATCTTGTTTCCATTTAAACAGCCGTCTATTTGGTGGGCTGAATATAGGAGATACTTGAATGATCTTGCCATCCTCAAACGTCTCCAGCTGCTGTTTTGTGACCGTGTATATCTCCTTTTGATGAAACTGAAAATATTGCACATCACGTTTTGAATCAAACCGTCTTTTTGTCTGATGTTCAATATAATAAAATGTTCTGCCGTTATCTGCGGTGACGACTGTATAATTTGGGACTGTCAGCGGCTCGTTCATTTCATATTTCATCGCACATAACGAGGGAACACGAATCGCACGCCTGTTCTTTTCATTCACCCAGCGCCTGTCAATGCGATGAAGATATCCGCTAGCGATTTGATAATAAGCGCCTTCTCTTTCAATCACAGCTCCGTCAATTAAATCGTAGGGCATACTCGCAAACATATGATGGAATGATTGTGGCGTTTTATATGTGGTATCAAGTACTTCTTTTAATGGAAAGAACGCAGCAAAATGATTCAGTCTCATCCAAAACACAGAGTCAGCATGATGCCAATGTTTTGGTTCGTCGGCCCAGTATTGTCCGTATTTTTCATGAATAAGCGGAAGCAGCCGGCTTCTATGCATAACAGAGCAATGGTCGACTTGAAAGGATGCATGCTCCAACACTTGATCTGCTTCTCGAACGAAGCTCGCCGTTTCCACCAAATGCTGATTCACATGCACGACACGCTGCGAGGAATAGACGATATCTATGTGAGGCTTCGATTGAAAAACCTCGACCATTTTCTCTAAACGATCTTTTCTGTAGACTGTATCATCAGTTACATAACAAACCAGCTCACCTGTTATACGTGTTAATGCTTCATTAATTAGCGTTGCATAACGTACAGTCTTCAGCCGGTTTGCAGGATGAATTTGATGAGAATACAATTGAATGCGCTTATCCACTAAATAAGGCTGCATCTTTTGGATCGTTTCTTGTTCAGAGCCATCATCCATGATCAAAAGCTCCCAATGCTGATACGTTTGTTCTACCACACTCTTTAGCACACGTTCAATGAAATCAGGTTTGTTGTAGCTTGTTAATATCACTGATACTTTCATGACCATTATCCTTTTTTAAATAGATTAAAAAGCCCCCCAGCTGACAATGTTCACATAAGGAACACTTACTCTTAGTTGATTTGTCGCATTTTTAAAGACTGCTACTGAGTCAAACAATTGTACGACAACCACGTTTTGCAGCACATCTCCATTGACTAAATGAACACGCGGCAGCGGAATGCCGAGCTCAAGCCACGGGCGCAGCAATTCTTTAATCTCTGACGCACTCCCTTCCTCACTTTCCTCTAAAAGATGAAGAAGAAGTATAATCAACACAACTTCAAGTATTCCTTCTGTTTCTAGTAATTCTTCGTTCCAGCCATTTAATAGTTGTTCAAATTCCATTCAGATTCCCTCTTTCTTCTCGTTTGATCTTTACTAGAGTATGAGGATCACTTCATTTAGCATCAGCATTTGAAAACATTTTTCAAAAATGTGTGAAGTCATTAAATGAAAAAAAGAACAAGGAATGAGCATTCTGCTTATACCAAAAAAAGAGAACGGCATATACATAGTGGTGTGTTTGAATGGATGAAGAAAGGATGGGGAAAACATGAGCGAAAAGCGTGCCGAATTAAAAAAAGAGCTATTAAAGCTGTTTTTCAAACCGCTTAGTCATGCGTTAACAGTTAATCTCGAAGAAGGAGGAGTTCAAGTGGAAGAAAAATTGAACGATTTATTTAGTGAGGTAGCTGCTGAAGCATCACCTTCAGATTCTGCTACAACACTCGACGTATCTCAACCAGCAAGATGGATTTTCGCAAGACTTGCACCTGGAACAGTCATTAGCATTGTCATGGACTCAGGTGACTTAATCGGACCCGTTCAATTCGTATCATTCGATGCTTCAACAGGTGTTGTTTTCGTCACACAAGAAAGCTCTGTGACACCTACAGGCTCTGCAACGACTCTATTAGATGTAGATAAAGTAGAAAGTGTTACGTTCACATCTTAATGTGAGAGGGCCATCATGAAGCTTCTTTATATCAGCTCTGGCTACGGTGGAATCTATCGGATGTTCGATCAATGGATAGAAGATAGCTTCATTGATTCCCCCTTTTCATGCGTCAAGGTGGATAGGGAAACTCTACCCGCTCATATGCACAAAATCCGGACATTTTCTCCGGATTTTGTTTTCATGATGATCGGTGATCATATTCCAACAGAACTGCTTCATCAATTCAAACAAGAAAAGATCCCCGTTGTACTGTGGATGACAGAAGACCCTTTTTATATAGATGTGTCAGCTGCATGTGCAAGTGATGCACAGCTGATCTTAACGATTGACGAAGGTGCTTTGTCATTTTACAAACAACTAGGCGCTAATCACACGCACTACTTTCCCATTCCGACCAATACACACGTATTTCAGAAAAAAGAATCACCACATGAGTCGTGCATCTATGACATTGCACTCATTGGCTACCCTTATCCAAACCGCATTAAAGCCATCGATACACTCTTACATCAAAACAAATGGCGCATTCTCGTAGCAGGAAAAGAGTGGCATCGCATGTTGAATAAATCACGCAGACGATATCGTGATCTCTCACTGATGACCCACTGGCTGAGTCCCGAGCAGATGGCAAACATCTATCAAACATCAGCCATTGTTCTGAATCCGCACAGGCCCGCGCAATTTGCCTATAATCAAAACAAAGCCAATGTTCAAAATATGAGCCTCAACAACAGAGCATTTGATATCGCTGCAAGCGGAGGCTTTCAGTTGACAGATCTACAACCGTCACAGGCATTTTCAAGCTTCGCTTTTTACACACATGAAAACGATTTGATTAAGCAGGTCGAGCACTATGTAACAAACCCTCAACAAAGACAATCGGTTGCAGAGAACAATTACGAGCAAGTCGTTCGCTGGAACACATTTGATACGCTGCCTTACAGACTTTATGAAATAGTCAAAAGCGCCCTATGACCGGGCGCTTTTTCTAATTGCCATCATCTTATGCCGTTCCTTCTGCATCTTGTCGAGCCAATAAAATCTTCTCTGCCTTTTTCCGATCTTCCTCACTTTTCACAACAAGCGATTGCGCATGATCCATCATATATGCACCAACAGATCCTTCTAAAAAGGAATGAATGCATTCTTTTGCATATGGAACATGAAACGCATAGACAGCTCCATTTAAACGTCCATACGTATAAGGGTGCTCCTGAGTTGGTACAAAAAAATAATGATTGTCCTTATACAGGCTGGCTTCATTGGTGTCATGAAGTGTCCAAGTTTCATTTGGATTTTCTAACGCCTCTGTAAAAGAAGCCGCACAATCATATCCCCCCTCTACTAGAAGCTGTAAGCAGTTCTCAATATCTGCCGTCTGCCTTAGTGGTGATGATGGATGCAAATACAAAACAATATCAAACGTCTTTCCCTCACGTTCTAAATAAGCAAGTGCATGCTTCACAGCTACTAAAGAAGGTGTTTGTTCCGTCACATGTGTGCTTGGCAGTTCAATCACATTTGCTCCATAGTGGGACGAAATGATTTGAGTATTCACATCCTCTGAAGATACGATGACTTCATCTAATTCAATCATTTGTAATAATGGCTGAATGGTCCAATAGATCAGCGGCCGCTCCGCCAATACGCGAATGTGTTCAGCATGATGTCCCTGCTTGCTGCTAAAAGCTGGTATCATAGCTAAAATACGATTTCCCCTATACATGTATGATCTTCTCCCCTCGCGCAGCTCAGTATCAGAGAATAAATTCTGAGAGCTGAACTGATCACCGTACTGAAGTTCTTCAGGTGCCTCGCTATTCTACTTAATCTTCTATCTCTACATATTCTATTAAGTCGTCAAGCAGATGGTTATAATTGGTTCACCTAATTTATGCATGAAGTGGTTCTTTTCCTCAAACGTCTTCCACTCTTTCACATATGATGCAAAGTAGAGAAATGAGAGTTGGGGGATTAGATATGTCCAAACAAATAGAAACGAGTTTGAAGACCTTTTTTCGTGACAAAATCATCTTGGTCACAGGCGGTACGGGTTCGATTGGCCGGCAGATTGTGAAAAAATTAACAGCCTGCTCTCCTAAAAAGGTCATTGTCTTCAGTAAAGATGACAGTAAACAATACATGATGAAAAATGAATATGCGGCAAATCCAGAGGTTGTATTTGCACTTGGAGATGTGAGGGATGCAAGCCGCGTCAGGCAGCTTGTCAAAGGAGTAGATATCATCTTCCATGCAGCTGCGCTCAAACAAGTACCCACCTGCGAAGATAATCCGTTTGAAGCTGTCCAAACCAACATCATCGGCGGACAACATGTCATCGAAGCAGCACTTGAACATGAAGTGAGTCATGTTGTCAACATTTCAACCGACAAAGCGGTTTCTCCGACAAATGCCATGGGAGCTACAAAATTAATTTCAGAAAAATTGTTTTTTCAAGCGAATGAAAGTATTTCAAATCAGAAAACGAGGTTTTGCTCTGTCCGGTTTGGCAATGTGCTTGGATCAAGGGGTTCCGTCATCCCCATCATGCTTCAACAGTTGTTAAATGAACAACCTCTAACTGTAACTGATCCTAAGATGACACGCTTTTTTATGTCTATCGAAGAAGCTGTATCTCTCACGCTTGAAGCAGCTATCATGATGAAAGGCGGCGAAACATTCATCCTCAAGATGGAGTCATTACAGCTGGCTGATCTATTGAAAGCATTTCATGAATATGCCGGTCAGATCAACGTTCCTTCTCCTGATATTCTTGTTGTCGGAAAAAGACCTGGAGAAAAACTTCACGAGGAACTCACATTCCCTCACGAGGCAGATGCACTATTTGAACATGAACAATTTTATGCCATTTTACCAAGACCACATCTTCACCCTCATTTTCAAAAAGTCCATTTGACCCATTACACATCAAACGAAGCACCGCTCATTACAAAAGAGAAACTGTTTCACATCATTGAACAATTACATCATACCCATCATAAAAAATAAAAAAATCGTCACACGGAAGCAGCTGACTTCCATGTGACGATTTTTAAATCAATTATTGAAAGATGTGTTTCAAATGACCATAGCCTTCTTTTTCAAGATCATCCTTCGGGATAAACTTTAAAGCGGCAGAATTAATACAATACCGAAGACCGTTTGGCCCTGGGCCGTCAGGGAATACATGACCAAGGTGAGAGTCGGCCGTCTTGCTGCGAACTTCAGTCCGCACCATGCCATGGCTCGTATCTACTTTCTCTTCTACCTCTTGATCTTCAATCGGTTTTGTAAAACTTGGCCAGCCGCAATGGGCATCAAATTTATCTAAAGAAGAAAACAATGGTTTGCCTGAAATGATATCTACATATATGCCCTCTTCCTTATGATCCCAAAATTCATTTTGAAATGGCGGCTCAGTGCCATTATTTTGCGTCACTTCGTACTGCATTCGGTTTAATTCTTTGATGCGCTGCTCTTTTTCGTTAGCCATTATTTATCACTCCAATGAGATTGAATAAAACCTGCTCTGCCCGAACCGACATGGTATCGTTCGTAGTGCATTTTGTTCTTTTTATAATAATGCTGATGATATTCCTCAGCAGGATAAAAAGGACCAGCCTCTAAAATTTCTGTCACGATTGGCTTTTGGAAAATTCCGCTTTGGCTCAGCTGCTCTTTTGATGTTTCTGCAAGTTGCCTTTGTTTTTCATTGTGGACATAAATCCCTGTACGGTAGGACTCTCCTCTATCACCAAATTGTCCTCCATCATCTGTTGGGTCTATTTGCTGCCAATATAGTTCTAATAGCTTCTCATACGGAAAAACGTCTGGATCAAAGGTAATTTGAACGGCTTCTCTATGGCCTGTTGTATTTGTACATACTTCCTCATAGGTTGGATTCACTGTATGTCCGCCAGTATACCCTGATTCAACTTTGATAATGCCTGGCTGTTCATCAAAAGGTTTAACCATACACCAGAAACAGCCTCCAGCAAATGTGGCTAATTCTTGTTTTTCAGACATATTAGTGCCCCCTTCATTTAAAAAATGGTATCATCATATTATAACATGATAAAAAATAATGAAAATGATACGACTTGTATACCTAAAAACAAATGAAAGCATTCTGTCGTATCTTAAAATATAATGGGGGTTTAATGATTGGAACAAAGAAAACAAATGATGTATGAAATGGATACTTTACTGAGAACCGTATTTAAGCAAATACGTTATGAAATTAACAGCTTGCTTGAAAACGAATTATCTCGGAATGAATTTCTCATTTTAAATCTGCTGCGTGAACAAGGCGCAAAAAAAGTAACGGAATTCGCCTCAATTCTCGGTGTATCAGCAAGCCATATTACAGCTGTAACCGACACACTTGTAGAAAAAGGCTGGATCACTCGTATCCGTTCAAAAGAGGATCGACGCATCATCAAAATCCACTTAACCGATAAGGGTAAGGAAATTACTGAGCATTTTGAGAAAAAGAAAACAGAATACTTCATGGAACGATTTGAATCATTTGATGATGAAGAACTGAAAACGATGATCAAGTTATTTAAAAAGCTGGATAAAAGTCAAAAGGATTAAGCATAGATTTTAGCGTGGAGGACATGCTACGGATAAAAAGGTGGAATGAACCATGACAAGTCCATATCTTTGTCCGAACTGCAAAACCAACAGAACGCGTTTTAACCTCATCGAGCAGCATTCAGAACCTGTGAAACTTGATCCAGCAACTGGAGCTATTGTCGAAACATATGAAGGAGATCAGCTTTCTCCTTTTCACATGAACTATCAAGGACCGAAAATCAAAGTCCAGTGCGGCGTTTGCGGATTAATTGAGGATGAAAAAACGTTCATTAAGCTGGCTGAATATCATCAATATTCATCTCCTTCTTAATACGAGAGCCTGACACTTTTTGTCAGGCTTTTTTCTATGTTTCTTTTGCCTATACAGATCGTCCCTTTCTTGCATACGCTACAAAAAACACATTGTAGAGAAAGAAGGGATAAAGACGTGCAGCAGCTCTACGAGATGAATCAATTTCTATATCGTCCATTAGCTACCTTTCCCCCATACCATCCGAGAAACACCATTTCCAAAGCTGTTATTCGATTATTTCACGCTGCACCGGATTTAAGTGAGCTTGCTGTATTGGTAAATCAGCAGCCAATCCAAAAAAAGCTGCCATACGGTCAGCTGTCTGCTTATATGGAATGGGATGAGGGTGTTTATGAGATAGAAGTATTCAAGCTGGCTACAAAAGAAAGAATTCTTTCTTCTCGTATGATGATTAATGGAAACGAGACTTACACGCTATGTATCACAGGAGCTCATACCGGCTTTGCGCTGCTCACAGAAAAGCAAGACTCGCTGATTAAGCAAGATGAGCTATCAGCACTCACGTTTATCCAGCTGTCACCAGACCTCCCTTTCATTGATATATATGAACGAGATCAAGGCATGTTATCAAAGGAGCTCGGATATGTAAACGGCACCCAAACCCACCACTTCTCTCCGAATAAGTATCACTTTGAATTAAAAGCTGCCGGTACTCAAAGTGTACTGCTAGATATTCCGAAAGTTCACCTGCAAACAAAGCGGGCCTATCTTATTTTACTTCATGGATTTGCAAACGGAGAGCCAGAGCTAATGGCAAAAGTCGTCTTGTCTCACCAAATGTAAAAAGAGCCTTTCCAAATGGAAAAGGCTCTTAGCGTGTAGACAAACCCTCGCATTCGGTGTCAGTCCTGCGTGCCGGTGCTCACGAATGTCACATTCACTCTGCGCCGGTACTCGTCCTTCCTAGAATGCAAAGGTTTTCTATTCCGCTGAAAAGAAGACAAATAGCCTTTCCAAATGGAAAAGGCTATTTACGAGACATCTTCAGCTTTTTCTTGTTTTTGAAAATCAAAAGCAAGAATCATGGTACCTAAAAATAATGCACAATAGGCGATATTTAAGTAAAACTGGTCGATATTTTCTGCTTTTAAATGAGAGGCAGCTGTCATGCCAAAGTATGCAGCAAATAAGAGCGACAGTAAACTAAAATATTGATAGACTCGCTTCATAGTTTCACTCCTGACTTACACGTTCTATTGCTTTGGATGATAATATGAGAATTCAATTTCATCATTCTCAAGATCAATTTTGTTCGCTTTGACATACATATCATTCGTCAGCGGCATTTCTGAAAGGCGCACTTCCACCGTTTTTTGGTCTGGTTTCACATGAACGAAATCAGGCAGTTCATAGAATTGACCCATGTAGCTTAAAACAAAACTGATTGGGATGCTTAATTGTCCAATTGAAAAGTCATCTACTTTCAGCAGAACATCCCCGTTATCTTCAACAGTTGGTGTAAATGATACATTTGCATTAATCGTTGAAGAAAAAGCTTTGATTGCACCTGTTACTTTCACATCTTGGTCAATCGCAACATGAAAGTCGGGCATATCGCTTGATCCTTGGTTTTTTAAATAATCATTGACAAAGCTGGTGAGCGATTCTTTTGAACTAGAAATGTTAAAAGCATACTCGCTGTTCACTTCTTTTTTCGAAGCGGATTGATCGCTCGGCAGCAGCATAAAAATACCGCATACAAGAACAATCAATAGATTAATTGACAGTAAAATAAAAAATAAACTCTTCCATTTTTTCATCTTTTCACCCTATTCCTTCGGCAGTCCTTCTTTTTTCACTTCTGAGAATAAACGATTTGCCATAAGAGAGTACCCCTTTTGGTTTGGGTGGAAATCATCATCTGCCAGTAATTTTTCATCTTTATCATCTTCAAATAAATCTGCTACATCGATCATATCAGCATTGCCGTCTTTTTTTAGTTCTTTTTCGGCAGCAGCATTCCAGTCTTTGACGACCTCATCAATATCTCTCAGCTCAGACAAGCTGAATTTAAAAGGATTGTACATACTGACATACATGATCTTTGCATGGTCATTATGCTCTCTTAATTGAGCAAGAATGGTCTTAAAACGCTCTTCAAAAGGACCTTGCTCTTTTTGAAAAGGAGCAAATGTCAAGTTGAGCACATTTTGACGGACGACATGCATTAAGTCATTTCCGCCGATCGTAAAGAAAATATAATCAGCGTCTTTCAGTCCATCCTGCACTTTTTTTTCTTTTAATCTTTTTAATAAATCTACCGTTCTACTGCCTTTAATGGCATAGTTTTTTAATGTAACAGACTGTACACCGTCCACCGCTTCTATCTTGTCACGGGTGATGCCGGCATACCCTTTTTTATTTTGATCTCCGATTCCTTCTGTTAAGGAATCTCCAACCGCTGCGATCGTAATATGTTCTTTTACGTTTTGTGTGTCTTCTAGTTTATCCTTTATGCCAGCCTCTTGCGCGGAACATGCAGAAAGAACAAAAGCTAGAGACATCACAATCAAAATCAAACGAGCCTTCAAACGATGATGTCCCTCCTTTTTCTGATTAAAAAAGTGTATCATGTTTTCGCTCATTTGAACATCCTTATGCTAGCTTCGATTCAGTGTTTTGATGTCCTTGATGATTTCATCATATGGCGTATTTTGAACACCATCATAGTTTTTCATCACTTTTCCTTCTTGATCAACGAGGAAAAACAGAGATTGGTGTATCACTTGGTCTTCGTCTTCAGGTTTTTTCACAATCGTCTTAAAGCTTTTCATTGCAAATTTTTCAATCGCTGACTGCGAGTAACCAGTGAGAAAATCCCAATTTTTAAAGGATAATGGATATGCTTTTGCAAATTCCTTTAGCTTTTTCGGTGAATCCACCTCTGGGTCGACGCTAAATGAAATGATGTGCGCATCCAATTTTTCTTCTTTTAACCGTTTTTGTAACTCTGTCATATGTGCGGTCATCGGCGGGCAAATCGTTTCACAGCTTGTGAAAATAAAATCTGCCACCCAGACTTTCCCCTTTAAATCGTCGAGCGACACCTTTTGACCATCCTGGTTTTGATACTCAAACGGCTGGATTTGATAATTTAACGCATCCTTGATTTGTCCATTTGAACATGAGACTAAAAGAAGCACGCTTATGATCGTAAGCGCACCAAATAAGGCTCCCCTTTTTGTATACATGACAATTACATCCCCTTTTCAATCAATCGGTATAAAAAGTAAAGCCTATAGCGCCCTTACCAGTATGACAGGAAATAATCGGTGTTGTATAAGCGATGTCAACTAGTGCATCAGGTGTGTGATCAAGCAGTGCTGCTTTAAGCTTTTCTGCAAGTTCTAATGCGTCTGCATGTGCAATCCCAATGGCCTGAACGGTTTTCCCTTTCACCGCCTGTACATACTGTTTTGTCAAAAAGCGGACAAGAGCGGAGTAACTTCTCACATTCGCTTCTGGTGTGTATATGCCGTCTGTTAAGCTGGCAATTGGTTTAATATGAAGAAGTGAACCGATCAGCGCCTTTCCTCTTCCAATTCGTCCACCTTTCACGAGATTTTCTAATGTATCGATTGTGACAAATAGCTTTGTTTTAAGACGAATTTTGTCCATTTCTTTGAGGATGTCATCACGGCTTGCCCCTTTTTTTGCAAGCTCTGCTGCTTTGGTGACTTGAAACCCTAAACCATAGGAAATAAAATTCGAATCGATGACAGTGATATGTCCGTCTACCATTTTAGAAGCGCTTTCAGCAGTTTGAACCGTACCACTCATCCCACCAGTTAAATGGATACTAATGACTTCGCTTCCATCTGCCGTCAGTTTTTCATATAATTCGACGAATTGACCGATGGCAGGTTGAGACGTTTTCGGCAGTTCCTCAGCGGCCTCCATTTTTTCAATAAATTCATCTGGCTGTATGTTCACTCGGTCAATATAATCAACCCCAGAAATGGAGATATTGAGCGGAATGACATGAATGGAAAGATCATTGATTTTTTCTTGCGGAAGGTCCACGGTTGAATCTGTTACAATTTTAATTTGTTTCACTATCGTCTCATCCTTGCTGTCTTAGTCTTTACATATGATATTACCTTATTTCGTGCATACTTGAAAACAACTGTCAGAACGTTTTTGAAATTGTCACATTTTCTTCTTTTCATGTAAAAAATCCTTGCCAAGATGAGTAGCCCCCATTTGAAAATGGCCGCTCACTCTCTTTGGCAAAGATTCCAATTTACGCATTGTGTTTTAGTGTAGGCTCTTGATAGATCTGTTCATATGTGCTCCACTTGACGTTACGTTTCACATCCTCCCTGAAAGAGTACACATGCCTCTTTCCCTTAGATACATAGACTTTTTTCAAGAAAGCTTCAAGTCTAAAGGTGAGCATGAAACCATAGGATTCATCCCCCTTTAAAACAGGGACTTCTGTTACCTTGATCTGAGCTCCATCCATCCGTCTAAAACATATTGTTTTGAGCAGCACAAACGATCAATCCTCTTTTCCAATTATCTGTTAAGCCTAAATAAATAGGTGGAATAAATCTTGATCTTTATTCACTTCAACATAGTGGAAGCCTTTTTTATTCATTCGGTCAATCAGCGCTGCATAGTCATCTCTTTCTTTCAATTCGATCCCAACAAGCGCAGGTCCTTTGCTTCGGTTATTCTTTTTCGTATATTCAAAGCGTGAGATATCATCATTTGGCCCTAACACTTCATCTAAAAATTCCCTGAGAGCACCTGCTCTTTGCGGAAAATTAACGATGAAATAATGCTGGAGTCCTTCATAAATCATGGAGCGTTCTTTGATTTCTTGCATTCGGCCAATGTCATTATTGCCTCCGCTGACAATACAAACGACATTTTTCCCTTTAATCTCCTCACGATGTGCATCTAAAGCCGCGATCGGTAACGCACCCGCTGGCTCAGCTACAATTGCACATTGATTATACAGCTCTAAAATGGTTGTACATACTTTTCCTTCTGGTACAAGACTAATCTTATCGACAACAGACTGAAGCGACGTAAACGTCTTTTCGCCAATCCGCTGAACCGCTGCTCCATCTACAAACTTATCTATTGAATCAAGTGTGACAACCTCCCCTTTCTCGTGGGAAGCATGCAGTGAAGCTGCGCCAAGCGGTTCGACTGCAATAATTTCGGTTTCTGGTGAGATATTTTTGATATATGTACCTACACCAGATAACAGACCTCCGCCTCCGACACTTGCAAATAAAAAGTGAGGTTCCACTTCGATATCATTTAATATTTCTACAGCAGTTGTTCCTTGTCCTGCCATGACATCTAAATCATCAAACGGATGGATAAATTCCCGCTTTTCCTTATCTCCGCATTTGACTGCTTCATGATACGAATCATCAAAGGTATCTCCGGTTAAGATAATGTCAACATATTCTTTTCCGAAAAGCTCCACTTGAGATACTTTTTGCCTTGGTGTGGTAGCAGGCATAAAGATTTTCCCGTGGATACCTAAATATTTGCAAGAATAGGCAACGCCTTGTGCGTGATTTCCTGCACTGGCACAAACAATGCCGTTTTCTAGTTTTTCTTTTGGCAACTGGCTCATTTTATTAAAAGCGCCTCTTAATTTAAAAGAACGAACAACTTGCAGGTCCTCTCTTTTTAAGTAGACATTACATTCATATCGTTCAGAAAGTCGCTCATTTTTTTGAAGTGGTGTATGAATCACTACATCCTTCAAATTTTGATGGGCTTTTAAGATGTCTTTCACTTGAATTAGCGTGTTTTCTTTGAGCAACGGTTTCATGTACAAGATCCTTTCTCTTTAACCTTATTTAATTTGTCATTATAACATGAATATTCAAAAAATAAACCAATAGATCATGGATCGGAGATAAATTTCATGAACTTTTTCGTTTTTCTATACATTTGTTCTAATTGGGTGTTATAATAAAACCAATTAGAACCAAAAGAAAGGAATCACTCGATGACCACACATCCGTTTGCTTCTATATATGGAGAACACCAAGATATAAAACACGCCATTCATTTGGCAAAACAATTCACGAAAAACGATCAGCCTGTGTTGATCACAGGTGAAATTGGAACAGGCAAATCACGCTTTGCACAAGAAATGGCCCATTCATTTGCTGCGCAGGCTTCGATGAAATATATCTATTGCCCCATTGTAGATGAAGTGACTTTGCAGGAAGCATTTACTCATGCGGCAAATCATGTGCTTTATTTAGACGAAGTCAGCGCATTTAGTATTCCTATGCAGCATCAGGTCATTCGTTTTCTCGAAGATTCTCCTGCAACAAAAATCATTGCTTCTTCGTCTTTATCATTAGAGGCGATGAGCGTTTCGTCCAGTTTTTTACCTGAGCTGTTTTATCGGCTCAATGTGCTTCATATCCCTCTCCCGCCTTTAGAAGATCGAAAAACAGATATTCCTATTTTAACCGCTGCTTTCTTTCAAGAACTGAACATGACGCCTGACATCGACTCAAGTGTGTGGGAAGTCTTACAGCAATATTCGTTTGAAGGGAATGTCCAGGAGCTCAAAAATATCGTTCATTATGCAGCCGCGATTCTCGAAGGGCAAACAGTTTTCTTGCATCACTTGCCACCTTTTGTATTATTACCTCAACAAACAGCTGGTAAAGGAAAAAAAGAAGAACACCAGCTAACGCTTATGGAGAAACAAGAATTTGTTTTCTTACTCGAAGCCATTAAGTCTCTAAATGAAAAAGGAGAAGCAGCCAGCAGACGTATCTTGTCTGAGTTAAGCAAACAAGGCGACATCCCACTGACCCCTCAGCAAGTCAGGAGTCGATTAGATGATCTTGAGAAAAAAGCCTATGTGACAAAAGGGAAAGGCAGAGCTGGAACGAAGATTACACTTGAAGGTCTCTCATTTCTGAAGTCGCTTGATGGTTATATACCGGTTCAATAAAGGAGGACATCCATTGTTTACTGTAAAAGAAGAAATTGCCAACGCGATTACACATGGCATTGGCGTCATTTTATCCATTCCCGCCATTGTTTTTCTCGTTTTATTCGCTGTTCAATACGGCACTGTCACTGACATTATTAGCTTTTCGATATTTGGCGCGTCGATGCTGCTGCTTTATTTAAGCTCTACTTTGCTTCATAGCATTCGGCACAAAAAAACAAAAGATATATTTGAAATCCTTGACCACTCTGCGATTTATGTATTGATTGCTGGTACATATACGCCATTTTTGCTTGGCCCATTAAAAGGCGCACTTGGCTATACTCTTCTTGCAATTGTATGGGCGCTTGCTGCAGGCGGTATCGTTTTTAAAATCTTTTTCGTCAAACGGTTTATCATTGTATCCACCCTTGTTTATTTATTAATGGGCTGGATGATTATCATCGCAATTAAACCTCTGTACATTCAATTAACAGGAGCTGGATTCAGCCTCTTACTATTAGGCGGTATTTTGTATTCAGTCGGAACGATCTTTTATATTTGGCGGAAAATTCCCTATCATCATGCGATTTGGCACAGCTTTGTTCTCGGCGGAAGTGCATCCATGTTCTTCTGCATTCTATTTTATTGCGTCAACATCCCAGCATGATCAAAAAACCAGCATCCACACTCGGATGCTGGTTTTTTCTATGCGCGCTTTTGTGCGTAATCACTCATCTTGACCGGTGCTTTGATATGGATATCGACATTAACTGGACGAAGTCTTTTGACGATCTTCCCTGTTAAAAGACGGTCTGTGCCGCTTGTTTCAACCGGAACAAGTGAGCAGTTACATTCTTCAGCAAGCGTTTCTGCCATGACACGATACTGTTCAGAAAGCAACAGACTCTGGCCAGATAGAACTCTTTCTCTTGCTTCTTCTAATAACGCCTCATCAGATTGATTCTGCTTGATCACCGCCATCTTCTTCAACCATTGTTTTAAGATGGGATAGCGAAACAGATGCGGTTTTGTCATAAAAGCAAATGGCTTCTCTAAGTGACCAATCAGCAATGTCGTCGTCACTAGATGATGTGCTTCTGTGACATAAATAACAGGACCATCTGGCAGCTTTTTTTGCTGATGAATGGTCATGACCGATCCTGATTGATCAATACACCCTCTAGCAAACCTTTTTGCATGCTCATGGATGAGATGCATTCGTTTCGTATAGGAAATGCGTGGATCCGTTAATTCATGGTCATACAAATGCCTTATACTTTTAAAAAAGGATACAACAACATAAATCGTTAAAAACCAATAACGAAACAACCGTACTCCTCCTACTCACTTATCCTTCTTTTCTGTCATAGACGACAAATTCATAATTGTAGGGGTTCTTTTCGTCACGATGGCCTTTTTCACGTGATACAACCGTCCAATTATCTTCATCGTAATAAGGGAAGAAACGGTCGCCTTCAAATGAATGATGAATGTGCGTGATATATAAACGATCTGCATATGGCATCATTTCCTCATACAGCTTAGCCCCGCCAATGATCAATAATTCTTCCTCGGTCTTCGCAATGGTTAAAATATCATCGATTGAATGGACCACCTCGCATCCTTCAGCTTGAAAAGAAAAACTTGTGGTCAACACGATATTCCGGCGGTTAGGCAGTGCTCGTCCAATTGATTCAAACGTTTTTCTGCCCATGACAATGGTATGGCCACTTGTGACTTTTTTAAAATACGCTAAATCAGCGGGTAAATGCCAAGGCATTTGATTATCTTTGCCAATGACTCTGTCTTTTCCTGTCGCCACTATCATGGAAATCATACACTGACTTCTCCTTTAATATGCGGATGTGGATCATAGTTCTCAAGCACAAAATCATCAAACGTAAAATCAAAAATACTTTTGACATCTCTAGTGATGCGAAGCTGCGGAAGTGTGCGCTCCTCACGCTCTAACTGCATTTTGACCTGCGGAAGATGATTTTGATAAATATGAGCATCTCCTAGCGTATGAATAAACTCTCCTGGCTCAAGGTTGGTCACTTTGGCAATCATCATCGTTAGAAGTGCATACGAAGCAATATTAAAAGGCACACCTAAAAAGATATCTGCCGAACGTTGATAGAGCTGGCACGATAATTTACCGTTTGATACGTAAAATTGAAACAAGCAATGACAAGGAGGCAGCGCCATCTGATCAATTTCTCCTGGATTCCACGCACTGACAATCAATCTTCTCGAATTAGGATGATTCTCAATATCATGGATCAGCTTGCTGATCTGATCTACTGTCTCTCCGTCTCCACTCGCCCATGATCTCCACTGCGCACCATACACACGCCCTAGCTCTCCATTTTCATCTGCCCATTCATTCCAAATACGGACACCATTTTCTTGAAGATATTTGACATTTGTATCACCTTTTAAAAACCACAGTAACTCATGAATGATTGATTTCAGGTGTAATTTCTTTGTTGTTAATAAAGGAAACCCTTCCTGTAAATCAAATCTCATTTGGTAACCGAACGTGCTGATAGTGCCTGTTCCTGTTCTGTCACCTTTTTCATCCCCGTGCTGTAATACATGACGGCATAACTCTTTGTATTGTTTCATTTTTTTCATCCTTTATTTATGTTCTTGTTGTAGTTTACCTTATTTCTGCTTTTGTTGAAACCAATTGAAACCAAAAAAACATGTCTGCATGATGAGCAGACATGTTTTTCTTTTTATGCTTGATTCACTCGATCCTGCTCTTCGTCCTTAATATCTTGGTGAGAGTGAGCTATGCGGCTTGCTGCTGCTGCGGCAAGCGCAGCGACAAGGTCATCAAGGAAGGTGTGTACTTCACCAGGACGACCTTCATCTAATTCTCTAATAATACCAAATTTCTCTTTGTCTAGGTAACCGAAGTTGGTCAAACCGATTGATCCATATACATTGACAATGGAAAGCGGAATAATCTCATCAATTCCATATAGCGGTTCATCTGTTTCAACTAAATGCTGCAAAGGTTCTGGCAAAAGCTTTTTTTCTGCCAGCTGATCAAGAGCAAGTCCTGTCAAAACTGCGTGGACAATTTCCCTTTTATTCAGCACTTTTTCAACATTTTCAATGCAGACACTAAGTGGAAGATTTGGGTTGTATTTCTCTTGGAGTTTCAGCACAATGTGTGCAATATCTTCTATTTTCACTCCACGCCCGTTTAACATCTGTTTTGTAATGCGAACCATTTCGTTCATTGTATACTTTTTCAATTGGCATGACATCTCCTTCTAGTGGCTCATCCAGCTCGGCGGGGTGTTTTTATCCCAGTAAATATTACCGAGTTCATGATGCGTCTGGAATCCATCTTCTGCTGTATGGTAGTGAAAGTTAAACCAATATCCGCTGTGAGGTGGCTGATCTCTCCTGACATGAAAACGAAGCAAATCTTCTCCAGTCTTTCTATTATAAATGTGGAAGATTTTTTCCCCATTTCCGCTTGAAGGCTGATCAGTTAAAACAACATCTTGAAATTTTTCGTCATCTTTGAAATTTGTTAAAAAGTCGGTTAACACTTGTTCAATTTTTGGTTGAATCTCTTCTCTATACTCGTCCTCAATGACAGGTGTGATTTTACGACCAAATTTGAGAAAGGATTGGTTTTCTGCACTTGATAGAACCTCTTGCTTATATTGCTCAAAGGGGTCTACCCGCTCTTTGTTGTCTTCTTGCGATAATTCCCAGCTGCGCGTATCATCTGATGTATCATAAACTGCTGTATAAGGTGATTTATCAGATGAAGAAAGTTCAGATGGCTTGTCTGTCATCAAAGCTGATGGAGGAGAGATTAAACCAAAAGTCGCAATCGTAAAGAGTGCAACAAGCGTTTTTCTCATCCACATTTTCATGATATCTAATTCCTTCCATAAGTTATCATACTGCTATTCTAGCATATAATGAATTTTCAGTCATTCAATTTGGTCATTGAGTTGAGACTTTCTTTTTCATGATAAAACGTTTACAATGACAGTAACGACGACTAAAATTTGGGAGGAATGGTTATGCTTGAAGGGTTTTTCATCACAGCTTCCTTGCTGACGTTATTTTATTTTGTCTATATGGAGATCACCGATTAAAAGCCCTGAAATAGGGCTTTTTTAATTGTTAAGAGTGATTAAAGTTTTGTTGATTTGTCTTCTTCTATTGAGATATATCCGTAATGGAATTGGGCGGTTTTACGTTTCATCACCTGAAATTGATAGGAATCAGTGGTAAATCGTGTGCTTTTCCAATGATCTTTTAAAACCACTCTTTTTCTAGCCACTCTCATTGCTTCTTTCACAGCGGTTTCATGGTCAAAATGATGCTCAGCTGCATGACGAAGCGGCATCATACTAGCAGACTCTTGTATGGTTTCTTCAAACATCGGGTCAAAATAGACGATATCATAGGATCGATCAGGGAGCTTCTTTAACTGCTCAATACTATCCCCGCTGATGACAGATATCCGTTTCATCGCTTCGTCTGCCTCTTTCACACCCGTTTCCCATGTGCTGAGTCCTTCTCGAACAAGCAATGCCGTCATTGGATTTTTTTCAATACCGGACACTTTTCCATTGGCTCCTGTAGCGCAGCTTGCGGTAATCGCATCAGATCCTAAGCCAAGCGTACAATCTAAAAAGGAATCGCCCGGCTTTAATTGTGCTGCTTCTATTAATGGATCTTTTTCCCCTCGCAGAACCCGCTTCACCCTAAACATCGCTGAGCTTGGATGGAAAAAGAACTTTTCACCATTTGGCTGATACCATTCAAATCGTTCTTTCCCAACAACCAGTACATCCCCCCGCTTGATCGCAAGCTGTTTGACAGATTGTTTGCGCCGCTCGATGTACTCACCATGCAAGTCCTTTGCGAGGGCCTTTGCCGTTTCAATTGTTTGTTCATTTGCTCTAAAGCTTGTTGTAATGAGCATGACGTTCCTCCACCATAATCAAGAAAAAATGCCCTGATGGATCACAGGACATTTCAACATTTGTATTAGCAATGTTTTTCAAATGCAGATAAGACGTTCTTCATAATATCTTCCATTTTATGACCCTCAATTTCGTCACGCGGGATAAAATGAACAAGTTCATTTCCTTTTAAAAGTGCCATAGATGGAGAAGATGGCTCCTCACCTTTGAAGTATTCTCTCATTTTAGCCGTTGCTTCCCGGTCCTGACCAGCAAAGACCGTCACCATTCGATCTGGTGCTTTTTCTGCTTTCATGACAGCTTGAGTAGCAGCAGGGCGTGCTAAACCGGCAGCACATCCGCATACGGAATTGACGACAACAAATGTTGTTCCTTCTGCTTCCTGCATCGTTTTTTCTACTTCTTCTTCAGTCGTCAATTCTTGAAACCCTGCACTTGTCAGTTCTTGGCGCATTGGTACGACGAGCTGACGCATATATTCTTCATATGCCATTGACATAAAAAAGCCCCCTCTATAATCCTTATGTTGTGAATAAAGGATACTATAGAGAGAGCCAATTTTCAAATGTTCAATTTCACATTAAATTTTCATGATTCCGCCTGTATTGGCTGATGTCACAAGTTTTGAGTATCTGGCAAGGTAACCTGTTTTTACTTTTGGCTCAAAGCCTTTCCAGTTTGCTTTTCTTTTTTCCCATTCTTCTTTCGGGACATCTACGCTTAAAATGCGTTTTTCGATATCGACAACGACATGATCACCATTTTCAACAAAGGCAAGCGGGCCACCTTCTGCTGCCTCTGGAGAAACGTGTCCAATAGACAATCCGCGAGAGGCACCGGAGAATCGTCCGTCTGTAATTAAAGCAACCTTTGGACCAAGTCCCATTCCAACAATTTGTGAAGTTGGTGCAAGCATTTCAGGCATGCCTGGACCGCCTTTAGGTCCTTCATAACGAATAATAACAACATGTCCTGCTTCTACTTTTCGATTAATGATTCCTTCAAGTGCTTCCTCTTGGGATTCAAATACGATCGCAGGTCCTTCATGACGTGTGATGCCGTCTTGTACACCGCCTGTTTTAATGATCGCTCCATCTGGCGCAAGGTTTCCAAATAAAACGGCTAAACCGCCCTTTTCAGTAAATGGCTTGTCAATTGGATAAATGACGTTATAATCTTTTACCTCATGCCCCGCGATGTTCTCGCCTAACGTTTTCGCTGTGACGGTCATGGTATCTAAATGAAGAGCCCCCTCTTTTTTGGACAATTCATTTAGTGCAGCGGTCACTCCGCCAGCTTCATGTAAATCTTCAATATAAACATCTGAAGCTGGAGCAAGTTTCGATAAATGAGGCACTCGTTCTGCGACTTCATTGATACGCTCAAGTGAATATTCAACGCCTGCTTCATTTGCAATCGCCAATGTATGAAGAACTGTATTGGTTGAACCACCAAGTGCCATATCTAAAGCAAATGCGTTATCAATCGCTTTTTCGGTGACAATATCACGTGGTTTAATGTCTTTTTTGATCAGCTCCATCAATTGTTTTGCTGACTTCTTCGCAAATTCTCTTCGTTCTGGTGAAGTCGCCAAAATGGTTCCATTTCCAGGAAGAGCAATCCCTAGCGCCTCTGCTAAACAGTTCATTGAGTTTGCTGTAAACATACCAGAGCAAGATCCGCATGTTGGACAGCCAAATTGCTCTAATTCGTTTAATTCCTCTTCATTAATTTTCCCTGATTGGTATGCGCCTACGCCTTCAAAGACAGAAGAAAGAGAAATTTTTCTGCCATCACTTGTTCTCCCAGCTTCCATCGGTCCACCACTGACAAATACAGTTGGGATATTCACACGCATGGCAGCCATCATCATACCTGGCGTGATTTTATCACAGTTAGGAATACAAACCATGCCATCAAACCAGTGTGCAGACACCACGGTCTCTACTGAATCAGCAATGATTTCACGGCTTGGCAATGAATATCTCATCCCAATATGCCCCATCGCAATACCATCATCTACCCCAATTGTATTGAATTCAAATGGAACACCGCCAGCTTCACGAATGGCTTCTTTCACAATTTTTCCGAATTCCTGAAGATGGACATGCCCTGGGACAATATCAATATAGGAATTACATACAGCAATAAACGGTTTGCCAAAATCCTCATCTTTTACCCCAGCTGCTCTTAGTAAGCTTCGGTGAGGTGCTCTGTCAATTCCTTGTTTAATCATATTACTGCGAAGTTCTGCCATCTGTTTAAAAAGCCTCCTATACTACTAGTCTTGTTGACTGTATGATTTTGAGTTCATTTTATTTTACAAATTTTCTGTTTATTTAGCCACCTATAATAGATAGTGACTGATTTCTCTGCTGAAGCAAGTGTCCAGCAAGGATTGTGTCATAAAATCTGACCTCCAATATTCTATATTGGTACTACTATATAGAGTTTTTTCTCATATTTCAACAATATTCAAAATAATTTTTCTAAAAAAATTTTTCTGCCAATAAAAAAGCCATTTTCAGAAAACAAGCTGCCTTTTATTGGCAGCCTGCTCGTCTTTCTTATGATTCTGATGCATTTTTTCTACTTTCTGTCATTTGCTTCCACACAGAGCCTTTTGCTTCTTCTCCGTGCTCAATTCGTTCGATGGCCATTTTCACTTGAAGACTGACTTCAAATTCAGGGTCCTGCTCCGCTTCTTTTAAAGATTCTAGTGCTGTTTCGTCACCTTCTTCATAAAGGAACATGGCCGCACGCCAGCGGACAAGCTTACTTGGGTCCTTTAAGGCTTGGATCATCGCTTCAATCGCACTAGGATCACCAAGATCCGAAATACAATCTCCTGCAGTTCTTCTAACTGTCACTGTTTTATCTTCAAGCCCTTTATACAAAATAGGCAAAATGGCTGGATCTTCAATCATTCCAGCATTCACAACAGCTTGTCTGCGAATCGATGTTTTTGGATCCTCCATCGCTTTCATTAAAACAGGTATATCTTTTTTCTCTGGCTGCATTTGCTCTAAATGAGCAAAACGTTTCTTCCAATCTTCATCGCGCAGCATCTCTTCTGTCACATCATATGCTTTTCGGTTCACTTGTTTATCTACAGCCTCTTGACCTTCCTTCACTGCCTCTGTTAAACGGGATAAACGCTCGTCGTCATATGCAGCTTGCAGCTCTTCTGTGACTTCTTGACCGATATCAGCAAATTCTCCAAAACGTACGCCATGTTCTTTCCACACACGTTCAAATACAACATTATCTGAACTGCTTCTTAGCTTTAAAATCGCTGCATGGAAACGTTCAGGCATTCCAAATCGTTCTTCTCTTTCACCGTCTGTCAGCTTCACCTGCATCGGAATCCCATTAAACATTTGAACAAACACTTTGACTTCTCCAAATGTGTCATCACCTGACTGCGATTCTCCCTGAAGACCTTCTGTTTCTTGTCCAAAGGCTTCTCTGACTTGCTGTAAAATACCTTGCCAGTCAAATTTCGCATTGCGCTCAACCGCTAAGAAATCGGCTACATGGTAAACACCTTTTACACCTTCAATGGTTAAAATGCGCTTAATCATCTCTGGCGCTTCGTCTTTTTGATCTTTTTTGTAGTTATTGCTTTTACCGCCTGCAAGCGCTTCTGTCAAAATGACTTTCATTGTATTCGGGCTTGGCGTTGGTTCTATGGCAGTTATTTTCATCTATACATCCTCCTTACACACATAAAGACCCTACTCATCTGTAAGGCCGCATTCTTCTTTCCATGTCTTAATAAATAGACACATAAACTCATGTCGCTCATGAGCCAGCTGCTTTCCAGCACGTGTGTTCATCAAGTCTTTTAATTGAAGCAGCTTTTCTTGCATATGCAAAAGTACTGTGCCTTGGTGAGCACCCTCTGTATAGTGAGGCTCCCCTTTTGCACCGGCATATGTAAACACCCTTGCAATCCCAGTTGCACCTATTGCATCCAGTCGATCTGCATCTTGAAAAATGGCCCCTTCTAATGTCACTGGCTTATGTTGCATATGCCGGTGACGAAAAGACATCGTTGTAATGATATCCATGATATAGCGAATAACTCGCGTGTCCACTTCCCACAAAAGGAGCTGCTGCTTGAGATCATGCGGTGAAAGCTTCCATTCACTAGACAGCTTGTCATCAATTACATCATGGACAATCGCTGCCATTTCAATGACAAAAAGCGACCCGCCCTCCTGTTGTGCAATATGGACGGCAAGCTGGCGCACACGATTGATATGAGCTTCATCGTGTCCAGTCGGTTCATTCTTTAGCTGTTTTGAAACAAAGGAGGCAGCTGCCTCCAATTGTTCTTGCTGCTTACTCGAATACATGCTTATTTCTCCAAAAGAGCGATAATGGAGCTTTCTAATTCTTTTGGTGGTGTTTTAGGAGAGAATCGTTCAGTCACTTCTCCGTTTTGGTCAACGATAAATTTTGTGAAATTCCATTTCACCGTTTTTGTACCAAGCACACCTTTCGCATGACTCGTTAAGTATTTGAAAAGCGGATGCGCATTGTCACCATTGACATCTACTTTTGCAAACATCGGGAAGGTCACACCATAGTTTAACGAACAGAATTCTTGAATTGCTTCTTCCCCTTCTGGCTCTTGATTCATGAATTGATTGCACGGAAATCCTAAAATTTCAAGGCCCTTTTCATGATATTGATCGTATAACTCTTGTAATTGTTTAAATTGAGGGGTCAGTCCACATTTGCTCGCTGTGTTCACGATGATCAGTACTTTCCCTTTGTAATCTGCCATTGATTTTTCCTGACCGTTAATGGTCTTGACCTGAATATCATAAATTGACATCTCATAGCCTCCTAGGATTCACTTTTTCCTATCGTAACATGCTTCTTTTAGAAAATCGCTTTTTATGCTTCCTGCTAAAAGAGTCCAGTCACACTGCCGTCTTCTAATAAATCCATCTCAAGTGCCGCAGGTTTTTTAGGGAGACCTGGCATGGTCAGAATGCTTCCCGTTAGTGCAACGATAAAACCTGCTCCTACAGATGGTTTTAACTCTCGAATCGTAACGGTGAAGCCTTTTGGTCTGCCGATTAAAGCCGGATCATCCGATAGTGAATATTGCGTTTTTGCCATACAAACTGGCAAATGGGCCCAGCCATTTTTCTCAATTGCAGCTAGCTGCTTTCTTGCTTTTGATGTAAGGTTGACGCCGTCTGCACCATAAACCACTTTGGCGACTTTTGACAATTTTTCTTCAATGGAATCTTGCTCCTCATATAAATAAGAAAAGCTGTTTTCATTCTTTTCAATGAGTGTCGTGAGCTCTTCGGCAAGTGCTACGCCGCCAGCTCCTCCTTCTTCCCATACATTGACGGCTTTGACTGGATGTCCATTCGTTTCGCACCAGTTTTCTATTGCTTGAATTTCTTCTTTTGTATCGGTAATAAAACGGTTCACTGCAACGATGTATGGTAGACCGAAGGCTTGCACTGTTTCAATATGCTTCTCTAAATTATGTATACCTTCTAATACAGCCTGTGCATTTGCTTCCTTGAGCTCTGTTTTCTGCATTCCGCCATGCATTTTTAGCGCCCTGACAGTTGCTACAATGACAACAGCGCCTGGTTTAAAATCACCGGCTCTTGTTTTGATGTGAAGAAATTTTTCCGCGCCGAGGTCTGCACCAAATCCCGCTTCTGTTACGACGTAATCTGCTAGTTTTGCCGCCATTTTTGTGGCAATTAAACTATTGCATCCATGTGCAATATTGGCAAAAGGACCACCATGAACAAGGGCTGGAGTTCCTTCAATCGTTTGAACAAGGTTTGGTTTCAGCGCATCTTTTAAAAGCAAGGTTAATACGCCTTCATATCCTAGATTTCCAACTGTGACCGGTTCACCTTCTTGATTGTAGGCAACAACAATAGAAGAAAGACGTTTTTTTAGATCGTTTAAGTCGTCTGCTAAACAGAGGATGGCCATCATTTCGGATGCAACCGTAATATCAAACCCATCTTCTCTAGGGTACCCATTTAATTGACCGCCAAGTCCTACGACCACTTGTCTTAGAGCACGATCGTTTAAGTCTAACACTCGTTTCCATACAATTCGGCGTGCGTCGATCCCAAGCTCATTTCCGTGATGGATATGATTATCAATAAAAGCAGATAAAGCGTTATGTGCAGATGTAATCGCATGAAAATCCCCTGTGAAATGAAGATTGATTTCTTCCATAGGCAACACCTGTGAATATCCGCCGCCAGCTGCACCACCTTTAATACCCATTGTGGGACCTAGTGAAGGTTCACGCATGGCAATGATCGCTTTTTTCCCAATTTTCTCGAAGGCTTGACCGAGGCCAACTGTTACGGTGGACTTCCCCTCACCTGCTGGCGTTGGGTTGATCGAAGTCACAAGAATCACATTTCCTTCTTTTTGTTCCTTTAAACGGTCAAAAATAGTCAAAGATATTTTTGCTTTTGTGAAACCATAGCATTCTAATTCTTCGTCATGTATTTGTAATTTTGCTGCGATGTCTTGAATCGGTCTCAGCTTTGCCTTTTGGGCAATGTCAATATCTGATAAATGCTTTGTGATCATGATTAATGGCCTCCTTTTTTGACAGAAACAGCTTTCTTTTTTGCTCTATTTTTCATTGTAACATAATTGAAACATTGAAATATCGCCAGAAAGTTCCTATAATGAAGTGAAATTAGCTTTGGTTCAGGGGGTGGCGAGTTGCCTATTAACATACCAGTTCATCTACCGGCAAAACAAATACTAGAGAGCGAAAACATTTTCGTCATGGATGAGACAAGGGCATTCAAACAAGATATCCGTCCTTTGAATATCGTGATCTTAAATTTAATGCCAAAAAAAATACAAACTGAAACGCAGCTGCTGAGAATGCTCGGAAATTCTCCTTTGCAAGTGTATTTTACATTTTTGATTCCAAGTACACATACACCGAAGAATACATCGAGAGAGCATCTAGATGAATTTTATACGACCTTTGACTCGATTCGCCATAAAAAATTTGATGGCATGATCATTACAGGTGCACCAATTGAGCATTTAGCTTTCGAAGAAGTTTCCTATTGGAAAGAACTGCAGGACATTTTGGACTGGAGTAAAACGAATGTGACGTCTACTCTCCATATATGCTGGGGGGCACAGGCTGGTCTATATCATCATTATGGCATTGAAAAAATCAAGCTTCCAGAGAAAAAATTCGGTGTTTTTGAGCATCTTGTCAAAGAGAAAAAAGAAAGATTAGTAAGAGGTTTCGATGAAGTATACTATGTCCCACATTCTAGGCATACAGATATTAATACAGAACAATTAAAAAACACGCCGAATCTAAAAGTTTTGAGCACGTCTGAGGAAGCTGGTGTTTGTTTAATTGTTTCAGATGATGATAAACAAGTATTTTTAACTGGACATCCTGAATACGATACAGATACATTGAAGCAGGAATATGAAAGAGATTTGTTGAAACATGATACAGTCAAAAAACCCGTCCACTATTTCATAGAAGATGGAGACACATTAGTTCCAGTGAACCGCTGGAAAGCCCATGCTACTTTGCTGTTTATGAATTGGCTTAATTACTATGTTTATCAAGAAACACCATATGTGTGGGAATAAAATAGACTGTAGTCTGATGATAAATGCTTAAAATGTGTTAAAATACAAATGGCTCTGTCTTCCATTATCAATTTAGTCTGTTTGTTTTTTAAAATTAGTTTAATTCTTTCGTAACGAATGATATGCTCTCGCTGTTTATATGTTATCTTTATGTATATGTAGACCTATGAGATTTATAGTTTTCGTACGAAGTTTTGTTGTTGTTGATTACATTTGAGGTGAATATTCTTGAATACCAATAAAAAAATATTAATCTTGACCGCAAATTATGGAAATGGACATATGCAGGTTGCAAAAACACTGTATGATGAATGCAAATCCCAAGGGTTTGAACATGTGATAGTTTCTAATTTGTATCAAGAATCAAATCCCATTGTGTCCGAAGTGACTCAATATTTATATTTAAAGAGCTTCTCCATTGGGAAACAATTTTATCGCTTGTTTTATTACGGTGTAGATAAAATTTACAATAAACGCAAATTTAACATTTATTTAAAGATGGGAAATAAGCGTCTTGATGAATTAATTCAATTACACAATCCGGATATCATCATCATTACATTCCCGATGATTGTTGTACCTGAATACCGAAACAAAACAGGTAAAGTCATTCCAACATTTAATGTGATGACAGACTTTTGTCTTCATAAAATTTGGGTACATGAAAACATTGACCGATACTATGTTGCAACCGATTATGTGAAACAAAAGCTAGTAGAAATCGGCACACATCCAAGCGATGTCAAGGTAACAGGCATTCCGATTAGACCACAATTTGAAGTAGACGTGCCTAAATCGATCATCTATAAAAAATATGGATTATCATCAGACAAAAAAGTCCTTCTCATTATGGCGGGTGCCCATGGTGTACTAAAAAATGTGAAGGAACTGTGTGAAGCACTACTTCTTGACAGTGAAGTACAAATTGTTGTTGTGTGCGGTAAGAATGCAGCGCTGAAGCAATCGCTTAGCGAACTTGAACAAGCACACCCAAATCAATTGAAGGCGCTTGGATATGTGGAACAAATTGATGAATTGTTCAGAGTAACGGACTGTATGATTACAAAACCGGGCGGAATTACATTAACAGAAGCAACAGCAATTGGTGTCCCAGTTATTCTTTACAAACCTGTTCCAGGACAAGAAAAAGAAAATGCTCTTTTCTTTGAAGATTACGGCGCTGCCATTGTCATCAACAGACACGAAGACATTTTAGAATCTGTCACCAACTTGTTGCAAGACGAAGAAAAATTAGAATCCATGAAACAAAACATCAAAAAATTACACCTAAAACAGTCTTCTCAAACCATTTTAGAAGATATCGTCGAACAATCAGATCTGATCATGAGCAACAAATCGTATGCTCAAGCATTATCATAAAAAGGTGTCCGTCAATGACGGACACCTTTCTTCTTTTAACCTTGATTCCCATTCGTTGTATAAACTTCTTCAAACGGCTGCACGACAACAAAGCCGCTTCCGCTAAACTTCATTTGAATAGACTCTCCGCTTCCCCTGCCAATAAACGTTTTGAACGATACATCTGTCACAAATTCAGTCTGCAAATCTCCTGACCATGCGACCGTCGCATTCGGATCTGTATAAACAGAATCACCTGGCTGAACAATCAGCGTCAGCGGTTCGTAATGACTTGTGATTGCCACAAGACCTGGTCCTTCAAGTTTGACATTAAATAATCCGCCTGCAAGCATGCCAGACACCTTTTTCATTAATTTAATATCCCACCGAACAGACGGTTCAAATGCGAGCAAGTCGTTTCCATTAACGAAAATAGACTCCCCTTGAGCCAATCGAAGAATCGAAATTTTTTTCCCTTGGTCTGCTACATATAATTTCCCATCACCTGTGGCCTTCATCAAAGAAGTTCCTTCTCCTGATAACATTTTTTTGAACATCTTTGACACACCGTGTTCAAACACACCTTCACGTTCAAACTTTATTTTCCCGCGATATGAAACCATGGAGCCTGTTTTTGCCCAAATGGTATCCGTTAAATTAATTTCTAACAATCTTGGTGTTTCAAGTTCAAAGACCCCTTCCCCTTTGTCTTCTTGCTGCGTATTCTGAACAAACTCCTCAATTGTGTAACGATTCATGACGCACCTCTTTCTGTATTTTTACTATATACGGACAAGTTATACGTTAGGTTTCATGAGATTAGGACGTTTTATAGATAAATGTCATTCACTAAAAAAACAAAAAAATCAAACATTCTGCTCAAAATTTGGCTTGCCTGCTTGACGCTTTACTTTTGATGGTGTATAGTGGAACCATCATTTAACAACTTCTTAAGTCGTTAGGTGATGAAAAATTTTTTTTAGTATGCCGAAAGGTGTGCTACAGTACTAGGAGGAAAAAGCAATATGCAAAACGGTAAAGTAAAATGGTTCAATAATGAAAAAGGTTTCGGCTTCATTGAAGTTGAAGGCGGAGACGACGTATTCGTTCACTTCACAGCTATCGAAGGTGACGGTTACAAATCTCTAGAAGAAGGACAAGAAGTTTCTTTTGAAATCGTTGAAGGTAATCGTGGACCTCAAGCTGCAAACGTAACAAAAATCTAATCAATTCAATCAATGATGAAACGACAAAATAAAGAGAGGCGTATGCCTCTCTTATTTGATTTTCAGCTGAATTTCAATCGCTAAAATATTTTGCTTTAATCTTTGTTCAATTTCAGAGATATCTTTTTCGAGAAAAGGTCTTCCCTTCTTTGCTACATCTACCAGTTGCTCTAGATCACTGTACACCTCTTGAAATGTCCGATGTAATACCGTTTCAAAATCCTTATTATCCATGCCGGCCTTCCCCTTTTCCTCTATTATCCGTCACTTAGTCAAAAAGTAACTCAACCAAAACTTTCTATAGTTATATCGGCTCATTTTTCAGAATATGTTCTTTTTTTACACATTCTATTCGTTTTTTTTTTCGTGAACGCGTGATACATCTAGGGGAAAACCGGAGTGTACGCTTATTTTTTGAGTAATTCATTTCCGTATTGTTTGATCTTCTCTCCTACCGTGCATTGCTGTATACAAAAGGAGTGCGCGTATTTTTTGCCAAATTCTTTACGAAAGTGCTTCTTAATCAAGCAATCTGAACAATACGTGTCTTGAAGATCTGTTAATTCTTTTACTGCTGTTTTTTTATCCACTTTATTCAGCTCCGTCTGCTTCTAATTTCAACTTACTTTCGATAGGGACGTCTGCAAGTATCTGTCTGGCAAGCTGATCTGCTTCTGCATTTTGTTTACGATCGATGACTTCATATGTTGGCGTGAGCTTCAGCTCTTTGATCGCAGCCTCAATTCGGTCGAGCCATTTGTTATGTATATCATCATAACAAGGCCATTCCCCTTTGAGCTGATTCATCACCACAAGAGAATCTCCTCTAATCGTAACAGAGTTTCTGCTGGCTCCCAGTTCTTTTAAAGCTTTTACCGCTTCAAATAAAGCCGCATACTCTGCCTCATTGTTCGTAGTGCTCTGAAAAGGCTGATTCTTCCTTAACCGGTATGCATCCTGTCCGAGCTGATAATACACGACAATTCCAAGCCCAGCATCACCTGTTTCTTTGCGAAAACTCGCATCAAAATAGACCTGAAGCTGATCGGGTTCAAGCCTAAGTTCTTCGTTTAGCTTTTCAAGTTCTTTCATCGACCACATCGCACCCTTTTCATCTTCAAATGATAGAAGTGACTGCGGTTCTTTTTTGTCTATATGTTTTGCTAAAAGCAAGGCCTCTTTGAGCTCCATCCAATCTTCTTGGAAAAAAGCAATGGACCCAATCGATTTCACTTTCATTGTATAGTGCGCTCTTAGTTTCATTGATCACATCGCCTTCCCATACTTTTAAGGTAAACGTTCGTTATGCTATAATCAAAAAGTTACATTTTACATTTAGAAAGGAAGTTCATGTCACTTGTTTAATGAAGGTATTTGGATCTTATTTGCGATCATTAATTTTATCATTGTTCTTCTATTTTATAAAGGATTTGGCAAGATGGGGCTTTTCGTCTGGATTGGTTTTGCAACAGTTGCTGCCAATTTACAAGTGGTCAAAACCGTTGAATTATTTGGCTTAACGGCAACACTTGGCAACATTTTATACGGCAGTGTGTTCTTTGCAACGGACGTCCTAAATGAAAAATATGGACAAACCGAAGCGAAAAAAGCTGTCTGGATTGGCTTTGCCACCCTTTTAACATTAACTGTTGTCATGCAGGAGGCTTTGCTTTTCCATCCCGCTCCATCTGACATTTCCCAATCATCATTAGAAACGATATTTGGCTTTATGCCAAGGGTCGCTCTTGGTAGTCTTGCTGCTTATATCATCAGTCAAATGTTAGATGTTTATGTATATTCGTTTATTCGCCGGATATTTCCTTCAGACGGTGCGCTCTGGCTGCGAAATGCGGGGAGTACAATGATTAGCCAGCTACTTGATACACTCGTTTTCACAACCATTGCCTTTCTTGGGACCTACCCATTCCATATATGGATCGAAATTTTCATCACGACTTATGTGATTAAATTTATCGTCGCTGCCATTGGCACACCTTATGCCTATGCGGCGAAAAAAATGGTTCCGATTGATGAAAGGGGGAAATAAATTGCCAGCTGAAATATATATTGACGGTGCTAGTGCCGGAAACCCAGGTCCATCTGGCATCGGCATTTTCTTGAAATATGACGGAAAAGCTGAGTCTTTCTCCATTCCTCTTGGCATCATGAGCAATCATGAAGCAGAGTTTTCCGCGCTCATTGAAGGCATGAAAATTTGCGTAGAAAAAGGATTACGGACCGTTTCATTCCGCACTGATTCACAAGTGGTAGATCGTGCAGCCAATGCAGGATTTGCTAAAAATCCATCTTTTCGTCATTTTATCGAAGAAATGCTGCAGCTTCAAAGCGAATTTGATTTATTTTTCATTAAGTGGATTCCGAGCAAGGAAAATCAAGTGGCTGATCAGCTCGCTAGAAAAGCGATTCACCTTTCAAAAGGATGAATCGCTTTTCTTTTGGTTATGCTAATGTGTGAGGTGATACGAATTGGATAAAGAGAACAGAGGCCGTGTCACAAACGGAACGACTCCTCAAGGTGATGCGCAAACAAAAGATAAACAGCCAATATCGCAATTAGAAAATAAGGCGAAAAAAAGCAACACAAAGGGCTAATACATGTAGCCCTTTGTTTCTTTTCTGCGTAAGAACAACCTTAACTGATTCCTAATTGACTTAAGCGGTTAACCATTGGTTCGATCCCTTTGATTTGATGCAAGCGAAGCATTGTCGCTGCCCGCTCTGGGTCCATTTTTATTTTTGTTTCGTCAATCGGACAGCTGAGTGGTACATCACATTTAATTTCTGCCAGTATACGAGAAAGCTTCAAATCTTCTAATCCTGCTTGCATTTTCTTTTGCTGAGCTGCCGTTAATGCATGAACATTTTCTAACAGTCGATCAATCGTTTGATACGTTTGAATAAATTTCAATGCTGTTTTTTCGCCGATTCCTTTTACACCAGGGTAATTATCGCTAGCATCACCCATCAGCGCTTTCATATCAATCAGCGCCTTTGGAGATATGCCCATTTCCTCTTCAAAAAGGGCTTTTGTATAATGCTTATAATTCCCGATGCCTTTTTGCATCAAAGCCACGGTCACTTGTTCATTCAAGATCTGCAGCAAATCTTTATCTCCTGTTAAGACGGTCACATGTGCTTCGTTTTGATAGATTGATGCAAGCGTTCCAATACAATCATCTGCTTCAAAACCTTTCACACCAATGTTCATGATCCCCAGTCCTTCTGTCGCCTCTTTTGCTAAATCAAACTGTGGGATAAGCTCAACAGGCGCCTCGCCTCGATTGGCTTTATAATCTTGAAACAATTCATTCCGGTATGTTTGGCTCCCCATATCCCAGCAGCATACGATATGAGTCGGCTCAAATGTTTGGACAGCTGTTAACAAATGCTTCAAATAACCATTCACTCCATTTGTCGGCACACCACGATCATTTATCATAAAATTGCGATGGACAGCCGTCGCATAAAACGACCTAAAAAGAAGTGCCATGCCATCTACAAGTAAGACGTGTTTATTCATTCATCTAAACTCCCTTTTTATAAACAATACTCCTATTCTATCATAGAACATCGAAACGAACATAAAAAAGGCGCCTTCTTCTTTTGATAAAGAAGAGGCAGCCCGATTACTTTTTACCATATTGCATTTTTTTCGTTTCCGCTTCTGCGTAGGATGGCATGCCTTTTTCCTTCGGCATGCGCTCCTCCTGCTGCTTTACGTTTTGCTTTTTTGCCATGATCATTCCCCTTTCTGGTTCATTTGTTAAGATGACCAAAAATGAGAAAGTTACTCTTTATTTCTGTTTACGCTGGGTGTATTCCTCCACCATCTCAATCGTGACATGTTTACGAAGGGGAACAATTCCGCCTCGGGCAAGCTCATTCATTTTAGACGTAATGGCGTTGATCTCATCTGTTGAAAATGGTTCATTGTGTTCACATTTTTTCACAGCCGATTCAATCGCCTGCTCTCTTTTTTGTTCAAGTGCAAGAAAAGATTGGATGTGGGCATGTTGTTTCTGTGAATGTGCAGAAATTTCTTCGTGTACGCTCGTCATCGTCTATCAACTGCTTTCTTTTTTATATAGTCTATCATGAATCATATCGTTTTCAACTGGTTCTTCCATTCATTTGTTTGTTCATAAACTTGTTCAATGATCGCCTGTTTTTCAGCATCTGTTGTAAGGCTTGTCATAAATGTCTGTTTTTGCTCATTGAGCTGTTGGAGAGCATCTTGTTCGTACCTTTCCGTATAGGTCTTCACTAGCTTTTCATATCTGCTCAGCAGCTCTTTTTTTTCGTTATCTGCCCAACGTGTTGTCATTTGATGTAGAACATCTCGAATGGCTTCAATAAACGTAGCCTTTTCATTTTGTTCAAAGAAGGCTTTCGCTGATTTTTGTTTCTTTAAAAGCGGCTCAAATGGTGCAATCTCTGCTTCGACTTCAATTTGTTTTAGCTCAGCATTTTTCTCCTCAGGGGCTGACAGGCTGAGAGAAAAGTAAGGATCTTCCGCACATGCAGCCTGCATCCCTTTTTCCCACTCCTCCTGGAAATAATGATGGATAAACGATTCCATTCGGATATCAAGTGCCTTGAGCTCCTGCACAAATTCAAATTCATACTCCTTTAACGCTTTCTCAAGTGCCTTTTTTAACTGCTGACCAAAATTCCCTTGAGATATGCCAGGATAAAAAGCCGACTTTAATAGATCATTCGCAAATAATGAAAGCCGCTGTACAATATGATAGAGCTGTTCATGCACGTCTTTTTTTACGCTTTCGGTCACAAGTTTAGACCGTTTCACATCTTGCATTTTTTCGAGAATGGCTTCATAGGATGTCTTGATGTTTTTCTTTTCAGCTTCTTTCTCATCTTCTGATTGATGCAAGGTCGCACGTAGTCTATCGACCGTTGTACATAATGTATTAGCTTCAAAATGCAAAAGTTCAATGGCATCTTTCGTTAATTCTTCCTCAATAAAATAGTCGAGCTGTTTTCTCAGTGTTGCATATTGATTATAAGATGTCGGCTCTTTCCCTTCGATCTCTTCCTTACTAGACACATGATGCAGGTTTGGATTGCGGATGCCTTCTTTTGTGAGCTCGCTTCGTACATAGTCAAATACGGTTTCAAGCTCTGCTTGATCCTTAGCCAAATCAGCTGCATTGATGATAAAGAACATTTTATCCATGCTAAAGGAATCTTTTACGAGTCCAAGCTTCCGTAAAAATGAGCGATCAGCTTTTGAGAAAGAATGCTGATAATACGTTAAATAAAGAAGGGCGTCTGCATCCTTCATATACTGGAAGGCGATTTCTGTATGACGCTTATTCATACTGCTTGCACCTGGTGTATCGACAATCGTCAGCCCTTTATCTGTCAGAGGTGTACTTAAATACACCGTCACTTCCTTCACCACACAAGAAACAGATTCTTCCGCTACATAAGGCTTTAATTCTTGAAGTGTGACATGTAAATTGGTTTGGTTGTCAATGTCATCATGAAACTTGGCATAGGCTTGTAGAAAATGTTCTACAATGATTCGGTGATCCTGTTCGAGCTGCCGTTTTTTCAGCACTCTTTCCAGCTTTGCCTTAAACGAATCTCCTTTTTCTGTTGTGATCGAAAATCCAAGAATCTGATCGAGTTCCTCTAGAATGTCCTGCTTGGTTTTAAACACCACTTTGACACTTTCATGAGGATGATCTTCCGTAGGTCGTGTCAGTTTGTTAATTGTTGCAGTTGTTGGCGTAGGAGATGATGGTAACACCTTCCGTCCAACAAGCGCATTGGCAAAAGAAGATTTTCCAGAACTAAAAGCGCCAAATAAAGCGAGTGTAAATTCTTTTGCCTGTAGCCGTTCTGTTCGTTTTTCAAAGGAATCTCTTTGAGACTTTAGAATATCTAAAGGCGATAAAATGCGGGAAAGCTCTTTAAATTGTGCAATCGATTGTGCTGTTGTTAAATGCTGCGATTGACGGTATTGATCGCGCTTTGTCCGTTCAGCAGCTTGATCGCTCTCTTCAACATGAATTGATGCGCGATTCTTCTCCAGTTGGTCGTGCTGCATCCATTGCTTTTTCGCATAAAACCAGTCGCCTGGGATATGCTCATCCGTTCCGTTTTGCCAAATATCCCATAAATGCTGAATATCCTGTCTTATTTGTTCATTTTTTTCGTTATACCCCTCAAGGCTCTGAAGCTCTTGTTTCGCTTGCTCCCATTTTTCCTCTTGCTTCTCCTGTTCATTCTTGAGCTGGTCTTTCAAGGTTTCAATCATCTGTTCAATCAATTGAAGTGCTTGCTGTTTCGCCTGTCTTTTCAATGCTTCACCAGCATCTTTCGCATATTGAAGAACATATTCGTTAGAAAAAGTTGCCCCTTGGTGAATGACCTTTTCAAGCAGGGATTCTTCAATAGGTGTCTCAAATGCCATGGCTTTGTCTAATAACACTTCCCCAAGCTGATGCTGTTTTATTTCTTTTTTGAGGAGATCGGCAATGTGCCAGTCAACTTCCGCTTTCATTCTCTTTTTTACATCTGCTAAGAAATCATTTGCCCGCTTTTTCTTTTCCTGCTCGGTTTTATTTTTGGCAAAAAGTAAACCCACTTTAAAGCCAGGTGCTTTCGATTCGATATAGTCACTTGCAAGCTCTCGCATCTTAAATGGCGTGAGGTTTGCATTTTTTAAGATGTTCTCTACTTCAGAAGACACTTCATCTTCTACCTGCTTTGCTCCATTTTCAATAAATCGGCGTTTCTCTTCTAGTTCTTGCACTTCATTCCTTTTTTCTTGCAGCTGCTTATCAAGGTCCTCTTCATGCAGTTCTTCTTTTAACGAGTCTATATGTTCTTTTAAAACATGTTCGATTTTCTGCTCTGTATAGGCTCGAAGTGATGCTTTAGGCATGGTTTGTAATTCTTGTAGTTTCTTCACTAAACGGATCATTTCGTTTTTTGGGTGTGCCTCATCAGTCACAGAAGTAAAATATAGATGTTCTTCTTCAATGCCTTCTTTTAAAAGCATCTCAACGACTTGTTTTTTGTAGTTTTCAAAAGTTGTCTCTTGTTCATCATGCCGATCCACTTGATTGACGATGAAATAAAGATTGGGCACTTTCTCTTTAATCGAGCGAATGAAGCGAATGTTTTCTTCAGAATGGACATGGTTATAATGAACGACATAAAAAAGAGCATCCGCTTGATGAAGAATAGAAGCAGCGGATAAAAAGTGCGCATGATCCGTTGAATCAATTCCCGGCGTATCAATGAGTGCCACTTTTTCTTCAAGTCCACTATAATCACCGCTAATTTCCACCATCTCAATTTGTTCCCCATCTTTACAAAAACGCTGCACCGCTTCTTTATCATAAGAACCGCTCATTTTTGCAAAACGTCCATCAGACGTATGGAGCTGAACTTCACTGACCCCTTTCCTGACAACAACCAAGTTTGCACTCGTTGGAATTGGGCTTGTGGGCAGGATGTGATCATGAAGAAGATGATTCACTAGTGATGACTTACCAGCAGAATAGTGGCCGGTAAATGCGATATATACTTCTTCTTCAGCTGCCTTTTTCATAATAGATGCAAGTTTGGCTGCGCGCTCGTGATCATCCCTTTTCAGAAGGCTTTGATATAAAGCACCTGTAGTTTGAACGAGCGAATCTCGAATAGACAAGTCTTTCATGACGATAAACCCCTTTGTTTTTAGAAAAGTCAGTTATGTATGTGTACCATTTTACACAAAATAAAGAGATTTTTCTTCTCATCTGAGGAAATAAAAAAATCTGCTGCCCGATCAGTCGCAATGGACTGCAATCAGGAAGCAGATTTTTTTGAAACACCTTTTAATACGAAGCCAATCAATAAGCTGTATACACAGACCGTACCGAGTAAGAAAATCATTGTCATGTGATCACCGTCCATCCTTCATGATTGAGAATGTTTATCATTAATGAAAGTGTAGCACAATTGATAATGATTTTCAATATTAATTTAGTAAATACTGATTCAGTGCTTTTTCTTCTGTTTGTATTCTGACCATCATCATCCATCCATTTAAACACGTAAACAAAATGGCAGTAATAAATGCGTTAAATAGCAGCGGAATGAACATCAGTTCAATCGCCACCACCACATAGTTAGGGTGCTTTAACCAGCGATACGGCCCCTTTTTCACAATCATCGCATTTGGAACGACTAAGATTTTTGTATTCCAAAACGTCCCAAGTGAACATAGTGCCCAGTACCGAATCACCTGGGTCGCAAACAGAAACACAAGCAGCAATAGGAAAAAACGAGACGGTTGACGATGCAGCAGCCATGTCTCTCCAATAAGCGAGAGGAAAAAAGCTGCATGCATAGCGACCATATAAGGATAATGGCTTGCACCAAATTCAATCGCTCCGAGCGCCTTCACCTTCTTTTCATTTCTTTTCGCCACAAGCATTTCAATGAGACGCTGACAAATGAAAATGCCAATCACTATCCAGAAAATCATCACGAGAGCCCCTCCCATTTCATGAGCAATAATTCTGACGAAAAGCCTGGACCAAGTGCTCCGCAAAGCCCCACCTGTCCTGCATCTAGTGACTGATGTTCAAGAAAATGCTTCATGACATATAAAACGGTGGCAGAGGACATGTTTCCATGCTGTTTCAGAACCTCTTTTGAAGAAAATAGCTGATGCTCTTGTAAAGATAGGCTTTCAAGATAGGCATCAATCACTTTTTTTCCTCCAGGGTGAGCAAGAAAAACGGATACATCCTCTGTTGAAAACCCTAGCTGATGTAAAAATTGATCCACTTGCTCTTTTAACCACCCAGAAATGATGGACGGAATGTCACGTGAGAAGATGACCCGAAATCCGTCGGCGGTAAAATCCCATCCCATCACATCCTCAGAATCTTTCATGGTCACTGACTGCGTGCCAAGCACTTTAGGTACTGTTTTTAACCGCGTATACTTAGAGGCAGCCTTTTCTCCAGTTAAAAGAACGGCTGCAGTCCCGTCACCGAAAAGCGAGGTTCCAATTAAATTGCTTTTTGATTGATCTTGCGGCTGAAAAGTGAGGCTGCAAAGCTCGCAGGCAACAACGAGCACTTTCGCTTCTGGATACGCCCTGATGTATTCATAAGCTCGAGATAAGCCTGCCGCCCCGCCCCCGCATCCTAACCCCCAAATTGGCACTCGTTTCGTATAAGGAGAAAATGGAAGAACATTCATCAGCTTGGCATCAAGACTTGGTGTTGATAACCCTGTACTGGAGATGAAAAACAAAGCATCAATCTCATCAAAAGGAACTGGCTTTGTAAGGAACGCTGTTTCATGCAGACAGTGAAAAACGGCTTCTTTCGCATGAGCCAATGCTTTTTCGACATAGAGATTATTTTTCTCTTCAAAAGAGTGATGTTCTTGATACCAATCAATAGGCTGTACAAACTGCCTGCTCTCTATTTCGCCATTATTAAAAGCTTTTAATAGCCGATCAATATCTTTAAAGGATCGTTTAAATTGAGACCTTGCAAATTGAGCAGCTGCTTGCTGATCCACATGATGTTTTGGCAGACTTGTTCCAACTGAAAGAATGTATGCCATCGGCTTCACCTCTTTTTTCGGTTAATATCCCCAATCAAAAAAAGGATATACATGCCAAAACGACACAATTCAGTCAAAATATTTTCCTCCGTCTAACTTTTTGTCTTGACGACAATTGATAAATATTGGATAATATAGGTGAAAACATGATGTAGTTTTCCTCCTTCACAGGTTCGTTCCAAGCCAAGCGAACCTGCTTTTTTTTATGCAATTTATGTTCAAAAATAATGGTGATTTAATGAAAAAAAAAAAGAACTCCGTTATGGGAGTTCCTCTGTGAATGACATCTCTTATGAACATCTAAAGAGCAAACCCTCACCTAAACCTTTTCAAGGATTGACTTAATAAAATCAGTTTTTTAATGTGCGTATTTGTGTTTGTCACTTCCGTGTAATCTTGATAATTTAAGTTTAAGCTGTTGGTACTCACTTCTAGCTTGCTCATTATTTCTCAAGTAATCTCTGAAATTTAACTGTTCAAGTAAATACTTATTATGTCTTTGGTACATATGGATTTGATGTGTTCGTGGTTCTCCTTTATTAAATCTTTCAGGTAATACGTCTGTTCCTTTATATGAGTAACCGAGTGCTTCCAACGCTATTACACATTTTTCTCCATCAAAAAAATGTTCTATTTCAATTGCAATATCAATAATTGGCTTAGCGCTTAAACCTTTTACTGCCGTACTTCCAATATGGTGTACATTGATTATGTATTGACCAATATCACCTATTATCTTTCGCTTTTCACTTTCAAATTCTTTTGTCCACTCAATAGACCAAGGAACTAAAAAGACTTCCCCTCTTGGTAATCCTAACATTTACTTATCCCACCTTTTAACACCCATTTGGAGAATGTTAATAAACCAACTTTATCATAAGTCCCATATGGAGAGAGCAGACAGATTTCAGCAATCATCCTATTCGTTTAGATCTATTTCTTAGTTGATGTCATTCAATACGATTCTTAACAATTCACTCTCATCTAAGTGCTGTATGAAAGGAATAAGAATGACTTTTCACATTCACCTTTTACATAGTAGCCAATCTCTGATTCAGTTGTACTGACTTTGCTTTTTTTGTTTCTTCTTTATTTTGTAGGGTAAGAGCTTTTCTCTATGTATTTCGCGATAGTTAGCCTCTATCTCCAATATCCACATGAGCATCCTTTTCTCAATGAAATCGTCATTTTACAACACTTTCATACGGAATCTCCTTTCACTTCGCATTAATGGTTAAATCTGTTGCTATCTTAGCGTATAAATACCAACTTTTCGATCACTATTCAGAATTATTTCATTTAAACATGAATGGATCACCTTTTTTTCTGATCAACACAAATAAATAACCATAAAATACTAATTTATTTGATGATTATATATGAAAAGGGGTTTTTTTCCTGTATACTTAATCAATATGAACACCATGAAAAACAGTGAAAAAAGACAGAATCTACTACATGATTCGGCACAAAATTTAATTGACTGGAGTGATTGTCATGAAAAAGGTGTCCAAAAAACAGACACCCTACAACACGATATTTCTCTCGAAGATAATTGGTTTAGTGCTTCTTACACTGTTTCTCGTTTTTATCTGGGATATGTCTAAACCCCATTTGCAGGCGACAAATGGGCAAGCAAAAATTGTTACTAGCAGTGACTTCCGAGACACAAGTATCAGTCTGAAAGCAAAAGATCATTCTACAAGAACATTGGATCAACAATTTAAGACCAATCCAAACCAACAGGCAACGAATAAAACGGTCTTTTTAACATTTGATGATGGCCCTTCTGCTACATCAAATCAGCTGTTAAATGTCTTAAAAGCACATCAAGTGAAGGCGACATTCTTCATGCTTGGACCGCAAATCCAAGCTCACCAAGCAGCGGTGAAAAGACTTTATCAAGAAGGACATCAATTAGGGCTTCATGGCATGACGCATGATATAAACCGCTTTTATCAGAACAGTGAGTCTCCCGCAAATGAAATGAGAGAAGCTCAGCTCATTCTTGCTTCTGTTACAGGCGTTTACACCCGTCTTGTGAGAACACCTTATGGCAGTGTTCCAAATTTAACATATGATCAAAAAGTACGTTTAAACCAAAATGGCTTTATTTACTGGGATTGGACGATTGATAGCCTTGACTGGAGATATAAAAATTCACAATATGTTCCAGAGGTATTGAATCAACTGCAAATGTTTGAGAAAAATAAACCATGGGAACCAAAAGTTATTTTAATGCATGATCAACCCTCTACCACGAACTATTTAGATAGCCTGATTACACAACTAAAAGCAAGGGGCTATACTTTTGCAGTCATTAACGAAACAATGCCGCCGGTACAACATTAATAGCGCTAATCACAACAAGCCCGTATCTAAAAGATGCGGGCTTTCACCTCTCCAAGAGAAGTGTTTACATAACAGATTGCTTAGGTTCTTCCATTAGCTCCTGCTCTGTTTCTTTTTTAAAAGGAATCATGTGATAAATAATATGAAGCAAAATAGCGGTAAAGCTTCCGGCGACAATTCCGTTACTTGTTAACAATTTAATCGATTCTGGCAAATGATCAAACATTTGCGGTACCACCGTTACTCCGAGCCCGATGCCAACTGAGCATGCGACAATGAGTAAGTTTTCCTGTTTGGCAAAATCGACGCGTGAGAGCATTTTAATCCCGTACGCAATGACCATGCCAAACATGGCGACCATTGCACCGCCTAGAACGGATTTAGGAATAATCGTTGTAAATGCCGCGATTTTAGGAAAAAGGCCAAATACCATTAATAATACACCTGTCACCACAATGACCTGATTTTTCTTCACACCTGTTAATTGGATCAATCCAACGTTTTGGGAGTAGGCTGTGTATGGAAAAGCGTTGAAGATACCGCCTAATAAGACGGCAATTCCCTCTGCACGATATCCCTTTGCTAAATCCTTCTCTTTTAATGAACGATTCGTTAAATCTCCGAGCGCAAAGTATACACCCGTTGATTCGACTAATGACACAATGGCAACTAATGTCATCGTCATGATTGGTGCAAACTCAAAAGTAGGCAACCCAAAGTAAAAAGGCTCAATGATGCGGAAAACTTGTGCATTCGCCACTTCTGCCGTCTCCACCTTCCCTAAGAAAGCAGCAACTGCTGTCCCAAGTAGAATGCCGATTAAGATGGCAATGGCTTTCATGAATCCCTTTGTAAATCGATAGAGAAGGACAATAATAAACAACACTAGAAAAGCAAGTCCAAGATTCTCAAAAGAACCATAGTCTGCACTTCCTTCACCACCTGCCATATTGTTCATGGCTACCGGAATTAAGGTAATTCCAATGATCGTGACGACGGAACCTGTGACAACGGGCGGGAAGAATTTCACAAGCTTCCCAAAGAAAAATGAAAGAGCAATGACAATACACCCTGCGGCGATAATACTTCCATATATAGACGAAATTCCATATTTAGAGCCAATCGCAATCATAGGAGATACCGCAGTAAATGTACAGCCTAGTACAACAGGCAAACCGATGCCAAAAAAGCGGTTTTTCCATACTTGAAGCAGTGTGGCGGCGCCGCACATGAAAATATCTGCCGAAATTAAGTACGTCAGCTGGGCTGGCGTGAGCCCAAGCGCATCTCCAACAATGAGCGGGACAAGAACCGCACCTGCATACATCGCCAGTACATGCTGTATCCCTAGCGAAAGGGTTTTGGCTTTTTTAGCGGCACTCATGATTGTACCTCGCGTACAAACGTGACTTTTCCTTCCTCAAGCGATTCGATACGTGCGAGTGACTCGACTCTATAGCCCATTTGCACAAGCTCTTTTCTTCCAGGCTGGAATGATTTCTCGATAACAATTCCAAAACCAGCTACTTTTGCTTTCGCTTGCTTTGCGATTGCAGCTAGTCCCTTAGCGGCTTCTCCATTTGCTAAAAAGTCGTCGATGATTAACACACAATCATCCTCACTAAGGTGCGTGTTAGAGACAGCGATCGTACTTTCTACTTTTTTGGTAAAAGAATACACACTTGCTGTCAAAAGGTTATCCGTTAAAGTCAGTGATTGCCGCTTTCGGGCAAAAACAACTGGCACATGAAGGGCAAGTCCAGCCATGACAGCAGGTGCAATACCAGAAGATTCGATTGTGATAATTTTAGTAATTCCATCATGCTTAAATAATCTAGCAAACTCTTGACCGATCTCATGCATTAACACAGGATCAATTTGATGATTTAAAAAAGCATCTACCTTTAGCACTTGATTTGACAGAACGATTCCTTCGTTCTCGATCTTTTGACGTAACAATTCCATCATTCTTCCTCCCAGCATATTAGCAACTTTCATTTTTTTGCATAAAAAAAGCATTGCTGTCCATTAAGGAGCAAGCAATGCGAAAACGATCCACGGGATCTTCAGCTCATACAAAAGCTGTTTCATTTTGCTCACTCATAGTCGGACGGTATCGGTGTCCGGTAGAAACTTGCGTGCCTTCATCACGCGATTATATGAGTGTTTCATAGTGTTCAAATTATAACAAGATTTCAGACGCTTGGAAAGCACTTTTCTAGAAAAATACCGAACTTAAATAATCATTAAGCTTTAAACGTTCGTTTTTAGAATATTCAACCAGCAAAAAAGCACCCTTCTGATTAAAGGGTGCCTCAGATTGTTGACAAAGGGCTAAAATGAACTTTATTTTAGCCCTTTGTCTTCTTTTCAGCGTGATAGAAAACCTTTGCAGTCTAGGAGGGGCGAGCACCGGAGCAGAGCGAATTTAACATTCGTGAGCACCGGCGCGCAGACCCTGACAACGAATGCGAGGGTTTGTCTACACGCTGAAGCACCCTTCTGATCAAAGGGTGCCTTTCATTTATGATAAATACAGTTTCGTGTACTTATCTGTTAAATAATCAATTAAGTATTGAACATTTAATTCTTCACCAGTTGCGTCTTGAATGATCTCAGATGGCTTTTTCCGTTTTCCATGCTTGTGGACATGTTCAGTTAGCCATTCTTTTATTGGTGCAAAAGACCCATTTTGAATCAGTTCATCAAAATTCGGTAAATCTTTGATCATTTGCTGCTTTAATTGCGCCGCATACATATAACCAAGTGCATATGAAGGGAAATAACCAAAACTACCATCAGACCAGTGAACATCCTGCAAAATACCAAGCGCATCGTTAGGCGGCGTAATGCCAAGATATGCTTTATATTTTTCATTCCATAACGCTGGCAGATCTTCAACTGCTACTTCTTCATTGAAAATGGCTTTTTCAATTTCATAGCGAATAATAATGTGAAGCGGATACGTGAGTTCATCTGCTTCAATTCGAATGTAAGTCGGCTTCGATTCATTCACCGCATGCACAAATTCTTCTAAAGTGACATCTTTAAATTGTTCAGGAGATGCTTCTTGCAGTTTTTGATAATACGTTTTCCAGAAATCTTCATGTCTGCCGATAAAGTTCTCAAAGAAAAGAGACTGTGATTCATGAATACCCATTGATGTGCCGTCACATAAGAGCGTTCCGCTCAGCGCCTCATCAATATTTTGTTCATAAATGGCATGGCCGCATTCGTGAATGGTGCCAAAGATCGCCATGCGAAAATCGTGCTCATCATAACGCGTCGTCACACGTACATCCCCTCTGCTTAATGTCACAGCAAATGGATGAACCGTTGTATCAAGTCGTCCTGCGTCAAAGTCATACCCTAACTCTTTTAAGAAAAAGAGACTCAGCTCTTTTTGTTTGTCGATCGGGAAGCTTTTCGATAAAAACGAAGTATCTGGTTTATTTGGCGAAGCTTCAATTTTTTTCACGAGAGGAACGATGGCGTCTCGGAGTGCACCGAATTTTTGATCGAGTTGTTCAACCGTCATATCCGGCTCATAATTATTGAGCAGCACATCATATGGTGTTTTTTTCACGCCCCAGTATTGAATGAAACGCTTGTTAAAATCAATCAGCTGTTTTAAATAGGGTGCAAAGAGTGAAAAATCTGATTTCTCCCTTGCTTCTACCCAAACATGTTCTGCTTTTGATTGAAGAATGGAGTATTCTTTAAATTCTTCTTTTGGAATTTTACTGTTTTCTTCATATTCTTTTTGCGATAATTCGAGTGCCTTCTGCGTGTCTTTTGACAGCTTTTCTTTCTCTTTATTTAATGCATCAAGAAGATCTCTCATTTCATCAGAAGTCTTCATATTAAAGATATCGCTGGATAATTGACCGATGGTTTCTGCTCTGAAATCAGCACTTTTTTTAGGCGCTTGTGTTCGAGAGTCCCAATAAAGTAAATGAAGCGCCTCTGTATAATGGGCGATTTTTCCTAGTAATTGATAAAACGCTTTCTCTTTTGATTCAAGACTCATGCGTTCGTTCCCCCAATCAATAAAATATGTATGTACGTTTCAAGGCTACTTCAATAAATGTTCTTTTGTCAATGAAAAAGGAGGATACGCTGATCGTATCCTCCTTTTATTGAATGGTTTTCTATCATTAAGAGATCACTGGCCTTACTGGAAGAACGGATTCAATTTTACTTTGCAGCTCAATATCTTTCTGACTGCCAAAGTAAATATGAATGCTGCCAGCATCTTGGCTTGTCCGAATCAGTCTCCCAATGCCCTGCCTTAGACGAAGCAGCATGTACGGAAGGTCCACTTCAGTAAATGCATCTTTCGCTTCATTCCGTTTTGCTTCAAATACTGGGTCATGCGGTGGATATGGAAGTCCCCAAATGACCACATTTGTTAGAGACTGTCCTGGAATATCCAGCCCTTCCCACAAGTGAACGGAACATAGCACAGATGTTTCATCCGCTTGGAACTTTTGAACAATGGTACTGATCTCCTCGTCTCCTTCAAAATACACATGGAAAGGCAGTGATTCATTTGATGCATCGAGCTGCTTTCTAAATACATGCAGTTCATCAAATGAAGGGAATAAAATAAGAGATCGACCGCCATTTTCTTTTACTTGAGACAGCACGTGCTGACCTTTTACAGCTGACTCTGTCATTGGCTGCTGAATTCCGTGGAAATACATTTGCATTTGCTCCTCATAATCATACGGCGAAGCCACACTCATGGATAAATAATCTTTAATCCCAAGGCTTTCAGCTAAATAATCAAATGATTGATTTTCAGATAACGTAGCAGATGAGAAAATATAAGGGATTTTTTGCGAAAATACCTTTTCACCGAGAACTTCTGCTACCGTTTTTGGCATGACGACAAAGGTGGTATCTAATTCCTGCTTCTCCAGCCAGCTAATGGCATTTTTCTGATAAAGCGACAGAGAATACGCCATCTGCTCAATGTACTCTTCTACAACAGACAATTCGTACTGATCAATTGTGTACATCTCTGATTCAAATACGAGCGCTTCTCCAATCTTCTCAAGCAAATCACATAATTCACTTGCTGAACGCTTTACCTCATCTACACGACCAATTTCAAGACGGTGTGATCCTTTGATTTCTTTGGCATTCGTTTTTAAGAGATAAAAGAACTGATCGTTTGTTGCAAGTGCATCTTCAACAAGCTCTGCAAACTCTTCACGAATATCATTTTGCAAAAGACGCTCCAAAAACGTCTCTAGTGTTGATTGTTTCACTCGGTATGTTAGCGCTTTTTGTGCTGCAAATTCAAGAAGATGTCCTTCATCAAATACAACAGAGCTATGCTCAGGAAGGAGCGGCAGCTGTCCTTCACGTTTACGTGACTCCTTTGTCCATACATGCTCCATGTAAAAGTCATGAGAACAAATGATGAGGTCTGTTGCTTTTCGGTAATGGTCTCTTGATAAATTCAAGCCACAGCGGTGCCGCATGTCGCATGTTAAGCAGTCCTGAAAAGAGTCATAACCAATTCTTGACCACTCATCATTTGTTAATTCTGGATACTCTTTTCGATCACCATACGGATAAAATGTCTGCATCCCATGAGATTCATGAACAAATGAAGGAAGCGATTCATAAATATCGAGCCACTTCTCATCATCTTCACGTTGCATCGTTTTCTCTAGTTTCTTTAAGCATAAATATTGATCATGCGATTTACTTAATCTCGCATCTATTTGAATATCAAGGTGATTGGCAATTTTATAGATATCACCTTCTTGTTTGACCAGCTGTTCAATTAACGTTTCATCTGCACATGCAATGATCGCAGGTTTCCCTGTATATCTTGCATATGTGACCGCAAATAAAAGATAAACGATTGTTTTGCCTGTGCCTACCCCAGCTTCGGCAAACATCACACTTTTTTCTTTAAAGGCCCTTTCTAACTGAAAAGCCATGAATATTTGTTCATCTCGAAGATCAAAGCCCTTTTCTGGCAAAATGTCATAAAACACATCACCAATCCAGTTGCCCAGTTCTTCGTAAAAATTATGTTCTTTTGTTAATGAAAAAGGCAAACGAGATGCTGTCACCTGCTTCAACCCCCAACTTTTGAATCATTCAGACATTCAATAGTAACATTTATGCTGGGGTATGACAATCTTTTTTTTAAGAGCGCAGGCGATGCTGGTAGCTTTCCTTCATTAAAAATGCGTGCTCTGAATGGTCTATGTAGTTTTGAGCCATTGCTAAGTTCTCGATGGCTGCCGTAAGTTTAGCAGATTGTCCCATTTCAATCCCCTCTATTTCTCGGGCTGTTGAAGCGAGTGCTTTTTGAATTAACTGAAATTGATCATAATGAATCATGAAGACACCTCTTTTTTTAAAATCAAGTTCAGTTTATTCCGTCCCGTGAAGACTTATACCTTTTTAGCATAAAAAATCCACACCTTCTCGTGGTGTGGACATTTGTTACGATTCAGTTGTTTGCTTTCTAGGCCGGCGTTTTCCCCAGTATTGATAATAGTCTGTTTTAATAAATCCATTAAACAGTTTTCTCTTTTTCGTCGCTTTTCTTCCGAAACACTCTTCGAATTTTTCATGTGACGTTAAAATGTAAATAGACCACGTATCTAGGTTTTTCAATGCTTCGCCCATGCCTTGATACATTTTTTCCACAGCTGGCTTATCGCTCAGACGTTCACCGTAAGGCGGATTTCCGACAATCACACCATACTCATCTTTTGTTTGAAAGTCTTTCACTTGCATTTGCTTAAATTGAATCAGTTCACTAAGACCAGCTTCTTCTGCGTTCAGTTTCGCAATCTCTACCATACGATGATCAATATCGCTCGCGATAATGTGAAGCGGCTGATCATAGTTCGCCTTTTCTTCTACTTCAAGGCGTGCTTTGTTCCAAACGTCCTCACCGATCCATTCCCATGATTCAGATGCGAACTCACGGTTAAATCCAGGGGCAATGTTTTGTCCAATCATCGCTGCTTCAATAGCAATTGTTCCTGATCCGCAAAAAGGATCGACAAACGGACGGTCAGGTGTCCAGTTCGTTAATAAGACAAGCGCCGCTGCAAGGGTTTCTTTAATCGGCGCCCCGCCTTGATCTGCACGGTATCCACGTTTATGAAGACCCACACCAGACGTATCAAGCGTCAGCAATACTTTATCTTTTAAAAGCGCTACCTCGATTTTGTATTCAGGGCCCGTCTCTTCTAGCCATTCAGACTGTATGTTGTAAGATGATCTAAGTTTTTGCGCGATAGCCTTTTTGACGATGCGCTGACAATCCGGCACACTGGCAAGCTGAGATTTAACAGATTTACCAATGACGGGAAATGTGCTATTTTTCGGTAAAAATGCGGCCCAGTCAATGGCTTTAGTCTGCTCAAAAAGCTCGTCGAATGTTCTAGCCGAAAATTCAGCAACTTGGACCTTGATTCGGTCTGCTGTACGCAGCCATAGATTCGCACGGCAAATGGCAAGCGCATCTCCTTGAAAAATAACTTTTCCGTTATCTACGGTGCACTCATACCCAAGGTCTCTTACTTCTTTTGCAACAATCGCTTCAATTCCCATTGGCGCTGTTGCGATGAGTGTATAGGTTTTCATTTGTTTATCACCTGTTTTCTCGTTCTTTTCTTAATCAAGATAAAAGCTCTCCATATGTAGAAATAGGAGAGCTTTGATTTCATCATGTTTATGATAACGGATATAACGTTCTGTAAGCCATGTTTTGTTCCATCGTACTGCAAACGGCAAAAGCCTCGTACTCAGGTGGTAATCATCTATCTACAGAATTCTCTGTCCTTCTCTCCGTTTGGTTCCTTTGAGAAAGTTCCCCTACCAAGTTTGGGTTTCTCGCTCGAGGGGTTTACCGCGTTCCACTCTCACCATTTCTAGTGAGACTTCGTCACTGTGGCACTTTCAAGGATACTTTGCCATATCCTACAAAGACGTAGGCATTTTTCCTGCCGTCAGCCTTTCCCAGGCTGCCCTGGCTTATTTTTTCGCCAGGCACGAACACTACGGGCATCTCAGCACCGTGCGAGCATGGACTTTCCTCTGCAATGTCAAAGCATTACAGCGATTACCCGAACGTTAATCAACATGCGTTATTATAAACGACAATGTCATCTGACACAAGCTTTTTTGGTATTACTCAATCATAAAGTTTGCTGCCGAAAACGTGTTTCTCAAGATTAGATAGTCTTTTTAAAATATCAAAGTTTGTTGTATTGGACTGTGCAGGCTGTCTTTTCCCTTGCTCAACCGCTTCTTCAAGCTGTTTTGACAAGTGAAGGTTTTCTTGTTGGAGTTTTTCAATTTCTTGATGGAATGTCTCATAGTCTTTAATGACCATATCTAGAAATTTATCGACTTCTTCTTGTTTATACCCTCGGACACCTGTTTTAAATTCTTTTTCTAAAATTTCTTTCGCAGAAAGCTTTACTTTATCAGCAAGCATCTTTTTCACCTCATATCGTGAATTCATAGTATATTTTTTCAGAAATACGTGACGTTGTCAAATTTTCTCTTGCTTTTAGTCAAAAAACGGATCTTCCGCCTCAACCTGTGCTCTTAAATCATCCATTGTGATATACATAATTGGGTAGTCGGTATAGGTTTCAGCTTCTTTAATCATATATTTTGGCGAGCCTTCGTGCTCGGGATCATATAAGACGAGAAGGCCGTCCGTTTTTTCAATAAAAAAGCGGTTCTTTTGTTTAAATTGTGCCGGACTTTCATACGGTCTATGCGTGACACTTTCTACAAAATCAGCTTGTGCAAGAACGCCTTCATACAGCTCTTTATTTTGTTCATTCCAGCGCTCTTCCTGTTCATAAAATGGTGTAATGACAGCAAGTTTTAAATCTGGAAACTCCTCTTGAAGCTCAAAGACCACTTCAGCTGTCCATATTTCTGCCCCTAACTGGCCTGAAATGAGCACCCATTCCAGCCCGTCTTCAATGAGTGCCGTCAGCCTTTTCCGAAGTTCCGCTTTTATGTATTGAAGTGCAGGCTCGTCTTGTTTGAAGATCCCAAGCTCAAATGGCTTGTACCCTGTGACAGCAATAATTTTCATTTTTTCACCTGCTTTTAAAAAAAGGGACTTATAAAAGTCCCATTTCACTTTATCTGTTACAGCAAGGTCCACCGCAGTTAAAGTGTTGATGTGTTGCCGGGTCCACCTGAGAAAACGTATGCGGGAAGTAGTGAACATGTTGGAAATTTTGGTGATGAACATTTGTTACATGCTGCGGGTGGATGTGCGGCACAATTGTAGTTGACTCACTATGCGTACAGCAGTGATTCGTTGGATGTACAATTGGCTGTGTAACATTTGGATTGCAATGATGATGATGGTACATGTAGCATTCCCCTCTCCTTAATTTTCTTACATTAATAATGTATGAATCAAGAGGTGTACATGTACTAATGCATTAACCTATTTTAAAAGTTTGCAAGAAAAACATCTTTATAGTTTGAAAACACAAAAGCGACCAATATGACAACAAGAAAAAACAAGTAGAAAAGACCCTTATACATGCTCTACGCTCCTCATTCAATATCTAACGTTATTTTACAGGATTCGTGACTTTTCTACAATAAAAGTGCTAAACAATTTTTATTTTCGGCCGAGAGCCGAACGTTGTCTTTTTTTGCGCTTTCCCAGGCAATAATTTCATTGCCCAGCTTTTCTTAAGAGCCGCTTTTCTCGCTTGTCAAGTTCCACAATGTCTCGTTCACTTAAAGACGATCGTGATAACAATGTTTGGGTAATGGAAAGGGCTGCTTTTGGATCTTTTTGACGGTGTTCTTCATACTTTGCAAGCTCTACACCCGCTTTTAATCTTAAATGAACATCACTTGATTCAAATAGACGTCTCCATATGCATGCCGCTTCATCCCATTGTTTTAATCGCTTGTACTGTAACGATAGGTCATAAGCTGCTTGATCCGCATGCTCAAACGCTGCTCCCGTTAATTCTTGCAGGTGCTTTGTTGCTTCCTGCACATCACGGTGAGCAAGATGCCACTTAGCTAATGCATATTTCTCATCGTCTTCCTTCACCGCATCTTTGGATAAGATTTTTTTAGACAAATGAATGTAGAGACTGATTAACGATAAGACATCAAGTTCATTGTGAGTCAAAATTCCTTCAATCAGTTTCGGGTTTTGTTCCTTTAAAAAGTGAAAATAGATCATTGGTGCGAGGAACCCCGGTGTATCTCCCTCTCGATTGACGTGCAGTTCCTCTTTTTCTACAACCGAAAGAGCCATACGCTCATATTTATGTTTCCACAATCTCCTTGACCCATGCAGAAGGTCAAAATGACCAAATTCAGGTAGAGCAGGTATTTGATCGCGTAATAATGTATGCCTCGTTTTGACTTGAGGCCAGTCAAACGATTTCCCATTATATGTCACGAGTGATTCGACATCCACCTCACTAAGAAAGCTTTTGTAAAGTGCCGCTTCATTTCCTGGATTCGAGAGCAGATGTTGTTTTACCACCACTTTATCTGAATAAACTCTCGCATGCCCAAGTAGAAAAATCATATTTCCCGTTCCGCCAGATAGTCCTGTTGTTTCTGTATCGAAGAAAAATAGCTCGTGAGGCTTGTAGCCTTTTGCAGAAAGAGAATGCTGAATCTCACTTTTGTTCCATGCACTCACCATCTCCGGCAGTTCTGCAAATGAATATCGCCCATGCTGATGGTCAAGTGGATAGGTCACTTCCCGAATGAGGCAAAAAGAGTCTTCAAAGTAGTAAGGAGCTGCACCTAATTCCCCCCACTCTTTTAGAAATGGAATGGTTTCAGCCGTCACAGTGTGCGTTTGTCCCTCTTTTACTGCCCCACGCTTTTCATCTGACTGATTGTGCGACAGGTGTTTTTTCATTCTGTTTAATTTTCCTTTTAATGACATGAGTACGTCTTTTCCCCCTTTCCTTAAAATCCTGCCATCACTTGAATGATACTGCTTTTTCCATCGATCTCTTTCATTTCCATGCCAATACAAGATGGACAGCCGTTCTCGCAGCTGCATCGCTCAATCAGCTGAGTGGCTGCACGGGCAATTTCATCAAAGCGAGCCTGGACCTCTTTACTTAAACCGATTCCACCTGGGTAATGATCATATAAAAATACAGTCGGTTTCCCGGTATGGGCTGCCTTTATTTGAGAAATGACATGAATGTCTGAACGGTCACACATGACAAACGCCGGAACAATATGCTGAAGAACATTGGCAATACCGAGCAAGAGCTGTTCAAGTATTTTTTCTTCAAATGTCCGCTCTGCTTCATGTAATTCAAACCAAGCAGCACTCGTATGAATCTCTTCTTCAGGTAAGTGAATCGGGCCGGAACCGATATTTTCCCCGGTTGATAATCGAATTTTTTTGAAAATAGTCGGCATTGCATTGACGGTCACATCACCGTAGTGAACAGATACCGCCTCTTTCTCTGTTGTTTGATCAATTTCAAGCACCTTGAGCTGAACTGCTAAATTCGCATCTGTATAATATTCTACATCGACTTGTTTCACATAAGCCTTAAGATGTTCATAATCTAGCTTTTCCACTTGATACTGAACCCCTTCATGTAAATAAATCGCTTCATCATGAAGTAAGGTCATCGCACTGAATCGATCCATCTCCCCAATAATTCGAACGTTCGCTACATCGGATTGATCGACAATGACGACATTTTCCTGACTTGCAGATCTCAGACTGATGCCATGAGCCGGGAACGATTGATCTGACCAATAATAACGGTTCCCGCTGAAATGAAGAACCCCTTCTTCATGTAAGTATTGCAAAATTTCTTCTACTTCCATACCGCCAAACTGTTCATCTTCTCGAAACGGTAGCTCGTAGGACGCACATTTTAGATGATCGACTAGGATGATAAGGTTCTCAGGATTGATTCTTGCCGATTCAGGTGGTCTGTTAAAGAAGTATTCAGGGTGTCTGACAATATATTGGTCAAGTGGCGATGAGCTTGCGACCATGATAATGAGTGCTTCCTCATGACGCCTTCCAGCTCGTCCAGCCTGCTGCCATGTACTCGCTACACTGCCAGGATATCCGGTCATGATACAGACTTTTAGCTGTCCAATATCTACTCCTAATTCTAGTGCGTTTGTGCTGACTACACCGAGAATGTCTCCTTCCCTTAAGCCTTTTTCAATCATGCGCCGCTCTTTCGGCAAATAGCCCCCGCGATAACCACGGATCGATTTAGGACCAATTTCTTTTTTCACTAGTTCTTGAATATGACTTAGGATGACTTCAACTCTTACCCTACTTCTAGCAAAAACAATCGTTTGAATTTTTTCTTTTAAAAATGTTTTAGCGAGCTGATTCACAACAGTGGCCGCACTTTGTCTAATATTTAAAGGCTTATTGACGACTGGCGGGTTGTAAAAGACAAAATTCTTTTTACCGCTAGGTGCTCCGTTTCGTTCAATGAGATGCACCTTGCTTCCGGTCAGCTGCTCTGCAAGCTCTTTCGGATTCGCAATGGTCGCTGATGTACAAATAAAGGTCGGGTCACTTCCGTAAAATGCACAAATTCGCTTTAGTCTTCGAATGACATTGGCGACATGACTGCCAAACACGCCTCGGTATGTATGAAGTTCATCAATGACAATATACTTTAAGTTCTCAAATAAACTGACCCATTTCGTATGATGAGGCAAAATCGCTGAGTGCAGCATATCTGGATTTGTGATGACAATATGTCCTGCCTGTCTGACGCGCTGGCGAATCGCTGGGGAGGTGTCCCCGTCATAGGTTTCACTGTGAATTGGAACATCCATCTCATGAATGATTTCGTTTAATTCACTTTTTTGATCTTGCGCAAGTGCTTTTGTTGGAAATAAATAGAGGGAGCGGCTTGTCTGATCTTCTGCGATCGACTGAAGAACTGGCAGATTGTAGCAAAGCGTTTTACCTGAAGCTGTAGGTGTCACAGTCACCACATTCTCACCATCCATCACACGTTTAAAGGCTTCCTTTTGATGAATGTATAGTTCGCTAACACCTCTTTTTTCAAGCGCCACTTTGAGCCTGTCATTTACTCTTTCAGGAATTGGAGAAGTCAGTGCAGGCTTCGCTTCAATTTCATGCCAATGCTCGATCTGTTCGTCTTTTTTTAAATCTTCTATGAGTTCGTTCATTGTTTTCTTCTTCATCTGGTATCCACCTCTCATTCTAGTGTACCGAATATTTGTTTGCATGACTAGGCGGCAATTTTTTGATGCACCGCTTGTGAGCAAATATTTTGATGTGTTGTAACAATATCTATTACACTTCTATAGTGAAATGATTTTATCAAGGAAGAAGATGATCAGATTGAAAAACGAATTTAAGCCTTTATTTGAGCCTTTTACATTCCCAGGGGGTGCCTCTATTGATGGCCGTTTAGTCGTTGCACCAATGACACACTTCGGTTCTCATGAGGATGGCACGATCTCAAAGGAAGAAATTGATTTTATTACCGCTAGATCAAGCGAAATGGGCATGGTCATCACCGCATGTGCAAACGTAACGCCAGATGGTAAGGCGTTTGAAGGACAGCCTTCTATTTCAAGGGATGAAGATATACCTGGCCTTCAAAAGCTTGCTTCTGCGATTCAAGCGAAAGGAACAAAAGCCATTATGCAAATTCATCATGGCGGCTCTCAGGCTCTCCCTCATTTAGTCCCAAACGGTGATGTCGTTGCGCCAAGTGATGTATTTAAAGATGGAAAACAAATTGCGAGAGCTTTGACAGAAGAAGAAATTCCTCACATCATCGACTCATTTAAAGAAGCAGCAAGGCGCGCAATCCAAGCAGGATTTGATGGGATCGAAATCCATGGAGCGAACGGATATTTATTACAGCAATTCTACTCCCCGCATAGTAATCAGCGTACAGATCAATGGGGCGGAAGCGAAGAAAAACGTCTCGCATTTCCAATTGCAGTAGTAGATGCAGTGAAAGAAGCAATCAAAGAGCATGTAACAAAACCATTTATCTTTGGGTATCGATTATCACCTGAAGAACCAGAAACACCTGGTTTAACCATGACAGAAACATTTACTTTAGTGGACGTACTTAAGACGAAAAACCTTGATTACTTGCATATTTCTTTAATGGAGATTGACGCTAAAGCAAGACGTGGTGCTGATACAAGTAAGACGCGGATGGAGTTATTAAAAGAGCGCTGTGGTGACATGCTTCCACTCATCGGCGTCGGCAGCGTCATTACAGCTGAGGATGCACTGAATGCATACAATCAAGGGATTCCACTCATCGCTGTTGCAAGAGAAGTCATTGTTGATCCCGATTGGGCAGTAAAGATTAAAGAAGGCAGAGAAAACGAGATTGAGACCGTCATTAAACGTAGTCAAAAAGACAAGTACATGATTCCAGAGGGTTTATGGACTGTCATGGAAGCAAGTAAAGGCTGGGTTCCAATGGAGGATTAATCTCCTCAATAAAAAAACTACCCTATCAACTCAGGGTAGTTTTTTTGGATTATTTCATTTTCACTGTAAAAAGCTTGGACGTCTGCTTTTCTACAGAGCCCTTAGGTTCTTTGTCAAGATGTTCTACTAAATCACCATTCATGATGACAATTGGTGTCACTGTGCTTGCCGCTTTTTCTTCAATCAGCGCTAAATCACACGTAATGAGAGGATCACCTGCTTTCACTTTATCCCCTTCTTTTATGTGTGCTTCAAAGCCTTCACCATTTAATCCAACCGTTTCAAGTCCGATATGAATCAGAAGCTCAAGCCCCGAGAGTGTTCGAATCCCAATTGCATGTTTTGTATGGAAGAGTTGAATAACTTCACCATCTACTGGCGACACAATGGTTCCGTTTTTTGGTTTTACAGCTACGCCGTCTCCCATCATCTTTTGAGAAAAAACGGGATCTGGTACATCGGTCATATCCATTAACTCTCCATCAACTGGAGAATAAATGACTTCTTCCTTTACATCATCTTGGTTTTTTCCGAAACCGAATAATTTTTTCAGCAATGTTCATTTGCTCCCTTCAAGCTTTGCTTCTAGATCTATTCAGCGTATAAACTTTCACGCCCATACACCTTGCTTCATTCAACACTATTTAATCATAATTTTTTCCTCTCATCAATTGATAACCGCCTGAGCCCCTTTTGCATAGGCTGTAGATGAGAGGTGATTCAAATGAAACATGAAAGTGAAAAGAAACACGAGTTGTTAGCAAATGAAGACATTCTATATGAAGCGATTGAACAATTTTTTGCATCATCACCGTTTCACGACATTTTAAATAGTGCAGAGGCGCTGATGACCACGAGCCATTCACTTGCATCCATTACAACCGATGTGACAGAAGATGATCAATATGTATATATTGAGATTCGATTTCCAGACCATTTTGTCGAAGGTGATATCGCACTAGAAGTGAAAGCGCAATATTTACACTTATCGGTACAGGAAAAAATCAAAACAGACACGACTTCCTCCTATTCAAGCTTTACCAAAACCATTTTAATGCCTGCAAAAATAGATGAAACCAATATGAAGAGCGTTTGGAAAGATCAATCACTTCGTGTGACTGCGCCAAAACAAACAACCCAATAGATGTATATCTATTGGGTTTTGCTATGCTTTAAAAATACTAGTAAATCCTTTCGCCAATGAGCCCACTTGATTCATTGTACTCATCATTTGTCCAGCAGTATCAAACATTTTATTAAAATCGTATTGCCCATTCGTTTTTTTAAATTGTGACAGCACACTTTTAAATTGAGATGATTGCTGTTTTTGCGGCCTTGGCAAAGGATAAGGGTTCATAGGCTGCTGCATAGGCATCATGCCCGGCGGCTGCATTTGCGGCTGATTCATTGCTTCAGGCTGCGGCTGATAAGGCTGGAAGTTTTCCTGATATCCAAAAGGCGGCTGATAACCTGCAGACGGCGGCTGGTTCATTTCACCTTGATATGGAGGCATGAAATATTCTGGAGGCTGCGGAGGCTGCTGCATATCTGGATACGGAAAAGGTGGTTGCTGAAATTGATTCATTTCATAAGATGGCTGGTTTGAATAAGGGAACATGTATCTCGCTCCTCTCGCTCTGAAAACATATTGAAGTCAATGATATATTATGTTCAGGAAGCAGAAGATGTGCCTACAGCAGCCATAAGAAAAACGCAGGCTGTTTCATCAGCTGCGTTTGTTGATTTCTTCTATTAAAAGGTTCAGTGTATAAATCACTGACTCAACTAAATTTTTCACACGAGGTGCATGCTGTTTGCCAAAAAAAGATTGCAGCACAACCTCTTTTCCATTTTCTTGGACGGCTTCAAGCTGTTCTTGATGTAAGTATCTAGGTTTGGCCTGATGAATAAATGAGGTAGCAGCAGTAAGCCACTCTTCCATTTGCTGATCAAATTTGACAACGGCCGGTTGAATATCGTTGTAAAAATCATAAACTGGGTATTCCTCTTCTGCCTTTCCCTTTAGGTACTGCTCGTATGCTTCTTCGATCCACGTGATCAACTCTTGTGTATGTTTAAGTAATGTTTGATTATCCAAAGTGTTCACCTCTATGAACCATCCTATCAAACGTTTACTTATTGCTCAAATAGAAAAGCTATCCGGCGTGATATGCGGGTCTTGCCTGCAGCTTATACTCTGCTGCATGAATTTTCAATTCACATTCCTTCACTTCAGATTCAAGACGGTCAATGATTTGTTCTTGCTCCTCTACGGCAGCGTTTTTTGTTTTTTTGACAGCTAAAGACAGTTCTTCTTCCACCGCATCAATCTTTCGCTCAATTTCCTCTAACAACTGCATAATGGATTCTTTTGATACAAATTCGCTCATCATCAGATTCCTCCTTTATCATCTCTCGTTACATTCTCTTTTCTTTTGCTCCCTCCTTCATACATGACAAAACTAGAACTAAATCGCCAATCTAAGTGAAGATAAGCGCAATTTCTTCCATTTCGACATGTGCTTGTCCTTCTTTGTATGATCGCGTCCGATTGTGTAAATTCTAAGGACAAAGGAGGTAGATGTCATGAAAAAGCAGCAAGCACCAAAAGAGCAAAAAACAAAAGGGAAAGAAAATAATACAGATCAGCTTGATAAAAAGCTCGGCGGCCCTAACCGTCCATCCACGTAAAAAAAGCAGGTACCCCCTGCTTTTTATTTATGCAAAAAATAGTGTTCTAATGAGAAAAGAAAACGAAGCTGCCTTTTTTTATGAAAATACCAGTCGGTCAGCTCAATTTGTTTTGGTAAACGCTCTGCTTCAAACAAGGATGGACTCAATTTCTTTTGAAACCAATCTTCCCTTTGATCGTCTAATGAATGTGTCATGACTGGATACACCGTTCTGAGGAAAGGGCTTGACCTTCGCGCAATCCCTAAAAACGGTTCAAAATCAAATCGAGATCCCGTATGCGGCACGGTATGCAAAAAATGATAAAAATCCGAAAACAAATCGGCTCGAAACAATAATTTTGCTAGTTTTTTCCCTAACGTAATGCGCTCTTTTACTTGGGAAAACTTTCGTATGGTTAACCCGTACAAACGCCCGTCTACTGTCGGAAAAACGACGGTTTGAAAATGTGCCCACTCGCTGAAAAGATATTGAATCGAGTGAAAAACATTCTTTTTCAGGAGAGGATTTTGTATAATAGGAGATTGTATAGTATATTGTTCATTTATGATGAGTGCATGCAGCAGTCGCTCTGTGTCACGCGTTTGCCAAAATCGTTCCCACTCAGCGCTCATAAAACGAGACACACCGAAATGGGGCAGCAGATGAAATAAAGGTTTGCGGCACCTTTTTGACCATTCATACACGAGAAGCTGCGGGTAAGCATCTGAAAAGATCAGCCAATTCGCTCTTTCATATGCTGTAAAGAACAGATGCCCTTGCTGATCCGTTAAACCCGGATGAAAAAGCTCGCCTTTTAAATCTGTCATCGACCATCCAGCATTTCTGGAGACAAAAGAAGCAAGCAGAGACCATTTCATCTCTGGATGACGGTCATAAAAGCGCTTGTACGCATTTGTCCTTGTCAGGTTGTCCTTATTTTTCGCTTTCGTTTCATGTAAAATATGCTGGGTAATCATGTGCTCTTGTTGTGACAACATGGTGATCTCTCCAATACAAAATGCATTAAAAGGAGGCTGAAACTTGATGATTCGGTATCCTAACGGAAAATCGTATCAGCCCATTCAACAAATTGGGACAAAAAAAAGAATCAGCGGCGAATCATCTTATAGTAACCGCGGGATGACGCTTGAAGCTGACTTAAATGAAACGAACCAGTACTATTTGGTCAACGGGATCGCAGTCATTCATAAAAAGCCTACCCCTGTTCAAATTGTCAATGTGGATTATCCAAAAAGAAGCGCTGCTGTCATTAAAGAAGCCTATTTTAAACAATCCTCCACAACAGACTACAACGGGGTATACAAAGGGCGTTATATCGATTTTGAAGCAAAGGAAACCAAAAGCACCACCTCGTTTCCGCTCAAAAATTTCCACGACCATCAAATTGAGCATATGAAACAGGTTGAAAAGCAAGGCGGTATTTGTTTTGTTATTATATCCGCATTTGGTTCCGTTTATTATTTGTCCGCTACTGACCTCTTCTTCTTTTGGGAGCGGCAGCAGCAAAACGGCCGAAAATCCATTAGCAAAGATGAATTAATGGAAGCAGGTCACCTCATGACACTTGGATATTCGCCAAGAATTGATTATATTAAAGTAGTGGAGACACTTCATTTTTCGGATGACAGCAAGCAACATTTACGTTCGAAAAAGGTTTAACACGAAAGGTTGAGATGTGATGTCTGATCAATTTACAAGTCGTGAACAGCGACGTAAAGCAAGTCAAGAAAACAATAAGAAGCAAAAGAACAAAAAAGGCAAAAAGAAAGCAGGTCTATTTAAAAAAATATTTTTATCTTTACTCGTGATCGGTCTTCTTTGTTTAGTAGCCGGAATCACAACTTTTGCCGTTTTTGCATCAAGCGCTCCTTCTATTGATGATAGCAAGCTAAAAACGCCGTATTCTTCAAAACTTTACGATAAAGACAAAAAAGTCTTTGCAGAAGTCGGGGCGGAAAAAAGAACGTATGTCTCGATTAAAGATATACCCGACGTGGTAAAAGACGCGTTTATTGCAACTGAAGATGCACGTTTTTATAAACACCACGGGATTGATCCTATCCGTATTGGCGGTGCTCTTGTCGCAAACGTCGAGGACGGTTTTGGAGCAGAAGGTGGAAGTACGATTACACAGCAGGTTGTGAAGAACTCCCTGCTTAACAATCAAAAGACGTTAAAACGTAAAGTACAGGAAGTATGGCTCTCGATTCAGCTTGAGCAAAAATACTCTAAAGATGAAATTTTAGAAATGTATTTAAACCGTATTTTCTTCTCTCCTTATGCTTATGGTGTTGGGAAAGCGGCTGAACAATTTTTCGGAGTGACAGATTTAAATAAACTAACTGTTGCACAGGCTGCCACACTTGCAGGTATGCCGCAAAGTCCATCTGCCTATAACCCAGTGAAACATCCAGAGGCAGCGGAAAAACGCCGTAATATCGTTTTAGGCCTAATGAAAAAACAAGGCTATATTTCAGAGAAAGAGTATGAGGAAGCAAAAGCAACGCCTGTCAGCAAAACAGTTGTTTCAGCTGATAAATATAAGAGTCAAAACTCAAGTAAGTACTCTGCTTATATTGAAGAAGTCATGGAAGAAGTACAGAAAAAAGCCAAAGTAGATGTATCAACAGATGGATTAAAAATCTATACTTCTCTTGATCGAAAAGCTCAGGATCATCTGGATGACATCATCAATGGGGATTCAGCCGGATTTACGAAAGGTATGCAAGCTGGAGTCACCCTGCTGGATACAAAAAATGGTGAAATTCGTGCCATTGGTGGTGGTCGTGATGTGCCAGCCGGCGGCTTTAACTATGCCACTGATGCAAAACGCCAGCCGGGATCTACAATTAAACCAATTTTAGATTACGGTCCTGTAATTGAAAACAAAAAATGGTCAACATATCAGCAAATTGATGATGCGCCTTATACGTACTCTAACGGTACACCAATTAACAACTTTGACAGAAGACACTTAGGGAAAATGTCGATGAGAAGTGCTTTGGCACAATCACGAAACATCCCTGCTTTAAAAGCTTTCCAAGAAGCTGGTACAGATAATGCTGTTCAATTCGCCAATAACTTAGGTTTGGACTTACCTTCTGACATTCCTGAGTCTTACTCAATCGGCGGATTTGACGAAGGTGTCTCTTCTCTTAAAATGGCTGGTGCATTTAGTGCATTCGGTAACAACGGATACTATAATGAACCGCATGCCGTAACGTCTGTTGAATTTAATGACGGAACAAAGCTTGACTTAACGCCAGACTCTAAAGCAGCCATGAGTGATTACACTGCATTTATGATCACAGATATGCTGAAAACTGCTGTACAATCTGGAACAGGTACACTCGCACAAGTACCGAATGTTCAAGTAGCTGGTAAAACAGGTACAACCAACTTTACACAAGATGATATTAATAAATACAACATCCCTTCTGGCGGGGCGAAAGATTCATGGTTTGTCGGTTACACGCCGCAATACACAGCAGCTGTGTGGACCGGAATCGGCAACTCAAAAGATGCAGACGGCAAAATGTGGCTCACGGATTATGAACAACGTGTTGCCAAAGTTGTCTTTCAGAAATTAATTTCTCAAATTGATGATGGAAGCGGCTCATTTGAAAAGCCAGACAGTGTCGTTGAAGCAACGGTTGAAAAAGGATCAGATCCAGCGAAGTTAGCTGGACCAAACACACCAAGTGATAAGAAGACAACGGAATACTTCGTCAAAGGAACTGTCCCAACAAAAGTTTCTGACACATATGAAAAGAAAGAAGCTGACAAACCATCTGACTTAAAAGCGGTGTATGATGAAGAGAAAAAGTCGATTACACTCACTTGGGGTTATGATGACGATGCAGATGCAACATTTAATGTGAAGCAAGCGGTCGATGATGGCGGCTATAAAGACATTCAAAACAGCTCTTCTAAAGAAGCCGTCATCTCTGATGTGAAGCCAGGATCCACCTATAAATTCCAAGTGACAGCGACTGTAGACGATGTCACAAGTAAAGCTGCTTCTACCTTCCTCACCATTAAAGATGACGAAGAAGAGGAAGAAAAAGCAGATGATGAGAACAAAGAAGAAGAAGAGCCACAGCAACCTGATGATGAGCAAACAGATCAAACAGATGATAATCAAAACCAAGGCGGCACTGATGAGCAGAAGCCTGATGATAAAAAAGATCAAGGCGGAAATACCGAAAATGGTGATGGCTCAGACAGTACAAATGGAAACAGCAACTCACAGAGCGATGCCAATAAAGATAAAAAGAAAGACGACGAGAAAGCCAATTCTCAAAGCTCAAATACTCAGTCAAATTCTACTTCTCGCAAAGAAGACGAATAACAAAAAAGCACTTGCCCTATGTGGCAAGTGCTTTTTTAACGATTTTGTTTTAACTTTCTGAGTGCTTCATATTTTCCATACTGCTTTTTGAGCTCTGTGTATAACTCGTCCAATTGAATAAAGCAATGATATTGGGTAGGTTTAAGCAAAATAAACTCTAATCGTTCTGTCCAGTTAATGGGGGCTACTGGAAACGTCTGTTGTTTAATTTCCTCCCAATCAACGGTTTGAAGCTTCTCTCCTTTGATCCAGTAAAACATTGCAATCATACTGACAATGCCTTGCAGCATATCATCCTCTTCACACCGAGATTTTCTCGTTTGAAAGCGAGGAAGCATGTTGTCTTTTAATTCATTCCACAGATCAAACATCAAAGGAACAAATTCTTCCGTTTTCTCCCACGGTTGCTCATCTAGTAAAGGTTCTGAAGATAGATCAAATGCGAGTGGATTGATTCTTAATATATCCTTTTTTTCGCCGCTTATCTCTACCTTTTTCTCTTTTAGCTTTTCGACATATGAGGTGAAAACAGCTGCTCCGCTCATGCCAGCTTCACCAGCCCTTTTTTCAGCCTCTTCTGCCCTTCTCTGCACATATCAAGAAGTGGACAAGATTCACACTGTGGCCGCTGCGCCTTACAGTGATATCTGCCGAAAAAGATGAGACGATGATGGGTCACGGACCAATCCTCTTTTGGCACCTTCTTCATTAAGGTTTGCTCTACCTCAAGAACAGAATCCTTCCAGCGGCAAATCCCAAGTCGTTTGCTGACGCGCTCGACATGTGTATCTACTGCAATGGCGGGAATTCCAAAAGCGACAGACACAACGACATTTGCTGTTTTCCGTCCAACCCCTGGGAGCTTGATTAGCTCATCTCGATCTCTTGGCACTTCACCGCCATAATCTTCAATCAGCATTTGGCTTAATTTTTGAATGTTTTTTGCCTTATTACGATAAAGACCGATCGAACGAATATCCTGCTGCAACTCTTCAAGCGGCACACTTAAATAGTCTTCTGGTGTTTTATATTTTTGAAATAGATGTTTGGTCACTTTGTTCACTAGAACATCTGTACATTGCGCTGAGAGTGCGACAGCAATCACTAGTTCAAATGGATTGGAATGAACAAGCTCACACTCAGCTTCTGGAAACATATCTCCTATAATATCTAAACATTCATTGATTTGTTTTTTTGATAACATGCCTTCTCCTTTATTGGTTATTGTTCCAGCCAATTATAAAAAGGAACTTGTCTTTTATATGAAGATGTTTCTTCTTTTGAAGGTGGGGCTTTTTGCTGCGAACGGAAATGCTGGCTATGCTCTTTCGCTTCTTCCGCTGTTTTCAGCCCTTTCTTTTTCCACTCAAACAATATTCGATCGATATAGCGAAAATTTAATTTTCCTGATAAAACGGCTTCTCTTAGAGCAAGACGAATCATCTCAGCATCATGATGGTCTTGGTCCATCCAGATCGAGAGTGTTTCCCCTTCAAGAGGAGAAAGTGGTCTGCCAAACTCATCTTCAAATAGCGCATATAAAGATTTTTCAGCCTGCACATGATTCTTTTGCAGGTCTTTCGCCTGTTTTGCTTCTAAAAAGTCATACAGCACACCCCATAAGGGTTCTACCGAGTACCGGTCATGCTGAATACCAGACCTGTCTTCAAACGGCTGGATCGAAATAAACCCTTTTTGAATCAAATACTGCACCATATAAGCACATTCTTCGGCCGAAATGGTCATACCATGTGAAAGCTCTTCAAATGTCTGAAAAAAGACGCCTTGTTCTTCATTCATTTTAATCTTTAACATGACCATCATTTGTGATTCATTCAGTCCTAATTGCTCATAATGGGCAATCAGCAAATTAGGCAAACTGGTCGAACCCATTTTCTGCATATCTATAAATTGCTGCCTTTTCATCGGATACACCTCTTCACTTTCAGTATATCACGTTTTCTCATACGTGCTGCCCTTAAGACGTTTGAAAAAGCCTCCATATGTTGGAGGCTTTCACGTCTTAAGGATATAAACGGTTTAATAATCTTGGGAATGGAATTGTTTCACGCACATGCGGCGCTCCGCTAATCCAAGCAACTGTTCGTTCAAGTCCAAGACCAAAACCTGAATGTGGTACAGAACCATACTGTCTTAATTCTGTGTACCATTTGTACGTTTCTTGATCTAACCCATGTTCTTTTAGTCTTGCTTCAAGCAGATCTAAATCATGAACACGTTCAGAACCGCCGATAATCTCTCCATAGCCTTCTGGCGCAATTAAATCTGCACAAAGGACGACATCATCACGGTCTGGTGCAGGCTGCATATAAAATGGTTTTAATGAGGTTGGGTAATGAGTGATAAAGACTGGTTTATCATAGCTTTCGGCGATCGCTGTTTCATGCGGCGCACCGAAGTCATCTCCCCATTCAATGTCATCAAATCCTTTATCCTGCAAAAATTTAATCGCTTCATCATATGTGATGCGCGGGAATGGTGCTTTGATGTTTTCTAATTTTGCTGTATCACGGCCAAGTGTGTGCAGTTCTACTTTACAATTTTCAAGTACACTTTGAACAACGTGAGACACATAATTTTCTTGGTACTCAAGGTTCTCATTAAATTCAACAAATGCCATCTCAGGCTCGATCATCCAGAACTCGATTAAATGACGTTTTGTTTTCGATTTTTCTGCTCTAAATGTTGGACCGAATGAGAATACTTTTCCGAGTGCCATTGCAGCAGCTTCCATGTAAAGCTGTCCACTTTGAGAAAGGTACGCATCTTCATCAAAATATTTAGTAGCAAACAGCTCTGTTGTTCCTTCTGGAGCACTTCCTGTTAAAATTGGCGGATCCACTTTCACGAAGCCTTCTTGATGGAAAAACTCATATGTAGCACGAATAATTTCGTTACGGATTTTCATAATGGCATGCTGTTTTTTAGAACGCAGCCATAAATGACGGTGATCCATTAAGAATTCTGTTCCATGTTCTTTTGGTGTAATTGGGTAATCTGTTGCTTCGTGAATCACTTCAATGGATTTCACTTGTAATTCAAAACCAAGTGGTGAACGTTCGTCTTTTGTTACTTGTCCTGTGACATAGACCGATGTCTCTTGTGTCACTGATTTCGCAAGCTTAAAGACTTCCTCTTCCACCTCTGCTTTTACAACGACTCCTTGAATAAAGCCTGTCCCGTCGCGAAGCTGCAAGAATGCAATTTTCCCGCTTGAACGTTTATTGGCAATCCATGCGCCGATTGTTATTTCTTCATCGACGTGTTTGAACACTTGATTAATAGTTGTTTTCAACATATTTCCCTCCAAAGCCAGAAAGAAACTCACCTTGTTAAATAGGTGTGATTCTTTTTTCATACATTTTATTATAACCGTTCTAAATCAGCATGGTCAACGCAAGACAGAAGAAACTACGGTGTTAAATTTTTTTCCACTCGTCCTGTCGTAAAATCAACATAGCTGAAACTATATTGGTCGTTCTCATTTAAGTACGTTACTTCCCAAAGGAGGACGTCACCTTCTCGTGCTAATTGAACATTTTTCAGCTTAGAAATGGTGTTCTCCTTTTGAACGGCTTGTACTGCTTGGGTTGAAGTAATGCCTTCTTTTGCTTTTTTAGCAATGACTTTTTCTTTTTTGGTGGCAGGTACCCACACATAGATCGCTTCGTTTTGTTTGTTTTTACCTTCCACAATAAATTGCTTTTCTTTCCCAACAAAGGTATCCACTTGCTCTACTTGTTCTATTGATGCTTGCTTTTTTGCTCGTTCAATCGCTGCCTCATGACCTTCTTCTTTTTGTCCCATGGCAATTTGATAAATCCACGAAAAGCTAATGATGCCAATGAGTAAAACGAGCGCAGCAATGGATGAAATAATCCAAACTATTTTTTTCATGTCAAGCTTCCCCTATGTGCGATATATGGTAAATATCGCTTGATTTTGATCTTCTTGATCTAATGCTAATCCAAACATAAGATCTTCCCTTTTAAGCGTTCTGTTCAGCAAATCGACGATTTTGTATAGGTCTTCTGAATGCTTAATTTGAACAGTTGAAAGTACCTCTATTTTACTTTCCACTTCTAATTCCTCCTCGGTACGTAAATATTGTTAGTCATACTTTTCAATGTGAGAACCGATACTATTTTTACAACGGAACATAAAAAGCCGTTACGATAAATTAACTCCAAACCCACACCAGTGAAAGGCCGCTTATGACAGCGGCTTTTCGTTGTTAAGCTTTTCTATATACGCCTCAAGCGACTCTTTGGACATCTCGTGAACTGGCGCATGATGAAGTGATTCTAAAAATAGTTTTCCATACGAAGCGGTTTTCACTCGGCGGTCTAAAATCAGCAATGTTCCGATGTCTTTTTCCGAGCGCAGCAAGCGGCCTGCTCCTTGCTTAAACGTTAACACAGCTTCCGGGAGAGCGACGGCTTTAAACGGATTCTTCCCCTGTTTTTTTGCCGCTTCGCATTTTGCTTCAATGAGCGGTGAATCGGGCGGGCGGAAAGGAAGCCTTGCCATAATGACGGTCGTTAGCTCTGAGCCAGGAAAATCCACACCTTCCCAGAAACTCCCTGTTCCTAGCAAGATGGCCTGCTTAGCCAATTTGAACATTTTCGTCAATTTTACAGGGCTCCCGCCTGTCAAACCTTGAGCAAACAATGCCGATTGCATACCTTCTGATTTCAGCTCTTCATACACTGCTTTTAACATCTCATGTGAATTAAATAATACCAATATTTTCGCTTGATCCTGCTTTTCCATGATCTTAATATAATTTGCAGCTTGCTTCACATATTCGCGTTCATCACGGTTTGTGATCGGCGGCATGTCAGCCGGTACAACGACCTTAAGCTGTTTTTCAAGTTCAAAAGGTGAATCAATTTGGACAAGGTGTGGGTAAAAATCTTGCAGGCCAAATCGTTCCAAGCAATAATCAAAGCGTTGATTGATGGTAAGCGTCCCTGATGTGAGGACAACGCTTTTTTTGTTCATGAAGAACCGATCAGCTAGCAACTCCCCTGTATCTAGCGGCTGCGCGTGCATAAAGACAGCATTCTTGGCACCCTTTGCATCAATCTCAATCCAAACGGTTTCATCATTGTTTGGTTCAAAGATAAACCGGTACAGCGTACTGCAGAATGTCTGCATAAATGACATCACTTGATCGTATTCTTCTGCTTCAAATGCAAACTGCTCTATGAACTGATCACTTTTGTGAAGCAACTCATTTTTTTGCTGCTCATACAGTTTCTCACAAGCAATCAATAACGAACAAAGCTTACTCGCTGATTCTTTAATTCGGACCCACTGAGCATGTTTTGAATGATGACGGACTCTATGAATGAGACGATTGATGTCCGCTTTTGGTTTTGTCCTTTTGACAAAAGAATGTACGGTACTAAAAAATGCGTCACTTTCCATCTGAAGCTGCTGAAGATACTCGTCCATTTCAATAAAGGTGTCAGTTGATAAACCTGCCCCATGAAATCTCTTTTTCAATTTCTTAAGCAGCCCGCCATGCAAAGAGCCAAGCTGCGTTAATTTCGCATGAAGCTGGAGATAAGACGCACTGTCACCTAGCGTTTCATTGGCTGTTTTTTCAAATTGGTGGGCCTCATCAATCACATAGACATCTGCATGTTGAAAGATAGAAGCTCCTTCCGTTTGAGATAAAAGCAGACGATGATTCGTCAAAATTAAATCAGCGGTTTGAGCCTTTCGTTTAGCCCGTTCATAAAAACAATGTTCTTTAAAACGGCGTTTTTTCGATGTAAATGGCATGTGCACACAAGAGATACGGTCTTTTATATTTGCAGCTCCTGACGGTAAATTCAGTTCAGACAAATCACCTGTTTCAGTGACAAGAAGCCACATTAAAATTTGCGCTTTTGTTAAGACAACATCATAGTTATCATCTTCCTCATGCAGGACATGCTCAAACTTATCTAAACAAATATAATGTGCCCGCCCTTTAAACACACAGGCGGCTGGCTCAAATGGGAGCAATTGCTTGAGTAGCGGAACATCGCGCTGAAGCATTTGCTGCTGCAGTAAAATTGAATATGTACTGATAATGACAGGTTTTCCTGATTTCTTTGCTTCTAAAGCAGCTGGTATAAGATAAGCGAGTGTTTTACCGATTCCTGGCGCCGCTTCAATTAACGCATAAGCTCTTTCATGGAACGCATCTCTTACTTTGTTCATCATCGTGAGCTGGCCTTCTCTTACTTCATAGCCTTCTAATGTTTGAGGAAGCTTTTCTTTTATCTCCTCAAACAGTTGCTCGTCGTCAGCGCCTACTGCATATGTCGATTCAGTGATAGGATTGGTCACATCTTTCACAGCAAAAGATCCTACTTCTACAAGCGAATCATCCTGACTAGAGTGATTGGTTTCAAGCTGCTTAATTAAAAGTCCTATATCACTTAGAAGATAAGAGGATAATCTGCGCAGCTGTTTTAACACATTTGGCGGTGTATTCCTTAATTGATGTAATAAGGTTAAAAATAACATGGCAGTAACTTCCGCATCACTATCCGCCCTGTGCGGGTGGTCATGTGGAAGCATGAGCTCTTCGCTTAATTCAGTTAGCTTATAACCTTCAAGCTCAGGATAAAGAATTCTAGAAATTTCAACCGTATCAATCGCTAGCACATCCAGCTCATTTTTCCCGCATGCTTTTAGTTCATCGTTTAAAAAGTTCAAATCAAAATGAACATTGTGCGCAACAAAATAAGCGCCCTGTATGAGATCATACACCTCTTGGGCAATGTCCTCAAAAAACACCGCGTCATCAACCATGTGCTGCTTAATACCTGTCAGCTGTTCAATAAATCCAGGAATCGTTTTCCCTGGGTTCACATATTTTGAATACCGTTCGACAATTTGTCCATTTTCAATGACCACCGCAGCAATTTGAATGATTTTATCACCTTTTTTTGGTGAATTCCCGGTGGTTTCAATATCAACGACAACAAACCTTTGATCGGTCATAAAATGGACACCTCAATTCCTCGTTCCACTCATAGTGAAACACACTCTGGGCAATATAGCTGAAACAGAACAGCTTCCTTATGATGAAACTGTTCTGTTTCCATGTGAGCGTGCGTTATAAAATCGTTCTCGCAGGCTCTTGCCCAATCATTTGTTCAATTTGATTTTGTTTATTTAACACGACCACTTTAGGTGTGTGCGATTGCGCTTCTTCCTCTGACAACATCCCATAAGCGATAATAATGACTTCATCTCCTGGCTGAACCAATCTTGCTGCCGCACCATTTAAACAAATGACACCGCTCTTTCTTTCTCCAGGGATGATATATGTTTCAAGTCTAGCACCATTGTGATTATTAACAATTTGCACTTTCTCATTTGCCATCATGCCTGCCGCATCAAGCAAATCTTCGTCGATGGTAATACTACCTACATAGTGTAAGTTTGCTTCAGTCACTGTCGCTTTATGAAGTTTCGAGGTCATAAAAGTTCTATACATGTTTTTCACCGCTTTCAGGAACATGGAAAATCACATTATCAATCAGTCTTGCCCGGGAGAACTTCACAGCAATGGCAATGATCACTTGGCCCGTTAAGTGCTGAAGGGGTTCAAGTTCTGGGTAGGAGTAAATGTCAATATAATCGATTTCTCCACTCGTTTGAAGAATCTCCTCTTCCACTAATTGATAAATACGATTTACATCATGTTCACCATTTTCTACAGCTGTCTGTCCTTTTTTTAATGCCCGGTATAAAGCAGGTGCTTCTTGCCTTTCTGTTTCAGACAGATACACGTTCCTTGAACTTTTCGCTAAACCGTCTTCTTCTCGAACAGTAGGAACAGACACAAGGTGAAGATCAAAAAAGAAATCCTTGATCATCGCATCGATAACAGCGACTTGCTGTGCATCCTTTAGACCAAAGTATACATTGGTTGGTGCGACAAGGTGAAACAGCTTTGTCAGCACCGTGACAACGCCGTCGAAGTGTCCTGGGCGTTTCTTCCCGCATAAGACGTCTGTACGCTTTTGGACAGTCATCGTAATCGATGGCTCGTCTTTGTACATTTCCTTCACATCAGGTGTAAATAATATATCTACTCCAGTTTCTTCGGCAAGACGCTGGTCTCTTTTCATATCTCTTGGATAGGATTCAAAGTCTTCATTCGGTCCAAATTGCAATGGATTAACAAAGATGCTCATCACCACAATGTCATTTTGATCTCTTGCTTCTTTTGCAAGCGTAAGATGTCCTTCATGAAGGAAACCCATTGTAGGGACAAATCCAATGGAATGCTGCTTCTTTTGATGCTGCTTGATCATGTCTTTTAGTTCATGAATATGGGAGACAACCTTCATTCCTTGATCCCCCCATATAAACCATCAAGGACTTCTTCTTTCATATGAAAGGTATGAGCATCCTCTGGGAATGTGCGTGCTTTTACTTCTTTTGTATATTGTATGAGCGCTTCTTCTAATACAGCATCGATTTGCACGTATTGTTTCACAAATTTAGGTGTTCTAGACACGCCGTATCCTACTACATCATGGTAAACAAGAACTTGTCCATCTGCTTCAGCCCCTGCCCCAATTCCGATCACAGGAATCTTTAGCATGTCAGTAATCCGTTTTGTCAGCTCACCAGGTACACACTCTAACACAAGAGCGATGGCGCCTGCTTCCTCACATTTCAGACTATCTTCAATCAATTTCTGTGCACTCTCTTTGTCTTTTCCTTGCACTTTATAGCCGCCAAGGACACCGACTGATTGAGGGGTGAGCCCTAAATGGCTTACAACAGGAATACCGCCTCTTGTAAGTGCTTGGATGGATTCAAATACTCCGTCTCCACCTTCAAGCTTTAAGGCATCAGCACCGCTTTCTTGCATAATGCGTGCTGCATTTTTCATCGTTTCTTCTAATGAATAATGATAAGACATAAATGGCATATCCGTCACAACAAATGTGTCTTTTGCGCCTCTTTTGACTGCTTTTGTGTGATGAATCATATCATCCATCGTCACTTGCACTGTGGAATCAAGTCCAAGGACAACCATCCCAAGTGAGTCACCAACTAAGATCATGTCGACTTCCGCTTTTTCCGCTTGCTTTGCAGCTGGATAGTCGTATGCTGTCAGCATCACGATAGGTTCGTTTTGTTCTTTCATTTTGAAAAAATCTAACTTTGTCTTCATTTGTTCCTCCTCATTCTGGAGAGGAGATGGCTTGTCTGATCTCACACGCTTTTATCTCTCATGTGCAGACGAATCATCCCTCTGTCCAAGTCCCTTAGGATCAAGGCAGAAATTTATCGAATTTTTCTTCCTAACAGGTACAGTTCTTTTTCAGATACTGCCCACACGAAGTATATCAAAAATGTGCCGGGTGTTCCACTTAAGTTGACTTGATCTCAATGTCAGCGGAGTAGATGTTTTGGATTCCGCCCTCCGTTTCGAGTAAAAGAACGCCTTCATCATTAATCCCAAGCGCCGTTCCAGCATATTGTCCATTGACGGTGCGTGCGATGATGCGCTTTCCAATGGTCATCGCATACGATTCCCATAATTGTTTGATCGGAGCAAAACCATAAGTCATATATTCATCATACCTTTTTTCAAAGGTGGACATGATGGTTTGAATCAATGCCGCTCTGTCTATCTTTTCACCCAGCTCCATTTGCAAACTCGTCGCAACATCCTTTAATTCTTCAGGAAAATCATTTGCCGTCTGATTCACGTTAATGCCTGGACCAATAATGACTGCGTGAACTTGGTCAGCTTCTGCTTTTAATTCAGTCAAAATACCAACGACCTTTTTTCCGTTTAGCAAAATATCGTTTGGCCATTTGATTGATGGACTGAGACCCGTTTGCTGCGCTATGGCTTCAGCGATGGCGACAGATGCTAAAAGCGTCATTTGCGGCGCTTTGTGCAGCGGTATTTCCGGCCGGAGAATCAAACTCATCCAAATGCCTGTCCCATTTGGTGAATGCCACGTTCTTTGAAGGCGGCCTTTTCCGTTTGTCTGATGATCACTGACAACAAGCGAGCCGTGTGGGGCTCCTTTATTGACGAGGTCATGGGCAATGAGCTGAGTTGAGGCGACTTCTTCTTGAAAGTAAATATGCCTGCCAAACAGCTCTGTTTCCAAACCAAACAGAATTTCGTCTTCACTAATTTTGTCCGGTTTACGAAGCAGCCGGTATCCTTTTCTTCTGACCGCTTCGACCTCATATCCCTCTTTTCGCAAATCCTCTATATGCTTCCATACTGCCGTTCGGGAGCAGCCAAGCTCATCACATATTTGCTGGCTTGAGACAAAATCTTGCTCAGATGCTGTAAATAGTTCAATTAATCGTTTTCTAATCGCTGATCGCACGCTATGAGCCACTCCTCTATGGCTTCTTTTCGGTTTTCAAGCTGGTTTTGCAAAACGGCTTTTTTTACAGAAGAAAGCTCTTCTGCAATCCATTTACCAGCTGGCTTTTGCCGAAAGGCCATTAAATCTTTTCCTGACACTGCAAGGTCTTGAAGCTGTTTAATCGGCAACGCATCATATGAACGTTTCGCCGCCTCCAGCTCATCAAAGAAAATGCGGCGCTCATGTTTGAGTTGCGTGATTTTCATACTAGAAAGCAGGACATGTTCACCAGCTTCAAACATTTTTTCCGCATCCCAGTCACAATCAACATATTTGCTAATGGCAACGGCTTCTTTTAAAAGTTTCGTTGATAACTTCCATTCTTTTAAAAAGGACACCGCCTCCGCCTCATCTAGACCAAGTAAATGGATAAAGGCTCCCCACACCTCATCTAACCCATCCAATAAATAATACGGGAAAGCTTGGAACGTTTCATTCAGTTGATCTTTTTTGAGGCCGGGCAATTCTTCATACAATTTGGTGGAGATGAGCACCTTGATGGCTTGCTCACAGTAGCGGCCTTTTAAAAGTTTTTCCATTTCGATTTTTTTGCGTTCAACAGATATGTTAGCAAGCAGATGTTTATCTTTTTTCATTGCTTCTTCCGTCTCTTTAGAAAGCTCAAACCCGAGCTGGCTTAAAAACCGCACCGCTCTCATCATCCGAAGCGCATCTTCTTGAAAGCGGCATGCAGGATCTCCAACCGTTTGAATTCGTCTTCGCTTCATATCCCGCTTGCCGCCTACATGGTCAATGATGTCACCATGAATATCCATGGCCACTGCATTGATCGTTAAATCTCTTCTTAAAAGATCTTCTTTTAGTGATGAAATAAACGCCACTTCTTTAGGCCGGCGAAAGTCTTCATATTCTGATTCAGTCCGAAACGTAGTGACCTCATAGCTGACTCCGTCAAGTAACACAATAACAGTGCCATGCTCTTTGCCGACATCTACTGTTTTATCAAATAAAGACTCCACCACATCAGGTGTGGCATCTGTCGCAATATCGATATCCCCAATTTCCCTGCCTAAAAGGACATCTCTCACCGCACCGCCGACAAAATAAGCTTGATACCCATGTTCGTGCAGTGTATGTAAAATAGGGATCGCATGTGTGAATGGTTCATTCATCTTCAACATCACCTTCGATCAATTCTAAGTAAAGCTCTTCATACTCTCTCACAATTTTGTCAGAAGAGAAATTGGCTTCAACACTAGACTTGGCTGCCATCGATATTTGCTTATGGAGCGCATTGTCTTTCAGAATAGAGATGGCATGTTTTGCTGCTCCATCTACATCACCAAGCGGAACAAGGAATCCTGTCTCTCCATGTGCAATCACCTCTGGAATTCCTCCAACGTCTGTTCCTATACAAGGTACTCCGCATGCCATTGCTTCAAGTAGTACAAGACCAAAACTCTCTTTCTCAGAAAGCAGCAGCTTCAAATCACTAATCGAATAGAGCTCCTCCACCTTCTCTTGCTTTCCTAAAAATAACACGCGGTCCGTTAATCCAAGCTTTTTCACAAGCTCGCAAACAACCGATTTTTCAGGGCCGTCCCCAATCAGTAGCAGTTTTGCATTCACCTGTTCAGAAATCTGTTTAAACACATGGATTACGTCATACACCCGCTTCACTTTACGGAAATTTGATACATGGATGACGACCTTCTCATCCTGCAGAAGACCATAATGCGTCTTCAGCACTTCGTGATCTTCACGCAAATATACGCGCTCATCGACGAAATTATGGATCGTATCAATTTTTTTATTCGGTTTAATCAGATCGTATGTCTGCGCAGCTAATGAATGTGATACAGCCGTTACGCGGTCAGATGATTCGATCGCAAACCGGATGACTTCCTTTAAAGATGGGTCATAGCCTAAAACCGTAATATCCGTCCCGTGAAGGGTGGTGACGACTTTGACAGACTGTCCAGTCATTTGTTTGGCTAAGAACGCACAGACGGCGTGAGGGACCGCATAATGCGCATGAATAATATCAAGCTTCTCTCGTTTTGCGACTTCTGCGAGTTTACTTGCCAGTGCAAGGTCATAAGGCGGATATTGAAATACAGCATATTGATTGACATCCACCTCATGAAAATAAATATTCGGATACACTTTATTGAGTCTAAACGGAATACTTGAGGTAATGAAATGAACATCGTGCCCTTTTTCAGCTAAACGTTTTCCAAGCTCTGTGGCAATAATGCCCGAACCGCCAACACTCGGATAACAAGTGATTCCGATCTTCAATTTTTTCATAATTACCCCCCAAGTAAGTCATCGTCCATCAAAAGTGGCTTCTTTGTCAAAAACCCTTCTGCAAAAGGTTTATTGACTTCCCTTCCATACATCGACTCTCTCATTTTGACAAAATCGATATAACCATTTACAAGCGGTGTCTCCACTGAACTCTCTGTTTTGACAAATTGGCTTTTATACGCATGTAAGCTATCAATTTTTTGCTTCATCTCGTCTGAAATATCAATCACAAAATCTGGACGATGGTGGCCATTAATCATGTAATAATACATCTGGCTTATTTTATGCGCTGGCTGCTTGTATGAATCTTCAAATTTATGTATACCTGCAGAAAAAGCGGCCTCTTCTACAAGTGAACCCGCATGACCATGATCAGGATGCCGATCTTGGTGGTGCGGGGCAAAAATAAGTCTCGGTTTGTATGTTCGGATGACACCTGCAATTTCTTTCATCGCTTCGTCATTCAGATAAAGTCCTCTATCTGGCAGCGTGAGCTGGATTCGAGTCGTGACGCCTAAAATGGCAGCGGCTGCTCTGGCCTCTTCTTTTCGGCTTTCAACCGTTCCATTTGAAGATAATTCAGCCTGAGTCAAGTCACAAATCCCAACACGTGCCCCTTTTTTTACGTATTTTGCAATCGTTCCACCCATACCGATCTCTACATCATCGCTATGGGCACCGAATGCAAGGATATCAAGTGGTTTCATGCGTTCCTCCGTTTTTTGCTACATCTCGAAAATCAAACGTACCTTTATTTAAATTCCTGACTAAAATTTCAGCAGTCCCCATATTGGTTGCTAATGGGATGGCATACACATCGCAAAGCCGGATGAGTGCAGATACATCCGGTTCATGCGGCTGTGCAGTGAGAGGGTCTCTAAAAAAGAGCACAAGATCCATTGCATTATCAGCAATCATAGCACCGATCTGCTGATCTCCTCCAAGTGGTCCTGATTGGAAACGATGAATGGGCAGCCCAGTCGCTTCTTTCACTCTTAAACCTGTGGTTCCTGTTGCATAAAGTGTATGATCTGCCAAAAGATCTCGATACGCAATGGCGAATTGAATCATATCACTTTTTTTCTTATCGTGAGCGATTAAAGCAATGTTCATCAGGGGTCCACTCCTTATTAGTCGATAATATTTTCTAAGCCATAAACGAGTTGATCAATATGCATCACCTGTTCAACAGAAAGCTTCACACCTGACATAAAGGATGCACGGTTATAAGAATCATGACGGATCGTGAGCGTCTGCCCGTCCATTCCAAACAGCACTTCTTGATGAGCAATCATGCCTGGAAGCCTTACGCTGTGAAGGCGGATGCCATCATAATCTGCTCCTCGTGCACCTTCGATTAGTTCTTTTTCTTCAGGGTGCCCCTGCTTTTTGCTTTCTCTTACTTCAGCAATCATTTCAGCCGTTTTTAGTCCTGTACCGCTCGGAGCGTCCAATTTTTTATCATGATGAAGCTCAATGATTTCAACATCAGGAAAATAATTTGCTGCCATTTTGGCAAACTTCATCATTAAAACAGCACCAACAGCAAAGTTAGGCGCAATAATACAGCCTATCCCTTTTTCTTCTGTTAATTGCTGAAGTTCTTTTAGGTCGTCTTCTGAAAAACCTGTTGTGCCTACGACTGGACGTACGCCATGTTCAAGGGCTTTTTTTGTATGTACTTTCCCGATTTCTGGGGTCGTCAAATCAATTAATACATCCGGTGCTGTTTCTGAAAGACACACGTCAATATCCGTATAAATGGGCGCATCAGATGTTGTAAGAAGCACATCTGATAACTTTTTCCCCTCATGTGTGTGATCAAGTGCTGCTACTAGTTCAAAATGGCTTGTTTCTTCTGCCAGCTTGACAGCCTCTATCCCCATTCTTCCTCTTGCTCCAGCGATTACAACTTTGATGGTTTGATTCGTCATCTTCTCTACTTCCCTTCTTTTTTCGTCCAGCGGTCTTTGTCTCTTGTATTGAATTTATGCATCACACGATCATGGGCTTCTTCAAGTGATATATTGAGTGAATTGGCAAGGCATGTTAACACAAACAGCACATCGCCAATTTCTTCTTCCATGCTTTTTTCTGTTTCTGTTGTTTTTTTCGGCTTTTCTCCATAGTAATGGTTAACCTCTCTTGCCAGCTCACCTAATTCTTCTGTCAGACGGGCCATCATGGCAAGCGGGCTGAAATAGCCTTCTTTAAATTGTCCTATGTAATCATCGACTTCTTGCTGCACGTGACGCAGCGTTTTTTCATTCGTCATGAAGCTCATCCTCCTATCCATCTCTTACATGTTAGCGAAATCATAAATATTTGACAAATGTTTAAAACTCAGTTTGCTTGTTTCTCTTCCATACCATATAATATTATCGCTGTCTAAGCAAAAAAAGGAGTGATCTTTTGCTAAAAGAAATTCGTCTTAAAAATATCGTATTTATTTTAATAGGATCTGCGATTTTTTCTTTCGGCCTTGTTCATTTTAATATGCAGAACAACTTGGCGGAAGGCGGATTTACAGGTATCACACTGCTTTTATATTTTCTATTTCACATTGACCCATCTATTTCAAACCTTGTGTTAAACATTCCGATCTTTTTTATCGGCTGGAAAATGCTTGGAAGAACCATGTTTACATATACAATTGTCGGAACCGTCAGTCTTTCTGTCTTTCTAGCCATCTTCCAGCGCTTTCAAATACATATGCCTCTTCAGCATGATTTAGCCTTAGCCGCACTCTTTGCAGGTGTGTTTATCGGAACAGGCCTCGGAATCATCTTTAAATTCGGCGGGACAACAGGCGGCGTGGACATTATTGCAAGACTGATCAACAAACATTATCAAGTCGCAATGGGAAGAACGATGTTTATCTTCGACGCATGCGTCATTACCATCTCTCTCACCTATTTAAATTACAAAGAAGCCATGTATACACTTGTTGCCGTATTTGTTGCTGCAAAAGTCATCGACTTCATGCAAGAAGGCGCTTACGCTGCCAAAGGAGCGATGATTATTTCTGAAAAGGATGACATCATTCAAAAGAAAATCACAGAGGAAATGGAGCGCGGAGTGACCATTTTAAAGGGTGTCGGCTCCTATACGAAACAGGAACGCAACGTCCTTTACTGCGTCGTTCCAAAAAATGAGCTTGTCCACCTCAAGAGTGTCGTAACTTCCGTCGATCCTCATGCCTTTGTATCAGTGAGTGACGTGCATGACGTACTTGGTGAAGGCTTCACATTAGATGAACATAAAAAGCCGCTCAATCCCCACTAAAAAAGAAGCCCGATAACGGTGCTTCTTTTTTTATGACTTTGGATAATCGGCTTGTCGCTTTTGCTTTTTTTCTTTTTCAGCACGGTATTTCCTAAACCCAACATACGTTAAAGTGAGTAAAATCATACTTCCTGTTGTTAAGATGACCCATAAAAGCGATGGATCCGCTTCATCTTGATCAACGTTCGCAAACACACTTGATAAATCTTCTTCGAGTTTCGTGAGACGCTCAAGCTTTGTCCCACTCGATGCTTTTAAAAATTCACCTTGTTCAATTACTTCCATGTGCTGCTTAATCGTTTGCAGCTTTTCAGGCGAGATATCAATGGTTAAACTCGGATAAATCATATCATACAATGAAACCAGCTCATTCCAAGTTTCATAGAACGTCGTCGATTCTGGATCTTTTACTTCTTTCTTTAATGTGGGAAAAGACCCCATAATCGGCTTCTCGAGCGAACCCCAAAGAGGTTCCGAATTTGATTGTATCGCATCAAGAAGCATTCTAAACTGAGAGGCATACCGAAGTTTTTCGCGCTCATTTAAGTCTTCCTGCGGGAGTCCTTTAATGATATCTTGATAGCCAAGTGTAATTTGCCGAACCTGCGTATTCGTCAGAGTTCCACGCCAATTCTCAGCTTTAAATGTCTTTTCAGCATACAATGTGACTTGTAATGCCTCATCATATTTAGCTTGTCTCGTTAATTGAAAGATTGAATCTGATAGTTCCGTTAATTCTTGCAGCGCTTTAGCAGCTGTTGTTTCCTCACCTTTTGCAGCAGCTGGATGCAAGACGAGAAATAATAATAGAATCATCGCGATTGACTTTCGTTTCATGCAAGTCCCTCCTAGCCTTTCTCCATACAGCGTATGAAGAAAAGGACAAGGTTAGACCAACATTGTTAAGGGAGCTCAAGCTTGACCGATTTTTTCGAGAGGACAAGATAATACGAAACAAGAAGAACGGCAATACTTAACCAAAACGTCACGTAGCCGATCTCATTTGAATAGGCAGAAAGCATAGAATAACGCGGCATCATTCCAAATACATAATCAATCACATCATTATGTAAAATCCATATGCCTGCTACAACCAAATGACGCATGTGAAAACGATAATACGGCGCAAATAACACAGCCTGTACCGCCATCGCAAAGTGCGAACCAATTAGCATATATCCTTCCCACGGAAAATCATCAACAGAAACGAGCACGAAAAGATTCATCCCTACAGCCCATAATCCATATTTGATCAAGGTGACAAGGGCCAGTGCTTCAAAATAAGGAGCATGGCGTTTCATTAGAAAGGCTAGTAATACAAATAAAAAGAAAAAGCTTGCCGTCGGACTGTCTGGAACAAAAGGTAAAAAGATAGCCGGCGTCTCAACGAGCTGCGGGATATACCAGTAGTAGCCGTACACAGTGCCAAGAAAGTTGACAATGAGCACCAGCACAAGCATGTAGCGTGTGGCTAGCAGATATTGAATCCATCTCATATTTCTCTTCACTCACGATCTGTTAAAATCAGAAAAAAGCTGACAGCGCCAGCTTTTTTCTCCTTTTGAGTATATCCTTGTACTTGCATTTAAACAACTGAATTATTTAGATTTGACCTCAGATAAATATTTCGAGAGCTTTTCAAGTTCTTCATCGCTGCCTTTAAAAATGCCCTTAGGCATGTTGCCTTTTCCTTCTACAGCGATTTTCGCAATTTCCTCTGGTGCTAAGCCATTGTCAACAAGTGACGGTCCAGCTGCCCCGCCTTGCATATTATCTCCGTGACAGGAGATACATGTCTGCTCTTGATAGATTTTATACTCTTCAGCTGAGGTATCAATCTCTGCTTCTTTCTTGATTTCACCTTGCTTCGCTGCTGCTTCCCAGTCATGAGTAGCAACAGACTCCCATGTTAAATAGGTTGCTGCACCAACTGCAAGAATCATCATTCCAACTGCAATTGGTCTTCGATATGGCCTGCGTTCAGGACCAGAATCAAGAAATGGTGCGAGTAAAAGAGCACCAAACGCAATTCCAGGCATAATCATTGCGCCAACTACCGTATAGCTCCCTGCAGCAAACTCATATTTTAACAACTGGTACAAAAATAGGAAATACCAGTCTGGCAGCGGAATATAGCCCGTATCTGTCGGATCAGCCATCCGCTCAAGCGGAGGTGCATGAACAACAGTTAGGACAAGAAATCCAATTAAAAAAACAGCACCTACAAGCCATTCCTTTAAAAGAAAGTTCGGCCAAAAGGCTTCGGTTTTTCCCGGATATTCGGAATAGTCTTTAGGTATGTTAGGTTTTCTTTCTGCCGGTATTCTGGAATCTCCGACAAACTTCATCCCTTTTCCCCTATGCAAAGTCATCCCCTCCTCATTGAACATTCATCAAACGCAAAATTTTACAGCGGTCCAGAAATTCCTTGCTTACGAATCATAATAAAGTGGGCAGCCATCAGCCCAAATAATGCCGCTGGCAAGAAAAAGACATGGATAGCGAAAAATCTCGTCAGCGTTTGTGCACCTACAATGTCAGGATGACCTGCAAGCAGCGTTTTAATCTCTTTCCCAATGAAAGGTGTCGCCTCTGCAATTTGAAGACCAACCTTCGTCGCAAATAGCGCCTTCATATCCCACGGTAAAAGATATCCTGTAAAACCAAGTCCAAGCATCACAAAGAAAATGAGCACACCGACAATCCAGTTTAGCTCTCTAGGCTTTTTATACGCCCCTTGGAAAAAGACCCTCAGCGTATGTAAAAACATCATAACAATGACTAGACTCGCACCCCAGTGGTGCATCCCTCTAACAATCTGTCCGAATGCCACTTCATTTTGCAAATAATAGACAGATTCCCATGCGTTTTTAATATCCGGTACATAATACATCGTTAAAAACATGCCCGAAAGGACTTGAATGACCGTCACAAAAAACGTTAAACCGCCAAAACAATACACAAAAGCAGAGAAATGATGTGCTGGATTGACGTGCTCAGGCACTTCATGATCCGCAATGTCTCTCCATATCGGTGTGATGTCCAGCCGCTCATCTACCCAATCGTAAATCTTGTTAAGCATCGTTACCCTTCCCCTTTCGGCACAGCTTTTCCAAGATAGAGGTATCCGTCCTTCACTTGCTGCTTATAATGGTCAAGCGGAGCAAGCGGCGGAGTTCCGGGTACGTTTGTACCATCCTTGTCGTACAGCCCATAATGGCATGGGCAGAAAAATTTGTTTGGATTTTTCGGATCACTGTTCCAGTTCACTGTACATCCTAAATGTTTACAGATTGGCGATAAAGCGACAATTTCATCCCCTTCTTTGTACACCCATGCAGACCTAGATTCCTTTGACTCATACCATGCATCTACTTGATCAATTTTAAAGTCAAAGCGCTTCGGTTCTTTTGTCAGTTCATCTACACTGACAACTTGAACCATATCCTGATCCTCTGTTCCTTTTAGCACAGGGTCAAGCGCAAAGCGAACCATAGGCATGAGCATTCCAGCGGCCATAAATCCCCCCACGCCGGTCAACGTGTAATTCAAAAATTGACGCCTGGACACTCCATGTCTCTTCTCGCTCATTTTTTTCTCCCCCCCTCAGGTCGTCAGCTACTTTATAACTGAATTAGAAAAAATTTCATAAAACTAGGACACCCTCATAATATATCAATCTATTCACAAGGTCAACAGCCTAAAAAGCTATGTACAATGCAAATGTAAGGGTTTTTATGATGGGTTCCATTTTTGTAACAAAAAGTTCAAAATTTGTTCTACACTGTCTTGAATGACTTTTTGCTTTAAATTGACCTTTAAATGCTCAAGCGGAACAGACTGCAATATAAATGCCGATTCGCTCACTTCTAGCTGTTCTTTCCATTTGTTATCAGATGTGATAAACACAACATGCTGAAAATGTTCTTGCAATGATTGTTTTAGTGCAAGTATGTCTTCTTGCTTACGATTATTTACTTCTAAATATGTATATGGAGGAAAAAGAAACACTCTGCCTTTCAGTTGCCTTTCAAGATCCTCTGCCACAAGCATTGTAAACTCACCTAAAGACACGGTTTGTTTGATATGGCTTGCATTTATCCCAACCAATGGAATGATAGCGGTATCAATGTAATCTTTAGATTGTAAAAAGAGATCCGCGTCCTCCGCCTGAAACTTCATCTAGTTCCCCTCTTTCATCACATAAGCCCTGCCTGTATAGGGCAAGGCTTATTGGCTTGGTTTATGATAATAGGCTTAATTCTTTTGCTAACTTATTAAATGTTTCTTGATCATGACGGTCAAGCGCTTCATCGATTTCTTTCATCAGCCGTTCTTTTTGGAAAGTAGCGATAGAATGCTCTAGCACTTTCTCAGCAAGATCTTTATCTTTTTCATTTTCATAAAGATCTTTAGGAATATGAGGATTTGTTTCAAGTACAGCGGCATATTCCGGCGAACGATATGCAGATCGGAAATTCAATTGAATAAACAAATCTTGCTGTTTATTCAAACGAATATCATGAAATGATTTTTCTGCATCTGTCGTCATGATATTTTCTTTATAAAATCTAAAGGGAACTTCATCCACACAGTGTGTTGACATAATAATTCCCCTTGGGCAAAATTCTGCTTGCTCTACAAAATGAACCTTTTCCATCAAAGAGTCGTGACTCATTAAATAATTTAATATCCAAACACACTCTCTTCGCTTTAACTGATAATGGTTTAAGAACCACCGGATAAATTCCTTCTTTTCATTGACAGAAACAGGGGTCTGCATGTTATTCCCTCCTCTATCGTAAATTAAATTGCTATACATGAATTATTCAACAAACCAGTTCTTCATTCCTGCAAACTATAAGGAAATTTCGTCTTCAATTCTTAAAATCGTTTCTTCAATTTCTTCATTCGTGCCATCTTTCTGAAGAACTTTTCGTAATAACGGCAAGGCTTCTTTTTGTCTGCCTTCTTCTAAAAGGAACGAAGCATATTCATATAAAAAGTCACGTTCCTCATCAAAATCAGGCAGAGCAAGTTTGAAATACTCAGCGGCTTCATCGTATTCTTCTCGTCCGACAGAAGCAGAAGCAGCATACCAATTCCATTTTGGATCTTCTTCCCCAAAGCTTTTAACCTCTTTAATCACATCCAGAATTTCATCAAACAGCTCTTCATTTAAATAGATCGCAAGCAGCGTTTGAACCGCTTCAATATATCCTGGATCAAGAGCAAGTGCTTCTTGAAGCAATTTTTTCGCATCTTCCGAATGGCCATTTTTCAAATCAATCTTTGCCCCATATAAATATAACTCTTTGTTATACTCATCCACTTTAATTCCTTCTTTTACTATCTCTAAAGCTTCATGATATAGTCCTTCTTCCTCATAGCTTTTGGCTAAAGGCATATAAAGTGACGAATACGAAGGATCAATATCTTTTAGTTCAGAGAGCTGCTGAATAGCCGTTTTCGTTCTGCCAGCCCTCATCGCTGTAAATCCGTAGCCAAAAAGTGTATTTGGATCCGCTTGATCTTTTACAGCCTTTTCATACCATTCAAGGGCATCTTCAAATTCTCCAGCTGTGCTTAATGATTCAGCGAGCCGCTGATATACATTGACACCACCAATTTCATTTTGTTGATCGGCCACTTTGTAGAAATAGTCGGCTGCTTTCTTTGAAAGACCTTGGGAAAAATACAATTCCCCTAAAGCAAAATCAATGACGGCTTCATGAGGTAGTAACTCTTTCGCTTTTAAAAGCTTTTGTTCACTAACTTCAAATAGTCCTTGCATTTGATACAAATCTGCCATTAACAATAAACTCTCTGGATACGCATCGTCATCTTCAGGAATCGTTTCAAGAACTGCTATTGCCTTCTCTTCTTCATCAGAGTCTATTAACAGCTCTGCATAAAAACAGGTTAATCCTGTTTCTTCTGGATATAAATCATGTAAATCACTAATGAGATTCCGTGCTTTATCAATATCTCCCCAGTCATAATATAACTGAGCTGCCTGCGCTTTTTCTTCATCATGAAGATGCTTCTCTGCTTGAGCAAGTGTTTGGAGTCCCTTTTCAGTCTCACCCGCCTCAACTAATTTTATGGCTTCTTGTAATGAACTATTCAAATCAAACCGTTCCTTTCTGTTTCCAAAAACCTAAACTGTTGTTACTTCATATCATAATCGACAGCTGCATATCCAGCAAATATGTTGCTCTTTTAACATGAAGCCATTTTTGTGTTTTGAAGACTCTTTTTCAATCAATACTTTACTAAACTGATGATTTGTAAACCGAATACGCTAAAAAATTGTTTTTGAATCAGCAAAATGCTCTTTTTCAAGGTTTCACCTTGAGACAAGCTATGCTATAGTTCTTTCAAATATGCAAAAGGAAAGAAAAAGCCTGAGGAAATCCTCAGACTGTTTGCGTTAAGTATTCAATGTGTTCAAAGAAATTTGGGTAAGATACACGTACTGCATCTGTATCTTCAATCTCGATTGCTTGCTCTGTTATACATGCCGCAATTCCTAACATCATACCAATTCGATGATCTCCGTAGCTTGAGACGACTGCGCCGCCTTTAAGGCTCGTTTTACCATGAATCTTCATTCCATCATCTGTTGCTTCAATATGAGCACCTAGTTTTTTAAGTTCTGAAACGACTGTATCAATCCGATTGGTTTCTTTCACTTTTAATTCAGCGGCATCTTTAATGATCGTTGTTCCTTCTGCTTGAGTAGCTAGGAGCGCAATAATAGGAATTTCGTCGATGAGTCTAGAGATCATATCACCTGAAATGTCGATCCCTTTTAATGAAGAGGTAGAGATCGTTAAATCACCGTACGGTTCTCCGCCTTTAGCATCCACTTCTTGAATGTTGAGGTCTGCACCCATTTGTTTTAGCACATCTATTATACCAGTTCTCGTTTTGTTCAAACCGACATTTCTCAATACAATCCGGCTGTTTGGAACGATAGATCCAGCCACTAAGAAAAATGCAGCTGAAGAAATATCTCCAGGGACAAATACATCTGTTGCTTTTAACGTTTGTCCACCTTCAATTGAAACATTTTGTGCATCTTCATGTAGCGAGACACCAAACATTGATAACATTCTTTCGGTATGGTCTCTTGATTTATGCGGTTCAGTTAACGTCGTTGTTCCTTCTGCCTGCAGTCCAGCTAAAAGGACAGCCGATTTAATTTGCGCACTTGCAACCGGAGACTCATAAGAGATAGCTTTTAAATTGCCCCCACGTATAGAAAGCGGTGTATACTCGCCACTTGCTCTACCATCTATCTTGGCTCCTAATTGTCTTAGCGGACCTGTTACCCGTTTCATCGGTCTTTTGGCAATACTTTCGTCTCCAATCAGCGTACTGTGGAACTCACAGCCAGCCAAGATTCCCATCATTAAACGAATGGTCGTGCCAGAGTTGCCAACATCGAGAATATCACTCGGCTCTTTAAGTCCTTTTAGTCCCTTACCATGAATGACAACATCTGTACCTTTTTGTTCGATGTCGACACCCATCTTTCTAAAACAATCGATCGTGCTTAAACAATCAGCGCCAGGAAGAAAGTTTTTTACTACTGTAGTCCCGTCAGCAATAGCGCCAAACATCACAGATCTATGAGAAATGGATTTATCTCCTGGAATATGAATTTCTCCATTCATAGGAGCACTTTTATGAATTTTCATGTTCCTCACCTCAATCAGCATAAAATGTATCGTAATTTGCTCTATTTTTTATACAGAGTTCTGCCCTCTTTCGATCGTCATCTGTTTGAAAACTGATGCGTAAAATCCCGTTAATGTCTTCTCGCGTTTCAATAATACGGATATTTGTAATACTGATGTTTTCATTTGCTAGATATCCAGTAATTTCCGAAATAACACCTGGATGATCCGGCACATCGACATAAAGATCATAAAAAGCAGGGATCGCTCCTTTTTTCCTCAGAGGCAGGCCGTCGCGATATTCCTTGGCCTCTTGGAAATAAGAGAATAACCCCTCAGCATCTTCTTGTTGCACAAAGGATTCAATGCGGTCAATCTCTTTTTTCCATTCATGAAATCGGTCTAAAATCTTGTTTTTATTGTGCAAAAGGATATCGCGCCACATTGCAGGATTACTTGATGCAATACGGGTAATATCTCGAAAACCTCCAGCAGCAAACCGTTTTACAAGAGGAAATTCTTCTTCAAAATGATGCGCTTGATGCACAAGACTGGCAGCGACGATGTGTGGAAAGTGACTAATCACACTTGTCACAGCATCATGTTCTTCGGGTGTCATTTCAATGAAATGAGCATTGGTTCCCTTCAGTAGATCCTTCAAGCGGTCAACAGCTTGACGACTTGTTACCTTTGCTGGCGTTAAAATGTAGAATGCATTTTCAAATAAAAAGTCTTTTGCTGCAATGACACCTGACTTATGAGACCCTGCCATCGGATGCCCGCCAATAAATTGGTAATGATCAGGCAACGTTTTTTCAGCAAAGTGAACGACCTTTTGCTTTGTGCTCCCTACATCCGTAATCGTGAGCTCTCTTTCAATACCAGATTCTGCAATATCACTTAACATTTTGACGGTTTGTTGTACTGGCGTTGCCAAAATAATCGTTGCTGATGCTTTTAAGCCTTCCATCAAGGACTCGGCAGTCGCGTCGATGATTCCTAGTTTTGTTGCAGCAATCATTTGTTCTTTAGAGACATCATAGCCTACAATTTTTTTATGTGGAAATTCTTTTTTAATCGACAGTGCAATAGAACCACCAATTAAACCAAGCCCAGCGATTAATATGGTTTCGTTTGCTTCATTCATGTTCATCACCTGATTTTTCGCGTAAATTAAACAAGCTGTTTCAATAACTTATATGTATATTGGATGAGTTACAACGAAAGCCATATCCGATAAACAGGATATGACTTCATTGTTATGCTACGCACGAATGCCTTGTAATAAATCGGCAAGTGTAGTTAGGATTTCTTCATTTTGCTCCTTTGTTCCAACAGTAATACGTAAAGAAGTTGGGAATCCGAGAGCTTGACCAGATCGAACGATATAGCCCTTTTTCAAAAGTGCATTGAACAGCTCATCTGCATCTCTTTTAAAATCAATCAGCACAAAGTTTGTTTGAGATGGATAGATAAACAATCCAAAACGGTCTGCAAATTCTTGATATTGTTTAAGACCTGCTTCATTTTTTTGTCTGCACGATTGAATGAAGTCTTGATCTTTAATGGCTGCACGTGCAGCTGCCTGAGCGATACGACTTGTATTAAAAGGCTCTCTCGCAGGTTCAATGGCAGTAATCAACTCCTCTGAGGCAATCCCATAACCTACTCGAAGTGCCGCAAGTCCATATGCTTTAGAGAACGTGCGCAGTACAATGACATTTTGATAGGCTTTTAATAGAGATAAACTGTTCGGAAAGTCTTCAGCGCGAACATATTCAAAATATGCTTCATCTAGAACGACAAGCACGTGAGCAGGCACTTGATCTAAAAACGATACGAGCTCAGACTCTGACAAATGATTTCCTGTCGGATTGTTCGGGTTACACACCCAAACGACTTTTGTGTTGTCATCCATCGCATCCAGCATTCCCTTTAGATCATGAGCTCCACCATTTAGAAGTGGTACTTCTCTAATCTCTGCATGCTCAATCACTGCATTGTGACGGTATTGCGGGAATGACGGGGATGGGATCACCGTATTTGTATGTTGATCAAGGAATGCCCTAGCAATAATTTGCACAAGTTCATCTGAGCCATTCCCGAATATTAATTGTTTTTCATTTACTTGAAGAAACTCAGCCAGTTCCGTTCTTAAACTTGCGCTGTATCCGTCTGGATAAATCGCTAAATGTTCAAGTTCAGCTTGTATGGCCTCTCTTGCATGTGTGGAACATCCAAAAGGGTTTTCATTTGAAGCCAATTTCACAATTTTGTCTAATTGATATTCTTTTTTGACCTCTTCAATTGGTTTCCCAGGTTGATACGGTTTTAGCTGTTTTAATTGATCTTTGATTTGCAAAATGTTTCACCTCATTTGAATGAATAGAGGGGACTAAATGTTTTTGCATATGTTTCAAATTCTCTTAAAGCCTCTTGGCGTGTATCACTTGCTACTAATTGTTCTTGAAGCTCTTCAATTTTTTTGACAAGCGCACTGCCGACAACGACACCATCACTCATTTTATTCATTGAGTCTACTTGTTCTCTTGTTGAAATACCAAAACCTACAGCAACTGGTATTTGACTCAACTGTTTCACTTGTTGAATAAAATCTGTAATCGATGCGTCGAAAGATTGTCTAACACCTGTGACGCCGAGAGATGAAACACAATACACAAAACCTTCTGCCTGCTCTACAATTTTTTCTAATCGTTCCTTGCTTGTTGGTGCAACGAGTGATATATATGAAATGTCGTGTGCTTGACAGTTCTTCTGCAGCTCGCTGCTCTCTTCAAAAGGCAAGTCGGGTGTTAAGAGCCCCGAAATATGATTTTTGCGCAGTAAAGCGAAAAAGTATTCTGTGTCTAATTGTAACACAGGATTATAATACGTAAATAGAATTACAGGAATTTTTATGCCGTTTTTTTTCATCTTTCCTGCTAATTCTATCGCTTTTACGATATTCATACCATGATGAAGTGCTCTTTTAGAAGCTCTTTGAATGACAGGGCCGTCCGCTAACGGATCGGAATACGGAACACCTAGTTCAATCGCATGTGCCCCTGCTGCTTGAAGCGCGAGGGCTAAATCAATGGTGATCTCTTCTGATGGATCACCCGCTGTAATAAATGGAATAAATAATTTCTGATCTTGCTCTAATTGAAATGTGATCATTTTGTTTCACCCTCACTTTCAAGCACATTCATTAATGTATGCACGTCCTTATCTCCTCTGCCTGACAAGCAGACAAGGACAATGTCGTCTTCACTCATGTTCTGGCTCATTTCAAACGCTTTTGCTAAAGCATGTGCAGATTCGATCGCTGGCAGGATTCCTTCTTTTTCTGTGAGCAGCTTTAACGCATCTAGTGCTTCTTGATCTGTCGCACTCACATATTGAACCCGGCCGCTCGCATGCAAATACGCATGCTCTGGTCCGATCCCCGGATAGTCTAATCCAGCTGAAATCGAATAAGGCTCAATAATTTGACCAAATTCGTCTTGGATCAAGTATGTCAAAGATCCATGTATGACACCTTTTGTCCCTTTCGTGATGGTCGCTGCATGAAGCGGAGTGTCGATTCCTTTCCCAGCAGCTTCTACACCAATGATATCGACTTCTTCATCTAAGAACGCCCGGTACATTCCTATCGCATTGCTCCCGCCGCCAACACAGGCAACGACTTTATGAGGAAGCTGCCCTTCCTTTTCAAGTATCTGGGCTTTTGCCTCATCTCCGATCATCCGCTGAAATTCACTGACGATTTGAGGATACGGATGAGGTCCAACGACTGAGCCGATCATATAAAAGTGGTCACTGCAATGCTGGACCCAATAGCGGATGGCTTCATTGGTTGCATCCTTTAATGTTCCGTTCCCGCTTGTGACAGGTATGACTTCAGCGCCAAGCAGTTTCATTCGGAACACATTGAGTGATTGTCTTTCCACATCTTCTTTTCCCATAAATACAGTGCAGGATAAACCGAATTTTGCGGCCACCGTTGCAGCAGCTACACCGTGCTGACCTGCTCCTGTTTCGGCGATGATATTTGATTTTCCCATTTTTTTCGCTAGCAGTGCCTGCCCAAGCGCATTGTTAATTTTATGAGCGCCTGTATGGTTTAAATCTTCTCTTTTTAAATAGATTTTAGCACCACCGAGATATGCCGATAATTGATCAGCGTATGTGAGTGCAGTTGGTCTGCCTGAATAGTTTTTCAAAAGCGATATATATTCCTTTTGAAAAGCAGGGTCTTCTTTTAATTCACGAAAAGCTTGTTCGATCTCTTCTAGTGGCTGCATGAGCGTTTCAGGAACGAATTTCCCTCCAAATTCTCCGTATCTGCCAATCTCATTTGGATATGCGTACATGGTTCAACATCCTTTCTTCGAGCACTTTCATCTTTGTACTGCTTTTCTTCCCGTTTTCTTCTATACCGCTTGAAAGGTCTATGGCGTCTGGACCAAAAGCAAGCAGATCTATTATGGTATCTGGCGTGATCCCGCCAGCAATGGCGCAAGTTTTTCCCAGTTGTTTTGCGTGCTGAACATATGAAGGCACCGCCTCCCATGCAAAAGCTGTTCCAGAACCGCCTCTCATGCCTTTTACTTTCGCATCAATGAGAAAACCGTCGACACTTGGAGCAAATGCCGTCATATGTTCAAATGTGTCGTTTACATCGGGCTCGTGATGGAACACTTTCCAAACGAGCGCCTTCGTTTGTTGTTTGATGTCGCTTGCAACTTCTGGCGTCTCATCGCCATGAAGCTGCACAATATCTAAGGGGAGGTTGTTTGTGATCTCGCACACTTTTGGTGTTTTTTCATTCACAAATACCCCCACTATCTCTTTTTTGCATTTTACTTGTGACAGCCAGTGTTTCACTTGATCTGGATCAACTCGTCTTTTACTCGGCGCAAAAATAAAACCGATGGCATCCGCTTGAGATTGCGAGATGCATGCGACATCCTCTTGTGAGACAGCCCCGCAATATTTTAAGTAAGGCTTACTTTTCTTCATTCTCCGAACAATGCCTGAACGGCTTTCTCCTGTGATTGTTCCCTCATTAAAGATTCACCAACAAGAACGGCGTTTGCTCCGTGCTGTTTCACAAAGGTCAGATCATCAAATGTCTTTATCCCGCTTTCACTTACTAGTAATACGTCTTTTGGAACAAGTGGCGCGATCTCTTTTGTTTGTTCAACAGTTGTTGTAAACGTATTGAGATTCCGGTTGTTCACACCGATAATCTCAGGAGTGAATAGGTGTAAAATCTTTTCTAGTGTATGTGCTGCATGTACTTCAACGAGGACATCCAGTCCTTTTTCTTTCGCTTCTGTATAGAGCGCATACAGCTTTTGCGGCTCAAGCACCTCTCCAATTAATAAAATGGCATCTGCCCCTATCCGTTTCGATTCTTCTACTTGTATAGAGTCAATAATGAAATCTTTTCTTAAAATAGGACGTGTGATGTGTTCTTTAATAAGAGACAAATATTCGTTTTTCCCTTGGAAAAACGGTTCATCCGTTAAGACAGATAAACAATCTGCATTTGATGCTTCGTATGCTTTTGCTGTCTGTAAAGGATCAAAATGAGGCTGAATGATTCCTTTGGAAGGAGACGCTTTTTTCACCTCAGCAATCAGTCCGATCGAGCGGTGAGGATTCATAAGGGCTTCTTTAAATGATTGTCTTTCATAATGTCCTTCCTCAGGTAATTGCAAGGTTTGCACATGTTCTTTTTTACGGGCGATAATTTGATTAAGCATAGATCTCTTCCTCTTTCGTTTTTTGTTTTAGACGGGCTAATTGTTCTTTAGCTGATCCGTTTTTAATCGTTTCTACTGCTTTCATTGTGCCTGCCATCAGACTCTCTGCTTTTCCTGCCACATATAATGCGGCCCCAGCATTAAGCGCTGTAATATGAAGCGGTGCTCCACCCGCTTGATAATTCAATATATTCTGAATCAATTTGGCGCTTTCTTCTGGTGATTGAACCTGAATGTCTGATAAATGCCCTTTTTCAAGTCCGAAGTCTTCTGGGTTTAACGTATATTCTGTCATGACACCTTTTTTGAGTTCAATGATGTATGAATTTGCTGTAATGGTTAATTCATCCAGCCCATCATCTCCGCAAACAAACAGGACATGTTCTGGCTCTAAAGGAGCAAGAGCTTTCGCCATGAGCTTTGCCTTTTCCTTTGCATACACACCGATGATTTGCTTTTTGGCCTGCATCGGGTGGCAAAGCGGTCCTAATAAGTTAAATACCGTCCGAAATCCGAGCTGTTTGCGTACAGCGGCTACTTGTTTCATAGAAGAATGATAGAGCGGTGCAAATAAAAAGCCCATGTTTTTCTGCTGTATTTGCCGTCTTGTTTCTTCAGGTGTGGATTGAATTTGAATACCAAGACATTCTAGCACGTCAGCACTCCCGCTTTTAGAGGAGACAGAACGATTTCCGTGCTTGGCGATTTTCGCCCCAGCAGCCGAAGCAACGATGGCAGCGGCTGTTGATATATTAAATGTTGATAAACCGTCGCCTCCTGTCCCGCACGTATCAACGACATCAAGTGACCTTTCTACTGGTGCGGCATGCTGCCTCATGGCTTTCACGAAGCCTGTCATTTCTTCGGCAGTTTCTCCTCGATGCGCTAAAATAGATAGACTAGCAGCGACTTCAGCATCTGTTAACGAGCCGCTCATCATATCTTGCATCAGGCCATTCGCTTCTTTTTCTGATAGTTTTCCTCCATTAACAAGAGCTGATAGTCGTTGATTCATTTGGCACACTCTCCTTTTCTGAGAAAATATGTTCAGCAAGCTGAATGGCTTTTAGAAGTGCTCCTGCCTTATTACATGTCTCTTCCCATTCGTTTTCTGGAACGGAATCAGCGACAATGCCGGCACCTGCTTGTATTGAAGCAGTCTGCTGTTTGACGCTCATTGTGCGAATGGTAATACAGGAATCGATATTGCCGTGGAAACCAATATAGGCAATACAGCCGCCATACGTCTCTCTTGGCTCAGGCTCCATTTCGTTTAATAATTGCATCGCCCTAATTTTTGGGGCGCCTGTCAATGTGCCTGCTGGAAAAGCGGACATAAGTGCGTCTACTGGATGTGTATCCTGCTTCAGCTTCCCTGTCACAATAGAAATAATGTGCATGACGTGCGAAAAATTCACGACTTTTGTAAAAGTTGGGACAGACACACTGCCGTATTCTGCTACACGCCCCACATCATTTCGAGCCAGATCCACTAGCATGTAATGTTCTGCTTTTTCTTTTTCATCATCGAGCAACTCTCTTGCTAGTGCATCATCTTCTTCTTTTGTCATTCCTCGTTTTCTTGTACCAGCAATTGGATGGATTTCTAAGTGACCGTTTTTCGCATGGATTAATCGTTCTGGCGAGCTTCCGACTAAGTCTCGATCTTTTAATTTCATAAAATACATATACGGTGATGGATTGACAATCCGAAGCACACGATACAATTCAAATGAGCTCACTGTCACTGGAATATCAAAACGCTGAGAAAGTACACCCTGGAAGATATCACCCGCTCGAATATACTCCTTGATTTTTTCGACATCCTTTAAAAATTTTGCTTTTTCATAGGTAGACGTCACCTGTTCAAACGAAGGGGGTTCATTCATATTCCCTGAGATAATCAGTTCTTTCATATCAATTTTTGTATGAAGCTGCTGTACCATCAGTTCAAGCTGCTTTTGATTTTCTCGATAAACCAAAATTTTTTCTTCCTCTGTTTCATGACCGTTCAGCTGCGTGTACTGAATAAAATGAACTTGGTTTGTTTCGTGATCAAATGCGATCATTGTTTGGCAAACAAATAATGTGCAATTATCTGTTGTTGATGCATTCGGATGCGGCTTGACAGACGGCTCAATGTTTGGAATGAGGTCGTAACTTAAGTACCCTACGGCTCCGCCAGTAAATGGGATATCAATTTCAGGTGTCTTGATTTGATATTGCTCTTTCATCCAGTCAAGCAACTCTTTTAGCTCCGCTTTTTGCATCACTGACTTTCCCGCAGCGTCACGAGCAATATAATGGTCTTGCTCGTCATGTAATGTTAAAAAAGGATGTAATCCGATAAAGGAATATCTCGACCAGCTAGAAGATTCGTCTTTGCTTTCTAGCAAATACACAATATCCTGTTTCAGTTTCTCAACAATTTGAATAGGTGAGAGCGTATCAACTGTAATGGTTTCAACAATCGGGATGGTTTTGTAAAACTGACTGTCTCTTAAAAATTGGGTAAGATTTGATTGGGATTTCATAAGCACACTCCTTAAATGGATTTAAGGAGAATGAGGGGACATCTTGAGGATTTGTTTGAGTATACGAAATAAGCCTAAAAGAGGCTTCGCTCTTTTAGGCAGTATGATTAAATAGAAGTATCGTATCTCTGCTCAACTCTACTCATCTCAACTACCCTAGTCTCATTCTCATCTTCTCTAAGCTTGCAATGCCGTTCACACCTGTGTGTAAACTTCGGCTGTTCATATCGTATTATAATTCCTTGTTTTTTGTCAACTGTAAATCAGGCCGAAGCGTGACAGCCTCTTCCAAGTATACGTGCTGGATGTCTTCCTGCTTGACATCTGTCTGAACGGTCATTAAAACGCGAATACACTTCTTTAGACCTCCATCAATGTCAAGCTCTTGCATACAAGTAACAGGCACATAGGTCCATCCTTCAAACTGCCTGAGTGCTTTTGCTGGAAAAACAGAGTGAATATCTTGTGTAGCTGAAATCAAGATCTGCACGACACGCTCTGGATCTACTTGATTTTTTGAAATGATCGCTTCTAGCAGCTGCTTCGTTTTGGTTAACACTTCTGTTTCTGTATCTTCTGTCACAGTTGTAGCCCCGCGTATCCCGCGAAACATCATAGACAGCCCTCCTCCCGTTTCCATTCTTCGAGCCAGTGATACAGCTCATCTTTTGTGAAAGATTGCAGGGTGACGTCTCCAACTTGTTTTAGCAAAACAAACTGAACACTCCCGCCTCTTGCCTTCTTATCACCAATCATGCGATCGACAAATGTTTTGGTTGAAATCGTTTGTGTGACTTGTACTGGAAACCCTAGTTCTTTCATCCACACTTTAAGTTTCTCGCGATCTAGGCTGAGTCCTTGCTCTTTTTCACTGACATATAAAGCAAACTGCATGCCAATTGCAATGGCGTCTCCATGCGTGATCGCACCGTATCCATACTCCGCTTCAATGGCATGCCCTAGTGTATGACCTAAATTCAAGTATGCCCGCACACCTTGTTCTTTTTCATCTTCTTGTACAATGGATGCTTTCACTTGAATCCCTTGATAAAGCATATGTGCCAGTTCATCCTTTGATAATTCTGTCAACGAACGAATGGACATCAGTTCTGATAAAAAGACTTCACTTGAAATCAGTGCATGTTTTATCACTTCTGCAAAGCCTGATCTCAGCTCTATTGGTGAGAGTGTCTCTAGCATACTTGTATCATAGATGACAGCAGCCGGTTGATGAAACGCACCAATTAAATTTTTGCCGAGCGGATGATTGATTCCGGTTTTTCCGCCGACTGCACTATCATGTGCAAGCAGCGTGGTCGGCACTTGAATAAAATCAATGCCTCTCATATAAGTGGCAGCAGCAAAGCCAGCCAAGTCTCCAATCACCCCGCCGCCTAATGCAATGATGCATGAGGAGCGGTCGAGTTGAAATTGGATGGCTTTCGTATGAATCTGCTCAAACTGCGCAAAAGATTTTGATTGTTCTCCGTTTGGCACCACTACTTTTTGTACAGACCATTTCTGTTTAAGTAATTGAACCATTTCATCTCCATAAAGGGCATCGACGGCTGAATCTGTCACGATAAAGAGCTTCGTGTAGGATCGCCCAGTGGAAGTAATCAAGTCTACGATATTTTGTATAATCCCATCACCGATATATACAGGATAAGTGGCTGAAGACGTCTTCACTTCCAGTGTTTTCATTAAAACTCCCTCTGAAGCTGGCGCATTTTGTCCACATTTTCTTTAATGCGGTCAATTTGATCAAGACCAAACTGCTCAACCACTGCATTGGCGATTTCCCATGCAACGACTGCTTCTGCTACAACACTTGCGGCTGGAACAGCACAGCTGTCAGAACGCTCAATACTTGCAGAGAAAGGTTCTTTTGTTTCAATATCCACGCTTTGCAATGGTTTGTATAAGGTTGGGATTGGTTTCATAACTCCTCTTACGACGATTGGCATGCCAGTTGACATTCCGCCTTCAAGACCACCTAAGCGATTTGTTTTTCTCGTATAGCCTTTTTCTTCATCCCAGATGATTTCATCATGAACTTCACTGCCATTTTTAGAAGCCGCCTCAAAGCCAATACCGAATTCAACTCCTTTAAAAGCGTTGATACTCAGTACTGCGCCCGCAAGCTTGCTATCCAGTTTGCGGTCATAGTGCACATAGCTGCCGACCCCAACTGGCATCCCTTCAACGATGACTTCGACAATACCACCAATTGAATCGCCGTTTTTCTTCGCTTCGTCAATGGCATCCATCATTTTTTGACCAGCTTCACTGTCATAGCAGCGAACAGGTGATTCTTCTGTTACTTTTTGCAAATCTTCAATAGATTCATAAGCGGTATGGGAAGCTTTTACTCCACCAATTTCAAGGACGTGACCAGCCACTTTGATTCCAAGGTGAGCCAAAATTTGTTTCGCTACTGCACCTGCTGCTACACGAACCGTTGTCTCGCGTGCTGATGAGCGCTCTAATACGTTTCTCATATCACGGTGACCATATTTAATCGCACCATTTAAATCCGCATGCCCTGGTCTTGGACGAGAGATTTGACGCTTCATTTCACTCTCTTCTTCTTCAGTAATTGGCTCTGCACCCATGACCTTTGTCCAGTGCTTCCAATCATTATTTTCAACAACAAGTGCAATAGGAGAACCTAATGTTTTCCCGTGGCGGACACCACTTAACACTTTCGCTTGGTCTTTTTCAATCTGCATTCTTCTTCCGCGGCCATGACCTTTTTGTCTTCTAGCCAGTTCATAATTGATGTCATCCTGCTCTATGTAAAGTCCCGCTGGAACTCCTTCAATAATTGTGGTCAGTTGTGGACCATGTGATTCACCTGCTGTTAAGTACCTCATGACTTATTCTCCCTTCATCGCATTAACGCTTTTAAGTAAAACTATAATAACACACTTCCTACTAAAAAGTCAGCTACTACCCCTTCTTTTGATAAAAGAAAGTATCAGCAGAGGTTAGTCCAAACTTTTCTGGGTGAAAAATTTGTTCTGTAGAACCAACAAATAATACGCCGTTTTGCTTTAAACTGCTGCTCATTTTTAAGTAAATTTCTTCTTTCGCCTCTTCTGTAAAGTAGATGAGGACATTTCTGCACACGATGAGATCCAGCTGTTTTTCATATGGATCTGCTAAAAGGTTGTGTTTCTTAAATTGAATGTGCTTTCGAATCTCATCCTTCACCGTGTAAAATGAAGAATCTTCTTTGGTGAAATATTTTTGCTTGATTTGATCTGGCACCTCTTGCAAAGATCGTTCATGATATCTTCCTTTTTGCGCGGATTGCAGGACTTTATCATCTATATCTGTTGCAATAATTTGGAAGTCCTTCACAAGCGGATGGCTTGATAGCAACATTGAGAGTGTATACGGTTCTTCTCCAGTAGAGCAAGCTGCACTCCATATTTTTAGGGTGCCGCTGTTTTTTGAAAGCAGCGGCAGGATTTTTTGATCAAGTACTTCCCAGCGCTGATAGTTTCGGTAAAATTCTGACACATTGATCGTCATTCGATCCATCGTTTCATCTAATAGCCCTTTGTCCTTTTCAAGAGCAGACGCAAATGCCTCAAAATCTTTATATCCTTTTTTATCATAAAGAGATGTTAATCTTCGTTTCATTTGTGCTTCTTTATATAAATTCAGATCTACCCCAGTTAGTTTTTTCCATTTTCTAACAAATACTTGATACTGATCCATCAATGTCCTCTCCTGTCTCATCTATCTTTGTCCTAGTATAGCTGTTTTTATCATAAATTTGTATCATCTCATGCGAAAAATCGTATAGAAATCTCAATATAAAAAAGCCAAAGTGATCATTTGATGAACACTTTGGCTTGAACATTAATAAATCCAGCTTGAGATCGTTTGATCCCAGTTTGTCAGTTCTTCTTGTTTGAAGAAAAGGTTGATTTCTCTTTCGGCACTTTCTGGTGAGTCTGAGCCATGGATAATGTTTTTGCCAACAGTTAATCCATAGTCGCCTCTTATTGTTCCTGGAAGCGCTTCCTTCGGATTTGTCTTTCCAATTATCTGCCTTGTTACGTCTACGACTTGTTCACCTTGCCATACCATCGCAAATACAGGTCCTGACGTAATAAAGTCAACCAATTCACCGAAAAATGGTTTTTCTTTATGCTCTCCGTAATGTGTTTCTGCTACTTCTTTTGGAATGCTCATGAGCTTTGCTCCAACAAGCTGAAGCCCCTTTTTTTCGAATCTTGACACAATTTCACCGATTAATTGTCTTTCCACACCATCAGGCTTGACCATAAGAAATGTTTTGTCCATATACGTTTTCCACCCCGTCGTTATGTATGTATAGGCTTACATTGTTACAAAGTGATCGTATCATTTTTTTTTATAATAATCAATTTTTGACAAAAAATTTCACAAAAAAACCAATCAACGAAACGTTGATCAGAATTTTCGTTTACCTATATATTTTGCAATCGACGCTAATGAAGATTTAGCCCGCCCGCGCGGAAGTTGATCGAGCTGTTCAAATGCTTTTTTCAAATACATTTCACTCACTCGAATGGAACGGTCGATCGCATCTGTTTGCTTGAGATGTTCAATCACAGGTTTCAGCTGCTTTTCCGTCGTTTCACTATTGATCAGCTTCAACTGACCTTCTAACGTCGGGTTCTGAAGCGCATATAAAACAGGAAGAGTGACATTTCCTTGTAAAAGGTCCCCGCCAACAGGTTTGCCTAATTCTTCTTCAGTTGATGTAAAATCAAGGACATCATCAATGATCTGGTACGACATACCAACATAGTACCCAAACCAGTAAAGGGCTTTATGTGTTTTTTCATCTGTTCCAGCTGCAATCGCACCTAATTGGCAGCTACCTGCAATAAGCAAGGCTGTTTTTCGTTTAATTCTTCTTAAATATGTACGAAGGTTTTGGTCCATGTTGTATTTATCTTTGACTTGTTCTATTTCCCCAAGACAGAGCTCGACGACCATTTTTGACAAAATTTCATGTGCCATTGGGTGATTGATTTTCGTCATGTACTCGAGTGATCTTGCAAATAAGTAATCCCCCGTGTACATCGCAATTCTGTTGTCCCATTTTGCTTTAATCGTCGGTTTTCCTCTTCTCAGTTCTGCATCATCAATGACATCATCATGGACAAGTGATGCCATGTGGATTAATTCAAGCGCTACGGCTACATATTTAATTTTATTAATATCATAGTCACCAAACATGCCTGAAAGGAGAACAAAAACGGGGCGGATTCGTTTTCCGCCCGCTTGCAGCAAATGAAGACCGGCTTCACTTAATAATGCATAATCAGAGCGAACGGTTTGTTCAAGCTCTTTTTCAATTATATCGATATCATGATTTAGAAAAGAAATCATTGCTTTTAGTTTCATTATTTTCACCCAAATATCGTTTATTCAAAGCTTCTTTCCGATATGTGTTGCTGCTACACCGCCTGTAAATGGATGATACGAGACATCAGATAGACCGGCCTCTTCAAAAAGAGACGCCAATTCTTTCATGCCAGGGAACGTTTTGGCTGATTCTTGAAGCCATGAATACTCCTGATAGCTTTTGGCAAACAGCTTGCCAAAGAGCGGCATGATGTATTTGAAATAGACATAATACCCTTGTTTAAACCCAATCATCTCAGGCTGTGATGTTTCAAGGCAGACAACCATTCCCCCGGGTTTTACCACTCGTGTCATTTCCTTTAGCACTGTTAAGTAATCAGGGACATTTCGAAGGCCAAAACCGATTGTGACATAATCAAATGAGTTGTCCTCAAAAGGAAGCTCCATTGCATTGCCGTGGAGCAGCTCAATTTGATTGTAGCCGCCTGTTTTCACCTTCGTTTCGCCAACACTCAGCATATTTTTACTGAAGTCAAGGCCTTTGACCTCGCCTGTTTCTCCAACAGCGTCTGCAAGCGCAATCGTCCAATCGGCAGTTCCGCAGCATACATCTAGCGCTTTGGCTCCTTTTTGAACATTCATGAGCTTCATTGTTTTATCGCGCCATTTTTTATGCTGTTTAAAGCTAATGACAGAGTTCATTTGATCATAGTTTTTATAAATTTTTTCAAATACACCGTGTACTCGCTGTTCTTTTGATTGCTGCATGACTTACCCTTCTTCCACTTTCTGATGGTACGCAGGTTCATTTTTCATATGATCCAAGCGATTTAATAGCTCTTTTTGAACGATCGGAGATGAAACTAGATGCTCCTTGATTGATCGTTTGGCCTTTTCATAGCCTTCACTTTCAAAGTTGTCAAAACATGTATAGGCGTCCGTATAGCTATCGTTCAAAAAAAGTTTTAAATGTTTGTCGTCTTCTGCTTGTTTCATAAAACGTTTATAAACAAGGAAGCGACTTGCAATTTCATTCCAATGCGTCAATTGAAAGTGCTCAGAAATTCTTTGGAATAGCGCAGATTCTACTGTAGCAACACTTTTATAAAAGTGGGCTGCATCTTGAATGGATCGATCATATAGTCTAATTTTATGTTCATTAATCTCTTTGATCGCCGTGGCGAGAGTACGGATCATGTAAATATCTTTCATGTCAGAGAGAAGAGAGTAATAGAGACCGCTGAAATAGTCTCCTGCTAGGATGGTCAACTGACGATTTTTGAACTCGTCTTGTTTGATGGCTGCAGCAGTTGTGACTTCGTCATGGGTATCAAGGGCAATTTGCACAAGCATCGCCGTTAAAATATAATTTTCTTTTTTCTCAGCATCGATTTGAGCTTCATCAAACATTGCATGAAAAAGAAGGAGCTTATCTTCATCGATGAGCGGCGCACGCAAATGCTTCGCCAAATAAGGATGAGAAAGCTTTTTGTTTAATTTTATATTCAGATTAGATAAAATTCCGTAGATGTCTTGCAAAGATATCACCCTTGTCCCAAAAATTACAGTTTCATATGTAGCTCTCTACATTGTATAGAGATTTATTATACCATATCAGGCCTGACTTTCATGCTATCAAGTGCATAGTCGTGCGTTATTTCTTTGCTTCGCTTTGAATTTCACCGAAGCTTGTTTGAATGACAGCATCGCCCCGCACTTTGATGGCTGATGTGTGCTCAGTAAATTGTGCGATAATGACTTCACCTTTATCGAGCTTTTCGGAATGGTGAAATCTTGTATCGGAACCTCTAGTTAAGCCGATCACATTGACACCATTATCAATGGCTTTAATCACCACAAAATCAGATGCTTTATTTTCACTCAATCTGTTCACCTTCCATCTATGGATTAGTCGTTTTTAATAAATGAAAGCACTTCTGCTCTTGCTGCCGCATCATTTGCAAATGTACCGCGTACGGCTGAAGTGACTGTTTTAGCGCCGGGCTTCTTCACTCCGCGCATCGTCATACACATATGCTCTGCTTCAACGACAATCATCACACCATGTGGATTTAAAGTTTCCACCATACTATCTGCAATCGTTGATGTAATGCGCTCCTGAAGCTGCGGGCGCTTTGCCACGGCTTCTACTGCTCTCGCTAGCTTGCTGAGTCCAGTTACTTTTCCGCCGCGCGGAATATAAGCGACATGGGCTTTGCCATAGAATGGCACAAGATGGTGTTCACACATTGAATGAAAAGCAATATCTTTCACAAGAACAAGTTCTTCATGATCTTCACCAAAAATGGTTTTAAAATGTTCTTTTGGATCTTCATTTAATCCCGAGAACACTTCTTCATACATTTTTGCTACTCGTTTTGGGGTATCAAGAAGTCCCTCACGATCTGGATCTTCTCCGATTGCTTTTAATATATCGCGTACCGCGTGTTCGATTAATTCTTTATTTATTTCACTCATGTATTATATCCTCCAAAGGCGATTACATTTCATTCAGATTCTAGCACACTTCAGATCCTAAAAGCAAAGGAGAGCGTTCTAAACAAACCATTTGATTCAAAAGGAAAAGCCCCTTATCAAAGGGGCTTTTCTAGACCAGTGTGAAACTGTATATGTATAACTCCTTCAATAGGATCATTACACATAACGATTATTTACCTGCCACCGCGTCTTTAAGTGCTTTACCTGGTTTGAAAGCAGGTACTTTGCTTGCAGGGATTTCGATCTCTGCACCAGTTTGTGGGTTACGTCCTTTACGAGCTGAACGCTCACGTACTTCAAAGTTACCAAAACCAATAAGTTGGATTTTGTCACCATTTTTAAGTGCATCTAAAATTGTATCAAAAACAGAATCAACTGCTTTTGTCGCGTCTTTTTTAGATAACTCGCTTGCTTCAGCAACCGCGTTAATAAGTTCTGTCTTGTTCATGCCTTTCACCTCCTCCCAAAAATATGCATTCAATAGATTGTTATCATTTCTTCACAATTCATCTTCTTTCTATACACTTTTTTTGAAAAAAAGAGCGTCTAGAAAGCGTCATACATGGCTTTTCATTAGAAAACTTCTCTTTGAAGGAATGTTTGTCCAACAAAGTGAAGATTTTCTGTAAGTAGATTAACACATATGAAATACCATATCAAGCATTTTAAAGGGAAGAATCCTTATTCGTCAAGGATTAAGGGCACTTTTGCGAACGAATATTCCTAATTTCAGCCTGAATCTGACTAATCTTTATACAATTGTCTTTTTATGACTTCACCCGCACGTAAAAAAAGACCCCCATCAATGAGAGGTCTCACATCCTATAGAATAATCGCGATCAGACCGCCTGATCCTTCGTTAATAATTCGTTCAAGCGTTTCCTTTAGTTTATACCTTGCATTTTCCGGCATCAGCGAGAGTTTTGCTTGAATGCCTTCTCTGACAAGCGAGCTGAGTGAGCGTCCAAATATATCGGAATTCCAGATAGAAAGCGGATCATCCTCAAAGTCTTGCATTAAGTATCGGACGAGCTCTTCACTTTGTTTTTCTGTTCCGATAATCGGCGCAAACTCACTTTCTACATCTACCTTAATCATATGAATAGATGGCGCGACTGCTTTTAATCTGACGCCGAATCTTGATCCTTGCCTAATGATTTCCGGCTCATCTAAACTCATATCCGACAAAGCTGGTGCCGCAATTCCATAACCAGTCTGCTTCACCATTTTTAAAGCGTCAGACACTTGATCATACTCCGTTTTCGCATGTGCAAAATCTTGCATGAGCTCAAGAAGGTGATCTTTGCCCCTAATTTCCACACCAACCACTTCTTTTAGGATATGATCATATAGATCATCCGGCGCATACAGATCAATTTCTGCGATCCCCTGACCCATTTCAATGCCCGCTAAGCCCGCTCTTTCGATAAAATCGAATTCACTGAACTGACCTACCACTCGGTCAACATCTCTTAATCTCTTAATATCCTTGACGGTTTCTTTCACTGAATCCTGATAACTCTCTCTTAGCCAATGATCTTCTTTTAGTACCATAACCCAGCTTGGCAGGTTCACATTCACCTCAAGCACTGGGAATTCATATAATGCTTCACGAAGTACACTGAGGACGTCTTGTTCTCTCATACTTTCGACACTCATCGCGAGTACAGGAATATCATATTTTTGACTAAGTTCCTGCCGCAGTGCTTCTGTTTCAGGGTGATAAGGTCTCACAGAGTTGATCACCATAATAAAAGGCTTTCCAACTTCTTTGAGTTCGTCAATGACACGTTCTTCTGATTCAATATAGTCATGTCTTGGGATTTCCCCAATAGATCCATCTGTTGTAATCACAACACCAATGGTTGAATGCTCTTGAATGACCTTGCGTGTACCAATTTCCGCTGCTTCATGAAACGGGATTGGCTCTTCATACCACGGAGTATTAATCATTCTCGGACCATTTTCATCTTCATATCCGCGTGCACCAGGCACGGTGTAGCCTACACAATCGACAAGCCTAATGTTGACATCCAGGCCGTCACTCACGTGAATGGATGCCGCTTGATTTGGCACAAATTTTGGCTCTGTGGTCATAATGGTTTTTCCTGCTGCGCTTTGCGGCAATTCATCCTGTGCTCTTGCACGGTCTGCCTCATTATTGATATTCGGGAGCACCACGAGCTCCATAAACTTTTTAATAAACGTAGATTTCCCTGTACGAACAGCTCCAACGACTCCTAAATATATATCGCCTCCTGTTCGTTCAGCGATATCCTTGAAAATATCGACTTTTTCCAAGTGATCCCCTCCCGGACTTGCTATCCTCGTTTTCAAATAAAATACTCTATACTTCAATCAAACGGTGCTTGAAAGGTGTCAGGACAATATATGTGTATGACGTTGTCCTATTTGAATATGACACCTTTTTTGTTTTGAGAGTATGTTTAGCCATAAAAAAACCTTTCTCCTCATTTATATGCAGAGGAGAAAGGTTCATTCTTGTTTATGACGTCTTTTTTTCTAAAAAAGCCGGCTCACCTTTTTTGTTGATCGTATATGGAACAGAAAACGCTGGTACAAACGGGGTTTCCTGCCAATAGACATCTTGAATATTTTCACCTGGTTTCAGCTTTTGTTTCGTATTTTTCAAAATCTGGGCAAAATCACTGCGATAGTCAACATAGATTTCGCCATTTGAGGAAATCAGTAATGGAAGTGATTCACCCGTGACAGGGCTCGTCACTGTAGGCGGTGCTTTTAACCCTAGTTTTTTTTCATTTAACGTATATAAATCTTTGGATACTACTTTGCCATATGGCGGATATGTATGTTCATCTTGATATATTTTGATCCTTAGACGTAATTCACTGATCGTTTGTGTCATTTTGACATCAAGCAGTTTCACCGTTGGATTTTGTTCGACGTCTGTGAGGACATAGATATATTCGCCCCCGCCTTCAAAAGATGTCGACGGTACATCATGTAAATATCTTGGTGACAGACGCTTAAAGTCAATGACATACTTCTGATAAATCGGTGTGTCGCCTTCTTTTGTTTCAATCGGTAAAAGGCCATTTGTCGCTTTTTGAAAATCTTCAATCGCTGTCTGCACACTTTGCAGCTGCTCTTTATATGGCACGCGGTTTTCAGCTTTGCGATTCTCTGGATAGAGGCACCCCGTAAGTAAAATAAGTGTTAACAGCATGACACTGATTTTTGCTTTGATCATCACATTCTTCCTTTTTCTTTATTCATTGACCGGCCCGCTAACTACAACTAAAAACACAATGATACCTGATATGAGCATTAAGCTGTACGCGACAGTTGAGGCTGTTATTTTCAGAAATCGGCTCTTCAACTTAAACCTACTCAAATAAATGGTTACAACGGCTAAAAACATGAGCCCCATTGAACCAAGCGCAAACCACATCTTGATTAAAGCAAAACTCATCGTGCCTGTCCCCCTTTAATATAAACGAATTGTAAGCGTTTATATTTCATTCTAAACCAAAATTAAGTAAAATATCAATCATTTTTCCAATCATTCAGAAAAAAGTGAATAAAAAAACTGAAGCAAAGAGGGGGACTCTGCTTCAGTCATTAGGTCGACTATTTTTCCTCATTCTGTAGAGGCAAAGCTCTATTCAAACTTCATTGTTATGTTATGCAAGTCTTCCCCTTCTTGCATCCTCTACACGCCTAAGTTCAGTCTTCCAATTACTTTGTTTGGTTTTCGAACATGTTCACAAGGTCTTCCATCTCATGTGTTTTCACACGTGCCATCAAGGATTCTACAGCATCGTCAACCTTTTTCCCATCAAATAGGACGCCGTAAAGAGCCTCTGTAATCGGCATGCTGACCTTGTATTCTTTGGAGAGCTGATAAGCGCCTTTTGTTGTGCGGACGCCTTCGACAACCATCCCCATTTTTTCAAGCACTTCTTCGAGCTTATATCCTTTACCGAGTAAATTCCCGCAGCGCCAGTTACGCGAATGAACACTTGTACATGTGACAATCAAATCTCCAACACCTGTTAATCCGGCGAACGTAAGAGGGTTTCCTCCCATTTTTGTGCCGAGGCGGGCGATTTCAGCAAGCCCCCTTGTGATGAGCGCTGCTTTCGCATTATCGCCATATCCGAGTCCATCTGTGATCCCTGCCGCAAGAGCGATGATGTTTTTCAGCGCCCCGCCAATTTCCACCCCAATCACATCAGGGTTGGTGTACACTCTAAAATTATTGTTCATGAACAAATCTTGAACAAATTGAGCTGCTTCAATATTTTCTGACGAGACAGTCACAGTTGTCGGATGACGCAAGCCAACTTCTTCAGCGTGACTTGGTCCTGACAGGACAACCACTGCTTCCCTTTTCGCTTCTGGGACTTCTTGTTCAATCATTTGAGAAATTCTAAGAAGCGTATCTGGTTCAATTCCTTTACTGACATGAACAAATGGCACCTTTGACGTAATGAACTCATTGGCCTGTTTCAATACTTCTCGAATAGCCTTTGTTGGCACAGCGACAATAATCGCATCTGTCCCTTCTAGTGCCTGTTTCATATCTGTTGTCGCTTGAATAGACGCTGGCAATGCAACATTAGGCAAGTAATCATGATTTTCATGTTTCTCGTTGATTTGATCAATTAATTCTTGTCTATGTCCCCACATGTGTACATCATGATGATTATCAGCTAATACAAGCGCAAGAGCTGTTCCCCAGCTCCCTGCTCCAAGTACTGAAATTTTCTTCATCCTGCTCACCCTTTTTATTTTCTCGCTCTCGCAAATATTTTAATTGGTGTTCCTTCAAAACCAAATGCATCTCGAATTCGGTTTTCTAGGAAACGCTCATAAGAAAAGTGCATAAGTTCTGGATCATTTACAAACACAACAAAGGACGGCGGTTTGATCGCCACTTGTGTTGCATAGTAAATTTTCAGACGCTGTCCGTTATGGGTCGGCGTTGGGTTCATTGCTACGGCATCCATGATAATATCATTTAGAATGTTAGTTTGAACGCGCATCGCATGATTTTCACTAGCGGTAATAATTGTTGGCATTAACGTGTGAATTCTCTTTTTCGTAAGAGCAGACATGAATAAGACAGGTGCATAATCAAGGAATTGAAAATGCTCGCGAATGTTTTGCTCAAATTCCTTCATTGTACGCTCGTCTTTTTCAACAGCATCCCACTTGTTCACAATGATCACAACGGCTTTACCCGCTTCGTGTGCGTAGCCGGCAATACGTTTATCCTGTTCAATAATGCCTTCTTCACCATCAAGAACAACAGCGACAACATCCGATCGATCAATGGCTTTCAACGCACGGAGTACACTGTATTTCTCTGTTGTTTCATATACTTTCCCTTTTTTTCTCATACCGGCTGTGTCGACAATGACAAAGTCACGTTGATTGTACGTAAACATTGTATCTACAGCGTCTCTTGTTGTACCAGCGATGTTGCTGACAATGACACGTTCTTCACCGAGCATCGCATTCACCAAAGAGGATTTCCCTACATTTGGGCGGCCGATTAAGCAGAACTGGACCACTTCTTCATCATACTGTGTATCTGGTAAGTTTTTGAAATGCTCTGCGACAGCATCAAGCAGATCACCTAGACCGAGCCCGTGCGTTCCAGAAATCGGATACGGTTCGCCAAATCCAAGTGCATAAAAGTCATACACGTCGCTTCTCATTTCAGGGTTGTCCAATTTATTGACAGCAAGTACGACAGGTTTTTTCGTGCGATATAAAATTTTTGCGACTTCTTCATCCGCAGATGTGACGCCATCTCTTCCATTGACCATAAAGATAATAACATCCGCTTCATCCATTGCGATTTCAGCCTGATGGCGAATTTGCGCCAAAAACGGCTCATCTCCAATATCAATTCCACCAGTATCTATTAAATTAAAGTCATAATTTAACCATTCAGCAGAGCTATAGATTCGATCTCTTGTTACACCAGGTGTGTCTTCTACAATCGATATTCTTTCGCCTGCGATTCGATTAAAAATTGTAGATTTTCCAACGTTGGGCCTTCCAACAATGGCTACGACAGGTTTACCCATAGTACCCTTCCTTTCAATCCAGCCGCGATTCAATATGTTCATCATCATGTTTCAACCGGGATTTATAATTTTCATTCAGTTTTATGAAATAAACCCTTCAAACATGAAGGGTTCAACTTATATATTATATCAATTTTTAATCAGACCACAATGAATAACTTAAAAATGTTTGACGATCAAGTAAAGATCTTCTCCAATGCCGTGTGCAATTCCATCTAAAATGGCCTCTAAATTCATGGCATACATGTCGAGCTCTTCTTTATTTTCACAGAAAAAAACGGCTGTTCCGCCAATGACCCGCTCTTTATTTGTTGTCGCCACAGCCAATATAAATTGTTCAATGGTGTTCGCCATGCCCTATTACCTCACTTTCTTTTTAATGAAATCTGTCGGCATTCTAATGGCATTTTCTAAAATAGGCACCTCTTCTAATACACGGACAGCTAAATCTTCACGCTGCCATTGCGGTAAAATGAATACGCCAAGTGTGCCATTATTCAGATCACGTTTTGCGAGCGGACAAAGCGATGGTTCACCAGAATCTCGGTATACACCAAGCACGTTGGATAAATCAAATAAGATAGCTTGCCGCTGCCCAAGGTTTGCGATGGTTGTGGCCGAGTTAAAATTCTTCGGAGTCAAGATGAACCCCATTCCATGCTCTAAAATCAATTTTTGCTTTTCAGGCAGCCCAATATTCATAATGTAAATATCATTTACGTAAAGTCCTGCGCCGTCAAAGCGAAGTTCCCCTTTTTGAATATTCACGATATCCTTTAATTGGCTCCCTGACATTAATAGTTTTGCCATGAAAAAACAAAGAATACCGACCACGGTCCCAACGACGAGCGAAAAGAAAATACAGGCGGTCGTTGTAATAAGGGCAGTAAGAATGGCAATATAATTTCGACTTTCAAAGGCGATCGCAATGCCTTCGATATATGTACTGCCTCGTGAGACAAGCTCATACGAATCCATTTGGGTCAATGTATTTCTTTCCATATTACGCACATCACGAAATTGCGTGGCTGCAAGCGTCAGAAAGGTAATGGCAGTGAATTCTTCCTGGATCAGCGCAGGCATAATAATAGCACCAAGCCCTGATGCGATAAAACCTAGCGCAATGTGAATCACTTGTCCATGAATATATGTGGGATATTGCCGATAATCAGTTCTTAGCATATAAAGCCTAGCCGCCATCCCAAAGATGACACCAATAATCACAGGAAACGTGTAATCCGTCATGTTGATTTTGCAGCCCCTTTTACTGGTTTTCTAGATGAACGGGTGTTCAAGAGTTTTTCAAGCTGACCTATACCTAATAGAAAGACAGCTCCTTGAACAGCCATGGAAAGAAACGAGAGATCTCCTATGACAATGGAAGATGTGAGGCGATGAATCGTAAGCGCATAAAGGGCTTCCCCCAGACATATAGCCATCATCCATAAAGTGATCCGTTCCGTTAACTGATGCCCATATGTTAAACACATCAAGATCAGCAAGGCAAATACAACCCAGTCCACCTTTATTATCGTGAACCAAACTGGATCATATAATGCAAAAATCATAAAAAAGGCATACGCACTGACCATGGAACCTAATTGCATGATTCGCATGATTCGATGAGCAGGCCGAAAGATCACGAATGACATGCAAGCATATAAAAAGGTCATCAAAAATCCTGCATTGATCCTAATGTCTAAAATAGAAACCATGACATGACTGCATATAATATGAATGAGAACACATACGCCCAGCACATTGCGCCACGTGCTTTTCTCCATGATAAATGTCACCATAATCCAAACGAACCATATTGACCAATAATAGTACAATGCCTCCAACCCTCATCACCTCAATTACATTATGGGAAAATCTCCAATTTTTAAACATATGAGAAGGTGCGGGATTTGCATGAAATAAACAAGAGGTGACACCCTAATAGTTGAGGAGGGATGTATGATGGGTAAGGATAGACAGGAAAAACGCCTAAAGGCATCAAGAAGAGTTGAATCTGATCGCGATCAATCCATTCATCACAAAGGGGCAACAACTTTAGAAGGCCCGGAAGACGCTCGCAAAAGAAATCAATAAAAAAAGACATGTGATTACCACATGTCTCAGCGTGCAGACAAACCCTCGCATTCAGTGTCAGTCCTGCGCATTGGTGCTCACGAATGTCAAATTCGCTCCGCAAAAAGTAGCTGTCTTTCATAGACAAAAAAAGTTTTCTTTCACGCTGAAAAGAAGACAAAGGGCTACATTTCATTTAGTCCTTTGTCTTCTTATTTCTTAAACTATAGTACGTAGTATCCACGCCTCTTTCTTTTAGCCAATGACTTGTTTCCCCTGTAAGCACAATCGGAGCTTGCCTTAGCTCCTCCATTGTTTTCATGCCAAGTACTGTCATCAACATCTTCACATCATCTTGTAGATCAATGATATCAGAGATGAGGCCCTTTTCTCCTCCACTCGTCAGGGATTTTAAGAAAAAGCCGGCTAATCCAACGGCAGACGCACCAAGAGCAATTGATTTTGTCACATCAAGTGCATCTTGAATGCCTCCAGAAGCTAGGACGGTTTGATCTGGAAAGGCTGTATGTACTTCAGCCAGACTCGCTGCAGTTGGAATTCCCCACTGGTCAAAATAGCGAAGTGCTTTTTGACGGCGCAAGTTCTCGATTTTAGAAAAATTCGTTCCCCCAAATCCACCTACATCAACAGCAGCAACTCCAGCATCAAATAATTTCTTTGCTGTTTCCTTACTCATCCCAAATCCAACTTCTTTGACGACAACAGGCACCTCAATTGATTCAGCAATGGCTGAGATCCGCTCAACAGCACCTCTGAAATCACGATCTCCTTCAGGCATGACAATCTCTTGAATCACGTTTAAGTGAATTTGAAGCATGTTTGCCCCCAGCATGTCAACGGCATCCCGTGCTTGCTGAATTGTCGCCTCACTGCCCAAATTGGCAAAAACGAGTCCATCTGGATTCACCTTTCGAACCACTTCATACGTACGACGTTCGTCTGCATCTTTCAGTGCAGCCATTTGTGATCCGACTGCTACTGGAATATTGGTTTCCTTCGCTGCGATAGATAAAGAGCGATTAATCTCATAGGTCGATTCTCCGCCTCCACCAGTCATTGCATTGATAAAAATTGGCGAACCGAAAGTCAGTCCGCCAATTGTCGTATGTGTATCAATTTGTGATGTCGCAAGATCTGGTAAACTGGCGTGAACGAAGGAAACATCTTGTAAACCTGTTGCTGCATGCTGGCCAGTCGACAAAGCATGCTCAATATGCTGTTTCTTTCTTTCTGCTCGCGTCAATTTTGATCACCAAATTATTTTAGTTTATTGAGTTTATCACCAATCAGGTCACCAAGCTGGAATCCGCTTGTATTTTCTTCTTTCGCCTGATATTGACGGTAATCCTCTTCGATTTGTTTTTCAGGATTCTCTTCTAATTCACGAATGCTAAGTGAAATGCGCTCTTCATCTTCATTGACATCAAGCACTTTCACTTTCACAGTCTGCCCTTCTTCAAGGACTTCTTGAGGAGTACCGATATGCTTGTGTGAAATTTGGGAAATATGCACAAGTCCTTCTACACCTGGCAGAATTTCAACAAATGCTCCAAAGCTCACAAGGCGTTGAACGGTTCCTTCAAGAACATCACCTTGTTTTACCTTTTCACCAATTTGGCTCCAAGGTCCTGGTAATGTTTCTTTAATAGATAGTGAGATACGTTCGTTATCGCGGTCAACAGCAAGAACTTTGACTTTCACTTCCTGTCCTTCTTCAACAACGTCAGATGGCTTTTCGACATGCGCATGGGATAGTTGAGAAATGTGAACTAATCCATCAATGCCGCCAATGTCAACAAATGCACCAAAGTCAGTCAGGCGCTGCACTTTTCCATCAATCACACTGCCTACTGCAAGCTTTTGCAGGAAGTCTTGCTTCTTGTCTAATTGTTCTTGCTCAACGACTGCACGATGCGATAGAATCACGCGGTTTTTTTCGCGGTCAAGCTCTACCACAACAAGCGAGAGTGTTTTTCCTTTGTAGTCAGTGAAGTCTTCTACATAGTGTGCCTCAACAAGAGACGCAGGAATAAATCCGCGAACACCAATGTCGACCACTAGACCACCTTTGACAACGTCTTTTACTTCTGCTTCAAATACTTCTTTTGTTTCAAACTTTTTCTCTAGGTCTTCCCAAGCGCGGTCTGCATCAACAGCACGTTTCGATAAAATCAAAGCATCGTCTTCGACTTTTGTTACTTTAAGCTCTAACTCGTCGCCATCTTTCACGACATCTGATGCTTTTTCAACGTGAAGACTTGATAATTCACTGATTGGGATGATCCCAGGTTGTTTCACATTGACGATATCTACATTGACATGCTTGTCCTCAACTTTAGAAACAATCCCTTTCACTACATCTCCAACCTCTGGTACCTGAACATCGATTTGATTCATTTCCTCTGTCATTTCGATAACCTCCTTGGTCCAAACCTACACAGCTTAGTTAAAACGACTGGGTGAATATGTGTCCTTAGCATGATGATTGCCAGCCGAATATGTATTATAGAAACATTCAAATCAACAGAATTGCTTGAATGATCAATAAAAATAGTATTAGTATAAACTTCTAATAAAAGACCTTGTTTGTCAAGAGATAAACCTCTAACTTATAAAAGTTTTCTAAAATTTCTTACTGTTTTTCTACACGCTCTGCTGCATCTAAAATTTTACCTGCAACCTCTTGAATAGAAAGGGAAGTCGTGTCAATTTCAATGGCATCATCTGCTTTCTTCAGCGGTGATACCTCCCGCTCAGAATCAAGCTTGTCACGTCTTGCAATCTCTTCGATCAGTTGATCGTAATTGACATCATAGCCTTTTTTCTGATTTTCTTCAAAACGACGTTTTGCTCTTTCCTCTACTGACGCAAGCAAGAAAATTTTCACTTCTGCATCTGGAAGAACATGCGTGCCAATGTCTCTTCCATCCATGACGACACCGCCTCGGTTCCCCAGCTCTTGCTGCCTGCGGACCATTTCTTCCCGGACAGCTCTATGCTTTGCAACAACAGAGACTTGATTGCTTACGCGGTCTGTTCTGATGTCTTCTGTGACATCGATCGTGTCTAAATGTACTTTTTGACCTTCGTCAGTTGACACAAGTTCAATGACTGTGTTTTTCAATAACGCATCAAGTGCCTGTTCGTCTTCAAGGTCTACGCCTTGATTGAGTGCTGCAAGTGTAATTGCGCGGTACATCGCACCTGTATCGATATAAATATATGATTTTTTCGCTGCGACAATTTTTGCCACAGTGCTTTTTCCTGCTGCAGCAGGACCGTCAATTGCGATAGATAATTTCTTTTTCATAATACCTCTCCTTGATTGAATCTCCCTTATGAATTGTAACACGATCACCGCTCAAACGGGGGAATTTTCTATCAATCCTTTTGCTTAAATGTCTCAATCCAATCTTCAATGCTCATGTTATTCACACCCTCGTATTGTACGACTTTTGACAAAAATAGTTCTCCTTTCGTCAAGTGAAGGGTGACCTGAACCGCCAAAAGCAGAATGAGCTGAATGAGCACTGCTTTGAATAGCCATCTTTCCATTGTTTTCATACAAAAAGCCTCCTACGCTAGATTCTTTCTCTCTAGTATGGAAGCTTTTGACAACCTTTATTCTTATACTTTTTTCACACGTGTTAGAAGCTGCTGCTGGAAGCAATACTTCATGATGTGTTGCTGGTGGTCGTTTGTGATTTCAGTAAATTCCATGATCGCTCTTGTTTTCCCCGTCTGTTCATCTTGATAAACACGATTCATTTCTGCAATCGCTTTAATTTTCACTGGTTCTTTAAGTGAAAGTTCAAACTCTGTGACGACCTCGCCATATTCTTTTAGTGAGACACCTTCTGGAACAGCAATTGCTACACCGCCAGCACTCATATTGACAATAAATGTGTCGAAGGTTTCTTCACCATTTTGCGTAATGGACGCTTTCACCATCGTATCCACTCGAAGATATTCTCTTCGCTGAAGCCGAATCATTTCTTCTTTTGGCGGAATCGAAACGACAATCATCGGGATATCTTCTTTTCTTTTCCCAATGACTTTGCTTGTACATTTGTATGGAATTTGATTTTCATCGAAAAAGAAGACGGTGATTTCTGTTTCTTGATTTAAATAGATCGTGCGCCCCGTTTCTTTATCAGCTGGATAATTAATGCAAATATCATCGTTATTATTTTCCAAAACTTTCGATTTTGCGGTTTTCACTTCTTTGTTCTCATTGACATACTCAATTGTGATTGCATCCCCTATTTGTAACATTCCTCATCACTCTTTTCATCTGTGAAATCGTATCCTCTCTTATATTAAACCATGTATAAAACAAAAGGAAAAGGCTTATTCGCCTTTTCCTCGCTCCCTTTTCTATAGGTCTTTATATATAGGTTCTGCATTTTTTAGTTTATCTACTCTTTCTTCTTTTCCAGTATCTGCATTAATGAACATTCGATACGTGTCGTTTTTAATGGTTCCTAAAAACTCATAGCAGAGAACTTCCTCTGACATATCATTTTGAACAAGAGCTACATGTGTATCCTCGATCTTCACATGTTTATTTAAGGTCTTTTCAGCTTCTTTTCGAGAAATCTTTGGTGCTTTTATGTCACGTTTTCTGTGATTCATTAAATAGTCTTTCGCTGAGAATCCCACAACCTCACCATCATCTAAAGCGACTTTCATTCGAATACTATCTGGATAAAGCAATACGTTATTCTGTAAAGGTACATAGGTAAATACGCCGATATTATCAAATTGCGCACTCTCATCTAAATGAAATGATTCGGTATCGAATCCATGCTTCTTTAAGAAACTTAGTGCTTTTTCTGAGGCATCATTTAAACTGATTTTTTGTTTTTTCACTTCACGGTTCTGAAGAAGATAGACAGGATGGCCGCCTTTTTCAGTCAAGTCTAAATAAAAGTTTGCCCGGTTGTCTGGGTCAGACATTGACAGGCTGTAGACATCACGGTTCGTTTTACTCCCACTTTTTCTCACCTTGAAATCTTTGTTATGGTCAGGCGCAAATTGCTGGGCGATACGGATCGCTTCTTTTTTTGAAATCTTTTGCCCTTTTAAGTGATTGTAGCCTTGCGTTTCTGATTCAGTTGACACATTTGTAGGGCCAAGATCAACATCTGCAAACGCATCAGCATTTCTCTCAACGGTTTTTAATCCGTCAATGATGGTGTTGTCGTTTTTTCGATCTCCATCAGCCAGTGCCATCTCAACATCCATCCATTTTAAATTTTTGTTGAGTACGAGATGCTGCACTTGTCTAAGTTCGTTTTGAATATCTGCCGCTTGATCATATAAAGTGGTAATGGTTTTGTGTGTATCTTTGTTTAATGGTTCATCTGATAAAGATTTAAGTGACGATTTGTAGCTAAAGTCACCGACATTCGCTAGAAACTCTTCTGTTTTGTTAAAAGGCATCAATGTGAGCGGGAGCTGACTGACATTGTTATGCGCTTCTGATGACATTCTCCATACATCTGCCAGTGCTGGAGATATAGATGTTTGGCTATTCATCGCAAGTGTTGCGCCAAGTTTATCGTGCAGCTGATCGACTTGATACGTTAAATCATGGAAGGCTCTTTGATAGTTGTTCTCTGCATGAAGCAGTACTGCATCTTTTTCTTGATGCTCTTTATAGCCCCAGTATCCTGTTGAGATGACAGCAATTCCTAAAATAGCAATCAATATTCCTCTGATCATTTATTTACACCTCTTTTTATTCACAGAAAATATGTTTCCCGATTCGTTTAATTTGTGGTCTTCCCCAAATCCATGGGCTTGTCGCTGTATCAGGATTAAAGTAATAAACGGCGCTTTCAGATGGGTCCCAGCCATTAATGGCATCAAATACTGCCTTTTTAGCGGTTTCATTTGGCGCCATATAAAATTGTCCATCTGCTACAGCAGTAAACGCAAGCGGTTCAAAAATGACACCAGCAATCGTGTTTGGAAAGGTCGGGTTGTTTAAACGGTTTAAGATGACGGCTGCGATCGCTACCTGTCCTTCATAAGGTTCACCTCTCGCTTCACTATAAACAGCTTGTGAAAGAAGCTGTATGTCATTGCTTGAAAAACCACCTGGCATGTTGGCTGCTGTTTGTTTCGGCGTTTGATTTGCTTGACCATTTCCTGACTGCTTTCCAGACGAGCTGTTTCCTCCGCTTTGACTTTTTTGATTCTCTTTTGCACCTTGTGCTGTCTTTTTTTGCGTGTTTCTTTGCGCAGGAGCCTTTGTTTGCTGATCAAGAGGTTTCCCGCCATAGTGCGTAAACTGATTCCCTTTTTGCAGCTGCTGCTGCACAAACTCTTTATAGTATTTCGTCTTTTGAACTAATAGGCTTTTTGTTTTTTCCCCTACGAGTCCATCAACTTTCTTTACACCAAACTGGCTTTGAAAATTGCGCACGGCCCAGTAAGTTCCCCAGCCATACACCCCGTCTATTTTTCCATTGTAAAAACCATTGTATTGGAGCCTTGCCTGGAGCTCGACGACATCTTCTCCTGTAGCTCCCCGCTGAATCACTTGATTCGTGAAAGCTTCACTTTTTTCAGCTGTCATCAATGAAGACGCGAGCAGAACAATTGAGAAGATAAGGACGATTTGTTTCATAAAACGAGCTTTGTCCATATTTGATCCTCCTGTACTTTTGATGTTTGAATATATGTTTCTTCCGATCCCTATTTTTATACATTCATCACAGGAGGGAATTGGATGGAAAAGACAAAAAACGCCCTAAAGACGTATAGGACGTTTTCCAATTTAAATTTGTACCATCTTCACCGCACGGGCTTTTTTGGCTTTCCGCAGACCAAACCACCATAAAAAAATCATGAACGGCAACATAATATATCCCCAATTTTTCATGCCAAGAAGAATGAAATCATATAAGCCATGAAAAAGGATAGGAAGTATTAAAGAGAGAATCAGCCATTTTCGCTGCTCTTTTTTATCAGAGAAGCGAGCTTTACCTATATAAAATCCCATCACCACACCAAATAAAGCGTGGCTTGATACAGGCAGCAAGGCACGTGTAAACGCGTACTCTACCCCATGACCCACTAAGTACAAAATATTTTCAAGTGTCGCAAATCCAAGCGAGACACTTGTTCCATAGACAATCCCGTCATAGTGTTCATCAAACTGTACGTGCGCATAGACACTGACCATTAAAATAAACCACTTTAATGATTCTTCTAAAAATCCCGATGTCACAAATGAAATCATGATAGGATTCGTAGCGATATTTTCCTCTTGGAGGACATACTGAATAAACATGGTTGGAAACACAAGTATGACACCTAGCATAAAAGATCTGATGACCATATGAACCGGCTCATTGTCGTATTGATCTTTCAAATAAAAATAACTTAAAAGTGCGATGCCGGGAGCTAAACCTGCTGAAATGATTGCGATCATAATCAGACCTCTTTCCCTACATTATCCTTTATTATCGTACCACGAATCACCCCTTTTTTATATGACTCGAGCCCATTTTCCCAAAAATAATCTTCTATATAATCCCAATTTACATAAAAAAGAACTGAATCCCTTAGAAGGACCCAGTTCTTTTTTTACCCGTTGATTCTTTTGTTGATTTCTTCTGCAATTAACCCACCATGAAATCTTCCATTTTCAATGAAAATTTCGTTGGCGTTGTTACCAGCTGCAATGACCCCTGCAATGAAAATACCTTCTACATTTGTTTCCATTGTTTGTTCATCAAATGCTGGGCGGCCTGATTCTGGATCGATTGTTACACCCATTTTTTCTAAAAATGAATGATCAGGATGATAACCTGTCATCGCAAACACATAATCACTTTTCACTCGATCCGTTTGGCCCTGCTGGTTTGTAAAGACAATATCCTGTTCTGTGATTTCCTTCACCTCTGCACCGAACTCCATTCGAATGGTGCCATTTCGAACAAGCGCTTCAAACTCTGGTAAAATCCAAGGTTTGATGCTGGATGAATATTCAGTTCCTCTATATAAAACCGTCACCCTGCTTCCGCATTTCACAAGTTCCAGGGCAGCATCAACACTAGAGTTCTTCCCGCCGATCACCGTCACATCTTTATCAAAGTAGGGGTGTCCTTCTTTAAAATAATGATACACATGAGGAAGGTCTTCCCCTTTTACATTCATATAGTTAGGATGATCATAGTAGCCAGTCGCAATCACAACATAGTCACATGTATAGTCGTCTTTTGATGTATTTACCGTAAAACGGCCATCTTTTTTCGTCACAGCGTTTACCTTTTCAAAAGCATTCACACGAAGGCTTTTTCGTCTGACTACCTCTCGGTAATAGGAAAGCGCCTGAATACGAACGGGTTTCCGATTTTCAGTGATAAAAGCGACGTCACCGATCTCAAGCTTTTCACTTGTACTGAAGAAGGTTTGGTGTGTAGGGTAATGATAAATACTGTTGACCACATTGCCCTTTTCAATCACAAGTGCATCAATCCCAATTTGCTTGAATGCAATGGCAGCTGATAGACCGCACGGGCCGCCTCCTATTATGATCGCTTTTTCTTGTTTCATTTGTTCCACTCCTGTCGTTTCACTGCAATAACAATTGCTGGGCTGTTTGATTCTTTGCATGATTCCATAAAAAAATCTCCTATTTAAGGATAGGAGATTTTAAGGCGCGATGCAAATAAGTCGCTTAAATCCAGCCTCTGAATCGAGAAGCTTCAGCCATTTTACGTACACCGACCATATATGCTGCTAGTCGCATATCAATACGGCGGTTTTGCGCCATTTCATAAATATTATTAAATGATTTCACCATCATATCTTCTAAACGAGTTTCTACTTCTTCTTCTGTCCAGTAGAACCCTTGGTTATTCTGAACCCATTCAAAGTAAGAAACAGTCACTCCACCCGCACTTGCAAGTACGTCTGGAACAAGCAGTACACCACGATCTGAAAGAATTTTTGTCCCTTCCAATGTCGTTGGTCCATTTGCTGCTTCTACGACAATTTTGGCTTTAATGTTCGCCGCATTATCTTCTGTAATTTGATTTTCAATGGCTGCAGGTACTAAGATATCACAATCTAGCTCAAGCAGCTCTTGGTTTGTAATTGTATCATTAAATAATTTAGTGACGGTTCCAAAGCTGTCACGTCGGTCAAGCAAGTAGTCAATATCGAGACCATCTTCATCATACAAACCGCCGTAAGCATCTGAAATTCCTACGATTTTCGCTCCGGCATCATACATAAATTTAGCCAAGTAACTTCCTGCATTTCCGAATCCCTGAACGACAACACGAGCCCCATTGATGTCAATTCCTTTTTTCTTCGCCGCTTCTTTAATACAGATCGTTACACCTTTTGCCGTTGCAGTATCACGTCCATGTGAGCCTCCAAGAACAATTGGTTTTCCTGTAATAAATCCTGGCGAGTTAAATTCATCAATTCTAGAATACTCATCCATCATCCATGCCATGATTTGAGAGTTTGTAAACACATCTGGTGCTGGAACATCTTTTGTTGGTCCAACGATTTGACTAATTGCGCGTACATAGCCGCGGCTTAGTTTTTCAAGCTCCCTAAATGACATTTCTCTTGGATCACAGATAATACCGCCTTTTCCTCCGCCATAAGGAAGATCCACAATACCACATTTTAAACTCATCCAAATTGAAAGCGCTTTTACTTCTTTTTCAGTAACGTTCGGGTGGAATCGAATTCCGCCTTTTGTTGGACCGACAGCATCATTATGCTGCGCACGATAACCAGTGAAAATTTTCACCGATCCATCATCCATACGTACTGGAATTTTGACCGTTAATAGGCGAATTGGCTCCTTCAGCAATTCATACACTTCTTGCGGATAGCCCAATTTATCAAGCGCTTTATGTATGACGGTTTGAGTTGACTTTAAAACATCTAGCTTATCTTCTGCGTTATGAGCGGCGTTTTGATCGGCTGCCATTAAAATAAACCCCCTAGAAATCTTTCATGATCTACTGCTCCCTTTCAAGCAATAGTATACACCTTCGTACTGGTAAAGCAAAGGTAAAAAGCGTTTTTTATCAAAATAAAATATCAGCGTTTATAAATATAAAAATGGATATAAAAAAATACTGTTGTTTCATCACAACAGTATTAAATATAATAGAAAAAAGTGATTAAAAATACAGTTGAATCGTTTTCACTGCATCTTCCTGCATGATCACTTTTCCGTATTCTTTTAACCGGTGAATGGTTAATGTCGTCGGTGAACCGAACTCCGCTAAAATAGAAATGACCGTATCTGCAGACAGTTCTTCGAAATCATCTAGGCTGAGAAAATATTGACCTTCATAATGGTAAACTGTACCCCCTAAAAGTCCAATACGACTTAAACTATGGGACAGTTGAATCACATCTTCAAACGAGGCAAATTGATAGAGCACATGCTTGCTCTCGTCGAGCTTGACTTGCATCTCAATGTAATCTTCATCAAACTCATCATCAGCATCTTCCTGCTGACTCTTTGTCACAATGACGACCATCCCCTGCGCCTGAAGAGAAAATACTTCAACAGCAATCGGTCCATTCGCTTCAAAACCGAGCTCCTGATTCGCTTCGTTCATCATGTCTTTAAACAGCTGATGAACTTTGAACGAATCTTTCCAAAGGTCTTCTTTCGTAAGACCTCGGTCTGTCAGATCATCTAGTGTGAGAAAAATTTTGATTTTATTATAATTCAGACGCTCTAGCCGCATAACGTTCCCTCCTGCCTCTTCTAACACACATCATACTGTAGTATATGAGATGATGAGTCATAGGTTCTTAATTTTGTATTCAGTTTACACTGTGTCAAGACGGAAGACAAGCATGAAGCTATGCTTACGGTGACTTTTATGGAAAATATTGATGGAGCATTAACTTAGCGCGTTTTTAGCGGCATTAAATAGATCAGATGGGTTTCTGGTTCTGCTCCAAGACGCATCGGAATCTTTGTTGTTCCGTAACCATTACTAATCAGAAAGAAAGCACCTTTGACTTGGCCTGTTCTTCCTTTTTCATACGGACCAAATTTCCCAATGCGAATTTGACCCCCATGGGTATGACCGCTCAAAACGAGGTCAATTCCCTCTTCTTCACTCATCAAGTGATGCACATCTGGGTTGTGTGATAAAAGGATATTCACGTCTTCTTTGACAAACTCCGGCCGTATCGCTTCATAATCTGCTTTTTCAAGCCGGATATCATCGATTCCGCCTATTTTAATGGGCTGTCCTTCAAAATCCCACACAGCCGTCTCATTTTGCAATGTCGTCACCTGATAGGTATGGAGGATGTCTTTAAGTTTTTGCTGATGCAGCTCATGGTCGTTATTCCCCCACACAAAATACACCGGGGCAATCCTTGCTAAACGTTTCACATTTTCTTCGACTCTGGCATAAGGGACTCCCTTTTCAGCTAAGTCCCCGCCGATCATAATGACATCAGGCTGCTGCTCTTTTACTTCCGCTAATAAAGTATCACTAATTAGACGGCGATGTGTATCAGAAATAAAGAAAATGACAGCAGGTCGATCTGACTGAAGTCCTTCTATTGTAAAGTAATGCTTTTTGATGTTGTTTTGTTTTGCCGTTTTCACCATTTTCGCTGTTACACACACACCTGTTGTCACAGCCGCTATGGCAGCAGTAAATCCGATGGCATATTTCATTATGAATGACTCCCTTGTATCAGCTTTCTTTTATAGGACGCTTGAATGAAAAAAGACGTTTCAACTGTTTAAACGTCTTTTGCTCATTTATTTACTTTCATAATAGAGGTTGATGTCATATTGCGTCTGCATGAAGTGAAAAACGGCCTCGCGCTCTTTCCACTGATTTGATTGAGGCCATAAATCTGTGCTTTTCTGTATAATTTCACATCTGAGCTTATGATATTCATCCTCAGCCTTTTCTTCTTTTTTCTTATAATAATACGATGCGTAAAAAGCAAACACTTCAGCCATGATCCAAAACAGAAACACCTCATGGCCAAGCAATGTGGCAATCATCGCTTCCGGCTGCAGGGAGCCCCCGCTATTAGCTGTTATCACAAAATAAAACAGAAGAATCGCAAGTGATAAAAGGGCTGTCCATTGCCACCTTTTGCATTGTTTTGCAAACCCCTCGTATTTGCGCTTCCTTTTGATCAATGTTTCAATCATTTTCTGTGTCGGCTGATCCATATAGCGGCTGATTGCGTGCAATGTCATCACATACACCCTTGTCCCTTTTTTCTACATATGTATGTGCTTTTCGATTCATTCATGTCAAATATTAATTTTCTAATGGGATATTCAATACTTGTCCGCTGTACACGCTATTTCCTTTTAAATGATTGTAAGCTCGAATTTTCTCTTCCCCTGATCGGTTTTGATAATACTTCATGGAAATTCGATACAAGTTTTCCTCTGGTCCAACAGTATGCTGCACGACACGAACAGGCTTTTCTTCCTGCTTCTTCTTCTCTTCTGCTTCTTTTCGCTTTTTCTCTTCCTGCTGTTTTTGAAGAGTGAGCTGTTGCTGCTCACGCTTTTTTGCAGCTTCGACCTTTTCACGCTCAGCCTTCTTTTTAGCGGCTTGTACTTTTTTCTTTTGCTCTGCTTTTTCTTTTGAACGCTGCTTTTCTTTATCAGCATCTTTCTTTTTCTTCTCATCATCAGACGCATCCGCTTTGTCAGCGCTTGAATCATTTTTTGTGTCAACAAGTGCTGACGGGACTGGATCTGTGTCAGCACTCGATGTTTTATCAATATAAACACCTTGATTGTTGTTATCGTTAATTTCCTTTGATGTGTAATAAATCAACAGGAAGAAAACCGTGACGACAATAATAGGAAAGATAATAGCCAGTGTCGTAAACAATGGATTACGCACCTTTTTGGTTCGCTGCTTTTTATATTCATGAAAATCTTCTCGTGTAGGAAAGTGAGAGTCATCTGAAGGATGCACTTTTTCTTCTTCAAGATTTTCCTCTACATCATCATCATGGATGTTTGTCAGCTGCTGCTTTTTTCTCTTCATTCTCGACATTTCTTCCATGTTCATCCCTCCCCCAATATTTAAAACGAATTTGACATGCAAAGACTAGGTCAATGACAAAGTGTGTCATGACAGGAACGAATAAATTCCCTGTCCACTCGTATAAAAGTCCTAAAAAAATACTAATAGAAACCACAAGGATAAACAAGAGTATTTTTGACAAATAGCGAAAGTGAAGAAGTGCAAACACAATGCTTGCAATCTCCAGTCCAAATTGCTGCTGAACGATCCCGCGAAATAAAATTTCTTCTGAAAAGGCAATGAGCAGCGTTAACCAAACAATATGCAGAATGCTGCGGTTTTTGAACATTTTTTCATTTAATCCGCCATCATCATACATATGAGCCGGAAACACCTTCATGACAATAGCGTCGACAATAATCACAAGCAAAGCGCCGCCAATTCCGTAAGTCAGGATACGCATATCTCGGATCTGCCATAAGGCTGTAAAATCAGTCCAATGATCAAACATAAACATCCCTAGTAAAAAAGAGACAATCAGCATGAGCAGCTGTGTGAAATACAACTGTTCTACTACTTGTCGATCGGTTAATTTTTCAATAATACGGCGATGTTGTTCAATCAATGCTGCGCCTCTTTTGTCAGGTGAAACAGACGATCCAGCTCGGTCTTCCAGTGTTTCATTTCATTCAGCTCCAATGGTTGATCTTTTTTTTCGTAATCAGACAGGTCAAGTCCGCATGAAGAGCAGCAGTTCCCAAAGGAAGCGTCCTCCGTTAGATCAAGCTGCTCATCAAAGTATGATAACAGAGATTGCCTAAAGCAGCGATGGCCAGTGATATGCTCTTTAAACTGCCACACTTTTTTTAGCTTTTCTGTTTGTCTATCCTGCAGCTTTTCTTTCAGCTTCTTCATGAGCAAACGGGGCTGTTCAGTTTGGTACATCGTGTAATAATGCGAGAACATTCGCGCGCGCGTCTCTTGAAGCCCTGCTTCCATCAATTGTTCACGTAATTTCTTTTCATCATTTATCGGCATATGTGATAATCGGGCTAAGAAAAAATCAATTTCTGGATCATCAAAACCTTCTGCTTGAATCAAATGACTTTGAATATCCGCATCCTCTTCTGTATATAAAAGAACGCTCACACTATTTTTCCCGTCCCGTCCAGCTCTTCCAATTTCCTGCATAAATGCTTCAATTGACTGAGGCGGACTCATATGAATCACAAAGCGTATATTTGCTTTATCAATTCCCATTCCAAAAGCACTTGTACAGCAAATGAGATCAATTTGACCACTGATAAATTGCTGCTGGATCAGCATGCGGTCTCCTGACTCCATTCCGCCATGATAAAACTCTACACGTTGATGCGTTTTTTGTTTCACCAAACGTGAAATATCTTCTGTCATTTGCCGGGTCGGACAATAAATCAGCCCAGGCCCTTGAAGGGTTTCCACAAGCTCCAGTGCTCGTTTCTCTTTTGCTTCTTTCGTTTCATGCGCCTCTTTTAATAGTGCAATATTCGGCCGGTTGACTGAATGAATATGAACATCTGGATGCTCTAGCCGCAACGTTTGCACAGTATCTTTTAAGGTTTGTTTCGTTGCAGTTGCCGTTAGTGCTAAGGCGACAGGATTGCCGAGCGCTTCCCTCCATTCCCCAAGCTTGGAGTATTCCGGGCGGAAATCATGTCCCCATTCCGATATACAGTGAGCTTCATCTACAACGAATAGACCCACATGCATCGCTTTGAGTTGCTCTAACAACACCTCTGACATAAGCGCCTCAGGTGCGACAAATAAGAATTTATATGATGGCAAATGTCGAATAATATGTCTTCTTTCCTGAAAGGACAGTGTACTGTTAAGCGCAGCCACTCGCTTTTCACCGCGCATTTTCATGCGTTCCACTTGATCTTCCATGAGTGATAAAAGAGGTGAAATGATCAGCACTAACCCGTCTGTCAAATAGCCCGGAATTTGATAACAAAGTGACTTCCCGCCACCAGTAGGAAGCATGGCAACCGTATCTTTTTGTTGAAGTACACTTCGAATAATGTCCTCCTGACCTGTTTTGAAGGCATCATAACCAAAGTATCGCATCAGCGTCTGATGAAGCTTATCCACTTGCTTTCACCATCCTTGTCAATGCCAATCGTATTTGAAAATAAGTAAATGAATGCTCGAGACTTTCTTTGATCAGCTTCATCTTGTTGGTTTGGAGCTGACCGGCTACCTCATGTATCGCCTTTTGAGCTTCACTGCTGACATATGGTTCGATCGAGAAGCTCGGCTCATGTATCGAGAGCTCCACAATATGATCTTCAATTGTCGCTTTTTTTAATGAACGAATATGAGCAATTTGATCAATACTGAACCCTTTTTGTACAAGCTCAAGCGTTTTATGGGTAGAGGTGGTCAGCACACGTTTGAATTGAAGATCATCTATCATTCGCTGGATGATCGGTGCCTCACCTTTTTGCGCACATTGAATAAAATAATGGAGCACATTCCAAAAAAGCAAGTAAACATACCATACATCTTCTTTCATCCATTCCGCCATTTGCTGGTACGTCCGTCCGATTCTTTCATTGGAAGTCAATGAATAAACAAAAAGCAGTGCCTCTTGATCAGTTAAATGAGCAAGAAGTGTTTCAAGCTCACGATGGATATCTTCAGAAAGCTTTTTCTTCTGATGATATTGCGAGAAGAAGGTTTTCGTCCAGTTTTGAACCGATATATCTCTTTGAATCGGCACATAGTGTTGTGACCGCGCTGCATGATGTGAAAGGACCTGCACAAGTAAAGACAGCCTCATCCATAATACCTTTGCTTTATCCTGATACTTGGCACCATCAAAATAAACTGGCATCGGTTTTTCAGTGAAACACTGCCTGAGCATACTTATTCCTTCATCTGTGGCAATGAATGTATCCCCTGTCTTTCTGATTAAGTGCTGCTCTTTTAGCCTTTGTACAGAGCGGTTCAACTGATCCCTCGTAAAAGCTGGATAGCAGCCGAAGTAGCTAGAAAGCTGAAACAAACTTGCATCCTGTATCGTTTGTGATGATTTTTTTCCTTTAAAAAGATGGTAGACAGCACTAATGGAGCGTTCGCCGTTCAATTTATGTACGCTGTCCATCAACATGACATCCAAGTAATGAATCGTCATTGACCAAAGCACCTGTCTTCCTGACAAAATTCGAATATTTTCTCCCTTTATTTTAACAGATTTCATTGAAGAAGAAATGTTTAAACTCAATTAATGGGGGAAAGTTATGAACAAACCCTTATGTGATAAGCATTCTCAATCACTTTACAGTTGAAATGTGAATTTAAAATCATTACAATAAGGTTTGAGGAAATTGGTTTTTTATCGGTGAAACTAAAAAGGTTAAACCATTTGTTCCATCGAACAATCTGGGAGGTATTTTTTTAACATGGCAAAATATACAATTGTAGACAAAGACACATGTATTGCTTGCGGCGCATGCGGTGCAGCTGCTCCAGACATTTATGATTATGATGATGAAGGCATTGCATTTGTCACGCTTGATGACAATCAGGGGACTGTAGAAGTTCCAGAAGTACTTGAAGAAGATATGCTTGATGCATTTGAAGGTTGCCCAACTGACTCAATTAAAGTTGCGGACGAAACTTTCGATGGTGATCCACTTAAGCATGAATAGGATAAAAGCCCCTTTAAAAGGGGCTTTTTTTATATTAACTATTTTGAAGTCGGCGTTTATTTTCAAACCATGGACGCATTTTGACAAAAATGAAACTAAAGACGATGGTGATGATGATTCCTTTAATCAGGTTAAAAGGCAAGATCCCTGCTGTAATGGTTGCCTTTAGCACATGATCTGACAGGACGGGTGCATTCAAAAACCATGTATAAGCAGGAAGGAACAAGAAATAGTTTAAGATGCTCATCATGACTGTCATGAGTAATGTTCCGAGAATCATGGACCACGCTAACCCTCTTGCTGATTTAATCTTTTTAAAAATAAAAGCCACCGGTAAGATGAATAGTACACCTGCTGTAAAATTCGCTACTTGATCCACAGGAACACCGGACATGCTACCATGAATGAGGTAGTGCAGTAGATTCTTTAAAGCTTCAACAGCAATCCCAGCACCTGGCCCATAAATTAAAATCGCAATAATCGCAGGAATGTCACTAAAATCAATTTTTAAATACCCAGGAAGCCCAGGGAAAGGGAAATTCAATAACATTAATACAAATGCGATACTGCTAAGCATGCTGATGACAACTAAACGTTTTACTTTACTTTGATTCAATATTCTCTCTCCTTTTCGATCAAATCTTTCGAAAAGAGGATTGTTCAATTTTAGCCACAAAAAAACCGCTCTGAATACATACACAGGAGCGGGAAATTTAGGCTACACAAATAAACGTATAAACAGACATGTTTTCAACGTTTACGAACCTCCATCTTCTCCCATCCAGACTATACTGTCGGCTTCGGAATCACACCGAATCCTGCCAAAAAAGGCTCGCGGGCTTAGAGACTATGCCTCATCACCGCCGGTAGGGAATTACACCCTGCCCCGAAGATTGATCATTATTCAATTCGACATCATTATATATGATATATGAGCATTTGTACAGATAAAAATCCTGAGCAAATTCATCAGTTTTAAGAAATCGTAAAAAACCTAAAATTTATAATGACAAATGCGTAAAAATTGGTTATCTTTTGTTTAAAGGTGTCCATTCTCGATCAAGACACTAAAAAATGTTCGTGTTTTCTTTTTCGCTTTACTGCTTTAATTTGATTGACACAGTGAAAAGGAATATGGTAAATTATCAGATATTTATGACGTTTATTTTAGGAGGAAATCTTACGATGTTTCGAGTATTAGTCTCAGATAAGATGAGCAATGATGGTCTTTTACCACTATTAGAATCAGATTTTGTTGAAATTGTTCAAAAAAATGTAACAGAAGCAGAAGATGAATTACACACGTTTGATGCCTTACTTGTCAGAAGTGCCACAAAAGTGACAAAAGAACTTTATGAAAAAATGACTTCATTAAAAATTGTTGGCCGTGCCGGTGTGGGAGTCGACAACATTGACATTGATGAAGCGACAAAACATGGTGTGATTGTCATCAATGCGCCAAATGGGAATACGATTTCAACGGCAGAGCATACGTTTGCGATGATCTCATCTCTCATGCGTCATATTCCTCAAGCCAATATTTCTGTGAAATCAAAAGAATGGAACAGAGGCGCATATGTTGGTGCTGAGCTTTACGGAAAATCTCTTGGGATTGTTGGCTTAGGCAGAATTGGAAGTGAAATCGCCCAGCGTGCAAGAGCATTTGGCATGACGGTCAACGTATTTGACCCTTTCCTCACAAAAGAACGTGCCGAAAAAATTGGTGTCAATGCAAAATCACTTGATGAAGTGCTTGAAGTATCAGATATTATTACGGTACATACACCTTTAACAAAAGAAACTAGAGGACTTCTCAATAAAGAAACAATCGCAAAAACGAAAAAAGGTGTTCGTCTAGTGAACTGTGCACGCGGCGGCATCATTGACGAACGAGACCTTCTTGAAGCACTTGAAAATGGTCATGTCGCAGGGGCTGCACTCGATGTATTTGAAGTAGAACCACCTACTGATAATCCACTTGTGGATCATCCAAACGTCATTGCCACTCCGCATCTTGGTGCATCTACAAAAGAAGCACAATTAAATGTGGCGGCACAAGTCTCTGAAGAAGTTCTTCAATTTGCAAAAGGACTCCCGGTCATGTCATCTATTAATCTACCAGCGATGACAAAAGACGAGTTCAAAAAAATCCAGCCTTATCATCAATTTGCGGGAAAACTTGGACGTCTTGTTTCTCAATCGATGAGAGAACCTGTAAAAGAAGTCAGCATTTCATATGAAGGATCTATCGCAAAACTCGAAACATCATTTATTACTAAAAGTCTGCTTTCTGGCTTTTTGAAAGAGCGCGTCGATTCGACTGTAAATGAAGTCAATGCAGGTATGGTGGCAAAAGAACGCGGCATTAGCTTTAGCGAGAAAATTTCTTCAAGCGAATCTGGCTATGAGAACAGCATTTCCATTGAAGTCAAAGGTGACCTTTCCACCTTTACATTAAAAGCAACGTATATCCCGCATCTAGGTGAACGTGTCGTTTCTATTAATGGTTTCAATATTGACTTTTACCCAGATGGGCACCTTGTCTATATTCAGCATACTGACGCACCTGGTGTGATCGGTCAAGTTGGAAAGATTTTAGGCGACCACGATGTGAACATTGCGACAATGCAAGTAGGCCGTAAAGAAAAAGGCGGCGAAGCCATCATGATGCTTTCTTTTGACAAGCACCTTGAAGATGAAATTGTCCAAACGTTAACTGAAGTAAGCGATATTCTTTCTGTGCGTCTGATTGACCTATAAAAAATGGTAAACCTCATGCAAAAGCATGAGGTTTATTTTGTTGAAACGATTAAACGTTCACCTGTACGTATGAGATGCGTTGTCAGTGCATTGATTTTCTTCAATTGATCAACGGTCATTTGATGTGCTTTAGCAATGGACCAGAGCGTGTCCCCTTGTTGTATGACATATGTATGTTTCTCATATCCATCTACATGAAGGGCTGGCTCTTGGAAACGATCTCTTGCAATGATTGTGAGCGGATCTACTGCATCTTCTTTACTGACTGACCAATTACCCCTGTGCACCTCAAAATGCAAATGAGTGCCCCTAGAAGCGCCTGTGTTGCCTATGATGCCGATCGGCTGTCCTGTTTGTACATGGTCACCATTCTTCACAAAACGCGCATTTAAATGCGCATAGACGGTTTCATATCCATTTGGATGCCGAATAAATACAACTTCACCATATGTAGCAGATACATAGGAACGAGTGACCACACCTTCGCTAGCAGCCAAAATGGATTCTCCTTCCGGTGCAGCAATGTCTAACCCCTTATGCGAACCCCCTCTTGTCCCAAACAAATCAGTGACTTCACCTCTGATTGGTTCCACCCACTCGGTTGTTTTCTCTGCACGGGCAAACGGTGATAAGGTCAAGAACAAGAAACAGCTAGCACATATGTAGCAATACCTTTTCATCAGTGACTTCCCTTCTTTGAAGTTCTTTTCATGACAGCATAGTATACCTCAAGGAAGCCCTTTTCTATACATGAAAAAAGAACGCAATAAGTTGCGTCCTTTAGCGTTCTTTGATAACAACTGGGTTTGGCAGTGCCGGTACCTCTAGCGGTTCTTTTAATTCATATGGGCCTACTTGATCTGTTCCTGCATTTTGTATCGTGACATCTGTAAAACCGAAATCTTTCGCTGTGAGCAGCAGTCCTTCAATAAGTAAAATATGATCAATTGAGTCCGTTAATTGTGCTGATGCTCCAAACGTGATGGTTGCATGTTTTCCTTTTGATGTCACCTTTTGAATAGGCTCTTCTTTAATGAGTGGATCGAGTCCTGCATCATTCGCCCGCTTCATCGCCTCTACCGCATCTTTATAAGAAGGGTAATCATCTTTTGACGGCACCAAAAATGTCCCGCTCTTATTTTCTAAAACGTAGTAAGCGTGCTTTGTTTGTTTATTAATTGAAATGGTACCAAGACGGCCATTCGTCCCTAATTGAAGGTGCGAGCCATTGACAGACTTGACCTGTACTTGTTTATATTGGCTCCATTTTAACGTTTCTTTGACCATGTCTTTAAAACGATTGGCTTCTTTTAATGTATCAAGAGACAAATCATTTTTCAGCTGAAAAATCAGCGTGTCCCCTTTTTCACTCACATCCACCATATCCATATAGGCTTGAAGAGGTTTTGTCATTTCAGGCAGCTCCAGTTTTTCATATGTATCAAGAAGCGCCTGCACATCATCATGCTTATTTTCTTTTTGAATACTGATTGGGACAACTTGAGAAGTCGATTCATCTATGTATGAAATCGTCATATACTTTTCTTTGTCAGATGCGTAAGCAACATGTGAAGGATCATTTGTGTTTTTTACCGCCTCTAATGTAGCATTCACCTGTCCTTTTTCAGCACTCGAGTCCTTTTTCACTTTCTTTATATCTTGAGCAGCCGGCTGAAATAAATGAGGAGAAATCAAAAACGCCATAAATAAGACCACAACGGTTGCGACCGCTGGACCGATCCATCTGGCACTTTTCTTTTTCTTCCCGCTTGCCATCAGCATTTGCTGGTAAATCTGCTTAGATGAACGGTTGTCCTCCACCTTTGGAAGCTGACTGAGTAATACTTTAATTCGTTCTTCGCTCCAATTGGACCTGTTCGTTTTCATTCACTAGCTCCTCCTTCAAAAGCTCCATATGTTTTCGGAGCACTTTCAGGCCTCGGTGCTGCGTTGTTTTGACTTTGCTTTCCGAGAACTTTAGCGCCTTGGCCGTCTCCATGATTGAGTAGCCTTGGATAAACCTTAAAATGATGACGGCTCGTTGATCAATGGTGCAATGATCAAGCGCGGCATAAATTTCTTTGATATTTTCATCCTGTACAGCCAATTCATCTGGGAGCAGGTCTGGATCTTTTACATCCTGTTTATCCCAATCAAACGTGCCGAGTACCCGTTGTCTGATGGTTTGCTGTTTGCGAAACCAGTCAATTGCCACATGCCTTGCAATTGAAAACAGCCATGTTTTCTCGCTGCTTCTTCCTTCAAAAGTTTTATATGAGTGAAGTACCCGAATGTAAACCTCCTGCACGAGATCCTCTGCCTGATTTTTATCTTTTACCATATAAAATAAAAATTGGTACAAATCTTGATGGTACGAATCATATATTTTTTGAAAGGTTTCATGCATAGGAAACCCCTCCGTTCACTTATTTTTGTCGAGTGACTCTCACAAAACGTTACATTACAACTTTATGACAAATATATTACAAGATCGACAATTTGGAAAGGGCTTTTTGTTTAACTTCTCCTTAAAAATATGAAAATAGAAAAAACACTTCATTTTCTTTCGAAAAGAAGTGTTTCTCATGTAACAAGATTCTTCGTCAAGATTAGACGAGTTCCTGCTTTTTTTTCGGAATATAGAAAGTGAAGTGAGTACCTGTTCCAGCTTTACTATGTGCATGAATGGAGCCTTGATGCGCTTCTACGATGTTCTTCACAATCGCAAGGCCCAGCCCCGTACCGGAACGTCCTCTTGTTCTTGCTTTATCTGCTTTATAGAACCGTTCAAAAATAAACGGGAGATCCTCTTCAGGAATGCCGCTTCCCGAATCTTTCACATCCATCTTGAGCCCATTTTCCACCGATTGAACTGAGAAGTGAACTTCTCCGCCTTCTGGTGTATGACGAATGGCATTATCGATGAGATTTGTAAAAACCTGTTCTATTTTATCTGGATCAAATACAAAATACGGTTCTTCTACTTGAATTTCATACGTCAGGTTGATTTGTTTTTCTTTCGCAATTCCAAGGAATTTACGGTAGATTTTTTCAGTCAGCTCTTCTGTATCAGTTGATTCAAGATTCAGTGTAATATGACCAGCTTCCATACGTGCGAGATCGAGAAGATCATTCACAAGACGACCCATTCGAAGTGATTCATCATAGATAATTTGGGCAATCTCTTTCTTTTCCTCTTCTGATCCGGCAATGTCATCGACAATCGCTTCACTATAGCCCTGAAGCATAGCAATAGGTGTACGGAGTTCATGACTGACATTTGCAATGAAGTCTTTTCTTAGCTTATCCAGTCTTCTCTCTTCTGTCATATCGCGAAGTACCGCTACCGCCCCTCTGACATCTTGCTGGTTATAAAGCGGAGACATGAGAAGAACCCAAGTACGCCCTTGCAGCGTGACTTCGATCATTTGCTCTTTTTCCGTACTGACGGCAGTATGAAACAATTCACGCGCTTCTGGCGGCAGTTCATCCCCATCTTTGATCTTCATATTTTGCTCGTAATACCAAGCCTGCAAGAATCTTTCTGCAGGAGGGTTTGTCATGAGGATCGTTCCATCAATATTGATCGTGATGACACCGTCTGCCATACTGCTGAGAATGTTGGACAAATGTTCTTTTTCTTGATTTAAAGCGGTTATATGAAATTTAAGCTGCTTACCCATTTGATTAAAGGCGATCGCCAGTTCCCCAATTTCATCTTGCGTTAAAATAGGAATCTTTGTATCAAATTTCCCTTTCGCCAAATCTTGTGCTCCCTCTCTCATCTTTCTGAGAGGATAGGTGACACGAGTGGATAAGAAGAAAGCGAAAATCGTGGTGAGCACAATCGCAATTCCGGCTGCGAGGAAGATATAACGCGTCGTATGTTTTGTTGTCTGCTCTACTGCGAGGAGGGATTGAGAAAGAAAGACCATCCCTTTCTTTCCGTTCGCCTCGTAAGGAACACCTACTACAATGCGCTCATCCTTCTGATTGCCTGTATCAGATTCAGCTCGTTTACTGATTTTTTTTCGTTCTGTCAGTGCCCTGTTCAAATCTTTGTCTGCTTCAATTTGTTCTTTTGTGATCGCAGGAAGCTTCCCGCCTTTTTCAGACGAATACCATTCTAGTCCATCCTCTTGAACAATCGCGATACTTGTCAATTTATCAGCTAGTTCTGATGTAATCGATCTTGCAAGTGATTGATCCTCATGGCTTTCTAAAATGACTGCTACTTTGTTGGCCATTTGTGTTAAATCAGACTTTGCTTCTTCCACATGGTAATTCTCAATGAACTCTAAAAGAAGCACAGTTAAAATCGATAAAACAATGAGCACGAGGAAAAGAATGGTTAACCATAGCTTTCCTACGACACTTTTCCACAGCTTCATTCAGCGCCGACCTCAAATTTGTACCCGACACCCCATACTGTCACGATTTTTTTCGCTGCTTCTGGTGACACTTTATTCAGTTTTTCGCGAAGCCTTTTGACGTGGGTATCCACTGTTCTCAGATCCCCAAAGAATTCATACTGCCACACTTCTTTGAGAAGCTTTTCCCTGTCATAGACCTTATCCGGCGTTTTTGCCAAGAAATACAAAAGTTCGTATTCTTTCGGCGTGAGGCTGACTTCTTTTCCATCTGCTGTGACCCGGTGTGCATCATGATCAATGGATAGATGAGAAAACACGAGAACATCTTTTGTGGTTGTTCCAGTATTAAGGTATGACGTTTGAGACGATCTTCTTAGCAGTGCTTTCACACGAAGAACCACTTCACGCGGGCTGAAAGGTTTGACGATATAATCATCCGTTCCTGCCTCAAAGCCTTGCACACGGTTAGCTTCCTCACCTTTTGCTGTCAGCATAATAATTGGTGTGGCTTTTTTATCTCGGATTTGATTACACACTTCAATCCCATCTGTCCCAGGCATCATTAAATCAAGCAAAATGAGGTCATAATCGGTTTGAAGTCCTTTTTGAATGGCTTCATCCCCATTTTCCGCTTCATCAATTTCATAATTTTCCCGTTCTAAATACATTTTTAAAAGGCGACGAATTCTTGCCTCATCATCGACGACTAATATTTTCGTTTGAGTTGTGTGTTCCATTAGACAATCCTCCTGCTTTCTCCGTTGTTACATACATTTTAACAAAAAGCCGAATCGAATCATAAAAGTTGGCCTTTTTCATGCGATTAGGCGTAAGAATGAAGCCCCGCAATCACTAGGTTGACAAAGATAAGGTTAAACATAATGATCGCAAATCCGATTACAGCAAGCCAAGCGGACTTTTCACCATGCCAGCCTCGTGATAACCGAAGGTGGAGATAGGCGGCGTAAAATAAAAATGTAATTAATGCCCATACTTCCTTCGGGTCCCATCCCCAGAATCTCGTCCATGCAATTTGTGCCCAGATCATCGCAAAAATAAGACCGCCTAACGCAAATACAGGGAATCCTATGGAAACAGCCCTGTACCCAATTTCATCGACTAAATCGAGATTCACCTGTCTTACGAGCGGCTGAAGCAGCGCACTTAGTCGTTTGCGAATGATCAATCTTAGCAGTCCATAAATAATCAGCCCAACGCCAAATGACCACAGCACTGTATTCACCTTTCTACCTGAAAAAACAGGCGGCAGATCAACTACAGGCTCTAAACGATCTTTTGTGATAAGTTCTCCTTTATGAGGTCCTACTAAAGCAGGCAGCTCATAGACCATGACGCTCTCTTCTTTATTTTTATCTACCCAATTAAATTTCGCTTCATACCCTGTCATTCTAAAAATGGACGTGACAGCGATAAATGCAAGGGTGACCACAATCATAAACATGACCAGCTCTAAGCCAAAGGTTTTCTTCCCCGGTTTTGTTTGATCGACATGCTTCAAAAGAAAAATCACACCTGCCACAAAACTGATCGCTAAAATGGCTTGACCAAGCGCTGCTGTCGTGACGTGAATATATAGCCAATTACTTTGAAGCGAAGGAATCAGCGGTGAAATATCCGATGGAAACATGCTTGCATAAGCAATGATTAATAAAGCGATTGGAAGTGTGAATAAACCTAGCACAGACACTTGATAGACAAAATATAAAATAATAAATGCGAGCACCAGCATCATGCCAAAGGCTGTGGTGAATTCAAACAGATTACTGACTGGTGCGTGACCAGACGCGATCCACCTTGAAATAAAATAGCCAAATTGACTCAAAAAACCAATGATGGTGAGCGTTATGCCGATAAGTGCCGCCTTGTTTTTGCGCGGACCCTCTTCTTTCTTTTTTCCTTTAATGGCCCCTCCAAAAAAAGGAACTGCCGCTAAATACAATAGAAAAGCTGCAAATAACAGGTTTTCACTGACTGCCGCCATCTAATCCTTCCCCCTTGCTTTTGCTGATACTTGTTGTATCAGGCAGTTCTTTTTGATCCACTGGCTGTTTGATGCCACTGCCATGCAGTAACACCTTGAGATCAGACTTTAAGCCGAACCAGTTTTTGTTTGTATGTCCTGCCACAAATACTTTTCCATCCTTTGCCGACAGCCAGATTCTTCTGTGCTGCCAGTACATCCCTTGTACGACACCAATCATAAAGATCATTCCGCCAACAATAAGTACCCAGAGTGTTAAGTCTTTTCGAACCGTTAAACCTGTCACGTTTTTTGTTTCAACCCGGTCAAATTTCATTTTATAAAGATTGTTATCAGAACCCTCTACTGTCTCTTGAATCGCGACAAAACTTTTTTCACCTTTTGGTTTTTCAGGAGAGATCATTTCAAAGACGAACGCAGGATTATTCGGATTCCTCGTTTTCGTACTAGGTGTGCCATCTTCGTCAAAATAAAAATCAGGCAAATAACTCATCACCTTGACTTTGTAACCGCTACCAAGATCATATTCTGACTTAGGCTCCAGCAGATTAATCTTCACTGTTCCGAAAGATTTCTCAGTATCTTTTCGAATCAGCTGAAAGACCATTTGATCGAGTTCATTTTGTTTAAAATCCACTTGATATAATGAGAAATTGTCAAACTTAAGCGGTTCATTCACTTTAATATCGTGTTCTGTTACCTGCTTCAGCTTTGGCTTTTCACCAAAAACAACTTCCCCTTCACGTTTGTATAAAACGGCATCGGTTTTATAACTTTTGACGACTTGACCATCGCCAGCCTTTTCAATAGCATTTTCAAAGACTTCTTTTTCTTTTTCAGATTCATAGCGGTCAATTGAAAACGCATTATTCTTTAAGAAGTATTGGCCTCCCGTCCCTGGGATTGGTGCCGTTTCGCCTTCTCTTACCCATAATGTTTCATCCACGTACATTCCCGGGACAAACCGAAGCATGGATCCAATGAGAAATATAATTAATCCAATATGATTGACGTAAGGTCCCCAGCGGGAAAAGCGGCCTTTTTCAGCTAAAATATGTCCATCTTCTTCTCTTACGCGGTAACGCTTTTGTTTCATCTTACTAACGATGCCTTCATATGTATGTTGATCTAATGTTTGATTTGTTTCGCTGAAAAGACGCTGCCTTCTCATAAAGCCTTCTTTTTTGACAACCCCTTGATTTTTGAGTGCACGATAAAGTGGAATCACTCGATCAAGGCTGCAAATCACAAGGGAAATTCCGATAGATGCGACAAGGGCTAAAAACCACCAAGAATTATAAAGATCATGGAATCCAAGGATGTAATATAACTTGCCAAACGACCCATATTGCTCCTCATAATAAGTGGAAGCTGATGCACCTGGCGGAATAAACCGCTCCTGCGGAAAAATAGTTCCTAGCGAAGAAGCTAACAGTGTGATGACAATGAGCCACACACCCACTTTTACGGAAGAAAAAAAGTTCCATACTTTATCAACAATCGTTTTGTTGTATGTTTGCGAGCGTCTTGCACTGCCGTCATATCTCATATCAAGCAGTTTTGATGAATTTTTCTCTTTTACTGAAATGGGATTCCCGCATGATTCACATAGAACAGTACCGATTGGATTAATATGTCCACACTCGCACTTTACCTCTTTCATTCTATGACCCCTTTGGTTTAATCAAATTCATATATTCATAGACATTACGTTCTGTCATCGTCCCCTTTATGACTTTGATTACTTTGCCTTCAGGATTAATTAAAAATGTGGTTGGCAGCGGCGTAATATCATATGCCTCTGTCACTTGACGATCTTTGTCCATGGCAACAGGAAAATTCACGCCATAAGCATCCATAAAGTTCTTCACAGCAATATTGGATTCCCCCACATTTACGGCAACAATTTCGACACCGCGATCCTTGAACACTTCATACTGATTTGCCATATAAGGGAATTCCTGCTTACATGGACCGCACCATGTACCCCAAAAATTGAGAAAGACGCCTTTGCCTTTTAAGTCCTTTAATTCAATCCGTTCCCCATCTACCGATTGAAGGACAAAGTTCGGCGCAATAGATCCTTCTTTGATTTGATCCTGTTTGGCAAATACTGAGTTATACATCGTATAACACAGTGCAGCAAGCATCACGAGGAGAATGCCCGTCCGTATGAAAAATCGTCTTTTCTTCATCTGAAGTACCCCTTCCCCATAGACATTCAGGTAAATTATAGCATTCTCCTTCTTTTGATGCTTCTTCATTTTTTGAAGTTTATGTGAAAATTAAAAAGCGCTTTTCCCATGATCCGCAATCGCTCTTAGGCGTTTTACTTCATGCGGCGTCAATTCTCTGCGATCTCCTGGTCTCATGCCTTCAATATGAAGGAAAGCATATTGCTCTCTTTTGAGTTTTAAAACGTCGTGGCCGATTGCTTCAAACATGCGGCGAACCTGTCTGTTTCTGCCTTCATGAATGGTTAATTGCACAATACATGTTTGCTTTCGTTTATCAATCGAAAGCATTTTGGCACGGGCAGGTGCTGTTTTTTTATGGTCTAACATGATTCCTTTTTCTAACTTTCTAAGCAATTCTTTTGAAGGGATGCCTTTTAGTTTCGCTGCATACGTTTTATCAATTTGATATTTCGGATGCATGAGCTTATGGGCAAATTCGCCATCATTTGTAATCAAAATTAAACCGCTCGTATCATAATCCAACCGGCCGATTGGATACAGACGCTGCGGAACATCATCAAAGAAGTCTGTCACGACTTTGCGTCCTTTATCATCCTCGGCAGCTGAAATGACGCCGCGCGGTTTATAAAGCATAAAGTAAACCGGTTCTTCTCTTTCAAGCTTTAAGCCATTGACTTCAATTTTATCTGAAGAGCCCACCTTTACTCCGAGCTCTGTCACTGTTTCACCATTAACGGTAACTCGTCCTTCTTTAATTAATTCTTCAGCCTTTCGTCTAGAAGCGACGCCGGCATGGGCAATTACTTTCTGTAAACGTTCCATTTGTCTTTCACCTCATGTACTATCTTACTTGCTTGGCTTGAAACAAACAAGCATTCGTGGAAAAATAAGCGTTTCATCTGTTTAATTTCAACAAAAAAGCTGTTTTCCATCCACGAAATAAAAAAAGCACCTGATTAGGCGCCGCTAAATAACAAACTGACGATAATAATCGATGCAATGATCCCAATCAAGTCTGCTAACAGCCCCACTTTCAGTGCATCTCCCATTTTTTTAATACCAACTGCTCCAAAATAGACGGTTAAAATATAAAGGGTCGTATCCGTTGACCCTTGCATAACGGCGGCAAGCTTGCCGATAAAAGAGTCTGGACCATAAGTCGCAATTAAGTCTGATGTCATACCAAGCGCCGCTGTTCCTGATATAGGACGAATAAGCGCAAGCGGCACCACTTCTGTAGGAACACCAATCGCTGTAAACACAGGTTTTAATAACTCCATGACAAAGTCAAGTGCCCCTGATGCTCGGAAAATCGTAATGGCAACAAGCATACCGACTAAATATGGAATGATTGAAAAGGCAATTTGAATGCCTTCTTTCCCGCCTTCTACAAATGTTTCGTACGTCGGTACTTTTTTAATCGTCCCTGCAATCAATATTCCTGCGATGATCAGTGGAATCAAAGCAAGTGACAGCCAGTTAATAAATGCCACAAGATCACCCCCGCCTGCTTCTGCGATAGTGGAAATAGCGATCAATCATAATCGCACCGATACCTGAAATAAGTGTCGCCAAAATGGTTGGGCCTACAATATCTGTTGGCTGATCTGCGCCATAGGTCATACGAATGGCAATGACAGTCGTTGGCACAAGTGTGATAGAGGATGTATTGACTGCTAAAAACGTAATCATAGACCGGCTCGCCTCATTTTTCCCGCCATTTAATGCTTTCATCTGCTCCATCGCCTTAATCCCAAGTGGAGTGGCAGCATTGCCAAGCCCAAAGAAATTTGCCATGAGATTGGACAGAATATACCCCATCGCTGGATGATTCGCAGGAATCTCAGGAAATAGTTTTGAGATAAAGGGCCGGCATAATTTACTAAAGAAATGTAACAACCCCGCTTCTTCTGCGATCTTCATCAATCCTAGCCAGAATACAAGAACACTAATCAACCCAATTGAAATGGTAACCGCTTCTTTTGATCCTTTAAAGACCGCTTCATTCACTTCATGCATCGTTCCGTTAAACATTGCATAGACAAGACCAATGACCGTGAGGAATACCCAAATCAGATTGACCATGAAGATCCGCCTATCGATGTCTGAAAGACAGACTTAAACATTTCTTGAAAACTTTTTTGAGGCATTCGGTTGCGTTTGTTTTCATAAAAAATGGGGACTTGCTCAATCACCTGACCATCCAGTAAAAACGTCATTTTCCCTACTACATCTGGGATCGCTTCTTTGTTTTTCTCCCATTTCTTTTCAGGCGTCAGCATTTCCGTTTCGATTTCCACTAGTTTTTTCTCATCCTCATTTAGTAAATAGTCCACATCCCGCTTAATAAACGCTTTTTTTTCGTAAAAAGTCCCTTTTAACGAAGCGAGCCTGCCTTTTTCAGCAAGCACATACGTTTTATAGTGATCAAATGCATACTCAAACATTGAGATATGATCCTTCCAGTCATCCGGTGCATTAATCGTCACAGCAATGAGCGCAGCATCTCCTTTTGCAGCTGTGGAGACAAGTGTGCGTTTTGCAAGTTTTGTATATCCTGTCTTCCCTCCTGTCGAATATTGATACAAACCAGTGAGCAGCTTGTTTTTATTTTTCCAATAACCCTCGATTGTTTTTGCTTTATAAAAGGTGGTACCGGCAATTTTTTGATATTGCTGATGCTTCATGGCGTATTTCGTTAAGATCGCCATATCATAAGCTGATGAATAATGGTTTTTATGATCATCGAGTCCATGCGGATTTTGAAAATTCGTATTCTCCATGCCTAGTTCAGAGGCCTTTTGGTTCATCATAAAAATAAACCCTTCTAAGCTGCCGCCAACATGTTCTGCAATGGCAACAGCTGCATCATTTCCAGAGCGCAGCATGAGCCCGTATGTCAAGTCTTCTAAACTCACCTTCTGTCCTTCCTTTAAATAAATCGAAGAACCTTCCGCTTGAATCGCACGTTTTGACACTATGACCATGTCGTTCATTTTTCCTGATTCAATGGCTAATACAGCCGTCATAATTTTTGTGATACTGGCGATTCTTCTTTTTTCGTGCTCGTCCTTTCCAAATAGGACTCTGCCTGACTGTCCATCTATTAAAATGGCGCTTCTCGCACTCACCGATAATGAGACGTCTGCTTGAGCGTGTGAGGAAAAAGGCAGTAAGAGTGTTAATAGAAGAAGGACTGCTGTTCCAATTTTTAAATAGGGCATGTTCATTCACGTCCTTGTCCGTTTTGTACAAGTGTATGCGCGGCTGAAAAAGTTATGATGCCTCGTCCATAAAAAAAAGCAACTCTCATGTGAGAGTTGCCTTGTCTTCTTTATACCATTTTCATTTGCTGATGAGATGTTGTATATTCCAGCTCTTCTCTCATCGTTAAAAAATCTTTTTCTAATGAAGAAAACAAACGTTTGACCTCAGCCGATACTTCATGATGGAAAACAATGCAGCTTTTTCCTGTGTAGGCTGAACGGCTATCTTCATACCAAGTATCCTTTTTTGGTGTAAAAAATTCTTCAATACATTGATGATAAATACGATGAAGCGTCTGCTGTGCGGCTTGCTGCGGGAATGTCTGCTGCTGCCTGATTTTCCTACAAACCGCCGCGGCATCCTCGCTATAAACTGCAAGCTTCCGCAATGTACTTAATATGTCACAATAATAGGCTTCCGCTTCCGGGTTTAATCGTTTCAAGCTTGATAAGGTAGCTTCGTTCAGAAAATCATTCACTTCAACTGCAACCTTTGATAAAAAAACGCCTGCTTGATCAACTTGAGCCTTTACATTCATATGTGCCATTTGTTTCGTGTTTACCTTCCCCTCATGGCTTTGTCACCATTTTATCTTTCAAATAAAGATTTTAGACCTAAAATCTTTTTTATATTTTATCATACATTTTTCCTTATTTTGAACTATTTTATCTCTTCAAATGTTTGATTGAAGTTTTCAAAAAAGAGATCAGCCTCTTCTTGCACCCCATCTGCTTCCACATTCTCTGGAAGTGGCGGTAATTCATCTAAGGCTTTTAAACCAAATTGCTCTAAAAAGGTAGGTGTTGTCCCATAAAGGATCGCTCGTCCCGGTCCATCGGCACGTCCTACTTCACAGAGCAGTGCTTTGGCAACTAAACTATGCAGCACTCGTTCTGATTTAACGCCTCTGATCTCCTCGACTTCGCTGCGTGTAATCGGTTGTTTATACGAGACAATGGCGAGCACTTCTAGCGCTGCCTGTGACAAACCTTTCGATGGTGTCTCTACTAATTTTTTTAAATATACGCTGTATTCTTTTTTCGTCAGCAGCATGTATGAATCTGCATATTCAATGAGCTCAATTCCTCGTTCTTGTTTTTGATATTCTTCCTTTACGGCAGACATAATATCAAGCAACGCTGCCTCATCAACTTCAAGAACAGACATGAGCTGTTTTCTTGTTAAGCCTTCGTCACCTGCTGCATATAGCAGCGCTTCTAAGATGGCTTTCCAATTCACGATATCAAGCGTCATGAATCGTTTCACTCCCTATGATATAAATATCTTCAAAGTTTCCTTCCTGCTCCAGCATGATTTGATGGCTTTTCATCAATTCGAGAACAGCAAGAAACGTCACGACAAGGTGTTCCTTTTGATCATGTTGAAACAAAGTCATGAAATTGGTTCGCTTTTTTGTTTTTCTTAAATGGTTCATAATCTCATTCATTTTGTCTTCAATCGGGATTTCTTGTCTTGTAATCTTTGATGGTGCTGGTTTTGTTATTTTTTTGCGGTTCAATACCTTTTGGAACGCACCTAACATATCATACACCGTGACGTGTAAGTTTGTGTCCTTCGCTTCTGCTTCTTTTGCAAATTCACTTAAATCACTTGGTGGTTTTGTGAAGGCGTTTTGCCGCTCTTCTTCACGTTCCTTCAGTTCTTGCGCTGCATTTTTATACTTGCGGTATTCAATTAATTTGCCAATCAGCTCATCACGAGGGTCCTCTTCTTCTTCCATCAGGTCTTCATCAAACAGCTCTTCCTCTTGTTTTGGAAGAAGCATTCTGCTTTTAATGCTGAGGAGAGTTGCAGCCATCACCAAATACTCACTTGCAACATCCAGTTCAAGCTCCCTCATCGTGTGGACATATAATAAATACTGCTCCGTAATTTTAGCGACGGGAATATCATAAATATCAATTTCCAAACGGTTAATTAAATGTAAAAGCAAGTCCAAAGGACCCTCAAACGAATCTATTTTCACCTGATATTCCAGCATTCTTTTCTCACCATTTCTACTGTCTTCTAAGTACCGTTTTCATCGGCTAACCTTTAGTATAAGACACCATAAAGCTCTCGTCCAATATAATTTCGACCATGAGGCAGCAGGCAAAAAAAGAAAAACAGTGGATTCGCCCATACCAATGAGGGCATTTATACATAGAATACCATTGTAATCAGAACTGATGAAAAAGGAGGCCGTAACATTATGGGAGATGGTTATTACTTCGGCGGAGGATTTGCGCTTATTGTTGTGCTGTTCATCTTGCTGATCATCGTTGGCGCGGCTTGGGTTTATTAAAGAAACAGAGCGTCCTTTCATAAAGGGGCGCTCTTTCTTCTTTTCTTTTCGGTATGTTAGACTGATAGTGGAAAAGGAGATGACCGCTGTGTATCCTAAAGCGTACGTGGCTTTTTTACATGAATTTCATACGACAAGAGATTATTTTGAGTGTCATGAAATTCTTGAAGAATTTTGGAAAGAAGATCCTCCTCATCAGCGCAAAAAGTACTGGGTGGGTCTCATTCAGCTTGCTGTTGCTTTGTATCATCAAAGACGAGGAAATGGAAAAGGAGCAAAACGGCTGATTTCAAACAGCCTTCATATATTAGATTCGGACCGGAACGTACTAACAGAATTAGGTCTTGATGAAGAGGCATTTCTTTTACTGCTGAGAACACTGAAAAAGAAAATCGATGAAGACACGCCCTACGAAAGTGTGATGCTGCCAATCCGAGATGAAACGCTTCTTTCTTTATGCCAAGAGATGGCGGAAAAAGAAGGCTTAACCTTCGGACAGGAGAGCAACTTATCCCATACATTCTTAATTGAAAAGCATAGACTGCGTGATCGGACAGACGTATTGCTTGAACGTGAAAAGCAGATGGAACGTAAAAAAAGCAGAGGCATATAACCTCTGCTCTAGCGTGTAGACAAACCCTCGCATTCGGTGTCAGTCCTGCGTGCCGGTGCTCACGAATATCGAATTCGCTCCGCTCCAGTACTCGTCCTTCCTAGACTGCAAAGGTTTTCTATCACGCTGAAAAGGAAGACAAAGGGCTAAAATAAAGTTCATTTTAGCCCTTTGTCAACAATCTAAAGCAGAGGCATATAACCTCTGCTTTTACATGTGTGATATTTAGTTTGTTTCATTGTGACACTTATGAAAGAAGCCTTGCGTTAATTCATTTGGAATGAGTGTTTTCGTTTTGAATACTTCTTCCACGGCTAATACCATTTCCTTGCCGATGCCTTGGTCACGATGGGACGGATTGACACTAATATGTTCGATTTGTACTTGGTCGTCTGTTTTCAGCACACCAATCGCACCGACGATATCCTCACCATCTTTCCAAAGGAACAGCTGCCGATCTTCATCCATTTCATACGACTTTATCGTCTGCTGAAGCTGTTTGACGTCTTTCTCACCCGGCATAAAGGACAGGAGTCCCATGGCAATTTTTTCAAAAGACCTCTTGTAACGAATTAACATATATACCCCTCAATATTAAAATTATCCTATTCTCCAGCAAATGTCTTATGAATCACTTGCTCATCACACATTATAAACACTTTTAGGTTGTTTTTAAACTCTTTTTCATCAAATTAACGAAACGTTCGATTTAGGTTGGCCATTTCAATAGCAGCTGCAGCCGATTCACTGCCTTTATTTCCAGCCTTTGTACCGGCTCTTTCAATGGCTTGTTCAATAGATTCTGTTGTCAGTACACCAAAGATAATCGGCACCCCTGTTGAGATGGCACTTTGTGCGATTCCTTTAGCCGCTTCATTACAAACATAATCGTAATGTGATGTTGCCCCGCGAATCACGGTTCCAAGTGTAATGACTGCATCATATTTTTTTGTTTCTGCTAGTTTTTTTGCCATATACGGAATTTCAAAAGCCCCCGGCACCCACACGACATCAATATCGTCACCGTTTGCTCCGTGTCTGAGCAATGTATCTTCTGCTCCATCTAGCAGTTTGCTTGTAATAAAATCATTAAATCTAGCGACGACGATTCCAAACTTTAATCCTTCTGCTACTACATTACCTTGTATTGTATTCATATGTTCATCATCCTTTTTTGTGATTTTTATTTTGTTTTCATTGTCGTTGTTTGCTTGTTTATATATGCCTGCAATGCTTCAATCGTCAGCATCTTTAAATCGTGTTCTTTTTGAATTTTTTGTAGTTCGGGTACGCGGGCCATGGTTCCATCTGCATTCATAATTTCACATATGACACCCGCTGGCACTGAACCCGCAAGTTTAGCAAGATCAACGGCCGCTTCTGTATGACCTGGTCTTTCTACTACGCCTCCCTCTTTTGCAATAAGAGGGAAAACATGACCTGGGCGGGCAAAATCTTCTGGTTTTGACTCTTTATTTAACATGGCCAATATGGTCGTTGAGCGCTCAAAAGCACTTATACCAGTTGTCGTTGACGTATGGTCGATGCTCACTGTAAATGCTGTATGATGTGCATCCGTATTTCGCTCGACCATGGGATGCAGATCCAAGTGTTTCGCAATCGAGGCATGAACTGGTGTGCAAATAAGGCCCCTTCCATGTAAAGCCATGAAGTTAATGACTTCTGGCGTTGCATGCTCAGCAAGTGCCACAAAGTCTCCTTCATTTTCTCTGTCTTCATCATCTACTACGATAATGATTTCTCCTCGTTTCAGGGCATTTACTGCCTCATCAACTGAATGATACATACAATCGCCTCCTAGAATCCGTGCTCTTTTAAAAATGATGGGGTTAATCGTGATGGCTGCTTTTCGTTTTGCTCTTTTGTTAAAAAGCGATAAATGTATTTACCGATCATGTCACATTCAATATTTACTACATCCCCCATAGTTTTAGTCGGGAAAATAGTTCCTTCAAGCGTATGTGGAATGATAGAAACTGTCACATGAGCATCTCGCAAATCGAAAATAGTCAAGCTGACGCCGTCTATTGCGATCGATCCCTTTTTTGTGAGCATATCTGTGAGGGTCTTGTCCATTTTCAAATCATAGTAAATGGCATTACTCTTCTTTTCTACACGGGTAATCACAGCCGTTCCATCAACATGGCCTGAAACAAAATGACCGCCGAATCGTCCATTTGATGACATCGCTCGCTCTAAATTCACTTGGCTACCTGGCGCAAGCTGATCAAGTGATGTCGCTTTGACCGTCTCAGGCATCACATCTGCCGCAAACTGTTCTTTTGTGAAGCTTGTGACAGTGAGACAAACGCCATTGATGGCGATACTATCGCCTAGGTGAACATCTTCTAGTACACGACTGCACTTGATGATAATTTCCATGGCATCTGCGGATCTTTTGCTCAATGACTGGACTGTACCCACTTCTTCAATAATCCCCGTAAACATGTGATCCTCCCTTTCTCTTTCTTTTGTATTTCTCACTTTATGAAAAAGCGATGTTCGGGACATGTGATCGATTGAACACCTTCGTCGCTTTTTATGGTCCATACAAGGTAAATGAGGGATCACCTAATAAACACTGCATGCGATGACTATATTGACATACAGAAAGCCCCGGAAAAATTCCGGGGCTGTGGTTTTTTTGCATTAGAAATAAAACTATGATCAACACATATTTTTTGTTCATACATAGCTCTCGTTATCCTTCTCCCATCCAGACTTTCACTGTCGGCTTCAGCTTCTCACTGAATCAACCGTTAATAAATTAACGGGTCACGGGCTGTAAAGCATTTGCTTTATTACCGTCGGTCGGGATTTTCACCCTGCCCCGAAGGATACAATCGATATTTAGCTGTCCTTAGGGGCTATTATAGCGATCCTTGTGGTCAAATGCAACAATCAAGATTTATCACCTGTTCATAAAAAAAGCCTCCCTATAGGAAAGGAGACTTGTTAATTGACGACTTTTACTACTTTTATAAGACCGTCTATTCTTTTTTCATTACTAAAGTATGCTTTAATACGATCGCCTTTTTTCAGATCGGCCACATCATCTTCAAATTTCTTCCCATTAAAAATGATTTTCGTGCCATTTTTGGCTTGACCGTAATACTCATCACCATCAATTTTTGTAATGGTATATTCATAGATGGTGTAATCTTTATCATTATTCGTTAAACTTTCGCCAATGGCTGTTGGCACATCTTCAATTTTCATGCCATTCATGTATAAATAACCTGCGCCTAAACAAAGCAGTAAAACAAATAAGATTGCGATTTTCAATTTAATTTTCCCCATATCTAGAACCTCCATCATCTGCACTTCGCCTATTTGTATGTTCTATTCCTTCTTTTGATGAAATAAAACCAAAAAAGCTGATTTTCATTAATGGTTACTTATATAACGATTCAAATGGACTTTTGGTTCCACCTTTTCATCATTACATATGATACGAATATGCGTTCTTTATTAAGGGGGTCTTTTTTCCTCTTTATCTGTTAGCAGGGTAAACAAGAAAGACGAGCTTTTTGATTATATTCTTTTCTCTAATGCGAATAGATCTTCCTCTAACAATTGAGATCTTTGAACAGCGATATTTCGGCTGTCACGAACCCCTTGATTATAATAGTAGCTTCCAAGATGTTTTGTGATAAATTCTAATATATTGATGGCTGCTAATTCACCAATCTCCTCTTCTCGTTCTTCAGCAAAGTAACGCTGAATGGCAATCATCATCTGATTTTTTTCTTCTTTTGTTAATGGTTTCAAAGTATCTCCTGCTTTCTTACAGCATGATCAAACGCTTTTTAGATGTGCACTTTCACTTATTTTTAGAGCTACATATGGTGACACTCACGAATACGAATATTTGTTCTCTTATCATATCACAAAAACGTGTCCATCACACCCTAAAAGAAAAAGCGTGTTTTAATCAATTGATCAAAATACGCTTTCTTTATATAAACTATTTATTTCAATATGGATAGGATCGTCGCTACAGAATGATCTACAAATGAACGCTCTGGGCGAGATTTCATGAGAACTGTAAGTCCAATAAAAGAAACAACCAGCGCCTGTGCTAAGGCTTTGGCATTCAGACTGCTTTCGAGCTCACCTGAGCGAATACCTTGTACAATTTTTTCTTCAAAAATGACCGAAAGATACATCTGATGCTCTCTTGTGAGAATTTCAAATTTCTCTTCGTGTGGGGCAAGCTCGACTATTGTATTGATGCAAAAGCACCCTTTACTCGGCCCATGTCCATATTCCTCTTCTACTAATTCAGCAAATAATGTATGAAATGCTTCCTTTACAGATAGATTGTTTTGAAGTTTTGTTCGAATGTGGGCAGCATGCTGAGTTGTATATTTGCGTAATGCCGCTTCAAACAATTCCTCTTTATCACCGAACGCTGAGTATAAGCTTGGCCGCTGTATTCCCATTTTTGCAGTTAAGTCGCTTAATGTAGTGGCTCTGTACCCCTTCTCCCAAAAAAGCAACAAGGCCTCATCTAACGCTTTTTCCTCATCAAATTCCCGTTGTCGAACCATCATCAACCCTCATTTCTATCATAAAAACCTCTTCACTAAATCAATCATCTATTTCTTATAAGGATTTTTTACTCATCGGTACATTATCATTTTATTTTATTGACGTATCATTGTCAAACCGACTGCCCATCTCAAGATCTTCACTACATCATCTTGACTTTAAAACGTTTCTCTGGTTATCCTTAACAGGAATTATTTTATACCAAACAGTATATTATACTATTTAGTACAAAAAGAGAGGATGACATGCATGAAAAAAGAAAAAATGAATGCCGTTGAACATTCTGATCTGGAAACGACTCATTTACAAATAAACACCCGATCAACGATGACTCGCAATATGGCTCTACTGTTTTCGACAGCCTCAGGGATGGCAGTTGCAAACATATACTTTGCACAGCCATTATTAGACTCCCTCGCATCCGAGTTTGGTATCAGCTATTCATCCGTTGGTATGGTCATTACGATTACTCAGCTTTGTTATGCGCTAGGACTGCTACTGATCGTACCACTTGGTGATCTGTTCAACCAACGGCGGCTCATCGTAGCTCAAATGCTAGTATCCGTGTTATCTCTCATTCTAGTCGGTATCGCCCCTACCGCCACCGTCCTGTTCATAGGACTAGCTGCGGTGGGACTGCTCGCTGTAGTCACTCAGGTACTTGTAGCATTCGCAGCGACATGGGCCGCTCCTGAAGAACGTGGCCGCATAGTGGGCTTGGTTCAAAGTGGAATTGTGATTGGTATTCTTCTCGCACGAACGTTTGCTGGTGTACTAACCGATCTCGCCGGCTGGAGATCAGTCTATCTCGTTTCCGGCGTGATGATGCTGATCATAACTGGCGTGTTGTACCGGTATCTTCCGCGTGCTGACAGCAAGAGAGTCTCCATATCCTATGTGAACTTGCTCGCTTCAATGTTTATATTGTTCAGACAAGAACGAATTCTACGTATTCGTGGCGTACTGGGTTTTCTGATCTTTGTTGTGTTTGGCACGCTGTGGACTTCACTTGTGCTGCCTCTCAGCACTACGCCATACAATCTGTCACATACGGCAATTGGTGCATTTGGCCTTGCTGGAGTTGCCGGAGCATTAGGTGCCGCTCGAGCTGGGAGCCTTGCTGATCGAGGCTTAGGACAGTTAACAACGTGCATCGCCCTTGTCCTATTACTCTTTTCATGGTGTTTTATTTTTTTCACTGAATATTCCCTCATTTTATTAATCGTTGGTATAGTCATTCTTGACCTATCTGTGCAGGCCGTTCATGTGACCAATCAAAGTATGATTTTCATGGTCCGGCCTGAGGCGAGAAGCCGGCTGACTGCTGCTTATATGATTTTTTATTCCCTTGGCAGTGCGCTCGGTTCTATTGTATCAACTAACATATACGCAAACGCTGGCTGGAATGGGGTATGTCTATTTGGAGCCTCTATCAGCGCCTTAGCCCTTTTATATTGGATGATCACCTACCGCTTCACGGCACAGATCACAGGAACATCAGATGTAAAATAAAAAAAACACCGCAATTAAGCGGTGTTTTGGATTAAGCATCGATCACTTCGACTTTTTCCATGCCTTGTCCTTGTTCCATATCAAGAACAGCTTCGATACCAGATGTTACTTTACCAAAAACAGTGTGAACACCGTTTAAGTGCGGCTGTGGGTCATGTACGATAAAGAATTGGCTGCCGCCAGTGTCTTTACCAGCGTGTGCCATTGATAATGAACCTCTCTCGTGCTGATGAGGGTTTCCTTCTGTTTCACATTTAATTGTGTAACCAGGTCCTCCAGTTCCATTACCGTTTGGATCGCCGCCTTGGCTTACGAACCCTGGGATCACGCGGTGGAATTTCAATCCATCGTAGAAGCCTTCATTCGCTAATTTTTCAAAGTTTGCTACTGTACCTGGAGCAGCCTCTGGGTAAAGTTCAAACTCAATTTTCTTTCCATTCGTTAATTGTATGTATCCTTTTTTCGCCATTTTTCACATTCTCCTTTCAGGTTAAACAACGCTCATTATAGCACATTTTCAGTGATGTTAAACATCCCCTGCTTGTCGAATGTGATTTACCTCTTTTGCCATCATTGATAAAATAAAAGAGCTTGATCCTTTTCTCCTAAGGAAATGATCACAGACTGAGCAAATCACTTCATCATATTGGAGGTTTCAAACATCTTTAAAAGAAAATTGAAACGTCAGACTGATTTGTTACGTCTATATGATGGAGTACGATTCAAATCATGTACTCAAAAGATGAGTTTCTCACCCTCGAGAAACGCTTTCGACTTGAAGGAGGTCAACATGTTTAAAAAAACAATGCTTGGTATGATGGCAGCGCTCCTTTTACTGATTGGTGCGCCAAAAGTCAGCTTAGCGGATGCAGCTGTCGGCGATGTCATCGTCACACTCGGGCAAGACTTAACACCGGCTGATCGTCAGAAGGTGCTTGACGAGTTGAATCCACCTGAAAATGCGACAAAAATTGAAGTAACCAATAAAGAAGAGCACGAATATTTAGGAAAGTATATCCCTCGTTCTTCTATCGGGACGAGAGCATTATCATCTTCATCCATCACCATTGAAAAATCAGGTACGGGTCTGACCGTGGATACACATAACATTAAGACCATTACAGATGAGATGTATTTAAATGCTTTAATGACCGCAGGCGTGAAAGATGCAAAGGTTGTCGTGACGGCGCCGTTTGAAGTATCTGGTACAGCAGCACTGACAGGTCTATTAAAAGCCTATGAAGTGTCAAGCGACAAAGCCATTCCCGAAGATGTGAAACAGGTGGCAAACGAAGAACTTGTAACAACATCTAAACTGGGAGACTCTATTGGAAAAGACAATGCTTCTGCCCTGATTGCAAAAATCAAAGATGACATTGCCAAAAATGGAGTTCCTAAAACAACAAAAGAAGTGGAAGAAAAAGTAGATCAAGCCGCTTCTGATTTGAACTTAAATCTAACGCAAGACCAAAAAGATCAACTTGTCTCTCTCTTTGATAAGATGAAAAATATCAATATCGATTGGAAACAAGTCGGATCTCAAATTGATAAAGCAAAAGACAAGATTACAAAATTCATAGAATCAGATGAAGGGAAAAACCTTCTACAGAAGATTTGGGATTTCTTTGTATCTATTTGGAACGCGATCGTCTCTGTATTTACTGGTGGAAAATAAATGTCATAGAAAAAGCTGCCTGATGATCAGGCAGCTTTTTTTAAGTCGATGATTTCACTTTTGATTGATAAGGTAAATCCAATTTGACAATGTCCTCATATGTCTCACGCTCAACGACAAGCTGCGCTTCCCCATCTTCTACAAATACTACAGCCGGGCGCGGGATGCGGTTATAGTTGTTTGACATGCTGTAGCCATAAGCTCCTGTACAAAAGACAGCTAACAAGTCTCCCTGTGATAACTCTGGCAGATCAATATCCCAAATGAGCATATCTCCACTTTCACAGCATTTGCCTGCAATGGACACAGTTTGATCATGCGTTTGGCTCATTTTATTGGCGCTCGCTGCTTCATATTTTGCTTGATATAAAGCTGGTCGAATGTTATCACTCATTCCGCCGTCAATGGCTACATAATCGCGAATGCCAGGTACATGTTTTGATGAACCAATCGTATAAAGAGTGGTTCCCGCATCTCCAACAAGTGAGCGGCCTGGCTCAATCCAAATTTCAGGCATCTTAAACTCATAGCGGGCTACATTTTCTTTCACCGCTTGAATAATTTTCTCCACGTATTCAGTTGCTGGAAGTGGTTCGTCCTCTTCTGTATAACGGATGCCAAAGCCTCCGCCTAAGTTCAGCACTGTGGAAATAAATCCAAATGATTCTCTCCATTCATCTAGCTTCAAGAAAATCTTATCTGCCGCAAGGACAAAACCAGCTGTATCAAAAATTTGTGAGCCGATATGACAATGAACACCTAAGAGCTCGATCACTTCTGATTTAAGCACTTGTTTGACCGCTTCGTCTGCTTGTCCATTATGAAGATCAAAACCGAATTTTGAATCTTCTTGACCTGTTGTAATATAGTCATGCGTATGTGCTTCAACGCCCGGCGTGATGCGGAGGAGTACTTTCACCTGTTTTGACAGCTCTTGTCCAAGCTGTTCAATGAGGTTGATTTCATAGAAATTATCAACAACAATACAGCCGATTCCATGCGCTAATGCCATCTTTAATTCTTCTCTGCTTTTGTTGTTACCATGGAAATGAATTTTTTCTACAGGAAACCCGGCACAAATGGCCGTGTGCAGCTCCCCGCCTGAAACGACATCAAGTGATAAGCCTTCTTCTTTTGCCAGCTGGAACATGGCAATAGAAGAAAACGCCTTACTCGCATATGCCACCTGAGCCTTTAGTTCTTCTTCAATAAATGCTTTCTGAAAGCTTTTTGCACGCTCCCGTATTAAAGCCACATCATATACATAAAGTGGTGTCCCATACGTTTCAGCTAAAGAAACGGCATCAACACCACCAATTTCTAAATGTCCGAGTTCATTTTGTCTGCAAGTGCCGTGTAAATACAATGTCATTCCCTCTTTCTCCGCCTCGGCTGAAAAAAGACAGCTGCACAAGCTGCCTTTTGCCGTTTCTCAAAGTTAAAAATACAATATCACAATCTTCAGCCACTTTCAACGAGCGTTAAGAATTTGGCGGAATTTTTGATCTGTTCTGAGGGTGAACGATGCTTGGCCTTACTTTTGAGCCAGGAACAGACGTCCGAATGAGCACTTGCCACAAAGCCTTTCCATTAAAAGGAATGAACGGCCACATATAAGGCGTCTGTAAGGAACGAATGGATGTTAAATAAATAAGTAACAGCGTAAAACCGATGATCAGTCCATTCAGCTTAAAGATCGCTACTAGTGCTAATATGATCAGTCGGATGATTTTATTAGCGACACTCAGTTCATAACTTGGAGTGGTGAATGTACCGATGGCTGCTAGCGAGACGTATAATATGACCTCTGGTGTAAATAAACCGACATCAATTGCAATTTGTCCAATTAAGACAGCTGCAATCAAGCCCATGGCAGTCGACAAGGCGGTCGGCGTATGAATCGCCGCCATTCGTAAAAATTCCACCCCAAAATCAGCAAGGAATACTTGGAGAATGACAGGGATATGAGAAGGTTTGTTAAATCCAATATAGCTTAGATTGTCTGGCAGAAGATTCGGTTCTAGAATAAAAAGAAACCAGATCGGCAAAAGAAAAGTAGAACATAAGATGCCTAAAAAACGCACCCATCTTAAAAAAGTCCCAACTGCTGGCGCCTGGCGGTATTCTTCAGCATGTTGAACGTGATGAAAAATAGTGGTTGGTGTAATGATGACACTAGGAGATGTATCCGTAATGATGATGACATGCCCTTCTAATATATGGTTAGCGGCTACATCTGGGCGCTCGGTGTATCGCACAAGCGGGAAGGGATTATATCCTTGCTTAATGATAAATTCTTCTATTGTTTTATCAGACATCGTCAGTCCGTCAACTTTAATCCCAGACACTTCTTTTTCGATAATATCAACAAGATCAGGGTCAGCTATGTCTTCAATATAACAAACACAAACGTCTGCTTTAGAACGCTCGCCTACTTTAAGCATTTTGTATCGCAGTTTTTCATCCCGCACTCTTCTGCGAATGAGTGCTGTGTTCACAATGATGTTTTCAACAAAGCCGTCTCTTGCACCTCTGACAACCTTTTCTGTATCCGGTTCCTCCGGCATTCTGCCAGGGTAGCTCCTGACGTCAATAATAAATGCGTAATTTTCACCTTCGACAACGACTGCCACAAGTCCAGACAACACTTGATCCACTGCTTCATCAAGTGTTTCAACTTTTGAGACTTGCTGATTGACAAGACGGTTTTCTACCACACGTGCAAGATCATCTGATTCAGGTTCATTGTCATTGATTTCAATCAGTTCTTTTAATAAATAGATCACATATTGTGTATCACATAATCCATTTACATAGTAAAGCTGGATTTCCTGATCATGGACATAAATTTTCCGAACGCCAAGGTCAAAGCTGAGACCCATCCCGACATTGTCTTTGAAAAAATCTTCATTTTTCTTCGGATCTCGGTACACGTGCACCTTGTCTTTCTTCATGGAAACCGCTCCTTTCTAAAATTAATTCGACTGCCTTCATTGTGATGGGGGACCCTTTGCTTAGATCATCTTTCCGTCCCATCTTGCCAATATCTCCAATGCCGACAACAATCGGAAGCTGTAGTGAATCGAGACAATACACTGTATCTCCACTCATTTTGTGTGGTTCCATTTCTGGAAGTCCATGTTTGTCAACGCCGTATTCTGTCAGTTCACCTTCCCGGTCAATGGAGACATGTACCTTTGTCCATTCCGCTTGATGGGTTTTAGATGCCACTGCAATGGCGCCAATCACTTCAATTTCAGGGTGACGTGCTACGTGCTTCATAGCCGTCTCCCCTGTTCCTTCACCTGTTAGGCCAGAATCATCAAACATGACAAACACTGGGTCATACGGCGTTTTTAAAATCATCTGGACCAGTTCTGGCCCTGTTCGTTTGCTCGGATTCCCTTTTGAGCTGGAAATACATCTTCCGCCGACTTTCTTTGCGACAAGCTCAATCGTTTTGGCAGCATATATATCTCCGTCTGTCACTAAAATGACTTTGCGTCTTTGCCCCATATTAGGTTATCCTTTCGGTTTAAAGATAAGTGCAATGATAAATGAAAATAAAATCGCAGCTGATATTCCAGCAGAGGTTAACTCAAAAATCCCAATTCCGATTCCAATAAATCCGTGGACATCGGCCTGATGCATCGCCCCATGAAGCAAGCTATGACCAAAGCTTACGATAGGGACGGTAGCACCCGCTCCTGCAAATTCAATAAATTTATCATAAATACCAAACCCGTCTAAAATCGTCCCCGCCACAACAAAGGTCGTCATGACATGTGCCGGTGTGAGTTTCAGTACATCAAGTAAAAGCTGGCCGATTACGCAAATCAGTCCGCCTGCAACAAAAGCAATCAAATAATCCATTAGCTTTCTCCTCCTGCACGCTCAAATACAACTCCGTGCGCAATGGTTGGAATGGTCTCTTTTTGCTGAACCATCATTGGGCTGAGAAGCGCCCCGGTTGCTACAACCAATACTCTTTGCAAATTCCCTGCTTTCATTTCTTGAAAGATGTGACTGAATGTCACGACAGCTGAGCAGGCACAGCCGCTGCCTCCAGCGAATACATTTTGATCAGGTGTGTATATGATTAATCCGCAATCATCATGCTTCCGTCCAAGCTGAATGCCATCTTCTTTCAGAAGATCCTTTAAAATAGGCGATCCAATTCCAGATAGATCTCCTGTTAGGATGAGATCATAATCATCTACTGTTCTTCCTAAGTCTTCTAAATGTTGTTTGATTGTGTCTGCCGCTGCAGGCGCCATAGCCGAACCCATATCGAATGGATCTGTAATCCCAAGATCCATCACCCGTCCGACAGTGGCACTTGTAATTTGAATTTGGGAAGGTTCTTGGCTGATGACGACAGCACCGCTCCCTGTCACTGTACTTGTGGCTGTATCTGGTTTTTGCCCGCCATATTCTGTTGGATTACGGAATTGCCGCTCTGCCGTCGCATTGTGACTGCTTGTCGCAGCAAGTGCTCTATTGGCAAACCCACCATCTATTAACGCTGAGGCAATGGCGACTGATTCCATAGATGTGGAGCAGGCACCAAATAAACAAAGAAACGGGATTTTGAGTTCTCTTGCCACATAGTTGGCTGTCACGTTTTGGTTCAGTAAATCTCCTGCCAGCAAAAGGTCAATATCACTTTTTTGCAAATTCGCTTTTGATAAGGCCATTGATATGGCATCATCCATGAGCTGCCTTTCAGCCATTTCCCAGTTCTTTTGATAACAGTGCATTTCATCATAGGTTTTATCAATGAGATGACCGATTGGGCCTTCTTTTTCTTTCGGTCCTGCAGCTGTTCCTTCCGCATTCACATAAAGCTTGTGTTCAAATACCCAAGATTGCTTACCTGTTAGTTTCACGTTTTATTCCTCCTACGAAAACATCTTTTCCAAGACGTATCGAATAATCCCTACGACATATGCCGAGACGACACCAAACACAATGACGTTCCCAGCTAGTTTAAACATGTTGGTCGCTACACCTAACACAAGCCCTTCACTTTTATGCTCAAGAGCCGCACTTGTCATGCTATTTGCAAATCCTGTCACCGGGACAGCTGATCCCGCTCCAGCAAACTGGCCGATTTTATCGTAAATACCAATACCAGTTAAAATAGAAGAAATTAAAATAAGGGTCGCCACCGTTGGATTCCCTGCTGTCTTCTCATTAAAATCAAAAAAAGTAATATAGAAATTTTGCAATCCCTCGCCTATCGCACAAATCAAACCGCCGACAAGAAAAGCCTTGATGCAGTTCAGTACATAAGGAGGTTTCGGCTGATACGTTTTCACTTTAGATGGATAGTTCTCTTTTAAACTTGACACGTGTTGTTCCCTCCACATTTTTAAATATAAATAAGCCAATGAAATAGCGAGCCAAACACCTTTCCTAAGACGATGGCCATGAGCAGCAGCACAATTTTCCCGTCCATTCCAATTCTTTTCGTTAAGATAGGAAGTACATTTAACACTTCTGTGAGTGCGGCAGCAAGCATGCCGACAAAAATGCCAGATAAAAGACCGATCGGTAGCGCCAGCCATTTGGATAAATGCAAATGGACTTGACTTAAAGTAGCCCAGCCGCCAACGACCGCTCCACTTATCACGGCAGCCTCATATCCTTGAATAAAACGCTGCGTTTTCGTTAATTGCATTAATCGAGGGATAATACCAAGCACTGTAAGAAACGCCACAAATCCTGCCCCTACCGTTAAACCGCCGCCGAGCCCAACAAGCACCACAAAAAGCCATTTACCGATCATGGATATCTTTCAATGTTTCTTTGTTTTCATTGAGTGCGACATAATGATCAAGATCGAGCTGATATTTAAACATTTCCACTTCAAGCGGGCTTGGCTCTTCGTTTAAACGCTTTTTAAACACATGATTGAAAAATAAAATCATGCCAAAACCGAGTCCAAAGCTATATGGAATTTGTAATAAATACGGATGCTCAACCGTGTTTCCAGTAATCATCTCGTAAAGGCGGATATGAACAAGTCGCATACTAACATCCTCATGGAAATTCATGATGGCAAGGGCCGCTCCGACAAATAAGAGGAGCCATACAAACACGAATAATACGGGGGACAGCTGGCGTTTGCCTGTGTCTATTTCAACAATGGCTTCTGAGCCTCCGACTGTTTGAATGTCAATGTCAGGCCATGTTTTTTTGATCGTTTTGACCACATGCATGATATCTAACACAACGATGTGACGATCCTTTTTGCTGACATGGTATATCGGCATTTTGCTCAGCTTTTGCACAGCACTGTCATCTCCAGTGATTTGGGCGATATCCTCTAAATAAATAAGCTGATCATTACCAGTCTTAATCCGATGGCGCAGCCGAATAAAGATTTGTCCGTCCATCCAAGTCACTTCCTATACGATGGGTTAAAAATAGTATGTGGTGAAAAATGGTTCTCATACTGAAAGAACTTGATTTACCGGTAATTACCACACAAAAAAAGCCAGCCGAATTGGCTAGCTGTCCTTTTGATCCATTTGCATTTGAATTTGTTTTAAAATTTTCTTTTCAAGCCGTGAGACTTGCACTTGGGAAATTCCGAGTCTTTCTGCTACTTCTGATTGTGTTTGGTCTTTATAATACCTTAAATAGACAATCAGTTTCTCACGCTCTTCTAATTCTTTAATCGCCTCTTTTAGCGCAATTTTATCAAACCATCTTTCTTCTGAATGATCGGCAATTTGATCGAGCAACGTAATCGGATCGCCGTCATTTTCATACACGGTTTCATGAATAGATGATGGTGAGCGGACCGCTTCTTGAGCAAGGACAACATCCTCAGGTGTGATGTCCAGATATTCAGCGATTTCCTGAACAGTCGGCATTCTGCCATGAGATTTAGACAATTCGTCCCTTGCCCGCCTGATTTTATTTCCAAGTTCCTTTAAAGACCTGCTGACTTTGACGGTTCCATCATCACGAATGAAACGCTGAATTTCACCAATGATCATTGGAACGGCATACGTCGAAAACTTCACATCATAAGACAAATCAAATTTATCAACAGATTTCAGCAGGCCAATACAGCCTATTTGGAACAGATCATCTGGTTCATATCCTCTATTTAAAAAGCGCTGAACAACGGACCAAACAAGACGCATGTTTTTTTCTACGAGGAGGTCTCTTGCTTGTTGATCTCCGTCTTGGCTTTTTTTGATGAGCTGTTTCACTTCATCATTAGACAGCTGTGCTTTTTTTGCTTGCTTTTTTACCTCCACATCCATATGAGCAGCTCCTTAATTACAAAGCGCTTTGCTTTTTGATAGATGCTTTGTTAAGCGGATCGTTGTGCCCATTTCTGGAGATGAGTCCACCATGACATCATCCATAAAGTTCTCCATGATCGTAAAGCCCATCCCGGAGCGCTCTAAGTCTGGTTTCGTCGTAAAAAGCGGCTGCCTTGCTTCCTCAAGATCTGAAATGCCCATACCTTCGTCTCGAATCGTCAGATACACAATATGGTCATCCAGTGTAACGCTAATGTGCACCTTGCCGTCTGGATTCCCGTCATACCCGTGAATGATCGAGTTCGTGACCGCCTCTGATACAACGGTTTTGATTTCTGTTAGCTCATCTAATGTTGGATCAAGCTGAGCGATGAATGCTGCCACCGTTACTCTCGCAAAGGATTCGTTTTGACTTAAAGCAGAAAAAGTCAGATTCATTTCATTTGTCATGATGCCACCCCCAATGTTTGCAGCGCAGTTTGCTCTGAAGGTTCCATACGAATAATTTTAAACAAGCCGGACATATCAAATAAACGGTTCACCGCTGGCGAGATCGCACAGACGACCATTTCACCGCCAAGTTGTTTAATTTCTTTGTATCTTCCTAAAATCACTCCGAGCCCAGAGCTGTCCATAAACGATAAATCAGCTAAATTCAGCACAATGTGGCGAATGTCCTCTGTTTCCAAATAATTCGTCACCTTTTGTCTCAATGTCTCTGCGGAGTGATGATCAAGCTCCCCTGTCAACCGAATGCAAAGTACGCTCTCTTTTATTTGAAAATCAATATCAAGGCTCATCTTTTCTTCCTCCTTGCTCTATTTTCGGATAAAGAATGTTTCTCTTTCTTCACATGCAAATCCTTCACCATGACAAAACTAGTGATCATTCGTCACATTTAGATGTTCTTTTCGTTCATAGCAAAAAAGACTGCCAGTTGCAGCAGTCTTTCACCTTTTACTTCCATTTAACAAATTCGGCCATAGCCCGTTTGAAGAACGTCCAAACACCGGCTTTTTCCATATCTTCTTTCGCTTCAACAGGACTTTCATGAAGCACTTTTCCATCTTTTTTCAAGATGATGGTGCCAAGTTTCGTTCCTTTTGAAAATGGGGCTGTGACATCTTGAGTTAATTTAATTTCTTTTTTGATCTGATCGACATTTTCGCCTTTTTTCGTTAGAAGAGAAATCGGTTCAGACGTGACAAGCTGAATTTTTTTCTTTTTCCCTTTGCTCACTTTGATCTCTGCTACATCTTGACCACGCTTGTACAGAGGATGCGTTGTATATTGACTAAAGGCGTAATCCAGCATTTTGACGACTTGAGCATTTCTGTCTTTTGGTGTGCTTGCGCCGAATACAACAGCAATCACGCGCATGTTGCCTTTTTTAGCAGATGCAGTTAGACAGTATTTCGCCTCGCCTGTAAACCCTGTTTTCACCCCATCCACACCTGGATAAAATTTAATGAGACGGTTTGTATTCACAAGCCAGAATTTTTTATCCGTGTTCTGACGAAGATAGTCTTCGTATACACCTGTGAACTTGGTGATCTCTTCATATTTCAACAGCTCTTTCGCCATTTTTGCCATATCATGAGCCGTGCTGTAATGATCTTTTTCAGGAAGTCCTGTTGGATTTTGAAAGACCGTTGAGGTGAGTCCAAGCTCTTTTGCCTTTTTGTTCATCTGCTCAACAAACTGTTCTTCAGATCCAGCAATATGTTCTGCCATGGCAACTGAAGCATCGTTTCCTGACGCAATCGCAATGCCTTTTAGCATGTCTTTAACCGTCATTTCTTCTCCCGGTTCAAGGAAAATTTGCGAGCCTCCCATAGATGCTGCATGATCGCTCGTTCTTACTTTATCAGTCATTTTTAATTTCCCTTGATCCATCGCTTCCATGATGAGAAGCATCGTCATGATTTTGGTCATACTTGCAGGGGCAAGTTTTTCATCACTGTTTTTGTTGTAAAGCACTTTTCCCGTGTCACGTTCCATTAAAATCGCTGATTTGGCTTCATGCGCCAATTCTGATGTTTGTTTTTCTCCTGGCTTTTCAATCTTTTCTTTTGCCATCGCTGATGGTGAAACCATTGAGATAAGGATCATTAAAATAAACAATGCACATATATGACGTTTCAAGTGGCAGACCTCCATTATCGTAATCCTTTCTATTTTTTCCTCATAAAGGCTGTTTTATTCAGAGATCGTTTGATTGCCATAAAAAAAAGCCCTCTGTTTCATGAACAGAAGGCTCTTTCACACGATCTATGAGAGTTGTTTGACAACTTCTTTCACTAAATCAAGGAAACTTGCTTTCACTTTTTCCGTCACTTCGATCACTTCATCATGAGAAAGCGGCTGATCTAAAATACCTGAAGCCGCATTAGAGATGCATGAAATACCAAGTACTTTTATGCCTGCATGACGTGCCACAATCACTTCTGGCACAGTCGACATACCGACTGCATCAGCGCCAAGCGTTCTGAGGAAACGAACCTCTGCCGGTGTTTCATATGAAGGGCCTGTCATTCCTGCATAAACCCCTTGCTGCACAGATATGCCTAAATGTTTAGCCGTTTTCTCTGCAAGTGCCAACAAATCTTTATCATACGGTGCAGACATATCAGGGAAACGAACCCCTTGACTGTCGTTTGGTCCAATTAACGGATTGGTTCCCATCATATTGATATGATCTGTAATCAACATAAGATCGCCAGGATGGAAGGACGTATTCACACCGCCCGCTGCATTTGTCACAATACATGTCTCAATGCCGATTTCTTTCATTACACGGACAGGAAATGTCACCTGCTTCATATCATACCCTTCATAGTAATGGAAACGTCCTTGCATGGCACAAACGACCGTGCCTTTCAGCGTTCCAATGACGAGCTGGCCTGCATGCCCTTCTACTGTTGAAACAGGGAATCCAGGAATATCTTCATATTTTAATTTGATTGGATTTTCAATCTCATCGGCTAAAACGCCAAGACCTGAACCTAAAATCAATCCAACTGTTGGTACATATGTCGATGCTTGTTTAATATATGCCGCCGCTTCTGAAAACTGTGCTCCCACGTGATTTCCCCCTATTTGAGTTTAGATAAAAAGCTTGTTCCGTATTTTGGCAGCGTTGATTTAAAATTATCTGCTACCGTTGCCCCAAGATCAGCAAATGTTTTCGCTGTTGGCAGCTCATTCGCTTCTTGATGCTTTTTGCTGTAAGCAATAAGCGGAACGTATTCTCTTGTATGATCTGTTCCGTGATGAACCGGGTCATTTCCGTGATCTGCTGTGATCACAAGCAGATCATCCTCTTTTAATAGATCAAACACTTCAGGTAGACGTGCGTCAAATTCCTCTAGTGCCTTACCGTAGCCTTCTGGATCTCTTCTATGTCCATAAAGCGCATCAAAGTCGACAAGATTTAAGAAGCTCAGCCCAGTAAAGTCTGTTTTCAGCGTCTCCACTAGCTTGTCCATTCCATCCATGTTGGATTTCGTTCTGAGTGAAGAGGTGATTCCTTCACCATCATAAATATCAGAGATTTTTCCGATCGCAATGACATCAAGTCCATCATCTTTCAATTCATTCATGACGGTACGGTCGAATGGTTTTAATGCATAGTCATGACGATTTGGTGTTCTAACAAATGCCCCCGGCTCCCCGACAAATGGACGAGCGATGATGCGCCCTACCATATATTTTTCATCTAAAGTCAGTTCACGTGCGATTTCGCAAATGCGGTAAAGTTCGTCTAATGGCACAACTTCTTCGTGTGCAGCAATTTGCAGCACAGAATCTGCTGAAGTATAAACGATTAAATCGCCTGTTTTCATATGCTCTTCGCCAAGCTCATCCAAAATTTCTGTACCAGACGCTGGTTTATTTCCAATGATGCCGCGCCCTGTTTTTTCTTTTAATTCATTTAACAGTTCATCTGGAAAGCCGTCTGGAAAGACTTTAAATGGTGTGTCGATGTACAGACCCATGATTTCCCAATGCCCTGTCATTGTGTCTTTCCCGTTGGATGCTTCTTGCATTTTCCCATAATACGCAAGCGGTTTTTCGTCCGCTGGAATTCCTTTAATTTCTTTAATATGACTTAGCCCAAGCTTCGCCATATTCGGCATATGAAGCCCGTTCATTTTTTCAGCAATATGTCCAAGTGTATCTGCACCTACATCATTAAAATCAGCAGCATCAGGTGCTTCCCCGATTCCTACTGAATCCATCACAATGAGGAAAATGCGTTTATACTGATAATCAGGCATAAAAAAGCGCCTCCTTCAATATTCTTGTCCTTTCACCTTTCACAACTGGAGAGGTCAGACATCTCAAGTATAAACCGTTTTCAAGTCAATTGACAACCATAAACGGTCCAAACATAAAAAAGCATGATACACGTTCACCGTGCCATGCTTTACTTATGCCCTTGGATGGAATTTGTGATACACGTCTTTTAATCTTGTTTTTGTGACATGTGTGTAAATTTGTGTAGTAGAAATATCGGCATGTCCGAGCATTTCCTGTACGGCTCTAAGATCCGCACCGTTTTCAAGCAAATGTGTCGCAAATGAATGCCTGAGCGTATGAGGCGTCAATTCTTTTTGAATACCTGCTTCTATGGCTCGTTTCTTTAAGTTCTTCCAAAAGCCCTGCCGCGACATTTTTTTTCCGTGATGATTCAGAAACAAGGCATCGGCCGGCTGTTTTTTGAGCAGCTTGTTTCTTCCTTTTTCTATATACACTTCAATCGCACTTGCAGCAGCTTCACCAATAGGCACGATTCGCTCTTTTCTTCCTTTTCCAAAACAGCGGATAAACCCCATGGTCAGATGCACATCTGCAAGAGTCAAATCAAGCATTTCACTTACGCGAATACCTGTTGCATATAAAAGTTCGAGCATGGCTTTGTCACGGTAGTCAAATGGTGTTTGCTGCTTAGGTGTATCGAGCAGCTTTTCTACCTCATCTAATGATAGAACTTTCGGTAATTTCCGCTCTGTTTTTTGTGATTCAATGTTCCATGACGGGTCATCTGTTGTCACTTTTTCACGGAGCAAAAATTGATGAAAGGAGCGTATCGATGATAGATGACGGACGGACGTTTTACTCGATTTCCCCTCGTCTTTTAACTGTTTTAAATAATGAATAATATGAAGGCGTGTGACGTCTTTTACATCTGTCAATTGTTCATGCGTCATTAAAAAAGACAAATAGTTCTGTAAATCTCTTTTATAAGAGACAATGGTATTTTCAGAGAGTCCTCTCTCTACTGTCATAAAATGAATAAAGTCGGATAATTGATCCTTCAATGGTTTCTACTCCCCGTTTTGATAAAAATAAATCAATCGATCCTGCCACCTGTCTTGTTTCGGCTGATCCATTTCCATCACTTTTATCGCTGCACCTTCTGGTTTATCATAACGATGATAGCTTTCATATTCTGAATTTATCCATATCATAGCATAATAGAACAGTACGGTAAAACCAGTGAACAAGATAAATACTTTCATTACTTCACCTGTTGTTTTGAGCCATTTTCGCATGTTCTTCATGTCCTTTCTCGTGTTCTCATTACTTCAGCATATGCCAGGTGGGACAAGGAATATACAGCGAACATGCAAAAAACCTTTTCATTTTGAATGAAAAGGTTCCAATTCGGATTATTTGCCGGATTCATAATCATGACACCGGTGGCAAATACCATGGAATGTCAATCTATGATCCTTAATTTTAAATTTCCAGTCGCGTTCAATAATTTCTTCAACATCTTCTAATAAATCATCTTCTATCTCATCGACTGTTCCGCATTCCATACAGACAAGATGGTGATGGAAGTGAGCGGCTCCTTCTTTGCGAAGATCATATCGCGAAACGCCGTCTCCAAAGTTAATTTTATCAACAACTTTCAGTTCAGTAAGCAATTCTAACGTCCGATAAACAGTAGCAAGACCAATTTCAGGAGACTTCTCTTTTACGAGGAGGTATACATCTTCTGCACTTAAATGGTCTTCTTCATTCTCAAGCAGTACTCTTACTGTTGCTTCACGCTGTGGCGTGAGCTTATAGCTGGAAGAATGAAGCTGTTTCTTAATTCGATCAATCCGATTTTCCATTGACTTTCCCTCCTACGCCACATTACTTGATCATTATATCAAATGATGTGCAGAGAGCCAACTATAATCATTTTAAATTGATAAATAAATTGATTATTATTTAATAACGATTATAAAATCATCAAAACAGAACACCTGCCAGCTTTTTCATTAGCATGAATGATAAGTATGATTCAAAAAAGGACGAAAGAGCAGCGAGGGTTAAAATCATCAGTAGAACAGAAGCATACCGGCCAAACCAATGGATTGGCGCTTGACTGATGGTTTTTTTCATAAAAAGCTGACCAATTAAACGAATGGAGAACGCAATCGCACAAGTTCCGATCACTAAATACGCAGGAATGAGCAAGATATTTTGAGGAAGCACCGAGACAAAAGATAGAAAAAAACCGCTAAGCCCCATTTGATTGACCAAAAAACCGACAGTAAACCCAACTACAATCCCTTTTAAAAAGATCATAAGAAAAATAAGCGGCAGGCCAATGATGGAAATTCCGAGTATCCACATGAGGCCCAAATATTTCATATGATGCAAAAAGCTTTGCAAAAACATTTCTTTTGATTCTGCTGCTTTCTCATTCGTCAGTTGACCAAAAAATTGATTTAAATAGTAGAATAAATCCTCTTTCTGACTCATTGTCATACTATTGACGATAATGGCTCCAAAAATGACGCCCATTAAAAATAGTACAGAAACAAACAAATAAATTGATAAATGATCTTTCACGTGCTGAAGAAGATGTTCTTTCCAAGACTTTTTCCGCATGCGCCTTCCTCCCAAATAGTAAAGGTTACTAGATTCTATGAGAGAGCAGACGAAACATGACAGTTTTATGAAAAGAAAAACGAGAAAGCAGCTGCACACTGCTTTCTCGTTTCCTTTATCGTGCAGCTTTTTGTACGTTCACAAGCCCAGCCCCATAATAAAAAGGTTCGCCAAGTTTTGTTGCCGTTTTTGTCAGCCTTTCACGCAATTCATCATTTGTGAGATTCGGATGTTTTGATAGAATGACTGCCGCAGCACCAGCTACATGAGGTGATGCCATAGACGTTCCACTCTTATATCCATATTCGTTATGAGGAATGGTACTTAATGTTGAAACGCCTGGTGCTGATACTTCCACTTCCTCCCCAACAGAGGAATCAAAGGCTCTTTGCTTTCGTTGATCCACTGATGCGACTGCCATGACAGAGCTGTATTTGGCCGGGTAATCTATCGTATTAAGTGACCCGTAGCTCCCAGCATTTCCTGCAGATGCGACAATGAGAATCCCGTTGTCATATGCTCGATCGACCGCTTCTTTCAGCGCCTCCGATTCACTTGCTCCCCCCATACTAATATTGATGACATCCATCTCATTCTCAATCGCCCATTCAATGCCTTTAATGATCCAGCTATAGTAGCCGTCACCATTTTCATCTGCCACTTTCACCGCATAGATCGAAGCTTTCGGAGCCACACCAACGACGCCTACCTTATTATCTAATGCTGCGATCGTGCCTGCAACGTGGGTTCCGTGTTCATGCGGGTCAACGAGCGGATCGGACTCTGTTGGAACAAAGCTGACACCACCAGTTACATGTAAATCTTCATGCTTGCCGTCGATTCCACTGTCAAGAACAGCTACTTTGACATTCTGTCCGGCATATCCTCGTTTATGTACCTTTTGTGCTTTAATGCTTTTGATACCATAAGGGACGCTTTGACCGCTTGTTTTTGCTTTTTGGTCTTCCTCAATAAAAGTAACTTCTTTTGCTTGATGTAGTTTTTCTTTTGATGCTTCGTTCAACGAAACTTTCATCATATCTATTTTATCTATTGATTCTTTCACATGACCGCCAGCTTTTTCAACAAGCTGTTTTTGTGTTTTGTCTTGAACGGAAGAAGAAAAACCGATCATATACTCTTTTTTTGCTTGATCCTTTGCAGATACATCTGATGCGCCGAATGTTATCGATGCCAGCAGCATACTTGCCATACAAAGCCCTGCTCCAAATGATTTGACCTTCACGATACCCACTCTCCCTTTCATTTCTTTTTGTCATTTAACTACATTTTTAGACAAAAAGAAACGACCGTTTGTCCTATTTTTTAAAATTTTTCCAATTATTTGATCTACTTGTCACAAAAAAGCAAAATAAAAATGCTTATGATCCTGTTCATAGCGATCATAAGCATTCCTACCTTTATGTTTTTTCATCATATGCTGCAAGGCTTCTTGTTTTGTTTTTGTCTTTCTTTCGTGTGTACTAAAATGCGGGATATTTCCTCTCGATTGTTCTCGATTTCGACTGTGCTGCCTTTGAAGGTGTTCTCTCTTTTTCTTTGCTTTGCTTTTTCCCATTTCGCAAAACCCCTTTCGTTGTCGTTATGATACATGAAAGAACCTAAAAAAGATAGACGTATACACGTCTATCTCAAATTGTTGACAAAAGGCTAAAATGTACTTGATTTTAGCCTTTTGTCTTCTTTTCAGCGTGATAGAAAACCTTTGCAGTCTAGGAAGGACGAGCACTGGCGCGGAGCGAATTTGACATTCGTGAGCACCGGAGCGCAGGACTGACAAAGAATGCGAGGGTTTGTCTACACGCTGAGATAGACGTAGACACGCCTATCTTTCTTTTCTCACCATATCAAGATGCGGGATTCCATCCTCATCATAACAATCTGAGACAGCTTCAAAGCCAAACGATTCGTAGAACGATTTCAAATAAGCCTGTGCTTGGATTTTAATCTTTGTTTCGCCTAATTCACTGAGCTTTTTTATCGCCTGATCGAGCAGGATCTTCCCGTAACCTTTTTTCCGGCCGTTCTTCGTCACAAGGACACGGCCAATGGATGCCTCTTTGTACATGATCCCGCTTTGGAAAATGCGGCAATAAGCCACAATCGTGCCGTTCTCTTTGGCGATTACATGTAGCGCCTCTTGATCACGATGATCAATTTCAGGATAAGGACATGTTTGTTCTACAACAAACACATTCACTCTTTCCATTAAAATCAGGTAAAGGTCCTCTTTAGACAGTTGTTCAAATGTGTGACATGTCCATTTAAGTTGATTCATGATTGATATCCACCTTACCGTAGACCCCGCCTCCGCCAGCGATCAGTCCAACTTCACCTCTTCTTGCTTTGATGATGTAATCGGCTGTTTTCTCAGGCAGGACAGCTTTTAATTCTTGTTCTGTTGCTTGATGAAGAATATTCATCTCTGTATGAAAGACAGCTTTTAACTTTTCTAACGTTTTGGCTCCAACACCTGGAATAAATTGAAGGGGAAGCTGGTGAACATAAGGAGGCCTTATTCCTTTGTCGCTTTCTTGGTCAGCAAGCTCCTTTAACCGCTCACTCACCCCTTTTGTCATTCGGGTATGGCCACATGCTTGGCACTTTTCTTGATCCTGACTGTCTGGTCTTACCCCGCATTTCTCACAGGTCGTATGATAATACTTTCCGAGCCGCGGAGCGAGCCCATAATTTCCAGTGATGTTTCTGCCATCTTTTCCTTGAAGCGCTAGCTCGAATTCAGCGAAGGAGGCATGATCCATTCGGATCTTAGTATATTCCCGCGCAATTTTCCCTAAAGAATGGGCATCTGAATTTGTTAAAAAAGGATAGCGGTTTAGCTCACTTAGCTGGGAGGCCATGGACGTATCACAGCTAAGGCCAAGCTCAACAGCATCAATGAGTTCTGGATCGAATACTTCGGTTAAAGACGTATTGACCCCTTTGCCGTATAAACTTTTATGCGGCGTAAAAATATGGGCAGGAATAAATAATCCCCCTAATTCCTTCACCTTATGCTGAAGCGTTCTCCCATCCACATATAACCGCTGTGAACTCAAATGCACATTTTTCATATGAAGGGAAAGCCATGCGGAAAACTCAGACATTTTACGAAGCGTTGGCATAAAGGCAAGCACATGAATCGGACCTTTTGATTGGTTATCATTGATTTCTAGCTCACTGCCTAAAAGCAAAACGGTCTTTCCAAATGATAAACCGCCATCGCTTAGTTCAGTGTACGTGCCTTCCTCTACACCTTCTATCAATTCTTCTAGTACTTCGGGAGATTGTGCATCAATGACACCAATCATCCCCATCCCTTTACTTTGAGACGCTTCAATGAGAATTTGGTCAATGGTCAGTGACCTTGCACCTGTAATTTTGACAGCCCTGCCTGTTCTTGTTCGACCAATATGAATATGGATATCTGCAAAGAATTCCCTCATTTTGTAGACTTAAGTACCTCTTGCAATTGTAAGTATTGAATGGCATAGGCTGTTTTCGCATCATAAATATACTGTTTTTCGATGAGGTGCAGCGCTTCTTCTAGTGAAACTTCCATCACTTCGACAAATTCATCCTCATCCAGCTCTCGTTTCTCTTCAAGCGGGACCAGCTGATCGGCAAGGTAGATATGAACAATTTCATCCGCAAACCCTGGTGATGTATAAAAGGCGGTCAGCTTTTGGAGCGCCTGAGTTGTATAGCCTGTTTCTTCTTCTAATTCTCTCAGTGCTGTATGTGCCGGCTCTTCCCCTTTTTCTAGTTTTCCAGCCGGGATTTCAACGATGGCTCTCTCCAGTGCTTTACGGTATTGTTTGACCAAAATGATTTTATTTTCGTCTGTACGTGCAATGACTGCTACTGCACCTGGATGTTTAATGATTTCGCGTTTGCCTGGTTTTCCGTTCGGCAATTCTACATCTTCAAGAACCAAGTCAATGATTTTTCCGTTATATAATGTTTTTGACGATAATGTTTTTTCTTCAAAGTCCTTCAATTTTTTCAGCTCCTCGTTCTACTTTCACTTTTTACTTCATTCATTTTAACATAGATGTTTTAGGAGAAGCCAAAATGCGGATGCCTGCTTCAATGCGCCTTTTGAAATCACCTAGCTTGAATTCCAGAATTGTTTCACTTAATGTGAAAGGATAGGAGTGTGATTGAATTGAAAAAAAGACGAATTGGCACCTCTGATCTCTTGGTTAGTGAGGCGGCACTAGGATGTATGTCCCTTGGGACTGAAAAAGAAAAAGCGCTCTCTTTATTAGATGAAGCCATTGATCTTGGGATTAACTATTTGGATACAGCTGATTTATATGATTTTGGAACAAATGAGGAAATCGTCGGGGAAGCCATTAAGAACAGACGCCAAGATCTGATTTTGGCCACAAAAGGCGGCAACCGCTTTGAAAAAGGCAAACCTGGCTGGGACTGGGATCCTTCAAAAGCATATATAAAAGAGGCAGTGAAACAAAGCCTGAAACGACTTCAAACAGATTATATTGATTTATATCAATTGCATGGCGGCACAATTGACGATCCAATTGACGAAACCATCGAGGCATTTGAAGAATTGGTTGAAGAAGGTGTCATTCGCTATTACGGCATATCGTCAATCCGTCCAAATGTCATTAAAGAATACGCCAAAAAATCAAACATCGTGAGTGTGATGATGCAATATAGTTTACTCGACCGCCGCCCAGAAGAATGGTTCTCTCTTCTTGAAGAACAAAGCATTAGTGTCGTGGCAAGAGGTCCTTTAGCAAAAGGATTATTAACTGAAAAACCCCTTTCGCAAGCAAGTGCGGCGATTCAAAAGAACGGGTATCTTGAATATTCATTTGAAGAGCTCCAGCAAATCATTCCTTCGTTAAAGAAAGTCGCTTATGACCTATCACTGACAGAGCTGTCCATTCAATACTTGCTCAAGCATTCTGCAGTCAGCTCTGTTGTTTTTGGCGCAAGCTCGGTGAAACAGTTAAAAGAAAATGTGGCAGCGGCAAATGCACGTTCATTAAGCGACCAAGAAGGAAAAGCTTTGTCATATTTCACAAAACAGTCTGTGTATGAGACGCATCGTTTGAATCAATAGAAAGCAAAAAGAGATCACATGTATGTGATCTCTTTTTAGCGTATGTATATATGGATGTACGTTTTCATGTTCTACATGCAAATAGGAGAACAACTTGCCACTTACGTTTTGTTTCCCGTTCATCCAACAGCAGCGAGCTAATCAAGATTTCCTCTAAGACTGAGGGGCTAAAAGCCCCCGTTGACTAATTAACTTTTGCTGCTACTTTCATAATATCCATAATTTCCAGCTTTGCCTTTAAAATAAAATGTAGTACCGAAATTATTGAAACTATTTGCAAAAACACCATTATCTGAGTACATACATAATCTATTCGCTTCTTTTTTAAAAGGAGTTTCGGAACAATCTACAATTTTAGTAGCCTTCGTACGCAGATCTGCATCCGTTGAATGATTTGTAGCAAGAGCTTGTCCAGAAATAGGTAAAAGCAAGCCTAAAGATAAAGCAACTCCAGTCATTGTTCTTCTCAATTTCATGTGAATCATCTCCATTCCCAAATTTTGTAATACACCTTAATTATAAGAGGAATGGCTCTTTCCTAAAAGGGTCTTAACTACTATTTTTGGGATAAAAAGGAATTTAAATAAATCAATACTCCTCGTTTTAATTTATCGTTTATAAAATACGTTTTGTTTTGGTTTGAACGTAAAATCCTATTGGTGGGATTCTGAAATGAAGTGATACGAGGGAGTCAGACGTGTTTTCTCTCAGGCTCATGTAGTATGTATTCATCTCAATGATATAACATAAAAAAGGGAGCATCGTAGCTCCCTTTTTTAACTTTTATACTTTCTCCAGTCTAAATGACTTTCATCTAGCAGCTCTGAGAAGCTTTTATTTTTTTCTTTTTCTTTCTGTTGCCGAAGGAGGTCTTGTCGTTTTTGTTCTTCTCTTTTTTCTGTCTCGGCGGCCAGATTCTGCTTCATTTGAAGGAGCTGCTGTTTCACATCATCCTTTATGCCGTCCTTTAGCTTTGCTTGATCTTGATTGGTCTTTTTCACTTTGCCTCTCTCCTTTTGCTTTAGTGTATCATCCGTTTTATTTGCTCAGCAAGAGTCACGCCAAACTCCCAGCATGTGGTATGATCTTCATAGAAACCCTTCGGAAAGGAAGAATCAGCTTGAAGAAGAAATGGCTCGCTATACTCGCCTTGGTATTATTTCCACTCGCTGCAATCGGCATTTTTTTTACCAATAAAATGATGTATATACGAAAATTAACGGATGAAGAGCTCATCAAACGAGAATCAGATGAAGGGCACTATCATCACGAGGAGTTTCAACAGCTGCAAAAAGAGAAAGTTTGTATTCCTTCAACATTTGGTTATGATCTTCATGGCTATTTTGTACCGCTCCCTCATACAACACGCACCATCGTTCTTTGTCACGGGGTTACAGTCAGTTTGATCAATTCCGTAAAGTATATGAAATTATTCCAAAAGCTTGGATGGAATGTGCTGCTTTATGATCATAGAAGACATGGGATGAGCGGCGGAAAAACAACGAGCTATGGATATTATGAAAAAGAAGATTTGGCTCATCAGCTTCTGTATCGATTAAAAACAGATTTTCGTCTTTCAGGACAGTGGATTCTTCCACTAAGTGATCAAGTGTTGAAATGGCGGGACGGATACAGCATTCGGCAAGTTTCTCCACTTGATGTAATCGATCAGGTGAAAGAACCTATCCTTTTTATTCATAGCCTCCATGATGACTATATCCCTTGTGAGCAAAGCGAGCAGTTATACGCACGCAAAAAAGGTGATAAACGGCTATTTATTGCGCCACATGGTGCGCATGCGATGTCTTATAGTGACAATAAGGAAGTCTATGAACAAGAGGTCGAAGCATTTTTGGAAGCATTTCAATTCAATCAAAATGAAAGAGGAGAATGAACAGCCGTTCGTCTCCTCTTTTTGCTAACTTATACGATAGTCACCACTGTTGTATGGTGTCTGCCCGCCAGCTCCATATGGCTCTCTTCCGATTGCTGCTGACTCATGACCGATAACCCTGCAGTTGCTGCCAATAAAAGAACTATCAAACTCATTTTCATATAAATGACCTCCATTTTGAATTTTTGATATGGCTTGAATTTTCCTTTCGTAATACCGGGTAGAAACTTCAAATAATCCAAGCTCATTATAATAATGAGCCGCATCAAGTGCCAGTTCCTCAATATCTGGGTATAAACGCTTGTCCTCCAACAAATCTAATGTATCGTCTATGATTTTTATTTCTGCATCAACGTATAATGCTTTTAAAAACTGAAACTTGCAGATGTAAATTTCATCTTCTAATTCACAGGCTTTCATAATACCTTGTTGATAGAGGGTTAACGACTCTTCTATTTGTTTTTGTTTAAACAGGATTTGGGTCAGCATAAATAGTGGGTCTAGAGAGCGATTCAGATGGGTTAAATTCTCCTTTTCAAACACTTCAAGAGAGTCTTTGAGATAGCGACTTGCTGTAGCAAGATCGTTCATTTGGTAATAGCAGTTACCTAAGTTGAAAAGGGCCGAACCTATGACTCGAGGGTTTCCAATTGAGCGTGCTCGCTTTAGAGCATTTTTAAAGTAGGGCAATGCATGTTCATAGCATTTCAAATCATCATAGTTTGCACCGATGACAAATTCACAGTGGATGATTCTCAGCGTGTACGTTCTGTAGGCAGAGTACGTATCTAACGCTTGCAAAGCATAGTGCATCGAAAAGTGGGTTTGTTTCATGTGGTAGTATATTTCTGCTAATTTAAAATAAAATTCTGCTCTTTCTATATCATCTGATATGAGATTGAGCTTTTTTTCTGCGGAACGGTAATAAGCAATGGCGCTCAAATAGTTTCTCTGTTCAAATTCAAACATCCCTGTAAAAAAATGAACATAATATTCAAGCATATCTGTTAATTTGTTCTGCGAATGTTCAATTGTTTCTAGAAGCTTCTTAATCTCCTCATCATTCGAGGCTTTTTTTGCCGGTTCAAAATATTCAAGCATGACCTTATGTCGAAAATCCATCAGCTGGTAAAAAAGCAGCAAGTTCTGATCTTGCTCCATCTCAAGGATTTCCTGCTCGATCTCGGCCTTTAGCTTCTCTGCTTTCATGACATGAAATCCGCAAATCTGCCTATACCATTCGTTTATTTTGATTCCAACCTGAGGCGATGACAGCTTGAGCTTCAATTCACCTTAGCACCTCCCTCCTCATGTACGATACATGTTGTATTCTATCATATTTCCTCGAATGGAAGAAATATGAAATGTCGTTTTTCGTAAAGTTTTCGGTATCCCGCAATAACCGCTTTCATTGCCGATTTTTCGGCATTTACAGTCTCTATTTTTCTCTTTCTATTTTTCTCATTTTGTCTAAATGTTTGTTAAAAATGACTTTTTATCGTTGAAAAATCTCATTTTTCAAATTAGACAGTTCTCCTGTTTGATGAGATGATGATGGCACAAAAAAAGCCCTCTTCAGCAAAGGGCTTATAACACATCTGTTACGTGTTCCATATTCTCTTTTATCCAACTGACTGCTAATTCAAGCGTTGGAAATTCTTCCGTTTCAAATGTGACTTCATCTTGGAGAAGCCAGACGTCCTTTTTTACTGAATCCATTCCACCGATTGACCAGTGCAAAAGGCTATATGGATGATTATTATTTAAAAACGACACCCACGTTTTATTTTGTGCCGTATTTTGTATCACTTTCAGCTTTTGATCCACTACATTTCCACCTTACTTTACAAGTATACCCATTCTCGGGCTGAGTATTTGTTGAGGACTTTTCAACATAAGTGTATTGGCTTTTTCATTAAAATCAATCGTCATTTCCTCGTCAAAAAACACCTTTTGTGCTGTGTGTATATATAGTTTTAAATGTTGGCTATTTTTAAGTGGTTCCCATTCACCTGTTCTTTCACTTGTTAACCAAAGCATCGGTACGCCACTCACTGCACAGCCACAACCTTCTGAATCGTAGCGAAGCAGTAATTCCTTCGTTCCGTTTCCTGTTTGCTGTTTCTCTATATACGTTTTAGCCAGTTCTGTGATGTGAATATACATGGCGAACATCCTTTTTAAATTGATGCTTACATTGTAACACATAAAACACCATAAAACATGACACACGGCTAAATCCGAAAGTCATACTCTTTGAAATACACGCTCTTCTCACTAGGATTATATCTATCTATTGGCTCTTTCTGCATCCTGTTTTTTAGAATTATACTGATGACGCTATCAATTTTAAAAGAAAAAACAGGAGGTTTTAGATCGTGAAAAAAAGATTATCTCTCTGCTTTATCGGGGCGCTGATGTTGATGTTGAGTTTCACTATGCCCAACATGAAAGCGGCATCTATCCTTGATGAAGTACGAGAAAGCTATGCGACTTATACGGGATCTGGTTACTCAGGGGGCGCCGCTTTATTAGATCCTATTCCCTCTGACATGGAAATTACAGCTTTAAATCCCCATGACTATAACTATAAAGGGGTAAATGCGGCACTTGCAGGGGCTTACCTTGAAGTGACGGGGCCAAAAGGAAAGACCGTTGTGTATGTAACCGATAAATATCCAGAAGGAGCAAAAGGAGCTCTTGATCTTTCTCCTAATGCCTTTGCCAAAATTGGCAATATGGAAGATGGGAAAATCCCAATTAGTTGGAAAATTATAAAAGCAACGATTAGCGGAAATGTAGCTTACAGAATAAAAGAAGGTAGCAGTGAGTGGTGGGCTGCGATTCAAGTGCGCAATCATAAATATCCGGTTATGAAAATGGAATATTATAAAGATGGACAATGGGTGAACATGGAAAAGACCGACTACAACCATTTCCTTGGCTTTCATATGGGGTCTACATCTCTTCCTGTTCGAATCACAGATATCCGAGGGGTCATAGTAAAGGATCAATTACCCGCTCTTCCATCTACTGCTGCTTCACAGGCCTATATTGTAAAAGGCAATGTTCAGCTTCCTAATTAACCGAGGAGAAGAGGCAGCTTATTTAAGAGCTTCCTCTCTCCCTTCTTTATCCCAGCGATATGCCTCATTTTCTATTTCTTTTATGATTTCATTCTTTCCCACCATATAGCTTTGTATATCTTCCGGATACTGATTTGCTAGTTGTTCCTTGACAGACGCATACGCTTCAGCTCGTTCTGGGTGGACTCTTAAGTAATCTCGAAACAATAAATGTCTTTTCACATCAGAATGATTTCTTTCATACACATGGACATGATGCGTACGATTCAAGCCACCCTTTTGAAAAAAGCGTCTCCCTTTTATACCATTTTCACCGAGCGCTTCGTATCCAAGGTGTTCAAATCTCTCTTTTTTTCTATCAATCTCTTCTATATCGCTTACTTCTATTAATATATCTATAATTGGTTTGGCAACAAGTCCTGTAACTGACGTGCTGCCTATATGGTAGCCTTCTATCCAGCTTTTTTGAATGATTTGCTTGAGTCGCTGCTTTTCTTGACGGAATTCTTCATGCCATTCTTTTTTGAATTCGACAACCTCAACCTTGCGTCGCGGTATCCATTTCATTTTTGATAGGGTGAGCTTTTTTTCCACATGAATGACATTTGTTTCAAAAAAACCTAATTTTTCATATAGTCTTTTTGCAGGGGTGTTTTCCTGCCCTGTGGTCAGTTCTATCGGCACATTCTTCTCTATGATTGTGGACATAAGTCTTGTTCCAATTCCCTGCTTTAGCGCTTTTGGATGCACAGCCAATCGACTAATGATCAAACAATCTTTCAGCTCTTCATAAGAGACTACACCTAATAAAATATCATTTTGCTCAAAACCAATAAATTGCTCTTTTGCTTTCATGACATCTTGAATGGTCTCTTTTAATGGCGGAAGATCAGCATAGCCAATTTGTTCAGCTTCTTGTTGGTATGCAGCTAGTTGAATATGTAAGATCTGCTTTGCTACATCACTTATTGTGTGATCTAAATAAACAATCATTTCATTGCCTCCAGCTTCTTCACAAATAACACACGGTCTTCATGAATGCCATCGTAATCTGAAAAGACTGAGATGCCATCTACTGTTTTATCTCCCTTTTCTATCTGAAACCCGAGTTTTGTATGGTAAGCAATGGAGACTTTATTGATAGGAGCTGTGACAGCTTTAATTGTTGTTCTTCCTTCCTTTTCAGCCGCTTCATAAAAAGCTTGATAGAGGATTTTACCTATCTTTAATTTACGGTGATCTGGGTGGACGCCAACAAAGTGAATATAGGCTTCATCCGAATGAGATTGCGATAAAAAACCAACCAAAAAGCCGATCAGCTCTCCCTTTTCAACGACAACAAAACTTGTTTGCTGGAAATGTTCAAAAAAGAGCTTTGGCAATTTTGCACGCAAATCTCTGCCTCCCCACCAGCTTTGAATGACGGATGTGACTGCGTAAAAATCTGACGGTTTCACTTGACGTATCATGATGGCCTCGCCCCTTTTTCCATTTTGGCTTTCCTTTGATTCGTTTTTTCTCAAAAATGCGATTGTTTCAATAGTCTACTGTCTGATCAAATGGTTGTAAAGACAGTATGCCTGTCTTTTTTCATATTCACTTGTTGGTTCTTCGTCTTTCAGCCGTCATCTCCTTTTAAATCTTCACACTTATTTCAAAAAGTTCACTTTTTGTGCGAAAGTTTCATTCATTTGTTATGTTAAGATGGTTCATATAGGAAATGGTACAAATGTTTATTGGAGATGATGAGATTGGTTTGGGTTGTTATTTCGCTTGTTGTATTTAGTCTTTTAAAGCTGCTTGTCACCTCTTTGCCTTCTGGTGTTGTTGAGCGCCTTTTTAGCCGCTACGCCGTACATGCTAAAGTAACAAGTGAGCAAACAAATATTACTTTTCAAGGTCGTTCGCTTGATGAGCAGCGAGCATCTGAAATCATTCAACATTTTAATGATGCGATCTTTATTGAACGCTATTATATTTACCCTGGTGATGAAGAACGCTTTCTTCATCCGAATGAAGGGCCAGCGCCGCTTACTATGCAAACAAAGCATGGGAAACATGATGTCACCCTTTATCTGTTCCATTATGATGACCATGTGGATGTGGTTCGGCAGTTTACACATAAGCCAAAGAAAAAGCTGATGGCTTATCGTCTGCGTTCTGAACCGCTCCAAACATTCCACAACATGGCACATGCCTAACAATCGTTGCAGCAGACGAGACGAAGTGTTCACCACTTCGTCTTTTTTGTATGGACAGCTTTTGAATGATTTACCAGTATGAATTTCACCTCATGTTGTTTACAATAGATACAGAACATACGTTCTAAGAGGTGAAGTACAATGAATGAACGAGCCATTCTGCTTGTGGATATGCAGTCATTTTATGCATCAGTCGAGAAGGTGGAGGCGCCTCATTTGGAGAATGTACCGCTCATTGTCTCTGGAGATCCAGAACGAAGAAGCGGAGTCGTCCTGGCAGCCTGCCCTCTCGCGAAGAAACGTGGCGTACAAAATGCATCAAGGTTATGGGAAGCACAGGAGAAATGTCCTGAAGCAGTGGTTGTACGTCCACGTATGCAGCGCTATCTCGATGTTTCGGTCATGATTACAGAACTGCTTGAACAATACACAGACCTTGTCGAGCCATATTCCATTGATGAACAGTTTCTTGATATTACAGGCAGTCTTACACTATTCGGCTCTCCACATAAGATCGCTCAACATATACAAACAACGATTATGAATCAGACTGGCATTTACGCACGTGTGGGCATCGGCCCTAATAAAGTGCTCGCTAAAATGGCCTGTGACCATTTTGCCAAAAAAAACACATCCGGCATCTATGAACTGAGTGCCGACCGGGTTGCTGCTGATTTATGGCCGCTTCCAATTGGAAAATTATTTGGCGTCGGCAAACGAATGGAGCATCATTTGAAACGAATGGGTATCAGTACCATTGGCACACTTGCTACTTATCCGTTAGACCGATTAAAAAAACGCTGGGGAATCAATGGGGAGCTTCTGCAGCGAACAGCTTTAGGACACGATCCCTCCCCAGTCACTATTCACACACATGATCAGCAAAAAGCCGTTGGGCATCATATGACCCTTCCCCGTGATTACGCATCTTTTGAGGAGATCAAAGTCGCTCTTCTTGAATTGAGTGAGGAAGTCGCTAGGCGGGCACGTTTTAAGCATTATCTCGGTCAAACGGTGTCTGTTGGTGTAAGAGGGGCTGATTTTTCACATCCAACAGGCTTTCATCGACAAATGAAGCTTCATTCACCGACACAGTATGGCTCAGATATTGCAGAGGCAGCGATTCAGCTATGCCAGCAGCACTGGGATGGCCAGCCCATTCGCAGTGTAGGCATTACCCTCTCACAGCTGCAGCCTGACAGCCACTATCAGCTGACTTTATTTGATCATCATTTGAAGAAAGATCAACTCAGCAAAGTATTTGATGAAATCCATCTGAAATATGGACCTGCGGCATTATTGCATGCTTCGTCACTGACAAGCGCAGGGCAGGCATATCACCGCGCCGAAAAAATTGGCGGGCATTACAAATAACGGAGGCGAACAAGCATGAATCCCAATAAATTAACACCTGGATACAACATCATGTGGGAATCAAGCCGAATGATGCTACCAGAGCACCGAGAGCAACTACTTGCTCAAAAACGAAAGAAAAAAGAATATACACCTCTACCGCTCAGCTCCGATCAGCTAGAGGAAATGAATGTTTTGATCACACAGTCGATTACCGAGGATCAAGCGATTTGCGTGACATATGTCTCATCAGGCATGAAAGCACAGTTTTGGGGCTGGGTGAAAGCCATTCATTATGAAACACGCCAAATGAAAATCGTGAATGACGAAGATGTTCTAAACCTTTCCTTACATCAAATTATTGCCATCGATCTCAATTGATTTTCGCAAAACGAAAACATGATCATCGAAAAACACGCTTCGTTTTTCTGAAAAAATTATGACCCATCAAGGCTTAAAACCTTGAAAACGAGGCATATGCTCTTCGAATGAACGGAACGGTTCAAGCTTCTCTGTCATTTGACGGATGACTCCTCCATCAAATTGTGTATTTAATTTGCACAATTTTTCATGTATGATTGGAACATCTTACAAACTCAGGGGAGACACAGCATGAAAAATAACTTACGCACTTTACATCCACTTAGTTGGACGATCATCATCGGCACGATATTTGGCCGAATGGCGACATCCATGAGCATTCCCTTTTTAGCCGTTTATTTGACACAAGTCAAAGGCGCCTCAGCCTCTTCAGCTGGATTGATCATTGCCGTCAGCTCTCTTATTGGGATTGTTGCGAGTTTTTACGGCGGCTATGTTTCCGACCGAATTGGCAGAAAAAAGGTCATGCTTTTATCCATCTTTGGCTGGACACTTGTCTTTGTTGGCTTCGCATTTGCAGATGCCATTTGGGTCTTCTTTTTTATGAATGCTTTAAATGGACTGTGCCGGGCGCTGTTTGAACCAACGTCTAAAGCACTCTTATCCGATGTCACCCCATCGAGCATTCGGTTGTTTGTCTTTAACTTACGGTATACGGCCATTAACATTGGTGTCATTTTCGGCCCACTGCTTGGCTTATATCTCGGGTCATCAAAAACGACTTTTCCATTTCTCGTCGCTGCCCTCATTTACTTGTTGTACGGGTTAACGCTGGCATGGCAATTTCAAAAGCACCCAGTGGCTGCTCCAGAAAGCACCAAACAAATCGGCGTCAAAAAAGCTCTTTCCATTATTCAGAAAGATACGGTCTTTAGCATCATCCTCATTGGCGTTACTTTATGTTCATTTGGCTATTCACACCTAAGCTCAACACTGCCTCAATATTTATCGGCATCCCCTATGATTGAGGATGGCCCTAAACTGTTTGGGTATCTTTTATCCTTAAACGCAGTGGTTGTCATTGTCGTTCAGTACCCGCTGATTATGATCGCTAAGCGCTATTCAACGATTTTGTCGTTAACGACTGGGAACGTGCTTCTAGCAGGCAGTTTGTTTGCCATTGCTTTTTCACAAAGTCTCGGTACGCTTGCTTTTATCATTGTCGTGTTTACGATTGGTGAAGTGCTGCTCTTTGCGATGATGGATCTGTTTGTAGACAATATTGCAAAACCTGAAGTGAAAGGGTCATACTTCGGCGCAATGGGGTTTTCTCAGCTCGGCAGCGTCGTCGGACCGTTTGTCGGAGGATTGTGTATTGACTTATTTGGCGCAGCCCATCCCCTTTCTATTTTTTCAGTCTTGGCGATTGTCACCGCTGCAGGCGTTCCGTTTTTACTTATCGGATACTACCGCCTAAAAAAACGAACGGCGGCTGCCGTGGCTGTGAAAGTAAGTGGAGGTCATTAAAAAAACCGCTCTCAATTTGAGCGGTTTTCTTTATACCCTGCGGATGGCGATCTCTTCCACCTTATGCTGATCGCCTTTTTTTAAAATCAAATCGGCTCTATATTTTGTCGGCAAAATATTTTCATATAAATTTGGCCGGTTCACTGTATTCCAAATCGTGCTTGCCATCTGATCTGCTTCTTCATCTGTCAAATCTTTGTATTGATGAAAGAAGGATTCAGGGTCTTGGAAGGCTGTTTCCCGCAGCAAACGGAACCGTTCTTTATACCAGCATTGAATTTGCGTCTCAGCGGCATCTACATAAATCGAAAAATCGAAGTAATCTGATACAAACACGCGCGGCTCATCCTTCAGATCATCCAGTGCCGGTGATTGCAACACGTTGATCCCTTCAATGATGACAATATCTGCATCTTCTACTGTTTCATACACCCCTTCAAGACGGTCATAGGTCAGATGTGAATATACAGGTGCATGCACAGTTTGTTTCCCTGATTTTAATTCATTTAAAAACGAAAGTAGTGCTTTAACATCATAGCTTTCCGGGAAGCCTTTCTTTTCCATCAGCCCCCGATCTTTTAACTCTTTTTGAGGATACAAAAAGCCGTCCGTTGTTACGAGACTCACCTTCAGCCCATCTCCAAGCCTTGATAAAAGTGTTTCAATAATACGTGCTGTCGTGCTTTTTCCGACGGCCACACTTCCTGCAATCCCAATTAAAAAAGGGATTTTCGCATGATGCGGGTAGTTTAAAAAAGCATTGACATGCTGATTTTTTTGTTTTTCTGCAAAGACATGTAATGTCAGAAACCGAATAAGCGGTATGTAAATATCTCGCACTTCTTCTAGCGATAAGTAGTCGTTTAATCCTTGAAGTGCTCTCACTTCTTCTTCTGAAACAGATACCGGCATATATTCTCCAAGAGCGGCCCATGCCTCTCTCGTATGGCGTGTATATAGTGTATTAAAATCTAGTCGTTCGTCACCCAAAGTCTTTCCCACCAATCTAAACTAAACTCATAACCAAAAAGACGATAATCCGATTGTAGCTTAAAATGAAGGCGCTGTCTTTATTTTTCAACGAAAGTTTGCTTCTTTTGCGAAAAAAAAGCATTAAATAAAGGAAAATGAGGGTAAATAAGAGTATTCAGTTTGATAGATAGAAGGGAGCACACCAAATGAAATATGTGATGATTGGCGGAGATGCAGCAGGAATGAGCTGCGCTATGCAAATATATAGAGAGGATCCAGACGCACAAATTGTAGCTTTTGAAAAAGGAGAGATTTTCTCATATGGACAGTGCGGGCTCCCCTACTTGATCGGCGGTCTCATTGATCATCACAGAAAACTCATCGCACGTAGCGCTGAAACTTTTCGTGACAAATACGGAATTGATGCCAGATGCTTACACGAAGTGACCTCAATTGACCCGGAGCAAAAAACAATATCGGGTATTCATTCTAAAACAAAAGAGCCCTTTACAGAAACGTATGACCGTCTGTTAATTGCGACAGGAGCAAGCCCCGTCACACTTGATCTAGACAGTCATTCATTAGAAGGTGTCCACGTATTAAAAACAATCCCGCATGCGCTGTCTATTTTAGACAATCTAAAAAAAGATGTCACACATATCACGATCATCGGCGGAGGGTATATCGGCTTAGAAATGGCAGAAAATTTAAAAGGGCTAGGCAAAGACGTTCATATCATTCAGCGGGGGGCAACACTTGGCCCAGGCTTTGATCCCGATATGGCAAAATATCTGAAAGAAGAAGCGGACAATCAAAGCATTCAAGTAGTACTTGGTGAAACAGTGCAAAAATTGAAGGGCAAGACACATGTAACAGCTGTTCAAACAGACAAACAGACCATTGAAACAGATATGGTCATCATTGCCGTTGGCGTCACTCCGCAAACATCCTTTTTAGACAGCACAGGAATTCAGCGTCTTCAAAATGGTGCAGTTGTTGTGAATGAATACATGCAGACGAATGTACAAGATATCTATGCGGCGGGTGACTGCGCAGCGACCTACCACCGTATCAAAAAGGAACTGGACTATATTCCGCTCGGCACGACAGCAAATAAACAAGGAAGAATCGCAGGTTTTCATATGACAGGAACAAACCGCGCGTTTCAAGGCGTAACCGGCACAGCGGTGATGAAATTTATGGACGTGACGGCAGGGCGAACGGGTTTATCAGAGAAAGAAGCAAAACACGCAGGCCTTCCTTTCTCCACCATCACCATCGACAGCACTGACCACGCTGGATATTACCCAGATGCAGAGAAAATAAAAGTGAAACTGATTTACAGAAGCGATGATCACACCTTGCTTGGCGCACAAATCATCGGTAAAGAAGGTGTTGATAAACGAATTGATGTCATGGCAACTGCTCTTTATCAAGGGCTGACTGTGACAGACCTTGAAGATTTAGATATTAGCTATGCCCCTCCTTTTAACAGTGTATGGGATCCACTTCAGCAAGCGGCAAGACGAATATAGAAAAAGGAGTGAAGCCATTGACCATTCAACAAATTGCTACGATTGAAATTCCTGTGACTGATATCACCCGGGCTGTCTCTTGGTATGAACAGATTTTAGAGATGATCGTTCTACATCAATCAGAAGAAGCCGCCATGCTCACTTTTACCCATGGCGAGGGACCTTCTTTTTATCTCGTCAAAACAAAACACGAGAAACGAATCTACTTTATGAACTCTTTTACAGGAGTTCGGCATAGTATGATTGATCTATTTGTGAAGGATTTAAAAAACTTTCACCAGTATTTAAGCGAGCATGAAGTGACCGTATCGGATATTCAAATATTAGCTGACCCAGACTTAGGCGGTTTTAGCTTCGAAGATGTTGATGGCAATGTCTTTGGCGTCACCAATATCAAGCCCCATCAAACAAAAAAAGAAACCAGACTGTGACCGGTTTCTTTTTTTTGTTATTTTTTCATCATCGCTTTACGTGCTGCTTTTTCAAATAAAAACGGGAATAATTGATACAACTTACTGCCAGCATTCATCCATCCTGGTAAATTAATCTCTCTTTTTTTCGTCATCATGGCGGATACGACCTTCCCTGCTACCTTGTCAGCACTGAGCATCATAAAATCAACATTTTTCACATATTCACCACTGCGGTCTGCAATGGTAAAGAAGTCTGTGGCAATCGGTCCTGGATTGACGGTTGTGACATGAATTCCGCTGTCTGCCAGCTCCATTCTCAGGCTGTTTGAAAAACCGAGAACCGCATGCTTTGATGCGGAATAGATGGCGGATTTAGGGGTGGCAATTTTGCCTGCCTGTGACGCAATATTGATAATATGTCCCTTCCCTCTTTGTTTCATCTCAGGAAGGACCTTTTTTGTGCAGGCAATTAAACCAAAGACATTGACCTCAAACATCGACACCATTTCCTCAATGGATGCGTCTTCGACGAGATCGAACACACCAAAGCCGGCATTGTTCACCAAAATATCAACAGCACCCACTTGTTGATAGGCTTGATCAATGTCCTCAAGCTGACTGACATCAAGCTGAACGATGTGACATACGCCGCCAGCACTTATAATCTTTTCTTGTACACCTGCGAGCTTTTCAATTCGTCTTGCCGACACAATGATTTCTGCTCCTTCGGCTGCTGCCAAGTACGCCATCTTTTCACCAATACCGCCTGAAGCACCTGTAATCCATATTCTCTTTCCTGTTAGTCGCCCCATTTATTTCACTCCTTCATTTGCTCGATAGTAGAGGGTTCCGTCTTTTTGCACTTCTTCAATTTGTCCAGCCGCTAAAAGCACATCAAGCTGTCCGACTGTCTCAGACATTGTCAGAAATAATGCTTCTTCATACAGGCCCGGAAATAGGGTACGACAAAGATGAAAGGCGGTCATTTCCTTTCGTTGAAGCAGCTGATACATCGTATTTGCCCGTTTTTCCTGTTTTTTAAATCTTTCTTCGATCAATTCGTGATGAGAGGTAATGAGCTGGCCATGCCCTGGATAAATCGCCTGAATGGGCAAATGCAATAAACGCTCGAGTGATGCTTTATATTGAAGCAGCGATTTTTGACGTTCTGTTCCTTTCATTGGCGCTTCCATTAACGGATTGGAAGAAATGGTCGTAAGCAGCAGATCACCGCCGATGAAATTCCCTGTTGTTTCATCTAAAAAAGAAAGATGAGATTGTGCATGTCCCGGTGTCTCTAGCACTTGGAAGTGCTCATGTCCCTTCAAACGATCGCCTTCTTTTATGACGTCATCGACATGTGCCGTACATGAATATGTATAGGACTGCCTCACAATTCTTTCACACTCACCTTGACGAAGCGGCACACCTAACTGCTGAAAAAAATCATTCATAAAATGGATTTGACGCTGTTTAAACGCTTCATCCTGACTAATATAGGGCTCATTCAACTCGTGTCCGATGACACGGACATGAGGTTTCATCAGATCTAAAAGACCGACATGATCTGCATGATGATGTGTCAAAACCACTTGATCAATATCATCTATTGATAAATGATGTTCCTTTAATTGCGTGACAAAGGCATACTGCGCCTCTTGTGTCATCGGTCCGCAATCGACTAAGGTCACGGCATCGCCTTTTAATACATATGCATGGACATCCCCCACCGCAAACGGTGTAGGGATGGATAATTGAATCATTTCTTCTTTCACTTTTATACGTCATCTCCTGATTTTTGACTCATAGATCATCTGAACTCACTCTTCTTTATTCATTGTATCTTGCAAAGGGCAGACTGTCATGCGGTTTAGATGGTCAATTTTTTTATCTCTCCCTATTGACACAAACTTGTCCATCGTTGCATAATGAACAACAAATATAAGATGCGCGATGACAAGGATTAGTAAGCAAAATAACGATGCAAGAGAGTGAGGTCCGCCGGCTGTAAGACTTCACCATCCTCTTATTTGCTGAACCTGCCCTTTGAGCTGTTAGGCAAACCTAAACGTTTCCCGCGTTAAGGGACTAGAGCTGAGTATGCATGATTGCATGCTAATTGAGGGTGGTACCGCGAAAAACCTTTCGTCCTTTGCAGACGAGAGGTTTTTTTATTTTCTACAAGGAGGAGCAGCTTATGAGTAAAATTGGATTTATTGGTGCAGGCTCAATGGCCGAGTCTATGATTAAAGGTCTTTTAAAGAGCGGCATTATGTCAAATGAAGATATCATTGTCACAAATAAAACAAATGAAAAACGATTAGAAGAATTAAATGGACGTTATGGAGTCAAAACAGATTTCGCTCGTTCCTTTATTTATGAAGAAGCCGATATGCTGGTGTTTGCTTTAAAACCAAAAGATGCAGAAAGTGGCATTTCTGAAGTAAGGCCCCATTTAAATGGACAGCTGATTATTTCTATTTTAGCGGGCATTTCTATTGAAACCATTCAGCATTATGCTGGCGCAAAAACGGCGGTGGTTCGTGCGATGCCAAATACATCAGCAGCCATACAACAATCAGCTACTGGCATTGCTGTCAGTGATGAAGTCACAGAGGCGCAAAAGGAAAAAGCAGTTCAGCTGTTTGAAACGATCGGTCATGTGACGGTTTTAGATGAATCACAGCTGAATGCGGTCACAGCCATTGCAGGCAGCGGTCCTGCCTTTATTTATCATTTGATTGAAGGAATGGAGCGAGGTGCATCGGAACTTGGGATGGACCAAGAGACAGCGAAATTGCTCATTTGTCAAATGATTGCAGGCGCTGCAAATATGCTTCAAGATAGCGGTAAGGAACCTGCTGAATTGCGCAAAGAAATTACGAGCGAAGGTGGAACGACAGAAGCAGGACTGAATACCCTTGCTTCCTATCAATTTGAAGAAGCGATTGTCGATTGTGTGAAAACAGCGACAAAACGTGCAGCAGAATTAAACGATATGTTTTCAGCGAGTACGTATAAGTGATATGAAAAAGCACCTGTTTTGATGACAGGTGCTTTTTTTACATATGTCCATCTATTTTTCCTCGCTCGTCATTGAATTCAAGCAGTGTGATTGATCTTTTGGTTCTTTCTGTTCTTTATTTAAAGCGGCTTGTTCTATTAGATAATCACGCGCTTGATAAAAATGAACATCAATCAACAATTCTTGGTGCTTCATTGATTAGCACCTCCTCATATAGATGATTTGCTCATGGATAGGATGGCTTTTATTTGGGCGAGGTGATGATTTTCATGTAAAGCAATGGTTTCAGCTAAAATTTGGACTGTCATCGCCCCTTCTTCAGGATGAAAGCCAGAGCAATCCCATGTATCCTCGTGTAATAGCTGGAGTGTGTTGTTTCTGCTCTCTTTTAGGCGCTCAATCAAAGCACGAATCTCTTGTGCGGTGTACCTTTCATAAGCTCTTTCCTTCACATAAATCTCAGGATCATACGATTGGAAAGGTATGTTCTCATTTGAAAGTACCTGCTCTATCCGCTTCGACCAGACTTCCTCTGTATCATACAAATGGCCAGTGATTTGTTTAATAGTCCACTTGCCTTCTTCTAAAGATTGATCTAATGTGCGCTCATCACATGCCTGCACTAGCTCCTCAAGCTCACGAATACTTTCTCGAAGTGATGTGACGATTTCTGTTTTTGTTAATTTTCCGGTTTCCATTGCGTAATCAAAGTCTCCTTTATAGTGAATGCATTTCTCTTTTGGATTCATCTTGCTGTTTCTCTTTTAGTAACAATAAGTTGTTCATCAAACCAGCTAATATCACAAGACCTGCCATACACATAGCAATGACATGAATAGGAATCAGATCTCCGATGAACGCCATAATGATAAATCCACTAATATAAAATATGCGTGATAATGCAAGACCTGCCGAAAAAACCCGGGCTCTTAAATGACTGCTTGCATATGTCATAATATTTGTAGAGTACAAAACTTCGACTGGGCTGTATAATAGATTCGCTAATAAAACAACAAATAAAAATCCAATAAAATTTGTTTGTTGATAGGACAGTGCATGTAATATCGCTAACAATATGATCGATACCGTTGACCATCTTTTATAAAACTGAAAGGAGAATTTCGCTTTTTTAAAATAAGCTGCGAGTGTAATTCCTCCGATTATTTGTCCTAGTCCACTTATTGTATGTCCAAGGCCCAAGCCAAAATTCCCTTCCTTTGCTACTTCTAAAATGTACAAACTAAACATGACATAAACAATGCTTAAAGCGAATTCTCTAGACATCAATATCCATATGGCACTTTGAATTTTGGGTGACCCTTTGATTTCTTCAATGCCCTCTTTAAAGCTTTGAACATATGACACATACTCTTTTTTTTCAGATGTTTCTTTCGCTTTAATAGGGATTAGCAGCATTGCCGATAATAAGAATGTCATCGCATCCACCAAATAAATGGTGGAAACGGACCAGATTTCTGTGACCAACCCGCCTACACCTGTCGCAATCAGCATTGAGGCACTAAAAGACGTTGCCAGTATACTATTTCCCTTAGAAAGCTGCTCTTTATCTAGGATTTCAGGTATCATAGATGAACGAGCAGGCAAGTATATACCTGAAAAAGCACCATTTAACGCTAGTAAAAAATAAAGGATAAACGGTGTCACATTCAATGTAACTACTAAAACAAAGCCTAGTCCTATTATAAAGCGTGCCAAATCTGCAAAAATCACAACTTTCTTATAAGAAAACTTATCTATAATTGGGCTTAAAAGCATAGATGTTAAAATGAGAGGAAGCATTGAACAAATAAATAGAATACTTAGGTGGGTCGCTCTGCCAGTAAGTTCATAGATTAAGCCAATCGTAGCAATCGTTCTAAACCAATCTCCAAAAGCAGATAAGTTTTGTCCAATAAAGAAACTGACAAAGTTCTGATTTTTAAAAAGCGATGTCGTTTCTTTCTTTAAAATCATTAGAGGAGCACCTCTGTCGTCTCATACCAGCCTAATTCTTTTTGCATAAACTCGACGGCTTGATCATAATTAGCTCTTTCTTTTTCTGGTATAAGATCAACTAAAATCGCAGGATACCAAGGTTTCGCTTCTTCTTTTATCACAAAATATTGCTCCGCCTCCTCAACTATCCCTCTTAACATGAGTAATTCTAATTTACGATAAATCTCTTCACGCTTTGGCATTTGATTGAGATGTGCTTTTTCTATTTTCATTGTTTTAGGGAAAAAGACAAGTCTTCTATCAAAAGCATGATACTCTCTAGATTTGACGATAGGTAACTCTTGATTTGTCAGGTTTTCAATATATTTTTGGGTATTTGCTTCATTTGCCCAAATCATACCTTGCATGTACGAGATGGCACCTGTGCCCAGTCCAATATATTGATCTTCATAACCACCGTAAATCACTTCGCCATATTGAAAACGTTTATTTTGATGCTCAGGAGCCATAAATGTATAGACATAATTTTGATGCCAGCCCTTCGTTTTTAAGTGACGATAGAGTGTATCGCTAAACTCAAACTTTTCTTTAGGATTGGGAGGCATAGGAACTTTGCCTTTATTTATTTTTGATAACCATCCCTTTGAACATGCAATGTATTCTAATGGATACGTATCAATACTGGTGCTTCCTAATGCCATCACTCCATTTATGTCCTCTATCATCTCTTCTTTCGTTTGCCCAGGCAGCTGATATAATAAATCAATATTATAGGATTGGAAATGCCGCTTCATTAAGTCTACCGTCTGAGAGATTTGATCAAAACTAGCTGTTAAATTGAACATTTTCCGATAATGTTCGTTTAATGTTTGGACACCAAAGCTCCCTCTATTTGCTCCACCTTCAGACATGGCAGCGACTCTTTCTGGTGTAGCTGTCTTTGCTTCACACTCAAAAGTCCATTCATAGTCAGGTGATAATGTGAAGTTTTCTTTTATTGCAGTCGAAAGTCGATAAATCAGCTCAGGAGGCATAATGGAAGGCGTCCCTCCACCAACAAATACCACATCAAAAGTCATCTTTTGAATATTAGTTGATTGTGATAGAATGCGCATCTCATTGATTAAAGCATCAATATATTTTCCGATCATAGGCTCATATTTTGTGGATTTAATAAAGGGGCAGAACGAACAGATGGTATCACAAAACGGGATATGTAAATATAAAGCATTTTTCCCTTTTTGAAATGTTCGTTCTTTTTGGATGAATTCTGTCACACGAGATTGTGCTCCTTCTTGGCTAGATTGACCAAAAAACGGATAAAGAAAATTCCATAAAGGCGGATGCTCTTCATAATAATTTTTCATATTTGACAATTCTCTCACCCAACTCTCATCTATTTTTAGTCCTTATACAAATTCACAGAGAAGCTAAATCATTCGCTTCTCTGCGGTACACACTGTTTTGTAAGTATTCGGTAATTTTTTAGATCGCAATCCATTCGTTACGTTTCATTTAAATCACCTCCTTACAATTAGGATAATTGTAACTTAATTACATAATTGATTATAATAGACTTTTCTGAATATTTCAATCATTTTAACTATTTTTTGTTAGTTCTATCGTTTCACATTGCCATTTCCATCTATAACTTCTGGCATAATGAAGAATAAAAAGAATATATATTCACAACAAAAAGCCCTATCATCACGATAGGGCTTATCACCACATATGCTTACTCTTTCTCTAATAAAGCATGAATTGTTGATTGTAAGAGCGACGGCAAAACGCCAAAAGAGAATGGGACATGCAGCCGTTCTGTCCATTTGTGCGCATCCTTTCCTAATGGACCAACGTTGATGACAGGAACGTTAAGAGCTTCTTTTTCTCCTTGTGGTAACGAGTAGCCTTTTTGGTATAGCGGCATGTTGGCTGTATAATCGTCTATATCTTGATTTTCAAGCTGTAAGTAGCTTAAATCAGATAAACCAGGAAAATATTTGACTTCTTCTACTTCGATTCCATAGATCTCTTTTGCTTCTCTTTGAATCTTCTTTAAGGTCGTTTGAATATGCAGATCGTTTGTTGAAGAAACTGATGGGTAAAATGGCGGACTATAAAACAACACAATCAGTGCTCCATCTTCCTTACAAAGGGTCGTCAGTTCTGATACAATTTTGGTTGAAAAATCACGATCCCCAAGCTCACCCCGGTTGGCAAAGGCGTAGTTGACAATTCGCTCGACCTCCTGCTTGCCGGATCGTTCAGCAGCTTTTTCGTACAGCTCATGATACGTTAACACCGTGATGTTTGTATCGATGGGTGTAAAATGTTTAAAGCGTTGAAATGCAGCGGTTTTCTGTTTGAGATTGGCTTCGATTTGAGCTGCTGCTTGTTTCGCAGTTTCATAGAGGAGCCCGTGAAGCTCTTCACTAGAGCGGTTCATCATCAGCACATTAAATAAAGAAACAGCCGTGTGAGGCGTTTGAACAGAGTAAGCTTCTTTCAAATCCTTTTGCATCAAATTGGTCGGAGGCGGTGTCACTTCACCATCTACTTCCTCACAATAATCACTATTCAGTTCTAACAGCCTGTTTAATTCAGATACCATAAAATTTGCATTTAATCCTGAGAATGGCTCACCTACATGTGTTTCAATTCCTTTGCAGAAAAATCCCGCAAGTACCTTCCCTATACTACCTGTATAGATGTATTGGTGCGCATCCCCGGGATACTTTTCAAACATCGGCTCACTGTTTAAACAAGCGGTATACTCAAGGTCATACTTCTGCTTGAGCTCCTTTAGTTTCGGAACAGCCTCCAGCATCCCCTGTGAATTCACTTCTTCATCTGGCACTGTGACGAGCAGAATATTTCCTTCAAACCTCCCCGCCATCGCTCTTTCCAGCATGGAAAGCTGGACGGTCAGGCCTGCTTTCATATCCATAGACCCTCGTCCAAACAGCCAGTCACCTGAAGCTAAATCCTCTCTTGCCCTTTTTGGAAGAAGTGCACTTTTTTGAGAAAAGGACGCCATTAACTCTTCGGGCTTACACGCCATATTTTGAAATTCTCCGTAATCCTCTGTATCGACGACATCAAAATGGCTGAGGAGTAAAACAGTACGTGGCAGCGTACTTCGTTTGACAAGTGCCGTTAAAAAATACCGGCCATCTTTCATTGGATGCAAAGCCAAGTGATCAGGATGCTGCTCAAAATATGGCCGCTCCCTCAGCAAGTAATATAAATATTCCGCTAATGCGACTTCTCCCGTTGTACCAGATATGCTTTCATACTGCATCAGAGCTGTGAGTAGCTCCTTTAGTTCACTTTCCGTTTGCCATTTCATCCGTTTATCCCCCTTTGATGTCCATATCTTTCATTATACAAAATCATGTTCAAAAGCTATATGATTTGAGCACCTTTTATGACGAATGTTTGAATGACTGTTATAATCGGCTATACCATTCTATGAGGAGGCGAAGGTAATTGGAAACAAAGCTTTTTTCACCTTGGACATTAAAAGGTGTCACACTCAAAAACCGCATCGTCATGTCCCCGATGTGTATGTATTCATCCTATGACCGTGATGGAAAATTACAGCCTTTCCACTTTGCACATTATATTTCCCGTGCGCAAGGTCAAGCCGGATTAATTATGGTCGAGGCAAGTGCTGTTTCACCTGAGGGAAGAATTAGTGATCAGGACCTCGGAATTTGGGGTGATGAGCACATTGAAGGGTTTGCCTCATTAAACGAACAAATCAAAGCGTACGGAACAAAAACGGCCATCCAGCTAGCCCATGCAGGACGCAAGGCTGAGCTAGATGGTGACATTCTTGCTCCATCCAGCATTCCATTTGACGAGCAATCTAAAAGACCTCTTGAGATGTCTATCGATCAAATAAAAGACACAGTTCAGGCGTTTCAAGATGCCGCTGTCCGCGCCAAGAAAGCTGGATTTGACATCATTGAGATTCATGGTGCGCATGGCTATTTGATTAACGAATTTCTCTCACCGCTTGCCAATCACCGGACAGATGAATATGGCGGTTCACCAGAAAATCGTTATCGCTTCTTGAGAGAAGTTGTTGATGCAGTCAATGAAGTGTGGGATGGACCATTATTTGTCCGTGTATCCGCTTCTGATTACACAACAAAAGGACTAGATATTGCAGATTATATTGGCATTGCCGCATGGCTGAAAGAGCAAGGAGTCGATCTAATTGATGTGAGCTCAGGCGCTGTGGTGCAAGCCAGTATTAAAACATTCCCCGGCTACCAAGTCACCTTTGCTGAGAAAATAAGAGAAGGTGCCGGCATCCAAACAGCCGCTGTTGGTATGATCACATCTGGTGTACAGGCCGAAGAAATTTTACAAAATCAGCGTGCTGACTTGATCTTTATCGGCAGAGAATTTTTACGGGATCCGTATTTCCCAAAAACAGCCGCTAAAGAGCTTCGTACATCCATCGAAAGCCCGCGCCAATACGATCGCGCTTGGTAACATCTTTAAGCAAAAAGGTGTCTATTTTTTGAAATAGGCATCTTTTTTGTTTTTAAGAGAAACATCTTTGCCTTTTGTGCCGTCTTTTAGCTAAAGAACCACTTAGAGGAGATGGAAGAATGAACTCGGCATTGATTGAAAGAACGTATCATATAGATGGACATCACTTTTATACAAGGCATCGTCAAGGAAAAAAGCAAGCCACCATTATTTTTGAAGCAGGATATGGAATTTCAGGCGATACGTGGGCGAATATCGCTCGTGATATTGACCCAGAGCTTGGTGTTTTCTTATATGACCGTTTAGGTAATGGAAAAAGCAGTGAAAGCAAAGAAGGAAGAACTTTGCATAATCTTGCGGATGATTTAGATACACTCTTACATCAAGCCAATATTCAGCCGCCATTTCTCATTGTGGCGCACTCATTTGGCTCTCTTGTCAGCCGCTTATGGGCAAGCCGCAGAAAAGAAGATGTTATCGGTATGGTCCTTCTAGACCCAGCAAGTGAGGAGCAAGAGCAGGTCATTCTGCCGCTCTTATCAAAGGAAGAACGCACTTCATATATGGCGCAGTTCACAGCAGAATGTACACATGAGGACTTTGAGCAAATGCTGCGTACGATCAAAGAGGAGCAAACGCATTATGGGATGATGCCCCTTCTTGTCATTTCATCAGGCAAAAGCCGCTTGTTTCATCCAGCACATGAAGCTTGGCTCAGGCTTCATAAACGAATGCTCACATTGTCATCCCAAAGCGGATGGATTCAGGCGCAGAACAGCTCGCACTATATTCATCACGATGAACCACATATTGTGCAGCTTGCGATTTATGATGTGTGGTGTGCAGCAAAACAGCCTGTCTCTTATTATCAAACAGCTAACTAAAAACAAAAACTCCTTGACCGGACATCAGTCAAGGAGTTTTTTCATTATACCGTTGGTGCTGATTGACTTTTCTCAGACAGCAACTTTTCAATGCTGACAAGCTGAACGCATAACGTAAAGATGTCAATCGCCTGCTCTAGTTCTTCAAGTGTTGGGAACGTTGGCGCAATACGGATGTTACGATCAAGCGGATCGTTTCCATAAGGATATGTCGCCCCTGCACCTGTTAGTGTCACACCGGCTTCTTTCGCTTTTTGCACAACAGCTTTTGCACAATGATCGAGTGTATTTAAGCTGATAAAATATCCGCCATTTGGTTTGTGCCACTCAGCGATGCCTGTTCCACCAAGCTTTTCATCAAGGATCGAAAGAACGAGGTCAAATTTCGGCTTAATAATCGCTGCATGCTTTTTCATATGTTCCTTCAATCCTTCTGGATTCTTGAAGAAACGAAGGTGTCTTAATTGATTGATTTTATCTGGCCCAATGGTTTGAACTGATAGCTGTTTTTGAATAAAGCTGACGTTGTCCTGACTAGATGCCATCAGTGCAACACCCGAGCCTGGGAACGTAATTTTAGAAGTAGAGGCGAACATAAACACACGGTTTGCATGTCCTGCTTTGTCTACTGCTTGAAAAATATCTTTTAACGTATCAGGCGTATCTGTTAGATGGTGGACTGCATAGGCATCATCCCAAAAAATACGGAAGTCGTCTGCTTTAGTCTGCATGGAAGCAAGACGGTCAACAACCTCATCTGAATACGTAATGCCGTCAGGGTTACTATATTTCGGTACACACCAAATCCCTTTGATGGCTTCATCTTCTGCAACCAATTTTTCCACCTGATCCATGTCAGGTCCATCCGACTTCATATCTACCGTAATCATCTCTATGTTAAAATGCTCACAAATGGCAAAATGACGATCATATCCTGGGCTTGGTGCAAGGAATTTTACCTTTGGAAGCTCTCCCCAAGGTATTTTGCTGCCATATACGCCGTGAGTCATAGCACGTGCAATTGTGTCATGCATCATATTCAGACTAGAATTACCGCCAATGATGATTTGTTCTGGCTTCAGATTGAGCACACTTGCAAAAAATTTCTTTGTTTCAGGAAGGCCTGTCAAGCCGCCATAGTTTCGCACATCTGTACCATCCTCAGCTGTCATTGCATCCTTTGATGTCACGACATCGAGCATGCCCATAGATAAATCGAGCTGTTTTGGTGAAGGTTTCCCTCTAGACATGTCTAAGTGTAAGTTTTTACTTTTGTACGTTTCATATTCTTTTTGTCGTGCTGCATATAGGTCATTTAATTCTGCTTCACTTAACGCTGTAAAACCGCTCATCTTTGATTGTGCCTCCCGTATTCTTCATAGTGTAATTCGTCATTTGTTTTTTCTTCACCATTTTACCACTACCTGAAAAAGAGCGTCATCATAAATATCAAAAAAATCACACAACTTTTTTTGACGATTCATCCAATTTTTACAGGGTACGGTCAATAGGAAAAGAAAAGAAATCATGTGCAGCTTCAGTCAGCGGGAATATATCGCGGGCTTCTTTGAGTAATTGTTTCAGTGACTCTTCCCCTTGGTACCGTGCACTAATATGGGTCAAAATCAGTCTTTTTGCGCCTGCTTCCTGCGCTGTTTTTGCTGCCTGTTCTGTCGTACTGTGATAATAATTATAGGCTAGTTCTGCATCTTCTTTCCCAAATGTTGCTTCATGGACTAACACATCCGCATTCTTGGCAAGCCTTGTTATATTCTCGCACAAACGGGTATCTCCTGAAAATGCAACGATTCTCCCTTTTTTAGGGGGTTCCAAATAATCGGTTCCATCAATCATTCTTCCATCTTCGAGTGTAACGGTTTCCCCATTTTTCAACTTCTGATACAAAGGTCCAGGTTTTACACCGATTTTTTTTAGGTCTTCGGCTTTTAATGCGCCTGGTACATCTTTTTCCACGACCCGATAACCGAAAGCTGGGATCCCATGAGACACTCGTCTTGCTTCTACTTGAAAGGTCTCATCTTCAAAAACGATCCCTTCCTCTATTTCTATGATATGCAGCGGATAAGTCAAATGCGTTTGTGTCGCTGAAAGTGCCGCGTTTACAAAAGCTTTAATGCCGCTTGGACCATATATCGTCAATTCATCTTCTCCGCCTTGAAAGGACCTGCTGCCAAGCAGACCCGGGAGACCATATACATGATCACCGTGCATATGCGTGATAAAGATCTTCTCAATTTTTCTTGGTTTAATCGTTGTATGTAATATTTGATGCTGCGTCGCTTCTCCGCAATCAAAAAGCCACACGGCTTTTCTCTCTTCTAAAAGCTTCAGCGCAGTGCAAGTGACGTTTCTTGTTTTTGCAGGAATGCCTGCACCTGTTCCTAAAAAGAGCAGTTCCATTACGATTTCCTCCTACAGCCGGTATACAATCTCTTCATTCATATAGAATACATGAAGACAGGATAAATGTGAATTCAGCGGAATTTTTGAAAAAAGTCAAACTCGAGCAGAAAAAGTCGAATCAAATGTTTGCTTTACGAACAATGAACCTTTAAAATAAAGAAAATGTACATACATTCTCGGTTTTTACAACAATGCTACGAATAAAGTGAGGTACTTTTCGTGAATACAGAAACTAACTATCCAAAAGCAGTCATTGTCATTTTTGGCGCAACAGGAGACCTTGCAAAACGCAAGCTCTACCCTTCTATACATAGACTTTATCATAGCGGAAAGCTTGGAGATCAATTCGCCGTTGTAGGTGTTGGACGTCGTCCTTGGTCTCATGAAGACCTAAGAGCTGTGGTAAAAGAATCGGTCTCTTCTGATGATGCAGAAGCAAAAGCAGAGGAATTTATTTCTCATTTCTATTACCATGATTTTGATGTCTCAAGCCCTGCTTCCTATCAAGCACTGAACACACTTCTTTCTGGTCTTGAAGATACATACAGTATCCCGAATAACCGGATGTTCTATTTAGCGATGGCACCAGAATTCTTCGGAACGATTGCGAAGTTTTTAAAAAGTGAAGGCGTATCAGAAACGACTGGATGGTCTCGACTTGTTATTGAAAAACCGTTTGGTCATGACCTGCCTAGTGCCAAAACATTAAATGAAGAGATCCGAGATGCATTTACAGAGGATCAAATTTATCGTATTGACCACTACCTCGGTAAACAGATGGTGCAAAACATTGAGGTGATTCGTTTTGCGAATGCGATCTTTGAACCGCTTTGGACAAACCGCTATATTTCAAACATTCAAATCACATCGAGTGAATCATTAGGTGTCGAAGACCGTGCGAGATATTACGAGAGTTCTGGTGCACTGAGAGATATGGTACAAAACCATATGCTTCAAATGGTTGCACTACTAGCCATGGAGCCACCGATTAAGCTCAATACAGAGGAAATCCGTAGCGAAAAACGGAAAGCATTGCGTGCGCTTCGTCCATTCTCGAAAGATGAAGTGGATCAATTCTTTGTCCGCGGACAGTATGATGCAGGAACGATTGATGGCAATATGGTTCCTTCCTATCTTGAAGAGCAAAATGTGGACCCAAACTCCAACACAGAAACATTCGTTGCAGGAAAACTTCTCATCGATAACTTTAGATGGGCCGGGGTACCATTTTACATTCGTACAGGAAAACGTCTAGAAAAGAAATCCACTCAAATCGTGGTGCAATTTAAAGACATTCCGATGAACCTGTACTACGGAAACGGGAATTCCATGCATCCAAACTTACTGGTGATTCACATTCAGCCAGACGAAGGCATCACCCTTCACCTGAATGCTCGCAAGCTTGATGGCGGAACGTATGCTAAACCAATTAAGCTTGACTATCAAACAAATTACAACGACATCATGAATACACCAGAAGCGTATGAAAAGCTAATTCATGACTGTTTGCTAGGTGACGCAACAAACTTTGCCCACTGGGATGAAGTAGCACTGTCTTGGAACTTTGTTGATCCAATTTCAGAAAAATGGGCTGAAACCAAAACGTTAAAACCAAATTATCCTGCTGGTTCTATGGGACCAAAAGAAGCAGATCAGCTTCTTGAAAAAGATGGATATCACTGGTGGAATATATAAAATCAACAAAAAAAGAGCAGTCTCCCGATTGAGGGGGTTCTGCTCTTTTTTTAAAGTCGTGTTTTCGTAATTTCAACCGTTGAAAAATCAAATTTATCATAGCGATGATGGCTAAAGGAATATTCAAACGGACGGCCTGTGTTTAAATAAGCCACCTGCTCCACTTCTAGCACCGGATCCGTAGGGTCACAGCCTAAATATTGCTGATCAAGCTGATCTGATTTAGCCGCTCTAATTTTTTTGTGCGCTCCTGCTACTTTTAATTGCAGTGTGTTTGTAATGTAGCTATAGATGGAACCCAATAAAACCTCTTCATCTATTCCCTTAATGACATTGACAGGCATAAAGGTTTTTTCTAATACATATGGCTCTTCTTCTACCAAACGGAGCCGAATAATGTCATAGACAGGTGTGCTTGAGTCAATGGATAAATGAGCTGCCACCTCTTCACTTGGAAAATGCACATCAAAGCGAATGATTTGGCTCGTCACGTTTTTATCTGCCATCACTTTCGTGAACCCTTTATTTTCATGACCTGATACGTTGATCGCACCTTGATTTAGTGCTGCCTTCACAATAAATGTGCCATGACCTCTTTTTCTAAAGAGCAGACCTTCCGCCACTAAAAGATCGAGCGCACGCTTCATCGTCATTCTGCTGCATTTAAATTCAGCGGCAAGCGAGTTTTCATCTGGAATGGGTTGATCTTCTGGATAATATGCTGTTCCTATTCTTTTTCTAATTTCTTCTGAAATGAGTTCGTACTTTGTCATCTCACACCACCAACTGACTTGTTTTTTCATATCCTATTATAGCGCTTTCTAGCCTTCCTCTCATTCTACACTAAGCCTAGTGCGCTTAAAAGGTTCGAGCCACTTTCATTTCACCCCTTTCATCTTTACATAAGAAAAATACTTGCCCTTTTCAAGGAAAGAGCAAGTATCTTGATTAGAAACCATTATTCTCTGAAACCGATTGAAACCAATAGCCACTTTTTTTGATGGTACGTTTCCCGTCTTCCTCAAGGTCCACTGAGACAAATCCATAGCGATTTTTATAGGCATTCGACCATGACCAATTATCCATAAACGTCCACAGATGATAGCCTTTTACATGACTTCCTTCTTGAATGGCTTGATGCACCCATTTAAGATGCTCAGAAATAAAATCAATGCGGTAATCGTCATGAATCATTCCTTCTTCATCCTGAAACCGCTCTTCTCCTTCAACACCCATTCCATTTTCAGAAATAAAGCATTCAATATTCCCATAGTCTGTCTGGACTTTTTTCAATATATCGTAAATACCCTTTTCATAGATTTCCCAGCCGCGGTACACATTCATTTTTCTGCCCGGCATTTCAAAAGAATCAAAATAATGATCTGGCATAAATGGTGCATCAGGGTGAGGCATATGTTCCTTTGCTTTCACTCTTCTTGGCTGATAATAGTTGATGCCGAGAAGGTCGATCGTGTTCTCTTGAATGAGTTCAAGGTCTCCTTCCTCCATAGCCGGCATCAATCCTTCTTTCTTTAACACGTCCACTAGCTTCTCAGGGAAATGTCCTTTCACTGCTGGATCTAGGAAGGACCGGTTAAAGAAGGCGTCAGCCATCTCAGCTGCTTCGACATCCCGCGGATTCTGGCTTCGTGGATACGAAGGAGTAAGGTTCAGGATAATGCCTATTTTCCCATCCTGCTTCATCTCTTTATAAGCCGCAATGGCCTTAGCATTTGATAAAATCTCATGAAATCCAACTTGCACTGCCTTTTGGAAATCAACTTCGTTTGGATAATGGAAGCTATACATATATCCACCCTCTACAGGGACAATCGGCTCATTATGGGTAAACCATTTTTTCACTCGGTCGCCAAATAGCTGAAAACACAATGTCGCATAGCTGACATAATCGTCTACAACCTGCCTGTTTACCCATCCTCCCGTCTCCTGCAACGCCATTGGCATATCAAAATGATACAAGTTCACAAACGGTTCAATGTCACTCGCTATCAGTTCATTGATCACATCATTGTAAAAAGCCACAGCTTCTTCATTAATAGCCCCTTTTCCCTCAGGTAAAAGGCGTGACCATGAAATAGATAGACGAAACGAGTTGTGCCCAATCTCCTTCATGAGTCGGATATCCTCTTTGTATTTACGATAAAATTGTGAGGTTACACCTGGACCGACGCCCTGAAAAAAACGATTCGGCTCTTTTTCAAACCAGTGATCCCAAATGTTCGGTCCCTTTCCATCTCCTGGATAACTGCCTTCTGTTTGCGTAGCAGAGGCAGAAGATCCCCACCAGAAACCTTCTGGAAATGTATATGATTGACTGTTAGTTTCCATCGACATGTATTGAGTCTCCTTCACCTTTGATGTTTGTTTGTTTCGTTTTTTCTGTCGTGACTATTTTTTCATTTTTCACATTCATACGATCAATAAATTTTAGGAACGGGAACCAAATGACAAACACAATCATTAAATTAAACAGCTGAAGCAGACCGCCCGCTAATGAATTTGTTGCCATGACTCCGCTAATAAAGATCGGGACTGTCCAAGGAATATTCACGCCTGTCGGAGGCGGCACAATACCTGCGGCCATCGCAAAATAAGAAATACAAGTAATCACCATTGGCGCCAAAATCCACGGAATGAGAATAAGCGGGTTCATCACAATCGGTAAACCGAAGATAATGGGTTCATTGACGTTAAATAAACCTGGTCCTAAGCCGAGCTTTGCTACTTGTTTCAATTGCTTACTTTTAAGAAAAATTAAAATCGTAAACACAACAGCTAGCGTCATACCGGTTCCACCCATACCCACTGTATAGATTTCGATAAACTGCTTGCTGATGATGTTCGGAACCTCACCTGTTTTTGTGTAGCTTTCTAGATTTTGAATGGACAATGTATTCCAAATCGGGTCCATGACAGAGTTGATAATAATTTGGCCGTGGAGCCCAAAGAACCAAAGAATTTGTATAAAGAAAATAGCGATCAAGGTCGGAATGATACCGCTTCCAAGTCCGACAAGCGGCGCCTGAATCGCATTGTAAATCAAGTCATGCATGTTGGTTTTGAACCCTTGTGTAATGATGATATTGATCAGTAAAAAAGTTGTGAGTGTCAAAGTAGCCGGGATGAGTGCAGCAAAAGACTTAGAAACAGCTGGCGGAACCCCTTGCGGCATATTGATGACAAATTTCTTTTGGACAAAATAGCGATAAATTTCAGCCGACAAAAAGCCTGTGATCATTCCAAGGAACATTCCCTTTGCGCCTAAACGATCGACTGGGATGACGCCTGCAATGGATGCACCGCCCTCTTGTTCTAGTAAAAATGGCGTAAGGAGTAGAAAAGAGGCTAAAGCGATCACACCGCCAAAGACAGCTTCCACATCATAGCTTTTCGATAAATAGTAGCCAATCCCAAATACAACAAACACACTCATAATGCTGATGGTCGCACTCGGTGCGATATTCAGTGCAGACTGAACACCTTCCAGTGCTGTTTGACTCATGATCTTATCTAAAAATGGCAAATTCATTAATACGACCATGATGGAACCAAAAATTGTTAATGGGAACGCAAGCATAAAGGCATCCCTTAATACCCCTAGATAGCGATTGTTGTTCAATCTCCCAGCAATCGGAACCAAAATCGCACTTATTTTATCAAACATTGGTTTCCCCCCTTGTTTACACCCTTTATTGTTTCAGTGATTGCAATATCGGTAAGAGCTCTCCCACAAGCTCTTTTATTGTCAGCGTTGACATGAAATGATCTTCGGCATGCATGAGCAGCAAGGAGAATGAAATCGTTTCTCCGCTTGCCTCTTGCTGTACCATCTGAAAATGGATATCATGTGCATTCCGCAAGTCATCTTCCGCTTCTTTGAGAAGGTCAGATGCTACTGTTTCATGACCTTCTCTAAATTGTTTAAGAGATTGAAGCAATTTGCTTCGTGCATTTCCGCTGTGTAAGATCAATTGAAAACTGATTTGTTCTTCCGTGAGTCCTTCGAGTGTTTTCTTTTCCATCCTTTAAGATTCCCCCATCAATGAAACCGCTTGTTCATACGCTTTTTGTCCATCTGCTAGCCCATACGCCTGCATATCGATGACCTCTACTTCAATCCCATATTTTTGAGCTTCTTTTTGAAGATCCCCTTTTAAAAAGCTCATTTGCGGTCCAATTAATACAACATCGGCATGTGCCATTTCTTTTTTCGCTTGGTCTTGTCCGACTGCCCAAATCTCTGCTTCTTCCCCTATAGACTCAGCATGTGCCTTCATCTTTGTGACTAGTAAACTCGTAGACATACCTGAACTGCATGCTAATAAAATACGTTTCATTTCTCTCACCCCATTGTTGTAATAAAAGCGCTTCCAGTTAATATTATATATTTTTATTTTTAAATGTCTAGACATTTAATTTTATATGTATGTATTTTATTTTAAAAATGACCGTATCATTATTCATAACAAGCTTTCAGAACAAAAGAGATCTCATCCAGATATGAACGAGACCCCTTTTCTTTTAAAAAATACTCTCCGAATGAACCATAAAGTAGCTTCTTCTTCAGAAGACAGTCTTTGAGAACTTTGTTAAAATAAGTGCTAATGACTTAGCTCATTCAAAAATCCATAAATCATGAGAAGTAACTGCCCCGAGATGGAAACAGATGCTATTCCCACTCAATTTGATGGATAGGTAAACGTCTTTTGCTGCTACTTTTCGAATCTATTCATATCTTTGCAATCAAAATTTGTGTAAAGCCTGTAAAAGAAACGAGCATATTTGAATAGGGCGTATAAACGGATAAAAGCGTGTGAATGTTTATACACACGCTTTTCACTAGTCTTCACATGCACATACTAGATCATAATTTGATGTTGTGTTATCCTCTGGGCCCAGCCCGTGATCATCACGATTATCCTTTTCCTGCTTGGAATCCAGGGTACTTGGTCATACCGCCGTCTACATATAACGTCAACCCTGTCACATAGCTCGCCTCTTTTGATGCAAGCCAGACAGCACATGCTGCCACTTCTTCCGGTTTTCCGATATAACCAATCGGTATCAGCTCAATGACGCCCTTTTTCAATGCTGGATCATCAAATTTTTCGGCATTGATCGGGGTATCAATTGCGCCTGGTGCAATGCTGTTTACGCGAATTTTTTTAGGGGCATATTCTAGTGCCAGCGTTTCCGTCAAAAGCTTGGCGCCTCCTTTACTTGCTGCATAATGGACAAAATGAGGCCACGGAATTTGCTGATGGACCGACGACATATTAATAATCGACCCCTCGATCCCGTGTTCTGTCATATACTTTAATGCATCACGGCACCCTAAAAACATACCTGTTAAATTGGTGGACATCACTTTGTTCCAGTTATCTAGCGTCATTTCAGTTGAAGGAACTTCATTTTCGATTCCTGCATTATTGATCATGACATCAAGACTGCCATATGTATCAACAGCTTGATCAATCATCGCCTTCATATCCTCTTCTTTTGAAACATCCCCTTGAATTTTGACAGCCTGTCCGCCACTTTTTTGAATCTCAGCAATCGTGTCGTCCGGGTTTTCTTTATCTGAGAAATAATTGATCACTACATTGGCTTTTTCTTGTCCAAACCGGCGTGCCATCGCCTGACCTATCCCTGTACCTGCTCCTGTGATGAGAACTGTTTTTCCTTCCAAATCTGGATACATTCGCTTAAACCTCCTATTTTGTAAAACCTAGCAACACACCGCCTGCGATAATCATCAAGCAGCCTGCAATGACAAAGCTTGTTTTTGATGCTTTCTCTTTTAATAAATAAATACCGCCTAAAGTCGAGATGACAATTCCTGTTTGAGACATGGAAAAACTTACTGCTACGCCAATGAGTGGAATCGCCAAAAGAAGTCCTAGATTTCCTGTGGACCACACAAGACCAGCAATGATATTTCTGAACGTATATTTGCTAAACGGGTCTTGCTTTAGACTAATCGCTAACGATGAAAGCAGCATGCCGACAGATTGCGGAACGAGCGCAGACCAGCCATCTATATGAAACCATCTTAAAATGACGACGTATCCGACGTAGCCTACGGTTGAGATGAGCAAAATGATGATTCCCTTTTTAAAATTGCCGCCTTCGTTCCCGCCATTCTTTTTTTGACCGAGGGATGTCATGACAACGCCAGCAATAATAAATAAAATGGCACAAGAACCAATAAGTATGACCGTCATGGTCTGCCATTCTTTGAAGACGATGACACCAAATAATGTCGTGCTCACAAGCTGCATACCCGTTGATAAAGGAACAGCCTTTGACACCCCTAGAAAGGCGACACTTGATAGCTGATTCATTTGCCCAATACTCCAAAAGATCCCAGAGATAACGGAAACCGCAAAAATAAGCGGTGTCAGTTCCGGCATTTTGATCAAATAGGCGCCGATTGAAAACAAAAAAGCGCCGAGGGTAATGCCGAGTGTTTGCTGATAGGCATTCCCGCCAAGTTTGACACTGATGAGAACAATACTTCCCCAAAATATCGCTGGGAGAAGTGCATATAAAATGCCCACTTCTATCCCTACTTTCTGTTCTTTTTTACTTAGCATCCCTCTTTTTCGGATTTTTAGCCGAATAGATATAAACACAAAAAAGACCTTACCAAAGGTAAGGTCACAGCGTGTAGACAAACCCTCGCATTCGTTGTCAGTCCTGCGTGCTGGTGCTCACAAATGTCAAATTCGCTCCGCTCCAGGACTCGGCCTTCCTAGCGTGCAAAGGTTTTCTATCACGCTTAAAAGAAGACAAAGGGCTAAAATCAAGTTCATTTTAGCCCTTTGTCAACAATCTAAGACCTTACCAAGGTAAGGTCTTTTGAGGTTTTATACTTATTTCATCCATTCAGTATGGAAGACGCCTTCTTTATCTGTGCGCTCATACGTATGTGCGCCGAAGTAGTCACGCTGTGCTTGAATTAAGTTAGCTGGAAGGACAGCTGTACGATAGCTATCAAAGTAAGCTAGTGCACTTGAGAATGAAGGAACAGGAACACCTTGTTCTACTGCAAGTGAAATCACTTTACGAAGTGATGATTGATAGCTTTCTACGATATCCTTGAAGTAAGGATCAAGCAATAGGTTTTTCAATTCAGGGTTACGGTCATATGCTTCTTTGATTTGCTGCAGGAAGGCTGCACGAATGATACATCCACCGCGGAAGATCATCGCAATTTCACCGTATTTCAAATCCCAGTTATACTCATCAGACGCTGCTTTCATTTGCGCAAAACCTTGTGCATATGAGCAGATTTTACTCATGAAGAGAGCTTTTCTAACAGCTTCAATTAATGCTTGTTTATCTTCAGCTGATTGAGTTGGCTCAGGCCCTTGAATTAATTGACTTGCTTCCACACGCTCATCTTTCATCGCAGAAATAAAACGAGCGAAAACAGACTCCGTAATGATTGGAAGCGGGACACCTAAATCAAGTGAGCTTTGGCTTGTCCATTTTCCAGTTCCTTTTTGGCCAGCTTTATCTAAGATGACATCTACTAGCGGCTGGTTCGTTTCCTCATCCACTTTTGTGAAAATGTCAGCTGTGATTTCGATTAAGTAGCTGTCAAGTTCGCCTTTATTCCACTCTGAGAATACTTCATGAAGCTCATCTGCTGATAAACCAGCGACATGCTTCAAGATAAAGTATGATTCAGAGATCAATTGCATGTCTCCGTACTCGATACCGTTATGAACCATTTTGACATAATGTCCTGCTCCATCTGGACCGATATACGTTGTACAAGGCTCACCATCTACTTTCGCAGAGATGGCTTCTAAAATTGGTTTCACTAGCTCGTGCGCTTCTTTTTGACCGCCAGGCATGATAGAAGGACCTTTAAGTGCGCCTTCTTCACCGCCAGAAACACCTGTACCAATGAAGTGAATACCACTTTCCGCAAGCTCTTGGTTACGTCTTTGTGTATCCTTGTAATATGTATTTCCACCATCAATTAAAATGTCACCTTTCTCTAGATGAGGCAGTAATGATTGAATGGTTGCATCTGTTGCTGCACCTGCTTTTACCATTAAAAGAATTTTACGCGGCGTTTCAAGCGATTGAACAAATTCTTCAATGCTGTATGTGCCTACAACGTTTTTCCCTTTTGATTCTTGAAGAAACTCTTCTGTTTTGCTGCTAGATCTGTTATAAACGGACACGGAGAAACCGCGGCTTTCAATATTTAGGGCAAGGTTTTTTCCCATAACGGCTAGTCCAACGACACCGATTTGTTGTTTTGACATAATTCTGACGTCCCTTCTAACACACTATATTGATTACTGCTGAAATGATGTACCCTTTGAAATTACCACAACATCACCTCTTTTATCAAGTTTTCAGGCTAGTCATTTCCTCTTTCGTCCTGAAAAAAGTCTTTATTAAAACTTGTACCACTTGTTTTGCTCTCTTTTTCCTTAATGGTCACTCCTCTTTGGATGAGTGGTTTACCATATTTTTCTTTCAGTCCGTCTAAAAGAGATTGGAGCGGTTCGTCTTTTGCATCTTCTGTATAAGAGAATAAATCAAGCTGCTTGACGGCTGATTTTCGTTCCACAAGATCGGTCCCCGTCACACCTAAAAGTCTTACTGGCTGGTCATTCCAATGCTTTAGGAATAGCTGCTTTGCCGCCTCAAATAGATCTTCCTTTCGATCAGTAGGATTCGTGAGTGTGACGCTCCGTGTGATATTTTTCCAGCTTGCATACCGAATCATAATGAGCAGCCGGTTTGCCATCACTTCTTTTCTTCGTAATCTGGCACTCACCGATTGGGACAGTTTCTCTATTAATGAGACGAGTTCATCTGTATCATCAGAATCGTGAGGAAGAGTGGAAGAATTGCCGACAGATTTAAATTCGTATATTCTTTCTGGGTCGACAATGCCGTCATGCTCTCCGTTTGCCTTTTGCTTTAACCTCGGTCCATTGATGCCTAATAACTCTTTTAGCGCATATTCATTCGCTTTCGCTAAATCTTCAATTGTATGAATTCCGATGGTTTTCAGCTTATCTGCCGTTTTCTGTCCAACCCCATGCATGTCACCTGCAGGGAGCGGCCAGAGCATTGTCGGGACATCTCGTTTACGCAAAATGGTAATGCCCATTGGCTTTTTCCAATTAGACGCCATCTTCGCTAGAAATTTATTTGGTGCAATGCCAATACTCGAAGGAAGCATGAGCTCTTCTACGAGCCTCGTTTGAATATCATGAGCGGTTTTCACGGCATGCTCAGCATAAGGTGTATCGGTTAAATCAATATAGCCTTCATCAATTGAAACGGGTTCAACTAAGTCACTATATTCTCTTAGTATGGTAAACATTTCTTGTGAGGAGCTGCGGTATCGGTCGAAGTTGGGTGTACGCACAATCAGTCCCGGACATAGCCGCTTCGCTTCCCAGAGTGGCATCGGCGGCTTCACCCCGAGTGCTCTTGCCTCGTAGCTGCAGGTCACAACAATCCCTTTGCGCTCTTTTGCATTTCCGCTAATGGCTAAAGGTTTCCCTCTCAAAGAAGGATCATACGCCATTTCTACCGATGCATAAAAACTATTCATATCAATATGAAAAATGATTCGCCCCTTCTTTTGAGAATCAGCCATTTGCTTGCCTCCTTAGGTGATCTACTTTCCTTCACTTCACCGTGATTTCACCTGTTTGTTCCATTAGACATTTCATATGGTGTATAGTACACTGTGAGTAATGAAATGGATGTGATAATCATGATTATTGATACATTCAATGAAGTCTTTTTCCTTGTTGAATTCTTTACGATTATTCTTCCAGCGCTGACCGCCATCGGTATTGCTTTCTTATTAAAAGACTGCCGAATGAACGAGCACCTCGGAGGACATCGTTTAGAAGAGTTGGATGCATCTTGTTTGAATCGAACAGACTTTCTGTTTATCATATATGATCGCATTACAACTTGGATTAGTAAAGTCATTCGAATGAAAAGATCATCAAATGATGATGAAGACCATTCGCTTCCTCTCTCTTATTAGATTTTATTATTGAGGAGGAAATGAATTGAAACGTTTATTAACTATTTGTACGACTTTATTTTTGATGATGGTAGCGTCACCGGCATTTGCTGCAAGTGCGCAAACAAATACAAGCTCTGATGGGTTTTTCCATCATTATTTTGTTCAGCCTTTTTCTGAGTTGATTATCTGGCTTGCGAACTTTTTCCATGATGACTACGGTTTATCTATTATGTTCGTGACATTGATTGTCCGGCTGCTTATTTTCCCGCTTTTTGCAAACCAATTTAAAAAGCAGAGAGTGATGCAAGAGAAAATGGCACTCGTTAAACCTCAGATTGACCAAATACAAAGCAAATTGAAAAAAACGAAAGAACCTGAAAAACAAAAAGAACTGCAAATGGAAATGATGAAAGTATATAAAGACAACAATGTGAACCCGCTGGCAATGGGCTGTCTGCCGATGCTGATTCAAATCCCAATTGTTCTTGGCTTTTACTCAGCAATCCGCTCAACACCTGAGATCGCAACACATTCGTTCTTATGGTTTAACTTAGGACAAACTGATCTTTTGGTGGCGATCTTTGCAGGGGCCATGTATTTCTTGCAATTTTATGTCACACAAAAATTCGCAAAGCAATCAGGCACCCAAACAGAAGCCGCACTGAAACAAGCAAAAATCATGGGCATGATTTTCCCAGTCATGATGCTGTTTCTATCAATTAATGCTCCCGCTGCACTTCCTTTATATTGGATGACAAGTGGACTTTTACTCACCATTCAAACGATTATTTTAAATGTGATGTACCAAAAATCAAAAACAAAAGCTGCGGCAAACGATTCAATTAACCCAGCAGCTGAATAAATGATAGCCCCCTTACCCGAACATGATAAGGGGGCTTTATTTGTCTTCTGTAGAGCGCAACAAATAAAAGATGCGTGATCTCCGGCACGCAAAATGACCCCTTATCCATGGATAAGGGGCCTTTGTTTATGCCAATTCCTCTTTCAATCGCTCAGGCAATTGATCAAGATCCTCAATTTTCCCTAGAAACTTATTAGGGTCCACTTGTAAAATCATCTTGTTCTCTCTCTCAACGACGCCGAAGAAATATTCAGATGCTTTTGTGTTCATATGAAATGGCTTGATCTCACTTAGCTCGATATCAATGATATCTTTTGCATCAGAAACAAGGCAGCCAATCATTTGATCGTTTAATTCAAATAGTAGAACCTTAGACTGTTCGGTTACATCCAGAGGTTTTCCGTGCAGCATGACACCTGTGTCACTGACTGGAATGACCTCTCCTCTTAACGACATGAGTCCTTTAATCTCTTTTGGAAGGTTCGATACTTCTTGTAAATAAGGGACCTTCTCAATTGAGCGTATATGTTCTACGCTGATACCAAAATCCTCTTGTCCCACTTGGAAAATAATGATTTTTTGCGTGCTCACAGAGTCTCCTGCCTTTACGATGGATTTGTCGTTTCTTCGATAATGGCCAGAACCATTTCAGCTGTCTTGACTAATTCTTCAATCGGCATTTTCTCATTTTTCGTATGAATATCTTCATATCCAACAGCTAGGTTGACGGTCGGGATGCCGTTTCCAGCAATGACGTTTGCATCACTGCCTCCCCCGCTTGTCTGTAGTTCTGAAGGACGGCCAATTTTCGCAGCCGCTTTTTTCGCCACTTCAACGACTTGATCGCCGTGTGAGAATTTAAAGCCTGGATACATGATGTCAATTTGTACATCGGCACTTCCGCCCATTTCTTTAGCGGTTTTTTCAAAGGCTTCTTTCATTTTCGCTACTTGCGCTTCCATTTTTGCCGGTTCTAAAGAACGTGCCTCTGCCAAAATATCCACTTGATCACAGACAATATTCGTTTGTGTTCCGCCTTCAAAGCGGCCGATATTCGCCGTTGTTTCTTCATCAATACGGCCAAGCGGCATGCTCGCGATCGCTTTTGATGCAATCGTAATCGCAGAGACGCCTTTTTCAGGTGCCACACCTGCGTGAGCTGTTTTTCCGTAAATGGTTGCACGTACTTTCGCCTGTGTTGGCGCAGCCACGATGATGGTACCGACCTTGCCATCTGAATCAAGCGCATAACCATATTTTGCTGTCATCAGTTTCGGATCTAACGCTTTTGCTCCTACAAGTCCTGATTCTTCACCAGCTGTAATGACAAATTCAATCTTGCCATGCGGTACATTTTTCTCTTTTAGGACACGGATCGCTTCAAACATTGCAGCAAGCCCTGTTTTATCGTCAGCACCAAGAATGGTTGTGCCATCTGTCTTGACATAACCGTCTTCAATGACTGGCTTGACACCATTACCTGGTACAACTGTATCCATATGAGAAGTAAAATAAATCGTATCTGCCTCTTGATTCCCTTCAAGTGTGCAAATAAGATTGCCTGCTCCATGACCGGTTGTCTCTTTTGAATCATCTTCGACTACATTAAGCCCTAAACCAGTAAATTTCTCTTTTAGGACTTCAACAATTTTTTCTTCATGTTTCGTTTCTGAATCGATTTGAACAAGTTCTAAAAATTCGTCTAATAAGCGTTTCTCATTGATCATGATGATGTTCCTCCTCTTATAGCGGCATGTTTCCATGCTTTTTTAACGGTCTATCTTCTTCCTTACTGCGAAGCAGGTCAAATGAGCGAATGAGCCGCTCTCTCGTTTCATCTGGCATTAAAATATCGTCGATTAATCCTAATTGTGCTGCCTTCATGACACTAGGTTCATTGTCCACCTCACGCAAAGCAGGATGAACAATTTCGTCTGCAAACGATTTTCCCATGACATCAATTTCTGCCTCTGGCCATGCATACACAAAGTCAGCACCTAAGCCCTTACTATTCATCGCAACGTATGCACCGCCAAATGCCTTTCGCAAAATCACAGTGATCTTTGGAACGGTCGCCTCAGCGTACGCATACAGAAGCTTTGCGCCGTGGCGGATAATGCCTGCATGCTCAGCTTTCTCACCTGGCAAAAAACCAGGAACGTCCACAAGGGTTAAAATGGGAATATGAAATGCATCGCAAAATCGAATAAACCGAGCCGCTTTATCAGCAGCATTGAGGTCAAGGCTTCCTGCCAGCACCTTAGGCTGATTGGCTACAAGACCAATGGAAGACCCTTGTAATCTGGCAAAACCTGTGACGATATTTTTGGAGAAACAACGCTGCGTTTCAAAAAATGAGCCGTGGTCGGTGATCGCTGTCACCACTTGTTTGACATCATAAGTACGTGATGGCTCCTTTGGCAAGATGTTCCCAAGATCGCTCGCATCATGCTTTTGCACCTTACGATGAATGACAGGCCGTCGTTTCGTTGGTATGTACGTTAAAAGCGTTCGAACTGCTTTTAACACGTCTTTCTCATCTTTCCCTGTATAGTGCACATTCCCGCTTGTTTGATGCTGAACCGCTGCACCTCCAAGTCGGTCAGGACAGACCGTCTCTCCTGTTGCTTTTTCTATCACTTTCGGACCAGTTAAAAACATATGAGCTGTTTGCTCCGTCATGAATACAAAATCCGTCAATGCAGGTGAATATACTGCACCTCCCGCACAGGAGCCTAAAATAACGGATATTTGCGGAATTTGACCAGAGTACAGCACATTCCGTTTAAAAATCTGACCGTATCCCTCTAATGATACCACACCCTCTTGAATTCTCGCACCACCTGAGTCTTTTAGACCGATAACAGGCATTTGATTTTTAGCAGCCAAATCCATTAAAGCCGCTATTTTTTTCGCATGCATGTCCCCTAGCGAACCCCCGTACACGGTCGCATCTTGTGCATAAACGCCTACTTGTCTCCCATGAATCAGTCCCGTCCCAGTGACAACGCCATCCCCTAAATGTTCTGAGCGGGAGCCTTTAGCAAATGACTGGATTTCCATAAAGCTGCCTTCATCAAGAAGTTCATGAAGCCGCTGACGAACAGTCAGCTTTCCTTTGTTTCGGTGAGCCGCTGCTCGTTTTTCACCGCCTCCCCTTAAAGCTTTCTCGCGCCATTCAGACAAGTCATTGAACGATTCATGCATCTTCCTGTTTCTCTCCTTTCAAAGGCTCACACAATTCAATTAGCACACCTGACGTTTCTTTTGGTGAAATAAACGCAATGCGCTTTCCGTTCGCACCATTTTGTGCGCCTTTTTGAATGAGCTGTACACCGAGCTCGTCAAGTTGACTGAGATCAGCCTGAATGTCACCTGACTTTAATGCAATATGATGAAGCCCCTCTCCTCTTTTTATTAAAAAGGTATGTAATGTGCTGTGATTTGACATCGGTTCAATCAACTCAATGTGCAGATCACCTAGGGAAGCAAAAGATACTTTGACCCCTTGATTCGGAAGTACTTCTATGTCTGAAAATTCCCAGTTAAACAGCCTAGAGAACGTACGTGCTGTTTTTTGAATAGAAAAAACGGCAATGGCTATATGATCGATTTGATTCATCCGTTCACTTCCTTTGTACATCACTTGTCGCCTGCGTAAAAACGAGCTAGAATAAAGAAAGGTGCGCTCGTCGCAAAAACATTTGATTATAGGGGTGCGATATGTCTCAGAAATTCATGAAATTTATGGTATTGCTCATGATTAGCTTACTGTTAATTTCTTCACTTTTAGCAGGAGCGGCAGCCTTTTTATAAAGTGTTGATAAAAAAGCAGACAAGCAGGTGATTCGTTTTTTAACGAATGGCCTGTTTGTCTTTGGCCAGCTTTTCAAATGCATCGCTTGATGTCGTGATCCATACCTTTGTACCAACTGGAAGCTGATCAAATAGCCGTTCTACATCTTGATTATGAAGACGTACACAGCCTGCCGTAATAAATTTCCCTATCGATGTCTCATCACTTGTTCCATGAATGCCATAGGTTCTCCCGTCGGTTCCTCGCGCATCAAATCCAATCCACCTTCGGCCGAGTGGGTTATTCTTTGCGCCGCCTTCAATATTTTTTCTTCTGTAATAAGGATCTTTCGCTTTGATCATAATCGTAAATTCCCCTTCTGGCGTTAAATCAGCTGTTTTGCCAGTAGAAGCCGGGTAGACTTTTTGAATTTTCCCATGATCAATATACGCAAGCTCGTTCGTTTGTTTATTAATAATGACATACGGATCTCCTGGAAGCGGGTTTTGCCCGAGCGGCCAGATGGGTGAAAGGGACATGGTCAGCACAGTATAAAATAAAAGACGCATAGGCTCCTCCTTTTTCATTAGATTGACCAATGAAGGAGGAACTCATGCGTCTTTATTCTTTCATCCCTTTAAAATAGCTTTTCAGTACCAAATATTGTTCCATTTCCCCGAGAAAATGAAAGAGTGCGGCTCTAGCTTCAAATTCTTCACGTGTTTGTGGAAGCGGCAGTGCATCAAACTCTTCTTTCATATCAATCAGGCGTCTTAAGAACTTATGCGCCGTGTTCCCTGGGTGAATATGTTCTCGTAAATCTCTAATATATTCTGCAATGATTTGCCCATGCTCCGTTGTAACAGATATGGACGTAATTTTCGGAAGCACCCGCTCAATGATTTCAAATTGCTTTTGTCTCATGTTGAAATAATGATAATACAGATTTTCATGTCTTAAGACATGATTTTCAACATCACGGTATGCAAGAGCTTTCGCTTCTTTAATCAATTGATGCGTCTCTGGAATTTCTTTTCCTGTCCAGTCTTGTTTTCCGGTCATTAAATATTGCTCGATTTCTTCAAAGATTTTCGCAAAATTCGCTTCAATTTGTTCACTGTATTGTTTCAGCTTTTTATCAACGCTAGGCATATACAGGTTCATAATGAGTGCGACCCCTACACCGATGGTGATGAGTAAAAGCTCATTCCAGATGAGATGAAGCGTAATGCCTCCAGACATATACAAATGAAGGATGATCACTGAACTTGTGACAATCCCTTCTTTAATCCGAAGCAAGACCGTTGTTGGAATAAAGACGAGCAGCATCAGTCCAATGACGAAAGGATGATACCCAATCAGATCAAAAAACAAATAAGAAAATAAGATGGCAAGACTGCATGCAGCAAAGCGGGCCCCCGATGCGAGGAGTGACCTTTTTTTCGTCACCTGAATACAAAGGATCGTAATAATGCCGGCAGCTGAATAGTTTTGCAGACCGAGCATTTGTGCAATATAAATGGCTAGAGCTGTTCCTAATGCTGTTTTCAGCGTTCGGTAGCCGATTTTAAACATGATGTGATTCACTCTTTTCTGTCTACTTTTGTGAAATGATGAACTTTTTTTACTTTCCCCATTATAATCAAAAAAAGAAGGAGATGTTAAGTCTCCCCCTCGTTTTTTTCATTATAATATTTTTTGCAAGAAATCTTGAGCACGCTGTGAAGACGGAGATTCAAAGAATTCTACAGGATTTGCATCCTCTACAATTTTCCCATCATCCATAAAGATCACACGGTCTGCCACTTCTTTTGCAAAGCCCATTTCATGTGTGACGATCATCAGCGTCATCCCAGATTGAGCGAGCTCTTTCATGACCTCTAATACTTCCTTTACCATTTCTGGATCAAGAGCAGACGTCGGCTCGTCAAAAAGCATGATGTCTGGTGTCATCGCAAGGGCACGTGCAATGGCGACACGCTGCTTTTGACCACCTGACAGCCGGTTCGGATAATCATCTTTTTTCTCTAAAAGTCCGACCTTTTTTAAAAGATCCTCTGCCTGCTTGATGCTGTCTTCCTTCGATTGGTTCTTTACATTCATCGGCGCATACGTAATATTTTCTAGCACTGTTTTGTGCGGGAATAAGTGAAAATGTTGAAACACCATACCAATATTCTCGCGCACTTTTAGTGCATTTGTTTTTGGATTGGTAATTTCCGTCCCCTGAATCGTAATCACTCCAGAAGTCGGCTTTTCAAGTAAGTTAATACAGCGAAGAAATGTTGATTTTCCTGAACCAGACGGCCCGATGACAGCTACCACTTCGCCTTCTTTAATCGTGGTATCAATCCCTTTCAACACTTCATTTTTACCGAAAGATTTTGTGAGTTTCTCTATTTTAATCATTTGATTTTAACTTCCTTTCCACCGATTTGCCGACGAAGGTAAGAATAAGCACGATGACATAATAGATGAGACCCGCAAAAATAAGCGGTTCAAGATAGTTATAGGTGACGGCACCTGCTTGATAGGCTCGTCTCATGACATCGCCCAGTCCAATGACTGTGACAATCGCTGATTCTTTTGTCAGTGTAATCGTTTCGTTCACTAGTGCTGGGGAAATATTTTTGAATGCTTGCGGAAGCAATAAGTCCTTCATCATTTTAGCATACGGGATACCTAAAGCAACGGCTGCTTCTTTTTGCCCTTTATCAATGGCATTGATTCCCGCACGAATGATCTCAGAAACGTACGCCGCCGAGTTTAGTGAAAAGGCGGCTACAGCTGCCCAGTATTGATCAATTTGAAAGCCGAGCAGCTGCGGAAGACCGAAATAGATGATCAAAAGCTGAAGCACAAGCGGTGTGCCTCGGAAGATTGACGTATAAAAATCGGCTAGCCAGATAAGCGGCTTAAACACACTAATTTTACAGAGCGTTAATAAGATTCCTAAAATAAAACCAAGGAACAGTGATACCACAACAATAGAAAGCGTTACTTTAAGACCTTCTAAAATAAAGGGCATCTGAGGTATTACATCTTTAAAATCCATCATGATATTCTCCTTTTTTTCCTTCAGATAAAATCAAAGAATAAACAGGAAAAAAGTTCAACACATGTTGAACTTTTCAGCGCTTTCTACTTGATTTTCATGAATGACGCTGATCCTTTTCCTGACTTACTTTTCATCAGCAAACCATTTTTTAATGAGTTTATCAAGTTCGCCATTATCCTTCATTTCTTTTAATGATTTATTGAATTTCGCTGTTAAGTCGCTATTTTTTTTGAATGCAATGGCTGAACCTTCGTTTGAGCTATTCAATCCAAATGCTTGGAAATCTTTTTCCTTTTTCAAGTAGCCAGCCGCTACTTTATCTTCAATAATGGCTGCATCAAAACGGCCTGCTTTAATTTCTTGAATGATATCAGAGATTTTATTACGATCTTCAACCGTTAAGTTATATTTCTTTTGCAATCCGTTTGCTTCATCTTGCTGGATAGAACCTAATTGAACGCCAACCGTTTTGTCTTTTAAATCTTTCTCTGTTTTTATACCGCTAGATTTTTTTGATACAACCAAGTTTTCAGCATTGTAGTAAACATCTGAGAAATCAACTTGTTTTTTACGCTTTTCAGTAGGTGTCATGCCTGCAAGCACAATATCAGCTTTATTTGTTTTAAGAGCTGACACGAGGCTTGCAAAGTCCATATCTTGAATTTCTAGCTTATAGCCGTTCTTTTTCGCTAGAGCTGTAGCAAGGTCGACATCAAAACCGATAATTTTATCACCGTCTTTTGATTCAAATGGCGGATAATCTGCTGAAGTCGCCATAATGAGTGTTTTGTCGTCTCCTGATGCGTTTGAATTATTAGAAGAAGTTCCGCATGCTGCTAGTGCAGCTGCAAGACCAGCTGTCATAAGTAATAATAACCACTTTTTCATATGATAATGCCTCCTAGTATTTAAAATCATGAGTAGATTTGAATATTTATTCACTATAATGTATTTTAAACACTTTCTTTTTGATATGCAATAGTATTTTGCTAAAATTATTTTGATTCGTATGTCATATAAAACAAAAAAAACAGACCGATCAAAAGACCGGACTGCCTCTAAATGATTCATTCAAAAGTAACATGTTACACTTCTTCGCAATACTCATCGAAAGCGGCTTGAAGTTTTGACACCACTTCCATCGGTTCATGTCCTTCGATTTCGTGACGTTCGACCATTTTAATGATTTTCCCGTCTTTTAATAGAGCAAATGATGGTGAAGATGGCGGGAAGCCTTCAAAGTATTCACGTGCTCTTGCGGTTGCTTCTTTGTCCTGTCCAGCAAACACTGTGAGCAATTGATCTGGACGCTTATCGTAATGAACAGAATAACCAGCCGCTGGTCTAGCAATACCGCCTGCACAGCCGCACACTGAATTCACCATGACAAGTGTCGTTCCTTTTTTCGTCAGTGCTTCATCGACTTCTTCAGCTGTAGTCAGTTCCGTATAACCTGCCTGTTTAATCTCTTCTCGTGCTTGTTTCACAATATCATTCATAAATAAATTAAAATCAATATTCATAACCGTCCACTCCTTCTACGTACCAAACCATTTTAACTACATCATATCAAGGAAAACGCCGGCGGGCAAATGTCTTGTTTCGCCCCCTTCACTTTTTTCAAACGTCGTTTATGACCTGTGGAATTGGGGAAAAGTGATAGTAAAGTGATGAAAGGGAGAACTGCGTGATGGCACAATTCAAAAAAGCGATACTCATTTATAACGGAAATGCTGGACAAAAAAACATGGAAAAAACACTAGGTCAAACAGTGCCTCTTCTTTCTTTACATATTGATGAACTCATCCTTAAGCCTACAAAACAGCCGAATGATGCCTATCATTTCTGCCGTGAAATGGATGAGTCGGTTGAATTGCTGATTATACTAGGCGGAGACGGAACCGTCCATGAATGTATGAATGGAATTGGCGGTTTAGAAAAAAGGCCGACTGTAGCGATCTTACCTGGCGGGACGTGCAATGACTTTTCTAGAACGCTGGGCATCCCTCAGCAGATGCCAAAGGCCGCTCAAATGGTGATAGATGGCACTGAAAAAAAAGTCGATTTAATCAAAGCAGAGGATCGATACCTTTTAAATTTTTGGGGGATTGGTCTCATCGCAGATACCTCAAACAATATTAATGATAAAGAAAAAGCTGTCCTCGGAAAAATCAGCTACTTCACGAGCGCTCTTCGAACCCTTCAGCAGACAGAACGTTTCTACGTACGCATTGAAACCGAAGAGGAAAACTGGGAAGAAGAAGCTGTGATTGTCCTTGTCATGAATGGGCACTTTATCGGTACAAATAAAATAGATCTGCCAAATGCTTCAATTGATGATGGAAAAGCCGAAATTTTAATTTGCAGAAATACGAGCTTCTCTGCTTTAAAAGAGATTTTTTCAATGAACCGTGAAGAGCTAGAGGATTTTAAAGGTGACCTGTCTCTTATTCAAGCATCCCGCATTCATATCCATACAAAAGAGGAAATGGATGCAGATACAGATGGTGAAGTATACATGACCGCTCCTTCTTCCCTTGAAGTATTAAAACAGCATTTGACCTTTATTGTTCCACCAGAATAAAAAAGCGCCTGCATCATTTCGATGCGGGCGTTTTTTTGATATAGCGTCTGTATAAATATTCAAGTGCATACCCTAGCAGTGTACCTATCAGAAGGGAAATGCCTAATAAACTATTGGCGACTCCTTTAAATCCTCCTATCATCAACAAGCAATAGGCGATTTGAATGATTGAAACGATCGATATGATGAGCAGTAAGCGTTCAGGATGATTGCGTGATTTGGAAATATACCGAAGAAAAGCGAACGCAATGGCTGTGATAAACATCAGACCGATCGTAAGAAAAGCAAAAAAATCTAGTCCAGACATCTCATCGCTCCTTTCTGATTGATATGGAAATCCCCCTCTCATTGTGAGAAGGGGACATATAAATGAGCTTAATAGACGGACGTCTCTTCGTCAATGCCTTCTAGAATTTGTTTGATTCTTTGCAGGAATCTACCGCATACAAGACCATCGAGTACTCTATGATCTAATGAAAGACAAAGATTCACCATATCTCTTGCGGCAATCATTCCATTTACAATCATCGGGCGCTTTACAATAGATTCTACTTGTAAAATGGCTGCTTGCGGATAGTTAATAATCCCCATTGATTGAACCGAACCAAATGAGCCTGTGTTGTTCACAGTGAAAGTGCCTCCTTCCATGTCACTTTGCTTCAGTTTGCCTTGTCTGACCTTGAAAGCAAGTTCATGAATTTCTTTGGCGATTCCCTTAATCGTTTTCTCATCCGCATCTTTAATCACTGGGACAAAAAGAGCGTCATCTGTCGCAACAGCTATGGAGACATTGATCGCTTTCTTTTGAACAATTTTATCACCAGCCCACATGCTGTTCATTTCAGGGAATTCTTTTAAGGCCTGAGCCACTGCTTTGACAAAGAATGCAAAGAACGTCAAATTAAAGCCTTCTTTTGCTTTGAATTGATCTTTTAGCTGATTTCTTCTTGTCACAAGGTTTGTCACATCCACTTCCATCATCGTCCAGGCATGTGGAATTTCATGCTTGCTTCTTAGCATGTTTGCGGCAATCGCCTGTCTAATCGGAGTGACCGGCAGTTCAACATCTCCAGGCATTGAAGAGATGGAAGGAGCCGCTTTTGCTTGTGACGGTTGCGAAGGTTCTGTTTGACCCGCACCTTCACTCACAGGTGCTGCCGTTTCTTTTACGCCTCCACTTTCGATAAGCTTCAGCAAATCTTTTCTTGTGATTCTGCCGCCAGCTCCCGTTCCTTGAACAGCCGTTAAATCAATTCCGTGTTCATCTGCTAAACGCAGGACTGCCGGAGAGTATCGTTTCTTTTGACTCTGATCCACATTTGTTTGGTCAGGTTCTGGTGCTTCATCTTGCGCAGGCGCCTCTTCTGCTTTCGCACTCTGCTGCGCACTGCCTTCTACTTCAATTTCACAAAACACTTCTCCTACTTGAAGTGTATCACCCTCTGCAGCCGCTAGTTTAGTGATTGTTCCTGTAAAGGATGACGGAACCTCTGCATTTACTTTATCTGTCATGACTTCCGCAATCGGATCGTATTTATTCACATGATCGCCAGGTGAAACGAGCCATTTGCTAATGGTTCCTTCTGTTACACTTTCACCAAGCTGAGGCATTTTCATTTGTTCAGTTGCCACTTTGAAACCCTCCTCTTTCTTAAAACGCCGCTAGTTCTCTCATTTCAGCTTCTACCTTATCCGGATTAACCATGAAGAATTTCTCCATTGTCGGTGCATAAGGCATTGCAGGGATATCAGGTCCTGCTAGACGTTTAATAGGCGCATCTAAATCAAACAAGCAGTGCTCTGAAATGATGGCAGCTACTTCACTCATGATGCTTCCTTCTTTTGTATCTTCTGTTAACAAGAGTACTTTCCCTGTTTTTGATGCCGCTTCAATAATCGCTTCTTGATCAAGCGGGTACACTGTACGTAAATCAAGAATATGAGCAGAAATTCCGTCCTTCGCAAGGCGCTCTGCTGCTTGGAGGGCAAAATGAACACAAAGGCCATATGTAATGACCGTAATGTCATCGCCTTCTCGTTTCACATCCGCTTTTCCAATAGGGAGCGTATAATCCTCTTCAGGCACTTCTCCTTTAATGAGACGGTATGCACGTTTGTGTTCAAAGAACAATACAGGATCTGGATCACGCACTGCGGCTTTTAACAACCCTTTGACATCATAAGGTGTAGAAGGCATCACAATCTTTAAGCCTGGCTGATTGGCAAAAATGGCTTCGACCGATTGTGAATGATAAAGCGCCCCGTGTACGCCGCCCCCGTAAGGAGCACGAATGACCATTGGGCAGCTCCAATCATTATTGGAACGATATCTAATTTTTGCAGCCTCTGAAATGATTTGGTTGATGGCTGGCATAATAAAATCCGCAAATTGCATCTCCGCGATCGGACGCATTCCATACATAGCAGCCCCAATACCTACACCTGCAATCGCTGATTCGGCAAGAGGTGTATCCATGACGCGCGCTTCTCCAAATTGCTCGTAAAGACCCGCTGTCGCTTTAAATACGCCGCCTTTTTTCCCGACATCCTCTCCGAGCACAAACACTTTCGGATCTCGCTCCATTTCTTCTTTCATCGCTAGTGTAATAGCGTCTATATATGACATTACAGGCATTTTTCTTCCCCCTTACTCCGCATACACGTAACGAAGTGCGCTTTCTGCATCGGCATAAGCTGCGTTTTCCGCTTCATCAGTGGCTTCGTTTACGATTTGCATGATTTCTTTTGTCATCTCTTCTTTCATTTCAGAAGTCATGACATTTCCTTCGATTAAGTACGTTTCATATTGAATGAGCGGATCTTTCTTTCTTGCTTCGAGCACTTCTTCTTTTTCTCGATAGCTAGAATCATCGTCATCACTTGAATGCGCAGTTAACCGGTAAGAAATGGTTTCGATCAATGTTGGGCCTTCGCCTCTTGCCGCACGGTCTCTCGCTTCTTTGACCGCTGCATACACTTCAAGCGGATCATTTCCATCAACCGTCACACCAGGCATTCCGTACCCTATTGCACGATCTGAAATACGCTCACATGCCACTTGTTTGTCATACGGGACAGAAATCGCATACTTATTGTTTTCACACATGAAAATAACAGGCAGCTTATGCACCGCAGCAAAGTTGGCGCCTTCGTGGAAGTCTCCTTGGTTTGAAGAGCCTTCACCGAACGTGACAAAGCTAACAAAATTCTTTTGCTCTAGACGCCCGGCAAGTGCGATGCCAACCGCATGAGGAACCTGTGTTGTCACAGGTGATGATCCAGTCACAATTCGGTTTGATCTTTGCCCAAAATGACCTGGCATCTGTCTCCCGCCTGAGCTTGGATCGTCTTTTTTCGCAAAACCAGACATCATTAAATCTTTCGCCGTCATCCCGAATGCAAGGACAACCCCCATATCACGGTAATAAGGTAAAACGTAATCCTCTTCCCTATTGAGGGCAAAAGCGGCACCGACTTGCTGCGCTTCCTGTCCTTGACAAGAGATGACGAATGGAATTTTTCCAGAACGGTTTAAAAGCCACATCCGTTCATCAATTTTTCTTGCTAAAAGCATGGTTCTATATATGTCAATCGCTTGTTCATCTGATAATCCTAATTCCTGATGACGCATGTTACTCATCATGTTTCCCTCCTTGATTAAAAATGGATCGCCTTTCCGTCAACAGCCAGTGCTGCCTCGCCAATTGCTTCTGACAAGGTTGGGTGCGGGTGGATCGTCTGTCCCACTTCCCACGGAGTTGCATCTAGTACTTTGGCTAATCCAGCTTCAGATATCATATCTGTTACATGAGGACCAATCATATGAATCCCTAAGATATCATCTGTCTTTTGGTCAGCAATGATTTTGACAAATCCATCAGACTCTCCAAATACAAGCGCTTTTCCGATGGCCATGAAGGGAAACTTCCCAATCTTGACTTCGTAGCCTTGCTCTTTTGCCGCCTGTTCAGTCAGTCCAACACTAGCGGTTTCTGGGTGAGAGTAAACACATTTAGACACGAGCGTTTCATCAAGTGGCTTTGGATCTTGACCAGCCATATGTTCCACTGCAATCATGCCTTCATGTGATGCGACATGTGCCAGCTGAAGACCGCCAATGACATCACCTATTGCGTAAATATGCGACTCTTTCGTTTGATAATGCTCATTCACGACAATGCCTTGCTTTTCTGTCTGGATGTCTGTGTTTTCAAGTCCTATGCCTTCCACGTTTGGCACTCGGCCAACTGAAAGAAGCAGTTTCTCTGCTTCAAACGACTGAGTGTCTCCACCTTGTTCGACTTGGATCTTGACGAGATTCTCATGCTTTTCGGCAGTATCTGGCAGAACCTTCGCATTTGTCACTAAGGTGATGCCCTTTTTCGTTAAAAGCTTTTCCATTTCTTTAGAAATATCTTGATCCTCTGTTGGCAAAATGCGATCTGCAAATTCGATCACTGTGACTTTTACGCCAAAATCGTTAAGCATGGAAGCCCATTCGATCCCAATCACGCCTCCGCCGACAATCAGCATGGACTGAGGAAGTTCTTGCAGTTCAAGTGCTTCGTCTGATGTAAGGATGTGTGTTCCATCCGCTTCAAGCCCAGGCAGGACGCGCGGTCTTGACCCAGTCGCAATGATGACCTGCTTTGGAATCAGCATTTCATTTTCATCGCCATTCGCCATTTCTACCGAGATGGTGCCTGGCATTGGCGAAAAGATCGAAGGGCCTAGGATACGGCCTATTCCTTCGTATACATCAATTTTCCCTTGTTTCATTAAGTGTTTGACGCCGCCTGCTAATTTGTCGACAATCTCTGTTTTTCTTTTTTGTACGTTGGCAAATTGTAAGGCAATTCCGCTTGCTTCAACGCCAAAATCAGCGGCACGTTTGACCGTTTGATAGACTTCTGCACTTCTAAGAAGCGCTTTAGATGGGATACAGCCTTTATGAAGACATGTTCCACCGAGCTTTGATTTTTCTACGACTGCTGTTTTCAATCCAAGTTGAGAGGCACGAATGGCCGCTACATAGCCGCCTGTGCCTCCACCAAGAATGACGAGGTCATATTCAGTTGCCATGACTTGTCACTCCTTTCTCCGCCTTTTGATCATTTGGGTATTCTTTTGGTGATTCTTCTTCTTTTAAAATGCGAAGCGCCCCTTCTGCTAAGGATTGCAATTCATTTTCACCTGGGTACACAACAACATCTGAAATCCAGTCAATGTATCCTCTAATGCTTGACGTAATTTGTTTGCTGTACGCAAGGCCACCTGTTAACACAATGACGTCAACAGCTCCTTTTAAAACCGCACTAGCCGCACCGATTTCTTTGGCAATTTGATAGCACATCGCTTCATAAATAAGCGCCGCACGCTCATCGCCTGCTTCAATCATGCGCTCTACTTTTACTGCATCTGTCGTACCAAGATAGCCCGCAAGACCGCCTTCGCCAATAATACGTTTGAGCATTTCCTCTTGCGAATATTCACCAGAAAAGCATAAATTAACAAGGTCACCTGTTGGAAGAGTACCTGCCCGCTCTGGGCTGAAAGGACCCTCGCCATGAAGACCGTTATTCACATCAATGACTTTTCCTTTTTGATGTACACCAATCGTAATTCCACCGCCCATATGGGTAATGATCATGTTTAAATCTTCGTAACGCTTTCCAAACGAAGCAGCCGTTTTTCTTGCGACTGCTTTTTGATTTAACGCATGAAAAATGCTTTTCCGCTCAATTGTTGGCAGTCCTGAAATACGAGCAATCGGCTGCAGTTCATCTACGACTACGGGATCAACAATAAAAGCTGGGATGTTAAGGCCAAGTGCAATTTCTCGGGCAATAATTCCGCCTAGATTAGAGGCGTGCTGGCCAGCATACCCTTCTTTTAGATCTTCAACCATTTGCTCATTTACTTCATATGTGCCACCTTCAATCGGACGAAGAAGACCACCGCGTGCGCAAACTGCATCAAACTTTGAGATGTTCATCCCCTGTTCATGCAGTGTTTTCAAAATGGTTTCTTTGCGGAATGAAAATTGATCAATGATATGAGGAAACTGCTTGATTTCCTCATCTGTATGTCTTAATGTCGTTTCAAAAATAGATCGTTCATTATGAAACACACCGATTTTTGTTGAAGTAGAGCCAGGATTAATAGTGAGAATACGCCATTCTTTTGTCAGCAAAAACAAAACCTCCGTTTCAACTCATTCATCCATTTAGCGACGACTTAAAATATGTTGACCATTTTGCAGGAATTGGCTTCTTGATTTGCGCATTCTTTCAATTCGCTCTTCAGCCAATCGGTCTGCCGCTTTATAAGTTGGAATGGCATCACGGTTAGAGATTTCAATCACTCGCTCAATGTTTTGGTAAATGCCTTCTACTTTTTTCATTGCACGATCTGCATTATAGCCATAAAGCTCATCTGCAACGTTAATCACACCGCCTGCATTGATCACATAATCCGGTGCATACACAATGCCCATTTCATGAATAAGATCTCCATGATGTGTTTCTCTCAGCTGGTTATTCGCTGCACCTGCGATGACTTTTGCCTTTAATTTAGGAATTGTCACATCGTTAATGGTTGCACCGAGTGCACATGGTGCGTAAATATCACATTCTTGATCATAAATATCATCAGGGTCTACCGCTTTTGCACCGAAGTCTTCTACAGCTCGCTGAACTGAGTCTTTGTTGATATCAGTGACGATGAGCTGTGCGCCTTCTTCATGCAGGTGTTTACATAGGTTGTAAGCCACGTTTCCAACACCTTGAACGGCAATTGTTTTTCCTTCTAATGAATCTGTACCGAATGCTGCTTTTGCAGCTGCTTTCATCCCTTTATATACACCGTAAGCAGTCACTGGAGATGGATTTCCTGAAGAACCAAATGCAGGAGAGATGCCTGTGACAAAGTCTGTTTCTTCATGGATAAGATCCATATCTTCTACCGTTGTACCGACATCTTCAGCGGTGATATAACGGCCATTTAATCCTTGAATGTAACGGCCAAAAGCACGGAACATTTCTTCATTTTTTTCTTTTCTCGGATCACCAATGATGACCGTTTTACCGCCGCCAAGGTTAAGCCCTGCCGCCGCATTTTTATAAGTCATACCTCTTGCAAGACGCAAGGCATCTTCGATAGCTGCTTCTTCATTTTCATATGTCCACATTCTTGTTCCGCCGAGTGCTGGCCCAAGTGTTGTATCATGAATAGCAATGATGGCTTTTAAACCAGACTGTTCATCCTGACAAAATACAAGCTGTTCATAATCGTACCGTTCCATATATTTAAAAAGTTCCATTTTCTATTCCTCCTAATACTTTCACTTAATTTGATGTACAGATGGCAAGTGCAATTGAATAGAGCTTGCTTTCAGCTGAATCAGACCGACTTGTTAAAGCAATCGGTGCTTTCGCTCCTGCCACCACAGCTCCCACTTTTGCATGAGCAAAGTAGATGAGAGATTTATAAAGAATGTTGCCTGCTTCAATGGTTGGCACAAGCAAAATATCTGCATGACCAGCCACATCACTCGTAATATTTTTATGAGAAGCTGCCGTTTGAGAAATGGCATTATCTAAAGCAAGCGGCCCATCAATCAGACAGCCAGAAATTTGACCTCTTCGATTCATTTGCGCAAGGCTTGCAGCTGTGAGCGTCGAATCCATCGCTGGGTTTACGACTTCTACCGCTGATAATACCGCCACTTTGGGCATATCATTTCCGACAGCTTGTGCGACTTGAACGGAATTCACCGTAATTTCTTTCAGCATATTTAAATCAGGCGCAATGTTCATCGCAGAGTCCGTCACATAGATAAAACGGTCAAAGCCAGGTACTTCGAAGGCTGCAACATGTGAAAGGACACTCGCTGTCCGAAGCCCATATTCTTTATTTAGTACAGCTTTTAACAGTACGGCTGTCGGGACATGACCCTTCATGAGAATATCTGCATGATTTTCACTTACTGCCTGAACGGCAATTTTGGCAGATTCTTCGGGTGAATCTGAATGAATAATATCTATCCAGTCTTCATTAATCTCATGCTGTTTGACTAGCTCCTTTAGGTTGCGTTTGTTTCCAACCAGCAGGAAGCGAGCGACTTTTCGTTCGATTGCCATTTTGATGGCATGAAGCACTTCTTCGTCTTCTGCATGAGCCACAGCCGCTGTTTTATTCTGCAGCTGCGAGGCTTTGATAATCAGATCGTCAAGCTTCATACTTGCCCACCTTTCCTTGTGCTCGGTTCCTCTTTTTATATGCAAGTTCCGTGCCAGCTTGAAATGTGTGAAAAATAAGCCTTTTTGCAAAGAAATTATGCAATTTCTTGCAGGTTACGTGCATGTTACTGCATGCTATCTTTTGCAAGCTGATACTTATCCATTTTATAGTAAAGATTTCGAATGCTGATCCCTAACGTTTTCGCTGTTTTTGTGCGATTGAATTGATGTTTTTCAAGGGTTTGTTTGATCAACTGAGCTTCAAATGCTTCTACAGCATCCGAGAGCGTCTCCCCCTCAAATTGACTAACAGCCAGTTCCTGCTGCTCTTTTTCCTCATGCTCGTCTGACTCCATGAAGGCGATATGCGCTTCATCGATCCATTCTTCTTGCGGATTCAAAAAGATCATCGCTCGTCCAAGCACATTTTCAAGCTCTCTCACGTTGCCTGGCCAGCTATATGATCGAAGTCTATTAAGTGCACGATCTGTTAAGCCGCTGACGTTTCGCCCATAGTCTAAATTGATCTTCTGGATGAGGCGTTTACTTAATGATTCAATATCTTCGAGACGCTGTCTGAGCGGTGGGATCGATATCGGGTATCTGTTCATTCGATAATATAAATCCTCTCTGAACTTCCCTTCTGCCATCGCCTTTTCAATATTGACATTTGTCGCTGTGATCACACGCACATCGACCGGTATCGCTTTCGTTCCGCCTACCCGAACAATTTCTTTTTCCTGCATGACACGCAGCAATTTCACTTGTGTACTTGGCGTCATTTCACCAATTTCATCTAAAAAGATGCTGCCGTGATTGGCTTCTTCAAACAGCCCTTTTCTCCCTCCGCGCCTCGCACCAGAAAACGCTCCTTCCTCGTAGCCAAACAGTTCTGACTCTAAAAGAGTTTCTGATAAGGCAGCACAGTTGACACGGACAAAGCGGTTGTACTTGCGATCACTTTCATTGTGAATGGCATGCGCAAACAGCTCTTTCCCAGTACCTGATTCTCCGCGGAGTAAAATGGTTGCCGGCGTTTTTGCACCCAGCTTTGCCTGCTCAAGTGCGACAAGCATTTGTTCACTTTCTCCAATAATGTCTTCAAATGTGTACTTTGCTTCAAGTGTTCGAATGAGCTGTCTTGCTTTATTTAATTCATTCGTCAATGATTGAATTTCGGATACATCGTGAATGACCCCGACACTGCCTTTTAGAATGCCGTCAACAATAACAGGTGCTACATTGACGATGACATCTTTTTTATTTGGACCAACCTTCATTCTGACGCCTCGAACAGGTCTTCTTGTTTCAAGCACCTTTAAGTGCATGCTTTCCCCTTCGGAAATATCAGCTCCTGCTGGTTTACCCACGACCTCTTTATCCGTTAAACCGGTCATTTTCGTATAAGCACGGTTGATCAAAATACCTTTCCCCTGCTCATCGACAACCGATATGGCTTCATCTGATGATTGAATAATAGCCTCAAGCATCGTTCTTACTTCTTTGAGGTTCGTTACTTCCTCCGCAAGCTCCACCGCATCTGTAATGTCTTTAAAGATGGATAAAGCACCTAACATTCTCCCCGCGTCATCAATAATCGGCAGACGGGTGGTCACAATTTGAATTTGCTGATTCAAAAATTGCTTTTGGTTAAATTCTGGCTCCCTTGACCTTAATATATCGGGAAGTTTCGTGTTCGGAATCACTTCTCGAATGTGACGGCCAATCGCATCCTTTTGCGAACACCCCACCATTTTGGCAGCCGATCGATTAAATAGGACCACTTCTTCATCCATATTAATAAAAATCATGCCATCATTCGTTGCATTAAAAATGCGGTCATGTTTATAGGTTTGTTCCTTCAATATTTGAATAAGCTGTTGTTTCTCTGCCATTAATTCTGAAATGACGTATGCCATCGAGCTTGGCACAATCACAGCATGCTCTGGTTTTTGTTCAATTAATTCTTTCAGTACAGCAGAACTGCCTGTGGTTTCAATGATGATATCAATGTCATCTTTTATGTATTCTTTCCAATCCGTCGTCGTCTCAATTCCATTCTTTTTCGCTTCATCCATCCCCGGTGCCTCGAGATCAAGGTCGGCGATCGCAATGATTTGAACCGTATTTGTTTTCAGCAATGTTTCAAGCAGTGCTGATCCACCTTGTCCTGCACCGACAATCAAGACTCTCTGCATCCCGTTACCCCTTTATATGAAAAATTTTGCACACCATATTTTTCCGTTGCAAAAAATTGCACAACACCTATATTACCACGTTTTCCTTTCTTGACAAAATATTTTTTGAATTAGACAATGGAAGTAAATGACGTTTAAGGGGACATTTGATGGGGAGAATACTGGCATTAGTGATTATTTTAATACCTGGAGCCTTTGCAGCACTTGGCATTAAGCTGCTGCGTGACACTGTTTTCGGCATCATCATTGCACCATTTCCATATTTATGGCTGCAAGGAATTGCAGGGTTGTTATTTTTTGGGGGAGGTCTTTATGTTGTTGCAGGATTTATTTTATATAGGGACCGTAAACGAAATAAAGTAACAACTCGTTTTAAGCAAAGGTAATCATGAAAAAGACCCGCTGTTGATAGCGGGTCTTTATTTCATTTCTTCTCTTATTTTGACGGCTCGATCAGGAAAATCAGTAAAGATTCCATCAACACCCAATGTCAACATATTTTTTATTTGCTTCTCACTGTTTACAGTAAACGGTCTAATCACATGTTGGTCCGCATGGAGAGCGGCTACTACTTCTTTTGTCACCCCAGCGCCCTTTATATTCGGATGGTAGCCCTTAGCCGGGATTGTTTTTAAATACATGTCCGGCTGATGAATCACATCCATCGTGAGGACCGCCAGTTCAATGTGCGGCATCAGCTTGTGAAAAAGAGCTAAACTGCCGTGATGAAATGATGAGACAAGTACTCGATCCTCTATTTGAAAGTGCTCAATTTGCTCTTTTACTTTTTCTTCAATCCCTGGATATCGATAAATAGAGTTTTTTAATTCAATGTTGATCATAAAGGATGATCTCTGCGTCACTAGCTCTAATACTTCTTCTAAAAGAGGAATGGAGACCGCACCCGTTTCTTCATAGAAAGAATGACTGGCATCTCCTCTTTTTAACTCTTCATATGTATAGTCTTTCACTAACCCTTTCATATTGGTCGTTCGGTTCAGCTTTTCATCGTGAATGACAGCTAGTCTGCCGTCTTTGGTGAGCTGAACATCAAGCTCAATCCCATCCGCTCCAGAATGGAGTGCGTGCTCAAAGGCAATCATGGTGTTCTCTGGATAGTTTCCTTTAAAGCCTCTATGTGCAAAAATTTTCGTCATATGCCACCTCTAAATATGATGATTACCTATATTATGACGTGTCTTTTTTCGTTTTGCCAGTTTGAGCACATAAAAAAACCTCTTCTAATAAGAGAGAAGAGGTTGACAGGTAAATTCGATCACGTAATCGCTCTGATGGCTTGCTCTGTCGTCTCTGCGTCAAGAGCAAAAAGGGAAGAAACAACTGCGACTGCTGTAACGATTGTTACACCTAACAACAACTTTTTCATAAGATAACCTCCACTTTCTTTTGAAGTATTTGTGCATCGAATTTCTTTTCAAGAAAACGAATGGCATTTTGATAATCATTTCGTTCCTTGAAGTATTTCGATATTTGTTCAGACAAATCCTCAAGCTCCACATATAATCTATTTTTTTCTATGTAGTCTAATTTTTCAGAGAATACGTCTGCTGCTCCACTATTTTCGCACATCAAATCCAAAATTTCAAATTTTACTATATATTCATTATTTTGGATATCACAGCTATATTGAATCCCCTCTTTAATATATTCTTTCGCCTCATGATCTCCTAAATGAACTAAGGCATTTGCGAGAACATATAAAGATTGGATGAAATAATGGCTATTGTCGCGATGAATTTGAATGCCCATCCCTTTTTTGGCGTATTGCGCGCTTTTTTCATAATCAGGTTTTGCGTAATAAAGAACCGCTAAATTGTGATAGCACTTCCCAATCAGCACTTCATTGTTAATGCGCTTACTTTTCTCAAGTGCCTCTTGGTACTTTTCCTCAGCTTCATCAAATTGTAGTAAATCTATACAGTTGCTCGCATGCAAAATCAAGCTGTCAATCGCCTGTGCGGTATATTCCTCATGCGCTTTAAACGTATCAATGGCTTTTTTAATATGATTAATGGAAATGAAATTTTGCTTCAGTTCGTAATAAATGGAAGCGACTTTATGATGAAAAGTTCCTACTTCAAGATCTTCATTCACACGTTTTAGCCGCTGCTCAGCAATCTTATAAAAACTAATCGCCTCATCATATTTTTTGACATAGGCAGCATATTGACCTTTATAAAAGTAAAAATAAAAATTAATAATGTCATCTGCTTTTTCATCCAGCGTTCCGACACTTTTCATAATCTGATTGGCTTTTTCAATATTTCCAAGTAACATTTCATGTCTGCCGTCGACTAGCTGATAATAAAGAAGAACTTCTCGATCCTCATCTGTATTTTTTAGCAAATTCTGAATTTTCTCTTTATAGACAGCAGATTTTTCTAGGTCATTCTGAGAAATGACCCTAGTCCACTTGCTAATTTCGTTCGCAACCTCAGCAGAGTGGATTTTCAGCTTTCCCATAACCTCACCCTCTTCTTTTCATTATTATAGCATAGTAAAAGAATGTGAAAATTATTAAATTCGACAATGGGAATATTCAGTTCAAATGGCACAATCTCTAAGAAGCCAGTGACTTTAAAACGCCAACCAATCAGGTCAATAGAAATAGAACTTTCGATCTCATTTACTTTATTTACTAATTACATAAGACCTTTTCCTCTCATCCTTTTTCTTACGAATGAGCGTTTTCTTCTTCTATAAGCCAATTGATTAGCGTAGCTGATTACCACTATTTTATGTCCTATTCATTTCTTTCATGCTTTATTTTTCATTTTATTCTGAAAATAAAGCGACCCGTTTGTCCAATTTAAACATTAAAGATGATTTTATCAACATAACCATTTTTTAGCAATATTTTACAAAAATAAAAAAACGCCTCATTGAAGAAACGTTTTTTTATGGAAGGTGACTTAGCTTGCTCTATGCTCTAAACGCAGACGATCAGCCACCATGGCAATAAATTCGGAATTGGTCGGTTTGGCTTTTGACATGCTGACTGTGTAACCAAAGAGTGACGAAATGGAGTCAATATTCCCTCTGCTCCAAGCCACTTCAATGGCATGACGAATCGCTCGTTCTACCCTGCTGGCTGTCGTGTTAAATTTCTTTGCAATGTCTGGGTACAACACTTTTGTAATACTGCCGAGTAGTTCAATATCATTGTACACCATTGAAATGGCTTCTCTTAAGTATAAATAGCCTTTAATATGAGCTGGCACGCCAATCTCATGAATAATCGTCGTAATGCTCGCATCTAAGTTCTTACGTTTCGGTTCAGGTTTGCTGCGAAGGACACTGTTTTGGATAGATGAAGATCGATGGCTGACTTGTGTGCCGTTTCCACTGACTTGACGAATATGACCTACGAGGTTTTCCATATCGAATGGTTTCAAAATGAAATAGGATGCGCCCAAATCGACTGCTTTTTTCGTTACGTCTTCTTGTCCGAAAGCCGTCAGCATAATGACACTTGGCTGTTTGGTCATTTCATTGTTTTCACGGAGGCGTTCCAGTACAGCAAGACCGTCTAAATGAGGCATGATAATATCTAAGAGGAGAACGTCGGGCTCTTTATCTTTAAATAATGTCAGACATTCCTGACCATTATACGCCACGCCAAGTACTTCCATATCTTCCTGTCCCTCAATATACTCTGTCAAAAGGCCAACAAGTTCTCGATTGTCATCAGCTACACACACTTTAATTTTCTCCACGTTCTTTCCTCCCCAATGTCGATTCCTTAGTCTTTTGCATTTCTCTTCTGAGTGTTCAATTCGACAAAACCATGCTATCCCCTTTAAAAAAGTTTAATTTTCCGAATAATAGAGCATTATCTAGCTTTTTCTACGTTTTTCTTAATGAATCGACGATTATTGCAATTTGACAACACACTGTTTTCCATTTTGTCGAAAAATCTCTTTTTCCTTATTTTATAACATGATGGAAGAGAAAGAAAGGGTAGAAAAAAACTGCCGGAAGATTCGCGGCAGTTTTTCATCAGCTTGCTTTTTTGTTTTTTTGATAAAGATCAATTCCTGCTTCTGACAGCATCCATTCAATGTGTACGCCGTATCCGCTTGTCGGGTCATTGACGAACACGTGAGTGACCGCTCCAATGACTTTGCCATTTTGGATGATCGGACTTCCGCTCATTCCTTGAACGATCCCGCCCGTTTTGCTTAATAAGCGTTCATCTGTTACTTTAAGCACCATTCCTTTTGTTGCCGGGAATTTTTGCGGTGTTGTGCTGACGATTTTAATATCAAATTTCTCTACTTTATCATGGTCCACAACCGTTAATATTTCGGCTGGACCTTCTTTTACTTCACTTGATAATGCGACTGGAAGTGGTTTGTCTGCTACATGATTTTCAAGTTTTTCGGTTAACGTACCAAATATACCGAATGGACTGTTACGTGAAATATCACCTATCGTTTTTCTTTCGGAAGAAAACCTGGCCAATTTTTCTCCAGGGTTGCCTCCTGTCCCTTTTTCAATGGATGTGACAGTTGATCTGACAATTTCACCATTGTCGACCACGATTGGTTTTTTTGTATCCATGTCAGAAATCACATGCCCAAGGGCGCCATATTTTTTAGAAGATGGTTCAAAGAAGGTCATCGTCCCGATTCCTGCTGCGGAATCACGAATATAAAGACCGATTCGATAAGTACCTTCACTTGCATCTTTAGCGGGTGTTAATGTCGTTTGAAAGGTTTTATGGTCTCTTTTTATGAGTAAATGAAGGGTTTCCCCCGTTTTTCCTGCTTTCTGAATAAATGGGGTGAGGTCGTTCATCTTCTCCATTTTCTGACCATTGATCTCAATGATCATATCCCCTGATTGAATGCCTGCAGCTTCACCTGGTGATTTTTTGCCGTCTGCTGTTGTGATTTGATGAAAACCGACAACGAGAACTCCGACAGAATGGAGTTTGACGCCAATGGATTGTCCTCCAGGAATGACTTTTAATTCGGGAAGAACATCGACTTTTGTTTTCTTAATAGGAAATCCTTTAAAATCATAAACAATTTCGGCTTTTCCCGCCTTTTGTCCCGTTACTTCAAGTTGATTCTTTTTCTCTGAAAGACTAAAGGCTGGTGAAGAAGCATTGGCTGACGCTTCAATGGATGTATCAATCGAATGCTTCTCGTGTTCAAATACTGCGACAGTTGTTGGAATGCTGATATATTCCTTCACTATGCTCATAAACCCTGTACTTATTAAAGAAACAAGGAGAATCACACCAATGGCTTTTCTCATCTTTTCGGGCATTCATTTTTCACTCTCCTCGCTCCTTACCCACACCAGAACATTAATGTTTTGGCTACATCTTTACTTTTGCCTTCTTAGCGAGGATTTATAACCGACACCTTTAGAAAATGATTGGATAAATTGATAAAAGAAAAAGACGATTTCATGCGTATATACGGCGAATATGAGACAATATAAAAAAGGCAGCTGTTGTTTCAGCTACCCTGTCGTTTTGACATCATTTGCTTGGTGCAGTAATTCTTTTGCATGCTGTTTTGTGAGCTCAGTGACTTCTACACCAGCAATCATTCGGCCAATTTCACTCACTTTTTCATCATCACTGAGTGGTTTGACGTTCGTCATTGTTCTACCAGCTTTAGCGCGTTTTGAAATAAAAAGATGTGTATCAGCCATTGCTGCAACTTGCGGCAGATGGGTAATACAGAGTACTTGTGAGCCTGCTGCTACTTTATAAATTTTTTCAGCAATGGCTTGTGCGACTCTGCCGCTAACACCCGTATCCACTTCATCAAATATAATGGACGTCACTTCTTGTTTCGCTGAGAAAATACTTTTCACTGCCAGCATGACACGTGAAATTTCTCCTCCAGATGCTACTTTTGACAAAGATTTCATCGGTTCACCCGGATTTGTAGAAATGACAAATTGAGCTTGATCTATGCCATTTTTCCCGAGCTGTACGGGTTTTCCATCTAAAAGCGGGCAGTCCGTACTGCCAAAAGGTGCATATCGAATCGTAAAAGCGGTATCAAAAGAAGACTTCTCCATATATAAATCCTTCAATTCAGCTTGAATGTGCTTCGCCAGTTTTTTCGCCCATTTTTTACGGAGCTCTGACACGTTAAGCGCTTCAAGCAATGCATCCCGGCTTATCGCATCAAGTTTGTTTTTAAGTGTCTGCAAATGGCTGTCTCGATTTTGGATTTGGTCTATCTCCTCTTCAATCTTAGCCCCATATTCTAAAATTTCCTCAACGGTTGTGCCGTACTTTCGCTTCAGCTGCTTCATTTCATTTAGCCTAGACTCAATAAAATCAAGACGGGCTGGGTCAAATTCTAATTGATCAAGCATGCTGCGCATTTGAAAAGTAGAATCTTCTAATAAATAATAGGAGTTTGACACTTGCTCAGAGAGCTTTTTCAGATCGTCATTGATCTCAGAAACTTGCTCAAGCTCGCTTGAAGCCATCCCAACCCAATCAAGTCCTCCCTGCTCATTACGCAGAGCATTATACGCGTTTTGAAGCGAGGAAAAGATTTTTTCAAAATTGCTGATTTGATGACGTTCCTCTTGAAGCTTCTCATCTTCCCCAGGCTCTAATTGTGCCGCTTCAATCTCTTCTAGCTGAAATTGCAATAAGTCTAACCGGTGAACCATTTCTTGTTCATTTTCAGACAGCTGTTTGAGTTTTTGCGCCGTCTTCATATATTGATCATACGCTTCTTGATACTGCGAGAGAGCAGGTGCAATTTCTTCTGCTCCAAATTGATCAAGCAAATGCAAATGATTTTCATCCTCCATTAACAGCTGATTATCGTGCTGTCCATGTATATCAAGCAAAAGCCGGCCAACTTCTCTTAAAAGCGAGATGGTGACAAGCTTACCATTAATGCGGCAAATGCTTTTCCCGCTTTGATTGATATCACGGCGAAGAATCATCATTTCATCAGATGCATCAATGCCTTGCTCCTCACAAAGGGCAAATACAGGATGATCTGCTGGTACAAGAAAAAGACCTTCCAGCTCTGCTTTTTTTTCGCCATAACGGACAAATTCGGATGATCCTCTTCCCCCTACGAGAAGTGAGACAGCGTCAATCATGATTGATTTTCCGGCACCTGTTTCCCCTGTTAGAACTGTGAGTCCTTTTTCAAACGAAACCGTTAACTCCTCAATGATTGCAAAGTTTTTAATGGTTAGTTCTGCTAACACTCATTTGACACCTCTTTTTGTAAACCTGATCTCTTTATAGAAGCTCTAAAATTTTGGACGAAACGGTATCCGTATCATCTGGCGTGCGGCAAATGATTAAGATGGTATCATCCCCACAAATGGTTCCCATAATTTCTTCCCAATCTAAATTATCCATTAAAGCACCGATGGCTTGAGCGTTCCCAGGCATTGTTTTTAAAACGATTAAATGACTGGCAGCATCCATTTTAATAAATGCGTCCATTAAGGAACGCTTTAATTTCGATAGCGGGTTAAACCGCTGATCTGCAGGAAGGCTGTATTTATATGTTCCGTTATTTGTTGGCACTTTGACTAAATGCAGTTCTTTGATATCTCTTGATACGGTCGCCTGTGTGATGTTATATCCATCCGCTTTCAAAATATCGACTAATTCGTCTTGTGTTTCGATTTCTTGGCTTGCGATAATTTCTCTAATCTTAATATGTCTTTGACCTTTGTTCATTTTGACCCCCCTAGGCGTTAGAATCTCAGTTTGTCTTTACGTTCTATGTTATATGATGCACACTTCAAAAAACAAGCATTACGTGAGAAACGGTCAATTCTGATCTTTTGACCATGTAAAAAGGAATAATAGCGAGCTATTATTCCTTTTGTTTCAATAATTCATGTGTCAGCCGGCTCAGGACTGTTTTTCTTTTCTTTCAATACGGCATGGGCTTCTTTGACGACTTTTTCAAGTTCAGATACTGGAAGTGCCGTATTCTCTTCTTGATCGGGATGCAGGACCAAGTGGAGGAGAAATTCGATATTTCCATCTCCGCCTGTAATCGGCGAAAACGAAACATCCTTTACATCATAGCCTTCTTTTGCAGCAAATTGATTCATTTCTTCTAGCACACCAAGGTGTACAGAAGGTTCTCGCACAATGCCTTTTTTTCCAACAAGCTCTCTGCCCGCTTCAAACTGCGGCTTCACTAGTGCAATACAGTCGCCGCCTGGGATAAGAATATGCTTTAGTGCGGGAAGAATGAGTTTGAGCGAGATAAATGATACATCAATAGATGCAACCTCTGGTAATCCTTCGGTGAAATCTGCCGGAACAGAATGGCGGAAGTTGGTGCGTTCCATGACGATCACCCGATCATCCTGTCGTAATTTCCACGCAAGCTGATTGTAGCCAACATCCACAGCATAGGATTTGACTGCTCCATTTTGGAGTGCGCAATCTGTAAATCCCCCTGTTGATGAGCCGATATCAATTAAAAGCTTTCCTTCAACGGTTAAATCAAATTCTTGAAGTGCCTTTTCGAGCTTTAGCCCACCTCGGCTGACATATTTCAGCGGATTTCCCTTCACAGTCAGCGGGGTATCACGAGCGATTTTTTCTCCTGGCTTATCCAAACGGTTTTCATTTGAGTAAACGATCCCTGCCATAATGGCGCGTTTTGCTTTCTCTCTCGTTTCCATTAGTCCTTGTTCGACTAATAAAACGTCAAGTCGTTCTTTCTTTGATGTCATGATCCAATTCCTTTTCTTGGTGCTGCGGGAAGCAGGTCACGTAATGTTTCAGCAACCTGTGTTTTCGTCAGTCCAATTTCCTCAAGTAGCGCATCGACACTTCCATGCTCAATAAATTCATCTGGAATGCCCATACGTTCTACTTTTATATGAGACGCTTTTTTGTCGTGAATATATTCTAATACGCTGCTGCCAAATCCACCCTGAAGCACCGCTTCTTCTATTGTTAAAATTGGCAAACCTTCAGACAGTATCTCATTTAACATGCCTTCATCAAGAGGCTTAATGAAACGTGCATTGACAACACGGATTGATTTACCTTCTTTTTGCAGTTCTTCTGCTGCCTGCAGCGCCATTTTAATGGTTGTACCGAATGTTAAAATGACAGCATCTTTCCCGGGACGAAGAACTTCCCAAGAACCAATTGGGATGGTTTTCAGCTGTTCATCCATTTTGACGCCTAGTCCATTTCCACGCGGGAAGCGCATCGCGATTGGACCATCATCATATTGAATGGCTGTGTTGACCATATGCTGTCCTTCATTTTCATCCTTTGGCATCATGAGAACCATATTCGGCATATGACGCATGAAAGCAATGTCAAACACACCTTGATGTGTTTCTCCATCTGCACCGACAAGACCTGCACGGTCAATTCCAATGAACACATTGAGATTTTGACGGCAAATATCATGCAGCACTTGATCATAGGCTCTTTGAAGGAACGTTGAATAAATCGCTAAAAATGGCTTCATGTCCTGTGTAGCAAGTCCGGCTGCCATTGTTGCAGCGTGCTGCTCTGCAATTCCAACATCAAACATTCGCTCAGGGAATTCTTTTGCAAACCCTTCAAGCTTTGAGCCAACAGGCATTGCAGGTGTAATCGCGACAATCCGCTCATCTTCCCGTGCCAGCTTTCTGACGGTTTCACTGACGAGACCACTCCATGACGGTGCAGCTGCTGTCGGTTTTACAAAGTCACCTGTGTCGATTTTGTATGGTCCTGTTCCGTGCCATGTGCCGATCTTATCAGATTCGGCCGGCTTATAGCCTTTTCCTTTTTTCGTGATGACATGAAGGAGAACCGGGCCTTTTGTTTTCTTTGCGTATTCAAGATTCTCAAACAAATCTTCATAGGAATGTCCATCTACTGGTCCTAAGTAAGTAAAGCCCATTTCCTCAAAGAACATACCAGAGACAAGCAAATATTTCAGACTGTCCTTGATACGTTCTGCTGTTGCAGCAAGCTTCCCGCCTACTGCTGGGATACGCTTGAATAAGTATTCAAGCTCATCCTTTACCCATTGGTATTTACCAGCTGTACGTAGTCTGCCAAGCATTGTATGGATCGCACCAACGTTTGGCGCAATACTCATTTCATTGTCGTTTAAGATCACAATCATGTCTTTTTTTTCATCCCCGATATGGTTCAGTGCTTCTAATGCCATACCGCCGGTTAGTGCACCATCGCCGATAATCGGGAGAATGTATTCATCTGTTCCTTTAATGTCACGCGCTGCTGCCATTCCCATTGCACCAGATAATGAGGTTGAACTGTGTCCAGTCTCCCAAACATCATGTTCACTTTCATTTCGTTTAGGGAAACCGCAGAGCCCTTTATATTGACGAAGCGTATCAAACTCGGCGCCTCTTCCAGTTAACAGCTTGTGAACGTAAGACTGATGTCCAACGTCCCAAAGAAATTTGTCTTTCGGGCTGTCAAATACTTTGTGAAGTGCAACAGTAAGTTCAACGACACCAAGGTTTGGACCAATGTGCCCACCAGAGTTCGCTAACGACTCAATTAAAAACGTGCGAATGTCCGCACTCAGCTCCTCTAATTCTGCATTTGACATTCCTTTTAGAAACGTTGGATTTTTTATTGATAAAAGATCCAATCAGGATCAACTCGCTTTCAACAAAATTTCTATCTACATATATAATGCCTTATTCCTATGAAAACCAATTCAGGAATAAGAGTTGTCTCATCATGATAAACTGTTTACAGTTTACCACAATTGCTCGAGGACCCTCAAATCTAGGCTGTTTTTAGTGATCTCGTGAGGCAATCAGATCGCATAAATCATGCAGCAAGTTTTGCTCCAACTCAAGATTTGAGACAATTTCTTTCGCACGAGTGATATGTTCATCCAGCTTTTCTTTTGCTCCTGAAAGCGTTAATAAAGAAGGATATGTCGACTTTTCATTTGCTGTATCGGAGCCGATCCGCTTTCCTATTTTCTCTTCGCTGCCTTCAAGATCTAAAATATCGTCACGGATTTGAAAAGCAATGCCAATATGATAGCTGAATTCTCTCAGCTTTTCGATCTCATCATCAGATGCACCTGCCAGTATCGCACCTGCAACCACACTAAAGGTGAGTAGCTTTCCTGTTTTGCGGGCATGAATCGATTCTAATTCAGAAAGAGGGATTTGTTTCTGTTCTGCTTCCATATCATCAAATTGCCCGCCAACCATTCCGAGTGCACCTGCTGATGTAACAAGTTCATCGATGATTCTAAGCTTTTGATCAGCAGGTACATCGTCAGATAATTGCGATGTAATCAGACGGAAGCTTTCAGTGAGCAGCGCATCACCTGCAAGAACGGCTGTTGCCTCGCCGTATACTTTATGGTTGGTCGGCTTTCCTCGGCGCAGATCATCATCGTCCATACAAGGAAGATCATCGTGTATCAAGGAATATGTATGAATCATTTCCACTGCACAGCCTACTGGTATACCCTCTTCTTCCCTTTTTCCATACGCATTTAAAAGAGCAAGAACAAGCACAGGACGCAGTCTTTTCCCGCCAGCTTTTAGAGAATAAAGCATAGAAGATTTCAGCTCTTCTGGAATAGACAATTCCTGCACATATGTAAATAAATAGTCTTCAATTGCTTGTTTTCGTGTTGTTAAAAATTCGTTTAAGTTACTTGTCACCAGCATCTGCCTCCTTCACAGAAAAAGGAGCCAGTTCACCGTCCTCTTTTAAAATGAAATCCATTTGCTTTTCAACATGCTGTAATTTTTCATGGCAAAGTTTTGAGAGCGTCATACCCTCTTGGAAATAGTGGATAGCTTGTTCTAGCGGTACATCGCCTTCTTCGAGCTTTCCCACAATCTCTTCAAGTCCTTTCATGGCCTCTTCAAATGTCATTTGTTCTTCTTTTTGTTTATTTGATTCTGTCATGATGATTGCCCTCCTTCTCAATAACCTCACAAATCAGACGTCCATCCTTCATTGTAATCGTCAGTTGATCCTTCGTTTCTACTTGATTCACACTTTTAATGAGCTCATCTTCTTTATAAGCTAAACTATAGCCTCTTTCCATGACTTGAAGCGGATTTAATGCATTTAGTTTACCAAGAACCGATTGGAACTGCGAATGAATTGTTTTCATTTGCACATTCATGCTCCGAATAAGCTGTTCTGTTTCATTGGCATGACGTTTTTTCGCCTGAAGCAGCTGCTCTTTTGGATGAAGCGGCTTCAGTCTATAAGTTTGGCGGTCAAGTTGACTGCGTTTTTGTTCCATTTGTCTTGTCAGCTGTTTTTGAAAACGATCAAATACCATATCGAATTGCTGCTCTTTTTGCTCTTGTAATCGTTTTGGAAAACGGAAAGCATAAGACGATTGAAGTGCCACAAGACGGTCTTTTGCTTGTGACGTTCGATTTTTTACTGCTCTTGTTAACCGAATGTCGATTGATTTGATTCGTTCAATTAAATCAGCGGTGCTTGGAACAGCTAGTTCTGCTGCTCCTGTTGGTGTGGGTGCTCTCATGTCTGCAGTGAAATCACTAATGGTAAAGTCTGTTTCGTGCCCAACTGCAGAAATGATTGGAATGTCTGATGCGAAGATCGCTCTTGCGACTGCTTCTTCATTAAAGGCCCAAAGTTCTTCAATCGATCCTCCGCCTCTCCCGACAATCAAGACATCACAAAGCTGTTTTTCATTGGCTTCTTTAATCCGTTCCACAATCGAACGAGGAGCATTTTCTCCTTGGACTAATGCCGGGAGCACAATGATCTTGCCCTGCTGATAGCGCCGATTGATCGTGGTAATGACATCTCGAACAGCTGCTCCTGTTGGGGATGTAATGACACCAACAACCTCTGGATATTCAGGAATTGTTTTTTTATAGCGCTCATCAAATAAGCCTTCTCTTGCTAGTTTCTTCTTCAGCTCTTCATAGGCAAGATGAAGAGCACCAACACCATCAGGCTGCATTTCTTTTGCATATAATTGATAGCTTCCGCTCGGTTCGTAGACTTGAATTCCGCCACGTACGAACACTTTCATTCCGCTCTTTGGTGAAAAAGGTAGCTTGGACGCGGAGCGCTGGAACATAACAGCTTGCATACGTGCATTTTCGTCCTTTAAGGTGAAATAAACATGACCTCTTGAATGAATCTTCACATTTGATAACTCACCTTTGATCCAAATATCTTCTAAATGAGGGTCAACATCAAATTTTCTTTTTATGTATTTTGTAAGGGCTGTGACCGTCACAAAGGCTTTTTCACTCATGACGTATTCCTCCTCTTCAAAAACGCACATTCATCCACCGGCAGCACGCAGGTGGATGAATGGATCAAGCTTATGATAATGTACGTTTTGCTGATTTAACCGTATTGTGTGCAAGCATCGTAATTGTCATTGGACCCACTCCGCCAGGGACTGGTGTGATGTAAGAAGCTTTTTCTTTTGCTGCTTCAAAGTCAACGTCCCCTACAAGTTTCCCTGTTTCTAGACGATTGACTCCTACATCAATGACAATAGCGCCTTCTTTAATTTGGTCAGCTTTAATAAAGTTTGCTCGACCGACGGCAACAACTAAAATGTCCGCTTTTAACGTATGTTCTGAAATGTTCGCCGTTCTTGAATGACAGTAGGTGACAGTTGCATTTTCGTTTAATAGCAATTGTCCAACTGGTTTGCCGACGATATTGCTTCGTCCTACAACGACCACTTCTTTGCCAGAGAGATCCACACCTGTTTTGTTCAATAATTCAACAATACCTGCTGGTGTGCAAGGGAGGAATGTGTCTTCCCCAAGTAGCATTTTCCCGATATTCAGCGGATGAAAACCATCTACGTCTTTCTCTGGTGAAATTCGTTCAATGACGGCTTTTTCAGAAATATGTTTTGGCAGTGGAAGCTGAACAAGAATTCCGTGGAATTGATCATTCGCATTGTACTGATCAATCATCTTTAGCAATTCCTCTTCTGTTAAAGAAGCATCTAAATGATCAAGCTGGAAATGCATGCCCATGGCTTCTGCTGCTTTTTTCTTCCCGCGTACGTAAGAAAGTGAAGCCGGATCATCACCGATTAGAATAACGGCAAGACCAGGTGTGACTCCTTTTTGTTTTAGCTCTTCTACTTCTTTTGCTAATTGTTCACGCTTTTCTTTTGCTGTTTCTTTCCCATCGATGATTGTTGCTGTCATGTCGAATCCTCCTATTGCTGCTTTAGGTCGTTTTTAATGTTTGAAAGTACACCATTTACAAATTTCGGCGCCTTATCGTCACCGAACAATTTAGCCAGTTCAATGGCTTCATTCATTGAAACACTCACCGGGATATCTTCTTGATATACCATTTCGTACACAGACAGCCTTAAAATGGCTCTGTCTACGTTCGCAATACGATCAAGTTTCCAATTCACAAGATGCTGTGAAATCATGTCATCGAGCTTGTCCTTTTGTTCGAGCACACCGAAAACCAGTTCCTCGAAAAAAGGATCTGATTCTTGTTCATCCAGCGCATGTGTAATGGCCTCTTTCGGATCAATATTGCTGACATCAATTTGAAATAATGTTTGTAGCGCCTTTTCTCTTGCAGTTCTTCTTTTCATTATTTACTCCTTTAACCACTTTATCCGCTTGTCGTTAAGCCATACAGAGATCATAACATATTTTGACCGCAGTCGCACCAAGATCCATGCGAGCTGTGACGAAAAACGAATCACTCCATGCGTGACGTAATCATCATGTGGAATTTTCCCAAAAATGGGCTTTAAAAAACCAAAGAGGCAATGCCTCCTTGGTTTCACTTCAACCCTTTTTACATTTCTTGATCAACTTCAGCTTCAGCTGTTTTTGTATCAAATTGAATGCCAACGACATGAATGTTAATTTCATTAATCGTTAAGGCCGTCATGTTTAAAAGGGTTTGACGGATATTTTCTTGAACAGCAGTGGATACCTTTGGAATGGATAGGCCAAATTCAACCACACAATACACATCAATTGTGATGCCTTCATCAGAGACATCTACTTTCACACCTTTACGGTGATTTTTCTTCCCAAAGCGTTCTGCCACATCAGCAGCGAAGTTGCCGCGCATTTCCGCAATTCCTTCGACCTCTGATGCAGCGATCCCAGCAATGACTTCAATCACTTCTGGCGCAATTTGCACTTTTCCCAATTGATCTTCATCAAGGTTCATTTCAAGCAAATTGTTTTCTGACACGATCATTCACCTCCGAAAGCTGTTATTATTTCATAATTTGATACGTTTCTAAAAACTTCGTATTAAAATTACCGCTCACAAATGTTTCGTGCTCTAGTAATCTGAGGTGGAATGGAATCGTTGTGTAGACTCCTTCAATGACGAATTCTTGAAGCGCACGTTTCATTCTTGCAATTGCTTCTTCTCTCGTTTTACCATATGTGATCACTTTCGCAATCATACTATCGTAATATGGCGGAATCACATAACCAGGATAAGCGGCAGAATCAATACGTACTCCTAAACCGCCTGGCGGAAGGTACATTTTAATTTCACCAGCAGAAGGCATGAAGTTTTTCTCAGGGTTCTCTGCATTAATACGACATTCAATCGCCCAGCCTTCGTATACGACATCCTCTTGCGTAAGGGAAAGCTTTTCACCTGAAGCTACTTTGATCTGTTCTTTGATCAAATCAACACCAGTGACCATTTCCGTTACAGGATGCTCTACTTGGATACGTGTATTCATTTCCATGAAGTAAAACTTCTCTTCATTATAATCGTAAATGAATTCAACCGTTCCGGCACCTGTGTATTCAACAGCTTCGGCTGCTTTTACGGCAGCTTCACCCATTTGCTCACGAATATCTGCATTTAGTGCAGGTGATGGCGTTTCTTCCAGAAGCTTTTGCATTCTTCTTTGGATAGAACAATCACGTTCACCTAAGTGAATGGTATTCCCATGCTGATCAGCAAGGACTTGAATTTCAACGTGTCTAAAGTCTTCAATGAATTTCTCCAAATAGACACCTGGGTTCCCGAAGTTTTGTGCTGCTTCCTGCTGCGTAATGGTGACACCGTTAATGAGCTCTTCTTCTGTGCGAGCCACACGGATACCTTTACCACCACCGCCTGCAGTTGCTTTAATAATGACAGGATACCCAATACTAGCTGCTGTTGAAACAGCATCATCAAGATCTTTTACAATTCCTTGAGAACCAGGGACAATTGGAACTCCAGCTTGCTTCATTGTTTCTCTTGCCACATCTTTCGTTCCCATTTTGGAAATTGCTGACGCAGTTGGTCCAACAAAGATGACATTACATTCCTCGCAAAGCTCTGCAAAGTCTGCATTTTCAGCAAGGAAACCATATCCTGGATGGATGGCATCTGTACCTGTTAGTTTTGCGACACTGACAATATTTGTCACATTTAAATAACTATCTTTTGAAGCAGTCGGTCCGATGCAATATGCTTCATCAGCCATTTGAACATGCAGCGCATCACGATCCGCTTCAGAAAATACCGCAACTGTTTCAATTCCAAGCTCTTTACAAGCACGGATGATTCTAACTGCGATTTCTCCTCTGTTTGCAATTAATAGCTTTTTAATCATGATCGTACTCCTTACTCTGCTTTCACTAGAAAGAGGGGTTGTCCGAATTCTACAAGCTGACCGTTTTCAGCTAATACTTCGACGATTTCGCCTTTTACTTCTGCTTCGATTTCATTAAACAGTTTCATCGCTTCAACGATACATACAACTGAGTTTTCCTTCACTTTAGAACCTGTTGTCACATATGGATCTGCTTCTGGTGAAGAAGAAGCGTAAAATGTGCCAACCATTGGGGATGTGATTTTATGCAGGTTTTCAGACGCGGCTCCCTCTTGTGCAGGGGCTTCGGTCTGAGCTGGAGCTTGTGCTTTAGGAGCTTGTTGAGCTGGAGCTGCTTGGACAGGAGCCACTGGTGCTTGTGCCGCAACTTGCTGAATGACTTCTTTATTTTTCTTTAACTTGATTTTTGCGCCTTCATTTTCGTACGTAAATTCATCAATTGTTGATTCGTCAATTAATTTAATTAGTTCATGAATCTCTTCAATTTTTAACATGGATTTGCACCCCTATGTATGGATTTATCTTTTTTTATAGGCTAGTACTAAAAGTACATACTATAACCATCTTACAGGAGGATTTCGTTGAATTCAACTATTAATGTGATGAGACACCTCGCGCAAGCACCTGAAAAAGGGCGTCAACCCGCATGAAAAAACGCCCTTTTCAGAAAAGGGCGCTTGTGCATTTTTTATTGATTCGATGGCTCAAAAGTGACGGCTACGTTATCAAGCCCTCTCATTTCTTTTGTGACCAAATCAATAATATCTGCTGCTTGGGACTTTGATTTTTTATCAGAACGAACCGTGATGTTCACTTTATCTCCTTCTGCACTGACGAGCGCATCTTTATATCCTTTTGTTTTGATCAATGTCTCCAGCTGACGCTCTGTTCCTTCTGCCTCACTAAGCGCTGTCATTTGATCATAAGCTTCACTTTTTTCTTGCGCTGTTGCATCATCGCTAGACACGATTTCGTTATACTCTTCACGCTGCTTGCTGCGCTTATCTTCCAGTTCAAGTCTGTAGGTTGTGAAAAGTTCATCGTCGGTCTGCTCTGATACAGCCTTTCCTTCTTCTCCACTTGTTTCAACATCTTCTTGTTTCGCATTGGTTTCTTTGTCAGTTGATTTCTCTTCTGCGTTCTTTTCGGTTCCTTTATCAGTCCCTTTTTCTGGCTCAGTCTTTTTCTCTTCCATTCCTTTTGATTTTGTATCTTCTACTGTCACAGCATTCTCACCTTGTGGGGACATGATATAGTACACACTTAATACGACAACTAAACTTAGCATCGTTAATAGCCAAACCGTTTGTTTTTTTAACATCATTCCGAATCCTCCTTGATTTTTTTAGGGGCAACAGCCACTCTATGGCTCGGTACATCAAGCACTCGTGTAACCGCTTCAATGATGGTTTTCTTTATTTGAACGTTGTCTACTCCTTGAGCAACAACGAGGACACCTCGAATGTCTGGCTTTTTCGTTTGGACAACAACAGGTGTTTCTTCATTGCCACTTTTAATAATGACAACCTCTTCTTCTTTTGTTTGATCCGTGACACTTCGCACGCCGCCTTCTTTGTCTGTTTCCTCGGTCGTAGTGCTTTTATTGGATTTGTTTTTTTCAAACACTTTTAAAGAAGTTGCGTCTACATTTACCACGATGGATACATCCTCAACACCAATGATCGTTTCTAAAATCTCTTTCAGCTGATTTTCGTATTCTTGTTCAACATCCTCTATCGAGTTGTTTGACTTACCTGAAGAGGATGGTTTGAACACCGCCTGCTCTTCTGAGGATGTTTTTTTAGACGCAGGAACAGCAGCCTCTTGTTTGCTTGATGGCGGTGACAAAATTTGACTGACTAACATGAATGACACGCCGATGATGAAGACAAGCAGTAAGTAATGGTGCTTCGTTAATTTTGGTTTCCCTTCACCTTTTTCAGGTGCTTGGAACATTGATTTCAGTTTTTGTCTCCAGTCCTTGTTATTCATGATCTGCTGCGTCACCTCCCTCAATGTTGAGCGCAATGTGTTCAGGCCGTGTATTCCAAACATCTGCAAGCGTCTCTTTCACCCTAGCCATCTCTTTTGCTGACGTCTCGGCGCTTTCCTCCTTTTGCCTGGAGAGATCAATGTCGACCTTTGCCACCGTTTCTACAGCATCACCTGTGAGCGGGACAAGGACTGCTTTGATGCGAAATTGATCTGCCTCCATATTCTGATCAAGGTGCTCCTCATCTGCCAACACTTCTACGTGTTTCATTTCATAGCTCTCCTTCTCCAGTGGCTCCTTTGCGCTTTTTTCTAGTTGGACAGCCATTTGCTTTAAAATATATGCACGCTGTGAAGCTTGTATTTCTTTTTTTTCTAAATTCATCTGATTTTTTATTTCTTCTGATTGCGCTTGGTCCTTCCCTTTCATGATTTCTGAGAAAATTTGGTCCGGATCTGCCCGGAATAACGCAAAGATCGGATTGAGCATCACGACAATTAACAATAAGCTGACGACCATTTTTGCATACTTCTGCATGCTTGAATTGGGAAGCAAAAGATCAATCACAATCGCAAATAAAATAAATAGGATAATACTTGTGATCCATTCTGTGAGAAAACTCAAATGGTGTCCCCTCCTTACTTCATCATCATGGTGAGGTTGCCAGCTGTGATGATAACGGTAATGCTTAAAAAGAACATAAGCGATACAACAGCTAATGCAGCAAATATATAAAGAACACTTTTTGAAATGACATCAAGGCAGCTAATAATCGGCCCGCCCCCTAATGGCTGAAGAATCGCAGCGGCCAGTTTATAAATCAGAGCGAGCGACAGCACTTTAATCGCTGGGAAAGCCGCAATTGAAATCAAAATGGCGACGCCTACAAGGCCAACCGTATTTTTCAGCAGCACAGAGGCGCTGATAACGGTATCTGTCGCATCAGTAAACATTCTGCCAAGGACAGGGATGAAATTTCCGGTAATAAACTTGGCTGTACGAAGAGCGATTCCATCAGTGATAGCAGCAGATGCCCCCTGTACAGAAATGACGCCGAGGAATACAGTTAAAAAAACAGCGAGCCCGCCAATGGCGACATTTCTTAACAGCTGGGCAAGCTGGGTCACTTTGTATTGTTCGGTCAATGTACTGACTATGCTCAAGATCGCTGATAAAAAGATGAGCGGAAGAACGACATATTGAATAAAAACACCGCTCGTGTTCATTAAAAACAAAATCACAGGATGAAAGAATCCGGCTGAGACAAGCCCGCCTGATGAGGCAATAAGTGCTAATAAAAGAGGAATAAGAGCAAGAATAAAACTAGTCATCGTTTGAATGGCTTCTGTTGCATAAGAGATCGCAACATGAAAACTGTTTAATGCAATAATAATAAGCACCATATAAACAAGAGCGTATGCAACTTTACTAACAGTGCTTTGTTCAAACGCATTTTGCAAAAGCTGTAAAAGCGAACAAAAGATGGTGAGTAATATAAGTGTGCCTAAGAGCTTTCCATTGGCAATCAGCTCATGAAACAGATAATGAACAAAAGCCTTCAGCCACGTTTGGGGAGACAGCTCTTTATCGCCATCGATCATTTCCTTCACTGTACCTTTTTGACTTTCAGGCAGAAAGCCGCCATACTCGCCCAATATCGTTTCCCAAAAATCACTGATAGAATGAAGTTCTAAGGCATCAGCCTGTCCACCCGCAACTTCTTCTGCGACCGGTTCTTCACTTGATAAAGGCACACTTTCTTCTGCACCTGCATACGGAACAATCATCCAAAAGAACATCATAAGCCCTAGCACAGCTGTCACCCGTTTCATCATCATCACCTCTTTTCCATCAAGTCATGGACGGGATCATACCTAGGATCGTCTCAATGATGACCGTTAAAATCGGTACCGCCATGACCAAAATAAGAATCTTGCCGCCAAGCTCTATTTTTGAAGCGATGGCGCCTTGTCCCGCATCCTTTGTGAGCTGGGCACCAAATTCTGCAATATAGGCAATGCCAATGATTTTCAAAATGGTTTCCACGTATTTCATATTGACGCCTGCACTTGCTGCAATTTTTTCAATCATGGAGATAATGGCATAGATTTGATCGATTAAATAAAGGAAAATGACACACCCAGTAAACACAACAAGCATAAAGGCGAAGGTTGGCTTTTGTTCTTTGACGATTAATGCTAGAAAAGTAGCGATTAAACCAAGTCCAACAATTTGAATAATTTCGATTTGTAAGCCCTCCCCTATCCTTGAAATAGAAATACGGCTTTAATCTTCTTAAACAAATCATCCACAATGGTAGCAACCATAAATAAAATGTAGATAAATCCAAGCAGTGTGACCCACTGTGCGTACTCTTTTTTCCCCATTTGATCTAAAATCGTATGGAGAAAAGCCACGACGATACCCACTCCCGCAATTTGGAAAATGACGTTTACATCAACGCCCATGCTCTCGACTCCCTTCCTCTCACATCAATAACAGAATCAGTAGTAACCCACTTAGAAAACCAAGACTTCTCACCATTTTTTCATTTTTCGCTTGGGCAACTTCAGCTTCTTTTTCCTCTGATTCCAAATGGCCTAAAGCTAGCTTGATATATTTTTGCTGAGCCGTCACATCATGCTGACCAAGGGTTTCTCCAAAGTGCTTCAGCGCCTCATATTCGCCTTTTTTTAATACGGTTTTTTTCCATACATCCTCTAGACTTTCATTCCATGCATGCCTCGCAGAAAAGGTTCCGACGTTGAGTTTTTCTGCAAATTGTTCAAATAGCCGATTCACAGGCGGTCCTACTTGGGACGCAATTTGGTCAGCGGCTCTAGCTAAAGGTGTTTGACCATACATAATTTCAGCTTCAAGAGATTGGAGTGCAAACCGGAGCTGGCGGATTTGCTTTGGCCGATCACTGTACCGCTTCGCAAACTCGAATCCTCCCCATGTCGTAGCCGCAACAATGAAAATAGCACCAATAAGCTTTAACATACGTCCACTCCCCGCTTCCGCTTCAGCTCTTGTCCCTCTTGGTCAAATATCCGTCCGATCGTGCCAGGCCCTTTTTCTCTATTTAATTCCACATATCGATCAAACACACGAAGCTGCCATAACGGTTCAAATGATGGCCGTTTAGATAAGTCTTCAAGAGAATACCCATGAGCTGAGACGATAATGGTGACTCCCGCATGGATTGCTTCTAACAGTGCCTGTACATCTTCACTTTTTCCGATTTCATCGACAATGATGACTTCTGGGCTCATGGATCTGATCATCATCATTAACCCTTCAGCCTTTGGGCACGCATCAAGTACATCAATCCGGTGCCCAAAAGAATGCTGCGGCACTCCTCTTATACAACCTGCGATTTCAGAGCGTTCATCTACAATCCCTGTTTTTCTAGGAGAAATGGCTGTTGTTCCTGTACTGACAAGACGTGCTAGATCACGCAGCAAAGTCGTTTTCCCGGTTTGCGGCGGACCTATAATCAGTGTGTTACACCAATGTTTTTCATATAAATAAGTGAGAAACGGCAGAGCAATTCCGATCTTCTCTTTTGCGATGCGAATATTAAATGAAGAAATATCTCTTAAGCCTTTGACGAATCCATTTTCGACGATGACCTTTCCAGCAAGCCCAACCCGATGTCCGCCAGATATGGTGATATAGCCCTGTTTTAACTCTTCCTCCAGTGTGTACATACTGTAATTACTGAGCCTTCCTAATAACTGAGCCGCATCTTCACCTGTTGTATGATAGGAAAGAAAGCGGGGTTTTCCTCCTTGCATCAGCTCAATTGGGCGATCGGTGCGAATGCGGATTTCTTCTATTTGCGCCCACTCTGCTTCTTTTAACATGCTGAGTTCTTGTCCAATTGAGTGCGGGAGAATATCCAACAAACTCCGCAACGAATTCCCCTCCTTTTTTTCTTCTCTAAAATGTATGATGCATGCCGTTAATTATGCCAAGCCATTTCACTTATAAATTCCAACAAGTATAAATACGACACCAATGAAAATAAACACAAGCTTCGCATAGGATAACTGCCCTGCAATTTGGTAGATTCCAATCGTCATCGTGATAATAAAAATGAGCGGCCCAATGATCGCTAATATACTATTGATGACAACCGCTTTACGCACATCATTTGTCACTAAAATGAGGATGGCGGCCGTCAGTTCAATCGCGGCAGATAAAAACCTCATCCCAGCCATGGCAGCGACTGATGGGTGTATACCCGGGAGAAATTGTTTCATATAGAACCTCCAGCTTTTTTTACACTATATGCTTCACTAGCTAGAAGTAGTCTTGTTTTTCAAAAGGAAGAGAGATGGATGAGAGAATAGAGTAAGGGGTGTCATAACGAGGCGTCCTATTTTTCAAATAAAAAAAGACTGTAAACACGAAGTTTACAGTCTCAGATAGTTGACAAAGGGATAAAATGAACTTGATTTTATCCCTTTGTCTTCTTTTCAGCGTGATAGAAAACCTTTGCAGTCTAGGAAGAACGAGTACTGGCGCGGAGCGAATTTGACATTCGTGAGCACCAGCACGCAGGACTGACAAAGAATGCGAGGGTTTGCCTACACGCTGAGACTGTAAACACGAGGTTTACAGTCTCTCTCCGTTCATTACGCTCTTGAAACGTATGAACCGTCAGATGTATTGATCACTAGTTTATCACCTTGGTTCACAAAGAAAGGAACGTTCACGATTAAACCAGTTTCTGTTTTTGCAGGTTTTGATCCACCTGATGTCGTATCACCTTTAATACCAGGCTCTGTTTCTACTACTTCTAGTTCTACAGTGTTTGGAAGTTCTACTCCAAGTGTTTCATCACCGTACATGACGATTTGAACCGACATATTTTCAAGCAAATATTTCAGCTCATCTTTGATTTGCGCTTCGCTTAGTTCAAGTTGTTCGTATGAGCTTGTATCCATGAATACATGCTGATCGCCATTTGCATATAAATACTGCATTGTTTTTGTTTCAATTTGAGCTTTCGCTACTTTTTCACCTGCACGGAATGTTTTCTCTTGAATCGCACCTGTACGCAGGTTACGCAGTTTCGAACGGACAAACGCTGCGCCTTTTCCTGGTTTTACATGTTGGAAATCCACTACACGCCAAATACCGCCGTCCACTTCAATTGTCAGGCCTGTACGAAAATCGTTTACTGAAATCATTTTGTCATCCTCCTACATTTCACCATCATAATATGATAAGTTCTTTCGGTGAGTGGGTCAATCGTTTATTGCCGTCAGCTGTCAGGACAATATCATCCTCAATTCTCACGCCGCCGACATCCGGCAAGTAAATGCCTGGTTCAACTGTCACAACCATTCCCTCTTCTAACACGACATCTGAGCGTGAGGAAAGGCCAGGTGCTTCATGTACTTCCATACCAAGACCATGTCCAGTCGAATGCCCGAAGTATTGACCGTAGCCATACTTTTCAATGATGTCTCGTGTGATGCGATCAGCTTCTTTTCCTGTTAAGCCTGGCTTGATTTTATCCACACCAGCGTTTTCTGCTTCTAATACGATATGATAAATTTCCTTTAATTTGTCGCTTGGTGTTCCTACAGCAATGGTTCTTGTCATGTCTGAACAATAGCCTTTATAATAGGCACCGAAATCCAGTGTCACCAAGTCGCCAGATTCAATCACCTTTTCGCTCGCTCTCCCGTGTGGCAGGCTTGAACGAACGCCAGAGGCAACAATCATATCGAATGAAGATCCTTCTGCCCCTTCTTTTCTCATGAAAAATTCAAGCTCGTTCATGACCGCAATTTCTGTCAGGCCCGGCTTGATGTACGTGAGAATATGATCAAAGGCATGATCTGCAATCTTCGCAGCTTCCTCTAATATCTTAATCTCTTCATTAGACTTAATCAAGCGCAACTTTTCAACTGATTCCGAGACTGGAACAAGCTCGATACCGCTTGCTTTCCCCGAGTACTGCTGGTAGGTGGCAAATGTCATATGGTTTTGTTCAAAACCAAGACGTTTCACCCCAAATTCGTTTGCCGTTTGGACAGCAGTTTCCACAATGTTTCCTTTATGTTCAATGATGTCATAGCCCTTTACTTGATCCTTGGCTTGCTCCGTGTAACGGAAATCCGTAATAAAGGCGGCTCGATCCTTTGAAACGATGGCAAGACCGGCTGATCCAGTAAAACTCGTCATATAATGTAAATTAAAGCTGCTCGTAATCACTAAACCATCTATGTCTAATTCGGCTAAAAGTTTTCTTAGTTTTTCAAGTTTCATGATACTGCTCCCCCTTCACTGACTAAATAACGAATCGCCAATTTATATCCTTCTAAACCAAGTCCAACGATTTGACCTTGGCATACTGGAGCAAGAACCGAATGATGGCGGAATTCCTCTCTCTTATGAACATTTGTGATATGTACTTCGATGACAGGTAACGTAATACTTGCAATGGCATCTCTCAGTGCATAGCTATAGTGGGTAAAAGCACCCGGGTTAAACACGACGCCATCGTACTGATCTTCTGCTTCATGGAGCGCATCGACCAAATCTCCCTCGTGATTCGATTGAAAGAACGTCAATTGAATATTTGCTCTTTCTGCAAACTGAAACAAATCCGTTTCTAAATCTGTTAATGTTTTACTTCCATAAACTCCTGGCTCTCTCTTGCCGAGCCTATTTAAGTTGGGCCCATTCAGCACTAGAAAATGAGGCATATGACCACTCCTTCACCCTAATTCACTCTATATCGATGTCTGTTTCTTTTTCCTTAGAAACCTTTCGTTTCCAAAAATAATTTTATCATATGAATGGTGGATTTACACTTTATTCTGTCTTTTTCCCGAGTGCCCTTGCAAGCTTCTGACTCGTTAATTCATTGTATTCAAATGAAATACTGTATCCGACAAACATGCCATATAAAATATATAGGCAAAATGTCGTCACAATGGTGCTTTGCTGCAAATCTTGCACTTGCTTCACATCGGGGAATATAGGATTAAATACATAAAAAACAAGCAGCCATAAAATCGCGCCATAGATCAGCCCCATCCAAAAACCTTTGATCCGTTTGAGCAGTCCATAATAAATAAAGGCTGCTCCAATAGATAAAATCCCTAAAAGTACAATACTCATAAATGTACCAAGTCCGCCTTTTTTCCATTCACCAAGCACAAATGGCTGCAACAGCATATTTGGACTCACCTCTGAAAAATGAAACATATGGGTCAGAAATCCGATAAAGCCCCAAAAAACTCCGCCGGCAAAACCTGTAGCTGCTGCCCTTGCCACCATTGAAGACGTTTGTACTGATTGATTTTTTTCTTCTTGGTTTTTCTTTTCATCACGTTTCATATGAACACCTCCAGCAAGTAGTATGTCCAAAATGTCATGAAAAAAAAGGATTTCCGTGCGAGAGTGTAAAATTTTTATAACAGGGTATACTGGCTAAAAAGAGGTAGATAGAATTCTAGTAGATAATCGACCTGTGAGCTAGTGATTTCCCCTCTTTTCCTGTACAATAAAGGTATAAGGAAATGCATGTAAATTACAGGAAACAGGCAGGTTGATGAAATATGTCCAATCAAACAAAACCTCCAGCATATGGAGGGCAGGCAGTTGTGGAAGGTGTCATGTTCGGAGGTAAAAAGAACTATGTGACAGCGATTCGGCGTAAGGATGAGTCGATTGAGTTTTTAAAGCTTCCCCGGACCTCCAATAAACGAACCGCCTTTCTTAAGAAAATCCCTTTTGTCAGGGGTGTTGCTGCACTTGTTGAAGCAAGCGCAAACGGCAGTAAGCACTTAAACTTCTCCAGCGAGCGCTATGACTTAGATCCTTCTGAAGATCATTCTCTTGAAAAAGAACAAAAAAGCTCGAAATTATCAATGATCTTTGGCATTGCTGTGATCGGAGTTCTCTCTCTTCTTTTTAGTAAATTTGTCTTTACTTTAGTGCCTGTCTTTTTAGCCGAACTTGTGCGTCCGGTGTTTTCTGGAAACTTCGCACAAATTGCAGTGGAAACATTCTTTAAATTGATCCTGTTATTAGGCTATATTTACTTTATTTCCATGACCCCTTTAATTAAAAGGGTATTTCAATATCATGGGGCAGAACATAAAGTCATAAACTGCTATGAACAGAATCTTGACATCACAGTGGAAAATGTCCAAAGCCAATCTCGCCTGCATTATCGATGCGGCAGCAGCTTTATTTTATTCACTGTCATTGTCGGCATGTTCGTCTATTTACTCGTACCGACAGATCCTTTATGGGTGAGAGTTCTGAATCGCTTGGCGCTTATTCCGGTTGTTCTGGGCATTTCATTTGAAGTGCTTCAGCTCACAAACAAACTCCGTGACGTGCCAGTGCTTAAAGTGCTTGGCTATCCTGGCCTTTGGCTGCAATTGCTCACAACAAAAGAACCCTCTGATGATCAAGTCGAGGTAGCCATTGCAAGTTTTAATGAACTTCTTCGTTTAGAGGAAGCATCTGCGAAACAAGCATCAGATTCTGCTCATCAAGTGATCTAGTTTATAAATCCGGTAAATTCTTTCGGAGGTGGACAGTTATGAATCGCCGAGTACATCCTGCTTTTACCATTATTTTCGCTTTAGGTGTTTTGGGATTTGTGTATTTACTCACAACGAATCCAGGCAGACTCTTTACGATGCTGCTATCAGTTGTGATCATTGGAGCGGTTCTATTTTTCTTATTTAGATGGCTGATGAATCGAAGAACTGGAACAGAAGGAAATCTTTATCGTAAAGCAGTCAAACAATCAAAACGTCGCTACCAGCAGCCTAAACCAAAAACGAAAAGCCAGATGAAAAACCGGGTCACTCATTTGCGAAGCGTGCCGACTGACCACAAGTCTAAGCCCGTCCTTCTCAAAAAGAAAAGCCAAACACATTTGACAGTCATTGAAGGCAAGAAAAACAAAAAGAAAAATCGCGCCTTATTTTAAAATGTCCAGCTCTTTAAAAATTGCTCGGCCTTCTGTCTGCCTAGATCGACGAGCGCCTTTTTCTTTTCTGTCATGAGATGAAAATCAGTGGCAATGACGTGTTCTACAGGGATAAAAATAATATGACGTTCGTGTTTTGTGGCAATATGTCTTTCGTCATGAGCACCACGCATCGTTTCAAATAGAGCGCCAAACAGTTCAAACGCATTGCGGATGGAATGTTGAGGGCGTTCTTTTTCGTTTGGGGTTAATGTGACACCGACAAACGGTCTTTTTTTCTCTTCAGCAAAAAGCCAAATCGGAAAGTTGCTGAGCACGCCGCCATCCACTATGGTACAAATTCCTTTTGAAGACCTCAGTTTGACAGGTTCGAAAAAATACGGCAGACTGCAGCTCATCCGAATGGCTCTGGCAACAGAAAACCGTTCTGGGTTTAATCCATAGGAAGGAAGGTCATCTGGAAGGACGAGGATTTTGCCATTTGTTAAATCAGAAGCGACGATTTTGAGCGTATCTTTTTTCAGATCTCCGAATACGGTGACGCCTTTTCGTTTTAACACGTCTGTCAGCCATTTTTCTAGACGGTCACCTTTGTAAAGGCCAAGACGCCAATAAATAGACACCCACCTGAGCATTTTAAACGGGATGAATTGACACCTTCGGTCAAGCAATTGATGCTCATCCATTTCGTCTAACAGCTCCCGAATCTCCTGACTCGTAAAACCCGCTGCGATGAGTGAAGCAATGATCGCTCCCGCACTTGTTCCAGCGAGACGGACAAATTGAAATCCTCTTGCTTCAAGCGCTTCATAGGCGCCTGCAAGTGCTGCACCCTTAATGCCTCCACCTGAGAACACACCATCTATCTTCATCAAGGAGCCCCCTTTTCTGTCACACTATTAATAGTGTAGGAGCATTTGCCTTTCATTAGAACTATATTCAAAAAGGACACCCATGCTAAGGGTGTCCTTTTTCTTAAGATTCTTGATTTGTTTGTTCGTTTTTCTTTTGAATCGCTTTCAGCTGAACGGATCGCTCATCATTTTCTTCAAAGAATTGGACGAGGTCGCCGATGCGGTCAATGCTGTTCCAGCTGAGATGATGCTCAATACCTTCTACATCATCATAAATTTTCTCTTCATCTACACCAATGATTCTTAAAAATTGCTCTAGCAGTTCATGTCTGTATACGAGACGTTTTCCAATTTTTTTGCCTTTCGGGGTTAAAATTAGACCACGATATTTCTCATAAATGAGGTATTCATCTTTATCTAGCTTCTGAACCATTTTTGTTACAGAGGAGGGATGGACAGCGAGGGCTTCTGCAATATCAGATACTCTTGCATATCCTTTTTCTTCTATCAGCATATAAATTTGTTCAATATAATCTTCCATACTAGGTGTAGTCATAAAACCCCTCCAAAATGCACCTTTACTTAATAATCATAACAATTCTACACCATCGCCCATTAAAAAACAAGAAGAGTCCTTCGTCTTAACGCTTGTAATTCCAATCATCTGTGGCGTATTTCGTTTTGGCGAGGTGATGAACAAATGCCAACTCTTCATCTGTCAGCTCATAAGGCACAAGCTCGATATTTAATCCTTTTTCAAACCCTCGTTTAAATGCAACACGCGCATCGTCTATCGTACATGTTCGATCTGAAATTTCATTGATCGCCACCGCTTTGTTTTTAAAGCTACGCTGCATCCGCTCTCTCACCCGGTCGTTTGGATACAGAAATAAATCAAACAATTTGTCCTCATCAAGATCAATTAAAATCGAGCCATGCTGGAGGATCACACCTTTTTGTCTTGTTTGCGCACTGCCTGCTACTTTTCTGCCTTCTACAACAAGCTCGTACCATGAAGGCGCATCAAAACATACAGACGATCTTGGATTTTTTAAGCTTTCTTTTTCTTTTTCTGTACGAGGAATGGCAAAATATGCATCGAGTCCTAGTTCTTTAAAGCCCTCTAAAATCCCTTCTGAAATGACGCGGTATGCCTCTGTCACCGTCGCCGGCATCTCTGGGTGCTCTTCTGACACGATCACACTGTAGGTCAATTCCTGATCATGAAGAACGCCGCGGCCTCCTGTAGGCCTGCGAACAAATCCAAGACCATAGCGCTCAACCGCTTCCATGTTGATTTCTTTTTCAACATGTTGAAAATATCCAACAGATAATGTCGCTGGATTCCAACCATAAAAACGGATCACAGGCGGGATCAGCTTCTCGCTATGCCAATAAAGCAAGGCTTCGTCCATGGCCATGTTAAAGGCTGGGTCTTGGTTTCCTGTATCAATGAAACACCATTTCTCTTTTTGCATATAAAATCCCTTCTCTTTTACGTAGTCAATGTTAGATAATGGTGGTGACCACCGATTTTCTCTCTTCATCAGTCTATCAAATAGGGAAGGAATTGAAAATAATTCTTACCATTTATGATGACAAGTTTCTTTTGCTTTACTATAATAGTATTTGTCTAAAACGTACCATCAGACAGGTGACTGTGCTGATGCTCAAGAAGGAGTCGAGTCGTATTGCCAATATTCAACTATATCGTCCTCTCACTTTGTGGACTTTTCGTTCTTTATTCCATCGGCAGTTACATTTATCAGCAGCGCATAATGAAAACGCTGACGGAAGCAGAATTTATCAAAGGTTACCGCAAAGCCCAACTCATTGATGTGAGAGAACCAAATGAGTTTGAAGGTGGACATATTTTAGGCGCAAGAAACATTCCCCTTTCACAATTAAAGCAGCGCAAAAATGAAATACGCCCTGACAAGCCTGTTTATCTCTATTGCCAAAATAATTTGAGAAGCGGAAAAGCTGCTCAAACGTTACGTAAAAATGGCTGTCGTGAGATTTATAATTTAAAGGGCGGCTTTAAAAAATGGGGTGGCCGCATTAAAACAAAGAACTAACAAAAAAGACTCTGGGAGCTATTGCCCCCATGAGTCTTTTTATTTTCTTTCAAAAACCAGCACTGGATTCCGTGCAGCCTTTGTTTCATCCATTCGTTTCACAACGGTTGTATGTGGTGCTTCCTGTACGATTTCTGGGTTCTCTTCCGCTTCTTTTGCAATTTGAATCATCGCTTCAATAAATGCATCAAGGGTTTCTTTTGATTCTGTTTCAGTTGGTTCAATCATGATACATTCCTCTACATTTAGCGGGAAGTAAATCGTTGGCGGATGATAGCCAAAATCAAGTAATCGTTTGGCAATATCAAGTGTCCGCACACCTAGTTTCTTTTGACGTTTACCTGAAAGGACAAATTCATGCTTACAGTGGCGGTCAAATGGCAAATCATAATGAGCACATAAGCGGCGCATCATATAGTTTGCATTCAACACCGCATGATCCGTTACAGCCTTTAAGCCGTCTGGTCCCATAGAGCGGATATACGCATACGCTCTGACATTGATACCAAAGTTCCCATAGAACGGTTTCACACGACCGATGGATTCTGGACGATCGTAATCAAAGAAATAACGACCTTCTTTCTTCACAAGCACTGGCTTTGGCAAATATGGAATCAAATCCTTTTTCACGCCAACTGGACCTGAACCAGGGCCTCCTCCTCCGTGTGGACCTGTAAAGGTTTTATGAAGATTTAAGTGAACCACATCAAATCCCATATCCCCCGGTCTTGCTCTGCTTAATACAGCATTTAAGTTCGCTCCATCATAATAAAGCTTCCCGCCTGCTCCGTGGACGATTTCAGCCATTTCTAAAATATTTTCTTCAAAAAGGCCGAGTGTATTTGGATTTGTGAGCATGAGAGCCGCCGTTTCTTCATTGACAACACGGCGCAGGTCGTCTAAATCGACAAGCCCATGTTCATTAGATGCCACCGTAATCGTTTCAAATCCAGCTACTGTTGCAGATGCGGGATTTGTTCCATGAGCAGAATCAGGCACGATGACTTTTGTTCGTTTAAGATCTCCTCTTGCTTCATGGTATGCACGAATCATCATGAGCCCCGTCCATTCGCCATGTGCTCCTGCCGCAGGCTGTAATGTCACGGCGTCCATTCCTGTAATTTCTTCTAAATGGTCACCTAAATCATAAAGTAACTCTAATGCACCTTGCACAGTGTCTGCCTCTTGAAGTGGATGCACGTTCGAGAAACCTGCAAGACGTGCCACCTTTTCGTTAATCTTTGGATTATATTTCATCGTACAAGAGCCTAGAGGATAAAAGCCAGAATCGACCCCGTGATTACGCCTAGATAATGCTGTGTAGTGACGCATAATATCCAGTTCAGAAACCTCTGGCAGCTCTGCATCTTCATGGCGGATATACGCTTCATCAAATAAATCTGGGAGCTTCTCCTCAGGTACGTCTAAATCAGGCAGGCTGTAACCAATTCTTCCTTCTTTGGATAATTCAAAAATAAGCGGCTGATCTTGTTTATTCATGACGATCCCCCAATTCCTTGATGAACGTATCAATTTCTTCTTTTGTTCTTAGTTCTGTCACAGCGACGAGCATATGCTGCTGAAGCTCTGGATAATCCCGTCCCAAGTCATATCCGCCGATGATTCCTTTTTCAAGCAATCGCTCATTCGCTTCTTTCACAGGTTCATTCAGTTTCAACACAAATTCATTAAAATGAGCACCCTCTATTTCAGCCTGTAACCCATGTTTTTCTGCCTGCGTCTTGGCATAATGGGCCTTTTGTACGTTTTGATAGGCAATGTCTTTGATACCTGTTTTCCCAAGCGCCGTCATCGCAACAGAAGCGGCTAACGCATTTAATGCTTGGTTTGAACAAATGTTTGAAGTCGCTTTGTCTCTTCGGATATGCTGCTCGCGCGCTTGAAGGGTCAGCACAAATCCTCGCACACCGTTCTCGTCTTCTGTTTGCCCGACTAAACGCCCCGGCACTTTCCGCATTAATTTTTTCGTCACAGCGAAATATCCACAATGAGGTCCGCCAAATGCAGCTGGAATGCCAAATGGCTGCGCATCACCAACGACAATATCTGCCCCAAGCTTTCCTGGTGGTGTCAGTAAACCAAGTGCAAGCGGGTTACTTGAGACGATGAATAAACTTTTCCCTTTATGCGCAATCGGTTCAATGTCCTTTAATGGTTCAACAACACCGAAGAAGTTTGGGTATTGTACAAGGACCGCTGCTGTTTCGTCGCAGACGGCTTCTTCTAATGCGGCTAGATCGGTCTGACCTTTTCGCGCAGGTACCTCGACGACTTCAATATGCTGTCCTTTCGCATATGTTTTCAGCACCGCTCTTGATTCAGGATGAACCGTCTCAGATACCACAATCTTTTTCTTTTTTGTATGTCCTGCTGCCAGCATAGCCGCTTCAGCTAATGCCGTTCCGCCATCATACATCGAGGAGTTGGCAAGATCCATGCCAGTCAGCTCAGCAATCATTGTTTGAAATTCAAAGATTGCCTGCAATTCACCTTGAGAAATTTCAGGCTGATAAGGTGTGTACGCTGTATAAAATTCAGAACGTGAAATCACATGGTCGACAATCACAGGCTGGTAATGATCATACACACCAGCACCTAAAAACGAGGCATAAGCCACTGTATCTTTATTTTTTGCAGCAAGACGAGACAATTCCCGCACTAGCTCTGTTTCAGATGCGGCTTCTTTGATGTTGTACGCACCTTTGAATCTGACTTTCTCTGGGATATCTGAGAAAAGCTCATCAATTGACTGAACACCGATGACATCCAGCATTTCTTTTTGATCTTGCTCTGTTTGCGGCAAATACCTGTGCTTCATCCTCTATTCCTCCTCGTTATTTGGCTCTTTTATAAAATGGTGTGGCGACGATTTTGGCTTTTAGACGTTTTTTACGAACTTGCACTTCCACTTCTGTCCCAAGCTGCGCCTCTGATGTTTCAATCAAGGCAAGCCCAATATTTTTCTTTAATGTTGGAGATTGTGTACCGGTTGTGACTACACCAATCTGCTTATCTCCTGAGAAGACCGGATAGTCTGTCCGCGGAATCCCCTTATCTATCATTTCAATCCCGACAAGCTTTCGCTTCGGTCCTTCTTCTTTTTGTTTTTGAAGTGCATCTTTTCCGATAAAATCTGCTTCTTTATCCGTTTTTACAGCAAAACCAATGCCGCCTTCTAAAGGAGAAATATCCTTCGTGAGCTCTTGGCCATAAAGCGGGAGTCTTGCTTCAAATCTTAAGGTGTCACGTGCACCGAGTCCACATGGGATCAGTCCTTTCGGCTGTCCGGCTTCTAATAAAGCGGTCCAAAGGTGAACAGCATCTTCTGACTGGCAGTAGATTTCAAAGCCATCTTCTCCTGTATAGCCAGTTCTTGATACAAGCACCTCTTTTTGCGCAATTATTGCTTTTGATAAAAACGTAAATGGCTTCAGTGATGTTACCTCTTCATCCGCAACATCTTTGATGATGTCAGCAGCAAGAGGTCCTTGAAGGGCTAACAAGGCGGTTTGATCAGAGACATTTTTAATGAAAACGTCTTCCTCACCTTGATGTTTCAGCAGCCAATCCACATCTTTTTCAATATTTGAAGCATTGATCACAAGCAAATAGTTGTTCTTTTCTTTTTGGTAGACAAGCAGATCATCCACCGTTCCGCCATCTTCATAACACATGGCTGTATATAGTGCCTTACCGTCTGTCAGCTTTGACAGATCATTGGTTAATAACCTTTGTAAAAAAGGAAGGGCTCCCTGACCTGTGACTTCCACCTCACCCATGTGAGACACGTCAAACAGCCCTGCTTTTGTTCGAACAGCTTCATGTTCTTCTTTAATGGAAGAAAATTGGACAGGTAATTCCCAGCCCCCGAAGTCAATGGTTTTTGCGCCAAACGTTTCATACGCATGAAAAAGCGGTGTTCGTTTCAACATCAATCGTTTCCCCCTTTTTTCTTACAGTGCATCACAAGCTGAATTTTCAGAAAAAAATCACAGCAAAAAAGGACAGAGCGCTCCCTTTTATCAAAAAGAAGTCTCTGTCCTTGCACCTGAAAGTTTACAGCACAACATCATTGTGCGTTTTCCCCTTTGGTGGTTTGCTAAAAATCGCTGCGCAAACACTCTCCAGAGTTGCGTCCGGTAAGAGTACTTTTGCCTGAGAGATTCACTGAACCAATTCAGCTTGCTCCTTCGGCGCCTGTCAGTGCAAAATAACCGCTAGGTCTCTCCCCATACCATCATCCGCTCATATTCTTCACCTTTATTGGACATACTATCAAAATGGGTGACTTATTCTCTAGATCACTTACCAACATCCTACCATTAGAAATGGATGAAGAGCAACAGAAAAATCATTAACATTTTTAAAATAATCATTCATTATCGTTCGCTTTTATTGATATATAACATCTTTTAAATCGCTATGAAAAAATGAAGCGTTTAAAAACAGAACGATTTTATCATCACTCTACCAGAAAGGCAGGCGGTCACATTGAATATTCAAACGATATTTGATCAAAAATGGGCAAGTGAATTTCAAAAGCGGCTTACAGCAGACGGTCCCTGGGCGAATTGGGATATGTACCGTTTAGCAGCACAAGTACAAAAAGTGACAGCCATTGATTCATTTGAAGGACTGCAAGCACCTGCGCACCTGCCTGCATTTACTCCTTTAAAACACCAGCTCGAAGTCGCTAGAAGAGTTGTAGAAGAGATGAATGGGAAAGCCATTTTAGCAGATGAAGTGGGTCTTGGAAAAACCGTTGAAGCAGGACTGATTATCAAAGAATACATGATTCGCGGACTTGCCAAAAAGATTCTCATTCTCGTACCCGCCTCCCTTGTGTCCCAATGGGTACAAGAACTGCGGTCGAAATTTTACATAGATGCTGTCGAGCAAAAGAAGAGCTATGTGTGGGAGCAGTGCGATGTTGTGGTTTCCTCAATTGATACAGCCAAAAGACAGCCACATCGAGACACGATCTTATCCATCTCCTACGATATGGTCATTATTGATGAAGCACACAAACTGAAAAACAATAAAACGAAAAACTATGAGTTTGTGAGAAATTTGAATAAAAAGTTCTGCTTACTGCTCACAGCCACACCTATCCAAAATCGAATAGGAGAAATTTTTAATCTCGTTTCTCTGTTGAAGCCAGGCCATTTAGGTAATGAAACACAGTTTAAAGACCTCTTTGCCAAAAAAGACCTTCAACTTGAGGACCATGACCGGCTAAAACAGTTAGTCAATAAAGTCATGATTCGGAACCGGAGACAAGACACTGGCATCGAATGGTCAAAGCGGCATGTAAAGACGATTTCTATTGATTTCTCCCCAACAGAACAAGCACTATATGATGAAATTTGTAAGTTAAAAGAAAACCCTTCCTATACGAAGCACATGTTTTCAATTATGACCTTAGAAAGAGAATGCTGTTCGAGTCGTGAGGCCGTCTATATGACCATTAAAAAAATGCAAGAAGAGGAAAAACACATTCTAGGTGCTTCTGCGATGATGCACATCATGGAGAAAATTAACCAGGTAGAACAAAATTCTAAAGCACTTGAAGTCGTTAAACTCATTCAACAATTAAATGAAAAAGTCATTATCTTCACTGAATACCGTGCGACACAAATTTATTTACAATGGTTTCTCCAGCAAAACGGCATCAGTTCGGTTCCTTTTCGAGGCGGGTTTAAACGGAGTAAAAAAGACTGGATGAAAGATTTATTTAGAGAGCGGGCGCAAGTGCTCATCGCGACAGAAGCAGGCGGCGAAGGGATCAACCTTCAGTTTTGCAACCAAATCATCAACTACGACCTTCCGTGGAACCCAATGCGCTTGGAACAAAGAATTGGACGTATTCACCGGCTCGGTCAAGAGCGGGATGTCCACATTTACAATATGGCAACTAGCGGGACAGTTGAAGAACATATTTTAAAACTTTTATATGAAAAAATTCAGCTGTTTGAAAACGTCATTGGTGATCTAGATGATATTTTAACCCGAATTGATATCCAAGATGCTGAAACAGAATTGCATCAAATTCTCTTCCAGCACGAGTCTGACGTAGACATGAAAAAGAAATTAACCCAATTTGCTTCCTATTTAACAGAAACACAAACACCGCTTTTAGAAGAAAGACAGCAAGGTTCATAAAGGAGAGTTGACCAATGGAGCAGCGCGAGATTCACACATTTCTTCTCCGTTTCTTTCAGGCAAATCAATGCGACATACTTGAAGAAAGTGCAGGGCACATGACCGTACAGCTGACAATCGAAATGGATAAATTGATCATGAACCGTCCTTTTTATTGGCATTGGCTCGAAAAAACGGGAGGCGTACCTGAGCCGCGGCAATTGACTTTGATCACCGATCAAAAAAAAGCTGATGACTCGGTCGAAGGAGAATTTGTCCACTTCGGCTCCCCTCGTTTATTCCAAATATTCGAGGTTGTGAAACAGCAAGGCCGTTTTATTCGGCTGTACGAAAAAGTCAGACCGCTCACAAACAGCCAGATCGCACTGGAGCCGTGGCTTGGTCTCAATGTCAAAATATCCTATCTGGCAGACCGTAAAAAAGACAAACTGCTGTCTCTTGGACTTCATCTGATACGCGGAGAAGTCATTGAACAATTTCAAGAGAAGCTGGAAGCGCGTGAGCTATCGTCTCGAATTCCTGATTATTGCTTCACAATGAGTACGATGATTAAGCCAGAGAGCGGCGTCAAACGGCTTTACAGCCTGATGGAACGTTATGCCAATGAAGAGCCGGATGATTGGGCGGTAAGAGCTGTTCAAAAGTGGAAAGAAGACTCGGAACTTTTAAACCAATTTTATGAAGGGACTTCAGACACATCTGTAGAATATGAAATAGAAAGACAAGCACTTAAAACTTTATACGAACCAAAAATCAGTCTTACGATTGAAAATGGCGGACTTTTTTACTTACAGCAAAAAAGAGGAGGCTGACTTAGCGAGTCTCCCTCCCTTTCATGTGATATCAAATTTTCGATCAATCAAAAGCAACGTTTGTCTGTTTGTATTGGGCGGAAACATGACGCAAGCAATCTATGAGGTCTTATCACCTGTGTTTTTCCATTTCATGCGTTAAGTGCCTGAAATACACGATTCAGTATTTTAGGAGGGTATTTGTATGGAAAAGAAAACGAAGTTATTAGACAGTGAATGGGTTCAATTATTACGCGAAGCGCGCAAAGCAGGACTAACAGTAGAAGAAGTCCGTCATTTTCTCAAATCACGCGAAAAGTCCTCTGAGTCTCCCCCTATGGCAAGAAGTCATTCTATCAAACCTTTCTGAATGTGCTATAATATCGAAAGGAAGGTGATGACATTGATTGGCCAGCGTATTAAACAATACCGCAATGAAAAAGGCTACTCACTATCAGAACTGGCCGAAAAGGCTGGGGTAGCGAAGTCTTATTTAAGTTCAATAGAAAGAAACTTGCAAACAAACCCCTCCATTCAATTTCTTGAAAAAGTCTCCGCTGTTCTGGACGTCTCGGTTCATACACTGTTAAACGAAAATGATGAAACCGAATACGATGGTCAATTAGATAGTGAATGGGAAAAACTAGTTCGAGATGCAATGACATCAGGGGTTTCGAAAAAGCAATTTCGTGAATTTTTAGATTATCAAATCTGGAAAAAAAAGCAAGAAGAGGAGTAATGCGCATGTTTTAGCGCATACTCCTCCAATTGCTATGCAGATCTTGTTATCAGTCTAAAGACTGACTTTATTTTTTATCTTCGCTGTGTGCTTTTTCGTTTTCTTTCACGTAGCCTTTTTCATCCGTATGCTTTTTTGGATTGATCGTTAAACCATTCCACTGAGTCGCTTCGAAGGAAAGATCAACTTGAATCGCATCGCCTTGGTATTTATTTTGGATATAGTTACCCGCTTTATCCTTCGTCTGGTCATTGACAAATTCAATGATCATTTCCATTTTATCGTAATCAAACGGATTCTTTGGAATGCCGTCATACTCTGGAGCTGTTGATCCATCAACGGTGGCAACATTAATTTTACCACTTTCATGTAAAAACTTCTCATCGACGGCATGACGAAGCTTTTCAAATGCGGTCTGATCCTGCTTTGACGTTAATAGATGCAGGTCAAGCAGGTTTGCATGGTCTAAAATAATATTTTTCGGGTATCCATTCCCACCTTCGGCTCCAACCGTTAGAACACTCACCTGAAATTGGCTGAGGAATTCTTCAGCTGTATTCTTCCCGCCATTCTTCGCTGATGTTCCATCTTGAAACTGGCTATAATCAAGACTCATCAGCACTTGATTAATTGCAAGAGACCCTTTATTTTCAAAATTAAATTCCTTCTTTATACGGTCACCAGGTTTTATGTTCGCAAGGTTGATGGCGCCGGAATTCTCTTTTGCAGATAGATTCAGCTCTCCTGTAGAGTAGACCGCGTTTGCCGTCTCAACATCATTAAATGCAGCCCACGTTCCCCCTCCAATTAAAGCAAGACCTAACGCTCCCGATAAAACACCTAAACGAATTGATTTTTTCATTGCCATGATTGAACCCCCTAATAAATTGTTTTATTGAAACCTGATTTAGGTTACAAACGAAAATTTATGCTTGTTCCTCTGACATGTGTAACTCAGCCGTATGTCTTCGATGTTTGGCAGCACCAACAAAATGAATGGTTGAATAAACAAGCAGCATCACCCCTGGAATAATGAGCAAAAGAGCGGTCCCAGCAGAAGTTCCTGCATACGAAAGAAGCTTTCCTGCATAAGGAATGTTCACGCCCGTATACTGCGCAGTCACTTGATTCGCTTTGACGAGCGTGCCGTCTTGATACATATTGTGGTCTCCTTTTGTCTCAAAGGCTTTATTTACTCCTTTTCCTTTCACCCCAACAATGCGGTGAGTCACAAAGGATTGGTCTTGCTTCGTTTGAAACGTAATAATATCCCCTTTTTTGAGTGTTTCAGGTGAGGTGACATGTTTCACAACAATCAATGAACCAGTCGAAAATTCCGGTTCCATTGATCCAGATAATACTTGCTTGAACTCATAACCAAAGATCTGAGGATCTCCGCCTGTTGTCCTTGATGACAGCACGACAATAATACACACAATCATCATCGTGAAGACCAGCGCGTAAAGAATACTCCCAGACATTTTCATCCACTTTTTCATACCTTTCTCCCCTTTACATATCATATTTCATTCAGCAAGCAACCCCTATTTAGGACGCCTTTTCTTGACAGTTTGAAAGCTGCATATGTTGAGACGTAAAGAATGGCTTTTCAGCACCACCAAACCCTTTAGGATAATAGATTTTAAACAAATAAATTCCATTTGTTTTTGCTTTAACTGCCGTGACAGTCGTCGTTTCTTCTGATGAGAGGGACTGTATAGCACCTTTTTCAATAACATGGCCATCTTGTAATGGCACCTGAACACTCTCTACTTTATGTAGTTCCCACTTCCATTCAGAGTGCGCGATGGGTTGTCCAATATTTTTTAGTGACATGCTCAGCTTTTGAGGCGCACAGACTGTCCCCTCAATGATCGTTTGATCGATCAGTTTCAAATGACTTCTATCCCATTTCTTCGGCTGGCAATGCTGATCTGTCTCTTCGAAATTTTCACATGTTTTCATGACAAAATTCGAATGCTCAACATCGTTAAAAGAAGCGTTAGTAGACGTAATAAAAAAAGAAGTGAAAATCAAACAAATAGCACAAAATAGTACAAAGAGCAGCTGTTTCATTGAATCTTTCAACTCCTTGAACAATTGTTCTTTAAAAAGAACGATTACACTCAGTATAAGGAATTACCTATAAAATCCAAAACGTCAAATTAGTCCATTTTGTTCTTAAACAAGAACATTACCGAGAAAATTCTTCCATTTTCTCATTCTTTCGCCATATTCAATATTTTTTTCTGTGACATTTGTACTTCTTAAAAATTTACATAAAAGTGCAGGATTTGGTCAGGATAATAATTGGTGAGGTGATGTTAGTTGAAATATGGAAGAATCATGATCATGCTCAGTTTACTGTTAAGCCCTTTGATCCAAAGCGCCCATCTAGCTGAGGCAAAAGGAATCACTGCTGCCGCAGATCAATGGGAAATAAGGGCAGTCAAAGAAGCAAAAAAACGGTATCCGTTAGCACATGTTTTATTCAAACAAAAAGTGTGGGATCGGCACCGGGAGAAAGAATCCGTGAAGCAATATCATATTATGTTGAAAGATCAGGCCAAAGAATTTGGGGTATATGTCACCATTTCCTATAACCCTTACTCGAACAAGGTCAATAAAGTCATTGTTGTGGAAGAATACAGCTAAAATGGCATGAAAAAAACCGCCTGCTGGCGGCTTTTTACTTTTGTCGATGACGTTGACGTTTTTTTAGCATCATTGAGAAGCCAAAAGGCAGAACACCGAATAAACGCTGAGAAAATGGTGGTTTTGTCTCCATTTTTTCCTGTTTATGTTCTTTCCGCTCGTCACGTGGTGTATTCATATATTTAATGATTTCCTGCGTCATATATTTTACATAATCATTTGTCTTCATCGAACACTCACCTCTTCTTCCTTAAAGTGTTACCAAGAAGAGTATCGTTTTATACACTCGCTAATAAGTGCTGATCCATTGATTGATTTCTCCTGTCTCCTTATTCATCTCTAGTTCCCGCTCATCAGTTACACCACCCTTTGTCTCGATGTTAACCAAGAGGCGGACTAGCTTTTTTCTGTCATCGCACCCAATTCGCTTCAACGTCACTCGACCTTCTTCTGTGACAATTGGGCTCAATGGCTGATCACAAATACGATTTAATTTGTTTGCAGCTTCACTTAGACCTAAACGAAATAACTGCTGTTTTTGATAAAAAGAAATCGCGAGCTCTGCACTTTTCAACTCTTTTTGAAACCCAATGGTCATCGATCCTAGAATCAATAAAAATAAAAGAATGACAGCAAATACGTGTGGATAAATAAACCCATCTTCTCTTTTCACGTTTTAGGAATCACTCCTTTGTAAGTGAAAAAAACAGCTTCATGTACTTGACCAAATACATCTGTGACTTGGAGAGTGGTGGTTTGCTCTTTTGTTCTTACATGGAATTGTTTCACCTTTTGTAATAAGGGGAGATGACCTGCCTGATCCGTTCGTTTACGAAGCATCTCTTGATAAGGCTCAATCGTCACCACTCGCCCTTGATTTGAAATATACTCCAGTGCTGTTCCATTTTTCACCGCTCTTACAGCGACAGCACAATTTAGATCCTCCTCTAATTGCAGGACCGTTTGTTTCCACTCCATTTGCGAAAATTTGTTGATTTCTGCAAACGGATGAGCTTTTTCAGCAATTGATAAAAGCAGCATGCAGCCAAAAGAAAGCAGCAAAAATAGCTGCAATTGCCATATTGCTTGAGCGAGTGTAAAGCCTTGTTCATCGCTCCAAATGTCGAAAGCAAATCGTCTTCTTTTTTTGTACTTTGTATGAAACACATCCCTTCTCCTGACCCCAAATGAATTCATATGTGATCTCGCCTCGTTTCTTTGTACTTGATTCATTTTGACCTTCTATAAAAGCTGTATTCATATACTCATGTAAGATTTGATAAGCTTCCAGTTTAGCCCTTAATTCTTCTTTCCCAATTGTCAGTTTTTCAAAGGATGGCACGAGCACAAGAGCAGCAAATAGAAAGAGGTGGCAAGAAAAGAGCATCTCAAACGTACTAAATCCTTTATTGTTTCTGAACATGAATCCGCCCGCTCCCTAAGTAAATCGTGAGTTTATATATTTGACTGCCAAATTGAACAATGAGAGAACCGCCGCTATTTGGATGTCCGTTTTTATTAAAGTGAAGGCCTTTTTGAAATGTGGATTGCTTGATGGTGCCTTTTTTGTGTGGATTAGAAGCAATGATCTGCTCACTATTCTGCTCGATGACTTGATAAGATACATTGGTCGGGTGAAACTCAACTTTCACTCGTGTTTTTTTAATAAATGCAGTATAAGATGCCAATTGAAGATCTTGTTTTAGCAAGTTCACTTGCTTTTTTGCTTCAGCACTTTCTAATATATTGGGCACTTTTCCACCTATTATCGATAATAAGATAGAGAAAATCATGACGATCAAGAGCTGCTCAATGAGTGTAAATCCTTTCTCCTGGAAAAGCGATTTATTCATTTTTCACATCGCCGTTTTGAATGAAAATTGCCTTTCCATTCGGACAAGTTAATCCTTTTTTGACATAGCCTTCTTTTTCTAATTCAGCTAAAGATGGCGTCTTGCCGTCATGCTCTAATTCATATGCCATTACCTGTGTACTCACCATTGATTTCAGCCCTTCACAGCCCTTTGCTTGAATGCTTTGATGATGCCGAGTGATATTTGGAATGGTGATCAATAAAAGAATGGAGATCACAAGCATGACAATTAACATTTCTAACAGTGTAAATCCTTTATCATTCATGCCTTAGTCCTCCTTTTCACACTTGTTCCATTAGTTGATACATTGGTAAAAGAATAGATAAATACACAATGAGTATAAGAAATGCTGTTAAGCCATAGATGACAGGCTGCAGCCATGAAACCCATTTTTCAATTTTCAATTCTGCATTGTCTAAAAGAAATTGACTATACGTGTACATTTCTCTTGCTAGCATCCCACTTGCTTCCCCATGCTTAATGACAGCCGCAAAATGCCTTTCGAAAAAAGGAGACCGGCTTATTTGATGTTCCATACTCTCACCTTTTCTTAACTCTCTTATCAGTTGTTCAGACATTTCTTGAAGGAAAGGTAAATAGGTCTGCTGTTTAAAAGCTTGCAAACTTTCGTAAATCGATAACCCAGCTTGAAGAAGTCCGCTAAGCTGAAGAGAAAAAAGATACGTATGCATCAGCTGCACCCCTTTAAATACCACCGGCAGCCTGCTGATGACTTTCAGTTTCTCAAGGGTCGATTTTTTCTTAAAAAAGAGCTCATAATATCCAAAAAGACAGATGCATATACAACCGATCATGAGCAGCAAAGCGTGTAGGAACTGGAAGAGGCCAAACATCCCTTGAATCAGCCATGTCATGCTTGTATTCATAGATGAATATAATAAAGAAAATTGAGGGACGATCATTTGCTGAACAATGATGAGCACAACAAAAACCGTAAACATAAGAAAAATCGGATATCGTAACATACGCTTGAATGTGTCTACCTGCATGATTTTTTTCTCTAGAAATCGGGCGCTTTGTTCAAGAGCTCGCGCTAGGCTGCCATGTTTCTCTGAAAAACAAAGAATAGCGACGGCTTCCCGCTGAAAATGAAGTCGCTCAAGTACAACGTAAAAAGGCTCCCCTTCAAGCAGCCACTGAATGCCTGGCGTTAATCGCTGTTGCTGTTTTTTTGATAACTGAATATTCACCATTGTTAATGCCTCAACCAATGTATATCCAGCTTGAATCAATTGAGCCAGTTTCGATAAGAATTCAGCTTGTTCTTTTTTAGACCATGCTTTAGAGGTTCGCTTCTTCATAAACCCAGCGATGATATGTGCTTTTTGATAAATAGCCGAGTGCCACTCCTTTCCGAATTAACCTTTGCAGTGTTTCGTATGACGAATGAGCGTATTCTCCTTTTGCCTCTTTGATACACTCACCAAGCTCCTTTCCGTAAAGCAATTCAAATACATTTGTTCGTCTGACTGGCCGATTTAGTTTGCAATAAAGCTCACACGTTTCGCCGCAAAATGGACATGCGAGTTCGATTAACCGCTGAGCAGCAATAGCAACCATTGTTTGTTCGAGTTCATTCATCGTCACACCAAATTCGAGCATTCGATAAAGAGCTCCTTTTGCATTCTTTGCGTGCAATGTGCTCATGACTAAATGACCTGTCAAAGCTGCTCTAATAGCTGTTCTGGCTGTTTCCGCATCTCTTATTTCTCCAAGCACAATCATATCTGGATCATGTCTTAAAATAGCGCGTAAACCTGCCGCATACGTGATACCAGCTTTTTCATTTACTTGAACCTGCAGCACTTCTTCATTTCTTGTTTCCACAGGATCTTCAAGGGTAATAATATTCCGATTAAAATGTTTTTTGGCAAACTGAATCAATGAATAAAGTGTTGTCGTTTTCCCTGAATTTGTTGGTCCTGTAAATAAAATGAGCCCATGCGAATGATTCAGAAACGATAATAATCTCGCTGAAGCCTTCGGGAACAGTGACAAATACTTTGTTTTCGGCACATGATCCTGCGGTAAAATCCGAATCACTAGACTTTCATCATTTACAGTTGGTAGTGTAGAGAGCCGAACAAACACTTGACCGCGTCTTAACATCACAGCCAATGATCCATTTTGTGGTCTCCTTCTTTCACCAATATCCATAGAAGATAAAAATTTGAAATGAGCAATGAGCCGCTCTCCGCTCTTTTTGTCAATGATCCGCTGCTGAATGAGGTCAGCGTCTACACGAAAAGAGACTGAAGCTTCCTTTTCTCTCGGAACAATATGCACATCAGATGCTCTCATGCGGCACGCCTCTTCTAGCAGCTCTTGCCCCAAATATTCAATACCATACAAGTGGTTCACTCCTTTCAGTGACCATATTGTATGATGGCGGAACGTGCCTGACAAAAACGCATTTCATGATTTTCATGACTGAAAAGGGTTAAAAATGTTCAATTTGAGGTGTATTTCATCTATAAATAACAGAAGGACATATCAAAAAATTTGACTTTTACAACAACGGGTTCCGTTCAGAGGAGAAAATAAAAAAGAAGTGCTATTGGCACCTCTTTTTTGATGATCATTTCATTTGGTTCTTTCACTATGGATGATCTGTTACAAGGAGGTGTCTCCAAATTTAATCCTCCTTAATAGATTACTGATTTGAAGATAAAGAATAGCCTTTCGTGTCTGATTTATGGATAAAAAAAGAGACCAAATCTGTATACGAATTGGTCATCTCATTCATATGCTCATTATATTGTTTCTCCTTGTCAACGGACCCGTTACTTTTACTAGTAACATTTTTTGGTTCACGTTGCTTCTTGCTGCTGCTCTTCAAAGATACGAAAGCCTCTTTTTTCTAAAGCTTTTGCAAGGCTGTGTTCAGTATTTACTTTTGAGAAATCAATGCCGAGTTTCACTACAGTTTGAGCGATTTCTGGACGAATACCTGATATAATCGTCTCAATTCCTAGCAACTTCGCACTATCAACCACTTTAAACAGCTGATAAGCAACCATCGTATCAACAACGGGAACGCCAGATATATCAATAAATAAATGGGTTAGACGCAGTCTAGATGCCTGTTCTAGTACTGATTCCAAAATGATTTTCGCCCGGTACGTATCAATTTCACCAATCAGCGGCAAAATACCGATCTCTTTTGAAACTGGAATAACAGGCGCACTAAGCTCTTGAATCATTTCTCTTTGTGCATTAAGCTGATTGATTGTCACGCGGTCATACTCTTCTGATAAACGCGCAATCATATCATCAAATGTAGCGTGAAAATGCTGATTCCAATCGCACACATCTTTGAGTGTCACTTCAAGCTCCGTTTGTTGTGTAAAGGTCTCAATTCTGGAACAAAAAATGTGGCGGAACACCTTAAATTGTCCGATGATTTCATATAAAGGTACTTCATGAACAGCTCGATCGCGGGCAATATCAACTGACCACTTTTTTAGATGATCTTCTACTTTATCTGATAGCGTGACTAACGTTGCTGCAATGGTTTGGATAAATGCTGTGTTTTGTTCTTTCAGCTTCTTTTCTGTCTCCTCTGAAGCATGTTTGGAATATAATGAGCCTTCTTCTGTTCTTGTTTTCAGCCATTCTTCGGTCATGACAGGGGCTTCTTTAAGAATAAATTCATATAATTGCTCAGATTTTTCATTTTTCATTTCTGTCGTTCGCTCCTTTTTCACTTACAACTAGTGACAACCAACTTTTTATGTATAAATGACCGTAGATGGTGAACAATAGCATTACACGTTTCATATTGGGCTATAGCCAAGTGGTAAGGCAATGGACTTTGACTCCGTGATCGTTGGTTCGAACCCAGCTAGCCCAGTTCAGCACAAAAACGAAGACGGCTGAAACATCATTCAGCTGATCTTCGTTTTTGATTAGGAAACCGATTGATGAATCGCTTTCTTTTTTGAAATTTTCATGAGTTCTCCTGGATTATAGCCGACCACTAATTTATTTCCATCAATGATAATAGGTCTCCGGAGCAGCTTCGGTTTTTCAATGAGAAGCTGAAGTACCTCATTTACTTTTAGATCATTAATATTTAAATTTAAGCTTTTAAAAGCTTGGCTTCGAGTAGCTAAAATTTCATCCATTCCTTCTGTTGTTAAGGAAAGGATTTTTTTCAATTCGTCTAGTGTTGGCGTTTCTCTGAAAAGGTGACGCTCTTTAAAATCAATTTGATTCGCCTTTAACCAATGTTTTGTTTTGCGGCAAGACGTGCAGCTTGGGTATGAATAAAAAGTAATGTCACTCATTAGTCTTCCTCCTTAGGTCGTTAACCTTTTCTCTTATGGACTAAGTACCCTCATGCATTTAGGCATAAACACTTTTTCATCACTTTTTCAAAAAAATTTTTTCTAACGAAAGAATGAATGTTCACACGTTGTCAAAAATGTAAATGTTTACATAACAAGTGATCATCAGCTATAATATGAATCAAAGGGGTTTTTTAAGGGGAGGGAAAGAAATGAATCGCATGTTCCGCGTTCTTGGGTTTTGGACGGGTATTTTTGCTGTCATGTTCTATTTAGGACATATGAAAGATGCATCCTTGCTGTTCTTCGGTCAAACCGTTCTTTTTGTATTTTTATCCTACTTGAATTTATCCGAAAGAATGTATATTTACATTTTCGGAGCGTACTTGACGATTTTCTTTGCCGGATTTACATATTATTCGATTTTCATCATGGTTCCCGGTACCGGACATTAATAGAAAAAAGCATCTCCTTTGAAAGAGATGCTTTTTTCGTGCGTGCTATTATAAAGAAAACCCATTGATAAACGGATTTTGCTCCTGTTCTGTAAGCACAGTTGTTTCCTCTCCATGTCCACTTAACACAAGAGTTGATTCTGGCAATGACAACAATTTGTCATGTATCGATTGAAGCAGCACTTCTTGATTACCGCCAGTTAAATCAGTTCTCCCGATACCGCCTTGGAATAAAGTATCACCAGAAATGACAAATCCCTCTTCCGCTGAATAGTAAGACACACTGCCAGGTGAATGACCTGGTGTGTGGAACATTTCTAATGTAAACGATCCAATTTGAAGAGGTCCTTCTGACGTAATCAATTGTTCAGCTTCTTTGACCGTAATTCCGTTACCAATTAGTCGAGCTGAACCGTTTAGCTGAGCATTTGTCAGCCATTCTTTTTCCTTTTCATGGACATAAAGCGGAATTCCCCATTCTTGACGCACCTCATCTGCTGCACCAATATGATCAAAATGGGCATGTGTCAATAAGACAGCAAGTGGTTTCAGCTGTTTTTCTTTCACATAAGAAATTAGCTTTTGCGCTTCGCCGCCTGGATCAAAAATTAAACATTCTCCCTGTTCATTTTTCCAAATATATGCGTTCGCTTGCACATAGCCTAGCGGCATTCTTCTCCAATTCATTTTCATCACCTACTACTTTTTTCATTCTTTTTTATTATGAAGGCTATTCAATAAAAATTCAAACAATCGTCAACTTGAATGTACTCGACAAGCTTTATGAAAACGGTTAAAATGAAAAGAAAGGAAATCAAGGGGATTGATGACAAAGGGGGACTTTCATATGATGCTCGTCATTATTTTTGGTCTAGTCACGATTTTAGCCGCTCTCGGCATCTATCGCTCACTCAAAAAAGTGAACGTACTGGCCATTGCTTTCGCTGGCGCCACATTTTTGGTTTTTGGATGGTTTACCGTCATGACCATCATCTATAGCGGTTATCCAACTGCACATTAAAAGCCTGCAATAAGCAGGCTTTTTCTATTGATTCAAATGTTTATTCACGCTTTCTAATTTGCTTGAAAGGGTGGTCGTTTGATCTCTTCTGTCATCTATGCGGATATTGGTTGCTACTCGGTGTAAACCCTTTTCAAACGGAGCTTCATGAATACGCTGAATGACCTCAAATAAAACGGATAGCTCCCCTTCAATTAATGTATTCATTGGTGTGAGCTGATATTTGATTTTCCCTTCTTGTTGAAAGCCCTCTAACAATCTTTGTACGTCTGCTACATATGCACTCACGCTTGGTGTCTCAGTGCCTATTGGAATGATGGTGACATCTGCTATTGCCATGGTTCTTGCTCCTTTCAATGACATCCTATTTCTTTCTCGTTCTCATTGTAACCCATCGTGATTCAAAAATGCCATGATCATGTGGCGTTTAAGCTTGGTTTGTCCCGTTCTATCGTCAAATCTGCTCTCTCTACCTTCCCAATCTTTGTGAAAAGGAGTAAGCATATACCTGAAATAGCCTCTATCAGTCCTCCTGCTGCAATGACATAACCTGAACCGAATAACGTCGCCATATAACCACCAATGAGAGCGCCTAACGGTATCATTAAATAAGAGATCATGTTAATAATCGCATACACTTGTGGCTGATCCTCCGCTTTTACTGACAATTGAATCATTGTATGTTCAGGTACATTGACTGCACTGATGGCTGCACCTAAGGCAAATGCAGATATAAACACAAGTGGTAATAAGGCATTCATCCCTGTAATGAAAAATGCAATTCCATCAACGATCCCTGCCCCGATAAACAACAGACCGTATCGATTCACTTTCACCTTTGTTAAAACGAATCCCATCAAAAATGCACCTAATGCCGTGGTCACTTTGATGAATGAATATACTACTGGTCCACTATGTAAATCTTCTGTTAAATAAATAACCGACAATGCCTCCCACGGTGCCGCAGCAAAATTGGAGCAGACACAAAAAATGGCTAATGGAAACAAAATATGATGACTTTTCACAAGTGAAAATCCTCTTATTAATCGTTTTCCGTATGATAATCCTTTTTTACCTTTATCCATGATCGCTTCCGTTTTATATGTAATCAGCAAAACCAGCAAAGCGGACATGAGGTAAAGAGGAATAATCACAAGCATTGTATATCCTACCCCTACAAATGCAATCATGACACCACAAATCGTCACAGTCACAAGCCTGACCACATGACTGGCTGATTGAATGGTTGCATTCGCCTTTTGTATCACATCTTCATGCACAAGCTTTGGAATAATGGACACCGAAGCTGGTTCATAGGAACCACCAGTCGCTGAATGCAGCAACATACCGCCAATGATGAGTGCCAAAGGAGAAAAATCATAAAAGTAACTCACCACAATCACAAGTATAATCGCCGCCCGAGTTAAATCAGCAAAGCACATCCAAAATTTCAATTGATGCGGCTTCATCATTGGGGTAATAAACGGCCCAATAATGGCTTGAGGGACAAAACTAACGGCAATAAAAAATGCTGTTCCAATTGCTCCTTTTCCCCCTAGCACTAAAAGCCACAAAATGGTGTTAAAAGACAAACTATCAGCAGTAATTTTACACATTTTAGAAACAAATAGATAAGTAAAATTCCGTTTCCACAGGCTTTGAGCATTCAATCATCGACATCTCCCTAATTCATATCCTTTTTTTTACATCCACTCTTTCACAATAGCTTACAGGAATGCTCTCGTCAATCACATCAGCACGGTTTTTATTGACCATAAGAAATTGATTGGTTTGAACGTATTAAATGATTGTTGACAAAGGGCGAAAATGAACTTGATTTTAGCCCTTTGTCTTCTTTTCAGCGTGATAGAAAACCTTTGCAACCCTAGGAAGGACGAGTACTGACGCGGAGTGAATTTCACATTCGTGAGCACCGGCACGCAGGACTGACAAAGAATGCGAGGGTTTGTCTACACGCTGAAAGCACCGATTAGGTGCTTTTAATACTTACATGCTTCCCACAATAACCGCTTTGTTTTTTCATAGATCGAATCAAATTGACTCATAGAAAGCGGGTTCTTTCCTCGCCCAAGTTCCACCGTATAGCCCTCACTTTTACATTGATAAATAAACCAATCTCGATAACCTGCATAGCTATCAAGATATTGAATCGCTTTGTAACCGCTCACCCGTTCTAACCGTTCGACCGTCTCTTTTGAAATGGCCGGTTCGTGGCCAAGAAAACCCCAGTATATCTCTTCTCCTTGTGTATGAAGGGCAATTAACCGGTCAAAGCGTTTTCGTAAGGCGAGATGTGCCATTGCTTTCGCTTCTGGTTCTGTTAACGGCTGATGCCCTGGGAAATCCCTATAAGACGGTGCCTTCGGCTTATTACGATAATATTCGATTTCCCAATAAGCAGGAAATTGATTGTTTAAATCAATTCCTCGAATATTCGCCTTCCATTCTCGATAATCGGAAAATCCACCATTTAGCGGTGCGAACTCCTCACGGCACAGCCCTAAAGATTCTGGACCATTGCGAACCAAATCAACACCGTCTGGATTTACCATCGGGACAATAGACAAAGCAGTGGTCTGCAATATACGAACCGCTTCATGATGTCTTGCTTGCACTGGGTCCGAGGCCGCTAAACAAAGTGATTTAAGCCATTTTAATAAAACGGAGGTCGTGATCCATTCATTTGCATGAAAAGAGGCATTAACATGTATGGAATGTAAATGTTGTACAGGCTCCGTACGGATTTCATAAATGGGCGTATCAAGCACTGATTGACCAATCACACTCATCTGAAGAAAAGGAAAAACAGCTTTCAAATATTGAAGCTCTCGTTCTAAGTGAGCGCTATCATATTCAAATGTGCCGCTGATCCAATCATCTGATTGCTGGAGCCGGTAAGGCGCAATGAAGCTTTGCACCTCACCTACCGATTGAAATGAATGGGTCCCTTCTGGAAGTCTATACCCCGGTAAAAGGAGGTGCTCCGTATTTGACTGATTGGACAAACGGAAAGCTTCTTTTCCTATACCAAGCTGCTTTGCCACATCCTCCTTCCTTGCCTCATCCAGATGCCATTCAATTGTGCCAAACGACTTTTTCATTTACATCCCTCCTCTTACACTATATGAACCAGTAAGTAAAAAAAGAAAACCTCTGCATGTAAATAGCAGAGGTTTTCTTTTAAATTAAGACGCCTTTTTTAGCTCAGTGTCATCTTCTTTTTTAGATGGTGAATGGTCCGAGTTGTTTCGGTCATAAAATCTAAGGAGATCTCCATAGATAATTTGATCAGAGAATTGAAGCTCTTGTTTTGCCTTTTCTTCATAAGACTGACAACCAGACTCATCTTCTCTCGGCTCACCCGTTTCTTTGTTGTAGCACACACCAGCTGTGAAAACACTGTCCTTCGTAATAAAACTTCCATCTCGAAGCACTGTGAAGTCATTTGTATCTTTTGATAATAGGTCATGACCAAATTGAATTTGCTTACTTGTATCGATTCCTAGAAGGTTCATGACTGTTGGACGGATATCTACTTGCCCGCCAACTGTATCAATCTCTTTTGGATGTTTATCCGTGATACCAGGAATGTGTACAACAAATGGTACTTTTTGAAGCTGAACTTCTTCAAAAGGTGTAATGTCTTTGTTTAAGAATTGTCCCATTGCTTCGTTATGGTTTTCAGAAATCCCGTAGTGATCACCATATAACACAAAAATGGAATTATCGTATAACCCTGCTTCCTTCATTTTTTTAAAGAAAAGCTTTAGTGCCTCATCTTGATAACGCACTGTAGGGAAGTATTTGTTCAACGTTTTGCTCTTTGAGTCATATTCATCAATGAGCTTATCTTCTTCATCTAAGTCAAATGGAAAATGGTTCGTTAATGTAATCAATCTCGTATAGAACGGTTGCGGGATCGTTTTCATTAAATCTACTGACTGCTCAAAAAACGGACCATCTTTTAGTCCCCAGCCAACTGAATTTTCTTCATTTACATCGAATGATTTAATATCAAAAAATTTGTCGTAGCCAAAGCTGTCATAGATCAGGTCACGGTTCCAGAAACTTTTGTTATTCGCATGAATAACAGAAGAATGATAGCCTTCCTCTTTTAACAACTCAGGTGCGGCTTTGAACTCGTTGCTTGGATTTGTGAAAAATACAGCTCCTCTTCCAAGTGGATAGAGTGAATTATCAACAATAAACTCGGAGTCGGATGTTTTCCCTTGACCCGTTTGATGATAGAAATTACTGAAATTGTAGCTTTTCTTGATCAATTTGTTTAAGAACGGCGTGATCTCTTTCCCATTCAATTTTTCATTGATCACAAAGCTCTGAGTAGACTCAAGCGATACTAAAATGACATTTCGTCCTTTTGCTTGACCAAACGTCTTTTCATTACGGTCTGTTTGATTTGCGCTTACATAGTTTTCAATTTCAGTTAAGCTATTGCTGTCGGCAAGTGCTCGCTGAGCGGATTGCTTCGATTGCAGAACCCCATCATAAATATGGAAGTTATATAAGCTGATGTTTTTCACTAGCATCTCACGGTCAAATGAACGAGTTAACAGCTCTGGTCTTTCTGTTTCAGCCAAACCAAGGTTAAAAAAGAAAGTGGCTGCAACAAATAAATAATAAGCTGCACGTCCCTTACGTGAAATCGTTACATCTGTTCTAAAGGAAGGCTGTTTTTTATAGAGCCAAATTAAAATGATGATATCAACAAACATCAGAAAATCAACTGGTTCAATTAAAGAGGTAATACTTGACCCGAGGTCACCCATATTGTTTGTTTGAAATAGGACGGGGATGGTTAGAAAATCACTGTAGAATCGATAAAATACAATGTTAGCTAATAAAATAAATGTCAGAACAAAACTCATCACGATGATATATCGATTGCGATTTTTTTCTTTAAAGAATAAACCGATACCGAAGATAAACAAAAGAAAGCTAAGCGGATTAATAAACAGGATAAATTCCTGCATGAAATTTTCAATTTTGATATTAAAACTAGATTTATAGATAACATAGGTTTTCACCCACATTAACAAAGTCGCAATCAGTAAAAATGAAATCGCCTTTAATCTTTTCTTTCGCATTGTAACCTCCTTATGCTAAAAACGCACTCAGGTTAGGGACATCCCCAATTATTGGTGCTTCTTCAAAAATAACTAAAGTATATCTTATCCTGTCTATGCTGGAAAATCAATGTCTTTTTCCCCATGACAAACTTATGAATATGCTAAACATTCAATTTCATGCCTATCTATCGCTGATTTTAATAAAAATGACATCATTATGACATTTTTGTTCAAGACAGCCACTTGTTTTTTGCCATCCATGCACCGCCGATCACGCCTGCATCGTTTCCTAGTGAGGCAATCACCACTTCAACATCCTCAGCACATGGCGGGAAGGCATGATGTTTGACGACACGCTCTACTTTACTGCGAAGAAGCTCGCCCGCTTTAGATACACCGCCGCCAATGACGATTTTTGTTGGGTTTAAGGCACTGGCTAGATTCGCAAGGACAAGACCAAGATGGGTTGTTACTTCATCTACGACATGCATCCCAAGTTCGTCTCCGTTTTCTGCTGCCTCAAATACATCCTTTGCAGACAGCGAAGTAAGTGAGCCAAGTGATGATGTATGGCTCTTTGTTTGTAATGTATCTTTTGCGATTCGGACGATACCTGTGGCAGACGCAATGGTTTCAATACAGCCTGTTCTCCCGCAGTTACATGGTGCTCCTTGAAATGGAACGGCACAAATATGACCAATTTCTCCACCAGCACCTGTTTCGCCTTGAACCACTTCTCCATTGACAATAATACCGCCGCCAACCCCTGTGCCCAGTGTAACCATCAGGATGTTTTTGGCGCCATCACCTGCACCCTTCCACATTTCACCGAGTGCAGCAATGTTCGCATCATTTTCGATGACAGATGGAAGTCCTGTCTCTGCCTCTAAATGGTCTTTCAAGGGATAGTTTGTCCAGCCCAGATTCGTTGTTTTATAGACAATTCCGGATACTTTATCCACTGGTCCAGGTGCCCCCATACCGATCCCAATTAGGGCTGATTTCGGCATGCTGATCTCAACTAGTTTATGGTCAATTGACTTGGCAATGTCGACTGTAATTGTCTGCCCAGATTTATCCGTAGGAATCTCCCACTTATGCTGAATTTCACCATAAAGATTAATAAACGCAAGCTTAATTGTCGTACCGCCAAGATCAACTCCTACAAACCAATCCCCTGTCATATGTCCTCCACCTTCACATTGTTTTTCGATTTAATTTGGCTAGTTCCATTTGAAGGATGGTCATTGCGTTTGACCATTCAGTTCGATCGATGATGCCCGATGTGTACATTTCCTTCAATTCATCTGCCATAAATTCTAATTCCACTTCACGATCTCCGAAATACACGTAATTTCCAAATCTCATGAGCAGCTGCTGTACATCATATAACGTTTTCATTATTTTCACCATTTCTCTAAATCAACAGATAGGATAAGCGTATTCATAAATACGCTTTCAGTCAAGTCATTCAACGTGTTTGAGTGTTTTCAATATATTGTTTCAACTTTAAAAATTGGTCATTTTGCGGATCTTGTTTTAATGCTTTTTTGATGAAGTCGTCTGCTTCCGCTGTCTCGCCTTTTTCTACATACAACAACGATAAGTGATACAATTTATTCGGCTCATTTGGATCTTTTTCAAGCGACTTTTGCAAATACTCAATGGCCTTGTCAAGATGTCCAAGCTGCGCTTCGGAAAGCGCATATATATGAAGTGCTTCAGCAGAGGCATCCTTTTGCTTTACATATTCCTCTAGACGCTGACTTGCTTCGCTATAGTTCTTTTCATCAAATAAACTTGCTGCCTCGCTAGTTGCCGCCGCTTCTTTTTGATCGTCTGAATGAAACCCTGTATACAATCCAAAGCCGCCAATAAGGAGGAGAAGAAGACTAGCAAGAAGCATTTTGACAGGCTGAAACTGTTTAGGAAGACGGACCGCTAAAGCGGCTAAAAATCCGCCAGCAAGCCCCCCAAGATGCCCTGCATTATCAATCCCTGATACAGTAAAACCTATCCCTAAGTTGATGAGGATAATCACGATAATATTTGTCCCCATCGTACGAAAGAAGAGCTTCCGGTTAGAGATCGCTAAATATAGCAATGCGCCTAAACAGCCAAAGATCGCACCTGATGCTCCTGCTGCGATGGCTGTATTAAACACAAAGCTCGCTATGGAGCCAAAGATGCCGGAAATTAAATAAATTAGCAAAAATCTTCCTGAACCATAAATTCTCTCAACAGCCGCTCCAACGGACCAAAGAGCAAATGTATTAAAGAGTAAATGCGTCAAACCAATGTGTAAAAACATAGGTGTCACAAAACGCCACCATTCACCCTCTAAAATCAGCACATTATTTTTCGCACCGAATGCTGTTAAAGTGGCTGTATTGGTACTTCCACCAGATAATTCAAGTAAAAGAAACATCACCACTTGAACTGCGATTAACAAGTAGGTAAAAATCGGTCTGCCATTTTGAAAAACGGCCCGTTCTCGTTCACGTTGCTTTTCCTGATCTTGAAATGCCTGAAGCACGTTCATTTTAAGCTGCATCACATCTTCGGCTGTATCTGCCTTCGCCTCTTCTACATCAATCGAGAGTGATGTATTCAGCCATTTTTGCAGCTCGTGTCCATCGTTTTGAAGGGTTTCTTCATTCAGTAAAACAGGTGTCACCGTCACCTTTTGTTGTTTTTGCGGTTGACCGTTTATGTCTTCCCAATCATCTACTGGATGATCAGCTGTAAATTGTAGCTGCAGGAGATGGAGAGAACGTTTACGCATGGCTTCTCTCAATTGATTCATCCGAAAGGCCTGCTCTTCCATATCTCGAACGATCTCCTGTCTAAAATTCACATCTCTTCTATAGAGACGGATGAGATCATATCCTGAGTTTCGTGGTGCTTCAAAAAAGATTTCATCTTCTGGGTACGGACTTTGAATCATCTCGTATCCTTTTTGTCTGAGTTCATCAATCACTCGCCAAAATAGACTATCTATGACATTCATTCATTCGCGCTCCATTTTTTACATTATTATAGCAAGAATTACTCTTATACGCATTTCTCAACAAAAAAATCCCGGCTTTTGCGGGATTAGAATGCTTGGCGAATAAATTTCGTCCGAAAATATGGGATTTTCATCAGCCATTTAATAAAAAAGTGACGCACTTGGTTTTGACCTAAGATCAAATTCATGAGCCGATAACGATTTTGCACAAGAACGAATGCAAACAGTGTGAACACAATGCTCCAAATCATTTTATTCATCATATTCCCTCCTATGTTCGTATCGTGGCTTAAATAGGATTTGTTTATGCATGAACCATCATTTTTATCTCTTACCATGCGATCTACTTTCACACTCTAATCCCTTGTTCTTTTGATTGAATATAATAGAACTCTTCAAACTCTGATTGATCATAAGAAACGTCAAATTGATGAAGGGCGATTAAATCTTTGAACGCTTTGATATGCTCTCTTCTTATTTTTCCGACTCCAAAAAAATCAAGGTGTGTATGCCAAAAATAAACCCATGAATCATGTTCGAGTTGTAAGTCAAAAGTATTCACTTCCTCCCACAAATTACGGAAGTATCTTTTCTTTCCTCGAAATTTTTTCATATATGACTCCTACTAGCTAAAATGCCCTGAGCTAATGAAACGAGCTCAACACAAAAAGCCCGTTTTTGGACAATGAGCGGGCTTTCACTTTTGATATAACGTACCTTTTTCACTGACAATCATAGATACCGGTATGTCGTGCGCTTCAGCCGGAATATGCCTCGTCTGCTGTAAAGACAAACAAAGGGCAATGGTTACGCCGTGGTAGTCCGCTAAGTAGCGATCATAATAGCCCCCACCAAACCCAATCCGGTAACCACGTTGATCGAAGCACACCCCAGGGACAATGATCAAATCAATGGCTTCTTTATGAACAGCTGTAGACTCAAGAGGGTCTGGCTCCAATAGTCCAAAGTAGCTGGATGTCATCTTTGTTTCAGGTGTATATTCATAAAACACCATCTCTTTTGTTTTCGGAAAACAGGTGGGAATACAAACTGTTTTTCCTTCTTCCCACGCTTTTTCAATCAGAGGCATTGTCGGTATTTCTTTTCCCCTAGACATAGTCAAAGCAAGCGTTTTCGCCTGTTTCCATTCTGGCAGTTGCAACAAGTGTTCATGAAGTAGAGAAGCGTGGCGATTGAACTCTTCAGCGCTTATCTGATCAAGCATGGCCAATGTTTGAAGGCGGAGCTCCTTTTTCATACAGGTTCATCTCCCATCATAAAAAAACAGCAGGAAAATTCCCTGCTGCTTACTTTGTTTCACGATGTAAAGTTTGTTTTTTATCACGTGAGCAATACTTTTTGAATTCAACGCGATCTGGATTGTTTCGCTTATTCTTTTTAGTAATATAGTTACGCTCACCGCATTCAGTGCAAGCTAGAGTAATATTTACGCGCATGTTTTTCCCTCCAAACTAAAATCAATTCACATTCAGACCTAACTATAATACCACTTCTAGCTAAGGAATGCTAGAATGTTTTTTCACCAATTTCATTTTTCAATGCATTCCACCCGCATCCTGATCCATATTGTCTGGTCATGTGATGAAAAATCGCCTTCTCCCCTATAAAAACACGTTCTTTGTCGTACTGTATACATAAGAACCCCCTCTTTGTTCCACAGCTTTTTTTCATCTGATCCGTCTTCTTTTATTTTAACAGCGGGCAAGGTTTTCATACTTGGTTTCCCTATAAAAAGAAAAATGATGAAAAAAAGGTGATTTTTTCAGCAATTCCTTTTGAAACTAGCTTTTTTATGGTATAAAAAAGAAGGGTCGAAAACTGTCTGAAACAATCATGAGAGCCTTTTTTGGCTTTCAGCATTAAAATATGAATAAAAGGTGATGAAACATGGAAATTGCAATTATCGGATTGCTTGTTGTCAGTATTGTACTGATCGCATTCTCATATTTTCAAAGAGAGCCGATTAAAGAAGTCGAACAGGAACTTGAAACACTTCAACTATCTGCAATGCAAGAAATCTATAAACTGAAAAAGAAAATGAAGGTTCTTGAAGAAGAATTGCTTGAAACAAACATCGTTGTCCGCAAGCATTCAGAAATTGATCCATCTATTGCAAGACAAATCATTTCAAAGCATCAAAATGGCATGTCTCCTGAGGCGATTGCGCGCGCTGAGCATGTATCTGTAGAAGATGTGAACATGATCATTAAAGACAACGAGAGGGTGCTTGTATGACGAAAAAAAGCATCCAAACGTTTGCAGCAGGTATGATTCTTGCAACTGGTGTTCTGGCGATCGTCTTTTTCCTTACTGGAAAAGATGAAGCGGCAGCTGATTCTACAACAAAAGAAACCCTCGCAGCGAAAGTGACAGACACTGACGTGAAAAATTACTTAGACTCTAAAAAAGAAGTCTCCGTCAGCCGTGAAACATATCAACAACTTCTTGATTATAAAGAAAAAGCGCTGAAAGCAAATGAAGACGGCGATTCTCAGAACGATAAACAAACAACGGACAAGCCAAAAGGCAAAACGGTTAAATTCGTGATTAAAAACGGTATGAGCACAAGTGATGTTTCAGACATGCTTGAAAAGGACGGAATCATCAACTCGTCTAAAGATTTTAATGATTATGTGATAGACGCAGGCTACCATAAAGAAATTCGTGCCGGCAAATTCAATTTAAAAACAGGTATGACATTCAAACAAATCGTCAAAGCCTTAACAAAATAACATCAAAAACCCGCTGGCGGCATTGACCTCCAGGGGTTTTTTGATTATCCAAATCGTCCTGATATATAATCATTTGTTCTTTGATCATTTGGCTCTGAGAACATCACATTCGTATCATTGACCTCAACAAGCTCGCCCATTAAGAAGAACGCTGTTCGGTCTGATACCCTTGCCGCTTGCTGCATATTATGCGTCACAATGGCAATCGTATATTTCTCTTTCAGTTTCATGATCAATTCTTCAATCTTTAATGTTGAAACAGGGTCAAGCGCAGATGTTGGTTCATCCATTAATAGAATATCCGGGCTTGTGGCAATGGCTCTTGCGATACAAAGACGCTGTTGCTGACCGCCGGAAAGACCTAATGCAGGCGCACTTAATCGATCTTTCACTTCATCCCAAAGGGCAACATCACGAAGCGCTTTTTCAGCGATTTCTTTCAATTGCTGCTTGCTCTTCACCCCGTGAATTCTTGGCCCGTAGACGACATTATCAAAGATAGATTGAGGGAATGGGTTTCCTTTTTGAAAGACCATCCCGACGTTTTTACGCAGTTCCACTAGATCGACACGACCTTTTAAAATATTGTCACCGTTATACATCATATCCCCGGTGATTTTCACACCTGGCACTGTTTTGACCATGAGATTTAAGGTCTTTATAAATGTTGACTTTCCGCAGCCGGACGGACCGATAATCGCTGTGACCTCATGCTCTTTAATGTCTAAATCAATATGCTTCAGTGCGTGATGCTGTCCGTACCAAAGGTTCATATCATTCACACGAAACACTTCTTTTTTGGCTGTTTCAGTTGCTACTGCATTCATCAAAATCCACCCGCCTTATCCGAATCGACCATTAATATAGTCTTCTGTTTTTTGCTGCGCAGGACGTGTAAAGATACGTTCAGTCGCATCGTATTCCACTAGATCACCGTTCAGGAAAAAGGCTGTATGATCAGATACACGTAACGCTTGCTGCATATTGTGTGTGACAATGACAATCGAATAATCATGTTTTAATTCCGATAATAGTTCTTCAATTTTTGCATTTGAGATCGGGTCTAAGGCAGAAGCCGGTTCATCTAATAAAAGCACGCTAGGTTTCATCGCAAGGGTACGTGCAATACAGAGGCGCTGCTGCTGGCCTCCTGATAATGATAAGGCAGAGCGGTGCAAGCGATCTTTGACCTCATCCCATAGCGCTGCCTTTGTTAAACTTTCTTCTACCGCATCATCAAGCACTGATTTCCTTTTTTCACCCGCATATTTTAGCGCATGTGTAATGTTGTTGTAGATGGATTTAGGAAATGGATTTGGCTTTTGGAAGACCATCCCGATTTCTCTTCTTAAATTCACCACATTAATACGGTCATCCAAAATATTTAACCCTTCGTACATGATCGCCCCTTCACTTCGTGCACCTGGAATTAGGTCGTTCATGCGGTTAATGCTGCGTAAAAAAGTCGATTTTCCGCACCCTGATGGGCCGATTAATGCCGTAATTGCATTTTTTTCAATTTCAAATGAAATTTGATTGACTGCTTTTTTTTCACCATAATAAATACTTAAATCCTGCACCTGTAGAATCTGTTCCGCTTGAAGTGGAGCCTTTTTTGCTGCAATCTCTTTTTTTTCTGCTAGCATTTGAACCATATCCCCTTCACACCTCTCACTATTTATTTTGACGTAAGCTTCTTATGAATAAATGAACCAAGCCATCTAGCTGCTAAGTTGAATACTAATACAGAGAGCACAAGTACGGCTGATGCACCATTTGCAATGGCCTCTGCATCTGGAATAATCCCCTGTGTATTGACGTTCCATATATGAACGGCTAATGTTTCTGCCGGTCTAAAAATATTTAGTGGTGACGTATCGGAGAAAGGACTCCAGTTTGTAAAATCAAGACGCGGTGTTGAAAGACCTGCTGTGAAAAGAAGAGCAGCCGCCTCACCGAAAACTCTTCCCGATGCTAAAATTGCTCCAGTTATAATGGATGGAATCGCACCTGGGATCAGAACCGTCTTCACTGTATGCCACTTTGTCACACCGAGCGCAAGCGATGCTTCCTTTTGATCCTTCGGTACAGATCGAAGTGCATCTTCTGTCACCCTGACCATCACTGGCAGATTAAAGACAGTCAGCGCAAGGGCTCCTCCGATAATCGTATAGCCCCATCCTGTTAAATTAACAAACATCAGCAAACCAAACATACCGATGACGATCGATGGCAGAGAAGATAACACTTCAATACATGTACGAATAAAATCAGTCACTTTGTTTTGAGGTGCATATTCTGCCATGTACACCCCGCCGCCCACGCCAAGAGGCACGGTAAACAGCATCGTAATAAATAGAATGTAAAACGAGTTAAACAGCTGATCCCTAATACCGCCACCAGAGCCAATCGCACTTGAGCGGGTAGTCAAAAAGTCAAAATTTAATTCTTTGGCACCGTTGAAGATGATATAAGAAAACAAGCCAACAAGTATCGCCGTAATAATGGCGGCACATAATCCAAAAACGATTGTGGCAAAACGATCGGTCATTTTGCTATTCATTAAATCTTCCTCCTAGATGACAAGTATCTGATAATGAGTATGAACATAAATGATACAACTAGAAGGACAAGTCCCATTGACCAAAGTGTATTGTTTTCAACACTTCCATACGTTGTATGTCCCATGTTTAACGTAATAATGGTTGTTAATGTACCAGCTGTGTCCATAATACTTTCTGGTAGATTACGCGTGTTTCCAATGACCATCTGAACGGCAAGGGCTTCTCCAAATGCTCTTGCCATTCCAAGCACGACTGCTGTCATTAATGTCGGAAGCGCTGCAGGTACAAGAACACGTCTGATCGTTTGCCATCTTGTTGCACCTAATGCATACGATCCCTCACGTAAACTTTTTGGAAGTGAAGCCATTGCGTCAGTTGCAATGGATGTAACAGTTGGCAGAATCATAATAGACAGGACAATCGTTCCTGCTAACACACTGTGCCCTGAACCGCTTGACTTGAAGTGTCCAATAAACGGCACCAATACTGTAAGACCTATGAATCCGTAAACAACGGATGGAATCCCTACAAGCAGTTCAATCACTGGCTGGAGAATTTTCCGTCCCCATGCAGGTGCAATTTCTGTCATAAAGATCGCTCCTGCGATGCCTAGCGGTGCTGCTATGAGTGCTGATAGAAGCGTGACAGCGATTGATCCAAAGATAAATGGAAATGCGCCGTATTGCGGATTTTCTGCTGTAGGGTTCCAATTGATACTGGTTAAGAACTCAATTGGGCTTACACCATTTACGATGAAAGATTGTAAACCCTTAATGCCAAGGAAGATTGTGATGGCAATTGATACAGCAATCATTAAGAATGCGCAAAATTTCACCAAAATACTTCCTCTTACTTCATCCATTTGCCTATTTTTTTTCGAGCTGATCAGTCGATCGCTCGCTTCTGTATGTTCTATCTGTTTCATCTTTTTCTACACTCCTATGAATGTCATAAAAGGAAAAGTGAAAAGCTCCACTTTTCCTTCATCATCAATTCAAGACCTTTTACTTATCTGTTTGTTTGCCTGTTGCGTCTCTTTCTACTTTCATATTAGAGACTGAGATGTAACCTTGGTCTTTAACGATTTCTTTTTGTACTTCGTCACTCATCAAGTAATCTAAAAATTGTTTTGCTAAACCTTCTGGCTCACCTTTTGTATAAGAGTGCTCATATGCCCAAATTGTATATTTACCGCTTTCTACATTGCTTTCTTCTGGTTTCACACCATCAATGCTAAGCGGTGTAATTTTGTCATCTGTTAAATAAGAGAATGCTAGGTACCCAATCGCACCTGGTGTTTCTGCAATCAACTTTTTCACTGTGTTTGAAGAATCCTCTGTGATTCCTTCTGCAGGTGTCGCGCCGTCAAGTGCATATTTCACAAATGTTGCACGAGTTCCTGATGAGTCTGGTCTGTTCACAAGTGTGATTTTTTGGTCTTTCCCGCCAAGCTCTTTCCAGTTTTTGATTTTACCAGTGAAGATTTTTTTCAATTCGTCCTTTGTGATGTCTTTGACACCAACTTCAGGGTTAACAGCTGCCGCCATTCCAACAACTGCTACTTTGTGGTCTTTTAAAGCTTTTGCGTCGATTCCGTCTTTCTCTTCTGCGAATACATCTGAGTTCCCAATTTGTACAGATCCTTCTGATACTTGAGAAAGTCCTGTTCCTGAACCGCCGGCTTGTACTTGAATATCGGCTTTTGGATGTTTATCCATGAATTTTTCTGCTGCCGCAAGAACTAAAGGCTGCATCGCAGATGATCCTGAGATGGTAATGGAACCTGATGCCTCATCTTTGTTTGAAGCATTTCCTTTACTGTCTTTTGAATCTCCGCTTGAGCTGCTGTTTCCGCATGCTGTGACGAATGCTAACAATGCGATAGTAAGGAAAGTAAGCAGCCATAATTTGTTCTTTTTCATTTCAAGAATACCCCCTGAATAATTTGTCCTACGAGTAATACATTAAAGGTTCTTTATTAATTTCGTTTAAATGGAATGTTAAGGTTTTGTAAATGTCGAAGATTTGTAGAGAAATTGCGGGGTTTTTTATGATTTTTGTCAATTTATATCGAAAAGTTTGAAGAAAATATAAAAAAACGCCCACAAAAAGTGAGCGTTTTTACCTAGAATAGGTCTAGTTATTTGTTTCTGCTTCATTTTCAATTTTGTTTTTGTTCTTCGCTTGTGTATCATTGCTTTCCTGTTTTGATTTCAGTTCAAAGTACTTGTCTAATACTTGTTCACCAATATCATTTGTAATCGGATAGCGCTGGTTGTAATCTTGATACACCCAAGGCACGACAACTGAAATCGCTACTTCTGGATTATCAGCAGGCGCATACGCAACAAGTGTTGTGTTATACGTTGGTGTGCCGCGTTTGCTTTTAATCGGGCCGTCATAGAATGATTGAGCGGTCCCTGTTTTGCCAGCTGGATTGTATTTTTTGTTGCCAAAGTTCGAATATGCTGTCCCTCTTGGGTTCTGCATCACAAGCTTGAATCCTTGCTGTACGCGTTTGATCTCATCACTTGTCATATCGAGCTTATTCAGTACATCCGGCTTGACGGACTCTGTTACAGCCCCAATGCCTCTTTGCGGATCTGGCTCTCTCACTTCTTTTACGAGCTGAGGACGTAACCGATAGCCGCCATTGGCAATCGTAGAAACGTATTGCGCCATTTGCAGCGGTGTAAACGTGTCATATTGTCCAATCGCATAGTCAAGTAAAAGACCGGATTGTGTAGACGTTCCACGATAGCCAGTTGCTTCGTTTGGCAGGTCAATACCTGTCTCCACTCCAAGACCAAATTTACTAAAATTGTAACGGAACGTATCAAACGCCTTTGTATCAATTGGGAGCGGCTGATTCTTACGATATTCCCCTTTCCCAATTGCAATCGCTGTTTTAAACATATACACGTTTGATGAACGTTCTAGTGCGGTTAAATCATTAATGAGTCCCATATTTTGATAGGATTTTTTCGGCGGTGACTGAGCGATATAGAGCGGTTCATCGTATTGGGTGCTTCCAATATGAAGGACGCCTGTTTTATAACCTGTCAGCACAGTTGCCCCTTTTACTGCTGATCCCATCGCATATGATGATGTCATCGTTCCTAGTGCATAGTCATCAAATTTGTATGTCCCATTCTTATTGGTAATCTGTTTACCCGCAATCGAGAGCACTTCCCCATTTCTCGGGTCCATCATGACAACAAACGCACGATCAAGAAGTTCTGTGCCGCCTCTTTGCTTCGCACTTTTCAAGTTCTTTTCGATGATTTTTTCCACCGCTTTTTGCAGCTGAATATCAATCGTCAGCACAAGGTCTTTCCCGCTCTTTCCTTCTGTTAACACTTTAGAGCTTGTGACATTGCCTTCTTTATCTGTTGTACTTTGTTCTTTTTCTTTTTGACCTTGCAGGACATCTTCATATTGATATTCAAGATAGCTTTTTCCTACACGATCATTTCGGCTGTAGCCGAGGGATAGATAATGTTCAAGCAGTGACGATGGAAGACCTTCATCACTTGAAGACACACTGCCGAGCATACTGCGGAGCAGTCCTTTATAAGGGTAGCTGCGTGACCAGTCTGTTGTGACATCTACACCTGGCAGTTCGTCCAAATGCTCAGAGACGTAAGCAATTTCACTTGGTTTTACATCTTCATTTTTAATGAATTGAGGCGTAAGTGCATAGCCTGCATCCATTTGTCTTTTAATCGCAAGCACTTGCAAATCTTTTTTCGTCAGTTGATTTAATTCCTTGTCTGTGATGCGTTTCAGCTGGAGCTCGTATAGTTTATCATCAGAGACCTTATCGTCACCCTTTAAATCGGCTTCTTTTTGAACAAGCTTTTTCGCTTCATTCGGATGGGTTAAGATCCAGAAATCTTTTTTATCACGATCTGTGATTTTCTTCGTACTTACGTGAATCATATCTGCTAATTTTGTTGCCACTTTGAGCCGCTCTTCTTGTGAAGTCGTCGAGGTTCTCGTATATGTAATGGCATTTAGCGCTTTATTGCTGACAATCGTGTTATAGTTTCGATCATAAATTTTTCCGCGCGGAGCAGATGAGCTGACATTTACGTCTTCTTGTTTTTCTGCCTGCTTTTTATAATCTTCTCCATTCACAATCTGCACAAAACCGAGTCTGACCACAACACCGGTAAAAATAATGAACGCAGCTAAAAATAATAAATTCAGCCGGATCGGAAGTGTTTTGCGCCCTTCCTTCGCGTCTTTTTTGTTTTTCTTGTTTCTCATCACATCACCTTTTCTATCAAGAAAGAAATGGCACCCCTTTTTGTGTATAAAAGGTGCCATCATCATTTTAGCGGTTTTTCTATCATTTATCTAGAAATTTGATGTTCCATTGGTAAGAAATTTTACCTTTCTCCCTTCATAAGGTTCGTTTGAGAAACAGGCTTTTGACCGTCAGCCTCTTCTATATCAGCTGTTTTCTCTTTTAAATGAATGTCCTTTACAAAATAATAAATAAGGGTGTGCCCCGCTCCGAGTACGACAAGTGAAGCAGGAATCCCAAGCCGATCACCCAGTAAGGTGACAGATAAAAGAAAAAAGACAATCGAACAAATACGCCCTGCATTTAAAAATAGTTCTCTGACGACAATATATTCAATTCGGGCTTTCCTTGCATATCTGGCATGACCGATGACATCGTAAGTTAAAGAGACATACGGAACAAGCAGAAGCGGGTAGCCGATCGCAATGGCTACTGCGTACATAAGCAGTGATACATAGGACAAGTGAAAGACGATTAAAAATAAAGCGCCGTATAAAATAAGCCCGCCAAACATAATCGCTTTTTTACGCCATTTTTTCTTAATCAAACGGGTAGCAAAAAAATAGGCAAAAAAGGCAACACCTGAATTGACTAGACCAAATGTGCCTAAAGCAAGCTCACTGTTTGTTGCAATAAACACAAAGACACTGATTAAAAAGACAAACACGCCTTCACGGAGCCCCTGAAAAAAGTGAGCAGTTGTGATCTTACGCCAATTCTCGTCCGCATGGCGCTCTTTCCAAATTTGCTTAATGATAAATTTTCCTTTTGATTGTCTCCTCTTGAGGAAAAAACTCATCACCACCGCTAGTGAAAACAAAAAAAGCGATAAAGTGAAAATCACTGTATAGCCTGTATCATCCGTTAATTGAGAAATCACAATTCCTGCAATGAGCGGCCCGATCATACCGGCTGTAGAGGTAAGTACTCCTAAAAATCCATTAAAGAAATCCCTTGTTTCAGGTTCAGTAATCTCAAAAGTGAGCACGTTAAAGGCAAGCCAGTAAAAACCATAGCCGATTCCAAGCACACTGCCTAATAACACGAGCCTAGCTGCCGCTTGCTCTCCTGCCATGAGAACAATTAAGTAAAAAGCGGCTAGGAAGATGACACCGAAACGAAGGACAAATGCACGATCTATTTTTTTAGCGAGCCGACCAGCAAATAAAAAGGTAATGGGCTGAAGGACAACTATCGCCAAGTTATAAATCGCAAGGTCTGTAAATCGCCCAGACTGTTTCCATAAATACACGTTCACAAACGTATTCGAAAGCGCAATCGCAAGTGCGTATAATCCGCCAATCGTGAGGAGGAGCAATAAATCTCTTGTGACATCCATGTCCCCGAACATTTTCTTTAATCTGCTCATATCATTCATTCTCCTTTTCTACACAATAGTCTGTCTCATCAAAAGGCAGATATGTAAAAAAAGGAGGGAAAATATAAAAAGACCCGCTCTCAGAGAGAAGCAGGTCTTTTCAAATCAAATCATTTATTTAGCTTCGCTGTAAAGGCGAGCCACTTCATCCCAGTTCACAACATTCCAGAATGCTGAAATGTAATCAGGACGACGGTTTTGGTAGTTTAGGTAGTAAGCATGCTCCCAAACGTCTAGTCCTAGGATTGGTGTTTTTCCTTCAGTTAAAGGAGAATCTTGGTTTGGTGTGCTTGTGATTTCAAGTTTGCCATTGTTCACAACAAGCCATGCCCAACCAGAACCAAAGCGTCCTGCAGCTGCTGCAGCGAAATCAGATTTGAATTTTTCAAATCCGCCTAATTCTTTTTCGATCGCATCTGCAAGTTCACCAGTTGGTGCGCCGCCACCGTTTGGTGAAAGAAGCGTCCAGAATAATGAGTGGTTTGCATGTCCTCCGCCATTGTTACGTACAGCTGTACGAATGTTTTCAGGCACAGAGTTCAAGTTAGCCACTAGCTCTTCAATTGATTGATCTTCAAGAGCTGATACACCTTCGATTGCTTTGTTTAAGTTTGTTACATAAGTGTTATGGTGTTTTGTGTGGTGAATCGTCATTGTTTCCTTGTCGATATGTGGTTCTAATGCATCGTAAGCATATGGTAATTCTGGAAGTTTAAAAGCCATGGTTAAATTCCTCCTTAGAAATGTATGTACTGAAATGCTTCCTTAGTAAGCAAGCAATTCACCCTAATCAAAGAGTATCAAAAGAAACGGCTTGTTTCAACGTTATTGCTCATGATCTGAAACATTTCAGTGTTTATTTTGTATTTAACCCTTCAGAAAGAGTGTTAAACACCGATTTTCCATTTAGCGAAGCACATAAAACAAAAAGATTCCCAGCATCAGTGCTTGAATCAACCCTTTTGCAAATACGCCTGACACAAAACCAATTAATGAGCCAAGCCCAACTTTCACACTTGTCTTCAGATCTTTTTGATGAACGAGCAGCTCTGCGATGACACTGCCGATAAATGGACCAATGATAATTCCAGCAATCGGAATCACAAAAGGACCGGCTAAAAGCCCAATGGTACTTCCCCAAATGGCCGCCCGGCTACCGCCAAAGCGTTTCACCCCAATCAGATTGGAGACATAATCCGCGGCAAATAACACAGCTGTAAACATGGCTTGAATGAGCCAAAAGGTGAGCGTCAATTTCTCAAAGCTAAAAAAGAGCCCATATAAAATAAACCCAAGAACCATGAAAACCACACTAGGAATGATTGGATAGACAAGTCCCACAAACGCAATGATAAATGCACAGCCGATCAAAATCCAATACAGCACGTCCAATCCGCTGCCGCCTCCTTTTTATATGCTGTATACATTATGCCTCATTCCTTCTATCTTAACCAGTAATGAAGGCCGTACTTGTACTGGATGGATAGACATTGATACAATGTGAGAAATAGAAAAGAATGTAGGAAGTGAATCGGTTGAACGTATTTAGTTTATTGTTAAAAGGAATTTATTCACCAAAAGATATTGCCAGAGCTCGTTTTACTGGGATTGGAAAGGCCATTTTATTCATCTTTATCCTTTCGATCATCGCAGCTGTCCCCCAGGGCTATCATATGAGCCAAGAGATTTCAAATGCGATGTCAGGATTTCAACATGTGATTAAAAAAGATTTACCCGACTTTTCCATTGAAAAAGGAACGCTTCAAGCGGATCAAAGCACGCCGATCGAAAAAGAAGAAAATGGCATCACGATTATCTTTGATCCCGCTGAAAAAATAAAATCAAGTGAGCTTGAATCAAAACAAACAGCCATTGCGTTATTGAAAGAAAAAGCAGTGATTGCCATTGACGGACAAATGACAGATATTCCATACCAGCTGCTTGGCGGAACACTCACAAAAGATGAACTTGCCAGCGTCACAAACCAGAATCAAGCGATCATTATCCCTGTCATTTGTGTCCTGCTGTACCTATCTACTGCTACTCTCATGTTCATCAGCGCAACATTCCTAGCCATGCTTGGCACATTTATTAAACGAATGCAGCAAAAAGAGCTGTCCTTTCAAATGCTTTGGAAGCTCTCTGCCTATTCACTCACATTAACAACCGTCTTTTTCGCCATCATGAGTGCATTAAACACGCCGGTTGCGAACTCATTTTTATTAAATTGGGTGATTAACTTTATTTTCTTATATCTTGTCGTTAAAGAAATACCTGCAAAAAAATAAGCTCCCTCATTTTGGGGAGCTTTTTTATTTGTTTTGACCCTATGACTCATCTGGATGGATGATCGCAAACAAATAGTGATCCTCCCACTTATCATTGATCTTTACTTTTTTACGATGAAGTCCCTCATTTTCAAACCCTGTCTTCTCAAGCACACGAATGGAACCAATGTTAGATGGTTTTACGCCAGCCTCAATGCGGTGAAGGTACAGTTCATAAAAGGCATAATCGATAATCAAACGAATCGCCTCTGTCATATACCCCTTCCCGCCTTGCTTTTCATCAAGTACATATCCAAGCAAAGCCCCTTGAATTGGTCCTCTTTCAACAGAATTGAGTGAGATCGTTCCAATTAATGCATCTGTTTCATTTAAGAAAATACCGTGCATATAGGCTTCATCTTTTGCACGCCTTTGCATACTGCGGTTAATCCGTTCCTTTTGACGAGGTACAGTAAAAAAATCATCCTGAACCAAAGGTGTAAATTGCTGAAAATAGGTGCGGTTTTCTCGTTCAAGTGTTAATAGTGCTTCTGCATCACTTTCTGTTAGTGTTCTTACATATATATGCTGACTGATTTTCTTCATATACTCTCCCCCTGTTTTGATTTTATCATAATAAAGAAAGGGCTTAGGATTGCTTTTTCCAAACTTTTTTCACTTACAAGTCATACTAGAACTCACTAGAACCACCCTTCCTAGCTTTTTCACTCTTTTTTGTTCTATCAACTCAGGGACATGCATAATCTGAAGTAAACTCTTAAAAGCGGTGAGTAAAATGCGGCGAATTATTTTTTTACTAGTCAGTTTGTTTGTCCTCTTTATTATCTTTTTTGATTTAAAAAATGGAACGATCCCCGTTCAGGATGGCCCTGCTGTTCCCGCCAGCGCCTTTCAAACAGCTGAAAAACAGGCATATAAAACTGTCACTGTTAAACAAGGACAAACCGTCGTCTCTATCGTACATACAAGTAAGCCATTAGATGAAGTGATCGAAGACTTTGAAGCACTGAATCAAGGCGTCAAAGCGAACGAAATTCGGGCAGGCAGCACATACAAGTTTCCGGTCTATAAGAGATAAAACGTTAATTCCTTGTCATTCATACGAAGAGACTGTTACAATATGAGATGTAAAACACGTCGTACACTGCAAACGAATTGCATGTACACTAAGGAGCGATTGACAAGTGAGTGAAGTCACACATCGTACAAAAACGCGTCCCGTCAAAGTGGGACCTTTAACTATAGGTGGAAACAATGAAGTCGTCATTCAAAGTATGGCGACAACCAAAACACATGATGTCGAAGCGACAGTAGCTGAAATTAAACGTTTAGAAGAAGCTGGCTGTCAAATCGTGCGTGTCGCATGCCCAGATGAGCGTGCAGCAAATGCGATTGCAGACATAAAAAAACAAATCAACATCCCCCTTGTTGTCGACATTCATTTTGACTACAAGCTTGCACTGAAAGCGATTGAAGCAGGTGCAGACAAAATTCGTATCAACCCAGGAAACATCGGAAGAAGAGAAAAAGTCGAAGCTGTTGTGAAAGCGGCAAAAGAAAAAGGCATTCCAATTCGTATTGGGGTAAACGCCGGTTCACTCGAGAAAAAGATTCTTGATAAATACGGCTATCCAACAGCAGATGGTATGGTTGAAAGTGCACTGCATCACATTAAAATTTTAGAAGACCTAGACTTTCATGACATCATTGTCAGTATGAAAGCATCTGATGTAAACCTTGCGATTGAGGCATACGAAAAAGCAGCAAAAGCCTTTGATTATCCTCTTCATCTTGGGATTACAGAATCAGGTACGTTATTTGCAGGTACGGTCAAAAGTGCAGCTGGTCTTGGCGCAATCTTGAATATGGGGATTGGTAACACACTCCGTATTTCATTAAGTGCTGACCCGGTCGAAGAGGTCAAAGTGGCACGTGAATTATTAAAATCATTTGGCCTTGCATCAAATGCAGCAACACTCATCTCATGTCCAACTTGTGGACGAATTGAAATTGACCTCATTAGCATTGCAAATGAAGTCGAAGAATATATTTCTAAAATTAAAGCACCGATTAAAGTAGCTGTTCTCGGATGTGCTGTAAACGGTCCGGGTGAAGCGCGTGAAGCTGATATCGGCATCGCTGGCGCTAGAGGTGAAGGCCTCTTATTCCGCAAAGGTGAAATCGTTCGGAAAGTGCCAGAAGAAACAATGGTCGAAGAACTGAAAAAAGAAATCGATAAAATCGCTGAAGAACATTATGCAAAAATGGAAGCTGAAAAAGCAAAACAAGCGAACGCATAAAAAAGAACGCCTGACATCACTGTCAGGCGTTTTCTGTTCCTGTCCTGTTAAAAGAACGGGGTGATAAAGATGCCTAGGATGACGGAAACGATTCCGATCCCGATTGACCACGCGCCAAGCGCATGTGCTCCTTTTCTTCTTGCAATATAACCAACGACGATTGCCGCTACCCCTAATAGCACCGGCAAGACAAATAATGAGATAATCGCAATCGCGAGTGCTGTATAGCCTATCCCCTTACTGCCTGAATCGTCACCTACATGGTCACGTTCTCTTCTGTCTTCACGATCTCTTGATGCTTGATATGGCTCTGCAATTTCAGCAGCTGTTTCCTCTAAATAGCCATCATCATTACTAAAGTGTGTGTCGATTTCACGATCATTTCTTCTGAAATCTTCGTCTCTTTCCATGATCAATTCCCCCTTTTGGTTAATAGAAAGGAGCTTTTTTAGTATGAGCAAAAATGTCTGTTTCATGTTTGCTAAAACTTGCTGGAATTGTGAATTGATTATGTTACACTTTAAGAGGATAAATATGAGGAGTGTGGGCATGTTACGTTTAGGAATTGATATCGATGGCACAGTCACGGCGCAGGACACCTTTGTCCCCTACTTAAATGAGTCGTTTCAATGTGACATCACACTAGATGATATGACGGAATATGATTTGACGAAGCTTTTAAAGATTTCAAATGAAGAATTTTGGGGCTGGATGAATGAGTATGAGCCTCTTATTTATAAACAGGCAAAGCCTGCCGAGGGTGCAAAAGAAATCCTCAATCAAATGAAACATCATCATCAATTGATTTATATCACAGCCAGAAGGCAGCATCACTCAGACATCACCTACAAATGGTTTGAGGAGAATCATGTCCATTACGACGATATCGAGCTTGTTGGCGGACATCATAAGGTGGAAGCTGTTCAAAAACATAAGATTGATGTGTTTTTTGAAGATCACCATGGCAATGCCACAATGATTGCAAAAGAAGCTGACATTCCAGTGATTCTGTTTAACTCACCGTATAATCAAATGCCAATTGATGAACGGATCATTCGCGTTAATAACTGGCAAGAAGCATCCCAATGGATCAAACAATATGAAAAGCGTCTGCAAACTGCTTACTAAAACAGATCAAAAAGCTGATACGTTTTTAATGTATCGGCTTCAGATTGTTGACAAAGGGCTAAAATGAAATTTATTTTAGCCCTTTGTCTTCGTTTCAGCGTGATAGAAAACCTTTGCAGCCCTAGGAAGGACGAGTACTGGCGCGGAGCGAATTTGACATTCGTGAGCACCAGCACGCAGGACTGACAAAGAATGCGACGGTTTGTCTACACGCTGAAGCCGATCCGTTTAATGTATCGACTTTTTGATTGTACGATGATGTCCTTCTTTTATTAAAAAATGATAAAGTGCACCCATCATACCTGCCTGATTGAAGTAATAGCACGTTTCCAGTGTCACCTGTATGTTTTTCCATGCATGCAAAGTATGTAAATGTTTCTCAATGTTTGGAATCAAATCGGGCCTTGCACTCACGCCCCCGCCAATGAGGATTTTCTCTGGATTGAGAACTGTTGCCACATTGTAAATACCAATTGCGATTCGTTTGTACCACTGATCGATCATCTTCTCAATGGCCGGATCTTGCTTGGCTTTTTCAAAGATTTCTTGACCGTCGATTTGCTGACTTTGTGGAATGCCCTGCTGCTCTTTGTAGCTTCGTATCAATCCAGCTGTCGAAGCACTGCTGTTGAGTGTGGTAAACTGACCATTTTCTGTTTCTGTCAGCATCATACCAAATTCACCGCCGCGAAAAGAGGCACCGCGCACAAGCTCGCCACCAGCAAAAATACCACCGCCGACACCAGTCCCAAGCGTCATACATATAAAGCTGTCACACTCTTTCGCATGACCACTAAATTTTTCAGCCAGAGCTGCACAGTTCGCATCATTTTCTACTTCTACACGAAGTGATGTTTTTTCTTCCAAAAGCGTTTTGACATTTTGGCCATTTAAAGCAATAATCGCTCCTGCAAATTCCGTATAACCCGTTTGACTGTCAACAAAACCCGGAAGACTCATCGCAATCCCTTTGATATCCCAAGTCCTTTGATACTCTTTCACCACGTTCTCCATGTCCTCTAAAAACGGCTCAAGTTGTCGGCAGTTTGTTACGTAGTCGCCGCTCGTGATCAGCTCACCATTTCGATCCATGACCCCATGCTTTGTTTTTGTTCCGCCTACATCGAAAACAACATAATATGCCACCTTTAACCACTCCCCTATTTCAAAAGACTCAATGATGTTTCAATAGATGATCTATTGTTCTCATTTTAATGAAACAGCTATCCTTTGTAAAACGTTTTCAAGATCACAAAACAAAAAGCCAGCCCATCGGCTGGCTTCTTTCATGAATGAACTTCTTTCGGTTCGCAAGAAGGACACGTTCCGTAAATTTCAAATTTATGTCCGCTAATGTGATAATCCTCTAGATCAGCATCAAGCTTGTCCATAGGGCAAGCGTCGATTTCCTTTGTTTTACCACACGTCAAACAAATAAAGTGATGGTGATGGTGGGAAAACGAACATTTAAAACGGAACAGTTTCTCCCCTGATAATTCCGTTGTCTCTAATATCCCAAGATCTTCATATAAAGACAGGTTTCGATAAATCGTATCAAAACTAAGCCCTGGGTAATCTTCACTTAATGCTGTTAATACATTTTTAGCGGTCAAGTATTTATCAGAATCAGAAAACAATTGAAGCATATCTTCACGTTTGCTTGTATATTTATAGCCTTTTTCCTTTAATAAATCAAGCGCTTCTTGTACGTTCATGATGATTCCCCCTTCTGAATTTCCCAATACTAATACACCCGATTAAAATCAAGATAGACAGCATCACAATGGTTCCACCCGGCGCTAAATCAAGATAATAACTTAAAATCAAGCCGACCATAACAGACAATTCCCCAAACAAGATGGAAAGGAAAATTGCCTGTTTAAACCCTTTGGCAATCCGAATACTTGCCGCAACTGGCAGTGTCATGAGTGCGGACACTAGGAGTGTACCGACAATACGCATCGATGCTGCGATGACAAGTGCAACGACTAAAATAAAAATAAAATGAATCCACTTAGCTGAAATACCAGAAGCCTTCGCATGTTCTTCATCAAAAGAAAGCAAAAACAATTCTTTATATAAGAGCACAACGACTAATACAACGACAAGTGAGATCCCAACAATAATCCAAAGATCGAGCCTTGAAACCGCACTGACACTTCCGAACAAATAACTGAACAAATCTGTATTAAAACCATTTGCAAGTGAAATGAAAATAACAGAGATCCCAATACCACCCGATAAAATAATGGGAATCGCCAGCTCCTGATAATGTTTATACACAGAGCGTAGACGTTCAATAAATAATGAGCCAGCCACAGAAAAAGCCATTCCTAAGTAAAGCGGGCTAACCCCTGTCAAAAGTCCAAACTTTTTATCAAGGAATAAACTTGCCGCTATCCCAGCAAGTGACACATGACTAAGCGCATCTGCGATGAGAGAGAGCCTTCTCACGACAATAAATACACCAAGTAAGGGCGCAATAAAGCCGATCAGCATACCTGCGATAAACGCATTTTGTAAAAATTCATAATGAAAAAATGGAAATAGCATTATTCATGTCCCCCATGATGGTGATGATCGTGATGAATCACTTGAATGTCATGCCCGTAAAACTGAGAAAGCGCCTGATCATCCATCGAATCAAACGTTTCCGCATCTCCATGAAAATGAAGTGTCTGATTTAAACAAGCCACATGCGTGACTTTGTCAGAAACGGTTCCTACATCATGTGTAACGAGAATTAAAGACATTCCTTTTTCTTTGTTCAATGTTTCTAACAGCTGATAAAAGCCCTCTACTGTTCTTTGGTCTACACCCACAGTCGGTTCATCTAAAATAAGCAGCTTCGGCTGACTGACGAGTGCACGGGCAATAAATGTACGCTGCTGCTGACCGCCTGAAAGCTCACCAATGTTTTGATGTTTTAAGTCTTGTATACCAACTGAGCGGATCGCCTCATCTACTTGAAGCTTATCCTGCTTACTCATGCGTTTGAATAAACCAATCTTCGCCGTTAAACCACTTGCCACGACCTCGTATACAGAAGCAGGAAACCCTGTATTAAAGCTATTCGCCTTTTGAGAAACAAATCCAATTTGATCCCAGTCTTTAAATTTTTGAGCAGGTGTGCCAAACAGCTTTAATTCTCCCTGCTGGGGTTTAATCAAGCCAAGCAGGCATTTTAATAAGGTTGTTTTACCAGAACCATTCGGTCCAACAAGTGCTAGAAAGTTTCCTTCCTCTACTGTTAAATGAATGTGATCAATGACATTTCGCTGTCCATATGAATACGAAATGTCCTTCATTTCAATAATTGGCTTTGCCATAAATCTTCCACCTTTAATCCAATATAAAAAGAATGATTACGATTTATACAACAAAAAGAAAATGGCAAAAGCCATTTTCTTTGTCCATACATACATTTCATTATATAAAAGAAAGATAAAAAAGTAAAATAAAAGCTAATGAATGGCTGTTTTGAATTTACCGCCTTTTGTTTCATGCGTATCCATAATCGTAATAAAGGCTTGACCATCAATTTCAAACACGATAGATTTCAGCTTCGTAATTTCAAGTCTTGTCACGACGGCGTAAATGACATCTTTTTCTTCATCGGTATAACCGCCTTTTCCTCTAAGCTTGGTGGTTCCCCTGCCGAGACGATGAAGGATCGCATCTGAAATTTCATCATAATAATCCGAAACGATAATGACCGCTTTTGTTTCATCTAGTCCTTGAATGACAGCATCAATTGTTTTCATTGCCAAATAATATGTCATGACAGAATACATAGCTTGCTCCGGTCCGAAGACAAAGCCCGCCCAAATAAAAATGAACACATTGACGATCATGACAAACTCACCGACGGAGAAAGGAATTTTTTTCGTCAGAAGAATTCCTAAGATTTCCGTTCCGTCCATTGAGCCTCCATTCCGTATCACAAGCCCAACGCCAAACCCGAGTAACAGCCCTCCAAATACAGTAGCTAAAATCGGCTGCGTCGTAAATGCTTCTACATGATGGAGTGAAGATTCAATCACGGCCAAGCTGACTATCCCAATCACAGTGGAAATCAAGAAGGTTTTCCCAATATGTTTGTATCCTGATATCATAAATGGAATATTTAAAATGACAACAATCGTCGCAAAATTAATGAATGGGTTATCCGTAAAAAGATAATCCAAAATAAGCGAAATACCGATGATGCCTCCATCAATAATATTGTTTGGCACTAAAAATAATTCAATGCTGACTGCTGCACATGCAGCTCCTACTAGAATCAGAAAAATTCTCAAAATAAAATGAGGCACTGATTCCTTTTTATGCTGTTTACTATTTGCCATACGTTCTCCCTTCTACACATGTTTAGTTTTCAATGAACATTTTATTCACTTTACTATTTTATCATTTCACAGAGTAAAATAAAATTTTTTGCACATTTTCCGTTTTCGCCCATACATTGATACAGAGGGGAGGAATGGAATTGATTTTAATTCAAAAAATTGTGTTGCAGCGTCTGAATCAGATCACAGCAAATGACTTGTTAAGGTATGCGAAACAGTATGGGGTCAGCTTAACATCCAATCAGGCTGCAGAGGTCGCCAAACTCATGAATGGGAAAAACGTCAATATTTTTAATGATGCAGAGCGCAACCGGCTGCTTAAGCAAGTGGAAGCGATTACGTCTAAACAGACAGCACAGACCGTCAATGATCTGTTTAATCAATTCACAAATTAGGCAAAAAAGGGCCGCATTTAGCGGCACCTCATCACATTGCATGCACTTTTTATTGACCCGTAATCTTATCTAGTAAACCTTCATCAAATTGCTTTTCTTTCAGCATCGCAATTTCGAATTTATAAGGTGGTTTCTTGTTCTTTTTATCTTCACCTACATAAGGCGTTTCTAGAATCTTCGGCACATCTTGAAGCTGTGGATGATGAACGATATAGCTCAGGGCATCAAAACCAATTTCTCCAAAACCGATATTTTCATGTCGGTCTTTTCTTGCGCCTTGTACATTTTTACTATCATTAATATGAAGAACTTTGATTCGGTCGATCCCGACAATTCGATCAAATTCTTCTAATACTCCATCAAAATCACTCACAATGGGATAACCTGCATCGTGCGTGTGACACGTATCAAAGCAAACAGAAAGTGCTTCGTTATGTGTCACACCGTCAATAATTTGGGCAAGCTCTTCAAAGCTTCTTCCGCACTCTGATCCTTTTCCCGCCATTGTTTCCAGCGCAATTTGAACCTCCTGCCCCTTCACAATGACTTCATTGAGACCTTCAATGATTTTTTGAATTCCAGCATCTGCACCTGCTCCGACATGCGCACCTGGATGAAGAACAATTTGTCTTGCACCTAGCGCTTCTGTACGCTCTATCTCAGAGCGAAGGAAGTCCACTCCAAGCTCAAATGTCGCTGGATTCACTGTGTTCCCAATATTGATAATATACGGTGCATGAACGACGATATCTGTCATACCATGCTCTTTCATATGCGCTTGTCCAGCTTCAATATTGAGATCTTCAATTTTTTTACGGCGCGTATTTTGCGGTGCACCTGTATAAATCATAAAAGTATTTGAACCATAAGAGGCAGCTTCCTCACTCGCTGCAAGTAGCATATGTTTTCCGCTCATGGATACATGTGATCCAATCTTCAACAATGTGTCCCCCTACTTTCCGTTACGCTTTGACTTTCTACGTTCTTGTCTTTTGATTTTATCCATCTCACGTGTCATTTTCTTTTTATATCCAGGTTTGACGGCTTTCGGTTTTCTGACAAGACGTTTTGCTTTTTCTTCAATTTCATTTGGTGCTTTTTTACGTCTTTGACGCTTCAAACGATCATCTGCATCTCGCCATTCGCCATGAACAATCGTTTTGTTTTCAAACACAACACCCATTTTTTCAATTTGAACGAGTGCATCCTCATCAGCAAGATCATAAATGGTCATTGCAATGCCAGATGAACCAGCGCGAGCCGTTCTTCCCACACGGTGAACATAAAAATCAAGATCGGATGGGAGCTCATAGTTAATCACGTGGCTGACGCCCTTAATATCAATCCCGCGGGCAGCAAGATCAGATGCCACAATATAGGTGAACTCCAAATCTTCAATTTGTTTCATCACTTTTTTACGTTCACGAGGCGTTAAACCACCATGAAGTACCCCAATTTTCATTCCTTTTTCCTGTAGGAATGAGGCAATTTCATCAACAGTTGATTTCGTATTGGCAAAGATGATCCCTAAATAAGGCTGTACATTCGTCACCATTTCATGAAGTAATTTTAATTTATCACGCTGTTTAGATGGAACTAAAATATGCTGAATGTTTTCAGCCGTAATGCGTTTCGGTTCAACATGTGCATATTTCGGATTATCCATATATTTTTTGAGGAAAGGTTTTAATTTTTCTGGAATAGTTGCTGAGAACACGAGCATTTGCAACTGTTCTGGCATTTGTGAGCCAATACGATCCACATCTTCTAAAAAGCCCATATCCAGCATCAGGTCTGCTTCATCAATGACAAGAGATGTTGCTTTGTACACATTCAGCGCTTGCTCATGAATAAGATCAGCAATACGTCCAGGAGTGCCGACCACTAAGTGCGGCTGATTCTTTAGCTTTTGAATGGATTTCTGCTTGTCCGTTCCGCCAATGTAAAGCTTTGCCTTGATTTCTTCTTCTGGAGGCGTATTTTTTAAGATCGTTTGTGCTTCTTTAAAAATTTGATTCGCTAATTCTCGTGTCGGTGCAGTAATGACCACTTGTACTTGCTCTTTGCTTGGATCAATTGAATGAATAAGCGGCAATAAATACGCATGGGTTTTCCCTGTCCCTGTTTGAGACTGTCCAATCACGCTTTCACCTTTTAAAACAGCAGGTATGATTCTTTTTTGAATATCAGTCGGCTCATAAAAGCCCAGTTCATGAATAGCATCTATAATAAAAGACTTTAATTCATATGTCGTAAATTTCGTTTCTTTCATGTTTTCACTCCTTAAGGCAATGCCTTTTTGCTCATCTCCTCATTATAGCTGATTTTCCGCAAAAAAACCATGTCCGCTTTTCTCACAGGAAACCAAATGATACTTCCCTGCATAACCTATGAAGAGAAAGAGAATGCAGTAAGGGAGGTACAAGTATGTTAGGGCAAAGGCCTATGGGCGATTTTCAGCCGCATCGCCCCTCACGCCGGCACCTTGGAAATGGCGGACAGCCCGGAATTTTTCAACGGAGACAGCAGGCTCCGATCGAACAGCCTTTTCAAGGGCAAGGCAACCAATTTCAACAAATGATGCCTCGCTCTCCGTCTGTACAAGGCGGCGGTCTACGCGGGATGGGTGGCATTCCTGGAGGCGAAAGCCGTGCACTAGGCGGCGGAGCCGGAATTAAGGGCATGCTGGCAAAATTTCTTCCTGGAGCTGGAGGAGCAGGGATCTCTGGAGCTGGAGGTGGTGCGGGATTACAAGGAATCCAGAGCTTCGCAAACCCCGCGAACCTTTCAAGCATGTTAGGAAATGTTCAAAAAGTACTCGGAATGGCGCAGCAATTCACGCCTATGATTCAGCAATACGGTCCTTTAGTCAGAAATTTGCCTGCCATGATTAAACTCTATAGCCAGCTTGGCAGTGCGGATGATGATGAAACAAATACGAATGATGCAGACAAAGAACCAAAAGAAATCACTGCAGAAACAGACGTTCCGCACGAACAAACAGCACCGGTTGATGATGAAATAGAAGAAGGAAAAGAAGAAGAACCAGAGGACATCCTTGTCAAAAAAGGGACTGTACACACATCAGCTGCTCCTGAAGCAAAACCGAAAAAAAGATCGGGCAGTTCCATTCCGAAACTATATGTCTAGTGATCTTTTAAAGGCGAAGTGTTTCCCATGTATAACAATCTTTGATATATGCGCTTACTTTGGCTATAATGAAGGAAGAGAATGATCAAAAGCCGTTTTTCACGGCTTTTTATATTGTTCTTCTCTAGCAGCACTTCCCTACAGGAGGACGAATAAATGAATGTAATTAAAATTTCGCCGCGTGGCTATTGCTATGGCGTTGTAGATGCAATGGTCATTGCTAAAAATGCCGCACTTGATAAAAACTTGCCACGCCCAATTTATATATTAGGTATGATTGTGCACAACAAACATGTCACAGATGCCTTCGAAGAAGATGGAATTTACACACTGGACGGACCAAACCGTCTGGATATTTTAAAACAGGTTGAAAGTGGCACAGTGATTTTCACCGCTCACGGCGTATCTCCTGAAGTCCGTCAAATTGCAGAAGAAAAAGGCCTTGTCGCCATTGATGCGACCTGTCCAGATGTCACGAAAACACATGAACTCATTTCAGAAAAAACAGCTGATGGATATGACATTATTTATATCGGGAAAAAGGGTCACCCTGAGCCAGAAGGAGCCGTCGGTGTTGCACCTGACAAAGTCCACCTTGTCGAAACAGAAGCTGATATTAAAGCGCTCGATTTAACGTCAGATAAACTGCTCATCACCAATCAGACGACAATGTCTCAGTGGGATGTTCATGATCTGATGGAGCTCATTAAAGAAAAATATCCTCACGTCGAGTACCATCAAGAAATCTGCCTTGCGACACAGGTACGTCAGGAAGCTGTGTCACAGCAAGCAGGCCAAGCCGATCTGACCATTGTGGTCGGCGATCCAAAAAGCAATAACTCAAATCGTCTGGCGCAAGTGTCAATGGAGATTGCAGGAACGCAGGCTTACCGAATTGGTGATCTCAGTGAGTTAAAGCTTGAATGGCTCCAAGGGGTAAAAACAGTTGCCGTTACTGCAGGTGCTTCCACACCAACACCTATTACAAAAGAAGTCATTCGTTTCTTAGAAAACTACGAACCTGATGATGAATCGACATGGAAAATTGAACGGACGGTTCCTCTTTCTAAGATATTACCTCGCGTGAAAACAAAGAAATAAAAAAACGTCAGAGCTGCTATGCTCTGACGTTTTTGCTTACACAAATTGAAACGGGTTTGTGTTTGATTCTGATACAAAGAACTGCACATCATATTTTTTATCTGTACATAGCGATTCTAGTTTTGTCTTCACGCCTTCTTTCATGATCTTTTCTGCGTAATGACCCGGGTCCACTACATTCAGTCCGAGCATCATGGCATCGTGAGCGACATGGAAATAAAGGTCGCCAGTCACGTACACATCTGCCCCCATTCTTTTCGCTTGATGGATATATTTATTTCCGTCTCCTCCAAGCACAGCTACTTTTTTCACGACCGCTTCCTGATCTCCTACAAAACGCGCTCCATTCACATCTAACTTCGTTTTCACAAATTGAGTGAAGTCTTTAAGTGTCATAGGTTCTTTTAATTCTCCAATACGGCCAAGGCCTTTTTGAATAGGAGGAAGATCTGTCGTGTGTACACTGTAAGCCACTTCTTCATAAGGGTGTGCTTTGATCATTTCACGAATCACTTGTTTTTCAATACTTGCTGGGAAAATGGTTTCGATTCGTACTTCTTTCACAAATTCCAATTTACCCGTCTCACCAATAAATGGCACAGCTTCTTCTGATGGCAGAAAACTGCCTGTCCCTTCATTTGAAAAAGCGCAATGACTGTAGTTGCCAATATGGCCAGCTCCCGCATTTCCTAAAGCCGTCCTGATGGCCTCTTCAAATTCCACTGGAACATACAAGGCTAGCTGCTTAATTGGATCTTCGTATGTTGGAACTAGCACTTTTGTTTCCCCGAGCTCTAAAGCCTCTGCAAGCAAGTCATTGACTCCTCCATCAGCCACATCCAGGTTTGTATGTGCTACATACACCGCAATATCATGTTTGATGCATTTCTCAATGATCCGTCCTGCCGGCTGATCTGTCGCCACATGTTTTAATGGACGGAAAATTGGCGGATGGTGGGCAATAATGAGATCCACCTTCCGCTCAATTGCCTCATCTACCACATTTTCTAATACATCTAAGGTGATCATGACATTGGTCACTTTTTTATTCAGCGTTCCAATCTGGAGCCCGATTTTATCACCTTCCACCGCATATGCCTTTGGTGAAAATTGCTCAAATAATTGGATGATTTCATGCCCGTTCACTGTTTTAGCCAACAGTCAAAACCTCCTTTAGAATTTTTATTTTCGCATTCAGCTCTTTCAGACGTTCTTTGTTCTCTTCCGTCGACGCTGCTTGTTGAATCTGGCCTTCTATATGCTCCATGTGCTGAAGCTCATTCATCCATTTGCGCCGGAAGACATCATTTTGCTCTTTGGCAAGAAACGGACCAACGAGCATGCCTGTTTCAATCGACATGCCTTCATAGGCTTTATCTTTGTCGCCAGTTTCGGCAATGATGATTTCGTATATTTTGCCATCTTCTTCTAAAATCACTTCATCCATCAGTTCATACCCCTCTTGATAGAGCCATAAACGAATATGGTGGGCATGAATATTAGGCTGAAGAATAAGCCGCTCCTGCCCTGTGAGCTTGTGTTTACCTTCATTTAGAATGCTTGCAATGAGTGCTCCGCCCATTCCTGCAATTGTGACAGCATTCACCTCGCCTTTTTCAATCACTTCAAGGCCATTGCCTTTTCTGACTGAAATCTGCTCATCTAATTCAAGCCTATGTACTTGCTGCTTCGCAGATTGAAGCGGTCCATCAGTAATTTCACCAGCAATGGCTTTAAATGCTTTATGATGTAATATCGCATAACATGGCAAATAGGCATGATCTGAGCCGATATCAGCAAAGACCGCCTCTTTTGGTAAAAAGTCTGCGACTCTTTTTAATCGTTTTGACAAATTCATTTCATTCATCCATATCACTACTTTTCTTTAATGTTCATACTTGTCTATCTTATATAAATTATGGACTTTTTAAAAGTCGTTTTCAAATGAAAAAAGCTCTTCTGATGAAAAAGAGCTTTTTGCGCTTTATTATTTAATTTTGGATACCCATTCTGACATTTCATCGAGCTTTTCATTCGGAATTAGCCCGCCCGGCATCCCATTTCCGCCTTCTTGAATTTTCTTCTTGATGTCTGCCACTTCAAGCTTGTCGCCAACACCTTTTAATGCAGGACCAGCGCCACCTTCGTAGTTTTCCCCATGACAGCTAATACAGTTCTGCTTATACAATTCTTCCGGCGTCGCATTTGCGGTCTCTTCTTGCTTTTGCTCTTTGCCCCCAGAGGCAATTTTGTCTTCATCTTTCAGCCCCTTCATTGATAAGAAAAAAGTGAGTCCAATACCTAAAATGGCAATCAATAAGAATGGTATAAGTGGATTCCGTTTCATTTCTTTCATCCTCCCCTTTGTGAAAAACCCCTTTGAGACTATGCAAACAATTCTAATTCTACTTTAATTTTACAAAAAGTAAACGAATTATGATACAAAACTTTGGTCAAGTTCACAGATTAGACAAAAATGATTCAAAATGAGAAAAGAAAGCCTTCAGCACATTTAGATGTATTTTTTATACATCTTTTCTCTAAGAACGTTGCAAATTCATTTGTTATTCAGTAAAATATAATCAGATCAAAAAAGCGTTTTCATTTTGATGAAGAAAGAACGGATCTCTCTCAAGATCCGTCCGGTTTCTATTCTAAGAAGTCTTTTAATCGTTTACTTCTGCTTGGGTGTCTTAATTTACGAAGAGCTTTCGCTTCAATTTGGCGAATACGCTCTCTTGTTACGCCAAACACCTTTCCTACCTCTTCTAATGTGCGTGTTCTTCCGTCATCTAGTCCGAAACGCAGTCTCAGCACATTTTCTTCACGGTCCGTTAGCGTATCTAATACATCTTCAAGCTGCTCTTTTAAGAGCTCATAGGCTGCATGGTCTGATGGAGAAGTCGCCTCTTGGTCTTCGATAAAATCACCAAGATGCGAGTCATCTTCCTCACCAATAGGTGTTTCTAAAGATACTGGCTCTTGCGCAATTTTAAGAATTTCTCTTACTTTCTCTGGTGTTAAATCCATGTCTTCCGCAATTTCTTCTGGCGTTGGTTCTCTACCTAGATCTTGTAGAAGCTGTCTTTGAACACGGATTAATTTATTAATGGTTTCCACCATATGAACCGGGATCCGGATTGTTCTCGCCTGATCGGCAATCGCACGTGTGATCGCCTGTCTAATCCACCAAGTCGCATATGTTGAGAATTTGTATCCTTTGCGGTAATCAAACTTCTCAACCGCCTTCATGAGCCCCATGTTTCCTTCTTGAATCAAGTCAAGGAACAGCATACCACGACCAACATAACGTTTCGCAATGCTGACAACGAGACGAAGGTTCGCTTCCGCTAATCTTCTTTTTGATTCCTCATCGCCTTCTTCAATCTTTTGAGCATACGTAATCTCTTCTTTAGCAGATAGCAAATTGACGCGCCCGATCTCTTTTAAGTACATACGAACAGGATCATTAATTTTGACACCTGGTGGTACGCTTAAATCATTCAGGTCAAATTCCTCTTCTGCCTTAGCCAGCTGCTGAACATTTGGGTCTTCAGTCTCTTCATTTTCACTGATGAGTTCTACACCCTGTTCGCCTAAGTATTCATAGTATTCATCCATCTGGTCTGATTCAATTTCAAAGCTAGACATACGCTCTGCAATTTCTTCGTATGTTAAAACGCCCCGTTTTTTACCCGTTTCAGTGAGCTTATCTCTCACCTGTTCAAAGGTTAATTCAGTTTCAGTTTCGTGGGCTTGTTTATCAGCCATTATGGATCCCTCCTTCCAAAGCTTGCAACGAATTCTAAAGTAACTTGCGATTTGCTTCTGCTCTGCCTTTCTCTCTCTATCAAACAGAATGAGCAAATAGGAATAAAAATAAATAATGATGAAGGCAAGATGCTTGCGGTCTTATGCTCCTCCCATTAAAGGATTCATTGCCAGCCGTAAGTCTTGTCATAAATAGTAGACGTATTACTTCAGCGAACGGTTCAACTGAATAATTTCTTTTGCAAGTGTTGCCGCTTTGAAGAAATCTTTTTGCCTCTCCGCCTCTGCACGTTCTAGTTCTTTTTCCTTTATCATTGACAAATTCCGATGATTCAACACTTTTTTTACATAATCACTTAATTCAGCTTCACTTAGTTCGTCTCCAACTTGAATCATGAATATATCCGTCAGGAGCTGATTGATCACATCATCTTCTATACGGTTCATCAGATGCTGCGGGGTCGGCTCCTTGCCTTCTTCATACAATGCATAAATGTATGTTGCCAGCGCTCTGTGCGAATCTATATTAAATTCAAACCCTATCCTATCAAGCACTTTTCGGATCACGTCATCATTTTTCAACATATGTGCAAGGAGCATTCGCTCTGCGTTTTCATATGCCGGCCTTAGACGTTTTCGTCTTACCTGTGTTGACAGATGTGCACGCCGCTTTTCAAGTCCATTTTCTTCTTGCGAGCTTTTGGCCTCTTGTCTCTGCTGCTTTTCAAAAAGCTCCAATTGCTCCTTTAATGAGTCAAGTGAAATGGAGAACTCCCCAGCCAGCTGCTTCATGTAAATCTCTTGTTCCAAGGAACCGTTTAATCGGCTAATTTCTCGGAGAACCTGCTTCATGTAAGTCAGGCGGTCTCCTTCGTCAGACAAATTCTTTCCTCTTCGGAAAAAATTCATCTTAAATGTCATTAATGTCACACTTGCATCTATGATGTCATTCCTAAATTTCTCGCCGCCATATTTACGAATGTAATCATCTGGATCAAGTCCATCTGGTATCATGGCAACGCGAACTTTACATCCTCTTTTTCCAAGCAAATCTGATGCTTTCATGGTCGCTTCATACCCGGCCGTGTCAGAGTCATAACATAAAATGATCTCTTCAACGTTCCGCCTAAGAAGCTTTACGTGCTCTTCTGTTAAAGACGTACCCATTGTTGCAACACTTTCGCCAACACCACTTGTGACAGCCGAGATGACGTCAGCAAATCCTTCGAAAAGGACTGCACGTTCGCGTTTTCTAATATGCATACGCGCGTCATGAAAGTGATAAAGCAGCTTACTTTTATGAAAAAGTGGCGTTTCAGGACTATTCATATACTTTGGCTGCTGATCACCAAGTGATCTTCCAGAAAAAGCGACGACCGTCCCGTGATGATCATGAATTGGAAACATGACACGATCTCTAAAGCGGTCAAAAAAACCTGTGCCGTTTTCTCGTTGAATCAAAAGACCAGCCTTCTCCATCATCGCAGGATCAAACCCTCGTTTTTCTAAAAACTTGGTCACGAAATCCCACGAGTCGAGAGCATACCCGATCTCAAACTTGGCAATTGTTTCATCCGTAAAGCCCCTGGACCTTAAATAATCGAGTGCGTTTTGACCTTCCTTTGTATTTACCAGCAAATGGTGGTAAAATTTCTTAAGAAGCTCATGCGCCTCAATCATTTTATGATCTGCTGTATCCTCTTGCTGTGAGGAACTGATCTGCGCATTCGCTACATGATCCGGCAAATCAATATGGTACTTATCAGCAACATGTGAAACGGCTTCAATAAATGAGTAGCCTTCCATTTGTCTGAGGAACGAAAATACATTGCCTCCTGCACCACAGCCAAAACAATGGAAGATTTGCTTATCTGCTGAAACAGAGAATGAAGGAGTATTTTCACCATGGAATGGACAAAGACCGAAGTAATTCCGACCTTGTTTTCTAAGCTGTACGTATTCTCCAATCACTTCGACAATGTCTGCGTTTTTTTGGATTTGCTCCAAAAGTTCATCTGGTATACGTTTGCTCATCCTAATAACACTCCGTCGTACATTATTCGCCTTTTAATTCAAAAATCCTTCATGATTCGACAGGATTTTTTGTAGTTGGGCAATAAATCGCTTTTTATCCTCTTCTAAAAGCTTTTTGGGACCTTTTCCGTATACACCTTTTCTTCGCTGTTTACTGGAAACATGCCTGCGTTCCAAATCAAAATCAATTGTTTCGTTTGTGTACATTCGTCCTCTTTCAGACAGAACAATGACTTGTCTTGGAAGCAGTAAGGAGGCCAGACCAATATCCTGGGTGACAACAATATCGTGCTTGACAGCTAAGTTCGCAATGACTAAATCTGCTGCTTCCTTATGTGTATCAACAAACCGCCAATCTTCAAGTGGTGATCGTTTGGTTTGAAAATGCTCATATGAAGCAATGAAAGTCACAGGTACTTGAAATTGAGATGCAACAGAAAGGATTTCGTCTTTTACAGGACAAGCATCTGCATCGACATAAATCGTCCTTTCTTTTTTACGTTCATTCAGGTGACTAATTCTCCATCCCTCCACCTTATTCCTGCTTTAGAGAAGCAAAAAGACCATACTTTTCCCCCATAAAGCAATCAACAGTAAAACTCATTTTGTCGAAAAGTTATGTTCAGAATCACTTGACTTCTGCCAATATTAGTTTATTCGTTCTTGACTTAACTTAAACCTAAAATCAATCATTTTATCACAATTTTTTATTATAATACAAATGCAGCAAATATGCCATTGTTTTTGTTTACCCGTTTCCCACCATAGGAAAAACCCAGGAGGAGCATCCTGAGTTTATTCGGAACCTCTTCTGGTCAGCATTTGATGAATGACATTTGCTGTCTCCTCAACTGCTTTATTCGATACATCAACAACTTGACAGTTAATGCGGTCAACCACTTTTTCAAAATATTCTAGTTCCTCTTTAATCCGCTCGATATTCGCATAAATGGCACGGTCATTTAAACCGAGTGATTTTAAACGTTCTTTACGGATATGATTTAGTTTATCTGGACTAATTTTCAGGCCGATGCATTTTTTTGGATCAACTGAGAATAACTCCTCTGGCGGATCAACTTCAGGAACAATCGGAACGTTTGCTACCTTCAAGCGTTTATGTGCTAAGTATTGAGAAAGTGGTGTCTTAGACGTACGCGATACACCAATCAGCACAATATCAGCCTTTAGAATACCTCTTGGGTCCCGGCCATCATCATATTTCACAGCGAACTCAATGGCTTCTACCTTTTTAAAATAGTCCTCATCTAATTGACGTACACGACCTGGCTCATGTTTCGCTTCATTTCCATATGCCGTCTCCATTTTATCAATAAGTGGACCGATAATGTCATAGTACACGACGCCATTCGCTTCTGCTTCTTCTATTAAGAATTGGCGCATTTCTGGCACAACAAGAGTAAAGCAAACGATCCCATTATCTGCTTTCGCCAATGAAATCACTTCTTTAATCGTACCGACATCCTCTACATATGGGATTCTTCTAATATTTGAATGGTCGGATGAGCCGCCATCAAATTGGCTAAGTGCCGCTTTGACCACGAGCTCTGCCGTTTCTCCTACTGAATCTGATACAACAAAAATTACGCGATTACTCATAACATCCCCTCGCAGTCTTCTGTAATTAGATAATTTCGTTCTCTGATAAGCTAACAAGTATTTTCGTCATGTTTGTTTTCGTAATTCTGCCGACCACTTCAAAGCCTTTATCCGTATCTTTTATAACAGGAAGTGCATCTATTTGCTTTTCAATCAAGTGCTTGGCCACATCCATAATAAAATCTTCTTTGCGGCAAACGGTAATGTTCGGCATTCTTGTCATAATAATATGGACAGGTATAGATGGAAGCTCTTGTTTCCCAATACTTGCTCGAAGGAGGTCTTTTCTTGATAACACGCCTGTTAAAATAGAGTGATCGTCCACAACGAATAATGTGCCCACATCCTCTAAAAACATCGTACAAATCGCATCATAAACCGAAACATTCTCGTGTATCACGACCGGAATGGATTGAAAATCTTTCACTTGAAGTTTTTTCAGCTTATCTGCCAGAAGCTGCGTGCCTGTTTTGCCTGTAAAAAAGTAGCCGACCCTTGGTCTTGCTTCTAAAAAGCCAGACATCGTTAAAATGGCTAAATCCGGTCTGAGGGTAGCCCTTGTTAAGTTCAGCCGATCGGCGATATGCTCTCCAGTGATCGGACCATTCTCTTTGACAATCTGTAAAATCTGCTCTTGCCGTTTATTTAACTCGATTGTACTCACCACCTTTAAATAGAGAGAGCGAATCCTTACTTTATGTATATCAATTTCATAACTCATCATATTATAGCGCATCTTCGTCCGAATGAAACAAAAATCCACTCAAAAACCGTGAATTAAATGAGTAAAAAACGATTGCCCTTCGAAAAAGGCAACCGTTCTTAGGTATTTATTTTACAATTAAATTGTTCATATTCGCAAATGATTGAATGACTTTTGCAAGTTTGACCATTTGTGCCAAACGATTTTGTTTCAGTTTTTCATCATCCGCATGAACCATGGTATGGTCGAAATAATGAACAATTGGTGCTTTTAATGTATCTAGCGCTTCAAGTGCTGATTGGTACTGACCTTTTGCCATATACTCGTTGACGGCTTTTTCCGCTTGCTGATACGCTTCAAATAGCTTTTGTTCGTGTTCATTTTCAAACAGTTCAGGCTGAATCTGTGCGTCTTCCCCTTTTTTACTGATTGAAATGACGCGGCCTAGTGCCTCAGCCGTTTCTTTGAAACTCTCCTGTTTCACGCTCTCTTCAAGAACAGCCGCTTTTTTCACAACCGCATATGGTTCAATATTTTCAACATCAAGGACTGCTTCCACCACGTCATGACGGATATGTTCTGCTTGAAGGACATATTTCAAACGGTGTGTTAAAAATTCAATGAGAGCCGCTTCATGTTTTTCATCTACTTGAGCTAGTGCTAAAAGCTCTTTAAATGAAAGATTCCATTGGCGGTCGAGCAGGATTTGAACGATACCGCTCGCTTGTCTTCTTAATCCATAAGGATCTTGAGAGCCTGTTGGAATGACATCAATTGAGAAGAATGAACAAATAGAATCTAGCTTATCCGCCACTGCAACAATCGCCCCAATAAGTGTTGACGGCGCATCGTCACCGGCAAAACGCGGCATATAGTGCTCGTTGATACTCTTTGCCACTTCTTCATGTTCGCCAAGTGCTCTAGCATATTTTTCACCCATGATTCCTTGCAGTTCTGGGAATTCATAGACCATCTGAGTCACAAGGTCAAATTTAGAAATACTGGCTGCTCTTGCAGCGCGTTTAGACGTTTCTTCATCTGCACCCACATGACTAGCAAGGCGGACAGCAATGTCTGTTACTCTTTTCAGCTTGTCGCCAATCGTGCCAAGTTTCTCATGGAATACGACTTTATCAAGCTTTTGAATGTTGTCTTCAATGACGAGTTTTTCGTCTTCTTTATAGAAAAATGCCGCATCTGATAAACGTGCACGAAGGACCTTTTCGTTCCCTCTTGCCACATTTTCAAGTGCCTCACTGTTCCCGTTTCTGACCGTAATAAAGTGCGGCAGTAATTCCCCTTGTTCATTTTTCACAGGGAAATAACGCTGATGCTCTTTCATTGTCGTGACAAGCACTTCTTCTGGCAACGCAAGAAATTCTTCTTCAAAAGAACCAAATAGAACGGTTGGATATTCAACGAGATCGTTCACTTCTTCTAGAAGCTCAGGATCAACTGGAATGACCCAGCCTTTTTCGGAAGAAAGGGCATGTAATTGCTCAGTAATTAATTGTTTTCTTTTATCTGAATCTACAATGACAAATTGATCTCTTAATGTTTGCTCATAAGAAGCTGGTGTGTCAATGCTGGCTGTCGTCCCTAGGAAACGATGTCCTCTAGTCTCCCGTCCGCTTTTCACTCCTGCAATTTCGACAGGAATGATCTCTTGACCAAATAAGCAAACAATCCATTTAATTGGACGGATATAGCGTAAATCCTCGCTTCCCCATCTCATGTTCTTTGGAAAACTCAATGAAGCGGCAATGTCCCCTATTGCTGGAAGAAGGTCTTTGACTTGCTTACCTTCTTGAAACTTTTGGACATGGACATAATCCACACCTTTGATGTCTTTGAAATACAGATCATCTGTTGAAGCGCCTTGTCCGCGGGCAAAACCTTCGGCAGCTTTTGTCCAATTGCCTTCAGCATCTTGAGCAATCTTTTTAGCCGGTCCTTTTGCTTCTTCTTTGATGTCCTCTTGTTTTTCTGCAACACCTTTGACGAGTACAGCTAGACGTCTTGGTGAATTAAATAAAGCAACGTCTTCGAATGAAATATTTTGCGCTACGAACCAAGCTTTTACTTTGTCACCTAGCTGCTTTGTGCTTTCTGGCATGAAACGAGCCGGCATCTCTTCTAAGCCGATTTCAAGTAATACATCTTGTTTATTCATGAGAAGCCGCCTCCTCTTTTAGCATAGGGAATCCTAGTTTTTCTCGTTCTTCGTAATACGTTTTGGCTACTTTTCTCGCTAACTGACGTACTCTTCCGATATAACCTGTTCGCTCAGTCACAGAAATAGCGCCTTTGGCATCAAGCAGGTTAAATGTGTGAGAACATTTGAGTACATAATCATATGCCGGGTGAACAAGCCCTTTGTCCATTTGGCTATGTGCTTCTTTTTCATATGTTGTAAATAAATCGAACAGCATATCCGTATTAGATGTTTCAAACGTATACACAGAATGCTCGTATTCTGCCATTAAGAATAAATCTCTTACAGTAAAGCCATCTGTCCATTCAAGATCAAATACATTTTCTTTGTCCTGGATGTAAGAAGCAAGACGCTCAATTCCGTATGTGATTTCAACAGAAACTGGCTTACATTCTAAACCGCCGACTTGCTGGAAATACGTAAATTGCGTAATTTCCATTCCATCAAGCCAAACTTCCCAGCCAAGTCCTGCGCAGCCAAGAGATGGGTTCTCCCAGTTGTCTTCCACAAAACGAATATCATGTTTCAGCGGGTCAATGCCAAGCGCCTTCAATGATTCTAGATACAGTTCTTGAATATTGTCAGGTGATGGCTTAATGATCACTTGAAATTGATGATGTTGATACAATCTGTTTGGGTTTTCTCCATATCTACCGTCAGCCGGGCGTCTTGAAGGTTCTACATAGGCTACCTTCCATGGCTCTGGCCCAATGCTTCTGAGGAACGTGTATGGACTCATCGTTCCAGCACCTTTTTCTGTGTCATATGCCTGCATTAATACGCAGCCTTCATTTGACCAATGCTTTTGCAGTGTCAAAATCATGTCTTGAATATTCAATGATCGCACCTCCATCTTTTTTACACCATCCGCTATGTATGGCGGTGGGGCCTAGAACCTTTTTGCAAAACACAAAAACTCCCGTCTCTATGCCCACAAGGTTCCTTGCAAACATAGGGACGAGAGTTTTTCCCGCGGTTCCACCCTATTTGCTGGTGTCGTAGCACCCAGCCGCTTTGTTTTACGTTGCTCAAGAATGCCTTTCGTTACGTGTCCATCCTTAGCTCACACCGCCCTAAGGTCGCTTTTATGGCTGATACGTAAGTACTTCTTTCTGTCAATGCAACATATTTGATCTTAGATGATCTTACAAAAAGTCACGAGAGATGTCAACTTTTGTTTTCACCGTCTATTAGCTTTTTCATGGATTCCATTTGATTCATGAATTTTTTTGATTTTAAATAAAGACCTGAATACTCTTCATAATAATGATCGAGCACTTGACGAATTTCTTGTTTCGTTTGTGGTTTCACGTCAACCTGACCAAGCCTTGATAAATCAAAATAATGAAACAAACGGAGCAGTCTTGCTGCTGCTGGGGATAAGGGCAGTTTATATGGATCTTTAGAAAAGCATTGCTTACAGATGAATCCGTTATCTCTAATTGAGAAGTGGAACTGCCCTTCTTTTTGACCGCAGTGTACACATTGGTCCAGTTCAGGCTTCAACCCCATCACTGACAGCATTTTAACCTCTACGATAAATAAAATAATATCAGCATCTGTGCCTTCATTGAGATGGCGTAAAGATTGAAGAAGAAGTTCAAACAAGTAAGGGTTTGGCTTCTTTTCTTCTGTTCCTTTATCAAGTAATTCTGTCATATATGCGGCATATGCGGTCAGAAATAAATCTTCCCGAATGGTTCGCATGCTTTCCATCATTTCACCTTGCTGGAGCGTTCCAAGTCCTGTTGATGATTGGATCAGGAAGGTTCCGTATAAAAACGGCTGGCTTATGGCTGACAGGCGGCTGTTCGATTTCTTAGCGCCCCTTGCCATCACACCAATTTTCCCATGTTCTCTAGTGAGCAGCGTGACAATTTTGTTTGTTTCGCCATAATCTGTTGTTCTAAGGACGATTCCTTCACTTTTAATGAGCATTTGTCTACACTCCGAGCATTGGAGGGGGTCAAGAATTATAAGATTGGAAAATCAAGTCGTGCTATTTCTTCTTCAAGTACATCGGGTCTTTCCAGGTTCTCCTTTTCTAACTCTTTGAAAAGCAGATACGTGTCAACGCTTCCTGTTTGTGAAAATACGTTCCATGTAAAATTCAACATAAAAACCCCACCTTTCTTTATTAGAAGCAGCAACGCTACATCCAACATATTAATTTTATCTTGACCAGGCTACCTCCATTTCATGATAAACAATTTTTACTAATCGAACCGCACCATTGTCAGATCTACTAACAACTGTATCGGTTTTTAATATTCGTCTTCTCTAAATCCGAAATCACGAAGATGTGTGGATTTATTACGCCAGTCCTTCTGCACTTTTACCCAAAGCTCTAAATACACCTTTGAGCCTAAAAGTGCTTCAATGTCTCTGCGCGCTTTTTGTCCCACTTCTTTTAATAAGCTGCCGCGCTTACCAATCACAATCCCTTTTTGTGAATCACGTTCTACGACGATGGTCGCTGCAACATGAATCTTGCCGTTTTCATCTGGCTTGATCGATTCAATCGCAACCGCAATACTGTGAGGGATTTCTTCTCTCGTTAAATGCAGCACTTTTTCACGAATTAATTCAGAAATAATAAATCGCTCTGGGTGATCTGTTACTTGATCTGCCGGATAAAATTGAGGGCCTTCTGGAAGATAACCTTCAATTTGCTGAAGAAGCGTATCAATGTTGTTGCCTTCAAGTGCTGAAATTGGCACAATTTCCTTAAATGGGTAACGTGTGCGGTATTCATCAATTAAAAGGAACAATTCATCCGGATGAATTTGGTCAATTTTATTGACGACAAGGAACACCGGTGTCGATGTTTGCTTTAGTCGTTCAATGATGAATTCATCACCTTTTCCATAGCCTTCCTGTGCGTTGATCATAAACAAGATCAGGTCGACTTCCTTGAGTGTATTTTGAGCCACCCTCATCATAAAATCGCCAAGTTTGTGCTTCGGTTTATGAATTCCTGGTGTATCGATAAAAATCGTTTGTGACGTGTTTGTTGTCAGAACACCTTGCACTTTGTTTCGAGTCGTTTGGGGCTTATCACTCATAATCGCAATCTTTTGCCCAATCACACGATTAAGAAAGGTCGATTTCCCTACATTTGGTCTTCCAATAATTGATACAAATCCTGATTTGAAGCTTTCGTTAGTCATTTAAATCCTCCGGTGAAAATGCGCCTGGCAATAGTTCGTTTACTGTCGTTTCGTATATATGTCCTTTTAAGTTCGTTAGAATCACTGGCATATCAGGTGCACATAGCTCTGAAATGACCTGTCTGCATGCGCCACATGGTGAAACAGGTCGATCTGTATCAGCCACTACTGCAAGCATTTGAAAAGATGTGATGCCCTCTGAGTAAGCTTTAAAAAGTGCTGTTCTTTCCGCACAATTACACATACCATATGCTGCATTTTCAATATTGCAGCCGCCATACACTTTTCCGTCATGCGATAATAATGCTGCACCGACTTTGAATTTAGAATAGGGTACATATGCAAAATCTCTTGCTTTGACTGCTTCTGAAATCAACTCTTGTTTGTTCATTCTAGTTCCCACTTTCAGAAGAAATGGTACCACTGTCACATTTATATTTTACATAATTCACGTGACATTTTCACGCCCATTTCTAAAAATGTTAATAAATAGTAATATTGTTCTATTGCATGATCTTCGGTAAGAAGATCATCAACCCAATCATAACCGAAATGGCGGCGTAAACGCAAACAGCGCCTGCTGCCGCGTCCTTCGCTCTCTCAGCAAGAGGATGCTTCTCTTCTGTGAAAAGATCTACTGTATGTTCAATCGCTGTATTCACAAGTTCTAACGCAAACATCCCGCCGCATAAAAGCAGAATGATCATCCATTCAACCGGATGAATGTGAAACCAAAAGCCGCAAATCACCACGATGATGGCTGCGACTGTGTGAAACCGAAAATTCCGTTCATTCAAGAATGTTCGCCATATTCCTCTAAATGCATAATAAAAACTCCGAAAAAAACGGACAAGCGGCGTTCGCTTCTTACGATGATCTCGAAAGGCCATAATCATCCAAGATTTTTGTCTGTTTGGCGAACATTTCTTTTTCATCTTCTTCTGTCATATGATCATAACCAAGCAAATGAAGAAAACCATGAATCGTTAAAAATCCTAGCTCTCTCATGAAGGAATGTCCATATTCCTCTGCTTGCTCTTTCGTACGATCAACACTAATGATAATGTCACCAAGTACAGGCGGAATGTCATCAGCTCCAATGATTTCAATTTCCCCTTCGCCTTCTTCCTCAAGTGCAAATGAAATCACATCTGTTGGTGCATCTTTTCCTCGGTATTCTTTATTAATTTGATGAATTTCTTCATTTGAAACGATCGATACTGATACTTCTGCTTGATCTTTTACTTCAAGAGCATCCGCAGCAAATTGAAGAAGTTTTTCCACTTCTTCAAGCTGCTCTTTCGATACTTGTCCTGTTTCATCTATTAAATCGATTAACAATGTCATTTACTTCACCTTCTGCTTTGGGGCATCTGGATATTCAATCCGAGAATGGAAAATCCCCTTTAATGTTGTACAAATTGTTTGGCTAATAATATTTAATTCTTTAAATGTCAGATCACATTCACTAAATTGTCCATCCTGCATCTTATCTGAAATGATGCCCTTCACAAGCTTTTCAATCCGCTCAGGGTTTGGATTATGCATCGAACGAACCGCCGCCTCCACGCTGTCAGCTACAGAAATAATGGCCGCTTCTTTCGATTGCGGTTTTGGACCAGGATAACGAAATTCTTCTTCTGTCACCTGATCATCCCGTTCTTTTGCCTTATAGTAAAAGAACTTCAGCAAGGACTTTCCGTGATGCTGTTCTGCAATGTCCACAAGTTCCTCTGGAAACTTCTTTTCTCTCAGCATTTCAGCACCATCTGTCGTATGGGCAATAATAATATTCTTGCTCAGCTGAGGAGAAAGCTTGTCGTGCGGATTATCAATGTTCATTTGGTTTTCAATAAAGTATTGTGGTCTTTTCGTTTTTCCAATGTCATGATAATAAGCTCCAACCCTTGCTAACAATCCATTTGCACCGACTGCTTCACATGCAGCATCCGCTAAATTCGCCACCATGACACTATGATGATATGTACCTGGCGTCTCTGTTAAGATCTTTTTCAGCAGCGGATGATTCGGGTTCGATAATTCAATAAGCTTCATGGTCGAAAGAATGCCAAACATGCTCTCAAAGACTGGCATTAACCCAATAACCAAAATAGCCGATGCAAACCCTGACACAATCGCCATGATGAGGTTCACACCTATTTCAAGCCCTGATGGAGAAGAATTTTGAATCAGCGTAATGGACAGCACGACAAGTACATTCACCAAAGCTACCCAAAGCCCCGCCTGCAAAATTTTCGATCTTGCATTGTGTTTTCTCAAAAATAAAATTCCTGCCATCCCGCTTATTAGATAATAAGCACAGATGACATAGTTAAAGACACCTGTTACTCCTTGATTAAACATCATACTGCCGCAAAGGGCAAATACAAGGCCGGAGAAGATTGCCAGCCGCTCATTGATCAGCAGCTTAATCAGCATCGTACCAAGTGCAACAGGCACGACATAGCCTATGGTCGTATACTTCGTTTCCTGAAAGAGACTGAATACTTCCATGATGATTAAAATAATGGTGAAAATGAGCGAGTACAGCAGTAACGATTTATTCTTATGGACGAGCGACTTTTTCCTCGATTCCAGTGAGTGGACAATCGCCGCTAAGAAGAGACCGATTAAGATGATAAGACCGCTTACAGGCTTAAACAAATTGGAACTGTTTAAAAGACCCGTCAGTTCTAATTTACGATACACTTCACGGTCAATGAGCTCGCCTTCTTCTACTAAAATTTGCCCTTGCTTGATTTGAACTGGCTGGATATTATCAGCTGCTTCTTGTCTTTTCTTCTCTGTTGCGACCGGGTCAAATACATAGTTTGGAATAATCGCAAATTCACCAATTTCTTTCGCTGCATTTAAATATTTTGACGGAATCGAATTGTTTTCAAGCTCTGCTTTCACTTGTTTCTTTTCATCTTGCAGCTTAGAAGCTGTGATTTCTTTACCCATGAGAGAATTGACCACTGTGATGATGGAATCCTTTGTAAAAGAAAGGTTTTCGTCACTTGCTTGGAGCAGTGCTTTAATCGATTGATCCGAAACAGCTTCCTGCATATCCGTTGTGAGTTTTTCTTTTACACGCTTCACCATCTCTTGATCTGTTGGCGGGTTCTCTTTATCATCAGCTGCTGCTTTCTTCTCTTCTTTAATGGCTTCAAAGAGGGATGAAATGAGGTCAACACGATTATCAGAATACGCTTTTTTGAGTGTATATTGGTCTTCTACTTGATCCGTTGCTTCTTGTTTCTTTTCTTCTGTTGCTTCTTGATCATCAACGGTAGACGGAGAATAGATGGTCTGCTCGCTCACTGAAAACAAATCTAGGTCGAGCGATTCAGGCTTTACATGGAAGAAGAGCACCACAAACAGAATGGCTGCTAAACCAGCGTATAGCAGTACGTTTAAATAGCGTGAGCGCTCCATTTTTTGAGGTTCTTTTTTAGACAGCAGTCTTTTTCGCTTACTGCCTTTCTGATTCTTTCTCAAGGAAAGTACCTCCTTTTTTACTTTAAACCACGATCGAAACAAAATGACCCGATTAAGACGATCGGGTCACTCAGTTCATTTTTGCTTTTCGTATGCTCCAATGATCTTCGCCACAAGCGGGTGTCTGACCACATCTGTCTGATCTAATTCAATGAATGAGATACCCTTGATCTCAGCAAGCATGTCCTTTGCAGCTGCAAGGCCTGACTGCATACCTTTAGGCAGATCAATTTGTGTAATATCTCCTGTAATGACCATTTTAGAACCAAAGCCCAGTCTCGTCAAAAACATTTTCATTTGAGCTGGCGTTGTATTCTGCGCTTCATCTAAAATCACAAATGCATCATCAAGCGTCCGCCCTCTCATATAGGCAAGAGGGGCAATTTCAATCACTCCGCGCTCAATTAAACGTTCCGTATGATCACTACCAAGCACATCGTGCAAAGCATCATATAGCGGTCTTAAATAAGGATCGACTTTTTCTTTTAAATCTCCTGGCAAAAAGCCAAGACTTTCCCCTGCTTCAACAGCTGGCCTTGTCAGGATAATCCGTTTGACATGTCCATTTTTCAGGGCATGTACGGCGTTGACCACTGCCAAATACGTTTTACCTGTACCAGCAGGTCCAATCCCAAAGACCAGATCATCTTTTTTCATTGCCGCAGCATATTCACGCTGGCCGATCGTTTTGACTCTGATCGACTTTCCTTTGGCATTTTTCGTAATTTCATCTTCATACATATTTTCAAAATAATTGAGCTTGTCTTTTTGCGCCATTTTAATGGCATAGACGACATCCCGTTCAGAAATCTCAATTCCTTTACGAATGAGATGTAAGAGAGATGTAATTAAACGGCTCACAGTATCTCTTGATGCTTCCTGACCAGAAACATACACTTTCTCTCCACGTGTGATAATGGAGACATTCAGCTCGTTTTCCATCAGTTTCAGATAAGCATCTTGATTGCCAAATAAAGCAATGGCTTCGTTTGGGCTATCCAATTTTTGTTGAATCTCAAGTAAATGTTCTGTCATTCTCTAGTCTCCCTGAACAATAGGTGTTGGTTGAACAATATCTTCTATTACTTGGTAAAGGATGATTAACTTAACTTTACCATTCCCTGTTGTCTCGTGCAAAACTTTTTCACTTTTCACCTCACCTGTTTGACCTAGCTTTTCTTCTAATTCTTTTTTACCCATTTTAATCCCTGCTTGAACCGCTTCTTTATTTGTGTATTCTCGATTTATTTTTTCACTTTCTCGTGTGATTTCCTTTTCATAGGAGAACGGTAGCTGCATATTCAAAAAATGAAGCGGGTGAACTTCTGTTTCTGTTTTCGGCTGCTGAAAATCATCTTTTTTAAAGGAAAATCCCCAAAATGGGATGGAGCCTCCAAACAAGGATAGCTTGTGCTTTGTCTTCATTTTACCCGTAAAGACATCAAAAGATGTTCGGAGAGGGACAGAAACTTCAGATCGGTACCATGTTTCACCATAAATTTTCGCTTTGGCTCCGACCGTTTTTTTCTGATCTTCACTCCCAATTAAACCTGAGACGAGCATCTGCCCTTTTTTCACATGTTCATCGACCTGGGCAAGCGGTTCCCCCTTTTCTACATACATTCTCGTGATGACCGCCTTTTTCTTGGCAACGATGTGCTGAGGACTCGTATATTTCTCCTTTTCAGGTTCATTTTTTTCGACCACTTTCATTTGAAACGTCGTTCCGTTCAGTTCAACTCCGACCCATGTAATGCTCTGAATATTGGTCGTCAATGACTTTTGTATTTTTTCAGGGGTCCCCATGAGAAACTGAAAACGCCCTTTTTGTACCCCAATTTCATCTAAATGCTTTCTCATTTGGTGTTCTGTTTCTGGATTCGCACCTTTAATCTCAATTTTCCACACCATATTTGAAAGAGCCAATATCGTCACTAGGAAAAAAGCTATCCCGAGGGTGAATCCAATATTTCTTCTCGACCATAGAAGAAGAAACGGGAACCCTTTCTTTTGATGAAATGAACATTTCACCTCATGATGTCTGCGCACTTTTCTAAAGGCATGTACATCTGAGAGGCGAATAAATAAGCGCACGCTGTCTTGACGGCGGCTCACTTGAAAAATTGTGATCCCCTGTCTCGTGCACTCATTGATTAGCCGCTCAATACCGCTTCCTCTTATCTCCACTTCCACTCTGCCAATAAAATAGGCAAACCATTTGTTCTTCACGTTTCTCCCCTCCGTCAGTTAAGAATCAATATAACGGACCTCATCGATTTTCCCCTCTAATAAGATCTCTTCTGGCAAAATCGTTTTAATCACAAAGTCTTTTCCTGAAATAATGCACTGTCCTTGCTTAAGCATCAGCCTTACCTCTTGATCACTGAAAAGTAAAAGCCCTTTATGGTTCTCTATGTAAATATGGAGTCTGCCAACCATCGTAATACGGGGAAGATCCATCATCACGTCCGGAGGGATTTCAAGTGTTCTTGTCAGCCATGCTTTAAGTCGATTTTTTCTTTTTCCCATTCAATAAGAACCCCTTCCCACCTCATGTGTATGAGATCAAACTGAAAGATGGTGAGACTGATGAGAAAGCCTCTATATCATCCTATTCCTTAGCGGTTCATATCATGCTAATGAATCCCGTAAAACAGCCGTTTCATCATTTTGACTAAGAAAAGTCTCCATTACGCAACAAAAAAGCCCCCTTAAGGATGAGGGGGCTTACTTCTTTATCTTTTATATGGTCGTTTCATCGTTCGATGCGGCTTTTTCGCACGCGGCTCTCCAAATACTTCACCAAGGATCATCCCTTGAACGACCGTATCTTGGTTGAGCTTCTCAATCATTTTTGGCTTCATTCCAGCAGATGCTACCTTTGGCCTTGTAAGTTCTCTTTCAAGCGATTGAAACTCTTTATTCAGCTCGCTTTTTCTTTCTTCCATTTCGGCAAGTGTAGCTGTATAACGATCCTGTAAGGACTGTGAACCTTGTTTTTTCATCCCGCCATGATCATGTACATCGCCAAAATCGTCAAGCTGGTCCGTTACGACCGGATCTGGACTTGTTTGTTTTGTTTGCTTTTGCGGTACTGGTTTACGCTGAGGAGCCGGTTTGTTTTGCTGGTTCTTTTGTTCGTTCTCCTCTTGTTTACCGATTTTCCCAAAGATTGCAGAGATAATACCGATGATAATCGCTATTAGTAACGGATTTTCAAATAGAATGTCCAATGGGCTCCCTCCTTAAAGCGTGAGAGGATGCTTATTTGTTTTCATTATCAGATGGACCTTTTGTCATTTTGCCAAATGAATCTCTCATATCCGTATCAGCATCGATATTCTTAATGTTCATATAGTCCATAACTCCAATATTACCTTCACGTAGTGCTTCGGCCATTGCAAGTGGTACTTCCGCCTCTGCTTCTACTACTTTCGCGCGCATTTCTTCAACTCTCGCACGCATTTCTTGTTCTTGTGCAACAGCCATTGCCCGGCGTTCTTCTGCTTTCGCCTGTGCAATGTTTTTGTCGGCTTCTGCTTGGTCTGTCTGCAGAATTGCCCCGATGTTCTTACCGATATCAACATCCGCGATATCAATCGAGAGAATTTCAAATGCTGTACCTGAATCTAATCCTTTACCAAGAACCGTTTGAGAAATCATATCAGGATTTTCAAGAACCTTTTTATGATTATCTGATGAACCGATTGTCGAAACAATCCCTTCACCTACACGAGCAATGATCGTTTCTTCCCCTGCACCACCGACAAGTCTGTCAATGTTTGCACGAACTGTAATACGTGCTTTTGCTTTTACTTCAATCCCGTCCATTGCAACACCTGAGATAAATGGTGTTTCAATGACTTTAGGGTTTACACTCATTTGGACAGCTTCAAGTACGTCACGGCCTGCTAGGTCGATTGCCGCACAGCGAGCAAAGTTCAATTCGATATTCGCACGCTGAGCTGCGATCAGTGCGTTGACAACTCGGTCTACGTTACCACCTGCAAGATAGTGGCTTTCTAATTGGTTAATCGTCGCATCAAGACCTGCTTTATGCGCTTTGATGAGCGGGTTGACCACTCGGTTTGGAATCACTCGGCGAAGCCTCATTCCTACAAGTGTAAAAATGCTCACTCTTACGCCAGCCGCTAGGGCAGAAATCCACAGCATCACCGGTACAAAGGTGAAGAAGATCGATAGAACGATCAAACCTGCTGCGATAATCACAAATAATAGTAAAGTAGATGGATCCATTTTATTCCTCCTATAAAATCAGTATATCTATACTTTCCTCACGACAATGCGTGAGCCTTCCGCTTTCACAATTTTTACTTGTTCATCCTTATCGATAAAAGCACCTTCTGACACAACATCAATGCGCTCGTCTCCGAATACAATCGTACCAGATGGACGAAGTGCTGTTGCTGTCACTGCGATTTGTCCTACAAGATCATCTCTTGTTTCATTTGAGACATAACCACTTTCTTTATTGGTTGAATCGGTTAAAATGAACTTTTTAAAAAATTTCATACGTTTCCCCAACACCTTTGTCAATAAAATAACTGCTATGATTGAAACAGCAGTGGCAATCAAGATGGAAATCGCCATTTCTGTAAAGCTTCCAGCTGCTAAAAATAAGCTGACAACGACACAGATTAGTCCAATGACACCCACGATTCCCCCTGGCAAAAATAATTCCAGAATGATCAACACAATCCCTGCCAAAAACAGGAACAATGTCTCATATCCTGCAAAACCTGCCACGAGATGACCATAAAAGAATAGAAGAAGCGCTGTGACTCCCATGGTGCCTGGGACCCCAAAGCCCGGAGAATATAATTCAACAATTAACCCTAAGCTCGCGATGGATAAAAGGATAGGAATGACGATCGGATGCGTGAGAAAACGCGCAACCTTTTCAGCAAAGCTCACTTCATCGTATTGAACAGAGGCACCTGCTAAGTTCAGCTTCTGAAGCAAGTCATCCATATTTTTCGCTTCTCCTTCTGCATAACCGAACTGAAGCGCCCGATCTGTGTTAAAGGTCAGCAATTCTCCTTTTGGTGCACCAGCTTCTTTTGCGTCTATATCTACATCTGCCATCGCAAGAGCATACTTTGGATCACGCCCCTGCTTTTCAGCAGCGTCACTCATTTCAGCAAGCCATAGAGATTCAGATTTTTGATCGGCAGCGTTGCCTTCACCGTCAATGATCGCAGCAGCCCCCATCTTTCCGTTTGGGGTCATATAAATTTGATCGGCATTTAAGGCAATGAATGCCCCGGCTGAAAGCGCTCTATGATTCACAAACGCTGTCACTGGGATGTCGGATGCACGAATGGTATCGGCTATTTCAAGCGCCGCATCGACTGCACCACCTGGTGTATTGATGTCGAGAATGATGTGCTTTGCCCGTTCCGACTTTGCCTGCTCAAATGATCGTTCAATGAATTTAGAAAGTCCTTTTTCTACTGTATCTTCAATTGGGATAACATGAACTTTCTGATCTGCTGATTTCGCGGTCAATTGAACCCCTAATAACAAGCATATTATAAAACAACTGAAGAGAGCAATAGAAATTTTCATTTTTTTCATCTATTTGGTGATCCCCCCTCTCTTTCTTTCATTTTACCGTTCCTTTACATACGTTACAAATGTATCATAGGTTTCATTTTTATATGACAGGTTTATGGAGGCATAAAAAAAGTACCCTTCTAACATGAGAAGGATACTTTTTTATTGAGACAGTTGCTCGCTGACAAGTCTGTTAATCACAGCACCATCAGCTTTACCTTTTACTTTTGGCATAATAGCGCTCATCACTTTACCCATATCAGCTTTCGATGAAGCACCGGTTTCGGCGATTGTTTCTTTCACAACCGCCTGCAGTTCTTCTTCAGAAAGCTGTTCAGGTAAATAAACGTCTAAAATGTCAATCTCTTTTTGAACTTTATCTACTAAATCTAAGCGATTAGCTTTCGAAAATTCATGGAGGGAGTCTTTACGTTGCTTAATCTCGCGGGAAAGGACGGTTAGTTCCTCATCTCCGGTCAAACTGTCTTTCTTAAGCTTTATTGCTTCATTTTGCAGTGAAGCCTTTACCATACGAATGACAATAAGCTTGTCTTTCTCTCGGTTTTTCATAAAAAGCTTCATATCAGAATTTAATTGCTCAAGAAGACTCATAAAATCCACCCTCTTTAGAATTTACGTTTTCTAGCAGCTTCAGACTTTTTCTTACGCTTTACGCTAGGCTTTTCATAAAATTCACGCTTTCTTGCTTCTTGCAATGTTCCAGTTTTGGATACACTGCGTTTAAAGCGACGAAGAGCATCTTCAAGCGATTCGTTTTTTCTAACGACCGTTTTTGACATTCTCTTTCCCTCCCTCCGAATACACCAATCGACTGCATTAAAAAAAGATATACATATGCAAAACATGTACCTAGACATTATAATATAAGCCTAGGTTGAGGTCAACTAAGTGATTTGGAAATATATTTTCGTCATGAGCAGGTAGACAAGTCCATATATTCATTGGTAAGAGGAGGACTTTTCTATGATGGCGATCATTTATTTTTGTGCACTTATTTTCATTTTTTTATGGGCAATGGGTTTGCTTAGGAAAGGATTAATGGCACTCACGTCGTCTCGTATTGAGAAATCACTTCTTCTCTTTACAGATCATCCAGTCAAAGCATTCTTGGTCAGTATTGTGTTTACAGGGGTTCTTCAAAGCAGTTCGGCGTTTATGGTCATCGTTATCGGCTTTGTGAGTACAGGCATTCTCACGTTTAAAAAATCCATACCCATGATTCTTGGAACGAATATCGGCTCAACATTTACGACAGAATTTATTGCCATTAAGATGGACGTGTTTATGTGGGTTCTGATTGTAGCTGGTCTTTTATGTATCATTTTGGGCAGGAAGTCTTTTCGATATGCAGGAAAAAGTTTATTTGGGCTTGGCATGATCTTTTTTTGTATTCAAGGTTTTTCAAAAATTGCAGGTATGATGACCAGTCAGCCAGAGACACTGCGTTTCCTTGAAATGATGCAGCATTCCGATTGGACAGCTCTTCTCTCTGGTACAGTGTTCACGGCCATTGTTCATTCAAGTTCTGTATGTATCGGTATTTTGATGGGATTTATGAATGAAGGGACTGTCGCCCTAAAAGAAGGCATCAGCTTTGTTTTAGGGTCCAATATCGGAACATGTATTACTGCCGTGATGGCTGCTATCTCTGGCGGTTATGCAGCCCGCCAAACCGCGTATGCACACGTCGTGTTTAATGTTCTAGGTGTTCTTTTATGTCTTCCTTTTCTCACCTTTATCACAGAGTTTGTTGCGCTTCTCGCAAGCTCTCCTGCCCAGCAGATTGCGCACTTTAGTCTGCTGTTTAATGTTGCAAGTTCTCTCCTCTTTTTCCCGTTCATCCGCCCTTTTCACGCCTTGATTTTGTTCCTTCTTCCAAATCAGTCAACATAAAAGAAACCGGCTTGCCTAATGGCTGCCGGTTTTTCATTCATTATGAGGTCATTCTCACTTGATCCGTCTGCACGTCATCACTTATACGGACGAATTGTCCTTCGTTATAAGGATAGCCTGCTTTCGTAATCTTCACTTTTACCAAACGGCCGATCATGTCCTCTGTTCCTTCAAATACGACCTTCATGTAGTTATCAGTATATCCTACATACAGATTGTGCGTTCCGTCTTGTTCTTTGAAGGATTCTTCTGGAATAATCTCTAAGACGTCGCCTTCATATGCCGATGCATATTCTTTTGCAAGCTGATCAGAAAGAGCAATGAGGCGGTGAACGCGTTCGTTTTTCACATTCTCATCTACTTGATCTTCCATTCTTGCAGCAGGCGTACCTGTCCGTTTGCTGTAAGGGAACACATGGAGCTCAGAGAATTGATGGTCTTTGACAAAATTGTATGTTTCCATAAATTCTTCTTCTGTTTCTCCTGGGAATCCAACGATCACATCTGAAGTGACAGCAAGACCTGGCAATGCTTTTTTGAGCTTCGTTAAACGCTCTGCAAAGAATTCCATTGTGTATTTACGGCGCATTCTTTTCAGTACAGTATTAGAGCCAGATTGAAGCGGAATATGCAAGTGTCTCACAATTTTATCTGACTGATCGAGCACTTCAATCACTTCGTCTGTAATTTGACTTGCTTCAATGGATGAAATGCGGATTCGTTTTAATCCCGCCACACGTTCATCTAATTCTTTCAGAAGCTTAGCAAAGTTATAATCCTTTAAATCTTCACCGTATCCACCTGTATGAATACCTGTTAATACAATTTCTTTGTAGCCAGCATCGACAAGCTGCTGCGCTTGATTGATGACTTCTTCTGGATCGCGAGAACGCAGTAATCCGCGAGCCCAAGGGATAATGCAGAATGTACAGAAATTGTTACAGCCTTCTTGGATTTTTAATGAAGCACGTGTTCTGTCAGTAAACGCAGGAACATCTAGTTCTTCAAAGACCCGTGCTTTCATGATATTGCCAACTCCGTTGATCGGCTGTCTTTCTCTTCTGTATTCTTCAATATAACCAAGCAGTTTATGTCTGTCTTGTGTGCCAACCACAATATCAACACCAGGAATCGCCATGATTTCTGCCGGAGACGTTTGTGCGTAACAGCCTGTTACACAAATGACACCATCCGGATTATGACGAATGGCTCTTCTAATGACTTGGCGGCTTTTTTTATCGCCTGTATTGGTGACGGTACATGTATTAATGACATATACGTCTGCTTTTGATTCATAATCTTTTCTTTCATAGCCAGCTTCTTTAAACAGCTGCCAGATGGCTTCTGTTTCGTAGTGATTGACCTTACAGCCAAGTGTATGGAACGCTACTGTTCCCATCATGATTCACCTCTTAATAACTCTGTTTGATAAGATATAGCAGAAAGCGCATAAAGAGGAGCTGTTTCTGTTCTTAAAATGCGTGGTCCAAGCCCGCAAATGACTGCACCATGCGCTTCAAGTTCTTCAATCTCCTTTTCTGCTAAACCGCCTTCTGGACCAAAAACCACTAATAAGGTTTGTCCGCCCTTCATCTGTTGGAGCACCGTTTGAAACCGGCTTTGCTCGCCTTCTTTCGATGATTCTTCGTATGCAACGACACATTTATCGAATTCACCGGCCAGTTGAATCAGCTCTTTAAATGTTGATACTGGATGAACGTGCGGAATGATATTCCGGTAAGACTGCTCGGCAGCTTCTTTCGCAATTTTTTCCCAGCGATCTCGTTTTTTTAATGACTTTTTTTGGTCAAGTTTTGTAATCGAACGAGTCGCTTGAAACGGAATAAAAGCACTTGCGCCAAGCTCGGTGCCTTTTTGGATAATCCATTCCAGCTTATCCCCTTTTGGCAGACCGCTTGCAATCGTCACCTTGATCGGAAGTTCTCGATTCTGATTCGTCCAGCCTTCCAAGTGACAAATCACTTCTTCCTTTGTTATTGTATCAATTTTACTGAGCGCTTCAAAGCCGTCTGTCGTTAAGCAAAGGATGTCTTCTCCTGCTTTCATCCGCATGACGTTTGCAAGGTGATGAACATCTTCACCCTTTATGACGATGTTTCCCTTTTCCGTCACTTCTTCTTTTGTGAGGTCGATAAAATATCGTTGCATACGTGTCCTGACACCTACTCGCTTTATTTTTTCGCTATGATGCTGACCCAATCTTCCATTGACAGCACTTCAACAATCTCAAAACCGGCTTCTTCTAAAGCAGTTTTGACTTGTAATTTCTTTTGTCCGATAATGCCTGATGTAATAAAGTAACCGTCTTTCTTCAATAGATCATACGCTTGATCTGTAAAGCGCATGATGACCTCTGCAAGGATGTTGGCCACAATCACATCGCGTTCACCTGAAATCCCATCAAGTAAATTATTTTGTTTTACCGTTACTTGCTCGCTCACACCATTTAATTCGATGTTCTGCTTTGCACTTTCCACTGCAACGGTGTCGAGATCAAATGCATGAATGTCTTTTGCACCGAGCATTGCAGCAGCAACACTTAAAATGCCAGATCCTGTTCCAACGTCAATCACCGTGTCGTTTTCCTTCACATAGCGCTCAAGCGCCTGAATGCAAAGAACCGTTGTTGGATGTGTACCGGTTCCAAATGCCATTCCAGGGTCCATTTCGATGATCAATTCATCAGAATGAACGGGTGTGTACTCTTCCCATGTTGGGACGATGGTAAATTTCTCAGAGATTTTCACAGGATGATAGTATTTCTTCCATGCAGTCGCCCATTCTTCTTCGTTTACTTCACAAATTGACAGTGTATTTCGTCCAAGGTCAATATCATATAGAAGAAGATTGTTGATGGCTTCTTTGATCTCATCTACCGTTTCCATCAAAAAGCTATTCATCGGAAGGTAGGCTTTGACGATGACCCCTTCCTCAGGATAATCATTCGGATCGAGCTGGTAGATCTCACCGTATACATTTTCACGTTCCTTGACTAAATCAAGCGGGTCCTCAATCACGACACCACTTGCACCTGCTTCATGCAAAATATTGGTGATCGGTTCCACCGCTTCATTTGTTGTATGGACGCTTATTTCTGACCACTTCAATACTACCAACTCCTTATCCGTCTTACTCGCCTTTAAATGCGCGTTTCACCTTATCGAAAAAGCTCATTTCTTGTTCGTCCGGTTTATTTCCGCTCACTTCAGCAAATTTTCTAATGATATCTTTTTGATTTTCAGTTAAATTCGTCGGTGTTACGACGCGTACAACGATATGCTGATCGCCTTGACCATAACCGCGTACATTTTTTACACCTTTTCCTTTGAGTCTAAACTTCGTACCCGTTTGTGTGCCCGCAGGAACTTTTAATTTGACTTTCCCATGTAATGTCGGCACTTCAATTTCATCACCTAGCGCAGCCTGCGCAAAGGTAAGCGGCATTTCGCAGTAGATGTCATCTCCATCTCGTTCGAAGAATTCATGCGCCCTCACATGGAAAACAACAAATAGATCGCCTGGAGGTCCTCCTTTTACACCTGGTTCACCTTGACCAGATACTCTAAGCTGCTGACCATCGTCCACACCTGCTGGGATCGTCACATTGATTTTCTTACGCTTACGCACTTTACCAGATCCACCACATGTTGAACACTTATGTTCAATTTGTTTACCAGTTCCGCTACAGTAGTTACATACTCTGCGGTTGACTACTTTACCAAATGGCGTGGATTGCTCAACATTTAGTTGACCTGACCCGCCGCAATGTGAGCATGTCTTCGCCTGTGTTCCAGGTTTTGCACCTGATCCATGACACGTTTCACATGATTCTTCGCGGGGAATCTCGATCGTTGCTTCTTTCCCAAATGCCGCTTCTTCAAATGAAAGGGTCATTGTATATTGAAGGTCCGCTCCTTGACGCGGTGCATTTGGATCTCTTCTTCTGGCTCCGCCGCCAAAAATACTAGAGAAGATGTCATCAAAGCCGCCGAAGCCGCCAAAGTCTCCTCCACCGCCAAATCCGCCGCCACCAAATCCTTGGTTTGGATCGGTGTGACCGAACTGGTCATAATGTGAACGTTTTTGATCGTCAGAAAGGGTTTCATAGGCTTCTTTTACTTCTTTGAATTTATCATCTGAGCCAGCTTCTTTATTAATATCAGGGTGATACTTTTTTGAAAGCTTGCGGTATGCCTTTTTGATTTCGTCCTTTGAGGCGCTCTTACTCACGCCAAGCACTTCATAGTAATCACGCTTACTCATCTCTTCACACTCCCGATTTTCTCACATAAATACGATTGTATCATTTTAAATTGATCTTTTTCAATTCCTTTTCATCGTTGAAAAGAAAAAAGTCAAAGCCAAGAGATCCTGACTTTGACTTTCTGACGAGTACGTTTCAGCAGTCTTTTTCAAAAGTAAAGGTGATTATTTTTTCTCTTGATCGTCGTTTACTTCTTCGTATTCTGCATCCACTACATTGTCATCTGCTTTTTGAGCACCTTCAGCGCCGCCTTCTTGCTGAGCTTGTGCTTGTTTTGCAGCTTCTTCATAGAGCTTTGTCGTTAGTTCTTGAACGATTGTTTGCAGCTCATCTTTTTTCGCTTTGATGTCTTCAAGCTCGCCTTTTTCGATCGCAGCTTTTAGTGCATCTTTCGCGTCGTTTGCTTTTTTCACTTGCTCTTCATCGATTTTGCCTTCAAGATCTTTTAATGTTTTTTCTGTTGTAAACACTAATTGATCTGCTTCATTGCGCACTTCGATTTCTTCTTTTTTCTTCGCATCTGCTTCAGCATTTTCTTCTGCTTCTTTGACCATTTTTTCGATCTCATCATCAGAAAGACCTGAAGAAGATTTGATTGTGATGTTTTGTTCTTTTCCAGTACCCATATCTTTCGCACGTACGTTTACGATACCGTTTTTATCGATATCAAAAGATACTTCGATTTGTGGTACGCCGCGTGGTGCTGGTGGAATGTCAGTCAATTGGAAACGACCTAATGTTTTGTTGTCTGCTGCCATTGGACGCTCACCTTGTAAGACGTGAATGTCTACAGCAGTTTGGTTGTCAGCAGCCGTTGAGAATACTTGAGATTTACTTGTTGGAATTGTTGTATTACGTTCAATCAGCTTTGTGAATACGCCGCCCATTGTTTCAATTCCTAAAGAAAGTGGTGTGACGTCAAGAAGAACAACGTCTTTGACATCTCCTGTGATAACTCCACCTTGAATTGCCGCACCAAGTGCAACCACTTCATCAGGGTTTACGCCTTTATGAGGCTCTTTACCTGTTTCTTTTTTGATTGCTTCTTGTACTGCAGGAATACGAGTTGATCCACCAACAAGGATAACTTTATCAATCTCGCTAGCAGATAGACCAGCATCTTTCAGTGATTGACGTACAGGTGTCATTGTACGCTCTACAAGGTCTGCAGAGAGCTCTTCGAATTTAGCACGCGTTAGCGTTAATTCTAGGTGAAGAGGACCTGCATCTCCAGCTGTGATAAATGGCAGTGAGATTTGTGTAGAAGATACACCAGAAAGATCTTTTTTCGCTTTTTCAGCAGCATCTTTTAAACGCTGAAGCGCCATTTTATCTTTAGAAAGATCAATGCCGTTTTCTTTTTTGAACTCAGCCACTAGATGATCGATGATGACTTGGTCAAAATCGTCTCCACCTAGACGGTTGTCCCCAGCAGTTGAGCGTACTTCAAAGACGCCGTCTCCAAGCTCAAGGACTGATACGTCAAATGTACCGCCACCAAGGTCATATACAAGAATCGTTTGATCTTCATCTGTTTTATCTAAACCATAAGCAAGTGCAGCTGCTGTTGGTTCGTTGATGATACGTTCTACTTCAAGACCAGCAATTTTACCAGCATCTTTTGTTGCTTGGCGCTCTGCATCGTTGAAGTAAGCAGGAACTGTAATAACCGCTTTTGTTACTTCTTCGCCAAGATAAGCTTCAGCGTAAGATTTAAGGTGTTGAAGGATGATTGCAGAGATTTCCTGCGGCGTGTAGTTCTTGCCCTCAACTTCTACTTTATAATCTGTACCCATATGTCTTTTAACAGACATGATGGTGTTTGGGTTTGTAATTGATTGACGTTTCGCTACTTCACCTACTTGGCGCTCTCCATTTTTAAAAGCGACAACAGATGGTGTTGTACGTGCTCCTTCAGCGTTTGCAATAACTTTTGGCTCGCCGCCTTCGAGTACTGCAACACATGAGTTTGTTGTTCCTAAGTCAATACCAATGATTTTACTCATATTCGATGACCTCCCATTATGTAGTTATTGATTTACTTTTACCATTGATGGACGAATAACTCGGTCTTTGAGTTTATAGCCCTTTTGCAATTCTTCTACAACGATGTTTGAATCGTAGTTTTCATCTTCAACTTGCATGACGGCTTGATGAAGGTTTGGATCGAACTCTTTGCCGACAGCTTCAATTGGTTCAACGCCTTCATTTTTCAACGCTTCTACCAGCTGGCGGTAAACCATTTGCATACCTTCTAACAAACTTTTCGTCTGCTCATTGTCTGGATCGATTCCAAGCGCTCTTTCAAAGTTGTCGAGAGCTGGGAGAAGGTCGCTGACAACATGTTGAGAACGATATTTTTGCACGGTCTCCACTTCAGTTCGAGCACGGCGTTTATAGTTTTCAAAATCTGCTTGAACACGCAGAATTTTGTTTTCTTTTTCATCTAGAAGCTGCTGCAATTCATCAATCTTCTCTTGGTAGGCAGACTGTTCATCGTGCTTTACTTCCTCAGTTTCTGCTTGAACTGCTTCTTCTTGTGCTTCAACCTCTGCTGCTTGCTCAGGTGTCTGTTTTTCTTCTGACATTGTGTTCACCTCCCTCAAAAAGATTCAATTATACGAAGGGGCTGTGCCCCCACCTTTTATCACCCTACTCATCATACAAATTGGAAAGTGCGTTTGACAAGTCTTTTGATACATGATGCAAAAGACTAACGACTCGCCCGTAATCCATACGGGTTGGACCAATGACAGCGATGGAGCCGAGTGATTTTTGATCAATCGCATAAGTTGCTGTGATTAAACTGCAGTTCTCCATTGCTTCCAAATTGTTTTCTGAACCGATTTTAATGGTGATTCCTTGCTGATTTGGATGAAACAGCTGCATGACATCATTCTTTTGTTCAATCAGCATCATGAGTGAACGAATGCGGTCAATGTCATGAAACTCTGGCTGGTTCAACATATTAATCTTCCCGCCAAAGAAAAGTTTTGATTCATTTTGTGTTGAAGTGAATGTGTTACCAAGTGCATCTAAAATATGATCATAGTCTTTTAAATGCGTGCGAAGGAGCATCACTACTTCTTTATACATCCTGTCCTTCAGCTGATCCATCGGGACTCCGGCTAAGCGGCTGTTTAAAATATTCATCAGCTTCTCAATATCGGAGACATCAAGATGCTCCGAGAAGGTGATGGTTTTGTTTTCAACATGCCCGCTGTCTGTAATCATAATCGCTACTGCTTTATTAGGCTGGACAGGGACAAGCTGAATTTGCTTCAATCGATTTTCACTTAGCTTTGGACCAAGGACAATTGATGTGTAGTTTGTGAGATCTGATAAAATTTCCGCCGATTTTTGAACTGTTTTTTCCAGCTCAAAAATTTTCTCCTGAAATACTGACTGGATGAGCACAAGCTCTTTAGATGACAGTTTTCGCGGAGAGAGCAAATGATCTACATAATAACGATATCCTTTTTCGGAAGGAATTCTTCCTGATGAAGAATGGGTCTTTTCAATAAAACCGAGTTCCTCCAAATCAGCCATTTCGTTTCTAATCGTCGCAGAGCTGAATGTAATGTCTTCTTTTTTGGAAAGAGTCCTTGATCCAACTGGCTGCGCCGAACGAATAAAGTCATTAATAATGACTTGTAGAATCAAAAGCTGACGATTTGTTAACATCATCATCACCCCTGTTAGCACTCTCTTTCAACGAGTGCTAATTGTATAAACAAAATTACCAAACTCAAATTAAAATGTCAATTATAACTCACCGAGAAACGCTTGAAATACTTCATTCCCTAACATTTTTCCTTTTCTTGTTAAACGAATGCCAATCTCATCCTGTTCAATGAGACCTTTTTCTGCTAATTCTTCAAGAATGGCGGGAAAGAGTGCTTCTGGTGATGCTCCAAATTTCGCTTGAAAGTGAGCACTTTTCACGCCTTCAATTTTCCGCAAACCTAAGAACATTTCTTCTTCGATCTGTTCTGCTTTTGTCACCTGATGCGTTTCCTTATATGGAAACCCTGTTTGTTCAATGAGCTCTAAGTAATGCTTCACTGGTCCAGCGTTCACATTGCGGACGCCATCTACATACCCGTGCGCTCCTGCGCCAAAACCAAAGTAATCTTCGTTGCTCCAATAGGTGAGGTTATGCTGGCTTTCAAAACCTGGTTTGGCGTAATTGCTAATCTCATATTGTTTGAGTCCGTGCCGCTCCATTTCATCCATGACGAGCTCATACATTTCAGCCTCACGTTCTTGCGGTGGTAAATGCAGTTTCCCTTTTTGCATCAAATTGTAAAAGACCGTCTTTGGCTCGACAATCAGCGAATAAACCGAATAATGTTCTGCACCTAATGAAAAAGCGGTCTCTAGTGAATGCATGACATGATGCTTCTCTTGATGAGGCAAACCAAACATAAGATCAAGACTAATGTTGTCAAACCCAACTGCTCTTGCTCGCTCGAAAGATGTGAGAACATCTTTCTTTTGATGAACCCGTCCGATTTTTTTGAGCAGGTCATCTTCAAATGTTTGAACACCAAAGCTCAGCCGATTAACGCCTGCTGATTTTAAGACATTCAATTTCTCAAGCGATAGTTCGTCTGGGTTTGCTTCTACTGCAAACTCGATTAAGTTTTTGGTTGGTTTTAATACGCGGTGAATGCTGTCCATAAGCTGATCTAACTGGCTGGTTGTCAGTGATGTCGGGGTTCCCCCGCCAATAAAGATCGTCTTTAGTTCTTGCTCCCCTTTTTGATCGATCGTGTGCTGCATTTCTTTTTCAAGAGCGGCTAAGTATTCATCGACCGGCTGGGTTTTAATGAAAAATTTATTAAAATCACAATAGTGACAAATGTGCTCACAAAATGGAATGTGAATGTATGCTGCTTTCATTTGTTGACACCTTCTTTACAGGTAAAGAGCCGCAGTTTATCGCTGCGGCCTCTTCGTTTGTTTTCGACTATAAACGTCAAGGCGAGCATTGTAAAGCAGGTTGCCTTGAGGATGTTATTTTTTCGGTGTGCTGTCGTCCATTTTCAGCACGGCCATAAATGCTTCTTGTGGGACTTCTACAGAACCCACTTGCTTCATGCGCTTTTTCCCTTCTTTTTGCTTCTCAAGAAGCTTTCTTTTCCGGGAAATATCTCCACCATAACACTTCGCTAGTACGTTCTTGCGCATTGCTTTAATGGTAGACCGAGCAACAATCTTTTGACCGATCGCTGCCTGAACTGGTACTTCAAAGTGCTGGCGCGGAATCAATTCTTTCAGCTTTTCTACAATGATCTTTCCGCGTTCATATGCATAATCGCGGTGAACAATAAAGGAAAGCGCATCGATTTTTTCGCCATTAAGCATGATATCCATTTTCACTAGAGTGGATGGGCGATAGCCGATCAGCTCGTAATCAAAGGATGCATACCCTTTTGTATTGGACTTTAATTGATCAAAGAATTCGTATACGATCTCTGCCAGAGGAATTTCGTACACAATGCTCACGCGGTTTGCATCAAGATATTGCATATCAATGAAATTGCCGCGCTTTCCTTGGCAAAGCTCCATCACAGAACCAACATAATCATTTGGCACCATCATTGTTGCCTTCACGTATGGCTCTTCAATTCGCTCAATCTTTTGCGGATCAGGCAAATTGGACGGGTTATCTACGACGATTTTTTCTCCGTCTGTCATATACACATCGTAAATAACACTTGGCGCTGTCGTAATAAGGTCGATTTTAAATTCACGCTCAATCCGTTCTTGGATGATTTCCATATGAAGCATGCCAAGGAAGCCGCAGCGGAAACCGAAGCCCAGTGCTTGGGATGTCTCTGCCTCATATTGAAGTGAAGAATCATTTAATTCAAGCTTTTCTAACGCTTCACGCAAGTCGTTATATTTCGCTGTGTCAATTGGATAAAGGCCGCAGTACACCATTGGGTTCAGCTTTCTATATCCAGGTAGAGCTTCTTTCGCAGGGTTTACCGCACTTGTGATCGTATCCCCTACACGTGTATCGCCAACATTTTTAATAGCAGCTGTTAAATAGCCAACATCTCCAACAGTGAGTTCGTCTGTTGGCATTGCTTTCGGTGTAAATACGCCGACTTCAAGCACTTCAAATTCTTTGCCTGTCGCCATCATCTTGATTTTTTGACCCGGTTTGACGGTTCCTTCGACAATTCGTATGTAAGCAATGACGCCACGATACGCATCGTAGAGAGAATCAAAAATGAGGGCTTGAAGTGGTGCTTCTGGATCTCCAGCTGGTGCCGGCACCTTTTCGACGATTTGTTCTAAAATATCCTCGATCCCGATGCCCGCCTTAGCAGAGGTAAGAACAGCTTCAGATGCATCCAACCCGATGACATCTTCAATTTCTTGTCTTACACGTTCAGGTTCTGCACTCGGCAGATCAATTTTGTTAATGATCGGCAGAATTTCTAAGTTGTTATCAAGAGCTAAATAAACGTTCGCTAGTGTCTGTGCTTCAATGCCTTGTGCTGCATCCACCACAAGAATTGCACCTTCACAGGCAGCTAGGCTTCGAGATACCTCATAGGTGAAGTCGACATGCCCTGGTGTATCAATCAGGTGCATAATATATTCTTCTCCATCCTTCGCCTGATATTTCAGCTGGACAGAGTTTAATTTGATCGTAATGCCGCGTTCACGCTCTAAGTCCATGGAATCAAGTAATTGTTCTTTCATTTCTCGTTGCGTAATCGCCGCTGTTTTTTCCAAAATACGGTCAGCCAATGTGGATTTCCCATGGTCAATATGGGCGATAATGGAGAAATTTCGAATTCTTGATTGCCGTTCTAATCGTTTTTCTTTATCTGTCACAATCTATCACTCCTACTATAAAACGCGGGTTGCGCTAGGTTAGATTATATCAATAGGGCTGTAAAGATTCAATCGAAATCAAGAAAAGCCGCTCATCGGTTAGCGGCTTTCACGAAAAGGTGTGATATCTTATGAAATAACATCCAACATGATGCTTACAACAGTTTATTTACCATTCACCCAATCATAAAGTGTACGGGCTGCATGCGTCATACCATCTGATAATGCTTTTCCGGCCTTAGAGAAGGCATTAAAGCTCTCCATTTCTTCTAGCTGCTTTTGTTTTTCTGCTAAGTCTTTTTGTGTGACAGCTGTTCCGAGGATAGAAGCTTCTTTTTCTTGATCATCATTCGTTTGGACAGTGAAGGCCCCTTTTAATTGCGGATCATGATACCCTTTCATTTGCAGCATGCCATTATTGGCTTGCTGCATTCCTAAAAAGACACCGAATAGCAATACGAGCGATAAAATAATGGTTTTTCCGATAAATGAGCCCATATCCTCCACCACCTTAAGACCGTTTTTTCTCATCCTTTGCTTTGCCGTCTACCTTTTCTGCGTCCCAGAAAATTTCACTGAACACATCAGCTGCTGCATTGGATGCGTTTTTCAGTTCTTCCATATTATTATCCACACCGCCAAATTCTAATAGAAGGGCTTTGTCAGATAAATCTTGATTATAGATTCCATTATCACCAATTTCTCCTTTGGCAAACACACCGACACTAAGTCCTTTATATTTTTTCTCCATCAAATGGTGGAACTCTGTCGCCAGCTTTAAGTTTTTCTCATAGCTTTGATTCTTCTTCCCTACAACAAACGCGATTCTCGCATATTTCTTGCCTTTGATTTCTACTGTCGTATCTTTCTTTCTTCTTGAATCCCGGTGAATATCGATTAAGTAATCTAAGTCATCATTTTTAGCGAGAGCTTCTTTTACAACCAATCTGGATTCATTATACGATTGTGGGTACTTCAATCCTTTTTTTAGCAGTCTTTTTTCGATTTCTGTTTTATCCACTGTGTTGCCGATTCCTTGCTGATCGAGCGCTTTACCAAACATCTCCCCGACAAGGGTGACGTTCACTTTTGAGTGGCGCGCATTGTTTGGGTTTGTTTCTCCTTTTAAAAATGGTAAATATGATTCCGTATTATGTGTGTGATAAATGTACACAGCTTTTCGTTTTCCTGTCGACTGGTCCGGCTCTTTTGCAGGCGTTTTCGGTTCATCTTCATCAAGCTTGTCCAGCTCAGCTAGATTTGCTTCTTTTTCATCTTTGATGACTTCACTTGGAGGCGGCGATTCCATTGGCATATTCGTATAGTCTGTACCTTCACCTGCTAGGATGATTTTTGTATCAAAATGTTCAAAGCCCGGCAGCTCTCTTCCTAGAAAACTGCGGGGGTCTTCTAAATTGATACTTGTGGCAAGTTTGAGTGACAGCCCGGAGAAATGAAATCCTTTTTGATCTTCAGGGACTGCTGAGGCAAAATATTGATTTTCCATCCCCATTAGAGTTGCAAAGAATGCCCCTGACAGCTCATCTGCTACACCATATAATGATGCTTGAGGCCTAAGCTCAGGTTTTAAAGACGTCAAAGCCCCTGACATGACAAACACAACCACCAGAGAGACAATAAACAAAAAAATACTCTTCACTACTTTTGTTCCATTAATCGCAACGACCAACTGTCGAGGACGGCGAGGTCTTTTTTTCATGATTTACTCCCTCCAGCACGCTTTCTAGTAATTACACTATGAGCAAGCTAGAGAAAGTAGAACTGATTAATGATTATAGGAACCCATGTTGTCTTGAGAGATTTTTTGATGAAGTGCTGTATTTAACCCATTGGCGAGTACGTTCGCCATGTCATCAATGAATGTATCCACTTCCTTCGGTGTGACCATTAGATTTTGTCCAAGCGGCGCAAGTACTTCATGGATCAACTGTCTTTTTTCTTCTTCAGGAAGCGTTCCGACGATTCCTAAAAAGGATTGACGCGTTTCATCATCTGGCAAATCTTCTTCATTCAGCACTTTTTTCTTCCCAAATGTCAGACCCGCTGGTACTAAAGATCGGGAAGGTCTATCATCTTTCAGTTCTCTACCAAAATGCTTTAACACGTAATCAATCGTGTCACTTGCGATCGTCACTGCATCGACCACTGTCGGTACACCAATGGCAATGACTGGAATCCCCAAGGTCTCTTTGCTTAATTCTTTTCGTTTATTTCCGACACCCGATCCTGGATGTATACCTGTATCAGAAATTTGAATCGTTGTATTCACCCGTTCTACTGCACGTGCAGCCAGTGCATCGATGGCGATCACAAAGTCTGGTTTAGATCTTTCAATTACACCTTGTATAATGTCACTTGTTTCTATACCAGTCAGTCCCATGACTCCAGGCGATAATGAAGACACTGGGCGATAGCCTTCCTGCACATTCTCAGGCTGTAATTCAAATAAATGGCGTGTCACCAGCAAATTTTCAACTGTGAGCGGCCCTAAAGCATCCGGCGTGACATTCCAGTTTCCGAGTCCTACGACAAGACAGCTCGCATCTGCCTGAATGCCGTGATCTTTTAAAAACTGAGCAAAATGATGGGCAAAAACTTCGACCACTTTTTCTTGCATCTCAGAGTCTTTCTCCCGAATTCCTTGCGCCTCAAGCGTCAAGTATGTCCCTGCCTTTTTTCCGGTCAACTCTTCTCCTTCTGTCGTAATCTCCACAGTGCGGATGCGGATGCCGTGCTCTTCCTTCTCCTTCTCAACAATTCCTTGAATACCGTCCTTTTTGACCACATTCGGATTGTTCTCTTGTTCTAGTATCTCTTTTGTTTCAACGGCCAAATCGGTCCGGATTTGATAAGCGCTTAAATCAAGTTTCTGTTTCTTCATGAAAAGGCTCCTTCCATCAAGTAATTAACAGTAGTCTTTCCATCTCTTTCAAGAAACATTCGAGCGCTTCATCAATGAAAAATACTTTACATTTATATTGCATTCTAAAGGTGTGTTTGATAGAATACAATTTGTTCTATTGTGAAGATTTAACCTTAAGACAATTGTGTTTAGGTTGTATCTTAGGAGGTGAAACACATGCCAAATATTAAATCAGCGATCAAACGTACAAAAACGAATAACGAACGCCGTGCACACAACGCAACAATCAAGTCTGCGATGCGTACTGCGATTAAACAAGTTGAAGTTTCTGTAGCTAACAACGATGCTGAGCAAGCAAAAGCTGCTCTTTCTTCTGCTGCAAAACGCATTGACAAAGCCGTTAAAACTGGTCTTGTACACAAAAACGCAGCTGCGCGTTACAAATCAAGACTTGCGAAACAAGTTAACGGACTTTCTGCATAATGTTTGCAACGCCTCAGTGATGAGGCACCTGTTTAACTGTACGTCCGTCCTGAACGGCTCAGCCATAAGGACAGACTGGCAATTATACATCTAAACAAAAACGACCCTCTTTTGAGAAGGTCGTTTTTTTATGTTCAAGCCCCTAATAACCGAAGCAGGAACAATTCTAATAATAGCTGCTTGTCCTTTTTACCCGTTTTCATTTCATAATCAATCGTGGAGAGCTCTTTGACGATGTACTTTAGCTCTTCTTCTGAAAACAGTCTTGCCTGATCCATCGCGAGTTTGACCCGAAATGGGTGGACTTTCAGGTTTGACGCAATTTGTTTTTGCCCGTATCCCTGTTGAGCAAAGTACTTTGTCTGCAATATCAACCGAAATTGATTTGAAATGAGTGCCAATATTTTAATGGGCTCCTCATTTTGCTTTAGGAGATCATAAAACATTTGCATCGCTTCAGACCGGCGCCTGTTCACGATTTGGTTAATCAGTTCGAAAATATTCTGCTCCAAACTTCGTGCAACGAGCTGATTGACATCCGCCAGCTCAATTTCCTCTCGCTGCCCAATATATGTACTTAGCTTTCGAACCTCTTGAAAAAGTGAGGACAGGCTCCCGCCACATAACATGACAAGCTGTTCTGCCGCTTCAGCCGAGATTGTTTTTCCTTCTGTTTTCACTAATGTAATGGTGAAATCTGTTGTTTCTTTCGGATTTAACTCTTTCGCCTCAACCACAGCCGCTTTCTTTTTTAACAATTTGGTGATTTTCTTACGTTCGTCCAGTTTTTCATATGGTGCTAATAACACGAGAATCGTGTAGGGTGCTGGCTTTTCTAAATAAGCTTCTAACACAGAAAGCTGATGCTCGATCTTTTCTTTTTTCTTTTCTGCAGTGAGGAAATAAGGGTTTTTGATCACAACGAGACGCCGCTCTCCCATAAACGGAAATGTTTCTGCGTCCGTCACAGCCTGCTCAAGCGGCACCTCTTCCATATCGAAGACAGAGTAATTAAAATCCTTTGTTTCTTCGTCGACGACAGCTTGTCTCAATTTTGCAGCTGTCTCTTGAAGTAAATACGTTTCTTTTCCATATAAGCAATAAACGGGATGGATATCCCCTTTTTTAAAATTGTTCCATACTTCAAAGACCATTCGCTTAAATCCCTCTCTTTCACTTCCTCCTCTATCCTAAAGCGTGTAGAGACATTAGTAAAGAGGAAGCTGAAAGTGCCGCCTCCTCATTTATAGTAAACGTCTCACGTAAGCTCCCGGGTCAGCTTACAGTCAGACGATATTCACAAAATGATCATGAAAATGGAAAACGGTTACTTTACCTTCTAGCAATTCCAAATGAGTTCAAGTATACTAAAAATAGCCAGGAGGGATGAAAATGAATGAATTTGAAAAGAATGTTCAAAGCAAGCGGAATGATGTGACCGACTCAGCTGTTGGTTTTATCGTCACATTCGGATTTTTCGCCTCAATGTTTATTTTGGCAACAGTGATACACCTCGTTGGATCTTAACTACATGAATGCAAGATGACTGCCGTTTTGGCAGTTTTTTTATTGATTTTGTAAGATATCATATGGAGGATGAGCGTAAAATGTTCCATCCTCTTCAAGAAATTCATAGGTCACACTTCCATCGATATCTGTACGATACACCTTTGTTTGATGCTCATTTAATTTTTTCAAAACTTCTTGATGAGGATGGTGATACCGATTTCGTTCACCTGCTGAAATCAGTGCATATGACGGGTTCAAATGCTGAAGCCATTCTTCACTTGTTGATCCTTTACTCCCGTGATGTCCAACCTTCAAGACATCCGCTCGTAGCTTGGGGTAAGCTTGAATGATGTCTCGTTCCCCTTCTTGTTCAAGATCCCCAGTCAGCATAAAACGCTTGCCGCCAAGCGTAAAGGTGAGGACCAGTGAATCATTATTTTTACTCGTCACCTGGTCACGTGCAGGATGCAGAACGTCAAATTTTTGTCCTCCAATTCTCAACTGATCCCCTCTTTCTAACTCATCTACAGGAATCCTTTGATCAGCCGCTTCCTTTAAAAGCTGCGCATCCTCTGGATTTCGAGCAAAGCCTTTTGGGATTGCAAGGCGTTTGACTTTATTTCGCTTTATTAACCGCATCGCTTCTCCCATATGATCTTGATCTGCATGGGTAAGGATGAGGACATCAAGTTTTGCTATGCCTTTAGAATGCAGAAATGGAATAAGCGTTTGATCCCCAATTGTAGATACTTTACGTCTTTTTTTCCATGGCTCTTCTTCAAAAGAAAGTCTGCCTCCTGTATCGACTAATATATGCCCGGTTCGATAAGGTAGCTGAATAAACAAACTATCCCCTTGTCCTACATCTAACATCGTGACCTCTCCTTTTTGAAGAAAATTCGGCGTGAAATAGTGTATAGCCAGCACACAAACGAGAATCAAAATCGGCACAAGATAAGATTTGATAGAAGTTTTACATTCCATCACAACGAATAGAAAAACAATGGAGGAAACCTCTAGGAGCACATGCCACCATGTCGATTTCATAAAAATGAGAGTAAGACCATCGTAAGCAGCCATATGTGCTGACAATTGATGACTAAACTGGATCACCCAATCAAGCAGCTGAAACAGTGTTTGTCCAAGCGGAAGATAAATGATAGATAAAAGAAAAGAGAATAAGGACAGAGGCATGACAACCATTGTATAAAAAGGAACAAACATCATATTTAAAGGAACACTCAGCAAGGAAAATTGTTGAAAATAATATAAAAGAATAGGAAGCGAAGCAAGCTGTGCAATCAAGGAAATGAGCAATAACTGCATCACCGAACTTTTTGCTTTTGATAAAATACTAGTGGATAGCAAAATAAATAAGGTCACCACAAATGACAGTTGAAAACCGACATCAAATATATAAAGTGGTTGAATGGCTAATAAAAGCAAGAACGCTGCACTTAACACGACCGCAGAAGGCTGTTTCATTTCTTTTGGCAGGCTTGTGATGACTAAATAAATTCCAGCCATGAGACAGGCTCTTAACACAGACGGTGCAGCACCTGTTAAACAAGCATAAACCGGCAAAAAGGATAATAAAAGAATACGCGCTGTCTCTCTTGTCACGCCAGCGCGGAGTAGACACCAAAATAGACAAGCGAGCAATGTTTGAACATGAAGTCCTGAAATGGCTAATAAATGAATGATGCCAAGCATTTGATAATCTCTTAATGTATCAGGGTCTATTAAATCACGATCGCCAAAAATAAGTGCCTGCACAATCCCAACAGAACTCTTCGGAACGTGATCTTCTAGAAATTTCAACCCCTTCTGCCTAATAGATGAAAGGTAATGTGAAGGGCTGTCATGTTTCGTGCAGCTTTTCATAGACTGCGTTAAGAAAATAGCATGGATGCCTTTTGTTTTAAGAAATTGATCATATTGAAAGCCATTCGGTATGGTTGCATGTTTAGGCAACCGCATCTCACCTGTCATATGACAGCTCATACCTGGTCCAACATCTTTTAGCGCTTCTTTTTCACGCTCCGTTTGAATCGTATAAAACGCCGCTAGTCGATGATTCTCTGATGAAACAGTCGCTGAAAAGCGATTGCCATCTATTTTCGGAATCGTTTCAATCACAACCGAATGAGAAAATGATTTTTCTTGTACGGGATGATCCGTTTCAAAAGACTGATGCACCATAAAAATGAGCATATAGATCGTTCCACACAAACTGACCATTAGAAAGAGCTGGGGTGTTTTTTTCAGCAAACTGAAAAGAAGACATACAAGAAGAAAAAGGAGAAAATACAAATGAAGATGATATGCGGCCAGAGCAATTCCAACAGCTGCTGAAATCGCCCCGAACGGCAAATACTTAAACATAGGAAGTAAATAATTGATTCGCCTTTTCATGCATTTGACGAATTTCTGTTTCGCTACGTCCTGATTCACTTAGTTTGCCTATTAAATCCGCAACAAAGGCTAATTTTTCTTGGTTTTTTAAGTCAATAATCATCTCATCTAGTTCAACCTGTTCTGTTTGAACTCCGGCCTGTTCAAATAAATCAACAGCATATGGATGATTTTTATAATCCTTCGCATAATACACTGTTCGAATACCTGCTTGAATAATCGCTTTACAGCACTGCAAGCAAGGAAAATGCGTCACATATATTTCAGCATCAGCCGTTGGTGCACCAAATTTGGCACATTGTAAAATAGCGTTCATCTCCGCATGGATTGTACGAACGCAGTGATGATCTATGACATAGCACCCTACATCTGCACAATGCACGTCGCCGGCAATGGATCCATTATATCCACCTGCGATGATGCGCTTGTCTCTTACGATCGTTGCCCCAACAGCTAGCCGCTCACAGGTGCTTCGCAAAGCAAGCAGATGGCTTTGAGCCATAAAATATTGATTCCATGAAATTCTCTCCACGAGCTCATCCCTCCAGAATGATGTATGGTATTAAGTGTACATGCCTTTCTTCTATACCGTCAATTCTACTTAACCGTCAGTTGATTTTTCAGCCGTTCAATGGTCTTCTCTCCAAAACCCGAAATATTCCGCAAATCTTCAATTTGCTGAAATTCTCCATGTTCTTCTCTATACGCAATGATGGCTTCCGCTTTGGCTGGGCCTATTCCGTTAATGGTCTGCAATTCCGCTGCATCAGCTTGATTGACATTCACCCCTTGACTCTGTTCTTTTCCGGGCGGCGTATCAACCGCTGCTGTTTGTCCCTGCTTGTCACCTTCCCCCTTCTTTCGTACATAAATCATCATACTGTCCTCTAATTTTGCTGCTTGATTGATGTCAACTGTATCTGCCTTACTCGTAAAACCACCTGCTCTTTTAATCGCTTCTTCAACTCTGTCCTCAGCCATAAATGCATAAACGCCCGGCTTCCGTACAGCTCCTTTGACCTCTACTACGATGGATGTTGGCTCTTTTTCTGCACTCTCTTGTTTTTCTTCTAATGTGACCCGCGTTTCATGTTGTTCTTTCAATACACTTGGCTCGGCGCTGCCTTTCTCTTTTCCTACTAAAAAGCAGAAACAGATGATGATAAGGATGATGATTCCCGCTATCAGATAAAGACTGTATTTTTTCAACGAATTGAGCTGCTTCACTTGTTCACGCTTCTTTCAATCATATTTTCACGCTGCTTCACATACTGTTTAGAAGATAACAGATCCTATGCGTCTAAGGAGGGAGAACGTTTGAATATAGGGTTAATCGGTACAGGAAACATGGGTACCATACTTACTGAGGCATTTATTGAATCAAAAGCAGTCAATCCCTCATCCATCACCATTACAAATCGGACCATCGAAAAAGCGTTCAATATAAAAAAGAATCACCCAGAGGTCGAAGTGACGAAACAGCTTTCAGGAGCTGTAACAGATAAAGATTTCATCTTTGTTTGTGTCAAACCACTTGATATTTATCCGCTTTTAAAAGAGCTGAGCCCACTTTTAAAAGAACAGCAAACCATTGTCATCATTACAAGTCCGGTTCATCCTGAACAGCTTCAAGACATTGTTCCTTGTCAAACAGCCAGACTGATCCCAAGCATCACCAACCGCGCATTATCAGGCGCATCACTTTTAACATTTGGTTCATCATGCAATGTCACGACAAAAGCAGCGCTCAGACAACTCGCTTCCCGCATTTCAACACCAATAGAAATTCATCATTCAATCACACGGGCAGCCTCAGATATTGTCAGCTGCGGTCCTGCCTTTATTAGCTTTCTTGTTCAGAAAATGATTGAAGCCGCTGTTGAAGAAACGGATATTTCAAAAGAAGAAGCCACCACCTTATCAGAAGATATGCTTGTAGGACTTGGCCGTTTGATTGAAAAAAGGGTGTATACCCTGCCTACACTGCAAGAGAAGGTGTGTGTAAAAGGCGGCGTCACCGGCGAGGGCATTAAAGCACTTGAAGCAGGTGTTCAAGATATGTTCCATCAGCTTTTCCAGAACACTCATGACAAGTTCGATGAGGATGTAGAAGCGGTTGCGCATCAATACCCACCGAGTGTGTTTACTGATGATCTCAGAAATTAAACATGTTCGCAACAAGCGAAAAAAGGGTTTTAAAAAAACCATCGTCCATTAAACGATGGTTTTTGGTTTCTTCGCTGAAATAAAATATCTTTCTGCACATTCTTGAGGTGCTTCATTTGTAAAATCAGCGGTCACTTCAATCTGTTCAAAGCCAGCGGACTCAAGGAACGCTGCATATGTCTCAAAAGGAAATGTACGTTGTTCGTGCGTTTCATCATAACGTTCATACACGTCTCCGTCTTTTACAAAGAAGCTTAAATCATGAATGATCGAATATGGATGATCTCCTTTATCACTCTGCCAAATGTAGCTGATTTCTTCATCTTGATCGGCATAAGTAGAGCCAGGAAATACCTCTTCCATTTTATAAGGGGTATGAACATCAAACAATAAAACCCCACCTGTCTCTAAAAGCTGAAACAGGTTTTTAAAGGTTTTTTTGACGTCATTTTCGTTTTTTAGATAATTCAAAGAATCACAACAAATAACCGCTGCTTGAAAAGTTTGTTCAAACCCCTCAAGCTCTCTCATATCTTGATGTAAAAATTGAATAGACTGCTTATGAGCCTGTGCTTTTTGCTGCGCAAATGCCAGCATCTCTTCACTTAGGTCAATTCCTGTGACCATGTGACCTTTTGCAGCTAACCGAAGAGAGATTTCTCCAGTTCCACAACCTACATCGATAATCGCACTATTCGGCTTGATATACCGCTGTATCCACTGAACCCATTCATCATAAGGGGCATGTGTCATGAGCTCATCATACACACCTGCAAACCCTTGATAAATCATGAGTTAATGCCAAGCGAAAGCGTTTCTCTCGGCGCATCTCCCCAAAGCTTCTCTAAGTTATAGTATCCTCTTTCCTCTTTGTGGAACACATGAGCAATGACATCTCCTAAATCAATCAAGACCCATCTTGCTTCGTCAAAGCCTTCCATCTTTTTAACTTCGATGCCGCCTTCTTCTGCAAGGTGTTTCACTTCTCTTGCAATGGCCTGTACTTGTTTGTCAGAATTCCCGTGACAAATGAGAAAATAATCTGCAACAAGTGAGATCCCTTGCATATTCAGGGCGATAATGTCCTCTGCCCGTTTATCATCGCACGCTCCTGCTGCGATGTTTAAAATTGATGATGCATCCATCAAAATTCCTCCTTAGTTGTTCTTTTGCACAAGTGAGTTATAAGTAGCAAGTGTATTTGGGAAAACTGGCTGATTCTTTTTCATTAAAAAGCTGACGGTGTTTTTTAAAGATTGAATCAAGGCAAGGTCCAAATCCTGCTCTGCTAACTCTCTTACTTCCTCTACACCAGGAAAATGGCGTCCTGGCTCTATATAGTCGGCGACATAAATAACTTTTTCAAGCAATGTCATGTTCGGTCTGCCGGATGTATGGAATTCAATGGCTGTTAAAATATCTTGGTCGTCAATTCCAACTTCTTTTTTGACCAAATAGGCACCAACTGGGGCATGCCAAAGCTCAGGTGAATATTTAAGCAATAGAGGGTTCATCTGTTCTTGCTGGATGATGCCCTTCATTTCTTCTTTCGGTCTAAATTTAGCATAATCGTGGAAAATAGCCGCGACCTCTGCTTTTTTCACATCTGCACCAAAACGTTCAGCTAATGAAATGGCCGTCTCCATTACCCCAATTGTATGTGTATATCTATGCTCTGTTAACTGCTGTTTGACACAGTTTAAAGCTTCTTCACGATTCATATAAATGATGCTCCTTTATATAACACTCAACCGCTTTCGGAATCAAATAATCAACAGGTTTCCCCTGCTTCATTCGCTGCCTAATCAATGTCGATGATACATCAAAAGCCGGAACATCTGCAAACAAAAGAGGATACGCCGTATTTCCTTCATAACCTGGTCTTTTCATCCCAATAAAGGTGATCATCTGAAGCAAATCATCGATTCTGTGCCATTTCGGCAAATACTCGACCATGTCCGCTCCAATCATAAAAAAGAACTCATCTTCAGGATGGCGCTTCTTTAACAGCTCAACCGTATCTACTGTATAAGATGGGCCCTCACGCTCCATTTCAATAAGCTCAACTCGAAAATGAGGATTTGTCTGAATCGCTTTTTCCACCATTTTTACGCGGTGATGACTCTCTGCTCGTTTTCGGCCCGTTTTATGAGGGGGCTTGTGATTTGGGATAAACCAAATTTCATCAAGCCCTACTTGGAAACGCACCTCACTTGCCATCAGCAAATGCCCATTATGCGGGGGATCAAACGTACCACCGAACAATCCTATTTTTTTCATATCATATCCACCTTTACGGCAGCTTAATTTGTTTATTTTCCTTTGATTCCTTATAAAGGACAATCACATTTCCGATCGTTTGAACGAGTTCAGCTTTTGCACCTTTTACAAGTGCTTTTGCAACCTCTGTTTTGTCCTCGTCGCAGTTTTGCAATACGCTGACTTTCAAAAGTTCTCTTGCTTCAAGCGCCTCGGAAATTTGCTTGACCATATTGTCATTTACCCCGCCTTTTCCAACTTGAAAAATAGGTGATAAATGATGTGCTTGCGCACGTAAAAAACGTTTTTGCTTACCTTTTAACATGGTGTTCCTCCTAATTTCTCTATGACAATTGACTTCATTTTTCGGGCGTCAGGTGTAATGCCCGTCCACAGTTCAAAGGCTCTTACCGCCTGACCAACAAACATGCCGACGCCATCGACTGTTTTCAAACCTAACCCGGCTGCTTCGCTTAGCAGCTTTGTTTCTATTGGATTATACACAATATCACAAACGACCGCTGTTTTTTTTGCGTTCGCTAAAGAAATGGGGGTTTCTTCAACATTCGGATACATACCAATTGAGGTCGTATGGATGATGACATCATATTCCCCAAGCCGCTCTTCTGCTGTATTTAATGCAATGGCATGAGATGTGATTTTTCCATCGGCACTTTCAATTAAAGCCTCAGCTTTTTCAATGGTGCGGTTGGCGATATCAAATTGTTTCGGTGCATACTCAGCAATTGTCGTGTAAATCGCTCTTGCTGCTCCACCAGCACCAAGCAGGAGAAATGACAGCTCTGATAACGGCTGATCCAACGCTTCAAGCAATGAATGAAGAAAACCCTCTCCATCTGTATTGTACCCAACGAGTTGACCATTTTCGAGGCGAACTGTATTGACGGCACGCAGACGTTCAGCTGTCACATCAATTTTGTCAAGGTACTGCATGATGTCTACCTTGTGCGGAACAGTGACGTTAAAGCCGCTGATTCCTAAGGCTTTCATACCGTTAATGGCATCTTTCAGGTCGTTTTCTTCTACTTGAAAGCCATGATAATGTCCATCAATTCCAGCATCCTTTAATGCTGCATTATGAATATCTGGAGACATTGAATGGCCAACAGGGTTACCGATTACTCCGTATAAAGGTTTCAAGGTCTCTCCCCCTCTGAACATTTAAATTAACGAACGTCTCATAAACACGTGCACACCTTTTGGCGCATACACTTTGATTTGTTTCCCAGCATCATTTGCCGTCACCCAGCCTAATCCTGAAAAGACAATGTCCATTTTTGGCTGATCGATGGTGAAAGTGTGCGGAACGAGCGGCGGGAAATCTTCCATTCCCTCTTTTGATGGCGGTGAAAGCAGTTCACCTGCATGCTTTTCATATAAGTCATCTGCATTCTCCATCTTTGTCCTGTGAATGTTGAGTTCATTTGGCATATAGCAGACAAAGGATGTTCTGCCGCCTTTTACATAATCAAATCGAGCCAGTCCGCCAAAGTAAAGCGTTTGAGCTTCATTTAACTGGAACGTTCTCGGTTTCAATTCTTTTTTCGGCGTTAAAATCTTTAAGTCATTTTTGCCGACATAGTGCGCCATTTGATGGCGGTTGATGATCCCCGGTGTATCGAATAAAGCAGACCCGTCATCAAGCGGGATTTCAATCGCATCAAGTGTTGTCCCTGGGTATTGGGATGTGGTGATCACATTCTCTTCTCCAGACACCTCTTTGATAATGCGGTTAATAAATGTTGATTTCCCAACATTTGTACAGCCGACAACATAGACATTTCTGCCCTCACGGTAATGATCAATGGCCTCCATAACCTCAGGCACACCTTGTCCTCTGCTCGCACTGATTAAAAACACATCAATCGGATTGAGCCCATTTTCTTTTGCTTCCCGCTTCATCCATTGAACAAGACGGTCTTTTTTCACGGATTTCGGTAAAATATCTACCTTGTTGCCGACAAGTAAAATGGGATTACCACCAACAATACGGCTCAGTCCATTAATCCAGCTTCCGTTAAAGTCAAAAATATCAACGACCTTGACGATCAGAGAATCAGTCTCGCCAATGCTGTGTAGAATATTTAAAAAGTCGTCTTCTGTTAAAGACACATCCTGAATTTCATTGTAGTTCTTTAACCTAAAACAGCGCTGACAGATCACATCTTCTTTCAATAGAGATGCTGCCGGCGCATATCCTATTTGATCTTTATCTTCCGTCTGAATGGCTACACCGCAGCCAATACAAACAACCTTTTCCATTATTACTCTTCCTCCCACTGAATGTGGCCCTTACGCTTTAAGGCTCCTAAAATTCTACGTTCAATCTGCCTGTTAAACTTCGTGAAAAATCCGTCCGATGCCGCAACAGGTACAACCAAAATGGTATGGAAGCCATGCCTGTTTCCGCCAAGCACATCTGTCATAAGCTGATCGCCAATGACAACCACATCTTCTTTCTTCAATTGCATATCAGCGACGGCCTTATTAAAGGCTCTTCCCATCGGTTTTCTCGCTTTATAAATAAACGGGATATGAACAGGCTCAGAAAAAAGCTTGACCCTTTTTTCATTATTGTTCGATACAATCGTCACCTGTATCCCGTGATCTTTCATCTCTTGAAACCATTCAATTAAACGCGGGGTCGCACTTGGACGATCCCATTCTACTAGTGTGTTATCTAAATCCGTAATAATTCCTTTTACATTTCGTTCTTTTAGTTTTTGCGGCGAAATGTGGAAAATACTTTTCACAAATTCATCCGGTAAGAAATACTTCTTTAGCACAATTTGCACCCTTTCTTCCATTGGTTTTTCAGCGATTGTGTCGAATCAAATCACAATTTGTCTGTCTATCGAATACAATGAAAAAGTTTTCGACATATGATGAGGACCTTCAACAGGTGTGGATAATTTTACACACATTATCCACCTATATTTCATCACGCTTTCATTCAATTATAAACACTCTACCCACAAGTTATCCACTTAACCATGTGGATAACAGAACGATTGTTCTTGTTTCCCATTCATGGTAGATTAAAGGTACTTCAAAGACATTCGATCAACCTATGATGATATGTCTTTTCCTCAAGTTTTATGCCAACTTTTTCAGGGGAGGTGTTTTTCCCATCATATGGGTTTCTAGTATGAAAAAGCTGTCAGATGATTTACTTATAGAATCGTATTATAAAGCAAATGAAATGAACTTAAATCGCGACTTCATTGAATTAATTGAGACAGAAATGAAAAGACGTTCGCTCGGGCATATGCTCTCTGTTTCCTCTTAATTCCATATATCCAGGAACCATGCCTCCCGAGCACTCTCCTTTTTTAAACTCAGGTGACTGATATTATATCACTTGCGCTATAGGCTTACTACTATTTTCCGTAAAAAACACCCCTTCTGATCAAAGAAGAGGTGTCTTATTTGCAAGGCTGTTCATTCCAAAACCATAACCCTCCACCTACGACCAAAATGACGACAAGGAACACAACAAGAAAAGCGTAACCGATTCCTGCTCCTTGAGCTGGATAAGGCGAACACGCAGGGTAAGGATAAGGACATCCCCACATATCAGTTACCTCCTTCTAGGAAGATATACTGTTAGAATATGCAAGATGGATCGTCTTGTTTAGGCAGATGCCTGCATTTAAAAATGTTTAATGACATCACGCTCTTTGATTTCGTTATAAATGATTCTTGCCCCTTTTGGTGTCATATGATTGCCAGAAGGGTCAATGAGGCCAGACTGAATCAAGGCGTTGTCACTATCTTCACCTGCTTCTCGGATGAACGCTTTCCAATTGTCGACAAGCGGCACTTGCTGTTTTTCAGCTACTTGTCTTGTGATGTCATTGTATGAGTTTTGCCAAGCTCTCGCCCCGCCTCTCTCAGCAAAATAAGATGACTTATATCTAGAATAATAATACAAGCCCTTTTTGCCTCCTTCCACCACAGGCACGCACGTCATGAGGATCGGGGTAATTCCCTCTTTCCTACTTTCAGAAATGAAGTAGGATAAGTTTTCTTTAAATCGTTTTTTGGTCACACGGGGATGTTTCCCGTCTAGAATCGCCGCATCATTTGTACCGAACATGATGAGGACGTAAGTTGGTTTTTGTTTTAAAATATCCTGCTCAAAGCGCAGCTTCGCATCTTCTGTTGTCTGCCCGCCAATTCCGGCATTCTGTACCTTGATTTGGCCGCGCTCGACGTTTTTCATGAGATTCACCCATTTTTCAGATGTTGGATAATCTCGAAAATCCCAGTTCGATCCTCTTGTGTTACTGTCACCAAATGCAATCACACTTTCCTGCACTGGTTTTGAGCACCCAGCAGCAACACATAACAGGATGAAAAGGAAAACAAATTTCTTCACAACATTCACCTCCAAAAGCCCTCTTCATATAGTAAACGACAAGACTTTTGGTTTCAATGAATGACTGTTTTCTTATTGTAATTGAACCGGCAGATAATCTCTGTTATGGTGCACCAGTTCGCTCACTTTCACAAACTCATAGCCCCTTTTCTTCAGTTCAGGTACGACTTGCTTCAGCGCTTCTACTGTCTGCTTACGATTTCCTCCGCCATCATGTAAAAGGATGATATCACCGCCCTGAATATTCTCAATAATACGGCTGGCAATTTTGTGTGCACCTGGCCTAGACCAGTCCTTCGGATCTTGCGTAAAGGACCACATCACGACATCATATCCTTGCTTAGAAAGAATGCGGAATGACTTCATCGTCAAGCGCCCGCCCGGGGGACGAAATAATAAGGGTCCGCCAGGCTGGAGTGAAGCGATATGAGCCGCTGATTCTTTTAATTCTTGCTTGATTTCTTTCGATGACAAAAGGTCAAAATACGTATGGTTCATCGTGTGATTGCCAAGCTCATTTCCTTCGCTCACAATCCGCTCTGCGAGCAGGGGATATGCATGAATACGGCTTCCGATGACAAAAAAGCTGGCATTCACTTCATGCTCTCTCAGTACATCTAGTATTTGATTTGTGTATACCGGATGAGGCCCATCATCAAAGGTTAACGCAATCTTTTTCCGTTCCTCTCTCATGTCCCAAAAGGCTCGTCCCGTTTTTTCTAGGTCGATTCTTTTTAATGTACGCGCCTCTATGTTATCAGGAACAAAAGCGCATAATACCCATATACATAGCAAGATATACAACCCTTTCATCAGACCGCCTCCACAGAACATCATTACACATTAAATTGCCCGCTTTCTGATGAATTCATTCAAGTTTCGTGATCGTCTACGCTTCTTTTTCACATAAAAAAAGCCGGCCCATCAGGCCCGCTTTTTGTCTCACGTTTGGTTTCTCTCTTCAACTGTCGAACGTTGCTTAGAATTCATACAGACACTCTCCTTCTTGGATTTGATTTTGAGCCCATAGCAATTTTTGATAATACTGGTTGGACTTCTGGTATTGTTGAGAGGTTTCTAAGGCTGTCGCAATTTCTAGTGAGATATCCTCTATATAAGAGTATAGGCTAAGTTTTTCCAAATAATCAATGGTTTTTTGCAGTTGTTCTTCATTGATTTCCTGAACATATAAAGCATCCAGATACTCAAACATATGACAGAACAGCTGGTCTTCATGCTTCTTTGCGGCCAATTTCCCATCCTCTAATATGCGCCTTGCTTCAGTCTGCTCATTTTGTCTAAAAAGCAGCTTGGCCAGTGTATAAAGTGTATGAGGCAGCGTGGGAAGCAGTTCTTTTTTGGCGAGGTCAGCCGATTCGGTTAAATATCGTTCTGCTTCTTCTCGATAACCTAACTCCCCATAACATTTCCCTAAATTATAGAGTGCTGAGCTATAAATGCGCGGGTGATCAATTTCGGATGCGAGTTGTTTCGCCTTTTTCAAGTGAGGTAGTGCTCGATCTTTACGTTTTAAATCTTGATAATTTCCCGAGATGACAAAGAGGCACTGAATAATGCGAATGGAATATGCATCATGCTGATCGTATATTTCAAGCGCTTTTAAAATATGGTGCATGGAGACATGCGTTTGTTTCATTATATAGTAGGCTTCTGCTACTTTAAAATGAAACTCGGCCTGCTCAATATCATCAAATACCATAGACAGCTGTTTTTCTGCCATGCGATAATATTTGACGGCCTCCAAATATTCTTTTTGACTAAACTCATGCATGCCACGAAAAAATGCATGGTAATAATGCAGCATATCAGATAACTCATGATTGGAATTTTCGATTTTATCGACAAGGTTAGATACTGAGAAAGGTTGATATTTTGAAGGGTGTATATAGTCGAGCATAATTTGGTGCCGAAAACACATGAGCTGATAATAAATCAGTAAATGCTGGTCCTCTTCCATACGTTCAATTTCCGCTTCTACTTCCGCTTTCAAGATTTCCGCATCTGGAACACTGAACTGCCGTATCATTCGATACCATTCATTAATTTTCATACCGACATGTGAAGAAAGAACCTTCCCCATGTTCCGAAAAAACCCCTTCCTTTTCGGTCTAATATTACATATTTTAGCACGCTTCTAGACCGCCAAGCACCGCAAAGAAACCGCAAACATATGAGAGGTGCAGCAAAAACATACGCATAAGCACGTTTCTTTCGAAAAAGATGATTTTTTCATCGTACAGACACAGACAATCCTTCCTTCACATACATTTGAGGATATAGGCAGTGGCCTAAACATGGTGGAGGTGAAAATCGTGGCAGGAGTATTTACAGCGATGGGATTGATGGTCAAAGAATTGGTGTTTTTAGTGTCCTATGTCAAAAACAATGCCTTTCCACAGCCCCTTTCGGGAGATGATGAGAAAAAATACTTAGCCCTTATGGCAGAGGGCGATGAACACGCAAGAAACATGCTGATTGAACATAACCTTCGGCTCGTCGCCCATATTGTCAAGAAATTTGAAAATACCGGGGAAGACGCTGAAGACCTCATCTCCATCGGGACGATCGGACTCATTAAAGCCATCGAAAGCTATTCCTCTGGAAAAGGAACAAAGCTGGCAACATATGCGGCGCGGTGTATTGAGAACGAAATCCTCATGCATTTACGCGCACTCAAAAAAACAAAAAAGGACGTCTCTCTGCATGACCCCATCGGTCAGGATAAAGAAGGCAACGAAATTTCATTAATTGACGTCTTAAAATCAGAAAATGAGGACGTGATTGATACCATTCAGCTCAACATGGAGCTTGAAAAAGTAAAAGAATATATCGACATTCTCGACGGCCGGGAAAAAGAAGTCATCGTCGGCCGGTTCGGTTTGGACTTAAAGAAAGAGAAAACGCAGCGGGAAATAGCCAAGGAGCTCGGAATATCGCGGAGCTATGTGTCCCGGATTGAGAAGCGAGCGCTGATGAAGATGTTTCATGAGTTTTACCGGGCGGAGAAGGAGAAACGGAAGCGGGAGAAGGGGAAGTGATTTGAATTTTGTAAAAGAACCCTTCATGTTAGTGGATAAAAAACAGACCATATGAGGTCTGTTTTTTATTTTATCTCTAAGCTAATGTCTTTCTGTATTACTTAATAAAAATAGTTGTATTCTATTTAATCGCCTAATGGGAGATCCTCTTTGTTGATTAAATGTAACTTGTTATCTTGATATTTGCTAGGATAATGATCAATTAGATACTTCGTTAGGGTTTTCAGTTCAGCTATATCAATCATTTTTGATTCTATAACATTTTCCCAAAGTGTATTCAATGTTTCATCATCTATTATCTCTAGCACTTGCGGAACAAATTTTTTATTTTCTCGTTTATACGCTTGATAAGCTGTATAAGAAACCGCATCTAATACTGAATACCAGCCATATTGTTTTTGTTCATCCTTTTCTTTATTTGCGAACTCGGCTACATCCATATAATCTTCACTATCTATGTAGTTACATAAATCATCTGAACTTAACTCTTTACCAGAAAGCCATTTCCAGCAATCTTCTAAAGCTTTTTCTCCTATGTGGTAACCATCATCTTCTTTATCTATGAATGCATACATTTTTTCGGCTATTGCTAAGCCTAGTGCAACTTTAGCTTCTTCACTAATGTCATTTATAAAATCCATTCTATAGCCTCTTTTCTATTTTTTTATTTTAACGACATTTTCTGTAACACCATTTTTAACATCAAAAGATAAAGTATCTCTTGGGTATGGGACACTTGGATCTCGTTCTGATGTTACTTTTATTTTCAATTCAGGATAGTGATCTGTCAGTTGCTTGAATATTCCTCTTTCCTCACTTGGAACTTGATCAAACAAACCTTTTGTACATTTATTACAAACTCCATTTGGATTAGATTGATGGATATTTAGTATACCTTTTATCTCTTCTGGTTTCAGTCCTGCCTTTTTGACTGCATCCTCAAATTCTGCTATCACACCTTCTTCTGCATGATCCATAAATTGAGCATGCCCTCTAACTGATCTTTTATATGGTGCCTTAATTTTCCGATCAGGATAAACTTCATCTAATGAAGGAAGACCTCCTTCTTTCCTAACTTTTGGTGACCCACCTTCGAAAACGCTACGTTCCAAACCTCTAACGTCTGTTTTACCTACAGCAACAGTTTGAGTTTCTGGAACATTCCACTTTTTCCTTAAACGATCTAAATCAGTCTTTCCTATACTTGCTTGATTAAGGTGGGTGCTTTTTTGATTGATTCCCATTTTGCCATTAAACCCTTTCGCACCAAATGGCAAAAGCATCCCCAGCGCCGCATTCATACTTGCTTCCTGCTGTTCTTTCGAGACTTTATTTCCAAACATGTCTCGACCCGTAATCGCTTCGCTGAAGCCGTTGGTCGCGGTGAGGCCATATAAGCCTTTTTGCGATGTTTTCAACGCATCAAAAGACTTTTGTGATGTCTTGTAAATGTCGACTGCTCTGACTGCGGCGGACGTGGCTTGAGTCGTTTTATAGACGGCTTTTCCGCCTTTGAAAATACGGCCCGCCCATCCGACGATCGGGATGTATCCTGCTGCTGCCATGCCGCCTGCGGCGACTCGCTGTCCTGCGGTGAGTTCTTCACCTGTGATCGGATCGACACCTGTTGCGGCACGTTTTGCATCGTTCACGCCTGTCAGTTCATTGACGATATTTCCTCCGTAATCAAGAGCTTTTTCATACCACGGACGGTTGGCGAGTGCTTCTTGTTCCTTTGCAATCTTGCGGGCTTCTTCTTGATCTTTTTTGATTTTTAGATATTCAGAAGTTTGCTTCTCAATATCGCTTTTTGCCTTGTAGATTTCGCTATTTTGATACGCTTTCTTGTCAAAATTCATAGGCGAAATGGACTTTCCGTCATTTGTGGCATTGATCATTTCTGCGTACAATGCCATTGTAGCCTGCTGCTCCGTCTCTGACAAAGCATATTCATCTTTTAGATTTTGATCAAGTTCTCTTAGGTCTTTCACTGTCTTTTTTCGCTCGTCTTCCGCATCTTCTATTTTTTCATCAAAAGTTTGGCTATCAAATACCTCTAGTGAAATGAGGTCATCTATATCTTGAAAAATGGTTTTGAGTGCCTTTTTTTGATCTTTTACAATGCTTTTGGCGTTTTTGATGCCCATATAAACGGCATTGTCTAAAAAGTGTTCTTCAACAAAGGTGTCGCCGCCAAAATTTGTATCATCAAGTGTCCCAGAAACACCTTCATGAAAGGCTTTTTGTTTATCAATGAAACTAATAAACATGTCCACATTTCCGGCGAGTTCTTTGTAGAAGCTTTTAATGTTATCGGCACCTTTTCCAGTGAAGTCGTCACCGAGATTGGCAACACCTTGAAGTGCCTTTTTTAAATCTATCATTTGTTCACGGAGTTCCTGATAGTGTTTTGCCCTCGTATCCATGGCACTGGTTAGTGCTTTTGCATCAAGTATCTTTCCCAGAAGAATTCACTCCTTCCTATTCATTGACAAGGTCAATTTTACCAACACAGGGTTTGCCATGAAATAGGAATAAAGATACAAAAAACAGCACTTAGATGATTCAGAGTTCTCGAAAATTTAAACTTGTAATAAAGTAAATTCTTCAATTATTACCCCTACATCATTCCACTTGTAATATTCTTTTAAGATGTTAATGCTCAACTATTTTATTCAAAGAAATTATCATTTTCCTATCTAAACTCTTAAAAAACACGCCTTCATAATCAAAACCATGTTCATCATACCCTACATGTAAATGCATAGTTTCATCTAAGTTATGTAACTTCTCATATGTACTCACTTTCATCTTGCTCCCTCTAACTTTTCTTATCATACTGAAAATCAATATCCCTCAACTCAACCCACTCAACAAGATCAGGCACCTTTTTTGTCGTCAAAAAATGGTGAACGATTTGATAAGCTTGATTCCGATCGACATAGCTACATGACGGCACATACAATGGGGCGCCTGCGACCAAATGCTCGATCGTTTCAATTTTTTCTTCCTTTTTAAAAGGGACCAAAAAATTTGGATATCTCATGATCAAGAATCCATACGGTTCCGTATAAAAGAAAACTAGACTTTCACTTTCCCAATCTTCTTCTATCTCAATAGAAGATTCTCCGTTACCTTGTTTCCAATACTCTTCACCCTCCTGAAAGAAAATTCTTTTCATGAATTCTTCTCCTGGATTTGCTACTGGAGCTCCCGTGGGGCCGTAGTATAAAAACATCTATGTCTCTCCTTCATGCCTATATCAATTTGGATTTAACCAATTGTTCTATTTCCCTCAAAATCATAAAAAGCTTGTGTTTGTTGGTTTAATTTTAACATGTGATATAGTTTTGGATTTAGCTTTTGAAAGGTTTGAGAGCTGACCCATTTTACTTCTTCAATATCATGATCAGGATCTAGAATGTTCATCTCTCCCCCGATAATTTCCGCAAAGAACGTAATGATAAGTGCATGATGCTTTTTGTCTTGAAAGAATGCTTCTCGAACCGAATGAATTTCATTTACTTTGCAAACATACCCTGTCTCTTCATTCACCTCGCGGATCACGGCTTGATGCAGGTGTTCGCCTTTTTCTACAGCGCCACCAGGCAGTTCCCAATATCCCTTTACATTTTTAACTGCTAAAATATTTTCTTCCGTATCGTAAATAATAGCTGATACTACATCTACTCGTTTCAAATGTATCTACCTCCATCGCTCTTTGTTTACATCAATTGTCGAATAAATAGCACGAACTGTTCATTTCAATACATTCATTATACGGTATCCTTGATACAAGCAAAAAGAAGCATTCAGAAGATTGGAGGCCACATTATGTGGATCATCATCATTTTACTGATTGTCCTCATTGGGTTTACTGGGAATATCGTTTCTTTATTAAGACAAATGAAAGAATCAAACGAGAAAATTATACAACTGTTAGAACATCAAAAACCGAAAAAATAAAAACCTCACTCTTTTAGAGAGAGGTTTCTTAGCGTACGCAAGTATTCTTACCGTTTCTCATGAAACAACATATTTCTGATTCGATGAATATAATGCAGCGCAATATGAACGAGACATAAAATAAGCCCGATCATCGCAAGTATATAGATGGGCAGCATCAAACCAGGTACATAGTTAACAATAAAACCCAAACAAAAAGCTGTCAGCATATATAGGCTAATCAACCTCATGACTACCATCCGAAGCCCTCCCTTTCTACACTCACTTTAACATGATTTCCCTTTATTTTCATAATATGCTTAAAAAATACGAATCTACTAAGATTCGCATAATCATTACGTATTCAATTCACCTTTCTTCTCACGCGCTTCCTTCCACTGCTCAAGCTCAGACACCGTCAATAATTGATATCCTTGTTTGGTGAGTTCTTTGATAATCGTGACGGCTGCGTTGGCTGAGGTGTCATAGATGTCGTGCATTAAGACCGTTTCACCGCTAGATGCATGAGTTAGAATGTAGTTCGCGACGTATTGGCTGTTTCGATATTTCCAGTCTTCAGGATCCACATCCCAAAGGGTCACTTTCATGTGAAGAGATTCGTTGATTTGCCCGTTTGTCCCGCCATATGGTGGTCTAAAATGAGTCGGTGTGAACCCGCTCGCTTTTTCAATGATTTGTTGCGTGTCTTCTACTTGTTTGATGGCTTGTTTTAAAGGGAGTCTTGTGAGTAAAGGGTGGTTATAAGTATGATTTCCGATTTCATTTCCACCTTTTCTAATTTCACCTAGCATATCGGGATAATATTGAACCCTGCTTCCTAATACGAAAAATGTTGCATGTCCTTTGTTTTCTTTTAAAGCTGTTAAGATCTTTGAGGTCGTTGATGGATTTGGTCCATCATCAAATGTAAGGGCAATGGCTTTTTGATTTGGGTTGAATACTCCCTGTTTTGGAGGTTTTACGATCTTTCTTTTGGCGATCGGTTCTTTTTTCTCGTTTTTGTTCTTTTCTTTATTGATGTATTCTGGCTTTAACATTCCTTTAAGCAGTGTTTTCTTAATCGCCAGCACTTGAGGGCCTTTATTGTCTGGTGCAATTTGCCCTGCTAGAAAGTAGAATTCAATAAAACGATCCTTGATGGCAAAATACTGATAGTTCTTCGCCGCAGGAGACGTTCCCTGTTTGAGCAGCGGCTGATTTTCAGCTAGCGTTCGATCTTTTTTTAATTCCTCAAAAGTCATATGAGATAATTTTTGAAGATTGTCCTTCTTTGATAGAAAGATATCGTTGATTGATAAAAATGTCTGTTTCTTGAAATCAAAGTTCATCACCTTCGTTTGATTGACGTCTTGCTTTCCGCCCTTCACTTCATATGTATTGAATTTGATTGCGACGGTTTGCTTGGCATAATGAATGATCTCATAATCGATGTTCAGTTCGTATCGTTTCTCTTCATTGACATCACTAGCTTGACTAAACGATGTTTTAAACTTTTCTAACGCGGTCTCTGCAAATCTTTTGATCTCCTGATCTAGTTTTTCTTGATGAAACAGCGGATAGTTGACAGCATATCTCATGAATTTCCCGTCATTCACAAGTGTGACAATTTCAACTTGTTTGTAGCTCGCATCTTGTTCTACTTTTTTTCTCTCTGTCCCGCTTGCCTGCTGGTTATGATAAAACGCAGCGATACCGATGACGATTGCAAGTCCACATAGGACGAGGCTGATCTTCCCTTTCGTTGACACAATGATTCTCCTCTCGTGATGCCGTCCTGTCTAAATGGCGTGTGTTTGTAGGATAGACTTTTCGCAGCTCCTTTTTAGTTTGCAAAAAACACATTTGTCACATTTTCGACATATTTTACGAGAGACATATAAAAAGGGCTTGATCGCTCAGCCCTTATTTTTGCATATACAGTTGAAATAACTTTGTTTCTTCATCAATAGAGCGTGCCTGGTCAAAAGCTGCTCTGACTGTTTTTGAGTTGTTCACCAGCTCATACAGCATGGTGAGAACAAAAATAAATGACGCATTTCCATCAATGTAGTCATCGGGCGCTGTATAGGATATCGCCCCTGTTTCTAAAAAAGCTTCTGCCACCTTTTTTTCGCCTAGTGTACAGCCTGTACATATAATGTGGACTCCATTTAACGAAGCATACCGCTTTATATCATCCGCACCAAAAGCAGCACCTCTCGGCTCACCCTCTTCGTATACATCTTCTCCTAACTCAGGCATGAGAAACGCTCCTTCTTCTCCGTGAAAGGATAAAAGAATGAAATCCGTCTCGCCTCTATTCCTCACGGATAATACATCAATCAGGTCATTCGGTCTGCCTATCCAATGCATATCGACTTTTGCACCAAAGTTTTCAAGTGCTGCACGTAGCGCAAAGGATTCTAGCTCACTATTTGGTCCGGCTGCCAATGTGATGCGCATGACTGGCTGGCTCATTTATATCCCCTCCAAACGATGATAAACATAGCACCATTTTTTCCTCATCTACATAAGCACCATTTATTTTTAGTGCTTTTTCCTCTACCGCATACGACTTAAATCCGACAGACCTGTAAAGATGTTTGGCTGAGTCATTTGTTGTGACCACTGTTAAATATATTTGTTCGATGTCTTTTTTTTCGCGTGCAAAAGAAAGAACTTTTGTCAGGAGTGCCTTCCCCATTCCTTTTCCGCGTCCATTAGCCGTTACATACATCGCTGCCACATTGGCACGGTGCTTTAATTTCTGCAAGGTTTCTTGTATGAGTGTAACCGAGCCGAGCAGCTGACCTTGATGAAAGGCACCGAATGTCCACATAGATTGTGTAGAGGCAAAACGAGCCTTATATTTATTCTTCGTATCTAGCTTCTCTTCCTCGTAACTCATAGCAAAACTCTCTGGATTTAATCGGAGTGCTTCTAATCTCAAGTTCGCATATTCTTGAGCATCTTCTGGTGTTAACAATCGAATATTCAGAAAATCGCCTCCATCAGAATGAATTGATACTTCCAATTTTATCTTGAAAGGCGCTTTTGATCAAAGAATATTGGTTCATTTACATATAACATATTTCTTATAGACTTTTAGGCTCTCTTTCGTTTTTGTGAAAACAAGGTCATTTTGATCATGTTCACTCGATATTTCCTATCCAAAACGATTCTTTTCTCACTTATCTTTTCACTTTTTTTATATTAACCTATAACTAATTCATAAAAAAAAGAAAAAAAAGGATTGATATGAACAAAAACATATCATAAGATAGAATAGTAATAAAAAGACAAAAAAGGGAGGAATTTGATATGACAGAAACAAGAAATGAAATCAAACTACATGTTCTTTTTGGTGCTTTAGCAGTAGGATTCCTTATGCTAGCTCTTTTTTCCTTCTCGCTACAAGTACTGCCAGTTGCTGATCTAGCAAAAGAATTTGGTATTCCAGGCAGTGTTGCCGCTGTAGTTCTTAATGTGGTTGAAGCGGGTGGAGCTGTCACTACAATTGTCTCCATTTTAACTGCTGTAGGTTCAGGCGGTCTTTCTCTTATTGCTGCGGCTGGTAAAGAGACAATTCGTCAATACCTTAAAAACGAAATTAAGAAAAAAGGCCGTAAAGCCGTTATCGCTTGGTAATTTATTTAACGACTCAATAGAAGGAGACTCTGTTCTCCTTCTATTTAAATTTTAGTGCAGGTGAGAAGATGTTATATCCATTATTATCACTACTTCTATCCATTAGACTGGAGCAACAGTATTCTAATATCGCTCAGTTCGTTATACGAAAAATTCCATTTCTCAAGTCGTTTTCTTCAAAACAGTACATATTTTTTTCTTGTATTCTTGATATCATATTCGGATGCATGATTGTATTCGTTATATCTTCATTTCTTTACTCCCCCGTCTATCAAATAGAATGGGAAAGTGCTTTTGTGATGTTTTTATTTCTATTTTCTATCGTCAAAGGAATTGAATCTTATAGAAGAACTCATCTTCTTCCTTTTAAAGAATTGATACAGCTAGCACCTGTTTCCTCTAGACAACTTTTTCAAACGCTTCTGTTTTCAGAATTGATTTGGCTTGTGTTTACGAGTTTGAGCACTTATTTGATCTATTTTTTGTTCCAATATGATATTGTTCAAACACACGATCTGGCATTCTGGTTAAAACATGTCAATGTGATGCTGACAAGTATCTTCCTATTTATCATCAGCAATAAGATATTCGGTGCTTATATCTATAACATCGTCGTGAAAAAAATCGGGGCTATTCGTGTCCTCTTTTTTGCAAGCATCGCTTTGCTTTTTTTCTTTTTCGGAAGGGTTCTCATATTAAACATCATTTTCCCTTTTTATCACACCTTCCGGCAACTATTTCAATCGATCTCATCGCTTGCAGAGGATTCGTTTTGGATCACTCTTTCAAACAAGCTGATCTCTTTATATCAACATGATCTTCAGCAAATGCATCATGCTTTATTTTCAGATGGCTCTGTTTTTCTACAATTTCAAGCTCTGTTCCATTCACCTATTACATTGATTGTTGTGCTATTAGGTAGTGCGCTTGTCATGAGAAGTCCTGTTCGATGGATTCCAACGGAAAAAGATCAAGACCAAAGCTCAAAGCATTTTCGGGATTTATTTTATTGGTACTTTCAAGTACTGCATAAAATTCAGGGTTCGCTGTTTAGACAAAATGTGTTGATCCAAAAAGACATCAAGCTGCTGAAAGAAAAAAGGTGGCTCTTATCTAAAGAATTTTTTAATTATATGTTCATGTCATATGAAGCCTTCTTTTATATTGGTGTTTTTACCGGATTGATCTCGATCATCGATCATCAAGCCTTGCAAATTCAGCTGCTATTCACACTCAATATTATGATACTAGCGAATCAATCTTATGAGATGAGAATGCTGACACCTTCTATTTTTGCTTTAAGTGCTGAAAAAAAGAACATTTGGCTTTACGAGCTTTCTCAAATATCTCTTTTGCAATTTTTCTTATCAAAAATCCAGTTATTTTATTGTTTATTTTCCATACCAGCGCTCTTGTTACTATTCATTAATCTATCTATTATGACTGTGTATCAACTGTTTCATGTTCAGATGCTCATTCAACTGGTGGTATTAGGGGTTGGCTTTTTCATTTTTCCTTTGATTCAGCTTTACTTGTTTCCATTCACAACGAAATTCAATTTTATTCATGAGCATGAAATAGGGACAACAAATGAGGAACTAGAGATCATCGATAAAGGTCAGGCATTTGCAAGAAACTTTCTTGTTCTGCCTTTTATGTACTATTTGATTTTGACCTCTTTTCTCCCTATATTGCAGCAATCCTCAGGGCTCGTAAACGTGCTGTTCGCTATATATTTTGTGATCGTTTCAGTGATTTGCTGGATATTATGCCGCAAGACCATTTATAAAGGAATTGAGTATGTTGAAAAAAATAAGATATTTTCTATCGGAGAATAGATTGATTCTACGCCTCGGCTATCTTTATGCCAGTGTATTTATTGTAGCTTTGCTCATTGGAAGTCTCCTTCCTTATGATCAGATTCCTTATTTAAAAAAGGATGAAGACATGTTTTTTCTCTCTATTTTTTCAAACAATTTACAGGTTGGGCTTGCCATTCTAGGTATCGGGGCTTTTACTGGCGGCATTATGTCTGCTGGCATTCTTTTTTATAATGGCTATATCATTGGAAAACTCATTCAGTTTTTGATAGCTCAGCATGAAGTGCAGCAGTTATTCACTGGCCTCATGCCACATGCTTTTGTTGAGGTTCTTGGTTTGATCCTATTTTCAATCGTCAGTGCTTTTCCATTTATTTATCTTTACCGGTTTATGAAAGGTAAGGCCATTGATGTAAGAAAGCTGACTCGGACTGTGATTCAGTTAATCTTTGCCGCTGTAGTGCTCTTGTTGATTGCCTCTCTTTTAGAGGAATATGTCAGCCATGTACATCTATCTTAGAAGAAAGGAGAATGTGGTTCTATGGAGCTACTTCTACGCCCTAAGCAATTTTTCAACCAACATCAATCGACCAAAACTGTTATAGGCTTGGTCTTACTATCTTTATTTGTTTCAACTGTTTTTTTAACATTTTTCATTATTGATTTGTTAGTAGAGGAACCATTATCTGCGGGAAAACAATTAGCCAGCATTGTGTTTATCTTTTTACTGACAATCCCACTTTATTTCATATTGAATTTTCTCGGTACTGTCGTGACTTCAATTTATATGTACTTTTTTCATAAAACGTTTATTTTGCGCAAAATGTATTTTGTCATCTTGCTTTATAATGCGTTTCTTCTATTAGTGAATAGCGCAGCAATCTATTGTGTGATGGTACTCGATTTAGATCATTATTTTATCTTCATCCAAGCGGTTTCGTTTTTGATCAACTTGTACCTTTTACGCATCCTATATGATGGGATCATTTATTATGCTAAAGGGTCAAAAAAAGCCGCCCTTGCGACCGTCATCTTGTATATGCTGGTGACCACTGTTTTTGTTATTGGAGGATTTATCAATGGCTAGTTTGCAAGTGTCTCAGCTATCTTTTCGTTATGAAACAACTGAAGAAAGCTCTCCCCTCCTTGATCAAGTATCCTTTCATCTGAAAGAAGGTGATCGTGCTTGTATTATCGGAAAAAACGGCAGCGGTAAATCGACACTTTTAAAGATCATCGCAGGTCTGCTTCCTTCAGTATCCGAAACGGTTTTACTCAATGAACAGCATCATCCTGGGTCAGCTCTTTATAAAGGGTTGGTCGCGTACATCCCAGATAAGCCTTTGGTTTATGATGCGCTGACTGGTATCGAGCATATGACTCTTATACAGTCGCTATGGAAAATGAATCAGTCAGAAAAAGAGGTATACAAAAAGACCTTTCTCTCGCTTTGTGATGCATTTGATTTAACTCTTGCACTTAAGATGCCTGTCAAACAATATTCACTAGGTATGAGATATAAGCTTTTCTTTAATTGTATGGCGGCCAGATCACCAGAGCTAATCATTCTTGATGAACCTTTTACATCTCTTGATGAGGCATCTCAAATGCAGTCTATTTCTTTATTAAAAGAAGAATTCTCTGATCAATGTGTTTTATTTACAAGCCATCAGCGCTACCTTTATTCAGAATTAGGAAATCGTTTTTTCGAGCTTGATCACGGACAACTAAATGAGCGTTAAACATACAAAAGGCATCCCATCACAGGATGCCTCACTTCTTTATACCATTATCTTACCATTTACAGCGTTTGACCGGGCGGCAGCAAGGATTCTTGATATCACTACCACAGTCATATTCTTCCACAATATACTCATTTCGAGTAGATTGCGTCACAGGGTAGTAGTTTTCAATTCTTTTGATGTTTTTATTGACGTTTGTGATATGAGTTGGATGAATTTTTCTAATCGTTTGTTCATTTGTTGTCGTGTTGACAATTTGACGTGTAGGGGATACAACCGTTTCAACTTCTCCATGATTCCCTCTGCGAGGCCCAAAGAAAAAATTGTCTAATCGATTCCGGCTCATTCTCAACACCCCTTCAAGTTGTCTTTCACTTACACTCTATCGTATGTCAGAGGCACGATTAGTGATTAGATGCTTGTCTATTTTTGAAAAAATCCGCTTGTGATCTAGTAGTCTCTTTCTTTACAATAGGACAATTTTAACATATTATACAAATGATCTCTTGTGAAGGAAAGGACATTCATTGATGAAGACAAGACATAAACTTTTTTCATTTTTCATCCTGCTCGTCGTAGTTATCACCCTTCCCTTGCTGTCGCCTATGGTATTTACAAATGCGACTGAAAGAGGAGCGATACGGCATGGCATTTATCAAGAAGGCTACCCTTACCAAAGCTATTTTGCTATTTTGCAAAAAAAGGACGATGTAGACCCTCAATATGGTCAGCTGTATGATGTGTATTGGCAGGCTTGGAAAAGCGAGACAGGAATGACACCTTCCGTCTGTTATTCAAAAAAGATAGAAGACCATGAATATAAGGTCAGCTGCGGAACTGCACCATAACATTTTTCAATAACTTTAAAATTAGAGGTGAACGATTTGATCAACACAACACAAACCATCGAACGAAACAAACTGGACATTGCACTTGAACTGACGCAATTGCATTTGAATCGATATGAAGCAAATCATCCTGATCAGCTGAGTGAAATTTATGCGAAATATTATGCGCTTCTTGAAGTGCTGGACGTATCCTCATCTGATCAATTAATGGATTTACTGCCAGATGAACTGAAACAAATACTTGATTAAAAAAGCCATCTATCCTGTGTGGATAGATGGTTTCCTTTAGACACGTGCAGCCATATCGGTTTCGATTTGTTCTAAGCTTCTTCCTTTTGTTTCAACTAATACAAAGCGCGTGAACAACAGGCCAATTAAGCAGATGACCCCAAATGAAGAGAAAATGACGCCAAAGCTGAATTGGTCAGCCAAGATTGGGAAAACAAGGCCAACTGCTAATGATCCCGTCCAGTTAAAGGCAGAGGAAATGCCCGCTCCAATACCCCTGACAGAAAGTGGGAAAATTTCACCAATGATAATCCATGTGATCGGTGCCCATGAGAAGGCATAGCACAAAATAAAGCAGCAAAGTGAAATCAATGTGACCCAGTTTAATATACCTTCACTCACTCCGAGCGCACCTAATGCCGCTGGTGCAAAGAAAGACAGGGCCATCCCCGTTCCCCCAACTGTGAGAATCGTTCGGCGGTCGAACCGGTCGACGAATTGTAAAAAGATTACGGTCGTCACAACAAATATGACACCAACAATGACGGTAAAACCTGCGGCAACTTGCGGAGCAAGACCTACATTTCTTGCGATACTCGTTGCATAATACACAATGGAGTTCGCCCCCTGTATTTGCTGGAGTGTCGCCATTCCGACCCCAATAAAGAGAGCCATTCGGAATTTCTTTTGAAATAATTCACGAATGCCTGAGCGTTCTTCTTTTGCCACTTCTAAAATTTCTTGCATTTCTGCTTCAATCTCTTCACGTGAGGAACGAAGTGATCCTAATACTTCACGTGCCTTATGAGCCATTCCGTGTTTAATTAAATATCTTGGAGATTCAGGAAGTTTCAGCATGCCAATATAAAGCACGATCGCAAATAAAGCAGCACTTCCCAGCATCCAGCGCCAGCTGTCTGGAATTGGTTCAAACACAAATGCGACGATATAGCTAAGCAATAATCCACTCACAATCATCAGCTGATTCAGGCCGGACAATTTCCCGCGAATTTTGGCTGGAGCGATTTCAGACATGTAAGCAGGCACGAGCGATGAGGCTGTCCCTACAGCTGTTCCTAAGAAAATCCGGGCAATGGTTAATGAGATTTCTTCTGGTGCAATGGCTGAGCCAAGCGCACCGACAAAAAAGATAATCGATGACACCAAAATGAGCTTTCTGCGGCCAAACTTATCCCCCATCAGACCGCTTAAAATGGAACCAATGATCGCCCCGCCCATTAATGAAGAAACGACGATGCCAAGCCATAACGGGCTGAGCTGAAATTCTTCCTGAATGTGCCCTTCCGCCCCTGCGATAATGCCAATATCATATCCAAATAAGATACCTGCAAAGGACCCGAAAAAGAAGATAAATTTACTTGATACTTTTTTCTCCAAGTGGATGACCCCCTCACTTAATAAACCGCTTTCATTTCTCCCTGACATTCTACCGTTCACAGTAGAATGCATTTCACCCTTCTTTATAAAACCACATATTCTGCATTCACAAGCTTTGCAAAATGAACAATTTGATCAACCGTTAAATTGAGAGATACGACTGTATGATGACCTCCGCCGTGCTTAATCCATGCTTTGACGCCATCTTGAAAGTTCGGTTTGATTTTCCAGAGGACTCGTGCCACCGGTAAATGTGGTGCTGCTTCCTGCGGCTCAAAGGCTTCCACTTCTTGAATCAGCCATTTGAAATGTGTTCCAAAATCAGCAATGGAGACAACAACGCCCTCGCCTGCTTTTCCATCAAACACAAGACGTGCTGGGTCTTCCCGGTTTCCAATGCCTAGCGGAGACACGACAATGACAGGTTTTGTATGTGCAAGCGCTGGATCTACTTCTAACATATGAGATTGCAGCACTGCTTCCTGACCAGCAGTCATTTCATATGTGTAATCTTCCATAAAACCTGTGGATTGATGATGGCTCATCACCTTTAATAAACGATCCAGTGCGGCGGTTTTCCAATCCCCTTCACCCGCAAAGCCATATCCCTTTGCCATCAGCCGCTGAACGGCTAAACCCGGAAGCTGCTTCATGCCATGTAGATCTTCAAAGTTTGTCGTAAAGGCATTGTAGCCGCCTTCATCTAAGAAACGTTTGATGGCAATTTCATATCGTGCTTGCACTCTTACACTTTGTTCCCATTCTTCCGCCGAATAACTCCCATAATCCACGTCATATAACGTTAAGTACTCAGCAAACAGAGCATCAACTTCTGCTTCTTCCACAGCATTTACATAGTTCACAAGATCGCCAATTCCAAAGTAATCAACGGTCCATCCCAGCTGGATCTGCGCTTCAATTTTATCTCCTTCTGTCACAGCAACGTGGCGCATATTGTCACCAAACCGAGCCACTTTAATGTGGAAGCTCTCATGATAGGCAGCCGCAACGTCCATCCAATCAGCGATTTGCTGCTTCACCTCCTGCTTCGACCAATGACCTGCAACGATTTGGTTTTGCTTATTTAAACGTGCATTGATATAGCCGTACTCTCTGTCTCCATGTGCCGATTGATGGAGATTCATATAGTCCATATCAATCGTGTCCCATGGAATGTTTTCATAGTATTGCGTGACGAGATGCAAAAGAGGCTTTTGCAAAAGAGACGTACCACGTATCCACATTTTTGCTGGAGAAAACGTATGCATCCAAGTCATCACACCGATGACCTCATCACGATAGTTGACCTCTTTCATCAGCTGTGTGATTTGATCCGCACTGACCGCCAGTTCCTGCAGAATAATTGGATAAGGCAGCAAACCGCTCTCATTTAAGGCATCTGTTATCTTTTGCGCATCTGCCTTCACTTGCTTCAGTGCCTCGTCCCCATATAAGTGCTGTGACCCGACGACAAACCAACATTCTTTCTTCTGACTTGTTAACATAGAAATCCCTCTTTTCTTTATCTTGAAGGTTTTTGTCCGTAATACGCATGTGTTCCATGTTTTCTTAAATAATGTTTATCTAAAATCACCTGCGGAAGAGGCTCTGCATATTCGTTCAATTGCTTTGCAAACAGGTTCATTTTCGCTACTTCATCTAAAATGACACTGTTCGTTACCGCACTTTTTGCATCTTTTCCCCACGTAAAGGGACCATGACCTTGCAGCAAAATACCAGGAACCGCCATGACATCTATCTGTCTTTTCTCAAACGTTTCAATGATCAGGTGTCCTGTTTCCACCTCATACCCGCGATTCACCTCTTCTTCTGTGAGAAATCGAGCGCACGGAACAGGTCCGTAAAATGTATCGGCATGTGTTGTGCCCATTGCTGGTAAATCAAGTCCAGCTTGCGCCCATACCGTTGCCCACATCGAATGACTATGTGAAATGCCGCCAATTTCCTCAAAGTGTTTGTAAAGAACAGCATGTGTGGCAGTATCGGAAGAAGGATTAAATTCTCCCTCGACCACTTGACCGTCAAAATCGACCACGACCATGTCTTTTGCTGATAATTTGTCATACGCTATGCCGCTTGGCTTAATGACAAACAGTCCACTGTCACGATCGCACGCACTGACATTGCCCCATGTAAATTTCACAAGTCCGTACTTTGGCAGATCTAGATTCGCTTGAAACACTTCTTCTTTTAACCGCTCTAACATACAGGTGCCGCTCCTTTCTGTGGCGTGAGATGTTCTACTGCCGTCTTTTCTATCGGGAGTCCTTCTTGATAGCGCTTTATAAATTCCTCAAAACCTTTAACATCCAGTGGATCAGGATCAATAAGCTCTTCTAATGTATGGGCAAACACTTGATGCTTGAGAAAATGGCTCAGTGTTTGCTGCTGGTGATTGAGCATATATGAAGCAAGGACCGCCATCCCAAACGCACCGCCTTCTCCCGCAGTTGATACGACGGATACAGGTGTCCCGAGTGCAGCAGCGACCATTTTTTGCCCAACTATCGGTGTTTTAAATAAACCGCCATGTCCTAGTAAGCGATCAATCTTGACTTGTTCATGTGCTTTTAAACGATCCATCCCAATTTTCATTGCGCCAAATGCAGAGAAGAGATGCGTCCGAATGAAATTAGCAAGGGTAAACCGGCTTTGAGGAGATCTAACAAAAAGAGGTCTTCCTTCTTTTAGTCTCGTAATATTTTCACCAGAATAATAGCCATAGCTTAAAAGCCCGCCCCCATCATGATCTGCTTCTAAAGCTTGATTTAATAGAGTTTCGTACAATCTTTCTGTTTCAACTGGCTGACCCATTGCTTCAAACGCTTCTCTGAATAGATTCATCCAAGCGTTGAGGTCACTTGTACAATTGTTGGCATGAACCATCGCGACTGGCAGGCCATCTGGTGTCGTGACAAGATCCACTTCTGGGTACACACCTTTTAGATGATGCTCTAACACAATCATGGCAAATACAGATGTCCCAACTGAAATATTCCCAGTTCTCTTTTCCACACTGTTTGTTGCGACCATTCCTGTTCCTGCATCACCCTCTGGTGGGCAAAAAGGGATACCTGGCTGCAACTGTTTGCCTTGGTCTAAAATCGCTGCTCCAGCTGCTGTTAACACACCAGCTTCTTCGCCTGCTAAATAGACGCGCGGCAAAAGATGACGAAGCTTCCACGGATAGCCTTTTTCTGCAATCAATGCTTCAAATTGATGAAGCATCACTTCGTTGTAATCCTTCGTTTTTTCATCAATGGGGAACATTCCCGACGCATCGCCAATTCCGATGGCCTGCTTCCCTGTTAGCAGCCAGTGAATGTAGCCGGACAAAGTGGTCACATACTCTAACCGGGACAGATGTTTTTCCTCTCCTAATATCGCTTGATATAAGTGAGCGATGCTCCATCTTTCTGGAATATGAAATTGGAATACATCTGTCAGCTTTTGACTCGCCTCGGTCGTTGTTCCATTCCGCCACGTTCGAAACGGGACGAGGACTTCTCCTGTATGATGACAGGCGACATAGCCATGCATCATCGCAGATATCCCGATGGAGCCAATGGTTTGAATCGTCACCCCATACAATTGTGCAGCCTGTTCTTTCATCTGACGGTACGCCACTTGAAGACCTGTAATGATCTCAATTAAATTGTACGTCCATATTCCTTCTTGAAGAGAACTTTCCCATTCAAATGCACCTTGCGCAATTGGCTGAAACTCTTCATCTATTAAAATTGCTTTAATTCGTGTCGAACCAAATTCAATGCCCAAAGATGTCCGTCCTTCTCTAATGGCTTTGGCCGTCTCTTCACAATTCATTTTGTTCACCCCCATGATGATAGCGGTTTCAAATATCTATTTCGTTTGATCCATCTTTACCTGTGCACAAAAACAATATAATATTTGTACGTACATATGTCAATAATAAATATAGTTGTGCATACACAATCAGACAAAATCTTTCATATTCTCTAAGGATTAGACGGTAGACACTGCAAGCGCCTGTTTTTGATTGAGCAACCATGTTAAAATATGTCCATACAAGTTCTTCTCAATCCGAGTAGAGGATCAACTGTGAAAGAAGTGAAACGATGAAAAAGAAGTACCAGATCATTATGGATGATATAAAAAGCAAAATACTGACAGGGGATTACCGGATCGGGGAGCGTATTCCAACCGAATCAAGCTTACAAGAGATGTATCAAGTAAGCCGGCATACGGTGCGAAAAGCCATCTTAGAATTATCGAGTGAAGGTTTTTTACGAAGCGAAAAAGGCTCGGGCACATTTGTCACCAATCAATATCAAACAAAACCTGCTGGACATGCTCATATGAAAACGATTGGCGTCATCACCACATACATATCCGATTACATTTTCCCATCGATCATTCGGGGCATCGAAAGCCGATTAAATGAAGAGAACTATTCTTTGTTACTGGCGAGTACAAATAACGATGTGGAGCAGGAGAAAAAAGCGCTTGAAATGATGCTGTCCTTTGGTGTGGACGGATTAATTGTCGAACCGACAAAAAGCAATTTATATAATCCAAACATTTCGTACTACCTATCCTTTAAAGAGCAGGATGTCCCGCTTATAATGATCAATGCCTACTATGAGCAGTTAGAGGTTCCCTTCCTTTGTTTGGATGATGTAAAGTCCAGCTATTTAGCGACAAAGGAGCTGATCACCTCTGGACATCAGCACATTGGACTGATTTCAAAAACAGATGATTTACAAGGAAAATATCGAATGAAAGGCTATATTCAGGCACTCGGTGAAGCGAAGCTCAATTTCCTGCCAGAGCATGTCCTTTTTTTCGATACAGAATCGAAGCAGTATTTGGGGGATCATATCAAAACCTTTTTACAAGCACACCAGCATGAGCTGACCGCCCTTGTTTGCTATAACGATGAAGTCGGGTTAGAAGTAGCAAACGTATGTAGTGAAATGGGTTTATCTATTCCAGATGATCTTTCCATTATCGGACAGGATAACTCGTATATTGCCCAAAAAAATGCCCATGTGAAACTGACAACGCTGACACACCCTCAAGAGCAAATGGGACGAGATGCGGCAGACTGGATGATTAAAAAAGTACAAGGGAAAAAGAATCTTCCTGATCAAACATTTTATGAGCCTGAACTCGTTCCTGGTGAAACGATTAAAGCGCTGAACGCAAGAAAAAATGAGCCCTCTTCATAGGAGGCTCATTTGGCTTTAGGCTCTTGTTCTAGCATATTCATCACGTCATAAGCAATTCGGTCGGGAGAATCTTGCGTGATACGATTGTGATAGTTAGACAAGACCACCACTCCTGTTTTTGAATGCGGGCGGAAACCCATGAAGCTGGAGAAACCAGAAGTTGCACCATTATGGCAAATCAATCCCGTATCATCTATGACCCACCCGAGTCCCATTGACATGTTTTTCCCTATCTTCACCTTTGGCTCGTGGGTCATTTTCCATGGAGAAGCGACGTCTGCACTCATATGTGCAGAGAGAAATGAAAGCAAATCCGTGATCGTCGAACGAATCGCACCAGCCCCTTGATAGTCATGCATCTGAAGCGGAGGAACCTCTTTTCCATTCTCTTGATGACCGAGGATCATCTTCTCTTGGACGTCCTCCTTGATCGTAATCAAGGTGTTCGATAGTTTCAGCTCATTCACGATATATTCAGTCAGCAACTCTTCATATGTTTTGTGAAGAGACCATCCCATGATCAACCCGAGGAGCCCCATCCCTACATTGGAGTAACGAGATGGGTATTCCTTTCGCTCATTCCATTTTTTCGAGTGTAACAGTTTCATTAATTCATCAAGGGAGTATTGACAGTACATATCTCTTCTCACTTTTGGAAGGAACCTTAGTTGTAAATCTCTGAGAAAACGATGTGAAGGAAGTCCAGACGTATGGGTTGCCAGCTGTTCCAATTGGATGGGGTGATTCTTTCTTATTTCGGGACAATACAGTGAAATGGAATCGTCTAGCTTCATCTGCCCTTTTTGAATCATGCTTGCCAATATACTTGTCGTAAAGACTTTTGAAATAGAGCCGATTTCAAAAATGACCTCCTCAGGCTGCACGCGCTGCTGTATGGGGTGATCTCCGAAATGAAAAACGTGTCTTTCTCCTTGATGAATCAGGCCGATCACGAGCAGTGCCTGTTTCTTTTTTTCCGTATAAGAAGAGGCAATTCGCTGTACTTCTTGTTTGAGCATCATCAATGGATCATCATCCTTCCCCTTCATTTTGATCTACAATCAATTGATCAAGCTTTGTATAAATGGATGTCAATGTGTTGATCTCTTCGAGGCTTAATTTTGAATAGTATTTTTCAATGATCGCAAGTTCTATCTTTCTCATATTCTCCAAGTACGTCTTTGCCTTTTCAGAAAGTTCAACGTGCAATTCCCGACGATTTTGCGGGTTGATGCTGCGGCGAACCCATTCTTTTTTTTCAAGTGTGTTTAACAACTGGCTCACAGCACTTTGGGTGATGCCTAGTTGCTGAGCAATTTGAATAGGTGAGCTTCCCCCTTTTCGCTCTACGAAATCAAGGACAATATGCTGTTTATCAGTTAACTCATCTACAAATAACTCTTCAAACTCTAATCGGAGCTTTTGATGGATGCGCGCTTCGATTTGGTTTAATTCTTGGATCATCGTTGTTTTGGATGTCACTGTCATCACCTTTATAATTAAGATAACTTAAGTATAAAGGTATATTAATTATTAATCAACAAAAATCCCTATCTTTTATCAAAGATAGGGAAAATGCCGATTATACTTCTTCTTTAGGTGAAGGTACTGCACATACGCCATCTGCACATGCTTCTTCAAATGAAGCATCAGCCGCTTTCTCCGTTTGCACTGCCTCTTCTGTCCAAGCCGTTTCAAGGGCACGAAGGAACGTATCTGCTGGCTGTGCACCAGCAACCGAATATTTGTCATTGATCAAGAAAAAAGGCACAGCAGAAATCCCGAGCTGTCTTGCTTCTTTTTCGTCTTCTCGCACATCTTCTGCAAATTCTTGCCCGTCTAGAACCTTCTGTACTTCGTTCTGATCAAGACCTGCTTTTTCTGCGATATCTAAAAGGGTTTGACGATCACCAACATGCTTTCCATCTGTAAAATACGCTTGAAACAGCTCACCCATGACGAGATCGCCTTTTCCCATTTTTCCAGCATATTGTGCAAGCTGGTGGGCATCAAAGGTGTTTGTCAAAACGAGTGGATCGAATTGAAAATCGATTCCTTTCTCCTTGCCCGCCTGTTTCACCTGTTCATTCATTGCGATGGCCCGGCTACGGCTCATGCCATATTTTTTGACAAGCATATCATGCACATCATAATCCACTGCAACAGGTGCATTCGGATCAAGCTCAAAGCTTTTAAACTCTACTTCTACCTGTTCTTTATGAGGGAATTGCTCAAGCGCTGTTTCCAACTGTTTTTTTCCTATATAACAAAAAGGACAGGCGATATCTGACCAAATTTGTACTTTCATCTTCATCTTCCTTCCGTTGCTTACGTTTTTTCTTTCGAGATGTAACTATTATAGTTACATCTTATCGTTTATGTCAAGTGATCCTTCTTTTTAAGTACCATGTATTAAAAAAACCTTTCCTTCAAAAAAGGAAAGGTTTTCATCACGGCTATTCTAAATTCGCATGGTGACCGTACATTTTATGAGTGTCGAGCTTCTTCATTTCCATCAATCTCAAGATGACCGCATCGTACATAAGAAGCAAAGTTTGCTCAAATAATGAGCCCATCGGCTGAATCGTATGATGGTTTCCTTCATGTTGATCCTTTGGCGCACCTGACAGTAAGATGACTTCATCCGATAGATCAGCTATGGGTGACTCAGCTGAAAGTGTGAACGACGCCACGCTTCCGCCAATCGCCCTTGCCTTTTTCGCGAGCACAAGCAGCGTCTCTGTTCGGCCAGAACCGCTCCCGACAATCAATAAATCCTCAGATGTAAAAGCAGGCGTATTCGTTTCACCGATCACATAAGCTTCGACACCAATATGCGTGAGTCTCATCGCAAACGATTTCCCCATCAAACCAGACCTGCCAGCCCCTGCGACGAAGACCTTTCGAGCCGCTAAAATGCTTTTGACAAGCTGCTCTGCTTGTTCGTCTTGAATCGCGGGCGAGTGCTCAGAAAGCTCGCTTAGAATCGCTCTCACATAGTCACTTGTTTTCATGATTGTGCAATCAACTGCTTCATTTGCGCAGCCACTTCTGCTTTATTGTCTTGGCTCGCAATGCCGCCGCCGACAATAATCAAATCAGGGTTTAATTTGACGACTTCAGGTAACGTATCAAGTTTAATACCGCCTGCAATCGCTGTTTTCGCCTGTTTGACCACTTGTTTAATGGTCATGAGGTCATCAAATGAGTTTTGACCAACCGCTTGCAGGTCATAGCCTGTGTGCACACAAATATAATCTACCCCAAGCTCATCAAGCTCTTTCGCGCGGCCGGCGATATCTTTGATCCCAATCATATCGACTAAAATTTGTTTCCCTCTTGCTTTTGCTTCTTTCACCGCTCCTTGGATAGACATATCTTCCGCTGCCGCAAGAATGGTGACGATATCCGCTCCAGCTTCAGATGCCTGCTGCACTTCATAACCGGCAGCATCCATAATTTTGAGATCCGCCAGCACACGTAAATTCGGAAATGCCTGTTTAACTTCTTTTACAGCACGAAGCCCTTCGTTGATCACAACAGGTGTCCCAATTTCCACCACATCAATAGACGCTTCTACTTCTTTGATCAGCTCGATCGCTTCTGGTATATTCACTAAATCTAACGCTAATTGTAATTTCATCTACATTCACTCCTGTTTCATCATGTCATCTTCAAGAGCTCCGCGGATGATGCATCTTGAATCTTTCTTGCATGAAACGAGTATAACAACAGGAATGGCGCAATCCTAGTACGCACTTTTTTTTTACATACTATACTTTTTCGCATATGGGCACAAAAAAGATACTGTCTTTCGACCAGTATCTCAGCGTGTAGACAAACCCTCGCATTCGGTATCAGTCCTGCGTGCTGGTGCTCACGAATGTGACATTCGCTCCGCGCCAGTACTCGTCCTTCCTAGGGCTGCAAAGGTTTTCTATCACGCTGAAAGGAAGACAAAGGGCTAAAATCAATTCATTTTAGCCCTTTGTCAACAATCTGAGATACTGTCTTTCGTTCAGTATCTATTTGTAGGTATTTCTATTTATCGTCCTTTAAAAAATTGCTGTCGAGATATTGTTTGCCCCAATCATACATCGCCTCTAAAATTGGCATTAAGCTTTCTCCGAGTTCTGTGAGAGAATACTCAACCTTTGGCGGAACGACAGGATAAACCTCCCGGTGCACAATGTGATCTTCCTCTAATTCTCTTAGCTGATTGACAAGCATTCTTTGCGTAATCCCAGGCATTAACGACTTTAACTCACCAAACCGTTTTGTCCCTTCTCTGCCAAGGTGCCATAAGATCAACATTTTCCACTTCCCGCCGATAATATTCAGCGTCAGCTCTTTTTCGCAATTGAACACTTTATTTTCCATACGTGATGACAACAACATACACTCCTTTAATCTCAAACCACTTTATCATATACTGCGGCAAAATGGATTGCCCTAGCATACAGTCTTTGTTATTGATTTTGTTTTTTGACGAAAGCCATCACAGCCTTTGTCATCTCTTGCGCTTCTTTTGGCGCTCTGTCAGATCCAAACCATTTATTTAAATCACTGTGGCTCAGCGAATGAACCCGAAACACAAACCGTGAGCCTTTCTCATGATTCAGTTTTTCTGCAAATCGGTACACCTCAGGATTTTCCCAGCCTGTGACCAAATAAACAGGCGGTACATTCGTTTGATTCATATAAGTGACCGGTGATGCCTTTGTCCAGTTTTTCTCCTGTTTGCCAAACACTTTTTTATACGATGGAATGGCTTGTATAAATTGATTGATGTTTAACGGTCCATCTAAAATCACGATAGAATTGATCGTTTTTGGCGACAGCCCCACACGTTTTAAGTAAGTCGAATCTGTAGCAACCAATGCCGTCAAATGACCGCCCGCTGAGTGTCCCATGACATTGATTTTTGACGAATCGATTTGATATTCATCTGCATGATCCTTGACCCACTTAATAGCATTCGCCGTATCATCCGCCATCTGCTCATAGGTGGCATCAGGGTGAAGCCTGTAATTCATTGAAACAAACACATAACCTTGACCCGTAAAATAATCAGCCTTTGAAGCGACTCTATTCTTATCGCCGCCTGTCCAGCCGCCGCCATGGAGATAAATCATAACTGGATGCTTCTTCTTTTTGTCTTCATCTTTTCCCTTTGGCATATACATATCGAGTGTTTGCTGTTTGTTTTGTGTGTCTGCGTAATGGATGTTCGTCGTCGGCTTAGGCTGGTTGAAACGGAACACAAAGAATGCGCACACCAATAAGCCAGCGATGACCGCCGCAAATAAGAGCCATTTCATGATTCGATTCAATGTCATTGCACCTTTCTATGTTGGGATGGGGAAGCATGATTCGCATATATGTAGAGAGACTAGCCCGATTCATTTGATACGACTTGTATGACTTGAACCGTTTGACAGTAAAAAGAAAAATACTGTTCTTCATAATCTTCGACAAAGTAATTCAAATATTCCCAGCCTCTATCCAAAAGTTGAATGTTCAAAAAAAGAGAGGAATCGTTTGTTAACTCCAAATCTTTGATTTGAACAGAAGAGACATTGGTAAATTTCAGATGAATGTCTGCTTGCAGATTCGGGGAATCATATGGGATGTGCATTACAATACAGTTGATCAAGTCGTAATGTTCATTATACTCTTTAAAGTAGTGAAATTCATTGATTTGCTTTAGATGCTTGATATTGAAATCAGGGATTTGTTTCTGGATTTTTTCATCTAAAAACCATGTCATCGTTTGTCCTCCAGAAGGTTATTAAATAAGTGCAATGATTCGTTTTCTTGTTTCTTCATGGTATTGAACATAGGAATGCAATAAAGGATAACAATCAAGGATATGTTGATATGTTTTGATTTGAGGATATTGCTCTTCAAATGACTGACGCAGCACGTTTAACTGTTTTTTCGGTATTCGTTTATGATCGATCACAAGACTCGAGCTCCCCGCAACAAGTGAAAAAAACATATAAAAATCATCTGAGGATACCCCAGTTTCTTCTTCAAAAGAGATGATATCATCTGGATAAGCAGAATCTAATAAGTATTGATAACGTTGTTTTACATCATCGAATAAACCTTGTTTATCACGGCTGAATCTCATGGATTTTCTCCAATCTCTCATTGTTTTTAATTCTTATTTAGACGCTAATGAGATCTTCCTATACACTGCAAATAAATTCTTGTGAATCGAAACATACGTTTTTCGATTCTATTGCGAGTAACATCCCATTGATGTTAAATAGAAAATTTGCATTTGAATCAAATTCTTCAAGAAGTACATTTTTAAGGTTCCCTATCCCATTAGGATGGTAACTGCATTCAAAAATTTGCCAATTCATCTCTTCTTGTATCAATTCTTCAAATCTATCATTACCTTCACCCCCATTATAATAAAGACTCGCCACATTCATAAATCGCAATTCATGATACCGAGCATCATTTATTTCACTTATACTAATGTTTATGACTAGTTCTTTACGAAAAAAATCAAATGAGAATGCCAGTACCTCACAGACACCATCTAAATAATCGATCCATTTCTCAATACTGCTAAACATCTCATTCACTCCCCCCAAAATTAGTATAATTTCGAATCAGTTCTTTTTTAAAATCATCAGGAAGTTTTTGATTCGGAAATACAACTGAAATCCAGCCTAATACAATCTCATCTAAAATTCTCCACGTTTTTAACAATTGTTTATTCATTTGTTCTAATTGAAGAATCGCTAGTACTCCTATCTCATAACCTCTTTCGCCATAAATGATCCATTTCGCAGAAGGGGAAACCCATATCACACGTGAAGCAATACCCATTATGCTATCATTTACACTCTCTATCGGATAATCCGTTAAGAGATCGAGGTAATCACTTGGTGTGAGGTTTAACGGTACTTTCACCCAAGGATAATAACCAAAATCATGATAATAATCATCCATGCTCTTCTGCTCATCTAATACAGCCATGAGTATATAGTCATCATGATGATTCAAAGCTAAACCTTTTAACATTTCCCAGCCATCATCTGATAACAACCAATGGAATTCTTCGAATAAATAATGAGGGGTTTTCGTTTTCAACACTTGATCAGGGAATGTCTTCGTACTGTGAATGAGCGAATGAACAAACGATAGAACATGTTCAAATTCTTTTGGATCGGATATAAACAAATGTTTCACTTTATGCTCCTTTCATATCTTCGGGTAAGGCTATTATCAGTCATTGATTCTCAATTCCACCGCTTGGAACATTATGCATAACTAGAAAGCATTTGAGTGAAATAGTCATCGAATGTTTTTTGATCCTTTAATAATAGTTGTAGCCATTTTGCTAAAACAGGGTGATCCAGTGGCTTCCATCCTTCTTCTAATAACATATTTTTTGCAGAATCTTTTGTTGATACCATCCCTATGATACAAATTTCCATATCTCTATCTGCCCAAATCGCCCACTGCAAAGAATGAGATAACCAGACAACTATATTCGAATTCGTGATTATATTATCCGCTATGGAACCTTTTGGGTGCATCCATAGTGCATTTACATAATCCTCACCTGAAATGTTCACACTCGCTTTCAGCCAATGATAATAACCAAATTCCTTCAAATAATATGCGGTTGGATCTGGTTGAAGGACTGCAGTCAAAAATTCTCTATCTTGTGTAACAGTTGATAACTCTTTTATGGTTGGTAAAATATCATCACTCAATGCCCAATCAAACTCTTGAAACAAAAAACAATCAAATGTCTTACGAAAGACTTGTTGTGGCAGCTCTTTACTTGTTTCAAACACATGGTCTACTAAATTCTGATAGAATTTGAATTCTTTTTCTGAACGAATAAATAAGTCTTCAAGCCGTTTCAAACAACTACCTCCACTCTTGTCGAACTAGTAGTTTTTTAATTCTTCCTCTATATCTTCTTTTAATGTTTGAATTTCAATTGAAACCGAATCATTTCGATTATAGAAAATGGACGGATTGATTCCATCTGCTATCATTCCCGGCAGCCACTCTTCTATAAAATCATCTATATCAATCATTTCGGGCACTGTTTTTTCCCATTGATCGATCGCACAATAAGCGGCATGATCCTCTGTCGGCCAAAAATGAAGCTGCGGTACACCATATTCATCCTCTGACACCACCCATCCCTTCTCGCTTCTTAATGACCAAACCTCTTCAAAATCAACGATCTTTTTGATGAAATAGGCATAACGCTTTTTCGCAGGTAATTGGATGGTGGTTTCTAACTCTTTCGGATGTATGGACATTGCGTCACTCCTTATCTATTGATCTACTGTAACGACTTGATTTAGACATTACTAATTGAAGACGGCGACTCCATACGGATTGTAAAACAAATCATCTTCGGGATAAAAATCGCATTCAATAAGATCTAACTTTATCTGCTGACCTTCATCATAGATAACCTTTTCTTTTAAAGCTTCTCTTTTTTCTTGAATAGATTTGTTTATCAGTTTAAAAGTACCGCTCTGTCTCTTCAGCATGAAACCCTTCAAACATCATTTCAGGCTCTCCAAATTGTTGAAATCCACTGTTGACATACACAACATCACTCTCTTGAACAATAGAAGTCATATATTGATAAGGATTGAAGTCTTCTATTAAACTTTGCCATGTCTTCTTCATAAAAGAACGGCCTGATGATTCAATTTTTATCGCCATGCCATCAATCTTTAGTAAAGATGTAGTCAATTGTACAAGAGCGTTTAGTTCTTTTCTTCTAAGGATTCAGTTATTCCAATGATATACAAGCATGTTTGATGTGTATCTATTTGTTTAAGTTCTTCTGAATTGAATTGTTCATTTGGAGGGAAAGTCTCGCTTAATTGATCAATATGATCAACTACTTCAAGATCGTAATAAGTTCCAGTTCGTTTATGCATGATTCGATCATTCACGAATATATAATCATTCAATTCGTCGAGTTCTTTTAAATCATGTGACCAAAATCCTGGAATTGCGATGACTGTTTCAGGCATAACATTCACTCCTTTTAATAGATGGAGACTTAAAAGAATATAGTAAGCTGATATATAGGAGCTATTGGTACTTTTCTAACCAATCATTCAAATCATCTACACAATGCAAGTAAGAATTAAGTGAATCTTTCAAATCAATTCCACTCAAAAGAATCAGCATATCCTAAACTTGATTATCGTCTATTTCTGGATCGTCTGCAGAAACGTAAGTTTCAGCCCAATCAGATACTTTTTCTCTTCTTAAACTTATAGATGTTCATCAACTTGTTGTTTATTTAACCGAAAAACAAAATGTGCCTTATAGTACATACTACAAAGCACATTTCCAATACCACTATCAAATCATTTAAATTTCTTCAAATTGAAAATTTATATTTCACATAGTATTTTTGCATTTAAAATAATTCTGTTTTAACAATCTAAAAAAAACTATTTTTACGATCTTTTAAAATTTTGGGTTTGCTTTTTTCAATTTCTAACAACAAACTTTCACCATAAATAATAATTTGATGTTGAACTGGATCCCCCAGTACCCCCCATTCCAAATCCGCTTTAAAGAAAAAACGATAATCTCCATCAGGATAAGGCGGAATAAGCCAGTCTCCGAAATCATCTAATTCAATCGGCAAATGTGGTGAAAAAGAATAACCGGAGTGTTGCCATTCCAAAGCGTATATTCGTTCATTAAAATCAGTGCATTTTTTAAAAAAAGTTAAAATATCACATTCGAATTCCTCTAGTTCATTTAAATTATACTTTGTATTTCTATCACTCATTTTAATATAAAACCTTTTGTATGGTTTTGGAGGTTTTATTTTTACTAATTTACTACCAGGATTCCATTTAATTTTTTTATGAACAATATTCCATAACTCTTCATTTTTTTTATCGGTTAAGATATCCCAGTTCATTTCTTCACCTTATTCTTTTAAATGACTTATAATGATTTTTAGTATAATACATCTTCCCATTACTTCCATACACAATTCTCTCATTACCTCTATTTATACCTTTAATCTTTGGTTTTACATCATATTCTCTATATGTTGTGTTTCTAGGTAGCTTCCAATGTCTTTTTTTCTTAGGTTTGTTGTGATATGTGCGACCACCTTTATATCCTTTCGGTGCTGCTCCTCCTTTAGAGGAAATATGTTTTGCTACTTTTTTAACATGCGCCGGTGCCTTATGCACTCTCTTAAGACGATACGCCTTATAAGCTATTTTTGCACCTTTAACCACAGCGCTTCCGACTAAACCTATTGCTGCAGCTTTAGCTACACCCCGCCAGCCTTTACCTGATTTATAAGCTTTGTATCCATCATATACCGCAAATCCTGCATTCACAACATACCATACCCAATGACCATCCGGGTCCACATTCATGACTGGATTGTTGTTTCCATAGGTATATCCGTTTTGATCTAGTGAATCTCCATCGCTTCCTGGGTCTGGGTCAAGTGATAGGAATACGCCATTTTTCGGTTCATAGTAGCGTGCAATTAAATAGTAAAGTCCTGTTTCTTCGTCGAAGCGGTAACCAGCATAGCGATATGGGTTTCCTTTTACTTCTTCATCTTCTTTTACTTTTGTTGGAACGCCCCATGTATCGTATTCGTACTCAGCAACGATTTTTCCTGCACTATTTGTGATGGCTATGACATCACCGTGTGCATTGTAGTGATAGAAATATTTGTTTCCATTTTGCGTGAATGCAAGGAGTTGTCCACTCTCACCGTATGTGTATGTTTTTGTGACTTCGTTGTCTCCATCTGTTTCGTATAAAACATTCAGACTATCGCCGTCATAAAAGTAATTTGTTACTTTTCCATTCACTGTTTTTTGAATTCTGTATCCACGCTCATCATATTTGTAAGTGACAAATGGGTTGTCTTCCCCTTTTTTCGTAATGGCCGTTATGTTATCTTCTGCATCCCATTCATAAAGGAATTGTCCGTCAGACGTTCGGTTGCCATTTTTGTCATAAGTTAAAGTCTCATCATTTACCTTTGTCAGTTGGTTCATGATGTTGAATGATGCGTTGATTGTTTTTTTAGTGCCATTTTGTTCAGTCGTGACGGTTTTTCTGTTTCCAAACCCGTCATATGTGTACTCAATGACCGTGCCATCTGGATGAGTTTCTTTGATCAATTGATCTAATTTTCCATATTCATAACGAATCTTCCCGTTGCTTCCTTGATCAACCGTTATTCTGTTTCCATTTTGATCATATTCGTAAGCTTCGTTTAAGATCGTCGTGCCTTGGCTTGTTCCAATGTGCAAATCATTGATTAAGTTGCGCTCATCATAAGCAAAGCTAGCACCACTGCCGTTACCTGTAATAAAGGACTGAACATTTCCATTTTCATCATAATCAAACGAATACGTAGAATTTGAATCCTTCATCTGCGTCATTTGATCAAGCTTATTGTAACTGAATTGGTTCGTCCCTTTTTGATTTCCGTGTGTCCACTCAAAGGATTTCAGTTTGTCTGAATCGGCTGGATACGTCCAAGTTTGGCTGCTGCCTCGCTCCGTTAATTTTGTAATACGGTTTTGTTGGTCAAACGTTCGATTTTTGGTTGTATTTTGTTCTTTGTTGACAACCGTTGTTTCGTTTCCGTTTTTATCATAGCTAAAGTTATATTTTTCTGTTCCATTGTATGATTTTGATTTCACTCGGTCTGTTCCATCATACGTGAGAGACACTTCATGTCCATTAGCAGAAATCGTTTTGATTAAGTTGCTATTCGCATCATATTCACTTTTCAACACATTCCCTAATGGATCAATGGTTTTTGTCAATTTGCCCATTAGGTCGTATTCGAATTGATACGTCTGATCTGACTCTGCACGAATGGTTTTCGACTGTTCATTGCCCTCTTTATCATACGTTCTCACAATGGATGTCCCATTAGATAAAGTGATTTTCTTCAGCTGATCAGCCTGGTCATATTCAAATGTTGTTTTTTCGCCTTTCGCATCTGTTTCAGAAAGTTTTTTGCCTGTTTCGTCGAAAGCAGATTGAGATGAGTAACCAAGCTCATCCTCTTCTTTAACTGCATAGTTCCCTTTTTCGTCGTAAGTGGTTCTCGTTAAAAGACTACCTTCTACTAGACGGATATCGTCAAACCAAACCATTCCAGTCGCGCTTTTTTGGAAAACAATCTGAACGTCGACTTTTTTCAATGGTTTTGTTTTTGGTATGACAACCGCCGCTCGGTTCCACTCCTGTGAACCGGTTGGGAATTTCGCATTAAATGTTCCTGTTGTGCCATCTGTATACGTGACGGACGCTTGAAGTGAGTAATCATTTTCATTTGAGGCTTTGACATTTTCAGCCTTAGACATCCCAGTCAATGTGACATACACAGATTGATCATTTGCACTTTGTTCAATTGGTACAGATTGTTTATAGATGACATTCGCTTGAGATGAAGTGGTTCTGGTCATTTTTAACGAAACGTCATCGTTAAAGCCTTCTTCATTATCTAATGAACCACCTGTTCCGCTCCAGCTTGTTGTTTTATCCGTAAAGGAATTATTTTTGACTGGATTATAACTTGATGAAACTTCGCCTTTTTCTAGCTGAATCTCATCGAACCAGGCTTTTCCTTTTCCAGCCTTATCTCGATGATCCACTTCCATATAGATCACAGCTTTGCCTGCATGAGATGGCGTCGTAAACGTGACTTGGCGTTTTGTCCAATCGTTTTTGCCTGATAATGTACTGTAACCGTTACTGATCCATTGAATTCGTTTGTTGTTTGTATCTCTTAAATCGATGTTAAAAAATGCTCTTGCTTTCGTTAGCTCTGTCTTTATTTTCCCACTAAGTGTATACGTCGTATTTGGCTCTAGTGTCACTTCTTGAGTAGCAGAAGAATAGCCAAGTTCTGTTCCTTCAGTTGTCGACTGTGAACTGACCTCTAATACTCTGCCGCCAGATAACGGACCACTTTTTTCAGCTGTTTGCGCTAATTTCCCATCATCCTTAGATGCTGTAAGCTTCCAGCCAGTTAGCGTATCTTCAAAACTGCCATTTTTCAATATACTCGCACCTGCAGCAAGTTCTTTACTCGTTTGTACCAAATTCCCGTACGAATCATAAATACTTGCTGAAGACATATTTCCACTTTGATCCGTTTCAGATACAGCATCTAATCCATCGTAGGCGATATCTGTAATATCTCCTTCTGTATCTTTCACTTTAGTAACATCATTGTTTTTGTTATACTCGTAGGTTTCCGTCCCATAAGCATCTTTCGCCTGAATGACGTTGCCATTTTTGTCATACGAATAGCTTTCTGTAGCTTTTCCTTTTTCTACATCATTGGGATCAGTTTCTTCTACGATTTGGTTGCCTTCATATTTCGTTTTAGTAGTAATTTTAAGCCCTTCCGCATCATCTACAACTTGAATCGGGTTGGCCGCTTCATTATACGTATACTGTATTTTCCGGCCGTTTGGCTGCGTCAGCATGAGTGTCTTTTTAGACATATCATATGCATACTCAAAGGTTTCTTTTTTTGCATTGATCGCTTTGACTAAACGGTGATTTTCATATTGGTATTCTGTAAAAACAGGCTGATCTTCTGTGCTGTTTTGAGAGAATTGTTTAATCAATTTTCCTTCTTTGTCATATTCATATGAGATACTCGTTCCATCAGAATCAATGACTTTTCTTAGGAAGCCTGCATCATACTCATATGAAAGCTTTTTTCCTTTTGGTCCTTGGACCGAGATGATATGACCATCTTCATCATATTCCATTGTTATTTTTCGTCCAGATGCATCTTCCATTGAAGTGAGCTGATTGTTTTCGTTATATTTGTATGTCGTTGTATTTTTATGTCCATCTACAATCTTGGTGATTTTCCCACCATTTTTACTAAAGTGTGCAAAGGTTTGATCCTTCGTTTTTAACATGTATTCATCTTTTGATTCCGTTAATTCAAGGAAAATACCTGTTGGTGGTTGATACGTACCATCTGCTTTTTTTGTAAAAATATGAGTTGTAGCATCCTCATCAAGATAGATGGCACCTTCTTTTGTTGGCGTGATACTAGTTTCTACATCTGCGTACCACCCTTGTCCAAACAGGTGGTCAGCTGCATCTAAACTGTTGTAAGTTCGACCAATTCCAAGTCCTGGTCCTCTTCCATCAATCGACATTTCTTCTTCACTGACAATCACATTACCAGTTGCACCATTCAGCTGGCCGTCTGGTATATCAATAATCGACCAGTAATCCTCTGTCCCAAGGAATTCGGCACCTTCATGGAATGTCGGGTTAAAGGCTGGTGTCGGAATGGTTTCTCCATTTGCATCGTAAGCAGAAAGGGTAAAGGTGTAGTTCTTGCGTCCTTTATAATTTCCATTCGCATTTTCATAAACTGGTGATGGGTCTAGCGCTAATTCCCCGCCTTTACCATCTGTATGAAGCACATATTTCCCACTTTTAACTTCAGTAGGAGTCGGCCAAATATTCTTATTTTGTGTTGTCCAATGATCGACATCACCAACATCAAATGATTGATATGCCTTACCATTATAGATGTTAATTTTATATCCTTTTGCATTTTTTACTTTGTCCCAATGTAAATTGATATAACCTGTTTGGCTCTCTTTCGTATTCGTATAAGCATACCCAGATAAAGCTTTCGGTCTAGATAGATCAGGTAAAGTAGGTCCAGATGGCGGTGAAGCAATAGCTTCTCCATCTTTATTGTAGGCAATCACTCTGAAGGAATAATGTTTTTGAGCCGCATCTCCTCCAGCATTTTTATAAGTCGCACCAGGATGAATTGGAAGCTCAGCCCCTTTTCCATCTTGGAGGTGCAATGCAAATTTACCTGCTTTAATCTCAGCAGCTGTTGGCCATACTTTTTTTCCTTTTGTTGACCATGATGTTTGATTCCCAAGATCCAATGTCTCATAGCTTTTCCCATTAAACATTTGTATTTTATAACCGGTCGCACCGGAAACTGAAGTCCAAGAAAGATCAAAGTAACCTGTTGCGTTATTATTATTGAATCCTTTTGTACTAGGTGCTTTCGCTCTAGCCACATTCGGCACGACAGGTTTTACTTTTGCTGACATTGCGCCTTCACCTTGGTCAAAAATCGCACTTACAGCTACCCAATAATTTTTGCTTGTCGCATAATTACCACCTGAGTTTTTGTAAACCGGGGAAGGATCAACTGCTAATTCTGTCCCCCCTTTTCCATCTAAATGAAGTTTATATTTCTTAGCTGCAATCTCGCTTGCTGTCGGCCAAATATTCTTTCCTTTTGTACTCCATGATGCCACATTCCCAACTGAAATGGCTTCATATTCTTTTCCGTTATATAGCCACACTTTATAACCTTTTGCGCCAGACACCTTTTTCCAACTTAAGTTTAAGTAACCTGTCCCATTTCCATTACTAAAACCTTTTACAGTTGGTGCATTTGCCTGTGGAATCGTATACGTGACTTCAATGACTGGTTTTTTGGTTGAGTTTGTTGATGAGATTATTTTTTTCCAATGATCTTGTCCATTTCCATTAGCATGTAATTTAAAGCCATAGTTAGCTGTTCCGCTATTCCAAGCTTTGATGGTCGATGTCACATCATAACTCGCCCATTGTCCTTTATATACGTTGGCCTTACCGATGTTTTTAGAACTTGGTTTATTGTTCCATGTTAGCTTTGTATGATCATAGTTGGCATTCACTGTATCAAGCCAAAGACCAGTTGCTTTCGTCCCGTAATATGAATGAGCAACATACGTTTTGAGTGTCGCTTTTGTTACATTCATATTTTGAATCGGTTTGAATGAATTAAACTTCATGAACGCGTAGTTTGTACCAGTTGTTTTATCATAATAACCGGTTTTCAGGACATAACTTTTCAGATTAGCATCCCATTTTTGCGTAGATGTTGAATAGTTTGTTGTTGGGTATGCACTCATAATGAATGTGTCTGATGAAACAGATAAAGAAGTCGATGGATCGATAGACACAGGATAAACTCGTTCAGGATCCTTGAGCCATTTCTCATCAGCAGTTACACGAAGTAAATAGCCATCATCTTCTTTTTGCAATTCAAAGCTCACATCTTCTGATCTAGCCACTTCGCCTGACTTTTCATCTAGATTTGAATCGGTCATAAACGGTTTTGGAACTTGAAAAATGGTCTGTTTTTTCTGATCAAAAAATCTAATAGAACCATCTTCCTCAATTTCTCCAGTTAGATCTGTCTTTATTTTAAATGTAAAAGAATTGTAGCCATCATATCGTTTGAGTACAATATCTTCTTTGATATTTTCATTAAAAGTAAATGATCGCAAATCAATATGTGGAAATACCTCTTCGTATGTAAGTTCGTTGGTGTTCTCTTTAAATTGTGCAGAGGCATCTTTGGAACGAATTTCTGATTTGTTTGTTCCTGAAGCTTTTAAAATTGAAAATTCAATTTGATGCTTCTTGTGTTCGAATGTAGCATAGAGCCCTTTCTTCATTTGTTTTTGAAAGGTTGAATCTAACCTTGCATTTTCCGTTTCTATTTCTTTTTTCGAAGTTGCTTTTAACTCTGGAGAGATGTCCTCCCACTCAGCATCTGGTGACTCTTTTATATGAATGGGGTCAGGATATACTTCTTGCGTAAATACTCCCTCTCCTTCATAGAAAAGTTTGCTATTGGCTGTTCTTTCCGAAAGAACTTCTCCGTCTTTTCCAATTTCAGCTTCATCAATCCCTGCTATTTCAAGGGTTTTTGAATCGTCTGTTTCTGGCATGTTGTTATGACTTGATTTTGTATTTTCTACATGTTCTTCTGCAAAAATGTCAGAAGGTAACATTGATATAAGCATCACAAAGGCTAGAAGCGCTGCAATATTTCTTTTCCAATTGACTTTTCTTTTTAGATTCATATTAATCTCCTTATCATATATTTGTAACATTTGTAACAATACGTCATATATCATAATATATTTGAGATAACGTTTCAATATTTTTCTAAAAATATATCATTCTTTCAAACTAACCCAAGTATCATCTTTTTATCAATATATCCCCAAATTCACTCATAAAAAAAGCATCCTAAACGGATGCTTCTACCAAATGATATTTTTTCAAAATACGATAGGTGATTTCTTTTGCTTCTAGTCCGGTGCCTTCTATATTTGCGGTGAAGATGTAGGTTTTGTTTTCATATTTAATGAAGCCTGCGTACCAGCCGATTCCTGATCCGGAGCCTGTTTTTCCGTATAGCGTGGCGTGTTTCTCTTCTTCTTGTATCATCATTCGCTTGACGGTTCTCATAACAGATAGGTCAAATGGGAGACTTTCTTCATATAGCTGTTTAAGGAAATGGACTTGTTCTACTGGTGAAATGCGCAACGTACTGCTTAGCCAAAATTGATCGATTCCGCCAGATATGTCTTGATTCCCATAATGAATGGCTTTTATCCAATGGCTCATGCGTTCTTCCCCGATATCACGTGCCATGGCTTGATAATACCAGACGACTGAATCTCTCATGCCAGAGCCCAGTGTATGGTCCTTATTCCAGTTATCAATCTCTCTTTTTACCCCGTCCCAATATTTAATGTCATATTCATCTTTAACTGCGCCAGTTTGAAGTCCGATTAAGGCATTTGCTATTTTAAACGTTGATTGTGGTGCAAAGCGCTTGTTCGCTCTTTTTTTGTTATACACCCATGGTGATTTTTCTTTTACTTCTTGAATCACAAATGTGCCTTCCCGCTCTTTCATGAATTCATCGACGGACCATTTTGGAGATGTTCCTTCACTTGATGCAGGCTTGCTCATACAAAGTACTGCAAGCATCACGCCAGCAATCAGCCATTTCATCTTCTTTTTTTGCAAACAATCACCCTCTTTGCTCATGATTGCAATCGATTGTAGCATGCTGACTGATCAGAAATAAGAGCCGCTCGTCCTCTTTTTCAATAAAAAAAGCCGGTTTTATCCGGCTTTCTGTTTATTGTACGTTCAATTTTTTCTCTTCAATCGCTTGCTTTGCAATTTTCGAAATCGTCATATCGTCCATTGGTGGGTTATGAAGCCCAGCACGAATGTCTCGATAGTAACGTTGAAGCGGGCAGCTAAGGCTTAAGCTTTTTGCACCGACTAAACGCATGGCTTTATCGACCACTTGCAGACTATCATTAACGACTGTATGCTTCACAGCACCGAATTCATTGATTAACAGCTCTCTTTTCTCTGGCTGCTCATATAATGTTGTCGTTGAATAGATGACATGGCGTGCTTGCTTTAGTAGTAAATCAATTTCGCCAATCAGTGTTTGGATATTTGGCAGTTCGCTAATCGTTCCGCTAATACTGTTCGGTGAATGGGTGATGGCATACTGAACAGCATAGTCTCTTGCCGCTTGTGCAATCCCTAAATAGCAGGAAGGAATATGTGCGATCCAAGGGTTTAACGTACCGCCCCGAGGTCCTTTTTGCACTTCAACCAACATGTCATCTGGAACTTCCACATGATCTAGAATTAAATCATGGCTCTCTGTTCCTCTCATGCCAACAACATCCCACGTTTCTTCTATAGAAACACCTTTTGTATTACGGTGAATTAAGAAGAAGCCCATCGCTTCTTTTTCTTCGATCCATACACCGACGAGAAAATATGTGAGTGCTGGTGACATCGTTGTGAATGTTTTCCTGCCACTGATCACCCATTGATCTCCTGATCTCGTTGCAGTTGTTCCAGGTTTGCCTCCTCTTGTTGGACTCCCTGTTTGCGCTTCACTGACGGCCCGGTTCACAAGAGCCCCATTTTTGATTTCTTCAGCAAAAAATTGCAGCTGCTTCTCATTCCATAGTTTCTTTTCATAAATTTCACCAACAACTCCTTGGTGCCAGCCGATCGATAAGGCAGTTGCTCCATCCATACTTCCTAGTGTTTCTTGAAAAAGGACCATATCCTTTACAGATTGACCCCCGCCCCCGTACTCAACAGGCAGAGACAACGTTGTATAGCCCAGTTCTACTAATGATTCGATATTCTGTTTAGGAAAATAGGCACCCTCATCATGTTCTTTTGCAGATTGTTCGATCGTTTCACGAAGGGATTCTAGTTGATTTAGCCAATTTTTTTGAAAATCTGTATCGACAAATAATGCTTTAGACAAAACGTATCCAACTCCTCTGTTTCTCGCAATCTATCATATCCGATTTATCCAATAGGTATTATTAAAACACACTTTACTTATAGGATTTAATGTGTTAAATTTTATCAATATTAAGTACATATGTCAAAGGAACGTGATGCTTTTATGATTTCTGCTACTAATCTACATAAATCCTATGGGTCAACTCATGTGTTAAAAGGAATTGATTTCACCGTACAAGAAGGTGAAGTGGTCGCCATTATTGGACCGAGCGGATCAGGAAAAACAACCCTTCTCCGCAGTTTAAACAGCCTTGATATCCCAGACAAAGGAACGCTGACAGTTGGAGAAGCCACGATTCAATTTGAACAATATCGAAAAAAAGATCTTCTAAAACTCAGACAGCAATCGTCTATGGTGTTTCAGCATTATCACTTGTTTCAAAATAAACGAGCACTTGAAAACATCACAGAAGGATTGATTGTGTCTCAAAACATGTCTAAAAAAGAGGCGGAAAAAATCGGAGAGCAATTGTTAACGCGAATTGGGCTGCTTCATAAAAAAGATGCGTTTCCAAGTGAATTATCCGGCGGTCAACAGCAGCGGATTGGGATTGCCCGTGCTCTTGCCATGAATCCTGCGGTGCTTTTGTTTGATGAACCAACGTCCGCACTAGACCCAGAGATGGTCGGAGAAATCCTTGAAATGATGAAAGATATTGCGAGCCAAGGCATGACGATGGTCATTGTGACGCATGAAATCTCGTTTGCAAAAGATGTAGCGGATACAGTGATCTTTATGGCAGATGGGGAAATCGTTGAAAAAGGCTCACCAGAAGACGTCCTGATGAAGCCTCAGCATGAACGGACGAAACAATTTTTATCAAGAATTCATCGCGGGATGTGGCAAGGATTGGAGGAAGACAGATGAAGCGCAAGACTTTATTCACCGCCGCTAGTATCCTTCTGTTTCTCCTCTCTCTCATTGGCTGCAGCAGTGTGAAAACGACAACAGATGATGGCAGACAAATTGTCAAAGTCGCACTAAGCGCAGAAGTCAATCCGCCTTTTTTAGCCACAAATGACCGCAACGAGCCGATTGGCTATAACATCGATTATTTAAATGAAGTCGAGAAACGTTTGCCACACATTCATTTTGATTATATCTTTGGCGAGGAAGAATCCAATTTAATTGGGATCGGCGCTGGGAAATTTGAAATGGCGGCTAATTGGTTTTTTAGTAATCCTGAACGTGAAAAACGCTTTCTTTATCCTAAGGTTCCATACGGCTATTCGATGACAGGTTTAATTGTAAATGAATCAGAGCAAGATATTGAATCTCTAGACGATATGACATCAAAAAAGCTCGCTCCCGTCAGTCCTAGCGGCGGCCTTCGTTCCATATTAAATCAATATAATGAAGAAAATGATCGGAAAATTCCGCTCACGACCATTGAAAGCCCTTCAAACGAACTCAATTTAAAACGAGTCGAAAGTGGACGGTCCGATGCGGCTTTTATGAATATTTCGACCTTTGATACGATTCAAAAACATCTTCACCTGAAAGTCAAAGTGGGCGGCATTGTCTCAAAGGAACCTATTTATCTTGTCTTACAGCCTAGTCAAAAGAAACTAGCATCACAATTGGACCGAGTGACACAAGAGATGATAGAAGACGGAACATTACCTGACCTTGCGAAGAAATGGTTTGGCGTTGATTTCTTTCAAGATATTGACTATATATCAGAGCAAGGCTATCAATATGAAGAAAGGAAGGAAGCGCCATGACGTTTACAGCTGGAGATTGGTTAAGAATCTTTTTACAGGTGGTTGATCGCCTGCCACTCACATTTCTGATGATTGTGGTGTCATTGTTTTTTGCCATCATCATCGGATTGCTGTTTGCTTGCATTCGAATCAAACAAATTCCAGTGCTGAAACAATTGGCGGTCATTTATTTGTCATTTACACGAAGTACACCGCTCATTGTTCAGTTATTCCTCATTTATTTTGGCCTGCCTCAGCTTTTACTCATGGCGGGAATTCAAATCAATCATTGGGATCGTGTGTTATTTGTGATGATCACATTCTCGTTACATACGGGCGCTTATTTATCTGAAGTCTTTCGCAGTGCATATTCCTCTGTTGGGAAAGATCAGCTTGAAGCAGCTTACATTGTTGGGATGACAGATACGCAGGCATTAATGAGGATCATTATTCCGCAAGCCTTTCTCATTGCACTTCCGAACCTCGGAAATTACACCATTGATCTCGTGAAAGATACCGCCATTGCATTTACAATCGGACTCATTGATATGATGGGACAGGTCAAAATCATACTAGGTAATAACTACGGGATAGGGATGTTTGAAGTGTACGTCATCATTGCAATTGTGTATTGGCTGATTTGCATCAGTATTGAACTGATCACGATGCTACTGGAAAGAAAATTTGTGAAAGGCCGCACCAGCCTGTCACGCTAAGGAGGCGATTTGATGCAAACCATTGATATATCATTTGCGATTGACCAAATACCACATATTCTAAAAGGCGTTCCCTTTACCTTATTGATTGCACTTGTTTCTATGGCTGTGAGCCTTTTGATTGGATCTATTTTTGCTTTCATTCGCCTCTTTCGTATCCCTGTGCTCCGCCAGCTGGTCACGCTCTATGTCTCATTTTTTAGAGGAACACCTCTCATTGTTCAGTTGTTTGCTTTCTTTTATGGCATTCCATTTGTTCTGACCAAAATGAATAGCACTTTTGGGTTGACCTTTCACCCGGATATGGTCTCCCCGCTTACCGTTGCCCTTATCACCTTCAGCCTGCATTCAGCCGCACATTTAACAGAAGTGGTCCGCAGCGCACTCCTTGCGGTAGACAGAGGGCAGCTTGAAGCGGCGAAAATCGTTGGCATGACCACCAGACAGGCGATGATGCGCATTATTTTACCGCAAGCGTTTGTGGTTGCCCTGCCAAACCTAGGGAATCAGCTCATTCAGCTGTTAAAAGCCACATCCCTTTCGTTTACAATTGGTGTACTGGAAATCATGGGGATCTCTCGCATCATTGCAAATGACGGCTACAAATTTTTAGAAACGTATCTTGTCTCTGCTTTGATCTATTGGATGCTTAGTATTTTCTTTGAACTCGCTTTTGCTTTGTTAGAGAAACGAGTCAGCGTGTACGGAAAATCTCTTGGACGTTAAAAAAAGAGAACGGCATCTGCCATTCTCTTTATCGTCCTACTTATTCAGCACTGACTAAAATTTTCACTTGATCTTTTTCATTGATTAATGCATGGAAGCCATCTTCGATCACATCGTCCAGCTTGATTTTCTTCGTGACGAGTGTATCTGCAGAGAAATAGCCTTTTCTCATTAAGTTTAATACAGATGGGAAAACATCTCTGTAGCCGATGATTCCTTTGACTGTACGTTCTTTAATGACAATGTCATTCGGCATAATTTCTGCGCCTTTTTCCCAAATGCTTACAATGACTGTCTCACCTGAAATTCTAGTTGATTGGATTGCTTGCTTCAATACAACAGGTACACCTGTCACTTCAAAAGAAACATCGACTCCACCATTTGTACGGCGTGCGATTTCTTGAACAACATCTTCATACTGAGAAGGATCTACAATGATCGCTCCAAGTTCTTTTGCTTTTTCTTGGCGCTCTTTTGATAATTCCACTGCATAAATGTCAGTAGCACCAGCTGCTTTTAATGCTTCAATGACAAGTAAACCGATTGGTCCACAGCCAAACACAGCTGCTGTATCCCCAGCTTGCACTTTACTAGAACGAACCGCATATAAAGCAACTGCAGAAGGTTCAACAAGTGCACCTTGCTCATATGAAATTTCGTCTGGTAACAAATGAAGTAATTCTTCATCGACAGATACATATTCAGAGAATCCTCCGCCGCCACCAGCAAGTCCTAAGAAGCCCATGTTTTCATCTAAGTTGTAAGCACCTTGGTGCCCGTGAGTTGCAAAAATAGGTTCAACAACCACTCGATCGCCTACTTTGTAATTACTCACGCCTTCTCCAACTTCTACAATTTCACCAGAGAACTCGTGTCCCAGTGTAATGGGTGCTTTTTCTTTTGTAAGTGGATGAGGTTCATTCACAGGAATGAAGATCGGTCCGCCTAAATATTCATGTAAATCACTACCACAAATGCCGCACCATTTTACTTTCAGTTTCACTTTTCCTGGAGCAACTGTTGGTTCGTCAATTTCCTCTAGTCGAATGTCCTTTTGATCGTGCCAGCGTAGTGCTTTCATTTGTAAGACTCCTTTTCTCATCAATTTAATTAACTTACTTAAATAATGATAACATAATTTTTTTAATTTTCTAAGTAAGATGCACTATTTTTTTGACAGTCAATGGACGAAAAATGACAAAACATAGCAACAGACAAATAAGAAGCATACATAGGCAGCCAATCATGACAGAAGTACGTATCGATAAAACATGCGCCAATGCGCCGCATATTCCTGTCATCATCATCGTCAGAACAGCTTCACATAACGCATAAAAACTTGCCACTCTCCCCATAACCTCTACCGGGATATTCGTTTGATAAAAAGTCATAAAACCGGTGTTTGCAAATGCTAAAAAGAAAGCGAGAACAAAGAAGCCAGCTGCTGCGACAGTCAATGTGCTTGAAAAAGCATAGATCAAGTATCCAAAAGCCACAAACAAACTCCCCGCACCAAGCATCACTGAAATAGGCAGCCTTTCGACAATGACCGTATTGAGACATGCCCCTGCGATAATCCCTGCTCCAGCTACACTGACAAGAAACCCATATTCGGTATTGGTCAACATCAGCACTTCCTTTGCAAAAGCTGCTTCAAGTGAGTCAATGGCAGTCGGCAGCACTGTGATGGCGGCACTAAATAATAAATACACGGCCATCACTTGCCTGGATGTGAGACTGAAACGAAATACAAGTTTTGCATCTTCCTTTAATACCGAGAGAGAAAAGCCCTTTTGTGCCCCGGCTGCTTTTGACAAAATCGGTAAACACATCGTCAAAACAGCAGATATCAAAAGGCAGATTGCATTTACATAAATTGAAAGGACTGGTGTACCAATGAGAAAAAGCAACCCTGCTACGGCGGGTCCGAGTAAAAATCCACCAGACTGAAGCAAAGATCGAATGGCATTAAACCGTTTTCGTTTATCCGCCGGGATTAGTGCTGTCATATACACCATCGAAGCTGGATGAAACATGGCTTGTGCCATATGAATGAGAAATAGCATCACATATACGATCAATAAGTGGCCTGAAAATAAGGCAAAGGGTAAACAAGCAATCAGAATGGCCCGGCATAGATCTAGACTGATCATGACATTCCGCTGATTCAGTCTATCTATTAAACTACCAGACCAGCTATTTGTTAAAAGAGCCGAGACAGGTCTTAACATATAGACGGCTGTTACAGCAAGAACGGAGCCCGTTTCCTGAAAAATCAGCAGATGGAGAGCAATTATATAAATCCATTCTCCTATGTTCGCAATACCAATCGCTCCAAGTAACATGCTCATATCCCGCCAATGTTTTTTCATCGTGGTGCCCTCCTTTTTGTCATAAAAAAATCCCGCCCCCAAGACATTTCTGTCTTGAGGACGGGATTGACTCCGCGTTGCCACCTCAGTTCATTCACCTGTTACCAGATGAACCTTAGCAGGTTATCGCTAACCCTTCTCTATAACGGGAGAATGCCGCTGCACCACCATCACAATGAATCCGGTGCAGAGCTAAGAGGCTTGGTTCTGTAACGCTTCCCAGCTCCTTCTCAGCTTCACGGAGTTCTCTGTGTGAGGCAGCCATTACATACTCTTCTCTATTTGCGCTTTATCTTTTTTTCATCACGATCTTCAGCTGAATTGTTCTATATTGTACTGCGCCTCCGTCAAGACGTCAATGTTTTTTCATGTTAATCCGCATAAATCATTTTTCTAGTCATGCCGCCATCAACAACCAAATCGGTTCCAGTCACAAATTGATTGTCTTCATCCGTTAAATAAAAACAAGCTTTGACAATATCCTTTGGCGTTCCTACTCGATTGGAAAGGTGCTGCTGATGGTCAATTTCTCGCAGGCTTTTCTCATCCTTCGTTTCAATCCATCCAGGGGAAATGCTGTTTACTGTTATGTGATCCTGACTAAAAGAAGCAGCCAGCGCATGAGTAAGTGCTGATATCCCGCCTTTTGATGCAGCATACGCTTCTGTATGAGGCTCTGACATGGTCGCACGGGTAGATGAAATATTCACAATGGAACCGCCGTTTGGATTCTCTTTGATATAACGTGCCGCTTCCCTTGCACATAAAAAAGCACCTCGTAGGTTTGTATGTAGCACATGATCAAACTCATCAACCGTTAGCTCATAAGGCGATTTTGTACACATAACCCCTGCATTATTGATGAGAATATCGATCGTTTGATAACGAGCCACAGCAGCCGACATGATGTCTTGAATATCCTTCTCTTGTTTCACATCCGTCTTTTTAAAAAAAGCCTCAAAGGACTCCTTTTTCAGCTGATCTTCCAAGCGCTTGCCCTTCTCTTCGTCAATATCCGCAAGCACAACACGCGCCCCTTCTTTCGCATAGCCATACGCGATCGACTCACCAATTCCATTGGCTGCGCCAGTGATGACAACTGTTTTATTGTGAAAGTTCATCGTTTATCCTATCCTTTCTCTCATGAGATGTTGTCGTCTATCATACCACTCATGTATACATGTTACCTAGTCAAATGGGACATAGAAAAACCACCACCTAAATCATACATTAGGAGGGTGGTATATTTGTAATTCTCCATATTGACGACATAGTCGTTTGCTTCTTGTGTAAAGTCTGGGAAAGTTTGTGTTTATCATTCAGTCATTCTATTCGGCTCTTTTTCTGTATGACTTAAAAAGCAGCCTTTAGTATATCTAAGTAGTCCGCTTTCGTAACGGCACGAACATTGCTTTTTGTAGAGTTGTTTTGTTCTGCTAGTTCAGCCATTTTTTCAAAATCTTCTACTTTTACATAAGATAATTCTTTTAGTGATGGAATACCTAAATTCTTTGTGAATGTATACATACCATCCATTAATTTTTGAATCGCCACATCATCTGCATCCGTTTTATCTGCAAAGCCCATGATGTTTGCAAGCTCTATGTGCAATGATTTGTTTTCAGCTGCATTAAATTGTATGACATAAGGTAAAAACACAGCATTTGCGATACCATGAGGCGTATCATAAAGACTGCCGAGCGCTTCGGCTAAACAATGCACGGCTGCTACATCAGCGGAACCGAAGCATAAGCCAGCGAGTAAACTGCCTTCCTGCATTTTGTATCTTGCTTCTAAATCAGACCCGTCTTCATACGCCTTCGGTAAATAGGTCACAATGGTTTTCATTGCGCTTGCCCCCATCGCCTTAGAAATAGGGTTTGTTTCTTTACATGTATAGCCTTCAATCGCATGGACCAGTGCATCAACACCTGTTGCCGCTGTTATACTTTTTGGCACCGTAGAAGTAAGAGCAGGATCCAAAATCGCAATAGTTGGTCGAAGCAAGGCATGTTTTAAGGTGATTTTTTTATGTGAAGCAGCTAACGTAATCACAGATGAACGGGTCACCTCAGAGCCAGTTCCAGCCGTGGTTGGAATACAAATTAAGGGTGATACATTTGTATACGCCTTCTTCCCTGCTATATACTCTTCAGGATTACCGCCATTTGGACCTAATAAAGCAATGGCTTTTGCCGTATCCATTGGGCTGCCTCCGCCAATCGCAATAACCGCTGATGCTTGTACTTTTCTAAAGAGCTCTGCACCCGTTAGACATTCATGATCTCTTGGGTTTGGAGATACTTGATCAAAGACGACAACGGAATAACCAGCTTCTTGCAAATATGCTTCAATAGGCGTCACCAATCCTGCGCTTTTTACACCAGGGTCAGTCACAATCATAATTGTAGCACTAGGCAAAACAATGTCCTCTACAATAGAGGCAATATCTTTAGATTTTCCAGTCCCCATGATCATTTTCGTATGACAATCATATTCAAAATTTATCATTGATTTTCTACCCCTTCATTTGTTGATTTAATCGCTTGTTTTTCTGCTCCCCACCATTCTATTCCTTTTAAACCTGGAATGGTAGAAGCGTAAAAAACAGGGTTCTTTCCTACCTTTCTTTGTCCCATGTAATCATTTAGAGCCGCAAAAGCAAATTTGCCTAAAATCGCAATAGCAACCAAGTTAACAATAGCCATAATCGCCATCGACAAGTCCGCTAACGTCCAAACGATTTGTAAGTTGGCGAGAGCACCAAACATGATCATCATTAAAACAGTGATTCGATACACGAATAGCGCGGTTACACTGTGATGAATAAAACCGATATTGGCTTCACCGTAATAGTAGCCACCTACAATGGAGCTAAATGCAAAAGTAAAGATCGCAAATGCTAAGAAAATACTAGCCCAAGAACCAAAATGTTGCGCCATTGCAGCTTGAGTAATTTCAATACCTGACAAATCACCTGCTGTTTCTACTGTTGATAGCATAATAATAAATGCTGTACAACTACAAACAACTAATGTATCAAAAAATACACCTAATAATTGAACAAACCCTTGTTTTACTGGGTGTGAAACATGGGCAGCAGCTGCTGCATTTGGCGCACTTCCCATTCCTGCTTCATTGGAAAATAAACCGCGTTTGACACCGTTCATTATTGCAGCGCCGATTCCGCCTCCAACCATTTGCTCTAATCCAAACGCACTTTTCATAATACTTGCTAATGCTGCGGGTACATCAGCGATATTTGTCACTATCACATAAAGTGCTAAGATAATATAAAACGAGGACATGATTGGCACAATGATTTGGGTAAAGCGGGCAATTCTCTTTACACCACCAAAAATGATGAAAGCCGTAAGAATGGTTACGAATACCCCCATACCAATTGGACTGATACCAAATGAATATCGAAAGGCATTTGTGATGGTGTTCGTTTGTACTGCATTAAAAATTAAGCCAAAACTAAGAATAACAGAAAAGGCAAAGATCCTACTTGGCCATTTCAGTCCAAATTGCTTTTGTATATAATAGCCTGGCCCCCCTTTAAAACCATCACTTGTTCTCACTTTATATATTTGAGCGAGTGTGCTTTCGACAAATGCAGAAGCTCCCCCTAAAACTGCTGCAAACCACATCCAGAAAATAGCTCCAGGACCACCAACTGTGATAGCAATAGCAACACCTGCCATATTTCCAGTTCCAATCCTCGTCGCTGCTCCGATAAAGAAAGCTTGCATTGAAGAAATGTCTTGACTCCCTTTTATTTTTGGGGCTTTTTCAAAAATAGAACGGAAGATCTCTTTTAGTAAGACAATTTGCATAAACTTCATTCTCACCGTAAAGTAGATTCCAATCCCTATTAACATAACGACTAAAATATATGTCCATAAAAAGTCATTTATTGAATTGACAATCGTTTCAAACAAAGCCATCCCCCCTATAAAATCTGAACATTCTAAATAATGAAAGCGCCTACTTTTATCATAGTAAAAATGTTATGATCTATCTATAGAAGTTTTCTGATTGCATCAATCGGCTCACCCGATTTAGGAGGAATTGACGTTGGAAATAAAGCAACTGATGATGTTCCAAACAGCATCAAAAGTATTAAACTTTACAAAAACAGCACAAATACTTGGCTATGCTCAATCTAGTATCACGGCAAATATCGCTGCATTAGAAGAAGAGTTAGGAACCCCTCTTTTTGAAAGGCTTGGAAAAAGGGTGATTTTAACAGAAGCTGGTATGAAGTTTCAAGATTATACGGATAAGATTTTAGGTTTAACAGGAGAAGCATTAGAGGCTGTTGGCGGGATGAGTGAGCCAAGCGGCATTTTGAGAATATGTGCATCTGAAACACAATGTACCTATCGACTTCCTCATATTTTAACGGACTTTCAAACAACGTATCCTAAAGTAGAACTGATTTTCCGTCCCGGAATAGCTGAAAAGGATGTTTTAACTCTATTACTAGAAGGACAAATTGATGTCGCCCTATTATCGATGAATCCTGTCGTATCCTCACATTTAATTGTAAAAGAATTAAAAGATGAACCGATGGCCATTGTATGCTGTCCAACAAATCCATTGAGCAAAAAACAAAAAGTACATCCTATCGATTTAGACGAGCAAAGATTGTTGTTAACTGAAGACTGCGATTATCGTTATGCCTTCGAACACTCTTTGACACAGGCAGGAGCAAAACCGAGAAGTAAACTAGAACTAGCAGATGTAGAAGCCATTAAAAAATGTGTAATGGCTGGTCTAGGAATTGCTGTACTTCCCGAAATTTCTATAAAAAGAGAAATAACAGAAGGCCATATGATTAAAATCAATTGGATGGGACCCTGTCTCACAACGAAAATCCAACTATTCTGGCATAAAAATAAATGGATGTCTCCTGCTTTGAAGGCGTTTGTTGATTTAACAGAGGAATATATACTCAGGCACGGCTAACAATTGACATGGAATGTAGCAGAAAAGCTTCATCTTTTTATATGTAACAAACAAAAAACTTACAGGAAAAATCCTGTAAGTTTTTTTCGATGGATCATTATTTAGAAATCATGCCATGCGGGTCAATCACAAATTTCTTCGCCACACCCGAATCAAAATCGCTATATCCTTTAGGGGCTTGATCAAGGGAAATGACGGTCGCATTAACGGCTTTGGCGATTTGTGCTCTTCCGCTTAAAATAGATTTCATCAAGCTGCGGTGATATTGCATGACAGGGGTTTGGCCTGTCACAAAGGTATGGGCTTTGGCCCAGCCAAGTCCAATTCGCACTTTCAGAGATCCAACTTTTGCATCTTCATCCACAGCACCTGGATCTTCTGTGACGTAAAGTCCTGGAATTCCAAGCTTACCGCCAACTTTGGTAATATCCATAATTGTATTTAAAACGGTGGCTGGTGCTTCTCCTTGATCTCCATGACCTGATGCTTCAAAGCCGACACAATCGACCGCACAGTCGACTTCTGGCTCTCCAAGGATGTTTGTCATTTGTTCACCGATTCGATCATGTTTTCGTAAGTTAATCGTTTCGCAGCCAAAGCTTCTCGCCTGCTCGAGCCTTTGTTCATTGAGATCGCCGACGATGACAGCAGAAGCGCCAAGGAGCTGAGCGGAATGCGCTGCTGCAAGACCTACTGGCCCTGCACCAGCAATATAGACAGTAGAGCCTGGTTTTACGCCAGCCGAATACGCACCATGAAAACCTGTCGGGAAAATATCGGAAAGCATTGTCAAATCAAGTATTTTCTCCATCGCCTGATCTTTGTCCGGAAATTTAAGCAGCTGGAAATCAGCATATGGCACCATGACGTACTCCGATTGGCCGCCAACCCATCCGCCCATATCTACATAACCATAAGCTGATCCAGGTCGATCGGGGTTCACATTTAAACACACATGGGTTTTTTGTTCTTTACACATGACGCAGCGACCACAGGCAATATTAAATGGAACTGATACGAGATCACCCTTTTGGATAAACTCTACATCTCGTCCAACTTCAACGACTTCACCAGTAATTTCATGACCAAGGACAAGTCCTTCAGGCGCAGTTGTACGCCCTCTTACCATGTGCTGGTCGCTCCCGCAAATGTTTGTTGTCACCACTTTTAAAATGACGCCATGCTCACACTTACGTCCAACATTGGCTTTAGGTACACCAGGGCCATCCCTTAAAACCAAATCAGGGTATCCAATATCCTCAACTGCTACATTTCCTGCTCCTTTGTAAACGACACCTTTGTTTCCCGACATGTTTTCATTCCTCCCTTTTTGTTTAAAAATGAAGTCTCTCCAAAATTCTCTCTTTCTCGGGCTTTTTCCTTCTTTTAACCGCACATTGACTCAAAAAATAAGTGACAAATGTCTATCTAGGAGAGAAAAATGTATTTTCCAGTCAAATAAAAAAGAAAATATTGAAAAAAAAGCTAAACATTTGCAGAACATTGTCGATATAAGGAATAAGCCAGACAGGTATCCTTAATCGACAAACAAATTCCTTATATATACTATCATTCCTTACACACCTGGCTGGCCCCTACATATGAAATGAATGCAAAAGACTCTTCTTGTGAAGAGTCTTTTTTATTGATGAATGATCAATTCCCACATGCAAAAAAGGCCCTTCTGACGAAGAGCCTTTTTTTGAGTGCTTGTTCATTACCTGGGAAATATTTTCATCATTTTAAGGCTTTGATACAGATGTATGTATCATAATGGTAAACAGAGACGTCTCTAAAGTGATACGCTGAAAAAAGACAGCTGATGTCTTCTTCACTGTACGTTGAAAGAGACTGTGAGCGTTTTTGTTCCTTCATTAGTTCCTGCTTTTGAAAAGATAAGAATACTTCTCCATCCACTTGAAGAACACGATATACCTCTTTCATGACTTGTTCGATATCTGGCAAGTAATAGATGGTCTGCACTGTGAACAATTTATTGAATGATCTGTCTTCAAAAGGTAATTGCTCAGCTTTTCCAAGTGTGATAACGGCTTTTTCCTGCTCGACAAGTCTCTTATGTTTTCTTTTCGCGTATTTTACCATATGACGCGAAGCATCGATTCCATATACTTTTCCTCGGTCAAGTTTTTCCGCTACTTTAGATAATGTCATACCTCTTCCAGTACCAATTTCTAAAATCCGGTCGTTTTCTTGTATATTTAAGAGTTGAATCGTCCATTGATTGATATTATGATGATTTTTTTCCATATAGCGGGCAACCCATTTTGAGAACAAGCCCTTTGGTTCCCTCATTTGTTTTCCAATCCAGCTTTGAATCAATGTCAACACCTGCTTTGCACCAGTAAATAAAACTATTTACGAATTTTCTTACTTTTCATATCGGCTCTCGCCTAACAAAAGTTAAGACCTAGTCCTAATTTCTTTGTCTTTTATTAGACGGCACCTTTTCTGAAAATGTTTCGCACGTAATGAAAAATATTTAAACAAATAGGCATTTTCATTAATTGTGCTCAGATTGATTTCGTTTTCTGCATGAGCTGCATATTTTATGAATGTATCTTGATTAGATAAAGGTGGTGCTAGATTATGGGCTTTGGCGGTTATTCTGGAGGCTACTGCGGTGGCTACGGTGGCGGTTTTGCAGGCGGATTCGCATTGCTTGTTGTACTGTTCATTTTGTTAATCATCATCGGTGCAAGCTGGATTTGCTAATGTAAAAGGAGCAGGAAACGATAACGTTTCCTGCTCCTTTTCTTTAATACCAATAAGTTGGATAATTGTACATATAGCGTCTGAGCATTTCTTCTTGCTCTCTTTGCATTCTGTATGGATTGCCGTATCCGTGCTTTAAAGAATGCGGAATAGACGCATACCCGTGCCCCACTGACGGAAACCTCATATATGGTGACATCGACATTCATTGATCACCTCACAATCTCCTTTTACGGTTATCATATGTGCAGGTGATCAATGTGGAGCGTGTCTAAACCTGGTCCTTCTCCCTTGTATAACAATCAAGCATTGCAAGCATCATAAACATGTCAATCTCCTCCTTTTCATGTTTTTATTGTCCTTTTTAGTTCATGTACTTTAGTTGTTTCTGCTTCATTTCTTCATAAAACGTTTCGACTTGTTGTTCATAAAGAACGGTTTCAATGTCCTTGTATTTACGTTGGATCGTCAAAGTAATAAAAAATAAATGGATTGTCATATACGCTCACCTCCCTTCAGTTCGCAGCACGCGAAATAGCCCGCAGATCTTCTTTATCAGTTGACCTGCGGGCACACAAAAATGCAGATCAAAAGACAGTGTCTTCTAACCTGCGATGGATGATACGTGAAATCCTCGTTTACTTAAACAGTTTTGTAGCGTGAACCGTAAAAGGTAAAGGAAGGACACGAGCTCTTCCACAGGCTGATGACATGATGAAATTGGTTGTTGAATTGATCACAAGTAGATACGAATAACATATTCTTCAGCCTCCTTTACGTTTTTAATTACTTTGTAAGTATATCCAGCAAGCACCATTTTGTAAACCTGTTTTTAGTAAATTAGATGATTTTTGTGTGTTTGACTAAATTTCTACAGTGATTCTTGTCCGATTATCCAGTGCAATTAAAAAAAGTTTCCTCATCACATGAGGAAACTTCAGACTGTTGACAAAGGGCTAAAATGAACTTGATTTTAGCCCTTTGTCTTCTTTTCAGCGTGATAGAAAACCTTCGAATTCTAGGAAGGACGAGTACCGGCGCGGAGCGAATTTGAAATTCGTGAGCACCGGCACGCAGGACTGACAAAGAATGCGAGGGTTTGTCTACACGCTGAAAGTCTCCTCATCATATGAGGAGACTTTTCGACTTAATCTTCATCTAGTTCTTGTAGCTTTTTTTGAAAAAAGATCGCACGTTTCACGCAAAGAAAAGCAGCCAATAGGAAAACACAATCAACTGCCAGCATCAGCATTTTTGGTGATGCTTCTATGTGCTGATTCGGTAAAATCGTACCAATATATAAAAAGGTGCTGACAGCAAGCAAAATAAAAGCGTATTGCTTGTAATCTGTCACTAAACCATCCCACTTTTTCTTCACTTGTTTCACCTTCCCGTTATCAATGTCTATTGATAGCTTACCATAGTGAGAGAAAGCGAGGGGCATGTAAATCTATCCATTCGTTACTGCGTCGAGCCCTTGTTCAATATCATGTAATAAGTCATCAATATCCTCAATACCGACAGAAATACGGATTAAACCATCTGTGATGCCAAGCTCTTCTCTGCGCTCTTTTGGAATCGATGCATGGGTCATGCGAGCAGGAACAGAGATTAAACTTTCAACCGCCCCTAGGCTTTCTGCGATTGTAAACAATTTCAATTGGCTTAAAAACACGTCGACATTTTCTTCTTTTCCAATATCAAAAGAAATCATACCGCCAAAGCCTGTTGCTTGAGTTTTTGCAAGCTCATGACCTGGGTGAGCGGTTAAACCTGGGTAATAGACACGTGTAATCGCAGGATGCTGTTCTAAAAACTCAGCGATTTTCTGTGCGTTTTGTTGATGTGCTTCCATTCTTAGTCCGAGCGTTTTCATCCCTCGCATTAGAAGCCACGCATCTTGCGGTCCAAGAATACCGCCTGTAGAGTTTTGAACAAAGTGCAGTTCTTCACCAAGCTCTTCAGTAGCTGTCACGACAAGTCCGCCCACCACATCACTATGGCCGCCTAAATATTTTGTGGCACTGTGCAAGACAATGTCAGCCCCATATGAAATCGGCTTTTGAAAATATGGGGTAAAAAACGTATTATCGACAATCATCAAGATGCCAGCTTCTTTTGTGATCCGGCTTATGGCTTGTAGATCGGTCATTTTCAACAATGGATTGGTTGGTGATTCAATATAGACAGCTTTTGTTTCTGGTAAAATTGCTTTTTTCACCGCTTCAGGATCACTTGTGTCTACAAATGTGGCTTTAATGCCAATTCGGTTGAGCACCTTTGTCATCACACGATAGGTTCCGCCGTACACGTCGTCAGTCAGTACGATATGATCTCCGCTGTTAAACAGCATCATCACAGCTGTAATTGCAGCCATCCCTGAACCGAATGCATAGCCGTTTGCCCCGCCTTCAAGATCACGAATGACTGTTTCCAGTGCTGTTCTTGTTGGATTCGCAGTTCTGGAATATTCATATCCAGTGTGCTCGCCTGCTTTAGGCTGCTTATAGGTGCTGACTTGGTAAATAGGAACCGACACCGCTCCTGTTTTTTCATCACCAGTGATTCCACTATGAATCATCATTGTTTTTGGCTTCATTTTATTTTCCTCCCTCATAAATACCTTTACTTAGATAACGTTCACTGCTATCAGGAAAAATGGTCACGATCACTGTCCCAGGTGATGCCTTTTTCGCTTCCTCTAAAGCGGCAAATAGAGCGGCTCCAGACGAGCTTCCGAGCAGAACACCTTCCTTTTCAGCTGCTTCTTTCACCATTCGGAAAGCATCATCGTCACTGACGGTATAAATCTCGTCAAATAAAGTCGATTCCATATAATCTGGAATAAATTCAAGGCCAATTCCTTCCGTTCTATGCGGTCCCGGCTTTCCGCCATTTAAAATAGATCCTTCTGGTTCCACGATCACTGTTTTTAGCGCTTCTTTTTGCTCTTTTAAATAGGCAGCACAGCCTTGAAACGTTCCGCCAGAGCCCGCTCCTGCTACAAACACGTCTATGTTCCCCTGGAGGTCAGACCATATTTCTGGCCCGAGCGTTTTATAGTAAGTCAATGGATTTACTTGGTTTTTAAATTGTAAGACACAATACGCATTGTCAAGGCTTGCCTCTAGTTCAAGGGCTCGATCAATCGCACCCTTCATCCCATCTTTTCTTGGTGTATGAATAATCTCTGCACCAAGCGCCTTCATGAGCTGTTGTTTCTCTTGACTAAAATGTTCTGGTACACAGAAGATCGGATGCAATTGATGTTTTCTTGCACTTAGCGCAAGCCCGATGCCTGTGTTTCCTGCAGTTGCTTCAATAATGGTTCCGCCTGGGCGCAGTTTGCCCGATGCCAGCGCTTCTTTAATCAGCATATCACCTAAGCGATCCTTAATACTTCCGCCTGGGTTCATCATTTCAAGTTTTGCATAAACATCAACACCTGCCGGCACACCCATCCCTGACAGTTTTAAAAGCGGTGTGTGGCCGATTAATTCCGTAATATCATGTATGACAGCCATATAAATCCCTTCCTTTGTATGGAAAAGAAGGGGGAAACCCCTTCTTTTATTGTGTTTGCTTTATCATACGCAGGACAAGGTCTGTTGAGTGAATCGCTGCTTGCTCTAGAAATTGATCAAAAGAGATATTGGATTCTTTCCCAGCAATATCTGACAACGCTCGAACGACCACAAATGGCGTTTCAAATAGATGGCAAACTTGCGCAACTGCTGCTGCCTCCATTTCCACTGCATACAGCTCTGGAAATTTCTCTCTCACAAACGCGACACGACTAGGATCATCCATAAATGAATCTCCTGTTGCAATCGTTCCTTTTGCCACTTGAATATGATCGATTTCTGAAGCAGATTCCTCTGCCAGCTTCACAAGCTGATCATCTGCGATGAAAGCAGCTGGTAATCCTGGCACTTGTCCATATTCGTAATTAAAGATCGTCACGTCCACATCATGATGTCTAACATCTGTAGAGATGACAATATCACCTACATTTAATGAGTGATGGAAACCGCCAGCTGATCCTGTATTGATCACATAATCTGGCTGAAAGCGGTCAAGCAGAAGTGTTGTGCTGACCGCTGCATTCACTTTTCCAATCCCTGATTTTAATAAAATCACTTCTTTATCTTCATAAACACCTGTTGTAAATTCACACCCAGCGATGTTTTCTTGTGTGGCATTCTTTAGTTGGTCTCTTAAAATCGTCACTTCTTCTTCCATTGCACCTATCACTGCGATTTTCAAATCAAAAACATCCTTTCATTCCCTTTTCTTCGCTTCTACGATCCACACAAAATCATTCATTTGATGAAAAGATGTGCTAAAACCTTCTTCTTCAAAGATTTGCTTTAACACACCTATGGATGGATAATATTCCGTTTCTAAATCCTCTGCAAGCTGATCGAACCCAGCGGCTTTCGCTTTGTTCGTTTCAGCTTGATGTGCTGCTTGATTTTGAAACATTGTATCAGCAAAGACTATTTTACCACCTGAGGGAAGGATGTTGCCATAGGTGTAGATGGCTTGTTTTTTTTCGTCGTCCGTTAAATGATGGAAAGCATATGAACTGACGATCGTATCTGGCTCAAAAGGTGGAGATGGAAACGATAAAAAATCCCCGTCATGAAATACATTTGGTATTCCTTTTTGAAGAGCCGCTTTCTTCATGGCCTCTGAAGGTTCAATGCCAAACACTTTCTTATCTGCTTGAAGCAGTGCCGCTGTTAGGTTTCCTGTGCCGCTTCCAAACTCAATGACATGTTGACCTGCACGGCGAGTAATCTCTTTTAGAATGGCCGGATACCGGCGAAACACTTCTTTATACTGCTCGTCATGACCACTTACAGTGTCATCATAAGATTCAGCCCAATGATCAAATAAAGAAAGAAACTCACGTCCCATTTTTCTTTCCCTCCACTTTATCTATTTATTCCTATCCGTATAGTATGTTTTATTCCGTCGAACAGTTCCTATCCTACCACATCTTCTGATTCTTTCCTACTAAAAAATACTGAGTGGGGTAGAAAAATATTTGCCCTTTTAAATGGGAGAGATTATGATGAATCTAGAGCATGGAGGGATGAATGAAATGGATTTTCAACTGGATTTTTTAAAGGACAAAATTGAATTTTTTGAAGCAACGTCTTTAAAAGAACTTGAACAAAAGATCCAAAAACAAATTGAACATAATCAGGCGATCTTGCTGACTGTTCATTCTGTGAGTCATCAAACGACTGTCATTGATGATAAGATTTTGTATACAGCAGTTGTTCATTTTAAAGCGAATGTCTCATAAAAAAAGATCAGCGTGTAGGCAGTCAGGTCTGTGCGCCGGTGCTAGTCCTTCCTAGACTGCAAAGGTTTTCTATCACGCTGAAAAGAAGAAAAAGGCTAAAATGAAGTTCATTTTAGCCTTTTTGCATGCATCTTTTTTATTTTAATTTTTCAACCTTCACAGGTTTCCAGCCTTTTTCGTCCACCCACGTAATTTCTACACGGTAGCGTTCACCTGTTGATTTATCACGGATGGTTCCTTTTGCATCTTGAGGTCCTCCATTATTTCCTAACCAAATAACAGTCATTTGATCTTCTGAGATCCCTGTCGCATAGGACATGGCTTTGATCATTTCTTTCCAGTCTTTTGAGTTAGCATCATAGGTTGCTGTATGTGATCCCGATTGCTCTGTTCCTACAGGCTCCCAGTTATCGTTTTCATATGTTTTGTCTACGTCACTTGTTTTATCGCCATCTGTTTCTGTGGCATCTTTTAACGCATCTTTGTTTGGCTCTTCTTCATCATCTGTTTTCTTTGTATCGTCTTTTTGATCAGATGAATCATCTTTTTTTGCATCCGCATCATCGGATGTATCTTTCTTTTGATCTTTCACATCTTCTTCTGAGTTTTGTTTATTTTCACTCGATGCAGGTGCTGTTTTGGATGGTTCGTTGGCTACATCTTTCGGTGGTCTATTAAAAATTAACAAACTCGATGCGACAACCAAAATAAGCACCACAACGATACCAATTAATATGTTAAGCACCATATTCGCCTTTCTGCGCTTATCACGATGTTCAAATCGAGAATTTCTACTCAAAATCTCTGCACTCCTTTGCCTCTGTTCCCTAAGTCGTTACTATTCTAACATGACATGAAGGGATGTTCTATGTCTGTTTCTTTTCAATTTGATTGACCTTTTTTACAATATCATAAAACGCTTCATTTGTCTTAGCCCGGCCACTTGCCTCATCAAGGTGAACAACGACGAGAGCGTATTTTGGTTTTTCTGCCGGAAAGTATCCGGCAAACCACTTGTGATAAAGTGGATTCCCCTGTTTGTCTTTGCTGCCGGTTTGGGCAGTGCCTGATTTCCCTGCTATATGGAACGGTAGGTCTTGAAATCTTCTTCCTGTTCCTTTGTCAGACGTCACCACCTGCCTTAAGTACTTTTGCAAGGTTTGAGCTGTATAGCGGTCAATACTGTCACCATCAGGTCGTTTGTTTTGAAAGGATAGCATCGTTGTTCCGTTTTGATACATCACTTTATCTGCAATCCTCACTTCTTTTCGTTCTCCGCCCCTTGCAATCGTTGCCATCATATTGGCAATTTGTAAGGGGGTTGTTTTGACATTTTTTTGACCAATCGCCGTTTGCGCAATGGCTTTTTTGACATGCTTGTCTCTTTTATCTCCCCACACACTGCCTGTTTCTTCACGATCAAACTGTTTGAATTGTTGCTTATGGTATACATCCCCTTCCCAGCCGGCTCGATCCACAAGCCCAAGCTTTGAAGCTGTCTTTTCAAGGATTTGATCATCTGTTTGGATGAGCTGCTCAGCGAGTGTCGCAAATGTATAATTACAGCTTTGCGCAAAGCTTTCAGACAGATTCAGTACTTCCTGCTTTCCTTCTGGCTCTCCATATAAATTCTTTCGACAATCATACATCGTTTGTGGCTGGTTCAAGTTTTTTTCAATCGCTGCGGCAAGTACGACCGTTTTAAATACAGAACCGGGAGCCATTGCGGTCAGCATGTAATTTCTTGCCTCATGCCGGTTTTTGCTGGTCACATTTGGAACACTCGCCATCGCCAGCACACTGCTATTTTGAATGTCGAGCAAAACCGCTCCGCCTTTTTCAACACCTTGTGCTTTGAGAACATTCTCCATTTCCCTCTGCATGTCTTCGTCCATGGTTGTCTGCACTTGCAGCGGATAAAACGAATGAGCTTCTGCTGTATATTTGACGTCCATCCCAAACAAAGGGTTTCCCCTTCCGTCCACATGATATAACAATTTTGTGTCTTGCTCTGGTAATAGAAATTCGTCAAATGTACTTTCCAAACCGAATGTACCGATCTCAGTGCGGATTGAAAGCTCTTTTTTGTCCGGATAACGTTTTCTCAAGAGTTCTGGATTCTCGCTTGTGAAACCTAATGTGTGGAGGGCAAGTCTTTTTTTGTCCTTCTCTTTCATATATACGCCGTAAACACCTGAATATTTCATATCATTGATGTCTTTTAGCTTTTTTTTCGTGACATCATCTTTTAAAATGAGTGGTTTCTTCGTTTCTGTCAGCTGGCTCTTCAATTCATCTTCTTCCATCTCAAGTATAGAAGCGGTTTGCTTTAAGTGAGGGAGGTCATATTGCAGGAAAGGAAATATGATGACCGCAGGCTCTTCTTTTGTGAGAAGTGCCTCGCCGTTTCGATCTAAAAATTCGCCGCGTCCGTCTGAAATGACTACTTCTTCTGTCCGCTGCCTGACACTTTCTTGGATCAAATTAATATCAAGCTTTGAAAAAGATTCTGTGAAAAACAACTGAATTTCCGCTAGTCTAAATAGGAGACCGAGCAATAAGATAAAAATAATGACACCTGTCCATTGGATTCTTCTTGTTTTCAGCATAAAAACACCTCGTCCCTATTGTGGACGAGGTGTTTATCGTATAAACGTAATTATGAAATTTTTACAATTTGGACGAACATTTCTCCGCCAGGTGTTTGAACCGTGACTTTGTCGTCTACTTGTTTGCCTAAAAGGCTTTTTGCAATTGGTGAATCGTTTGAAATTTTGCCTTCAAACGGATCAGCTTCTGCACTTCCTACAATCGTATAAGACTCTTCTTCACCGTCCGGTAATTCAACGAATGTCACCGTTTTACCGAGTGAAACAATATTTGAGTTACCTTCATCTTCAATAATTTTGGCATTACGAATCATATTATCAAGCGTTGTAATACGACCTTCTACAAACGCTTGCTCTTCTTTAGCAGAATCATATTCCGAGTTTTCAGAGAGGTCTCCAAAACTTCTAGCGATTTTAATACGCTCTACAACCTCTTTACGTTTAACCGTTTTCAAATATTCAAGCTCTTCTTCTAATTTGCGCTTTCCTTCTTCTGTCATTGGAAATACTTTCTCTTGTGCCATGAATCATTCACTCCTTCTATTAATCCTCATCATACAAGCTTTCTGCATGTGAGTGACGACTGAAATATACAAGAATGAGGACATATTCCGGCCCTCATTCCTTCTGTCCCATATTCGTAAAAGTCCATCTTACATGGCGTCCCTTTTAGATGCAACTATTATGCCTTTTTATTAGGCAGGAACAGCAGCGGTCTCATGATGATATATTATCTTCATCGCACAAACTGTGGAAAGGCACAGGAAGCTCCTGTACCTCGTTCGGCCATTTCGATCATATGTAGAAGAATAGCTTATCCATTCTCCATCTTCCAATACATAATATGGTCAGTGTACGATATGTCTATGCTATATTATTACAAAATTGCATTTTGATCAAGAATTGTTTGAAAATTTGTGATGATTTGTTTGTCGTTTTTTTAATATACTTTTACAAAGCAGGAATAACTGAAACTTTCAGCATCCCATCGTGATTTTCCTGTCTCCATTTCGCAGCATTGTTTTCCTATCATATCAAATCTTTTACTCAGGGACTGCTTCTTACAATGCTCACCGATGATTTCGGACTAGCCATTACTAAAGTATTAACTACAAGAGCAGGATGTTGAAAAGACCTTTACGTCGTAAAGGTCTTTGTTCTTCTCCACCATTTACTCTCCGCGGTTTTGAAGAATCGTTTGAATTTTTGTCACCATGAGGTCAATGGCCACATGATTTTGACCGCCTTCTGGGATGATGATATCCGCGTATCGTTTTGACGGTTCAATGAATTGATTGTGCATCGGTCTGACGACAGATACATATTGTTCAATCACGGAATCAATCGATCTGCCTCTTTCTTTCGTATCACGTAAAATACGGCGAATGATCCGAAGATCTGCATCTGTATCCACATACAGTTTAATATCCATTAAGTTTCTTAGACGTTCGTTTTCAAGAGCAAAGATTCCTTCAACGATGATGACATCCTTTGGTTCAACATGTACCGTCTCTTCTGAACGTGTGTTTAGTTTAAAATCATAAATTGGTTTTTCAATGGACTCGTACTTTAGCAGCGCTTCTACATGCTCAATCATCAGGTCATTGTCAAATGCAAGCGGATGATCATAGTTTGTCAGCAGGCGCTCTTCAAATGGCATATGACTTTGATTTTTATAATATAAATCTTGCTGAAGCATGAGGATTGAATGTCCTTTAAATTTTTCGTAAATGGAATTGGTGACGCTCGTTTTACCTGAACCCGAGCCGCCAGCGATTCCAATCACCACTGGTTTTTTCCCCATGTGCCGGTTACTTCCCCTTTCTCATCATGTTGCTAGGGTATACTTTTTGATCAAGCTTAAATTTCACAATTTGCAGTGGATGACGAGCGGCATCGAGTTCGTTCCCTTTTTCGTCCCAAATTGTCTCAATCTTGCATGTGAAATTTTCGATTTCTGGACCGAAAAATTCAACTTCGTCGCCAGCTTTAAAGAAATTACGCTGCTGTAATGTGACAATTTGTTCTTGTTCATCATAATGAAGTACAAGACCGACGAAATCAAAGGTCGTTTTCTTTCCGTGAATGCCAAACATTTGTTCATCCGTTCCTGGTACACCTTCAAAAAAGGCAGGAGCCGTGTCACGGTTGGCACATTTGTCTAATTCATCGAGCCATTCTTGTTGAATGACGAAATTGTCTGGATCCGCACAGTAAGCATCAATGACTTTACGATAGACACTGACAACTGTTGCTACATAATGAATGGACTTCATTCGTCCTTCGATCTTTAAGCTATCAATTCCCATTTCGATCATTTGCGGTATGGATTCGATGAGTTTTAAATCTTTTGGACTCATCGCAAATGGTGCGTCTTCTTCACTGAATAAAGGCGCTTCCTCAGAGCCTTCTTGTTTATAAAGATCATAATCCCAGCGGCAAGATTGGCAGCAGCCTCCGCGGTTTGAATCTCTCGCTGTCATATGGTTACTGAGCACGCAGCGGCCAGAATAAGCAATACACATCGCCCCGTGAATGAACGTTTCAATTTCAATATCCACTTTTTCTTTCATTTCTTTAATCTCTAGGGCGCTTGTTTCACGTGCAAGGACCACACGCTCAAGCCCCTCTTCCTTCCAAAACTGCACCGCTTTCCAATTTGAAAGTGACTGCTGTGTGCTCAAGTGAACTTCAAGCTTTGGAGCTACTCGTTTGCATGTTTCAATGATGAGTGGATCAGCGACAATAATTCCCGCTACACCCGCTCCTTCAATCCCTTGAAGATATTCTTCCAGCCCGTCCATGTTTTCGTTGTGGGCGAAAATATTCGTTGTCACATAAATACGAGCACCGTATTTGTTCGCAAATGCGACACCTTCTGCCATTTCTTCGATTGAAAAGTTATCTGCATTTGAACGAAGTCCAAATTCTTTCCCGCCAATAAAAACAGCGTCCGCTCCATAATGCACAGCAATTTTTAGTTTTTCTAAGTTTCCTGCTGGCGCTAGCAGTTCTGGTTTTTTTGTAATGACACGTTTTCCATCGATCATTTCAGAAATTCCATCTTTTAAAAGTGCCATTTCCTCTGCCTCCTTTTATCTTAATAAACCGTTTCTTTAAAGAAGAACCCTGTATCGATTGAACGGTTGACAGGCTGGATCTCTTCAATACGCTCCACCCATTCATCTTTCTGATCTTCATAGGCTTCCTTATCAGTCACTAGTAAATCAATGGCTTTTCGATAGAGGGATGTCACCTCTGTCATATAAGAAAGTGACTTTAAAATTCCGTCAATTTTAAATGAGTCAATGCCCGCGTCGACAAATTTTTCCAATTCATCAATCATACATACATCATTTGGACTCATAATGTGTGTGCCATTTTCATCCTCAAAAATAGGATATTTGTTTTGACGCTCCTGGTCGTGAAGGAATAGACCTTCTTCCATATTTCTGCCTTCCACGTCCATTTGTTTGCCTTGATACTCAAAATAGTTGCCAACAAGTGTCCGTTTGGATTGGAACATACAGGTCATGCCGTGGACTTGAATTTCAATCTCCACTTCGGCGTTTTCTTTGATATCAATCACGCTATCCATATTGAGTTCTTTGGCAAGAACAGCACGTGTTGCGCCTTTTCTGCCCCAGTAGTTACAAGTGTAATAGTTTGTCCCAGTTGTTTCTGTACTCCAGTGCAGATTCAAGTTGACACCTGTTTCTTTTGCGGCCATGATCACTGCCGGATCTCCAAAAACGACACCATCCACGTTTAACCCATCGAGAAAGGTTAAATAATCTCCAAGCAGTGCCACACGGTCATTATGAAAAATCGCATTCATGGCGACATATACTTTTTTGTGATGTGCATGTGCGAGTTGAACCGTTTGTTTCACATCTTCTCTTGAAAACTCACCTGCAAGACGGATTCCATATGTTTGTTCACCTATTAAAAATGCGTCAGCACCCGCTTCAATGAGCGGCAGTACATCCGACACCTTGCTTGGCGTCACAAGCAATTCTGGTTTTTTCATGATTGGTCACCTCTTTTTGTACTAATAGCGATCCCATCTCCAACCGGAATGATACACGTTTGGTAGTCAGGATTTGACATCAGCCATTGATTGTATCGATCAATTTTGCCTATTAATTGTTTTTTTCGTTTATCTTCAATTTCTTCTTCATAATTTGTCGCAACTAAGCCTTTAAATAATACGTTGTCTGTAATAATCATTCCGTCATCGGACAGCATCGGTTCAAACAGCTCAAAAAAGCGTTGATACTGGCCTTTTGCCGCATCAATGAAGATCACATCATAGGGCGCCATCGTCTGAACCGTTTTAGCTGATTCGATCGCATCGCCAAAAAACACGTGAATTCTATCTTTGAAATGTAATTCTTCAATATTTCGTGTCGCTTCCTCATAACGTTTCGCATTTCGCTCAATCGTATAGATTTCAGCATCTGGCAGAGCTTCTGCCATTCGAATCGCTGAATAGCCAATCGCTGTCCCAACCTCAAGAATTTTCTTCGGTTTTTTCAAAGAAAGCAGCTGCAATAACAGTTCAATGCTCACCTTTTCCATGATTGGCACATGATGCTCTTTCGCATACTCCTCTAATTGAGCGATGGCATCAGGACTCGGCTCAATTAAATCTTCAATATAATCATTTATTTGATCATCTTCGATTGTCATTATATGTCTAGCTCCTTCATGACCTGAAAAAGAAGAGTCCTGCCTGCTGCAGCTCTCTTTCTCGTCAATCTTTCGTTCATCTAAGTAAAAACAACCCGATATATTTTACCACAAAGATGTGGTAATTGCGAATCTATAAAATGGATATAACAACGAAAAAAACTGCAGGCAATTTCACCATTGTCTACAGTCTTTTTCCTCTCACATGAGCGCTAGTTGCTGCCTGTGATGTATTTCGCTTTCGCTTTGTTGTGCTCATTTAACGTTTTCGTAAAGACGACTTCCCCATTTTTCTTTGCTAGGAAGTAAACAAAATCTGTTTTCTCTGGATGGAGTGCTGCTTTCCAAGAAGATTCTCCAGCATTGGCAATAGGTCCAGGCGGCAGTCCTTTGTTTGTATACGTATTATAAGGTGATTTCACTTTTAAATCTTTGTAATAAACACGGGACTTATGCTCGCCAAGCGCATAAAGAACGGTTGGATCTGTTTGAAGCGGCATGTCCTTTTTCAACCGGTTATAAAACACACTTGAGATTTTTGACCGGTCTGTTTTTTCGGTTGCTTCCATTTCTATCAGGGATGCCATCGTTAGGACATCATGGATGGACATCTTTCTCTTTTTCATGTCCTTTTCATACGTTTTCACATATTGATCTGTTTGTTTAATCATCGTGTCAATGATGGTTTCAAGTGATTCATCCTCACGATAAAACGGATACGTCGCCGGGAATAAATATCCCTCTAACGGATGCTTGACCTGTTTCCCGTTCACTTGTGATGTCACCGTTTTCGGGTATTTTTTCATCAATTTTTTAATAAAGGCTGGATCATCCAGCTTCGCTTCAACTTCCTTCGCTGAAAAATTCGTCTGGTTTGCGATAATAGTTGCAATATCAGACAACTGTTTCCCTTCAGGTATCACAAGCTGAAATGCGTAATCTGTCCCGCCAGATGTCAGCTTTTGAATTAGCTGATCCGCATCCATTGTTTGTTTGAGATGAAAATAGCCCGCTTTAAAGCCTGACGCTTTTTTGTACTTTGCATAGTAAGTGAAAATCGTGTCATTTGAAATCAGCTCATTTTCTTTTAAAATGCTCGCAATTCCGCTGACAGATGTCCCATTTGGAATATGAATATTAATGGTTTGTTTGCTTTTTTGATCGACCGGCCCGAGTGCTGATTTTACATATAAAAAACCTGATAATGCTGCAATGATGATCACAGCAAGTACAGATAACAGGACGATCCCCATTTTTCGTTTAAAAAATGGTCGTTTCTTTTGTTCTGAAAACATGCATGGCCCTCCTCACATCTAGCTTTTATAGTACATGATTCGACGGAGTTCGGCAATTACTTGCTCATGCATGTCATGACAGAACTTGCCATAGTGTGGCTAAACCGACACCGCCTCCACTGCCAATTGCAGCCATGACATAACTTCCATTCGGTAAGGCGCGGGCTTCGTAAAACAGTCTCACCATCATAGCAGCTCCCGAGGCGCTATATGGATGACCAAGACAAAGCGCACCGCCTCTTTTATTGATACGGTCATAAGGAATACCTAGTGTCCGGGCAATGAGCACTACTTTGAGCGCAAACGCTTCATTGATTTCAAAAAGTGCAACATCTTCTATCTTCACTTGTTCTTTATGTAAAAGTTTCTTGATTGCATCAATTGGTGAAGCAGCAGGATAATGCGGGTCCATAGCGGTCACGGCACTCCCGATATACCGCAGCATAGGGCTGAAGCCTTTTGCCTCCGCTTCTGCTCTTTCCATCACAACGACGGCAGCTGCACCATCTGCTTCTTTACAGCTATTGGTCACAGTCACAGTACCTTTGCCTGGTAAAAAGACAGGTTTTGCCCGCTTTATCAAGCTTGCAATCGGTCTTATTTTAGCTGCCGCTTCATCTGTACTCATCCCGCTAATCGGAACAATTTCTTCTGAATACGTTCCTTGCTTGAATACGGTTATACTTCGTTCCCAGCTTAAAAGTGCATAGTCATCTTGCTCTTGTCTCGCAACTGAAAATCTCGACGCCGTCAGCTCTGCCGCTTCCCCCATATGAGGGTCCCCTATCCACTCTGGAGAAAAGCGGGCCCTTTCTTTCATTGGTGACCGAGAAATGCTTTCCGTTCCACCAGCGATATACATTGATCCCTCCCCCGACTGAATCTTGATGCACGCCGTTCTAATGGCTTCAAGACCGGAAGCACACTGCCTATCAATGGTCATACCCGGAATATGTAATGAAAGCCCTGCTTCTAACGAGGACAGACGGGCAATGTTGCCACCACCCCCGACGACATTGCCTAAAATGATGTCATCTGGCTTGGTCACGTTTGAAAAATGCTGGATCAAGGGCGCAGCTAGATGCTCTGGACGGTAATCCTTCAACATTCCATTTTTCTCACCGAAGGGCGTCCGCTTCGCTTGTACGATCACGGCTTGCATGATAATTGTTCCTCCGCCCACTTTTTCATACTGGCACGAGCGATTTTCCCTCCTGATGTTTCGATCATTTTGTCCGTGACGAGCCATTTTTTTGGTACTTTGTATGCCGCTAATGTTTCTTTTACAGCTTGCCGAATGGTTTTTGTTTGCTGTACATTCTCAATAATGGCAACAGGGATTTCGCCCCAATATGGATCAGGAAGTCCAATCACGATTGACCGATTCACCTCTGGCTGTTCATTCAGCACACGCTCAATTTCCTCTGGAAAAATATTCAGTCCCCCATAGACAATCATGCCATTCTCGCGGCCGCTCATATACAAGTAACCATCTTCGTCGAGCCACCCCATGTCATATACGGTCAGCCACTCTTCGGGCGGCTTTTCATCTTGTAAATAGCCTGAAAAAGACATTGGGCTTTTCACATAAATTCTCCCTATTTCATTTGGCTTGCAAACGGTTTGATCTGCCCTCCTGACTTCAACCTGAATAGAAGGAAAAGGCTTTCCGACAGAAGTAGGCTTTTGCAAAAAGTCATCTGAAGATAAATAGGAGACAAAACTCAATTCTGATGTTCCATAAAAATCAAAAAATGTGATGTGAGGATAGCGGTTGACGAGCTGTTTTTTTGAAGAGTTTCCCCAATCTGCACCAGACGACAGGACAAGAAGCGGATTCTTCCCGAAAGCATCCATTTGCAGCAACGATTCTGTCATGGTCGGAACCGTATAAATAGCCGTGATGTCTCCTTTCTCTAAGGTTTTCTTTGCTTTCTCTGGCACAAATTTTTCTAACAATGTCACAGTGCCACCGAAATAAAGTGTGCTGATCGCACCGTATAAAAAATGAGAGGATAAAAGTGTGCCCAAAATCAGTACATGATCTTTATGTGTGATCCCAAAGACGGATGTTGTCATTTGAAAGCTCTCGATCCATGACTGTTGGCGTCTTATAAAGGCTTTGGGCGATCCCGTTGATCCTGAAGTAAAACCCATATAAAAAGCAGGATCTTCCTCCGGTTCACTTTTGTTCGATTGAACGTTTATGCTGAGGCTGATTCTTTCTTTCCATTCAGATAAAGAGAGCACTGGCATATCCAGCTTGTACTTTTCAATTCTTTTGATATATCGATTTTCCACAATGACAAGGTCTGCCTCGCTTAATAAGAGCTTTTCCGCGCATTCCTTATCACTCCACCGCGGATCAAGAGGCACCGCTGTCCATCCTGCAGAAGCTGCGCCAGCAAATAGTTGGAGAAACGGAACACCATTTGATACTAAAAAAGCGACTCTTTTTTGCTGATGAGGCGTTTCTTTTAACCATTGTGCAGATGACTTCACACGCTCATGCCATTCTTCATAAGTGATCTGCTCTTTTTCATCTATGATCGCCATCTGACCTGGCTCCACTTTTGCATGAGCTGCATAGTTTTCCGTTATTCTCATCAAACTGCTCGCCTCCCTCTATGTAAGTCCCTTTTTCGATATGACATCGCTTGAATGATTTTCACCGTGAAGACGGCACATATCCCTGCTTTGATCAGATCACCCGGTAAATAAATGACGCTGAACAGAGCTGCTTGCGTGATCTTTATATGCATCATCATGGCTTGAAAGGGAATTCCGCCTATATATAATATCCCGATACTGCATACCGCATAGATTAAAAATAGGCGTAAGGCCGTCACTTTCTTCAGCCGGTTCAGCCACAGACTGATCATAAAGGCAGCCACTGGATAAGCAAGTAAAAAACCACCGCTTGGCCCAAAAAAGACCCCTATTCCGCCTCTCCCTCCAGATAAAAGAGGTGCGCCTGCTGCCACTATTAGAAGAAACAGAAGTAAACTAATCAGGGCTTGCTTTGGTTTTAACAGCCCTCCAGCAAGCAAAAGACCTGCGGTTTGTAAGGTGATTGGTACAGGTGTAAACGCAAGAAAAATAGGCGGAATCAATCCTAACATCCCAATAACTGCTGTCATGAATGCCATTTGCATCATATCGTGAATTTTCAATTTTCATACCCCTCACTCGATTCATTGTTAAAAATAGAGTAAAAGGTACAGTCTATTATGTCAACTTAAAATATTTTAAAGTTGACATAATGGATGTAAAAAAGAATTAACTTAATATAAAACTTTAATTCCTCTAGGCTTGAAGTTGAATGTCGGCGTTAACATCATGTCTTTAAATTAAACTTAAATTAACTGTAGATCTATTTATTTCCTGTTTAACTAAATGCTATTATTTTCTTGATAAGGATATATTTCATTAATACCTATATCTTAGTGAAAGTACATACTGGAGGAAACACATTTTGCGTAAAATCTTTTATATTTTAATGATACTAATTGGTTCAGTAACTCTTTTATATCTAGGCGGATGTAGTCAAAAAAAGACCGTTTCAGAAGATCATAAAATAGAGTTTAAAATTGAGGACAAAGAATTTGGTCATACAACTATGCTCAACTATCTTGTGACAAACTCTGTTTCAGCCGTTGGAGATCATTTATTTTTAAGTGTAGATGACCATAGTCCTTCAAAGATGGCAAATAAAGTAGTTGAATTTAATAGAAAGACACTGAAAAGCAACATACTATTTACAACAACTTTCGAGCGTTCTTCCATTCAAGGTTTAAAAGCTAATAAAGACTGGGTCGTTTGGATTGACAGTGATGAATTAGGCGGACAGATGAATTATTACGTCATGAATTTGAGCACACAAGAGATAGAGTCGATTAAAAAGAATAACACTTCGGAGACATTAAGTGACACTCTTGAATTAACAGGTCATCGTGCAGTGTGGATATCTCACGATGAAGAAAAGGATGCTACTCATATTTATATGAAAGATCTCAAAAAAAAGCAGACAAAAAAGCTCTTTAAACTAGACTCAATGAATAACGCCCATCTCTCTGTTCACAATGATAAGCTTCTCTTTTTTAATAAAGACAATGGAAAGCAGCAAGCATACACTTACAATCTTACTACTGAGTCACTTAAAAAAATTACATTGAATCAAAGTTTAATCAATAATGGTCAACTTATTAACGACCATCAATTTGTTTACGAGAAGGCTTTTACTGACTCGGAAGGAACAATCAATAAAAGCCAATTAATCTTTTATGACATAAACACAAAACAATCTAAACTAATTAAGAACACTGACTCGGGTATCGGATCAATCGTGATTGATGATCATAATCGATTTTTCGTCGAAACAGATGAACCTAAAAAGAGTGGTTACACGATACTTAAAAAGAAGAACGATTCCATCAAAAAAATTGGTTCCCTAAAGAAAGAAAATTATTTTCATTTAACATTTGATCATGGTCTTTATTTACTTAACTTTCAAAATGCACAACGAAATAATCAAAAGTTAACCATCACTTCAAAGCTTCCATAAATAATAAAAGGCCTGTGATCATGCAGATAACTCTCATCTGCTTCACAGGCCTTTTATTCGTTCTATTCTTCTTCGTCTTCTTGATCTAAGAACGTATTTAACGTTTCTTCAATCATATCCCACTCTTCATCCGTTTCAATTGGCTCTAATTCGCCATCTTCACCGTCTTCGTTTGGTGTGAAGCTTGATGCATGAATTTCAATTTCTTCGTTATCTTGTTCAGAAATTGGGTAGTAAAGAACATATGATTTGTTAAAATGGTCGCTTTCAAAAGTAAATAGTACTTCGCAAAGCTGCTCATTTCCATTATCATCAACGATTGTAATTTGCTTTTCTCCGTGTTCCATTTGATTCACCTCATTTTAATTTAAGCTGTCTAAGTACCCTTGAAGGATCATAACAGCCGCCATTTTATCAATGACTTTTTTACGCTTTTGTCTGCTCACATCTGCAGAGATGAGCATTTTTTCTGCTGCCATCGTTGACAGACGCTCGTCCCAAAGCACAACAGGAACATTGTACGTGTTTTCTAACACTTTCGCAAATGATTGGCTGGCCTCGCCTCTTGGACCGACCGTACCGTTCATATTTTTTGGAAAACCAAGTACAATTTTATCCGTTCCATATTGCGAGACGATCTCAGACAGGCGGCTGAGACCAAAGTCTCCGCCTGCTTCATCAATTTTAATGGTTTCAATCCCTTGAGCTGTCCATCCCATTTCATCACTGATTGCCACACCAAGGGTTTTCGTGCCTAAATCTAAGCCTAAAATTCTCATGTTTTACGCCTCTTTATGTGTCTCTAAGTACGATTTAACCAATTCCTCAATTAATTCGTCTCGTTCTAGTTTACGAATTAGGTTGCGTGCATCCTGATGTCTTGGAATATAAGCAGGGTCGCCTGACAGCAAGTATCCGACAATTTGATTGATCGGGTTGTATCCTTTTTCTTGGAGTGCGTCATAAACTGTTATGAGCACTTCATTCACATTGGTTTCAGCTGAATCATCAGAGAAGTTAAACTTCATTGTCTTATCAAATGAACTCACTGCTTCTTGCACCTCTCTTCCAACATTCTACTAGCAAGCTTTTTTTCTAACCGCTCATCTAATACCATTATTCTACACTACATTGACTGATTATAAAACGGATTTGACAGATTCTTCGACAGTTGCCAGTGCTTCTTCAAGCTTTTCTGGCTGTTTCCCGCCTGCTTGTGCCATATCTGGGCGTCCGCCTCCGCCTCCGCCGCAAATTTCAGCTGCCTGCTTCACAAGTTTTCCTGCATGAAGACCTTTTTCAATGACGTCTTTTGTCACACCAGCTGAAATGTTGACTTTTCCATTTTGAACGGCACCAAGTACGATGACAGCTGAACCTAATTTCGCTTTTAAGTCATCAACCATCGTTCTTAAATGGTTCATATCTTTGGCGTTTACTTTTTCAGTTAACACGTTCACTCCGCCAACTTCGATGACTTTTTCTAAAATAGAGCCAGCTTCTGCTTGACTTAATTTCGCAAGAAGTGATTCGTTTTCTCTTTGAACTTCTTTTAAATCAGCCTGCAAGGAAGCGATGCGTTTTGGTACATCTTTTGTATTTGATTTCAGTTCATTAGCTGCCTTTTCTAAAATCGCAAGCTGATCATTTAATTCTTCATAAGCACCTTTACCTGTTACAGCCTCAATACGGCGTGTTCCAGCACCAATACCCGATTCAGATGCAATTTTAAACAATCCGATCTCCGCAGTGTTTTGAACGTGACAGCCTCCGCATAACTCGATGCTGTAATCACCCACTTGCACCACACGGACAATATCGCCATACTTCTCGCCAAACAGCGCCATTGCGCCCATTTCTTTTGCTTCAGCAATTGGTTTCAGGTCAATGGCAACCGAAATGCCTTCCCAAATCTTTTCGTTGACGATTTTTTCAATTTGTGACAATTCTTCTTTTGTTACTTGTCCAAAGTGAGAAAAGTCAAAGCGAAGTCTGTTTTCATTCACAAGTGAACCCGCTTGGTTAACGTGGCTGCCCAATACATCTTTTAGCGCTTGGTGCAAAAGATGTGTCGCTGTGTGATTTTTCACAATGCCTTTTCGAAGCGCTGATTCGACTTCTGCAGTGACTTCAATGCCTTTTTGAACCGTACCACTTACGACGACTCCTTCGTGGACATGCTGGCCGTTTGGCGCCTTTTTCACATCTTTGATATCAATGATCGCTTCGGCACTTTTTAACGTTCCTTTATCCGCCACTTGTCCGCCGCTTTCCGCATAGAAAGGTGTTTCATCTAATAAAATTTGCACCGTTTCCCCTTCGTGAGCTTCTGTGACAATTTCACCGTTTTGAAGCAATTCGATAATACGAGCATCTGCAGTTAAATTTTCGTAGCCAACAAACGTACTTTCCGCTTTAATATCGCCTAAAGCCCCGCCTTGAACCTGCATACTACCTACATCTTGTCTGGCATTTCTTGCACGTTCACGCTGCTTCTCCATTTCTAGCTGGAAGCCTTCACGATCGACTGTCATGTTCTCATCTTCTGCATATTCTTCTGTGAGTTCGACCGGGAATCCATATGTGTCATAAAGCTTAAACACATCTTTACCAGAAATTTTTGAGCTGCCATTGTCTCGTTCTTTTTTGATCACTTCTGATAAAATGGCTAACCCTTCATTCAGTGTCTCATGGAAACGCTCTTCTTCATTTTTGATCACTTTTGCAATAAATTCTTCTTTTGCTTGAACATCTGGATAGAAATCCTTCATGATCTCCGCAACAACTGGAACTAGGTCATACATAAATGGACGGTGGATATGGATCGTTTTTGCATAACGCACAGCACGGCGCAGCAAACGTCTTAACACATAACCTCGGCCTTCATTAGAAGGAAGTGCTCCGTCACTGACGGCAAAGGCAACAGTACGAATATGGTCAGCAATGACTTTAAATGCTGTGTCTTTTTCTTTTGACTCCCCATAGCTTTCTCCAGAAATCGTTTCTACTGCACGAATAATCGGCATGAACAGGTCTGTATCAAAGTTCGTCGGTACGTTTTGAATCACAGAGACCATACGCTCAAGACCCATTCCTGTATCAATGTTTTTCTTCGGAAGCGGTGTGTATGTACCATCTGGATTATGGTTAAATTCAGAAAAAACAAGATTCCATACTTCTAGATAACGTTCATTTTCTCCGCCTGGATATAATTCAGGGTCGTTCATGTCGTTGCCATATGCTTCGCCGCGATCATAGAAAATTTCTGTATTCGGACCACTTGGCCCCTCGCCAATATCCCAGAAGTTGCCCTCTAGACGAATAATTCGTTCCTCAGGGACACCAATTTTATCTCTCCAAAGAACATACGCTTCTTCATCCTCTGGATGTACCGTTACAGATAACAGATTCGGATCAAAGCCAATCCACTCGTCACTTGTGAGGAATTCCCAAGCCCATTCGATTGCCTCTTCTTTGAAATAGTCTCCGATAGAGAAGTTGCCCAGCATTTCAAAAAACGTATGATGGCGTGCTGTTTTCCCTACATTTTCAATGTCATTTGTACGAATTGATTTTTGTGCGTTGCAAATACGCGGATTCTCAGGCACGACGCGGCCATCGAAGTATTTCTTTAATGTTGCCACCCCGCTGTTAATCCATAAAAGTGTTGGATCGTCATGCGGTACGAGGGACGCACTCGGTTCGACAGCATGTCCTTTTTCTTTAAAAAAATCTAAAAACATTTGACGTACTTGAGCTGAAGTTAAAGTTTTCATCATAAATCCTCCTTTTTTATTCCTCAATCTTCACACAAACGAAAAAACATCCCGCCCTATGCAAGCAAAAAACTACTTACACAGGGACGAGATGCTCTCGCGGTACCACCCTGATTATAGACATATGCGTCTATCACCTTCACATCCGATAACGCCGGAAGAGAGCGGCAGTGTTTATCTGCACTCGGGACTAGCTTCCGTTAAAGGTCTGATAAGGCTTTTCTCAGCAAACAAAGCCTCTCTCTGCAACAGCTTTTTAACGTACTCGGGTCCGTCATTGAATTCAATATGTATGAATCGAAATTATTATAGACAACTCGGCTCGTCTTGTCAATGAACGCTTCGTCTCATGTGAATATATTGCACAATAATGACCCTCATAATAGCTGCGAACGGCACGGCTAAAATCATTCCAATCAAGCCAAACAGCTCACCTCCAGCGAGTAACACCAGCATGATTACGACAGGATGCATATGCAGGCTTCTCCCGACAATGATCGGACTCAGTACATTGCTTTCTAAAAATTGAAGCACGGCTACTGTAATTAGCACAATGATCACTGACTTCACTGAGATGGTAAAAGCGATAAAGACAGCTGGGATCGCTCCAATAATCGGGCCAAAATACGGAATGACATTCGTTGCACCGATTAACATACCTAGTACAAGCGGATATGGAATATGGAACAGCCAAAGAACAATGGCGGCAGCACCTCCAATTAAAGAACAGACAAGCAATTGCCCTCTAATATAATCCCCAAGTGAGTCATCCACTGCTTTCACAAAGGCATGTCCCCTTTTTCGGAAGCTTGGCGGGGTTAAATACCATGCTGCCCGCTTCATCGTGTTCATATCTTTCACCATATAAAAGACAAGAAAAGGAATAAGTGCAGCAACTAAGGCGTAATCAAGCAGTACTTTACAGCTAAGAATCATCCGCTCTGCCCCATTTGCGGCATACGTCTCAGATTGGACAATAAAACGATCCAGCCGTTCATGCAGTCCATCAGGCCAGTGGCTTGTATGACGATGAACATGTGATAAAGCACCATTATACGTTTCGGCAAGCATGGGAATTTGCTCCGACAATTCATTTAACTGAGCGATTAAAACCGGTGCCCCTTTATACACAGCCAAACCAATGCCGCCAAAAAACAGCACATATATCAATAAGAGACTGACCGTCCTTGGCAAACCTCGCTTATGTAGTCTTTCAACAATTGGATAAAGAAGATAAGAAATAAAAATAGCGATAAGAAGCGGGATCAAAACCGCTTTGAGCAATAAAAAAATAGGCATCCATAACTCGTCGAGCTGAACCAAAATGAGTAAAGACGCAAGGACAAGCAGTACACCTGCAGCATATATTAGAAACTCGATCGGACGTTTCTTCACCTTTTTCACCTCTCTTCTTATTGTTTAACCAACTTCTGCAATTATCCATGTAAATAAAATTTGTCCTAACTTTGTTAAAAATGAATACACATGAAACATACGGCTCCATCCAAAGTCACTGTTTGCTGTAAAATCTCGTTAGAAAACATTCCATTATTTTCTTATTTTTGCATCATTTAAGCTAGAATCCACTTTAGCTCAATCATTAGAAGAGGAGGTTCTTCATGATCACATTCGAAGAAGTCAACAAGCATTACGGCCAGTTCCATGTACTTAAGGACATTAACCTACATATTCAAAAAGGTGAGGTTGTTGTGATCATCGGTCCTTCAGGGTCTGGAAAAAGCACGATGCTCAGATGTATCAATCGTCTTGAAAGCATTGATGAAGGAAAAGTCCTTGTCAATCAAGTGTCTGTTCAGCATCCGAAAACCAACATCAATCTCATCAGGCAAAATATCGGGATGGTGTTTCAGCACTTCCATCTTTATCCGCATAAGACGGTGCTTGAAAACATTATGCTTGCGCCGATGAAGGTTAAAAAAGTGAGCAAAGAAGAAGCAAAGGAAACAGCTGAATTTTATTTAAATAAAGTTGGCATTCCTGAAAAAGCAGACACCTACCCTTCTAGACTCTCAGGAGGACAGCAGCAGCGTGTGGCAATCGCAAGGGGACTTGCAATGAAACCTGAGGTCATGCTTTTCGATGAACCAACATCAGCTCTTGATCCAGAGATGATCGGAGAGGTACTAGATGTGATGAAACAGCTGGCAAGGGAAGGAATGACAATGGTCGTTGTCACGCACGAGATGGGGTTTGCCCGTGAAGTCGCAGACCGTATTGTGTTTATTGATGAAGGAAGAATTCTTGAAGAATCTACACCAGCTGCCTTTTATGAAAAACCGCGCGAGAAACGCGCTCAGCTCTTTTTAAGCCGTATTTTAAATCACTAGGGGGAATGAATTTGATGAAAAAAATGAAACGCTTTGGCCTATTACTGTTGATGACTTGCTGTATGATCGCTCTCGCTGCTTGTGGATCTGCCGAGAAAGGCTCAACTGATGCAAAACAAGGCAGCTCATTAGAAGCCATTAAGAAAGACAAAAAAATCGTTTTCGGTGTGAAAAACGATACTCGTTTATTCGGACTAAAAAATCCTAGTAGCGGGGATATTGAAGGGTTTGATATTGATATCGCAAAAGCGATCACTAAAGAAATGCTCGGTGATGAAGGAAAAGCAGAATTCAAAGAAGTGACATCTAAAACAAGGATTCCTTTACTGCAAAAAGGAGATATTCATGCCATTGTTGCCACAATGACGATCACAGAAGAGCGTAAAAAAGAGGTCAATTTCTCAGATGTTTACTTTGAAGCAGGACAATCACTGCTTGTGAAAAAAGGCAGCGACATTCAATCGATTGATGATCTTAAAAAAGGTACGAAGGTGCTTGCAGTGAAAGGGTCGACTTCTTCTCAAAACATTCGCGAAAAAGCACCAGAAGCATCCGTTTTAGAATTTGAAAATTACCAAGAAGCCTTTACAGCCTTAAAATCAAATCAAGGGCAAGTTCTGACAACTGATAATGCAATTTTATTTGGCATGGCAGACGAAGATTCAAATTATGAAGTCGTTGGCGGAACATTTACCGATGAGCCTTATGGCATCGCTGTGAAAAAAGGCGATGAAGAATTGACAGAAGCCATTAATAAAGCGTTAAAGGCATTAAAAGATAATGGAGAGTATGACAAGATTCATAAAAAATGGATCAAAGAATAATCAATTGACTCGATCAATCTCAACACCCTCAGGAGAGCCGCTTGCCGGCTCCTCTGTTGATTAGGAAGGAAGTGAACTGATTGCTGCGGTTTTCCATTTTAACTGAGAACTTCCATCTTTATTTAGAAGGGTTTAAATATACGATTGGTGCAAGTGTCATTGCGTTGATTGGAAGCTTTTTCATCGGTACACTCATTGCCATTATGAGAATTGCGCCACTAAGGCCGATCAACTGGTTAGGGACGGCTTACGTGGAATTTATTCGGAATATTCCGTTATTATTGATCACCTTTGTGTTCTTTTTTGGTTTACCGGTACTTGGCATTGTGGCAGATGGCTTTACAGCAGGAACCATTGCCCTCTCCATTTATACGTCTGCTTTTATCGCTGAAGCCATTCGTGCAGGTATACAAGCTGTACCGCTTGGACAAATGGAAGCAGCTAGAGCTTCTGGTCTGTCATATGGCGGAACGATGCGATATATTATTCTGCCGCAGGCAATCAAAATTGTCATTCCACCACTTGGGAATCAATTTATCAATCTTGTGAAAAACTCGTCTATTTTAGGTGTCATTGCAGGGTTTGATCTGATGTATCAAGGAGACCTTATCGCTTCGAGAACGTTTGTGACATTTGATGTATACATCTTTGTTGCCATGTTCTATCTTCTATTGACCATTCCGCTTAGTCTAGGCGTTGGTTATTTAGAAAAAAGATTAGCCCGAAGCCACTAGAAAGGAGGAAACACAATGGATTTTATAGGTGCCTACCAGCCCGATCATCTCGCCTTTTTACTTGAAGGATTTGCTGTCACCTTAAAAGTGGCTTTTATCTCCATCATTTTAAGCTTTATCATCGGATTAGTCGTTGGCACATTGAGGTTCGCACAAATCCCTATTTTATCAAAGGTGCTTGCGGTCATTGTGGAAACCGTTCGGAATCTGCCGCTTTTGCTGATCATCTTTTTTACGTATTTCGCCCTGCCTGAAATCGGCATTAAGCTGAGCATTACAGCCTCTGCCATTGCGGCTTTAACCGTGTTTGAATCTGCCATGCTGTCAGAAATTATTCGCAGTGGATTAAAATCAATTGATAAAGGACAAATCGAAGCGGCCAGATCCTCTGGTTTAACCTATATTCAAACGTTAAAAATGATTATCATGCCACAGGCGTTACGCCGAATGGTCCCGCCGATTGTCAGTCAATTTATTTCTCTTTTAAAAGATACATCGCTTGCCGTTGTGATTGCCCTTCCAGAGTTATTGCATCACGCGCAGATTTTAAATGGTCAAAGCCAATCTTATTTACTTCCTATTTTCCTCTTGGCGGCCATGATGTATTTTGTTGTGAACTTCAGCTTGTCTATACTTGCACGGAGATTAGAGTACAGGCAGGCATAAAAAAAGGACATCCACTCATGGTGGATGTCCCTTTCTGTTTAAAGCATTCGCATAACTCGTTTTCTCATCTTTTTCATATCCCGCTTAGATGGCATATCATATCGACTTGCAAAGTGATATGCGAGTGCACCTGCACCAAGCGTTAATAGTGAAGAAGTCATTTTACCCATTCGAAATTCCCCCTTAACACTTATAGTTGAATTGAACGTTCATCGTCACTAAACAGGTCGTCTAAACTGCTTAGTGTACCGTCTTCCTCCACTTGGTGAGTAGATATTTTGCCTTTTGACAGTGTCAATTCAATAAAACAGCCCCAGCAATAATATTGATTGACCCCAATTTTTCCGATGTCTTTACATTTGCAATTTGGGCAAATGAGCATACTCAGCACCTCTTTACGTTCGGTTTAGAACAAGTGCTTCCTTTTGAACATCCATCAAGGTTCCGGCAGCATGCAGCTGCTTTCGAATCCCTGATAGCTCTGTAAAGAAGCCGTCCGAGAGTTCATATGCTACGATTGTGCCCGAATTTGTACAAAAGTATACATCTTCCAAAACACCTAATGTTTCACCATCTGGCGTATGGATCATTTTCTTTTTTAATTTCGAAAAGAAGAAGGATGGGGCGGAGGTATCTATCTCGATGCCCTTCTGGTAGCTCACATATAGACCTTTGTCTGTCAGTTTGTCGCCAGCTGAGAATGGAATGAAAGCACAGTCTTTCTTTTTCCCATCTAAAACATATCCCCCGCAGCTGCCGCCGGCTAAAAAGCAAATATCTTTGATCGCCCCAAGTGAATGAGACAGCTCGTCTGTATAAATCGTCTGTCCTTCAAGCTCTCGACATGTTCTCAAAATGTGATCAACCACCTTTTCGGAACAGTCTTATCGTGTGCGTTTCCTCTATGACTCATACGAAGAAATGGCTTCCATGAAGGAAGCCATTTACTCTTGCATAAAATCAAACGGGGTGATTCCCTCCATGCCAATATTGGCATCGTATACGCTGAAAGGAAGTTCTTTTTGGAGAGCTGCTAGCTCAGCGTCCATGATTTCTTCCGTTTCAGTAAGACGCATGGTTAAAGACGTTTGTCTGAGGGAGTCTTCATTATTTTTCACGCCCCACTCTAATGCTGATTCCTCACCGCACAAAATTAAAAACTTTTTACTTCGTGTAATGGCCGTGTAAAGCAAATTTCTTCGAAGCATTCGATAATAACTTCTCACGACTGGCAGCACCACGATTGGGAATTCACTGCCCTGGGATTTATGAATCGAGCAACAATAAGCGTGCGTAAATTGATGAAAATCTTTTTTCGTAAACGTGATTTCGTTTCCATCAAAGGAGATGACCGCCATATCTTCTTTTTCCGTGTTTTCTTTCGCATAAAAGATCGAGACAATTTCGCCAATATCTCCATTAAAAATGTTATTCTCCGGCTGATTGACAAGCTGAAGTACCTTATCACCTGTCCGGTAGACGACATCACCAAAAGGAATTTCTCTTCCTTTTGGCTTTTTAGGATTCAAAATTTGCTGGAGCATTTTATTCAGTTCATTAATGCCTGCTTTTCCTTTATACATCGGGGCAAGCACTTGAATGTCCTTTGCTGAATACCCCTTTTGCGCAGCATTGCTGACCACTTTCTCGATGACTTCTTTCATTTGGTCACTAGAGCATTGAATAAAGGATCGATCCTTCGAGCGTGCAGTAATATCCTTTGGCAATACACCATTTTTCATATCATGCGCAAGCTCAACAATTGTGGAACCGTCTGCCTGCCGGTAAATATCAGTTAGTGTCACTGCCGGTATAGCTTGTGACGCAAGCAGGTCTCTTAACACTTGACCAGGTCCGACAGATGGAAGTTGATGTTCGTCTCCAACCATAATGACTTGAATATGATCTGGGATCGCCTTAAACAAATGGTTCGCCAGCCAAATATCCAGCATACTCGATTCATCAATGATGACAAGTTTTCCTTCAATCGGCTGGTCTTCATCATGTGAGAAGCCTTCTGATCCATTCCAGCCTAGCAACCGGTGAATGGTCACAGCAGGAAGTCCAGTGGATTCTGTCATTCGTTTCGCAGCACGTCCAGTTGGTGCGGCAAGCACGAACGGAAATGCTTCATCTTTTTTATAATCACCCGGGTCAAGAGATACGCCGTGAAGATCGCTGTAAAGCTCGACAATCCCTTTAATGACCGTCGTTTTCCCTGTACCCGGTCCGCCTGTTAAAAGCAGCATTGGAGACATGAGTGCCTTTTGAATGGCTTCTTTTTGGGTTGGTGCATACTGGACACCAAGCCGTTCCTCCAGTTCACCAAGTGCAAGCAGAAATTCTGATTCAGGAAATTGATCTGCATATTCCGTTTGAGCGACAATTTTTTGAATGCGTTTTGCCACACTTTGCTCCGCATAAAAGAGCGACGGATGATAACAGCGCTCATCTTCAATAATCATGTCTTTCCCTTCACCAAGTGCAATGATCTGATTGGCAACGTCCATTTCAGTCACTTTGTAGTCATTGCCGGTTTGATTCAGCAGTTTACGGGTCTCGACAATCAGATCTTTCGTTTGTATGTACGTATGACCGTCCTGCAGGCTTGCTGTCTCAACGGTATACAAAAGGGCTGCACGAATGCGGTCTGGATCATTTCCAGATATCCCTGTTCTAGCGCCGAGTTCATCTGCTTTAATAAATCCAATCCCCTCGACGTCTTTGACGAGCTGATAAGGGTTTTCTTCAATTTTTTGCAACGTTTCACTCTCGTATACTTGGTAAATCTTCATGCTAAGCTGAGGACCAAAACCATATTGATTCAGGCTAATCATGATTTGCTCAAGTCCTTGATGCTCTTGAAGTGCGGCAGCCAGCTTATCTGCCTTCTTTTTTGACAGGCGAGGGACGTCATATAACACAGACGGATCACGCATAATTTGATGAAGTGTCTGATTGCCAAGCTTGCCGACGATTTCTTCCGCCGTCTTTTTCCCAATCCCTTCAAACAAGTCACTAGAGAGATAATGAATGATGCCTTGCTTTGTTGTAGGGACTTCCTTTTGAAAATGAGTGGCTTGAAACTGCTCGCCAAACTTCGGATGACTTGTGACCTTGCCATAGAAGGTGTAGGTTTCATCCTCATGAAGTGCTGGGAAGTACCCTGTGACAGATGCTGTCTTTTCCTCTAAATTCTCTGATGTTTCAATGACTTTTACTTTTAACACAGAGTATAAATTACTTTCGTTATGGAAAATAACGGCTTGAACCGTCCCTTTTAAAAACGGTTCATCTTCAAGCTTCATTTGATCTGGATGTTCCTGCACAGGTCTTCCCTCCTTCCGGTTATTCTGCCTCTTGAATCAGCTTTTGCGCATGCAATGCAAGCATATGATCAGGCTGCACGTCAATGGCTTTTCCTAGCATTTCAAGCGCTTCGTCCTTTTTCTCTAAATACGCATACGCAACGCCTGCATTATAAAAGGCGTCTGCATGCTGCGGATCTCGCGTAATCACTTCAGTAAAGACTGCGACCGCTTCCTCCAGCAGATGTTCATTCGCTAAGCACATGCCAAATTGAAATCTTGCTTCGTTGTCTTCTTCGTTTAGCTCAACTGCACGCTGAAGATAAGGCATCGCAAGCTTCGGCTGCTCTAATTTCATCAGTGTCTGCCCTAACATATAAAACAAATCACTGTTTTCCATTCCAGCTTGTAGCGCTTGCTCAAAATAGTCTTTCGCTTTCATAAAGTCTTCTTTCATCGTGTAAACATTTCCTGCTCCGTAATAGGCTGCAGCTGCTGTATGATCAAGTTCAATGGCTTTTTGAAAGAAGTTCAAAGCACGTTCAAATTCATGAACACTTGAAAGTAAGTTCGCAAAGTTGATATATGGAACCGGGTCCTTTGGGCTTTCTTCAATGGCTTTCGTAAAAGCTTCAGCTGCCTGTTCTATGTTCCCTTGATTTAAAGCTTCAATACCGATTTCGTTATGATTCATTCGCTCTCTTCATCCTTTCATTAAAAAACCTCAACAGCGACGTTGAGGTTTTTAACACATGTTACACATACGACAGCTTTTGGCCATCTTTAAAGACATCGTCAATGGTCCCGCCGCCAAGACATTCTTCGCCGTCATAAAAAACAACAGCTTGTCCTGGAGTGACAGCACGAACGGGTTCATCAAAGATCACCATTGCTTCCTGCTCACCTGTCATTTTGACTTTTACATGATGGTCTTCTTGACGGTATCGGAATTTCGCTGTGCATGTGAGTTCACCGTTTTCGCCGACAATATGAGGACGAGTCCAGCTGATGTTAACAGCTGAAATACTTTCAGAGTATAAAAGCGGATTGTGGAAGCCTTGTTCAACAAATAAGATATTTTTCTCTAAATCCTTCCCAACAACAAACCACGGATCACCGCTTCCGCCAATGCCAAGTCCTTGGCGTTGACCGATCGTGTAATACATGAGTCCATCATGTTCACCTTTTACTTCTCCGTCCATTGTCTGCATCACACCGGGCTGTGCAGGCAAATATTGGCTAAGGAACGTTTTAAAGTTTCTTTCCCCAATAAAGCAGATGCCCGTAGAATCTTTTTTCGTTGCTGTTGCGAGCTCTGCTTCTTTCGCTAATTCACGCACTCTTTTTTTCTCTAAATCGCCGATTGGGAACAACACTTTATCAAGTTGTTCTTGAGTCAGCTGATTCAAGAAATAAGTTTGGTCTTTGTTTGTATCAAGACCTCTTAGCATTTTCACTTCATCGCCGGTTCTGTCGACACGGGCATAGTGGCCTGTTGCCAAATAATCCGCTCCAAGCGACAATGCATGCTCAAGAAATGCTTTGAACTTAATTTCTTTATTACACATGACATCTGGATTCGGCGTTCTGCCTGCTTTATATTCATCAAGAAAATATTGAAACACTTTGTCCCAATACTGTTTCTCGAAATTCACTGCATAATATGGGATTCCAATCTGGTTACAAACACGAATGACATCCTCATAGTCCTCCGTTGCTGTACATACACCATTTTCATCTGTGTCATCCCAGTTTTTCATAAATATGCCGATCACATCATAGCCTTGCTCCTTTAGCATGAGCGCAGCAACTGATGAATCGACGCCTCCGGACATACCGACCACAACTCTTGTGTCTTCAGGTCTTTTTGTCATCTTCATCAACTCCAATTTCAATGAAACAACGTGCGCGTTTCGTTCTTCAGGTGCCTAGCTGTTTCATTTTTCACACAGAACAAAAGGGAGCATTTATTTGGCTAGGCGTTTCACGACAGCCGCTATCTTATGCGCCGCCTGCTTCACATGTTCCTCTTCATTTCCAAGACCGAAGCTTATTCTGACTGAGGATGTCAGCTCTTTTGCTTCTTCACCATACATGGCGCTTAATACGTGCGAAGGAAGGACAGATCCAGCCGTACATGCTGACCCGCTCGAAACAGCAATCCCTTCCATATCTAAGTTCACAAGTAACGATTCAATAGAAACGCCCGGGAAGTGGACATTTAAAATGTGCGGCAATGTCTCTTTCGGATGTCCATTGATAGAGAAATTGAGTGATTCCTCTTCGAATACTTGCAGCATCGCTTCTTTGAGCTTACCATAATGCACTGCTTTTTCTCTTCTATTTTGCTTTGTTAATTGAACTGCTTCTGCAAGTCCAATGATTCCCGCCACATTTTCAGTGCCAGCACGGCGTTTTCTCTCTTGTTCTCCTCCGAATAGCTGCGGAGAAAGTTTTACACGCTCATTCACGTATAAAAAGCCTGTTCCCATCGGGCCATTTAGTTTATGACCGGACGCAGATAAGAGGTCGATATGAAGTTCTGTGACATCAATTGATATTGTCCCAAATGCCTGTACAGCGTCTGTATGAAAATAAGCAGTGTGTTCGTGTAAAAGTTGACCAATTTCTTTAATTGGCTGAATCACACCCGTTTCATTATTGCCGTACATGATGGTCACAAGAATTGTATCGTCTCTTAGTGCTTGTTTTAATTGATCAAGATGAATCAATCCAGTGTGATCCACATCTAAATACGTCACATCAAAACCAAGCTTCTCTAAGCGTTCGCATGTATGCAGCACTGCATGATGCTCAGTTTTTGTTGTGATGATATGTTTTCCTTCATGCTGCCTTGCCATTGCCACACCTGTAATGGCCAAGTTGTCTGCCTCTGTTCCTCCGCTTGTGAGGATGATCTCCTGCGGCTTACAGTGTAATTCTCCTGCAATGACTTCCCTTGCTTCATCGAGCCATTTTCTTGCCTCGCGCCCATATGAATGAATACTAGAGGGATTGCCAAATATCTCTGTAAAGTAAGGCATCATCTTGTCCACAATCCGTTGATCCATCGGCGTTGTGGCTGCATGATCTAAATAGATACGTTCCATTTCCGGTACACCTCTGATCTAAATATAGAACATATACGCCTCTTGATCCTCGTCATCTTTATAGCTTGCCAAGTCTTCAAGAGTTGTATTGTCCAGTACGTCTTTTACTGCATCACGAATACGAATCCAAAGTGCACGCTTTGCTGGTTCTTCGTTTTCAATCACTTCAACAGGACTAATAGGTCCTTCTAATACACGAATAATATCACCGGCTGTAATCTCGTTTGGCTCATGGGCAAGCACATAGCCGCCATACGCTCCGCGGATACTTTTCACAAGACGTGCATTGCGAAGTGGTGATACAAGCTGCTCTAAATAATGCTCAGACAAATCATTGTTTTGAGCGATTGATTTTAATGATGTAGGGCCTTCGCCATGTTTTTTGGCTAATTCGATCATGATCGTCAGACCATATCTGCCTTTAGTAGAAATTTTCAAGTTAAACACCTCTGCGTTTTCTATTTCTATGTCATCAATTATTTTTCTGATTTCATATACGCTTATATAGACCAAAAGCAATTATATCATACTTTTAGCCAACTTTCATTTGCGGGTTCTGAGCTCAAAACGAGGACGCATCCCTTTTCTATTTGAAGAAATTTCGGTACTCTATACAAACAAGACATTGCTTTAGGAGAGATAATCATGAAACCTTTAGCGTATCGGATGCGCCCAAGTCATATTGGAGACATTATTGGGCAGGAGCATCTCGTTGGGGAAGGTCAAATTATTAGACGAATGGTCGAGGCGAAACATTTGTCCTCGATGATTTTATACGGACCGCCGGGAATCGGAAAAACATCCATTGCAACTGCAATCGCTGGCAGTACAAGCATTGCCTTCCGTACATTGAATGCGGTGATTCATAACAAAAAAGATATGGAAGCTGTCGCCGCTGAAGCGAAAATGAGTGGTCAAGTCATCTTGATTTTAGACGAAGTCCACAGACTCGATAAAGGGAAGCAGGATTTCCTTCTTCCGTATTTAGAAAATGGCATGATCATTTTAATTGGCGCGACAACAGCTAATCCGTATCATGCGATTAACCCAGCCATCCGCAGCCGGACACAAATATTTGAGCTGAAGCCGCTGGAAACAGAGCAAATTAAAGCTGCATTATCTCGAGCTTTAAAGGATGAACATCGCGGGCTTGGCGGTTATTCGGTCAAAGTTGATGAGGAGGCAATGAATCATTTTGCAAATGGATGCGGAGGAGATGTGCGTTCCGCTTTAAATGCACTTGAACTAGCCGTCTTATCGACAAAAGCGGATGAATCTGGACTGATCACGATCACTCTAGCTGCAGCAGAAGAATGTTTACAAAAAAAGAGCTTCTCGCATGATAAAAACGGTGATGCCCATTATGATGTCCTCTCGGCTTTTCAAAAATCCATTAGAGGATCTGACGCAGATGCGGCACTGCATTACCTTGCAAGACTCATTGAAGCGGGAGACCTTGAAAGCATTTCGAGACGATTACTTGTGATGGCTTATGAAGATATTGGCCTAGCCAGTCCGCAGGCAGGGCCACGTGTGTTAAGCGCTGTTCAAACAGCTGAGAGAGTTGGTTTTCCAGAAGCACGAATTCCACTCGCTAATGCCGTGATTGAACTGTGTCTTTCTCCAAAGTCAAACTCCGCTTACCAAGCGATTGATGCGGCACTGCATGATATTCGCACGGGGAAAATTGGTGAAGTTCCCGTTCATTTAAAAGATGCCCACTATAAAGGAGCAGCAGCACTTGGAAGAGGCGCCGATTACTTATATCCGCACGATTATGAAAATGGCTGGGTGAAGCAGCAATATTTACCTGACCCGCTGAAAAACAAGCAATATTATGAACCAAAGCAAACTGGAAAATTTGAAGGTGCACTAAAGCAAGTGTATGAAAATTTAAGACGGCAAAAATAAAAACAGCCCCCTGCTCTAAGCAGGCGGGCTGTTTATTTATCTTTCACACGTGTAATCGGAATGTCTTTTAACAGTTTCATAATGACATGACCACCCATGATCAGTCCAGCCACAGATGGAACAAACGCATTGGATGATGGCGGCATTTGTGCCTTACGAATTTTCGCTTCATCATTTCCAACTTCTTTTCTCACATCTTCACGAATGACAATCGGACTTTCATCAGAAAAAATAACTTCAATTCCCTTACGAATGCCTTCCTTCCGCAGGCGTGTTCTGACGACTTTCGCAATTGGGTCTGTATGTGTTTTCGAGATGTCATCAATTTTAAAGCGTGTCGGATCTGTTTTATTTGCAGCACCCATACTCGAAATAATGTTCACATCGCGTTTCAGGCACTCTTTCATTAAATGAATTTTATAATGAATTGTATCTGATGCATCAATGACATAATCAAGTGGATACTCAAAGAATTGTTCATATGTTTCTTCTGTATAGAACATTTTGAGCGCAACAACCTCACATTCTGGGTTGATGTCAGCAATTCTTGCCTGCATTAAGTCAACTTTAGGCTGCCCAACCGTTGATAGCAAAGCTGGCAGCTGCCTATTTACATTTGTAATATCAATATCATCTTTATCAACAAGAACAATACGGCCAACACCTGAACGAGCAAGGGCTTCTACTGCAAAAGAACCTACGCCGCCTACTCCAAGCACTGCAACTGTACTGTTTTTTAATATATTTAAGCCTTCCTTGCCAATGGCAAGCTCGTTTCTTGAAAACTGATGTAACAAGTGCCTCACTCCACCTTTATTTAAAATGAATCGAAAGAATCATATCATATTCAGAGTTCTCCGTCATCCTTCTCAAATAGAAAAAAACACAAAAAAGTCCCGATCACGCCGCCAGCTTTTCCTTCGTTTTGAACCCCGCACCATGCAGGTGGGTGCTTTCTTCCTCACTTTATAAGTCCTCAGAAGAGGCATTTATGCAGAAAGGAAAGGCAAGCTCCCGTAGAAAAAAATGTTCGGTCAAAACTAGGTAACCACCGTACGTATCAGGACTTTATTTATTGGTTGATGAAAGCATATCATAGGCATGTCCCTTTTTCAAGCGTTTACATGCCTATAAACATGCGCCTATTTTACTGTTTTACTTTTGTTTTAATAGCCAAACTCAGTTCATCTAGCTGCGCTGCGCTTACAGTGCCAGGAGCATCTGTGAGAACACAACTTGCACTTGCCGTTTTCGGGAACGCAATGGTATCTCTTAGGTTAGATCGGCCGGCAAGCAGCATCACTAAGCGGTCAAGTCCAAGCGCAATTCCGCCGTGCGGAGGCACACCATGCTCAAATGCATCAAGAAGGAAGCCGAACTGATCGTACGCTTCTTCTTTAGAAAAGCCAAGTAAACCAAACATTTTCTCTTGAATGTCCTTTTCAAAAATACGAATAGAACCTCCGCCAAGCTCATAGCCGTTCAGCACAAGATCATACGCTTGAGCTTTCATATCTTCTGGACTTGTTTCAATTAATTCAAGATCATCCCGAACTGGCATTGTGAAAGGATGGTGGGCAGCATAGAAGCGGCCTTCTTCTTCATCTTTTTCAAGGAGCGGCCAGTCGACTACCCATAAGAAATTGAAGACAGACTCATCGATGAGTTTAAGCTCTTTGCCAAGTTTTAAACGAAGTGCGCCAAGCGCATCATGGACAACAGACGTTTTGTCAGCGACAAAAAGTAAAAGGTCTCCCTCTTCAACTTGAAGCTGTTCTTTTAATTCTGCTTGTTTTGACTCATCAAAGAATTTAGCGATTGGTCCTTTTAACTCTGTCCCTTCAGCTTTTAGCCAAGCAAGACCTTTTGCACCATAGTTCGCTGCAAATGCACCAAGTGCATCGATGTCTTTTCTTGAGTAGTTTGCTGCAGCCCCTTTGACATTAATCGCTTTGACAGCTCCGCCATTGTTTACAGCACCGCTGAAGACTTTGAAATCTGAGTCTTTTACCGTGTCTGAAATGTTGACAAGCTTCATGTCAAATCGGGTATCTGGCTTGTCAGAACCATAGGAATTCATCGCTTCATCGTACGTCATACGAGGTAATGGCAATGTCAGGTCAACACCTTTGACATCTTTCATCACCTTTGCCATCATCTCTTCAGCAAGCGTCATGATGTCTTCTTGGCTCATAAAGGACATTTCAATATCGACTTGTGTAAATTCCGGCTGACGGTCAGCACGCAAGTCTTCATCTCTAAAGCAACGAGCGATTTGATAGTAGCGGTCCATCCCAGACACCATGAGCAATTGCTTAAATAATTGCGGAGACTGCGGCAACGCATAGAATTCTCCTTCGTGTACACGGCTTGGCACAAGATAGTCACGCGCACCTTCTGGCGTACTTTTTGTTAAAATTGGCGTTTCAATGTCTAGAAAGCCGTGATCATCTAAGAAATGGCGGAATGCTTTTGTGACTTCATGTCGCATTTTCATCGTTTCAAACATCGCAGGACGGCGAAGATCTAGGTAGCGGTATTTTAAGCGCACATCTTCTGATACCTCATCTGCTTGATCAGAAATCACAAATGGAGGCGTCTTGGCTTCATTTAAAACAGTGACTGTGTCGACTTGAATTTCAATTTTGCCTGTTTTTAAATTTGGGTTGATCGTGGCTTCTTCTCTTGCGACCACTGTCCCTTTAATATCAAGGACATATTCATTCCGAATCGATTCTGCTGTCTCAAGAGCCTCTTTTGATTGGTCTGGATGAAAGACAACTTGCACAATGCCTGTGCGATCACGCAGGTCAATAAAGATTAATCCGCCAAGGTCACGACGTTTTTGTACCCATCCTTTTAATACAACTGTTTGACCGATTTGGTCTTCTGTTACTTCTCCACAATAAAAAGTTCTACCAAACACAAACATTCCACTCCTTCTTTACGCTTTCTGGTGGGCTTTCATCATTTGAATCAGCTCATCAAGCTTCACTTCAATTTGTTCACCCGTTGTCGTATCTTTTACGTTTACAATTTGCTGCGCCAGCTCATCTTCACCAAGAACTGCAATAAACTTGGCTTTCAAGCGGTCTGCCGCTTTAAATTGTGCTTTTAGCTTTTTCGCTGTATAGTCCATTTCACTTGAAATGCCTTCTTTTCTTAGGCGATTCAATAAGCCAACAGCATAATCTTTTGCTTGATCTCCTAATGCCGCAATATATAAATCAATGCCGTCTTGAACAGGAAGCTCAATCTTCTCTGCATCAATCGCTGATAGGAAACGTTCAATACTCATCGCAAAGCCGATACCTGGTGATTCAGGACCGCCAATTCCTTCAACAAGTCCATCATAACGGCCGCCACCGGCTAATGTTGTGATCGCGCCAAAGCCTTCTGCATTACTCATAATCTCAAAGGCAGTGTGATTGTAATAATCAAGACCGCGCACTAAGTTCGGATCGACGACATATTCAATGCCTAGATCGGTTAAGTATTGTTTTACTTTTTCAAAATAAGTCCGTGATTCTTCATTTAAGTAATCTTGAATGGATGGTGCCGTTGCCATCAGTTCGTGATCGCGGTCCTTTTTACAATCAAGAATACGTAATGGATTTTGATGTAAACGAATTTGGCAGTCGTGACAGAATTCATCAATTCTTGGTTCAAAATGCTCGACAAGTGCTTGACGGTAATCTGCACGGCTTTCTTTGTCACCAAGGCTGTTAATGACGAGTTTTAAGTTGGAAAGACCTGCTTTCTCATACACACTCATCGCTAATGAAATGACCTCTGCATCAATGGCAGGATCTTTTGAACCGATCGCTTCAATTCCGAATTGATAAAATTGACGATATCTTCCCGTTTGTGGACGCTCATAGCGGAACATTGGTCCAATGTAGTACAGCTTTGTAGGCTGTGCAGGCTGTGCAAACAGTTTATTTTCAACATAAGAACGGACAGTCGAAGCTGTTCCTTCTGGGCGAAGTGTGATGCTACGTCCTTTTTTGTCTTCAAATGTGTACATCTCTTTTTGAACGATATCTGTTGACTCGCCTACTCCTCGTGCAAATAGTTCCGTATGCTCAAAAATCGGTGTGCGGATTTCTTTGTATTGAAAGGCTGCACATGTATCTCTCGCAATTTGTTCAACATACTGCCAGCGTTCTGATTCTCCCGGTAAAATATCCTGTGTGCCTCTTGGAATATTAAAACTCATTTTTCGTCCTCCTACGACCATCATTCATTTTTTATGTGGACATATAAAAAACCCCCGCCTCTACTATGTGTATAGTAGGGACGAGAGTTATACCCGTGGTGCCACCCTAGTTGGAACATGATCTAGCCATGTTCCCGCTCAAATCCTTAACGCAGATTCACGTTCTCCGCCTAATGACTCATTTTTTGAGTGTTCAGCAGGAAACCTACAGAGTGTTCTTTCGTGATAAATGCCATGCGGATTCGCTTTCAGCCTAAGGCGATTCCTCTCTGCTCACGCAATTTACCCTACTATTCTCTATCATCAGTTCCACATTTTAAATTTTCAAGTGTGTTGATTTATATTATAATAAGGTCGGTGCTGCCACTCTGTCAACCCTTGCCGTGTCTCTTTTTCTTTTCCAGCTCTTCTTTTGACGTGCATCCGTATTCAGATGCCGTTTCTTCAAGGAAGCCTGGTTGATCCATTTCGTCGTGCTGCCAGCGGTCGATATCACGATGTCCATTATATTGCACTCGTCCTAATTTTCTGCTTAATCTCATGTTTGTACATCCTTTTATCACATTTTTATCTAGTATAAACAGATTGATTCAATTTTATTAGGGAAACTGCAAGGAATTCATCCATTACATAACGAATTTACATTCATCGGTTTTACAAGGGAGGGGAAAACACCGTTTTGAATCTGAAAACACACCATCACATGATGTTGCTGCTCACCTGTTTTGTCCTCATTGCCAGCACTTGGCCAATGACACATGCGACGGCTCAAACAGATCAAGCTGTCGTTGCAACAGATGAAATCAATGTGCGAACCGGACCTGGTTTAAGCTACGGGATCGCAGCAGTTGTGAAACGAGGAGAAAGCTACCCGATTCTCACTGAACAAGGAGAATGGGTACAGATCGGGCTATCGAACGGACAAAAAGGCTGGGTCGTCTCATGGCTGATTACCAAGTCATCTGATGCACAAAAGCCTGCTAAGCAAAAGACGCAAGGTCAAAGTACGCAAGGAAGCAGTTCAATTACGTCAACAGCCTCTGACCTTCGCATTCGGACAGGCCCAGGGACTTCCTATCAAGTCATCGGCACTTTCCCGCAGGGCGCTTCCGCTAAAAAGCTGGACACAAGCGGCGAATGGACAAAAATATCGTACAAACAAGCGGAAGGCTGGGTCCACTCTGATTATATTTCTGGCGGACAAAACGCTTCTTCATCCAGTTCAGCTGAGCCCGCTCGTTCTAAACAGTCCGGCACAGTTGGCGTATCAAGCTTGAATGTTCGAAAATCGGCGGCACCAAACGCACAAGTGGCCGCTTCACTTTCCCGCAACACTCAAGTCACCATTTTACGGGAGCAAAATGGCTGGTATGAAATCGAAGCAAAAGGCGTTAAAGGCTGGGTTGCAAGTTATTATATTGTCTCAAACCAAGGAACAAGTGCAGCACCTGAAAAGAATTCATCCTCTTCGTCATCTCATCAGAAAGCGTACATCGTTTATGATGGAACGAATATTAGAAAAAGCGCTTCTACCTCTGCTGGAATTGCAGAAAGAGCAACAAAAGGAGCTGCTTATCAAATTGTTCGTACGCAAGGTGACTGGTACGAGGTGACATTATCAAACGGCGGAACAGGCTACGTGGCGAGCTGGGTCGTTCAAACAAAGAAAAATAGCAGCGAAGCACCAAGACCTCAGCAGGATTCATCGTCTGGCACTGGATCTTTAAAAGGCAAAACAATTGTTCTTGATCCTGGGCATGGCGGAAAAGACAGCGGCACGATCGGCGCAGACGGTGCATTTGAAAAGAATATCACGATCAAAACCGCTCATTTGCTGGCGGGTAAGTTAAGAGCTTCTGGAGCAAATGTCTATTTAACAAGAAGTGATGATACATTCATCAGCCTTCAATCGAGGGTTGCCACTTCACATTACCGAAATGCAGATGCATTTATTAGTCTTCATTATGATAGTTTTATGGACCCAAGTATCAGAGGGAGCACCGCATATTATTATCAGGCATCCAAAGATCAACGTCTGGCGACAAGCGTTCATACGGAAGTCGCAAAACGATCACAGATCCCTGATAAAGGAGTCAAATTTGGAGATTATTTTGTTTTAAGAGAAAACAAGCGCCCTTCCCTTTTATATGAACTCGGCTATTTAAGCAATCCTCAAGAAGAAGCGATCATTTATAGCGCCTCTTACCAAGAACGAGTGACAGAAGGAATGACAGAAGGATTAAAACAATATTTCCGATAGAAAAAAGAGGCCGCTGCGCCTCTTTTTTGTTTGATCGCAAAAGAAAAAGACTCTAAACAAACTCTCAGCAAGAGTTTATCTACAGTCTAAAGTGAATCTATTCTTTGCTATCCATCCAGATGGTGACGGGTCCTGAGTTGGTCAATGAGACATCCATCATCGCACCAAAGCGGCCAGTTTCTACATGAATGCCTTTGTCTCTAAGGGCTTTATTGAAACATTCGTAAAGGGCGTTCGCAGCATCTGGCTTGGCAGCTTTCATAAAGTTCGGCCGTCTGCCTTTTCTTGTATCACCATAAAGGGTAAATTGAGACACAGACAGTACACTTCCTTTTACATCTAACAAAGAATGATTCATTTTCCCGTTTTCATCTTCAAAAATACGCAAGTGTGCGAGCTTTTCAGCTAAGTAATGCACATCTCCTTCTGTGTCTTCATGTGTAACCCCAACGAGCACCATATAGCCTTCATTGATGGCACCTGTGATCTCTTCTTCTACTTTCACAGATGCACTCGTCACACGCTGAACAACAAGCCTCATAGACGATATACTTCCTTTCTAATTCATGAATCGGCGAACAGAGTAAATGTCTTTGATTTGTTTAATGCGTTCTACCACTTTGTGCAAATGGTTAATATTTTGGATAAAGATCGCCATATGGATCGTCGCCACTTTGTTACGATCAGACTTACCAGAAACCGATGAGATGTTCGTTTTGGTTTCGTTGACTGCTTGAAGCACCTCATTAAGTAAGCCGCGTCTGTCATATCCTAATATTTCAATTTCCACATTGTATTCTTTACGGTTTCGAGCAGGCTGTTCATGCTCCCACTCAACCGGGATTAACCGTTCCTGCGCTTCTCCTGTCTTCACGTTCGGACAGTCATCACGGTGAACAGATACGCCACGGCCTTTTGTAATAAAGCCAACAATGCTATCACCAGGAACAGGATTACAACACTTAGATAAACGGACAAGCAAGTTATCAATGCCTTTCACTCGCACGCCAGCTTCCCGTTTTTTCCCGTGATATGGTTTTGACTCTACAGACACTTCTTGAACGGTTTTCTCTTGTTCTTCCTGATCTCTTTGTTTTCTTTCTTTTTCCGTTAAACGATTCGCCACTTGGAGTGCCGTAATTCCGTTATAACCGACAGCTGCATACATGTCCTCTTCATTTGAGAAATTAAATTTATCGGCCACTTTTTGCAGATTTTCAGCGGTCAAAATGTCTTTGACATCGAACTCAAGGTTTTTGATTTCTTTCTCCACAAGTTCTCGGCCTTTTTCGACATTTTCTTCACGGCGCTGTTTCTTGAAAAACTGTCTGATCTTGTGCTTCGCTTGGGAGGTTTGGGCAAGTTTGACCCAATCCTGGCTTGGTCCATAGCTATGCTTAGATGTCAGAATTTCAATAATGTCACCTGTTTTTAGCTTATGATCAAGTGTGACCATTTTACCGTTGACTTTGGCTCCGATTGTTTTATTCCCAATTTCCGAATGAATCCGGTATGAGAAATCAATTGGTACGGAACCAGACGGTAGCTCGATGACGTCTCCTTTTGGTGTAAATACAAACACCATATCAGAGAAGAGATCGATTTTTAACGATTCCATAAATTCTTCCGCATCTGTAGATTCATTTTGGAATTCAAGGATTTCTCTAAACCAAGACAGCTTCTTCTGGAAAACGGCTTCTTCCGTCGATTCTGCTGACTCTTTGCCTTCTTTATACGCCCAGTGTGCCGCAATTCCGTATTCCGCAATTTCGTGCATTTCCACTGTACGAATCTGAACTTCAAGCGGGTCCCCTTTTGGACCAATCACCGTTGTATGAAGAGACTGATACATGTTCGGCTTTGGCATCGCAATATAATCCTTAAATCTGCCTGGCATCGGCTTCCAGCATGTATGAATAATACCAAGTACCGCATAGCAGTCTTTAATGCTGTCAACCAAAATACGTACAGCCAGCAAATCATATATTTCATTAAATTGCTTATTTTGCATGACCATTTTTCGATAAATACTATAAATATGTTTCGGTCTGCCGGAGAATTCAGCCTTAATGTTCACCTCAGACACGCGGTCTTTTACTTCATTGACAACCTCGTCCAAGTATTCCTCACGTTCCGCTCGTTTGCGCTTCATGAGATTCACAATCCGGTAGTATTGCTGCGGATTTAAATAGCGGAGGGCTGTATCTTCAAGCTCCCACTTAATCTTTGAAATCCCTAATCTGTGCGCAAGCGGTGCAAAGATCTCAAGGGTTTCATTTGAAATTCTTCGCTGCTTTTCCTGCGGAAGGTGTTTGAGTGTTCTCATATTGTGAAGACGGTCTGCCAGCTTAATTAAGATGACGCGAATATCCTGCGCCATTGCAACAAACATTTTACGATGGTTTTCAGCCTGTTGTTCTTCTTGTGATTTATATTTAATCTTTCCGAGCTTTGTCACACCATCAACAAGCATTGCTACTTCTTCGTTAAAATGCTCTTTTAAATCTTCTAATGTCACATCCGTGTCTTCGACAACATCATGCAAGAAGCCGCCAGCAATGGTCGAAGGGTCCATTTCAAGATCAACAAGAATTCCCGCCACTTGAATAGGATGGATAATATAGGGCTCACCGGATTTCCGGTATTGCTCCTTGTGAGCATTTTCAGCATATTCGTATGCACGCTCTATAAATTGAATATGTTCAGCGGACAGGTATTCTCTTGCCTTATCAATGACCTGCTGCGCCGTTAAAACTTGTTCGTTCGCCATGGAATCACCTTTTTAAATGAAAACTGTATTGTAGTTTATTATCAAGAAAAATTCGATAGATGTAAAGAGAAGAAGTCCGCTAAAAGATTTTTGATAGGAAAAAAGCACCCTTCTTACTGAGTGCTTTTTGCGTAAAACTCCATTAGTATTGCATTAACGTCAAGATGTCGTAACCGTCAAGCTTCTTTCTGCCATCAAGATACGTCAGCTCAATTAAAAATGCAATCCCTGCCACAACGCCGCCTAATTCCTCAACCAGCTTGATGGATGCTTCAATCGTTCCACCTGTCGCAAGCAAATCATCTGTGATCAGTACACGCTGACCAGGACGAATTGCATCTTTATGAATCGTTAATACATCTTTACCGTATTCCAAACCGTAATCGACTTTGATGACTTCACGAGGAAGCTTTCCTTCTTTACGAACTGGGGCAAAACCTACACCAAGTGCGTATGCTACAGGGCAGCCAATAATGAATCCACGCGCTTCAGGTCCAACAATGAGATCAATGTCTCTTTCCTTCGCGTATTCAACGATTTGATCCGTTGCATAACGGTACACTTCGCCTTTATCCATTAACGTTGTAATATCTTTAAATTGTACACCTTCCTTTGGGTAGTCAGGTACAACTGTCACATATTGTTTTAAATCCATCTTTTCCTTTTCCTCCTCGTACGTCAAAGCACAGGTGAGACTTCGCTCATCATGCTATTCAGCCATTCCTTCAGCTCTTTGGCTGAGGAATATGTTAGTGTTTGATCGAGTTCCATCAATCGTTGTTTTGCTGTATAAGACGATGATGCGGTTAAATCTTTTTTAGGGGCATCACGCACTATTGACAGCACACCATTCTCTATTTTAACAAAACCGAGTTCAAAAAACACCTTTGTCATAAAAATGATTGTATCTTTTGTCCAACCTCTATGTTTGGCAAGCTCCATGCCTTGTTCTTTAATAGGAAAACTTCCCCGTTTGAACAAGAACCCATAAAACCATTTGAATTGATCACGGCTCGGGAATGAGGACATAAAGTGATCTTCTTTCCGCTGAAACACCGTATAAATTCTTGCTGGTTGTTGATTTTCTAAAAGCAGCTTGAGCAAGTGTTCATCGGCAGGAACATCGGCAAAGATCACATACTTTTCCTGCACATCAAACGTGGATACATTTTCTGCATCAATAAGGTGAATCGGAATATCCACCAGCTCCGATTGCTTTTTTGTTTCTTCGTCAAAACAGAAGACCATTGTTTTTGCTGGATCAAGTGTTGATACTTTCTTTTCCCAATCTTTTTTCCCGCGTAAATCAAACAGCTGCCATTCATCGACTCTAGCGTCTTTTAGCATGAGCTGAGGTTTCTTTCGGTTATTCCATTCATTAATCGAGACCTCGCCAACGACAGAGATTTGACTCCCTGGGACAAGTTCTTCTTTTAGTTTGCCTTGGTGAAAACCGACACAGTCGAGCAGCTTGTCTTCGTCTTTTAGTGACATTTTAATGTGATTTTGATTGGCCCCGATCGTTCGGATGTCTTCAAGCTGGGCGTCTTCAATCATAATGAACGGCTTAGGATTCTGCATGCCAAACGGGGACAGCAGTCCCACTTCTTCAATGGCTTGCACCGTCATTTCGTCCACTTTACATACTGCATCGACCCGTTGAATTGGAATAAAATCTTCTTCAGTCAACGTTTCATTTGCATATTGATTCAATCTTTCCCTAAGTAAAGGAACATCATCCGCTTGAAGTGTCATTCCTGCTGCCATCGGGTGTCCACCGAAATGCGGCAGGATGTCACGGCACTTGCTCAAATGGAAAAATAAATCAAAGCCAGGAATACTTCGGGCTGACCCTTTCGCCATCTGCGTTTCTTCATCTATTCCAAGCACAATCGCCGGACGAGAAAATGTATCCGTCAATTTTGAGGCAACAATGCCGACAACGCCTGGATTCCAGCCAGCTTTTGCTACGACGATAGCTGACTGGTCAGCGCCTGTCTCTTCGACCATTTGAATGGCTTCTTCCGTGATCGTACTCACAATTTTCTGCCGTTCTTTGTTCAATTCTTGTACAAAACGAGCGAGTTCTTCTGCTTCATCCATATCCTCAGTCATGAGAAGATGAACAGCCGGATCTGCCTGCTCAATTCGTCCAACAGCATTCAGCCTTGGCGCAATTTGAAAGCCGACCGTTTCCTCATTTGCTTCTTCAAGAGTGGCGCCTGCTTCTTTTAATAACGCTTTTAACCCAGGCCGTCTAGATTGACGAAGCTGCATCAGGCCTTTTTTTGCAAGCCATCTATTTTCATCATGCAGCGGGACAAGATCCGCAATTGTACCGATTGCAGCAAGATCTAATAATTCTACTGGGAGTTTACCGAGGAGTGCATGTGCCACTTTAAACGCAACACCGACACCCGCAAGCTCTTTAAACGGATACTCACACCCAGGCTGCTTAGGATGTACAATTGCAAGTGCCTCAGGCAGTTCCTCGCTTGGTTCATGGTGATCTGTGATGATCAGGTCTAATCCTATTTCTTTTGCAATACGTGCTTCATTTACAGCAGCGATCCCTGTATCCACAGTGATGACAAGCGATGCTCCTTGCTCTTTGATATATCGGAAAGCCTGTTCGTTTGGCCCATATCCTTCTTTAAATCGATCTGGAATATAAAAGTCCACCTTCGCAGATCGTTCTTTAAGTGTATGTAAAAGTACAGACGTACTTGTCACACCATCTGCATCATAATCTCCGAAGATCACAATCGATTCCTGCTCTTCGATCGCTTTGTTGATGCGCTCTACTGCTTCTTTCATTCCTTTTAATAAGAATGGATCATGAAATTCGGCTTTTTGATCAAATAAAAAAGACCTCGCTTCTTCTACTTCTTCGAGTCCTCTTTGTACAAGAAGTGATGCAGTCAGCGCTGAAATATTCAGATTTTCAGAGAGTGATTTCACTTTTTCTTCGCTAGGATGTTCATATTCCCAACGCATTTTGGATAATAACATAAATTCACCCCTCAACCACACTATTATACTAGAGTGGACTGAGGGGTTTCAATTTTTATTTTATGAAATTGTACTGGAAGATTATTTTTCCTTCCGGTCAAAAGACGCTGGCTGTTCTTTTAAAGGTGTGACATTCGTTTTCTTTTGAACGTCTTTGTCTACCTTTTTTGGAGAAGCAGTAGGGGCAGTCACAGCGGCTGCACGCTCAGCTTTTAATGCTTTTAATTCACGTTTTAGTTTCACAATTTGGAAAATCCCCGCAAAAGCCACAATGAGTCCTCCCATAAGAACAGAACCGATAATGACAAGGATCAGCGGCCATTCAGCCGTTCCAAATAAGTAGTCTACCTGTACAGGCCGCACGTTAATAACAGCAAATACTGAGACAATTAATACGAAAATAAATGCGAGTATGATGGTCCATTGTTGTTTATTCATCTACAAATCCCCCAAGCTTTTTCTTTTATTCTTCCCTCTTTCTTGTCCTTTTTAAACACCGAAAGAACATGGCGGAAGGTTTTCTATCAGCATGGGCGTTTAGCTGCTGAGTTTTTCTTTAATGAGGCTCTTTAATTCTTTTCTTTCTCCAGAGATGACAAGGGTGTCTCCTTCTTCAATCACCGTATCTGGTCCTGGATTTAAAATTTTCTCATGTGATTTTCTCACAATGGCGATGACTGTCACTTGATAGTTTTGGCGAACACTCAGGTCTCCGATCGTCTGGTTAACAGCCGGTGCGTTCTTTTCAATCTTAAACCATTCAATGATGAGTTCATCAATGGCCACCTCCACTGTCTCAAGCGCTTTTGGTTTATAGACCATGCCGCCTAAAATAGCCGAGATTTGTCTTGCTTCTTCATCGCTAAGCAAGATACCAGAAATACATTCTTCGGGATCATCTTCTTGAAAATGATACATCTCTCTTCTGCCGTCATCATGTGTGATAATGGCAAGCTTCTCATTATTTCTTGTGATCATTTCGGCTTTGTGACCGATACCTGGCAGTTCAGTTTCCCGAACCTTCATAACAGCCCCTCCAATGAATAAAAGCGAAATGCCCCAAACGGACACTTGCTTTCTATACTGATCTAAACGTATGTCATTATAGCAAAAGACCATTTCAAGATCAATGAAACCCGAAATGTTTTTACATATCATCTTATTGTTGTGACGATGACAAGTATGATGCATGAAAAAAAGACTGCCAAGCTGGCAGTCTTTCTTGTTTAAATATCTTGTTCTGTGTCGATTTTAGCCGGCTTTTTCAACTCACGACCTTTCCATATCAGCCAAATTTGTGCCGCAATGTAAAGGGATGAATACACCCCTGTTAATAGGCCGACAAGTAAGGCGATGGAGAAGTTTGTAATAGATGCTGAACCGAAAATGAGAAGTGCAATCACCACTACAAGTACGGTAAGCACGGTGTTCACAGAACGCGTAAAGGTTTGCTGTAAACTTAAATTCACAATGTACGATAAATCTTCGATCGTTTTCGGTTTGCGTTTCTTCATTTGCTCACGCACCCTGTCGAAGGTGACAATCGTGTCATTGATCGAGTACCCAATGACCGTGAGTATCGCTGCAATGAAGGTGACATCCACCTCTAAGCGCGTAATACTAAAGAAGGCAACGATAAAAAATGCGTCGTATAGCAGAGAGACAATCGCTGCAATCGCCATTTTATACTCAAATCGGACGGATACATATAAGATAATCCCGATCGAAGCAATGATGATAGCGTATAATGCGTTACGTGCCAGCTCTTTTCCGACCGTCGGAGACACTGTACTTACGTTAGGCTCCGTTCCGTATTTATCTTTGAAATAATCTTTCACTTCAGCAATTTTTTCTTTATTCGGAACACCGACAAATCGAGCTGCTGCTTGATTTTCTTTTTGCCCCGATAACACAACACTGTCTGTTTCAAGGTCTAGCTTTTTAAAATCTTGCTCCACCTGTTCTGTTGACAGTTTATGGTCACTTTGAATATCAACTCTAGTACCACTTGCAAAGTCAATACCTGCATTGAGCTTGAAGATCGACAGCACAATGATTCCAGCAATGGTAATGGCTGCTGAGAAAATCATAAAGCCCTTACGTTTGCTGACGAAATCCCATTTATCAAATGGTGTTTTCGGTTCAGTATTTTCAGTTGTTTCATGAATATCAATGATGTCTTTCTGACGAACACCAAACCAGCCTTTTCTGCGATCGAGATAGCGGCTTTCTACAAGTAAGCCAAGAAGGAATCTTGATAGGAAGACAGCCGTGATAAAGCTTGTCAAAATTGATAGGATAAGCATCGTTGCAAACCCTTTGACAGAGCTTGTTCCAAAGAAGAATAGAACCCCGCCGGCAATAATACTTGTTAAGTTTGCATCAAAGATCGTGGCAAACGATCTGCGGTTACCCGATCTGAAAGCAGAACGGACAGATTTACCGAGCTTGAGCTCTTCTTTAATCCGCTCATACGTAATAATGTTGGCATCGACAGCCATCCCTACCCCAAGAATCAATGCAGCGATTCCAGGCAGTGTCATGACCGCACCCATCCAGTCAAAGACTTGCAGTGTGATATAGATATAAGCTGACAGTGTAATGACAGCAACAAGACCTGGTAATCGGTAATAAAACAGCATGAATAAGAAGATAAATGCTATTCCTACAATTCCTGCGAAGACTGTTTCGTTTAGTGCTTGCTCACCAAACTGTGCACTCACAGATGTTGAATATTTTTCGGTTAATTTTACTGGCAATGCGCCGGCATTTAAAATGCTCGCAAGGTCTTTTGCCTCTTGAACCGTAAAGTTTCCTTCGATTTGTACGTCACTGCTGTTAATTTCTTGGTTTACATTCGGCGCAGATACATACTTATGATTTGATTTAGAGACTTCTTTTTTGAAGGAATCTCCCTTATGATAATCAAGCCAAATGACAAGCTGATTGTTTGGTGCCATCGCCGCTACTTTTTTTGTCACGTCACCAAACTTTTTCGCATCCTTTAGTTTGACCGTCACGATCGGCTCATTCGTTTGATTGAATGTTTGTTTTGCACCATTTTCAACAAGATCAGATCCGTTTAGAAGCTCTTTGTCATTCGTATCTCTGAAGGAAAGCTGTGCTTCAGTCGATAGAATCTCCCGTGCTCTGTTTTGATCTTTTACACCCGCAAGCTGTACGCGGATACGGTTGTTTCCTTCAATCGAAATGTTCGGCTCACTGACTCCAAGCACGTTGGCTCTTCGGTTTAAAGCCTCTACTGTACTGACGAGAACACCATTTGTGATCTTGTCTTCTTTTTTCACTGGGTGTACATCATACAGAACCTCAAATCCACCCTGTAAGTCCAGCCCTAGCGTCATATCTTTCGCAACGGGCTTCGTTAATAAGCCCACACCAGTTCCGATTAACAGAACCACTAAGAAAAACGCAAGTATGCGCCCTTTTTTCATTATGTATTTCCTCCTTAAACACCTGAATCCATTTAGATGGCTTATTTCAACAGTTCGTCCAGCATATTCTTGCCATCTTCACTGTCCAAAAAAGCAGACGTTTTAAACGACTGAACGGTTGCATAGTTCATAAATTCGCCAATTTTCACAGATAAAATATCTGCAACCATTTCATGAATCGGATACTCTTGTTTTTTCTTCCACTTCTTATTCTCTAAGTATGACCATAATTCCTCTAAATCTACATCTTTATAGCCCAAAACGATGAATTCTTCAAGCTTACTGAACAGAAAAGGCTTTAGATGGTCTTTGTATATAGCAGCCGGATGTTGTGTCATTGTGAGGCTCCCCCTTTTCAGTTTTTTATCGAGAGACTTGTCATGCTTGGACGATATACACGCATATCTTATTGTATATGATTCTATGTCGTTTGAGAAGGCAGGTGATCTGTGATTTGACGAAGCAAACGTTTTTAAAAGGGACGATTATTTTAATTTTAGCAGGTTTTATTACAAGAATATTGGGTTTTGTCAATCGAATTGTGATTGCAAGGTTCATTGGTGAAGAAGGCGTAGGGCTTTATATGATGGCAGCGCCTACCTTTTTTCTCGCCGTGACGCTGACACAATTCGGACTTCCTGTTGCGATTAGTAAGCTAGTTGCAGAAGCAGAAGCCCGTGGTGACAAACAGAAAACAAAACGCATTCTAGTGATGTCCCTTGCGATAACAGGAACACTCAGCCTGATTTTCACGCCGCTCTTTTTATGGTTTGCCCCTATTATGGCGGAAAATATGCTGACAGATCCTAGAACGGTCTATCCTCTGCTTGCCATTACACCCGTCGTACCCGTTATTGCGATCTCTAGTGTGTTAAGGGGCTATTTCCAAGGAAGACAGCAAATGAGCCCGCTTGCGATGTCGCAAGTACTAGAACAGGTCGCAAGAATTTCACTCGTGGCAGTATGTACAACAGCGTTCCTGCCTTATGGAATTGAATACGCAGCAGCAGGCGCCATGATTTCATCTGTCATCGGCGAAATGATTTCACTTGCTTACTTACTGATTGCCTTTCGTTATAAAAAGACCATCCGTATCCGAAAACGTTTTTTCAAGGCAATTCATGATGGGAAGGACACGTTTAAGCAGCTCATGAGTATTGCCCTGCCAACGACAGGCAGCCGTTTCATCGGCAATATCTCTTGGTTTTTAGAACCGATTGTAGTCGCGCAAAGCCTTGCGATTGCCGGTTATGCAGCTGTGGAAGCAACAAGGCAGTATGGAGAATTAACGGGACTTGCGCTCACCCTTTTGACACTTCCTAGTTTTATCACGTATTCTCTCTCCACCGCACTGGTTCCAGCGATTAGTGAAGGGATGGAACAGAACAAACGCAAAACGGTCGAATACCGGCTCAAGCAGGCGATGCGCCTTTGTTTATTAAGCGGGGGCATTTCATGTATTATCCTTTTCGTGTATGCAGAAAATTTAACCCTCTTCATGTATGGTTCATCTCATGCCGCTGTCTATGTAAAATTCATGGCGCCCTTCTTTTTGCTCTATTACTTTCAAGGGCCGCTGCAGGCTGTCCTTCAAGCATTAAATTTAGCGGGGGCAGCGATGACCAACAGTTTGATAGGAGCTGTTGTGAAAACAGGCATGATCTTTGTTCTTGCTTCACAGCCTAGCTTTGGCATTATGGGCGCAGCGCTTGCGATCCTCATCGGCATCGTTCTTGTCACGTTGCTCCATGCGGCAACTGTCGGTAAAGTGCTGCCTATTCATTTACCATTAAAAGAATATGGACTTTGCGTCCTTGTGATCATCGGCACTGGGGCGGTCAGCTTATGGATGAAACATCAAGCGAGCGGACTCTTTTCCGCACCTTTAGAGCTTGTCATGATGATCTTTTTGACGTGCGTGCTGTATGTCATTCTATTAATCTGTCTTGGGCTAGTGAAACGAGAAGAGCTGCGCCGCATCCCGTTTATTGGGAAGCTGCTGTAGCTCATCTTTTCTTTATAATTTCATCTTTCAAATCAATATAAAAATTCTTCTGATTAAAGCTGCAGTAAGAGATTTGCTCGATATCATGATAGCCTCTTTTGGCAAGCTCCTTTATCAGCCACTGTTCATCATGGTTGATCTGCTTGAGATGATCATGTTGAACCACACCGTCTGCAATAAGCGGGAGCTCAAGCGCTGCATGTTTGCGCTTGTTTTCTTTTTCAACAACGGCGAGCTTTCCTGAAGGCTCTAAGATGGCATATGAGACGTCCTGGATACTATCGATGTTATTTTCTCTTAATTGAATCAGCAAATCATCAAAATTGTATCGCTGTTTTCTCATCGCACCCTCGTCTATTTTTCCGTTGATGATGAGCAGGGCCGGCTTACCGTCGAGAAAACGACGGACACCTTGGAATTTTAATGACAAATAGGCAAGGGTGATTTGAATGAAGGTTAACAGCAGGATCGGCCATACTGTATGTAACATGTGATCCTCTACTTCTTCTATGGCGAGCACCGCAATTTCAGCGATCATCATAAAAATAACAAGATCTAAAATACTCAGTTCCCCAATCTCCCTTTTGCCCATTAAACGAAAGATAAACCAAATGAGAAAATATAAAATGATTGTTCTCATGGAGATAATTAAGATGTCCTGCATATGATGTAAACCCTCCTTCTCCACCATAGCTTGTGTCAAAACACTTTATTTATGTAGAAAAGAAAGCCTCGGTTTTTATCACGAGAAACATGTCTATTTTTTCTTCTCCGTGAATACATTTTAGTAAAAGACAAGCTTCGGTCAATTGGAGAGGAGACGAATCACATGCAGGAAACGAAACAAATAGGAAAAGGCATTTTATCTGGCTTAATTGCTATTTTTGTCGTGATGATTGTCACAAGCTTACTTGTATCACTGATGCTTACCTTCACAAGTATGCAGGAATCATCGTTTAAATGGATGATCATGATCTTGTCCTTTGCGGCACTTTTTCTAGGAGGAATGATTTCTGGAGGGAAAGCAAAGGAACGGGGCTGGCTCATTGGCGCCATGACCTCTTTTATCTTTTCACTCACTGTTTTTTTATTTCAATATTTAGGGTTTGGAGAAACCTTTTCACCAGAACAATTCATCTATCATGCAGCCTTTTTGGGAATTTGTATGCTAGGGGGAATGATTGGCGTTAATCTTCGGGGCAAATAAAAAAAGAGCGAATGATATCGCTCTTTTTTTATCGCTATGTATTGGAGGATTAACCTTTGTCAGCTAATTCTCTAATAGCACGTCGGTCGAAAGTTAAACGGTTGTTTTCGCTTGTTTTGATGACCACTTTTGATTCATCAATGTAGTCGATTTCACCGTGTAAACCACCGATTGTGACGATTTTATCGCCTTTTGATAAAGATTGCTGCATCTGACGCACAGCTTTTTGTTGCTTTTGCTGTGGACGGATTAACAAGAAGTAAAGCACAGCAAACATGACAACAATCATAATGATTGAACCCATACCACCATCCATTCTATCTCACCCCTTTCTAAAGCATTGTAAAGCTTTTCGTTTATGCGTTAAAAGTTTTTCGCATTCGGTTTGTTAAAGCCATAACGCTCAAAAAACTCTTCTCTAAAATCACCTAAACGATCCTCACGGATAGCTTCTCTCACTTGCTCCATTAATTTTAACAGAAAATGAAGATTATGATAAGTTGTTAATCGAATTCCGAACGTCTCATTTGTACGGATCAAATGTCTAATATAAGCGCGTGTGTAATTTTTACATGTGTAGCAGTCACAGTTTTCATCGATTGGTCTGAAATCACGCTCATATTTAGCATTTTTCACAACAAGGCGTCCTTCACTTGTCATGAGCGTACCATTTCTTGCAATTCGCGTTGGCAGTACACAGTCAAACATATCGACACCGCGGATCGCACCGTCAATTAATGAATCTGGTGAGCCAACACCCATTAAGTACCTTGGCTTGTCATCCGGTAAAAATGGCGTTGTGAACTCCAGCACACGGTTCATCACATCTTTTGGTTCACCAACAGATAAACCTCCAATGGCATAGCCTGGGAAATCAAGTGAAACAAGATCTTTTGCACTTTGTTTACGAAGCTCTTCGTACTCTCCACCCTGCACAATGCCAAACAGCCCTTGATCCTCTGGACGCTGGTGCGCTGTTAAGCAGCGCTCTGCCCATCTGCTTGTCCGCTCTACAGAACGTTTCATATAATCGTACTCTGCTGGGTACGGAGGACATTCGTCAAATGCCATCATAATATCTGAGCCGAGTGCATTTTGAATCTCCATCGCTTTTTCAGGAGAAAGGAACAACTTATCTCCATTTAAGTGATTACGGAAGTGAACGCCTTCCTCTTCAATTTTTCTAAATTCACTTAAAGAAAACACCTGGAATCCGCCTGAATCAGTGAGAATCGCTCGATCCCAGTTCATAAATTTGTGCAGGCCGCCTGCTTCTTTGACAATGTCATGCCCCGGGCGCAGCCATAGATGATACGTATTGCTTAAAATGATGCCTGCTTCCATTGCTTTTAACTCTTCAGGCGCCATTGTTTTCACTGTAGCCAGTGTACCAACTGGCATAAATACAGGTGTTTCAAAGGAGCCGTGCGGTGTATGAACGCGTCCAAGACGTGCACCTGTTTGTTTGCATGATTTAATGAACTCATAACGTATCGGTAATTGCGACAAAAATGAGCCCTCCTGTCTTTGTTGTATGATGTTATTGAATCAGCATGGCATCGCCAAAACTGAAGAATCGATATTCCTCTTTTACAGCCTCATTGTACGCTTTTAGGACGTGTTCTCGTCCAGCTAATGCACTGACAAGCATAATTAAAGACGATTTTGGCAAGTGGAAATTCGTGATCATGCCATCAATTGCCTTAAATGTATAGCCTGGATAAATAAAAATCGACGTCCAGCCGCTTGACTCTTTGAATTCACCATCATAAGCACTTGCAATGGTTTCAAGCGTTCTTGTCGAAGTTGTTCCGACTGAAATAATCCGCCCGCCTTCTTTGCGCACGCGATTAAGCTCTTCTGCCGTTTCTTCATTCATTTCGTAAAACTCTGCGTGCATTTCATGTTCTTCAATGCGTTCAGCACTGACCGGTCGAAATGTGCCAAGTCCTACATGGAGCGTAATAAACGCAATATGCACTCCTTTTGCTTTCAGTGCATCCAGCAGTTCATTTGTAAAGTGAAGACCGGCAGTAGGCGCAGCAGCCGAACCAACCTCTTTGGAATAAACGGTTTGATAACGCTCACGATCATCAAGCTGCTCTTTAATGTACGGAGGCAGCGGCATTTCACCTAAGGATTCAAGTACTTCATAAAAAATGCCTGTATACTGAAACTCAACTTTTCTTCCGCCATGTTCCAGTTCTTCTGTACATACCGCTTTTAATCGTCCATCACCAAATGTAATGACTGTTCCGTTTTTCACACGTTTTGCTGGTTTTACGAGCGTTTCCCATTTGTCTCCTTCTTCTTGTTTCAAAAGAAGCAGCTCCACTTTAGCACCCGTATCCTCTTTCGTTCCAAACAGACGTGCAGGCAATACACGTGTATTGTTTAAAACGAGACAATCATCCTTTTGAAAGTAATCTGTGATTTGCGAGAATGTATCATGTATGATGTCACCTGTTTGTTTATGTAACACCATCAGTCTTGATGCATCTCGTTTTTCAAGCGGCACTTGTGCAATCAATCTTTCTGGTAAATCAAAATCAAATAGTTCTAACTTCATTTCCTTCACCTATTCTGTAGTTAACTAGTTAACGTTATTTCATCCGTCCGAAGACATTGAGTAAAATGGTTAGGACGATGCTAATGACAATGCATGTAATCACAGGAAAAAAGAACGTTACGTTCCCTTTTTTCACGAAAATATCGCCTGGAAGTTTCCCAACCAATTGAAACACTAAACCTGCGGCAAAAAGGACACCACCTAAAATCATCAACATTTTAGGGAATTCAGTCACGAATCGGAACCTCCATATGAAAATGTTCATACGCTTCTCTTGTGACGACCCGCCCTCTTGGTGTTCTTTGCAGAAAACCAATTTGCAGTAAATACGGTTCGTACACATCTTCAATCGTATGTGATTCTTCTCCAATTGTCGCTGAGATCGTATCAAGTCCAACAGGACCGCCTCTAAATTTTTCAATCATACTTAAAAGCAGCTTATGATCGATATGATCAAGTCCGAGTCTGTCAACTTGCAGACGCTCAAGAGCATCTTCTGCAATGTCTTGTGTGATCGCATGATTTCCAAGCACCTGCGCAAAATCTCTTACTCTTCTGAGCAGACGATTGGCGACCCTCGGTGTGCCTCTAGATCTTCTTGCAATCTCTTCAGCTGAACGAATGTCGATCCCAATCTCAAACAGCTCGGCTGTTCTTGCTACAATGTGAGCCAAATCTCTTTGCTCATAGTATTCCAATCTTGCATGAACTCCAAACCTATCACGAAGCGGCGCTGTTAAAAGCCCAACACGGGTTGTAGCACCTACAAGCGTAAATGGCGGTAAATCAAGCCGCACAGAACGTGCTGTATCTCCTTTTCCAATCACGATATCTAGACAAAAGTCCTCCATCGCTGGATATAGCACTTCCTCTATTGAACGCTGCAAGCGATGAATTTCATCAATAAACAGAACATCGCCAGGTTCAAGAGATGTTAAGATCGCCGCCAAATCGCCAGGGCGTTCAATCGCTGGTCCAGACGTTGTACGCAGCTGAACATTCATTTCATTGGCAATGATCGACGCAAGCGTTGTTTTCCCAAGTCCCGGCGGTCCATATAAAAGGACGTGATCCAGTGTTTCCTGCCTCATTCGGGCAGCTTCAATAAATACGCTGAGATTATCCTTTACTTTCTGCTGGCCAATATATTGACTAAGCGTCTGTGGACGCAGACTTTGCTCAATGGCTGATTCATGGTTGTCTGCTTCAGTTGAGACGAGCCGTTCCTCCATGAGACATCACCCTATTTCAACATTTTTTGTAAAGCTTTTTTCACATATTGATCGGTTGTAAGATTCTTCTCTTCTTTTAATAAAGGAAGAACCTTTTTGATTTCACGATCACCATACCCAAGGACACTTAAGGCTTCAACCGCTTCATCTAAAGCGCTTTGCTGCGTTTCAATCTGGATATGATCCTCGTGGTTAAATAAGTTTCCTATCATTTCAGGCACCACATCTGCGAGCTTCCCTTTCAGATCTAGAATGATCTGACGTGCTGTTTTTTTGCCAACACCCGGGAATTTAATGAGGAAAGCTTCATCCTCTCGTTCGATCGCTGAAATGACAGCGCCAGGATCACCGGAAGCAAGAATCGCAAGCGCACCCTTCGGTCCAATGCCTGTGACATTTAACAGTTTTGTGAACAACGCTTTTTCTTCTCGTGTTTGGAATCCATATAACGAAAAAGCGTCTTCCTTTATGTAATGATACGTATAAATCGTTTCTTGTTTTGTTACTCGATAGATAAACGGATTTGGGGTATAGACTTGATATCCCACTCCGCCGTTTTCAATGACAACATATTGCGGGCACACATAATCAATGGTCCCTTTTACAAACTCTATCACCGTTTTCACCTCTTTGACTGTTCTCCATTGTAACATAAATCGAAGAGAAAACCGTAATAAAAGTTAACATACGTTCGCTCAGCCTTTTTTCATAGTCAACCCATGAAAAAGAGCTTGCGGTCTTCACACCAGCAAGCTGTCATACGATTAAAACGATTGTTCATTTCGGTAAGGTTTCATGACTTCAAGCACATGCTCAAATTCATCTTTTGTTCGAAACGGAATGCCTTGTGCAAGCTGCTGCTCTACATGACTTTCCAAGCGGGACGTATCAATTTGAAAAAAGAGATGAATAGGCTCCGCCCACCCGTCAGGCCTTCCATGAAACGTAGAAATCACGCCGTCTTCTGATAATCCGATATATCCATTTGCTTTACTCAAAGGCGATATATCGTCAATTTGCTTTCTAAAAAGGGCAAAATCCTCTCGCTGTTCTACCAATGTCCAGCCCTTATACTGGGCCCAAAATGTGTCTTTGTCTTCTAATGATGCCCGCTGTCTTTCAATACTTACATCGCCGTCTAGATAGACCTTTTCAAGCTGAACGTTGATGGTTTTTGACTCTTTTTGCAAGTGTTCTGCTGCTTCCATATCAACAGCGAAAAAGAGTACACTTGTCATGATAAGTCCTGTAACGAAATACTTTATTTTCACTTTCACTATTTACACCTCTTTAGAACATAAGATCGATGCATGACATATGTAGTTTGACCCATTTTGCTACACATTAACCAAATCGATGTCTTGACACATATTGAGAGTCTTTCGTTGTATCCTTCGTGCGTAAATGTTATGTTTTATACAATCCATTGCTCTACCGAATTACATGGTTTTTTCATCATTCGTTTTTCAGCCGCATAAACTGAAACCAAAGAAGGTGAAGTCAATGTCAGATGTCAAAAGATTAGCCGAATCGATTCAGTATCAAGAAGAAAAGCGTTTTAATAAGCTCGTCTTTAAACCGGCTGAGCTTGAGCTGTGCGGCAAAGGAAGAAGTGCCTATGTATTTTCATACAAAAAAGACGGCAAGAAAATGGCGTTAAAAGTCTTTTTTCCTTCTTATCGAAACATCGCCCGCAAAGAGGCTGCAATTTATGAAAAACTTTCCGGCTCCTCCTATTATCCTGAGATTTACGAGTCTGGGGATCAGTATATTTTAATGGAATATATTAAAGGTTATACTTTCTATGAATGCCTGACAAAAGGAATTCCGATCAAAAAACAAATGATTGAACAAGTAGATGATGCATTGGAAGAAGCACGCGCGAAAGGTTTAAATCCTTCTGATATTCATCTACGAAATTTAATTTTAACAAAGGATGGCCGCGTCAGGGTCATTGACGTCGCCCGCTTCACGCAAACGAAAACATGTCATCAATGGGATGATTTAAAAGCTGCATACGCCTATTATCAAAAACCTTTTTTCCCTAAAAAAGCGCCGCGTCTGTGGCTTGAAGTGATTGCCTATTTGTATAAGAAAAACTGGCTGTCTCGAGGTCAGCTGAACAACCGAAATGATTTTACTGCATAATGAAAGCCGCTCGAAAAGAGCGGCTTTCAGATTGTTGACAAAGGGCTAAAATGAACTTAATTTTAGCCCTTTGTCTTCTTTTCAGCGTGATAGAAAACCTTTGAATTCTAGGAAGGACGAGTACCGGCGCGGAGCGAATTTGACATTCGTGAGCACCGGCACGCAGGACTGACACCGAATGCGAGGGTTTGTCTACACGCTGAAAGCCGCTCTATTTGAGCGGCTTTCTGTTTCATTCTGTTTCTACATGGATACTATTCACATTTAATAGGTTAATGATTTCATTATTCAGCTTAAACCAATGATTGGCTTCCTCAATTTTTTTATACACATCATAGGTAGCTGGACGTTTCAGCTCGAAATCGAGCACTTCCCCATTGTTCATATGAAATGTTACCTTAAATACTTTCATCATAAGATCACCTTCCACTCTGTCTTGTTCACTAACCAAATCGGTCAGCTCTTTTCATTCATTCTCTATTCAATCCGTTTCCCCTGCTTCTTTCCTTCTAAACACAAGAAGTTTAAATTTTGTTTAAATTCGCACAACATATCTATCTATATACTGTTCAAAAGATGTATATTGAATGAAAAGGAGGCTGCCTTTATGAAACAAAAGAAAAAACGAACATCTCCAGAGAGACAAACAGTCCTGTTTCATTTAACAGATGCCCTCATCCCAAGTATTGAAACGATGGCGATTGCAGTAAGAGCATTTTTCCACCTCGTGAGAAAAGCCATTTCAGCCGTTTTATAAAACCCCGCACTAGAGGAGTGCGAGGTTTTTTTTAGGATTGATAGATTTGGCTACCTTGATTGATAAACTCTTTTGCCTTCTTCTCCATCTCTCTTTTCACTTCTTCTGATTGGTTGCGGATGTCATGGGAAATTTTCATACTGCAAAACTTTGGTCCACACATGGAACAGAAATGAGCGGTTTTAGCACCTTCAGCAGGCAATGTTTCATCATGGAATGCCAGCGCTCGTTCTGGGTCAAGTGACAGGTGAAATTGATCCCGCCATCTGAATTCAAATCTCGCTTTCGATAAGGCATCATCACGCTTTTGAGCAGCAGGATGTCCTTTTGCTACATCAGCTGCATGTGCGGCAATTTTATAGGCGATGACGCCTTCTCTTACATCTTCTTTGTTCGGCAGACCTAAATGCTCTTTTGGTGTCACATAGCACAGCATGGCGGTTCCGTACCAGCCGATCATCGCCGCACCGATCGCGGATGTAATATGATCATATCCCGGTGCAATATCTGTTGTTAGAGGACCTAACGTATAAAAAGGTGCCTCTTTGCATATCTCCATCTGCTTATCGACATTCTCTTTGATTTTATCCATTGGAACATGACCAGGTCCTTCAATCATGACCTGTACATCATGTTTCCAAGCGATCTCTGTCAATTCCCCTAACGTTTCCAGCTCTGCAAACTGCGCTTCGTCATTTGCGTCCGCAATGGATCCCGGTCTGAGCCCGTCCCCAAGCGAAAAGGCAATGTCATACGTTTTCATGATTTCACAAATTTCTTCAAAATTGGTATACAGAAAGTTCTCTTGATGATGAGCGAGACACCATCTTGCCATAATGGCTCCGCCTCTTGAAACAATTCCTGTGACCCGGTCGACTGTGAGCGGAATATACCTTAACAGGACGCCCGCATGAATGGTGAAGTAGTCAACCCCTTGCTCTGCCTGTTCAATTAATGTGTCTCGGTATACTTCCCACGTCAAATTTTCTGCGATTCCATTCACTTTTTCAAGTGCCTGATAAATCGGGACAGTTCCTACTGGGACTGGGCAATTGCGGATAATCCATTCTCTCGTTGTATGAATATCCTTTCCTGTAGACAGGTCCATCATCGTATCTGCCCCCCATCTAATTGCCCATGTCATCTTCTCCACCTCTTCTTCAATGGACGACGTCACAGCTGAATTGCCAATATTCGCATTAATTTTCACGTGAAAATTCTTCCCGATGATCATCGGCTCACTTTCAGGATGGTTGATATTCGCTGGAATGACCGCTCTTCCACTAGCCACTTCCTCTCTAACAAACTCAGGACTTAGCTGTTCTCTCAAAGCGATAAACTCCATTTCAGGCGTAATGATCCCCTTTTTTGCATAATGCATTTGCGTCACACAAGCACCTTGTTTCCCGCGGAGCGGCACATGATGAAAATCTGTATGGGCAGCTTGAAAGGATTCTTTCCCATTCAAGCGATATCCATTATCTTCTGGCTTTACTTGACGCCCTTCATAGCTTTCAGTATCTTCTCTTTCTTTAATCCATGCTGATCTCAGGCGCTTTAATCCCTTTGTGACATCAATATGAGCCTCCTCATCTGTATACGGCCCACTTGTATCGTACACACGAATCGGTTCATTTTGGATATCTCCTGTTTGTGTCACTGTATTTGTGAGCACAATTTCTCTTTTTGGCACCAAAATGTCAGGTCTTGAGCCTTGTTCATATACCTTTCGACTGCCTTCAAAATTTGATAATAAAGATTGCGTTGATGGAACATTTGTCTTTTCATTCATTTGCTGTTCTCTCCTTCTTTTCGTGTGACCGGTCAGGATGGAATCAGCACCAGCAAAAAACCAGATTCTATGTAGAGAACCTGGTTTCGTCGTCAGAAAAAAACATGTATGCCATTCATATGGCACATGTATCATCTTCAACTTCCCCACGCTGGTACGAGCCAGATCAGGTCCAAAGGGTTAAGAAGCTTGTCTTCTCTCTCAGCCCTCATTTCCGGGCACCCCTAGTCACTTATATTGATTTCCACAACAGTGTAGCATAGCTGAGAAATGAAAAAAAGAAGTTTCAGGAAAATAGTTCCTTTCCCCTACAATGAATACACGATCTTCACGATATACATCTTTCTATACACGATTTATCTCTCTCATTTCGATTAAATCAGAAATAATCATTGATCCTTTTCTCCTAATATGTATAATTAATCTAAACGGAGAATTTTTATACAAACATGATTCAAAGGAAGTTCTAGTCGATTGCAAACATTTCTTACATTTATCGTCGTTGGATTCTCAATTGCTCTACCTGTTGGAGCGATCACGGTTGAAATGACAAAGCAGGGATTAAAAAACGGATTCTTTCATGGATTAACTGTAGGCGCTGGTGGTATGACCATCGATATATTGCTCATCTTGGCTTTATATGCTGGATTTGCTCAATTTTTATCTTTGCCCTTTATCCAAATTCCGCTCTGGCTGATCGGTGCCATCTTTTTAATGATTCTTGCCTACGATTCGATTAAAAATGCGGATCAAGACATCCATTTAGCAGGAGAAAAAGTGAATAAATCATTCGCTAAAACATACCGAAATGGGCTGCTCGTCGCGGTATCCCCTGGAAACCTTGTGTTCTGGGTATCTGTGTTTGGTGCTGTACTGGCAGATGCTTATAAAAATACAAATTCATCTGAATTTATATTGGCTGCTGCGGGTATTTTGGCAGGGATTCTTCTTCATGACATCGGTCTTCTCACGATTGTTTCCCTAACAAGAAAAGTGATGAACCGAACCATGATTAAGTGGACATCCATTATTGCCGGTATTTTATTACTTGGATTTGGCTGTTATTTCTTTTATGAATTTTATATCGGGATCAAAGTTTATTTTTAAAGAAAGGCTAAAGTTCGTCATGAACTTTAGCCTTTTTTATTCCAGCTTATCGGGTCATGCCTGTCTGACCTGTTTCAAATTGCGTTTTTCTCATATCTCTGAAGCGTGTAAATGCGCCTTCGTCTTTAATGACTTGGACAGCTCTACCATCTGCATAACGAGTCGCTGCTTCTTCTACTTGTGATACACCCTCTGATGTCAAGCGCCCATCTGTTTTAAGAGCAATATACACATTTTCATCCGTCACCATGACTTGTGAGTCTGTCACATGGTTCATTTTGTTCACTCGGTTGGCGATTTTTCTTGAACGCTGGATGTTCTCTTGTTTATCGTAGCCAGAGAACGACATTTGGTTATGATAGTTCATATCTCCATGACTGTAGCGTCCATCTCCACCAGTAAGCGGCATTCTCACTTGATCCTGTGTAGGGCGTGAACGATAATCAACATTCGTTGTATTTCTTCCGTTCATTCCCTCCATAAGCTCAGAAACCGGTCCTTGATGATCTTGGTTGTTGTCTGTTGCCTGTTGATTGGAGTGGTATCCAACTGGCTGACCTGATTGATTATGACGTGTATCTACACCCGCATTGTTATTTGTACCACATGCCGTTAATCCAATAGGTAGAAGCACTAAGGCGATTGTTTTTTGCCATTTTTGTCTCAAACGAAAAACCCCCTGTACAAATTGAATCTCATGAGCGCAAAACAGGCTCTGTTTTAGCATGTACAGTTGAGGACAAAAACAAGCTGTCAGTTATAAACAAAAAAAGGAACGATTGAGATCGTCCCTTGTGTCATTAATCTTCTTCGTCTTCTTCTGGTCTTGCAAAGACAGATGGGTTTTGATAAGGCTGCTGCATATAAGGCTGTGCTGGATAAGCACCCATTTGACCATATGGAACAGGGTTTGGATAATGTCCAGGCCATGGTTGATGATGCTTCATGCCATCATCGCATCCGCAGTCTTCCTTGCCATATGCTTCATTTGGAGCGTTTGGATAAAAGCCTTGATTGGCATTGGCATTTGCATTTGCGCCTGCATTTGGATGCATATGGTGGTGCCAGTGATGCCCATCGTTTGCATGATGCTCATGATGTTCACCGTAATAAGCCGGTGCTTGATACGCAGGATAATAAGGCTGAGCCGCCGGGTAAGGATACGGCATCATGTGATGGTGATAATACGGCTGTACCGGATAACAAAGGCCTGATCCCGGTAAAATAGGAGAAGCGGGTACCATTTGCTGCGGATATGGATACATTGCTGGCATGTAATGACCATGACCATAACCATAATAAGGATCATATGACTCTTGATGATGGTGGTGATGCTCTTTATTTTCAGCCATGCCCCCTACTGCTGCCCCTCCAACATTCGGCATTTGCGGGAAATTAGGAAGGTTTGGGTAATTACTATGTTCCATATCTTTTCCCTCCTCTTTTTGATGTGGGATATGAATGAATGGATCATATCCCTTTGCCACTTCATCTTTGAAATGATCCTTATTTTCATGATGAAAATGGTCCTTGTGATCTTTATGATCCTTTTTCTCATGAACATGATCTTTCTTTTCATGAACGTGATCTTTTTTCTCATGATGTTCTTTTTTGGGAGGAGGCGTGAATGGCTGGTAGAGATTCGTCTGATAATAGTTTACATCAACTTGTGGAAAAACTGGCTGTTCAATCTTTGGTACTGGTGGCACATAAGGTACCGGTTCATTCGGCTTTTCCTTCGGCTTCGTATCTTGAACTTGCACGACATCCTTTGGCTTTTCTTTTACATACGGGTGTTCTTTTGCTTTTGGCATTTCTTTTGCTTTGTGATGATCGGTTTTCACAGGAACACCACTAGATGGAATTTTGATTTTCATTCCTGGCATGATCAAATCTGGATTACTGAGCTGCGAATTTAATTTTTTCAATTCTTGAAAGTCGACTCCGTACTTCTTTGAAATTTTCCAAAGGGAGTCTCCTTTTTGCACAATATGAATTTTCAACGTTTTCCCCTCCTATGCAAAACGTGAACGTAGCGGTTATGTCAGAAGTACAATATGTTTCAACATAAATTTATGCCTATTTACAAGCCGATATGATAAAAACTTGTTTTCTGATAGGAGGGGACACTTCATTATTTAATGGTGAGCATCTTATTTAAAGCGAGCAATGCCTCTTTTGTCGTCTCTTCATTCACTTGAATCAAACCGACCGGCTCCCCTTTTTCAATGCTTTCAAGTGACCATAGTAGATGAGGCAGATCAATACGGTTCATTGTCAAACATGGACACATATCTGGATTAAGGGATTCGATTTGTTTGTCAGGGTGCTGGTCAATGATGCGTTTCACTAAATTCATTTCTGTTCCAATGGCCCACTTGCTTCCTGCTGGTGCCTGCTTGATCGTATCAATAATAAATTTCGTTGAACCAGCTAGATCAGAAGCCTTTACAACTTCATGTGTACACTCTGGATGAACAAGAATCTGTATGTCACGGTCTCGTTTTCTCGTTTGTTCAATATTCTCAATGGTAAATTTCTCATGAACAGAGCAATGACCTTTCCATAAAATCATTTTGATTCGATGAAGCGGTTGGTCGGTGATGAGCTTTTCTTCTATTTGATCCCAGACAGCCATTTCCTCTAGCGGAATCCCTAAATCATAGGCCGTATTACGCCCTAAATGCTGATCAGGAAGAAAAAGAATCCGCTCTTTTTGGGTCAGCGCCCACTCCAATACTTTTTTAGCGTTTGAAGATGTGACAGTCGATCCGCCATGTTTGCCGACAAATGCTTTAATATCAGCCGTTGAGTTTACATACGTCAGTGGAAGGATCGTATCTCCAAACAGCTCAGTGAGCTTATCCCACGCCCTGTCTGTTTGTTTCATATTCGCCATATCTGCCATTGAACAACCTGCTCTCATATCTGGCAAAAAGACGTGCTGATTCTTTTTTGATAGCATATCGGCCGTTTCTGCCATAAAATGAACCCCGCAAAATACAATGTATTCTGCTTCGTGATTGTCAGCAGCAATTTGTGCAAGCTGCAATGAATCACCTGTCACATCAGCAAATTGGATGACTTCATCTTTTTGATAATGATGACCCGGTATAAAAAGCTTTGATCCAAAGGCGCGTTTAATCTCTAATACTCTCTCTTTCATTTCATCATAAGAGCGCTGTTTATATTCATCTGGCATCATGGCTGTATGCTGCGCTGCTAACACATCAAGCATGGACATGAGTCGTTCCCCCTTTATGGCTGAATTCCATATTCATACTAAAATCGAATGATGGAGCAGAATGTGTGAGAAATCCAAGTGAAATAAGGTCTACACCTGTCCCCCGGTAGTTAGCCACATTCTCCAACGTGATACCGCCAGATGCCTCTGTCAATATGGTTTCAGGGGTCATTTGTTTAAAGCGCTTCACTTCGTCTGGAGAGCAGTTGTCAAACATGATGACATCTGCTTTGGCATCAATGGCTTCCATCAGCTGTGCTTCTGATTCAATTTCCACTTCAATTTTCACCATATGACCGGCGTATGCTCTTGCTTTCTCCACAGCTTCCCTGATAGAACCACAAGCCGCAATATGATTATCTTTAATCATCACCCCATCGGATAAGCCGAAACGATGATTCTTTCCGCCTCCGACTTTTACTGCGTACTTCTCCAGCATGCGCAAACCGGGTGTCGTCTTTCTCGTATCACAAATCGTAATAGATGGATCAGCTAATCGCTCTACTGCTTCATGCGTTAGTGTAGCAATCCCTGTCATTCTTTGCAGGATATTCAACACCACCCGCTCCCCTTTCAGCAAGTCGTTGACGGGGCCTGTTATTTGTGCCAGTACAGCCCCTTCCTGAATCCAATCACCTTCCTGGAAAAACAGCTCAGTTTGAACTTGTTCATTCAGCAGTTTGTATCCCATATCAATGACTTGCGTCCCGGCCAATACGCCTGATTGTTTCGCCATGATGTAAGCTGTTCCTTTCTTGTCTCCAAAGATGGCATCAGCGGATACATCTCCAAACCCAATATCTTCTTTTAAAAAATGAGTGAGCATTTGCTTTAACTGTAAACGTTCCATTTGGCACCAATCCTTTCATTTTTTACGATATAAATATGGCCCTGTTCATGTACAATCTGTTTTGCTCGCCACGAAGCATCGTGCCGATTTGGATAATCGGTGCGATAATGACCGCCCCTGCTTTCTGTTCGGAGTAATGCAGATTTGACAAGGCATATGGCTAAAGCCCATTGATTAGTTATTTCGATCTGTTCATTTGTGATATTCTTCACATTGATTTGCTGAAAAGAGACTTGTTCTAAATGATCGAGCAAAGTCTGTAAGCCTTTCTCATCTCTCACAATTGCGGCATATGCCGTCATCCATTTTCTGAGCTGAGCCAGTGACACCGTTGGGACAGACCATACTTCTTGAATGGAAGGAGCAAGGTTTTTATCTTGCCAGGCTTGCAACCGCTCAATATACCGTGCTGCGTTGTTTCCTAAAACGAGACCTTCTAAGAGCGAATTACTTGCCAGTCGATTGGCGCCGTGTAAACCTGTACAAGCTGCTTCACCAATGGCGAAAAGTGATGGAACTGTTGTTTCTCCATGTTCATTCACCTTAATTCCACCCATTAAAAAGTGCATACCGGGTGAAACTGGCAGCCTTCCGCTTGCCATATCAACTCCCGCACGCTGACACATCGAAGCAATCGCAGGAAAACGTGCAGAAAAATGCGGAATATCACGGATGTTCAGATAAATGGAATGACCGAGTTGCTGCTCATGGAAAATGGTCCTTGCCACCACATCTCTAGGCGCTAAATCGCTCTGCGGGTGGATTCCTTTCATGATCCGCCTGCCTGATTCATCTTCTAAATAGGCGCCCTCTCCCCTGACTGCCTCTGATACGAGCCCGATCGCTTTACCTGAAGTGGTCAAAAGGGTCGGATGGAATTGCACAAATTCGAGATCTACTAGCTGTGCCCCTGCGCGATAGGCCATCATCAGACCGTCTCCTGTCACAGACGGATCATTTGTGTTTGTCTCATATAAGGATCCACAGCCGCCAGTGGATAATACAACTGCATCTGCGGTCATTGTATGTACATGACCTTTTTCGTCTTTCCACACAACACCGGTACATATCCCTTCATGAACCAATAGATCCATGACATGATGGTTTTCGTATACATGAATGTGTGAGCCGAGCTTCCCTTTCAAAAACTGCACGAGGGTTTTTCCCGTTTGATCTCCCCCTGCATGCAGAATACGATGGGTCGTATGGGCTCCCTCTTTACCTAACTGCGGGATTCCCGTTTCATCTCGATCAAATGGGCAGCCCTCTTCTACGAGCTTCTTTACAAGATCTTTTCCATGACGGACGATCTCCTGTACAGTTTTGTCATCATTGTGACCACACCCCGCAGCTAAAGTGTCTTGCACATGCTGATCGACAGAATCATGTGCGGAAAAGGCTGCAGCGATTCCCCCTTGTGCAAGCATGGAATTACTAGAGGAAAATTGTTTTTTTGTCATCATGATGACTTGGCAGTTCTCTGAGATCGTATTCACAAAGGAAAGAGCCGCAATGCCCGACCCCACCACAATGACTTTTTTGATAGATGACACAATTGCCCCTCCTGTCATTTACACCTGTCTTGACACATATCATTACACAACACTACAATAAATACAAGAAAAAATTTTCACACAGGAGATGGATGGATTTGATTTATTTAGATTATGCAGCTTCTACACCTGTTTCTGAGGAATCACTGCATGTATTTCAGCAGTTGAGCAAAGAATGTTACGGAAATGCGAGCAGCCTGCATGATGCAGGAGGAAGAGCAAATGAAATCTTGGCTTACAGCAGACAATCACTTGCAGCGATTCTAGGGGGCGAACCTGATGGCATTTACTTTACAAGTGGCGGAACTGAATCCAATATCCTTGCGATTCAATCGATCATAAATGGGCTACCTCCACATAAACAGCATGTCATTACCACATCAGTAGAGCACCCTTCCGTTCATCATGCGGTCAATGCCTTGGAGCGTCTCGGTGTGAAGGTGACGGTCATAGACCCGAATCAAGAAGGAATTATCACAAAGGAGATTCTCAAACAGGCTCTATTGCCTGAAACCGGACTAGTATCCATCCAGCATGCCAACTCAGAAACTGGGATTATTCAGCCATTAGCTGAATTAGCGACGCTCTTAAAAGAAAGAGATATTCTTTTTCATACAGATGCAGTGCAGACATTCGGAAAAATGCATGTGTCGATTAAAGAACTTGGGGTTGATGCCCTCTCCATTTCGAGTCATAAAGTGTATGCACCTAAGGGCGCCGGTGCTGTCTATATGGGAGCACATGTCCCTTGGAAGCCTATATATCAACATACTGTACAGGAAAATGGTCTACGCCCAGGGACAGTGAACGTTCCATGCATTGGTGCTTTTGTGGCCGCGAGCGAGCAAATCATTCTGAAAATAGAGCATCAGCAGCAGCTGGATATTCAGCTTCGTGATTATTTTCTTCAGCAGCTAAAAAAAAGGCAGCTGCCTGTCCGCATGCTGCAAGAAAGTGACCAGCGCCGCACGCTCCCTCATATTATTGGTTGTTTTTTTGAAGGGTTTGAAGGACAATATGTAATGTTAGCTTGTAATCGGCAGGGAATTTGTATATCTACTGGAAGTGCATGCGCTTCTGGTTATCATCACCCTTCCCCTGCTGTGAAGGCATTACATGTATCAGATCGTGATGCCCTTCAATTCATTCGACTATCATTTGGACGAGGATCATCAAAGGATGACATCGATCAGCTTTTGCATACATTTGAGCGCTTGCAAAAGGAGAAGAAAGGAGCATAAAACGTGGAACAAGAGAGAAAACTCATTGGCGAAGAAAGAAGAAACGCCATTTTAAAGTGGCTGAAAGAGACAGATACACCACTCACTGGAAGTTTTTTAGCCAAAAAAGCCGCTGTCTCACGACAAGTCATTGTACAAGATATTTCATTACTCAAAGCAAAAAACGAACCCATTATTGCCACAAGCCAAGGCTATGTGTATATGGCGCAGCATACACCGGAAACTGAAATTGAACAGATTATCGCTTGCAAGCACGATCCTCATCGTACAGAAGAGGAGCTCACACTGATTGTAGACTACGGTGTAACGGTGAAAGACGTGATGATTGAGCACCCTGTCTACGGGGAGCTAACGGCCTCTATTCGAGTGAGTACGCGCAAACAAGTGGCTGACTTCGTTCATCATATTTCTAATACAGGCGCCTCCTACTTATCAGAGCTGACAGACGGCGTACACTTACATACCCTTACTTCCTACAGCCAAAAGCAGCTTGACCAAGCCATTCAAGCGCTTGATGACGCTGGATTTCTCATTAAAGACTAAAAAAATAGTGTCCCCTGCAGGACACTATTTTTCATTCGTTAATTCATATGTTTGATAGCTGCCGAGTAGTTTCACTTCACAGCCAATCGCTTCTAATTCTTGAATGGCGCCAGGGACAAGTACATCATCCATCTCTTTTTCGATATCAATGATAAATAAATAGTGTCCAAGGCCTGTTTTTGTCGGACGCGATTCAATTTTGGACAAATTGAGATTCCGCCATGAAAAAGCTGATAACACGCGGTGCAATGCACCAGACTGATCATCCTTTGGCAGGCTGACAACAATGGTCGTTTTTGGCTTTGAAGAAAAACCAGAATTCATTGGGAACGATGCCTTCGCCTCTTTATGTAAAATAACAAAGCGTGTATGATTGTGCGGATAATCATGAATGTCTTTTTTCGCAATCGTCAATCCGTACGTTTTTGCGGCGATTTCATTCGCAATCGCACCAACAGCTTCATCTGGATGCTCACTGATGTATTTTGCTGCATAGCCTGTTGATTCCACTGGCCGATGCGGAATATCAGGGAACTGCCTCTTCAAAAATTGATGACACTGCGCAATGGCGTGCGGATGTGACTGAATCACATCTAATGTCTCCCAGCTCTCCGCTCTCGATGGATGGACAAGCAGGTGCTGACGAATCGGTGCTGTCATTTCGCCCACAATGGACAAAGCGTCCTCATGAATTAAATAATCAATCGTTAAGTTCACAGATCCTTCGAGTGCATTTTCAAGTGGAACGACCGCCAAATCTACTTCTCCCTTTGACACGGCATCCATACATTGTGGAATGGTTGCATAAGCCCGTTGCTCTGCTTCTTTTGGAAAACAAGAACAGACAGCCAAATGAGTAAATGTGGCCTCTGGTCCAAAGTAACCTACCGTTAATTGCTTCATCTGCTATGATCTCTCCTTTTACGCCCCAGAACCTAGAATTTCAACTTTTTCGACAAATTCAAGTTTTCTTAATTGATTCATGACTGTATTGATATCATCTGCCATGCCGGCCGTACTGATCGACAGGGTAACATTCGCTCTTCCTTGCAGCGGAATCGTTTGGTGAATGGATAACACATTACAGCCAGAGTCAGCCACAATTTGCAGCAGCCTAGACAGAGCCCCAGACCGATCCTCCAGGTGGAAAAACAATGTGATGATCTGCTCTTTGACCATCGTATAAAATGGAAAAACAGCATCTCGATATTTATAAAAAGCACTGCGGCTTAAATCCGCTTTTTGAACAGCATCAGCAACTGAATCCGCTTTTTTGCGATCGAGAAGCTTTTTGACTTCAAGCGTTTTTCGCATCGCATCCGGAAGTACATCCTCTCTTACTAAATAGAACGTTTCTTCTTTCACCTGTTTTCTCCCCTTTTAAAAACGGGAGAGCCCATGAACTGGACCCTCCTTTTGATCAATCGATAAATTCAAATTCAAATTCAAGCAGACGAATGATGTCTCCATCTTTTGCACCACGTTCACGCAGGGCATCATCAACGCCCATTCCGCGCAGCTGTCTAGAGAATCGTTTCACTGACTCGTCTCTTGAGAAATCTGTCATCTTAAACAGTCGCTCAAGTGCTTTACCAGTTAAGACAAACGTACCATCAGGATCTCTTGAGATCTCAAATGCTGCTTCTCCTTCATCAAACTTGTACATCACACGGTTATCAGAGAGCTCTTCTTCATTGTAGAGCGGGAATTCCGGTGTTGTTTCAAGCTGATTGGCGATTTCAAATAAGAGCTCACGAAGCCCTTCTCTTGTGATCGCACTAATTGGGAATACTTTATAGTCATCTGTTAATTTTTCTTTAAATGCCGCTAGATTGTCAGCTGCATCCGGCATGTCCATTTTGTTCGCTACAATGATTTGCGGACGCTCTGTCAATCTCATATTGTATTGCTCAAGCTCTTCATTGATCGTCACGTAATCTTCGTATGGGTCACGCCCTTCAAGTCCAGACATATCAATGACATGGACAATGACACGTGTACGTTCAATGTGGCGTAAAAATTGATGACCTAAGCCAACACCTTCGTGCGCTCCTTCGATCAGTCCTGGCAGATCCGCCATGACAAAGCTTCGGTTATCGTCTGTTTCAACAACTCCGAGGTTTGGCACAAGCGTTGTAAAATGATAATCCGCAATTTTTGGTTTCGCAGAAGAGACAATCGAAAGCAGCGTTGACTTCCCGACACTTGGGAAACCAACAAGTCCAACATCTGCAAGTACTTTTAATTCTAAGATGACGTCACGTTCTTTACCTGGCTCACCGTTTTCAGACAGCTGTGGTGCAGGGTTTGCTGGTGTTGCGAAGCGTGAATTTCCACGTCCGCCACGTCCACCTTTGGCAATCACAGCCCGCTGTCCATGCTCTGTCAAGTCAGCTAGTACTTGTTCCGTCTCAGCATCTGTCACTACTGTACCCGGCGGAACTTTAACAATCATTTCTTCCGCATTTCGGCCATGCTGGTTTTTACTCATTCCATGCTCACCGCGGTCCGCCTTGAAATGACGCTTATAACGAAAGTCCATTAACGTTCTAAGTCCTTCGTCTACTTCAAATACTACATCTGCACCATTTCCGCCGTCGCCGCCTGCTGGCCCGCCTTTTGGCACATATTTTTCACGACGGAACGCCACCATACCGTTTCCGCCGTCACCGCCTTTAACATACACTTTAACCTGATCTACAAACATAACTTCCTCCGTTTCTCTGCATCACATATCTCGTTCTTGCCTCAAACAAAGCTCAATCATGGACTCGTGATTCGTCACATGAAATTGCGTTATACTCATACATGGATAGTTTGCGTCATGAAACGCATTTAACGCATCCAAACTTGTTAATTTTCCTTTGAAATCAAAATATAAGATCACATCATTCTCTTCATGATCCGTTTGGAAAGTGACCGTTAAATGATTTTCAGTTTTTTGGCAAACTGATTGATCGAATATCGAAAACAACTCCCGTGATACCGTTAGCAGCTGCGATTCATATGCTGATAAGTCTCGGGTTTCACCAAGCACTTCATATTCTAGGGTGATAAAATGCGACTCCCAATTAAAGGTTAGAAAGTAATAGGCCAATTGGGGAATTTTTAAATTTGAGAGTTTGGATTCATGCTGTGCTTCAATGACCATTTCTTCTATTATTTCGAACACTCGGTCATATTTTTCTAATGTCAAGTTGCCTTTGATTAACTGCAATTTATTCATCCAGTCGTGTCTTGAACGACTAAGCAGATGGATCAATTCATTCGTTAATGCAACGTGAGTTAATTTTTCGTTTTGTTTACTTGGTATCTCTTCCATTATCGCACTCCCAATCGTTTGGTCTCTCTTTTAGGAGTCTTATCATCAATATGTCTCCCTGAATTATAACAGAGAAGACAGCTTAGAAAAACACTAGTTATGTGAGGAAAGGTTGTTTTTTCTGATCGTATAGGAGAAAATGAGGCAAAGTCAGCAAACATTCTTTGATATTTATGGAGTGCATCTTCTTTTATCATCTTCGGTACTACTTGTAAAAAGCGTAAAAGCTCCCTGAATAGTGAAAAAAACTCCAGTCAATGACCGGAGTTTTTAGCAATTATTGTGCCGCAGGATATACGCTCACTTTTTTACGGTCACGACCGAAACGTTCGAATTTAACAGTTCCGTCGATTTTAGCGAAAAGAGTGTCGTCGCCTCCGCGTCCAACGTTTTCACCTGGATAGATTTTCGTTCCACGTTGACGATAAAGGATAGAACCACCAGTTACGAATTGACCATCAGCACGTTTAGCGCCTAAACGTTTAGACTCAGAGTCACGTCCGTTCTTTGTAGAACCTACCCCTTTTTTAGATGCGAAAAATTGAAGATCTAATCTAAGCATGAAGTTCACCTCCTATTTTTTTGTAGATATTCTCACATAATCGTGATAATCTCGTTCAATTGTTTCTAAGGAAACGACCATGCCTTCTAAAAGCAACTGGGCTTTTTCAAAGGTGACTGGATCTGTATCAGCTGGCAGTTCAAAAGAGAAATACCCGCCTTCATCTCCAATATCAAGCAGTGGATCCATTCCTGTCAGTGCAATAATTGAATTGACTGATCCGAAAACAACAGCAGATACACCTGCACAAACGAGATCCTGACCTTTTTCAGCAAACTCGGCATGTCCAGTCATCTGAAAAGACGTAATGCTTTCATCTGCTGGCGACCGAGTAATGGTTGCTTTGATCATATCACTCACACGCCTTAAGCGTTGATTTTTTCGATAACAACTTTAGTGTAAGGTTGACGATGACCTTGTTTTTTGTGGTTGTTTTTCTTCGGTTTGTACTTGAACACAGTAATTTTCTTACCACGACCTTGTTTTTCAACTTTAGCCGTTACTGTTGCTCCAGCAACTGAAGGGTTACCCACTTTGACAGTGTCTCCGCCGACAAACAATACGTTTTCGAAAGTAACTGTTTCACCTGCTTCAGCAGCTAGTTTTTCAACATAAACAGTTTGACCTTCTTCAACTTTTACTTGTTTACCACCAGTTTCGATAATTGCGTACATCTCTGCACCTCCTAATAAACTCAGACTCGCCGAATACAGGGGGCCAATAGGCTCTTTACACCTGCTCCGCGCGGTTGTAGCACGGGTGCTACATATCCATAACATTAAAAAATATATCAAATTAGACGCTGAATGTCAATGTATTTTCACCATTAGTACGGCAAAAGAAGATCTTCCATGGAAGAGGTGGTTCTTCGATCTGAAAAATAAGCATGGAGCAATTCATTTTCATCGAGCTGGCTCATTTTCACACCATTCCGTTCGATAATAATGGGATGCTTACAGCCCCTTTGGAATCGCGCCATCACTTCATATATTTTCTCCTCAGCACTGGCTCTGAGCGGAATGAGTTTCTCTACCTTTTGCTCTTTTTTACCGTAATAACGTTCTAGTAAAAAACGCACCCTGATATAATGCCGCTGCCGGTGCTCCATCACAAGCGAGTAGGCTAAAAAAGTGAGCAGGATCCAGCCGTTGAATTGCAGCGGAGCAAAACAGAGCAACCCTGCTGTCAAAAGACCGAAAAAAATGAGAGAGCCTTTTATTGCAAGGGCATGTGCCTGTTGGAAAGGGTAAAAAACAGATAAGAGCAAAAAGAATAATTTCCCGCCATCAAGTGGCCAAATGGGCAAAAGGTTCACTAAAAAAATCGCTACATTATAAAAAGTAAACATCGTAAAGACGTCATATGAGATAAGTGAGGCTTCCATGAGAAGCCAGGCGACGAGCTGGAGCGGGACATGCTGAAGCGGTCCGCATAAAATGACCGCCAACTCTTCTTTTAGCGGACGGTTCCCATGCTCTTCTACTTCTACCGCCCCGCCAAATGGCAGTAAAAAAATCCGCCGAATCCGCCAGTGATAATAACAAGCAGCCGCTGCATGTCCAAGCTCATGGACACAGACGATGATGAGCAGACAAAGCAGCGGCTTAATTTGACCTGATAGCATGGCAAATGCCATGACTATCCAAAGGAGCGGGTGAACATGGACCTTTGTCAGCATGAGCAGCCATCTATTCAAAGGTCATCACCTGAATGGGATCAATAAACTGTTCATTTTGCTTAATGGCGAAGTAATATGTCCCCTTGCCTTGTTTATCAAGCGCAATTTGACCAATTTTTTCCCCTTTATCGACAAAATCGTATAAAGCCACATCAGCTTCTTTTAGTTGGCCGTACCAGCTGTAGCTATTATCTGCATGCTGCACCACGACTGTGAGCCCCGTATCACTTTTCTTTTTCACTTCTACGACATAGCCTTCTTTCATACTATCGATGGCTTCAGCAGATGTTTCAACTTTCACTCCGGCACCATTTTGCGTAAAGGATTCCTGCACTTTTCCAGAGGCAGGGACAGCCAGCTCTTGATTGGCTTGTACGTCCTTTTGTCCTTCTTTTTTATCGGTTAAAAAGGCAAGTGGGTTTCCGACAGTTTTCTCAAACCACCGGTTGGCGGCGGCAAATTGAAAATCTTGTTCAAAGGTTTGACTGATCATCGGCTTTAGCTGCTGAAAAGGCCCCGCCTGCCCTTTAAATGAAATAGCGGCAATCAGTACAAGAGAGGCAGAAAGTAAACATTTAAGCACAAATGTATTTGAATGAAATAACGGATGGCGAAATTTTTTCGGCTGATGAGACGTTGACTCGTAGGAAGCCGAGCCAGAATGCTTTTCTTCTTCTGTTAACATGACCCATTGCGGAATATCATCTTTCTTCTTGAAAGCTGCCTTCTTAGGGGCAGCAGCTGGCTGCTTCATTTTGCGGCGCTGCGCTATTTTCTTTCGATACTCGTCCACTCTTTTCATAAGATCACCCTTTACATACAAACAGTTTGTACATTTTATGTGGCGACCTCATATGATATGCAACAAAAAGACCGATTCTCATCGAATCGGTCTCATCTCACGTGAATCATTATGCTCTTACACCGAAAAATGCTTTCAGCTTTGCAAACATCCCTTTGTTTTCTTCTTCAAAGGATTGAAGAGGAACAGATTCACCTAGTACGCGGCGAGCAATATTGCGATACGCAATGGAAACTTTATTTTTAGCATCCATGACAATCGGTTCACCATTGTTTGAAGCCTTAATGACATCATCATCATCGGCTACAATGCCGAGAAGATCAATGGATAAATGATGGACAACTTCATCCACATCCATCGAATCGCCATTTTTCGCCATGTGTGTACGAATGCGGTTCACAATCAAACGAGGCGGTTCAATATCCTCTTGTTCCAGCAAGCCGATAATTCGGTCTGCATCTCTCACAGCTGAGATTTCAGGTGTCGTGACCACAATCGCTTTGTCAGCACCTGATACAGCATTTTTAAAGCCTTGCTCAATTCCAGCAGGGCAATCAATGACAACATAATCAAAGTCTTGTTTCAATGATTGAATTAATTCTTTGATCTGCTCCGGCTCTACCGCCGTTTTATCGCTTGTTTGAGCAGCAGGTAAAAGATACAACAGATCCTCGAACCGCTTATCCTTCACAAGCGCTTGGTGAATCTTGCATCTTCCTTCTACTACATCGACTAGATCATAAATAATGCGGTTTTCAAGCCCCATCACGACATCTAAATTCCGAAGGCCGATGTCGGTATCAACTAGACACACTTTTTTTCCTTGAATTGCTAGTGCTGTGCCTAAGTTTGCAGATGTTGTTGTTTTGCCAACGCCGCCTTTTCCTGAGGTAATCACAATAGCCTCGCCCAATTTCACATTCCTCCCTCAAGCCTTGTCAGATTAGGTCTTATATGAGCCAATTGCTGCAGGCGTTCAATGATCATATTGCCATCTATATCTAAATAAGCACATTCCATTTCATTTCCATCTTCTTTTTGATCCGGTGCACGGTTAAACACCTGTGCGATGCGAAGCTGGGTTGGAATCATATGAGATGCCGCAATCACAGCTTGTTTGTTTCCATTACATCCAGCATGCGCTACACCTTTTAATGCACCGAGCACAAAAATATTCCCCCCTGCACGAATGGTTCCGCCAGGGTTGACATCTCCTATTAATAAAAGATCCCCTTCGACATAAAGCACCTGTCCAGAGCGTACAATTTTTGCTACAGAAGTAATCTCAGCCTCTGCTTTTAAACGTCTCGCCTCTTCAGTTGACATGACGTCACTTTCAATAGAGTGAATGACGAGATGTTCATTTTCAGACACCGCTTCAGTTAAACGCGCCTCTTGATCCTCTGTTAAATATCGAAAACCAAGTTTAATATGCACATTGACTTTATGTCCTTCTCTTCCATCTGTATATTGCTCAAGTAAAAGAACCTCTCGCAAGCCAGAAAGAAGGTCTTCAAACGAACAGTCATCATTTAACTGTAATGTTAATCCGTTTTTTGTACCTTTTATTGTCACATACTGCTGTTTTTGAGTTTTCAAGATGCTCACCTCAACAACATACTCATTTCGCCGTAATTGGACAAACTCCTGCTTTTATTCGTCGATCAGTCCTTGTTTCACATTGATGAAAAAGAGCCTAAGCGGCACAACAAGTATGAGAGACGCAGCAGTATTTAAAAGAATCGTTGGAATAAAGCGTTCGATGACATACGTATTAAAAGGCATAATACCTGGTTGAATCGTCGCTTGAACGCCGTACACATAAAACTCCATCACTGCAACAGCAATCATCGATAGAAAGACAACGACTAACATATTCGTTTGGAGGACTTTGAAGGCTTTTGCTAACAAATAGCAGAGCGCACCAAAGCCAAACATATGAACACCAAGAATACCTGTATACGAAATATCATATAAAAGTCCAAAGATAAATCCATAAATCACACCATATTTTTGATTCACAAAAGCTGTCATAAATACAAGTGCGAGTAAGATGAAATGAGGTGCTAAAATTTGATTATCTGAAACAAATGGGAGCTTCACTAAATCGACAAAAATACTGTCAAATACGAAAATAAACAACATGACGAAAGCAAGAAGGACACGTTTCACGAGCCTTCCTCCTTCGTTAATTGAGATGCATCTGCCGTACTTGTGCTGCGATTCACAACAATCACGCGGTCTAAATTATTGAGTTCAGCAGCTGGTTCTACATAAATAATTTTTGTCAGTCCGTAATGGTCCGGCTCAATTTCGCTTACCTTTCCAATCGTCAAGCCCTGCGGGAATACGCCCCCTGCTCCAGATGTTTCAACAAGATCTCCTTTTTTGACATCCCCATCAGCATCGGATTTTAAAATGTTCATTGTCAGCATTTTTTTCTTGCTGTCATAACCGTTAATAATTCCATTGAGTTCTTCTTTGCCCTTTTTCGCAAAAATTTTCGTTGAAATTCTATTATTTTGATCTGTAGAGCTTAGCAACCTTACAGTCGACGTAAAATTGTTGAGCTTATCACTTTCAATTTTCCCAATTAACGCACCACTCTCATTGGTGACCGCCATATCTTTTTCAACGCCTTGTTTTTTCCCTTTATCAATCATGACAAAACTATCCCAAAGGGACGGGTTTCTCGCAATGACTGTTGAAAGAATGGGCGTGTAGTCACGAATAGAGTTCACATATCCGAGCTGCTTGCGAAGCTTTTTGTTCTCATCTTCTAGTTCTTGAAGTTTCGCCTCATATTGGGTTTGTCCATCAAGTTTTTTTCGAAGACGCTCGTTTTCATCATATGTGTTCTTTAAATCTTGTACGTTCCCATAAATACCGGCAATAAATTGTGATGGTTTATGAAAGACACCTTGAAAAAAGCCTGTCGTATCCCCCACTAATTTTTCCGGCCATGAAGCACCTCTGCCGCTTTTCACTGAAAAACCAATCATGGCCACCAGTACGATGACACAGACAAGGAGCAACATTAATCTTTTATTCATAAAAAACTGCGGCATGTCTTACACCTCTTTATTTACGCCCAATTATCGATTATCTTTAGATTTTCCTTTGAACAAGTGAATATGTTCTAGTGCTTTCCCTGTTCCGATCGCCACACAGTCAAGCGGATCTTCAGCAATAATGACCGGCATTTTTGTTTCATCACTAATGACTTTGTCAAGATTACGTAGCAATGCACCACCGCCTGTTAAAACGATTCCACGGTCCATAATATCTGCTGCCAGCTCAGGTGGCGTTTTTTCAAGTGTCATTTTGACCGCATCGACAATTGTTTCCACCGTATCGCGAAGCGCTTTTGCAATTTCTTCTGCCGTAATAGAGATCGTTTTTGGCAGACCTGTTAAAAGGTCACGGCCGCGAATGTCCATCTCATCATGTACGTCAGGCTGCGCAGAACCGATTTCCATTTTAATCGCTTCTGAGGTGCGATCACCAATCATAAGATTATACGTTTTACGAATGTAGCTGCTGATCGCATCATCCATTTCGTCTCCTGCAACACGGATCGATTGAGATGTCACAATACCGCCAAGTGAAATAATGGCTACTTCTGTTGTACCGCCGCCAATATCTACAACCATGCTTCCAGTTGGCTCCCATACAGGAAGGTTAGCACCGATTGCCGCAGCAAATGGCTCTTCAATAGGGTATGCGTCACGAGCACCAGCTTGTCTTGTTGCATCAATGACTGCACGCTCTTCTACTGCTGTAATACCAGATGGTACACACACCATCACGTACGGTTTACGAGCAAAAAGCCCTTTACCTTTTAATGCTTGATTAATGTAATATTTCATCATTGTTGCTGTCGTCTCGTAGTCTGCAATGACTCCGTCTTTCATTGGGCGCAGTGCCACAACATTACCAGGTGTACGACCTATCATGTTTCTAGCGTCATTTCCAACCGCCACTATAGACTTCGTATCAGTTTCCAAAGCTACGACCGAAGGTTCTCTCACAACAATGCCTTTTCCTTTAATAAAAACAAGCGTATTCGCTGTTCCAAGATCTATTCCAAGGTCTTTTGTACCAATTCCAAACATATGTATGTATCTTCCTTTCTTAAACCAAAATTCCCTTTAGGGAAAAACTCATAAACTCTATTATATCGTAAAACATTGAAAAAAAAAGTGTTACAAATACCCTTTTTCCTTCAAACTCACAAATTTTTGATCACCGATCACTAGATGATCAAGCAGCTGTATTCCAATCAGCTTCCCACATTCAAAAAGTCGCTGTGTGACTTCAATATCTTCCCTGCTGGGCGTCGGATCTCCAGATGGATGGTTGTGCACACATATAAATGAAGCGGCCGAACGTTTAAAGGCCTCTTTAAAAATTTCGCGCGGGTGAACAATCGACGAATTTAGACTTCCGATAAACACAGTATGTTTATGAAGAACTTGATTTTTGGTATTGAGATAAAGACAAACGAAATTCTCCTGCGTCAAAAATCTCATATCTTCCATCACAAAATTCGCACCATCCTCCGGCGTGCGGATCACATAACGATTGTCCGTCGTTTGATGGTGTAATCTAGTGCCGAGTTCTAAAGCAGCTAAAAGAGAGATCGCCTTCGCTTTTCCAACTCCTCGAATCTTTGACAATTCTTCAATAGAAGCTTCCTTCACAGAACGAAGACCACCAAATGTTTGCAAAAGTCTTGCGGACACTTGAAGAACTGATTCCTTTTTTGTGCCTGTTCTCAAAAGAATCGCGACAAGTTCATGGTTTGATAAGCTGCTTGGGCCATATTTGACAAATCGTTCGCGCGGCTTTTCATCATGAGGAAAATGCTTCAGCAGCATAGGGAAATGATTCAAGATCTACACTCCTTTTTTGATTCCTTCCCGTCATCAAAAAGGGGTGATACCAAATGTTTCAAGCACTCTGACTGTTTTAGCAATAGGGAGTCCTACAACGGAAAAATAATCACCGTCTATTTTTTGTACAAACAGGGCACCTTTTCCTTGAATGCCGTAGCTTCCAGCTTTATCAAGAGGCTCACCGGTTTCAATATAGCGGTCTATTTCATCTTGTGTAAGCGGCCAAAATGTCACGTCTGTCTGTTCATAAAATGTTTCTTTTCTATTCTCTGATTGAATCGTGACACCAGTCAAGACTTGATGTGTCTTACCTGACAATAATTGAAGCATTGAGGCTGCATCTTCCTTGTCTTTTGGCTTTCCAAGACATTTGCCATCAATTGCAACAATTGTATCTGCACCAATGATCACAGCTTTGGGATGTATTTTTTGAATATCATTTGCTTTTTGTTCTGCCAACCATTGGACGTTCTCAGCAGGAGAAAGGTTTCGATTTATTTCTTCTTTTAAATCACTTGCTTGAATGTCATAAGAAAACCCTGCTAAATCAAGCAATTCTTTTCTTCTAGGTGATTGAGATGCGAGTATTAACTGGTTCATGTTTGTTCATCCTTTCAGGGGTTAGCCTAAGAAGTAAGATACCCATTCATCCTATCAAATGAACATCTTACCGACAATTAACGAAAATGCCATTTTCATGTTCCTACATCATTATGTTGGAAGCAAAAGAAAAAAACTAGTCATTTTTTGACTAGTTTGGCTGTTAAAAACATGATTTTACGTATTTAGTTGATCTAATAGCGCTTGCTGAGATTTCCAGCCATTTTCAGCAGATGGGTCATTTAAAAGCTGTACAGCTTTCAGCAAACTGCTTTTGGCTGGTGCGTCGGTTGTTTTGGCATTTTCAAGCTCAGAAATCAACTGAGTGACTTCTTTTTGATCCACATCTTCTCCTGCAATCACCTTAGAGGATAAGACAGATGCCTTCTCTATTAAACCTGTCAGCTCATCCGGCACTTGAAATGAGAGTTCTTTTCCTCCCCATGCTTCAAAATGCTGATCGATCAATTTTTTCCCAACGGCACTTGTCATGCCTTGTTCTGTGGCAAGTCCGGCAATAACATAATAGCCATCATCCATTGATACCTTTTTACCTGCATATCCTGCCTCTTTTAAACTGTCAACTAAGTCATCTGCTCCTTTTTCAGAAGAAAACTTTCCAGCCTGCACCACAAAGGTTGAAAAATGACCTGATGCACTTTTTTCACCTTCATTGTCCTTTGACGTATCTGCAAGATCAGCCGGTGGTGCATCTCCCCCAGCTTTCGCCGAAGGCTCGCTTCCAGATGCTGAGACGCTGATATGATCGCCTCCTGATGGATTGGCAGATTCATCTTTACTTAAACTTAGTGCAAATACACCGAGGCCTGTCCCTAGAACGACTGCAAACACAATCGTTGTCATCACTCGTTTGAAGGGACCGCGGTTTTTACTGAACTTCTGTTCAAAAGAACCTTTTTTCTTTTGATAAGGTGTGACGACCTTTGGATCCGAATGGTAAATGTGATCAGCCGCATCGTCCCATTGAAAATCTTCTTCTTTCGGTTTAGACGGTTCTTCCCCGGAAGCGGCTGTCTCCTGTTCCGACTGCCTCTTTTCCTCCCAGTTCGAAAACGTCACTTGATCCTCTTGCTGTTTTTGAGGCTGATGCTCTTCTCCATGCAGCATTTCTTCCTTGCCATTAATATTGACCTTTAACCCTTGTTTTTTTGCCTGCCTTTTTTTCACTGTCATTCCCCGCTTTCTGACATTGTTTGTAAGAAAGACCTTTCTGTCCAATGAAATAGCGCGAATGTAACCCGTCCTTCTTTCTGTTTCACACTTTAACATAGCCAATAAAAAAAAGAACAAGACTTTTGTCGGCAGGTTCAAAAAGTGTTCGCCAATTTTCTCATCCGAAAAAATCGCGAATTGGGTTTAACAGATCACCACAAAAAAGATAAAACCAGAAAGAACAAGCGATGGCAGGAACAAAAGGAAAGGGTTCATTTGCCTTGTAAGAAAACACCTTTGCGTAAACCATTCCCGTGACAGACGAAAGAAAAAGAATGATCAGAAACGGCTTAAATCCGAAGCAAAATGCAAACACACCAAATAGTTTGACATCCGCTCCCCCCATACTATTTGGCTTGAAATGTTCTAAACTATAAAACAAAAGAAGACAAATAAGAAGAGATGCCGCTCCTTCCCACCAAATAAAAAGCGGTTCTAGCGTGCGGTATATGACGAAAAGAGGAAAAAAGAAGAGAAAGAGCTCGTTTGGCACCCTCATATAAAGAAGGTCGCTCACGACAGCAATCACGAATAAACTACAAAGAATCACAAGAAAAAGACCTTCAAAAGAGAAACCAGCATGTCTATAAACGAGGAAAAAAAGGCCGCCTGTCAACAGCTCAACCATTGGATAAAGCAAAGAGAGCCGGGTTCCGCAATGCTTACATGACCCTTTCAATACAATATAAGAAATAAGCGGGAGCATGTCGCGAAAAGAAAGCGGCTCTTTACAAGCTCCGCAGTGTGAACGAGGAAAAAGAATAGACCGCTTCATTGGAAGCCTCTCACCAACTAGATGAAAAAATGACCCCATGACCATGCCTGTGAAAAACATAAAAAAATCAATCAAATTAGGTGACTCCTTCCGGAAATAGAATAGACCGGATTGTACCATAGCGATTCACCTTTGATCACCTTGCGAAAAAGTGATTTTCCCCCTCTCCTACATATCAAAAGAAAAAAGACGCACATTGCATAGAAGCAATTTGCGTCTTTTCCTTACTGTAAAATACGACTTCGTACATCTGAGATAAAATAAAGGGAACCTGTCACCAGAATCATTGCTGAAGGGTCATCTCTTTTCTTCTGAATGAAGTCAAGCACTGCACGAGGGTCTTCATCAAACGATTTTGCTTCTAAATGACTGCAATCATAAAGCTTTTCCGCTGATTCAGCTCTTGGAAAGTCAAAGGAAACAAAATGAATCGATGAACTAATCCTTTCAAGCTTTTCGATCATTTGTTTGTAAGGTTTATCTTTTAACGCACTAAAACATACATGAACCTGTTTACTAGAAAAATGAGCTTGTACAGTTTCGATTAAACGGTCCATTCCTTCTTCGTTATGAGCACCATCTAAATAAACAAGAGGCTGATCTTGGATCTTTTCAAATCTTCCAGCCCACACCGCCTGCCGAATTCCTTCATACACTTGCTCATTTAGCACATGGATATATCCTTCTTGCTCCAGCCATTCGATCAGTAGAATGGCAAGGGAAGCGTTCTGCATTTGATGCGTTCCGATTAACCCTGTCTCTAGCTGCGAGTACTCCCTTTTTGGGGTAGTGAATGTGAAGCGTTCACCTGTTTCCGTCGGCTGCTGGTCCTTAAAGGTACAAGTATCATGTAACGAGATAAACGGCGCATTCTTTTCTTCGGCTTTGTGTTGAATCACAGTAAGAGCTTCCGCTTGATGAACGGCCGTGATCATCGGAATCCCAGCTTTAATAATGCCAGCTTTTTCTGCTGCAATCTGATCAAGTGTGTCGCCTAAAATGGCCATATGATCGTGACCAATCGACGTAATTGCTGTTAAGATGGGTGCTGCCACATTTGTAGAATCAAGTCTTCCGCCAAGTCCTGTTTCCAAGAGGACAAAGTCTACTTGGTGCACATAGGCAAAATAAGCAAACGCACATGCTGTAATAATCTCAAACTCTGTTGCTGCACCAAGCTCAGTGTCATCTAATTCATCAACTAAAGGCTTGATTTCGTTCACCAAACTCAGCCACTCTTCGTCCAAAATCGGCTCCCCATTAACACTAATTCGTTCATTGAACGTTAAAATAAATGGCGAAGTGAAGGTTCCAACTGAATAGCCCGCTGACTGTAAAATGGATCGAGTAAATGCAATCGTTGATCCTTTTCCATTTGTTCCAGCCACATGCACCGCTTTTATTTTTTGTTCAGGATGGTCTAGTCTGTCCATCAGCCATTTCATTCGTTCAAGTCCCGGTTTGACACCGAAAGCGAGTCTGCTATGAATCCATTCAATGGCTTCATGATAGGTTGTAAACAATGTCATCTCTCATTTCATACGAAATTTTCAAAAAAGACGACTCCAATTCATTAGGAGCCGTCTTTTCACTCTTATGCTTTCAGCTCTTCAATACGCTTTTGAACAGCTTCGCGTTTTGCGACATAATCACGTTCTTTCGCACGCTCTTCTTCTACGACACTTTCAGGCGCTTTTTTCATAAAGCCTTCATTGCCAAGCTTTTTCTGAACTCGTTCCACTTCTTTTGTCAGTTTATCAAGCTCTTTTTGCAGACGGGCAATTTCTTCATCTAAGTTGATTAAGCCTTCAAGCGGCAGAATGAGTTCTGCTCCAGAAATAACAGCCGTCATCGCTTTATCACTAGCTGGGACATCTGTGCCAATTTCAAGAACACTTGGGTTCGTGAAGCGCTCAATATATGAACGATTTTTCTCTAAACGTTCCTGAACATCAGACGTAGATGCTTTAATGTAAAGCTCAACTTGTTTGCTCATTGGCGTGTTGACTTCACTGCGAATGTTACGAACAGAACGAATCAGTTCAACAAGCAGTTTCATATCAGCAGAAGCTTGTTCGTTGGAAAGCTCCGGCTTCACTTCAGGCCATGCCGCTACAGTAATGGACTCACCTTCATGAGGTAGATGCTGCCAGATTTCTTCTGTTAAGAACGGCATAAACGGATGTAGAAGTCTCATCGTTTGATCTAATACATACGCAAGGATCGAACGAGTCGTTTTCTTCGCTGCTTCATCTTCTCCATAAAGCGGAAGTTTCGCCATTTCAATGTACCAATCACAGAAATCATCCCAAATGAAGTTGTATAAATGTCTACCCACTTCACCGAATTCATACTTGTCAGCAAGCTGTGTGACACTTTCAATTGTTTCATTTAAGCGTGTTAAAATCCATTGATCAGCAACTGATTTTTCTCCTGTCAAATCAAGCTCATCGTACGTTAAACCATCCATATTCATGAGAGCAAAACGGGATGCGTTCCAAATTTTGTTCGCAAAGTTCCAAGTGGATTCAACCTTTTCAAAGCTAAAACGTAAATCTTGACCTGGAGAGCTTCCAGTCGCTAAGAAATATCTCAATGAATCCGCACCGTACTTGTCGATGACCTCCATTGGATCAATTCCGTTGCCAAGTGACTTACTCATTTTACGCCCTTGTTCATCGCGAATAAGACCGTGAATGAGGACATCTTTAAATGGTTTTTCTCCTGTGAATTCAAGACCTTGGAAGATCATACGAGATACCCAGAAGAAGATGATGTCATAGCCTGTTACAAGCAGATTGGTTGGGTAGTAGCGCTTGAAGTCTTCACTGTCTGCATCCGGCCAGCCCATTGTAGAGAAAGGCCAAAGCGCTGAACTAAACCATGTATCAAGTACATCGTTATCTTGCTCCCAGTTTTCAATATCTTCTGGCGCATCAAGTCCCACGTATACTTCCTTCGTTTCTTTATGATACCAAGCCGGGATGCGGTGTCCCCACCATAGTTGACGAGAAATACACCAGTCACGAATGTTTTCCATCCAGTGTAAATACGTCTTTTCGAATCGGTCTGGAACAAATTGAACTTGCTCATCACCTTTTTGCAGATTGATGGCTTCATCTGCGAGCGGCTGCATTTTCACAAACCATTGTGTTGATAAATATGGCTCCACTACAGCGCCACTGCGCTCACTGTGACCAACTGAATGCATGTGGTCCTCAATTTTGAACAAAATGCCTTCTTCTTGAAGATCTTTCACAAGCTGTTTACGACATTCGAAGCGGTCCATTCCTTTGTATTGAAGTGCGTTTCCATTCATTGTGCCATCTTCATTCATCACAAGAATGCGCTCTAGGTTATGACGGTTTCCAAGCTCGAAGTCATTCGGGTCATGAGCCGGCGTTATTTTTACAGCTCCTGATCCAAATTCCATATCGACATAGTCATCCCCAACGATTGGAATCTCTCGGCCTGTAATTGGTAAAACAACTGTTTTCCCAATCAAATGCTGATAGCGTTCATCTTCAGGATGTACAGCGACTGCCGTATCTCCCAGCATCGTTTCAGGTCTTGTTGTCGCAATTTCAATCGAACCTGATCCATCTGCAAGCGGATATCTCAAGTGATAAAACGCACCTTGCACATCCTTGTAGATGACTTCAATATCAGAAAGGGCCGTTTTTGTTGCTGGGTCCCAGTTAATGATGTATTCTCCGCGATAGATCAATCCTTTTTCATACAATTGAACAAACACTTGGCGGACTGCTTTATTCAAGCCTTCATCTAATGTAAAACGCTCACGCGAATAGTCTAGACCTAGACCCATTTTCGCCCACTGGCTACGAATAAAATCGGCATACTCTTCTTTCCACTTCCACGTTTCTTCTACAAATTTTTCACGTCCGAGATCATAGCGGCTCACACCTTCTTCGCGAAGCTTCGCCTCGACCTTTGCTTGTGTTGCAATACCCGCATGGTCCATTCCTGGCAGCCATAAAACATCATAGCCCTGCATCCGTTTCATACGAGTCACGATGTCTTGAAGAGTTGAATCCCAAGCATGCCCTAAGTGTAATTTTCCTGTCACGTTTGGTGGAGGAATGACGACTGTATATGGATCTTTCGTTTTGTCATTTTGTGCTTCGAAGAATTTCCCTTCAAGCCAGTACGTATAGCGGTCTTTCTCAATCGCATTTGGATCGTACTTTGTTGGCATTTCTTGATTATTTGTTCCCATTTGTGTTACCTCCACATTTTTTCGGCTGATGAAACATAAAAAAAGCCTTTTCATCCTTATAAAAGGACGAAAAAGCTTTTTCGCGGTACCACCTTTTTTCACGAAACACTTAGACGTGTCCCGTACTCTCTAAAGGATAACGGGGATCTCCCGAATTTCTCTACTACATGTTTCAAGAAATTAAGCTCACAGGCGACCTTCCAAACAAGTGCATCCTAGAAAACCTTTCAGCTATTGGTTTCCCTCTCTTTAGGGTCTTGCTCGTACTCTTCCTGATCCACGCTTACGATATATCACGTTCATCAGCTTATACTCATCTTTTATTAATATTACTAAATGCCTTTTGTTTTCGTCAATCATCTTTTCCGCTTTTCTTCTTCTTTATACAAATTGGGCAGGCACCCTTTGCCTCTTTGCCCATATGATAATAACAAAATAAAGAAGGAGGGCGTTTTATTTTGAAAAAGATCAATCCTTACACACTCCCCCCATGGCTTAGACAAATTCGGGCAGTTGCCTCCCAAGTCGTTCTCCCGATTGCCATATTTCAAGGCTTTCGCACGATCATTTTTCCCACAACATTTGACGTCCTCATCTTAGGAATTCTTATATTTCTCGCCTGTGCCTTTCACCTTGATTGGTTTTAAGAGAGCTGAAAGCTGCAGGCTCACTCTTATGTATAGGTCCCTCGTTAGACATTTCATAGCGCAACAGCAAACAACCTCGTCACTCTTCTGATGACGAGGCATTTTGTTCTTCTTCAAGGCGTCTAGCCTGCTCAATTTCGTGTATTTTCATGACGGTCGGCTCAGAATTTTTCATTTGCCAATACGCCCTTAACAGCTCTTGACAACTTTCCATCTCATCCTGTCCGCCTGCTTCATAGGCTTTCACCGTATCAAACAAACCTTGCGGATAAGCGAGGTAGCTCAAGAACAAATGAATCTCTTCCTCACGAAGTTTATTTCCCTTTTGATACGTATAAAACAAAGATGTGCATTCAGGACAAGGAGTAGGGTAGGTTTTGAATGTGCGATAGTAAAAAGTCAAAAGGTCATAAATGGGGGCAGCCTTTTTGGACCGCTCAAAATTGGTGAAATGTCCTGTACCTACATCATTGTACAAAAAGTGATGGATTGACAATTGCCCATGGTTTAACACAATACGTGTCGTCTCTTGGTCTTTCATTTCCTCATGCCAATCCTCTAAACGTTCAAGTGCAAATTCACTTGCAGACATCGCTTCTGAAAAATACATAGCAGCAGCCAGCTCAAATGGCGACATATACCATGTTTGTTCTGCCCGCTCGATAAATCGTTCATACATGTCTTTCTCTGTTTCCCATTTGCTTTTCATTTGGGTGTAGTGAGCCTCTATTTCCTGCTCATTAATGTCCATCATAACTTCTGTTCGTTTATGAAGTCTTGCAATCTCTTGAAATAAATATTCATGTTTATCGTCCTGCTCTTCTCTCTTTTCATTGGTCAGCCATGGCATGAGATAATACGTGTACTGGCTTTCTCGATGATTAGAGAAAAAGGAACCGCTCTTCGTGCGATAAATCGGCACAAACGAGCGATAGCCTTTTGATTCTAGTTCAAGCATTTGCTCTGTAAACTGCATGTGTCGATGGGGCTTTACCCGCTTTAGTGCAAATACGCCCTGCTTTGTATACACTCTAACGACAGCTGGACTGACAGGTTCGATATATTCAGCCTCAAGCCCGTATTCGTATAGGACAGATTGGATTTCATCCACGTTCTCTCACCACATTTTCTCGGTCCATCATCTCATACTATGCATTGCTTTTTTGATATTCAGGAATATAAAGAATCTGCCCTTCTTCAAGCTCTGCATCCACCGACAATGAATTCGTTCGAAGGAGCTGCTGCACATTCAACTGATATCGCTCACAAATACGATCGACCGTATCTTCTTGCTGAACTATACATATTTTCATGCGAGAAAAATCTTCCTCCTCCTGCTTAGCGAACAGCTTCGTTAAATAAAGAGAATTCTCACTGCCAGACGCTTCTCTCTGGTCATGTTCAAACTCCTCAGCTTCTTGAGCTGATTCATACACCTTTGGTGCTTCACGTTCATATAATCGTTCGAACTGATAGCTGTCATCCCGCTCTTCCTGCGTCTGTTCCATCTGATAAGCAGGTGATTCAAAGGCTGGATAAGCTGGCTCTTCTTCTTCTTCCTTGCTCTCTGCTTCAGGGTCTTTCCTCACTTCCACCTCAAAGAACGTATCATCCCGCTCCTCTTCTTCTAGCAGCTTAGGCGGGTCAAAGAATGGCGGCTCTTGTACTTGAGCTTCTGGGAAGGAACGATACCCAAGCGCCACGGCTTCTTCTTCCTCGTATTCCTCCTCTTCTTCTGCTTCTTCCACCATCACCGTCTCGATGTCTATTTCATCCTCTTCTTGTTCAGTTCGCGCTTCATGTTGCAAAGCGGCCTGCTGTTCCGCATTTTCTTCATGCTCTTCACGTGGTAGCATTTCTTGCTCTTCATATTCAGGCTGCGCCTGATATTCATAGGTGACATCGCCATATTCCTCTTCAGCACGATGGACAAATTCATATGGCCCTTCTACAAGCGGTTCAGGCGTTCCTTCATCTAACAGACCTTCAATGGCCAAATCAGCCTGAATCGTGAGCAAACGGCTTTCTGTCAGCTGGTAATCAAATGCATCAATAAACACAAATACATCATTTAAATGACTAATTTTGTTCTTGGGGATCGTGATATCCACCGGAAATTGATGCAGCAGCTCCGCCGTTCCGTCCTCCCTTACCTTCACCTCATCAGCCTGCCTGTATGATGCATAGGAACTGGATTCACCCATTAGCTCCTCTTGATTTATGTTGTATTCTCCTGTTAGCTCGAGTGAACCTCTAATGGAAACATAATCATTCACTTCTTGAACGAGAATGTCAGGATCGAGAGAAATTGACAGTAGCTCACTGACTTCCTGTCCGTTTTTGAAATAAATGGACTCTTCTACCGAAAACTGTAATCGATTGTTTTGAGACAAGTCGGTGTCCTCCTTTCATCTAATCCTTCAAAATAAAATTAGATGTCAATACAGGTGTATGAAGGAGGCGGTGAAAATATGATTGGTTTTATGCAAAGCAAAAAGCCGATATGTCTCCATATCGGCTCAGCGTGTAGACAAACCCTCGCATTCGGTGTCAGTCCTGTGCGCTGGTGCTCACGAATGTCAAATTCGCTCCGCTCCAGTACTCGTCCTTCCTAGATTGCAAAGGTTTTCTTTCACGCTGAAAAGAAGACAAAGGGCTAAAATAAAGTTCATTTTAACCCTTTGTCAACGATCTAAGCCGATATGTCTCCATATCGGCTTTTGGTTACTGAGCTAATTTTTGAAATACCTTTTCAATTGTCTCAATTGTATACTCGATGTCTTCATCCGTATGAGCAGTTGAGAGGAACAGCCCTTCGAATTGTGAAGGTGGAAGGAAGATGCCGTGATCAGCCATTTCCTTGTAGAATTCAGCGAATAAAGCGAGGTCAGCTGTTTTCGCTGTATCGTAATTGACGACTTGTTCGTTTGTAAAGAAGAATCCGATCATGGAACCGGCACGGTTAAATGTTAATGGAATCCCATGTGCTTTCGCCGCTTTTGAAATGCCTTCTTCCAAACGATCTCCTTTGCGTCTAAACTCTTCATAAGACTCAGGTGTCAGCTGTTTTAATGTTTCAAGACCTGCTGTCATCGCAAGCGGGTTACCGGATAACGTTCCTGCTTGATAAATCGGGCCGCTTGGCGCAATTTGTCTCATAATGTCCGCTCTACCGCCATAAGCGCCCACTGGCAGGCCGCCTCCGATGACTTTACCAAGACATGTCAGATCAGGCGTAATGCCAAAATAGCCTTGTGCACAATGATAATCCACACGGAAGCCTGTCATGACCTCATCAAAAATGAGTAAAGAGCCATATTCCTCTGTGATGTCTCTCAATCCTTGCAAGAAGCCTTCTTGCGGAGGGACAACCCCCATATTTCCTGCAACTGGTTCTACAATGACACCTGCAATGTCGTCTCCAAATTCTTTAAAAGCGACTTTGATGCTTTCTAAATCATTGTATGGAACGGTGATCGTATTGCTTGCTGTACCTTCAGGGACACCAGGGCTATCCGGAAGTCCAAGCGTTGCCACACCCGAACCAGCTTTAATGAGCAAAGAATCACCGTGGCCATGATAACAGCCTTCAAATTTCACAATTTTGTTTCTGCCTGTAAAACCACGTGCTAGACGAAGCGCACTCATCGTCGCCTCTGTTCCAGAGCTGACCATACGAATGACCTCAATAGAAGGAACTCGTTCTGATACAAGCTTAGCTAATTCATTTTCAACTAAAGTAGAAGCACCGAAGCTTGTACCATGTTCAGCTACTCGCTGAATACTTTCAACCACACGGTCATTCGTATGACCTAAAATAAGCGGTCCCCACGATAAGACGTAATCAATATATTCATTTCCGTCAATATCGTATATTTTTGCGCCTTTTCCTCGTTCCATAAAAATCGGGTCTGTATTGACTGATTTAAATGCGCGCACAGGGCTGTTCACACCACCCGGCATTAACTGCTGCGCTTCTTTAAATGCTTGCTTTGACTTTTCATAGCTACGTCCCATTTCAATGTCCTCCTGTCTATCCGTTCTTTATTCTGAGAGCCATTTCGCTGCATCTTTTGCATGATACGTAATGATTAATTCTGCGCCTGCACGTTTCATGCTAGTCAGCATTTCAAGAACAAGCTCTTTTTCAGAAATCCAGCCATTTTGAGCTGCTGCTTTCACCATTGCATACTCTCCGCTCACATTGTACGCAACAACAGGAAGTGTAAATTCATTTTTCACATCACGCATGATATCTAAGTATGAAAGTGACGGCTTCACGATCAGGAAGTCAGCGCCTTCTTCTACATCAGACTGCGCTTCTCTCAGTGCTTCTAAGCGGTTTGCAGGGTCCATTTGATACGTTTTACGATCTCCAAACTGCGGTGTGCTATGCGCCGCATCACGAAACGGACCGTAAAAAGCACTTGCATATTTCACAGCATATGACATGACAGGCACATGAACAAAGCCGGCCTCATCAAGCGCCTCACGAATTGCGATAACAAAGCCATCCATCATGTTTGATGGAGCAATGATATCTGCACCTGCACGAGCCTGACTGACAGCGGTTTTCGCTAAGAGCTGAAGAGATTCATCATTTAAAATTTCTCCATCTTCAACGATTCCGCAATGTCCGTGATCTGTATATTGGCATAAGCAAGTATCTGCAATGACCACTAGCTCAGGGAAATGCTTTTTGATTTCAAGCGTTGCTCTTTGAACAATCCCATGATCGTGATAAGCTTCACTGCCTACATGGTCTTTATGGTCTGGTACCCCAAAAACAATGATAGATTTAATCCCAAGGTCAACAAGCTCTTGGACTTCTTCTTTCACAAGATCAACTGAAATGTGATAGACACCCGGCATTGAAGGGACTTCTTTCCGGACATTCTCTCCCTCTACAAAAAAGATGGGATAAATGAAATCAGAGGGTCTTAAAAATGTTTCTCTCACCAATTCTCTCATTCCTGCGCTTGTACGCAATCTGCGGTGTCTGTTAAATTTCATCATTGGTTCAACTTCCTTTCAGATAAACGGCACATCAAATCAAGCATCCCGTCTATCGTATAAGTATCTGGGGTTTCAGAAGAAATCCCGTATTGAAGCAGTGCCTCTTGTGTAAGAGGACCGATGCTCACAAAACATGTGTCTGATGCAGCTAATCTATCGATATCAGCCTCCATAGCGTGCATAAAAGAATGAACAGTGGAGGAGCTTGTAAATGTAATAAAATCAAATGATTGCTCCATCATTGCCGACTTGAGTGCGATAATTCCGTCCTCATCCTTCACTGTTTCATATATAATCCACTCTTTTACGTCAATGCCAAGCGGAACGAGGGTATTCTTCACCACATCTCGTGACAGGTGACCTTTTGCTACAAAGACACATTCTTCTGGGTGTACATGTTCAATTAAAGCATCTGCCAGTTCTTCTGCTATAAAACGTTCTGGAACCACATCCACTTTTAAGCCGCGCTGCATCAGATAGGCAGATGTTTTTTCACCTACGGCCGCCACTTTCAAGTGGGATAAGCTTTGATGTAATTGATGCTTCTCTATATAACTGAGAAAAAAAGACGCACCATTTACACTCGTAAACACAAGCCAATGGCTTGCTTCTAAATCTTCTAAAAATGCCTTCGCTTTTTCTTTTGTCAGCGTTGGCTCAAACCTGATAAGAGAGGTTAAAACAGCATGGCCGTTCAGCGCTTCAATTTTCTGCTGAAACGCACCCGCTTGACGTTCATTTCGAGTGACAAGCACCGTCTGTCCGTAAAGCGATTTGGCTATCGTCATTGGGAAGACAGATCCTTTTTCACCTTGTCAATCAAATCCTTTGCTCCCTTATCAGCCATCTGCTTCGCACATGCTGTTCCAATTGCCTCAGGGTCAGTACCTGTTACGGTTTCTCGAATAATCGTATGCCCATCCGCAGATGCCACAAGACCTGTCAATTCAATTTCATCACGCTCATTCATCGTTGCGTAACCAGCGATCGGCACTTGACAGCTTCCATCCATTTGTTGAAGGAAAGCTCTTTCAGCAAGGACCGTTTTCTTTGTATACTCATTTGTGAATTGAGCTAACAGCTGCAATAGCTCTTCGTCATCTCCCCGGCATTCTATCGACAATGCGCCCTGCCCTACAGCAGGAAGGCAAGTATCAGGAGATAAAAATTCCGACACGACTTCTTGACTCCAGCCCATTCTAGACAATCCGGCAGCCGCTAGAATAATCGCATCATATTCTTCATTTTTCAGTTTTTCAAGTCTCGTATCAATGTTTCCACGGATCCATTTAATCTCAAGATCTGGTCTCTCCTGAAGAAGCTGGGCACTGCGCCGTAAGCTGCTCGTTCCCACAACCGCTCCCTTTGGCAGTTCATGAAGACGGAGATGATCCTTTGAAATCAATGCATCCCGCACATCTTCACGCTCAGGAATACAGCCGATGACTAAACCTTCCGGAAGAGAGGCCGGCATATCTTTCATGCTGTGTACCGCCATGTCAATGTCATGGTTCAGCATTGCCTGTTCAATCTCTTTAACAAACAGACCTTTTCCGCCAACCTTTGATAAGGTCACATCTAAAATTTGATCACCCTTTGTCACAATCTCTTTAATTTCAAAAGAATAAGAAGGGTTTAGTTCAGACAACTTTTGAATGACCCATTTTGTTTGTGTAATCGCAAGTTTGCTTCGTCTAGAACCTACTTTAATTGTACGCATTACGTCTTCCTCCCGACAATGCCCTTAAGACTCATCATTATTGAAACCAATGAAAGGTTGATAAGCTACCAAGCAGAAAATAATTGATCATCAGCACAAGAAATGAAGCGACATTCCATCGCGCCACGATTTTGCCCTGCATATTTCTCACCAGTCTAATGTATAAGTAAAAGCCGTATAAAAACAGCATAATAAACGAACCGAGCACCTTTGCATCTGTCCAGTACAACGTATCATACGAAATATATGCCCATATAATGCCAAGAATTAAACTAAGCAAGAGCATCGGCACGCCAATAATATTTAAGACATACGCCATGTGATCAAGCTTTGATAAGTCTTCAATTCTCAAAAGCCATTTTCCCCATTTTTTCTTTTTCAGCAAACGATATTGAAATAGGTAGAGTAGTGAAAAAGCAAATGAAAGTGAAAAAGCGCCGTATGATAAAATGGCCATCGTAATATGAATGACGAGCAGCTCACTCGTCAGCTTTCCCGTCAGTTCGGCAGAATGAAGATCAGATGGTGTAAAGGTGTGAATCGCCATCATGGAAAAACCAATCACATTTGTAAAAAAGACAATAAATTCAACACGTAATACTTTTGTCAAAACAAGTGACAATGTCACAAGCACCCACGTATAAAAATATAACCCCTCTGCTACATTCAACACAGGGAATCGGTCTGTTTCCATCATAATATAAAACATGTAGACTGTTTGCAGCAGCCAGACAATAGAAAGCAACCAGAAAGCCATTTTTCCAGCCTTCCGGTTGTGTTGAAGAAAATCTATGAAATAGAACAAGACGCTGAGTGCATAGATCAAGATCGTCGCTTCACCTAGTCTCGCTACAATGGATTCCATCATCGCCTAATCACTCACTGGCAACTGTAGCAAGGCCTTGTGCCATATTTGTTTTAAACAGCTGAAATGCCCCTTGCTCCACCTGCATCGGCTCTGCCTTTTGCTCTTCATCTTCAACCTGTAAATCAAAGATTTCTTTAAAGAGTAAAAGTTTTTCCTCTGCATTCGGCTCCCCGGCAATTTCTTTGGCCTTTAAGATAGGATCTTTCAGCATTTGATTGATGATGCTTTTCGTATGTTTATTTAACAGCTTCATTTCACGATTTGTGAGGTTTGGAAGCTTTCGTTCGATGCTTTGCATCGTATCCGCTTGAATCGAGAGTGCTTTTTCTCTTAAAGCAGAAATCACAGGAACCACTCCGAGCGTATTAAGCCATTGCTTAAATTCCACAATTTCAGCTTCGATGAGAAGCTCCACCTCTTCAGCTACTGCACGGCGCTCTTTCAGGTTAGCTGCCACAATGCCCTCAAGGTCATCAATGTCATACAAAAAAGCACCTTCTACTTCAGAAATAGCTGGATCTAAATCACGTGGTACTGCAATATCCACCATGAATAGAGGTCTGCCTTTTCTCTGTTTGTTCGCTTTTTCGACCATTTCTTTTGTAATCACAAATTGTTTAGCCCCAGTAGAGCTAATTAAAATATCCGCTTCAGATAAAGTTTTTTCTAATTGATTCAAGCTCTTAGGCTCTCCTGAAAAGCGGCCGGCCAGTTCTTTGGCCTTTTCAAACGTTCGATTGATGACTGTTACCTGGCCAATCCCTTGACCTTGAAGGTTTTGAGCCGCCAGCTCGCCCATTTTACCCGCACCAAGAATAAGGACATGTTTATCAGAAAGACGTCCAAAGATTTTTTTGGCAAGTTCCACTGCCGCATAGCTGACAGATACAGCATTAGACGCAATATCTGTTTCCGCATGAGAGCGCTTCGCAACTGTTACCGCCTGCTTAAACAAATAATTGAAAACGGTACCAATGGTCTTCTCCTCTTGAGCGACTTTAAAGCTTGAGCGCACTTGACCGAGTATTTGTGTTTCACCAATGACCATAGAATCAAGTCCACAGGCAACCCGGAATAAATGCTCAACCGCTCCATCATTTTCATAAAACTTCAAATATGGAGAGACATCTTCTTTTTCTAAACCGAACCAATCTGCTAAAAATCTTTTTATATAAAACCGACCAGTATGAAGCTGATCTACAACTGCGTAGATCTCTGTTCGATTACATGTTGAGATGACGATATTCTCTAGAATGCTTTTTTCTTCTTTAAGCTTGGACATCGCTGTTCCGAGCTCGCTCGGTTCAAAGCTCAGCTGTTCCCGTATCTCAACAGGGGCTGTTTTATAATCTAAACCCACAACAAGAATATGCATAACTTCAGCTTGCACCCCCAACGCCCTGTCTAATTTATAATAATTACAATATAGAATTTATTATTTATAATGATTATAACATATATTCATTTTTAACTGGATAAAAATTGTGAACAGATTTCAAAAATGTTGTGATATAGTAGAAAAATGTTCGACATCGAATGCCATATCATCACTTCAAGCAATTTACCAGATTTGGCGCGTGCGGACAAATGATCTGCTTATAAGAAGGTGACATCTTTGAAGAAGAAATCTATTTTGCTGCCGCTCACTTTGCTGGCTGTAGCACTATATGCCATTCTCTCAGGAGATCAATTTGACATTTGGAAAGATCAGGAGAAATGGTATACACTTGTACTGCTTTTTGGCCTTGCTTTCTTATATCAAGGAAAGAAGGAACAGGAAACCTCTCATGTGTTTATCGGTATGCTCATGACAGGCCTTGCGCTACACTTTATCCTTCAGCCGAAATTAGAACACTGGCCAGATACATTTACGATGATTGTGTTCATCGTCGGCCTCGCGCTTTTGATGAAATCATCACAGAAAAAGGAATATCGAATAGAAAGTGTTGTTCTCATTGCACTCGGTCTATTCCTTTATTTCTTTCAACAAATTACAAAGCAACTTAGCACACTTTCGATCCCTACTTCCGGTTTTGAATTGTACTGGCCATATGTATTGATTGCCGTCAGTCTCCTCTTATTATTTTTAAAAAGGAAATAACTTATACAATAAAAAGGCATCTGCTATGTGCAGATGCCTTTCTTTTAACTGTTAATCTTCGCAAGAATCGCATTCCATGCTTCATCTTTTCCCTTTTTTGTTTCAGAAGAGAAAAGGATTAATTCATCTGATGGGTCGATGTCGAGTGTCTGTTTGACGACTTTCGCATGCTTTTCCCATTTGCCTTTTGGAATTTTATCGGCCTTTGTCGCAATAATGATCACAGGAACTCCATAGTATTTAAGGAATTCATACATGTTCACATCATCTGCGGATGGCTTATGACGCAGATCCACAATTTGGACGACTGCTTTTAACTCTTCACGCATTGTAATATACGTTTCGATCATTCTCCCCCATGCTTCGCGCTCTGTTTTTGATACTTTCGCAAAGCCATAACCTGGGACGTCCACAAAATGGAGCATATCATTAATAATGTAAAAATTAAGCGTCTGGGTCTTTCCTGGTTTAGAAGACGTACGCGCTAAATTTTTCCGATTAATCAATGAGTTAATGAACGAGGACTTTCCAACATTTGATCGTCCAGCAAGTGCGATCTCAGGCAGTCCCCCGCTCGGGTACTGCTCTGGTTTCACCGCACTAATGACGATATCTGATTTTGTTACTTTCATCTTCCCTCTCCTACTAACGCTTTCTCAAGCACCTCATCTAAATGTGAAACCGGAATAAAAGTTAATCCTTCTCTCACACTTTCAGGAATATCATCAATATCCTTCTCATTGTCCTTTGGAAGAATAATCGTTTTCAGTCCTGCACGATGTGCGCCTAATGCTTTTTCTTTTAATCCGCCAATCGGAAGCACTCTTCCTCTTAACGTAATTTCTCCTGTCATGCCAACCTCTTTTGAAACAGGACGTCCTGTGAGTGCTGATACAAGAGCCGTCGCAATGGTAATACCAGCTGATGGCCCGTCCTTTGGAACCGCCCCCTCTGGAACATGGATATGAATATCGTGCTTTTCATTAAATTGAGGATCAATGTTCAGTTCATCTGCTTTTGAACGAATATAACTGAATGCCGCCTGCGCAGATTCTCTCATGACATCACCGAGCTTACCTGTTAGCAAAAGCTTGCCTTTACCCGGTGAGAGTGAGACCTCGATGGACAAGGTGTCTCCGCCAACTGTGGTATATGCAAGGCCTGTGACAACGCCGACCTGATCTGTCGTTTCCGCCTGACCATAACGGTAAAGTCTTTTTCCGAGGAATTCAGATAAGTTCTTTTCCGTCACTGTGATGCGTTTGCGGTCTTCAGCCACAATTGCTCTTGCCGCTTTTCGGCAAATCGCAGCAAGCTGACGCTCTAACCCGCGGACTCCTGCTTCTCTCGTGTAATAGCGAATCATATCGTAAATCGCTGCTTCACGAAGCTGCAAGTTCCCTTTCTTTAATCCGTGCTCCTTTAGCTGCTTCGGCAGAAGGTGATCTTTCACAATTTCTGCTTTTTCAACTTCCGTATACCCTGCAATCGTGATAATCTCCATTCTATCACGAAGTGGACCTGGAATGGTTGCTAAATTGTTGGCAGTTGCGATAAATAAGACTTGAGACAAATCAAATGTCTCTTCAATATAATGATCGCTAAAATTATGATTTTGCTCTGGATCTAACACTTCAAGCATCGCAGAAGACGGATCTCCCCTAAAGTCAGAAGACATTTTATCAATTTCATCTAAAAGAAAGACCGGATTCATTGTGCCCGCCTTGCTCATCCCGCGAATGATACGGCCAGGCATCGCACCTACATAAGTTCTTCGATGACCACGGATCTCAGATTCATCACGTACACCGCCAAGAGAGATACGGATAAACTTTCGATCGAGTGATTTGGCAATGGATTTAGCAAGTGACGTCTTCCCTACCCCAGGAGGTCCTGCCAAGCAAAGAATCGGTCCCTTTAATGAATTTGTCAGTTTCTGAACAGCAAGATATTCGAGTACCCGCTCTTTTACTTTTTCAAGCCCGTGGTGCTCGTCATCTAAAATTTCGCTTGCAAGCTTTAAATCTAGACGATCTTCTGTATAAGTGCCCCACGGCAGATTGATCAGCCAATCAATATAATTGCGAATGACAGAACTCTCAGCAGAGCTTGAAGGGATTTTTTCATAACGGTTCAGTTCTTTTAAAGCCGTTTCACGAACAGAATCTGGCATACCGGACTCTTCAATTTTAGCCATAAGCGTACTTACTTCGCCTGTTTTCCCCTCTTTGTCTCCAAGCTCTTTTTGAATAGCTTTCATTTGTTCGCGTAAATAATATTCTTTTTGCGTTCGCTCCATTGAACGTTTGACACGCTGGCCAATTTTCTTTTCAATCTCTAGCACTTCTTTTTCATTGTGAATGAGACTGATGACCCGATTCAACCGTTTTTTGACATCGACTGTTTCCAGCACTTCTTGCTTGTCTTTTAATTTCAAAGGAAGGTGGGAAGCGACGATATCCGCCATTCTTCCAGGTTCTTCAATATCCGTCACCGTTGCATATGTTTCAGCTGAGATTTTTTTTGAAATTTTTATGTACTGATCAAAATGATCTAACAAAGTGCGCATGAGTGCTTCTGCTTCTGCGTCCTTTAATTCTTCTTCTGTCAACTCTTTAATATCGACTGACGTATAGTCTTCTAGCTCCATGTAGGATTCGATCTGCGCTCGATTTAAGCCTTCGACGAGCACACGAATCGTTCCATTTGGCAGCTTCAGCATTTGTTTAATTTTTGTGTAGGTGCCGACTTTGAAAATTTCCTCTTCACCTGGTTCATCTATTGAAATTTCCCGCTGTGTTGCTAGAAAAATCATATGATCGTTCATCATGGCCTGTTCTAATGCTTGAACAGACTTTTCGCGCCCAACGTCCAAATGCAAGACCATTGTTGGATAAACAAGCAAGCCTCGCAGCGGAAGGAGCGGAACATTCTTTTTGATTTCATCTGCCATGTTGATAGACACCTCCGTCACTAGTATGAATCATTATAATATACCTGTTTCAGTCTTGTACAATGTAAAAGACTTGAGAAATGATGATCTTACCGTAGTATACCCTTTCTTTTTATCTTGAAAAAGAAAAAAAGATCTATTTCACTAAAAAATCCCCATATGAGATGGGGATTAAACAGATTTCCTTTTCATTTCTTCTTCTAGTCCATCTTTCTTCTCATCTGGCGGATTGACCAAACACTGATCCAGCACTTCTTGGAAATGCTTCACAGGCACAATCGTAACCCCTTCAATCTCTTTTAAGATCGACTGCTGATTGTCATAAGGGATGATCACTGTTTTGACACCCGCTTGTTTGGCTGCCTTGATTTTTGGTATGACACCGCCGATCGGCTTCACCTGACCTTGTAATCCAATCTCACCGGTCATCGCCGTTAAATGATCAATCGGGATTTGATGAATGGCTGAGAAAATGGCTGTGGCCATCGCAATTCCAGCAGACGGCCCATCAATCGGGGCACCAGCCGGAAAATTAATGTGGATATCATATTCATTTGTTCGTATGCCTAAGTTTCGAAGCACGGTTAAGACATTTTCAACTGAGCCCTTCGCCATACTTTTCCGTCTGATTGATTTCGACTGATTGCCGATGCTTTCTTCTTCCGCAATACCAGTAATATTGATACTGCCTTTTTCAAGCGCTTTACAAATGTTCACTTCAATTTCAAGCAGAGCCCCGCTATTCGGTCCATACACGGCAAGACCATTTACTACTCCTACCTTTGGCTTTTCCGGTACTTTTTGTTCATATCTTGGTGTCAGCTGGCTTGAATGAATGACCCATTCTACATCGGCGATCGTAATATCTTTTCGGTTTTCAGTAACAGCCATACCTGCGGCGATCTGTACCATGTTGACCGCTTCACGTCCATTTTTCACATAGGATGTTAACAGGTTCAGTCCTTCGTCACTTAATTCCTTCTGTATTTTCTCGACTGCTTTAGCTGCAACAATTTTCAGCTCATGCTGATCCAAATCCTTGAAGAAAATCTCCAAACATCTTGATCGAATAGCTGGCGGAATTTCGTCCGGTGTTCTTGTCGTGGCGCCAATCAGTCGAAAATCAGCGGGCAACCCATTTTGAAAAATATCATGGATGTGATTCGGGATCTGCGTATTTTCTTCACTGTAATAAGCACTATCTAAAAACACTTTTCGATCTTCTAGCACTTTGAGCATTTTGTTCATTTGAATCGGATGCAGTTCTCCAATTTCATCGATAAAGAGAACGCCCCCATGAGCATGTGTGACGGCTCCTTGTTTCGGCTGCGGAATGCCTGCCTGTCCCATGGCCCCTGCTCCTTGATAAATGGGATCATGTACGGAACCAATCAAGGGGTCTGCGATGCCTCGTTCATCAAATCTTGCCGTTGTGGCATCAAGCTCAACAAATACTGCATCTTTTTTAAATGGTGAATCAGCGTGACGCTTCGCCTCTTCCATCACTAGACGGGCAGCAGCTGTTTTTCCAACACCAGGCGGCCCGTAGACGATGACATGTTGCGGGTTCGGTCCACACAGGGCAGCTTTAAGTGCACGTATACCGTCTTCCTGCCCTACAATATCTTGAAACCCCTTTGGCCGGACTCTCTCTGATAAAGGTTCACTCAGTTTAATGGATCGCATCTTTCTGAGTGCTTCCATTTCTTTCTTCGATTCTTTATCGATCGTCACCTTTTGTGTGCGCTGATTTTTCAGTAAGTTCCAAAAGTACAACCCGATGACGATACCAAAGAACAGTTGTATGAATAATACGATTCCTGTCCAGCTCAATCGGTGCTCCCTCCTTCATCTATCGTTATGTATTGGTTTCTGTCTGCTAGTATTTCCTAGAGCTGGACGGAATAAACACAACTTCCACGATAAATAAAAAACTCCTGAATCAAAAGATTCAGGAGTCATTCAAATGGGCTTATGCTGATGTTTTTGTATCTTTATTCACGACTGTACCGTCTTTTAAGACAAGACGTGGCGGCTCACCATCAGCAACCGTTTCACCAGTAATGACACATTTCTCAATATCATCACGAGATGGAAGATCAAACATCACATCAAGCATGATGCCTTCAATGATGGAGCGAAGACCACGAGCTCCTGTTTTACGCTCAATTGCTTTTTTCGCAATTTCGCTAAGAGCATCTTCTTCAAACTCAAGCTCAACATCATCAAGCTCAAGCATTTTTGTATATTGCTTCACGAGCGCATTTTTAGGCTTCGTCAAGATTTCTACAAGTGCTTTTTCATCTAACGGCTCTAGGCTTGCAATAACCGGAAGACGACCGATGAATTCTGGGATTAAACCGAAGCGAAGTAAGTCTTCTGGCAGAACTTTTGATAGAAGGACTTCTTTTTCAAGATCTTCAATTTTATTTTCCGCACCGAATCCAATCACTTTTTGACCTAGGCGGCGTTTGATGATTTGCTCAATGCCGTCAAAGGCTCCACCACAAATGAAGAGGATATTTGTTGTATCAATTTGAATGAATTCTTGATGAGGATGCTTACGTCCACCTTGAGGCGGTACACTAGCGACTGTTCCTTCAAGAATTTTCAAAAGGGCTTGCTGTACACCTTCCCCAGATACATCACGAGTGATAGAAGGGTTTTCTGATTTTCTTGCTACTTTATCGATCTCATCGATGTAGATAATGCCTTTTTCAGCTTTTTCTACATCATAATCTGCTGCTTGGATCAGCTTTAGTAAAATATTCTCTACGTCTTCCCCAACGTAACCTGCTTCTGTTAAAGACGTCGCATCTGCAATCGCAAATGGAACATTTAAGATACGTGCAAGCGTTTGAGCAAGTAATGTTTTACCGCTTCCTGTAGGTCCAATCATAGAAATGTTACTTTTCGAAAGCTCAACATCATCAATCTTACTGTTGGAATTAATCCGCTTGTAATGGTTATAAACCGCTACAGCTAAGGATTTCTTCGCATTCTCTTGTCCGATGACATATTCATCAAGAATCTCCCGGATTTCATGAGGTTTCGGAACATCCTTGAATTCAACTTCTTCCTCAGTACCGAGCTCTTCTTCAACTATTTCCGTGCAAAGCTCGATACATTCATCACATATATATACGCCAGGTCCTGCGACCAGTTTACGCACTTGATCTTGCGTTTTTCCGCAAAACGAGCATTTTAATTGACCTTTTTCCTCGTTGAATTTAAACATTCTTTCACCCCTTATTCTTCTTCACTTGCCTGTAGCTAACAGTCAGCTACCCTTCTGGGTCCAGTATGTATGCATTTTACCATACTTTCCTAAAAGACGGTAATGATGTGTTTGTAACACTGCACATTGAGATATGTATGACAGAAAGATGCGACTTACACTATCGTTTCCAAAAGAAGCGATGATAAGTCAAAAATTGTACAAAACAAGGCACGAGTCACTCGCGCCCTGTTTTATTATTATGCACCATATTAACGGTTTTCTACAAGAAAATCAATTGCTTTACGAACTTTTAAATCTTCTTTCATTGCTTCAGTAGAACCGATCGCTTGTTTGATATTTTCAACTGGCATGTTGTATGCTTCAGCCATTTTTGAAAGTTCTTCTTCCACTTCTTCATCAGACACTTGTAGGTCTTCTGCAGCAGCAATTGCTTCAAGAGTAAGATTAGATTTTACGCGTTTAGCAGCATCTTCTTTCATTTGCTCTTTTAGCGCATCTTCATCTTGTCCAGAGAACTGGAAGTAAAGCTCAAGGTTCATCCCTTGCATTTGAAGACGTTGTTCGAATTCTTTCATCATGCGGTCTAGTTCAGTGTCAACCATCGCTTGAGGAACGTCAACTTCCGCATTTTCAGAAGCTTTTGCTACTAGCTCTTCACGAAGTTTGCCTTCTGCTTCGTTTTCTTTTGCTTCTTCAAGACGTTTCTTCGTTTTTTCAGTTAATTCAGCAATCGTTTCAACTTCTTCATCAACATCTTTAGCGAACTCATCGTCAAGTGCTGGAAGTTCTTTTGCTTTAATTTCATGAATTTTTACTTTGAATACAGCTGGTTTACCTGCAAGGTCTTCAGCATGATATTCTTCTGGGAATGTCACTTCAACGTCTTTTTCTGCACCTGCTTCAAGACCAACCAATTGCTCTTCGAAACCAGGGATGAATGAACCAGAACCTACTTCAAGAGAGTAGTTCTCAGCTTTTCCGCCTTCGAATGCTTCTCCATCAACGAATCCTTCGAAATCTAGAACAACTGTATCGCCGTTTTCGATTGCGCCTTCTTCTTTGACAACAAGCTCAGCTTGACGGTTTTGCATAGCTTTTAACTCTTCTTGGACATCTTCATCAGATACAGATGTGTCGTCTTTTTCTACGTTAAGACCTTTGTAGTCACCAAGTTTTACTTCTGGCTTCACTGTTACTTTTGCAGTGAAGATTAAGCTTTCGCCTTTTTCGATTTTCTCAACATCGATTTCAGGGCGGTCAACCGGCTCGATACCAGCTTCGTCGATTGCTTTCGGATATTCAACTGGAAGAAGAATATCTAGTGCATCTTGATAAAGAGATTCTACTCCAAAACGCTGCTCGAAAAGACCACGTGGTACTTTCCCTTTACGGAATCCAGGGATTGATACTTGCTTAACTACTTTCTTAAATGCATCATCAAGTGCTTTGTTAAATGTTTCAGCGTCAACTTCTACTGTTAAGACACCTTCGTTACCTTCTTGTTTTTCCCATTTTACTGACATGTGTGTTTCCCTCCAAAAATCTATTCAGATTGTGCGTTGTTACATTCTAAAGCATCATAAAGACTTCGTCCAATCAAAAACCACGCACTCCGCTAAAGAAGCGGTCTTATGTATACAACATTTGACTTGATTATACATAACGTCTTTCAACCGTTGGAATCTTACAACCGCACGATATATGCACAAATACAACCATTATATTATAACATAACAAGTCCGTCTTTCAACTAAATCGACAAATTACAAATAAGAAATTTCTTCAATATCTTTCAGCATTGTACAAGCTTCTCTCAGCTCTCGTTCGTTAAAATCATACAATAAATGCAATTCTTCGAGGTCAATCTCGATTCCATGCATTTCATAGCCGACTTTATGAAGTGCCGCAGCCCAAAGATTCGGATCCGTATATTTAGGAAGAAATGGATATAGCACAAATAAGTGCCGGCGCCATAACTCTTCAACTCCTTGGTAAAGGGTTGGGTTCTCATTGCCGAGTGTGTCATCGAGCTTTCGAAGGACTTGCTGAAGCAGTGGCATTTGCTCTGGCTTGACAGCCTCAGAAGGAACAAGCGTTAAAGAATCACCGAACTTCGTCACATGAACCGGCTTTGCCACATCATGATCTGACAGAAGTTGCAAGATCAATGATTTGACCAAAGGGTTGCCATCAGGCTTTTGTAGGATCGTATTTAATAGACCCATATGCGGCGTGATGTTTCGGTCTTTCAGCGAATGGATGAACTGCACCTGCTCTTCTGGCCGCTCAAGCATTTCATCTATATTGATTTCTCCGCTGCCTTCCTCGTCTTCGTCTAAAATCTCTTCTGGTGATTCAATCATCTTTCTGCTAAATTCAAGCAGCTTATAAAAATGCTCCGCGCTTTCTGCTGGAAGGTGATTTTCTTCAAGGACTGCCTCAATTGTTTGTTTGACTTCCTCGTACTCTTTCAGCTGAATTAAGATGGTCATATATACTTGAAGCACAGTGAAATAGTGGCCATATCCTTCATGTAGCATTTTTTCACAGACTCGCTTTGCATCCTGCAGCTCACCAAGCTCTAGAAAACAAATCGCCATACCGAGATGAATATCGGATTCTTCATCGTCATCATACGATTTCGCTTCTGAAAATAAGTGAAGCGCCTCTTGATACTGTTTATCTTTTAATGCTGCCATTCCTTTTTCAATCAGTCTTTCTTTCAGACCAGGAAACAAAATGACATTATCTTTCTTCTTGTCATGTTTCATGCTTACGTTCCTTTCGGGCGCATATTTTTTATCAGTTTACCAACGAAGGTTAGTAAACACAAGTAACGAGAGGTTTTCATGCAAAAAAGAAGCCGTCACACCACGGGGACGGCTTCTCGTTGTTTATGCACGTAGCCAGCTGCTACGTTTTTCTTCAAATGCTTGAATCTCATCTTCTAGTAACAATGTTAATGAAATCTCATCATAGCCATTCAGGAGCATTTCTCTCCAGTGTGGATCTACATCGAAAGGAGTAACATTCCCTTCATGGTCTTGAATCTGTTGTTTTTCCAGATCAACTGTCATTTCATATCCTTTGTTTTCATATGATGCAGCAAACATTTTCCACACATCATAATCAAGGCGGATTGGAAGCATCCCGTTTTTAAAACAGTTTTGATGGAAAATATCGGCGAAAGATGGGGCAATGACAATTTTGAAACCATAATCATCAAGCGCCCAAGGCGCATGTTCCCTTGATGACCCGCAGCCAAAGTTTTCGCCTGCGATCAAAATAGAGGCTCCTTCATAAATCGGCTGATTGAGCTCAAAATCTGGATTCGGACTGCCATCTGCTAAATATCGCCAGTCAAAAAAGGCAAATCGGCCATATCCTGTTCGTTCGATTCTTTTCAAAAACTGTTTCGGAATGATTTGATCTGTATCTACATTTATACGGTTAAGCACAGCGGCTTTTCCTTTATGAGTGACTAAAGGCTCCATCTATGACACAACTCCTTACACGACTGTTTTCTCTTGATTAAACTTCCTGACATCGACAAATCGGCCATGTATGGCAGCCATTGCAGCCATTGCCGGGCTGACAAGATGCGTTCTTGCACCCTTCCCTTGACGTCCCTCAAAGTTACGGTTTGATGTAGATGCACAGCGTTCACCTTCTGGCACCACATCGTTATTCATGCTGAGGCACATACTACAGCCAGATTCTCTCCATTCAAATCCTGCTTCTAGGAAAATTTCATGAAGACCTTCTTCTTCTGCTTGCAGTTTGACACTTTGTGAGCCAGGAACCACAATCGCTCTGACATGATCAGCTACTTTTTGTCCTTCAATCATAGAAGCGGCTTGGCGTAAATCAGTCATTCTTGAGTTCGTACATGAGCCAATAAACACATGCTCAATCGTAATATCTTCAATACGCTGATGCGGGTGAACCCCCATGTATTCATAAGCACGTTTTGCTTCTTTTTGGTCATCTTCTTGTGCAAAATCTTCAGGTCCTGGAATTGCTGCATCCACAGGGAGCACCATTCCTGGGTTAATTCCCCACGTGACCATTGGTGAAATATGATTTCCATCTAAAACAATGGTTTTATCATAGGTCGCACCCGGATCTGTTCTTAATTCTTTCCATTCTTTGATCGCTGCTTCGAAATCTTCACCCTGCGGTGCGTATTTGCGTCCGCGGCAATATTCAAAGGTCACTTCATCAGGTGCGATCAATCCTGCTCTTGCGCCTGCTTCAATTGACATATTACAAACGGTCATCCGCTCATCCATTGACATGTTTCTGAATACTTCCCCAGTGTATTCAATGACATAACCTGAACCGAACTTCACGCCATGTGCGCCAATGACTGCTAAAATGACATCTTTGGCTGTTACCCCTTTTTGAAGCGTTCCGTCTACTCTAATTTCTAGTGTCTTCGGACGCTGCTGCCAAAGTGTTTGTGTGGAAAGCACATGCTCAACCTCACTTGTGCCAATCCCAAATGCAAGTGCACCAAATGCGCCATGAGTAGATGTATGACTATCTCCACACACGATTGTTTTCCCCGGAAGTGTTAAACCAAGCTCTGGTCCAACGACATGAACGATTCCTTGGTCTACACTGTGAAGGTCAGCTAGACGGACCCCGAATTCAGCACAGTTGCGCTCTAGAGCACTGACTTGCTTCTTCGCAATCTCATCTTTGATCACAAATCGATTCACAGTCGGAATGTTATGATCCATCGTCGCAAATGTGTTTTGTGGTCTTCGCACCTTGCGCCCTTTTTGTCTTAATCCTTCAAATGCTTGAGGTGACGTCACCTCATGCACCAAGTGCAGATCAATATATAAAAGGTCTGGTTTTCCCTCGCCATTTTTGACAACATGCTGATCCCATATTTTTTCGATGATTGTTCGAGGCATAACCCTTTTTCCTCCCTCTACCTAATTCAACAAGATTTCTATTTATACAATGGTTTTCGCCCGTTGTTTGAGTGCATCTACAACGGCTTTCGTGATATCATCAGTCGTTTCATACGTTCCCTCTTTTGATGCTAGGTCCTTTGTTCGTTTGCCAGAGGCAAGAACGGCTTCCACAGCTGCTTCAATTGCAGCCGCTTCTTCTTCTAGAGCAAAGGATGTTCTAAGCAAGCTGGCTGCTGACAATATAGTAGCCAGAGGGTTTGCGACATTTTGCCCCGCAATATCGGGTGCTGAACCATGAATAGGCTCATATAAATGAAGGCCGGTGCTTGATAAACTAGCAGATGGCAGCATGCCGAGTGAGCCAGTAATCATAGATGCTTCGTCACTTAAAATGTCACCAAACATATTCTCTGTCACGATGACATCAAATTGAGCGGGCTTATAAATCAGCTGCATCGCGGCATTATCGACGAGCATGTGCTCATATGCGACATCTGGATACTGGGATGCAACTTCTTCTACCGCATCCCGCCATAGTTTACTCGAAGCGAGAACATTCGCTTTATCCACAGACGTTACTTTTTTCCGTCTCGTTAACGCCATGTCGAACGCTTCTTTTAATACACGAACAATCTCTTCCTTTGTATAAAGAAGTGTATCAACCGCAGCTTCTTTTCCTTCATCATCCGTGTAGCGCTCACTTGGTTCGCCAAAGTAGAGGCCTCCAGTTAATTCACGAACGATGACGAAATCTACTCCGTTAATGTGATCTTGTTTTAACGGTGAAGCCTCACTCAAGCTATCAAATACTTTGACAGGGCGGATGTTCGCAAATAAGTCCAGCTGCTTGCGAATGGAGAGCAAGCCTTTTTCTGGGCGAAGTTCTGGCGGGTTTTGATCCCACTTTGGTCCGCCAACGGCTCCTAATAAAATCGCATCTGCGCTTTTGCACACTTCTACTGTTTCTTTAGGGAGCGGATTGTTTTTTTCATCTATCGCTATACCGCCAATGAGAGCTGTTTCAAATTCAAATTCGTGTTGAAATTGAGCCGCTGTCTCTTTCAGGACAGCGACGGCTGATGTGACGACTTCCGGTCCGATTCCATCGCCGGGCAAAAGTGCAATTTTCTTTTTCATGAGTCCCTTCCTCCTTTCTTATGAGATGGCGTGATGTTTCTCAATTTCTATTAGGTTTGATTTAAAGATTAAATGTCTATTCACTGCATTGACGTAAGCTTTAGCCGATGCTTCCAGCACATCTTGCGCTACACCGCGTCCTGCTGTTTCTTTTCCTTCTATTGAAACAGTGACATATACTTCCGCTAGTGCGTCTCTGCCTTTTCCATTGGATTGAATACGATAATCTAGCAAATGAATTCTTTCCTCCATACAGCGCTCAAGCGTGTTGTACACAGCTTCTACACTGCCTGCACCTGTAGCTGCTTCTTGAATGACTTCCTGCGTTTCTTGATTTTTAAGAGAGACTGTTGCTGTCGGCATTTGCTCTGTCCCATAGTGAACTTGAAGACTTTCAAATTCATAGCCAATTTTACGATCTGCTACTTTTTCTTCTAATATAATAGAGATCAAATCATCATCTGTGATTTCTTTCTTCTTCTCTGTTAAGTTCTTAAACGTTTCGAAGAACTTATTGATTTCTTCTTCAGTCAATTTAAAGCCGAGTGTTTTTAAGCGGTCTTTAAACGCGTGTCTTCCGGAGTGTTTACCAAGGACAAGCACATCTGTTGTGACGCCTACAAGCTCTGGAGAGATAATTTCATAGGTTGTTTTTTCTTTGAGGAATCCATCTTGGTGAATACCTGATTCATGGGCAAATGCATTGTTTCCAACGACTGCTTTATTACGCGGTACAATCATACCTGAGTATTTGCTCACTACATCACTTGTGCGCTTAATTTCATTCAACTGAATGGTTGATTCGACTTGGTAAAAGTCTTTGCGAATATGAAGGGCAACTGCAATTTCTTCTAAAGCAGCATTTCCTGCGCGCTCTCCAATACCGTTGACAGCTGTTTCAATTTGATCTGCTCCATTTTCAATGGCAGCAAGTGAGTTCGCTACAGCCATTCCTAAATCATCATGACAGTGTGCTGACAAGATGACTTGATCGATATTTGGAACGTGTTCCTTCATATATTTAAAGATATTTCCGTACTCTTTTGGTGCTAGGTATCCAACAGTGTCAGGCAAGTTAATAACACTTGCGCCTGCGTCGATCACTTTTTCTACAATTTCTGCTAGGAAAGAAAGATCTGTCCGGCATGCATCTTCTGCTGACCACTGAACAACTGGGAAGCGCTCTTTCGCGTATTTCACCATTGAAACAGCTTGTTCAACCACTTCTTCACGTGTTTTCTTTAGTTTATGCTTGAGGTGAATGTCAGAAGTCGCAATAAAGACGTGTATTCTTGGTTGAGCTCCATCTTTTAATGCGTCCCATGCAGCATCAATGTCACCTTTCACACATCGTGCAAGTCCTGCAACTGAACAGTTCTTAATCGTTCTTGCAATTTCTTGTACGCCTAAGAAATCCCCTCGGGATGAAGCGGGAAAACCCGCTTCAATGATATTAACCCCAAGGCGCTCAAGCTGCTTTGCAATGATTAGCTTTTCTTGTGCATTTAAGTTCACTCCTGGTGATTGCTCTCCATCTCGAAGTGTTGTGTCAAAAAAATTAATTTTTCGCACCGACGCTCACCGCTTCCTTTTTCTTTCCTTGTTTAACGAAAGGCATCATTTCACGAAGCTTTCTTCCGACGATTTCAATTTGGTGCTCATTTTCATTTGCATTGATCGCATTGAAACGTGGACGATTCACTTGGTTTTCAACAATCCATTCTTTCGCGAATGTTCCGTTTTGGATGTCAGTCAAGACTGCTTTCATTGATTCTTTTACTTTTGCATCCACAACGCGTGGTCCTGATACGAAGTCACCCCACTGCGCTGTATCAGAGATGGAATATCTCATACCTTCTAATCCTTCTTCATACATAAGGTCAACGATCAATTTCAGTTCATGCAGACACTCGAAGTATGCAAGCTCCGGCTGATAACCAGCTTCTGTTAATGTTTCAAAACCTGCTTTTACTAATGAAGTAAGACCTCCACAAAGAACTGCCTGCTCACCGAATAGATCCGTTTCTGTTTCTTCTTTAAATGTTGTTTCAAGAACACCCGCTCTTGCTCCGCCGATTGCTTTTGCATAAGCAAGTGCTTTGTCTTTCGCTTGACCTGATACATCTTGATAGATAGCAAATAGTGCAGGTACACCAGCGCCTTGCTCATATGTTCTTCTTACAAGATGTCCTGGACCTTTTGGAGCCACAAGATACACATCTACGTCACTTGGCGGAACAATTTGATGGAAGTGAACGTTGAATCCGTGTGCGAATACAAGTGAATTCCCTGCTTCTAATTGATCTTTGATTTCTTCATCATATACTTTCTTTTGCTGCTCATCTGGAAGTAATACCATGACGACATCTGCTTGTGCTGCTGCTTCTTTTACTGTGAATACTTGATGACCGTCTTCTTGTGCTTTTGTATAAGATCCGCCTTTTCTTACGCCGACAATGACATCTACGCCGCTCTCTTTTAAGTTCAATGCATGTGCATGACCTTGTGATCCGTAACCAATGATAGCTACCTTTTGACCGTTTAATACGTTTTCTTGAATATCACCGTTATAATATACTTTTACCATTTGACTCTCTCCTTTTGTTTAGACAATTGAAATTGTTTTATTTGTTTGCGGCTTTTGCTGATTATCTCTCGCAAAGGCCGTGGTGCCAGTTCTGGCGACTTCTTTAATGCCGTATGGCTTAAGTAATTCAATGAGTGCTTCAATTTTTGAAGACTCACCTGTCACCTGAATGACGACACTTTCTCTGCTCACATCTACAATAGAAGCCCTAAAAGGTTCAATGACCCCCGTGATCTCCATTCTAGATGCTGGTGCAGATACGACTTTTATCAAAGCCAGCTCTCGCTGAACGATTGATTGGTTTGTAATATCCGTTACTTTGAGGACATCGATTTGTTTGTTCAGCTGTTTTGTCAGCTGTTCGATGTCTTTCTCCTGGTCTACATGGACGACGAACGTGATGCGTGATACATCTTGAATCTCAGAATGGCCGACCGTAATGCTTTCAATGTTGTAGTGTCTTTTGGTAAAAAGGCCTGTGATTCTGTTCAGTACACCTGATCGATTTAATACAGTCAACACAATAATTCTTTTCAAGGTTTCACCCCCACCATCTCATGAAGTCCTTTCCCCGGTGCTACCATCGGGAATACTTTCTCATCTCTCGCTACATTGACATCGATGAAAACAGGCTCTCTAGACGTTAATGCTTCTTCTAGCTTTTCTTGCGCCTCTTCGTCTGATGAGATTCTGATCCCTTTAATGCCATAAGCTTCAGATAATTTCACGAAGTCTGGCTGCTCTGAAAATTTAGAATGCGAGTAGCGTTCTTCGTAAAAAATTTCTTGCCATTGTCTTACCATTCCAAGACTGTGATTATTGAGAACAATCACTTTCACTGGAAGGTTCAGCTCACGGATAACGGCAAGTTCTTGCAGGGTCATTTGGAAACCTCCGTCTCCTAAAATCGCTACAACCGTTGCCTCTTGATCAGCTAGCTGCGCGCCAATCGCTGCCGGTAAACCAAATCCCATTGTGCCAAGCCCACCAGATGTCACCCATTTATCGGCATTTTCGAATGGATAGAACTGTGCAGCCCACATTTGGTGCTGTCCGACATCAGTTGCCACAATGGCTTCACCTTTTGTAAATTGATGAATGTATTCGATCAGCTTTTGAGGCTTAAAGCCTTCAGCTTCGTTTTCGACATACCAGAGTGGATATTCTTCCTTCCACTGATTTAGCTGGCTCTTCCACTCGTCTGATTCACCTTGTTTCCCGTCCTGCTTGATCAGTTCTTGAAGCACTAGCTTACTGTCACCAACAACTGGGATATGGGTGTGAATGTTTTTACCAATTTCCGCTGGGTCGATGTCAATGTGAGCCACCTTCGCATGCTTTGCAAAATGATTGAGGTTGCCGGTTACCCTGTCATCAAATCTCGCTCCGATTGAAATGAGTAAGTCACATTGATGTAGTGCCATGTTCGCTGCATATGTGCCGTGCATACCCGCCATTCCTAGGAAAAGAGGATGCTTTGCCGGGAATCCACCAAGCCCAAGCAATGTATGAGCGACAGGGATTTGTTGCTGCTCTACATATTGCCTTAATTCTTCCGACGCTTTGCCGTGAAGAACGCCAGCTCCTGCAAGAATAACTGGTTTCTTTGCTCTGCTTACAGCTTCTACTAACTTGCGAATTTGCAAATAATTCGGCTCAATTTTCGGCTGATAACCTGGCAAATCGATTGGCTGATCGTATTCAAATGTCCCTTCAATGCCAGCGACATCTTTTGGAATATCAATCAAGACTGGACCAGGTCTGCCGGTTGTTGCGATGTGAAATGCCTCTTTAATGACACCCGGTAACTCTTCTGGGCGTCTCACTTGATAGCTGTGTTTTGTGATTGGCATTGTGATACCAAGTACATCTGCTTCTTGGAAAGCATCTGATCCAATGACTGAGGTTGCCACCTGTCCAGTGAAGATAACCATAGGTAGTGAATCAATCATCGCATCCGCAATTCCTGTGACTAGGTTTGTTGCCCCCGGTCCTGATGTGGCAATAACAACACCTGGTTTACCAGATACTCTTGCGTATCCCTCCGCTGCGTGAATCGCTCCTTGCTCATGTCTTGGCAGGACATGAAATAAACCAGAATCGTAAATTTTATCGTAGATCGGTAAAACAGCTCCGCCAGGATAACCAAAAATGACTTCTACTTTTTCTCTTTTGAGTGCTTCAATTAACATGAGTGCACCGTTCATCGTTTGTGGTGCATTTGATTTTTCCGTCTCCATTTGTACATTTGTCCCCATTTGATTTCCTCCTCTTTGTCTTGCTTCAGTCAAGTCCTTTCACCCTTTTCCATTCAAGATAGAGATATGAGACCATATAAAAAAGCCTTCTCACCCCACAATGACACTACTTTTCACTAGGTCAAAGGGGCGAAAAAGCTTTGTTTTTCGCGGTACCACCCTTGTTCACGGCAAATCATGCTGCCGTCTCATGGACATCTTTCATCCATTTTGGTAACGAGTGATGCAATGTCACTCGGTCTGCCCTACTATCATTTCAGGCAGACACTCAGAGGTGAGTTCACTTTAGAAAGTAACACCGGTTTCCAGCTAGCACCGGCTCTCTGTAGATACTGACTCTAAAGCTACTAGTCCTCTTCAACGTTTATCGATATCTATTTAGCTTGCGTGAATGTTTTCATCGGTAAAGACTACTTTTTCTCCTTCTTCAACGACTCGCTTGCGGAATTGTTCAAGAAGTTTGTTTGTGTGGAACCCTGGTTTTCCTTCGCCAATGATACGGCCGTCAACTTTTACAACAGCGATGACTTCGGCAGCGGTTCCTGTCAGGAAGACTTCTTCAGCTGTATACACATCATGTCTTGTGAAAGGTTCTTCTTTCACTTCGTAGCCTAAGTCTTCTGCGATTTCCATGATGGCATTTCTTGTGATGCCTTCAAGAGCGCCGATATAACCTGGCGGTGTATAGAGCTTACCTTTTTTATAAATAAACACATTGTCTGCAGAACCTTCTGCCACGTACCCTTGATCGTTCAGCATCAGCGCTTCACTCACACCGGCCATATGGGCTTCGATTCGGACAAGGATGTTATTCAAATAGTTTAATGATTTCACTTTTGGACTTAGTACGTCAGGACGATTTCGCCTCGTTGGTACTGTCACAATATCAATACCTGTTTCATATAGGTGCTTTGGAAAGATGGCCAGCGGCTCTACAATGATCACTGTGTTGGCTCTCCCACAGTTGTTTGGATCTAAGCCAAGATCACCGGCTCCTCTTGAGACAACAAGGCGGATATAGGCATCTTTTAGGCCGTTCCTTTCAACTGTATGAATCATTTTTTCAGTGAGCTCCTCAAGTGAATATGGAATGTTCAGCATAATGGATCTAGCGGAATCATACAGGCGGTCTAAATGTTCTTTCATTCGAAAGATATTTCCGTTATATACACGTATTCCTTCGAACACACCGTCACCATATAAGAAGCCATGATCATAAACTGAAATTTTCGCATCCTCTTTTTTCACGAGTTCATCGTTTAAAAAGATCCACTGTTCCTTTTGGTCTTCCATCTTCAGTGAGCACCCTCTCTTTCAAACAAAAAGTAGTTGAATTTTCAGACACTTTATATTGAAGTGTCTCACGCTTACTCTGCGTGTCTGTTTGCTTTTGTTGAACCCATCTTACGCCGCTTTCCATACAGTGTCAACAGCATTTTTAAAATTATTAGACAATTTAGACTAATCAAAATAAAATGTATACGCTTACACCTTTGCTAGACAAGGAATGAAAAAACTTAAAATTTTTTGTATTTTTTCTTCAATTTATTTACTCTACATGAACGGTTTTCTTTTGAACAAGCTTTTGTAATATTTTTTCACACGGTTTTCGAAGAATATTGTGAGATTTCATTGCGTTTGTTTTTTCCTTCAGCATGCCTTTCTAAAGCGTTTTCCTATGAATTTGTGATAGAATGAGAGCATCTAATAGAAGGAGGGCAATACATGGCTAACATCAGAGGTTATATCGGAACGTATACAAAGGGAGACAGCAAAGGAATCTATTCTTTTACTTTAAATACGGACAAGCAGCAGATTGAACAAGTAGAAGTGGCTGCAGAACTTGAAAATCCTACATATTTAACTGTCTCAGATTCTCAAAAGTTTGTGTATGCTGTTGTGAAAGAAGGAGCACAGGGCGGTCTTGCTGCGTATCAAATTGATGCCGACACCGGCGCACTTCGTTTCATCAACCAAGAGCTTGCCGATGGGGCTTCTCCTTGTCACGTCAGCGTGGACAGCCAAACGAAAACGGCGTTTACAGCAAACTATCATAAAGGAACAGCAGAGATGTACGAAATTGATGCTGAAAACGGCTCAGTGATCCGCACGCTGTCACAGGCACAGCATGAAGGCACTGGACCAAACGAAGACCGTCAAGAAAAACCGCACACTCACTTTATGGGTTTGACACCTGATGAACAATTTGCAGTAGCTGTTGACCTTGGCACAGACGGAATTTATACGTATAAGAAAGAAAACGGCAAACTTGAGCTTGCCCATACATTTGAAACAAAACCAGGCAGCGGCCCTCGTCATATCACATTCCACCCAACGAAACCTGTGGCCTATGTCATGACAGAGCTCAGCTCAGAGGTCATTGTACTTCGTTACTTTGAAGATGGTCATTTCGAAGAGATCCAAACGATCGCAACCATTCCTAATGACTTCACAGAGAATAATCAAGGCAGCGCCATTCATGTGTCTTCTGACGGTCACTTTGTGTATGCAGGAAATCGTGGACATGACAGCATTGCCATTTTCAAAGCAGATCATGATGGCAAACTAAGCCTTGTCGACATTGCTTCATCTGAAGGAAATTGGCCTAGAGACTTTGTCCTTGATCCAACAGAAGAATTTCTCGTCGGCTCAAACCAAGAATCTAGTAATCTTGTGTTATACAAACGTGACAAAGAAACCGGTCGACTCACTGTCTTACAATCAGACATCACCGTTCCGCATCCGGTTTGCGTGAAATTTTTAGGATAATGAAAAAAACCTCCGTTTAGGAGGCTATAGATTGTTGACAAAGGGCTAAAATGAACTTTATTTTAGCCCTTTGTCTTTTTTTCAGCGTAGTTGAAAACCCTTGAAGTCTAGGAAGAACGAGCACCGGAGCGCAGGACTGACAAAGAATGCGAGGGTTTGTCTACACGCTGAAGCCTCCGTTTAGGAGGCTTTTCTTTAAGCAGACGGCATACCGCCATCTTCAAGCTTTTGATCAATGAAAGACGTATCGCTTTTTTCACCGAACCATTTTCCCAGCCTGTCTTTTGCTTTTCCTTTGACATCGTCATCAATGTACATTGCGACTTGAAGCAGAGCAAATGTGATGGCGCCTAGATCATCTGTGTAGCCGATCCCCACCAATGTATCAGGGATCAGGTCAATCGGAAGGATAAAGTACCCTAGCGCCCCAATGATGAGGGTTTTCGCTTTAACCGGTACTTCGGGTTTTTGCAATGTATAATAAAGTAATAACACAGCATAGACAAGAGAAACTCCAGCTTTTTGTGCCGTCTTTTTTAACTTTTCCCAAAAGGCATGATCATTAAAATGCTTCTTTGAACGCTTTAATAGTTCTTTTTTCTCAGAACGATTCATCGTATCGCCTCCATATTCAGCATAGCCCTTCCACCTTATTTATACAAGAAATCCACTCATTCGACAAACAAAAAGCAGCAGAAAGCTGCTGCAACCTACTGCTCTTTGTAAAACTTTTCAATCGCCTTATCGATGTATACCCATCCTTTATACGACACATGAATCGTATCCTTAAAGAAATATGGGTCATACTCATGCGAAGTCAAATCTGCGACTTCATACCCGTTATCTCGAATTTGACGATTGATTTTTTGATAATAATCTGTACGTCCCTCTTTCGGAAAACCAGTGTAATCATACCATTTTCCGTTGACAGGAATCGTCACGAATAAAGGCTTCGCCCCTGCCTGTTTTAAAATATCCAGCATGATCTGGAAATCTTTATATTCAGGTGATGCTGCATAAGAATTGTCACGACGAGAATCCTTCATCTTTTTCATGATCGGCTTCAGCTTACGATCAAACAGTCTCTGATCAATATAAAACGGGTTGTCCCCTGCTTTTTCAGATCCTAGGACACTCGCTTCTTTTTCAAGCTCAGTCCATGTTTTCCCTTTCACTGAAGGAGACGGACGATGCTTGCGCTCATGCCCAGACCCGATCGTATAGTACATGTCTTTCTTTTGAAGCATGCCATAATACATTTTTGCAATAGGAGAAATCGCGCCATAAGCGAATTTGTTCCCAGAAAGCTCTGCTTTAAAAAGCTCTGTGATGACCATGTCGTTCTTTACTGCCTTAAACTTCATGATCCTTTTGATGAGCTTTTTTTTCACAGCTGGATCAATTTCTTTATTATAAGCAAGATCAAGCGCCTGAAGCGCTGAATAGTTAGGAGCAAAGTGATTCTCGTCTGATCCCCCTTTGACAAACCACTGCGGGGACACGATAAACACAAGCTTTTTCCCTTTTAATTCATCCATATGCGCTGCAAAGTTCATGGCATGAATTAATGATTGCGATCCACCTTTTCCAACAAGATAAGGTGTAAACCCTTGAGGATTTTCATGAAAGAAATTCGAAGGGTGATATGGATCAAAACGGGATAGTTCAGAAGATCCATAGATCGGCAAATAAGTTGGATCTTTTAGCATTTCATCTTGTAAATAAAGCCCTTGGAACATCCCTGGATCTAATTCTGTGGCTGACTTTTGTAATTTGTCTTTTGGGATCAGATGTGAGAGCCATGCATTTGGTACAAGAAGAACACCAATGAATAGAACAGCCGCTAAAATAAGCGGCCCAAAAAAACGCTTTTTCATTACTTCATCTCTGCCAGCTGCTCAGCAATGTGATTCGGTGTATCCCACACATCACGATCAAACTCTGTAATCGGAACAGTAATTCCAAGTTGACTTTCAATTGCCATAAGTAGTTCTACTGTACCAAATGAATCTAGAAGACCTTCGTCAAAAATTGCAATCTCTGGATTTTCTTTCACAACGTCGTCCTGACAAACCTCTGCAATAATACCGTATACTTGATTTTTAAATTCCATAATTTTCTACTCCCTTAATTATTAATGATGAAATGGTTTTCCTGAAAAAATATAAAATCCGAAACAAATCACATGGAATGTAATAATGATCGACACTACCATTGTGACCTTATTATCCGGCCACCACTTGTGCTTTTTATTCCACTTCTCAAATAAATTGTAACCGGACATCACAACTGCATGGTATAGTCCGTAAATAATGTATTGAAGGGCGAGACCATGCCAAGCACCCATCAATAGAAAGAGGACAAAGTACCCAATATTTGATACAGCCATTCGGTTCTTGATCCACTTCTTCTTTGTCATAAAGAACACAAATCTCATAAACACATAATCTCTGAACCAAAAGGACAGCGACATGTGCCAGCGATTCCAGAAGTCTTTAATATTCCGGCTGATAAACGGTTTATTAAAGTTTTCTGGTGATTTAATGCCCATGATATAACTCACACCTACAGCAAATGCTGTATATCCAGCAAAGTCAAAGAACAAATACATACTGTACGCATACATATACGTTAACTGTTGAACAAAGTGACTGCTACTAATGTGATGAATATTCATGAGAATATATGTGTGAATGAGATAACCAATAATGAACTTATATAAGAACCCAATAAAAATTTTATGAATCCCTGCATATAGAAGGTCACTGTACGCTTCTTTTTCAGGCGGTGTATCCATATCCTTTTCAAACCGGCGATAACGATCGATTGGACCTGATGAAATCGTCGGGAAAAAGACGATGAAATAGACCAAACGGTGAATCGGGATTTTCTTTTTAATCAAGCCGTCTCTTGTCTCGATAATTAACTGAACACCTTTAAATGTTAAGTACGAGATCCCCAAAAAGCTCAGCCAGTTCATTGGCGGCGGTTGATGCGGATGATGAGTTAAAAAGAACGGTAAAATCTTTGATAGCACAAGCGGCAAAATCGATGCCACCACTGCCATATAGAAGACAGACGCACGGTTCGCCTTCAGCCGGTACGCAAGGTATAGGCGGATGATCAAGACTTGCCACACTGTAAACAAGAACAGCAACAAAGCGCCATGTGCATCCTTTGAGAAAATAAGCGCGAGTGCCACAACCGTTGCAAACATGTTGTAGCCCTGCATTCTTTTGCCGCGAAGACCAAGAATCATCGTCGGCAAAAGAAGAATACCAATTAGAATGAAGAAAAAGAATGAACTAAACGGAATCATAGAAGAACCTCTTTCGCGATTCTTTTACGGTCAACCTTCCCGTTTGGCGTCATGTACAGCTGCTCAAGGTAGTCAAACTTTCTTGGAATCATGTACGCAGGAAGTGAATCCGCCATTTCTTTCTTAATCGCACTTGTCAGCTGATATTCTTTTTCAAAGGAATGCGCTGCTGGAACAATGGCTGCAATCAAGTACTCCACATGCCCGTTTGGCTGGAATGGCACAATCACACAAGCATTGACATACGTTGTCTCGCTCACATGATATTCAATTTCTTCAAGCTCCATCCGGTATCCATGTAGCTTAATTTGATAGTCCAGACGACCGTGGCACGTAATCAAACCATCCTGCGCCACACCTGCGTCACCTGTGCGGTAAGCAGGGCGTCCTTCGTATTCAAAGAACACTTTATCCGTTAAAGTTTGTTCACCTAAATAGCCTCTCGTGACGCTTGGCCCCACGATGACAATTTCCCCTTTTTCCCCATCAGGGAGTGTCTTGCCTTCTTCATCTAAAATGACGATATCTGTATCCGGTTTGGCATAACCCACTGGTAAAGAATCGTGCTGATCAAGAATCTCCTGCGTGACTTCAATCGATGTAATCGCAACAGTTGCTTCAGTTGGACCATACGTATTAAAGACCTGCGCCTTAGGAAAACGCTCAAGAAGCGCACTTGCTACAGATACAGGAAGTGCCTCTCCGCAGAACAAGAAAACTTTCAACTCTGGTAAAAGCTCCCCTGTAAAGGAAGGATCCATTAAGCACATTTGCACAAAAGAAGGTGTTGATGTCCACACTTCAACGTCAGATTGACCAAGTGCTGCAAACATATCCTTCGGCTTATTCACAAGATCTTTCACTAAACAGTAAAGCGTGCCGCCTGATTGAAGCGCTGGATACAAATCCATCACTGATAAGTCAAAAGAAAATGGTGCTTGATTTAAGAACGTGCGCCCCTCACCAATTGGGAAATCGCGGCACATCCATCCTGTAAAGCTTTCTAAATTGCTGGCTGTTACCTGAACGCCTTTCGGTTTCCCGGTACTGCCAGACGTATAAATAATGTAGAAAACATCATCTTGTTGAACCCACTGCGTGGATGGCGGTGCTTCTTTTTCAAGTGCTAAAAGCGATGCCGCACTCTTCACTTCAATGTGTTCTTCTACATCTAATACATTCTGCTCATTTGCACATATCAATAGACTTGCTTTTGAGCTTTCAATGATTGAGACGATGCGCTCGACAGGTATTGAGATGTCGACCGGAATATAAGGTCTGCCTGATTTCACAGTACCTAAGAAAGAAATCAGCATCTCTGGCTCCATATGACCGTATACAATGACAGGTGCACTGTCAGTTGCGACAGCATCGATCGCACCAGCCATTTGGTCTGATAGACGCCAAAGCTCATCATATGTGATCGAAGCATGTTGAGAAACAAATGCTGGCTGTGTCGGTTTCGTTTGTTGGTATTCATGAATCGTGTGTAATAGTTTCATAGTTTAATCTCCAATTAAAAATCGTTGTAAATGAATGATCCCGTATTTGCTGTATGGAATCCGTAAATAAAGAACAATAATAGCAAAATAAGTAAGTAAAAGCTTGTATATCCTATCCATTTTACAGACTTATTTTCTGATAGCTTTTTGAATAGCATATTGATAACCTCTTTTCTTTTGACACTTATAAAGACGCATGGATCATCAAAAGAGTTTCATATCAAAACATAAAAATTTTAAGAATTGATGAAAAAAAGATGTCCAAAGTATGAACGTGTCTTCAGGCAAAGCTGTCTTATTGTAACAAAGATTTAATGTAATTGAAATGAAATGGAAGCTTAAATTTGCCTTAAAATTGCCGAAAACTGTCGAACAAACGTAAAAGCCACCTAGTTTGACTAGATGGCTTTTATATCAATTACTTCTTATATTTATTGACCTCGAACATGAGAATGTTGTTGAATACCACATAGTCCTTTTTACTTTCAAAAGGACCTTTGTTGTTGTCATGCTCATCAATTTCATAAAACCCTGGTCCTTCTCCGGCATCACGCTTTTTGTACCAGGATAGGAAAGCATTGACTTCTTTCATGGAGAGGTCATACTCTTTTTGCAAACCATTGACCATTGTGATGATGAGGAGAGCATCGCCGTCTTCATCTGTTGTATCGTCTTTTGGTGGTGTGGTTGGTTCTGGGTCTTTGTCGCCAGGTGGTTCAGTTTCAGTGTTTTTAAGACTCTTTAATGAGATAGATAAATTAGATTTGAAATTTGCTCTAGCGTTAGTTGGGGCACTTGAACTTTGTTCAACTCCTCCAATTACATAGAGCGTATCATTAACAAGTGCGGATACATGTCCCATTCGATAAGGTGCAGAAGTGTTAGGTATAGTTTTTGATGTCTTAGTTTCTAAATCATAGAGTGTAACTCTAGAAACTCCACCCGTTCTTATAATATAATTTTCATACATGACTGCAGAATAATAGGGTGCAATAGCTCCACCACTACTAACTCCCCTCCATTGATCTACTATAGGATCATATTCATAAATTCCTTTTACTAAGACCTCTGATCCAGATAAAATGTAAAGCTTATTCTTCACAACCACTGCATTTCCCGAAGTAGCTTCAAAATTAAATTTTTTCTTTTTGGTCCATTCTTTTGTTTTCAAATCATAACTAAAGGTATTGTTGTACCTATCTGCCTTTAATGCACTATCGTATCCAACTACATAGATCTTCCCATCAATGGCACCTGCATATAAATTGTAAGCAGATACCTTTCTTTCAAACGGGAGCTCTACTGAATCTTCCCAAGTATCCATTTTGATATTATAAACTTCTACGCTATTTGTTAATCCTTGTTCTGTTCTCCCCCCATTACATATATACGATCATCAACAATTACACTGGCAGCACCCATGCGGCCTGTCTTCATACCAGCTTTTTCTGACCATTTATCTAACTTCGGATCATATACAAAAGTAGTATTAGAATATGCCTTACTTGGACCCGTTCCACCTATTACATAGATTTTCCCATCATATACTTCACTTACAGCTCCTACTCTTGCATCTGGCAACTCCGCCCGTTCTTTCCATTCAAGAGTATCTGTATTTTCCGCTTTTATCGATTGTAATGGATAACATAATGCTGACAACAACAAAACGAAAATAAAAAGCCATTTTTTCAAGATAACCACTCCTTCAATTTGTTTACATAACAAATATCGGATAGTTATTTATTTTTTTCATGTTTTTGTTACTTATATATATTTATTACTTATTTACTTACTGTTTCCCCAATGCGCCTATAAATTTCTAAAATCAGACTTCCGCATTAGAATCAATTAATCAATTCATATTTTTGTATTCCTCCATCAAAAAAACCCATGATTCATGGGTTTCTCATCAGTCCATTATTAAAAAATCCGTCACAAGACAAGCAGGTTCCCCGTTTTCATCCAGCCTCCAAAGCTTGGATACACACTGTCCCCAAAACCAATAGAAAAGATCTCTAAATCAGCTTTCTCCTGAAAGCGCGTGACTAACTAGCTTCTTGTATCCTCATAACATTTCTCAAATTTCTCTTCAAGTGCATCATATATGTAATCATGTTCGGAAAGTATAAATCTCAAAGCATGCTCTTCTATAAAATACCCTTTTCCAGTATCAACTCTGTAGCCAAAGAACTGCTCCCCTTGTCAATCACTGATTTGATTTTGTACACCCCAGAATTCCTCCTTACTCATTTCATATTCTCCTTCTACTATACACCTTAATTTTTTAAGTTAGAGAAAGAATGTTCTTTCTATTTAACATTAATCTCTGCGGTGACTGAGCAGGAGATTCGTAAGGCTGTTAAGAAGCTTGTCTTAATTAATGTTGTATTAGAATGAGATAAAGAGAAGAAAAAATGAAGGTTCATTAAAAACGCCCTTCCAGTGGGAGGGGCTGTGTAATTAACTATTTTCTTTGGAGTATTTTTTTATCAATGATTCACTAATCCTGCTTACGATATAGATCGCAACCGCTAAAATTAGCATCAACGGAAACATACCTAAACGATTATCTGCAACATAAACAATGATCCCCACAATGATAGCTACTACGATTGCCGTTAAAAAATGCTTCACCGCCATCTCACCCCTTTGTTTAAATCATATACATTTTATTACATAAAAGTTGGAATTAAAACACTTTTTTGATTATAATGAAATAAATTACATTTTTTACAGAAAGAAGGTTGATGAAAATCTTTAGATCTTTGTTTCTTGTTAGTTTGTCTTTGGTGTTAATGCTTTCTGTCAGCAGCACTCCTTTATTGGCGCAGCAGAATGAAGTGATTTCTAAAAATCAAATAAACTATGAACCTTCCCTATATGTTACTAATGAGAACTTATTAAACAATGAATTGGAAGCTCGAGCAAAATGGGACGGACAATTCTCATCTAATTACACTATACCTTCTTATGTAGTTGCATCAGCTGCCACCTATGGGATGTTTCATATTACAAGATACTTAACTGCAACTTTACAGCTTGGACCTGCTGCAGCTGCTGCGTTTGCTGGGATGGTATCTGGTTATGTCTCGGCAAAAGGTGAAATAAAATTAAAAGCAGTACAAAAGTATAGATGGCTTAAGAAGTATACTAAAGCTGAATACCAAGCAACCACAAAAATATATGTTAATGGCAAATACAAAACAACCACAACAAAAAAATGGATCTCGGAAGTAGATACTAACATCGATCGTGTTAAATAACAAAAAAGTCCCTTCATTATTATGGAAGGGCTTTTCAGTTTACTATTGTGACCCATCGTGATATACACATGCTTTCAAGGTTGTTTAAGTTAGGCGTTCGTTTAAATCTAGTTCCACTATGTGATGAACCATATCAGCAGGTACGACACGATCTTATTTTAAACAGCTCTGACAAAGGTAATTGTCTCTCATTAGAACAAGTTGTCTTGTCTGTTTCCATTCTCTTGATTTATAAAAACTTGTTGATTGTTTATCTCGAACATGTTTGTCGTAATACTTCGCTTCCTGCTGCTTACCATAAGCATGAGCAGGACAATAACCATCCTTTGTTAACTCTCTGCATCCTCGCACTATATTAGGTGGCATCATCGACTCTCCTAAATTAAAATTTAATAAAAAAACACTTGAGAAACCAAGTGTTTTATAAAAAGTATTTAATTATTGTTGTCAATATCATAGTTAAACATGAAGTCCTTCTCTGTCATAATTTCCAATATATTATTGTTGTCAATTTTAATATCAGGCTTTACATACGAGTATAGTTCTGATAATCCATATTCTAAATTTGCAATTGACTTTTGAATTACCCACTTCTTTAATTTAATTTCTTTTTCAATATTAGATAAGTAATTATAATTTTCTTTAGTAATTCCATAATCACTATCCTCATCTTCAACCTGAAAAGTCCAATATTGGTAGTAATCCAAGGGTAGCTTAAACTTTATAATATAATGTCGATATTCGTTATTATCATTCCAATCTTTTTCAATTTTTTCATCTTTAAAGAGTTTTGCTAAGTTAAAAAGTATCTCAGGTCTGTCTCTTGTATACCCATCATATGTAAGGACATCATCATAAGTTAAACATCCATTAATCTGAAAGTCACTATACAATTTATGTATTACTCCGTTTTTAAACTTTTCTTCTTCATTAAAAGAATAACTGTCATTTCTTTTACTTATATCAATTTTGTCTCCCTTAAATAAAATGTATTTTTCTTTAGTATTAATTTGGATATTTTTATTTTCTAAATATTTCTTTAATGGTGTTTCTTGTGTAACAACTTCTTGTAAATTAATAATTCCTTTTTCCTTAATTGATTAGCAATTATCAATACTGGCAGTACTATGTAAGCTCACCAATTCAATATTTTTTTCTAATAATTGATTATCTTGAATCTTAAACTCTTTCAGAAAGTCTATAACATCTGCATTTCTATTTCTTGAAATAAAATCTAAAATATTATTCTCGGAAACATTTAAAAATGTTGATAGAGAGTTAATTGTATTATTATAATTTGTCATGTCATAAATCATTATTGATATCTCCTCTTTCACGAAACACTCCCAGTTTTAAAGAAAAAGATAAAACTTTTGGGAATCTTAGAATTCTTTATTTAACATTGTATTCAACAAATTCCCTTGGATGTAGTTTAGATTTGCAGAATAATAATTAAAATACACCAATACAACAAGTATGATCACTATCTGCAACGCTACTAAAAAATCAATCCGAAGCGGAATCGAAGATATTCCATATTTATAAATAGCAAGCAATAATGTAAATAAAAAAGAAATTAAGTGACTTACAAAAATAGTTCCTAGCCCGTGGACAGTTGATAGTAGATATCTATATCTTCCAACAATATAGGTGCGTTTTTCTTCCTTCAGTTCTAATAGGTTCCTATGCCATATGTATTCAAAATAAAAATAATCCTTATTGCTATTATCCCCCCAATTTTATGGTTTAGGAAAATCATCTACCTCTTTGAGAGCATTTTCAAATATACGTGTTTTATTCGTAATACAGTTTACCGCAAAACATATTTGATGAATTATATAGCCTATTGCTACACCAAACACTCCTAAAGAATAAATACACCTACTAATTTTCCTAAATCCAAAAAATTAAATTTTGAAAGGGTTTCATTATAGTAAGTTGAGACAAAAAAAGTTATTATCCAAAATATTAACATCCAACTAGGTATGCCCCATCGTATTAAGTATTTTGCTTCAAAATTCAAACAATCACCTCCTACCTTTATATCGGCAAAAAATAACCAAATAACACCGTTGGCAAAAAATAAACGACTTCCTAAATGGAAGCCGCTCTCAATTTATCATTAATACCATCATAACCGTTCTCAGACAATATGCTTTGCCAAGATCATGCCAAAAATATGCCGAAATCAGGTTTTTGCCATTTTACCAGGCATTTCATATGTAATCCTTAATAAAAATTCTAAAAATGTTACAATTTCTTCTGCTAATTTTTGATCTATAGATGGAATTTTATGCGTTGCAATATTACCTGCTTTTCTAATGGCATCGACCCAACTCTTACCATTTTTAGGAATAATACCTTCATTCTGAAGATAATCCACATAGACCACAAAACCTTCCCCTTCTTTTGCACCTGAATCAACAGCTATATTCATTAATAGCTTTCTAGCTAATAGTACTCCCGCCGTATACAATTTATGAGACATACAATCTCTTATCTCTATGTAGACTTGTTCAATTTCTTTTGGAAGATGCTCCATATGATTTCCATATCGTGGTGAAGGGATTTGAATCCAACCATTTTTCAATTCAAAGTAAGTAGGTCTGTTGCAATTAGGACATATATAAATCTTTCCAAGCTGAACCCCATCAATACCGCTATCTAGCTCACAAGAATAACCTACATCTGGAGCAACTGTGGCATCACAGTGGGAACAGTGATATTTGCGTGGCTCCATTTTATCAAGATCAATCCATACACCGTATAAAATATTTAATCACCCCTTTTTTTGTAAAGTATAACATATCCACATTATCCACCAATTCACCATATCTATTATTGTGTCTAACTAAGAGAATCGCTGAATCCTTTGTCCCTCTTGCTTTACAGCTATTTCCTTTAAGTGAGTTGGACATTTTCTCATTTTGACAAACTGATTAAAAAAATAAAAAAATTACCCACCTTCAATCAAACAGGTGAGTATCATTTTGATTATTCTTTTATAATGTTCATTTTTTCTACGTTATTAATTTTAATAATTCAAGTCCTAAATCTAGCTCATCACTAGCTTCTCTTGCGAGTTTATACGCAACCTCATAAACACTTGAATCGTGAAGTTGATATTCCGTATCTATTATATTCGTTATCATATCTATCTTCTCACAAACCTCTTGAGAAATTATTTTATGCCTAAACAGTTTCTGTTGTATATATTCAAATTCAAAATTTCTATCATAGCCAATATCATATCCTTCACAAAGTTGAACTAATTTCTCTTGTATCCTACTATACAATTCGCAAAATTCACTATAAGTTGAATCTCTTACTGAAATTTTAAATTTCTCTAAATCCTCTTTAATTGTGTCACTTACAGAAGGGTTAATATAATCTACCAATTCCCTTGGTGTGATATGAGCAAATCTCTTTCCATTTTTCTTAAAAAATTCTTGGGTTAGTTCACGTCTCGCAACAATAGATCTACCATTCTTCTCCGAATAAACCCAATCTTCTTTTATATCCCCGCTTACAAAAACAACATCATTGTCTATTTCTAAAATCGTTGACCATATTAAAAAATCACCTGCACTATTTGACTCTTTAGTGCTATCTTTATAACCAGGAGGTATCTTATCCTTGAAACGTTGACTCGCTTCTTGTAACAAGTCATCTATTTTTTTATCAGATGAAATAACTGATTCCTCACTTATTTTGATTACTTTATCCAAAAATGGATCTTTTATAAATAGCCTTTTTAATTGATTCCTAAGCGCTACAAGTTCATCTTTATATTTTTTCAGAGCCTCGTTATAATTTTTTCTAAGAGTTTCGACCGCTAACGTTGAATTATCTTTGGTCTGTAACATAGGCAGACGTTCTATAATTGGTTTTGTATCAGCTTGGTGTTTGGAAATTATTAAATCAATATCATTCATTCTTTGTTTAATTTGTTTCGGTCTATTTTCTGAAAATTCCTTTATTACTTGTAAAGGGATTCTAAGCCGACCCTCTTTTTTAATTCCTTCTAACACTTGAAGTACTTCATTAACTGTGATTTCTCTCCATTGATAAGCTGCTAACAAAACATTAGTATCTATCACTATTATTGCTTCGTTTAGCCATTCTGAAACTGGTTCAGGTTGATATAAGTGATATTTCCATTCGTCCAACAAAAACACTCCTGAATTTTTATATTTTATATCGACGAATATTTTATTAATTTTAACCTTTTAAGAAGTCTAAATATTATAAGCCAAAACTGTCCATAGTTTTATCCATTGTATCTTGTGTGATCCCTATATATCGCAATGTAACATCAGGTGTTGAGTGATTTAAAAATTCCTGTAGCAGAGCCACGTCTTTAAATTTTTTATAATGCCAATAGCCAAAAGTCTTTCTTAGAGTGTGAGTTCCTATACTATAAAGCCCCACATACTCCACCGCTTCTCTCAAAATATTGTATGCAATGCTACGGCTGATAGGTTTGTTGAGTCCTTCTCTACTCTTAAAAAGATACTCTTGATCATCTTGTCTTTGATATATTGATCTATCGCTTTTCGAAGCGTCTTGTTTATTTTGATTCTTTTCTCTTTACCTGTTTTTTGTTCTCTTAGCGACACATATTGCTTTCTTACATCTTTCACTCTCAATTGCAGCAGATCGGATATGCGCAAACCTAAATTGATTCCGGCCACAAAAAGCAGCAGGTTTCGTTTGTTTCTCTCACCTAAATACTTCTTGATATAATGGATCTGATCAAGGTCCCTGATTGGTTGTACAAAATTCATGATTTATTCCCCTGCTCATACACTTCTTCTCTAAGTGCAAAGGCCAGTCGGTAGTATGCTTTATTTTTAAAACGATAGTAATTCCTTTGGCTGAGACCCATTTTAGCATAAATCTCGTAATCAAACATTTCTTCATCCTGCATATAGCATTACTAAGATGCGGCGCTCTTTTTGCGTAAGGCGATTAATTGCACGCTGAATCCGTTTCATGAATTGTTCACGCTCGATTTCCCAATCCATTTTTTTAAGAGCTGCTTCTTCTGTGGATGAGTGGAACTGATTGGAAAATCTCGGCAGCCTAATCGTGTAAGTTATTGTGATTTTCGGGAGAAAGTCCTCTGGCGTTTTGAAGCCTTAACATTTTAGACTTTTCTAGCATTCTTTCCATCTTTGCTTTAGTTTTCCTCGTCGATCTGCGGAATGTCTAAAATTGTTTGATTCATGATAATTCCCCCTTTATTTTCTCCGCATGGCCCGGCTTTAAAGCTCTTTTTAAAACTTGCATATTTTGCCCCATCAGCTCTCTTAAATCTCTGTAAGTGAGCTTCTGCGTGTTCTTTTTGGGCTTTTCTTTTTTCATGGTGCCGCTCCTTTCCAATAAAAAACGGACACCAACCAGCACCCTTAAAAGGTGTTGATCAGTGTCCGCAGCCTCTCCGTCTTGGACTTATGTTGATTTTTTTTTGAATAGTTTACCAAGAGACAAATCTAAAATAAACCAAGCACTTATAAAACAAGTAATTATAGAAACACTTAACAAAATAGCCATAATTGTTTGCTGAGGATAAAATTTAAATATATCCCAGGACTCATTCAAAGAATAAAATCCAAATGTACAGAAATAAATAAAGACACCCGCACTGAAATACAAATTTAATTTAGCAGGGATACCCATTGCTTTTTCATTGTTATCAACTTTGTCACCTAGTAAATTTTCTTTCAGATCCATTAACTGTTTTGCTATATTAGATTTTTGTTGAACTGATATGAAATTTGTCTCAAAAATATCTTTTAGCAAATGATTTATAACTTGATCTACATTATTCATTTCTGATCTCTTGACGCTGTTAGATTCTGAATAAGCTTGACTTAGAGATTCTATAAGTAAGACAGATGGAATTTGCCCCTCTGATACAAAATTTTTAACTGTTCTAATTAACTCCATGTTTGCATTTGCAATTCTTTTCTTGTAGTATTTTCTTCTGAAAAAGTACACAACTGAATTAATAAAAAATGAGCTTATTACCGTTGTAACAAAGCTAATAACCCAAGCATTTGACAAAAAATCCATTATAACCAACCTTTTTTACTTCAATTATACAATATAAAAAAATTTCAGCTATATTTTAATTTCCTCACCTCAAATGACGGCGTGTAAATGTTCTCCTTAGCACCTGTCCAATTGCTGTTTTTGTAGATTGTCATTTTGATACGGTGCGTGCCAGCTGTATGGTTTACTGTGTAAAATTCCTTTGCTGGTGTGGCTGTTTTGAAAGAACCGACCAAGCTAAACAGTTGATCTTTCCATTTGCCGCTCACCTTCTTTTGAAGCGTGAAGCGGTAGTATACTGTTTCACTGCCTATTTTCCGTGCCGTGACATCAATGCTTTTGGCTCTCGGTGTATAAGAATTTGCATCCGTCGATACGCTGACTGTATGCCCTCCAATTGTTTTATAACCGTTCGTTACTGCCACAACAGACGACGCATAAAGCACCGCAGCCGCGAAAATAGATAGCGTGATTAGCAGTTTTTCATTTCATAACCTCCAAAATTCATCACCATATATGTTAAATAAATTTTAATATGGATTAAATTTGAATATATAGTATTATTAAACTTGTAAGTCTTTAATCCCAACTATAAAGGAGAGTCAAACTATGAAAATTACAAAAGTAATTGCAAGTTCATTTCTGTCATTCGCTTTGCTAATTTCTTCATCCGCTTTTTTTACTGCACAGGCAGAAGCAGCTACTCCAAATGAACAATGGAAAGAATGCGCTAATAAAGAAGTTGGCCCTTACAATTCAAGAAATGCAATCCCAGCAATCCATAACGATGGAACCCATAACTGGTACTTAAAAGGTGTGAGATCTTGGAAAGGTACTTGGTATGGTTATTATGAGCGTTGCTGGTACACAACATTGACGTGAATATTACTTTTAAAAGAGGGAAAATCCCCTCTTTTTTATTTATAGCAAGCTGCCATCAATAATCAGCACCATTTCTTCTTCGTTCGTTAAATACTCAAGTGCTTCTTCAATCGGAATTATTTTGTGATCATCTCTATGTTTAAAGGTGATGCAACAGTTCAATTTGTATGCCGTTTAAGCGTTTGTTTGCGATCTTTATATATTTAGGATTCAATTCAATTCCGATAAAATTTCTGCTATGCTTGAGTGCCGCTATACCCGTAGTTCCTGAACCCATGAATGGATCGAATATAATTGGCAACCAGCTAATACACACGGCTCTATCAGCTCCACTGGATATGTTGGAAAATGAGCATCTTTGGTTAGCTTGGTTTCAACGGTCCAGACTGAACGCTTATTCCACTTATTCCTGATAGCTCTGCATGCTAAGTCACCATACTTCCCTTTGAATGAACCACTGGGCTTGTCCTCCCTTCGCCCTAATTTGTTCTATTCCAAATGCGCCTTTTGATCCTCTTGGTGATCCGGAAACGGTTTATAAGCAGCTTCTTCTTTAATCGATTCATAATCGTAGTATTACTTTTGCGATTTTGAGAGAAGTAAAATATATTCATGTGACTTGTCGGTCTATCCCTCACACTCTCCGGCATGGCATTGGGGTTGTTCCAAACAATATCTTTCCGCAAGTACCAACCGTCTTCTTGGAGAACGAAAGCAACACGCCACGGCAAGTCTATTAAATCTTTTAGTTTTAACGCCGCTATTTTGTCCCACCGATTGCATATGATTGATACCTGGATGAGTACGGCCGTTCGCAATAAACCAATTTGCTCAATCATTCCGTAATCTCTTAACCCCCAATAAGCTGTTAATTCACTTTGCTATATTTGTTCATATGTTCATGTACACACACCTCAGGGAGGTTAGCCCTCGCCAGCTGCTCTGCGAATTGCGGCGGAACACTATTCCACACCCTGCGTATTTGATCCGATTTATTACCGATGTTAAATGTATATCCAGGCGGGAACCCCTTCCCTGCAAATAGTTCGTTTGGTTGCAACATACGCAATCCGATGTCTGCGATCCTCTGGCCATCTGTGCAAACTGTTGTTAATGGGAAACGGCCTTTTGTTGTAATGGTATACAGTGGCTCGTCTAATTACTGGCCTATGCCTTGACCGTAATACTTAGTCAAAAAGGCAACGGTCACTAGTCCGAATCTATTGCCGCTAGCTGTGATCGTGATCGTGTGTAATGGTCGATCAAGTGAAAGACCTTTTACATCCTTTTCTACTGCATATTAAAGTAATTAATGCGCACCGTTTAAGAAATACCCACGCTAGTGTACTATTATTTAAAAGAGTCTCAATTTATTATGTTTCTGAACGTTTAGGCCACAGCCACATAGATACAACACACTCATACTATGTTCGACGTTTGCATCTATGCTCGTTTAATTATATGAAAAATTTGCGCAAAAAATTTAAAACGACAACTAGGAGAAAACAAAAAAGCCAGAAACATTGTTTTATCAATGTTTCTGGCTTTTTAACGGTTTTAAATAAATACGTCCCAGGAGAGATTCGAACTCCCGACCGACGGCTTAGAAGGCCGTTGCTCTATCCTGCTGAGCTACTGGGACATGTTGTTATGTAGTGTGCTTTGGCGTATTACCTCAGCGACAAGATTTATTATATTACTATTGTTCTTTAAAGTCAACGGTTTTTCGAAAGTTTTTTCATAAGGGGCAAATGCTGCACCCTTATGAAATACCTTCCAATGTGACAGTGTCTTCGAGGTCTTGTATGACGTGACCTTTGTCCGTGAAAAACTGTACGTTTGCTTCGCTTCCATCTAGTGTCAGTATAGCATAGCTGCGCTCTTTGCGCACTCTTGGCAGGTGCACGCTGCCTGGGTTAATGAGGAGTTTTCCTCTTAGCAGTTCACTGCCAGGGATGTGCGAGTGGCCAAAGCAGATAATGTCTGCGCCTAGCTCTTCTGCACGGTAGTAGACTTGAAGCAAGGATTGTTTGATGCCATGCAGATGTCCGTGAGTGAGAAATAGTTTTCCGCCTCCATCCAGTGGGAACAGGAGTTCTTCTTCAAAATCGCCCATAAAGTCACAATTTCCTTTGACGACTTTGTATCCTTCGAGTGCTGGGTGGTTCGTTTCGAGTTCTGAATCTCCGCAGTGAATCATCATGTCCACTTCAGCCGCATGCCGTTTGGCAATGGTTTGAAGTTCGTCTGTGAGTCCATGACTGTCACTAATGATGAGTATCTTCATGGCTTCATTCCCCCTTATTCATTTGCGTCTAGCAGTGATGAAAGCTTTTGAAGCGCGACCGCTCGATGGCTGATCTTGTTTTTTTCCTCTGGTGATAACTCGGCCATCGTCTGGTCTTTGTCTTTGACGATGAAAATTGGGTCGTATCCGAAGCCGTTTTCGCCGATCGGTTCTTCTGCGATAAAGCCTTCTACTGATCCTTCTACCGTTTTTGTTTCTTTACCAGGTATACTGACAGCCAGGGCACATCTAAATCTAGCAGTGCGGTCTTCTTTTTCGATACCTTGCAGCTCATTCAGCACCTTTTCCACGTTCTCAGCATCGTCTTTATGCTCGCCCGCGTACCTCGCTGAATAGACGCCAGGTTTTCCGCCAAGGTAATCAATCGACAGACCCGAGTCGTCTGCAATCACCATTTCACCTGCTTTGGCTTGAATGGCCTCGGCTTTGATGATCGCATTTTCTTCAAAGGTATGTCCTGTTTCTTCGATCTCTTCCGTAAATCCGATGTCCGCTAGTGTTTTGACCGTGAATCCTTTTGGCTCAAGAATGGCTTTGAATTCTTTCGCTTTGCCCGCATTGTGCGTTGCGATGATGGCAGTTTTCATCCTGATCAAACCCTTCTCTTTATTCGATAACTTCTCCTGTCACTGCTTTTTGCTTTTCAATTAATTCTTTGATGCCTTTTTCGGCTAAATCAAGCAGTCCGTTTAGTTGTTCTCTTGAGAATGTCGCTTCTTCGCCAGTGCCTTGAAGTTCAACAAAGCGTCCAGCGCCTGTCATGATGACATTCATATCCACTTCAGCTGAAGAATCTTCTTCATAATTTAAATCTAACAGAAGTCCCTGTTTAGAATCAATTCCGACGGATATTGCGGCTAAATAATCAGTGATCGGATTTTCTTTCAAAACGCCTGCTGATTGAAGCTTTTGAATCGCTAGTGTCATGGCCACAAATGCACCTGTAATAGATGCTGTGCGTGTTCCACCGTCTGCTTGAATGACATCACAATCAATCCAAATGGTGCGTTCACCAAGCTTTTCTAAATCAACGACTGCGCGCAGAGCTCGTCCAATTAAACGCTGGATCTCCATTGTACGTCCTGTGACTTTTCCTTTAGATGATTCTCTTATCGTTCTTTGAGCCGTTGCTCTTGGAAGCATGCTATATTCTGCTGTAATCCAGCCTTTTCCTTCTCCTCTTAAAAAAGGAGGTACGCGGTCCTCGATCGATGCGTTACAAATCACCTTCGTATTTCCCGCTGAGATTAAGACAGAGCCTTCTGGATGCGTGATGTAGCCTGCCTGTATTTCAATTTTTCTTAATTCGTCGTATTGTCTTTCATCTAATCTCATGTTTTACCTCCGTTACAATATACATTCCGCGCGGGTGTCAGCGGGGTTCTCCTATTAACTTTGACAACCTCGATCCGTTCTAATCGCTTGGAATAAAAAAGAGGCAGCGAATGTGCATGCCTCTTTTTCTCCATTATATCAATGTGTGACGTTAAAAACTACCTGTATTCACTTGTTCTGGTCTTGAAACTGGCTTTGTGAGCTCTGCTCCTTTTTCGTTCACAAGCTCTGCCTTTCCGTTTACCTTCACAGACACGCTTTTCACATCTGGCAGCTCTGTTAATGTCAGCACAATGCTATCAAGAACTTTTTGTGAAATGACCTTTTTCTTTTCATCTGCACTGCCAAAAATGGATTCATTGAAATCAAGTGTCACATGACCGTCTTTTACTTTCGGGACATCATTTAGTTTCACATCTTGATCAAAGTCTGTCAGCAATTGGCTTGTTTTGCTTGGCCCAGAGACGAGCTCATCAATGGCTGCTGTAATTGGATCATCATCGTCTTTTGGTGCTCTTTTGGTCACCGGGACATAGTACGTCTGTTTGTCAGATTCAGCTAAATAGTAGACGGTCACAGGCTTTGTTGATGTCATATCAGCCGCAGCCTCGTGCTGAATATTAATGCCGTCCTCTCTGCTTAAATCATCTGAAATCGGCGTCCCATTCACAGGCATCTCTTTTAATTCATGTCCATTCATCTTTAATTTGACTTTGGCTACTGAATCAAACTGCGTTAATGTCCAAGTGACCGATTGCAAAATGCGCTGTTCGTCTTCTTTTTTATAGTTTTTGAATTCATTTGAGAAATCAACAACCGCAGTGCCATCTTTAATATCGACAGATACGCTCGTGTCCGCCGGTAGCACGGCTCTGAATCCATTTGGCATCAGGTTAGAAATCGGTCCCCCGTCTACAAGGTATTCAAGTGTTTGTTTCGCACTTCCTTCGTTTTTCGGCAGCGGAATGGATTGAGAGACAACATATCCATTTTTATCAATTAAATATAATTCTCTCATGACGGTATCTGCTTGCTTCTCTTCTTTTCCTTCTTTGGCTGTTTGTTTCTCTTCTTTATTTTCTTTCACAAATGTGACATTTTGTGGTGGATCAATCTCTGTTTTCGCTTGGTCTGTTTGAAACAATCCGCATCCTGATAAAAGCATGGCTGACGCAATACACGTAACAGCTGCTGTAGTTCCTTTTTTCAGCATACTTCACCCTCCTCTAGTGGTTTGTACTAGTATGTATACGAGCTCCCTCAGAGGATTAGACCCTTTTCATAAAAAAATAACCCACTTCCATGAGAAGTAGGTTATTGCTGATATACGTGTTCAAGCGAAACCGTTTCGACCTTTCCTGGCAGGTAGCCGAACCAGTCTTGAGCGATGTTTTGAAAGTTTTGCTGCTGCCCTGTTGTATAAAAAGTATGAACAGGCTCTTCCTTCGAATCATTTAAGAGCCCTTTATATGAAAGAATGGTGCTCGCTTCTCTCGCTGTCTCATCTCCTGAAGAAATGATGTTGACGCCACTGCCCATAAAGCGCTGAATCGGTTCTTTTAAAATCGGGTAGTGTGTGCAGCCAAGAATAAGCGTATCAATGCCTGTTTCTTTCATCGGTTCAAGAGAAGCTTTTACGACTTCATCTGCTGTATGATCTAAAAACGTACCACTTTCCACAAACGGTACAAGCATTGGACATGCCAGACTTTGAACAGTTAGTCCTGCTTTTAAAGAAAGCAGTGCTTCTTTATAGGCTTCACTTTTGATCGTATTGGCTGTGCCGATGACGCCAATATGCTGATTGTTTGTGACCTTGATCGCTGTGCGAGCTCCGGGCTGGATCACGCCAATGACCGGGATATCAAGTGTTGCTTTAATTTCATCAAGTGCTATCGCCGTCGCAGTGTTACACGCAATGACCAGCATTTTAATATGGTGATGTCTTAATAGGTAGTGCGTCATTTCCCATGTATACTGAAGAACCTCTTCTTCTGCTCGAGGGCCGTATGGACATCGTTTTGTGTCGCCTACATAAATAATTTTTTCTTTTGGCAGTTGTCTCATGATTTCCTTCGCAACGGTTAAACCGCCTACGCCGGAATCAATCACGCCGATGGGTTGATCCAACAAAATCGCCTCATTTTCTTTTCATTTGCTGCTGTAGTTTCGTTAAAGATTGGTTGAAAACGATGGCTTCTTCTTCTGAGAAAGCCCCTAGAAGTTCACTGACGTATTCTTGGCGTTTGACAATCACTTCTTGAATGATCCGCTCACCTTCAGGCAATAAATGAATGCGAACCACGCGGCGGTCAGACGGATCTTTCACCCGTTCAACAAGTTCACTTTTTTCCATTCGATCAATTAAATCGGTTGTCGTGCTGCAAGCCAAATACATCTTTTGTGATAGCTCACCTATTGTCATATCTCCGAATTCATAAAGCCACTGGAGCCCTACAAATTGAGGAGGAGTAATCGTATATTGATTCAGAATTTCTCTACCTTTTTGCTTAATGATTGCAGCAATATGGCGCAATGATTTTTCAATTTCTGCAACATGGCCTGACTCATTCGTTTCCATTTCATTGATACCTCACTATAGCATCTCACTTTGATTAAAACGTACATTCCTATTTTCCTCGTTTTTCAAAGAAATTGCAAGAAGAGACTCATGGAAACGATATAGAAATAACCGGCTCCTCCCTGGTGCGGAAGGAAAACCGGCTGACGTTAGAGCTCTAGCTCACCCATACGCAGAAGCTCGACTACGGCCTGTGAACGACCTTTGACTCCTAGCTTTTGCATGGCATTCGAAATATGATTTCGAACAGTCTTTTCGCTAATAAAAAGCTCGCTTGCAATTTCTTTTGTTGTTTTATCTTGGACGAGCAATTCGAATACTTCTCTTTCTCTTTTGGTTAATAGCGGCTTGGATTGAAACTCTTTCTCCTTCAAGTATTGTAACCCTCCTTGCTAAGGTGAGAGCTCTAGTCTCTATAGAATGGGATTCTGTATAGTCGAGATATCATATGCCGGGTACTTGAGGTAGGTGACGTTAAAATCGAGAATTCCCGCAGATCAGCGTCCAATTTCCTCGCCTTCAAACCGCACAAAAAAGGACGAGTCCCCTATAGAGACATCGTCCTTTATCAAACAAGCTTTTAAAATATCGAAATGGCTCCTGTTAAAAGAGCAATAAGTGTTGTAAACAGGGCTGTGAGTACGGTCCATAGCAGTGCGTACTTTTGCAAATCACCAATATCTTTATTCAGCATACTCACAAGCAGTAATGTGGAAGCGACAAGCGGACTCAGTAAATGGACAGGCTGTCCGATAATAGAGGCGCGCGCAATTTCCACTGGATCAATTCCGTAAGCTGCGCCGGCTTCAGCTAAGATTGGCAGCACCCCGAAATAATAAGCATCATTTGAAAGAACAAATGTAAATGGCATACTCGTCAACGCGACAATGAGTGGAAAAAATGAGCTGTATGAATCCGGAATCATGTAAATGACCAAGTTAGCAATGGATTCCACCATTTTTGTTCCCGAAAAAATGCCTGTGAAAATTCCTGCTGCAAACACAAGGGTAATGACCGTTAAGGCATTTCCTGCATGCGATAAAATCCGCTCGCGCTGATCTTCAACTTTTGGATAGTTGATCATAAGCGCAATGACAAAGCCAATGAGAAAAAGTACAGGAATCGGTACGATATCCAATACAAGTGTGGCCATGACAGCAATCGTCAGGAAGAAGTTGACCCAAATCAAGTTTGGTCTCTTCATATCAGCTACGCCATCTTCAATTGATGCCGCCAATTCAGGAGAGATCGAGACCTCTTCTTTATACTGAATCTCGGCAACCCCAATGCGCTTCCGTTCTTTTTTTCCAAGAACATACGCTGTAAAAAGGATAAAAAGACCGCCCCCTATCATCGTCGGGAGTAATGGAATGAAGAATTCCGCTGCATCTAAACCAAGTGCAGCAATCGCACGAGTAGCTGGACCGCCCCAAGGCGTCATTCCACTCATAATGCCTAGTGATAATAATGAAATCGTCCCTAAAATCAGTGGGTTCATCCCAATTCTTAAGAAAAGTGGCAACATAGCTGATACGGTAATCATGTACGTTGTGGTCCCATCACCATCTAATGCAACAAGCATAGACAAAATCGCTACCCCAAAAGCAATTTTGACCGGATCGCCTTTCACAAGACGTAAAATCAGTTTGATCAATGGGTCAAACAATCCAGCATCCAGCATGACACCGAAAAATAAGATGGCAAATAACAATAAAGCAGCAGATGGTGCAACGGTCTTGAGTCCATCAAGCATCATGTCCCCTAATCCGCTGTAAAATCCACCGATTAATGCAAAGATGATTGGCACAACGGTTAGAGCCACCACCGGATGCATACGTTTTGTCATAATAAGAAATGTAAAAGTCACGACCATCAAGATCCCTAAAATAGCTAGCACTTCATATCCCTCCATCCTCTTCTTTACACGATCCACAAGCGCCCCTTTTGCACTTGCGGCCCGAAATGTTAGCGCTTTCTATTTCAAGGATATAATAGCTTTTTTTATAATGAAAATATCGATTTTTTCGTCTATTCAATAAATTTTTTTTATAATTAGCCTTGCTGACTTCTTAAAAACTCAATGAATGCTTTCACAACAGACAAATGAAGAGAATCCGGCTGGTACATGAGCCATGTATCTCTTAAAACAGGCTGTCCATCTTTATACGAAAGACCTTTTACAAATAGCTCATCACTTGGTCTGAGGCAAATTTCCGGGACAATGGCATAACCTAAACCATGCTTCACCATCTCTTTTGATGTATCTTGCCTGTCTGTCTCCATTGTCACAAGCGGAGGCATCGTGAACGTCTCCTGCCACCATCTGTTAATCAATCGTTTTAATGAACTATCCGTGTGATAGTCAATGAGCGGCAGTTTTGGTAGGTCCTTTAGCTGTATTTCTGATTTTGAAATGATACAAAGGCGTTCTTTATCAAGCAAAAATCGCTCTCCATTCCAGTCGTAATCTCCTCTTAAAATCCCTAAATGTACACTTGATGTCCCTAATAAATCCATGACTTTTGTGCTCCATCCTGTGTTCACCATAAATTGAACATGTGGATACTGCTTAGAAAACTCTCTTAAAATTTCCGGCAGTTTATATTGAGCAAAGTTACTCGACACCCCTAGTCGGATCGTTCCTTTGACCTTTTTTTGCATATTGAGCATGCCATCTTTCGTTTGCTGGAGCTGCTTGAGCATGTCATTTGCGTATTTAGCCAAGTATTCGCCCTCTGATGTAAATTCAATGCCTCGTTTTCTTTTAAAGAAAAGCTTCATGTCAAATTCCTCTTCAAGCTGTTTCAATCGATAACTTAAGGCAGGCTGCGAGACAAATAATTTTTCTGCCGCTTTTGTGATGTTCTTCTCTTCATATAGCACCTTTAAAAACCGCCAATCTTTCTCATCCATTGTGTGCCCTCCTTTTAACCTTGTTATAAAAATAATTTATCGGTTTCTCTTAAAATAATGTATTTAACTTATTTCTTATTATACTTTACCATTTTGATTAGATAAATAGTAACTAAACAATTGAGGGTGAGAGCAATGAGAAAAGTTCCAATCACAATCATGCGAGGCGGTACAAGCAAAGGGGTCTTCATTCAAGCCAATGATGCACCTTACGAACACGATGAGCTCGAAGCATTTCTATTAGACATTATGGGCAGCCCTGACAGGCTACAGGTTGATGGAATCGGGGGCGGTAATTCTTTAACAAGTAAGGTGGCCATTATCGACAAAGCTACTCGTCCAGATGTGGATGTGAACTATACGTTTGCACAAGTCAGCATCAATGAAAGATTTGTCGACTTTAAAGGAAACTGTGGGAATATCTCATCAGCAGTTGGGCCGTATGCCATCATTAAAGGACTTGTCCAAACAGTCGAGCCTGTCACAACAGTACGTATTCTGAATACCAACACGAATAAAATCATTGTGGCAGAGGTAGAAGTCGAGAACGGAGAAGTGAAATTTGAAGGACAGGCAGAAATTCCAGGAGTGAAAGGAACAGGTTCTCCCATTTATTTATCCTTTGAGAAACCTGAAGGCGCTGTCACAGGTAAAACCTTTCCGACTGGAAACAAAATGGATACGATCCAGACAAAGTTTGGAGAGATTCCGATCTCAATCGTTGACATTGCAAATCCAATCGCCTTTGTCCGTGCCAAAGATATTCAATTAAAAGGAACTGAATTGCCTGAGGAGTTTACAGACGAATTGCTGGATGATTTAGAAGAGATTCGCTCCGTCGCTGCTGAAATGTGCCACTTTGCACCAAAAGAACTGGCCACATTACAGTCTCCAGCTGTTCCAAAGCTTGCAATTATCAGCGAGCCTGCTGATTATGTAGATACAAATGGAATATTGAGAAGAGCAGCAGATATGGACATCATCGTTCGGATGCTATCGATGCAAAGACCGCACCAAGCACTTGCCATTACCGGATCTGTCTGTGTGTCAGCCAGCTGTTTCATGGATCAAACGCTTCCGGCACAGCTTTTTCAAGGTCAAGATGATACACTTCGAATTGGTCATCCTGCTGGTATTATGCAAACTGAAATTGATATCTCACAAAACAGAGTGAAAGTCATTCGAACCGCAAGAGAAATCCTAGATGGAGTGGTCTTTACAAAAAAAGACTACATGGTTCAACCTCAAATAAAAAGAGAAGCATAAATGAGACGTCATCATGTCGACAAAGAGCTAAAATGAACTGATTTTAGCTCTTTGTCTTTTTTCAGTTTGAAGATCTTAAAGCAACTCCGTTCTAACACCGAATGCAACGGTTTGTCTACACACTCATCGAACAAGAAATTGTCTACTTGGGCGGTGCATCAATATCTCCTGCTGAATGGGCTTTTATATGTCCTTGATCATCTTTTAACTGAATATGACCATAACGGTTCACACCACAGCAAATCCCTTCCTGCCATGTTTGCTTTTCACGATCTAATGAAATACGAAGCGGTTGATTCAGCCGATATAATCGTTTGTTGTAGAGGGCAGTGAGGGCTTCAAATCCTTCCATTTGCCAGCGTGCATGGTATTTTTCAAAGGCCGCTGCCAAATCTTTCACTAGCTGGTCCGCTTTCACCTCAGTCAGTTCTGATAGGCAAACGGTTTTATACGGAACGTGCTCGGGCTTTGTCTCTACATTGATGCCCACACCGATGTAAATGGCGCTGCGGTCTGCTTCAATTAATGTGCCAGATACTTTCGCTTCATTAATCAATAGATCATTTGGCCATTTGATCGCCAGCTGATCATCTTTTCTCATGAGTGGTTTGAGTACATCATAAATGGCGAGTGCCGTCAGCGGGGCAATCGTTGATTGGGTGGAGATATCTACTGGCGGTTTTACTGTCATCGTGACAGCTACATTCCCTGTAGGCGTTTCCCACGGTCTGCCAAGCCTGCCTCTCCCTGCTGTCTGCTGCCGGGCATATACAGCAAATGAAGGGGTTTCTCCTTGCTGAATAAGCCTTTTCGCTTCATTATTTGTACTATCAATGGTGTCGTATTGAAAAATCTTCATGTGCTCTCCTTTTGTTTCTTCTTCATTATGATTCTTTTATTATAACAAAATGAAGCATGTGACCGTGATTCTTTAATGTCGCTGGGCCTGAAAAGTCTCTTTTTCCTCTTCTGTAAACGGTACAGGGGCACCGGTGTCTTTACTTATTTGCACCATGGTGACTGAGCCTGTAAAACACGGTTCTTGCTGTTCATTTTCTCCTAAATAATGAAGGATGAGAGAGCTTGATCCAACCTTTTCTGGCTTTACATACACACGCAGCCTCTCACCGATTTCCACTTGCTTGATGTAATCACATTGAAGGTTTGCCACGACCGTAATCGTCTCTCTCGCTCGCTTCATTCGTTTATCTACAATTCCCGTTTTTTGAAAGAAGGCAATCCGCGCCTCTTCAAAATACACAAACGGGGTGACATTGTTCATGTGACCAAACATATCCGTTTCTGAAAAACGGACGGTTGTTTCCACATAAAATCGAAACGATGCCCTCCACTCTTCAAACGGTTCTTCAATATATGACGGCAGCCTCATTTGATCCACTCCTTATTCGCAAACAAAACGCCTCTCCCTTATTGGAAGAGGCGTTTGTTATGTTTTGCATCCAGCCTCTTGTAAACACTCATCATGATTGGCAAGGAGGACTGAATGTGATGTTATTCTGCGTGATCGCTTCCGAAGAAGTTACGGAAAGCTTGTAATGTTGTATCTCGGTTAAGTGCTGCAATTGATGTTGTGAGCGGGATTCCTTTCGGACAAGCCTGCACACAGTTTTGAGAGTTCCCGCAGTTTGCAAGACCGCCATCACCCATAATTTCTTCTAAACGGTCAGACTTATTCATTGCACCTGTCGGATGTGCGTTAAATAGACGAACTTGTGAAAGCGGTGCAGGGCCCATAAAGGAAGACTTATCATTCACGTTTGGACAAGCTTCAAGGCAGACACCACATGTCATACACTTTGAAAGCTCATACGCCCATTGACGCTTTTTCTCAGGCATTCTTGGTCCAGGTCCAAGATCATATGTGCCATCGATCGGCACCCATGCTTTGACTTTTTTCAATGAATTGAACATACGGCTTCGATCAACCTGCAAGTCTCTCACAACCGGGAAAGTTTTCATCGGCTGAAGACGAATCGGCTGCTCTAGCTTGTCAATTAGTGCTGTACATGACTGGCGAGGCGTTCCATTAATGACCATGGAACAAGCGCCGCATACTTCTTCAAGACAGTTCATGTCCCAGTTAATAGCCGTTGTTTTTTCACCTTTTTTATTGACCGGGTTACGTCTGATTTCCATGAGTGCGGAAATGACGTTCATATTCGGACGGTAAGGGATTTCGAATTCCTCATCATAAGGCTTGCCATCTGCTGTATCTTGACGTGTGATAATAAATTGAATCGTATTTTTTTCACTCATCTTATTTCTCCACCTTTTTCTTCGAGTAATCTCGTTTACGAGGTGCAATTAACGATACATCGACGTCCTCATAGTGGAATGCAGGTTTTTGGTTTTTCCCTTTGAACGTAGCCATCGTTGTTTTTAGGAATTCTTCATCGTTTCTTTCTGGGAATTCCGGTTTATAGTGTGCGCCTCGGCTTTCATTCCGGTTGTAAGCCCCAATCGTAATGACGCGTGCCAGCTGAAGCATGTTGTCAAGCTGACGCGTGAAGGCAGCGCCTTGGTTGCTCCATGAAGCTGTATCGTTGATGTTAATATGCTTATAGCGTTCCATTAGTTCTTCGATCTTCTGGTCTGTTTTTAAGAGCTTCTCGTTGTAACGAACCACTGTAACGTTATCCGTCATCCATTCTCCAAGCTCTTTATGAAGCACATATGCATTTTCTGTGCCATCCATGCTAAGGATGTTGTCCCATTTCTCCTGCTCTTTCTTCACGGCACTGTCGAATGTTGCAGATGATAAATCTTCTGCAGACTTTTCAAGACCGCTAATGTATTTCACAGCATTTGGTCCAGCAACCATCCCGCCGTAAATCGCAGAAAGCAATGAGTTTGCACCAAGTCTGTTTCCGCCGTGCATAGAGTAATCACATTCTCCGGCAGCAAACAAGCCTTTGATATTCGTCATTTGATCATAATCAACCCATAATCCGCCCATTGAATAATGAACAGCCGGGAAAATTTTCATCGGAAGCTTACGCGGGTCATCACCCATGAATTTTTCATAGATTTCAATGATTCCACCAAGCTTAATATCAAGCTCTTTTGGATCTTTGTGAGAAAGATCTAGGTACACCATGTTCTCTCCGTTGATGCCAAGCTTTTGCTCCACACATACGTCGAAAATTTCACGCGTTGCAATGTCACGCGGTACAAGGTTCCCGTATGCTGGGTACTTTTCTTCAAGGAAGTACCAAGGTTTTCCGTCTTTATATGTCCAAACACGTCCACCTTCACCACGAGCTGATTCACTCATGAGACGCAGCTTGTCATCTCCTGGGATCGCTGTTGGGTGAATTTGAATAAATTCTCCATTAGCATAATGAGCACCTTGCTGATAAACGATCGATGCAGCTGATCCGGTATTAATCATGGAGTTCGTTGATTTACCGAATACGATACCAGGGCCGCCTGTTGCCATGATGACAGCATCTGAACGGAAGGATTCGATTTCCATTGTCGTCAAGTTCTGTGCGACAATGCCTCGGCATACTTCCTCGTCATCTAAGACAGCGCCAAGGAATTCCCAGCCTTCATATTTCGTCACAAGACCCGCTACTTCATAGCGGCGAACCTGCTCATCTAGTGCGTATAATAACTGCTGACCTGTTGTCGCACCAGCAAATGCTGTACGGTGGTGCTGTGTTCCCCCGAAACGGCGGAAGTCCAGTAATCCTTCTGGTGTTCTGTTAAACATTACACCCATACGATCAAGTAAGTGGATAATGGACGGCGCTGCTTCACACATTGCCTTTACTGGCGGCTGGTTAGCTAAAAAGTCTCCGCCATATACCGTGTCATCAAAATGCTCATAAGGTGAATCTCCTTCACCTTTTGTATTGACCGCTCCGTTAATTCCGCCCTGTGCACAAACAGAATGCGAACGTTTCACAGGTACGATTGAAAATAGTTTAACAGCTGTTCCCGCTTCTGCTGCTTTGATAGTTGCCATGAGACCAGCTAAGCCGCCTCCGACAACGATGATGCTAGAATTACTCATTGTAGCCCCTCTCCCTCTTCTACTAATCTATTTCCTCTTAAACAAAAGCGAAAATTGCTCTTAGCCCTACATATGAAAGCGCTATAAATATACCTAATGTCACATATGTGGAGATTCTTTGTGAGCGTGGTGAAACTGTAATTCCCCAGCTGACAGCAAATGACCACAAGCCATTAGCAAAGTGGAAAATAGTAGATAAAACGCCGACAATATAGAAACCTAGCATAAATGGAGAGCTTAAAATATTCGCCATCATGTCATAGTTTACTTCAGCTCCAAGCTGCGCTTGAATGCGTGTTTCCCATACGTGCCAAGTGACAAAAATCAATGTGATGATACCTGTAATACGTTGCAGTCTGAACAACCAGTTTCTTAAGTAACTGAAGCGAGACGTGTTGTTTTGTGCCGTAAAGGCTATGTACACCCCATAAACAGCATGATAGATCAGTGGTAAGAAAATCACGAACAGCTCAAGTGCATATCTGAATGGAAGCTGTTCCATAAAGTGTGCAGCTTTGTTAAACGCCTCTGGTCCATTCGTCGCAAAGTGGTTAATCACTAAGTGCTGTACTAAAAATAGACCGACCGGAATGACGCCAAGCAAAGAATGCAATTTCCGATAAAAAAATTCTTTGTTCCCCGACATTACTTTACCCCCCTAGTAAAAAAAGTGCAATTGCTTGAAAATTGTCTTACCCCCGCTTCTTTCAATTGTAAGCACTTTATTCAAATTTATTGACAATTTCATTTTACTCCTATGTCAAAAAAGCGTCAAGAAACCGCGTACATAAATTAAAATTTTCCGAAATTTAAAAGTTTTAAATCAAAATTCGTTTTACTACAATAAGAATTTCTTAGACTTCAGGGAAAACTCTGTCATCATATGCCCACATAAGCTATAATAAATTGTTGAAAGAGGGGAGCCATACAATGAATAAATTCGAATCTAACTTAGAACAGCTAAAAGAAATTGAAGTCAATGGATTTGCCTACGAGCTGATACGCGAAGTTCTGCTGCCTGACATTCTTGGTCAGGATCATTCATCTATGATGTATTTTGCGGGTAAACTGCTTGCTCGTAAATTTCCTCAAGAGTCATGGGAAAAGATCCCCGAATTTTTCCATGATGCCGGATGGGGAACTCTCACGATGGTCCATTCTAAAAAACAGGAAATTGAGTTTGAGCTCGAAGGTCCACTTGTATCGAATCGACTCAGCTATCAAAAGGAGCCATGCTTTCAAATGGAAGCAGGTTTTATCGCTGAACAGATTCAGCTTCTCAATGAGCACGTGGCTGAATCCTATGAACAAGTAAAAAAGCGTGCTGATAAAGTCATTTTAACCGTTAAATGGGATTTAAGAGACCCTAGCTAACACTGCTTATGAAAGGCGAGGACTTCGTGTCACGCCTTTTTTATATACCCTTCTATCATAGCATACACACAGAAGCTGGATTTCCTTTCATCAGAAAAACATCTACCCCCATTCGGAGTAGATGCTCCTTGTTCATTTTTTACTTTTTTGATATGTCGTTAAGTATCCCTTCACCTTTTCTGCGTCTGGCTTTAACTCATTTTTTGTTTCGACAAGCGGACTGACTGTGGATGAAGCCTTGTTTTTATGACCTTGATAGAAGTTGACGAATTCCTCTTGATTGATTGAGTAAAGGATGGCTTTTCGTAATTCTTCACTTTTTGCCACTTCGCGTTTAGATGTGTTAAATAATAGATAAGCAACCGCATTGCTCTGATTTTTTTGCAAGGCGAGCTTGCTGTCTTTCTCGACCACATCATATTTTGTTTCAGGAATACCATTAAAAATATGAATTTCACCATTTCGAAGTGCAGACAGTGCACTATCAGGATTTTCAATAAATCGAACGGTGACTTGAGAAATGTTTGGCTCGTTCTCTGTGCCTTTCATATATGCAGGGTTTTTATAAAAAACGGCTTCATAATCGTTTTTATACGATAAAATGTATGGACCACTCGCAAACAATTGATTGTTATACATTTTTCCTTCCGTGATTGTACGCTGATCACCATATGGGATATCCTTTGCTGGATCAAAGGCATCCATATCATATGTGTTTACACGCTCTATCTGTTTCTTAGAAACAATTCCTGCTGATTGATGGGCTAAATAATTTAATACTTGCGGGAATGGCTCTGTTGTCGTGATCTTGACCACTTGATACACACCTGCTTGATTGTCTGCATCTTCTTTATCTTTTACGAGCTTTTGCACCTTCTGTTGCACATCTTTTTCTAATTCTTCTTTGATCGTACCGCCATTACCAGATGTTGCTTTCAGTTCAGATAGATCGGTAACAACCTCTGCGCTTTGAATATGCTCATGCAATGAGTATGTACGATGGTCTGGTACTGCGTTTTTATCCTTGGCTCTGTTAAGCGAAAAAACCACATCATCTGCACCTACGCGTTCACCCGAATCCATCGCTTTTTTATTCTCCACCTTTGCAAAACGGATATCGTCTCTTAATAAGAAGTAATAATGTGTTTTATCTTTTGCTGCGGCATGATTCCAAGAAAGTGAACCTTTTGATGTGACTTTATCATCATCTGTCAAATTCACAAGTCTTACATACATATTTGTATTCAGTGTATTAATTGATCCATCATTGCCTTTGATCGGATCAAGCGATGTAAGGGAAGCCAGTGCCTGCTGCGTGATGAGCGGATCTTTATTTCTTTTGGATGAATCGTTAAAATCAATTGATTCCCATGCAACTGCCCGAGATTTAGCTAGACGAACGGTCTTCTCATTGATCACACCTTTGTTCACACCTTGAGCTTTCAATGAATTGTAAAGCGGCGCAATATAGGCCTTATCAAAGACGAGACGCTTTTCTAATTCTTGATACGTTTGAATGTATTCGACAGGCGTTTCTGTTGCTGCTTTGTCAATCAATTGATCGATTTGTTTATCTGACATGATGCTGTTATCAGCACCGGTTTTAAACAGGCCACGAACCGCATAATCAGGGTTCCCCGTCACAGTCGTCCAACTCGAAAGAACAATGTCATAATTCCCGGCATCCTTTTGAGCTGTATAGCTGCCATAATCAGGCTGAATATTGAGTTTTACTTTAAATCCACTCTTGACCAATTGATCTCGAACAATATTCAGGTCATCTTCACTGCTACTCATTCCAAGTAATTCAATGGTTTCTTTCGACGATTGACTACCTTCTTCATTTCCTACACTTGACTTCGTATTGACACAGCCTGCTAATACGAGAAGCAATATGATGAGCAATGGTAATACACTTTTTTTCATAATATTTCCCCCTTGTGTTTTTACATTTCATCTAATTTTGGATCTAACGCATCCCGTAATGCGTCACCTAAAAAGTTAAATGATAAGACAAGCATGATAATGGCGAGCCCTGGAAAAATTGCTAGATAGGCATGAGATTCTAGATAGGTACTCCCCGCTTTTAATATATTTCCCCATTCCAGAATATGAGGTTCAACGCCAAGGCCCAAGTAACTCAAACTACTTGTCGCAATCACTGCCGACCCAATTGTCAAAGTGGCTTTCACAATCATCGGCGCGAGTGCATTAGGGACAATTTCTTTAAAAATAATAGACCAATCACTAGCACCTAATGCACGGGCTGAGTGAACATATTCGAGATTAGAAATCATCATGACATTGGCACGCATTGTTCTGGCATAGGTCGGAATCGCTCCTACACTAAGAGCAATGATCAAGTTCACAATATTGGCTCCAAATGCTGCAATGATCGCGATCGCCAGCAATATGCCAGGGATGGCATAAAGAACATCCAGCAGCCGCATAATGACATGATCTATTTTTGGCGTGTAGTATCCTGCAATCGCCCCCAAAAAACCTCCAATGACAGCTGGAATAAGGGTTGAAATGCAGCCAACGAGTAAGGAAATTCTTGCCCCAAAGACAATTTGCGAAAATACATCACGGCCAAATTGATCAGTTCCAAGTGGATAAGCAAGACTTGGTGTTTGCAAAATAGCACCATATTGATTTTCAACCGCCAAGTCATAATCGAAGGTAAACACACTCCACATTGACAGAGAAAAAACAAAAACAATGAACAACAGTCCTAGCATCGCTGCTTGGTTTCTCGTTATTTTCTCCCAGATGGAACGCCATTTTTCAAAACGATATTTTTTGATATGTCCTGTTTTCACCACAAGCTGTATCGCAAGAAGAAGAGCAAATACGTTGCCCATCACAGATGAAAACACAAGGGCAATAGCAAAATATGTTCCTGCTACCGGTGATACCTTTCTATCCTCCTGCTTGATGACAAACACAAATACTGCCGTATAAAAGAGACCGATGACAAGCAGAATCAGCATAGCAAGCGGAAAGGAATCCGTTACATAGGGTTTGAATAAATTAAGAGCGGACAAAGCCATGATCACGATATGATTGATCAGCATGTAAAAAGCAAATATATATGCCAGAGATTTTCTTTCTTTTATGAGACTAAAGGCAAAAACGGTGATGATGAGATGACCGGCCAAAAGACTCAACAGCTGCACATAACCTAGACGCCTCGTGAAGGTTTGAATTACACCTGTCTTTTCTAGATCATTCTTCATTTTCCATGTAATACTGACTTGAATAAGCGAAAAGAAAAGGTAAATAAAAGATACACTGAACATCAGTGGCTTCACGGTTTGATTCGCAATATCAACGCTGTTTATAAAGAAAAGAATGGTCATGACAATTGATGCAACAGATGTGAATTTTGCGCCAATATACTCGATAGACCGCTTTTTCACGTGATGCTGCTCATGAGAGTGAATCGACTTCATCGTTGCTAACATTCCTACACCTACTTCAATATTGTTTCATCTTTGATCTAATACGAGGATCAAAAAATGCATATAAAATATCAATGATGACATTCACGACGGAGATGGTAATCGCCACATATACAACCCCTCCCAAAATACTCGGAATATCAGGAATAAACTGCTTATCAACAATATAGCTTCCAATCCCACTAATGTTGAATACCTTTTCTGTAACAGCCGCTCCTCCAAGCATGCCGCCGAAAAGCAGTCCAATGACGGTAATAATCGGAATCATGGCATTGCCAATTCCATGTCGCCATAGAATATACTGCTGACTTAGCCCCTTTGCTTTTGCTGTAATCATGTAATCTTCATGAATAACTTCGAGCATAGATGACCTGGTCATCCGAGCAATCGAGGCAGTTAACCCCGTACCAAGGACAATGACTGGCATGAGTAACGATAACCAATTTTCTGGGGAATACGTGGCGGGAAGCCATTTCCATTTAATCGAAAAGTTCAAAATGAAAATGAGTCCTTGCCAAAAATTTGGAATAGACAACCCAAGTAATGCGATAAACATGAACGAATAATCAAAAAATGAATACGGTCTTGTTGCAGAAATAACCCCTATTGGAATGGCAATCACAATCGCCATGACGAGTGACCAAACAGCTAATGTGAGCGTGATAGGAAATTTACTCGCTATGCTTGTTGCCACTTCTTCATTTCCGGTAAACGATTTTCCTAGATCAAATGTGAAAAGTCCTTTTAAAGCATTCCAAAGCTGTTGGATATATGGTTGATCTAGACCATATAGGTGATTAAAAGCTGCGATTTGCTCCTTTGTTGCGGATTCTCCAAGAATATTTACTGCTGGATCAAATGGAGAGAAATAGAGAATGGTAAAGACAAGAATGACTACACCGATAATCACCAATACACTCATAAGCAGCCGTTCAACAACATATTTCAAGAATGCATGCCGGTATAAAAAAAGCAGAATGTACATTGGTAAGCCTGGAATCAATGTCACCATAAGAAAAAGCCGGTTAGATAATAGTGAAGCAAAAACCGTGTGAAACGTGACTTTCGACTGACCTTGTTTTTTGAGCTCTTCCTCAACCTTCAATTTCACTGTTTTTTGAAAGGCTTCTTCTGTCCACTGGTGAGTGAGGCTGTCGATCTCATGTGGATCTATTTTTTCATGGAAGAATTCTTTTTTCCTCAACACTTGCTGCTGAATATCCGCTCTCATTTTCTCTTTAACACCGGAAACATCTAAACGAGCCTTCACTTCTTCTAATACATGAATATATGTATCTTGTTTACTCTTATGTAAATAATAAAAAAACACAAACAAATGCACGGGTAAACCAACAATCCACAGCACTAATTGATATGCGCGGCGCGATTGAATGTCTTGAAATATTCGACTAACCCAGGATGGATGAGATACGCAGCCAATCTCATCATGTTTTACAGCTACCATTCTCGACAACCCATCGTTCCCCCTTTCACATGAATGTTCGTTCCAAAAAGTTAATTGCATTATTCCGATCTGTATAGTAAAGTTTATGCTAGCTTCATTTGAAAGTCAATATCCATATCATACAGGTGGTGGAAAAAATTGAAGGATTTAGCACCTCTTCTAACAGTGAAGGATTTACATATATCTTTTCACACACGAGATGGCGAATTAGAAGCTGTCCGTGGCATTAGCTTTGAAGTAAACAAAGGAGAAACACTTGGTATTGTCGGGGAATCAGGAAGCGGGAAAAGCGTAACAGCCCGGAGTATTTTACAACTCCTTCCATCACCTCCTTCTTTTTTAAAATCAGGACGCATCACCTTTCAGGGGGAAGAACTCACAACAAAAACGGAAAAAGAAATGCAGGCTGTAAGAGGGCGGGATATTGGCATGATTTTTCAAGACCCTATGACGTCTCTCAATCCAACGATACGGATCGGACCCCAAATCGCTGAAAGCTTAATCAAACGCAAGAAGCTTTCAAAAGAAGAAGCCAGACGACAGGCCATTGACCTGATGAAACTTGTAGGGATTCAGCATAGTAAGGAGCGCTATCAGCAATATCCTCATGAATTCTCTGGCGGTATGCGTCAACGGATCGTCATTGCCATCGCTTTAGCCTCTCAGCCAGCCTTGCTTATCGCAGATGAACCAACGACTGCACTCGATGTGACGATACAAGCCCAAATTTTACATGTGATGAAGGATATTCAAGAACGGTTTGGGACATCGATTATTTTCATCACACACGACCTAGGCGTTGTTGCCGGAATGTGTGATCGGGTGGTTGTGATGAAAGAAGGAAAAATTGTCGAATCCAATACAACAGAAGAATTGTTTGAGAACCCTCAGCATGAATATACAAAACAGCTTCTCAATTCTTTGCCTCGTTTACATGAAAAGAAAAAAAACAAGAAAGATTTTGATGCCATACATATCAAACATCATCCGCCTTTACTGAAAGTTAAATCATTATCTCAGCACTTTCAAATCGGTAAAGGGCATGTGCTAAAAGCGGTTGATCAGATTGATTTTTTGATTAAACGCGGAGAGACACTGGGGCTTGTTGGCGAATCAGGTTCAGGGAAATCAACCACTGGCCGAGCGATCCTGCGCTTAAACGAACCAACAGATGGAGATATCTTATTTCAAGGCATTCCAGTCCACCGTCTGTCGAAAAAAGAAATGAAAACGATGCGGCGGCATATGCAGATGATTTTTCAAGACCCTTATTCATCTCTAAATCCTCGCTTTAAAGTGCTGGATATTATCGGACAGGCGCTTGATCTCCACAGGTTAAGCACAAACAACACCGAAAGAAGAAAAAGGGTGGAAGCACTGCTTGAGATGGTTGGCCTCAAGCCGTCACATGCCGATCGGTACCCTCATGAATTCTCCGGAGGACAGCGCCAGAGAATTGGAATCGCAAGGGCGCTTGCCGTCGAACCACAATTGATTGTATGTGATGAACCTCTGTCTGCACTTGATGTTTCTATCCAAGCGCAAATCGTACGCTTATTAGAGGATCTTCAGAAAAAGCTTGGGTTGACTTATTTATTCATTGCACACGATTTGTCGATGGTGAAACATATTAGTGACCGAGTGGCTGTGATGTATGCTGGTAAAATTGTTGAATTAGCCGAAAGTGAGGAGCTTTACAACAATCCGCAGCACCCCTACACAAAATCGTTACTTTCAGCTATCCCTATACCTGATCCTAAAGTGGAAGCAAAGAAGGAAAGGTTCGTTTCGGCAGAACAGATGGACGAAGATCCTTATCATTTACAGAATGCAGAGCTAGTAGAAATATCAAAAGATCACTGGGTTGCCATTCCAACAGCACAATAAAAAAGAGGTGTACCCGCTACAATGGGTACACCTCTTTTGTTGTTTAAGAATGAGCAGCGGCGCTCACCTTTGATAATTCAAACGCATCATGAAGGGCTTCTACCGCTTTCACCATATCTTCACGATCAACGACTGTTGAGACTTTGATCTCAGACGTACTGACCATTTTCACTTGAATGTCTTTTTGAGCTAACACAGCGAACATTTCAGCCGCAACGCCTGGGTTTGAAACCATACCAGAACCCACGATGGATACTTTGGCTAATTTGCTTTCTGTCTCAATCTGCTCATAACCAAGCGCACCTTTGTATTCTTCTAATACTTCAACTGTTTTAGACAAATCATCCGTTTTCACAGAGAAAGAGATGGAGGTCTGATTGGTGCTTGTGACAGACTGAATGATGATATCGACATTGATATTTTGCTTTGCAAGTGTCGTAAAAATCGTCGATAGCGTTGTTAAACCGCTTGAAAGGCCGCATACCGTCACGCGTGTCATCTGATCTTCAAATGCAATGCCTCTTACAACTAAATTTTGTTCCATGGATGATTCCTCCTCAATTAACGTACCCGATTCATTTTCAATACTAGAACGGACTTCTAGTGGGATTTGATAATTTTTTGCAAATTCGACCGCTCTCGGATGCAGCACACCTGCTCCTAAATTGGCTAACTCAAGCATTTCATCGTATGAAATTCCTGCAAGTTTTCGCGCAGACGGTACATAACGAGGATCTGTTGTAAACACACCTGGTACGTCCGTATAAATATCACATTTGTCCGCTTTGAGTGCCGCAGCTAGTGCCACAGCAGTCGTGTCTGATCCACCACGCCCAAGTGTTGTAATATGTAGATCATCCGCAATTCCTTGGAAACCTGCTACAACGACGACTTTTCCCGCACTCAGTTCTTCTTTGATTCTTGCTTCATCGATGTCCACGATTCTTGCATTTCCGTGCACCTTCTCTGTTTTCATCCCAGCTTGCCAGCCTGTAAAGGAAATGGCATCATAACCTTTTGCTTGCAGTGCCATCGCTAATAATGAAATGGTCACCTGCTCACCAGTTGTCAGTAGCATATCCATTTCTCTTTTGCTTGGATCATCTGTGAGTTCTTTCGCTAGGTCTACTAGAACATCCGTTGATTTGCCCATCGCAGACACAACCACGACCACATCATTTCCTGCCTCGCGTTCAGCGATGACTCTCTCTGCGGCATTGCGAATTTTTTCTGTCGATCCAACAGATGTTCCACCAAATTTTTGTACAATTAGTCCCATGTCTACCACCCTTTTTCAAAAGATCACGTGTGAGAGAAGAGGCTGCGGAGACTGCTCTGTTCACTGCAAATAAAAAAGCAATGAGAGAACAAATCTCCCATTGCTTTAAAATCATCATCAAACGATGCAAACAATGAGATAGCCCTCCAAGAAATACATTCTTGACAGCCCTACATTTCTTCAATGTACAGCCAGCGAATAAAATGAGTGGATTTTATTCACTTCGGCGACGCTCCCCTTTCAGCCCTCTTCCTAGATCCCCTCGATCTCTGAAGGCTTACTCTTGAAGTTCGCACCTCTATCTTCAACAAACAACACGTTCATTTATTAAATTAGTCACATCTTAACAGACTTTTGGAAAAAGTACAATCTATTTTTTTAATGCCTCCATTAAAAGTTCAGCCGTTTGTTTCGGAATACCAGCGTCCTGAAAATCCTGGATAGAGGCTTCTTTCATCTTTTTCACAGAGCCAAAATGTTTCAGCAACTGCTTTTTGCGCTTTTCCCCGATACCTGGGACATCGTCTAGAATAGACTGGAATGCATTCTTCCCCCGCAGCTGCCGGTGAAAACTAATCGCAAATCGGTGCACTTCATCTTGAATACGCTGCAATAAATAAAAGGCCTGACTATTCCGTTCGAGCGCAACAATTTCAAGCGTATCACCCATCATAAGATTCGATGTCCTGTGTTTTTCATCTTTCACAAGACCTGCCACAGGAACAGACAGATTTAATTCATTTTCGAGCACATCTATGGCTGCGTTGATTTGTCCTTTTCCTCCGTCGATTAAAATCAAGTCAGGAAGCGGCAGTTCATCCTTTAACACACGGGTATACCGCCTTCTAATGACTTCACGCATGGAAGCATAATCATCGGGCCCCTCAACGGTTTTAATTTTGTATTTTCGGTATTCCTTTTTATACGGCTTCCCGTCTTGGAAGACAACCATAGCGGATACGGGGTCTGCTCCTTGGATATTGGAGTTATCAAACGCCTCAATCCGGTATGGCATATAAATATTGAGTGCATCGCCAAGCTGCTCCACTGCACCAATTGTTCGTTCTTCATCACGCTCTATAAGCGAGAACTTTTCTTTGAGAGCAATTTTGGCGTTTTGGTGGGCAAGTAAAAGCAAATCCTTTTTCTTTCCTTTTTTCGGCTGATGAACATTCGTTTCAAGCAATTGCTCAATCATCTCTTGATCTACGCTGTCCGGCACCAAAATTTCTTTCGGAAGAAAATGGTTGTTCTTTTCATAAAACTGCCCCATAAACGTGAGAAATTCTTCCTCAGGGTCTTGATACATCGGAAATAGGCTGACATCACGTTCGATTAATTTCCCCTGTCTGATGAAGAAGACTTGGACACACATCCAGCCCTTATCATAAGCATAGGCAAACACATCACGATCAGATAAGTCACTCATCGTCATCTTTTGCTTTTCCATCGTTGAGTCAATATATGCGATTTGATCTCTCAGTTCTTTTGCCCGCTCAAACTCTAATTGTTCGGCCGCTTCTTGCATCTTTTCTGTTAATTCTTTCTTGATTTGCTGATGTCCTCCGTTTAGAAATCTTGTGATTTCGTCGACGAGCTGTTTATTCGTTTCTTCAGAAATGTCATACACACACGGAGCAAGACATTGCCCAAGATGATAATAAAGGCAGACTCGGTCAGGGAGTGTCGCACATTTTCTAAGTGGATATAAACGGTCGAGCAGCTTTTTCGTTTCTCTTGCTGCTTGTACGTTCGGATATGGACCGAAGTATTTCCCTTTATCCTTTTTCACATTGCGGGTGACAATCAGCTTAGGATGACGTTCATTCGTAATTTTAATAAAAGGGTACGTTTTGTCATCCTTGAGCATGACATTGTATTTCGGGTCATATTTTTTGATTAAATTCAGCTCTAAAATAAGTGCCTCAATATTTGAAGAGGTGACAATGTATTCAAAGTCTTCGATTTCACTGACAAGCCGCTGCGTTTTGGCATCATGAGATCCTGTAAAATAAGAGCGGACCCTATTTTTTAATACCTTTGCCTTTCCCACATAAATGATCGTATTTTGTCTATCTTTCATTAAGTAACAGCCTGGTTGATCAGGTAAGACTGACAGCTTTTCTTTGATCAATTTGTTCATATTTTCATCCGTCCTTGTTTTCCTCTTTCACTCCTTCTAGTGTATCACGAACATTTGTTTTATACCACGATGAAAGAAAAGCGGCTCTCGACTATACGAGAACCGCTTTTGAGATCATGCCACGCGGGCATAGATCGGTTTATAGATGTTTGTTTACAAGCTCAGCTAGTGCTTCTTTTGGTTTGAAACCAACAGACGTTTCGACGACTTCACCGTCTTTTAAAACAAGAAGTGTTGGGATACTCATAACGCCGTATTTACCAGCAGTTTCTTGGTTATCATCCACATCAATTTTTACAATTTTCATTTTATCGCCCATTTCTTGATCAAGTTCTTCAAGAACTGGAGCAATCATTTTACAAGGTCCGCACCAAGGTGCCCAAAAGTCTGCAAGAACAACACCTTCTGCAGTTTCTTGTGAAAATGTTGCGTCAGTAGCTTTTACGATTGCCATTATTCATTCCTCCAATGTAAATTATGCTTTTTAGTATAGCATCTACCAATGTGACTTGCGAATGAAATGCTTACGAATCATTTTTTATGAAATGAATTAAAAAACAAACCGTATGATCGCACCAATAACAACAATCGCACCGATGATCATCAGAATGGTTCTAAGCATATGACATAACTCCCTTTCCGCTTCATTTACAATGTATGATGCCCCAACATTCTTCTCATCAAACATTGAAATATGCGATCAAGCCAGATCGACGGTCAACATTACAACCGACATAGGCGGCAGATCAATAGTCAGCTCGCCGTGCTTAACAGCAAATTGCCGAAAGTCCGCAGGCTGAACGGAATGAGGATCATCGAACGTGTTGTGCGCATTCATCCGATCAGCAGTCAGCACACGGCCAGTGACCTTCGTTTTTGCATCGATTCCCTCTATCGCAAGAGATACGTCTACTTTTTCATGGGGATTCACATGACATAAACTAATATGCATCTTGTCAGATGACCGCGAGGCTGACATTCTGACTTGAGGGATTTTTTCACCCCGGCGTTCATATGAAGGCGCATTCAATTCTACTTCAAGCGCTTCTTCTTCTTGATGCACTTGAAACATGTGAAATACATGATAGGTAGGTGTCAGGAGCATCTTTTCGTCCTGCGTTAACACCATCGCTTGCAGCACATTGACGGTCTGGGCAATATTCGCCATATGAATCCGCTGGCAATGGCGATGAAAAATATGAAAATGCAGGGCACAGACTAGAGCATCTCTTAATGTGTTTTGCTGATACAAAAACCCTGGATTTGTCCCCGGTTCTGGATCATACCATGTCCCCCATTCATCAATAATCATCCCGATTCGCTTGTCTGGATCATAACGATCCATGATCTCTCCGTGATCTACAACAAGCCGCTCCATTTCAGACGCCTTTTTCAGCGTTGTAAACCACTCATCCTCATCAAAATCGGTCGCTGACCCTTTCTTCTCCCATGTTCCTGGGACCGTATAGTAATGCAAACTGAGCCCATCCATCCAAGGCGCTGCACGCTCCATTAATACTTTTGTCCAATTCACATCATTTGAATTCGCACCGCATGCGATTTTGTAAATGCGCTGACCAGCAAATTCTCTCACATACGTTTGGTAGCGTTTATATAAGTCTGCATAATACTCTGGCGTCATATTTCCACCACATCCCCAGCTTTCATTGCCTACACCAACATACGTCAGCTCCCACGGTTCTTGTTTTCCATTTTGAATCCGCCAATCCGACATAGGTGTCCCCTTAGGAAATGTGATATATTCAATCCATTCTGCTAATTCTTGAACAGAACCGCTTCCAACGTTTCCACAAATATAAGGCTCACATTCAAGTAATTCACACAGTCTCATAAATTCATGTGTACCAAACGCATTTGATTCAACGGTGCCACCCCAATGAGTATTCACCATCGGCTTTCGTTCACTCAGATCACCGACGCCGTTTGCCCAATGATACTCGTCTGCAAAACAGCCGCCCGGCCACCTCAGCACCGGGATATGTAAGGCTTGAAGTGCCTTTAGTACATCGGTACGAATCCCCTCAATATGGTCAATCGATGAGTCTTTCCCTACCCAAATGCCGTCATAAATTCCTCTTCCTAAATGCTCTTGAAAGTGTCCATAGATGTGTTTAGAAATGCGTCCAATCACTTCATTGATTTTTACTGTCCCATTCACTTGTAAACCGCTCCTTTGTTTCGTGATGACATACAAAAAAACCCAGAATACCTAGGCATTCTGAGTGTATGAGCGTTAAGAATGGATATTCATCTTTTTTAACTCTTCATTTAAAAGCGGAACGACTTCGAATAAGTCACCAACTATTCCGTAATCGGCAATTTTGAAGATTTCAGCTTCAGGGTCTTTGTTGATCGCAACAATGACTTTACTGTTGGACATACCGGCTAAATGCTGAATAGCCCCTGAAATCCCGCAGGCAATGTAAAGGTCAGGTGTGACGACTTTACCGGTTTGACCAATTTGCAGGGCATAATCGCAGTAGTCAGCGTCACATGCACCACGCGAGGCACCGACTGCTGCGCCAAGCGTTTGGGCAAGTTCTTTCAGCGGTTCAAAGCCTTCTTTGCTCTTGACCCCCCTGCCTCCTGCGACAATGACCTTCGCTTCAGATAAATCTACACCTTCTGATGTTTTTTTAATGACTTCCTTCACGATCGTTCTTAGGTTTTGAATATCGACAGAAACTGGCGTCACTTCTCCGCTGCGTGACGCATCACGCTCCAGCGGTGCCACGTTGTTTGGGCGGATAGTAGCCAAAAGCAGACGATCTGTTGAAATGACTTTTTCAAAAGCTTTTCCTGAATAAATCGGTCTAGTGAAAACAAGATGTTCACCGGTAACGCTTACATCTATTACATCTGAAATTAAGCCAGTTTGCAGGCGTGCAGCTATTTTAGGTGACAAGTCTTTTCCGATCGATGTATGACCGAAGAGCACTGCATCAGGATTGACTTGATCTAATATTGCTTGAAGCGCCTGCGCAAAACCATCAGACGTATAATAAGAAAGATGCGGGTGCTCGACGATCATCACATGATCCGCTCCATAATAAAGCAGTTCATCCGCTTGGTCTTTGACGTGATCCCCTATTAAAACGCCAATCACTTCACCGCCATCAGCCACCTCGTGAGCGGCAGCAATCGCTTCAAACGTCACATTTCTTAATTTACCGTCACGACTTTCTCCAAGTACAACAACTTTTTTACTCATCCTTTAAGCTCCCCCTTGTTCTCGTGATATCGTAAAGTGGATGTTTAGATGACTTTTGCTTCATTTCTTAGCAGGTCTGTCAGTTCCTTGACCTGATCCTGAAGCTCGCCGCTCAGCACCTTGCCACCCTCTTTTTTCTCCGGTAAGAAACGTTCGATTGTTTTGATTTTATATGGCACATCATCTTCATCTAAATCTAGATCGTCTAATTCTAATTCTTCTAAAGGCTTTTTCTTTGCCTTCATGATGCCTGGTAACGATGGATAACGAGGCTCATTGAGACCTTGCTGCGCGGTGACCACTAGCGGGAGCTCGGCAGAAATCACTTCCACATCACCCTCTGCATCTCGCTCAATTGAAGCTGAGCCGCCGTCAATTTGAATACTTGTAATGGTTGTGACATATGGAAAGCCGAGTAATTCAGCAAGACGCGGGGCCACCTGTCCAGACCCGCCGTCAATCGCTACATTCCCTGCTAAAATTAAGGAAGCTTCTTTATCTTTGAAATAGTGATATAGAATCGTAGAAGTGGAAAACTGATCCCACTCCTCCAAATCATCTTCAACATTTAATAAAACGGCTTGATCGCAGCCCATTGCAAGTGCTGTTCTAAGCTGTTTCTCCGCATCTTCATTGCCAACTGTCACGACCGTTACTTCTCCCCCGTGCTCATCCCGAAGCTGAATCGCTTCTTCAATTGCGTACTCATCATAAGGATTAATAATGAACTCTGCCCCATCTTCTTGAATAGCACCAGACTGAATAGAGATTTTCTCTTCCGTGTCAAACGTACGCTTCATTAAAACAAAAATATTCATTCATTTCTCCCCCTTGTGTCGTACTAATCCCTTATTCCCCTTTAAAATTCGGTTTGCGCTTTTCGATAAAAGCCTGGATGCCTTCTTTGGCATCATTCGACTGGAACACCTCAGCAAACTTTTTGGCTTCCAGCTTCATTCCGCCATCATATGAGTACACTTTTGTCGCATTCAATAACTCAAGCACATACTCAAGCGTTTTAGGGCTTTTCGCTGCAAATTTCGCTGCCAATGTTTTGGCTGATTCCAGCGCTTCTTCCTCTGTTTCCGCAAGTTTTGAAACAAGTCCGCAAGCAAATGCTTCTTCTCCTGTAATTGGCTCAGCTGTTCCCATCATTTCAAGTGCTTTAGCTGATCCAACGTAGCGAGGCAGGCGCTGCGTTCCGCCGAATCCTGGGATAATACCGAGATTTAATTCCGGCAGTCCCAGCTTTGCATCTTTTGTTGCGATTCGAATATCACACGACATCGCCAGCTCAAGCCCGCCGCCTAATGCTGCCCCGTGAATGGAAGCAATCACCGGTTTTGGACATTGTTCAATTCGTTCAAACACTTGCTGTCCTCTGTCTGCAAGACTGGCATAATCAGACTCTTCCTGCAAGGTCGTAAATTCTTTAATATCAGCACCTGCTGAGAAAAATCTACCTTCTCCATGAATGACAATAGCTCTCACTTCACTGTTTTGTTCAAGCTGATCAAACATGTCGTTGAGTTCAGTGAGAAGCTGAGAGGATAAGGCATTTGCAGGTGGGTGTTGAATCGTGATGAGTGCTGTCTGTTCGTCTTGGTGTAAGCTAAGTATTTTTTCCATGTCAATCATCCTTTTTCAATTGTCTTTAAGATTGATGTATTCCGTTTAAGAGAAGATCATGTACACTTTCTGCGAGTGCAGGCAGGTCATACTTTTGATCATTCATGACCCATGTTGTAGCGGTTTCGTCAATCGTCCCAAATACCATTTGTCTCGCTAAGCGGACATCTAGATTTTGTCTAAATTCTCCTGTCTTCTTTCCTTCGGCTAAAATGGAGTCTAGCATATTTAAATACCCTTTCAGCACCTCATTGATTTTTTGGCGCAGTTCAAGGTTTGACTGCCTGAGTTCAAGCTGTGTCACTAGGGCCAAATGATGGTCTTGAGATAGCAGGCGAAAGTGTTCTCGAATGAGGAGAAGAAGCTTTTCTTTGGCAGACGGTTTCTTTTGAATATCTGTTTCCATCCGTTCGATGAATTGTCCCATTTTTTCTTTGAACAACGAGATCAAAATGTCCTCTTTGTTTTTGAAATAGAGATAAATGGTTCCGTCTGCTACCCCTGCTTGTTTGGCAATCTTTGAAACTTGTGATTGATGGTAGCCGTTCTCTGCAATCACCACAACGGCTGCATCAATAATTTGCATGTACTTCGGTCTTTTCTGCTTCAATGTGCTTCGTCCCTTTCTAAATTGAATGAGCATTCATTCATAACTTTATGTTAAAAAGAAACGAGTGATTTGTCAAGTGCTGTTCTTCTTTCTTTTCAACCTTTAGCATACCAGAGCAGACACCTACAATTCAAATCATCCGGCCGCTTGACCGGATGATGCTGGTTCATTCTCTCATCGATCGACTGGTTCTTCTTTTGAAGATGATTGCTTTCTTTTTTCTTCCTCAATTAACACTCTGCGCAAGATTTTCCCTACAGCCGTTTTAGGCAGTGATTCCTTAAATTCGTAGACACGCGGCACTTTAAATGAGGCAATTCTTGTTCTAACAAAACGATCCAGTTCATCCTCTGTTACATAGGCATCCTTTTTCGGGACAACAAAGGCTTTTACTGTTTCCCCTCTATACGGATCTGGAATACCCGCCACAACAACTTCTTGTACAAGCTCATGCTCATAAAGGGCTTCTTCAACCTCTCTTGGGTAAATATTATAGCCACTCGCGATGATGACATCCTTTTTCCGGTCTACGATATAGAAAAAACCATCCTCATCCATATACCCAATGTCTCCTGTGAAAAACCAGCCGTCTCTTAACACTGCCGCTGTCTCCTCCGGCTGATTCCAGTATCCTTTCATGATTTGAGGACCTTTGACGATAATCTCTCCGTGCTCATATGGCGCTTTGAGTCCACCCGTTTCTTCACAATAAATACCGGCATCTGTATTCGGCCAAGGGCACCCGATACTTCCTATTTTGTTCGCTCCCCATAAGAAATTGGCATGAGTGACAGGAGAAGTTTCTGAAAGTCCATACCCCTCCACCAGCCTTCCTCCTGTTAGTTTTTCAAAACTCTGTTTGACTTCAACAGGAAGAGCGGCCGATCCGCTTAAGCATGCGGTGATGGATGATAGGTCATACTTTTCAATATTCGGATGATGAAGCAGGGCAATATACATCGTTGGTGCTCCTGGGAACAGCGTCGGTTTCTGTTTTTCAATGGTCTTCAAGGCATCCGCTGCATCAAAACGCGGAAGAAGAATCATTTGATGACCTTCTTTGACTGCAAGGTTTAGCACGGTCGTCATGCCGTATACATGAAAGAACGGAATGATCCCAAGAATCCGCTCTTTTCCGCGGTTCGTTTTATACATCCAGGATGCACACATTTCTGTATTGGCTACTATATTTTCGTGTGTGAGCATGACCCCTTTTGGTAAACCGGTCGTTCCGCCTGTATATTGCAAAACTGCGACATCCTCTTTCGGTTGAAAGGATATTTGCGGAATCCGTTCTCCTGACGATTCTTTCATGATCTGTGAGAAATGATGAATGGTCTCACTCTTCTCCACTTGGATGACCATGTTGTTTTTCCTTCGCTGGACAATCGGAAACAATATGTTTTTTGGAAATGGCAAGTAATCTTGTAATTTTGTGATGATCAAATGTTCCATACTTGTCAGCGCTTTCATTTTATAGGCCTTTGGATACAGTAGATCGAGGGTGATGAGCACCTTAGAGCCGCTGTCCTCCATTTGATATTCCAGTTCTTTCTCCGTATAAAGCGGATTGGTTTGAACGACAATGCCGCCTGCTATTAAAACCGCATAATAAGAAATCACCGATTGCGGGCAGTTTGGCAGCATAATCGCTACTCTGTCGCCTTTTTTGACACCGATGTCAATCAAGTGACTGGCTAATTTCAGTGCATCTTCTTGTAACTGCTGGTAGGTGATGTTTTTTCCTAAAAAATGAATGGCTGTATGCTCAGGTGCTGCCTCTGCGGAGCTGAATAAGTAAGATTGCAACGTTTCATTTGGGATGGTGAGTTCGTGGGGAATTTGATTCGGGTAATGCAGAAGCCAACGTTTATCTGACTGCATAAAAACCCTCCTTCCTGAACTTTCATACTATTTTATTATAGCAAACTTTTCCTTATGGCTGTTTGCTTTTTTCAAATCGAGCTCGTTCCATGACACATCTTCATTTTTTCGCCGGTGTTTCTATAGAGGCTCTTTTCCCTTCATGATGCCACTTTTCGTATAATCCACCGATCGCACGAAATGACTCATGGACTCTCTCCACAATCTGTTTATGGATACTAGGGTCATTAGGTAAATGTGTGTGGATGTTGTCCACTTGATATTGTCTCATCATGTCTAGATACACAGTTAGAAAGATGGTGTCTTCTAAAATCCAATAAACGACTTCATCCGCCTCTTTTGTTCTTTTATGAAGCACTTTAATCCCTCGTTCATATTGAATAAGAATATAGCCGGCTGGATCAATTTCAATATAGGGGCTCAAATCATCAAAAAAACCAGTCGTTTGAAAAGGACGTGCAATATACGGTTCATATATGTCTTGGGGAAGAGATGTCTTTTTGAGACAACTGTCAATGCGCTTTATGAGTTCGTCTTTTTGCAAAATTTGATTCATTCTGATTCGCCGCCTTTGATGAGTGAAAAGCTGTCAAGGTTTTCCCTGACAGCTTTCTAGAATGTATTCTTCATTTTACAGGAACATGTAAACGGCACCAATAACCGCAAAAGTGCAGGCAACTACAATTAATACTTTGGCTAGTTTTTCCATGTCGTCTCCTTAAATGCCGGCTGCTACTACATAAGACAGCCCAACAGAAATAATGAGTGAAATAAACCCGACCGCTCTATTATCATTCTCAATCTCTTTGTCTACTTTAAATCGTGGTGTTAAAAATTCAAAAATGAAATAGCTGACGAGCAGCATCACAAAGCCGTATACGCCCCATCCGACCATTTGAAGAAGCGAGTTGTGCTGGGCGATGGAATGCTGAAAGACATTGGCAATCCCAAAAATCTTCCCGCCGGTTGCCATAGCAACAGCTAAGTTCCCCCGCTGAATCTCTTCCCAGTTTTTATAGGAGGTCACGAGTTCAAATATGGTAAGAAATAAGACAAGACATAGGACGGCCACGCTGTAATAGGCGGCAATTTCCACAAGTTCATTTTCCCAAAAGGCTTTCATGCGTTTTCTCCTTTTTACTTTAATTCGACGATGGTGACGCCTGATCCTCCCTCGCCTTGTTCTCCAAAACGAGCATTTTTTACACTACGGTGCTGTTTTAATAATTCCTGGACCCCTTTTCTCAAGGCGCCAGTGCCTTTACCGTGAATGATCGACACACGCGGATAGCCAGCTAAGACGGCATCATCTAAGTATTTCTCGACTCTGCTTAAGGCATTCTCATAACGCTCTCCTCTTAAATCAAGCTCAAGTGATACATGATAGTCTTTTCCTTTGACCGCCGTGATGGCTTTCTCTTGTTTAAATTCCGGTGCTGATTTGATAAATTCCATATCTTTTTCTTTTACTTTCATTTTTAGAATGCCCATTTGGACACTCCATTCTTTGTTACCCGTTTGTTCGATGAGCGTTCCTTTTTGGCCAAACGTCAGCACTTTGACTTCATCGCCTGGCTTTAGCTGTCTTGCTGCTTTTTTCACCGGCTCTGGTTTTTTCTTACGGTCAAACTCAGGGACAGCTTCTTCAAGACGCTTTCTCGCATCAATGAGTTCATGTTCTTTGAACGAACGATGCTCACTTTTAATGGACCGAAGCTCTTGAATAATCTCTTCTGCTTCTTTTGTTGCTTGTTCAATTTTTTCTGCCGCTTTTTGTTCAGCTTCTTCCAGCAGTTTGTCCTTTTGTTCATTCCATTCAAGGATTTGTTTTTGCAATTCTTTATGGAGCTTCTCTGCTTCTTTTCTATAAAATTCCGTCTCATGCAGTTCTTCTTCTGCTTGTTTTTTGCTGTCCTCTAATGAAGCAATCATCTGATCGACTTCATTATGTTCTGCGTGCATATCTGCTTTTGCACGATCAATTAAATGATGAGGCAGTCCTAGACGCTTGGAAATTTCAAATGCATTACTTCGTCCCGGCACCCCGATGAGCAAGCGATATGTAGGGGATAAGGTTTCAATATCAAACTCTACACTCGCATTTGTGACGCCTTCTCGGTTATATCCGTATGCCTTCAGCTCAGGATAGTGAGTCGTTGCGATGACGCGCGCATTTGTTTGATGAACTTCATCTAAGATGCTCATCGCAAGTGCTGCACCTTCAGCAGGATCTGTCCCCGCACCTAATTCATCAAATAAAACAAGTGAATTAGACGTCAAATGCTTTAAGATATCCACAATATTGACCATATGAGATGAGAATGTACTCAAGCTCTGTTCAATAGACTGCTCGTCTCCAATATCAGCAAAGACTTGATCGAATACAGCCACTTCTGATCCTTCTTCGACTGGAATATGAAGACCTGCCTGCGTCATCAGCGTAAGAAGTCCGAGTGTTTTTAAAGTGACGGTCTTACCGCCTGTATTTGGACCCGTGATGACGATCGTAGAAAAATCTTTGCCTAGCTCAATATCATTTGCCACAACCTGATCTCGGGGCAATAGGGGATGTCTTGCCCGTTTTAAATAAATCTCCCCTTGATTATTCACAGTAGGTTTTGTGGCTTTTTCTGCTTTTGCATATTTGGCTTTGGCGAAAATAAAATCTAATGTCTGAAGTTCATTCACATTATGAAGCAATTCATCAATGTGCTCTGACACACTCGCTGTCAGCATTTGCAAAATCTTTTCAATCTCTTGCTTTTCTTTTAGGCGAGTTTGCTGCAAGGTGTTATTTAAATCCACGACCACTTGCGGCTCAATAAAAAGAGTTGCGCCTGAAGAAGATTGATCGTGAACAATCCCCCCATAATTCGAGCGGTACTCTTGTTTTACGGGAATGACAAACCGATCATTACGAATGGTCACAATGGTGTCTGACAGCATTTTCGAGGCAGATTGTGAACGAATCATTGATTCTAATTTATCTCGTACTTTTGATTCTAGTGATCGTAACTGCGTTCGTATGGTGCGGAGGGCTGGCGTTGCGTGATCAAGCACTTCTCCATTATCACCAATACAGCTTTCGATTTCTTTTCTCACGTCTGGCAGTAAAATCAGCGATTCTGCATATGTATGAAGACGGGGTATCTCTACTCCGTCCTCATACATAGAGGCGAGAAAGTGCTTCATGTTTTTTGTGGTATATAACAGCGCCGCAATTTCCATCAGCTCAGAAGGGCTTAATATACTGCCTATTTCTGCTCGTTTGACGCCTCGTCTAATATCCGTTAACCCGCCAAACGGCGCAGATCCTTTTAAACGAATCACATCTTGCGCTTCTGCTACCTCTTCTAGCAGATGCTGAATGCTCTCGATATCTGTGAGTGGTATTAAGTCCTGCGCTTTTTCTTTCCCTAAAGTCGAAGCAGTATAGGACATGACTTTTTCTTTTACTTTATGAAATTCTAATGATGCTAACACTTTTTGTTGCAGCATGGTCCAGCCTCCTAACGACTACCTGTCTCGCGTTAAAAACTTTTTCATCTCATTGAGTGAAAATGTATTCACGACATTTGCTTTTGGTGTCCATCCTTTTCTTGCAGCTGTGACACCGACGTCCATATGATCGAGCATAGCGATGTTGTGCGCATCTGTATTGATCATGATGTTCACACCCGCTTCGTTTGCTTTCATTAAATGCTCTGTTTTTAAATCCAGTCTTGACGGGTTGCTGTTGAGTTCCAGTGCAGTGCCCGTTTTTTTCGCAAGCTCTATGAGCTGATCAATATTTAAGGCATAGCCGTCTCGTCTACCGATCAAACGGCCAGTTGGATGGGCAATTAAATCCACATGCTGATTATTCAAGGCATTTTCTAGGCGCTCCATAATGACTTCCTCCGGCTGAGAGAAGCTAGAATGAATAGACGCAATGACAAAATCCATGTCTGCTAGAAAGTCATCATCATAATCTAACGATCCATCCGGTAGAATATCCATTTCGACCCCTTTGAAAATGTGAAATTGCTCGAATTCTTGATTCAGCTTGTCAATTTCTTTTGCTTGCAAACGCAAACGTTCTTTTGTTAAACCGTTTGCTACTTTTAAATATTGTGAGTGGTCTGTAATGGCCATGTATTCATAGCCTTTTGCGATACATGCCTCTGCCATTTCGCGAATAGAAAAAGCGCCATCACTCCATGTCGAGTGCATATGAAGATCGCCTTTGATATCTTTTCGGTCTACAAATTGCATACTTTCTTTATACGAATCAATCTCTGCTCCGGTTTCACGAATTTCTGGCGGAATGAGCGGAAGTTGGAAATGTGCATAAAAAGCGCTTTCGTCTTCAAATGTTTTCACATCCCCAGTTTCGATCGTTTCAACCCCATATTCACTAATACGCTCACCGCGCTCCTTCGCAAGCTGGCGCATACGAATGTTATGATCTTTTGAGCCAGTGAAATGGTGCAGCGTTGTTGCAAATTGGTCTGTTGTCACAAGCCGGAAATCTACACTGATTTCAAAATCAAGTGCAAGCATGACCGATACCTTCGTATCACCGCTCGCAATGACATCTTTGACATCATCAAGAGCAACAAGTTGTTCTCTCACTTGTTCAGGATTATCAGTCGCAATGATGTAATCTAAATCTTTGACCGTTTCACGCGCACGTCTTAAACTACCCGCTCTTGAAAAACGGATGATTCCCTCCATCTGTTCCAGCGCATGATCAATTCGTTCTGCCACATCTAATGCAAAACCAATTGGCAGTCGTTCTGGCTGCTTCCCTGCCTCCTCAAGAGCGGCAAGAATCTTTTCTTCTGTTTTTCTGCCAAACCCAGCAAGCGTTTGTACTTTTTCCGCTTCACATGCTTCTTTTAAAGACTGTGCATCGTGAACACCAAGCTCTTGGTAGAGCTTAGCAATCTTCTTCCCGCCGAGTCCTTGCAATTTTAAGAGCGGGACAAGTCCTTCAGGCACTTCTTTTTTTAATTGTTCGAGTGTTTCAGACTGTCCTTTTTCGATATACTCTGTGATCACAGCAAAGGTTCCTTTTCCAATGCCGGGTAATGCTAATAGGTCATCTATTTGAGAAAGACTGCGGTCATCTTGTTCCAGTGCCGCAGCTGCTTTACGAAAGGCAGAAATTTTAAAAGGATTATCTCCTTTTAGCTCCATATAAACTGCAATTGTTTCAAGAAGTTTGATAATATCTTTTTTATTCATCTCTCATCCTCCAGCCGCTTTGGCATCTTCCTATATAAATATACAAACTTTCCCTTCATCCTACAACTTTCTGTCATGGAATGAGAAAAAACTTCTCCAAGAAAGGAGAAGTTCTTAAACTCCATACGTCGACCAGAGGTCTTTGACAAGACCGGACAGGTAAGGGGTGCTATTTACGATCACATCTGCTAACATTGATTTGCTCATCATGGCTTGAAGCGCATCGACTGGAAGTAATGCAGCCACAAACAATAGAATAAACACAAATAGATAGGTTTCAAGAAATCCTAAAACAGCGCCAAGCAGTTTGTTGACCTGTTTAATCACAGGGATACTTGCAATGGTTGTGAGCAATCCGCCGATGATAGCGAGCAGGATTTTGGTCAAGATAAACAGAATGATAAACGCAATGGTATTATAATAAGCTGTTTCTAGATTCCCACTAAAGAAAGCGAGCTGCGCTTGACCGCCGCTAAAATTAGGTGCTGGAATCCACGTAAGCTGTGGTGCAAGTGACTGATAAAACATAGAAGCCACTAAAATAGAAACAACAAAGCTAATCAATTTAATAAATTGAAGAATAAACCCGCGTTTTAGACCGACAAGCGTTCCCATAAGAAGCAAAAACAAAATGATGATATCGATCACGGTAATTTCATTCCTTTTCTTTTAGATGAAGCTCTAGTTTTTCGTATTGCTCTTTTAATTTCAAGTAGTCGTGGACGACATTGACTGCTGTCAGTACAGCTAATTTGTTTATATCAAGGTATGGATTTTTTTCATTGATTTCTCTCATTTTATCATCAACAATTGAAGCAACATGTCGCATATGCATCTTCGTTTCTTGACCGATGATCGTATAGGACTGTCCGTAAATCTCAACTGTTGTTTTCGTTTTACCGCCGTCAGACAACGTTTCTCCTCCATTCCACGAGAATCCTAGTCTCTATCATAACATGTTTAGACATTGAATGGAAAGACGAGCCCTTCCCTGTTATGGTACACTTTAGAAATCAATGATATCAAGGTAAAAAGGAGTTATCCACTGTGCCCCAATCCGTCTTAAAAGCAACATCAGAAGACATGAAAAAAATGAAGAGCGTGTACGCTCAGCATTTAACTGACACTTTGCCACCAGGCGCTCTTTTTCAAGCAAAGGTTCCCGGCTGTACGATTACAGCCTACAAATCTGGAAAAGTACTGTTCCAAGGACAAAAGGCAGAAGCTGAAGCGAGTCAGTTCAACCATTTACAAACAGCTGAAACAAAAAGCAAAAAAACACCATCCATCACACAGTACAGCCCACCACCCGGCATTGCTTCCATGTCGGTTATTGGCTCAGATGAGGTCGGTACTGGCGATTATTTTGGACCCATTACGGTCTGTGCGGCTTATGTTGATTCCAGTCAGCTTGCTCTCATGAAAGAGCTCGGGGTGAAAGACTCAAAAGGACTAAAAGATCCGCAGATTATCAACATTGCCAAAGACTTGATCAAAACCATCCCCTTCAGCCTTCTCGTGCTTCGGAATGAAAAATACAATGCGATGCAGGAAAAGGGCATGAGCCAAGGGAAAATGAAGGCACTGCTTCATAACCAAGTCATCACCTCTGTGCTAGAAAAACTGGATGGCAAGAAACCAGAAGCCATTCTCATCGACCAATTTGCCGAACCAGGCATTTATTTCAGGCACCTTGCGGGGAAAAAGATCATTCGGGAGCGTACATATTTTAGTACGAAAGCAGAAGGCATCCACTTATCGGTTGCTGCAGCTTCTATTATTGCAAGATATGCTTTTTTAATTGAAATGGATAAATTATCAAAAGCAGCGGGCTTTGACATTCCAAAAGGGGCCGGTCCGCATGTTGACAAAGCGGCAGCAAAGCTGATGAAACAGCACGGCGAAGAGGCTTTACGCCAATTTACAAAACTTCATTTTGCCAACACCCAAAAAGCGAAAAAATGGTTATAATCAAAAAAGAGCTATCGCCCATAAAGCGATAGCTCTTTTTATTATCCGCGCAAGACGGCTTGATACGTATCTTCTAATGCTTTCAATACGTTTGTATGAACAGCCGTGACTTCTTCCTCGGTCAACGTTTGTTCTGGGTTTAAATATTGCAGAGAGAATGCAACAGATTTCTTGCCTTCTTCCATATGCTCACCCTCATACACATCAAAGACGGAAAGGTCTGTGAGCAATTGGCCGCCAGCTTCATAAATGACTTGCTCCAGCTGTCCGCTTGAAATATGCTGATCGACGACAAGTGCGATGTCTCTTGTCACTGCTGGGAATCTCGGAATAGCCGTATATTTCATATCCTCTGTTTCAGACGTCATCACATCTGTTAAATCAAATTCAAATACATACGTTTCTTTTAAATCTAATTCTTTTTCCACTACTGGATGAAGTGCAGCTACAAAGCCAATCACTTTTCCATTTAAATGAACATCGGCTGTACGTCCTGGGTGAAGGCCCTCACGCTCTGCTTGAACATACGTGATCTCTTCTGATACACCAAGCTTTTCAAACAGCCCTTCTGCAATACCCTTCGCTACATAAAAATCGACAGCTTTTTTCTCGCCCTGCCAAAGATTTTTATGCCAAAGACCTGTTAACGCACCTGCCACATGCTCTTTCTCAACTGGTTTTGCGCCTTCCGTTTCCGCTAAGAAAACAGAACCCGTTTCGTAAAAGGCAAAAGAATCAGCTTGTCTTGCTAAGTTATATGCGACAGAATCAAGTAAGTTCGGCAGAAGGCTTTGTCTCAGCACACTGCGTTCCTCACTCATTGGCAGGGAAAGTCTTGTTTGATAAGCTGGATTTAAAGCAAAGGCTGTGGACTTATGCTGATTCGTTAATGAATACGTAATCGCTTGAGAAAGCCCTGCGCCCTCTAAGAAACGTCTCACCTTTCTACGCTTCACTTGGTATGGCGTGAGACCGCCAACGGTACCAGCTGTCGCAGGCAGTGTAGATGGAATATTGTCGTAGCCGTATAATCTCGCGACTTCTTCAATGAGGTCCTCTTCAATCGTAATATCCATTCTGCGGGAAGGAACCGTTACGACAAGCACATCATTTGATTCACCCACAGTAAAGCCTAGTTTGTTGAAAATCTGAATCATATCTTCTTTTGAAATGCTCATGCCAAGCACCTTGTTCACACGCTCAGTTGATACGTGGATGACATTCATACTTGTTTCAAGGTGGTTTTCCTCAACTGTACCGCTTAGCACTTCACCGCCTGCATAGGTGCTGATCAATTGCGCTGCTCTTTCGGCTGCTGATTTCGTCCGCTGCGGATCGAGCCCTTTTTCAAATCGTGTGCTTGATTCACTGCGAAGCCCTAAGTCTCTAGATGCTTGACGGACGGTTTGACCGTTGAAATATGCCGCTTCTAAAAGAATCGTTGTCGTCTCATCACGCACCTCTGATTCAAAACCGCCCATGACACCTGCAACAGCATGCGCTTTTGTGCCATTTGTAATGACAAGATGCTTCGAAGACAATGTACGTTCTTGTTCATCCAGAGTTTGAATCATTTCATTTTCAGCCGCTTTACGTACGACCACCTGCTTTGAACCAAACCGGTCATAATCAAAGGCATGTAGAGGTTGACCGTATTCAAGTAAGACAAAATTCGTAATATCCACGACGTTGTTAATTGGACGGATACCTGCATTCATCAATCTTGTTTGCATCCAAAGCGGTGCTGGTCCAATCTTTACATTTTTAATGATCTTCGCTGCATAAAGTGGATTCGCTTCTTGATCCTCAATTTTAACAGAAATATAGTCTGCTGCTTTTTCAGAAGAAGTGTCATGCGCTGTATCAGGAAGCTTGATGTCTCTCCCTAAAATGGCGGCAACCTCATAAGCCACTCCTAGCATATTAAGGGCATCGGCACGGTTTGGTGTTAAGCCAAGTTCAAGTACCGCATCATCTAATTGAAGCGCTTGAAGGGCATCATCTCCTGGTTTCACGTCATTCGGGAAAACAAAGATACCTTCTGCATATTCTTTTGGTACGAGCTTGCTCTCTACGCCTAATTCTTGCAGAGAACAAATCATGCCATGAGACTCTTCACCGCGCAGTTTTGCTTTTTTAATTTTAAAGTTTCCAGGAAGGACTGCACCAACCGTTGCGACAGCCACATGCTGTCCTTTATCCACATTTGGAGCCCCGCATATAATTTGCACCGGTGCGTCTTCGCCGATATCAACAAGACATTTGTTTAATTTATCCGCATTCGGATGCTGTTCACGTTCAATGACGTGTCCAACGACAACACCTTTGATGCCTTCGCCTTTATACTCAACGGCTTCCACTTCAATTCCGCTTCTTGTGATTTTCTCTGCTAATTCATCCGGCTGAATGCCTTCTAAATCGACATAGTCCTCTAACCATTTATATGAAACAAACATGTTGATTTCCTCCTCTTAGTCCTGCTTAAATTGCTTCGTGAATCTAATATCATTTGTGTAGAAATGACGAATGTCATCTATGCCGTATTTCAGCATGGCAATACGTTCAACACCCATTCCAAAAGCAAAGCCTTGATAACTATCTGGATCAAATCCGCTCATTTTCAATACATTCGGGTGTACCATTCCTGCACCTAAAATTTCAATCCAGCCTGTTCCTTTACATACAGAACAGCCTTTCCCGCCGCATTTAAAGCATGACACATCAACTTCAACGGAAGGTTCTGTGAATGGGAAAAAGCTTGGGCGCAGTCTAATTTCACGATCTTCACCAAACATTTTTCTTGCGACTGTCTCAAGCGTTCCTTTGAGGTCACTCATGCTAATATTGTGATCGACCACAAGTCCTTCAATTTGCATGAATTGATGGGAGTGAGTGGCATCATCGCTGTCACGTCTATATACCTTACCAGGGCAGATGATTTTCACAGGGCCTTGGCCTTTATATTTCTCAAGTGTACGTGCTTGAACGGGTGATGTTTGCGTTCTCATGAGTGTGTCTTCAGTAATATAGAAGCTGTCCTGCATATCACGTGCCGGATGTTCTTTTGGAAGATTGAGCGCTTCAAAGTTATAGTAATCTGTTTCTACCTCTGGGCCCTCTTCAACGGTATAGCCCATGCCGATAAATAAATCTTCAATATCTTCTACGACAATCGTTAATGGATGTCTTGCCCCGATTTTGATCGGACTTGCTGGTAATGTGACATCAATGGTTTGAGAAGCCAGTTTCTTTTTCACTTCTTCTGCTTCTAGCTGCTCATTTTTTTCAGCAATGGCACCAGCAATCTGCTCTCTCACTTCATTTGCAAGTGCGCCCATTTTTGGTCTTTCTTCAGCGGAAAGCTTGCCCATTCCGCGCAGCACTTCTGTAATCGGACCTTTTTTCCCTAAATATTGAACACGAATATCATTGACTTCTTTGAGCGAGCTGGCTGCTTCTACCTTCGCTATCGCTTCTGTTTCAAGCTGTTTTAACGTTTCTTGCATGAGTGTTATCCTCCTTTTAATATACAAAACCGTCTGAATAAACGGGTGTTTGATTGTTTGAAGACAATAAAAAAACCCGCCCCTCCAAAAAAGAAGGGACGAGTTGTGGTCGCGGTACCACCCTTGTTAAGCACAAATATATGTGCGAATAAGCTTCATTGACATAACGGAATCAAACGAATCCGGTCCACCTTTACGCAAAACCTGCGGTCCCGGTGACAACTCCAGAGGTGAATTCCTGTTTCAGCATTCCTTAAATGCACTTTCAGTCTACGATGCATTCTCCCTATTAGGACGCTCCGTGAAACAATCTTCCTCTATCATGGTTTTTAAAATATTAGTTTCATTATAGTGAAAAATAGGACGTGTTGCAACACTATCCGCGCAAATGATAGACAAGAACCGCTGCTGCCACAGCCACATTTAATGATTCCGCTTGTCCGTACATCGGAACATATAAATTTTGATCTGTCATTTGAAGAATCTCTGGATCAATACCTGCTCCCTCGTTGCCTACAATTAACGCAAATGGACCTTCTGATGCTATGTGTCTATACTCTTTCGCATCTTTCAAAGCACTGCCATATACAGATATGCCTTGCGCCTTTAATGCTGGAATTGTCTGTTGTAGCGTTTGTTTTAAGATAGGCAGGTGAAAATGAGACCCTTGTGCTGAACGGAGCGTTTTTCCGTTAAACGCATCAACGGTTCCATCCCCTAGAATCACAGCATCAAGCCCCGCTGCATCTGCTGTCCGAATAAGTGTGCCTAAATTCCCCGGATCCTGCACTGCATCTAACAGAAGCATTCGTTCATACTTTTTCTCCTCAAATACAGGAATTGTACAAACCGCTGCGATTTGCTGAGGTGTTTCCGTTTCCGTCATCGCAGTAAAAGCCTCTTCACTTAATTCATACAACTCAATGTCAGGCTCGATATCAGCAGGGAGCATGTCAGGTGTTGTGATCATTAACTCTTTCACAACCCCGCTTTTTAATGCTTCTTCTACTAAGTGTTTTCCTTCAACAAGGAATAGCCCTGTTTTCGTTCGTTCTTTTTTTGTATGGAGCTTTTTCCATTGTTTAATGTGTGCGTTTTTAGCTGATTCTATATATTTCAAGCGACTTTAACTCCTTTAAATATCATGAATTTATTATATCTCAAGCACACTACATAATAAACCTGTCTTTGAGACAGAATAGGGCTATCACCATCAAAAAAGGAGTGTGGGCAATGGATTTTAATTTAAGAGGCGCAGTGATTCAAAACATTACTGGCCATAATCAAGAGCAGCTTGAGCATACGATTTTAGATGCGATTCAAAGTGGCGAGGAAAAAATGCTGCCAGGTCTTGGCGTTTTGTTTGAGGTGTTATGGCAAGAGGCATCAGAAGATGAAAAAAATGAAATTCTTGAAACATTAGAGCAGGGCTTAAAGCCTGAACATCAGCAATAACAAGAAGCCGGTTTGCTTATTTATGAGCAAGCCGGCTTTGTTCATTTAGCCAGTGATTGGTGTCTCCATTCGAAGAGCTGGATCGCGCCAAATCTCGATCCATTTTTTAATAGCGAACACGATAATGACAAAACCTAAAATCAGCATAATCATCGAAAGTACGGCATTCAGTACACTGTAGCCAGATGCTTCAGGATTGAGATAGACATTCGCAACCATCCAATAACCCGCATAATTCACCGTCACATATAAGTAAGCAAGTGGAATTAAACAAGTCAACATATACCGCCTTTTATCCGCAATTTTTAATACAACCGTCGCCCCAATGATTAATCCGACCGAGGCCATTAGCTGGTTTGACACGCCAAAGAGTGCCCAAATGGACCCAATGTCTCCAGAGTAAAGCAAGTATCCCCACATAAAACAAGCAAGTGCACTTGCAAAGACTGACCCTGGTACCCAGTCATTTCGTTTTAGCGGTTTATATGCTTCTCCAAAGAAGTCTTGGATCAAATATCGCGCGACACGGGTTCCTGCGTCAATCGCCGTTAAAATAAAGACGGCTTCAAACATAATCACGAATTGGAAGAAATAAGAGGCCAAATGACTAAAGAACGGAATACCCGTAAAGATGTACGCCATCCCTACAGCTAATGTAACAGCTCCACCTGTTCTTCCTTCTAAGTCAAGACCGATTTCTTTGCTTAGTTGAGGAAGATTCTCGACACTCATACCAAGCGTACGGAACACTTCAGGTGTACTATTAATTGCAAAATAATCTCCCGGATGAAGCGCAGTAGCGGCAATTAACGCCATGATTCCCACTAAACATTCTACGAGCATCGCGCCAAACGCCACCGGCTTCATATCGCTCCAACGATCTAGCATTTTTGGCGTTGTGCCAGAGCCAACAAATGCATGAAAACCAGAAATCGCACCACAAGCAATGGTAATCGAAATAAAAGGCCATACAGGTCCAGCTAAGACAGGCCCTCCTCCATTTACAAACTCCGTAAACGCCGGAAATTGGATGGTTGGATTAACCACAAAGATTCCCGCAATCAGCGCGATGAAAACACCAATTTTCATAAAACTGCTTAAATAGTCTCTTGGTGCCAAAAGCAACCAAACCGGCAGGGCCGCAGCAAAGAACGCATAGATTGGCAGGGCAAGGGCAAGCGTTTTTGTATCAAGTGTTAACAATTCTCCAAGTGCTGTTCCTTGAATATTCGGTCCAAGGAATACCCCCAACATCAGTAATATGAATCCCGCAGATGTCGCCAGCTTTAAATTGCCAGTCTTTTTATAATAAAGGCCGACTCCCATCGCTATTGGAATGGTAATACCAACTGCAAAGGTTCCCCAAGGATTTCTTTCTAAAGCATGAAGCACAACCATGGACAGTCCTGCCATTGTAATTGTAATAATAAATAACATGGCGAGCCCTGTGCAAAATCCTGCCACAGGACCAAGCTCCTCTTTCGCTACCTCGGATAGTGATTTCCCCTTTTTTCGCATCGAAGCAAACAAGACCACAAGATCATGAACAGCTCCGCCAATCACCGCTCCAATTAAGAGCCAAAGGAGACCAGGTAAATACCCAAATTGTGCGGCTAAAATCGGACCAACTAATGGACCAGCAGCGGCAATTGCAGCAAAGTGATGCCCAAATGTGACCCATTTGTTTGTTGGCACATAATCTTTCCCATCCTCGAGTGCATGAGCCGGTGTAGGATGATCATCTGTGACCTTTAATACCTTCACCATCATAAACGTGCCATAGAGGCGATAGGCAATCGCTAAAATACACATCGATCCTATCACAATTGAAACCGCATTCATTTAACCATCCCCTTTGTATAAGCAATTTGTTACAAATATAACATAAATTAAGTGATTTTTCTTTCTTTTAAAACCAAGTTGACAAATAGGAATAATTGATTTAATCTAAAATAAGCTTCACCTACTTCCATAAACTCTCTTTTGACAGAGCCTCAATTGGCTCTGTCCTTTTTATTGATTTCATCTTACATAAATACAAGATGGATCACATGTGCCTTCCTCACTAGAAAAATATCACTTCATTTACTGAAAACAGTTCTTTTGACACAACTTACATTCCAAAGTTCATTTCCTGGGAAATTCAACGCAATTAAAAAACCTTTCCCCATACTGAGGAAAGGTTTCATCATTAAGAACCGTACGTAATTTGTTCGACCGTTTTTTGATCAAGTCTTTTGATGACTTCTGTTAAAAGCTTCACCGCATTTTCATAATCATCTCGATGAATCATGGCTGCATGGGTATGAATATATCTGCTTGGAATCCCGATGGATAGTGATGGAACGCCATGACCTGTTAAGTGAATACCTCCAGCATCTGTTCCTCCACCTGGCATGGAATCATATTGATAAGGAATGTTTAATTCATCTGCAGTTTGGACAACAAAATCGCGAAGCCCTTTATGAGAAACCATGGAAGCGTCGAATACAACAATCGTTGGTCCTTTGCCAAGTTTGCTTGTTGCTTCTTTTTCAGTAATACCTGGTGTATCACCTGCTACTCCAACATCAATAGCAAATCCAATATCAGGCTGGATGGTAGCTGCAGCTGTTTTAGCTCCGCGTAAGCCAACTTCCTCTTGGACAGTTGCTACACTGTATGCAATATTTTCATGCTGAGTATCCTTTAAATTCTTCATGACATCAATCGCTACTGCACAGCCGATACGGTTGTCCCAGGCTTTTGCAAGAAGCATTTTTTCGTCATTCATTACCGTAAACTCAAAGTAAGGTACGATTTGATCTCCAGGGAGGACGCCCCATTCCATTGCCTGTTCTTTGCTCGAAGCCCCAATATCAATGAACATATCTGTGATTTCGATTGATTTCTTTCGTGCTTCTGGTGATAAGACATGTGGCGGTTTAGAACCAATCACACCTGTAATGTCTCCTTTTTTCGTCACAATGGTGACACGCTGCGCCAACATAACTTGTGACCACCAGCCACCGACCGTTTGAAAACGAATATAGCCTTTGTCATCGATTTTTGTCACCATGAATCCTACTTCATCTAAGTGACCAGCAAGCATCACTTTAGGCCCATTTGCATTTCCCTCCTTCTTAGCAATTAAGCTGCCAAGGCGGTCTGTAGAGACTTCATCCGCATATGTTTCTATGTATGACTGCATGACTTTTTTTACATCACGTTCATTTCCTGGAATCCCTTTTGCATCCGTTAGGTCTTTCAGCATAGTTAATGTTTGATCTAGTTTTGTCATTCTGTGTATCCTCCTTTTTCTTCATGGTGCATTCTTATTATACAAAACCTCTTTCGTTCAATACGATCTTTTTATGAATATTTTTTCGTTAATCGAAATATTTTTTTAAAAAAAGTTGAAACCTTTTGTCTTTCTCATTCGTAGTACATCAGATAACGGTATTGGAGGTGCATCCTGTCATGTTTGTCATCCTCATTAGACTTGCTCTTGTTGCAGTGCTTGTCTATATTTTCTACATGGCGGTAAAATTCTTCTCAAACCCGAGAAGAAAGCTGAAACAAGCACAATTAAAAGAAGGCTTTTATTTTATGGACGAACAGCAAAATGCCCGCAAAAATTTTAATTTCGTCTATAAAGGTGTCTTGTTTGAAGGGGAGAAGCATGTTCCTTCTAAGGATCATCCTCTGTTTGTCCACTCCATTTACGTTTGGACGGAGTCACCTGAGAAGCTAAATGAATTCACATTAGAAGACTTTGAAAAACTTGAGGAAAACATCATTGAACGGTATCCTCAAACAAAAATTGATTGGGATCAGCCCATCAAAAAAATCAAACAAAAAAAGGGAGCAGATACGCCGACTTAACGGCGTCTGCTCCCTTTTCAGATGAGATTGAGATAGACCAATATCACCAATTGGACAATAATTAAAGCAGGCATACCCATTTGAAAGGCAGGATGCTTTGTTTTATGACGGAAATACTGCATGCCAAGAAATGACCCAGCAGCACCAAAAAGTACTGCGGCACTCCATAAGTGCGCTTCTGATATTCTCCATTTGTGTGCTTTCGCTCGGCGTTTATCCTCTCCCATGAGACAAAACCCATAGACATTGACCAAGATGAGCAGCACGATCAGAGCGATATTCATTGATTTCACCTCACATGATGAGAAAAAAAGATCACTCCTTGGCGGAATGATCTTTTATATGACTTACTTGTCTAGTTGTGCTTTTGCAGCATCAGCAAGCTGGTTGAATGCGTTTAGGTCATTCACAGCAAGATCAGCAAGCATTTTGCGGTTTACTTCGATACCAGAAAGCTTTAAGCCATGCATTAAACGGCTGTAAGAAAGACCGTTCATACGAGCTGCAGCATTGATACGAGTAATCCATAGTTTACGGAAGTCACGTTTTTTCTGACGACGGTCACGGAAAGCGTAGTTTCCAGATTTCATCACCTGTTGGTTTGCTACTTTATATAATCTATGTTTTGAACCGAAATAACCTTTTGCTAATTTAAGAACCTTTTTACGACGCTGACGCGACACAGTTCCGCCTTTTACTCTTGGCATTGTAATTCCCTCCTATGATTCCTATTCCAGATTACTTGATGTTTGCAAGTTGTTGTTTGATACGTTTGAAATCTCCAGCACTTACGATTGCGCTCTTACGCAATTTACGTTTTTGCTTTGTAGATTTGTTAGCGAACAAGTGACTTGTGTACGCATGAGAACGTTTAAGTTTACCAGAACCTGTTTTTTTGAAACGTTTAGCAGATCCGCGGTGAGTTTTCATTTTTGGCATTGGATGTTTCCTCCCTCTGTTACTTTTACTTTTCGACTTTTGGTGCAAGCATGAGGAACATGCTGCGTCCGTCCATCTTAGGTTTTGTTTCTACTGTTGCTACTTCAGCGCAAGCTTCAGAGAAACGGTCTAACACGCGCTGTCCGATTTCTTTATGCGTAATCGCACGGCCTTTAAAGCGGATAGAAGCTTTCACTTTATCTCCCTTTTCAAGGAATTTGATTGCATTACGGAGCTTCGTGTTAAAATCATGTTCATCGATTGTCGGGCTCAACCGAACTTCTTTTAAGCTAATGATTTTTTGATTCTTACGTGCCTCTTTTTCCTTCTTCTGTTGTTCGAATCGGAACTTACCGTAGTCCATGATTCGGCAAACAGGTGGTTTTGCATTTGCAGCAACTAACACAAGGTCAAGATTGGCTTTCGTAGCAATTTCCAGAGCTTCCTGGCGGGTTTTAATCCCCAGCTGATCGCCATTTTGTCCGATCAAACGAACTTCACGCGCACGAATACCTTCATTAACTAATTGATCTTTGCTAATAGTGAGCCACCTCCATGAGATTTTGAATTGAGTTCACAATTCATTTTGACCATTTCGTTGTATGTTTTACAGGCAAACAAAAAGTGTGGGCATATAAAACACCCACACTGCGAACATTTGCATGAAAAAATAAATGTACGGTCAACCTGTCAACTACAAACATGTGTCAATCAGGTGAGAAGCGGGTGCTTCTGCTTGTGATATCTATTCAATTCGTTAACTATTCTACACAATTTTCATTTGTCCGTCAAGTAACCGAACTCTTGAAACAACTTTTTCATTTTAGCATGACGAAACGTTTTGGGCAAGACTTATTTAAAAAGAAAATAAAGTCTCTTCAATTCCTTCAATATTTCATTAACACACCGATATAAATCAAGTTGTATACACAAAATAAACAAAAATATAAATCATATTCCATATAAAAAAGGATATTATATCTATTTTTTCAAAAAAATGATTGATTTTATAATCCTTTAGACTTATCATTGGAGAAGTATTCAAATTCATTTAATAAAATAAGGAAAAGTAGGGGATTTATTTGAAAAAGTTTTTTAAGATTGGGTGTCTTAGTATCATTATTCTCATTTTGATCATTATCTTTGTATCTTGTATGGCTGGGGGCGGCAACAAAAAAGATAATACATCAAACACTGGTTCTAAAAATGCAGTAACGAGTAGCGAAAAGAAAAATAATAAAGAAAAAACGCATAAAATTGGAGATAAAGTAGCAGTCGAAGACTTTACTTATCAAGTAAACAGCGTAACAGAAGCGAAATCTTTACAAAAACAGTATATGAGTGATGTAACGACAGACGGCAAATTTGTGATTGTTGAAATAACGGTCAAAAATACAGGTAAAAAAGGTAGAATGGTAGATACTGAGATGTTCAGGTTAATTGGCAAAGACGGCACAGAATACAAATCACTTGCAACAAATAATATGTATGTAAATGATACCGATTCAAGTTTCTTCTTAAAACAAATAAATCCTAAATTATCTAAAAAAGGTAAAATTGCTTTTGAAGTTCCAAACGAAAAGAAATTCTCGCTTCAAGTCTCATCAGGACTAGGATGGACTGGCGGTAAGTATAAGACCATTGATTTATCAAAATAATGTAAGAGTGCACATTTTTGTGCACTTTTTTTATTACTAAATAAGCTATTTAAACTCTAAAACTTCTATTGTAAAATGAACATGAGCCTGTCACATGCAATTGAGGGTAACTACATACATAACAAGGGAGAAGATCATGAAAGCCGTATTTTTCGATTTAGATGATACTTTGCTTTGGGATGAAAAAAGCATTCATACCACTTTTCAGGAAACATGCAGGGAAGCGGAAAAGAAATATGGACTTGATCCAGAATCGTTTGAACAGATCGTGCGTGAAGAAGCAAGAAAGCTGTACTCTTCTTATGAAACATATGATTATACTGTTATGATTGGCATTAATCCTTTTGAAGGACTGTGGTCTAATTTTAGTGAGCCGATTAGCGAAGGCTTTCAAAAGCTGAACGCCCTTGCACCAGAGTATCGCAAAAACGCATGGACAAACGGCTTAAAAGAGGCAGGCATTGACGATGAAGCATTTGGTCAATACTTAGCAGATTTCTTTGCAGCAGAGCGTAGAAAACGCCCATATGTCTATGAAGAAACGTATCCTGTTTTAGAGCGCCTGAAGGGCACTTATGAATTACTCCTTTTAACAAATGGAGATCCTAGTCTGCAAAAAGAAAAACTTGCAGGTGTTCCGGAACTTGCCCCTTACTTTAATGAAATTGTGATTTCAGGAGATTACGGAAAAGGAAAGCCTGATCCTGGCATCTTTGAGCACTGCCTTCAGCTGTTAAATCTCACAAAAGATGACGTCATCATGGTAGGAGATAATCCAAAAACAGATATTCTCGGCGCTTCTCGCGCTGGCATCCAAACCGTTTGGATCAATCGTCATGGCAAGAAAAATGAAACAGATGTGACACCAGATTATGAAATTAAAGACTTACACGAATTGTTTGATATTTTAAAATAAACCATAGGAAAAACACCCTTCTCCTGATCGAGATTGGGTGTTTTTTCGTTTTCGGCTATACAATTGCTGCTAAACTTTGTGCTTGACGATCTAAGCCTCGTGCTGCTTCTCCTACATTCATGAATTCCTCGCTTGCTTGCTTGACAAGATCCCGGTTTGTAAACACGCTTGTCTTTGCACGGCTTGTTCCGGTGCTGACCTTTTCAACTTCTAAATGGATCGCCTTCACATAACGATCCACCTTTACGATCGCTTCCTTTGAATCTGTCGCAAGCTTACGGATTTCTGCCGCGACGACACTAAAGCCATTTCCATAGGAACCCGCATGCGCAGCTTCTATGGCCGCGTTCAATGCGAGCAGCTGCGTTTGGGAAGCGATACTGTTAATCGTTGTAGCAATTGAGCTGATCGACTCCACCTGCTCTGTTAACCCTTCTAGCAAACTCATGTTTTGATCAGTTTCATTCGCGATATGTTCAAAAGAAGCATTTACACTTTGACTATGCTGGATGCCGATTTCCGCTCGCTCCATTAATTTTGCAGACATATCCTTTAGGTCTTCTACTACCTGCTTCATTGTGTTTTCTCTCTCCGTAATATCTGTTGCCACTTTCACGACAGCCACTACATTCCCCTCTTCATTGAGCACTGGCGTATACGTCGCTTCAAGCCATAAGGTGTCACCGTACTTCGTGATCCGCTGCACCTTTTCCTGAAACACTTGACCATTCTTCAAACGCTTCCAAAACATTTGATAACTTGCGTCTTCTGCAATATGCGGAGGACAAAACTGTCTATGCTTTAAACCAATCATTTCTTCCTTTGAATATTTCATGGCTTTTGCAAAAATATCATTGACCCATAGGACCTTACCTGTGACATCAAATTCAATCATCGCCAGTGAGTGCTCTAGCGCACGAAGCACAGCTGATTGCTCCAATACTTGTGTTGATACAGTATTTGTTGTTTGAATCATTGCTTTCATTCCCCCAATTTGCCTCTCTCTAATAGTACATACTTACCCATACTTTCGTACTATCTAAACGTATCATTTGCGCAAATGGATCACTAGTGGAGAATTTTTTTCCATAAGAAAAAAGCCAGCAACCTCAATAGATGAGATCACTGACTGTTTCGTTCGCCTTCATTATTTTTTTGCTTCTGCGACTGCATGTTTCACAAAAGCTTCGAGGTCCATTGTTTCTGAATCTTGTTCCCCATATTTTCTTACATTGACCGCGCCATTTTCTGCTTCTTGATCACCGACAACCAGCATGTACGGAATCTTTTGCATTTGCGCTTCTCTAATTTTGTATCCTATTTTTTCATCACGACTGTCTAATTCTACACGCAGTCCTTCAAGCTGCAAACGTTCTTGCACTTTTTTCGCGTAATCTAGATGGACAGATGGTGAAACCGGAATGACTTGGAATTGTACAGGTGCCAGCCATGTTGGAAGAGCTCCTTTGTATTCTTCAATTAAGAAGGCAACGAAGCGTTCCATTGTGGACACAACTCCTCTATGAATGACAACTGGACGATGGTGTTTTCCATCTTCTCCGATATATGTGAGATCGAAACGCTCTGGGAGTAAGAAGTCTAGCTGTACAGTAGACAAAGTCTCTTCTTTTCCAAGAGCTGTCTTTACTTGGACATCAAGCTTCGGACCATAAAATGCCGCTTCGCCTTCTGCTTCATAGTAGTCATGTCCAAGCTCGTCCATTGCATCTTTAAGCATAGACTGTGCTTTATTCCACATCGCATCATCGTCGAAATACTTCTCAGTATCTTCTGGATCACGGTAAGATAAGCGGAATGTGTAGTCATTCAAGCCAAAGTCTTGATACACTTCTTCAATTAGGCGTACTGTACGAATGAATTCGTCTTTGATTTGATCTGGACGAACAAAGATATGGGCATCGTTTAATGTCATCCCGCGAACACGCTGAAGGCCGGATAAAGCGCCTGACATTTCATAGCGGTGCATTGTACCAAGCTCTGCAATCCGAATTGGCAATTCACGATAGCTATGCGGTTCATTTTTGTAAATCATCATATGGTGCGGACAGTTCATTGGACGGAGAACAAGATCTTCATTGTCCATTTCCATCACAGGGAACATGTCTTCTTGATAATGCGCCCAGTGGCCTGATGTTTTATACAATTCTACACTCGCAAGAACGGGTGTATACACATGCTCATAACCAAGGCGTACTTCTTTATCAACAATATAACGCTCAATGACGCGGCGGATTGTTGCCCCTTTTGGCAGCCAGAGCGGAAGACCTTGGCCCACTTTTTGAGAGTTCGCAAACAGTTTCAATTCTTTGCCTAGTTTACGGTGATCACGCTCTTTTGCTTCTTCAAGCAGACGTAAATGCTCGTTTAATTCTTCTTTGCTGAAGAAAGCTGTTCCGTAAATACGCTGAAGCATTTGGTTGTTACTGTCGCCTCTCCAGTAAGCACCTGCAAGGCTTAACAGCTTGAATTCTTTGATTTTCCCTGTAGACGGCAAGTGAATACCGCGACATAGATCGAAGAATTCACCTTGCTCATAAATTGTGACGGCTTCGCCTTCTGGGATTGCTTCTAACAGCTCTAGCTTCAATTCATCGCCAATTGCTTCAAAGCGTGCTTTCGCTTCTTCTCTAGAAACTTCAATGCGCTCAATCGGCAAATTGCTGTTAATGATTTTTTTCATTTCTTTTTCAATCTTTGGTAAATCTTCAGGTGTAATCGCTACATCGATATCGACATCATAGTAAAAGCCATTTTCGATGACAGGGCCTACGCCAAACTGGACGTGATGCTCTTTTCCATAAATGCGTTTGATTGCCTGTGCAAGCAAATGCGCTGTGCTGTGTCGCATAATATCGAGCGCTTCTTCACTCTTATCTGTGATGATCTCGATTGTTCCACTTTCTAACAGCGGCGTACGCAGATCTATTTCTTTGCCGTTCAATTTACCGGCAAGCGCTTTTTTCTTTAGGCCTGGGCTAATTGATGCCGCGATGTCTTCTGTTGTAGCTGTTTTGTCAAACTCCTTGACTGCTCCATCTGGAAATGTAAGTTGAATTTGTTCTGACATCTCTAGTCACTCCTTTTTTTGGCAATATAAAAACCCCGCCCCCTGGAAAGGGACGAGGTTGAATAAACGGAATCGTGGTTCCACCCTTTTTCCCGTATTTGCAGCTTGCTTTGTCAAAAGCAAATACGGCTTGTGGTTCAATAACGGGAATTCCCGTCAGCTATTACTAAACAGTTCACAGCTGATGTTCAAAGGTGGTAAAGCAAATGGTCCTCTGCTAGGAAGCTTTCAGCCATGGCTTCCCTCTCTTTAAGCGGGTGTTCATTTGTTCATGTCCTTATCAATACGGTCTCTGTATGAAGTTACACCGTATTATAAAACGTTTTTTCGTGAAAATCAAGAAAGCTTTTCACTTTTCTTTTCCAAATGACTAGGAACAAATTGAACATGCTGTTCCTGAAACGAATGAAGAGGGAATACCTCAACTCTTTCTTGAAAAATATTTTGAATGGTTTGCACCATCGAGTGACCTGTATCATCTGTAAATAGGTCAATCTTTTGTGGCGCAATGGATACAAGCGGTGCAATCAACTGCGAATCAATATACATTGGATGCTCTCTTACAAACTGTCTGTCTATGTATTGTTTTTGATCACGCTCAGAAGCGTACCGAAATTCCCAAATCATCAGGCGGTCCTGATGTACAACATGTACTTTTTCAAGCTTAGGTTCTCTTGACATCACATAGTCTCGAAGGGATTGAATAAAGTTTTGATATTCTTGTTCCATTTTATATTCTTCGATGGATACTTCAACATAGTTCTTCAGCCTTCTGTCATACGCTGAGAGCCTAAATGTCATAAATGAACCAATGGAAAAAATACCTTGCTGTAAAGAAATCGTCTCAAGCTCTTTTTTTAACAGATCCTCCCTCGGTGGGTCTTGATGAATTCCAGGGATATCATCTAGATCCCCTTTCATGATGCTATGGGCGATTGAAAGAATTTGGTGCTGCTCTTCTGGATCTTTAAATAAGTATGTGTTTTCAAGGATGCTGCGCATGCGTTCATTTTCTTTGCATTCCAAAAAAAAGTGAATCAGTAATGTCCGCACAATGTGCTCTATGGCTTCTCCTGATTTCTTCGCTTCTATGAGAAGCCGGTCTTTCCCTTGTTGAATCGAAATGTGATGCCGACTGTCCAAGTGTTCAGCAAGATGTAAAAAAGCGGCGGTATCATATTCATCTTCAAAGATTATTTCAAGCATGTTTGTCCCCCCTAACGACATCTGTTACATATATATGGGGGGAACATAAAAAATAGACGCCTAAAATAAATCAGGCATCTTTCTTTTTAAAATCAGTGGCACTGAGATAAAGATCAAATAAATCAAACAAACAATCGCTAAGGCGGCATAATTTCCGCTCACAAAGCTTGATCCAAGGACATTTAACGCCACAGTACCAGGTATTAACCCTAAAAAAGTCGCTGCCGCAAATGCACGATAATTCGCACGTGAAGCTGCTGCGGCATAACTGACAAAATCAAAGTGAATGGGCGCAATGCGTAATAAGAGGATATAAAGAAATCCATGCTCTTGAATACGGGACGTCACCGCTTTTAGCTTCCGATTGCTTGATTCGGTTTCCTGCTTGTTTGAACGGAGGGTTGAGGCAAGCAGGAAAGATCCTGTTGCACCTGCTGTCGCACCAGCTAAGGCATAAATGGTCCCAAGGACACTGCCGAATGCCAAACCTGCTGCTAGCGAAAAGACGGTGAGAGGGACAAGCACAAATGGACGAAAAAGTGATAAGAAAAGAAAGACAAAGGGAGCCAACATCCCAAATTGAAGAATCCAATTCTTCACATCTTTCGGCGACAGTTGAAGATGCTGTTTGTTGAGCCACCATAGCACAGCAGCTAGGACGCCAATCACGAGGAAAAGCAGCCATTTTCTTTTATTCATTTCATCCGCTCCCCTTCACGTGACCTATCTTTTTATAAATGACGGCGATTTTCTCCTTCAAGCAGAACTGGTTCAGCTAGGTAGAGAATACGTTCCATTAATCGAGCTGCCTTCACCTCTTCTTTTTCCCCGCGCTGTGAGTACGTAAAGTGATGCTTTAACTCATTCGGTGAGAAATTAGAAGAGAAAAAAGTCGGCAGCTGCTCTGCCATGCGGTATTGCAAGATTGTTCCTAAAAGTTCATCTCGTACCCAGCTTGTCATCGACTCTGCTCCAATATCATCAAGCATTAAAATTGGTGTTGATTTGACCATATTCAGCTTCTCTTCGAGTGTATGATCAGCTAACGAATTTTTTAACTCTCTCACAAATTCAGGCACGTATACAAGGAGAGATGGATACTCTTTTACCGCTAGCTGCTGCGCAATCGCTGCCAGAATAAATGTTTTTCCGACCCCAAACTTTCCATGTAAATAGAGGCCTTTGCCCTTACCTGTTTCATCATAACTTTGCAAGAATTGACCTACTTTTTGAATGACTTCTTGTCTTCCAACCACATTTAAATCAGCAAACGTCGCTTGAAGAACATTCTGCGGAATATACATGCTTTTCATGAGTTCTTGCTGTTTTTTCTGTCTATCAAGCCGCAGTTTGACAGGACAAGGGGAATATTCAATATCAATGCTCTGACCTTTGATCACAAGCTTCGGGTGATACCCGTCTAAAATGACATTTACATTCTCTTCCTCTAAGCAGTAAGAACAACCCTTTGATTGTTGTACATATTCAAAGAGCCTGTTCAAGCTGCGATTGATCATGTCTTCTTGGATGTCCTCTTGATGCTCCTTTAAAAAAGCTTTTACATCTTCATCAGCTAGGACACTTTCTTTAATCTGATTGTATCTCACGCGAAAATCTACCCGCCCTTTTAGCTGATCAAATGAACGACCGATCGGTTTCATCTCCATCTCACCTCACATTAATGTGCATTGTACTTTTTCATATTATTAAACTGATCTAACAATTTTTCTTTTTCTCGTTCGAGGTCCTCTGTAGACAAGTTATCTGTCTGTTCTTTTGGCTGTTCTTTCGTTTCAGCTTCTTTCATCCAGTCAGGCAGCTTCTCCTCGCGGATCACTTTTCCTGACCCATATGATTGACGCTTATTTTTTTGCTGCGCCCATTCTGTCATTTGCCTATTCTCTTCTTTGGCAATTTTCATAGCAGCTGCCACTGTTTTGATTTTCTTTCGCACCCAGTGGGCGGCGATTTTCTGCATATATGTTTTGGACAGTTTCATATCGGTTTTTAGCAGTGTATAGTAGATCAGGACATTCATGACCCCAGGCTCTAGCTGCTGCTCAAGCATAATATCTTCAACAATTCTTAAGTCTGCATACGTCGGCTCAATGCCATCTGCCATATCTTTTAGAAGCTCTCTAGGCGAAATATGATCAAGCTTTTCAATCAATTTCGCATCAGGCGCATCTGCACCTGAATTCTGCGTGACATTGTGACGTAAATGCCTTGGCTGTTTTTGATCAATCAGCTTCGGCTGTTCACCTCTGTATTCAATTTGATACCAGTCTCTCGCTGCTTTTCGCAGATCCTCAGTTGATATCATCTGATCTGAACCACAGGCACCTGCGACAATATTTTGCATTTGCAGCGGGGTGATGCCATAGACGACCGCTAACTTCTTAATTGTCTCTTTCACTTGCTTTGTCAAAGCTTTTCTCGGAATCATCATATCCGACATGCCTGCTAACAATAGATCAAAATCAAAAGATTCATCTGAAAGCGGTGCAGGCTGACTTGAGCCAACTGTCACATATTCGTAGCCCTCGTCAAGCGATGACGCCTGATTGATTTCCTCTGTCATCTTGCGCTCTCCTGGCTGCAAGACGTGAAACACTTCTTCAAACGATCGGGAGATGTTCTTTGCATCAGCAGGAACTCCTGGATAAGAAAAATAATCACGAAGCTGCATATATTTTGCTTTCTCTACCCGATGATACAAAAGGACATTCAGCATACCGTCTTGGAAAAATTCATCCGGTCTCAGCGGCGGCACGAGCTCATATGTAAACAGTCTGCCTTCTTCCGTTTCCTGTTCATATGTGCGGAGTAATCCGATCGCTTCAAGCTTTAAGCGCTCCTCAAAAATATCATTTAAATTCGTTTGCAGCATCACCATCAGCTGACGGTGAGGTGCGGGTTTCCCCCACATTCGATTTTGTTCCAGCTCTCCCCACAGCGTCATGTATAAACTGAAAGCGGACATGCCAATAAGCGGCTGATATAAAAGAGTTATAAGCTGTCTATCGATGTCACCGAGCAATGAAGCGCTTTTGACGACATACGGATCGACGGCTAGCACTTCCTTCCAATGCTCTGTCATATGCTGATCCTCCCTTAATACGGTTGTCTTCATTGTACACTCTTTTTGCGTTTTACGCTTTACGCAGGAAAAAGAGCATGAAGAATCTTCAGCTCTTTTTTAGCGTTCTTTCTTTAATAAATCTTTTAATTCATCAATAAATACATTGATATCTTTAAATTGACGGTATACCGAGGCAAACCTGACGTAAGACACTTCATCAATTTTCGCCAGCTCGTCCATCACCATTTCCCCTACAAGCTCGCTTTTCACCTCTGACATGCCTTGGTTACGCAATTCCTTCTCGATGTTAAAGCAGACATCCTCGAGCTGTTTTAAAGCGACAGGACGCTTTTCACACGCTTTAATGAGGCCTCTCAGCATCTTTTCCCGGCTGAATTCTTCTCGAATTCCTTCTTTTTTCACCACAATCAATGGCAATTCTTCTAATTTTTCAAACGTCGTAAAGCGATATTGACAGCTTTCACACTCTCTTCTCCGACGGATGGACTTCCCTTCATCTACTGGTCTTGAATCAAGCACCCTTGTGCCAAGGTGCTGACATGTGGGACATTTCATTTCATCAGCTCCGATCTCTTCTTGGAAGTTGTTTGTCTAGTTCTTTATAAAGGGACAAAACAGCCTTTTGACTGTAGCCAAAGTCTGTTGGCAGTGCTGTTTCTGTTGTCACATTAAAATCGACAGCTGTTTCAAAAGGACGAATTGAAATGACAGTCGCCACGAGAAAAGCTTTTTTCGGCGTTCGTATGTTTGCGCTGATTTCACCTCGTTCTGCTGAAACAGATGTCACTTGATAGGAATCGTTTCTTAAAAGAACGGCTTCTACCGCTTGGAAAACTTGAGTTTGTGTCGATTTGTAGTAATGGCTTTTCAGCTCTGACACTGGATGATGGTCAGATGTTTCTGTATGATTTGAAATGAATCGTTTGAGCTTTTGTCCTAAAGTCATACACATATCCCCTTTGTCATAAACCCTCTTCTTTATTTTATAAAAAAAACCTTTGTTTTCCTAGAACAAAAGTATAGACAGGTTGGATCATGCTGGATGTCGTGTATGGAACAAATATAAAAAGGAGCATAACACAAAGGCATTTAATGCTTTTGGCCAGCTCCCATTGCAATCTTTTTTATGTTTACAGTGCTTTGGCTTGCGCCTGTTTCACTTGTACAGGTCCCATGCCTCGAGGAATTTCGATGTTTTCTCTTGTTTCAGCACCTAGTTCATCTCCGATATGATCTGCTGCAATATTCGGATCTAGATCGCCACAAGTATAAACATCTATGCTCGCATAACCATGTTCAGGAAAGCTGTGAATTGTCAGATGAGATTCAGAAATAATGACAACTCCACTTACTCCTTGAGGTGCAAATTTGTGAAAAGCAACCTCTCTTACTTCAGCTCCTGATTTCAAAGCTGCATTTACAAACGTTTTTTCAATAAAATCCATGTCGTTCAGTTTATCACAGTCGCATCCCCATAACTCGGAGATAACGTGACGTCCGATTGTTTCCATCATGGACCCCCCTTAAACAAGAATGAAAGAGTGAAGTTCTAAGCAGCCGGACCGGACATATACCACGGGGGAAAGTTAGTCCAAAGAGGTCCTAACCCTTTAAGTATACCCGAATGAGTCTGCGAACAAGAAGTTCACGAAAAATAGTATACTTTGTTTAGACCCATTTTGCAAGCTGTGTTTTTAGTGGGATTTTCTCTCATTTCTTGAAAAGGGACGTTCAGTCTTCTTCATTTCAAACAGCTGAAAGCTCTTTCATCTGGGAACCAACAAACTTTACAAGATCAACCACTCTGCAAGAATAGCCCCATTCATTGTCATACCATGCAAGAACTTTTACTTTTCTGCCTTCCATCACCATCGTTGTAAGTCCATCAACGACAGCAGAATAAGGGTTTGTGTTAAAGTCTGTGGAGACAAGTGGTTCATCGGTGTAATCTAATATGCCAGCAAGAGATGTTTTTGAAGCCGTTGCAAATGCAGCATTGACCTCTTCTGCTGTGACATCTTTTTTCAAGTCGACCACAAGATCAACCATCGATACATTAGAAACTGGCACTCGAAGTGCAAGTCCATGTAATTTCCCTTTCATGTGCGGCAGCACTAAAGAAAGCGCTTTAGCGGCACCCGTCGTCGTTGGAATGATGGACTGGGCACATGCTCTTGCCCGGCGCAAATCCTTGTGGGGGTTGTCGATATTTTTTTGATCATTTGTATAAGCATGAACCGTTGTCATTAAGCCGTTGTCGATGCCAAATTCATCATCTAACAATTTGACAACTGGCGCTAAACAGTTTGTTGTACAAGATGCGTTTGAAATAACGACGTGCTTTTCAGGATCAAGATCATCCTCATTGACACCCATTACAATTGTAACGTCTTCATTTTTACCTGGAGCTGTAAGTACGACCTTTTTCGCTCCGGCATCTATATGGCCCATCGCTTGATCTTTTGAATTAAATTTCCCTGTTGCTTCGATCACGATATCAATCCCAAGCTCTCCCCATGGAAGCTGCTTTGGGTCTCTATTATTGAGCAAAAGCACTCTTTTGCCATTGACAATCAACGCGTCATCTTCTGCTGTCACATCGCATTCGTAACGTCCATGATTTGTGTCATATTTAATTAAATGTGCTAGCGTTTCGGCAGGATAGCTTGCGTTCACCGCTACAATTTGAATTTGATCATCAAGCATTGCTTTTCTGAAGACCATGCGTCCAATTCTGCCAAACCCATTGATCGCTGCTTTTACCTTCATGAACAGGTCACTCCTCTATTATGTGTTATACTCAATAAATTTATTTATGAAATTAGTATATCACATTAGAATGTAATTGCCAGTATATAAACGTATATTTTCAAAAAAGGGCTGTTCTTTGCAATGAAATTGACGAAAAAAGCATAAAAAAAGAAGAGTACTGTATGTACTCTTACTTATCTGTATGTTCCCATTCGTTTAATATGTTCTCTAATTGCTTTCTAATAAAAGCAAGATCTTTTGTGTTTTCTATCACGCGGTCTGCTTTTTGGCATTTTTCCTCAAGAGGCTGCTGGGAGTGAATGCGATTCAGTGCTTCTTCCTCGCTCAGGTCGTTTCGATTCATGAGCCGCGACAGCTGCAATTCAGGCGTCGTGTACACAACGATGATGCGGTCGACTAGCCCTTCCAGCTTGCTCTCGAATAGGAGCGGGATATCAAGCACAACAAATGTTTCATTGTTGCTCACCCCTTCATCACGCTGCTCGAGCATTTCCTTTCTGACTTCAGGATGAACGATGGCATTGAGCTTTTTTCTTTTCTCTTCATCAGAAAAAATGATCGCTCCAAGCTGCTGCCGGTTCAGTTCACCATTTGGCAGAAGAACCTCTTCACCAAAAGTTTGAACGATTTGATGAAGGGCAGCCGATCCTTTAGAAACCGCTTCTTTTGCAATGATATCAGCATCCACCACCCGAATGCCTTTCTCTTTTATCATCTGCGAGACTGTGCTTTTTCCGCTAGCAATCCCGCCTGTTAATCCAATGACGAGCGTCAATTCGTTTCCTCCTTTACAGCTTCCACACCCCAATTAAAATGAGCAACAGCCCTGGTAAGCATGCGAGTTTATCGATCCAGCGCCAATTGGCCAAATAATGACCTGCACGCAGTCCGATGCATACAAACAGAGAACTCATCACAGCGACCGTGATGCTCATGACAATTGGAGAAAAACCAAGAATCGCTGCACCAATCCCTGCACCAAATGCATCGATGGATAAAGCAATTCCAAGAAGCACCGCTTCCATTCCATTAATGGTGCCAGAGCGGTCAATATCTGCGCTTGTAGGCTTTCGCAAAATATGAATGACAAGCCCAAGAGACTGCACTTCTACATTGAGAAGTGTTTTTTCATGAAGGAGCAAATCACGCTCTTTCGCTGGTTTATAAAATTGATACAGAACCCAAAGTCCGATGGCAATTAAGATGCCTCCACCCAGTTTATCTGTCACTGAGACAGGGAGGAATGTCGTGAGCAGGCTGCCAATCAGCATGGAAATGAGCAACACAATTCCTGAACAGCAAGCAATAATAACGATGGCTTTAAATGGAATCCTCATCTTGCGAAGACCATACGTAAAACCTACAGAAAAGCTGTCAATGCTGACGGCAATAGCTAAAAACAGAAGCGAAAACGAAATCATACCTGTACTCTTCCTTTCTGTTCATGCAACGATGATCAAGAGTCTCTAGGCGTCCTTAGACTCTTCTTCACTATATGAAGAGCAGGTGGGCTGTGTGTCAGTCTACACCTTGCTGAAAAAAGAATGTTTTTTATCGTATGCATGGCAAAAAGGAAGCATGCTGACGGCTTACCTTTATGAAGGGCGTTTTTGGCAGGTCACACAAAAATGGGTGCCGCGCCCTCCCACCACTGTTTTCTCTATGATACTGCCGCACGTCTGGCAAGGTTCTCCCCGCCGGTCATATACAAGAAGCTGTAATTGAAAAGTCCCAATATCACCTTGTGAATTGATGTAGGAGCGAATGGTGCTACCTCCTGCATCAACAGCCACTTGAAGCGTGTCAATAATATGTTTGTGGAGCACCTTGCAAGATGCAAGACTTAGCTGATTCGCTTTTGTTTCTGGATGAATACCTGATTTAAACAGCACTTCATCTACATAAATATTACCGAGGCCAACCACGATTTTTTGATCAAGTAAAGCCGTTTTGACTACGCGGGAGGTTTTCTTTAATTGCTCCCATAAATAGTCTGGTGTAAATGAATCTGAAAAAGGTTCATACCCCAGCTGTGATAGCGGAAGTTCTTTTTCTTCTTCGCCTGGCTGAAATAGATGCACCGTCCCAAATTTACGGACATCATGGTACCGAAGTTCGGTACCGTCTGTGAACGTAAAGACGACGTGTACATGTTTATCATAAGGCTCACCAGTTTCATGTACACGGTATTTCCCTTCCATTCTTAAATGGGAGACCATCACATAGTGGTCTAAATGAAAGAGTAGAAACTTCCCTCTTCTTTCAATGGTTTGAATGGTTTCTCCTACCATCCTTCTAGCGAACTCTTCCGGTTCCCCAGGACGTTTGATGATATTTGGCCATTTGATATCGACCGTTTCAATCGTTTTTCCTTTGACTAACCGTTGAAGAGTGCGCCGGACGGTCTCAACCTCTGGTAATTCCGGCATGCTCCTCGCTCCTTTTTCTCTCTCTTTATTTTGCGTCGTACCAAGATGGGCCTGAAGCGAAATCGACTTTTAGCGGCACATCGAGCTGAAGTGCGCTTTCCATGACTTCAGGGACGATTTTTTCTAATATGGCGATTTCTTCTTTTGGCGCTTCAAAGATCAGTTCATCGTGCACTTGCAATAACAGATTTGCCTGCAGATTCTCTTCTTTTAACTTTCGTGCCATATCAATCATCGCTTTTTTGATGATATCGGCAGCACTGCCTTGGATCGGTGTGTTCATTGCCGTTCTTTCCGCAAAGCTTTTCACATTAAAATTACGGCTTGTGATATCTGGGATATATCGTCTGCGTTTAAGAAGCGTGGTCACATATCCTTTTTGTTTTGCTTCCTGCACGATGTCCTCCATATAGGTTTTCACGCCTTTAAAGCTTGTTAAATAACGTTCAATGAAGGCCGCTGCTTCTTTTCTTGTAATCCCAAGGTTTTGAGACAGTCCATAATCACTAATTCCATATACGATTCCGAAGTTGACAGCTTTGGCCTGTCTTCTCATAGAGGAAGTCACTTCTTCTTCTGAGACATGGAACACATCCATGGCTGTTTTCGTGTGAATATCCATATCTTGCGTAAAGGCTTCAATCAAGTTCTCATCTTGAGAAATGTGCGCAAGGACACGCAGCTCAATTTGAGAATAGTCAGCTGCAAACATGAGCCAGCCTTCTTTTGACGGAACGAACGCTTGACGAATTTTTCGGCCTTCTTCTAAACGAATCGGGATGTTTTGAAGGTTTGGGTCTGTTGAGCTTAGTCTTCCTGTTTGTGTAAGTGCCTGATTAAATCTTGTGTGCACTTTATGCGTATCTTTGCGCGTCACTTTCATTAAGCCTTCCACATAAGTGGATTGCAGCTTTCCTATTTGACGGTAATGCAGAATGGACCGAATAATTTCGTGCTTATCTTCAAGCTTTTCAAGGACATCCGCAGACGTAGAGTAGCCTGTTTTGGTCTTTTTGATAACCGGCAGTCCTAATTTTTCAAATAAAATCACACCAAGTTGCTTCGGTGAATTGATGTTAAATGTTTCTCCTGCTAACCGATGAATGGTTTCTTCATATTCCTTCAGCTTCTTCGTGAGTTCTTCACCCATTTTCTGAAGACGTTCAACATCCACTTTTACCCCAAGAGATTCCATTTCACCTAAGATGAGGGCAAGTGGCAACTCTAAATCTTCATACAGCTCATGCTGATCATTCTTTTCTAACGCTTCAAGGGTCAAATCATGCAGCGCAGAGATCGCTGCTGCTTTTCTTCCAAGATGGTCTTTTAGCTCTTCTTCAGGTGGAATCGCCTGTTTCGCTCCTTTTCCGTAAACTTTTTCATCGGAAAGGGCTATGTTCAGGCCATATTCCTTCGCCACACTTGCAACGTCCTCATAGGATTTCTGCGGATTGACCACATAGGAAGCGAGCAGGACATCGTTATCGACACCTTTAAGATCAACATCATGCCATCTGAGCGCAACAACCGCTCTTTTGGAATCAAAGACCCATTTCTTCTTCGTTTCATCCTGTACCCATTGTTTAAACGCTTCAGATTGCAGAGCATCTTCTTTTGTCATAAAAAATGCACCGTTCTCATTATGGATCGCAAACCCTATCAAATCGGCTTCGTGATAATTGTCTCCTAGCTGTTCTACCACAAGTGCAGCGTGATCTGTCAGCATGTCCTCCGTGACATCTGTCATTTTCTTCACGTCTAGTTCGTCTATTTCTACTGGTTCATCTGATTCTGGCGCTTCTCCTAAACGCTCTAGCAGCGTTTGAAAGCCCAGTTCTTTATAAAGAGAGATGACCTGCTCCATGTGAGGACCTTCATAGGCGAGCTCTTTGCTTGACACATCTATTGGTGCTTCTACGAGAATCGTCGCCAGCTTTTTACTCATCACCGCTTGTTCTTTATATTCTTCAAGCTTTTCTTTTAGCTTTTTCCCGCTGACTTCGTCAATATGATCAAGCAGATTTTCAACCGTTTCAAACTGCTTTAGTAATTTGATCGCTGTTTTTTCACCGACACCAGGCACGCCAGGGATATTGTCTGATGAGTCTCCCATCAGCCCTTTCATGTCGATGATTTGATCTGGTCTGAGGCCGTATTTCTCTTCAATATGGGCCGGTGTGTAATATTCTACTTCTGTGATGCCTTTTTTCGTAATGGCTACTGTTGTATGGTCTGTTGAAAGCTGCGTTAAGTCTTTATCTCCTGAGAAGATTTTGACCTCAAAGCCGTCCTTTTCTGCCTCTACAGCCAGTGTGCCGATAATGTCATCCGCCTCGTATTGCGGAAGCTCGTACCTTTTCACTTGATAAGCATCTAATAGCTCACGGATGAACGGCATTTGTTCTGATAGTTCTGGCGGAGTTTTTTGTCTTCCGCCTTTATATTCCTTAAAGGTCTCGTGACGGAAGGTGGTTTTACCCGCATCAAATGCTACGAGCATATGAGTCGGCTTCTCGTCTTCCAGCATCTTCATTAAGATCATCGCAAAGCCATAAATGGCATTTGTATGTACGCCTTTATCATTGGATAATAGCGGCAAAGCAAAAAAGGCTCGATAAGCGAGACTGTTTCCATCCACAAGTACTAATTTCTTTTGATCTGTCATCTTTTAATCCTCCATCGACTGAGCCGGCTCAGCCGTCTCTTTCGCACATTGTATGTTCATTTTATCAAAGTTTATTTTGAAAAGAAAATAGACGAGCCTGCATAAAAAAGGGACGAAAACAACAAGTGTTTTCGTCCTTCCAAAATTGGCTCCTTGGATGAAGGGGTTCCTATTCATCCTACCAATGATTGATTAACAAAACATGAATTCATTGTAAAGATCATGTAAATTTTAACGCCACTTTCCATTCTTCTCTATTTTGACTTTAAACTCACGGTAAACGTCGTCCCTTTGCCTTGTTTGCTATGAACAGAAATCGTTCCTTCATGTGCTTCGACAAGGTGTTTGACAATGGCAAGACCAAGACCTGTACCGCCTGAGTTTCTACTTCTATCTTTATCAATTCGATAAAATCTCTCGAATATTCTTGGAATCTCACTCTTTTTCATACCGATCCCTGTATCTGCTACATCGAATTCATAGCTGTCTTTCCTCTGTCTTGCTGTGATCGTAACACTTCCTCCCTCTGGTGTATAGGTGAGGGCATTATTGATCAGGTTGAGGAAAATTTGTTTTAATCTCAGCGGATCTGCCATGACATAGACCGGCTCTTTCGGGACACGCACTTGTAGGTCAATGCCTTTTTCAGCAGCCTTTTGTTTTAGCAGCACTTCAATCTCTTGAATGATTTCTGTCGCATTAGCTTCTTGAATATTCAGCTTAAAATGCTGCTGTTCAATTTTCGAGAGATCAAGTAAGTCTTGGATGAGCGTTTCTAAACGAATACTCTCTTTTAGGATGATGGACAAAAATTGTGTCAGCGCTTCTTTGTCGTCAATGGCACCATCCAGAAGTGTTTCAGAAAAGCCTTTAATTGACGTGATCGGTGTCTTTAATTCATGTGACACGTTAGCGACAAAGTCTTTTCGCATCTGTTCTAGTTGCTTTGTTTCTGTTACATCATGAAAGACAAGAACAATCCCTTTCCATTCATCGTCTGTACTTAAGATCGGGACACCATCGACTTGGAAATAACGGCGCTCGATGTCAACAGCGAGACGTAAAAACTTTCGGACCTTGGTTTCTGTCATGAAAATTTCGTCTATTAACTCAATAATCTCTTCATGGGTAAAGGCTTCATGATACAGCTTGTGCATGTAAATATGTTTTTGCACTTTGAATTGCTTGCGGAATGTTCGATTGACTAAGTGAATATAGCCCATTTTATCAATCAAAATAATCCCCGCTCCAATGTTTTCAATGACTGTTTGCAGACGATCTCGCTGCATTTCGCCAGCGCTTGTCATGTCTTGAAGACTTTCTGCCAGACGCTTCATTGATGTATTGAGTTCACTTGTTTCAATGATCAGCTCTTCATAGTTATTTGTATCATAGTTCCCTCGTTCAAGCTGTTTGGCCACCTTTGTGGCATAATCAATCGGCTTTACATACTTCATCGACATGCGATAGCCAAAGAAGACGATGATAATGATGGCTGAACCAAGACAAAAGGCTAATGCAAGCCAGAGCTGACCATCAATCTCATTCAAAGGCTGGAATGAAGCATGAAGAAATAAATATCCCGCCGGTTCGTTTTGTTTCATCATTGGGACTGCATAATGAAACAGCGCATCCTTCTCATCCTCAATGAACGTTCCTTTTGTTTGGAGCTGCTCACTTTTCAGTGTGTTTAAAATGACAGCCCTTTGTTCTGCTTGACCCGTTGTATGTATGATATTCCCCTTCACGTCCACAATCGACGCATTCATATCGAGATGCTGCTTTGCTTGATTGAGAATCTTCTTGTTTTGCTCCGCATTCAAATCTTCAACATTCATAGAAGAAAGGAGAAAACTCGATTCCTTTTCCATTCGTTCGGTTAATTTTGTTTCATAGAAAATATGAAACATATGATCCAAGAAAAGACCAAGCGCAACAAACACAATAAACAAGAGAAAAATGAGCCCAGAAAAAAGGCGGGTTCTCACTTTACTCATTTGGCTTTGGCTCCTCCAATTTGTAACCTAAGCCTCGAATGGTTTTAATATATGTTGGTTTTTTCGTGTTCTTTTCAATTTTGTCCCGCAAGTGGCTGATATGCACATCCACAATACGAGTATCACCTGCAAAGTCATAATTCCAAACCGCACTTAACAATAGATCACGCGTAAGGACACGGCCTTTATGCTTAGCCAAATAAAGAAGCAGTTCAAATTCCTTTGGCGTGAGCTCTAGACGTTCTTCTTGGAAATAGACTTCGTAATGTTCAGGTAAAATGCGCAGGTCTCCAATTTTGATTTGGTCTGCAATGATCTCTTCCTTCTCTTCTTGCACGGGAGCCGGCTGAGATTGCTGTGCTCTTCTCAAAATGGCTTTTACCCGAGCACCCACTTCTCTAGGACTGAAAGGTTTTGTCATGTAATCATCGGCTCCAAGTTCAAGACCGAGCACCTTATCAAATTCATCGTCCTTTGCTGTCAGCATTAAAATAGGGAACATCATTTTTTGAATTCTCAGTTGTTTGCACACTTCAATGCCGTCCATTTTCGGAAGCATTAAATCAAGCACAATCAGATCAGGCTGTTCACTTGCTGCTTTTTCAAGCGCTTCTTCTCCGTCTCTTGCTGTGACGACATCGTAGCCCGCCCTTTCAAGGTTATAGCTTAGAAGTGTTACAATTGATTCTTCATCATCCACAACTAATATTTTTTTATTCATGTTGTGCCTCCAATTAGTGATTTCCCCTGCATCCGGTTTTTTGTATCTTATGTGAAAAGCGAGAAGTCATGCTTTCTCTTTCATTTTAACGAAAGCTTAACAAGAGAACAATTTAAAATTTCGACAAGATTGGCTTTGTAAACAAAAAGAAGACTCCTCATACGAGAAGCCTTCTTTTTTATTCTTATTAAGACAATACTTTCATGACGTTCTTTACAGATTCAACAGAACGGTCAAGCTGACTTCTTTCTTCTTCTGTCAGCTCAAGCTCGATGATCTGCTCAAGGCCGTTTCCACCTACGATTGTTGGAACTCCAAGGTAAATGCCTTCGTAGCCATATTCACCTTCAAGGTATGCAATCGTCGGCATGACGCGGCGTTGATCTTTTAAGATCGCCTCAACCATTTCAACGAGTGAAGCAGCAGGTGCATAATACGCACTACCGTTACCTAATAGGTTGACGATTTCACCGCCGCCTTTTCTTGTTCTTTCAACAATTGCATCAATTCGCTCTTTAGGAATTAATGTTTCCAGCGGGATACCGCCTGCATAAGAGTAACGTACAAGAGGAACCATGTCGTCCCCATGTCCACCAAGAACAAAGCCCGTCACATCTTTCACAGATAGGTTTAATTCTTGAGCAACGAACGTACGGAAACGTGCTGTATCAAGAATTCCTGATTGTCCGATGACTTTTTCTTTTGGTAATCCTGATTCTTTATAAACTGCATATGTCATTGCATCAACAGGGTTTGTTAACACAACAATGATCGCTTCTGGAGAATATTTAACGATTTCACGTGTCACACTGCGCATGATTTTTTCATTTGTTGACACGAGGTCGTCACGGCTCATTCCCGGCTTTCTTGCAATTCCTGCCGTAATGACCACGACATCAGAACCGGCTGTATCTTCGTAGTTAGAAGTTCCTGTAATATTCGCATCGAAGCCTTGAACAGGACTTGCTTCCAGCATGTCAAGTGCTTTCCCTTTTGTCGGGTTCTCAAGCTGAGGGATATCCACTAATACGACATCCGCTAATTCTTTTTGAGCTGTTAGAAATGCTGTAGTTGCTCCAGTAAAGCCTGCTCCGATGACAGATACTTTTTTACGCTTGTTTGCCATTTCCTTTTTCCCCTTTAACTTTAAAGTTTAAGAATCAAGACAAGTTTTTGATGAGCTCGTCAGCAAACTCAGAACATTTCACTTCTGTTGCACCATCCATTAATCTAGCAAAATCGTACGTGACGACTTTAGATGCAATTGTTTTTTCAACAGATTGAATCACTAGATCAGCAGCTTCTTGCCATCCAAGGTGCTCAAGTAAAAGCACGCCTGATAGAAGAACAGAAGATGGATTCACTTTATCAAGACCAGCATATTTCGGTGCTGTTCCGTGAGTCGCTTCAAAAATAGCGTGTCCTGTTTCGTAGTTGATATTTGCACCAGGTGCGATACCAATTCCACCAACTTGTGCTGCAAGTGCATCAGAGATGTAGTCTCCGTTTAAGTTCATTGTTGCGACAACATCGAACTCAGCTGGACGAGTTAAAATTTGTTGAAGGAAAATATCTGCAATGCTGTCTTTGACAATGATTTTGCCAGCAGCTTCTGCTTCACTTTGCGCTTTGTTTGCCGCATCTTTTCCATCTTGTTCTACAATACGATCATATTGTGCCCATGTAAAGACTTTGTCGCCAAACTCTTTTTCAGCCACTTCGTAGCCCCAGTTTTTGAAGGCTCCTTCTGTAAATTTCATGATGTTTCCTTTGTGAACAAGCGTCACAGATTTACGGCCTTGGTCAATCGCATATTGGATCGCTGCTCTGACAAGACGAGATGTTCCTTCTTCAGAAACTGGTTTGATTCCGATACCTGATGTTTCTGGGAAACGGATTTTATTCACACCTAATTCGTTTTTCAAGAAGTCGATTAACTTCTTCACTTCGTCTGATCCTTTTGCATACTCGATTCCTGCATAGATATCTTCAGTGTTTTCACGGAAGATGACCATGTCTGTGTCTTCTGGACGTTTCACAGGAGATGGTACACCTTTGAACCAGCGAACTGGACGTAAGCATGTGAATAAATCAAGCTCTTGTCTTAGTGCCACGTTCAATGAACGGATTCCTCCGCCAATTGGTGTTGTCAGTGGTCCTTTGATCGCGATTAAATATTCACGAATGTCTTCAAGTGTTTGCTCTGGAAGCCACTCGCCAGTTTTATTGTAAGCTTTTTCACCTGCATATACTTCTTTCCAAGTGATTTGCTTTTCACCTTTATATGCTTTTTCTACAGCTGCTTCAAGAACTCTTGATGCTGCTTTCCAAATGTCAGGGCCGATTCCGTCCCCTTCGATAAACGGGATAATTGGATTATTTGGTACATTCAATACGCCGCCAGTAACTGTAATTTTTTCGCCTTGTGACAATGATATTACCTCCCAGGTTATGTAGTGAATATTTGAAACTTCCAAGCTTGATGTCTGCAAGCCAAGAAGTTTTTCACGTGATTCGTTTTTTGTTGATATGGAGGCTGATTGGTTTAGATGGATCAGCCTCCGCTATTCTATAAACATTAGTCTCTTTCACTGATCGGAACAAACGTTTGAAGATCAGGTCCAATATAGTCAGCTCTTGGACGGATCAGACGGTTGTTGTCATATTGCTCTAAAATGTGAGCAATCCATCCAGAGAATCGGCTGATCACGAAAATTGGTGTAAACAAGTCATGATCAATCCCAAGACTGTGATAGACAGAAGCAGAATAAAAATCAACATTTGGTGGAAGATTTTTCTCTGATGTCACGATTTCCTCTGCGCGTACAGACATTTCATACCATTTTGGCTCACCTGTGAGATTTGTTAAGCGCTGGCTCATTTCTTTTAAATGTTTTGCACGCGGGTCACCCTGGCGGTAAACGCGGTGGCCAAAGCCCATAATTTTCTCTTTCTTTTCTAGCTTACCATGAATATAGGAATCTACGTTTTCAACTTCGCCAATTTCTGAGAGCATCTTCATTACGCCTTCATTCGCGCCGCCATGAAGTGGTCCTTTCAATGCGCCGATAGCCGCTGTTACACCAGAGTAGATATCTGATAGTGTAGCAACACATACGCGTGCTGTAAATGTCGATGCGTTTAATTCGTGATCCGCATGTAGAATGAGCGCTTTATCAATCGCTTCAATTTCTACTGGTGAAGGCTCTTCGCCGTTTAGCATATATAAGAAGTTTGCAGCATAGCTGTATTCTTCTTTTGGCTGTACAGGCTCAAGTCCCTTTCGAATACGTGAGAATGCAGCGACAAGTCCAGAAATTTTCGCTTGTAAGCGAATGGCTTTTCTGTAATTCGCTTCTTTGTCCATAATCTCTGATTCGTCATCAAGTAAACCTAATAAGGATACCGCTGTACGAATCGCAGACATTGGATGAACCCCATCCAGCGAATAAGATTTAAAGTGCTCAATGATCTCTTGCGGAATATGAGCATTTTCATTGAGCTGCTGCTTTAACTCGCTTAGCTCCTGCTCATTCGGCAGCTTTAAGTGCCATAACAGGTAGACAATTTCTTCGAAAGTCGCTTTTTCAGTTAAATCATCGATATTGTACCCTACATAAGTAAGAGTATCATCAATAATTGAGCTTACGGATGAAGTTGTTGCCACGATACCTTCAAGACCTCTTGTTGCTGTCATGTTCAATCTCCCCTTTTTAAAAAGATTCCCCTTCGTTGCAAAATTCTCGCTTTTTGAAAGCGCTATCCAACCAAAATAGGCTGGCAGGTTTAGAAAAGAAAATGCTTACATTTACCTATACGGTTAGAGCGCTTTTAGCCTCATATCTCGTGTTTGATCAATGAGTTCAAAATTAAGCCTATTCCCATTATAAACAATAATCAGACATTTGTTAAATGTTTAACTATAATTTTTTTTGATATTTTTTTTTCCAGCCTTCCGGTTCGGGCATGGAATAAAGGGATTTTGCTTCTTTTAATATATTTAATTATGTTTTTTTGCAAAAGCTCACGCCAGAAAAAAAATCAAAAGAAAGTGGCATGAGCCACTCTCTTTTTAACCGCTGAAAAATTTCACTGCTTGCATCGCTAAATAGGCAATTCCAGCACCAATCAGCGGGCCAACAGCCACACCTTTGAATAAGCTGACTGCCAAAATCGTACCGAATACAAGTGCTGCTGTGATATGCGGATCGTTTTCGAGTAGCACAATGCCGTTTTTTGCAATTAATGCTACTAATATACCCGCTCCAAGAGCTATCCAAGCATAGGAAGATTTCATCGCTTCTCCAAGTTGTTTAAATCCAATGTCCCCTGTTGCGATCGGTACAAGCACAGCGATCGTGATGACCGTCACACCCCAATTGATACCTTTTGATTGCAGAACCGGGAATATTTTTTGATCCAGGCCAATCAGCTTAATGGCAATCAGCACAGAGACCGCTAAAATTAAGGAATTGTTTTTTGCAATAAGTGCAATAACGAGTAAAAGAACCAAAAACAAATTTGCTTGAGTAAACATACGCCGCTCCTTCCTTTTTTTTTATTGCGACCTTTTCATATTACTAATCTTTTTGAATAAAATGAAGTATCGGACATGCTTGTTTTTTGGAGGGGATTGTGTGAATCACACTTATGTGGGCATTTTTTTGCGAAGTTTGATGATTTTCAGCATCGCCGTTTGTGCGGTTGTTTTTTTATATCAGTCTTTTCCGTTTTTATATCCATTTTGGATTGCATTTGCCGTGTCGTGTTTGATTCATCCAGCCGTATGCAAAATCGAAAACATGACCGGGATGCCAAGAGGTTTTGTTGTCATCATTGTGTTATTACTCTTTTTAGTGGCAGCAGCTGGATTCATGACACTTTTAGTAGCGGAAATCATTTCAGGAAGTGCTTATTTAGCAAAGGTCCTGCCAGGTCATCTTGATCAAATGATTGGGATCGTGGAACGTTTTTTCACAGATCAGATTTTGCCTTTATATCATGATTTGACTGCTCAATTTAATACACTTCAAGCAGGTCAAAAGGAATCGATTTTAGGACAAATCCAAGCACTTGGTGACGAAGCAGCGGCAAAAATCGGGACTTTCCTTTCAAAAACTCTTGAATTCATTCCAGCTTTTTTAGGTCTTTTGCCTGATGCAGCAGCGACGCTTTTATTTTCCGCACTAGCGACTTTTTTTATCACAAAAGATTGGTTTACGTTAAAAAAATATGGTTCTCGTATCTTTCCCGCCAAATGGATGCTTCATACACGTGCCATTTTATCTGAAATCAAAAAAGCCATTTCTGGCTTTATGAAAGCCCAGCTTCTCCTTGTTGCCATGACCATTGGGATCGTGCTGATTGGACTTTTCATCTTAAAGGTCGAGCATGCGATTGTGATTGCTCTATGTATTGGTCTAGTTGATTTACTTCCTTACATCGGGAGTGGCACCGTTTTTCTTCCGTGGATCATTTACTCCGCCATGACAGGAAATCTTTCACTCGCCATTGGACTGGGCATTTTGTATATTGTGGTGCTCATTCAAAGACAAATATCAGAGCCAAAAGTCTTAAGTAAATCAATCGGTCTTAATCCTTTAGCAACACTTGTGGCACTGTTTGTCGGGTTAAAATGCTTTGGTTTTCTTGGACTTGCACTCGGTCCCGCTTCTCTTGTCGTTTGGCAGGCGTTTCGTAATGCAGGGGTTTTCAGAGACCTTTATCAGTACATTCGGTATGGTGCGCAAAAGTAAAAGAGACCTGATGCGAAGGTCTCTTTAGCGTATAATCGTATAGCGTTTGCGATTGGACATATTTCTAAGCCAGCGCTCAAAGAGCGGTTTGATCCGTTTTCTTGTCATGGGAATGAGCAGCACAGCCCCAATCAGATCAGAAAGGAATCCAGGTATGAGCAGCAGCAAACCACCGATCAGAATGCAGAAGCCATCGACAATGGTGGCCCCTGGCATTTTGCCATACTGTAAATCTCGCTGCACTTTCTGAAATGCTTCTATTCCTTGTTTCCTTGCAAAGTAAGCACCTAGTGCACTTGTCAGCACAATAACTAGCATCGTTGGTAAAATACCAATGATGTTACTTGAGATTAAAAATAAACTAATTTCCACTGCCGGGAACAGAATCAATAATAGTAGAAAATATTTTTTCAACCATATCACCTCATGGGGTCTCTTTCATCGAAAGCTGTTTACTTTTTTTAGTGTAACATAAAAAAAGAGAGGAGTCAGATAACTCCCCTCGTGTGTGATTTAAAGGACGCTTGCACGGCCTTTGTAGATCGTTCCGCGTGCTGGATCTACTGTAATCTCTTCGCCTTCTTTTAGAAGTGTTGTGGCACTGTCGAGGCCAACAATCACTGGAATTCCAAGGCTAAGCCCAACGACTGCTGCATGGCTTGTTAGACCGCCTTCTTCCGTGATAAGGGCAGACGCTTTTTCTAAAGCACCCATCATATCACGATCTGTGCAGTTTGCGACAAGAATCGCACCATCGTACATTTTTTCCTCTGCTTCTTTTCCGCTTTGTGCAATAACAACCGGTCCAAATGCAGATTTGCGGCCAATTCCTTGCCCCTTCGCAATGATGTCACCGACAACATACACTTTCATTAAGTTCGTTGTACCAGCTTCTCCAACCGGCACACCAGCTGTAATGACAATCAAGTCGCCATGTCTTACATAGCCAGATTCAATAGATTTTTCTACTGCATTCTCTAGCATTTCATCAGTAGATGACGTATTTGATCCACTCTTCGCAAATACACCGAATACGAGAGATAGCTTTCTTGCTACTGATTCGTTTGCTGTGACTGCAACGATTGGTGCTTTTGGTCTATATTTTGAAATCATTCTTGCTGTATGACCACTCTCAGTAGGTGTCACAATCGCTGCCACATCAAGCTTCATAGCTGTGTGCGCAACAGATTGACCGATTGCATCTGTAATGCTGACCTCTACTTCTTCGCTTCTGCGAGAAAGGATTGCTTTATAGTTAAGTGCTTCCTCTGAACGTGAGGCAATGTTGTGCATCGTTTGCACAGCTTCAACTGGATATGTTCCTGCTGCTGTTTCACCAGATAGCATGATCGCATCTGTACCGTCAAAAATAGCATTTGCCACGTCACTTGCTTCCGCACGAGTTGGACGCGGGTTACGCTGCATGCTGTCCAGCATTTGAGTTGCTGTGATGACAGGCTTGCCTAAACGGTTGCATTTTTTGATCAGCATTTTTTGAACAAGTGGTACTTCTTCTGCCGGAATCTCTACACCAAGATCTCCACGCGCGACCATCAGTCCATCTGATACCTCAAGGATTTCATCGATGTTATCCACGCCCTCTTGGTTTTCAATCTTCGGAATGATTTGAATGTCAGCTGCGTTGTTCTTTTCAAGTAGCTCACGAATTTCAAGAACATCAGAAGCTCGTCTTACAAAAGAAGCTGCGATGAAATCGACACCTTGTTCAATTCCAAACAGAATATCATTGGCATCCTTTTCTGTAATACCCGGCAAGTTCACACTCACACCCGGTACGTTGACACCTTTTTTATTTTTCAGTGTGCCTGTATTCATTACTTTTGTGACGATTTCTTTTCGGTCCTTATTTAATTCTTTTACTTCTAGACCAATCAGACCATCATCTAATAAGATGGTTGAGCCCACTTCTACATCATGAATTAAATCTTCGTACGTCACACTGATTTTTTCAGTGTTTCCCACAATGTCTTCCATACTCACGATAAGATCAGCACCAGCAACTAACTCAATTGAGCCGTTTTCAACTGTGCGTGTACGGATCTCTGGACCTTTTGTATCAAGAAGGATCGCAATGTCCTTGCCTAAAGTTTTACCTGCTTTGCGAATGTTTTCAATACGTGCACCATGCTCTTCAAAATCTCCATGAGAGAAGTTTAGTCTGGCTACATTCATTCCTGCTTCAATCAATTCAGTCAGCTTTTCAATGCTTTCACTTGCTGGACCGATTGTACAAACGATTTTTGTCTTTCTCATTACTGTTCCTCCTAAGGTCTTCTCGTTTTATATAGAGAGCTCTTGTGAAAGTCGGTACATATTTTGATCGACTGTATGCTTTTTATCTAAGATGTCTAAAATATCGTGATGAACGAGTTCGTTGCTTTGTATGCCTACACAGCGTCCGCCTCTTCCTTCAAGAAGAAGTTCTACTGCATACGCTCCTAGGCGACTTGCGAGCACTCGGTCAAACGCACTTGGAGAACCTCCACGCTGAATATGTCCTAAGACAGATACACGCGTTTCAAGGCTTGTCTCCTCTTCAATTCTCTTACCAAATTCGACACCGCTACCTACGCCTTCTGCGACGATGATGATACTGTGCTTCTTGCCGCGCTCATGTCCTCTTCTCAATCTGGCAATAATTTCGTCCATGTCATAGTCTGCTTCAGGAATCAAAATCGATTCAGCTCCGCCTGCAAGACCTGACCAAAGGGCAATATCCCCCGCATGTCTTCCCATTACTTCCACTACGTATGTACGTTCATGAGATGTGGCTGTATCACGAATTTTATCAATGGCATCAATGACTGTATTTAGTGCTGTATCAAAGCCAATAGTGAAATCAGTACCAGGAATGTCATTGTCAATCGTGCCAGGGACACCTACACATGGGAAACCGAGCTCTGTTAATTTCTTCGCTCCCATGAATGAGCCATCTCCACCGATGACAACAAGTCCTTCAATACCGAATTTTTTTAAGTTCTCAATCCCTTTTTCACGACCTTCAACTGTCTTGAATTCAGGACATCTTGCCGTGTAAAGTTTTGTTCCTCCACGATGAATGATATCGCCTACTGAACCTATTTCGAGTTTCTCAATTTTACCGTTAATTAGACCTGAATATCCATTATAAATACCGTAAACTTCTACATTATGGTAAATTGCTTTCCTTACAACTGCGCGCACAGCTGCATTCATTCCTGGGGAATCCCCACCGCTCGTTAAAACTCCTATACGCTTCATCTTTTTCACCTCAGAGACCATATATGAATTAAACATACCATTTCCACTGCTTGAAAACAATCATGAGCAAAACCGGATGTTTTCAATACGAATTTCTAAAACCGTACTTATTATACAATTAAATAAAATGTTTTTAAACAAAAGTTAAGAAAGTCATGAAAGCACTTTGTTCAAAAAACAGTTGATTCAAGTGCTATAAACCTTGTCAAATCAACGTTTTCAGACGTTTCAAATTTTATGAAAACAAAAGAAAATTATTTTCAAATAGCGCTTACATCAGATCGTTTTGATGAAAAAAGACGAAAAAAATAAACGCCAGCCAAAAGGCTGTACGTTTATTTAGTTTACCCCAATATATTGATTTTCAATCGATACTTTGCCGATTGCTTTGTATTTTTGATATCTTTGTTCGACTAATTCTTCAGGCGATTGTTTGAGCAAAGATGTAAGTGACTGTTTTAATGTTTTTTCAATGTAGGCTGCTTGTTGTTTCACGTCTCGGTGTGCTCCACCTTGCACTTCTTTAATAACATCATCTATAATATCTAATTCTTTTAGGTCTGGAGCGGTAATTTTCATTGATTCTGCAGCTTTTTTCGCAAGTGATGAGTCCTTCCAGAGCAGTGCTGCTGCACCTTCAGGTGAAATCACTGAATATGTTGAGTTCTCTAGCATAAATAGGTGGTTTCCTACGCCTAAGCCTAGTGCTCCGCCACTTCCGCCTTCTCCAATGACAATACAGACAACCGGTACACGAAGTCCTGCCATTTCGAAAAGGTTTTTCGCAATTGCTTCACTTTGCCCGCGTTCTTCAGCTGCTTTACCAGGATAAGCTCCTTTTGTATCAATAAAGCAAATGATTGGACGATTAAATTTATCTGCTTGTTTCATCAAGCGCAATGCTTTACGGTAACCTTCTGGATGCGGCATCCCGAAATTACGGCGCAAGTTTTCTTTTGTGTCTTTTCCGCGCTGATGTCCAATGACTGTGACAGGAAGTCCTTTAAACGTAGCAATTCCTCCAACGATGGCTTCATCGTCGCCATAAAAACGGTCACCGTGACATTCGAAAAAGTTATCAAACAGCTCTTGAATGTAATCGAGAGTTGTTGGGCGCATCGCATGACGAGCAATTTGTACTCTGTCCCACGGCTTTAAATTTGTATAAATGTCTGTTTCAAGCTTACTCAGACGCGTTTCAAGGCGCTCAATTTCCGCACTTAAATCCATCTCTGAGTTTTGTGTGAACTTTTTCAATTCATCAATTTTCGCTCGAAGTTCAATGACAGGTTTTTCAAATTCTAGTTCTCCAGCCACTCTCGTTCACCTCCTGTGCTGTGTAATGCTAAGATTTGGCCTAATGTTTCTTTCATTTCTGCACGGTGAATCACAGCATCTAACTGACCATGCTTCATTAAAAATTCAGCCGTTTGGAAGTCCTCTGGTAGGTCTTCACGAATGGTTTGTTCAATGATTCTGCGACCAGCAAAACCAATTAATGCACCAGGCTCTGCAAAGTTGTAATCACCGAGAGATGCGAAACTAGCTGATACACCGCCAGTTGTCGGATTGGTCATCACAGAGATAATCAGACCTTGATCCTCGCTGAATAGCTTTAATGCTGAACTTGTTTTTGCCATCTGCATCAGACTAAGAATCCCCTCTTGCATTCTTGCTCCTCCAGATGCAGTGAAGATGATAAATGGCACCTTGTCCGCTTTTGCTTTCTCAATAGCTAATGTAATCTTTTCACCAACGACTGAGCCCATGCTGCCCATACGGAACGTGGCATCCATGACAGCAATGACAGCACTTTGACCTTTAATTTCACCTTTTCCTGTTACGATGGCTTCATTCAAAGATGTTTTTTCTCTGTCTTTCTGAAGCTTTTCTTCGTAGCCTGGGAAACCGAGCGGGTTCTCAGAAATGAGGTGACCGTTAAATTCTTCAAATGTGCCTTCGTCTACAAGGCTTTCAATACGTTGTTTTGCATTCATTTGCAAATGTCTGCCGCAATTCATGCAAACACGTAAATTTTTATCTAGTTCTTTGGTGAGCATTATTTTTTTACATTGCGGACATTTGGTCATGATGCCTTCAGGCACATCTTGACTTGCCTGTTCAGAGGGTACAGATGCATATTTTTTCTTTTTACTGAAAATATTCTTGATTGACAAATGACTACCTCCCTTTTTGAAGGGTTTTTTCTTTACACGCACATCCACTATTATAGGACATGTCATAACTGTACCGAAACTATTGTACTTTTTTTGTCAAACGCTGTCATCCTTCATTCAATTTTTTCAGTGGGGAATTGAGGAGAAATGAGTATAGGTTTGGGGCGCTGAGTAGTTGGTATATGTGAATTGTGAACGTCTACAAAAAAATCTCATTTAGGATGAAAAAAATTTCGTGTAAGAGAGGAAATGGTGCACGTTTTTCCTCCAAATTCAGAAAGAACGTGCACACTTTTCCAATTCGATTACTCGCCGATAATCGTTAATTTTCTTGTTTTTTCTGCAACAGCTTCTGGGTCTACTTTGATTCTTGAAACGCCCGTTTCCATTGCTGCTTTTGCCACTGCTTTGGCTACCGCTGGCGCTACTCGTGCATCAAATGGTGCAGGGATAACGTATTCCGCTGACAACTCTTCATCTGATACAAGGGAAGCAATCGCTTCAACAGCTGCAATTTTCATTTCTTCGTTAATGTGTGTCGCACGTACATCAAGCGCTCCACGGAAAATACCAGGGAATGCAAGGACGTTGTTCACTTGGTTCGGGAAGTCAGAACGGCCAGTTCCTACAACACTTGCACCTGCTGCATGTGCATCTTCTGGCATGATCTCTGGGTTTGGATTCGCCATTGCGAAGATGACAGGATCTTTTGCCATTTTTCCAACCATTTCTTTAGTTAAAGCACCTGCTACTGAAACGCCGATAAAGACATCTGCGCCTTCAATCACTTCTTCTAAAGAACCTTCTTTACGATCTTGGTTCGTGAATTTAGCTACTTCATTTTTCACTGCATTCATACCATTCGGACGGCCTTCATAAATAGCGCCTTTTGTATCACACATGATGATATCACGTACACCGAAATGATAAAGAAGTTTGATAATCGCAATTCCTGCTGCTCCAGCGCCGTTTGCAACCACTTTAATTGAAGACATTGATTTTCCAGACAGCTTCAGTGCATTCACAAGTCCTGCCACTGTTACAATCGCTGTCCCGTGCTGATCATCGTGGAAAACAGGAATGTTTGTCTCTTTTTTCAAACGCTCTTCAATGATAAAGCAGTTTGGTGCTGCAATATCTTCAAGGTTCACGCCGCCAAACGTCGGCTCAAGAAGCTTCACTGTTTCAACGATTTTGTCTACATCGTTTGTTGCAAGTGCGATTGGGAACGCATCAACACCTGCAAAGCTTTTGAATAAGACAGCTTTTCCTTCCATTACTGGAAGAGATGCTTCTGCCCCAATGTTTCCAAGCCCTAACACAGCACTTCCGTCTGTGACAACAGCGACCATATTGCCTTTCATTGTATAATCATACACTTTGCTTGTGTCGTCATAAATATCTTTACATGGCTCTGCCACACCTGGTGAGTAAGCCAAGCTCAAGTCTTTCGCATTTTTCACTTGTACCTTTGATTTTGATTCGAGTTTGCCTTGATTCTCTTTGTGCATATGTAATGCTTCTTCTCTTAATGACATGTGATGAACACTCCTTCAAGTGGAAAATGATTTAATGAATTGCTAAGTTGATAAGCACATACTTGGCAGTTTAAATACACAGAATCTTTAAAATGATAACACAATAGGTGAAATTGTAAAACATATTCAGACGATTTGTCATCATTTAATCACAACGTTTTGTTCACCTAGCAGCTCTTTTAACTGGAAAATGACCGCATGATCTGCATGAACTTTGTATGCATCTGGAAGTCTCATCGTCTTTTTTTGCTTTTCATAATACAAATAGACATCTGCTTCTCCCCTGTGCATGGAGATCACTCGCTTCACTTGTTCTAGCAGCTCCTGCGTATGGTTCTCTTCTTTGACTCGAATGTAGACAGATTCTTTTCTTTTAGAGCCCATCTCTTCCAGTAGAACAGCTTCTTGCACGATGATTTGACTGCTCTCATTTCTGACATCTATTCTGCCTTCAACATAAAGCATTGCGCCCTCCTCAAGTAAGGGGGACAGCTTTCTAAATTGCTCTGGAAAGACGACACCTTCCATTTCTCCCGTTTCATCCCCGAATGTGACAAATGCCATCGATTGTCCATTTTTTGTCCGAATCGATTTCACCTTTGTCAAAAGACCACCCATTGAGATCTTTCGCTTTATACAGGAAGAAAGTCTGATGATTTCCACCGCACCATTCTCTCTTAAGCGATCTCGATACGCTTGTACAGGGTGATTTGATAAATATAATCCGAGTGCCTCTTTTTCAAATTGCAGGAGATCAACAAGCGGCAGTTCGTCTATCTCCGCATATTTTGGCTTAATGGAGAACGTTGTATCCCCAAGAAAGTCCAGTTGATCCTCAGGTGTTAAAAATGACACATGGTCTAACGCAATATCTATCGATGCTAATAACGAAGCACGATTTGGATGAAGCTCATCCATTGCCCCTGAGAAAATGAGGGCTTCAATCGTTTTTCGGTTGACACTCTTTGTTGATACCCTTGCGCAAAAATCAAATAAATCTTCAAATGGCTTTTCCTGTCTTGCTCTGTATATATCCTTTACAGCTGACACTCCGACATTTTTGATCGCTCTTAAGCTGTAGCGGATCTCCCCTTTTTCAACCGTGAATGGAAATTCGCTCTTATTAATAGAAGGCTTCAACACCGATATCCCTTTTTCCTTTGCCTCATAGAAATATTGAGCCACTTTGTCTTCATTTCCAATCACACTCGTTAAAAGACCGCACATAAAATATAACGGATAATGCGCTTTTAAATAAGCAAGCTGAAAGCCGATCATGCTATATGCAACAGCATGGCTTCTATTAAAACCATAGTTTGCAAATTTGACGATTAGGTCATAAACGTCATTTGCAATGTTAACAGGATACTCCTTTTTTAGGCATCCTTCAACAAAATGGCTTCGCTCTTCATCAAGCACCTTTTTATCCTTCTTTGAAACGGCTCTTCTTAGTAGATCGGCCTCGCCCAGCTTAAAGCCTGCCATCTTTGCTGCAATCAGCATGATTTGCTCCTGATAGACGATGACCCCATATGTATCCTTTAAGATGTCATACAAATCTGGATGCGGGTAGGAGACTTTCACTCTGCCATGCTTTCGGTCGATAAAGAGCGGGATATTCTCCATCGGTCCCGGGCGGTATAAGGCATTGACAGCCACGATATCTTCTAGACTAGAAGGTTTCAGTCGCCTCAGCACCTGACGCATACCTTGTGACTCCAGCTGGAAAATCCCCGTTGTATCTCCCGCTGATAACAAATCAAACGTTTTCTGATCTTCATATGAAATGTCACTAAAGTTAATGTGGACGTTTTCCTGTCTTTCAATCTGGTTTTTAATGGATTCAATTAATGTTAAGTTTCTCAAACCTAAAAAATCCATTTTCAAAAGACCGAGATCTTCTAAATAATTCATCGCATATTGCGTCAAATACACTCCATCATGGCCTTCTTGAATAGGCACGACTTGTGTGAGCGGCTCCTCACTTAGGACAACGCCGGCTGCATGTGTTGACGTATGTCTTGGTAATCCTTCTACCTTTAAAGCGGTTTGAAACACTCTTTGCAGCTCTTCAGATTGCTGGAGCAGTGTTTTTAATTCTGAGGAGACTGTCACCGCTTCTTTCAGTGTCGTCCCTGGCTTTGATGGGATAAGCTTTGCAAGGCGGTCTGCTGCTTTTGAATCAATTCCCATCACACGTCCGACATCTCTTAAAGCTGCCTTTGCGGCAAGTGTTCCAAACGTGACAATTTGCGCCACATGCATATCCCCATATTTGTCTTTTACATATGAAATGATTTCATCTCTTCTCGTGTCAGGAAAATCGATATCTATATCTGGCATGCTGATGCGTTCAGGATTTAAAAAACGCTCAAATAAAAGCCCGTGACGGATCGGATCGACATCTGTAATAAACAGAACATACGCAACTAAAGAGCCTGCTGCTGATCCCCGGCCAGGACCTGTGACAATGCCATGATCATGAGCATACTTCATAAAATCCCACACAATGAGGAAATAATCACTGAAATTCATTTTTTGAATGATGCTCAGCTCATACTCAAGCCTTTTGATATATGTGTCATTTGAAGCAATCTGTCTTCGTTTCATGCCTTCTTGGCACACTCTTCGTAAAAATTGATCAGCTGTTGATTGATCGGGCGTCGGATAGGTTGGCAGTTTCGTCTGGCCAAGATTTAAATCGACCTCGCAGCGGTTTGCAATCTCAACCGTTCTTGCCAGCAATTCTGGATCATCACCATACCACTTCATCATTTCTTCGATCGATCTGAAATGCTTGTCTCCTTGGTCTTCCTCAATTTCTGATAACTGCTGGCCTGCTTTAATGGCTTTTAAACATGTATATGCGGTTTTGTCCTCTTGATGGATATAGTGGACGTCACCTGTTGCCACAAGCGGGATGTTCGCCCTTTTTGAGAGTTTCCTGAGCTTATGAGACAGCTCTTCGTCCTGCTGAAACGGCTGAACGGCTAAATACACATGTTCCTCACCAAAAAGATCTTTTAAATGGCTGGCTGCATCCCTTGCTTCATCTAGCTGATCATGTTGCAGCAGCGTTTCAATATAGCCGGATACGCCTGGTGTGATGGCAATAAGGCCATGATGATAGGCTTTCAGCCATTTCTCTTTCAGGCCGGTTTTTGACTTTGATTTCAAGACACTGCTAATTTTGATCAAGTTTTGATAGCCTTCATTGTTTTTGGCAAGGAGGATCAAAGGATAAGCCTCTGTCTCTTGTTCATCTATGAAGACAGAAGCTGTTAAACCGATAATCGGTTTGATGCCATGTGTTTTACATTCCTTATAAAATTCAACCGTTCCATACATCACATGGTCATCGGTAAGAGCGAGCGCTTGATAGCCAAGTTCTTTCGCCTTTAATACGAGCTCCTTGACCTTCGCTGCACTGCTCAACAAGCTGTATCCACTGTGAACCTGAAGATGAACATAGGACATGCTTAATCCACTCCTTTCGTCTAAATTCATTCTTTCATTATAAAACGCGATGCGGTGAGAAACAAATGTTCTTTCTTTTCCGCTCGTTCATACTTGTCCAGCATTCGCCATATATTGAATAGAGTGAGGTGGGAAAAATGGATGTGAAGGAAGCCTTTATTCCAAACTTTATTAGCTGTTATTTTATCGCACTGGGGGTTATTTTGGGCGGTGCCATTATAGGCGGGGTAGGTGCATATTTATCTGGTCAGCCCCCGCTATCAATTATTTCAAGTCTTGCCAACCGCTTAAAAATTTGGGCACTTGTTGCGGCAATCGGTGGAACTTTTGATGCGGTCTATAGTTTTGAAAGAGGGATTTTCGAAGGGAACACACGTGATATTTTCAAGCAGATCTTGCTCATTATCTCTGCTATGGGCGGTGCGCAAACGGGGTATCTCCTGATTACATGGCTCACTCAGGAGCATGTGTCATCATGAGGGTGCCGGAGCTGTATAAACGTCCAGGCTGGCAGCGTTTTTTTGCTGGGATGATGTTCGGCGCAATTATCAGCTGGCTGATTTTTCTCTTTACTTATGGCACCTTTCAGGAGAAGCAGGTGACACTGCTCAGAAGCCAGCAGCACCATATGGACAGTCTGAAAGAACAAATCACACTCTATCGGGAAGATTTGCATAAATTAAATGAAGACAATAAGCAGCGTCTGCTTATTCAGAGCGTAGACGTTCACCTCGTCAACCGTGAGCAGTACAAAATCCCGGAGCCAGATACCTTGAAATTTGAAGATCAGGTGAAAGAGGATATCTCAGAGGTGATCACAAAGGATATTGAAAGTGTGTATAAAACAAAAGAGCTCTTAAAACGGACTGTGGAAAATAAAGAATATACGATTAGAGAAAAGGCATACCGCGCCAAAGTCACCGAACTGACCATCTATACAAAGCTTTCGCTTGAAGTACGTATTTCCTTTGCTGAATAATAGATGATGTGGAATTTTTATGAATTTCTGCACTCAATGATCGCTTTTCACTTGTTATTTTTATACACTAAAAGAAGAACGAGATGATCATAAGAAAGAGGTGAGAACAATGGAGGTTTACAGCTATCGTCAAATGGCACGAGACAAAGCAAGCCGGATTAAAGACGGCATGTGTGCTTATGCTGAGACAGAAATGATGGCCCATTTAATTAAAAAAGAATTAAAGCATCAAAATCTCCAAGCCTATGAAGATTCAACTGACATCGGCTGCTGGTTTATCCCTGTATCCAAGTAACCCTTTTCTCAAAGCTCAAAAAAAGAGAGGGGGACTTGAAGCCCCTCTCTCACGATGGTGATTTACATACTTCTTCTAAATCACGCAAAATCTCATCTGCAACTGCCCAATCATATATGGACGCACCGGCTGCAAGCGGGTGACCTCCGCCATGATATTTTTTAGCAATGGTGTTAATGACGACGCCTTTTGAGCGGAATCTCACACGAATCTGATCGTTCTCTTCCACAAAAAAGACCCATGCCTTAATTCCTGCAATATTTCCAAGTGTCCCAACAAGCTGTGAGGCTTGCTGCGCTGTTGTTTGGAACGACTCCAAAATGTCACGTTTAATAAAAACAGAAGCTACGCCATTCTCTGATAAAGAGATATGTTGAAAAATATAGCCATTTAATTTCACGACATTCAAATCTGTCTCATACAATTGATTGAAAAGGTCTGATGATGAAAACGGATATTCGATGAGTTCACCCGCATATTTGAGTGTCTTTTTCGTTGTGTTTGGGAAAAGGAAACGGCCTGTGTCTCCTACAATGCCGGCATAAATGAGTTCTGCCGCCTTTGTATTCAGCTGATATCCTTCTTCTTTCCCCTCTAAATACAGCTCATAAATCATTTCACTGACAGAGCTTGCTTCTGTATCAACCCAAAGCAAATCACCATACGGATCTTCATTCGGATGATGATCAATTTTCATCAGCTTATCGCCCATTGAATAGCGCTGATCATCAATTCTAGCTTGATTCGCAGTGTCACAGACAATGACAAGGGCACCTTTGTACACTTCATCCGGCACGTCATCTAATTCATATAAAAATGAAAGGGATGGCTCAGGGGTTCCTGTCGCATAAATATTTTTTTCTGGATAGGTGGCACGCAAGATTTCCGTAAGGCCGCACTGTGATCCATATGCGTCTGGATCAGGTCTTACATGTCTATGAATGATGATGGTGTCATATAATGATATGGTTCTAATCAGTTCTTTTTTCATAAATACTCCTTCTTATGCGATACTCTTTTTATTATTAAATCATAATCTATCCAGACAGAAAAGTGAGGAATAGACAATTTATTCTAGTAAGCAAGCCTATTTACGTTTAAAATAGGGTTGTAACCACTTACAATGGAGGCTTGGCACATGCTTGTTTTGATTGTGTTTATTATTTGTTCTGCCATGTTTTATTTATACTACAAAGCAAAGAATGTCCGTACGAACCGGCCGGTCGAAAAGAAATTCTGGTCTGCCAAATCAAGTATGGCACTTGGCTGCTTTGTCCTGCTCTTCGGTGTGAATCAATTATTTTTAAACCGCTCGTCACTCGCATTTGTCATTGGGTTTGTTTTTGTTGCAGTTGGTATCGGCAGTACATGGGCCGGATATAAAGCCTATAAGCACTATCTTCCGCTCTTTTTAAAGGAAGGCGAAAAAGACCACGCATAATAGAGAAAGGGCTAAAATGAACTTGATTTTAGCCCTTTCTCTTCTTTTCAGCGTGTTAGAAAACCTTTGCAGTCTAGGAAGGACAGCTACTTTTACGGAGCGAATTTGTCATTCGTGAGCACCAGCACGCAGGACTGATAAAGAATACGAGGGTTTGTTTACACGCTGAAAGGGCGCATTCATGCCGCCCTTTTTTGCCATTTATCCTCTCTCCATCAGCTGCACCATCAACATCGCTTTACCTACAATATTTGACTGATGGTAAACTTCCACTTCCAGCTTTCCAAACTTGCGCCCAACTTCTAAAATATTCGGTTTGATCTGTATCGTGGATTCCATTTGAACTGGTTTTAAGAAATAGACAGAAAGACTTTCTACAATTAGTTCACCTTTTTTATGAGACTTTAAGAAGCGGTTGGCTGATTCGATTAAAATTTGTGTAAACACACCGTACGAAATATTGCCGAGCTGATTTGTCATTTGTGGTGAGACTTCATATTGGTACACCGCATCTGTTTTTGGTTTTTCTGTCTCAGTCTCCTTAAACCCTCGTGACACGACATCATCCAACTTTTCACCGACCTGCGGCTGCTTTTGAATCATTTGCAGCGCCTTCAGCACGTCCTGACGGCTAATCATCCCAATCAGCTTCGCATGATCATTTACAACTGGCAACACCTCAATACCTTCCCACACCATCATTTGTGCAGCTGAAGCGACAGATGTTTTGCCAATAACGGTCAGCGGATTTTTTGTCATCACCTTTTCAATCGGTGTAGAACGGTCATGGCCGGCAATATCCTTTGAGGTCAAAATGCCGTGAATTTTCATTTGATCGTCTGCTACCGGGAACCGGCCGTGCCCGGTTTCATAATTCTTTTCATACCATTTCTCAAGTTTGTCTTCTGGCGATAAATAGACGGTCCGTTCTATCGGCGTTAAAATATCCTCCACAAGCACAATTTCTTTTTTAATCAACTGGTCATAAATGGCCCGGTTAATGAGAGCCGCTACGGTAAATGTATCGTAGCTTGTTGATAAAATGGGCAGCTCAAGCTCATCGGCGAGCTGAATAATTTCATCATCTGTTGAGAATCCGCCCGTGACCAGCACAGCCGCTCCCGCCTCTAATGCTTGCCGGTGAGCATTGATTCGGTTTCCAACGATCAACAGGTTGCCTGCTGCTGTGTATCGCATCATCGCATCCAGTTCCATTGCACCGATGACAAATTTATTTAACGTTTTATGTAAGCCGGCTCGTCCGCCAAGCACCTGACCATCAATGACATTGACGACTTCCGCATATGTCAGCTTTTCAATATTTTCTTTTTTCTTCTGTTCAATTCGAATGGTACCCACTCGTTCAATGGTGCTCACGAACCCTTTATTTTCAGCATCCTTAATAGCCCGGTAAGCCGTGCCTTCACTGACTTTCATTTCTTTCGCTATACGCCGGACAGAAATTTTCTCTCCGACATCCAATGAATCAATATACGATAAAATTTGTTCATGCTTTGTCGCCAATCCCGTTCACCCTTTTTGTTTTCAGCGTTTTCATCTATATTTCATTATAAAGGCAGGAGGCTTTTAATAGCAATTTGTCTTTTACACGAGCACGATACAGGCAAATAAAAAAGCCGGTAGAGTGCCGGCTTTTCTTTCTATTGATTATATCTCGATGGATTCTCCGCTGTTTAATACGTGACCCACGCCGCCATGCAAGCTGTCTGCAAACGCATGAGGATCTTGCTCAATCGGCGGGAATGTACTGTAATGAATCGGTACGACTTGTTTCGCACGAAGCCACTCTGCTGCGATTCTTGCATCGTCTGGTCCCATTGTGAAGTTATCACCTATTGGCAGGAAGGCGAGCTCAATATGATTCAGCTCCCCAATGAGTTTCATATCCGAGAAGAGAGCCGTGTCTCCAGCATGATAAATTGTTTTGCCTTCAGCAGTAAATAAAATACCGGATGGCATCCCTGTATACGTAATCGTTTTGGATTCTTCATCAATGACCGCTGAGCCATGGAACGCTTGCGTCAGCTTGACTTTACCAAATTCAAATTCACGTCCGCCACCAATAGAAAGCGGGTGTGTTTTCACCCCTTGCCAGCCTAAATAAGTGGCAAGTTCGAATGGCGCAATCACGAGTGCGTCATTGTTTTTAGCGATTTCAATCGTGTCTCCGACGTGATCTCCATGCCCGTGCGTGAGCAAAATCACATCGGCTTTCACATCTTGCGGTTTGATCTCTGTATGCTTATTTCCATTTAAAAATGGATCAATCCAAATATGGTATCCGTTTGTTTCAATGTGTACGACTGAATGTCCATGATATGTAGCTTTCATGTAAATATATCCACCTTTCGAATTTGATCTCATTTTGTCTATTCCCTCTATAAAAAGCTGAAAAACTTAGTGCCTGTGAATTACATTAAGACCACCTGTTGCTTCAATGACGGTTCCTGTAATGAGGTCTGAACGGTCATCACATAGAAATGAAATGATACGACCGATATCCTCACCTGTCCCAGACCGACCAATCGGTGTTTCATCGTCTTTTATCTGACGTGCTTCCTCTATCGTTGATTCTTTCATGTCTCCAACGATTTTGCCTGGACACACCATATTAGCGGTGATGCCGTTTTCGGCTTCTTCAATCGCAATGGTTTTCGTCAATGACGCAAGGCCCACTTTTGCCGCTCCGAAAGCTGATCTGTGCATCCAGCCTGGCGCATGGTCTGCTCCTTGGAAGCCATACGTGATAATGCGGCCAAAGCCTTGTTTTCTCATCATAGGGATCACCATTCGGAACAAATGGAACACTGCGGATAGGTTGCCTTCCATCATTTGATACCATTCGTCTTCAGAGTAATCCGCGAGTTTTTTTCGTTCAAAAATATAAGGTCCAGCATTATTGATCAAGGCGTCAATCCGCCCAAATCGCTCTACTGCCAGCTCGACCATGTTTTTTAAATCTTCTTTGTTTGTCACATCGCCTTGGACAAATTGAAGCTTTTCTTCGTATTCTTGCAGTTCTTCTTTCATCTGCCAGACAGCTTCATCATCACTTCGATAATTGACTGTCACAGAATACCCCATATTCAGTAAAGACTCGGTGACTTTCCTGCCAAGTCCTTTAGAACCCGCTGTTATTAATGCGTGTCGCACACAATCTCCTCCTAAAACAAAGGTTGCAAGTTCATGTGTTTCTTTTGTTATCTTTACTTTACTATAAACCGGCTCCCTTCGCACTTTTGAACCCTTTAACAGTGAGGGGAAAAACGTATAGGGTGATTCATCCACTTTTTCATATCCCATGAACCATGGATATCGAGAAGCAGCGAAACAAACCGATAGCATTCTCTCACCTCATGAAGCTGACGAGGAAGCGGGTAAATCTCTTCATACCCTAATTGAACCGCTTGTGCAGCTTCTTTCGTCAAAAGGTATTCGAGTGCAATCAAATCAAACGCAGCTGGTCCAAATACAACATATTCCGTATCAACTAGACTCGTCACTTGATCATCGTCTTCAATATATTGCGATGGGTCTAAATCAATTAAAATGAGACTGGCTGCATCAGGAGGACTTAGCTTTTCAAGCTTTTGCTGCACCTTTTCTGCATAATTCTGATATTCAGGCTGATCAGCGTAATAGTGGCTGATGAGTTTGGAAACTGCCTTTTTTAACAGCGCATGGAATTCTCTCAAATGTCTCTTTTCTCCCCCGTATACTGTACCGAAAAAGTTTGTTTGATATGAATGAAGATGTGCTAGTTTCCTCCCGTAATCCCTATAGAATTGTGCTGAACGGCCCTCAAAAGATGTTAAAGGGATTCCTTCTACTTTTTCCATGACATAAAAGTGTTTCCCCGCCTTCTTCACTTTACGAACAACTTTCGGAATATGAAAGGAATTCGTATGAGACAGCTTTTCATTGATTTCATCAAGATGCTCCTGTACAGTACGGGCATCTACTCCATAAATCATGTTAATCCCATACACAAATTCACTTTCTTCTCTTGCAGTTTTAGGAGATTTCACTACATATTCCGTCTGATCTTGCAAGGAAATCAGCCACACATCATTAGCCCGGCCGTCGTATGGTTCTCCTAACGTTTTCACTGATACGATAGGCTGATCAAACAAAGCCTGAAGCGTTTTCTTCATGAACTGTTGTCACTCCTTATTCAGCTTGACACTGGTATGCTTTCATTTTCTCCAGTGAAGATCAATCTCCTTTTTCCCATGAAAAAAACCATCCGTATAAACGAATGGTTTTGGCGAATTACGCTAGGCAGGCTTTTGCTTTTTCTAAAGCGAGCTGAATTTGTTTGAATCCAGTTCCACCTGCACTTGTTCTTTTTTCAACAGCAACATACGGATCAAGAACAGTGTAAATATCTTGTTCAAAGAGGCCGCTTGCTTCTGTAAATGTTTCAAATGGAAGGTCACTTAAATAGATGCCTTTTTGAATGCATGTATACACAAGCTTCCCAACGATTTCGTGTGCTTCACGGAATGGCATACCTTTTTTCGCAAGGTAGTCTGCCACTTCGGTCGCATTTGAGAAATCTTCTTTTGTTGCTTTTTTCATGACATCTTCGTTCACTGTCATCGTTTGAATCATGCCTGTGAAGATTTGCAGGCTGCCAGCGATCGTTTTCACCGTATCAAACATGCCTTCTTTATCTTCTTGCAAGTCTTTGTTATACGTAAGCGGCAAGCCTTTCATAATCGTGAGCAGTCCCATCAGGTTGCCATATACTCTGCCTGTTTTTCCGCGGATCAATTCAGCCATATCCGGGTTTTTCTTTTGCGGCATCATGCTGCTACCTGTTGCGTACGTGTCATCAAGCTCAATGAATTTGAATTCTTGAGAGCACCATAAAATGATTTCTTCACAAAGACGTGACAGGTGCATCATCACAAGACTGCTATTAGACAAGAACTCTAAAATGAAATCACGATCACTCACACCATCAAGGCTGTTCTCGTAAATATGGTCAAAGCCCAGAAGCTCTGCTGTATATTCACGATCAATCGGGAATGTCGTTCCTGCTAACGCTCCGCATCCAAGTGGTGACACATTAATCCGCTTCAATGAATCTTGAAAACGCGCTTTGTCCCGCTCAAGCATCCAAAAGTAGGCGAGCATATGATGAGCAAAGGAGATAGGCTGTGCACGCTGTAAGTGCGTATATCCTGGAAAAATCGTTTCAACGTGCTGTTCAGCTTTTTCTACAAGCACTGTTTGAAAAGAAGAGATCAGCTCAATGATATGCTCTACTTGGTTATTCAAATATAAATGCATATCGGTTGCGACCTGATCATTCCGGCTTCTCGCTGTGTGCAATTTGCCGCCAAGCGGACCAATCTCATCAATGAGCATTTTTTCAAGGTTTAAATGAATATCCTCATAATCTACTGAGAAATCGAGTTCATCCGCCTCTGCCTTTTTCATGAGCGTATTCAGTCCGTCTTTGATTGCAGCGGCCTCCTCATCGCCGATGATACCGCATTTATTCAGCATACTTGCATGGGCAAGGGAGCCGGTCAGATCTTCTTTGACTAATTGTTTGTCGAAATGAATGGATGCACCAAACTCATCGACCCATTTTTCTGGTGTTTTTTGAAATCGGCCTCCCCAAAGCTTTTTCATGCTTTAACCTGCTCCTTTTTGTTCACGATGCTGTTTACTTTTGTTGGTAAACCCCAAAGGTTAATAAATCCTACAGCTGCATCATGATCGAATTCATCTGCTTTTGTGTAAGTTGCTAGATTTTCATCATAAAGTGAATATGGTGATTTACGTCCTTCTACAATGGCATGGCCTTTAAATAGTTTCACACGCACAACACCTGTTACGTTCTTTTGCGTTTCTTGTAAGAATGCATCTAGTGCTGATTTAAGTGGTGAGAACCATAAGCCGTTGTATATTAATTCAGCCATTTTTTGTTCAACGATTGGCTTAAAGTGTGCTACTTCTTTAACAAGCGTTAAGTCTTCAAGTTCTTTGTGTGCTTTTAATAGGGTAACTGCACCTGGGCACTCATACACTTCACGAGATTTGATTCCAACAAGACGGTTTTCAACATGATCGATTCTGCCTACACCATGCTGGCCAGCAACTTCATTTAAATGAAGGATCAGATCGGATAATGAATACTGGATTCCGTCAATAGCTGTTGGTTTTCCTTTTTCAAACGTGATTTCAATGATTTCAGGTGTGTCAGGTGTTTTTTCAAGTGGATTTGTCAGATCATAAGCACCTTCTGGCGGCGCTGCCCAAGGATCTTCTAAAATACCACATTCGTTACTTCTGCCCCAAAGGTTTTGGTCAATTGAATATGGGCTGTCTAAGTTTATCGGAATTGGAATCCCGTGCTTTTGTGCATAGTCGATTTCTTCATCACGAGACCATTTCCATTCACGCACTGGTGCAAGAACTTCTAGGTCTGGATTCAATGCTTTGATTGATACTTCAAAACGAACTTGGTCGTTTCCTTTACCTGTACATCCGTGTGCAACGGCTACGGCATTTTCTTTCTCTGCGACTTCCACTAACTTTTTGGCAATGAGCGGACGAGATAGTGCAGACACAAGTGGGTATTTCCCTTCGTACATCGTGTGTGCTTGCAGTGCAGCAAGTGCAAATTCTTCAGCAAACTCTTCTTTTGCGTCGATCATGTAAGATTGAACAGCTCCGACTTGAAGTGCTTTTTGTTGAACGAATGCTAAATCTTTTCCTTCACCTACGTCCAGGCAGCAAGCAACAACTTCGTATCCTTGCTCCTGTAACCATTTAACTGCAACAGAGGTATCAAGACCTCCGGAATATGCTAATACGACTTTTTTATTTTGTGACATGTTTGAAAAGCTCCTCTCGCTTGTTTTGATTCTGTGAATGTTTTTTGCATAAAAATAAGTTTTAATTTATAAACATGCATTTAGTATGTATACACTGTAACAAGGAAAAATTGTTTTTTCAACCCCTTTATGAAAAAAACTCTGCCAAATTTTCTTGGCAGAGTCATTTTGGGCTATTTTTGATCTTTTTCAAGCTCTCGCAAGACATGAGGAAGCTCTGGAATAATGAGTTTGGTCATGGCTAACCGAACTGCTCCGGTAGAGCCTGGTGTGGCAAAAACGGCTTTTTGGTTAATCACCCCTGCCGTCGCTCTAGATAAGATAGCGGCTGATCCAATATCTTCTGTATAGCTCAGCTTGCGAAAAATTTCTCCAAAGCCCGGCAGCTCTTTTGAGAAAAGAGGTGTAATGGATTCAATCGTGACGTCCCTTGCTGCAATACCAGTTCCCCCGTTTAACAAGACGGCATCAATCTTCGCTTCACTTGTTCCTTCTAAAACGGCGTCTTGAATCGCTCCAATGTGATCTTTCACAATATCGTATGCAAGAATAAGGTGCCCTTGTTCTTTGAGCAAATCAATCATCAGACGGCCGCTTTTATCTGTTTCTTTTGTCCTTGTATCACTGACGGTAATGACTTTTACATGAAGCCTCGTTTTCGCTTCGCGTTTATGTTCTTCGACGCTCATATCTTCACACCGCTCCTTTCATATTGCCTCACATTATAGCATGGTGATTTCAATAGAAAAAAGCCCTTTTCCGCTGAGGAAAAGAGCTTCAAAAGGATGTTACGCTAAACGCATAACGTCTCTTGCAATCATAACTTCTTCGTTCGTTGGAATCACGATGACTTTTACAGGAGAGTGAGGGTAGCTTATGAATGCTTCTTCGCCTCTCATGTTGTTAAGAGATGGATCCCAATATACGCCCATGAATTCTAGACCACGAAGTACACGTGCTCTCACTTCTGAGCTATTTTCACCAATTCCAGCTGTGAAGATGATGGCATCTACACCATTCATTCTCGCTGCATAAGAACCGATGTATTTATGAATACGGCTTGCAAAAATATCTAGTGCTACTTCAGCACGGTCGTTTCCTTCTTCTGTCGCTTCTTCGATATCACGAAGGTCACTTGAAAGACCAGACACACCTAAAAGACCACTCTTCTTATTCAAAGTAGAAAGTACTTCTTCAGCTGTATGTCCAGTTTTCTCCATAATAAATGGAATAAGGGCAGGGTCAATGTTACCTGAACGTGTTCCCATTGCAACACCCGCAAGTGGTGTGAAGCCCATTGACGTATCGATTGATTTTCCGCCTTCAACTGCTGCGATACTTGCACCATTTCCAAGGTGGCAAGAAATCAAACGAAGCTCTTCAAGAGGACGGCCTAATAGCTCTGCTGCACGCTCTGTTACGAACTTATGGCTTGTCCCGTGGAATCCGTATTTACGAATACCAAAGTTTTTGTAGTAGTCGTACGGAAGGCTGTATAGGTAAGACTGCTCTGGCATTGTTTGGTGGAAAGCTGTATCGAACACAGCAATCGCTGGTACGTCAGGCAGAATTTGTTTGAATGCTTTGATTCCTACAACGTTTGCAGGGTTGTGAAGTGGTGCAAGCTCTGAAAGCTGATCAATGTCTTTGATGACTTCATCTGTTAAAACAACAGAATCGCTGAATTTTTCTCCGCCGTGAACGACGCGGTGTCCTACGCCATCAATTTCATTAAAGTCTTTGATGATGTTAAATTCAATTAGTTTTTCAAGCAGCATTTTAACCGCTACTGCATGATCTGGAATATCTGTGACTTCTGTTTTCTTTTCTCCATCTACAGAAATCGTGAAGATACTGTTGTCCATTCCGATTCTTTCAACAAGACCTTTTGTTAAAACGGTTTCTTCTGGCATGTCGAACAATTGGAATTTAAGAGATGAGCTTCCTGCGTTGATTGCAATAATTTTGGACATTACTGTCGCTCCTTTTACTCAGTTGTTATATAAGGTTTCACGTTTTTTCGGTGCTATATTCAACCTGTTTGAACGGGTCTTTTATAGTTTAACGATAAGTCCGAAAAATATCTGACTTTTTCATTTAAACATTGAAAACTTTGCATTTCAAGTACACCTTCGAACTGTTACCGCTTACATCAATAAGTCGTTATTTTCTGAATAATAAAATAGCCAGACATCACTCTGGCTATTCTTTCGTTTCTTTTTCTTCTTTAAACCATTGGTCTAATTTTCTCATGACGCCAACCATTGCTTCCTTCTGTGAGAAAGATGGCAGATTGGCAAATAGCATACGTTTCGGTGCTTCGAGCCCCTCTTTTTTCTTTTGCATCACAAATAAGCTTTTGGCATGCTTTTTGTCTTTGAACATAGAGACTGGCAGCTGAATTAACGCATTCATATATGCATGTTCTTTGATGAAATCCTTTAATTGTACGCTTTCTTTTCCTTCAAACAAATCGTTTGGAATGATGAAGAATAAGAAGCCGCCTTCTTTCGTGTAACGAAGACTTTGCTCAATGAATAAATAATGCGCAAAGGAATGACCTTCTTTTGCCTTTAATTCATAGTCTTTAGCGCGCTCATCGTTTGGATAAAACCCGACAGGAAGACTACATACAGCAACATCTGCTGGTGAGATAAGAAGCGGCTCAAGGCTGTCCTGGTGGAAAAGCTCTACTTCTTTTTCTTCCAAGTTCGCTTGTGCCCACGCAATTTTAATGAGCACGTCATCAATTTCAGAGGCAAAACCGCGTGTTGTTTCTGCTGTTACATTGTTGAGGACCGCAAGCAGTAAATTCCCTGTTCCCGCTGCTGGATCAAAGACAACCAGCTCTTTTTGTCCTTCTAAAAATTTATTGACCAAATAGCTGACAAACAGACCAATTGTATCAGGTGTCATCTGCCGGTTTGGATGTGAAATATCCTTTTGTCCTTTTAATACGGCGAGCTGAAACGCTTTACGAATCTGCTCATGATCATAAGAGGCGAAATCTGCTTTCTCTATTAACTCTTTTAGTAAACCGTTTCGATCATTTGCCTGGAAAAAGGCTTCTCCTGCTTCTGCCAATGCTTCAATATAAGAAATGTTCTGTTCCTTTTTTAAACGAATTGAAGCTGTATCGAGCAGCTCAAAAATCGTACTCACTTGATCTTTCTGCAATGCTTTTCTCTCCTCGCTTTGTTAAAAGCTATATGTTCTCATTGAAAAGAGCCCCAGTATGAAGCCGGAGCTCTTGTCGATGCTGCTTTTATAACAGTGATTTCGCAGCCTCAATGGCTTTTTCATAATTTGGATGATTGGTTGCTTCGCTTACGTACTCAGTGTAAACCACTTTTCCGCTTGGGTCTAATACGAAGACCGCACGCGCCAATAAACGCAATTCTTTCATATATAAACCAAACGCTTCACCAAATGACATATCTCTATGATCAGATAATGTTTCAACATTTTCAATTCCGTTTGCTCCGCACCAGCGTGCTTGTGCAAATGGTAGGTCTGCACTAATGGTATAGATATTGACCGGACCTAAACCGGCTGCCTCTTCATTGAAACGTCTTGTTTGTGCGTCACACACACCTGTATCAATAGAAGGAATCACTGAGATAATCGTCACTTTTCCTGTTAAATCAGAAAGTGAAACTTCCCCTAGTGAGTTCGTTAATACCGTGAAATCTGGAGCCTGCTCGCCTACTTTCACTTCATTTCCTACAAGCGTTACTGGGCTCCCTTTAAATGTGATCGATGCCAAAACAATTCCTCCCTTATCAAATGTATGGTTCTATCATAGTAGAGAAAGCAAAAAACTGCAAAGCCTAATCGTCCATTTTGAAAAAAAAGTTAACTGCAGGGCAGCTAACTTTTTAAAGGTCTATGTCATCTAGTTTTCGTTCTTTGTGACGATGCTCCCGTTCATCCTTCTTAAACATGTGCTGAAGACGTTCAATTGCTTGAGGAGCAGAATCCAATATTTTATCGAGCAGATGTGTGTGTTCATCCAAATGAAGCATTCGTACGCCATTTGTTCCCACAATTAAAAAGGCGATTGGTGTAATCGATACTCCCCCACCGCTTCCGCCTCCAAATGGGAGTCTCGGTTCTTTTCGTTCTTGTTCATCAGACCGTTTTTCTTTCTTTTGGTTACCGTTGAATTCACTGCCGCCGGCTGCAAATCCAAAACCAACCTTTGACACAGTGAGAATGACACTGCCGTCAGGGGTTTCGACTGGATCGCCGATGATCGTGTTCACATCAATCATTTCTTTTAAGTTTTCCATCGCTGTCTTCATCAGACCTTGGATTGGATGATCTGCCATTTTCGGGTTCCTCCTTAAACAGATGATTCATTCTTCGTTGCTTGAAGAGAGGCATTTTTTCTCGCCTTTCTCCCTTTTAACCAATGGACAAGTAATCGAATGGCTGCAAGCATAGCATGTCCAATCCGAAAATAAGCTATACATGCAAAGTGTGTCTGTGATACTTTGTGCTGAAAAGCGGGAATCACTTCATAGACGGGTTTGTGCTTAAAGGTGAGATGCTCCTGCATAAAGGCAAGAAGTGCTCCTTTGACTGACCACACACCACCGGCTGCTACACCCGTTAAAGCTGCGTCATGAAAACCAATCCATGTGGACCAGTGAAATGAGACGATTTTTATATGAATGAAGAACTTTCGCATGATCCGGTTTAGATCGACAATCTCTTTTGTAATACGCTCCATTTGATGAAGGATTTCCTTTACATCACGTTTTCCCACTTTTTTATGCATGGTTTCTTTTTCTTGATTAGGCGTTTTGGTGCTGGCCATTTTCTTTTCACGAATATCAATCGTTTGATCTTCCGTATTCACTTTCACCATCGGAATGTCTTTCTTCAGTCTGACGATTCCATATAACGTGATGATCTTCACCGCAATATGATCATTGTCATTTGCATGTGAATAGTCCAGTGAAATGGTCACTTTCATAAAGATCAATAAGATCACAAGGAACAAAAAAGCTGCGATCCAAACGTACAGCACTGTGCTCACTTCCTCCATAACAAATGATGCTTCCTCTACGATTATGGCTCTCCTTCTGGATTTTATACCCAATCACCAAAAAAAGAGTTTGACCGGTACCCGGCCAAACTCTCTTTGATTATGCGTTTGATTCTGTTTTTTCATATAAATGTTCATGAACAACCACCGTATCTGCAAAGTAGTCATGAACCCCTTGCTTTTTCGGCGTGAACCCAACCACAGCATAGAGAACAAAAAGCGTATTAATATATCGCCCCACAATTTCTCTAAAGAAAATGACATCCCATGGCAGCTTCTTCTCCGGCTGAAGTGAGACGACTTTGATTCCAAACACCATCTTTCCAAGTGTTTGTTGGAAAATCTTCGTCATGATCGCAAAATAAAGCAGAAAGACAATTGTGGTTGTGACGGAAAATGGGGAAAACCAACCTCCCCCTTTTGACCAGCCAAAGAGACTAAAGATTGGAGAAACCGTCAAATGGTTAACACCCCATACGACGAGCCAATCTAGGATAAATGCCCAAAATCTAATCCAGAAACCTGCAAAGGCCTGCGCTTCAATTGAAGTGCGCTTCGCAAGAGTCGGCCTTGATTCTCCCTCTTGGCTGCGACTTTCCGTTACTTCATCGAATGTAGAATCCATCTATGATCCCTCCTTTATTTTGAATAGAGATACATCGGTTTAGACCCATTTGAGCCAGCCAGTGTTTCTTTTAAGTTCAGAAAATCAATTTCGCTTTTAAAGAGCTTGGTTGCACTCATATTGAAAAGAGAGTTCCAGCCAAAGCTTTGTGAATAGCTGATAACCTTTGCTCCTTTTAGGCCTTTTTCATTTTTCTTCATTGCTTTTAGTGCATCTTCATAGTACCCAAGCTCATCCACTAATCCGTTCGATTTCGCCTGTGTTCCGTCATAGATTCGGCCGTCAGCAATTTTCTTGACGTCCTGCTTAGACATGCCACGTCCTTCTGAGATGACTTTCACAAAGCCTTCATAAGAGTTGTCAACCATGCTTTGCATGATGTCTCGCTCATCTTTTGTCATATCACGATTTGGGGACATGATGTCTTTGAATTTTCCACTTTTAATGGTTTCATATTTGATGCCTAAATTATCTGCCAGCTTTGCATAATTCAAACTTTGCATAATGACCCCGAGAGAGCCTGTTAACGTTTCAGGTGAAGCAAAGATTTTTTTCGCTGGAGTGGATACATAATAGCCGCCAGAAGCCGCCATTGAACCCATAGAAACATAAATTGGCTTCTTCGCTTTCTTTACTTCTTCTAATTTTTTATGTATTTCAGCACTTTCATAGACACCGCCGCCAGGAGAGTTGACGCGCAGCAAGACACCTTTCACAGACGCATCGTCTTTTGCTTTATCTAATTCTTTTAAGAACGCACGATGATCATATGCTTCCCCGCCTAGAAGGCTGGATGCACCGCCGTTATCTTGAATCGTGCCATTAATCTCAAGTACAGCAATTTTACTCGCACCACTGCCATCTTCTAGTACCTTTTCTTCGATTTCGTCCCCGAATTGATAGCTCATCTTATTATCATTGAAGCTTTCATACAAGGCCGTCGTGATACTAATCACAATCGAAAAGCCGAAAACACCAAGTGCAATGATTAAGGCTACCCATCTTTTCGCATTCATTTCTTTCTCCTCCTTTTTGTCTCACTTCGTTCATACGAATACACACATGAAATGTTTCACAGGAACTGTGGTTTTTTTACATTTCATTTCAACATATGATAGCATCGATGTGAAATGACGATCAACTTTACATCTTCTATCATTTGCTCATCATGACGAAAAATTGGCGATTTTATCCTCTTCCTATATCTAATAGCTCAGACCATCTTCACAACGAAACGCCCAGACCTCTCTTTCTTCCAAAATGAGCTATTAAATTATGCTCAAAGTCAGCTTTGTCTAATCACTTACAATGACTCATTTCTTAAATGGAAGCCCTATCATGATGAAGCGTCTTTCTAATATTTTTACTTTCATATGAAAAAAGTGTAAAATGTGAGCAAGGGTTTTCTATGTAAGCCCTTTACTACTCGAAATCTATTTTTGACAACAAAGGGGAGAACGTCAATGACAGACAATCGTCGCAATGTATTTTTCTTTTACAAAAAAGATCATGAATTGGATGGACACATTTCTTCTCTGGAGAAGCTCGCTACCGATCAAGGCTTTCACGTCGTAAAGCGTGCAGAAGATGCCCATATCATTGCTTCAATTGGTGGAGATGGTACATTTCTTCAAGCGGTTCGCAAAACGAACTTCCGGGATGACTGCTTGTATGTAGGGGTATCAAAAACAGAGAATTCGCACCTATACTGCGATTTTTCGTTAGAACATTTTGATAAAATGATTGATGCCATGAACACTGAACAAATTGAAGTGAGAAAATATCCGATCATCGATGTAAGCGTTGACAGTACAAACCAGTTCCATTGCTTAAACGAACTGTCGATCCGCTCTAGCATCATTAAAACATTTGTCATCGATGTGTATATAGATGATTTCCATTTTGAAACCTTTAGAGGCGACGGGATGATTATTTCCACTCCAACCGGTTCAACGGCCTACAATAAATCTGTCAACGGCGCCGTGGTGGATCCGATGCTTCCGTGTATGCAAGTAACCGAGCTGGCATCGCTGAATAACAACTCATACCGTACACTTGGAGCTCCTTTCATTTTAAGCAGTGACCGCAAGCTGACACTAAAGGTTGTTCAGGACGGTAACGACCATCCGATTATCGGTCTTGATAACGAAGCGCTAGGTACAAAACATGTCAAACAAATTGATATTGGCCTTTCTGGTAAAGTGATCAAAACGGTCAAATTAAAAGATAACTCCTATTGGGAAAAAGTAAAACGCAGATTCCTTTAATCAAAAAGCTCCTTTACGGGGCTTTTGTTTTCTTTTCAGCGTGATAGAAAACCTTTGAAGTCTAGGAAGAGTGAGCACCGGAACGGAGCGAATTTGACATTCGTGAGTACCGGAGCGCAAATCTGACACCGAATGCGAGGGTTTGTCTACACGCTGAAAGCTCCTTTACGGGGCTTTTTTTCATGCCTTTTCATTCAAGGTCATGGTGTCTTTGAAAAGATATGGTATGATGTCACAAGTATACATGTACGAAAAGGAGAACACGATGCCATTACAACATTTTGATCAATATCCATTAAGCGATGAATTGAAACAAGCGCTAGAAGCGCTTCATTTCCATACACCTACACCCGTCCAGCACGAGACATTATCCGTTGCTTTTTCAAAGCAGGACCTCATTGTCAAATCTCAGACAGGCAGTGGGAAAACAGCAGCCTACGGTCTGCCAATTTGTGAAATGGTAGATTGGGCTGAGAATAAACCTCAAGCCCTCATCCTCGTCCCAACAAGAGAACTTGCCATGCAGGTCAAACAGGATCTGACCAGCCTCGGACGATTTAAACGAATTAAAGCGGCCGCCATTTATGGAAAAGCTCCATTTCAAGCACAAAAAATAGAGCTTGCACAAAAGAACCACATTGTGTGCGGAACGCCAGGACGAATATTGGATCACCTTGAAAAAGGGACACTTTCTTTAGACAATCTGTCATTTTTCGTGTTAGATGAAGCAGACGAAATGCTGAACATGGGATTTATTGATCAAGTCTCTTCTATTATTCAGCATCTGCCGCCAAAGCGGATGTCGATGTTATTTTCAGCGACGATGTCTGATGAAATGAAGGATTTGAGTGAGCAGTTTTTACAATCGCCAAAGGTGATAGAGATTGCTCGGGAGGAAACGACGAAGCAGCAAATCACCCACACGTTGATTGAAACCGAGGAAGAAGGCAAGTTTTCATTACTTCAACGAACGATTGTCATTGAAAATCCAGATAGCTGTATCATTTTTTGCAATACGCAGGAGCGAGTGAATGAGCTGACGATGAAGCTGGATGAGTGGGATGTTCCTTGCGATAAGATTCATGGCGGGATGAGGCAGGAAGACCGCTTTGCTGTCATGGATGAATTCAAAAACGGAGAATTCCGTTATTTGATCGCAACCGATATTGCAGCCCGAGGAATTGATGTCAGTGATATGACACATGTCATTCATTACGACTTGCCATATGAAAAAGAACGCTATATTCATCGGACCGGAAGAACTGGCAGAGCGGGTAAAAGCGGAAAAACGATTGCGTTTATGACAAGGCACGGGCAGCCGCTCATTGAAGAATTAAAAGAGGAAGCTGGCATTCATTTTCAAATTCAGCCTTATCCTACAAAAGAAGAAGCGGAACAGCATGTGGCAAGCTTTGAAGAAAAAATTGAAACACCGATTCAAAAGGAAAATAAGCAGGCCGGCATAGAGAAAGATATTATGAAGCTTTATTTTAACGGCGGGAAGAAAAAGAAACTCCGGGCAGTTGATTTCGTTGGAACGATCGCCAAAATAGACGGTGTTGCATTTGATGACATTGGGATTATTACCATTCAGGAAACAAAAACATATGTAGATATTTTAAATGGCAAAGGCCCTCTTGTGCTAAAAGCCATGCGCCACACAACGATTAAAGGCAAGCAGTTAAAAGTACATGAAGCACGTGCATAAAAAGTGAAGGCATAGCGCCTTTACTTTTTTTATTTAAAATAAAATAAGCTTACAACCCTTGAACCATCAGCCTTCCCCGCATCCAACATGACAAATGTCATATTGAATACATGATGGGTGCTACTATGAGCATGACACCTTTCCTTCTATACTTTGAAGTAGAAAGAAACGGAAAGGACTTGAACGTTCATGACGACTTCAACAAACACACAGCAGCAAGCCACTTTAAGAAAACAAGTTGGCCAATTCTCTGGTGCTAATTCGAAAAAAAGTATCATTCAACTCTTTAATACATTCATTCCATTTTTGGGGCTTTGGTTTCTTGCCTATTATAGCCTGAACATCTCCTACCTTTTAACCCTCTTCTTTGCGGTGATTGCAGCTGGTTTTTTAGTACGTGTCTTTATTATTTTTCACGACTGCTGCCATCAATCCTTTTTTAAACAGAAGCCGCTGAATCACCTGTTCGGTTTTGTAACGGGCGTACTCACCCTTTTCCCTTATCTTCAATGGCAAAGAGATCATTCAATTCACCATGCCACAAGTAGTAATCTAGACAAACGAGGTACTGGCGACATTTGGCTCCTGACAGTCAAAGAATATCAAGAAGCATCAGCTTGGACGAAGTTTCGCTACAGATTTTACCGTAATCCTTTTGTGATGTTTATTTTAGGACCGATCTTTGTATTTCTCTTAAAAAACCGTTTCAACGTCAAAAATGCTCGTAAAAAAGAGCGCTGGAACACGTATTTCACAAACGTGAGCATCATTGCACTAGCAGCTGCAACGTGTCTTCTTTTTGGCTGGCAGGAGTTCCTGCTTGTCCAAGGTCCAATCTTCCTGATCTCAGGATCAATCGGCGTATGGCTGTTTTATGTGCAGCATACATTTGAAGATTCTTACTTTGAAGCAGATGAACATTGGAATTATGTGCAGGCGGCAGTAGAAGGCAGTTCTTTTTACAAATTGCCAAAGCTTCTTCAATGGTTAACAGGCAATATCGGCTATCACCATGTTCATCATTTAAGTCCGAGGGTACCGAATTATCACTTGGAGCATGCACATGATCATAGTGAGCCGCTTCAAAATGTTCCAACCATCACTTTAAAAACAAGTATCGAATCAATGAAATTTAGACTTTGGGATGAAGAAACGAAAGCATTCGTTACCTTTAAAGAAGCACGGCAATCTAAGAAGATGCCCGCACCTGTCATTAAAGGAGACATTCTGAAGAAAAATGCATAATTGGTGCAAGCTCTTTCTTACTCTAGAAGGAGCTTGTTGCCATTTACAGGATGCAACCGTAAGTTGAATTTGATAAAGTAAGGAAAAGAACGAAAACGGAAAAGGTGGCACACGGATGAAAAAACAGTTTAAAATTCAAAAATTGCATGGGATTTCCCCCTATATATGGGCCATTTTTTTCATCCTGCCCTTCTATTTTATCTTAAAGACGCCTACGACTTTAGGTATTGTCATTGGCATTATTTTGAACGTGGTTTTTTTCGGAGTGTATCGTTTTGCCTTTGTCGCAAAAGGCTGGTCTTTATATGTCTTCGGTCTTTTATTGATTGCGATTTCTACAGGCTATGTGATGCTCTACAGCTACATTTATTTTGCTTTTTGTATCGCCTATTTCAACGGGCATATCAAAAGAAAAGTCCCTTTTTATATCTTATACTATATTCATCTAGGGAGCGCCGCCGTAGCAGTGAACTTTAGCTTGATTTTAAAAAAGGGATGGTTTCTCACACAAATTCCTTTTGTTGTGATCACACTTATTAGTGCCATTCTGCTCCCTCTCAGCATTCGAAGCCGAAAAGAACGTGAACGCCTTGAAGAGAAATTAGAAAATGCCAATGAACGGATCGCCGATCTTGTCAAACTTGAAGAAAGACAGCGCATTGCTCGTGATCTGCATGATACACTTGGACAAAAACTCTCTCTTATCGGTTTAAAGAGTGACCTTGCCCGTAAACTCGTGTATAAAGACCCTGAACAGGCACGCGCCGAACTAAAAAGCGTCCAACAGACAGCTAGAACGTCTCTAAATGAAGTGCGGAAAATTGTTTCTTCCATGAAAGGCATTCGGATCAAAGATGAGATATTGAACATCAAGCAAATCCTTGAAGCCGCCGATATTGACATGATTTATGATGAAAAGGAAGCGCCGAAACACATCTCTCTTCTGAACGAAAACATTGTGAGCATGTGCATCAAAGAAGCCGTAACGAATGTCGTCAAACACAGCGACGCCACTGTCTGTCAAATCACCATTCATCAAAAGTCAAAGGAAGTTGTCATTACAGTTGAGGATAACGGCACATTTAAAGGCGGTGATCCATCCTCTCAAACAAAGGGACATGGCCTTTTAGGGATTAGAGAAAGATTGGAATTTGCAAATGGACGCCTGCACATTGAAACAAAAGACGGGACGAAGCTGATCATGAGTATTCCAAATGATTCAGCAGCGAAAGATAAGGAGGAAATAAAATGATTAACATCTTTATCGCAGAGGATCAGCAAATGTTGCTCGGTGCTCTTGGATCGCTTCTTGATTTAGAAGACGATATGACGGTTGTTGGAAAAGGCACTAACGGCCAGGACGCGATTGATTTTGCTCAAAAACACCCGGTCGACATTTGTTTAATGGATATTGAAATGCCCGGGAAATCTGGGCTCGATGCCGCTGAAGAACTCAAAAAGTCTGATGTGAAGATCATCATTTTAACAACCTTTGCCCGTTCTGGCTATTTTCAAAGAGCACTGAAAGCTGGCGTTAGCGGCTACATGCTGAAAGACAGCCCAAGCGAGGATTTGGCAAGTGCCATCCGCAGTGTGATGAAAGGGAAAAAGGTGTACGCCCCTGAATTAATGGAAGACTTGTATAGCGACGAAAATCCTTTAACTGAACGAGAAAAGTCGGTTCTAGAACTCGTCGCAGACGGAAAAAACACAAAAGAAATCGCCAAGGAACTCAGCATTAAAAGCGGCACTGTCCGAAACTACATATCCGTTATTTTAGATAAACTAGAAGTCAAAAACCGTATTGAAGCCATCACACGTTCAAAAGAAAAAGGCTGGTTTAAATAAGAAAAAAGATCAGGTCAGACACTGCCTTGATCTTTTTTTCTTTTTATCAGAATTCCTCTATCCACTGCTAAAATATCATTGACAACAAACCTCACTTCTATGGTATGATATCTGAGTGATAATAATTATCATTATCACTCATACAACCAAATACACGGCTGATGTGCCGATTTCAAAGGAGTTTACATTCATGAAGAAAATATTGTTCCCTCTGATGCTCATCTTCGTACTTGCGTTGAGCGCATGTGGCAATAGCAGCAACTCTTCCTCAAATAAAGGAAAGCAATCAACGTCATCGGACACGATTACATATCAATCTGAAAATGGACCTGTGAAGCTGCCAGCAAATCCAAAACGTGTTGTTGTTCTCGCCTCTTATACAGGAAATGTCTTGTCACTTGGTGTGAACCTTGTGGGCGTTGACTCTTGGTCAAAAAAGAATCCACGTTTCAAAAAGAAATTAAAAAATGTGGAAGAAGTATCCGATGAAAATGTAGAAAAAATCATGAAGCTAAAGCCTGATGTCATCATCGGTTTAAGCGGTGCAAAAAATGTAGAAAAACTGAAAAAAATCGCCCCTACCGTTTTATTCACGTATAACAAAGTCGATTACCTTCAGCAGCATATTGAAATTGGAAAAGTCTTAAACAAAGAAAAAGAAGCAAAAGCATGGGTCAAGGATTTCAAACAGCGTGCAGCTGAAGCTGGCAAAGAAATCAAAGCAAAAATTGGTGAAGATGCAACCGTATCTGTCTTTGAAAGCGGCACAAAAGATCTTTACGTCTTTGGAGATGCGTGGGGTCGCGGAACAGAAATCCTCTACCAAGCAATGAAACTAAAAATGCCGGAAAAAGTAAAAGAAAAAGCATTAAAAGCTGGTTATTATGCGGTATCACAAGAGGTCATCCCTGAATTTGCCGGAGACTATATGATCATTAGCAAAAACAGCGAGATGGACAATTCCTATCAAAACAGTGAAATCTATAAGTCCATTCCTGCTGTGAAAAAACATCGTGTGTATGAAGCAAATGCGGAAGAGTTTTACTTTAATGACCCGCTCACACTTGAATATCAATTATCATTCTTTAAAAAGCACTTTTTAGGTAAATAAACCGAAGCAAGGGACCTCTTCCCTTGCTTTTTTGCTGTCTGCTTCTAGCGGGAGTGCCTGTTTTCCGCTACAATGATGTACAAGTAATTCAAAAAGTGTGGTGCTCGTTTTGTTTAAAATTTTGCTGATTGAGGATGATACAACCCTCTTCCAAGAAATCAAAGAACGTTTAGTCAACTGGTCTTATGATGTGTATGGGATCAACAATTTTCAACAGGTCATGCAGGAGTTCACTTCCATCCAGCCTGATTTAGTCATTATTGATATTCAGCTGCCAAAGTACGACGGATTTCATTGGTGCCGGATGATTCGGCATCATTCTAATGTGCCCATCATCTTTCTTTCCTCTCGTGATCATCCTGCTGATATGGTCATGTCGATGCAGCTTGGAGCTGATGATTTTGTACAAAAGCCCTTTCACTTTGACGTTCTCATCGCCAAAGTAAGTGCTGTTCTTCGCCGAGTCCATGATTATAATGCGGAACCAGCCAACTTAAAAGTTTGGTGCGGCGCTACCCTTGACCTCGAAAATAATACAGTGACAAATGAAAACGGTGAGATTGAATTAACAAAAAATGAGTTTTTTATTCTCAAAGAATTAATTCAGCATAAAAACCATATCGTCAAAAGGGAATCTCTCATCCAAGCTTTATGGGACGATGAACGATTCGTGAGTGACAATACACTCACTGTAAACGTCAACCGCCTTAGAAAAAAACTAGACGAAATCTCCCTTGGCGCCTTCATTGAAACAAAAGTGGGTCAAGGTTATCTTGCAAAGGAAAAGGATGATCAATGATGCTGCAAGCATTTCTAAAAGAACGACGAAGCTGGATCTTGTTCTTTCTTAGTTTGCAGCTTCTCATTCTCTTTGTTGCATATTTGGATACAACGATTCCACTCGCTTCTCTTTTTTATATCGTGCTTTTGTCTACATTACTCTTCATTGTTTTTCTTTTTTTTCGTTATCGGAAAGAAACTGCTTATTACATGCAACTGAAAGAATGGGATGAAAACATAGACCATCAAATACGTCTCAAACCCTCTTCCCCCTTTGAACAAATTGTACAGGAGGCAACGTCAGAGCAAATCGACCGATACCGCCAGATGACGGCTAAGCAAAAGACTGCGCTGGAAGAAGAAAAAGATGAACTGCTCTCATGGATACATGAGGTGAAAACGCCGCTCACGGCGATGCACTTAATGATTGACCGCATAACAGAACAGCCGCTCAAATCAAATATGACATATGAATGGCTTAGAATACATTTACTCCTTGATGCACAGCTGCATCAAAGCAGGATCCAACATATTGAAAATGATTTATTTATTGAAAAACTGGATCTCCAAAACATGCTAACGAAAGAAATCAAAGCGCTCCAATCGTGGTGTATGCAAAAAGGAATTGGCTTTGACCTTTTATTAGAAGAGCGAGACGTATTAAGTGATACAAAATGGTTATCCTTTATGATCAGACAAGTGCTGACAAACGCCGTCAAGTACAGCCAATCATCTGACATTATCATCGAAAGCAAACAAATGAACGAACAAGTGGTGCTCACCATCACAGATCAAGGTAGAGGAATTGACCCAAGAGACGTGTCCCGTATTTTTGAAAAAGGCTTTACCTCCACAAGACATCACAATGACACGGCCTCCACAGGCATGGGGCTCTATTTAACAAAAAAGGGAGCTGACGCTCTTCATATCACGATCGAGGTCAACTCCACATTAGATCAAGGGACAACTTTCACCTTTATCTTTCCGAAAAAGAATGATTTTGTGCATATTGCGAGCATGTGAACATGCAGTTCAAGAAACCCAATCTCTTCATCCAACGATGCATTGAAGAGATTGGGTTATTTTATACAGCCATATCACGCTACTTCACGGCACATTTCTCCTAGCTGTTTCCTTCTATAAATACTCATTAGCAGCCCGACTGACATCATTTCTAGAAGAATATGAGATCCCCCATAGCTCATAAAAGGCATGGAAACTCCTGATATAGGCAATAATCCAAAGTTTGTGAAAATACTTAAGATAAATTTTGCTGCAAATGTGGTTGCCAAACCAATCATTAACATCTTGCCATAAGCAGATTGAACTCGTTTCGCTGTATGAACTACTCTATAAATCAAAGTCACAAACAAAATAAAAACGGCCAATCCTGCGAACCATCCGAATGAATAAATGATATACGTCAACATCCAATCAGTGTGAACATCATACAATGCGTACGGATTTATTTGAAAACCATTTGAGCTAAATTCATGAAGTGAGTATTGGTAAAAGTGGGACATATCAGCTTGATAAAGAGAAAATAATTGAACAATGAGATAGACAATACCTGCTGCTGTAAACGGAATAAGCTGTCTCATTCTTGCATGAGATACATACATCATCGTTATGCATATGACCATAAAGGTGATGGTTGCAGAAAGAGATCCGACTATATGTAATAAAATAATGGGTAAAGTGACAATCGCTAACCCTAGCCAGGACTTGAAACCATTCTTCCAATTCCAAGATTGGTAAATGCCCGCTAACGAAATAATCATCAGAAATGGAAAAATTTCAGTCAGATTGATCGATCCATTATTTAAGCTTAAAAAGAGAATACCGTTCACTCTTGTCCCAATCATCATTGTAAGAATCAGCATTCCAATCGTTCCTATATATAAATGCCATGAATAGGGTAAAAAGCGCCGATAATCAAAAGCAAACAGCCCAAACATCAACGCAAGACCAAATACATAGTAAATGAGACTTTTATAAAAGATATTCGTGTCTTGAAAATGAAGTAAATGAGAATGAAACTGAAAATAATACATCACAAACAGCCCAAATGAACAAGTAGCTAGTACAAGAAGTATCGTTTTAAAGTCCACTTGAGTTTTGTGTGTTTCATGGAGCTGCATTCCGAGTATGGCTGCATCTCCAATTTGATCGAGCGCTTGATTTACCGCCTCTTCTTCTGACATGCCCGCACTGACCGCTTCCTCTTTCAGTGTGTATAAATGATCACGAAGCTCAAGCTTTATACTTGCATGTACGTCTTTATTTTTGATTCGTTTACACACATTTTTGATATATTGTTCAAATTTTTTCTCTAGTCCCATACGACTTTCTCCCCATTCAAAACGCCATCTACTGCATCTTTGAAGACATTCCATTCTTCTTTCTTTTCTTTCATAAACGCTTTGCCCTGTTCATTAATCTTGTAATACTTTCTTTTTCGATTGCCATTCCCTTCGCCCCAGTAAGACACAATGAATCCTTTCCCCTCCAAAGTGTGCAAAATAGGATATATCGTTCCCTCTTTAAAACTAAAAATTCCTTCGGATTTCGACTCTAATTGCTTAATCATTTCATATCCATACATTGGTTTTTCACTTAGCAAGCTTAAAATAAGGGTTGCAGTACTCCCCTTTAGAAGCTCTTTACTCACTTTCATCCATCGTCACCTCTAATACATAGATTTACTATGCATATATTTGATATGCATATCTTACATGAAATCACATACTCTGTAAAGGTTCATCAGAAAAAAACAAGAAATTTGATACATCATAGCGAAAAACAGATAAAATAATTGAATAACATTCTGAATTCTACATAAGGCTTTGACATATAAAACAAGCATGTGACAACAATGTCACATGCACGTCTGTTTTGTTCGCCAAATCGCAGGAAGTCTGATCGGCTTCTTTTTATACTAGAGATATCAATTAAATAAAAAAGGGGTTCGACAGATGAACATTTTAGAAGCTCGCAAGTTATATAAAAGCTATGGAAATAAATTCAATAAACAAGAGGTGCTGAAAGGCATTGATTTGACGATAGAAGCTGGAGAATTTGTCAGCATCATGGGGCCATCAGGCTCGGGGAAAACGACCCTTTTGAACGTATTGTCATCGATTGATCATGTGTCCAGCGGATCGATTCGGATCGCAGATGCAGAAATGACGCAAATGAAAGATCAGCAGCTCGCTGAATTTAGAAAGAAACAGCTCGGCTTTGTTTTTCAGGATTACAACTTACTTGATACACTCACGGTTAAAGAGAACATCCTCTTGCCATTATCCATCTCCAAAACGCCTAAAAAAGAAGCTTTTGAACGCTTTCAACAGCTTGCAGAGGATATGGGGATTTATGAACTAAGAGACAAATATCCAAATGAATTGTCTGGTGGACAAAAGCAACGGACATCTGCGGTACGTGCCTTTATTCACGAACCAAGCCTCATTTTTGCTGATGAACCAACTGGAGCACTTGATTCCAAATCTGCGTCTGACTTACTGAACAAGCTGCAAGAATTCAATCACAAGCGCAAAGCAACCATTGTCATGGTGACGCATGACCCTGTTGCAGCCAGTTATTCAAGACGAGTGATTTTTATCAAAGATGGACAGATCTATACACAATTGAATAAAGGCGCACTAGAGAGAAAGATGTTTTTCGAGGATATTATGAAAACGCAAGGTGTTTTAGGCGGTGTGAAGCATGAACATTAATCAGCTCGTCTTCCGCAATCTGAAGAAAAACTTAAAAAATTACTATTTATACGTGTTTGCACTTGTGTTTAGTGTGGCGCTCTATTTTTCCTTTGTCACCTTGCAGTATTCACCAGCACTTGATGATGTGAAAGGGTCTATTAAAGGCGGTGCATCCATTAAAGCCGCTTCTATTCTGCTGATCGCCATCGTCGGCATCTTCCTTTTATATGCAAATAGCATTTTCATCAAACGTAGAGGAAAAGAAATCGGTCTCTTGCAGCTCATTGGAATGACGAAACAAAAAATAGCCAAGCTGCTCCATGCAGAAAATTTTATCCTCTATATGATTTCGATGGCTATTGGAATATTGGCCGGATTTATCGGTTCAAAGCTGATGCTGATGGTTCTATTTAAAGTGACAGGTGTTCATGCAATTGCCAATCTTCATTTTTCTGGCACGGCTCTTTTGCAAACAATCATCGTGTTTCTCTTGATTTATGTTGTCATCATGCTAAGAAATAGACGTTTTATTCAAAAGCAAACGATCTTAGCTTTGTTTAGAACAACCTCTTCTACAGAGCAGCGTATTAAAAAAATCTCTGTCTTTGAAATCATCATCGGGGTTCTAGGCATTGCCTTCATCAGCTCAGGCTATTACATTTCTTCTCAGCTTTTTAATGGCTCATACACATCGATGTTTTCGTTATTTTTAGCCATGATCTATATTTTAGGTTCTGTCATTATTGGTACTTTCCTTTTCTATAAAGGCTCTGTTTCATTCATTGCCAATATCGTACGAAAAAGAAAAAATGGCTACCTTGCCATTCATGAAGTCTTGTCTTTATCGTCGATCATGTTCCGTTTAAAATCAAATGCATTGCTGTTAACGATTATTACTACCGTATCTGCACTTGCCATCGGTTTGTTATCACTCAGCTATATTTCCTACTACTCAGCAGAAAAAACAGCTGAACAGCAAATTCCAGCACATTTCGTCATGGGATCAGAGAAAGATGCAGGCACATTCACTCGCGCACTTTCTGATCAGCATATTTCCTATGAGAAAAAGCAGTTCGAGGTCATTCAAGCCGATTTTGATGCAAATCAGATCATCGATACGAAGTTAAGCAGTGTGAATAAAGCTCCAGGAGTTCTGACACTACCTGTGATCAGCGAGAAAAACGTACCAAATATTCATGTGGAGAACAACGAAGTCATGTTAAGCGGCTACAATGATTTATTGAAAAAATTCATGCCGATTAAAAGCTCTGGTGATGTGAAACTTTTAATAAAAAAACCAATTGATTTAAAAGTAATTGATATGAAAAAGGATCATTTAATCTCTTACCAGTTCACTTCTGGCGGCCTACCTGTTGCTGTCGTCAGTCAAAACGTCTTTGAGCAGCTTGATCAAAACAAAGACCCTAAGCTGCAGCATGAGAATAACCAATATATTGCGATCAATATAAAAGATGAAGGAAAAGTTGAACAAGCCAATGACGTCTTTATGTCTGCGAAATTGAGTGATGAAAGCATGTCTAGATTTGCTACCACTCAGCAGCAAAAACAAACCATCGGACTGATGATGTTTGTAGTTGGATTTTTAGGCCTCAGCTTCCTTGTGACATCAGGCTGTATTTTATACTTCAAACAGATGAATGAGAGCGAAGAGGAACAAAGCTCATACACGATTCTGCGTAAGCTTGGTTTTACGGAGACAGATCTCTTAAAAGGCATTCGGCTCAAACAGCTTTTCAACTTTGGCATTCCGCTTCTCGTCGGGCTCTTGCACAGCTACTTTGCTGTACAATCTGGCTGGTTTTTATTTGGCAGCGAACTGTGGACACCTATGCTGATTGTCATGGCGATTTATACCGTTTTATACTCCGTCTTCGGATTCCTATCTGTCCAATATTATAAAAAAATCATTAAAGAATCGTTGTAAAGTATTCCCCATAGGCAGTGGCCTATGGGGATATTGCACGTCATTTTGTTGATTCAAACTGATGCGATAAAATATGATCTCTTGCCGCATAAGCTTTTTGTTTGATCTCTTCTACGTTCACTCCAACTAGCTTCCCATTTTGTTTCACTGCTTTTCCAGCCACATAGACAGAATCAACATTTGAAGGGTGTGCCGTTTGCACAACTGCCCCAGCTGGATCTGTCATCGGAAGAAGATTCATGCTTGTCCGATCGATCAAGATAAAATCAGCTTCTTTTCCAGGTGTGAGAGAGCCGATTTTGTCATCAAGCTTCAAGGCACGAGCCCCGTTTATTGTGGCTGCTTCAAGCATTTGCTGTGCAGACAATCCAAGTTCAGGTCCTGGCATCGTCCCTTCCATCAATAAAGATTGATTTTGAATCGCCCGCTCCGCCTGTAGTCCGAATTTCATTTGGGTAAATAAATCTCCGCCTGTCGCTGTCACCACATCTACACCAAGCGTTGGCAGAACACCATTTTCAATGGCGAGCCCTGTGACAGGATATCCGTGTCCCATCATCATTTCAATCTCAGGTGTAATAGAGATGGAGCTTCCGCTGTCAGCTAACATCTTCATTTGATCTGCATCAATTGCATTGATATGCACCATATTCAAATCAGGCCCGAGCAGCCCTGCTTGATGAAGCCGCTCAATCGATCGATCCGCTGCTCCCCAATTTCCAAAGCCAATGTGCATACTGCACAGTGCATCTAGTGATCTCGCTGTTTCAATTTCAAAGACGGTCGTCTCCCATGAAGAAAATTCAGGTCCACGAATGGCAAGTCCCATCGTCAACAGCTGATCCGATGATTGAAAATGTTTTTGTTTCACGCGGGCTGCGTCTTCCATATTCGTGAGCGTACTCTCTCTGTCCCAATACGCTGCATCTCCAGAGGTACCAAAACCAAAGACCGCTCGAATACCCGCATCTTTTAAACCTCCAATGAGTTCTTCTGTATGATCCATAGAATTGATCATCGTCCAGTCGAAAAACGTGGTCACTCCTGCATCTAATGCCTCTAATGCGCCTAAATAATTAGCAATTCGATCATCTGATGGACGTCTCATCGCCCCATAGTTGCCATAATAAATTTTGCTCAAGTACGTTTGCAAAGACCAATCTGTTCCGATTCCCCGTATGACAGACTGCCACACATGACGATGGGTATCCACAAGCCCTGGCATGATGACCATGTCAGACGCATCAACAACATCAGCACCACTTACTTCAATCGAAGGTCCGACTTCTAAAATATGTGCCCCTTCAATTAATAGATCTCCCTTCTCCAGAAAACCTAAAGATGGATCAAGTGTGATAAGAGCCGCATCTTTAAACAATGTTTTCTTCATCCATATCCCCCTTTTCAAATAAAGAGAATGAGTCACTCACTCTCTCTGTCATTTTAAGACATAACAGGTTCAAATTAGAAGAAAAGTGACTCAAGGAATGTGGTTTTATGAGCTGATATTCCGAAAATAGTTGTATATCCGTTTTAATTTCACGTCATGCTTCCCTTTCGGACTTTCCATCATGCCAAATTCAAAGAACTTCACCGGCTTAATCCCTACATATTGCAAAAGAGCTCGTTTCATTAACACCTTGTGGGCATTTTGCAAAAAGAAGAAAGGGTAGTGGGTCGGTCCTTGCATTGTCGATACACATACAGCCCTCTTTCCTTTTAACAAGCCTTCTGGAAGCAGCCCGCCTGTTTGACGGTAAGCAAAATTCGCTGCAAACATTCGATCAATAAAGCCAAGCAGCATGGCTGGCGGCCGCCCCCACCAAATCGGATAAACAAACACGATGTTGTCTGCCCATTTGATTTTCTCTTGATATTCTTGAATCTCAGGGTCCTTATGCATATCACGTCTTTTTTTCTCCTCATTAAAAATAAGTACAGGATCAAATTTGTCTTGGTATAAATCTATGATTCTCACTTCTTGAACGTTTGGATTTTCTTCACTGCCCTTTAGGATTTCTTTTAAAAAAGCACCATTTAAACTATTGTGATGGGGGTGAGTATAAATAATGAGTACATTCATGGCTTGGCTCCTTTAGTTATCATTTGATAATAAAAAGCATACACCCCTCTCATTTAGTTGTCAAATGATAATTGTTTTTTGATAACAAATTTGGTATGGTACGTAGGAGGTGAAAAATGATGAAAAACCCCCATTTTTTCAAAGAGTTTATCACATTTGCTTCTACTTTTTCTGAGCTGAAACATGCTATGATGAGCAAGGTCAAACCATCTGATCTAACCACTCTACAATATTTGATTCTGGAGCAGTTAGCCGTCAGTGAGCCGCTAACACCTAGTGAAATCGCCGATTGTCAGCACATGTCTCTTCCGAATGTCAGCAGAGAATTGAAAAAGCTTCACGAAAAACAATTCATTGATAGACAAGCAGATAAAGATGACAAGCGAAAACATGTCATTATGCTGTCTAAAAAAGGTCGTGCGTGTATGGACAAAGCATTTCAACAAATTGAATCCATGCTCATGGACAGCCTTTCTTCCTCTGACCAAAATCAAATGGATGATATCGTACAAGCTCTTCGTCTATTAAATCAAACCATCTTCAAAAAATGATCGAATGAAAAAAGCATGAGCGTATCGCTCATGCAAATGATTTTTGAACACTTAGTAAAGAGATGCTAAAAGATACGTGATGAAACCTACTATTGGAATAATCGGGATCATCAGCTTCAATGTTTTATTCGTATTCTTATATAAATTCCACAACAAGACTGGTACACCAAACGTCAATGTATCAAAGACAGCAAGCACTGCCCCTTTACGCTGTTCTTTATGAGCCATTTGAAAACCTCCACATCCAATAAAATACATTTTTTTAGTGTAGCATACATTCTATTTTGATCATTTCCTCCAGGTAATTGAATCGTCAGCATGTCTGATAAAAATGAACAGGATGTAACTGAAGCTTCTCCCGAGATAGTAGTCAACAAAAAAGCGCCAGATGTTTTCCATCCAACGCTTTTTCCCATGACATGTTCAGCACTCATTTTCATGCATCACGTCTCTTTTGCTCTATGTATCCTTTATCCAATAAGCTGATAGGCGATATATAATGCAACCAGCCAGATCATGACCGCAGAGGCTTTATTGATCCGGTTCATCCACTTGCCGTTTGTATCTAGCTTTCCTAACATTTTTCCGAGAAGGGCAAGACCCATAAACCATAACCACGAGACGATGATACAGGCTGCGGTAAATGCCACCTTCTCCGCCCCATGATATTGAAGAGAGTTCGTTCCTATCACTCCTATTGTATCAAGAATCGCGTGAGGATTTAAAAGTGAGACGGAACAAGCAAATATGATTTGTTTTCTCACAGGCATCAGGTCCATCTTTTCTTGATTACCTGTTGCGGAGCTCGTGTTCCAAACTGACCACCCCATATAAAGTAAAAAGAAAAATCCAATGATAAAAAGACCCATTTGCAAGATAGGAATGGTGAGTACAACAACCGAAACCCCAATGACAGCTAAAGTAATTAAAAGTGTGTCGCAGAGAGCAGCTGTAATGACCACAGGCAGTACGCGATATAATCGAGGCTGAAGGGCTCCTTGCTGAAATACAAATACATTTTGTGCGCCCAAAGGTAAAATAAGGCCAAAGGCAAGCACAATCCCATGAATTATCGCAATCGACATTTTCAGAACATTCTCCTTTTCAAGTCATCCTTACACATATTAACATAAAACATCATGAACGAATTTCACATATTTGATTTGTCCAATAAAAAAAGCGCTGGATGATTTTCCATCCAGACGCTTATTGTTTCTCCTGTTATGATGATTTTCGTGCAAGCTCTCTTTCTCTCAGCTCGACACGTCGAATTTTCGCTGACGGAGTTTTTGGTAGCTCGTCAATGAATTCGATTTCTCTTGGATATTTGTACGGTGCTGTTGTATTTTTCACGTGTGTTTGCAGCTCTTTAATCAGCTCATCGCTTTGTGCAGATGCATCACGCAGGACGACGTATGCTTTCACGATTGATCCTCTGATTTCATCTGGACTTGCCACAACCGCACATTCTTTCACTGCTGGGTGCTTAATCAGTGCATCTTCGACTTCAAATGGACCAATTGTATAACCTGAGCTGACAATGATGTCATCCCTGCGGCTTTCAAACCAAAAATACCCGTCTTCATCTTTTTTCGCACGGTCACCGGTAATAAAGTAATCCCCGCGGCGCTGCGCCTTTGTACGCTCTGCATCTTTGTAGTATTCCTTGAATAAAGCCGGCGTTTCAAGATGAACGGCAATGTCACCTATTTCTCCTGGAGCACAGATCTGGCCATTCTCATCAATGATCTCTACTTCATTGCCTGGTGTTGGTTTGCCCATGCTGCCTGGCTTGATGTCCATTCCTTTCAGCACCCCGACTAGCAGCGTGCTTTCTGTTTGCCCGTAACCATCTCGCACTTCGATATCGAAATGTTTTTTGAACGTATCGATGACTTCACGGTTGAGCGGCTCTCCCGCAGAAACAGCACTATGCAATTTTGGTAGCTCGTACTGACTGAGGTCATCCACTTTTGCCATAAATCGATATTCTGTTGGTGTACAGCATAGAACATTGATTTCATTTTTTTGAAGCAGCTCTAAGTACGTATTCGGATTAAATTTCCCTCCATAAACAAAACCTTCTGCTCCACTTCCTAAAACAGATAAGAGAGGACTCCACACCCATTTTTGCCAGCCTGGTCCTGCTGTTGCCCATACTTTATCCCCTTCATTAATGGAGAGCCATGCTTTGGCCGCAGTACGTAAATGTGCATACGCCCAGCCGTGTGTATGAACAACCCCTTTTGGGTTACCTGTTGTGCCTGATGTATAAGAGAGAAACGCCATGTCTGTACGTGTTGTGTCTGCCAATTTCAACTCGCTTGACTGCTCTTCCTTTTGCGCAACAATGTTTGTCCAGCCATGATCATTCTCACCAATCGAGAATGTTTTGAAATCTTTTGGCTGGTTGGTTCCTTCAAACGATTGAATGAATGATGCGTAAACAATCGCTCCTTTTGCTTCTGCATGTTCAATTCGGTAATCTATATCTTTAGCGCGAAGCATTTCTGAACAAGGAATCACAACCATTCCTGTTTTTAAAATGGCTAAATAAATGCTGTATGCCTCTAGCATACGCGGCACCATCACAATGATTTTATCGCCTTTTTTAAAGCCTGCATTTAATAGAACATGACCAATTTTATTCGCCTCTTCCACTAATGCTGCATATGTCACATGCGCTTCATGGCCATTTCCATCCTGCCAGTGCAGGGCGATTTTCTCCTGGTCATGACTGAACGCTTCAATCTCACTGACTAAGTTATATTGTTCTGGTGCAATTAAGTCTTCTCTTTTCATGGTACAGCTCCTTTTAGCCTCTTTCTATGAAACGAATCATGTTTCAATTTACCTATTCTAACACTCATAACTGAAAAATGCTTGAATTAGGACCTACTCCTAGTATTATGCCATAATTTTTTCATTTCGTCTTCTTTTTTAAAAATATTCTAACAATTTATGTACAAAAAAAAGAGCGGGGATGAACCCGCTCATAAGCCATAGCTTTTTAATTGTGTGTCTTAGAAAGATCCGCCACCCATATGTTGTTGAGCGTAAGATACAAGACGCTTAGTGATTTCTCCACCAACTGATCCGTTAGCGCGAGCTGTTGTTTCTGGTCCAAGGTTTACGCCAAATTCTGAAGCGATTTCGTACTTCATTTGGTCGATCGCTTGTGCAGCGCCTGGAACGACTAATTGATTAGAACTGCTTTGTCTGTTTTGTTGAGCCATGTGTTCTCACCTCCTTGTGAATATAGAATGTGTAGAAACACATGACTTCATGCGATTGATTTTATGGTAATTATTATGAAATTTTTTATTTAGAATAAATCAGCGAATTTGTCAGCTGCTTTCTTTTCATTTGTGACAACGATTGTTTCGATCTGCTCCACTGCCTCATCAAGCATTGGCTCGAATTCAGCAAAGCTTTCGTAGCGTTCTACTTTTTCAAGCTTTGGTTTTGTTTTTGGAGATGGCGGCGTAAAGATCGTGCAGCAATCCTCAAATGGCTGAATGCTTGTCTCATATGTGCCAATTCGTCTCGCTTCTTCGATAATGTCATTCTTATCCACGGCAATTAGCGGGCGAATGATCGGTGTGTTTGTGACATGATTAATGGCATACATGCTTTCAAGTGTCTGACTTGCCACTTGACCAAGGCTTTCCCCTGTAATAATGGCAAGCGCATCACGCTTGTCTCTTATTTTATCTGCAATTTTGAGCATCATTCTTCTCGTTGAAGTCATCGTATAGTTTTCTGGTACTTGTTTGTGAATGAGCTCTTGGATTTTCGTAAAAGGAACGATGTGAAGCTTGACTTCGCCTCCATAGGCAGCTAAGCATTCCGCTAGATCAATGACCTTTTGCTTGGCACGTTCACTTGTATAAGGTGGGCTAAAGAAATGAACAGCTTCAATTTGAATGCCTCGTTTCATTGCCTGATAGCCGGCCACTGGGCTGTCAAAGCCGCCAGAGAGCATCAACATCGCTCTTCCGCTTGAACCAACTGGCAGTCCGCCTGCACCTTTTACATCTTTAAATGTAATGTACGTCGCGTGTTCTCTTATTTCGATTCGCAAGTGAACATCTGGCTGTTTCACATTAACGGTTAAGTTGTCTGTATTCCTTAGAACATGTCCACCAATTTCTCGGTTCATTTCATTTGAATCAAGCTCAAATTGTTTATAAGAGCGTTTCGTTGAGACCTTAAATGTATTTCCTTGTTCATACACTTCCTGAACCGCTGAGAGTGCCGCTTCTTTGATGGCATCAAGATTTGTCTCACATTTCACAGCCAGGCTAAAGCTTTGAATGCCAAATACACCTTTAAGCTGTTCTGAAATCGGTTCAGGGTCTTCTCCGTTTAGCATGATCGTAATGCGGTCTCTATCAGATGCATACTTTAATGCTTCAAAGTCTTTTAATACAAACCGGATATGCTGTCTTAGTTTTTCGATAAATTTCTTTCTATTTTTCCCTTTTGTTGAAATCTCACCAAAACGGACTAAAATATGGTCATACTTCATGTTGTTATCTCATTCCCTTTAATTTTTTCACACTTTGTGCGATCGATGTGATGATTTGCGGCGCTAGCTCTGGTCCTTGTCCATATGTCAAACTGATTCTCATGCTGCTTTTGGCTGCTTCTTCTGATTTTCCCATCGCCAGCAGGACACGGCTTGGTTCCTTTTTCTTAGCAGAACAAGCAGACGTTGTCGAAACGTAAATGCCTTCTTTTTCGAGCATATGCAGCAGGACTTCAATTTGAATACCTGGCACTGAAAAATTCACAATGTGCGGTGCACTATGCGTCAGCGGTGTGTTTATGACGACGCCTTCTATCTTTCCAAGCTGCTGCTCTAGCTCCTTTTTTAAAGCGATCATCTCATCATGATGCTTGTTTAAATGTTCAAATGATTGCTTTATGGCTTTTGCTAAGCTGACAGCTCCAGCAGGGTTCTCAGTCCCTGAGCGAAGGCCAAGTTCTTGCTCTCCTCCTGTGATAAAAGGTGCAAGTACGATCTCTTTCTTTAAAAAGAGGGCACCTGTTCCCTTCAGGCCGTGAATCTTGTGGCCTGACATCGTTAAAAGATCAATATCCATCTCTTTAGGCAGCGGAACCTTGCCAATTCCTTGTACGCCGTCAACATGAAAAATCGCCTCTTTGGCATACTTCCGAATGATGCTGGCCGCTTCCTCTATCGGCTGAATCGCGCCTGTTTCATTGTTTACATGCATGAGACTGACAAGCACTGTATCAGGGCGAAGCACTTCTTTTAAATGCGTCATATCTGCACGGCCATGCTCATTTACTTGAATATAGGAAATATCAAAGCCAAATAATGTTTTCAGCTGTTCAAACGATTCAATGACAGATGGATGCTCAATCGCTGTTGTGACAATATGTCTGCCTCGGTTCATCTTGGCAAGAGCAGCCCCTTTGATGGCAATGTTATTTGCTTCTGTTGCACCTGAAGTAAAAATAATCTCATATTGTGTAAAACCTGTATAGTGAAGGATTTGTTTTCGCGTTTCACTTAATAGACGGCTCGCATCAATTCCAAGTTGATGCAGCGAAGACGGATTCCCAAAAAAACGCTCACTCACTTGCTGATGTACTTGTAAAACCTCTGGATAAGGCTTTGTTGTAGCACTATTATCAAGATAAATCATATCTTAAACTCCTTACAAAAAAACTTAAAAAATAAATGCATTTATATGTTACCATAATGAAGTCAGACAGAGAATTTTCTGAAAATGGCAGTTGACAACTTTTTATTTTCACTATATCATCCATAGTGCAATTGTCATATAAACACCTAAATTGTCAGAATATTTAAATTTGACACAATACACTGATTGAGGAGGGACTATTTTGAATAATAGTTTAAGTATAAAAGAAACATTTGCTATTGGACTAATGCTTTTTGCATTATTCTTTGGTGCAGGAAATATGATTTTCCCGCCTGTTCTTGGACAATATGCTGGTGAAAACGTATGGCTTGCCATCGGCGGATTCCTACTTACAGGCGTAGGTCTTCCACTATTAGGGGTTATTGCTGTCGCCCTTACAGGTACTGGAGCCAAAGGTCTTGCCGATAAAGCACACCCTAAATTCGGGACTATCTTTACCGTTATTCTGTATTTATCCATTGGACCATTTTTCGCCATTCCGCGAACTGGTACGGTTTCGTATGAGATTGGATTAGCTCCATTTCTCTCAGGTGCCCAAGCCACTTCATGGGTACCACTATTCATCTTTACCGTAGTGTTTTTCACTATTTCATACTTGCTTGCGTTAAATCCTTCAAAGCTGGTTGATCGTATTGGTAAAATTTTGACACCGATCTTATTAACTGTTATTGCTATTATTGTCATTAAAGCCATTGCTACGCCAATGGGAATGATCGGTGCTCCAGATAAAACATATGAGGCAAATCCGCTTTTCACTGGATTTTTAGAAGGCTATAAAACAATGGATGCACTTGCTTCTATCGTATTTGGAATCGTCGTGGTGACAGCTGTTAAGGACAGAGGCATCACAGAGCGAAAATCTCTTGCAGCAGCTTGTATTAAGGCAGGACTCGTAGCAGCTGTTGGACTGGCACTCGTGTACATTTCACTTGCTTATGTGGGTGCTTCAAGCCCCGATGCCACGGGAATGGTTGGAGCAAATGATGGCGGCAAACTGCTTTCACTTTCTGCCAACTTTTTATTCGGTTCTGCTGGTAACATTGTTCTTGGCGCAGCCATTTTATTCGCTTGTTTAACGACTAGTGTTGGACTTATTTCATCTTGTGGAGAATATTTTTCAAAGCTCTTCCCAGCACTTTCTTATCGTACTGTCGTTCTAATTGTTTCTTTATTTAGCACATTCGTTGCAAACCTTGGACTCGCACAGATCATCTCACTATCTGTTCCAGTTCTTGTGACGATCTATCCACTGGCCATTGTCATTATTTTATTATCGTTCCTTGACCGCTGGATTAACGGCAGAAGAATCATTTATATCACTTCTCTCATCTTTACTGGTTTCTTTGCCATCATTGATGGATTATTAGCTGCCGAAGTGAATCTAGGCGGATTGCCTGGCATCTTGAAATCAATTGTTCCGTTTTACGATTTAGGCATTGGCTGGATCATACCAGCTATTATCGGTGCTTTGATTGGTGTACTTATTTCCATGTTTACCAGCCCACCAAAGCAACTTGCCTCATAACATCACAAGCCAAAACATCCCCTTCCAAAGAAGAAGGGGATGTTTTTTTATTGTTCTTCATATACTAAAATAGAAAAATTCATGACTTTTGTACGAAAACACATGTTGACATCAGGCGTACATCCTTTATAATTAGTGATTGTTAATGATGAACGGTTACCTAGCAACTAATTAACAGAATATTTCAACATAATAATGGAGGCTTTAAATGCAATGAAGGCAACTTTGTCGACGAAAGATACGGTTATCATAGGTTTTATGCTGTTTGCTCTATTCTTCGGCGCCGGTAATATGATTTATCCACCTGAGCTTGGGCAATATGCTGGGCAAAATGTGTGGAAAGCAATGGGCGGATTTTTATTAACAGGTGTCGGTTTACCTCTTCTAGGGATTATTGCAATCGCTTTGACAGGTCGAGATGCGAAAGGATTAGCTGATAAAGCTCACCCAGCTTTTGGAACAGCGTTTACCGTCATTTTATATTTATCTATCGGGCCACTTTTCGCTATTCCTCGTACAGGAACGGTTTCATATGAAATTGGCGCACTACCCTTTTTAGCTGGTGTACCAGCTTGGCTCTCACTTCTTTTATTTACACTGGCCTTTTTTGGTATTACGTATTATCTTGCACTAAATCCAACGAAAATTGTGGATCGTGTAGGGAAAGTGTTAACACCGATTAAATTTACGATCATTTTAATTATTATCGTCAAAGCCATTTTGACACCGATGGGCGTCATTGGCACACCTGATGTGTCCTATAGCAATGGATCATTTTTCAAAGGGTTTTTAGAAGGCTATAAAACCATGGACGCTCTTGCATCTATTGTGTTTGGGGTTGTTGTCATCAACGCCATTAAAGGACGTGGTGTAACAAGTAAAAAAGCACTCACATCTGCTTGTATCAAAGCTGGCCTAATTGCAGCTTGCGGATTAACATTTGTTTATCTATCACTTGCTTATTTAGGCGCTTCAAGTACACACGCCATTGGTTTTGTTGGAGATGGCAGTAAGATCTTGGCTCAGTCTTCGCAATTTCTTTTTGGCAGTTTAGGTAATATTGTGTTAGGCGCGGCGATTACGGTTGCCTGTTTAACCACAAGTATCGGTCTCGTGACATCGTGCGGAGAGTATTTCTCAAATTTATTACCTAAACTTTCTTATAAAATGGTCGTTACACTCGTCACATTATTCAGTTTTATCATTTCAAATTTTGGACTTGCTCATATTATCGCTTTTTCAGTACCTGTGTTAACTGCGATTTATCCGTTAGCGATTGTGATTATTGTTTTATCACTTGCTGACAAATGGCTTGGTCATAGAAGACCTGTATATGTCCTTACTTTGATTTTAACTGGCTGCGTCAGTCTGTTTGACGGCTTAGCAGCGGCGAAACTGCCGATTGGTCCTGTGAAAGATCTCTTTCAAACGATCTTGCCGCTATATGACCTTGGCATTGGCTGGATTGTACCTGCCATACTCGGAATCGTAATTGGATTTGTAATCTCTCTATTCACTTCTTCTGCTTCAGAAGAACGCCAAAAGCAAGCTTCATAACATGGAAAAAGCTGAAGTCCCAAAATGGACTTCAGCTTTTTTTATTGATGCTGATATTCTTTTTCTTGCTGAGTTAAAAGCTTCTGAACGGCTCCAGGTGATGCTTTTTCGACAGCAGCAGCTGCCACATCAAACGAATCGTTATAATCATAGGCATAAAATCTTCGTTCTGCCTCTTTTAATTGCTCTGAAAGAATATGGTTTTGACTTCTAAACCGGTTGCCGTATTGTATAATCCGTTCAATTTGATCCACTTTACGAAGCATGTCATGTGTTTCATCAACGACATGTCTAACTGTTTCAGAGGCTTCTTTTAATTGCTGGTTCACTGCTAGCATATTCAGCGGCAAATTCTCTAGCTGCTCCTGCACTTGCTGAATCATCTCCTGCGCTTTTTCAGCACGGTCTTTGATGTCAGCAGGCACACCTGGAATGTTGCTTTTGTGCAGCTGGCGCACTGTATCTGTCAGCATGGTTTTAAGTTCAGCCAATGTTTCTCTTGCCTGTAATTCTTCTTTTCGTAACGATTGAAGGTGATCTTTAAACGCTTCATGAAGCGTTTTGGCTTCCTCAATAAAGGTCTCAAGCTGATTGATTTCATCCATTAATAATGTGTATGCGACATGGTCACGATCAAGCTTCTCTCGTATTTGCTTCATGAGCTTTTCAATTTCTTCTAATCGTTTTTCGAAGGCTTTCTGCTGATCCAGTTCTCCTGCTGTCAGCTTGTAGCTTTCTTTCACAAGAGCCGTTTCTGCCTTAGTCTGCGTGTGGTCTTGTTCAAGTTTTTCAAATGCCTCGGTCAGCTCAGGCATTTTGCTCTTGATTTCCTGACCTGCTTCTACTTCTGCTTCTAGCTGATCATACAGCGTCTGAATCGCATCATCAATCATTTGCAGAATGCTTGATGCTTCATCTAAATTGAGTTCATCAATCAGCAGTTTCTCCGCCCGGGTCAGCTGTTTATTCAAGTTCTCCAGCTCTTTTGTGATCTGGATGTGCTCTAGCTTGTAGCCTTTGTCTGTCATTTCTTTATAACCGTCTTTCAGCTTCGTTAGCTGACCTGGCACCGTTTGTTTGCAGTCTGCGATGAGCTTCGGTACATCATTGATATATAATTGCAGCTGATCGAGTCTGCGGTCTTGCTCAAGCAAAATTTTCCTTGCTGTCATGTAGTTTCCGTTTTCTGTCTCTTCTTCATACTGCTTGATCCCTTCCCAGGCCTCATCTAAGTCCTGCTCCATTTTGTCATAAAGGGTGCCGTATAAATGGCTGTAAGCAAGTAGATTTTTTCGTACCGTTTGATATTGCTCTTTGACCTTCTCGATGTCTTTTCGGTTTTGCTCTTCACTTGTGACAAGGTCTGCAATCTCTTTTAAAATGTCTTCGATGTTTGAATCAGCAGCGGTGAGCAGATCTCCTATATGTGCAAGAACTTGCTTCGCTTTGGAGAATCGATATTTATCAGAATACTCCTCTGCATCATATAATAGCTCCTCTACCTTTGGAAGATGGGCTGTAACGATATCGTCCCACTCTGCACGCCATCTTTCAAAAAACTGCTCTGTTTCTCCGGTCATTTTTAAATGTTTGATTTTTGAAATTTCTTCTACAATTGATCTGTTTAAAATTTCAATTTTCCATGCTTCCAATCGGTCAATCTCTTTATATATATTTTTTCTGAGGAAATAACCGACTGAAAACAAAGCAAGCAAAATGACAATTAAACCGATGATAAACTCCATAATGAGCCCCCTTGTTGTGATCTAAGTGATGTCAGGGTAGTGTCCCGAGTAGACCTGAGAACCCTTTCGTGTCCGCTTTGCATTTGTTTTTTATAAGCAGGATTGTATTTTTCCCAATACGATCCATTCACGGTTTTATGTATGTTTTTTCAAGAAAGTCATTCAGGCTTTCTATCATTTGATCACATGTATTGATGTGACCTGTTTTTATGTATGCGGAAGCTGTCGTTTTCATTGTTATTATGATACCATGTAACCAGCATTTTTGGTCATGATTTTTCATTATTTTCGCTGATAAACATGACGTTTTTCAAAATATCGACAAGAGGTGACGACATGTTGAAACAAGATGCACATTTACATACGCCATTTTGCCCGCACGGTACGCTTGATCCTTTTCATTCTTATATTGAAAAAGCAATGAAAAAGGGATTTGATTCCATCACCTTTACCGAGCATGCCCCGCTGCCTCCTTCGTTTCGAGATCCAACGCCTGAGCAGGATAGCGCCATGAAGCTTCAAGACCTTGAAGCCTATTTGACGAAGCTGGATCAGCTGAAACAGGAATACAAAGGACAGTTAATAGTAAAAACTGGGCTTGAGGTCGACTATATCAAAGAGTATGAAGAGGAAACAAGTGCCTTTTTAGACTGCTACGGCCCTGAACTAGACGATAGCATTTTATCTGTTCACTTTCTTCCTGCTGGCAATGATTATATTTGTCTTGATTTTGATGAGCACGCCTTCAAGCAGCTGATCAGCATCTATGGCAGCACCGAACACGTCTATCAAAGCTACTATGACCAAATTCATTCTTCTATTCTATCATCTTTAGGTCCATATAAGCCAAAGAGAATCGGTCATATCACCCTTGTCCAGAAATTCAAACAACTTTTCCCATACGAAATGTCGCCAGAACTATGTCAAAGGGTGACCCTTTGTCTTGAAGAAACGGCAAAAAAAGGCATGTCCTTAGATTTTAATACATCAGGTCTTCGTAAAACATATGCCAGAAGTATCTATTTAGATCAATGGATGATTGATCTTGCAAAACAGAAAAAAATTCCGCTCATATTCGGGTCTGATGCCCATCAAGCGGAAGATCTCGGGTATGCGTATGATCAATTTGAAGACATCATGAGTTTCAGGTGAGGATCAAGTGCCGATTCGTTTGGTTCTAACAGATGATGAAGCGACCGGCTCAGTTCCTTATAGTACGTTTGATAAAAGTAAGGCTCGTTTGGGTTGATATAAAGCACCTCTGTTAAATATTGCGGCTGTAAATATGGCATCATCAGAAGTGATTTTAGCTGGATCATAAATGATGAGAGTGACAGCTGCTTACAAATCACATGGGTGCTTTTTCCTTTTTCAATGATAAGCTGAAACAAGTATTTTTCCTTTGTTAAATAGGTGGACATGATTTCCCTGATCAGCGTTGAATCAATGGTCACCTCTCGATAAACGAAACGGGTTAATTGACGATTTTCATGCTGATAAGATAAAATATCAAAAACCACATGAAGTAAACATTCTTTTGCATGACGGGTTTCCATGTGCTGGATGTGCGATTCAATCATCTGAATATAGCCTTCATAAAAATCGGATACGAGCTGCTCGAGCAGCCCTCCTTTTCCTTGAAAGTAATAAGATATATGGGCAACGTTGACGTTTGCTTCCTTCGCAATCTCACGGACAGAGGTTCCAGAAAATCCTTTTTGGTTAAAAAGTCTGATGGCAGCTTCAATAATACGGTCTTTTGTTTGCACGGTTGTTGATGTTTTCATCCGCTCACCCCTCTTCATGTGTACATACTTCAAGGTGAAGGCGGAAGTTCCTTTAATCATTGCTCGACAAATCCCACATGCGAAGCGCAAGTTATGTATTTTTGAGATAGAAAGTAGGAGATTTTCATGTTTCATGTCGAAAAACAGTCTGGTGATCCATCGAAAGACTATCAATTACTCATCAAGCAAGTAGAAGCGATTACGGATGGTGAACCTGATCTCATTGCTAACCTAGCCAATGCTGCGGCGCTGCTTTATCACTCGCTTCCTGAAGTCAATTGGGCAGGATTTTATTTAGCAAAAGGCGGAGAGCTTGTGCTTGGTCCATTCAACGGACTGCCCGCATGTGTACGCATTCCTTCTGGAAAAGGGGTTTGCGGTACAGCATTTGCGACAGGTGATGTACAGCGTATCGCTGATGTCCATGCATTCCCTGGTCATATTGCATGTGATGCAGCATCGCAATCTGAAATTGTGATCCCACTTAAAGTAAATGGACAAATCATTGGGGTACTCGATATTGACAGTCCAGTGAAAGATCGTTTCAATGAAGTGGATGAAACGTACTTAGTTCAATTTACAGAGGTTCTCCAAAATGCGTTATCAGCCTCTACTGATGCGTCATGATGCTTGAAAAGCAGACAATGTGTCTGCTTTTTTGTTTTGCTTTCTTCCCGGATGAATGCCGACCACGTTTGACATTCTCCTCTTTAAATAGGTTGACTTCTCCTATCTGGCGTCATATAATAGAGTTTGTGTGAAATATGGCAGCCTTTTTGTTCGGCTTTTTTGTATCATTTTGTTCCTTCTATATGGAGGTGCATCTTGTAACTCCCTGCTGCTGGAGCGAGGATGCATGAAAACATAATGACGGAAAAGACAAAGAACAGACGGTTTTTATTTTTCACAAATAAAAACAATAAGGAGGAGTCACATTATGGCTCGCTATACAGGTCCAAGTTGGAAGATTTCCCGCCGTTTAGGCATTTCATTAAGCGGAACAGGTAAGGAACTTGAAAAACGCCCTTACGCTCCAGGCCCACATGGTCCAGGACAACGCAAAAAACTATCTGAATACGGTTTACAATTACAAGAGAAGCAAAAGCTTCGTCACATGTACGGTGTCAACGAACGTCAATTCCGTACACTATTTGACAGAGCTGCTAAACTTCCTGGTAAACAAGGTGAAAACTTCATGATCCTTCTTGAAACTCGCCTTGACAACCTAGTATACCGTCTTGGCCTTGCTCGTACACGCCGCCAAGCTCGTCAGCTAGTAAACCATGGTCACATCCTTGTTGATGGAAGCCGTGTAGACATCCCATCTTTCTCTGTGAAACCAGGTCAAACGATTGCTCTTCGTGAGAAATCTCAAAACCTTGCAGTTGTGAAAGAATCAGTTGAAGTGAACAACTTCGTACCTGAATACCTTACTTTCGATGCTGAAAAGCTTGAAGGAACTTTCACTCGTCTTCCAGAGCGTTCTGAATTAGCGCCTGAAATCAGCGAACAACTAATCGTTGAGTTCTACTCTCGTTAATTTCATGACTCTCTCAGAGAGTGATCAAACAAACCCTAGAGACCTTGATTGTTCAAGGATTTCTAGGGTTTTTTGTTTGTATTCTATCATGTTCTAACACCTAACTAGATGAGAGTGGATGTATGACAGTGTTTAACAAAATCCTTTTTATGTTATAATACAAATAGATGTAGCGTAAATTAAAAGAAGCCAGGATGCTGTCACATCCCGGCAATGCACAAATGCTTGGCTCAAAGTGAGCTGGCTAGAAGGTACACAATAAATGGACCTACCCTACAAGTTGTCTAGGCTCAAAGGGTGGTCTATTTCTTTTTGTCTATATACGTCAACAAAGCAAGTATAAACATCCCAAATAAAAACATAAGGGACAACGCTTGAAAAGTTGACATAGGCTGCACCCCCTTTCAAGGGGATTTAGCCAAGACCACCATTGAGTACGCCGTACATTTGTACGCTCTCTATTATACATGAAAACATTGGAAGTTACCTTCCATATTTAAAAACCTTTCTTTGCAGCATAACCACCTTCACGCTTCATTACGTGATTGTCATTCCCACATGCAACTATAGAAAAAAATATCATTTAGCTGCCGTTTGTCTATTGGTACAATGATGATAGAGATTTTTTTCTAACGCACTAAGCTGGAGGAATTCCATGTTTTTTACCATAGTCATGATTTTCGTTCTCTTTTTCTTGTCTATTTTCGCCTATTCTCTTTTAAGAAAAAAGCAGGTCATAGATGCACCACCAAACCTACTGGCTACGATATCGTTCATATTACTGCTTTATTTTTCTCTCTGCCTCGTGATCGCTGTTCCAAGTGTCATGCTGTGCATCGTCGCTTTAGGGATAAACTATCTTTTTGGAGATTACATCACATATGATTCATTTTTTTCTTTCATCTCGTTCTCTTTATTGGTGAGTGGAATCGTGGTTTTTTGGTCACCTTTTCTTCTTTTCATAGGCAAAGGGCTGGCTTATTTACTCAAACTCCCTTCATGGCTGACTTTTGCTTTGGAGTGGATCAGTTCTTGGATCGTTTTACACCTCTCGATTAAGTATGTCCTTTACATAAAACTAGTAAATATCTCAATTTGGGAGCACGGCACACTCATTTTATCTTTCTTTGTCAGCTTCTTATTTATTGGAATTGATCTGATCTACTCAAGTATTGAACAACGAAAACAGCCGCTGGATGAACAAGCAAAAAGCTCCTAGAGATGATTCTAGGAGCTTTTGCTTGCCCAATTTGTGATCAGCTGCTCAGTTGTCAGGATAGTCGCAAATTCGTCATGCAGTGTTGCAAGTGAAAGGCGATGGATCGTTTCTGGATCATAATATGTACCGGTTTGATCTGTTAAACCAAAGGCGGCTGTTGCATCTGACATGAGGTATGTATCAAAGCCTAGGTTTCCACTCATTCTTGTTGTTGTAGATACGCAGTGCGGTGTTGTGAGTCCAGCAATCACAACAGTGTCGATCTCGTTTGATCTTAGTTGTTCCTCTAAGTTTGTACCTATAAAGCTGCTGTTGACTTTCTTTTGTATGACCGTTTCTTCATCTAGCGGTTTGGCGATCTCTTTGAAGGAGTGCCCTTCATTTACTGGATGAAATAAGGAGTGCGGCTGATCCGATGTATGCTGAATATGAATGACTGTCCATCCTTTTTCTCTCCAAAACGTCAATAGACGACTGATATTCTTCTCTGCATCTAGGTTATTCCGTTCTCCCCATTTTTCGTGCTCGAATGCTTTCTGTACATCGACCATAATCAAAGCCTTTTGATGTTGTTGCACAAATACCCACCTCCGAAGATTCTCGTTCATTATATGTAGTGTAAGGAATGGCGGTTGATTTGTACATGTTTTTATTTGGCTATGTACGATGTTTTGTCTGTTTTTGCAGTAAAAAGACAAACCACACACTGGCTATTAAGTAATAGATACCAATGATGGATGTACAATTAGATATGACTTCTGCCCATTGCACTGATTTGACGATTGCCATCCAGATCATATAGATGATCAGAAATGAACATGGGAAATAGAGAAAGTAGCCCAAGAAAGCATATTTGAGTTTTTGCGTCATCTTTTATCCTCCTAAAAATCTTCTTCAACACCTAGCAGCTCCCATATAACCATGACATCAAAAAAGACAGCACAAATCGCTGTCTTTTTGATTTTTTAATTCGTATTCTGTCCTCCGCCATTCAATCCTTCTTTCACATAGCCTTTGACTTGGCTTGAGGTTAATAGACCGATATGTCCAACGCCGTGGATGAGGACGTTTCTTGCGCCAATTAAGCGAGAGAGGCTGTTGACGACGATGAGATCGGCTGAGCTATAGACGGATGTGTAAAGAATTTTTTGATTTGGATCGGTGCCTGGTAATGCTCTGAGTGAAACGAGTCCATTCGCTCCACCAAGTGTGACGACGTTTTCAATTTTATCTCCGCCGTCTAGGTTCTTAATATAGTATAACGTGTTCGCACCGCCCATACTATGAGCCACAATATCTACTTTTTTGGCGCCCGTTTTGGCTAGTACATCTTTGACGAATCTAGAGAGCCTCGGGCCATTGTTCAGGTTATTGCCCGTTTTGTCTATGAAATCGATTGCAAAAAGTTGGTTTTGATCCCATCCCTGTGATACCAAGTATCGTTTGATCGAAGCAAAGTTATAAGACGCACCACCCATGCCGTGTACCATTACAACCGGATTATGCTCAGCCGCTTTGGCTTCTTTCGGCTGGATGAAGGCTATTGAACCTAGCACTAAGGCAAGGGCAACAAGAATTTGCAAACTCTTTTTCTTAAATCGAATCACTTTCATTCCCCCTTATTCATCTTATTCGACTCTATTTTATACAAGAAAAATATGTCAGAAAAGTGAACAAGGTAATGTTTATAAGATGATTTTACAGAAATATAAATAATCATAAAGCACCTTGGACTTTTTTAAATTAAAACAAAAAGACTACGAGCCCCTCTATCTTTCATATATAATGTGAATAGACAAAAGGAGGTTCTGCTAGATGCTGTTTACTCAAACACCTGCACTACCCTATTATGCCGTGATTTTCACATCAAAACGAACAAATGTCGAGCAGAAAGAATACGCCGTGGCTGCTCAAAAAATGGAAGAATTAGCGAAAGAACTAGACGGGTTTCTTGGAATAGAAAGTGTACGAGATGAACATGGTGTTGGAATCACTGTCTCTTACTGGGATTCATTAGCAGCCATCAAAGAATGGAAAGCACATACAGCACATCAGCGTGTTCAAAAAAAAGGAAAAAAAGATTGGTATGAATCCTATACAACCCGAATTTGTAAGGTAGAACATGCTTATACAAACGAAGATTCACTTCTTGAATAAGAAACAGACAAATGAGAGAAAACCGCTCTGTAAAAGCTTAATTCCTACTTCTGAATAAAAAAGAAAAGCACCTCAATGTATATGAACAATTGAGGTGCTTTTCATGATACTTACTGTTTCATAAGGATTTATTTATACGTCACAAGGAAATATTTCTTTTTCCCTCTTCTTAAGACGGTAAATTGGTTTTCAATTCTATCTTCAGCTGAAAGGACGTATTCTTTGTCGGTTTGTCTCTCTCCGTTGATGGAAACTGCGCCATTCGTGATATCTTCACGTGCTTGGCGTTTTGATGGAGACAGTTTTGATTCGACAAGAACATCAACAAGTGTTAATTCTTCTGCACTGTCTTTCTCCATTGATGGCACATCTTTAAAGCCTACTTTCACTTCTTCTGCTGTAAGAGATTTGATCTCGCCTTTAAATAGCGCATTTGAGATGTTGACAGCCTGTTCTAGTGATTCACGGCCATGCACAAGTGTTGTGACTTCTTCTGCCAAACGGCGCTGTGCTTCACGCTTTTCAGGGGCTGTTTGCACTTTTTCTTCGTACGATGCGATCTCTTCTTTTGATAGGAACGTAAAGTATTTTAAGTATTTCACGACATCACGGTCATCTGTGTTAATCCAGAATTGGTAGAATTCATATGGTGATGTTTTTTCTTTATCTAACCAGATGGCGCCGCCTTCCGTTTTCCCAAATTTCGTGCCGTCTGCTTTTGTCACAAGCGGCATTGTGAGACCAAATGCTTTTGCGCCTTCTGCTTCAGACTTACGGATCAACTCAAGTCCAGATGTGATATTTCCCCACTGGTCACTTCCGCCGATTTGCAGCTTACAGTTTTCATTTCTGTAAAGGTTCAAGAAGTCTAACGATTGCAGGATGACGTAGCTGAATTCTGTGTACGAAATACCTGTCTCAATCCGTGAGCTGACGATATCTTTTGCCAGCATGAAGTTCACACCGAAGTTCTTCCCAATATCACGAAGGAACGTGATGACATTCATTTGGCTGATCCAGTCGTAGTTATTCACGATAACGGCTGGATTCTCGCCTGCTTCAAAATCAAGAAATTGAGAGAGCTGGCCTTTGATTTTCTCTGACCACTGTTCGACGATTTCTGCTGGGTTTAGTGAACGTTCTGCTTTTTTGAAACTTGGGTCACCAATCAGTCCAGTTGCGCCGCCAACAAGTGCAATCGGATGATGGCCTGCTTCTTGGAATCTGCGCAATGTTAAAATTGGCAGTAAGTGACCAATGTGCAAGCTGTCAGCTGTTGGATCAAAGCCGGAGTATAGCTTGATTTTTTCTTCTGCTAATAATTTTGTTAAACCTTCTTCATCTGTTTGCTGCTGAATTAATCCTCTGAACGATAATTCTTCCATCAATTGACTCATATCCAAATCTCCTTTTTTTACAATTCAACATAAAAAACGCCCCTTCGAATGAACGAAGGGACGATATATATCGCGGTACCACCCTGCTTAAAAGACAAAACAACACGTCTTTTCACTTACACTGATAACGGACAGATCCGTTCTTTCACTAATCAGGCAACATGCATGCTCCTTTTCGTAAAAGCGGTTCGTGAGGGTAATTCGAATATCTCTTTGTACTGACTCGCACCAGCCGTCAGCTCTCTTGGACAGGGAAAGATGATTCTACTGAATCTCAGTCAAAACCTTTTCATATTCAACTAAAGTCATTTTTAACATACTTTTGATATCAAGTCAACTGACGGAAGCGATTAATCTTCCATTGTCGAGAGATCGCCAGCAGGTAAATTCAGTTCCCACGCTTTTAGCACACGTCTCATAATTTTACCGCTTCGTGTTTTTGGCAGTTTGTCTTTAAACTCAATTTCTCTCGGTGCTGCATGTGCAGCGAGTCCTTTTTTCACAAACGTACGAATCTCTTCTTTCAGCTCATCTGTCGGTTCGTATCCGCTTCTAAGCGCTATAAATGCTTTAATAATTTCACCGCGCACAGGATCTGGTTTTCCGATGACACCAGCCTCTGCAATGGCCGGATGTTCCACCAATTTACTTTCTACCTCAAATGGACCGACCCGCTCTCCTGACGTCATAATGACATCGTCGACACGTCCCTGGAACCAGAAGTATCCATCTTCATCCATATAAGCTGAATCTCCTGAAACATACCAATCTCCCGGCATAAAGTAAGATTCATATTTTTCAGGATTGTTCCAGATCGTATGCATCATAGACGGCCAGCCCTTTTTGATGGCAAGGTTCCCCATCCGGTATGGCGGAAGTTCATTTCCGGCATTATCTACAATCGCAGCTTCAACGCCTGGAATTGGTTTCCCCATCGAACCTGGTTTGATATCCATGCATGGATAGTTACAAATCAGCTGTGCACCTGTTTCTGTCATCCACCAAGTGTCATGAATTCGTTTACCGAATACAGCGTCTCCCCAGCGAATCACTTCTGGATTAAGTGGCTCTCCTACACTTAACACATGACGGAGTGAGCTGAGATCATATTTTTGAATGAGATCGTCTCCTGCTCCCATCAGCATTCTGAAGGCTGTCGGTGCACTGTACCAAACGGTCACACCAAGCGATTCAATGGTTTCGTACCACGTATCAGGATTGAACCTGCCGCCTAAAATGACATTCGTCGCTCCATTCAACCACGGAGAAAAAATACCGTACACCGTCCCTGTTACCCAGCCTGGATCAGCTGTACACCAGTAGACATCTTCTTCTTTCAAATCAAGTACCCATTTACCCGTCTGGCCTTGCTGCACCATTGCGCCATGAACATGGAGCACACCTTTTGGCGTACCAGTGGACCCTGACGTGTAATGAAGCAGGTATCCATCTTTTTCATCCATCCACTCGATTTCAAGTTCCTTCGCTGCCTGTTCAAATGCTTCTTCAAAGTGAATCGTCCGCACACCACCTGCATCCTCTTTTTCACCGCCGACAATGATGACGGATTCAAGCTTTGGAAGTTCTGCAAACGGAATCCGCTCAAGCAGATCAGGCGTTGTCACAATCACTTTTGCCTCACTATTTTCTAAACGATCTTTGACGGCACCTTCCATAAATGCCTCAAATAACGGACCGACGATCGCACCAATTTTGACAGCACCAAGCAGTAGAAAATAGAGCTCAGGTGATCTTGGCATAAAGATAAACACGCGATCCCCTTTTTGCACATGTGCCTGTTCTCTTAATAGATTTCCTGCTTTGTTTGTCTTGATTTTCATATCCCTGAACGTATACTTTTCATCCCGCTCTGAATCTTTGTAGTGAAGCGCCACCTTGTTTTTACGAAACGAGTCCGCATGTCTGTCAATCGCTTCATAAGCTGCATTTACTTTTCCTGTTTCATACCAAGAGAAATTTTTTCTCGCTTCCTCCCATGAAAATTCTTTGTATGCTTGCTCATAATCATTTAAATGATAGTCCCCTTTTACTGATGGTAGCGTTTCCACTTTCATCAAACAGTCCCCCTTTGCATACGTTTACAATGACCATTATAGTATAGATGACTTTTTTTCTCAATTTTTAAAAAACTTCTGATGAAACCGTTTTAATTATTGCAAGATTTAAGATAAAATAGAGACGACTCACTAGAATTTGAGGCGGTGGATACGTGGAGCATCCTAAAACTTATTATTCAAAAACAATTACGAGAGAAACAGGCACCATCCTGATTGAAGGCCCGGTACCTGCATCAGAGCTGGCGAAATATAGTTTTCATGAAGGACTAACGGCATTTCGCACGCCTGAGGAACAGAAACAAGCACTTGTTGAAATAGCAGGTCTTCCTGAAGGACGTATTATCATTGCTAGGGTGGATGAGCTTGTCGTAGGCTATGTCACGTATTTGTATCCTGATCCGCTTGAACGCTGGTCAGAAGGCAACATGGACAATTTAATTGAGCTCGGTGCCATTGAAGTCGCTCCTCCATTCAGAGGCTGCTCACTTGGCAAGCATTTACTGGATGTGAGCATGATGGATGAGCAAATGGAGAATTACATTATCATTACAACTGAATATTACTGGCATTGGGATTTAAAGGGGACAAAGAAAAACGTGTGGGAGTACCGCAAAATGATGGAGAAAATGATGAACGCCGGCGGTCTTGTCTGGTTTGCAACAGACGAGCCAGAGATTAGCTCACATCCAGCCAATTGTTTAATGGCCAGAATTGGGAAACATGTGAGTCCTGATTCGATCGAGCGTTTCGATCGTCTTCGCTTCCATCAGCGCTTTATGTATTAACGTTCAATTCGTTTTTTTGGCAAAGGGGATTGGTAAACATGATGATTGAACAAATTATGGAGCGTGATGTGATCACGCTGCGCAAAACCGATACGATTGAAGAAGCCATTCAAAAAATGAGTGCACATCACATTCGGCATATTCCCATCGTATCTGAGCAGGGATCTGTCATTGGGATGGTGACAGATCGGGATATTAAAAATGCCAGTCCAAGTATTTTTGAAACAGAGAAAAGGCAGCTTTTTATTCAGCGGCCGGTTGAAGACATCATGGTGCTAGAGACGATTACCGCTCATCCGCTTGATTTCGTTGAGGAGATTTCAAGTGTCTTTTTTGAACACGGAATTGGCTGTCTTCCCGTTGTGAGACGTGGCAAGCTTGTAGGGATCATCACAAAAACAGATTTACTTCGTACGTTTGTAAGACTAACAGGTGCAGATCAGCCTGGATCACATTTAGAGGTTGAAGTAGCGCAAGTGACAGAGGGTCTTGCAGACATTACGTCCATTTTAAAAGAACAGCATATTCAAATGCTGAGTGTACTCGTGTACCCACATGCCAATGAAGCCTCTAAAGTGCTCGTCTTCCGCCTTCAAACGATGCATGCAGATCATGTGATGAAGCTGATTCGTGCAAAAGGTTATAAAGTGCTCTGGCCTATGGAGCAGACGATCAAATGAAGGAAGCGACCTTTGTTTTTTCACCATCTTTTCAAACGTACCAGTTTCACCAAGATCATCCCTTCAATCAGCTTCGCGTCTACTTAACTTATGATCTTCTTCAAAAAATGAAGGCATTAACGGATGATGAGATTGTCGCACCTCGTATGGCGACGCTGGAGGAATTAAAGCTTGTCCATACAGCAGACTACATTCAAGCAGTACAGCGGGCAAGTGAAGGAAAACTGTCCACCACAGAGGGGGAACGTTATGGTCTTGGCACTGAGGATACCCCGATGTTTGCAGGGATGCATGAGGCAGCTTCTCTCCTAGTTGGCGGGACATTAACAGCGGTTGATCAAGTGATGCTTGGACATTCGCAGCATGCGCTCAATCTTGGCGGCGGGCTTCACCATGGATTTAAAGGGCGTGCTTCTGGCTTTTGTATTTATAATGACAGCTCTGTAGCCATTCAGTATATTCAAAAGACATATGGCGCTAGAATTTTATATATTGATACAGATGCTCATCATGGCGATGGTGTACAGTTTAGCTTCTATGATGATCCAGAGGTATGTACTGTTTCCATTCATGAAACAGGGCGCTATTTGTTCCCTGGAACTGGACAAGTACAGGAAAGGGGTCATGATAAAGGCTATGGCTATGCATATAATATCCCGCTTGACGCATTTACAGAAGACGAATCATTTTTAGAAGCCTATCGAACAGCAGTGACAGAGATTGCTGCTTTTTTTAAACCAGATGTCATTTTGACGCAAAATGGAGCAGATGCCCACTATTATGACCCTTTGACGCATTTATCTGCTACCATGAAAATATATGAGGAAATTCCTAGAATTGCCCATGAGCTGGCGCATCAATATTGTGATGGAAAATGGATCGCTGTGGGCGGAGGCGGCTATGATATTTGGCGTGTCGTCCCAAGAGCATGGAGCCGCATTTGGCTTGAGATGAAAGGCATCACACCACCAGATGCGCTTCCTCAGGAATGGATTCGGGCATGGGAAAAACAATCGCCTGTTCCGCTTCCATCCACATGGCTAGATCCTGACGATTTATATCCACCGATTCCAAGAAGAGCAGAAATTACAGAAAAAAATGCACAAACGGTAGAAAAAGCACTCATGCCTGTGCGACGAGAAAAGAAAAAGGCATAAAAAAAAGCAGGCGTCCACTGATCAAGTGAGCCTGCTTTCTTTTTTATTTCGTCGATTGTCTTTCTTCGATTCTATGTGGCAATTCAACAATTTGATCTTCTACTTGTTCTTTGTTCATGAGCTTTGTCAAAAGTCTCATCGCAACAGCGCCAATATCATAAGTCGGCTGAACAACTGTTGTCAATTGAGGGCGCACCATGAGGGATAGTCTTGTGTTATCAAAACCAATCACTTCTAAATCTTCAGGAATTGATACGCCTCTATCCTGCGCTCCATGAATGACACCTAGCGCCATTTCGTCAGTAGCTGCAATCACAGCCGTCGGCTTGTCAGATTGCTCAAGCAGATTAGCGAGCGCTTCAATACCAGAGTCATATGAGTAGTCTCCTTCAGCAACAAGCGCTTCGTCAAATGCGATACCAGCTTCTTCAAGCGCACGCTTATAACCAGCAAGCTTTCTCATAGAGTTAATTGGTTCTGACATTGGTCCAGATACAAACGCAATTCGTTTATGTCCTTTTTCAACTAATAGCTGAACTGAATCATAAATGGCTTGTTCATAGTTAATGTTGACTGATGGTGTTTGTGCCTGCTCTTCAACAGATGCTGCAAGTACAATGGGTACAGGAGAGCGCTTAAATTCTTCCACATGCACATCTGTAATGTTTCCGCCCATAAAAACGATTCCATCTACTTGTTTGCCAAGCATTGTGTTTAACAAATGAAGTTCTTTATCAGTATTTTGGTCTGAGTTGCTCAAAATAATGTTGTACTTGTACATCGTCGCAATATCTTCAATTCCTCGTGCAAGCTCTGAATAGAAGATACTTGAAATATCAGGGATGATGACCCCAACTGTTGTGGTCTTTTTACTTGCAAGGCCTCGTGCGACTGCGTTTGGACGGTAGCCGAGACGATCAATTGCTTCAAGCACCTTTTTTCTTGTTGTTGGTTTTACGTTTGGATTACCATTAACAACGCGTGATACCGTTGCCATACTTACGTTTGCTTCTCTTGCTACATCATATATTGTAACATTATTCACATAAATCACTCCTTCAAATACACTTCATATCTATAGCATTCACCAATTGGATAGAGACATGTCAGATACGAGGAAAATAATATCCTATTTGTCATTAAAACGATGAAAAGAGACACATAATTTTTCAATCTACATCAAAATGACATTCTTTTATGAAATTATACACGTTTTTTCTTCATATGAAAACGTTCCCTTTCTTTTTATAACTAAATTAAACAAACTTTAATGAGCTTGTTACCTGTAAATTGAATCATATTTCACCAAAAATCGTCGTGAACGTCAGCTATGACAATGATCTTAGCAGATTCTATCGAATTTTAAAAATGAAAACATTGTGAACAAGCGTATTTTTAGCTTGCAATGTGCTCTTTTCCTTTCATTGCCAATCTCGATCATATTTTTTCATGAAAAAACCGCCGGGCTGTCATCCGGCGGCTTTTCTATTTATGATTATGCGTGAATGTTGACAAGTGGTCTTAACGCATCTAACCATTTTTCGAATTGTGGAATGTCCATTTGCTGCGCTGAATCAGATAGGGCAACAGATGGATCTGGATGCACTTCTGCCATCACACCGTCTGCTCCAATCGCAAGAGCTGCTTTAGCTGTTGGAAGAAGTAGATCTCTGCGTCCTGTTGAGTGTGTCACGTCAACAAAGACTGGTAAATGTGTCTCTTGTTTCAAGATTGGCACAGCCGAGATATCTAGTGTATTTCTTGTGGCTGTTTCGTATGTGCGGATGCCTCGCTCGCAAAGGATGATTTGGTCATTTCCTTGTGCGATGATGTATTCAGCTGCATTGATGAATTCTGAAATTGTTGCTGCTAAACCGCGTTTTAAAAGAACTGGTTTGTTCACTGATCCAGCTTCTTTTAAAAGCTCGAAGTTTTGCATGTTACGTGCTCCAATTTGGATGACATCGATATGCTCAATCGCTTCTTCAATATGAGCAGGATTCACGATTTCACTAATAACTGCAAGACCGTATTCATCTGCTACACGTTTTAGAATTTTTAGACCGTCTACGCCAAGTCCTTGGAAGTCGTATGGACTTGTGCGAGGCTTAAATGCACCGCCACGAAGAAGTTTTAGTCCCTGCTGTTTCGCTGCTGCCGCTACTTCTGCAACTTGCTCGTAGCTTTCAACGGCACATGGCCCAACGATGAAACGTTGTTTTCCGTCACCGATCGCTTCTCCATTGATATTTACAATTGTATTTTCAGGTTTTTTCTTACGAGAAACAAGAAGTGCTTTGCTGTGGTCATCTTCTTGAAGCTCTAAACCTGCTTTGAAAATTTCTTTGAAAATATGTTGAATCGTTGAATTTTCAAATGGGCCATCATTTTCTTCAAGAATTTGATTAAGCATTGTGCGCTCTCTGACAGGGTCATAACGGTTGACACCTTGCGCTTCTTTTGCCTTTCCAATTTCTTTTACAATGTTTCCTCTTTCATTGATCAGTTTTAAGATTTGAAGATTTAGTTCATCTGCTTGCTGTCTCAATTGTTCCAATTCATTGTTGCTCATTTTTGTCATCCTTTCCTCTGCCCGCTCTCGCTTTTTATTTTTGATCTCTTATAATAGGGTTTATTATAAACAAAGATTTCGGAATTGTCACGAAAAAATTCTTTATTACCCAAACGCTTTTAAGCGATAAAGTATTATGTGTAAGATTATAGCATACTTTTGATGCAAGTAAACCTTTTTTATAAAAAAAACGTCAGCAATCGCTGACGTTTTTCTACATATTATGTTCAAGCGCTTCTTTTGTAATGCTTGAGTGAGAAGCATGCCACTTTACTTTGCCACCGCTAAAGATGAGTGCCTGCGGGCTTTCGTGCTTGATCCCTGACTTTTCAGTCACATAGGATGAAAGCTCTCTTGTGTTTTGAATTTGCAAGAAATAAGCAGGAACATCCTCATGTTCTGACGCAAACGCTTCAAACTCTTGAAAAGCAGCTTGGCTGATTGGACATGTCAAACTGTGCTTAAAAAAGACAAAGGTTCCGTCTTGATTCGTTAGTTGATCAAACTGTTCTTCTGTTTCTATGAGTTGTTTAGACATGATGTGCTCCTTCCTAACTTAAGCAGCGAGTTAGCCTTTCGTGGATTGTTCTACTTTTTCTTTGACATCTTTGATGCCGTCTTCAATGTCTGCTTTTGCTTCTTGTGCTCTTACTTTTGCTTCATCTGCTACATCTGAAGCTTCATCCGCTATATTTGCTGCAGCATCTTCTGCTTCGCTTTTTACTTGTTTAGCTTTTCCAGCTGTACGATCTTTTATGTCTTTTACTTTGTCTAAAATCTGGTTTGACTGCTCTGCTACGAGCTGAGACAATTCAGATGTTTTGTCTTTCGCAATCGTCACATATTCAGTGCCTTTTTCCTTTGCATCTGTTGTGAGACGATCTGTTTTTTCTTTTAGGGCATTCGCTTGGGTGTTCAAATCATCGCGAAGCTCTTTCCCTGACTTTGGTGCTAAAAATAATGCCGTTGTTGCACCGATAATGCCACCGATAAGTGTTCCGATCAAAAAGTCTTTGCTATTGATTCCGTCTTTGCTCATGATTATTCCTCCTATGCGAAAATGGTTGTTTATTGTTGTTTACGTTGTTTCCATTTTTTATAGATTTCAAGTGCTGCGTTACTCCAGCTTACCACATCCGTGACTTTCTCTTGATTTCGTTCAACGGATGAAGAAACCGCACCAGCTGCCTGCTTGATGCTTGTATTAAATTGGTTGATCGAGCCACCAATTCCCTGCACCGCATCCACAACTGTGTTAAGTTTTGCCGATTTTTCTTGAATATCTTCAGCAAGCTGATTGGTCTTATGTAGCAACTGTGCTGTCTCTGTGGTGATGCCTTGCATCTGTCCTTCAAGACCTTCTAAAGTTGATGCGACATTCTTTAATGTCAGCTGTAAGGATTTCAATGTTTTGGACAAGTAGATGACAAGAATGAGGAAAGCGATTGCGATGAGTGCAACGCTTAAATAGAGAATAATAATCATCTGATACCTCCTTTGCTGCGGGCATATTCAATTCAATACCCTCTCGTTGTATCATTCAAACATCGCCTAGAATGACCGATTGAATAATAATTCTACACTTATTCGCCAATTCCTGTCCACAGCGAACGAAAAAAAGCGGCACATCTTGTCACATTTAGCCCCTTTGTCACATTTTATTCAAAATAAAAAAGCGCCGATTGAATCGGCACTTTTTGACAGGCAATTATACTGCGACTTTCTCATAAGCACGAAGATACTTTTGAATATCTCCTGCTCCCATAAAGACCAAGATCGCATTTTCATGTGCTTTCAGCACAGATGTCTCTTCTTCTTCAATCAATTGGGCTTGCGGAATTTTTTCCCGCAAATCTTCAATGCTTAGTTTCCCAATGTTTTCACGAGCTGAACCGAAAATATCACAGAGGTATACATAGTCTGCTTTTTTCAGACTGTCCGCAAATTCACTTAAAAATTGCTGTGTACGAGTGAAAGTGTGCGGCTGGAAGACTGCTACAATATCACGGTCTGGATACTTCTGGCGGGCTGCTTCGATCGTGACTTCAATTTCAGTCGGATGGTGCGCATAGTCGTCAATTAAGACTTGTTCACCGACTACTTTTTCATTAAAGCGTCGTTTCACACCGCCAAATGTCGTTAAAGCACCTTTGATGAGCTCTACATCAATGGCCTCATAGTGGCATAATGCAATAACCGCTAATGAGTTAAGGACATTGTGGTTTCCGTAAGCAGGAATGTAGAAGGTATCATAAAACGTATTACGTACAAATACATCAAATGTCGTGCCTTCTGTGTTTTTCACAACATTTCGTGCTTGGAAATCATTTTCTTCATTGAATCCGTAGTACACAACAGGTACTTTTGCTTGGATCTTGAGAAGATGCTCGTCATCACCGCAGGCGATGATGGCTTTTTTCACTTGAAGTGCCATGTTTTGAAACGCATCGAACACGTCATCAATATCCGTGAAATAATCAGGGTGATCAAAATCAATATTGGTCATGATCGCATAGTCTGGATGGTAGCTGAGGAAATGTCTGCGGTATTCGCACGCTTCAAATACAAAATACTCGCTGTTTTCTTTCCCCATTCCAGATCCATCACCGATTAAGTAGGAAGTTGGTTTTGCCGCTTGCATCACATGTGCAAGCAGACCTGTTGTCGATGTTTTACCATGAGCACCCGTAATTGCAACGTTTGTGAATGAATCCATGTATTCTCCAAGAAATTTATGATAACGAATGACAGGAATCCCTTCAGAAAGAGCACGCTCAATCTCAGGGTGTGTATCTGGGAATGCATTTCCTGCAATCACCGTCATCCCTGGCTGAATATTATCTGGGTCAAATGGAAGAATTTTAATATTTCGTTCTTCTAATGCTTTCTGTGTAAAGATATGTTTTTCGATATCCGATCCTTGGACAGTATACCCAGTATCATGAAGAATTTGGGCCAGTGGACTCATACCTGTCCCTTTTATTCCAACAAAATGATAAACAGTCATAATTGTACCTCCAACAAACGTCTATCTGACTTACAGTATATGACGCTCATTTCAATTTGCAACTTGTGATTTTTGTCTCTAGCTGATCACAAATCGCAGCTCCAAATAAAGATTTTTTTCCGATCTTCCTATTCTAATCAATATTAACTATGATTAGTATCCGACAACTTTCCCATTTCTAACACCTGCTTTCGCTCATTTTCGTTAAAAAGCGTTCAGACAGGCATGCGAAAAGCGTCCAATTCAAAAATTGCACCTATGTGCTATCATACCATGTTTATCAAAAAAATGAAGTGGTTTGTTTAGATCAATTGTTCTAAATCACTCAGTGTCATGAGGACCTCTCTTGGCTTACTGCCTTTTGCACCAGAGATCATTCCTTCACGTTCCATCATATCAATCAATCTCGCTGCTCGATTGTAGCCAATTCTAAATCTTCTTTGCAAACTGGATGTACTTGCACTATTTTGCTCGATGGCGAATCGGCATGCGTCCATAAACAATTCATCTTCGTCTGTAATGGCAGAGCCTTGGAGCATCAATTCTTCCTGTTCAAAAAGGAACACAGGCTTGCGCTGTTTTCTCACATGCGCTACCACTTCATCAATCTCTCGATCTGATACAAAGTTCCCTTGCAGCCTTGTCGGTTTGCCAGAGCCATTTTCTAAGAACAGCATGTCTCCTTTTCCAAGAAGCTTTTCAGCACCTGCCATATCAATAATGGTTCTTGAATCCACTTGGCTTGAAACAGAGAAAGCAATTCTTGTTGGGATGTTTGCTTTAATGAGGCCTGTAATGACATCAACAGAAGGTCTTTGCGTCGCAATGAGTAAGTGAATCCCGCATGCTCTTGCTTTTTGGGCAATTCGGCAAATGCTTTCTTCGACTTCATTTGGTGCGACCATCATTAAATCAGCCAACTCATCAATGACAACGACGAGATATGGTAGTTTTTCACCCATTTGTTTTTCTTTCACCAGTTCGTTAAATCGTTTGATTTCTCTCACACCAGAGTGTGCAAACAGTTCATAGCGTCTTTCCATTTCATCTACTACCCATTTCAGGGCAGCTGTTGCTGTCTTGGCATCAGTAATAACTGGGCTCACAAGATGCGGAATGTGATTATACGGCGCCAGTTCGACCATTTTAGGGTCGATTAACAGCATTTTCACTTCATCAGGTGAGGCTTTAAACATTAGGCTCACGAGAATGGTATTAATACAGACACTTTTCCCTGAACCTGTTGCTCCGGCAATTAAGCCGTGCGGCATTTTTTGCAAATCAACCACAACGGGCTGACCGGAAATATCCAATCCGAGCGCTGCCGTTAATGGAGATGGGTTGTCTCTAAAGGCACTGCTTCTGATCATTTCTCTCAAGAAAACCATTTTACTGTGAAGGTTCGGCACTTCGATTCCAATCGTGTTCTTCCCAGGAATCGGCGCTTCGATTCGAATATCTTTTGCAGACAAACTGAGTTTGATATCATCTGACAGGTTTGTAATTTTGTTCACTTTCACGCCTGGTTCAGGATGCACTTCAAATCTTGTAACAGAAGGACCTTGCGTCACATGAACAACACTTGCTCTGACATTGAAATTTTTCAGTGTGGCATTGAGCAGTTCTTCCCGTTCTTTCACCCATGTTCCGTCCTCTTCTTTTTGTGCTGGCGGAACGTCTAGAAGGGCTAAACTCGGAAATGCATATCCTTGTGCATCTGCCGTTTTCTTCTGTCCTTGCACGCGCTGATCACTTTTTAACATCATGACGTTAAAAGGAACGGTGGAGGTTTGACCGCTTGAGCGCTTTGGCTGTGGAGAAGACGGTTTTGGTTCTTCACGTTTTATTTCAGGCGTTTCTTCAGGTGTTTCCTCAAGCTCTTCTGCCATATCCCCGGCGATCTCTGCTTGTCCAGAGTCAGCAAATTCATCTGATGCTTCTTCAACTGGCATGACTTCATCATCTGTTAATTTTTCTTCCGGCAGAGAATCATCATCTTGCGAATCTTGTATGATCACCGGTTCTTCTTGTTCAAATGCTGCCACTGACACGTCTGCTTGACTTTCTTCTATCCATGCAGCCTCTGTTGTTTCCTCCGCAGCCTCTACTTCATTCTCTTCCAGCATCGCAGTTTCTTCTACCGGGCTTTCTATCTCCATGTCGAGTGCTGGTGATGCGCTTAAAGCTGTTTCAAATGTAAAGCTCTCTTTTTTCTCAGTATCATCTTCAAGCGGAATCATCGGCTCTTCTTGTTCAACGGTGACTGCCTGTTCTTGCTCCATCTCTAGAGGCTCGTTAGATGCTTCAGCTTGCTCCATATGTAAGGATGCTTCTCGATCGTCTTTGGTCTGTGACAAAGCTTGATCTTGATCCTCTGTCTCACTGAAAGGCTCGTCATATAAACGTTCCATCGTTGATTGAACGTGATCTTGATAAGCGAGTTCCTCTTGCAAAGTAAGCGGCGTCGTGACAGGTTGCTTCTCTGCTTGTTCTTCTGTTTGGGCTGACATCATGTCTTCCATACGTTGTTCTTTTCGTATAGACGGGATGTTCATTTGCTGTCTTACATTCCGTTCACGCTCTGCTTCTTCTGATAACAGTGTGACACGCTGTGACGTTTCTTCTGACGATTTCATTTTGACAGAAGATGTGTCTTCTTTGGCTGCTGCATGTTTAGGACGCATATCCTGGTGGTAGCCATAGATGGGTGAAGGAATTTGCTCTGGTTTAAAAGGCTTTTTATTGAGATCAGGCTGCACTGTTTGTTTTGGCTGATAGGTCGTCTGCTTTGCCTTTGGCTGACTTGGCCGCGTGCGCCTTCTTTCTTGTTGCTTTGCTGCCTCACGTGCAGGTTCATCTGGAACGAGAGGAAAGCGGAAATTGCCTTTTGGATATTCATAATACACTTTCGTATCTTCAACTTTTTTATATTCTTTATGTTGTTCAACAGCTGGCTGCTTTGGTGCAATCGGACCTGTTTCAGGCCTCTCAGCTTTTTCTTCTTTTTTTTCTTCTCCTAAAAATACACTAAAAAATTTATCTAACCAACTCATCATTTATCACTCACTTTAACTCCCCTTACGTTTTCTTGGGCGATTTTTAGTATACCATTGCTTTTTCATGCAGAAAAGCGAGAAAAGTGCTACGCTTTGCTGTTCATGCTGTCTGTAGATGAAAAAAAGTCACTAAGTACGTACTTAGTGACTTTTGGTATAACACATTCTTCGCTCATTTGTACCCGTTTATGGGAGGTTACGCTTCAAATGGTTCGCCAGCTTGGCGGCTTCCTTCTAGAACAAGGATTCCTTTTTCAGCAGGCGCATTCGGAAGATCTAATTCTTTTGCAGAACAAATCATTCCGCTTGAAGGAACACCTCTTAGTTCAGCATCTTTGATCACCAAACCGCTCGGCATCACAGCACCGACCTTTGCAACCACAACATATTGACCTTGATCAACGTTTGGTGCACCGCACACGATTTGTAAGGTTTCATCGCCAACATCTACTTGGCAAATGTTCAGTTTATCTGCATTCGGATGTTTTTCTTTTTCCTTCACATAACCGACCACAAACTTAGGTGATAGATCCACTGTTAATGTTTCACTGACACCGTTGCGGTTTAAAATTTCATTGATATCTTGAACAAGCGTTTCAGAAAGCGGTACAGATCCGTTTTCTTCAATTTTCATGTAAGTAGATGCATTGAAAATATTAAAACCTGTTGTTTCTTTTGTGTCTTGATTGAAGATTCTTACGACATCTCCAAACGTTTCATTACCTACTTCTTCTCTTGTTACATCTTTCAATGAAATAAGGAGTGTGTCGCCGACACCTTCTGCATTATAAAAAACGTTCATTCTTCAAAATTCCCTTCTACTGCTGTTTTGGTCTGCTTTTTGCAAGAATAAAGATCGGTTCAAGCTTGCCTTCGTCATATAAAAATGACAAGGCCGTAATCGGAACCGTGCCGCTGGCGAAGAAGCTCATCGACATTTGCCCTAAAATATCATAGCCTGATTCATTGCGTACATCTGCAATGATGAACACATCTTGATGGGGAACGGAAATGGCCATTTGCCCCTCTACTTTTTGCGCATATTCTTGTAAAATCGATTCATTTAAAATTCTGCTTGCATCGTACCCGTCGTTTGCACGGAAGAAATAAAAACGGTTGCCCGCCACTTCATCCATTTTCACCACAGTCTTTAGTGAACGGACGTTAAAACTTGCGGTTTCTCTGATTCGTTCTTTTGTCCAGTTTTCCTTTTGCAGCATCTTCTCGTCAATTAATCTGTAGGTGCTTCCAAGGTCAAGTGCATAGTAGATTCTTGTCTCTGCTGTATGCTCATCAAAAACGAGCGGAATCTCATCACTTGATGTTTCTGGAAAGGACGTTGAACGAATGACCGGATAAATGTGCTTCTCTTTACCTGAGATGTGCTGCGCTTCACCTTTCATAGCGCTGAGCGCCTCTTTCACATAATAAACGATCTCATCTAGTGTTTCATCAGGCTTTACTTCCCACTTTGCAATAATCGGTGGGAGCTCAAGCGTGATGCCCTTTCCTGTATGTTTATCTTCCACACGAAGCGTATCTTTTTCCCTGTCAAACTGGTGGGTCCAGCTGTCGTTCGTCAGACGGCTTTTCAATTGATTGGCAAGCTGTCTTGATGTCATTTTCGCCATGATAAGACTCTCCTTTCGTTATTTAGAAAGAGAATCTGTTAAAAATGCTTCAATCTCTTCCTTTGTCTTACGATCTTTGCTGACAAAACGGTTGATCTCTTGTCCGTTTTTAAAGACTAAAAAGCTTGGAATTCCGTAAATTTCCCACTCTGCACAAGTGTCGATGAACTGATCTCTATCCACATAGAAGTATTCAAATTCTGGATAGTTTGCTTCAAGCTCTGGCAAAAACGGCTCAATAAATGTGCAGTCCGGGCACCAATCAGCTGAAAATAGTAATACGGTTAAGTCTTCTTGAATCACTTTTTGTAATTCTTCGTTTGATTCAATTTTTTTCATGTTTGATTCCTCCAGTTTGTATACTTAAATCTCCGAATTGTATATAGCCTTTCTTTCTCATCCATTCTGATACTACCAAACTAATCACTGCCGGGCCAACGATATGCAAAAGAGCAATTGCGAGGAAAACGGATGGATGAAATCCCATGACTGTGAGAGTCATGAGCTGGCCGACAAGACCGCTCGTTCCCATACCCGCTCCTGCCGCATTATTGACCATCCCAAAGCCAATGATACCAATTGGCGCAAGAATCAGTCCTGCAATCGTCGGCGGAATGAGAATGAGCGGATTTTTCACAATGTTCGGCAGCTGTAGCTTTGAGGTTCCAATGCCTACCGCAGCAAGACCGCCAAAACGATTTTCCCTAAATCCTGCAGCAGCAAAGCCGACCATCTGCGCACAGCAGCCAATCGTTGCCGCACCAGCAGCAAGACCGCTTAAATCAAGCATCAGCGCAAGCGCAGCGCTTGAAATCGGTGAGCTAAGAGCAAGTCCAACAATGGTTGCAACCAGCATACCCATGATGAGTGGACTTTGGTCAGTCCCCCATACGATCAGCCTGCCGAGCCCTGTCATCACCGCCTGAATCCCAGGGCCGATGAAAGCAGCAGTGAGAAAACCTGTGATAATGGTCACAAGCGGCGTTAAAATAATATCAATTCTTGTCTCACCACTGATCAGTTTGCCTAATTCCACACCAATGAGAGCAGCCACGAAGCTTCCAGCAGGTCCCCCAAGCTCTGCTCCAGCGGCACCTGAAACAACACTTGCGAAAATAATTAATGGAGATGCGTTTAAGCGATAAGCAACCGCTACGCCAATTGCTGGTCCCATCAGCCCCATTGCGAGCGTTCCCATTTCCACGATGAGAGGAAATGATAACAGGCCGCCTGCTGTTTTTAAAATCAGCCCTACCACTAATGTAGCAAATAGACCTAAAGCCATATAAGAGAGTGCATCAATAAAATACACCTTTGGCGAAAGGGAAATACCCTTTCTTTTTAAATAAGTCATCAACGTCGTCTTCCTGCTTTCTCATAGGAAAGACGAAGAGGCCTGTCCTTCCCATTATATGTAGTCTTCTTACGATGAAAAATAGTCTCTACCATGAATATCATAATCATATTTTTTTTGCTTTATCAAGCACTTCTTGTGTAACATGAAAAGAAACAGGGCAAACCTTTACTAAGTTTGTGCACAAGGAGGAGATTGTTATGCAATTAACGGTTTATTTAGCTGGAGAAATCCATAGCCAGTGGCGCGATGAAATTAAGGAAAAAAGCCAGTCTTTGAAACTACCAGTGACGTTTGTTGGTCCAATGGAGAATCATGACCGATCAGATAACATCGGAGAAGATATTTTAGGCGGGCAGCCAAATGCCATCTTGAAAGACGATGCGGCTTCTGATTTGAACAATTTCCGCACCGAACTATTATTAAATAAGGCAGACGTTGTCATCGCCCGCTTTGGTGAGAAATATAAACAGTGGAACACGGCAATGGATGCTTCTTCTGCCATCGCCAAAGAAAAACCCCTTATTTTAATTCGTCCTAAAGAATTACATCATCCACTAAAGGAACTATCAAACAAAGCAAATATCACTGTCGAAACAGTGAATCAAGCGATTAAGGCGTTGTCATACGTGTTTGAACAAGAATAAGAAAAAGGGCTAAAATGAACTTGATTTTAGCCCTTTTTCTTCTTTTCAGCGTGATAGAAAACCTTTGCAGCCCTAGGAAGATCGAGTACCGGCGCGGAGCGAATTTGACATTCGTGAGCACCGGCACGCAGGACTGACAAAGAATGCGAGGGTTTGTCTACACGCTGAAGGCTGTGCTCTTAAAAGAGGCAGCCTTTTTCTTATCGTTTACACTTGTTGATAAATCGAATCCACCGTGCTTTGATCACAATTTTTCACAAGACGAACAATTAATTCTTTTGCCGCTGCATAATCATCCACATGCAAGACAGAGTGACTTGTATGAATGTAACGCGCACATACACCAATAACAGCAGACGGTACACCTTGATTTGAGATATGGACACGTCCAGCATCCGTACCGCCTGGCGATACGAAATATTGATATGGAATATTGTTTGTTTCGGCTGTATCGAGAACAAATTCTCTCATGCCTCGGTGCGTAATCATCGTGCGATCATAAATACGAAGAAGTGCACCTTTTCCAAGCTGGCCAAATTGTGATTTGTCTCCCGTCACATCATTTGCGGGACTCGCATCTAGAGCAAAGAACAGATCAGGCTGAATCATATTCGCAGCTACCTCAGCCCCTCTGAGCCCTACTTCCTCTTGGACGGTTGCGCCTGAATATAGCTGACATGAAAGAGCTTCGTCTTTTAATTCTTTCAATAATTCAATGGCAAGTCCGCACCCATAGCGGTTATCCCAAGCTTTGGCTAAAATCTTTTTCGGATTGGCCATTGGGGTAAAGACCGTTGCAGGAACGATTTGCTGCCCTGGGCGAACGCCAAGCTCTTTCGCTTCTTCTTCACTGTCTGCACCAATATCAATCAGCATATCTGACGGTTTTACTGGTTTGCTTTTTTGTTCTGGTGTCAGAAGGTGAGGAGGTGTGCTCGATACAACGCCCGGAATTGGCCCGTGATCCGTATGAACATCCACGCGCTGCGCAAGCATCACTTGACTCCACCAGCCGCCAAGTGTTTGAAAACGAATCATTCCGTTTTTCGTAATGGATGACACCATAAAGCCGACTTCATCCATATGACCAGCCACCATAATCTTCGGCGCGTTCTCTGGGCCTTTGCGGACACCAAACACTCCGCCAAGACGATCCTGTATGAGTTCATCGGAATATTTCTCAAGTTCCTTTTTCATAAAAGCACGCACATGGTGCTCATTACCTGGAGTTCCTTGTAGTTCTGTTAAATTTCGGAAAAGCGACATTGTTTCTTCGTTCATTTGACAGTTACCCTCATTTCTATGTAATGACCATATAAATTCCTATAAAAATAACACTCACTTTATACTATAAGAATTCTTTCGGTTTTCCAAGTATCTCTCCAGAAATTTTGAATATGCTTTCAAGTATTCGGATTTCTTAACATCGCTGGACAAGTTTTGTATAATGGAAAAAACAGCAATACGGAGGTGCAGCACGTTGAAGTTAAAACATGTTCTGATTGGTGCGAGTATTGGCGTAGCCGCTGCAATTGTTGCAAAGAAAGTCTTTTTCCCGACGTATATCTCGTCTGAAAAAGCGTTAAAAATTGTGAAATCCGCTTTTAAACAGCGCGGCCCGATTGATGGCTCTTGGATTTATACTGTACCAGAACCGTATACCGTAAATGGTGAAACGATTGATGTGTACAAGTCTGGCATTACACGCTCCGCTTTTGGCGAGCTGGAACAGTATGAAGTCATGATTGATGCTAAAACAGGCATGATCGTTGATGTTATTGATTCTGTTGCTTAATAAGAAAGCTTCGCAAAGACGTGTCCTTGCGAAGCTTTTTTTAGATGGCTTTGATTTTTTTGTATACAGGGTGCCACATGGCGTCTTGCACAGCCTGAATGAGATCATCAGGGGTTTCTTCCGCAATTCCTTCGTCAATCGCTGCTTGTGCCACACGGACAGCCACTGTCGCTGAAACCGTTCTGAGCTGATCAACACTTGGAAGCATCGCAGCACCCGGTTTTCCGACATTGACCATGCTCGCAATCGCTTCAGCACTCGCAACAAACATGCTGTCTGTCATGAGCCGGGCTTTACACACAATCGTTCCAAGACCAAGCCCTGGAAACACAAGGGCATTATTTGCCTGCCCAATTTCATATGTCACACCGCCATATTCAACTGGATCAAACGGGCTTCCCGTTGTGACAAGCGCACGTCCTTCTGTCCATTCAATGAGATCTTCCGGCTTTGCCTCTGAAAGAGGTGTCGGGTTTGACATCGGTAAAATCGCTGGCCGCTCTACATGTGACGCCATTTCTTTCACTATTTCCTCTGTAAATGCCCCACCTACAGTTGAGGTACCAATTAAGATCGTAGGTTTCGCCTGCTTCACGACCTCTAACAAATCAATCGAATGCTTTGGACCATTACGTGCATAATCCTTCACTTCATCAGAACGTCTTGCATACGGCTTTTGGAATGGCTGAATGTCGGGTGAATCATCTGTGAGCAATCCCGTTTTATCAATACACCAGAAATGATCATATGATTCCTCTTCTTTGACACCATCTCTCACGATGGCATCACGAATTTGCTCGGCTATACCAATCCCTGCTGTACCTGCTCCAAAGATCACGATTCGGTGATCTTTCAGCGGAACCTTCGATGCTTTTGCACAAGCCAGAACGGCAGCAAGTGAAACGGCTCCAGTTCCTTGAATATCATCATTAAACGTACAAATACGGTCCTTATATTTTTCCAAAATGGCGCGCGCATTTTTTGTACCGAAGTCTTCCCAGTGAAGAAGTGCATTTGGAAAAGTCGCACGGGCAAGCTCCACATATTGATCAATAAACTGATCATAGCGCTCTCCTCGAACGCGGGAGTGCTGATTTCCCACATAAAGCGGATCATTTAAAAGGCTTTCTTGGTTGGTTCCAGCATCAAGCACCACTGCCAGTACACGACTAGGATCAATACCTGCTGCGGCTGTATAAACAGCCAGTTTTCCGACTGAAATGGCGATTCCACCAACACCCCAGTCACCGATGCCTAAAATTCCTTCTGCATCTGTTGCGACAATGAGATCAATTGATTCATCCACTCCGTAAGATGCAAAAATTTCTTCCATTCCTTCTAGGTCATCAATGGATAAATAAATTCCTCTTGGCTTTCTATACTCGTGGCTGTAACGCTGAATCGCTGTTCCTACGGTCGGTGTGTAAACAATCGGCAGCATTTCTGCCAAATGCTCATTTAATAATTTATAAAAGAGCACTTCATTTCTGTCATGAAGCGCAGTTAAATAGACATTTTTCCCAAGTGCGTCTGGCTGTGCTTTGAACTGTTCATATGCACGCTTTGCTTGATCTTCTAGTGTTAACACCTTCGGCGGCAGAAATCCCTTTAACCCAAGCTCTTCCCGCTCTTCCTTTGTAAATGCGACCCCTTTGTTTAAATAAGGGACAGACATGACTTCGATCCCTCTTAACGGTGTCTCGATGACATCACCATGTACACGATAAAATTGATTCACCTGCACTCTTCCTTTCACAAGTTCATTTTGTCTTTATTTTGTGTGAAAGGCACAAAAACATACAGATGATCTTTTATCTTCCGGTTTCTCTTTTGACCTCATGGGTCATTGCCCCGTCTTCATCCCACTTTACAGCACGGTAGATGGCATCATGATAAAACAAGTACCATGCATTGTTTTCTTCGGCAAATGCCTGCCATTTTTGCTTCGCCGGGATCGAGGTCATTGGATAATCATCGTATGCCAACACCCAAAGCGGGTTTTTATGAGCGTGTGTCGGCATGATATCCGCTAAATGAATAGCTGTTTCTCCCTGACTTGTGAGCGTTAAGATGCTATGCCCATTGCTATGTCCACCTGTATGATGCAGGCGAATGCCTTCTGTTACTTCAATGCTATCTTCAAATGTCATGACTTGATCGGCAACAGGCTCCCAGTTTTCTTTCCAATATGTATTTCTTGAGCGGATGTTCGGCGCTCTCATTTCGTCCCATTCAATTTTGGACGTGATGATTTTGGCCTGCTGAAAAACAGACACAAGCTTATCGCCTTCACGTTTTGTCAGCCCGCTTGCATGATCAAAATGCAAATGAGTCATTAAGACGTAATCTATATCAGATGGGCGCAAACCGAGAGCCGCAAGTGATTCTTCTATTTTCGTTTCCTCTGTGACGCCATAATTGCGTTTTTGTTTCTCTGTCAGCTTCCCTGACCCGATGCCGGAATCTACTAACAGATGAAGACCGTTCCACCGTATGAGCATTGGATCACACCGTAATTCAATTTGATTTCGATCATTCACAGGGTATTTTTTTGACCATAATGGCTTTGGCACCACGCCAAACATGGCACCGCCATCCATGTGTGTATCTCCCCCATTTAACCAGAACAGTTCCATTTCACCTATTTTCATTGTCTCCATTGCTGTCATCCCTCCTTATTCTATCGTAGCAAATACAAAGGAAAATCGCATGTGCTAATCTTTTTATCAAAAAAAGCTGACCGCAATCGTTCGTTGCAGCCAGCTTTGTTCGCTTGTTATTCAGGGAATTTCACTTCTGATCGATAGATCGGTTGTCCCATGGAAGAGAATTTCTCTTCATATTCTGTCATGACATTTCCTTCGAGACCATCCTCATGTAAATCAAGGCTCACATACGTTAAAAGGAGTCCGTAAGACGAAAAGCTTTTCAAGGAATATTCAAATAGTCCGCGGTTATCGGTTTTGAAATGTAATTCACCGCCTGGACGGAGGATCTGTTCATATCGCTTTAAAAAGGCTTTAAACGTCAACCTACGTTTTTCATGCCTTGATTTTGGCCACGGATCAGAGAAGTTTAAATACACCCGGTCAATCTCATTTTCCGCAAAGACATCTGTCAGTGTCTCTGCGTTGATGTTTAGAAGCTTTACGTTTTCTACATCTGTTTCTTTGATTTTATCGACTGCCGTCACAATGACACTTTTAAATAATTCAATGCCGATATAGTTTATCTCAGGATGAAGCTTACCCATTCCGGCAATAAAACTCCCTTTTCCTGTACCGACTTCGATATGGATTGGATGATCATTTGCAAACAGCTCATGCCATTTCCCTTTGTATTGTTCAGGGTTGGCTAAAGCAATATGAGCATTTTCAGCTAAGTAATCATCCGCCCATGGTTTATGTCGCATTCTCAATTTGATACACCTCTATTTTCTTTACATTTTATCAAGATACCATGAAACATAAAGAGCCGCAAGACAGCATCTTATCCGCACATATGAAAAAGACCAGCTGCTAATTGGGCTGGTCTGCTTCATGTATAAAATCAAAGCTGAATGCACAGTTTAACCACATAAATGACACGCTTGAAAGGAGCATACGTATGGGATTAAACCGCCAACATCAGCTTCAATTAATCAAAGATATTTTAACTGATCACCAGCTGGATTGCTGCGGGACTGTTGCAGAATATGAACAGGTGGGACGCGTGATTCAATTAATGCTGGCAAAAGAAGATTTGGATGCTGACGTTCGTCAGCTACTAACAGATATTTATGATTACAGCCAAAAAGGTACCTCTGTCAGTTCAATTGATGCACATATCGAAGCGCATCAATCGCATCTATCTGACTGGGTCGAGAACATTCCACTGTCTTAATGGATGTTTAACCGTTTTAAGAGTGCATGTAGCTCGGCTTGCACTTCTTTTTGCGCCTTTTCATTTCCTTTTCTTTTATGCCAAACGACAAACGAGACGGTTTCAGCCAGCACATACCATGCCATGCGTTTTCGCAAGTTGTCGGTCAGCGGAGCACCATACATAGAGAGCCAGCTTTCCCAGTTCTCTTCTTCAACATAATGGTATAAGAGCGGTCCAAGATCAATCGCTGGATCCGCAATCATTGCCCCGTCCCAATCAATTAAATAGAGCTGGTTTTCATCTGTCAGCAGCCAATTATTATGGTTGAGGTCACAATGGCATACGACCTTATCCTCGAAATGAACTGCCTCCACATGTTTCTCTAAATACTGGATGGCGCGCGTGATATCATGTGAGTCAATCTGCTCTTTTAAGATCGATGCCTTGAGATGCATCAAGATCGATGCCGGGTCAAGCGAGTGCTTTTCTAATCGTTTCAGCATATCGAGCAGCTCTTTTGATGTATGAATTTTTCTTAGCTGCTCCGCTACAGGACGGTCATTCATGTCCTTTGGCTTCAGCTCTCTGCCGCTCAGCCAGTGCTGCGCAGTAATGACATCCCCATTTTCCATCCGTTTTGTCCAGACAAGCTTCGGCACAATGCCTTCAGCTGACAAAACCGCAAGAAACGGTGACGTATTGCGTTTTAAAAATAGCTTTTGGTCATTGTGTGTTGCGAAGTACGCATCTCCCGTAGCGCCTCCAGCAGGAGAGATGTGCCATTCGCTACCTAATATTTGTCCCAACCAGTTCATATCAATTTTCAACCCATCATTTCTTAAAATATTTTAAATCATGCTTTTTTAGTCGACAAAATTCAGCCGATTGAGATCAATTGGCTGTTTATTTTTTATTTATATGATCATAAAAACAAAAAGGACAGCTATTGAGAATGAGATGCTAAACAATAGCCGTCCTATAGATTTTATCGCTACCTTCTTATACTCGTCAAGCAAAACTAGAAAAACAGGACAAGAACCTTATGAAAAGGGAAGTCTTTTTTCATGTTTCTTTTGCTCGTGCGCACACTGGCTGCTTCTTAGCCACGTAATTTTAACGATCGCTCACTAGCCTTAACAAACACTGGAGTGGCGCCAATCACTTCTCCATCAGCGTGAAATAGGATTTTTTCATCTGCCTCCAAGTAGGCTTCTTCATGCTGAAAAAGGGTGACTCCCTCCATTACAAGGTGCTTTTTAAAAACCATTGCACTTAAAAATAAGAGGACTTTCAATGGATTCAAATCCGTGACAACGATTGTTTGAAATCCTGATTGCCTCGCACTTGCTTCCGGCGCTGCTTCCAGCCCACCTCCATAATATGGGTGATTACATACGATCACAAACCACACTTGGCGAAAAACTTTTCTCTCATTTTCAATAAAAAGAGCAAGGTCAAACGGTTTGAAAGACCATAACGAATGTAGAAAGGACAGCGGGTAGATGATAAACCCGAGTTTGAGTCGGTTGAGCCACTTTTTCCCTCTAAAATGGACCGTTCTCTTCAAGACATGCGCATCAAAACCAACACCAATATGATTGAGAAAAAGAACAGATTGCGGACTTTCTGCATGATCTTGAAAGGAACCGAGAGAAAATGTTTTCGTCAGCATCCTTTTTTGTTTTCTCACTTCTTTGATCACATCGTGACGCTGGATGCCCAGCCCCTTCGCAGCATCATTCCAATGACCTGCTGGGACAAAGCTTAGCTGCACATGATCAATTTCTTTCAAACCATTCAGTACTTCATGAAATGTGCCGTCACCGCCAATGACGATCAGCCGTTTCAATCTGTCGTCTTGCATAGCGCTAATCTGTCTCGCCAAAACTTCGGCATGTCCTTCATGCTGGGTAAGAAACGATCTGTATGAGATCTCTACCTTTTGTAATTCTTTCTCTATGCTTCTCCAAGTGCGGAGTCCTTTTCCTTGTCCTGCTGCTGGATTGACGATAAAGTACCATTCATTCATATATTAGCTCCACTCAGGTCTCATTTTTTGGTGACCTTGATATGCCTTTAATCGAGCCATTCCTGCCTTCTTTTGCTGTCTGATTCACCATAAGCGAGCAATGCCTTTGTCGCTTTGAATTGCTGGTGCTTTGTCGGCGCCGTGTTTTTCCGCTGCTTTTCAAACCAATCCTCCGCTTTCTTCTTATCGACAACCTCCATCCCGAATGGAACTTCGGGCAAATCAATATACGAGGTGCGGCTGATGAGGATTTTTTTCACAGGAAGCTCTACACCACTTTGCTGTAAAATTTTTGACACAACAGTTCCAGAGCGCAGAAGGCTTGCGCAAGGGTTTAAAACGGATTGAACAGCTTTCCCCGTCGCCCGTTTTTCCCAAAAACGTTCCTTCGATCCAATATATACACTGTCTGGCTCTGCCTCTAAGAATGATAAGCAGATGACTTCAAGCGGTGTAATGAGCACTGGACACAATTCCATCTCAGCTTTTTGAATGAGCAGCACCGGCTTGTACATCACAAAATAAGAATCTGGCAGCTGCCTTGCAAGCATCCGCAGCTTTTCATCATAGCGAATGTGATGGGAGACAGTTGAAATATGAGAGATCGTCGAGCTGGCCCATTTTAACTGAACATCGTAAAGATGATCTTTAAAAAAGTGAATCAGCTTCGTTTCATCGGTAGGAACGTTTGTAAAGACACCTTGTTCTATATCTGTTGGCTCGTTAAAAAGACTCAGGTCCCGTTCCTTTTTCATATCGGCTTCTTTTTGCTTTCTTTTTAAGGAGAATTTCTTTCTCTTTTCTTCCTCTTGTTCAGGTGCTTGCTCGATGGCTTGGTCAGCCTGCTTTTGCACCTGCTCTTTGGAAGCCTTTTTTAACTCGTCCCATCTTTGTTTTTTCAACCGAATAAACTGATTGATGTAATGATGCGGGTCTTGTTCATATCGTGATATATAATCTTGGATTTTAATAATTTGCGCCATCTGCTGCTCACTCCAACCTCTAGAATCATTTATGTAGTGTAAATTGTTTGATCGCGTGATAACGCGGGGTTTCTTTTAGACGGATTTCAAATAAAGCGATACTAGAAACCTCCATCGAATATGGTTCTTTCCGTAAGGGTGCTTGTTCTATATAGGACTGTTCCCTATTCCATTTGCGCGCAATCGTCATATGTGGATGAAAGGGTCTCTTTTCGACAGGATGACCTGCTGTCAAAACGGCTGCTTTCACTTTTTCTCTTAGATCCATCAAAGGCTTACTTTCACTAGGCTTTGCAAAAAAGACTCTCGGGCGCTCCTTTTGGCCAAATATCCCTACTTCATTCAGCTTCAGCGGGAAAGCAGACACCTCATGAGACAGCTGTGCAAGTAGCTCAGATATCTTATTTAAACGGTCCTCTGGAATCGCACCTAAAAACACAAGGGTGACATGATAATCAATGGGTGCTGTCCATTTTTGAAAAGACAGTCCGCTCCTCTTGTCTATATCCGCTTTTATTTGATGCGCAAGTTGTTCAGGGATTGGAATCCCGATAAAATAATGACGGCTTTCGGCCATATTTTCACCTGTCCTTTTTAACAAACTTTACGAATCCCCATTGATGATAGTATAACTAAAGTAATGCGGAATGAGAAGAAAGGGTGTCACATGATGAAGGTTGCACAAAATATAGCTGAATTAATAGGTCATACACCACTTGTAAAATTACAGCGCCTTCAGCCAGAACATGGCGCTGCTATTTATTTAAAACTGGAATCATTTAATCCTAGCGGAAGTGTAAAAGATCGGGCTGCTTACAATATGATCCTTGAGGCAGAAAAACAAGGAAAGCTCACAAAAGGGGCAACGATTATTGAACCAACAAGCGGGAATACAGGAATTGGCTTAGCGATGAACGCTGCTGCAAGAGGCTACAAAGCCATTCTGATCATGCCTGATACGATGACCCAAGAAAGAATCAATATTTTAAAGGCATACGGCGCACAGGTCGTCTTAACCCCAGGGGAGGAAAAAATGCCAGGCTGTATTCGCAAGGCAGAAGAATTAGCTGCTCAAATTCCTAACAGCTTTATTCCCATGCAATTTGACAATGGTGCGAACCCCGATGCTCATAGAGGAACAACGGCTGTAGAAATTATTGATGCAGTGCAACAGATTGGGCAGCCGCTTGCCGCTTTTGTCGCAACTGCTGGAACTGGCGGAACCATTACAGGCACTGGAGAGGAACTCAAAAAAGCATTCCCGGAATTGACGATACATGTGGCAGAGCCAAAGGGGTCACCTGTTTTATCAGGCGGGAAACCTGGCAAACATAAGCTTGTTGGCACAAGTCCAGGATTTATCCCACATATTTTAAACGAACAGGTGTATGATGAGATTGTGCAAGTGAGTGATGAAGATGCTTACGACATCACACGAAAGCTCGCCCGTCTTGAAGGTATTTTAGTCGGTCCATCATCTGGCGCAGCATGCTATGCAGCCATTGAAGCAGCCAAACAAATGCCAAAGGATCACATTGTCATTTGTATGACAGCAGACACGGGTGAACGTTATTTATCAAGTGATGTGTTTCAAGATTAAAAAAGGAACAGGGCATATGCTCCTGTTCCTTTCAGATTGTTGACAAAGGGCTAAAATGAACTTGATTTTAGCCCTTTGTCATCTTTTCAAAAACCTTTGCAGCCCTAGGAAGGACGAGTACTGGCGCGGAGCGAATTTGACATTCGTGAGCACCAGAGCGCAGGACTGACAAAGAATGCGAGGGTTTGTCTACACGCTGAAAGGAACAACTCAGACCGTCTTGACCTCAGTCTGTTCGCCTGTCACAAGTAAAACTTGTTCATCAGTGAGCGGGCATAAAGAGAGCGTATTTTGATCTTTCTCTATGATATGCTGCGCGGCTTCACCTAAATAAGGATTGTTTATATGCGGTACCGGATAGCTGTTGATCTCATTGAATCCTTCAAAGGAAGATAACTCTAGCGCTTTCTCCTGATCATCCATCAGTGAGATGTATTCAATGCTTGGCGCCATGATAATACTCCCCGCAGATTCTCCGATATACAGCTTGCCTTTGCCGATCTCTTCTTTCAATACACGATCGAGCCCGTGCTTCCTTAATTCTTGCAGCAAATAAAAGGTATTGCCGCCAGATACATACATGACATCATTCTTTCCAATGATCTGTGTGATTTCCTGAACCGTTTGCCCGGTCAGCTGAACAGTCTCTACACGCATTTCTAATTGATGAAAGGCTTCTTTTGCTGCATCGACATAGTGCGTGACTTCTTCCACATCACTGGCTGCCGGAATGAATGTCACACTTTTTCCTTTTAAGGTGTCGCCTGCAAAGTCAGACAAGAGAGAATAGCTATCTTTGAATGAAGAGCATAAGAACATTTTTTTCACGGTGAATCCCCTCTTCTCTTTCCTTTTTTATTTCGCCAATTCATACATGGCTTGTGCATATAGCGCAGTTGCTCGTAGTAAATCATCGATTTCGATATATTCATCCTTTTGATGTGCACAATCAGGTCTTCCAGGGAATAGAGGGCCAAAGGCAACGCCTGCTTCTAATGACCTTGCATACGTTCCTCCCCCTATTGCAATAAGGTGAGCAGGATCTCCCGTTTGTTCTTCGTATACCTTCTGTAAGGTTTTCACAAGTGGATGGTCTTTTGAGACGTGATGAGGAGGACTGTCATCAAATTTCTCAATCGCTGCCCCTTTTATTCGTTCAATCCCTTTTTTGACTTCCTCACCGTCCGCTGTTACGGGATAGCGGACATTCAGCCCAAGCTTCGCTTCTTCGTTTTGCGAATAGCGGATTGTGCCAACATTCAAGGTCAAGTCACCACTAATATCATCTTTACAAGCGATGCCGAGTTTTTGTCCTCTTGTGTCTTGATCAAATAAAGCATTTATTTGTGATGTAAAAGCGAGCCCTCTTTCATCTAATTCATGCGCACATAAGAAATTCGCCATATGAATGCCCGCATTTGTGCCATTCGCCGGCTCCATTGCATGAACTGATACACCTTTTAATGTGAATGTCAGTCCATCTGCTGTATGGTTTGTCTCACCGGTTAACTGATTTTCCGCAAGATAGGCTGCAAAAGCCGTTTTTAATGCTTCAGCATCGTGATCATTTGCTGCTGCCACAATCGCGCGAGCCTCATCTGGGACCATATTGAGACGCATGCCTGATGTGAATTGCTTAAGGATGTAACGCTTGTTTTCTTCTGATTGTTCGTATGTAAAGGATACGATGGCATCTATGATCCCTTTTTCAGCATGAATAATTGGAAAATCAGCATCTGGCGCAAACCCAATTTGCGGCATCGCCTCATGCTTGAAATAGTGATCGACGCATCTCCAATCGCTTTCTTCATCTGTGCCAATGATGATTCGAATCTTTTTCGACAGCGGCAGACCGGCATCTTTTAACATTTTCAATGCGTAAAACGCCGCCATGGTTGGCCCTTTATCATCAATGGCTCCTCTTGCAAAGATTTTATTTTCTCTTATGTCCGCTGAAAATGGCGGGGTTGTCCAGTCGTCTCCCGCAGGCACGACATCCACATGGCATAGCACACCGACGATATCTTCGCCTTCTCCATATTCAATATGACCAGCATAACCATCAACATTTTTCACTTTGAAGCCCTCGTCCTGCCCTTTTTTGAGCATATACTGAAGAGCCTCATCCACTTTTTCACCAAACGGTTTTCCTGCTATGCCGCCTTCTTCATCCAAGACACTTTCAATTTGTAAAAAAGATTGTGTATCCTGAATCAAATTGTCTTTTTTTCGTATGACTTCTGCTTCCCAATTCATTTTTCCATTCCTCCTTGAAAAAAGGTTGCAATCCACCCTTAAAACGAATATTATATTAAGTGTTTTGTAATAATGTTCGTAAATGGAGGATTTTATGTTTCAGTTAAAAGAGAACCAAACCAACATAAAGAAAGAATTACTCGCTGGTATGACGACATTCTTTACGATGGTATATATTGTAGCCGTCAATCCAGGAATCCTTTCAGATGCAGGCATTCCTTTTGACCAAGTCTTTACTGCAACCATTATCGCTGCTGTTGTCGGTACACTCTGGATGGCACTCTTTGCAAACTATCCGATTGCCATTGCACCAGGTATGGGGCTGAATGTCTATTTCACCGTCACTGTTGTCGGTGGTGGGGGTCTCAGCTATCAAACAGCATTTAGTGCGGTATTTGTTGCTGGAATACTCTTTATTATTTTATCGTTAACATCCCTTAGAAAACAACTCATTGAGGCGATTCCAGATAATTTAAAGTACGGGATTACAGCAGGTATCGGATTATTTATTGCATTCATTGGGCTAAGACAGTCTGGAATCATCACTGCTGATCCACAAAATCTTGTGAAGCTTGGCAATTTAAGCTCACCTGTTGTCATTTTGACACTCGTTGGTTTAATGATTTCTGTCATATTAATGGTTCTTCAAGTGAATGGAGCGCTGTTTATCGGCATGTTAGCAACCACGTTAATTGCACTTGCAACAGGTCAGCTTCATTTTCCTAAAGTGCTAGTGGATACCCCAGCACTGCCTGAAGGAATGCTGATTACAAATCCATTCGCTGCGTTTGGCGATGTATTTTCCCATCACTTGTATGCTGTTGTCTTCTCCTTTTTACTTGTGACGATTTTTGATACAACAGGAACAATGATCGGGGTTGCGGAACAAGCAGGTTTAATGAAAAATGGTCAGCTCCCAAAAGTACGCAGAGCCTTACTTGCTGACTCTGCTGCAACGACAATTGGCTCAATGTTTGGAACAAGCCCAACCACAGCTTACATTGAATCTTCATCAGGAGTGGCTGCTGGCGGAAGAACTGGACTGACCTCTTTAACCGTTGCTGCATTGTTTATTGTGGCTTTGTTTTTTGGTCCGCTCGTTCAAGCCATTTCGTCATTGCCGTCCATCACTTCACCTGTCTTAATCATTGTCGGCTGTTTGATGATGAATTCAGTGTCACGTATTCGCTGGAATGAGCTTGACGAAGCATTTCCTGCTTTTCTTGTGATTCTTTCCATGCCGCTGACATCTAGCATATCTACAGGAATTTCACTAGGATTTATATCATATCCACTTGTGAAGCTGGCAAAAGGAAAATGGAAAGAAGTGCATATTCTTGTGCTCATTTTTGCCGTCTTATTTTTCGTGCAGCTCTTTTTCTTAGAAGGATAACCAAAATAAAAAGACACATTTCTCATTTGAATGTGTCTTTTTTGTATGAATGATTTTTTATTTTGTAAATTTTCTGTGTTTATTTTTTGCTCTTTCTTAAGTGGCAATTTTCTTTATACGCCTTGTGTTTATTGGGTTGTAACCGGATTCAAATCATGATATATACCATAATTTCATTCATGAAGACAAGTTTAAAAACACGTAAAGTTGACTTTTTGGTGGAACTAGATGCATAATAACGTGTATAATAGAATAAAACATTAAGAAACACGAACATTTACCATTGTTGCATGTCCTTATGTCGCAGTTTTAGTGTAGTAAGTTGTGGTTAGTCAAGTCCATCCGATCTTATTGATAGGGAGTGGTTTTTTGAAACCTTCAACAAACCGTATGATGACTCGAATAAAATCAGTTTATATGTTCATTCAAGAGAAAGGTCTTGTGACGACACAAGAGCTGGTTGATGAATTCGGGATCACACCTAGAACCATCCAAAGAGACTTAAACGTGCTTGCCTATAACGATCTTGTTCATAGTCCAAGCAGAGGCAAATGGGAAACAACGAGAAAAAAAGTAAAAATATCATCATAAGCGAATAATGAACTTCCATATAACAAAAAGAACCGGCGATATGCCGGTTCTTTTCATTTTGCTGACAAAGGGCTAAAATCAAGTTCATTTTAGCCCTTTGTCTTCTTTTTTTCAGCGTGATAGAAAACCTTTGCAGTCTAGGAAGGACGAGTACTGGCGCGGAGCGAATTTGGCATTCGTGAGCACCAGCACGCAGGACTGACAAAGAATGCGAGGGTTTGTCTACACGCTGAAAGAACCGGCAAAATGCCGGTTCTTTTCTTTTTCTCTATATTAATCACGATTGATTAAACTGTCTAACTCTTCCTCCGTCAATTCACGGTATTCTCCTGGCGCCAAATCTTCGTCTAATGAAACAGCCCCCATCGAGAGCCGTTTTAAAAAGATCACTTCATTGCCCACGGCTTGTGCCATCAGCTTCACTTGATGGTACTTCCCTTCAGTAATCGTTAAACGGATTCGTGTATCTGCCTCTTGGTTGGCATCTACTTCAACCTTCGCTGGCTTCGTTCGGTAGTCGTCTAAAATCACAACTCCCTCTTCAAGACGAGTGATGTCTTGATCTCCAAGCGGGTATTTTAGATGAACTTCATACGTTTTCGGGACATGCTTTTTCGGAGATAACAATTGATGAGCAAGCTGGCCGTCATTTGTAAGGAGGAGGAGACCGACTGTATCCTTATCCAGTCTCCCCACAGGGAATGGCTCCCTTGCAATATCCTCTGGCTCTAGTAAATCAACAACCGTCTCATCTCGCAGATCCTCCGTTGCTGAAATGACACCGTCTGGCTTGTTCATCATGAGATAAATGAATTCTTTATACTCTACACGCTCTCCATGCACGAGCACTTCATCATTTGTTGGATCGACATGATCTTTCACCTGCTTCGCCACTTCTCCATTCACTGTGACAGCCCGGGCCTTGACCAGCTTCTTTACATCTTTCCTTGAACCAAAGCCGGTATTGGCCAGCAATTTATCAAGCCTCATGCTTCTCCACCTCTTCTTAACTCTTTTTTCTTAAAAATGATGGCATCCGGCTGCCAAGTACACGCTCTAACAATCCAACTTTATAAGATAAGAACATATACACACCGCCGCCAGTGATCATTGAAATCAAAATAACAATACCCGCTTGTATGATTCCGCCTTCATATGAAATGACTTGACTCACAAGCTGACATGTCACATAAGCCACTACAGCCATGATTGCCGTTAAAATACCAATTAAAATAAACCGTTTGAAAATCCTGCGGAACGAATAGCCTGCATGGCGCTTGATCATGATGAACATATACAAAATCGAGGCACTGTAGCCTAATGCCGTTGCAAGCACAGAACCGTTTCCTTGCAGCCAGCTAATCAGCGGGATATTGAGAACCGTTTTAATGATAATCCCTAACAAAAGACTGACGATCGCAAATTTTTGTTTGTTAATCCCTTGTAAAATCGCTGCGTTAATGGTGAATAGAGAAAACAGTAACGCAACAGGTGCATACCAAAACAAAATAGAAGTCCCAATCTCAGGATGCACAGACGGATAGAAAAACCAATAAACTGGTCCAGCCAATGCCGAAATACCAAATGAAGCAGGCAGAACGAAGAATAAAATGACCTGCATCGTTTGATCAATTTGTCGATTCAGCAGCTTGTAATTTCGCGCTGTAAAGGATTCCGTTATGGTAGGAATCAATGTTAAACCAAATGCAGTTGCAAGTGACACAGGAATCATGACAAGCTTCGGTAAATATAACGTCACAATAGACAGAACCGCTGTACTAATATCCTGATGTCCTGATGCAATCATCGCTCTGTTAATTGTATTTGTATCAATATAAGAATAAATCGGAATGGCAAGCCCAACAAACACATAGGGTGCTGCATAACTGAACAGCTCTGTAAACATTTGCTTATAAGATAATCCAGAATAGTCCCCTGTATTCGGCTGCATTGCCAAAAGCCGATCTTTCCGCTTCAGCCAATATAAATAAAGCGTAAATAGACCGCCAAACGCACCAATGAGTGCGGCAAATGTGGCATAACCAACCGCAATAACAAGACCGCCGTCAAGCACTTTTAAAATGATAAACGTCGCTGTTAATAGGAAGATGATTCTGACAAGTTGTTCGATGACTTGGGAAACAGCTGTCGGGCCCATCATCGAGTGCCCTTGGAAAAACCCTCGCACAAGACTCATAATGGGTACAACCAATAGACCCAAACTGACCATCCGAATCACATAAACCACTTGATCGACCGTCAAACCGCCCGTTTCATTCGATCCTCCAAGCTGAATCTTGGCAAAGATCGGTGCGGTCAAATATAAAATAGAAAAGGCGATAATACCGGTGACAAGCATGACCGACATACCCGCCCTGAACATTTTTCTTGTTGTCTCATAATCGCCGATTGCATTATATTTAGAGACGAATTTCGATACCGCTGTTGGAAAACCGAGCGTAGCAATACTTAAAAAGATCGTATACTGATTGTATCCATATTGGAATAGCGCACCACCAGTCGCTCCGACCATTGCGCTAAATGGAATTAAGTAAATCATACCAAGAATACGAGAGAGATAAGTCCCTATCGTTAAAACCAACGTACCACGAAGCAGTTTATTAGACATGCGCTTAACCACCATTTTTCTAATGAATATTCAACTTAACTATTTTAACACATCATTTCATCGCACAGGTAACAAATCCAATACAGAAGTCACAAAACCAATCAATTCATATTTCAGCCTTCCCCAATCTTCGTTATAATAGAGAAATGACTGAAAGTAGAAAGAGGAATGTAACATGAAACATTATGATGTCATTGTCATTGGCGGTGGACCTTCTGGACTGATGGCCGCGATTGCATCGGCAGAACACGGTGCATCGGTTCTGTTAATTGACAAAGGAAACAAACTTGGCAGAAAGCTCGCCATTTCTGGCGGTGGACGCTGCAATGTGACCAATCGCCTTCCAGTAGAAGAAATCATCAAGCATATTCCCGGAAACGGCCGTTTTCTATATAGTGCATTTTCTGAGTTCAATAACGAGGATATTATTTCGTTCTTTGAAAATCTAGGTATTGAACTAAAAGAAGAAGACCATGGACGTATGTTCCCTGTCTCAAACAAAGCACAATCTGTTGTGGATGCCCTATTAGATAGGCTCCGCGTGCTCAATGTGACCATTCGAACGAATGAAAAGATTAAAACCGTTCTGTATCAAGACGGACAAGCAGCTGGAATTGTTACAAATAATGATGAAAAAATTTCAAGTCATGCCGTTGTCATTGCTGTTGGCGGGAAAAGTGTGCCGCATACAGGCTCTACTGGCGATGGCTATGCATGGGCAGAAGCCGCTGGTCATACCATTACAGAGCTCTTCCCAACCGAAGTACCCGTCACGTCAGACGAGCGTTTTATTAAGGACAAAGTGCTTCAAGGTCTTTCATTAAGAAGTGTTGCCGTGAGTGTTTTAAATAAAAAAGGAAAACCCGTCGTCACTCATGTCATGGATATGATCTTTACACACTTTGGCTTATCAGGTCCTGCCGTTCTGAGATGCAGCGGATTTGTTGTGAAGGAACTGAAAAAGCAACAGGCCGTCCGTCTTCAAATTGACTTATACCCAAAGCTCAATGACGAGGAGCTTTTCCAAAAACTTCATCGTGATTTAAAAGATGAACCAAAAAAAGCCATTAAAAATGTCCTGAAATCTTGGATGCAAGAGCGCTATTTATTGTTCCTTTTAGAACGAAATGGCATTGATCCGCAGGAGACATTTTCTGGTCTCGCTAAAGATAAACTGCGCGCTTTTGCTCATGATTGTAAGCATTTCATCGTCCATGCAAATGGGACGCTTTCTTTAGATAAAGCCTTTGTTACAGGTGGCGGCGTTTCTGTCAAAGAAATTGAACCGAAGAAAATGGCATCCAAAAAAATGGCCGGTCTTTATTTCTGCGGAGAAATTTTAGATATTCACGGTTACACAGGCGGTTACAATATTACGTCAGCACTTGTGACAGGCAGGTTAGCTGGCATGAATGCCGCACTAGAACTAAAGGAGAGATTTCAATGATTAGACGCGCACTTCCGATTGTCCTTGCAGTTGTCATTAGTTTAACAGCCGCTTTCTTTATGAAGCTGTCCATTACCCCGTTAAAAGTCGCCATTGTTTTAGCGTTTACGATTTTCGCTGTTTGTTTAAAAGAATATGTCTACCGTCTGCGCAAACGAATTGAAGAAAAGTCATCTTCACATATCGATGGTTGATAAATGGAAGCAAAACATGTTACGGTAAAATAGAGGTCGAGTGAGAAACTCGCCTCTTTTTGTTTGAAAATAGTTGAGACAGGGGATATTAAATTAAATCCTCTGCTTAAACGTGTAGAACAACAGGAGAGTGAGATGGTGTGAAAAACGTATCAAGTGTATTTTGGATTGTGATTGCTATCACATTTATTGCCGTTCTATGGGGAGCCCTTTCTCCAGATACGCTGCAAAATGTGACAGATCAAATTCAAACATACATTACAAATGACTTTGGCTGGTATTATTTATTAGTCGTATCGCTGCTAGTCGGCTTTTGTCTATTCTTTATCTTTAGCCCTATCGGAAAAATTACGTTAGGAAAGCCAGGTGAAGAGCCTGAATTTGGTCTTTTTTCTTGGTTTGCGATGCTATTTAGTGCTGGAATGGGCATTGGGCTTGTTTTTTACGGAGCCGCTGAACCGATCAGCCACTTTGCCATTCAATCCCCAACAGGCGAGACGGAAAATGCACAAGCCTTCCGTGATTCCCTTCGTTATACCTTTTTCCACTGGGGACTTCATGCATGGGCCATTTATGCAATTGTCGCCCTTTGCATTGCATACTTTAAATTTAGAAAAGATGCACCTGGATTAATCAGTTCCACCTTATACCCAGTATTCGGAAACAGAATTCATGGATGGATTGGAAAAACCATTGATTGCATCGCAGTATTTGCAACGGTGGTCGGTGTAGCTACTAGTTTAGGACTAGGTGCCGCACAAATTAATGGCGGATTAAACTATTTATTTGGAATTCCAAATAACTTCCTGACTCAGCTCATCATTATTGCAATCGTCACGGTCCTGTTCCTTCTCTCTGCTTGGAGCGGTATTGGTAAAGGGATTAAATATTTAAGTAACACAAACATGATTCTTGCTGCATTACTCATGATCTTTTTACTTATTGTTGGACCAACTGTGTATATTTTAAATTCATTTACTGATTCAATCGGACAATACTTATCAAATATTGTACAGATGAGCTTTAGATTATCACCAAATGATCCTGAAAAGAGAGAATGGATTAATGGATGGACCATCTTCTATTGGGCATGGTGGATCTCTTGGTCGCCATTTGTCGGTATTTTTATTGCAAGGGTTTCACGCGGGAGAACCATTCGAGAATTTTTAATTGGTGTCTTAGTGGCTCCTTCCATCCTCGTGTTCCTTTGGTTCTCGATCTTTGGTGTATCTGCAATGGACTTACAACAGAACAATATCGTCGATGTTGCAAACATGTCTACTGAAACGATGCTGTTTGGTGTTTTAAATGAATATCCACTTGCCATGATTACTTCCATTCTGGCACTGATCTTAATTGCGGTATTCTTTATCACATCAGCAGACTCAGCTACATTCGTTCTCGGAATGCAGACAACCTATGGATCATTAAATCCAGCGAATAGTGTAAAGATCAGCTGGGGTATTATCCAGTCAGCAGTTGCGGCAGTGCTCTTATTTTCAGGCGGTCTTGAAGCCTTGCAAAACACAGCCAAACTTGCTGCTTTGCCGTTCTCTGTTGTCATCATTTTAATGATTGTTTCACTGTACAAGTCATTAAATGAAGAACGAAGAGCGATTAAACAAGCAAATAAGTACAATAAACCAAGAAGTCCAAGAGTAAAAAAAGCATAATCATCACAAGAGAAAAGTCGTTCCTCATCCGAACGGCTTTTTTTCTCGTTGAAATAATTGAAGATTGTCATGACATCGTGTATTCCGATAAAATAGTGTTGAATCATCACTTTTCTACATAATGGAGGTTTATATGACGTTACCTACGTTCAAGTACAACCCAGACCCAGTTTCATTACATGTGATTAAAAAAGAGCAGACGATATGCCCCGTTTGTGAGAAAGAACGAGATTATGTATATCATGGTCCTTTTTATTCTGTTGAAGACGTTTCTGGCATTTGTCCTTGGTGCATTAAAGATGGATCAGCTGCTCAAACATATAATGGAATGTTTCAAGACGATGTGAGTTGTGATGACGTCGATCATGAAGAATATATAGATGAACTGATCTACAGAACGCCGGGTTACCGCGGATGGCAGCAGGAATATTGGTTAAGCCATTGCGGGGATTTTTGCGCGATTGTGCAGTATGTTGGATGGAAAGAGATTGAGCATTTAGAGGAAGAACTCTCAGAGGATATTGAAGAGATTTGCAGCGGTGGACATTTCACAAAAGAGAACCTGAAACAATGGCTCGTGAACGGAGGAGACTTGCAAGGCTACCTCTTTCAATGCGTTCACTGCAAAAAGCATCGTTTACATATTGATGCTAGTTGATCATGTCAAAAGGACCTTTATTTGAGCCCTTTTTCTTCTTTTCAGCGTGATAGAAAACCTTTGCAGACTAGGAAGGACGAGTACTGGCGCGGAGCGAATTTCACATTCGTGAGCACCAGCACGCAGGACTGACAACGAATGCGAGGGTTTGTCTACACGCTGAAAGGACCTTTCAGCAGGTCCTTTTATTTTTTATATAAAATGAGCGCTGAAAAACAGTAGAGCTGCTCTCCTCCTTGCTCACAGATCACCGCCACATTGTATTTGATGTCAATAATTTGGTCGTCGTCCATTCCTTTTAAAAAAAGATTGATTTCGCTTTGCAAATCTTTCTCGTGTTCTTCATCAAATACAGCTACCTTCAGCACATATGCCACTCTCCCTTCTCTTGCTACTCTATTTTTATGCAAATAGAGACGGACATATGAACAAAAAAAGCCTTCCATCTTGTCGATGAAAGGACTTCTTTTTACAGCTTCGGTTTTGTTTCTCCTGTCCATGCAAGCATGCCGCCAACGACATTGGTTGCTTGATAGCCTTGGTCTTCTAAGAAATAGCAGACATTCTCACTGCGTTTACCAGAACGGCAAATAATATAATACTCTTGCGTCTTATCAAACGCATCTAGCTTCTCAGGAATATCGCCCATTCGAATATGGACTGCCTCTGGAATCATGCCTTCTGCTACCTCTTCATCCTCACGCACATCGACGAGTTGAGTGGCTTCTTCTTGCTCTAGCTTTTGCTTTAATTCTTCTATTGAAATTTCTTTTACTGACACGACTCTCATCTCTCCTTTTATTCACGGTGACACCATTATAGCAAATCATACACATCACTGCGTATTCACCCGCTTGGATTGAAGGAAAGACGGGAAGCGTTTCTTCACATCAACTGCCGGCTGCTCGCTTTCAAACTCTATCTTTTTAAACACTTGATAGGCTAGCCACATGTGGCCATATGCGAGAATGCTGATGCTAAAAAACGGTACGATCCCTGGCAAATAAGCAAATAGGATAAAGAGAACAGACGAGAAAACGAGCATAGAGAGCGTATATTGCAAATACGAGATGCCAAGCAGAAGGGAAAATTTCAAATAAAGACGCTTTTTCCACTCATAATGAGCCAGCAGCGGAAAGATATAAAACAAGCTGACAATAAACAGAAAACCAAAGATATAGATCGCAAAGCGAAGCACGTGTAAAAACCAACTCGTTGGATAAATATAAGCAAGGTCTACATAAATAATTGTCCCGATGATGACCAGCACCACTCCAATGACATTAGAGCGTACAAATTCTTCGCGGTATACTTTCCAAAAGGTTTGAAAGACGCTGACTTGCTCATGCCCTTGTATCCACTTTCTCATCACAGAAAATAACGCTGTTGTTGCAGGCATGAAGCCAAAGATTCCAAGCCCAAGTAAAGTGAACAAAAGCCATAACAAATTCGTATAGGCAAGTCTCATCACCCACTCACACATGCGCAACATTCTGCTCATTGATCCATCATGATCCATCTCTCTTCCCTCCTCTCTTTCTCGTTACACCGTCTCTTTTTGAAACAATTCTTCTATTTCAATCGGACGTTTTTCTGCAACTGAGCGCCACATGCCTTCGCCAAGTGCAATGGAATAAGCCCCCGCCTCTGCTCCTGCCGAAATGTCATAAGGAATGAGCGGATCTTTTCCTAAAAATAAATCTGCTAATAATAGCGGATCTCCGCCTCCATGACCTCCTGATTGCTTCACAACTTCAATCGTTTCTTTTCCACCAAACATCGGGTAGTATGCAATTGTCTGTTCAGGGAATTGAAAAGGGATTCTCGATGGCACATGAAACTCATTTGTTTCAATCCGTCCCTTCGTCCCGTTAATCGCAAGCCGGTAGCCTTCATATGGCGCTGAAAATTGAATCGAGTAACTTAACAAAGCCCCCTGATCATAAGCCACTGACGCCACATACGTATCCTCAATATCAATTTCTTGATCAAAAATACAGGCATCCGGGCGATAATTTGAGTATTGCTTTGACTGCTGCTCACCCGATTCAATATGGTCATCCTCCACCTTTGTGCGCTCTACCCGCGGATTCCACCTTGCTTCATAATGACAGGTATCTCTTACATAACAGGTTCCACAATATCGATTCTCTTCACCCTGCAAAGGATTCCAAGGACTTCCATCCCCATAATAATTCAATGCGCCATAGGCAAATACTTGCTTCGGCTTTTGATCAATCCACCAGTTGACCAAGTCAAAGTGATGGGTCGATTTATGAATAGACAGACCGCCTGAATATTGACGCGAGCGGTTCCACCTTTTAAAATAACTGGCTCCGTGATACGTATCAATGAGCCAGCTTAACTCAACAGACGTGACCCTTCCAATCTTTCCATCTAAAATGAGCTCTTTTATCTTTCGATGGAATGGATTGTAGCGATAATTAAAGGTGACGGTGACCTTCCCTTTGCTTTCTGCCTCTTTTTCCATCACCTGTTTGGCGTCTTTTGCTGTTGTGACCATCGGCTTTTCCGTTATGACATCCAGATCATGATCCAGTGCCTGCAGGATATATGTGACATGTGTATCATCTCGCCCCGCCACAATGACGATATCTGGTCTTGCTTCCTTCACCATCTGACCAAATGCATCCTCATGAAAAAATGAGACGCCCCTTAGTGATGGAAAACGCTCCTGACAAAGTGTATACCGCTTCTCATCTACATCTAAGAGCCCTGTAATCCTGTAATGCTCGTTGAAATCCTCGGTGAGCGGTTTGATAAACATATTGAAAGCACGGTGACTGAGCCCGCAAACGGCGACCCTTTTCACATTCCCCCACCCCTTTTTCTAATGGTTTTCACGAAGCTGTTTCATGAGAGACAGTGCCTCTTTAGATTTCTCCGTATACACAGGAATAAAGGCGACCATATCTCGGTGTAATCGAAAGGTATAGCCATTTAGCTGCTTTGTTCCTTTCTTGATTTGGACCGCATAATCGACTGTATTTCCCGTCTTTGCATCTTCCACCGTATATGGTCCTGCCCCTTCGCCATCTACCCGCATCTCTTCAAGCAGCTGAAAGCTTTCAGGATCATCATATGTTCTAAACATTTCTTCCGGGACAAACATCACGTCCCCCTCTTTTGCAGTTATTTCAACAAGAAGTTTTTCAGGAATTGCAGGGAAGATGTGAACGTCGTATGTCTCCTGATTTGGTTGAAAAGCTTTCTCCACTAATTGGTCTTTCATTGCTTTTGACATGTCAGAAAAAATAAGGACATCAATCCCCTCTGTTTTCCCCTGACAGGCGGACAAATAAAAGGCAGCGATGAAGCTGAGGAGCCATGCCGCAGCCCTTTGATGCCGCCTCATACCTTTTGAAACACAGACAGCTTTTCTAGTTCAGTTAACGCCATAATAAAAGCGCCTGCTCCATGCAAATCATTCGTGCTCCGCTCTCTGCCAACGTAATAGTCATAAAATCCCGCAGATGTTCCAATACAAATATCGTTCACCGTAAAATCGCCGTTGTCTTTTTCCTCCGTTTTATACTGAATCAATCCTTGATACGCTTTGACCACATGATCAACATATCGAAGACTGACATATCCTTCATTCATGGCTTTTGCCATCGCATATATGAATAGACATGACCCTGAGCTTTCAAGCCAATTGTCGCTATGACTTCCTTTATCAATGATTTGATGCCATAGACCCGTTTCGTCGTCCTGATATTTTGCCACACTTTCCAGCATATCTGTCAGTGTGTCCTTCCACACTTTTCGTCCTTCATGTCCTTCTGGTAAATCTTCGATCATATCGGCTAACGCAAGGACATACCAGCCAAAGGATCTTGCCCAAAATTCTGGGGAACAGCCCGTCTGTTGATCAGCCCATGGCATCACTTTCCGTTCATCCCATGCGTGATAGTAAAGGCCCGTTTTTTCATCTTTGGTATGCTTTCTCATGAGATGCTCTTGATGGATGACCATGTCCACCAGCTCCGATTCTCCTGTCAACTGGGCATACTTTAAAGCAAAAGGCCCACCCATATAAAGACCATCTAGCCACATTTGATAGGCATAATTGTCTTTATGCCAGAAACCGCCCTCAGACGTGCGATTCAGCGTCCGATAAAGCCCCCGAAGCTTTTCTGCTGCCTTCACATACCGCTTCTCTCCTGTTCTTTCAATCAGCGGGAATAAAATGAGCCCTGCTTGAATGGCATCAAGCTCGTCTCTGCGGAATAACAGATTCCCATGGTCATCAATGAGTGAGTCAGCATAATTTTTCACATAATCAAAGTACGCCTCGTTTTCTGTTGCTTCGTACAGCTTCATCACTCCGCAAAGGAAAACCCCTTGATGATAGTGCCACCTTCCAGCTGGCGGAAGTTCAATTGGTGTATACGCTTTCATTATTGTTTGTGCTAATTTCTCTGCATGCTCAAGCGGTGATCCCTTTTCAATCGATAATGTCATTGGTCTTCATCTCCCCTTTTAATAAATCCCTTCTTCTCCAAACTTCTTCGCTAAACGGTTTGCCATCATGACCAAAATAAGTCCAACGGCTGCTTTAAATAAACCAACAGCGGTACTATAGCTGAATTGTCCTTGCTTCAGACCAGCTGTATACACATACGTATCAAAAATCTCTGCAACTTCCCTGTTGGTCGCATTGAGTAATAAATAGACATGTTCAAATCCAAGCTCTAATGTATCACCAATTTTTAAAATGAGCAGTACAACAATGACACTTTTAATCGCAGGAAGGGTGATGTGCCACATTTGTCTGAGTCTGCCGGCTCCATCCATTTTTGCTGCTTCATATAGCTGCGGATCTACTGCTGTAATCGCTGCAAGATAAATAATGGTTGACCAACCCGCTTCTCTCCAGATTACCTGCAAAATGTACATGGGTCTAAACCATTCTTGACTAAGAAGGAAGTTAATCTTTTCTCCTCCGAAGAAAGCAATCAATTCATTGATTAACCCGCCATCTACCGTTAACAAAACAAAAGATAAGGACACGACAATCACCCATGACATGAAGTGAGGAATATAAATCATTGTCTGAACAAATTTCTTAAACAGTGCCAACCTGACCTCGTTTAAAAGAAGGGCTAATAAGATTGGAATCGGAAAGAAAATCACGACATTCATGGCAAATAAAATGAGCGTATTTTTTAATAAGATGAAAAATGTTGGTTCTGTAAATAAGCGAATAAAGTGTTTGAAACCAACCCACTCACTGCCAAGAATTCCGAGAAACGGCTGGTAATCTTGAAAGGCAATGATCAGCCCCCACATAGGGACATATTTAAAGACAAGAAAATAAAGGAGCCCTGGCAAAATCATTAAATACAGAAATTTTTGACTAAGTAATTGGTTAAGTAAGCGCTTTCTCTTTTCTTTTTTCAAAGCTGCCGCAGGCACACCCTTGGCAGTGACATCCTGTGTTTTCACAGATAAAGCCTCCCCTCATGCTGATGCATGTGTTAACTGTATCTTAAGGATGAAAAATCCGTCTACAATCATATCATCAGATCATATTTACTCAGGGGAAGCTACTCAAAACGTTACATAAAACATAAGAAAATGATCCTAATCTCAGAAAATGATTATTGACAAACCTACCAGATTTTTGGATTAATAAACTAAGGGGAAAAGATTGTTTCGTTTGAAATGGGGGGTTTTATGAAAAGAAAGCAGTATAAATTTTATTACAAGCTGGTGACGTTTTTTTTCGTGCTTAGTACAATTCCTGTTATTATTGTCGGTATTTTTTCTTATCAGCATTCGCAAAAAACTGCACTCGAAAATATTTCAAATGAAAAGCTGGACAGCGTCAAACAAACGCAATCCAATATTGAGCATATTTTAAAGACAGTAGATCATTCTCTCACTCACTATGTCAGTTCGCCGCCTCTCCTTCAAACACTGGCAGAACCTTTAAATCCAGACCAATTCCAACTTTATAATCAAGTCCAGCAAGAACTGAATTACCTGCAAACCTTCGACACCGATCTCTCCAATATTACACTTGTTAGTAAAATGGAAGATTGGTATATGAACAATTCTGGTCTTTATCATGTCTCAAACGGAGATCAAGAGAAAGCGTTAACCTCTTACCTCAATATTCCGAGTCATTCCAGCTGGGCACTTGAAGAAAATAATCCACTTGTCTCAACAAAAGAAGGAAAGACATCCTTTTGCAAATACAATGTGAATTTAATCAAGCAGCTTCCGATGAATAGTGTCCAAAAAAAGGGGATCGCCGTCGCCAGCATTCCAAGCTGCGTGATTGCTGACAACATGCCTGACTTCTCTCAATCTGATAGTATGTTTGTCATTGATACAAACGGAAAAGTGCTGCTACATAATCGAAAAGAACAAATTGGTGACTCGTTAAAAAATCAAGATTTCGTCAAACATGTCCTGTCACTTGAAGAACGATCCGGACAATTTGATATGAAAATCGATGAACTAAACTATCAAATTACGTTTCAAAAATCAGATTATAACGAATGGACATACTTATCCTTTGTCTCCATTCCAGAACTAAAGCAGCAAACGAAATCAATCGGGTGGATCACCTTTATTATTTGCTTTATTTTGTTAGCGCTTTCATTATTATTTTCATGGTTTGGCTCTAGACACTTTTATAAACCGATTCGCTTATTATACGAATCCTTTGCACGTAATGAGTCGTTTTTGCATAAACAGCCTTTCCAAAATGAATTTGAGCTCATCGAATCGAGCATTAAACAAATGAAAGATCAAAACAATGATCTAGAGGAACGGATTGAGCAGCAAGTGACCCACTTACAGCAATACTTTATGGTGCGGTTGCTGCTTGGCAAACTGACGGAAGAAGAGATTCACAACCGATTTCAAAGTCTAGGCTTTCCTCGTGACTGGTCCCATTTGTCCATGCTTGTGACCCAAATCGATACACTAAAAGGAACGCCGTATGAAAAAAAGGATGCAGACTTGCTTTTATTTGCGATAAATGGACTGATTGAGCAGATTATTCCGCTAGAGGAGCACCTTCAGCCGACCGTTGTCAATCAGCATCAAACGACGATTGTCCTCAATCAATCGAAGTCAGAAGAGGAATTTACTGAATATTTAAATCAATTAGCTGAAACAATTCAGCAGCGGATTGAGGAAGAGCTGGGCTTATCGATCAGCATTGGGATCAGTCGCTCATTTAAAGAGCTCTCTATGGCCAAACATGCTTATATTGAGGGAAAAGAAGCCTTAAAATATAGGCTCAAGGCAGAGAAAAAATCCATTCTTTTATACGAGCATATTCAGCAAGGAAAGACGTTTAAGACTCACTTCCCAAAACAGCTGCAGCATGATTTATTTGATGCCATTAAAGCAGGCGATCAAGGCAAGGCAGATCACTATTTACATGTGCTTCTGCAATCCATTTTTTCTAAAAATGCTGGACCACATGAGTACCAGATTGCTCTCGCTCGTTTTTTAAACAATCTCATCGAGCTGATGCATTTACTAGGCATTGAATTGTTTGAAGTCGAAGATAATAAAATGCTCTATGATACGATCTTTGAGTTTAAAACGTTTGAAGATACAGAAGCGTGGCTGAAACATGAGATCATTCGACCCATCATTGATCAGCTCGGCGCGCGTGAAGACTCTCAATATAAAAATATCTCAGAGAAAATCATTCATATCATTCATCAAGAATTTGACTCAGATCTGACATTGGACGAAATCGCTACACGCCTGCACTACAACCCAAATTATTTAAGCAGTATTTTTAGAAAAGAAATGGATATCTCCTTTAGTGAATATCTCTCGTCTTACAGACATCATGTCGCCAAAAACTGGTTGGTGGAGACAGATATGTCGGTGAAAGAAATTTCGGAAAAGCTAAAATATAAAAATCCGCAAAATTTCATCCGCTCCTTTAAAAAGCTGGAAGGCACAACACCTGGGAAGTACCGTGATCAGAAAAAAGGCATATAAAGCAAAGTCCCGCTCTCACAAGAAGCGGGACTTTTTTATTTAAACTGTTCATTTAGAATACTGTCTTCCAGCACTGAAAGCGGCTCGCCATACACTCGTTCAATATGGGCTGCCCCCCAATCACATAACGCATTCAAAATTCGCTCAAGTGACTGTCCGTATTCACTTAATTCATACTCCACTTTAGGCGGCACTTGTTCATATACAATGCGGTTAATCACACCGTCATTTTCAAGCTCTCTCAGCTGCTGTGTGAGCATTTTTTGCGTGATATTTGGCATGAGGCGCTTCAGTTCACTCGTCCGCTTTTTCCCATGTGTTAAATGACATAAAATGACACACTTCCATTTCCCGCCGATCACTTCAAGCGTTGCCTCCACAGAGATATTATATTTCTTCTTTTCCAACGTCTCTTCACTCCTTTTGATGCTGTACAGGCACTTTTTAGTACCTATATTACAAAAAAGTACGTACTTTTTTTTCTGTCATCTATGTTAGATAATAACTCTTGCCGATCGGCTTCGTCTATTAAAATGTCATGAAAGAAGGATGTGAATCACTATGCAAAACAAACAAAATCACTTTGCCCTTCTCGCACTAGCGATTAGTGCATTTGCTATAGGTACAACTGAATTTATCTCTGTAGGTCTCCTACCGATGATCTCAGAGGACTTTGGCGTGAGTGTCAGTCAGGCCGGCTGGACCGTTTCTTTATATGCGCTCGGTGTTACCTTTGGCGCACCAATTCTAACCTCTCTGACTTCCGCTATGAACAAAAAGACATTGCTTTTGCTCATTATGCTCGTCTTTCTCATTGGAAATACACTTGCCACGATTGCCCCGACTTTTTCTGTGCTCTTAATCGGACGAGTGATTTCAGCCCTATCACATGGCGTATTTATGTCGATTGGCTCGACCATTGCCGCAAGCCTTGTGGTGAAAGAAAAGCGGGCAAGCGCTATTGCCTTTATGTTCACTGGTTTAACAGTCGCTACTGTGACCGGTGTGCCATTCGGTACGTTTCTTGGTCATGAGCTCGGCTGGCGGACGTCATTTGGTGTGATTGTCATGATTGGCCTAATCGCACTGATTTCTAACTATTTCCTTGTTCCGTCTCAATTGAAACAGGGTGTGAAAACAACGTTTAAGGATCAAGCAGCCTTATTAAAGACGAAAAGAATTTTGCTTTTATTTGTCATTACTGCTACAGGGTATGGAGGAACTTTTGTCGTCTTCACCTATTTATCCCCTCTCTTGCAGCATGTGACAGGTCTTGCGCCTGGAACAGTTGCCTTGATCCTGCTGTTATACGGGATGACCATCGCCGCTGGGAATGTCATTGGCGGAAAAGCAGCGAATAAACAGCCAATGAAAGCACTGATTTATATGTTTATCATTCAAAGTCTCATCTTGTTTATCCTTAGCTTTACTGCTGGATTTATGACACTCGGGATTGGAACTGTGATGCTGATGGGACTGTTTGCTTTCATGAATGTACCCGGCCTTCAAGTTGCCGTCGTTGATTTTGCAGAAAGGTATACACCTGGAGCTGTCGATGTTGCTTCCGCTCTGAATATCGCTGCCTTTAATGCAGGTATCGCCATTGGTTCATTTTTAGGCGGTATCGTGACAGATACCCTTGGGCTTGTGCATACCGGCTGGGTTGGGGGCATCATGGTGCTCATGGCGGCCATACTCACGATGGTGAGTCATCAAATCGAACAAAAAGAATACAAACAAACCATTTAAAGGAGTCTTTCATATGAACGATTTACAAAGTACAAAAACATTAAACAACGGCGTCCGCATGCCAGGATTTGGTCTTGGGGTCTTTCAGGTTGAAGAGGGAACGGAATTAATTGAAGCTGTTAAAACAGCCATTCAATTAGGATATCGCAGTATTGATACAGCTTCTATTTACGGCAATGAAGAAGGTGTTGGACGAGGCATACAACTTGGTCTAGCAGAAACAGGCCTTCGCCGCGAAGACATCTTTGTGACATCCAAAGTGTGGAATGCCGATTTAGGATATGAAGCGACACTAAAAGCATACGAAGACAGCCTGAAAAAACTTCAGCTTGATTACCTTGATCTGTATTTAATTCACTGGCCAGTTGAAGGGAAATACAAGGAAGCCTGGCGCGCGCTTGAAACGCTGTACCGTGAAGGAAAAGTTAGAGCCATCGGTGTGAGTAACTTCCAGCCGCATCATCTAGATGAATTATTGAAAGATGCGGACATCATTCCAGCGATTAATCAAGTCGAGTTTCATCCAAAACTCACGCAGGAAACGTTGTTTACGTATTTGAAAACACATGGTATCCAAATGGAAGCCTGGTCACCACTTATGCAGGGAGAGCTGCTGCACCACCCGCTGATCACGGAGCTTGCGGGCACATACAGCAAAACACCTGCTCAAATTATTTTGCGCTGGGATGTGCAAAAAGGCGTCATTACGATTCCTAAATCAACGAAAGCCCATCGTTTAAAAGAAAATGCCGATATTTTCGATTTTGTCCTATCTGATGAGGATATGAAGCGCCTGTCTGCCTTAAATGAAAATAAACGAATTGGTCCTGATCCAGACAACTTCGACTTTTAATGAAAACACCCCCGCTTTTTACTAAGCGGGGGTCTTCATGTTCATCATTTTGATTTTTTAAAGGAAGCTTCATATTCTTCTATGATTTTATTTCCACCATTTGATTTCCACTTCTCTACATCTTTCTTAAATTGTTCTTCGTTGATATCACCAAGAATGAACTTATAGGTCGCATCATCGATGATTTTCTTCAATTCATTTCCTCGCTCTGATGCTGTTTCTGAATACAGGCTTTCAGCAGGGTTAGCGACAATGATGTTTTTATTGTCTTCTTCTAGTTCTTCATATTTTGTACGAACTGCATCGCCTTTATTTTTCAAGTAACGTTTATCAATCCCTACGAGGCTGACAAGCGGCTGTACATCTGTCTGCCAGCTTTTCACTTGGCTTTCTTCCCTCACAAATGTATTTCCATCTTGTTTGTTATAATGCTTTCCATCAATCCCGTACGTCATGAGACCATACACGTCTTCTTCTGCAATGCGGTCAAAGAAAGCCAAAATTCTCTTTAACTCTGCTTCTGATTTGACGCTTGTTTTAGGGAAGGCGAAGATGCCATTATGGCCGCCTGATGCCCATACACGTTCTTTGCCATCTGGGCCTTTGATTCGGTTGATAATATCCACTTCCATGTTCTTATCTGTTGCATCATCTCTTAAGTTCACTGCATCTACCATATTTCCAACATAGATACCCGCTTTTCCTTGTGAGAACAATTCTTGCTGCTGCGTTTTGCTTGTGACTGGGAAGTCTTTGTTTATATAGCCATTGTCACGCAACTTTTTCATATATTTCATTGTATTCATATACTCATCTGTCATAAAGTCTGGCGTAAATTTGCCGTTTTCTTCTTTCCAATCTGTTGGCATTCCTTCATAAGAACCGAGCGTTTTAAATGCACCGTAAATCAAATCGTTACGGTCTGTAAAACCAATTGTATCGTCCTTACCATTTTTGTTCGGATCTTTTTCAGTAAATGCCTTGGCTACTTCATAAAGGTCATCCAGCGTTTTTGGTGTATCCAAATTTAAATTTTCAAGCCAATCCTTTCGAATGACAATCCCTTGTCTTGAAAGTGGTCTCTCTCTATAAATGCCATAAAGCTTCCCATCGATAGAGGCATTTTTATTAATCAGTTCGTTCATCTTACTTAAATTTGGATAATCCTTTAAGTATGGACCGATTTCCCAGAACATGCCTGATCTAAACGCATTGATAGCAGATGAATTCTTAATGTCTTGAATCGTCACAATTTGCGGGAGGTTCCCTGCGGCAAGTGCTGAATTTAAACGGTCTTCTTTCACCGCATCAGGCACCCACGTAATATCAAGCTCTGTATTTGTGAGCTTCTCAATCTCTTCTAACACTGAATCTTTCGGCGGCTGCTGATGATATAAAATCGCCATCCATGTCAGCTTCACCTTTTTGTCTAAATCAACCTTTTCATCTGATGAACTTGCCCCTTTACTTGAACAAGCTGACAGAATACCACTTGCGGCAAATAACAAAACAAAGGCAATCAGCCATAATTTCTTTCTCCCCATAAGATCCCTCCGTTATTCCATCTTTTTAACCCTTTACAGAACCTAGTAATGCCCCTTTGTTGAAATGCTTTTGAATAAATGGATAGACAAGCAGAACGGGAATGGTCGCCACGACGATGACCGCCATTTTAATGGTTTGGTCTGGCGGCGGTGTTGATGAGCCCATATCTGACATATCTCCCTGCATACCGCTTGATACAATGACGATTTGTCTTAACAGGACCTGAATTGGCCATTTCACCGAATCGTTTAAATATAAAATGGCTGTCATGTACGTATTCCAATACGTCACGGCATAAAAAAGTGAAATCGTCGCAATAGCTGGCAAAGAAAGTGGCAGCACGATTTTAAAGAAGATCCCTAAATCGTTACAGCCGTCCATCTTCGCTGATTCTTCAAGGCTAGCCGGTATGTTTTGAAAGAAGTTTTTCAAAATGATCAAATTGAATGCATTGATGGCCACTGGCAGAATGAGTGACCAGTAAGTATCAAGCAGCCCAAGTGTTTTCACGACGATAAACGTCGGAATCATCCCTCCGCTAAACAGCATCGTAAAGACAACGAGAAACATGAGGGTTCTTCGGCCCTTTAGCTCCTGACGAGACAGCCCATACGCCATGAGTGAGGATAAAAACATGCTGACCGCTGTTCCAACGAATGTCACAAGAATGGATACAATCAGGCTGCGATACACAATATCTGTAGAAAAGATATAGCGATAGGCCTCTAGAGAAAACGTCGTTGGAAACAAAATAAACTTCTTTGAGATGACCTCTTCTACTGTCGCAAAAGAGGCGGCAATGACATGGATGAACGGGAGCACACATATTAATGCGAACATGAGTAGAAAAGAGTAATTAAATACATTGAACAATCGGCCTTTAATAGAACGATCTATGTTCATCACGCCCTTTCTTTGTAAGCGTTATCATTTCGTCTGAACATAAGCTGCAGCCTTTGACGATATCGTGATTAAAATGTAACAAACGGGGGAAGAAAGCGTCTATAATCATCATGACAGACCACAGAGATGATCATGCCATTCGTGCTTTTAGCCTCATCAATGAAAAGAAAAAGATCATCAGCTAATGTCATGATTATGCCCTATGCCTGATCACTTTCTTTCAGAATTTCTGCCGTATTGACATCTGGCCTGTAGCCTAACTCCTGCTTCGCTTTCTCAGTAGACCAAGGTTTTCCTTCATTTTCTGATACGGCATAATAAGTCCCGAATGGAACGTCCGTTTCGATGGCAGCCTTGATCATGCCGAAAAGGTCTTCATGTGAAAGAAGCGTTCGTTTCGTTCTTTTTTTGGTGTGCAATCCTTCCATCTCATCTGTCACGACGGTTCCAATTCTCAAATTGATGACAGACATACCTGTTTGATCGTGAAACAAACGCCCAAGCTGTTCGGAAGCAAATTTTAAAATGCCATACACATTTTTCGTTGCTGGTACATCATCAGTCGTAATTTCTCGCCCTAGTAAGGAGTGCCCATCTTTTTCATAGCGATCTGTCACATGGTTACTGCTTGCAAAAATGACTTTTGGAATGCTTAACCTGGCCGCTGAACGAAACATATTATACGTGCTTATCCAAAACACCTCATTCATTTTTGCAAACTCCTTTTCATTCATCACATCATGCGTCATGTCTATGTTTAAAAGATGAATGATCACATCTGTATCTCTTGGAATGGCTTGAAACAACTCCTCATCATTCGCCGCATTTGCAAAAATGACTTCTTCTACACATCTTGTTTGATCAATGATGGTCAGGTCATACTCCGAAGAGAGCTCTTTAGTTAATAAACGTCCGATGACACCACATCCGCCAATCATGGTGATTTTTTTCATCTGTTTCCTCCTTCATCTCTATCGGAGTAGTATGTCCATGCCGTCTATTGATTACAGCCACTTTTTCAAAAAACGTGTAGCCTCGTGGCGCATAGCAGCCGTTTCAAAATGACCTGCATGTAAACCTACAAGCTGATAACGTTCCTTTAAGGAAGCAGCTTGATAGGCTTGACTTAATGTCTGTTGAATTCGTCCAACACCTTCAGCAGGTGTAAGCTGATCATGCTTTCCAACTAAGCTTAAATGCGGTCTTGGGAAAATCATTTCTTGGATGTCAGCTGCTGTAAAGTGCTTAGCTAAGCTCGGTACATAATAGTAAAAACCGTGTCTATCTAAATGATTTGTTTCAATCAATGTGTGATGATCAACCTGTGCGCAAAGATCCACACACACACTGACCCTCTCATCAAGTGCTGCCGTCCACCATGAAAGAAGGCCGCCCATTGACATCCCAAAAACAGCTAAACGCTCTGGAAGCACATCAGAGCGGGACAGCAAATAATCAATTGCACACATGCTCTCATACAGCATCATGCCCCACATCACTTTTCCTGTTAACAGCATTTCTTTGAAAATTTCACTTTCTGTTCTTCCCCTTCTTTCACCAAATCCCGCGTGATCAATCGCCAACACACTATAGCCCTTTGAAGTGAATTCTTTTGCGTATGAAGGCGTTTGCAAATAATGAGCCCCCTTCAATAACTCTTCTTTCCCATCCACATAATTCCCACCATGAGAATGCTGAAACAAGACAACAGGCCTTTTTTTTACTGTATCTTTCGGCTTCACAAAATAAGCCGGAACTTCCTCCACCCCATGAATAGAGAGAATGAGTGTTTCTACTAAGTACGATTCACGTTCCTCAATCTTTAACGTATACGCCTCCACACGATGGCGCTCCGGCATTTCCCCTAATAAACTGAGCAGTTGTTCACGTTTGCTTTCCTTTTCCATTGACGTCACTCCTCATTTTCTTGATCAACTTGTTAAATACGAGATTGATGGAGGAATTACCTTGTTTTCGACAAAATTATGTCCCGGGAAATAAACAACACCCATCGGCTGATACCGATGGGTGCGTTCATTAGTTTGCGACAATATTGACAAGTTTTCCAGGAACCGCAATCACTTTGCGGATTGTTTTCCCTTCAAGCTGTTCTTTTATCCGTGCATCATTTTTCGCAAGCTCTTCTAGCTGCTCTTTTGTTGCATCAGCAGGGACCGTTAATTTTGCTTTCACTTTTCCATTTAGCTGTACGACAATTTCCACTTCATCATCGACAAGTTTTGACTCATCATATTGCGGCCATGCTTCATAAGAAATAGACCCTTCATGACCAAGTTTGTTCCAAAGCTCTTCCGCTACATGCGGTGCAATCGGAGAAAGAAGTTTCACAAATCCTTCTGCATATTCTTTCGGCAGTGTGTCAGCCTTGTATGCATCGTTGATGAACACCATTAATTGTGAAATCCCAGTATTGAAACGTAAGCCTTCATAATGATCCGTTACCTTCATGACGGTTTCATGGTAGCTGCGCTCTAATGCGCCGCCAGATTGCTCTGTCACTTTATCACTGATGGAGCCATCTTCATTTGTAAACAGACGCCATACACGATCTAGGAAACGACGAGCACCATCAAGACCTGTTTCAGACCAAGCAATCGATGCATCTAAAGGTCCCATGAACATTTCGTACAGTCTTAATGTATCTGCACCATGAGATTCTACGATATCATCTGGGTTGACAACATTCCCTTTTGATTTACTCATTTTTTCATTATTTTCACCAAGAATCATTCCTTGGTTGAACAATTTCATGAACGGTTCTTTTGTTGGAACAACACCAATATCATACAAGAATTTATGCCAGAATCGTGCATATAGCAGATGAAGCACAGCATGTTCTGCTCCACCAATATACACATCAACCGGAAGCCATTTCTTTAGCTTTTCAGGCGATGCAAGTTCTTCTGTGTTATGTGGATCAATATAACGTAAGAAGTACCAGCAGCTACCTGCCCATTGTGGCATCGTATTGGTTTCACGGCGTCCTTTTTTACCTGTCACTGGATCGACGACCTCTACCCAATCTTTAATATTCGCTAAAGGTGATTCACCTGTTCCGCTTGGCTTAATCTCAGTCGTCTTAGGCAAAATCAGTGGAAGCTCTTCCTCTGAAACAGCTGAAGATGTTCCGTCCTCCCAATGAATAATTGGAATTGGCTCTCCCCAGTAACGCTGACGGCTGAACAGCCAGTCTCTTAAACGATAAGTGACTTTCTTTTCACCTTTTTGATGTTCTTCCAGCCATGCAATCGCTTTTTCAATTGCTTCTTCTTTCCCTAAGCCGTTTAAGAAATCAGAGTTGATGTGCTTTCCATCACCTGTGTAGGCTTCTTTGTCAATGTCTCCACCTTCGACAACCTCTTTGATTGGAAGATCGAATGTTTTGGCGAATTCATAATCACGTTCATCATGAGCAGGAACTGCCATGATCGCTCCAGTGCCATATGTGGCTAACACATAATCTGCAATCCAGATCGGCATCTTTTCCCCATTCAATGGATTGATGGCATAAGCACCTGTGAAAATGCCCGTTTTCGTTTTAGCAAGATCTGTTCGCTCTAAGTCACTCTTAGACTGAATTTCTTTGATATATGCTTCAACAGCTTCTTTTTGAGCAGCTGTTGTAATTTTTTCAACTAGTGCATGCTCTGGTGCAAGAACGGCATATGTTGCACCAAATAGTGTATCAGGACGTGTTGTAAACACAGTAAACTGTTCGTCATGTCCTTCTACTTCGAAGTGAACATGTGCACCTTCAGAACGTCCAATCCAGTTGCGCTGCATGTCTTTGATGCTTTCAGGCCAATCAATGTCTTCTAAATCTTCTAACAGCCTGTCCGCATATGCTGTAATTTTTAGCATCCATTGCTTCATTGGACGTCTTTCAACAGGATGCCCTCCGCGCTCACTTTTCCCATCAATGACTTCTTCATTTGCAAGGACTGTACCGAGTGCTGGGCACCAGTTTACAGGTACTTCATCAATATACGCCAATCCTTTTTCGTACAATTTCAAGAAAATCCACTGGGTCCATTTATAATAATTCGGATCTGTCGTGTTAATTTCTCGATCCCAATCATATGAGAAGCCCAATGATTGAATTTGGCGGCGGAAATTATTAATGTTCTCTTCTGTAAATGCAGCTGGATCATTTCCTGTATCCAGCGCATATTGTTCCGCTGGAAGACCAAATGCGTCCCATCCCATTGGATGAAGAACATCGTATCCCTGCATACGTTTCATACGTGATAAAATATCCGTTGCTGTGTATCCTTCAGGATGCCCTACATGAAGCCCTGCTCCTGATGGATAAGGAAACATATCTAGCGCATAAAACTTTGGTTTATCTTCCGAGTCAGATGTGGCGAATGTTTTATGTGTCAGCCAATAATCCTGCCACTTTTTTTCAATTTCCCGATGCTGAAAACTCAATGTGAAAACCTCCTTTAATATGTACGGCTTTATCTGCTCAGATGACCACTGCAAGAATTCAGATTTTTCTAAAATCAACAAAAAACCCTCATCCCTGGAAAGGGACGAGAGATTTTTTGGTTCCCGCGGTACCACCCTTGTTAGCGTCATGAACTGTTCATACGCTCACTTAATATCTTTAACGCAGACATGCGACAGAAGCTTTAACGCAACTGCAACTCTGAGGCGAGTTCAGAAGCAGATTTGATTGACTTTCACCAGCCGTCAATTCTCTAAAGACAAATGCTGCTTTCCTACTACTCCTCTTCACTGTTCTTATCGTAACCGTCATCTAAGTAGTATTTTATAGAATTATGATCATAAGTGCAAGCAGGTTTGTATACAATGGGAATGTACCCTAGACTAGGGTAAAGTGAGGATATTATTCGTGTGGAGATCGGTTATGACGGTTGGAGCCTGCATCCTGTGAACGTTCTTCTCTCACAAAATCGAAGCTTCGCAGAACTGCTTCTCCTCCGTAACCTGAAATAATGGATAAGATGATCAAGTGCAGACTAGATTCGGGATTTGAGGATAAGACAAGCAGTGTAGCAGCAATCATCCCAACGAGCCAATCTTCAATAAACCCTAGATAAATAAACTTCTTTGTCATTCTGGGCTTCTCTAGCCTGCCTTTTTTCTTTACGTGACCGAGAATGCCCATGACCCCTCCAATGGCGCAAGCAATAATGACTTGTTGCAGCATTTTCATCACCTTCCTAAAGCCCTTAGAATAGTAAAGCGACTTCAGGCTGTCCAGCCCCCTGTAATGCCATTCTGCTGTTCCGTCATAATCCATGTAAAAGGTCTATTCTCTCTAACGAAGAAAAAAAGCTTGTTTCTTCCATTATATGTGAATGACCCAAAAACAATCTTGATGCATTGGAATCATTTTTACCTAATCCATATTAACTATTTTTGTCATTTTATGAATTATCCTCAAATGATCCCTTCTTTTTCTAATGAAAAGTCTCCTTACTTACTCTATTCTAATGGAGGACAAACTATGATGACAAATTTAACAAAGCGATTGCAATCATTGAAACAGAACATATGTTATGTTACGTTTAAAAAGAATTCATTTGGTTTTAAAAAAACCATCTTAAATGTCTGATAGCAGCAGCAAAGGAGGGTAATATGGTCAGCTCGAACATCTTCGGCTTGCAAAAACAGCTTGAACTCATAAAAAAAGCGCTGGATCATGCGCGGATTGGTGTTGTCATTACAGACCCTTCTTTAGAGGATAACCCTATCGTTTATGTGAATCATGGCTTTACACAAATGACTGGATATAAACCAGATGAGATTCTTGGACGTAATTGTCGATTCCTCCAAGGAAAAGACACAAATCAAGAGCAACTTGCCTTAATACGTCACGGAATTCAAAACAAAACACCTATTACCACACAGCTCAAAAATTATAAAAAAGACGGTACTTTTTTTTGGAATGAACTCAATATAGATCCTCTATACATTGAACAAGATGACAAAACATTTTTTATTGGCTTTCAAAAGGATATTACAAAGCAGAAAGAATATGAACAACTCCTAGAAGATTCCTTACAGGAAGTCACCTCTCTGTCGACGCCAATTGTCCCAATCAAAAATGGTGTTTCCGCTCTTCCACTCATCGGAAAATTATCAGAAGAACGCTTTGATGCTATCGTCGCGAAGTTAACTTGTATATTAGAAGATTCAAAGGATGATTATTTAATTGTCGATCTTTCTGGTTTAATTGATGTCGATGATTCCGTTGCAGCGCGAATTTTCAAACTGCATCACCTGCTGAACTTAACTGGAACTGAACTCATCATCACTGGGATCAAACCACAGCTTGCGATGAAAATGAAAGACTTAGATACAGACTTTCAGAATACGATCACTTATTTAACGGTAAAAGAAGCAATCAAAGGATTAGCATTAGCTGAAAACCCTGTTTAAACAGGGTTTTTTTAATTGAACCGCTCCCCGAAATGGAAAAATGAGGTATGATAGGTATAAATAGCGATATAGGGGGGCTGCCAAATGATGATGTTACTCATCATAGGTCTTTTATGTATTTGTTTCGCCATTGGATATGCCGTCAATTTCTTATTACTTAAACACCAAAATCAACAAATCTTTTCAAAAAAACTCTTCTATCCTTTTTTGACCATTGGTCTTGTTTTTTCTATTATGTCATTACCGTTTGCCGGCACAGGTGCTCCGAAAGCACAAGCAGATCCATCTTCTGAACAGCTGCTGAAAGAGCAAAAACAATTAGCATCTGACATTTCTCGTCTAAAGGAAGACAAAGAAACGCTGACGGCCTCTTTAGAAGACGTGACCAAAGAAAAAGAAAAGCTATCCAAGAAATTAGAAACCATCACCTCCGAAAAGAAGACAGTCAAACAGCAAGAAAAAACCATCCATGAGCTTGAAGAGAAAATAGACAAGCTCACCTCTACAAACGAAACACTCAAAAAAGAACACCAGAAAGTAAACAAAGACACCACGTCATCGGCCCAGCGATCTGCTCCTAAAGATGATGGGTCGAATACTGGCGGTCATGAGTCACAAAAAGAAACAAAAAAAGAATCTGCCGCCTGTAATATTAAAGGAAGTGTCAACGGCATATATCACACACCGAGCAGCAGATACTACTCACGGACAAAAAACGTGACCAAAATGTTCTGCTCCGTAGAAGAAGCTGAGCGTGCAGGGTACCGGGCACCAAAACAATAGACATCTTTTGACGATAAAAAAACCTCCTGTCAGCCCAATATAGGTACAGGAGGTTCTTCTTTAAATTTCTCTTCTTAATGCTGTTAATACATTCGTTTTTGTCGCCTTACGTGCTGGATTGAGTCCAGAAATAATGGCGACTCCTGCACTAATCACTGTTGCTGTGACCACAAGGCTTAGCGGAATATAGGAGAAGGTGATCGAGAATTGATCACTGGATCCCCCTTCAGACATAGAAGACAAAATCGCTGGAATGATTAAATTCACTGCAAAACTAACGATGTACGAGATGATGATCCCGATGATCGATCCAATCACCCCAATATAAGCACTTTCCATGAGGAACATTCGCTTAATAATGGAAGGATTCGCACCGATGGCTTTCATGATCCCAATCTCTTGTGTCCGCTCTGTTACGGCCATTGTCATCGTATTGAAAATGCCAATCGCCGAAATAATTACCGCAATACATCCAACAAAGATGAGTCCAATTTTAAAGACTGTAAAGAACATATCCATTCCTTCAAGCTGATTCGTCACAGAGATGACTTGATAGCCGTCATCTGTCAGCTTATCTGTGAGCGCACCGACATTGTCGAACTTATCAGCATAGACAGACGTCATTTTTTCGACATTTCCTGCATCAGGAGACAGATCGAGCACTTGACTAAATTCTTTTTCATAAGCATTCGGAATAAGAATTTTATGATCTTGCTGCCACTCCAAATTCGGTTTCTTCAATACACCGACGACACGGAAATCGAACGTCTTTTCTTTCACCACTTCATTTTTTTCATTAAATTTTGGTACCTTGATTTGAATGACTTTGTTTAAAATTTCCTTCGTATAGCCTTTTGGCTCTTCCGGTGTCTCTTCACCATTTGATATCTGATTCATTTCTTTTTCATAGTCTTTTCGTTCTTTTTCCGTCCAAAGTTGTTCTGCCATATGATACCCAACTACAATTTCATTCGCCGATGTTGGGACTTTTCCACGGTCTAGTTCAAGGCCTGCCTCTTTTTCTTCTTTCATATCTGTCAGTACAGCCTGCGTATCACCTGAGCGATTATCGAGCTCGACGTGAACCGATGGAATGATTGACGTTCTTGCAACGACAGATTTCGCATGATCATATTTCTTTAAATCGTCGACCTTGACGTCACCTTTTTCTTTGCCTAACACTTTAATTTCTGTAATAATTTGTTGTTTCATGATTTCATCTTGAGCCGATTTTTGCAGACCAAAACCAACCGACGCTAGAACGATTAAGAAAGAGCATGCCATTGTCGTTGCAAGTATGGTCATAAACACACGCAATCTATTTTTCTTCATATTTCTTCTGATGAATTTGACCTGATCTCTAAATTTCAATGGACTGATCCCCTTTCTTTAATACACCATCATGAAGCTGGAACGTTGTGTCTGCGATTGAAGCGACTTCATCGTCATGTGTAATGATGACAAATGTAATTCCTTTTTCACGATTAAGCTGCTGGATAAAAGCTAGAATTTCTCCTTCAGTTTCTGAATCCAGACTGCCTGTTGGTTCATCTGCTAAAATAATAGACGGATTAAGGATCAAGGCTCTTGCAATACTCACACGCTGCTGCTGTCCACCTGATAGTTCATTAGGATAATGTCCTGCGTGATGTTCAAGACCAACTCGTTTCAGCATTTCCTTTACTTTCACTTTTCGCTCAGACGGCTTCACACCTTTTAAAGTGAGCGGAAGTTCAACGTTCTCATATGTTGTTAAACTCCCGATCAATTGAAAGCTTTGAAAGATAAAGCCAAAATGATCTAACCGAAAGTCTGCCCATTCTTTCTCATTAAAGCCGGTCACATTGGTGCCATCAACGATAATTTGTCCGCTTGTTGGCGTAATATATCCCGATATTAAATTCAGTAAAGTTGATTTCCCCGAACCGCTTCGTCCGACGATACATGCAATTTCGCCTCTTTTAATAGACAAGTCAATGTCTTTGAGCACAGGAATCTCGTTCTCCCTGCCCTTTTTCCCAATTTTAAACACATGATCTAACGATTGAATTTGAATCATCTCTACTCCCCTGCTCTCTGTTTATCTTTTTCGATAGATTAAAAAATAACTCGTCAGTGCACCTACAGCTCCACCGATGCACATACCAACAAAATATCCAATTAATGAATCTGAGGAGAAACCAACCCAGCCAAACCCTAAGACGCCAAACACGATCACCATAATTTGAATTGGGCGATCCATTATTGAATAAAGGAAGAATCGGCCATTTCGTTCAATTGGATGTTTAATAAAGCTAAACAAGCCAATAAGGTAAAATAGCAACATCATGACAATTGGAACGATGTATTCTTCACCATTGAACCAAAGCGGATATTCCTGATAAAAACTGTTAGCTGTAATATAAGTAATGGGGGAAATGGGCGTGATCAAAAAATTAAAGATTTTATCCAGCCACATCCCGCTTGTTTTAAAGATAAAATCTAAATGAAGGATTGGTAAACCAATCACTAAGTAAGGTAAAATAGCTGTACTAAATCCAACGATTGCTTGAGAAATAGCACTCCCTGTTAAAGCACCTGCTGCAAAAAACAAACTATAGATCATCAAGGCTGACAACAGTGCAGAAACATAAAGACTGTTAAATCCAGGTGTCTCTATTGGCCCAAGACCTAATTTTAATAAATAAATGAGAAGGTATGAAACAGCATGAACACTTGTAATGATTCCTGCACCTAAGAAAAACTTTGTATGAAAGATGGAACTTCTACTAAACGGCAAGGATACGGTAAAGTCCATCTGCCCTTTATTTCTTTCAAATCCTAGCTGAATCACAGCAAAAAATATTCCCATGACCCATGAAAGTGAGAGAAATGCGTCCGTCTTAAAAATATAAGTGAATGTTGTTGTATCCATTAGACAGTCTCGGTTATTCAAACAATCTTGAAAGGTTGAGTACTCCATTAAGAGGGATAATGGCGTCGCAAAGACCGCAACAAGCATCACTAAAATGAAAGTCAGCTCAGACTGCTTCCATTCCTTATATAACAATTGCCGCTTTACCATCTACGTTTCCCTCCAAACTTCGCAATGAATACTTCTTCTAAATTCACAGGCAGTTCATGCCAAACTTTTGGTTCAAGCGATTTCAAATACTCTTTTGCTTCTTCATCTGTTTTGAGTACAAGTGCTGTATAGAACACACCTGCTTGATCTAAAATGGCAACGCCTTTTTTTCTAATACTTAAGTTCATATCCTCTTCAAATGCCATCTGGATTTTAACGTAGTCATTCTTTAATTCATCTAAATCCATAACACTTGTGAGCTGATTTCCTTCCAAAAACCCGATTCGGTTACACATACGCTCAATATCCTCTAAACGGTGAGATGTAATTAAAATCGTTGTTTGTCGTTCTGCCACCTCGTCAATCATCAGCTGAAGAACGTCATTTCTTGTGACTGCATCAATCCCGTCTGTCGGCTCATCTAACAAAATGACTGCTGGTTTGATGGCAAAACTTAAAATGAGAGACAGCTGTTTCTTTAAACCTGTCGACAATTCACGGTATTTCACTTTTTCCGGAATCTCATACCGGTTCACAAGCTCATTGGCATATGTCACGTCAAACTTTGGATACAGTTGTTTTAACAGCTTCACAAGCTGTCCATAATTGTACCGGTCAAAGTAGGGATTTACGACTGGCATATACACAATATTTTGCTTCACTAACGGGTGGTCTTTTACGAGTACATCTTTAAAATAAATCTCTCCTTCATCTGGAAGAAGAATTTGCTGAATCAAGCGAAGAAGTGTTGTTTTACCAGAGCCATTCCGGCCAAGCAGACCAAAGATCTCTCCTTCGCCTATCTTGAAGGAAACGTTGCTGAGTACTTCGCGTCCATTTAATTTCTTTGATACATTTCTGACCTCAATCAACTTGTTTTCCTCCTTTTAGACTTGAGCCGATCTCCTCCAGCCACTCTTTGAGTTGATGAATATCAATACCGGCATAATGAGCTTCAATAATGAGTTGCCTTAATTGCTCCTTCATCTCTAACACCTTCCCTTCATTCAGCTTTAACTGTGCACCTTCTGTCACATACGTTCCACGGCCTCTTAATGTTTCAATAATTCCTTCCCGTTCAAGCTCTTTATACGCTTTGCTGACGGTGTTTGGATTCGCAATAATAATGGTGGCAAGCTCTCTCACAGAGGGCAGTTTGTCACCTGGTTTCATCACGCCTTTTAAGCACAAAATTTTTAACTGCTCAATGATTTGTTCATATATTGGTGCAGCGCTTCTTGGATCTATTTGAATCATGATGGCTCCCTCTTTTCTCATTCATGCTTTTGCAGTCCTATCGCTTGATCATGTCCTTGCATTAAAGGGACCGAATTTGGAATAAAATCTTTTTGAACTTCAAAACCAATGAAAACGAGAACGAAAAAAAATGTACATGCTAACGCAACAGCCAGCACCATCCACTTTAAATTGATTGGTTTTTTTTCTTTTTTCATGGTTAAACACCTTTCTTCACGTTTAAGTGTCTATAGTGTATTAGTTGATGTAGTACACTTAATACAATATAGACACTTGATTGAAAAGTCAAGGGACTCTAGAAAAAAATAGGCAGACGAACCAGATAAAATTTACGAAACTACTCAAAAGCATTCGTGAAGTCAGGTTTTCTTCTGATTTAGGGTGTTCAACACGTTAATAACTTTCATAATCGCCTGAAAAAGTGGATGGAGCGTTTTAAGGAGTTGCAACAAAATATTCGGAAAACTACCTCTGCTGGTTCCGATGGCTTGATAAGGAAAAGAATGTAGCATTTGAAAAACGAGTAGAGCAAATGCTTGTTTTAGCGTGTCAAAGTGCATAATAAAAGACCCCGAATATTGAGGTCTCTACAATGTTTTAATTAGATACTATTACTTTGTTTTTGGACTTGCTTTTGAACAGGATTAGCACCCACCATACTAATAAAAATATATAGCCTATAACTGTAAAGATAGACCAAACTGCACCCTGTCGCAATTGACTAAATAAGTGTTCAAATTCATTCATTCCTTCTACTCTACCAATGCTATTTATCAGGCTAATAATCGGAATTGTAACAGTAAATACAATGGTTAGAATGGACAATCCCCTATGTTTATTTTTCACAACACTGAATATTGCGGTTCCTAATGTTGCTAAGAAAAACAAGTAATATAATGCCCAAAACCAATCAGGAAGAGTCTCCCACATTTCTTCTACCCCCTTGAAGATATTTGCAATTTCTATATATAACATACTTTAACAGAATAAAAACCTATTTATCCAAAAACAACTTTGCGAAAACAGCCAAAAAATAAAAACAGACCCTTAAAAGAAGGATCTGTTCATCATTCGTTCTCGTATGAAATACCTAAAATCATTTGGTTTTGCAGACTTTGAATTTGTACACGCGTTCTGTCTAAACGTTCTCTTTGCTGATCATTGGCGACATCTTTTAACTTTTCTAATTCATTCACCGCATCCTCAAGCATGAGCTGCGCTTTTGAAAATTCTTCTACGTTATAATGTTCTTGGCGAGAGCTCAAATCAAACTGTTCGCTTGCAAACTCAAGAGTCTCAGTGCTTTTTTGGACAAATTCATCGATTGATTTTCTAGTTGCCATCTAGCCATCCCTCCATTTCATCATTGCTCTCGCCTATTTTGCCCACGTAAAGCTTTTTCACTAAAGAAAATGTTGGACAGATTCAATTGTCCTCTTTCGTGATTTTTGTTAAACTTTATGGATGCCTATTATTATGCAAGGAGGTTACTGACTTGGATCAGCATAACCCTTTTTTATATTCAAACAGCGAAAAACGTTATCACACATGGAATTATCATTTGCGTGAGCACTTTGGTCATAAAGTATTTAAAGTCGCATTAGACGGCGGCTTTGATTGTCCAAACCGTGATGGTACTGTCGCACATGGAGGCTGCACATTTTGCAGCGCAGCAGGATCTGGTGATTTTGCAGGGAACCGGGCGGATGATCTCATCACTCAATTTAATGAAATCAAGGACCGGATGCATACAAAATGGAAAGATGGAAAATACATGGCGTATTTCCAAGCTTACACAAACACACATGCGCCGCTTCCTGTTTTAAAAGAAAAATACGAAACCGTCATGAATCTGGATGGAGTGGTTGGTTTATCGATTGCCACAAGACCTGATTGTCTGCCAGATGACGTCGTGGAATATTTAGCTGAGTTAAACGAACGGACATATCTATGGGTTGAACTTGGTCTACAAACTGTACATGAGCGGACAGCGATGCTCATCAACCGTGCCCATGATTATGAATGCTACGTAGAAGGTGTAGAAAAACTGCGAAAACATGGCATTCGAGTCTGTTCACATATCATCAACGGTCTTCCTCTTGAAAACCGAGATATGATGATGGAGACAGCAAAAGCTGTCGCTGATTTAGATGTGCAAGGAATTAAAATTCATCTACTTCACCTGTTAAAAGGAACACCGATGGTAAAGCAATATGAGAAAGGCAAACTAGAGTTTCTCAGCCAAGAGGAATATGTCCAGCTTGTCTGTGATCAGCTGGAGATCCTGCCCCCAGAAATGATTATTCATCGTATTACAGGCGATGGTCCCATTGAATTAATGGTAGGTCCAATGTGGAGTGTGAATAAATGGGAAGTGCTCAATGCCATTAATGCTGAGCTTGAAAGACGTAACAGCTACCAGGGCAAACGCTTCGTCAGATTGGAAGAAGCGGCAAAATGATTTTAAAACGGATGCTCCCTTTTAGTAAAGAACTGTTAGAACGTGCTTGTCAAAAAGGCGATATTGTCATTGATGCAACGATGGGAAATGGCCATGATACACGCTATTTAGCTGACCTTGTCGGGAGAGATGGACAAGTTTTCGCATTCGATGTACAGAAGGAAGCCATTGAGCAAACAAGCAAAAGACTTGGTGAGCACTATCCAAACGTTCACCTGATCCATGACGGACATGAACAACTTGCTGAGCATCTGCCAGCGGATGCTTATGGTCACATATCTGGTGCAGTGTTCAATCTTGGGTACTTACCAGGAGGCGATAAAACCGTCACAACTCAGGCCCATACAACCATTGAAGCGATCAAACAGCTCATGGATTGGCTTAAGCCTGGAGGTCTGATCGTTCTTGTGATTTACCACGGGCACCCCGAAGGAAAAAAAGAGAAGGACATCCTTCTTGATTATTGCAAAACACTCCATCACGAAGAAATACAGGTGATATCTTATCAATACATGAATATTCAAAACGATCCGCCCTTTGTGGTAGCCATCGAAAAAAAACTCAAATCCTCTTAATGGATTTGAGTTTTATTATTTAATAAGCGTATTGGTCAATGATTTCTTCAAGCACTACTTCTAGCTCTTCTGCATCTGCAAGCTCTGATCGAGTAAAGCGGACACGTACAAGCTGTTCTCCGTCATTATACATTTCTTCCAGCCAGCCACGCAGCCCTCTTGCTCTGCGGTCAACTTCAAAAATGATATCTAGCCCCTCTTTATCAATGAAGAAAATCACCTCTAACTCATCAAGCATTTGACGATAATAATCGGAAGTCGGTATGAACTCAAACTCTTGAACAAAGGGAAGGCGGCGCCTGAAATAAGGTGCTTCTTCACAGTCTGCTTCATGAAGGTGAAAGCCTAAGTTTCCAACAGCTTCAAGCACACGTTTCACCCACGGGTGCGCGCTTACAAAAATGCGGTCATGATCAGATTTATCAATACCACCTTGAATATCAAGGTCTGTCACAACAGCCACCTCTACTTTACCTACAGTCATTGGTGTATCAAGAGGAAGGTGAAACGAGAATGTAAACTGATGAGCTTCCGCAGGCTGAATCGTGAATGATTCAGTCACTCGGACAGAATGGATGGTTGTGTGTTTTCGTTGCTCTTCATCATCTTTTACAATGGTGTACCATGTTTTCAACTTTAAATCAATATAGCGAATATCTTGAGGCACTTTTCCGCCCTTCACATGGACTGTTCCCTTTACTTCTTCTCCCGGTTCATACGCATCTTTCTCCAAAATTGTATCCACTTTTGCTGCACCGATTCCTACACTTGCTACAAACTTTTTAAAAAACGACATATTCGACCTTCCCCTTTTTTAAGTTTTTCAACAAATATACGTCATAAGGAGTAGATACGATTCATTCAATTCATACTTTTCTCCTATTTTTCGTACACTAAGAATAATATCGGCAGCAAATAAGAGGATTGTAATCATAAAAGAACTGTACATGTTCCAAAGCGAAACAGTTCAAAACAAAAAAGCTTGTAGAAAAACATTTTCTACAAGCTGATGAGCTTATTTTATACGTTAAGAAGATTTCATCCAAGGCATTTTCTGATAGGTTCGATAGGCTCTGCCATTGATATAGAAAAAGAACGATGTTTTCCCGCTTGATTTGATCAACCGCTTTGCCAACTTGTTCATCTCTTTTTGAGCTGTCACTTTTTCATCAGACAAATAGACCGCAAGTAACCCTCTATTGATTAGTTTGTGAAAATTCTCGTGTGGAATACCTTTCAGCTGTTCATCCGCTTTTTCAATAAAATGCTGTAGTCTATCCATCATCTCATGATGAGAGTTGTAGTACGAGCAAAAATTCAAATCGCCTTCCAGCCTGTCCTCTTCTTGGTCGATTAAATAGTCCAGTAAGATGTGCAGACCTTGAATATAAGGGAAATAGCTTTCGTAAATTTGCTTCGCCTGCTTCTCTGTAAAATCAGGCTGCAGTGCATAAGCCACAAGACAGAAAATGCCCAGCGTTGATCCTGCACATGCGGAAAACTCATACCACTCCATCTTCGGTAAATCCTTTTCATACTGGCGGAACCATGACTCTAATCGAGGTTCACGCTCATGAGGAACCACATGCTTATGTACTTGTAAATCACTATAATAATCACACAGCGTATGTAAATAGGGCTGAATGATCGGATAATGTGCTAGACGTGACAGCACATCTTGGCACGTCCTGACTAGCGCATGCAGGTACCCATGATCCTCTTGATCATCACGGAATTGATAATACGGCTTAAGCTCCGCATGAATATCGAGTGCATCTCTCATCGCTTGATGCAGCATATGAAAATCCTTTGGATCAAGTGATGTACTGCGGTCACACAAATTATCTAAGTAATCGCTAATCGTTTGGTACGCCACAATGAATTCAATACACGTTTCCTTCGCTTCACCTGCAAGAAGAGATAAAATTCCCCCGCCTTCACAGTGGAAGGTTTTACTGGATATGCTCGCTAGTGCCTGCGTTCTCAGTTCTTCGTTTTCAATCATTTCTGCATGAGCCCGCCACTTTTTTAGCTCCTGATGAACTAGCGGAAAAATATCTTTATACACCTTCGTCATCAGTGCAAAAGGACGTTCTGGTACTGACAAATCAATCCACCCCCAACTTAAGCTCACAATCAAATATATTGATCAGTAAAGGCTCTTGCCGCCTTAAACACATCTTCTCGCTCGGGCTCATTAAAAATTTCATGATAAAGCCCTTCCCATTCACGGTATGATTTATTGGTTGATTCAATGCCATTGAACCATTTCATCACTCTTGTTTTATCTACAATCTTGTCATCGCCTGCCTGCATGAGCAGGAGTGGAATCGACCGAAAAACATTCGTAGGCTGCATCGCCGCATCGATATTTTTCACCAGTTCTCGATACCAGCGAACCGACACCTTCGTCACATAAAGCGAATCATTCGAATCTGCCTCTATCACATCTTGATTCCGTGTGGCAAGTTCAATCGACAGCCCAGATTCGACTTTAAAAGACGGCGCCAGCACATTTAGCCCTTTTGACGCAAAATCCATCAGCTTCTTCGGTTTAAATTGCAGACCTAAACAAGGTGATGATAAAATAAGGCCATCAATCTTCGTATGGGTATACTGCTTGAACCATTCAATCGAAATCAGTCCCCCCATACTATGTCCAAGTAAAAATGTCGGAAGTCTGAACGACTTCGCATGTTCAATCCATTCATCGACTGTATCAATGTATTCTTGAAAAGAACGAATGTGGCCTCTCGCACGTGTCGATGTCCCCTGCCCAGGCAGGTCACCCATGACGACGTGATAGCCTGCATTTCGCCACATTTCGATCAGCCATTTATATCGGCCATGATATTCACTAGCACCATGTACAATGACAATTGTACCAACCGGTCTTTCAGCATGCCAAGTCCACAAAGTAAACACCTCACAAATGTTGTATTAAGAAAGGAAGTCGAAAAAGTGATTTATCCATATCATCAGTTTACACCTGAGATTCATGAATCGGTCTTTGTTGCAGAAAACGCCACCATTACAGGTGATGTCACAATTGGAGAATATTCAAGCGTTTGGTTCCAAACGGTCATTAGAGGCGATGTAGCTCCTGTCAGAATTGGAAAAAACGTCAACATTCAAGACTTATCCTGTCTGCATCAAAGTCCTGGAAAAACACTTCTTATTGAAGATGGTGCTACCATTGGACACCAAGTCACATTACATAGCTCTATCATTCGAAAAAATGCCCTCATTGGCATGGGATCCATCATTCTCGATGGTGCGGAAATTGGCGAAGGAGCCTTTATTGGTGCAGGTAGCCTTGTCCCGCAAGGAAAAGTCATCCCAAAAGGTTCACTTGCTTTTGGCCGTCCAGCCAAAGTCGTTCGCCAGTTAACAGATGAAGATATCCAAGACATGGATCGTATCCGCAGAGAATATGTAGAAAAAGGACAATACTATCGTTCCCTTTTATCGCGTTAACATCATACATGTATCTTCACTTTATCATGTTTTTTTCAGGATATTAAGCAATAACTGTGTACCGCTTGTTATTTTACCCTTTTCCACTACTTTCTATCATGACAAAAAAGGTTTTCAGCACAAAGCTGAAAACCTTTTTCATTAGCTAAAAATAACTTCTTTCGGCTGGTGATTCAACTGCTCTGGATCAATGCTGCGCTCTACATAGATGCTATGCCAGATCATAAAGATCAGGACAGTCCAAATCTTACGACTATGATCTGCTTTTCCAGCACAATGATCATTTAATAAATCAAGAACATATGCCTTGTTAATGTATTCATCTGTCTGACTGTTTTTAATGATATCTTTCGCCCAAGCGTTCATCTCATTTTTCAGCCAATGACGAATTGGCACAGGGAAACCTAGTTTTTTACGGTTTAACACATGGTCCGGCACAATGCCTTCTGCTGCTTTACGCAATAAATATTTCGTTGTACCGTCTTTCGTTTTCAACTCTTCTGGAATTTTAGAAGCTGCTTCAAATACGACCTTATCAAGGAATGGAACACGAAGCTCAAGAGAATTCGCCATTGTCATCTTATCTGCTTTCAGCAGGATATCCCCGCGCATCCACGTATGGATATCAACATATTGCATTTTGTTAATATCACTGTAGCCTGCACTTTCCTCGAAGTATGTTTTCGTCACGTCACGATACGTGATGTTCGGATCATACTGCTTTAAGAGGTTTTTCTTCACTGGCTCTTCAAAGATTTTCGCATTGCCGATATAACGTTCCTCCAATGGCGTACAGCCGCGAACGATAAAGCTTTTCCCTTTCATTCCTTCTGGCATTAAACGAGCCAGACGAAGAAGAAGCTTTTTCAGCATGGATGGTACAGATTCAAAAGGCTTTAGAGATAGCGGCTCACGGTAAATATTATATCCACCGAATAGCTCGTCTGCTCCCTCACCTGAAAGAACAACTGTGACTTGTTTTTTCGCTTCTTTTGCTACGAAATACAATGGAATCGCCGCTGGATCAGCCAAAGGATCATCTAAATGCCAGACGATCTTCGGAAGCTCATTCATATATTCCTCAGGAGAAATCACAGCACTAAAGTTTTGCAATCCCAGCTTATCAGCTGTTTCTTTTGCTACATCCACTTCACTGAATCCATCCTGCTGGAAACCAACAGAGAATGTCTTCAGTTCAGGGTGAAATTCCTTTGCGACTGACACGATGAAAGAAGAATCGATCCCGCCTGATAGGAATGAACCAACAGGCACATCACTTCTCATATGGACTTTTACAGAATCATAGATAGCATCACGTACTTCTTCTACTAATTTCTGCTCTTGTGTTTGTTCAGGTTTGAATTGAACTTTCCAGTAAGTCTTAAATGCAATGTCTTGGCCTGGACGCAGTGTAAACTGATGACCTGGCTCAACTTTGTGCACTTTTTGATCAAGTGTATTTGGCTCAGGAACGAACTGAAAAGACATGTACTGCTGCAAAGCAGTCTCATCAAATAAAATGTTCTCATTCACAGCCATTAAGCTTTTGCGTTCAGAAGCAAAGTACACTTGGTCATCCATTTGTGTAAAATAGAGCGGTTTAATGCCGAAAGGATCTCTTGCGCCATATAATAACTGCGCTTCTTTATCCCAAATTAAAAATGCAAACATCCCCCGAAGCTTCGATGCCGCTTCTTCTTTATAGTGGCGATATGTGGCAAGAAGGACTTCCGTATCAGAATCTGTGCTGAACGTATAGCCTTTTTTCACAAGCTCTTCTTTCAGCTCCACATAGTTATAAATTTCTCCGTTGAAAATAATCCAATATTTTTCATCTTCATAAGAAAGCGGCTGCTTTCCGTGTTCAACATCTATAATACTTAAACGTCTAAATCCAAATCCTACATGCTCATCATGAAAGTACCCCTCATCATCCGGACCTCGATGAACGATGAGACGATTCATTTGCTTAATTAACTCTTCCTGCTTAGTAGTTTCGGACAATGGACGGTGATTAAATACACCAACAAACCCACACATATTATTGCCTCCACGTTATGTTATTTCTTAAAAGTAGACCTATAATTAGACAGTATTTTGTCCAATTTTGTTTCACATTTTTACGCTTTTTGTAGAATTTTTTTTAATCAAAAGGAAAACCGCTTAAAATAAGCGGTTTTGTATGTTGTTATTCTCCTAATGCTTCCTTGCGAAGCGTGTCGGCTTTATCCGTTTTTTCCCATGGAAGATCCAAGTCATGACGGCCAAAGTGTCCGTATGCAGCGGTTTGTTTATAGATCGGACGACGTAAGTCAAGCATTTTAATAATGCCAGCTGGACGAAGATCAAAGTTTGCACGTACCACTTCAATTAATTTCTCTTCAGAGGCTTTTCCTGTTCCAAATGTATCAATTGAAATGGAGACAGGCTGTGCAACACCAATTGCATAAGCAAGCTGCACTTCACATGAATCTGCAAGACCAGCTGCTACGATGTTTTTCGCTACATAGCGAGCCGCATATGCTGCCGAACGGTCAACCTTCGTTGCATCCTTACCAGAGAAAGCACCGCCACCGTGACGAGCATACCCGCCATAAGTATCAACGATGATTTTACGTCCAGTTAAACCAGCATCCCCTTGAGGTCCACCGATAACAAAGCGGCCTGTTGGGTTGATGAAGTATTTTGTTTCTTCATCGATCAGTTCACTTGGAACGACAGGGCGGATGACATGCTCTTTTAAGTCGCTTTGAATTTGTTCAAGCGTCACTTCTGGTGCATGCTGTGTAGAAATAACCACCGTATCAATACGAACTGGTTTGTTTTGTTCATCATATTCAACTGTTACTTGAGTTTTTCCGTCTGGACGAAGGTATGCAAGTGTTTCATTCTTGCGTACTTCTGTTAAACGGCGAGATAATTTATGTGCAAGAGAAATCGGCAGTGGCATAAGCTCTTCAGTTTCGTTGTTTGCAAAACCAAACATCAAACCTTGGTCACCTGCACCGATCGCATCAATTTCTTCTTCAGTCATTGTTCCTTCACGTGCTTCAAGCGCTTTGTCTACACCTTGCGCAATATCAGCAGACTGTTCATCAATTGATGTAAGAACCGCACATGTTTCCGCATCAAAACCATATTTCGCACGTGTGTAGCCAATTTCCTTAATCGTGTCACGCACCGTCTTTGGAATGTCGACATAAGTAGACGTTGTAATCTCACCGCTTACTAATACGAGACCGGTTGTTACAGAAGTTTCACAGGCAACACGTGCATTTGGATCTTTCTTTAAAATTTCATCCAAAATGCTGTCTGAAATTTGATCACAGATTTTATCTGGATGTCCTTCGGTCACTGATTCTGAAGTAAATAAACGACGATTTTGACTCATAATGGCTATTTCCTCCTGTACAAGACCACATCATCCCAAGATGAGGCCTCCAATATGATACGGAACTCGTTCCCTCTTATATTTCAACATGTTTATATTAGAGATGTTATTGGCAATTTGTTCATATGATATCCCAAAAATAAAAAAACCATTTCCTTCATTGCGAGGAAAGGGTCTGAGATCGCATGCCTTTCACTCTTATCGCTCAAGGTGTTCTTGTACCTTGCATCAGGTTAGCACCTTGGTTTCTCAGCATGTTCATGCCTTTTTCATAAGAAACCGGTTGCTGGGCTTCATCGGGCCTGTCCCTCCACCAACTCGGGATAAGAGTATCCGTTCAATAAGATATCTTATCTTAAACCCTTGCGTCATGTCAATGGTTCATAGGAATTATCTCCCCTTTTTTTCACCTCATCATTAGCATCACCAAAAAGCATATTTTCATAGCAGAAATGAAAAAACACACACAAAAATGTTTAAATAGTATAGACTATTATTATCAATGTGTTATACTAATCAAAACAAACAAATTCAACGGTAAAGGAAGGGTTTTTTTATGAACTCAGTGGATTTAAAAGAAGATTTGCAGTCATTGCTCTCATTAGAAAATACGCACCAAAATTTATCTGTTCCGAAACTTGTTGAAAAGATTTTGGCACGTAATGAAGGCGTTTTAACTTCAACTGGTGCTGTGCGCGCCACAACGGGTGCCTACACTGGACGTTCGCCTAAAGATAAATTCATCGTAAAAGAAGAAAGCTCTGAACATAAAATTGATTGGGGTCAAGTCAATCAGCCGATCTCGAAAGAGGCATTTGATCGTTTATATACAAAGGTTGTGTCATACTTAAAAGAACGTGATGAACTATTTGTCTTTGATGGTTTTGCCGGTGCTGACGAAAAATACCGTATGCCAATTACAGTTGTAAATGAATTCGCTTGGCACAATCTTTTTGCAAAGCAGCTATTCATCAGACCTGATGGATCAACACCATCATCAAACGAAAAACCTTTCACCATCTTATCTGCACCTCACTTTAAAGCAGATCCTGAAACAGATGGCACAAACTCTGAAACGTTTATTATCGTTTCTTTTGAAAAACGGACGATTCTGATCGGTGGAACAGAATATGCAGGAGAGATGAAAAAATCCATTTTCTCTGTTATGAACTACCTGCTTCCTGAACAAGATATTTTATCAATGCACTGCTCTGCTAACGTCGGTCAAGAAGGCGATGTTGCTTTATTTTTCGGCCTTTCAGGTACTGGAAAAACGACGCTTTCTGCAAGTGCAAGCCGCAAGCTGATTGGAGACGATGAGCACGGTTGGTCTAACACAGGTGTCTTCAATATTGAAGGCGGATGCTATGCAAAATGTGTGAACTTAAGTGAAGAAAAAGAACCACAAATTTACAAAGCTATCAGCTTCGGATCAGTGCTTGAAAATGTAGTACTTGATGAAGAAACACGTGAAGCAGATTATGATGACACATTCTTTACTGAAAATACACGTGCGGCTTACCCAATCGAAATGATTGATAACATCGTGAAACCAAGTATTGCAGGTCACCCATCTGCCATCGTCTTTTTAACAGCTGATGCATTCGGCGTTTTACCTCCAATCAGCCGTTTAACGAAAGAACAAGCCATGTACCACTTCTTGAGCGGTTACACAAGTAAATTAGCGGGAACTGAGCGTGGCGTGACGTCACCAGAAACAACGTTCTCTACTTGCTTTGGTTCACCATTCTTGCCACTTCCTGCTCATGTCTATGCTGAAATGCTTGGTAAAAAAATCGATGAGCACGGCGCAAAAGTATTCCTTGTGAATACAGGCTGGACTGGCGGCGGCTACGGTACGGGCAAACGAATGAATCTTGCTCATACAAGAGCAATGGTGCAGGCAGCGATCGAAGGAGATCTTGACAACGCTGAAATGATCACTGACGACATCTTCGGATTACACATCCCGCTTCATATTCCAGGAGTGCCAGATGAAGTGCTTCAGCCTGCTAAAACATGGGACGATCAAGAGGCTTACAAAGAAAAAGCAAACTTCCTTGCAAATGAATTTAAAAAGAACTTTAAAAAATTCAGCCATGCAGCAAGTGATATTGAAACAAAAGGCGGACCACTCGTCTAACAAAAGGAAAAAGCTGAGGGATTCATTCCCTCAGCTTTTTTAGTTCGTTGAATGCAATGACACAAGACGGTACGTCACCTTCGTGATATTGTCTGTGAGCTCCAGCTTTTCAACATGTGCTGTTCCCGTTTTTTCTCCGTCTTTCGTTTTACGCACCTCAAGCGGAATATTTAATGGATAAATGCGGTACCCTTCCTTCATGAGCTCAAACACATTTTCTTCAATTCTTGTCTCTTTTCCTTTTGTGACAATCATTGTATTAAATTCAACAGGCATTCCCATAATGAAAATCCCCCTACTTTCTATATTTCTTTCTACCGTTTATTTTACCACATTTCCGCCTTTTCGGCTGTGCATCCATGTCGTCAGCCGTCTGACAATCTCCCGGTTATGCTGTGGCGGGAAATAATGATGATATCCGTGAAAATACCATGTTTCCACAGATTTGCCATGCTGACGCAGTGCATCTTCTAATAAATAGGCATGCTCAATGGATACATTCTCATCCAGCTCCCCATGAATGATTAGGACAGGTGCTTCAATTTGGTGCACATGATTCAAAGGCGTTCTAGCCTCATATGCTTCTGGTACCTTATGCGGAGGACCTCCTATCACACGCTTCATCATTCTTCTCATATCCACACGTTCTTCATAGGTGAGCTTCATATCACTTACGCCTCCCCATGTCACAAAGGAAGCGGCCTCATGCTTCATTTCAACAGCGGTCCATATGCCCATAATTCCGCCGCGGGAAAAACCAAAGATATGAATGCGCTCCTGCTTCACCTTTTGATGATGTTTCAACAGCTGAAATGCAGCAAATGCATCTTTCCGGTCTTCTCCGGCAAAATCCTCGTTCCCTTCGCCTCCTTGATTCCCTCGGTAGAAGGGCGCAAAGACGACAAACCCTTGCGCAGCAAATTGCACAATTCGGCCAGGTCTAACCATTCCCACATTTTTAATGCCGCCCCGTAAATATAAAAAACCGTCATAGAGACCTTCTCCGGCCGGTTCAGCGAGCAGCCCCTTCATCCGAAGTCCATCGGCCTCATATGTCACTGTATATAAGTGAATATGCGGATGTGGCGACGGGAACCTTCTCTTTTCCACAATCACTTGAATTCTCTCCTTTTCATTCGGTGTTACGTCAAATGCTTGATAATGGCCTCTGCGACGAGCTGTCCTGATTTTGTCACCATCGGAGTGCCGCCGCCTGGATGACTTGTGCCGCCAACAAACCAAAGTCCTTCAATATCCTTTGATTGATTATTGATGCGAAAAAACGCCTGCTTGAATGAGTTTGACGACATGCCATAAATGGCCCCATGATACGCTCCCGTTTTTTGCTGCAAATCAAGCGGGGTTTGTACCGCTTCAAATTCTACAAGCTGGTCAAGATCAAAGAGACCCTTTTCCTTTAGTTTTGTTTTCATATGCTGGCCATATGTCTCCTTTAGCATGTCCCAATTTTGCTCTTTTGTCACATATGGCGCATTGGCCAATACAAACAAGTTACTTCTTCCTGGTCCTCCGCTTAAAGCTGGCTCTGAATGACCTGAATAACAGATGTAAAGCGTCGGATCATGAGGAAGCTGTTTTTTCTGAAAAATATCCTTGAATTCTTGTTCATAATTCTCTGGAAAAAACACGTTGTGATGAGACAGTTGTTCATAGACTTTAGGGACGCCCAACAAAAGAACAAAACCTGATAACGATGGCTCAATGTTTGCCAGTTTTTGATTTCCAAAGCTCGGGCGGTCTTCTTCATCAATTAATTGGCGATAAACAGTCAGTGCATCTGCCCCCGCAATGACTTGATCTGCTTCATATAACTGCTGATCCGTTTCAACTCCTTGGATTCGCTTATTCTTTACATGAATCTTTTTGACTGATTCATTGAGATGAATTTGGACACCCAATTCCTTTGCCAATGTCTCAAATGCCTCAACTAAACGATACGTACCGCCCTTAATACCATAAATGCCTTTTTCTCCTTCTAAATAAGCCATCATATTAAAAATAGCAGGTGCCTCGTATGGAGAAGAGCCAATGTAAGTCGCATACCGGCCAAACATCGCCAATGTATGAGGATGACGAAAATATTGACGCAGCAAGCGCTGAACAGATGTAAAAGGTTTGACAGCAAGAAGGGCTTTCATTAGCTTGACATCCGCTTTATCCTTCCAGGTCAATAATAAACGATTTAAAAACTGATCCTCTGCCATTTGAAAAAGCTTCTTCGATTCCTGTAAAAATGCCCGGTATTGCTGTGCATCCTCTGGACTAAAAACTGCAATTTGTGATTCCATTTGCTCAATATCTGGCGTAAACTCGACCGTATGTCCATCTGAAAAAACGTTTTTAGTAAGGGGGAAAATCGGATAAAACGTCACATAATCCTCCATTCGTCTATGACAGGAGGTAAATACTTCCTCAAAATACGCCTTCATTGTAATGGTACTCGGTCCTAAATCAAAAGAGTAGCCAGACGCTTGATGGCGTTGTAATTTCCCGCCTAAAGAAGCTTCTTTTTCTAAAATGGTGACCTGGAAACCGCGTGACTGTAAGCGAATCGCAGCCGATAACCCGCCAAGTCCGCCGCCAATAATGATCACTTTTTTCATTCGTACCTTCTTCCTTTCCATTCATAGCCTTCTTTTTTCAGCCCAATTTTCATAGAAGCAAAACCAATGGCAATCAGGCTCATGATACTGACAGGCAATAAAAAGGCCATCGTAGACGTTCTTCCATTTTCGATATCAATGACCGCTTTAATGGATACACCCAGCCCGTAGCAAAGAAGGGCTAAACAGAGATTGACCACATCAAAATGAATCAGTGCGATCATAAAGCAAATAACAGGAACTACATAAAGGACGGAGTATAAACAAAAGACACTGCTTAACAAAGCAATGTTTCGATTCACTCCCGGGAACAAATTTTTCCGATATCCTTCCCATACTTCCTGTCCACTCTCATACATTCTCATGTAGACAAAAGAATGAATACTTGCCAGTGTGAACGGAAAGCCCTTCGCTTTCACTCGTTTAGCCAAAGCCATATCATCCACAAGAGAATCCTTGATCGCTTCATGACCACCTATTTCGTGATAACAGTTCTTTTCAATGGCAATAAAGCCGCCATGTGCTGCGGCAAAAGCAGGATGTTGAGATGTTTTGACCCACTTCACTGGCAGATGACAGCCAATCGTAAACATCATCATAGGAACAACAAGATGCTCAAAAGGCGTTCCCGTTTTTTGCTCTGGGAAACCTGAAAGCATGCCCGTTTTTTGTATGCATAACTGCTTGTACACCGCTTCAATAGCTCCTTGTTTTAAGCGGACATCTGCATCTAAAAATAACAACCAATCAGAAGATGCTGCCTCAGCAAGCTGGGAACAAGCATATGATTTTCCAAGCCACCCGCGCTTCAATACTTGACCTGACTGCACACGAATCCATGGATATGTCTCTGCGAAGCCCTCTGCAATCATTCTCGTCTGATCTGTCGAGTGATCATCCAGCACGATCAACTCTTTCGGATGGAGACGCTGATCAACAATCGACTGAAGGCAGGCTTCCAGCCGTTTTTCTTCATTTCTCGCTGGAATGAGGATCGATAATGAAATGGGTTCATCAGGTGAAAGAGATGCTGGCTTGAGTACAGGAAATTGCTTCATATTCCAAATCGTAAACATCAATTGGCAGAGCAGCAAAACACTGATGACAATTAAGAAGACCGCCATGTTTTCACCCACTTTTTAAAGGAATCAAACGCATCACTAGTTGACCGGCTTGTCCTTGTCACCTGCCTAAATTGTTCGTTTGTTGAAAAATCTGGATCAGCAATAACCTGTGCTTGATGTGCGTTTAACTGTGTTTCAAGCAGGTCTCCAAGTAAACTTGTTACTTCCTTACTGCGAAGTGATCCGCCAGCTACCAGGACATCTTCTCCAAATTCAACCGATACCGTTGGTTTTTGAAATTGATTAAATGTATAATGCAGCGTCACAGGTTTGATGACGACCTGCTCAAATTGCCTGACTAAAAAAGAAGCTCCGCCTTCCAGTTCAAGCGGCCTTATGTCTTGGTGCATAATTTTCCCCTGCGGGAAGAGCCACACAGCCCCGCCAGCCTCCATCTTCTCCTTTGCGGTCATTAATGCCTGCTTGACACTTTTCAGCTTCTCTTTATGAACTGGAAATGCACCAAGTTTTTGAAAAAAAGCATATTGCTTCAACTGCTTCTCTTCCATCATCATGGCATGATCCAGCTCAGACATTTGTTCTATTAAAAGAAAAATGATCAGTCCATCCCACCATGAACTGTGATTAGCAAGATAAAGAACAGGATGCTTCTCCTTTGGGTCAACCGTACCTTTCATCATGACACAGCGAAAATGTTTGTTCAGTAAATATCGTTCAAGATAAAAATAAAAGAGTCGTCTAAACGATCGGTTTTTGTCGCTTTCTTTCAAATCGAACCCTTCCTTCACACAAGATGACAATGATCAGTGCTAAATAAAAAATGACATCCAGCCCGCCCTTTAATGCTAAAAGACCAAAGAAGAACACCATGGCCTGATAAATACGCCCATTCCAGCGCAATGCCTGCTGATCAATTGATATAAGCGGGAACAGAAATGAAAGTCCTGCTCCAATGATACCCCAGCTGACAAAATTCTCAAAAGGGATACCAAAGAAACCTCCGCCGTCATACCACACCCAAAACTTTCGTTCAGCCGCTACCGGATCTAATATGAGATCAAGCAGTACAATCCATATACCCGTTTCGACGGCTCGTTTCCACTTCGATTGTTGTCTTGATAAAAAAAGACTATTTAAAAACACACCAACCCATGCAAAAGCGATCGTCAAAGGCACTCCCGCCACAAGAAATCCAAGTGTCGGATAATAATCATAGGCCCCAAATGGAAAATCAGTTGTGATCCCCACCCATTCAACTGTAAACGTCAACACACCCACAATGGCTGCTCTTACGATCACAAAGCTCCATGCCCCGTAAATATTTCGGCCAATCTCAATGACGCAGCAGGCGTAAAGCACAAGAAAGATACCATTCGCAAACTGAAGCCATGCCGGCACTTCAAAAAAGACCATTAAAATAAGACCTACTACATACCAACCAACAAATACCCAACTCAATCTATACATGAAACCGCTCCTTTTATTTCTGCCAAATTCAAGAAAGCATTCATGCTTCTAGTATAGAAAAAAAGACACGTTCTATAAATAAACAATGCGCTTCTTATTTCATCTAGGCACTCACCAAAAATCCCTTTTGACATACTTTAATTAGTGATCTAGAACAAAGGAGGCGAATTACTCTTGAATCGTTCCATTAAAGTCAGACTGGCATTCATATTCGTTGTCCTGCTCTTTATTCCATTTGTCGCCTGTAAAAAAGACCAAGAGCAGACCGTACAAGTAGCCGAGGTGACCCATTCGGTCTTTTATGCACCGCTTTATGTCGCCCTATCCGAAGGATTTTTCAAAGATGAAGGCTTAGAGGTTGAATTAAAAACCACTTGGGGCGGCGATAAAACAATGACAGCTCTCTTATCCGGCGGCGCTGATATCGCTCTGACCGGATCTGAATCTTCTATTTATGTGGAAGCACAAGACACGAAAGACTCTGTCATGAACTTTGCACAGCTGACACAAACAGACGGTACATTTCTTGTTTCAAGGGAAAAAATCAATCAATTTTCTTGGGATCAATTGAAAGGAAAAGACTTTCTCGGACAACGGAAAGGCGGCATGCCGCAAATGGTCGGTGAATATGTCCTGAAAAAAGAAGGCATTGATTTGAAACAAGATCTTCGCATGATTCAAAATATTGATTTTGCCAACATTTCAGGTGCTTTTTCCTCTGGAACTGGCGATTTTGTGCAGTTATTCGAACCGACAGCTTCCTTAATTGAAAAAGAAGGCAAAGGGTACATTACCGCCTCCTTTGGTGAGGCTTCCGGCAAGGTGCCTTATACCACCTTTATGGCAAAGAAGAGTTACTTAGAAGAAAACAAAGAGACAGCTGAAGCCTTTACCCGTGCCATTTACAAAGCGCAAAAATGGGTCAAAACAAAGAGCCCAGAGGAGATTGCCAAGACAATCCAATCTCAATTTCCTGATACAGACCTTGATGTCTTATCAACAGCTATCAAACGTTACAAACAGCAGAACTCCTATGCAACAGATCCCCTTCTAAATGAAGAGGAATGGAACAAATTACAGGAAATCATGAAGGCAAGTGGTGAACTGCCGGAATTTATCCCGTACAAACAACTTGTCGATTCATCCATTGCCAAGAAGGTCACAGATCACAAATAGAACAGGAGGTAGCACATGTCTTTCCTTCAAATTGACCATGTGACCCACACATACTTCTCTTTAAAAGAAAAAACAACGGCCATACAGCACATCAATATGGAGATCACTCAAGGTGAATTCATCTCATTTATTGGTCCTAGCGGCTGCGGGAAAACAACCTTGCTTTCCATCATCGCAGGCATTACGCCACCCTCTGAAGGTCGAATTTTAATCGAAGGAAAAGAACCGAATCAACAGGAGCATCAAATCGGTTATATGCTCCAGCAAGATTATTTGTTCCCATGGAAAACGATCAAGGAAAATGTCATTCTCGGGTTAAAAATTGCAAAACAAGATTCACATGAAGCCACCTCAGCTGCCCTTAGCTTACTGCCAAAGCTTGGACTCAATGATGTCGAAGAAAAATACCCGAAGGAGCTGTCAGGCGGGATGAGGCAGCGTGCGGCTCTCGCCCGAACGCTTGCAGTTGATCCCGGTCTGCTTCTGCTAGATGAGCCATTTTCAGCACTAGATTACCAGACGAAACTGACATTAGAAGATCTCGTCTTTCACACATTAAAAAACTACCAAAAAACGGCTGTTCTTGTCACGCATGACATCGGCGAAGCCATTGCGATGAGTGATCGTATTTTCTTATTCTCAAAGCATCCCGGCTCTATCCAGCGAATGTTTACCGTTCCCGATGATCTGAGGACGCTCTCTCCTTTTGAAGCGAGACAGACAGCAAGTTTCCAAGAGCTCTTTCAAACGATTTGGAAGGAGCTGAAGACAGTTGAAACACAGTGATCTTTTACATGAAGCCTATCGAAAAAAAGTTCGAATGGAAAAACGCATGACGCGAGTCTACCAGTTGATCATTTTCGCCAGTTTCTTTTCGCTTTGGGAGCTTGCGAGCCATTTCAGACTGATTGACCCGCTCATTTTCAGTTCACCATCTGCCGTCTGCCAATTGTTTGTACAAAAATTATCAGATGGTTCATTAATTAATCATATGAGCATTACGCTATTTGAAACAGTGCTCGGCTTTCTACTTGGTACTTTTTGCGGCATTTTATTAGCCGCCGCCTTATGGTGGTCCACCCGTCTTGCAAATGTACTTGATCCTTATTTGGTTATTTTAAATGCGATGCCGAAAGTCGCTCTCGCCCCCATTTTAATTGTTGCCCTTGGACCAGGCATGATCAGCATTGTCGCGATGGGTGCCATTATCAGTGTGATCATTACCACCATCGTCATTTATACAGCCTTTCAAGAAGTCGATGAGAATTATTTAAAAGTCATGAAAACCTTTGGCGCGAAAAAAAGAACGGTCTTCCGTGAGGTCATTTTACCAGCAAGTATTCCAACGATGATCTCTGCCATTAAGGTCAATGTTGGTCTTTCTTGGGTTGGGGTCATTGTGGGAGAATTCCTTGTTTCCTCAAAAGGACTCGGCTATATGATCATCTATGGCTTTCAAGTCTTCAACTTTACACTCGTGTTCTTAAGTCTTTTCATTATCGCCGTCTTCGCCACCATCATGTATCAGCTTGTTGAATGGCTGGAACGCCGTTTTCTGCAAAAATAAAAAGCGCAGGGTCATTTCCCTACGCTTTTTTTAACGAATCAAACCGTTCTTTTCTAAATAAGCCATACTTTTCCTTAAGACATCATCTTTCATAATAAAACTGAAATTTTTATTTTTTGCGATGGATCTTGGTAAGTCTGCGAAAAGAACGGGTCCTTTCGTTTCAAAATACGTGTCCTGCTTGACGAGCCTTTCAATATCGGCGAAATAAATATTTTTGACAATGACTTTCTCTCTGCCAAGCACCTGATATTGACCAATATACGTTAATTCACGAACAACAGCACCCGTCTCTTCGTGAATCTCTCGTATAGCGGCTTGATCTGCTTCTTCATTTGGCTCTACTTTCCCTCCTGGAAACTCGTAGCCTCGATCCTCATGTTCTGTAAGTAGCCATTTTCCTTGATAGCGGCAAATAGCCCAAACATGCTTAGGATGACTTGAAAAAGGCTGCTCTTCAAAAGAGAGCTTGACCGTATTATGATAATAGTCTTTAAATACATGCATGTGAAATCCCTCATATCCTGTCCTTGCTTCTTGTAAAACATCATACCACAGATCACATTTCTCTGAAGAATTTTTATGAAAAGTGAAACAAACAAGTGCTTCTATCTCGTCTGTATGTAAAATAAGTATTCTTGCTAAAACCTTTTTATCATCTCCATCCTCATCCCATTTTAATCATGAAACCTTTTGCCCATGATGACGTAAATCAATAAGTGTTTGTCCTACACAGACGAGGAGGAAACCAACATGAGCATCACAAATGGATCAAAACAAGAAAATAACAAAGCATGGCCAATGAGGCAACATGAGAAAGAAGACGCTTCTCTTGAGGCAGTGAAGAAACACCTCATGAAAGGACAAAAGTTAGATTTAACAAAAGACAATCCAAATGTAGATCAAATTCATATCGGACTTGGCTGGGACTTATCTGGTCAGCCAATTGATTTAGATACGCAAGTGTTTCTCTTAAATGAAGAGGACAAGCTTCTGTCTCCAAAACACCTGATCTATTATCATCAGCAGCAAAGCTTAGATGGAGCTGTTCGCCATCTAGGTGATCATCAGGTCGGCGGAGGCCATCGGGACAATGAGATCATCATTATGCAGCTGAGCAGAGTCTCACCCGATATTCAGAAAATCGTCGTAACAGCCACGATACATGATGCACACGAGCGGGCACATCATTTTGGACAGGTGACCAATGCCTACTTGCGCCTTTCAGATCAAATCACACAACAGGAGATTTGTACCTTTCAGTTAACAGAGGATTATTCATTTTGTACATCCATCATTTGTGCTGAACTAACGAGAGTTGAGAACGAATGGAAAATCACCGCTACCGGACAAGGTACGACCCTTGATTTAAACGACCTATGCCGCATCTACGGATTCACATCTTGACAAAGAAAAGGAGCTGGCACAAATGGGATTTCATTTCAACACGATCGAAGAACTGACCTTACAAGCAGAAGGCAACGGGATCTTTTTTGCCAAAAAAGGCGCGATGATTGCCGATCAAGGCACATTTCAATACCGTAAACGATTACTTGGGACGAATAAAGGAAATATGGTCAGCCAAGTATTTAATCATATTAGCAGAAAATTAACAGGTGAAAACCTTGAGATGATGGAAGTGAGTGGACAAGGCACTTGCTACTTGGCTGATTCTAGCGAGCATGTGACCGTCATCAATCTTGAGCCGAACGGTCCTTGGCAACATGTTAGCGTGGAAAGTGAAGATTTACTTGCCTTTACTGAAGAATGTCACTATGGCGTGACACCAGTAGGCGTTGGGATTATATCACAGAAAGGGCTATTTACTTCAAAGCTCTCGTATCAAGGTCACGGGGCGCAGGTTGCCATCAAAACAAATGGAAACCCGCTGATTTTAAAAGCACCTTGCCGTGTAGATCCTGACGCCATTGTCGCTTGGACGGGCAAAGCACCGAAAGTCAAATTAGATGTGAACTGGAAAACGTTCATTGGACAAACATCAGGCGAATCCTACTTGTTTGAATTTCATGAACAGGACCAAATTGTGATTATCCAGCCATCTGAACGAACATCTGGAATGCGGATCGGGATAGATGATAACCGGTACAAACCCCAGAGTCAGAGTACCTCACACGAAATCACCAACTCACAGCAGGAAAATAGAGGCGGAATCAGTGATCTAATCGGCGGTATCTTACAGCCTCGAAAATAAAAGCATGTAGAATGTCTCTACATACTTTCAGATCGTTGACAAAAGGCTAAAATGAACTTTCTTTTAGCCTTTTGTCTTCTTTTCAGCGTGATAGAAAACCTTTGCAGTCTAGGAAAAACGAGTACTGGCGCGGAGCGAATTTGACATTCATGAGCACCTGACAAAGAATGCGAGGGTTTGTCTACATGCTTTTTCAATTCATCAGTCCATTGGTCTCAATAAAGTTCTTTGTCTCTTCGTTACCGAGATCATGAATCATGGAGTAAATTTCTTTTCTTTTCCTATCCATTTCGTCGTTTGGACTATCATAATGATATTCAAGAAATGGAACATGCGCCCGAAAAAAACCTTTCCAATCTGTCATATACTGTTCATCAAAATACTCTCTTAACTGCAAGATTTGGTCATCATCTGCCTCTATCTGAAATTGCCAAGCAGCCGCGTCTCTGTGCTGTGAGATTGATCCGTCTTGAACGGATACATAGTATGTGTGTCTCGCCATCTGATTCATCCTTTTTCCTTTAGTATGACCAGATATGAAGAAATTACGGCTTTTTGCGCAATTTATTTTTAATCATGTCTAACACATCAATAAACAACTGTGGAATGGGAATTCCGAGAGCTCTGGCTGTTGAGACAATCTGGTACGATTCATAAATAATATAAAAGATGAGCGCTAAATCCTTAATTGTCCCCCCAGTCTTCAGCATGACATCGAAGAAATGTGCCATGGATATTAAAGAGATCGTCACAACCTTTCGAACAAGCCTGGTCAAAAAACGCTTCATCGTAAGTTGTCCAGTCACAGATTCTCTTAGGCTTGAACAAATTAATTCTATAGCCATGAGTGTCACTAATATCATGAGTAAATATCCTGCTCCACCAAACAGAAAGCCCATTGCCGACAAACTGACTGTAAACAACGAAAAGATGCCTAAATCCTTGCTCACTTGGCATCAACATCCTTTCATAGTGGAACTTCTTACCTCAATAGTATATGCCGCATTTGATGAATAGCTTGGACGACAAAAAATAAAGGCATGGTTAGCTGTTCAAAAAATTCGTGAAGCGCATAAAAAGAGCCGCCGGTGACGGCGGCTTTCTTGGTTAAACTCTGACATCAATAAACGTAGCGTCTGAATCTTTGGGCTGAACAGCTTGAGGCTGCTGCTGCACTTGATCGAGCATCACCATGGCTTGGGCTGTGTTCGTGGCAAGCTGTGAATTCAATAAACTGATATTAAGTGTTTTTTGAATACTCGCCACTTGCTGGCTCATCATTCCTGCAATTGAGGACATCTTCTCCCCTCCCTTCCCTTTTCTCTTCGGCTGAAAGCCCCATCAATTCAATGGGCTGTCTGTCACAAATCCACAAAAAAAGAATGCCGATCTGTTTGATGATCGACATTCCTTTCACATTCGCTTATCCTAAGTATGCTTTTAGCATCCAGTTGTGTTTTTCAATGGATTGATGAATCGCAAGCAGCATATCACCTGTTGTTTCATCGCCAACTTCTGCAGCCAGCTCCATGCCTCGCTTAAGTTCTTCTGCAATATTAGAGAAATCATCATACAGATTTTTCACCATTTGCTCGGCTGATTCATTGCCTTCCGCTTCTTGAATGCTAGAAATTTCTAAGCACTCTTTCATTGTCGCAACAGGTTGTCCATTTAATGCGAGCATACGCTCAGCCAAATCATCGATATAAGTGGCTGTTTCTGTATATAATTCCTCGAATTTTTCATGGAGTGTAAAGAAGTCTTTTCCCTTTACATACCAGTGATAGTTATGTAATTTTACGTAAAGCACAGTCCAATCTGCTACTTGTTTATTGACGACGTTTAATAATTTTTCAGACATGTTGATTCCTCCTTATGTAGTTGCGTTTAGTATGGGATTACCCTTTTTTTATTATACTGAAACCTGCCATCATTTTCTTCTATTTTGACCGCATGAAATATATGTTAATATGGAAATAAGGAGGGAGTTAGATGCTGTTACTTGGGATTATCAGCTTTATCATTATCTCAATCGTTGTCTTTTTATCACTGTGGACGACATCAAAGGCTTATGATTACAAGCATAAAGTCGATTCACCACAGGATGCTGAACCAAACCAACGTCCTAACCCAAAATAAAACCGCTTTCAATGATGTGAGGTATCTTCTTCTTCAGTAGATGAACTCTCTTTTTTCACATCACCTACATGGATGTTTGTCTTCGGCATATTATGCTGCTGTTTAGCTGTCACATGGACTTGTATGATATAAAGGCCATCTTGTTTGAAAGCTGTATGCAATTCATATACACCTTTCTCCTTTTTCTTTGGCTGAATCATCTTGCTGTTATCCTTGTCGCCATCTTTCCACACTTCAAATTCAACATCATCTGCATCATCAACAGGCGTATCACCATATGTGACAGCTGCTTTTACGATAACGTTTTCATTTTTCTCTACTTGCTCCGGCCCTGTTAGTTTGACTTCTAATAGCTCAGGCACTTCTCCCTTGTCATTGCTCGCTGCCGAGTTTCCACATGCACTAAGTAATGCGAGCATCAAAATGATTCCTACCATTTTCCGCATTCGTGTATCCCCCTTTTTTTACTGACATGTCCATTTTAACAAATATCCCCTATTTTAACAGCTCTCGTTTCATTTCATATAAAAAACCGGACATTCAATATGTCCGGTTCATCATCTTACTGATTATCCAAATACTTTTAATAGCTCTTCTTGATCCTGAGACAGCCAGAAACGCATTAAACGTTTTGCTCCTTCAAGATCATGAAGCTTCGCTTGACCGCACTGCTCTTCATTTGCAGCAGGAATTTCTGTTACTTCCACTGCATCTTTGAATGTTGCATCAAGCAGTTCAACGATCTCTCTTGGTGTCGGTGCACCGCTGACAACTAAATAGTAGCCAGTCTGGCAGCCCATTGGAGAAATATCGATGATATCAAAATGATCGTATTTCTCTGAGTGTGTTCTAATATTAAACGCAAGTAAATGCTCTAATGTATGAATCGTATCAGGTTTCATTGCCTGCTTGTTTGGCTGACAAAAACGGATATCAAATTTGTTCACTTCCCCATCTGATCCCACTTTATGAACGCCGCAATGACGAACGTAAGGTGCTTTTACAGCATTATGGTCAAGTTCAAAGCTTTCGACTGAAGGCATTAATCACCACTCCTATAATTGCAATTTCCTATATTATAACATATTGTTCCGACCAGTTTAGTTTATAAAACTTCCCTTCCTTGTCCTTTTTTCTTATACTGTGAAAAGACAGACAAGGAGGAACCTCTATGAAACAAATTTTTATCGGCATCATTCGCTTTTATCAAAAATGCATTTCCCCTCTAACACCACCGAGCTGCAGGTTTTACCCCACTTGCTCAAACTACGGGCTAGAGGCGATCAAAACGCATGGCGCTTTAAAAGGCGGCTGGCTCACGATTAAACGAATTTTAAAATGTCACCCGCTGCATCCTGGAGGCATGGATCCGGTCCCGCCTAAAAAGGAAAAATAACTTACTTTTCTTCATAACCATTGACAACTAAGTCAAGCTTACCTGTTCCAGGATCAATGACAAGACCATGTACAGGCACATCAGATGGAAGAAGCGGATGATTTTTAACGACAGATACACTGTCTTTCACACTTTCTTCAACTGAGCTAAAGCTTTTGAGCCACTGTTGAAAATCGATTCCTGAGTATTCCAGTACTTCAATCCGTTTTTCTGGAATACCACGCTCAATGGCTTTATTTAAGAGTGTTTCGCTGTCTATTTTACTCATACCACAATCGTGATGCCCAATGACGTACACCTCGTCAGCATTCAATTCATAAACAGCCACTAAAATGCTTCGCATAATACTTCCAAATGGGTGAGAAACAAGAGCGCCAGCACTTTTGACAATTTTAATATCGCCATTTTTCATGTTCATGGCGCGTGGAAGCAGTTCAACAAGTCTTGTATCCATACATGATAGAATGACAGCTTTTTTCTGTGGAAACTTCGTTGTTGTAAACTCTTCATATCGCTTCTCTTCAATAAATTGTTGGTTATATTCGATGATTTCGTCTAAAAGTTTCATAAGTTTGTCCATTCCTTTTTCTTTTTTTAAAAATAAATATAGCACAATGTTTTAAATTTCGTCACGTTTTGACGTCTATTTTTTTAGAGGAAACATCTTCTGATGAAAATTTTTTATTTTCCTCTTTTCAAATCGTAATTATTACGATACAATAACTCAGGACATTAAATCGTAATCATTTCTATCTAATAGGTTGAGAGGAGACATTCTTAGATGAAAAAAATCTTTTTTATTTTAACAGCTGCTTTATTAGCGGTCGGTCTTGCCGCTTGCTCAAGCAGTGCGGGGACAAATGCTTCAAAAGGAAAAGCAGATGGGAAATTAACCATTTACACGACGATCTTCCCTATTCAAGATTTCACTGAAAAAATTGGCGGCTCTCACGTGAACGCTCAAAGTGTGTACCCTGCCAATGCAGATGCACACAGCTTTGAACCAAGTTCAAAAACGATGGTTGAAATGGCCGAAGGAGATGCCTTTATTTACAGCGGAACAGGTGCTGAAGCATTTGCTGATAAAACGGCTTCTACGTTAAAAGACCAAGGCGTGAAAACAGTGAAAGCAGCCGAAGGCATCAAGCTATTATCAACACAAGAAGAACATGCTCATGAAGAAGGTGAGGACCATGATCACGATCATGAAGGTGAAGATCATGACCATGATGGACACGACCACGGAGATAAAGATCCCCATGCATGGCTAGACCCTGTTTATGCACAGCAAATGGCAAAAAATATTAAAGACACACTCGTTTCACTAGATCCAGATCATAAAGACGAATACACAAAAAACTATGAATCACTAAAAAAAGAATTACAATCGTTAGATCAGGAATTCAAAACAACGTTATCTAAAGCAGAACATAAAGAAATTCTCGTTTCCCACGCTGCATACGGCTACTGGGAAAAACGCTATGGCATTGAGCAAATCAGTGTACTAGGACTCTCTGCTTCTGAAGAGCCTTCCCAAAAACAGCTTGAAAATATCGTACAACAGGCAGAAAAGCATCACATCAAGTATGTCATTTTTGAAAATAACGTCAGCAGTAAAGTATCAGATACGATTCGCAGTGAAATTGGGGCAAAAAGCCTTACACTGAAAAATCTAGAATCCATTACAGAAGATGATGCTAAAAATGGCGAAAGCTATGTCAGCTTAATGAAACAAAATTTAAACACATTAAAAACAGCTTTAAATGTTGAATGAATTCATGAACCCCGTGCGATCAGCCGGGGTTTTTTACTGCACAAAAAAACACACCATGATCAGGTGTGTTTCTTTGTCTACATTTGATATTTTTTCTTAAACTGCTCCGCTCTGCCGCCTTTTTCTCCGAATTTCTGGCGTCCTGTATAAAATGGATGCGTATCAGAGCTTGTCTCTACTTTAATGACAGGATAAGTCTTCCCATCTTCCCACTCTACGGTCTCATGTGATGTCTTTGTTGATCTACTTAAGAAGCGGTAACCGCTGTTTACGTCCATAAATACAACTTCATGTGAGGTTGGATGAATATCTCTTTTCAATGTCAAAACTCCCTTCATCATTAAAACGTAATGATTACGTTTTATAATTATATTCTACTCCCTCTTTTACAACTTGTCAAAGAACAAGCTTTCTTAGTCAGGAAGAATAATCTAAAAATGGTGGAGAATAATAAACACCATCAAAAGAGATGCGATAAGAAAGGCGGAGAAAAAATTGACTGATCTCGTTTTAGCTAGAAGTCTGTTCGGCACAACAATGGGCTTCCATATTATTTATGCCTCGCTTGGCGTAGGCATCCCGCTAATGATTTTGTTAGCTGAACTCATCTTTCAAAAAACGAAGGACCCGCATTATGCCATCATGGCCAAACGATGGACAAAAGCGCAGGCTGTTCTGTTAGGTGTTGCCATTCCAACCGGTACCATTGCTGGTACGCAGCTTGCCCTTCTATGGCCTGGTTTTATGGAGGTCATCGGAAAAGTCATGTCACTGCCATTTCAAATAGAAATTTATGCTTTCTTTATTGAAGCATTATTTATGTCTATTTATGTGTACGCAGCAGATCGTTTATCACCAGCCATGCGCATCATTACCGTTATTTTCGTTGTCATTGGTGCAGCAGCTTCAGCGATTCTCATTACAAACGTACATGCTTTTGAAGGAACACCCGCTGGCTTTCAAATGGTCAATGGAGAAATAACGAATATCGAACCTTGGAAGGCATTTTTCAATCCTAGTTTTGTTGTAACTGCTACTCACGTAGTACTGTCTGCTTTTACAACAGGCGCTTTTGTCATTGCTTCTGTCGCTGCATTTAAAATGTTGAAAACAAGAAAAAACGAAAAGCTCTATACCTTTCATCGAAAAGCCCTTTTTCTTGGACTGATTGTTGGTGGACTTTTCTCTTTTCTCACAGCCTTAAACGGTCACGAATCAGCTCAGCTTCTATATGAATATCAGCCTGAAAAATTAGCGGGTGCTGAAGGATTATTTGAAACGCAATCACATGCGCCTCTAGCCATTGGCGGTTTTACTGATGCCAATACGCAAGAAATCAAAGGAGCTATCGAAATCCCTTGGGCACTTAGTTTTCTTGCAGGAAATAGCTTTGATACTGTGGTTAAAGGGTTAAATGATTTTCCTAGGGACGAGTGGCCGCCTTTATTTATTCACACATTATTTAACGGAATGGTCATTATCGGCTCATTGCTCATTTTCTTTGCTGTGTTAGCACTGTTTTACCGCAAAATTTTAAAACGCGAACATTATCCAAAATGGCTGCTTGTCCTTTATTTATTTGGCGGGCCCCTTAGTCTCTTGGCGATTGAATTTGGCTGGATCTTTGCCTGTACAGGCCGTCAGCCATGGGTGATTTATCGAATGCTCAAAACCTCTGAAGTCGTCACATCATCAGGATCTATCGGTACACTTTTCATCCTTTTTGCCATTGTCTATCTCATTTTAGGCATCGCAACTGTGATTGTACTGACGTACTACTTTAGAAAACATTCAATTGAAGAAGACTTACGGTTAACAGAATCTTAAAAAAGGAGCGATCTTGATGCAAATGGATGTAACAACTGATGCACTCATTGCAATCACCATCTTATGGGGATTCGTGTTTATCTATGCAGTGATGGCATCAATGGATTTCGGTGCAGGATTTTGGTCAATGATTTACATGAACAAAGAGCAGACAAAGGCCGCAAATATCGCAAATAAGTATCTTTCTCCAACTTGGGAAGTAACAAACGTCTTCATTGTGGCCATCGTCGTTGCCTTGTTTAGCCTGTTTCCAGGTGCAACATTTGTGCTAGGCACTGTTCTATTAATACCTGGCAGCATTATTTTGTTACTCCTTGCACTGCGAAGCGGATTTCTCGTCTTCTCTCATTCACTGCCTAAAAAATATAGAAAAGCCGTGACATATATTTCAGGAATTAGCGGCTTTATTATTCCGTCCATCCTCATCATGGTTCTCCCCATTACACATGGTGGATTCATCTTTCAGGAGAATAATGTCTACTCATTAGATTTAGGATTGGTCTTTACAAGCGCAAATGTCTATTCTTTCGTAGGTTTTGCGATTTTCAGTACCCTTTTCCTCTCATCTTTGCTTTTAGCTGATTTTTCTAATGTTGCAAACGAAGATGAGGCTTATAACATTTATAGAAGAGGAGCACTGATTACAGGTCCACTTTCTCTCATGATGGCTTTCTTTATCATGCTCACACTGAGAAGTGAGGCCAATTGGCTGTTCACAAAAATGATGCAGAACATCCCGATCCTGCTTGTTTCTCTGCTCATGTTTTTGCTTGCAGGTTTGGCTCTATTTTTACCAAACAGCCTCTTTAAACATCGGAAAGGGAGACCACGTTTAGCGGTTATCGCCATTACAATTCAATATTTCTTAGCAAGCTATGTGTATGGACATGCGCATTTGCCCTATATGGCCTATCCTGATATTACCATCATGTCTGGGTTTACAGATCCCGTCACATTTAGGGCATTATTTATTACGTATATTGTAGGGTTTATCATCCTATTCCCTGGGTTCTACTTCTTCTGGAAATTGTTTATGAAAGATAAGCGTTATATTCGTCAGGAAGATTAACATGAATGAACGCCCCTTACTTCGGTTACATTATAGATGAAAGACATACTCAAAAGGAGGTCATCTGTATGAGTCAAAAAATCCTTTGTGAAGTAAACAACTGTTCCTACTGGAATGCTGGAAATCGTTGTGGTGCAGATGCAATTTATGTCGTCAGCCATACAGGAAATACGGCTGAGAAAAGTGAAGAAACTGACTGTAAAACGTTTAAACCTCAAGACCTTTAAGTCTCATTAAAGGAGGCGCTTCGCTTTGAAAAACGATCGGCTTACTCAAACGTTTCTTGAAGAAATTCAGGACGCGGACGAGGCTGCATTTTATCAAGCAGCTCACTCCTTTTTAAATCTTTGGGATTATGAATACGGACATGTTTCCGACATGCCCAATGACATGCATCAGTATATTGGACAGCTTGCTTACGACAGCGGGCTTGTAGAAGAGTAAGAAAGAGCGGATGACCGCTCTTTCTTTTTGTTCAGACAGGAAGGAAAAACTTTCCTCAACTATACAGTGGTTCTATTGATGGTGCAAATGGCGATTCATTCGTTTTCATTTCACAAAATCATGTTTTGTAAACACATCAATTTTATCTGAGAAAGAACGAAGCGCTTGATAATCAACTTCTACACCCATACCTGGAGAACGCGGTACTTCAATAAACCCATTTTCAACTTTAATTTCAGGAAAAATGATATCCTGCTCCCAATATTTCGACGATGCTGAAATATCCCCAGGAATCGTAAATTGCGGAAGTGATGCAAGTGCCACGTTTTGCGCGCGGGAAATGCCTGTTTCAATCATTCCACCGCACCATAACGGAATCTGCTGCTCCTTGCAGAACGCATGAATTTTAAGTGCTTCAGTCAGCCCTCCAACTCGTGAAGGCTTCACATTAATAATCTGACAGCTTCCAAGTTCTACAGCTTTTCTCGCATCATCTAAAGAACAAATACTTTCATCCAAACAGATTGGTGTTTTTAAATGCTTTTGCAAATGCCGATGATCGACAATGTCATCTGCGGCTAAAGGCTGTTCAATCATTAATAAACGAATATCGTCGAGCTGCTTCAGTTTGCTAATATCTTTTAATTCATAAGCAGAGTTTGCATCCGCCATTAACGGGAGGTGAGGGAAAGACTCCCTTATCTTTTGTAGAAGTCCAATATCTTGTCCCGGCTTAATCTTCACTTTCACACGCTGATAGCCTTGATCAACAAATTGCTCGATTTGCTGAATCATATCATCTATTGGTCCTAACCCCGCAACGACACCAGATGGAATTCTATCTCTAGTACCGCCTAAGACGTCACGTAAGGACTTATTTTCTCGCTTCGCATAAATATCCCACACAGCTGCCTCAATTCCCGCTTTGGCCATTCTATTGCCTTTAAAATGGTACAAGCTGTCTGGTATGTCCGAAGGATGTGTAAAAGATCGGGTCAGCACGTTCGGGATAAAGAAAGCCCTGAGCATGTGATAGCAGGTCTCGATGGTTTCTTCTGTATACCACGGAGAAGAGAAGGCAGATACCTCTCCCCATCCAGTTAATCCTGTTTGATCTTTGACCTCGACAATAATAAACTCACGCTCTGAAATGGTCCCAAGGCTCGTTGTAAATGGCTGTTTGAGTTTCATCGTGACATGATATAAGATCACACGTTCAATTTGAATCATCTAAAAACCCCTTTGATTTGAGTCTGTGCCTCTGCAATTTATTCGACGCATTCCTTGGCAGCTCATCCACAAAGTGAAAAGCGGCGGGCCATTTATACTTGGCTAATTGCGACTGACATAAAGCATAGAGCTCATTCTCCGGAATCTGCTCATCTGTCACAAGGAAGGCAGCAGGTACCTCTCCCCATTTTTTATCATATATACCCGTCACTCCGGCTTCCTTTACATTTGGATGTGTTAAAAGAACTGCTTCAATTTCTGCTGGATAAATATTTTCTCCGCCAGAAATAATTAAGTCTGACCGCCGATCAAGCACAAATAAGAATCCGTCCTCATCTACATAGCCAATATCACCCGTTTTCAGCCAGCCCTGCTCAAATGCAGCAGCTGTTGCCTCTTGACGATAAAGGTAGCCTTTCATGACATTTGCACCTTTCACCATGATTTCACCATGCTCAAAAGGACGACACGGACGGTCCTCATCTTGAATCTTTAATTCACACCCAAAAAGGGGTTTTCCCGCTGATCCAAGCTTTTCCACACTAAATTCTGGCGCAAGTGTCACAATTTGCGAGCAGGTCTCCGTCATACCGTACGATTGAAACACAGGAAATCCTTTCTCCTTACTCTCTTGAAGCATCGCATAAGGTGCAGGGCCTCCGCCTAACAGCAGACAGCGCAAAGAAGACGGACATTCTTCAAGTCCACTTAATAAACGGGACAGCATGGTTTGAACAACTGACAACATCGTCACTCGATGCTGTTCAATAGCATTCTTGACTTCATCAACATCAAACTTTTGATGAAGCACGACAGTCATACCGTATATGACAGATTTAAATATAGCGGATAAACCGCTTATATGAAAAAGAGGCAAGGCAATGAGCCAGCGGTCGTCCTCCCTGATCCCTAAATTCAATGCCGAGGAAACAGCACTATGAAAATGATTACCAAACGTTTGCTCCACCCCTTTAGGGCGTCCTGTCGTTCCAGATGTATACATAATCGTCGCCGTCTCATTTAAATCAATATCATGTACGACCTTCTTTTCCATATCATGATCTGCATCAGGTAAAGTCTCTATTGTATAAACAGGTAAATCACCATGATGCTCATTTGCATATGCAGGCTCTGTTAATAAAGCCATGACTTTCGCATCTTCCAGCTGAAAACGTCTCTCTGCTTTTGTTAACCTATTGTTCAATAACACAATCTTGAAGCCTAATAAAAAACAAGCGTGAACAAGCATGACCATATGAGGATGGTTGTTCATTAAAATCGCAACCGTATCCCCTTTTTTAAAAGATGCACGTGTCAGTCGATTCGCAAGTTGGTCTACATCATTCGCTAAATCACGAAATGTCCACTCTTTGTCTTGATAAATGAGTGCGACCCGGTCTGGCGTTAAATACGCACGGTGCAGCAGCCAATTCGGTTGCTTCATCATGACACCTCCTTTTCATAAAAGAAAACAGCTCAGTCTGATGCACTAAGCTGTTTTCATCCATATCATTGAATCAAGGGAAACGAGGGAACTGACCGAAGTCTGGCTTCCGTTTTTCCTTAAAGGAATCGCGTCCTTCTTTTGCTTCATCTGTTGTGTAATAAAGAAGGGTCGCATCTCCTGCAAATTGCTGAATACCAGCTAATCCATCTGTGTCCGCATTAAATGCAGCTTTCAAGAATCGTAAAGCAGTAGGGCTCTTTTCTAGCATGTCCTCACACCACTTCACTGTTTCTTCTTCCAGCTGCTCCAATGGTACAACTGTGTTGACCAGTCCCATATCAAGCGCTTCTTGTGCATTGTATTGACGGCATAAGTACCAGATTTCTCTTGCTTTCTTATGACCCACAATACGTGCAAGATAGCCAGATCCATAACCAGCATCAAAGCTGCCCACTTTTGGTCCTGTTTGTCCAAAAATTGCATTGTCTGCTGCAATGGTCAGGTCACACACGACATGAAGCACATGCCCGCCGCCAATCGCATAGCCCGCAACCATCGCAATAACTGGTTTTGGAATGACACGAATTAAACGCTGTAAGTCTAAGACGTTTAGACGCGGAATTTGATCGTCTCCTACATAGCCGCCATGACCGCGTACTTTTTGGTCTCCACCAGAACAGAATGCTTTACCTCCAGCACCTGCAAGGACAATGACACCAACTTCTGAATTGTCACGAGCACGTGAGAATGCATCAATTAATTCACTTACGGTCTTTGGTGTAAAGGCATTATGTACGTGCGGACGGTTAATGGTGATTTTTGCAATCCCATTATATGTTTCATATAAAATTTCGTCATACTGACGCTCAGTTTGCCATTCAATAGCCATCAATATTTCCTCCTCTAATCTTGCGATAAAATAAACTCACTTACTATTTTACCAAAAAAATGTGGTTGTTCCACATGAACTGTATGCCCGGCATGCTTTGCTACTGTGAATTGACTGTATTCAAGCGCCTGCTGCATACGTTTGGCGATGTGACAAAACTTTTTATCAAGTGTTCCGCAAATGAGTAAAACAGGCTGTTTTATCTGCTTTAATGCTTGCCACATAGACGGCTGTGAACCGGTTCCTATACCTTCTAAGCTGCGAGCCAGCCCGTTAGGATCGGCTTTTAGCCTTCCCTCTCTCAGTTGCGTTAGCCTGTCCGCTGGCAAGGATTTCTGCGAAGCAAACAGCGGAATGTTCTCCCAAAAATCCACAAACTGCGCTAACCCTTCATGTCTGATCTTTTGAGCTAACTGATGATCATGATTCAGCCTCGCCATCCGCTCTTTAAAAGAGTTCAGCCCTGGAGATGTACTCTCAAGAATCAGTTTGTTTACACGTTCTGGATAACGGGAGGCAAATGATAAAGCAATACGCCCTCCCATAGAATATCCGAGAATGTTCACTTTGTGAAGCTTTAATTGATCTAAAATCTCAGCAAGATCTGCCAGCTGTTGGGACATTGCATATCTTCTTATACTCTTTGGTGAGTCTGTGCGACCATGTCCAAGCAAGCTGACCTGAATCAATCTCGTATGTTTTTCTGTATAAGTATTCAAAAAAGCCCAAGAAGCTGCACTCCCTGTAAAGCCATGTAAACATAACGTGGCATTTTCAGCAGATGGATTATGGTCTATCACCTCATACGCCACTCCATCGTGCATTCGTATTATGAGTGAAGGCATTCTTTTTTCACTTCCCTCAATATCTCGTCCATCATTTGGCGATGTTTGCCCACGCGAGAATGCCGGTCAGTTTCAATCTCAATTAAATGAAGCCCTGGTTCTTGGATATGCGCCAAGTACACATCTTTTAACTCTTCTTTCGTTGTTGGCTTCGAATAGGTTCCCCCATATAGCTTTGATGCATACTCAAAATTCAACCCAGTCGGCGTACCAAAGAGCTTTTCATAATACGGTTCATCGGATGCCTGCGGAAGGAAAGAAAAGATTCCTCCACCATCATTGTTTAACAATACAACCGTGAGCGGAATGTCCATTAGCTTAGCTGCAAGAAGACCGTTCATATCATGGTAAAAAGATAAATCGCCGATGACTAAAGTGATGGGTTGTTTCAAGGCTGCATATGTTCCAAGAGCTGTGGACACAACACCATCAATACCATTTGTTCCGCGATTCGCCATCATCCGAAACGGTTTTGACTGCGTTTCAAAAAAGGTATCGACATCTCGAATAGGCATACTATTTCCGATAAAGAGCACACTCTCTTTTGGCAAAAGGTGCTGCAGCTGACGATACACATTTCCCTCAAATGTCAGGTCCTCATCATTGTATTGATTTACATGCATTCTAAAAGAAGAATTGACACTCTGCCAGCGTCGTAAATAAGATGTATCCTGACGCTTTTCCGCTCTCATCAAGACTTCTTCTACAAAAGAGGCTGCATGACTTTCAATCATGTATGATGCGCTTAAACCAGGATCTCGATAACCACCCGCAGCATCGACGACAATCTGCTTCACTTCCGCATGCTTTTCTAGCCACTTAAATAATGGCTTAGACACAGGCATCGGTCCAAAACGAATGACCATTTCAGGCAAGAGATGCTGCTGCAATGCCTCATCTTTTAACAAAGAATCGTATGCATCTATGATGTATTCTTCACTTTCATGTCCATTTCGCAAAAGAGAAAGCGGGTCAGCTAAAATAGGCAGATGCAAAGCTTTTGCAAGACGTAACACTGACGCCTGCTCTTCCGGCGAGTGAAGTTCACCAGCAACAATGATTCCTTTTGCCGCTTTGTTCATGATAGACACTAATTCTGACATAACCCGATCATCCGGACGAGCTTGACCTGCTGCTAAAACTTTGTTCGCAGCTTCTTCTTCTCTATCAAAAGGATCAATAGACAAGTCAGGTAGCAATGGTTCTCTCAGCGGCACATTCACCTGAACTGGTCCCTTTGGCTGCTGCATAGACACATGACTTGCCCTAGCAGCAGTAGTTTGGACATACCGCAGCATCGTTTGGCTTTCTTCTGGCAAGGCTAAGTCTGTGAACCATTTAACAAACTTACCGAATAAGAATTGCTGATCAATCGCTTGAGGTGCCCCAACCTCCCTCAATTCGTGCGGCCGATCAGCAGTTAAAACAATCAATGGTACCCGAGAATAATGTGCCTCGACAACAGCTGGGTAAAAGTTAGCTGCTGCCGTACCTGATGTACAAATGAGTAGCACTGGTGTTTGGCTCGCTTTCGCAAGACCCAGTGCATAAAAAGCAGCAGACCGTTCATCTACTAACACATGGACATTGATTTCTTGATGAGCAAGAGCGAGCATCGCAAGCGGTGTTGAACGGGAGCCAGGACAAACAACTGCCTCATTCACACCACTTTGCACAAATTCATCCATTAATCTGCCAATATATCTTGTCATGATTTGATTATTCAATAGGACGACCTCCAAGAGCAGACAGCATTGGTCTTAATTTCACTTGCGTTTCTTCATACTCTTGTTTTGCAAGGGAATCCTCTACAATTCCACATCCAGCAAACAAACGAACTTGGTCTTCCTCAATAAGACCTGATCGAATGGCGACAGCAAATTCTCCATTGTCCTTAGAATCAATCCATCCCACTGGCGCCGCATACCAACCACGTTTCAACGGTTCGATTTCACGAATCACCTCTACCGCTTTTTCCTTAGGATATCCTCCAAGCGCTGGTGTTGGATGAAGCTGTTCAATTAATGAAAAGAGTGAACAGCTGCTTTTAATTTCTCCCACAATGGGTGTAAATAAATGCTGAATGTTTTTCGTTTTATAAAGACTTGGTTGATTTGGCTTATGCACATGATGGCAGTTTGCTTCAAATGCCTGCTCAATCATATTCACGACAATTTGATGTTCAATCAAATTTTTCTCATCATGAAGCAGTTCCTCACCTAGTGCCTGATCTTCTACTTCATCTTGACCACGTACAATGGAACCTGCCAAACACGATGAAAACACTTCACCACCGCTTTTTTTCACTAAACGTTCAGGCGTCGCCCCGACAAATGCTTGTCTTCCCTGCTCTATAGCAAATACATAACTCGTTGTTTGATGTTTTAGTAATTCTGCTAATAGTGGAGCGAGTTCTATTTGATATTTATAGTGAAGCAAGACTTCTCTTGCTAAAACAACCTTTTCATATTCGTTCACACGAATGTGTTCTGTCGCTTCATGGATTGCTTTCATCCATTCCTGGACATCTAACTCTTCCATATGAACAAGCTCAGCTTGTCCATGATTTCTGACAGGCAATGCATCAAAATTAGAAGCTTTCTGTTCTAACTCTTGAATGAGCTGATGAACATTCCCGTCCACCTCGTTCCATTCATTGATCGTTAGAAACGTGCCTTCTTTTGAAACAGTCAGCATCATCGATGGCACAAAAAAATGAGCCTCGCCAAATGCTTCCCAGTGACGCGCCTTCTCTTCGTATGGATCAAATGAAAATCCTCCAAATAAAAGCGGACCAACTGCCGCTTGCTTTAACTCCTTCTCATCATGAAAATGGAACATATGCTGTTTCAGCTGCTCCCATTCTTGATGGACGATATTGAATCGTTCTTTGCCTTGCTCTGATGATTTAATCACGGCCGCTCTGCCAAGTCCAGAAAATATCATTTGGCTTTCTGGATCAGACCAAAAAAACCGCTCGCCTAAAAAATCCGCTTCGCCGCTTTGGAAAAAGGCAAGAGGATCCAGATCGTCAACTCTTCTGGAGTAGCTTATCAAAACAGCATGGTTGACGTTATTCGCTTCTTCTAATGTCGCAAGCGCTTCCTGCCGGAAAGTACTTTGCACTGTTGTCACCATGATACATTCCTCCAAAATCCATGAAATAACATATAAAAATAAAACCATCATGTAAAAAAATACATGAACATTCGAGTATGTCGAATGACCTGCTTTTCTATTATAAACCTTAACAGATGAACTTAGTAAAGAAAACAGCTTTTAAAACCTCGAATCCTTATTATATCACGCTTTCAAGATTTTTTCGCTCCCGCATATTGAAATGAGAACATCCCTTAAAAAATGGTAAGACCTGTTCGAAGATCAAGCTTTCTCTCTAGATGGGAACGATTAGCAAACATCTTTTTCTTGTTTCATCGCATCAATATATTGACACCTTTTTGAACTTTGCTAAACTGGAATTTGGACGTGTACGTATTTTTTTATTTAAAGGAGTATATTTTATGCAGCATCAATCGATATCAGATCAGCTTTCACCAATTAAGCCTGATAAGAACTGGCGGATTTGGTGGAATTTACTACGACCGCATACATTAACAGCGGCATTTATTCCCGTTACTTTAGGAACTGTCCTAGCACTTCCGAGTGGTCAAATACATGTTGGGCTATTTTTAGCTATGCTATTTGCATCGATGTTTATCCAAATTGCAACGAACATGTTTAATGAGTACTTTGATTATGTTCGCGGATTGGACAATGAGAAATCTGTCGGTATCGGCGGAGCGATCGTGAGAAACGGTGTAAAACCAAAAACAGTTTTAGGCCTCGCTTATGCCTTATTTGCGCTTTCTTTATTACTTGGGATCTATATTTGCATGATGTCTAGCTGGTGGATTGCACTCATAGGACTAATTTGTATGGCAGCAGGCTATTTTTATACCGGTGGCCCTGTACCAATTGCTTATACACCATTTGGAGAACTTGTATCAGGTGCTTTTATGGGACTAGGCATCATTTTAATTAGTTTCTATATCCAAACAGGAACATTGACATCAAAAGCTGTGCTCATTTCAATACCCATCTCTATTTTAGTTGGTGCCATCTTACTGTCGAACAATATCCGTGATTTAGACGGTGATAAAGAGAATGGACGAAAGACACTTGCTATCCTAGCTGGACGTAAAGCGGCAGTCAACATCCTACTTTCCATGTTTGTGATCTCATATGTACTCATTTTTGTTTATATCTTTATGGATATCGTGGGTCTTTGGAGTCTTCTTGTCTTACTCAGTGTGCCAAAAGCTTATACAGCCATTAAAGAATTTAAGCAAAAAGAAAAACCAATTGAATTAATGAATGCCATGAAGTCGACAGCACAAACCAATACGTTTTTTGGTTTCCTGTTAACGATCGCATTGATCTTACAATATTATCTCGCATAATACGACGAAACGCCTGCAGCCGCAGGCGTTTTTTATTGAAGAATTGCTTCAAATTGGCACAAGTCTTACATAAAAATTTGCTCATACTAACAATATGTTTGATATGAAAGGGTGATCGCTTTGTTGTCTAAAAACGAATTACATCAGTTGAAGCAGCGACTTCTCGATGAAAAACAAGAAATTGAAGCCAAAAGCCATGATGATGAACAGAAAGTATCATTTCCTTATGATTCAGTGGGCGAACTGTCAGCCTATGATAACCACCCTGGCGACCAAGGGACAGAACTATTCGAACGCGGAAAAGACATTGCCTTAAACAGTTTGGAACATGAGCATCTTTCCGATATCAATGAAGCACTCCAAGCAATGGCAGACGGCTCTTATGGTTTGTGTAAAGTGTGTAAAGCCCCTATTCCTAAAGAACGCTTAGAAGCCCTTCCCACCGCCGTCACATGCACAGAGCATTCAAAAGAACAGACCGTTTCACAAAACCGTCCCATTGAAGAGGACTTATTAAGTCCGCCCTCAGGGCAATTTGAAAATGAAGATAGTGCTGCATATGATGGAGAAGATGCCTACCAAGACGTAGAACGCTATGGGAACTCTGATACCCCATCCGATATGGAATTTCCTCCATTGACATACGATGATGTGTATACACAATCAGAAGATGAAGATTATGTGGAAGACTATGAAGGGTTTGCAGCTGCTGATATTGAAGGAAAAGCAAGCAAGGTCTATCCAAATAAAGCACACGAAGCTTATGAAGAAGCATTAGATGAAGAAGGCGTCATGACGGTGTTTGGTGACTTGAAGCCGTACGAAGAAGATCCTTATACTAAAAAAAATCATTAGTCCCCACATATTGGGGGCTTGATGTTTATATCATGTAATAATTGGGAAATAAGTTGAAGAATGAATTGATTGGGAGGAGATTTCTGGATGGCTAAAAAAAGTATCATTTGGGCGGTTATCGTCTTCTTTATTACATACGCATTATTTTCTATTGCAGGGTTCCTGTTCCCTATCGACAGAGAATGGTATGACGCACTAAATAAACCTGAATGGACACCTAGTGGTGGTGTCATCGGTGCGGTCTGGGCTGTCTTATTCGCCCTCATTTCGTTATCTGCCGCCATCATTTATGCAAAGTACGGTTTTCAAAAAATCACATTACCATTTTGGATTCTGTTTCTTTTAAATTATGTATTCAATCAAGCCTTTAGCTTTTTTCAATTTACACAAAAAGATTTATTTGCAGCTACGATCGACTGCCTGCTTGTAGCACTGACAGCACTCGCGCTTGTCATCGTCTCACGTAAACTAAGCAATGTTGTCCCAATTTTATTGATTCCTTATGTTTTATGGGGATTCTTTGCGACATACTTGTCTTATACGATCTATTCCATGAATATGTAAGAAAAGACCGCTATGATGGCGGTCTTTCGTTTTGTGGAAAATAAAAAAGAGGTCTTTATTAGACCTCTTTAAAAAATGACCCGTACGGGATTCGAACCCGTGTTACCGCCGTGAAAGGGCGGTGTCTTAACCGCTTGACCAACGGGCCAGAAAAATGGCGGAGAAGGAGGGATTTGAACCCTCGCGCCGCTTGCGCGACCTACACCCTTAGCAGGGGCGCCTCTTCAGCCACTTGAGTACTTCTCCATTTGGCTCCGCAGGTAGGATTCGAACCTACGACCGATCGGTTAACAGCCGATAGCTCTACCACTGAGCTACTGCGGAAAGTCATGGTGGGCCTGAGTGGACTCGAACCACCGACCTCACGCTTATCAGGCGTGCGCTCTAACCAGCTGAGCTACAGGCCCATGAACGATATGCAAATGGAGCGGGTGATGGGAATCGAACCCACGACATCAGCTTGGAAGGCTGAGGTTTTACCACTAAACTACACCCGCAAAATATGTATGGGGCGATTGATGGGAATCGAACCCACGAGTGCCAGAGCCACAATCTGGTGCGTTAACCACTTCGCCACAACCGCCATACTGATATTTATTTGTAAAAGTGGCTCGGGACGGAATCGAACCGCCGACACACGGATTTTCAGTCCGTTGCTCTACCAACTGAGCTACCGAGCCAAGTATTCATTTGAAAATGGCGGTCCGGACGGGACTCGAACCCGCGACCTCCTGCGTGACAGGCAGGCATTCTAACCAACTGAACTACCGGACCAATAGAGAAAAAATTTGGTTGCGGGGGCAGGATTTGAACCTGCGACCTTCGGGTTATGAGCCCGACGAGCTACCGAACTGCTCCACCCCGCGATGATATCATTTTTTAAAAATATGGCGGAGGAAGAGGGATTCGAACCCCCGCGGGCTTTGACACCCCTGTCGGTTTTCAAGACCGATCCCTTCAGCCGGACTTGGGTATTCCTCCGTATAGATGGTGGACCTTGTAGGACTCGAACCTACGACCGGACGGTTATGAGCCGTCTGCTCTAACCAACTGAGCTAAAGGTCCTTTATAGCGGCGGAGGGGATCGAACCCCCGACCTCACGGGTATGAACCGTACGCTCTAGCCAGCTGAGCTACACCGCCATGATATAAAATAATCTTTTGAAAAGTGGAGCCTAGCGGGATCGAACCGCTGACCTCCTGCGTGCAAGGCAGGCGCTCTCCCAGCTGAGCTAAGGCCCCATAAAAGATGGTCGGGAAGACAGGATTCGAACCTGCGACCCCTTGGTCCCAAACCAAGTGCTCTACCAAGCTGAGCTACTTCCCGATCTTAATGGCGCGCCCGAGAGGAGTCGAACCCCTAACCTTTTGATCCGTAGTCAAACGCTCTATCCAATTGAGCTACGGGCGCTTATTTTATAATGCCGAGGGCCGGACTTGAACCGGCACGGTAGTCACCTACCGCAGGATTTTAAGTCCTGTGTGTCTGCCAATTCCACCACCCCGGCGTGGATGGTATAAGCGGAAGACGGGATTCGAACCCGCGACCCCCACCTTGGCAAGGTGGTGTTCTACCACTGAACTACTTCCGCATTACAGGATTTCTTTATGTTGTTTGGCAATGCGGGTGAAGGGACTTGAACCCCCACGTCATAAAGACACTAGATCCTAAGTCTAGCGCGTCTGCCAATTCCGCCACACCCGCATGAAAATGGTGAGCCATGAAGGACTCGAACCTTCGACCCTCTGATTAAAAGTCAGATGCTCTACCAACTGAGCTAATGGCTCGCTTTTAAAGCGACTTGTCTATCTTACCATATGAAAGTGGTGCCGGCAAGAGGACTTGAACCCCCAACCTACTGATTACAAGTCAGTTGCTCTACCAGTTGAGCTACACCGGCTTTATCTATCCTAACATTATGTAAGAATAAATATGGTGGAGGATGACGGGCTCGAACCGCCGACCCTCTGCTTGTAAGGCAGATGCTCTCCCAGCTGAGCTAATCCTCCACTATGTAGGAATCTCTCGATCCGACAAAGATTATTATATACAGGTTTCACTCATTTGTAAAGGCTATATTAAAAAAATTTTATTTCATTTTTCATGACGTATTTCTTTTAACAGATGATGTTTATGTTACCAGTCAAAACAGCTTCAATTCAACGATTAACAGCTGTATTTCTCTTCTCTATATTCTCTTTAAAAACGAGTAAATCCTTTAAAAATATCAGCAGCCTTTCAATTTTTATACTTTAATGATATAGATATTTCTTTATTTCAACTGTTAAACGCAATGAATGTTTTGATTTCAATAAAATAGACTTATACAACTCCATTTAAATGAATGAATTTGTATCAGGCATCTATACACCTGCTATTCTTTCTCTCTATTACTTTTCTCCATACTTAAAAGTGAACATGCTTCACAGACTTTCACGTTAATTTAGAGCATCTCCACGCTTATAGTGAATTAAAACAACCTGATTTATACCACATCTGTATCAAGGTGATCTTCTTTCAAACAGCACAAAAAAGACCAGTTCCGATTGGAACTGATCCTTTGAAAAGCTTGGCGGCGTCCTACTCTCACAGGGGGAAACCCCCAACTACCATCGGCGCTGAAGAGCTTAACTTCCGTGTTCGGTATGGGAACGGGTGTGACCTCTTCGCTATCGCCACCAAACCTGATGGAGAGAATGTTCTCTCAAAACTAGATAACAATGTTCATTTTTCACATTAGAATATAGGTTAAGTCCTCGATCTATTAGTATCTGTCAGCTCCACGTGTCACCACGCTTCCACCTCAGACCTATCAACCTGATCATCTTTCAGGGATCTTACTTCCTTGCGGAATGGGAAATCTCATCTTGAGGGGGGCTTCATGCTTAGATGCTTTCAGCACTTATCCCGTCCGCACATAGCTACCCAGCGATGCCCTTGGCAGAACAACTGGTACACCAGCGGTGCGTCCATCCCGGTCCTCTCGTACTAAGGACAGCTCCTCTCAAATTTCCTGCGCCCGCGACGGATAGGGACCGAACTGTCTCACGACGTTCTGAACCCAGCTCGCGTACCGCTTTAATGGGCGAACAGCCCAACCCTTGGGACCGACTACAGCCCCAGGATGCGATGAGCCGACATCGAGGTGCCAAACCTCCCCGTCGATGTGGACTCTTGGGGGAGATAAGCCTGTTATCCCCGGGGTAGCTTTTATCCGTTGAGCGATGGCCCTTCCATGCGGAACCACCGGATCACTAAGCCCGACTTTCGTCCCTGCTCGACTTGTAGGTCTCGCAGTCAAGCTCCCTTGTGCCTTTACACTCTGCGAATGATTTCCAACCATTCTGAGGGAACCTTTGGGCGCCTCCGTTACATTTTAGGAGGCGACCGCCCCAGTCAAACTGCCCACCTGACACTGTCTCCCTGCCCGATAAGGGCAGCGGGTTAGAAGGTCAATACAGCCAGGGTAGTATCCCACCGATGCCTCCACCGAAGCTAGCGCTCCGGTTTCCAAGGCTCCTACCTATCCTGTACAAGCTGTACCAACATTCAATATCAGGCTGCAGTAAAGCTCCACGGGGTCTTTCCGTCCTGTCGCGGGTAACCTGCATCTTCACAGGTACTATAATTTCACCGAGTCTCTCGTTGAGACAGTGCCCAGATCGTTGCGCCTTTCGTGCGGGTCGGAACTTACCCGACAAGGAATTTCGCTACCTTAGGACCGTTATAGTTACGGCCGCCGTTTACTGGGGCTTCAATTCGCACCTTCGCTTACGCTAAGCGCTCCTCTTAACCTTCCAGCACCGGGCAGGCGTCAGCCCCTATACTTCGCCTTACGGCTTCGCAGAGACCTGTGTTTTTGCTAAACAGTCGCCTGGGCCTATTCACTGCGGCTTCTCGGGGCTTTAACACCCTAAGAAGCACCCCTTCTCCCGAAGTTACGGGGTCATTTTGCCGAGTTCCTTAACGAGAGTTCTCTCGATCACCTTAGGATTCTCTCCTCGCCTACCTGTGTCGGTTTGCGGTACGGGCACCTCTCACCTCGCTAGAGGCTTTTCTTGGCAGTGTGGAATCAGGAACTTCGCTACTAAATTTCGCTCGCCATCACAGCTCAGCCTTCACGGGAAACGGATTTGCCTATTTCCCAGCCTAACTGCTTGGACGCGGATATCCAATACCGCGCTTACCCTATCCTCCTGCGTCCCCCCATTGCTCAAATGGTGAGGAGGTGGTACAGGAATATCAACCTGTTGTCCATCGCCTACGCCTTTCGGCCTCGGCTTAGGTCCCGACTAACCCTGAGCGGACGAGCCTTCCTCAGGAAACCTTAGGCATTCGGTGGACGGGATTCTCACCCGTCTTTCGCTACTCATACCGGCATTCTCACTTCTAAGCGCTCCACCAGTCCTTCCGGTCTGACTTCACTGCACTTAGAACGCTCTCCTACCACTGTTCGTAAGAACAGTCCGCAGCTTCGGTGATACGTTTAGCCCCGGTACATTTTCGGCGCAGAGTCACTCGACCAGTGAGCTATTACGCACTCTTTAAATGGTGGCTGCTTCTAAGCCAACATCCTGGTTGTCTAAGCAACTCCACATCCTTTTCCACTTAACGTATACTTTGGGACCTTAGCTGGCGGTCTGGGCTGTTTCCCTTTCGACTACGGATCTTATCACTCGCAGTCTGACTCCCAAGGATAAGTCATCGGCATTCGGAGTTTGACTGAATTCGGTAACCCGGTAGGGGCCCCTAGTCCAATCAGTGCTCTACCTCCGAGACTCTTACCTTGAGGCTAGCCCTAAAGCTATTTCGGAGAGAACCAGCTATCTCCAGGTTCGATTGGCATTTCACCCCTACCCACACCTCATCCCCGCACTTTTCAACGTGCGTGGGTTCGGGCCTCCATTCAGTGTTACCTGAACTTCACCCTGGACATGGGTAGATCACCTGGTTTCGGGTCTACGACCACGTACTCATGCGCCCTATTCAGACTCGCTTTCGCTGCGGCTCCGCATCTTCTGCTTAACCTTGCACGGGATCGTAACTCGCCGGTTCATTCTACAAAAGGCACGCCATCACCCGTTAACGGGCTCTGACTACTTGTAGGCACACGGTTTCAGGATCTATTTCACTCCCCTTCCGGGGTGCTTTTCACCTTTCCCTCACGGTACTGGTTCACTATCGGTCACTAGGGAGTATTTAGCCTTGGGAGATGGTCCTCCCGGATTCCGACGGAATTTCACGTGTTCCGCCGTACTCAGGATCCACTCTGGAGAGAACAACATTTCAGTTACAGGGCTGTTACCTTCTTTGGCGGGCCTTTCCAGACCTCTTCGCTTATATCGTTCCTTTGTAACTCCGTATAGAGTGTCCTACAACCCCAAGAGGCAAGCCTCTTGGTTTGGGCTGTTCCCGTTTCGCTCGCCGCTACTCAGGGAATCGCATTTGCTTTCTCTTCCTCCGGGTACTTAGATGTTTCAGTTCCCCGGGTATGCCTTCTCATACTCTATGTATTCAAGTATGGATACTACTCCATTACGAGCAGTGGGTTTCCCCATTCGGAAATCTCCGGATCAAAGCTTGCTTACAGCTCCCCGAAGCATATCGGTGTTCGTCCCGTCCTTCATCGGCTCCTAGTGCCAAGGCATCCACCGTGCGCCCTTTCTAACTTAACCATTTCTTACTTTAGAAAGAATCACTATGTGTGATGAACTTTGCATTGCATTCAATGTGAATGTATTACTTATTGTTATCTAGTTTTCAAAGAACAATCCTGTCTCGCTAGAGACATGTTTTGAAGGAATGATCCTTCAAAACTAAACAAGACGAAAAACGTACGCTGCTCCATATATCCTTAGAAAGGAGGTGATCCAGCCGCACCTTCCGATACGGCTACCTTGTTACGACTTCACCCCAATCATCTGCCCCACCTTCGGCGGCTGGCTCCATAAAGGTTACCTCACCGACTTCGGGTGTTGCAAACTCTCGTGGTGTGACGGGCGGTGTGTACAAGGCCCGGGAACGTATTCACCGCGGCATGCTGATCCGCGATTACTAGCGATTCCAGCTTCACGCAGTCGAGTTGCAGACTGCGATCCGAACTGAGAACAGATTTGTGGGATTGGCTAAACCTTGCGGTCTCGCAGCCCTTTGTTCTGTCCATTGTAGCACGTGTGTAGCCCAGGTCATAAGGGGCATGATGATTTGACGTCATCCCCACCTTCCTCCGGTTTGTCACCGGCAGTCACCTTAGAGTGCCCAACTGAATGCTGGCAACTAAGATCAAGGGTTGCGCTCGTTGCGGGACTTAACCCAACATCTCACGACACGAGCTGACGACAACCATGCACCACCTGTCACTCTGTCCCCGAAGGGAAAGCCCTATCTCTAGGGTTGTCAGAGGATGTCAAGACCTGGTAAGGTTCTTCGCGTTGCTTCGAATTAAACCACATGCTCCACCGCTTGTGCGGGCCCCCGTCAATTCCTTTGAGTTTCAGTCTTGCGACCGTACTCCCCAGGCGGAGTGCTTAATGCGTTAGCTGCAGCACTAAGGGGCGGAAACCCCCTAACACTTAGCACTCATCGTTTACGGCGTGGACTACCAGGGTATCTAATCCTGTTCGCTCCCCACGCTTTCGCTCCTCAGCGTCAGTTACAGACCAGAGAGTCGCCTTCGCCACTGGTGTTCCTCCACATCTCTACGCATTTCACCGCTACACGTGGAATTCCACTCTCCTCTTCTGCACTCAAGTTTCCCAGTTTCCAATGACCCTCCCCGGTTGAGCCGGGGGCTTTCACATCAGACTTAAGAAACCGCCTGCGAGCCCTTTACGCCCAATAATTCCGGACAACGCTTGCCACCTACGTATTACCGCGGCTGCTGGCACGTAGTTAGCCGTGGCTTTCTGGTTAGGTACCGTCAAGGTGCAAGCAGTTACTCTTGCACTTGTTCTTCCCTAACAACAGAGCTTTACGATCCGAAAACCTTCATCACTCACGCGGCGTTGCTCCGTCAGACTTTCGTCCATTGCGGAAGATTCCCTACTGCTGCCTCCCGTAGGAGTCTGGGCCGTGTCTCAGTCCCAGTGTGGCCGATCACCCTCTCAGGTCGGCTACGCATCGTCGCCTTGGTGAGCCGTTACCTCACCAACTAGCTAATGCGCCGCGGGTCCATCTGTAAGTGACAGCCGAAACCGTCTTTCATCCTTGAACCATGCGGTTCAAGGAACTATCCGGTATTAGCTCCGGTTTCCCGGAGTTATCCCAGTCTTACAGGCAGGTTACCCACGTGTTACTCACCCGTACGCCGCTAACATCCGGGAGCAAGCTCCCTTCTGTCCGCTCGACTTGCATGTATTAGGCACGCCGCCAGCGTTCGTCCTGAGCCAGGATCAAACTCTCCGAGGTATGCAGGATGCATATCACACATGCGTTGCTACACGATGTAGCGAACTTAGCATGTGATCATTTCCTGCCTCGTCAGCGTTTGACTGACTACCTATGATGTATCATAGGATTTTTTTATAAAAACTCGAATTAACAGGTACGTTTTGTCTTGTTTAGTTTTCAAAGATCATCTTCGTTATCGCTCAGAGGCGACTTTATTAATATAACATTCTATCAAGATGAAGTCAACAACCTTTTTCTTGAATGTTATTTCTCAACCGCGCTGTTTCAGCGGCGAATACAAATATAACACCTTTTAAAAGAAGAAACAAGTATTTTTTCTAAATAATTTATTTTTCCTGATCTCTTCCTATATATTCGTACAAAAAGGGCTTAACTCCGTAATTCACTATTGTTGATCCTGTAGGTCTTTAGTATATTTATAATAGATTGAAATTTAATAACCGCAGGGGGAGCTTCGTGCTGAGAGTGAACAATTCGTTGTTCTGACCCTTTGAACCTGTCAGTTAATACTGAAGTAGGAATGTGGAATCACTTGCATACATGCATGTATGCAAGCCGATATGTTTTTCTATGAATCACATACTCATCCTGACATGGTCTCTCCTTGCACAATTCGTGAAAAGGGGATTTTTTTATGCAACAATCAAATCAATTAGTACGACTGATGGAGATCGCCATCATGACTTCTCTTGCACTTGTTTTAGATTATTTATCAGGTCTCTTTTTAAGAATGCCAAACGGCGGGTCAATTGCACTGATCATGATTCCTGTCATTCTCATGTCCATTAGATGGGGCGTGTCTGCTGGATTTATCATCGGTGTGTTAATCGCAGGACTGCAGCTGATGAACAATCCTATTATTGCTACACCTGTACAAGGGTTTCTCGATTACTTTGTCGCATCTGTTGTGATTTGTTTAAGCGGGCTATTCTCAGGATCAATTAAAAAAGCCATTCAGGATAAAAAGCGAAAGAAACAATTCTTCTATATTATCCTAGCTGTATTTGTCGCCAGTTTCTTCAGACTGCTGACGTTCTTTATTTCAGGTGTTGTTTTCTTTTCTCATTATGCACCAAAAGGAACACCAGGATGGGTGTATTCATTAGTTTATAACAGCACATATATGATTCCTTCATTTATCATTTGTAGTATTGTTCTTTGTTTACTCATCCCTAGTGCGTCTCGTTTGGTTTTTCCTCGACAAAAATAACCCAGCTGTTTCAGCGGGTTATTTTTTTATGCATAATTTGCTGCTCTATTGAATCTATTAATAGTAGAAGATTTCATGCTGGAGGTACGACAATGAATCCTTACTCCATTATGCTGTGCTGTTACATCCTCAGTCTCGCCTACTTTTTGGCCAGTTTCTATGAGGCATTAAAAATAGCAGGTGTGAAAGGTAAAGTAGAGGCTTCTCCTTTTATATCTTATATTTTACTCGCCACCCTTTTTACTTTTTTCTCTCATTATTACTGGAAGCTGACGATATAATCTGTTGAACATGATCACTTAGGACAGACAGTTCCCATCCATACCCTATTTCTTCATGGTTCTCACCAGCCAGCTCAAACTGGCTGGTGACGGCAAAACTAGGTTGAAGTTTTTGATAAAATTGCTTCGCTGAATTTTGCTCAAATACCCAGAGCAGCATATTCTGATAGCCTTTCTCTATTAAATAATCCACACCTTTTGCAATCAAAGCCATACCCGCTCCTGATTTCTGTTTTCTCTGCAACAAATAGATGGCATAAAGCTCGCCATCATATATTGAATATCTCTCATCACGCTGTTTTCCGAAGGAAGCAAAACCAAATACTCCGTCAGCATCCTCTGCGACAAACGTGCCTTCAAGCGACCTGCTTCTCCAGCTCTCTTCCCGCTCCTCTACATTCAAAGCATCTAAATACTCTTGTGAAATAATGCCATGATAAGTCGTTTGCCAGCTCTTCACATGAATTTCGGCAATTTTAGGAATATCATTATGTACTGCATGTCTAACCTTCATCTGCACACCCCTTTTAGCCATTTCTTACTCTATGTTTCATATGATAAGTTGCTATTTTATAAAATTCAATCCTTAATGGATATTCGTTGACATTTTGTCAACACCCCTATATATTGGGTACGACTTCTTCTATTGAAGAGTTGAACTTTACGAAAAGGGTGAAGAAAGAGATGGAATTTAAAACAACTGAGCTTCGGCAGTTTTTAAAAGAACAACTGCAAATACGTTCTCTTTCATTAAGAGAACTCAGTACACAAACAGAAATTGATAAAGCCACACTGTCTAGAATCATGAACGGAAAAAGAAAACCGACTTTGAACCATTTACAGCGGCTTTCAGATGCTCTCCACATTTCTTTAGATCATCTATTGGCCACGGCTGGATTTTCAATTAAAAACGAAAGAGTTCACGGTAATACGTTCATTCAAGCAGTAGAAGAGATTGAGCGAACGCTGAAAGATCATGATGTCTATGACGGGAAATTCAGCGAGAATGAACTGAAACAGAAGCTAAATGAATATGAGACCTATAGTCAATCAGACGAGGGAAAAGAAACGATCTCAGCAAAGTTTGAAAAAAAGATAGATACGATAAGTGGTGTTGGGCCATTTCTTGATCAATTGAAAAGCATGTACTGCTCGTTCATGAGCGGACGGGGGACTTCTCGAGAATTGATGTTGATGGGAGGCGCATTACTTTACTTCATTATGCCCGTTGATTTAATACCAGATTATATTTTTCCGATCGGCTATATTGATGACGCTGCAGCGGTGCAGGTCGTATTAAACCAGCTGACAAATAGGTCATAGCAGGTGACGGAGACATGAAAAAACAGAACAGCATTGACTTCGCACTATTATTCACTGTCATTTGCTTCTTTGTGATCAGCCTGCTGGCTGTGTATAGCGGATCGGGACAGTATGAAACGCAAGATATGTTTTATTTCGTCAAAAGACAAGTTTTCTGGTATATCGTCGGCTTTGGCCTTATGGCGGCAGTTGCTTACTTTGATTATGAACTGCTTGAGCGGTTATCTTTTCGATTATTTGCAGGTGGTCTCTTCCTCATCATTCTCGTTCATTTTTTTGGCACGAATCAAAATGGCTCCCAAAGATGGATCAGCTTGGGGCCCATGAAAGTGCAACCATCAGAATTTATGAAAATTTTTGTCATTCTTCTGTTAGCGGCTATTTTAAATCGATACAAACATCAGCGCTTTTCGTTTAAAGAAAGCATGATTCCTACAATGAACATCATATGCTGGACCGCCGTTCCTTTTTTCCTGATTTTAATTCAGCCAGATTTGGGGACGGCACTTGTGATCTTGTCTATTGCTTTTACACTGATGCTTGTGTCAGGCATTTCAAGTAAGATGATCGCTGCATTAATCGCTTCTTTTCTCGCGCTTCTTGCATTTTTGACCTACTTGCACAATGAACATTTTGAGCACTTTACAAAAGTGATTAAACCTCATCAGCTTGATCGCATTTATGGGTGGCTCTCCCCAGATGAATTTGATTCGACATATGGGTATCAACTGAAACAAGCAATGCTTGGCATTGGGTCAGGACAATTATCAGGAAGCGGGTATACAAAAGGAAATCAAGTACAAGGGGGAAATATCCCTGAAGCCCATACAGATTTTATATTTGCAGTCATTGGCGAGGAGTTTGGTTTTATCGGCGCCTCCCTATTGATCTGTTTATATCTTATGATGGTCTATCGAATGATTCATGTGGCTATGCATGCGAATACCCTTTATGGGCTTTATATATGTGCTGGAGTGGTTGGGCTGATCGTCTTTCAAGTCTTCCAAAACGTTGGGATGACAGTAGGGCTAATGCCTGTGACTGGTCTTGCCCTTCCTTTTATCAGCTATGGAGGCAGTGCGCTTTTAACCAATATGATTGCCATTGGCCTTGTGTTTAGTGTCAATTTGAGGTCCTCATCCTACATGTTTGGACGTAACTGGGTTTGAAGGTGATGTCATTGATTCTTTCTCACCTAAAAAAAATCGACCACATTCTTGCTGGGACGATTGTTTGTCTTTGTTTCTTTGGATTACTAATGGTGTACAGTGCGAGTTATCCTTTAGGCGAAATAAAATATGGAAAGGGCAGCTACTTCTTCATGAAACAGTGGCAATGGCTTTTGATTGGATTCTTCTTTTTCATCGCTGCGGCCCTTGTTCCATATCAAGCTTACCGTAAATGGATTCGGTGGCTTGTGATGCTGTCATTGTTATGTCTTCTCCTTGTCCTGCTTCCTGGAATCGGTGTTGTCAAAAACAATTCACAACGATGGATTCAATTGGGCTCTTTGATCATCCAGCCTTCTGAGGCTGTGAAATTAGTGATGATCATCTATTTCGCCTATGTATATGCAAGGAAACAAGCGTACATTACATCCTTTAAAAAAGGAGTACTACCTCCACTTCTTCTTTTAAGTCTAGCCTTTTTATTGATTTTAAAACAGCCAGATTTAGGTACAGCAGTTTCTATTTTATTGAGCTGCGGTATCGTCTTATTATGTGCTGGACTTAAAACACGCCACCTCATTCTACTAGGTTCGACGGCTGCGGCAGGGATCACTTTTTTTGCTGTGACCGCTCCTTATCGTTTGAAACGGATCACTTCTTTTCGTGATCCTTTCATGTATGAAGATGGAGATGGTTATCAGCTGATCCATTCCTATCTCGCCATGGATTCAGGAGGACTGACCGGGAATGGTTTAGGCAGAAGCATTCAAAAACTAGGATTTCTTCCTGAAGCCCATACAGATTTTATTATGGCCATCATTAGTGAAGAGCTGGGAATCATGGGGCTGTTGTTTGTGATGGGTGCCTACCTACTCATCATGTATCGCGCCGTTCGAATCGTTCAAGGTTTACAAGATCCATTTGGAAAGCTATTAACGATCGGGCTTACTTTTCAAATTATGATTCAAGCAGCCTTTAATCTAGGAGCTGTCTTTGGGCTTCTCCCCATTACAGGCATTCCTCTTCCCTTTATTAGCTACGGCGGATCTTCATTGGTGTTCATGATGATATCTGCAGGCATTCTTGTGAATCTCTCTTCATCTATCAAAAGACACCGGCATGTGCCCCAAGTAAAATAGACACCCTCTATCAGAAGGTGTCTTTTGATTTTTATTCTTCTATTTGACGATCAGCGATTTCTTTTTTTCTTGGCTGTTTGATTTCATTCGTCAGTTCTTGGATGCTTTGTTTCACATTGCCTTTGCCAGAGAAATTCTCAATAATTTCTTTAACATCAATTCCAGAGGAAGCTTTCAGACTTTCTTGAAGACTGGACATAAGGTTTGTCGCATAGCCGGTCACTTTGTTGGCGCCGCTGCCTTCCCCGTTACCACCTGTATCAACAACTGTAATTTTATCAATGTTAGAAAGTGGAGCAGATACTTGTTTCGCATATTCAGGTAGCATTTTCACAATCATATCAAGAATCGCCGCTTGACCATACTGTTCGAATGCTTCTGCAATTTTCTCTTTCGCTTCTGCTTCCGCAAGTCCTTTCAACCTAATGACTTCTGCTTCTGTTTCCCCTTTTGCACGATCGGCTTCTGCTTTGGCAAGCCCGTCAATCCGAACTTTCTCTGCTTCTGCTTTTGCCATTGCTTCAATGCTGTATTTCTTCGCATCTGCTTCTGCAAGACGCTTCGCTTTTTCCGCCGCAGCCGACTGCTCAACAGCATAACGGTCCGCATCTGCTTTCTTTTTCACTTCAGAATCGTATTGACGCTCACGACGCTGGATCTCTTTTTCTTCTAATTCAATTTGCTTCTGACGTTCAATGATTTTGACTTGCATTTCTTGTTCAGTTACGTGCTGACGATTACGAGCTGTTTCAAGATCGTACGCTTGGTCAGCGCTTGCTTTTGCTGTATCTTGTTCACGTCTGAATTCTGCTCTTTTCAGCTCATTGATTTTTTCTGCTTCAGCGATTTCAGTGGCACGCTCAAGCTCAGATTTCTTCGCATCTTTATCTGCTTCTGCACGTTTGATACGTGTTTCTTTATCTGCTTCTGCTGTCGCAATATCTGCATCGCGTTTCACTTGAGCAATTCTAGGTTTACCTAGTGATTCTAAATAGCCATTTTTATCACGGACATCTTTGATTGTAAACGATACAATGACAAGACCCATTTTCGCTAGATCTTGAGAAGCGACACGCTGTACTTCTTGAGAAAATTTCTCTCTGTTTTTATAAATCTCTTCAACTGTCATTGACCCTAAAATGGAGCGAAGGTGTCCTTCTAGTACTTCTCTTGCTTCATTTTCACGATCTTCTTTTGTTTTCCCTAAAAACTGCTCTGCAGCAGTGGCGATTTCTTCAATTGATCCGCCAATTTTAATGATGGCCGTTCCATCCGCCATGACCGGTACACCCTGTTCAGTATAGACTTCAGGCGTTGAAACATCTAGCTTGCTAGATAGTAAGCTGAGCGGCTCTGCTTGTTGAAAAACAGGGAGTACAAAGGTACCTCCACCTCTTACAATCTTAATCTTGTTTCCACCTTCATCCACGTGGACATTTTTACTTCCGAGGTAACTTCCTGTGACGATTAATGCTTCATCTGGACCAGCAGTCCGGTATTTCGAAACAAATACACCAATAAGTGCAATGAGAATCACAAGCACAATTCCAATAATAATTAATATGGTTGTTCCTGGCATAGCATTCCCTCCTAGATTTCTTCATTTGGTATAACAGATAACACGCCTTTGTTCACTTCGACGACCAGCACCCGGGTTCCATATGGAATCTCCTCTTCATCGAAACTGACGGCAGGCTTTGAGATTTTTCCGCTGTTACTAATTAACAGCACTTCTCCAAACCCATCTTTTGGTACAGATACAATGATCTCCCCAGTTCTTCCTTTTAGGTCGGCCTCCGTATATGAAAGAGATTCTTCAGCAGAGGAAAGCGGGACTAAGACAAATACATGTAAACAAGTAACGAGAACCACTGCGAGGATGGCAGATAATACGGCGCCAAGTCCACTTCCTACAATTGCTGTTTTTTCAGAGATAAATCCTCCAGCCGAGAAAAAGGTAAGAAATGCGAGGATCAATGTTGGTTGAAGGAACGGGACAGGAATCGCTTCAAACAATCCATCAAATACATCGCCAAAAAAGACGAAAACAAGCGTCAGGATTCCTGATACCATCAATATGTATAAGTACAGCGTCTGAAGAGGCAGCCCAAACACATCCATCTTCCTCACCCTTTCTTTATGAAATGAGCAGCCTTTCATTCATTTAGACTATGCTCACATCCAAGTGTATTCCTTCTAACAGGTAATACGAACCACTTTTGTAAAGGTTTCATTTTTCATCACAATTCATTAAAGGATTTCTCGGATAGCTAAAGAATGATTGTCTTGTACCAGTATGATAAAATTTGATCTTGAGGTGAGAGAAATGAGTTTATTACATGAAGCAAGACAAGAATTGTGGCAGGAGCTGCAAGGATTGAGCGAAGAACAATTAAATCAAAAATTATCTGATGATACTTGGAGTATTCAAGAAGTTGCAGATCATTTAAAGAAGATGGACCTAGTTGCAGCAAAACATCTAGCTGCCGAGGGGAAAAAAGCACCGATTAAAGAATATGAGCCAAAGCCGGTGGAAATGGCAGAGGTTCGTTCAAAAAAAGCCACCGCGCCTAGTATTGTTGAGCCAGAGCGCAAGCATGTGACACCTACACATTTAAAAGATGAGCTTGATACAGCTCGTGAGAAATTAAATCAAATTTTATCAACGTTTACAGAGGAAGATTTCAAACGCGTGATTGCACATCCTGTGTTTGAAGAGCTTTCATTAAAGCAATACCTTGATTTTATCGGCGCACATGAAAAGCGCCATATTCATCAAATTAAAGAAATTAAAGAACAGCTATAAGATGTAAAAAAGACTCCCTTTTGGGAGCCTTTTTTCATTGTTACACTGTTTTAGGTGTTAAATCAAAGCAGCGAGCGTAAATCCAGTTGTATGCTTTTTCGTTCAGGTCTCTTGGGTTTCCAACTGTTTGCGGATCTTTCATTGCTTCTTTAGATAAACGGTCGATCATATCTTTTCGTACACCTTGTTCTTCTAATGAAGGAACTTCTAGGTCTTCCACTAAATCATACATCCAATTCACTGCTGCTTTTGCAGCTTCCTCTGTTGTCATTCTGCTTGTATCAATCCCGAATGCTTGCGCAATTCGAGCGAATTTCTCTGGGTACCCTTTCCAGTTATATTCCATGACAGGTCCCATCATTGCCGCTACACATTGACCATGTGCGACTGGAATAATGCCTCCAAGCGTTTGGCTCATCGCATGGGCTGCGCCAGCTGATTCACTGCCATAGGAAAGTCCGGCAAGCATCGCAGCTTGTGCCATGCCATATCTTGCTTCCAAATCCTCTCCATCGGCAAAGGCACGGCGAATATAATGAGCAGCATATTCAATGGCCATGAGCGCTACCGCATCTGTAATTGGCTGAGCAAACTTCATCGTATAGCATTCGATCGCGTGCGCAAGCGCATCGATACCCGTCATTGCCGTCACATGCGGCGGCATTGATACATGAAGCTCAGGATCAATCACTGTTAGGTGAGCTGCAATGAGCGGTCCACCTGTGTTGAATTTGAATTCCCTTTCTTCATCAGTGATCACTGCCCACTGCGTGACCTCTGAACCTGTACCAGCCGTTGTCGGAATTGTGGTTAACGGAGGGATTCTATTTTCAAGCGGTTTTTTCCCCTCAGCCGCTTCGTAATCAAGAACTGATCCTTCATGAGTCGCTTCCACACCGATAGCCTTCGCTGTATCCATTGAGCTTCCGCCGCCTACTGCGACTAAACCATTACAGCCTTCTTTTTCATATAACGCAGATCCTTCACTCACTAAACGGACTGGCGGGTTTGGTTCTACTTTATTAAATAGAACCACATCAACTTGCGCTTCTTTTAATGAAGCAATCACTGGATCTACAACACCTGCTTGATAAATACCAGGATCTGTCACAAGCAATACCTTTGAAACGCCGTATATTTTCACTTCTTCCCCAACATGTTTCACTGCCCCAATGCCATGCTTGATGACAGTCGGAATTTCAAACGTATGGAATTTTTGCATGCTTTCAATTTTCATATTTAAAGTCATATAGAATCTCCTCCAGATAAGTGATATTTATTTAAACCAATGAACCGCTTCTGGTTTTGTATTTCGATATAAATGTTTTAGTTCCGTATATTCTTCAAGGCCCGTACGTCCTAATTCACGTCCAAGACCTGATTGTTTATATCCGCCCCACGGTGCTTGGGCAAAATAAGGATGGAAGTCGTTGATCCATACCGTGCCTAATCTTAATTGAAGAGCCACTCGTTCGGCTTTGCCGATATCAGAAGACCAAACTGCTCCTGCTAAACCATAAATCGTGTCATTTGCCAGCTCGATGACTTCTTCCTCTGATCGGAAGGATTCGACAGTGAGGACTGGTCCAAACACTTCTTCCTGAACAATTCGCATGTCTGATGTACAGCCTGAGAAAATCGTCGGCAAGTAGAAGAATCCTTTTTGAAGCTCCTCTGCATCAGGTCGTTTCCCACCTGTTTCTAATGTTGCGCCTTCGTCTAAACCGATGCTGACGTATTTTTCTACTTTTTCTCGATGCTCAGCTGAGATGAGCGGTCCGCTCTGGGTTCCTTCATCAAAGCCGTTGCCTAGCTTGATTTTTTTCGTACGCTTCACCAGTTCTTCTAAAAATTCATCGTGAATGGATTCTTCCACTAACAAGCGTGAACCTGCTGAACACACTTGCCCTGCATGGAAAAACACAGCATTCATTGCCTGGTCAACCGCTACGTCTAAATCAGCATCTTGAAAGACGATATTCGGGTTTTTCCCGCCGAGCTCTAGGGCGATTTTCTTCACATTCCCGCTGGCTCCCTGCATGATTTTCTTACCTGTTTCAATACCGCCTGTGAATGAAATTAAATCGACTTGGTCATTGACAGCCAGCTCATCTCCAACAGTTGCTCCAGGTCCAAGCACTAAGTTGGCAACGCCTGCTGGAACACCCGCTTCTTCCATAAGTTTGAATACTTTGATCGTGGTTAATGGTGTAATTTCACTTGGCTTTAGTACGATTGTATTTCCAGCTGCAAGGGCAGGAGCGATTTTCCAGCTCGCTTGAAGCAATGGATAGTTCCAAGGAGTGATTTGACCGCATACACCGACAGGTTCTCGGACTAATTCGCTTTTTGAGTTTGGAATAGGCGATGCAATGATTTCCCCACCATCCTTATCAGCAATCCCCGCATAATATTGGAACACGTTCGCAATATCGTCCATATCCGCTTTGCTTTCTTCTAATGTTTTGCCCGTATCAAGTGATTCTAATTTGGCTAATTCATCTAGGTCTCGCCTAATCAATTCCGCAATTTTGAACACAATATTTCCTCTTTCAAGTCCAGGCATGTTTGCCCAATCACCTTGATCGAAGGTTTTTCTTGCTGCCTTAATGGCTAACTGCGCGTCATTTCTTGATCCTTCACTGACTGTCGCGATCACTTCTTGATTAAATGGATTGATGATATCTCTTGTGTCGCCACTCTTAGCGCCAACCCATTGTCCATCGATAAATAGTGTTTGACTCATAGAAGGAACCTCCTCTGATTCTCTTTGGTAAGTTTGTTAAATAAAAATTTAACGTTTTGAACATAATTAACTTAACATGTTCAAATTTTTCTGTCAAAGGGTGGATATGCTTCTTTTATTTTGACATTTTGCATTCTTTCGTTAACATATAGTCCATAAAGATTTTTTTGAACGTATTGAATTCACTTAATAGAAAGCAGGGACAAGATGAAAAAGCAGGAACAGCCACAAGCAGAGGAACGCATTTTAGCTGCTAAAGATCTCGTCATTGATTCCATCGCTGAAACAATGGATCTCTATGGCATTACTAGAAGTGCGGGTATTCTATATGGGACGATGTATTTAAACGAGGAAATGACGCTGGATGAAATGCGTGAAGAGCTGCAAATGAGTAAGCCTAGTATGAGTACGGGTGTGAAAAAACTGCAAGACATGAATATTGTCAAAAAGACCTTTCACCGTGGCCGAAGAAAACACAGCTTTGTTGCTGAGAAAGACTTTTTTAAGTTTTTCATGAACTTCTTCCCGCAAAAATGGGAACGAGAGGTTGAGGTCAATCTAGCAGCGATTGAAGAAGCGCAAGAACGCCTTCAAGATGTAGCTCGTGATGAGCAGGCGGCGGAACATGAAAGAGAGGAAGCGAAACAGCTCATTGAACAGCTTGAAAGCTCAAAAGCCTATTATGATTGGCTTAGACGATTAGCCCACTCGGTTCATTCGGGAGAAATCTTTGACTATATTCCGATTGATCAGAAAGAAAAATAGCCGGGGTGTTTGTGTTTTACAGCTTGAATTTTACAGGAGGATTGATTATAATAAGTTATGTCGTAATACTTCGGGGCATTAGCTCAGCTGGGAGAGCGCTACGCTGGCAGCGTAGAGGTCAGCGGTTCGATCCCGCTATGCTCCATACACAAAACCCTTACTGCTGTAAGGGTTTTTCTTATTTTCAACATTTTTATTTTGCGTCTTTTTTTCAAGTTGGGGCCATCTTGGGGCCATTTGATTAAAAACACTCAAATAAAATAAAAAGGCCGTCCTTCTAGGCGGCCAATAATTTCATTTTTTAATGTTTTTCTTTAAATCCTCAATTTCATTTTTGAGGATTTTATTTTCTCGTTTGATCTTTGAAACCTCTACGACGGTTAGTAACAAAGTTGCAACTATAAGTAAAATCAAAATATACTCAAACATGTTAAATATCCATATAGTAGTCATCAAAGCCAAATGTCGCAGCAATACCTATTACCGGTACTAATGCAGCTCTGAAACCCCATCTGTGTTTTTTGTAAGTTGATTTCGTTAACTGCTTGCGCTTATAAAGTTGATTGGCGATATAGCGACCGGCAGCATATCCACTCCCCACAATTGCGGTCATCCCAGTAATTATACCGATCACAACAAGTATAGGATTATGTACTGTGGCTTTATCTTCTTTGTCGAAAAGACTGTCGATTTTGAAGATGTCATTGTCAGTTAGACCAAGATCTAACGCGCCTTGATATAATTCAGCATCGTTTTTTGTAAATGATTCAGACGGTGTTTTTTGTTCATATTGTGGCTGATTAGCTTTTGCATCTGCAAACTCTCCAAGCGTACAGGAGATACCCAACGCAGCTACAATGGATAATGAAACTCTTGTTATCCATTTTTTATTCAAATCAAACCCTCCCCTTTTTAATCCCATCAAGCATAACTTAAAATATACAGTAATTTCCATAGTTACAAATGACCGAATGTCAAATGGTGTATTAGTAGTAAAGTATGTAATTTAAGACAAATAAAAAAGCCCCAATCCACTAAGGAAAGGGGTTTAATATTTTCATGCACTTCACATTGCATAATTCTTATTTATTAATCTGTTTGACGTATTGAGTTTGAATTGCATTTGTTTATCTCTCTTCAATTTGAAGAAGAATTTTAACATAAGTATTTTCGTAACCATCTACTGTCATCTCATCTAACATATATTCTTCATATGCATTCTTACCGATCTTTAATCCCTTATTTTCAACGAATTCCATTATTCTACGGTACGCATCTTCAATTTCACCACCAATCTCATAACCTACAGCATACATACCTTTTGGGCGTATAAAATAATTTATTTTCTCTGAATAACCCTTTATTTTCATATAGAAATGGCTGTAATTATAAAAGTCTTGTCCTAGAATTTGATCTTGCGAAAGGATACCTCCTATCGGATATCCTTCATCTAGCTCATAGTGTTGAGCAAGATGGATGAGCTCTGAAATTGCTGCCACGTATTTTCGTTCAGATAAATTTAATGTTTTTCTACTTAACATAAATTCTTCTTCGGGTAAAAATTTTAAAGAAATCGATGAAAAATCAGTTTCAAGTGCCTGTTCAATTAATTGCATTTTAGTTTTTAGAATTTTTTGCAACTGATTAAATTTATGAATTTTCTTTTCAATATCAATAGACTTTTCTTTAAGAACTTCCAATATCTTTGCTGGTGTTCTTTGCTTTATTAATCGTTTTATTTCTTTTAATGGAACACCAAGTTCTTTGAATAGACTAATGACTTGAAAAATTTCAAATTGATGATATGAATAATATCTGTAACCGTTTTCCCTTTTAATTTCTGGTGAGAATAAGCCTATCTCATCATAATGAAAAAGAGTTTGCTTTTTTATGCCGCAAAGCTTTGAAAACTCTCCTGTTGTGAAATACTTCTTTAAATCTTTATTCAAAAATAACATCCTCCTTGACTATATGGTAACAGTATACTTTATGATTTATGTACTTGGATAAGAAAATTTTAAGAGTCGCTAGTCGATACTAAACACAACAACATTGGAGGAATATGTAATGAATATAGAAATAAAGCCGGTAACTGATCATAATCGTGCGGCAGTATTGGATTTAAAAGTAAGTGGACAACAAAAATCTTATGTCGAGTCATCAAAAGTTTGTTTAGAAGATGCTGTAAAATGTGAATATTATCAACCAGCAGCACTTTACTATCAAGGTGATCTAATCGGTTTTGCGATGTATGGTTTATTTCCAGGGGATTCAAAAACAAACGAAGATGGGAGAGTTTGGCTTGATCGGTTCTTTATTGATGAACGTTTTCAAGGAAGAGGTTTGGGTAAGAAAATGCTTGATGCCCTGATTCGACACCTTACTAAAATTTATAAATGCAATAAAATTTACTTAAGTATATATGAAGAAAATAAACCTGCTAAAAATCTATATTTAAAATTCGGATTTCAATTTAATGGTGAACTGGACTTTAACGGCGAGAAAGTAATGGTAAAAAAGATATAAAACTTTTTGGAAATGAGCAGGCATAACCGCCTGCCCTTTTTATTTTAATAACTTTTCGAGCTTCGCTTTAGTCTTTGGACCATAGATGCCATCGGCAGCAAGTCCATGCATCAATTGGAACCGTTTGACCGCATCCGCTGTTTTCGGTCCGTAATAGCCATCAACACCGTTGTTTTTCGCTCCTTTGTCCGGGTAGTAGTAAACCGCCGCTAGGGCTTGCTGTACGGCTTTTACTGCTGACCCTTTTGTAAGAGGCTTCGTCACTTTTAAAATACCTGCAGGCAAACTGTATGTTTTTTTGACCTTGTTGGTTTTAGATGTTGATCTCGTTGATATGGTTTTGATAGATGTTTCTTTCACCGGTTTAGCTGTTGTCATTTGACTTGATGCTGATGCAATACCAGCCTTGAAGCCATCCCAACGATTTAACAGCTTACGCGGACACTCTTTCCCGCTCCAATGCTTATGCGGCACCACGTTTGATAAAGGAATTCCTAAATCCCCCATCAGTTTTCGAATGAGCCATTGGGCGTTTTTAACGGCTTGTTCAAAGTCACCGCCTGCATTTTCACAAATTTCAATTCCAATTGATTTCATATTGCCGGTTCCCCTGCCATCTCCTGCATGCCAGCCATTTTCGTTTAAAGGTAAATGCTGATAAATGACCTGATCATCGACCGTGTAGTGCCAGCTAACCCCGGTACTTGCCCGAGCAACAAATGCTGCATGATTTGCCGCATCAGCCCCCCGTCCAGTGTTCGATGTATTATGCACCGTAATATAGAGCGGCTTCATCCTGTTTCCTGGTCTGTTGCGATTTTGTTTTGGGATGAGTGCTTGAATGATCTTCACCATATTGTTTCTCCTTCAAAAATTATTTTGTTAACCCTCTTTGTTTCAGGGCATCTTTTTGCAATTGACCTTTATAGGTCACATAATTATTTTTAAACCAAGCGATCACGGCAGTGACCATTGTGAAAATTGTGGAACCTGCCACATATAGTGCCTCTCCTGCGGTTTGCACTTGCTCCTCGCTAATCGGCAGCACTGTTTGTCCAAACATGACAAGCGTTTGGTTGATAAGCGCAATAAAAAGAAGCACTGTGCGAATCACAGTGCCTTTGTCGAATGTTTTCATGATGTTTTCCTCCTATTTTAAATTCCGTTCAATTTTATCGAGCTTGTCGATCACGACGTCATACTTCTCACTAAACTTTGCTAACACATCATTTTGCGCCTCGATTTGCTCATTGAGTTTGTTTTCTCGTTCTTTTGTAGTGTTGAGAACATAAAACAGAATCCAGCAAAAAAGAACGGCGAATGGGCCTTGTGTCATTAAGTTTTGAACGACATCTACTTCCATTTGAATCACCTTCTTTCCGGCAAAAAAATAAAGCCATTAGGCTTTGTATATTTCTCCAGTTATATTTTGAAAGTCTTCTGCTTTAGTTGCTTTCTTATTGTATCTACCATAGGGGAATTGCTTCATTCATTTCAATACGTGTTACCTTTAACGGATCATTTGCAATTAATCCATCTAATTTTAAAAAACCATCTTTAGATAAAGACATCCTAGCAGATCCGTATGAACCAACCGTCGCACAAGTGAAAACGGTTAAAGAGGGAGGTTTATGCGTTAAACGTGCAATTTCTGTTTCATTAGAAGCTATTTCAAATGATCCTCTCAAATATAAAATATTTTGTCTGACAGAATATTTCAATGGATTAACTGAATATTGATTTATATTACTATTTAGATTTACATTATACCAGGTAGCATTTAAATCTGTAGACGTGAGATGTTTTTCCCATTCAGTCCATGTATAGTCAGTTTTCCTAATTCTATAAAATGAGTTTAGACCATTGACTGCATCATATATAGTTTGTAGCAAGGTATTCCCATAACTTATCACTATCATAAATGCTCTTTTGATCTCTTTTGGACCATTAAGGCCTGCATTATAAATGAGATACATTCCTGTTTCTATAATTTCGTTATAGTCGGTGGTCTCACCTATACTTTTATAAAAGGGTTGACCGTTATCCCTTGTTATTTTATGAAGTTGACTGTTGTTCCATTTATCTTGTTCAGCTGCTGTCGGAAGCTGTGTCCAATTGATAGATATGTGGTTAGGATAATAGTAAAAGTAATATGCACTGCCGGATGTATCTATTGCGAAACCTGTTCCAATATTATTTTGCCCCACTGTCTGTATCCCTCTAATTGCGTATTGTGAAGGGTTATCCTCAATTCCACTGGGCGCATAAAATGTACATGTTCCTTTGTCTTTAATGGAATCAAAAATTCTTGAACCAACAGAAATATTTAAAAGTTGTGTTCCATTATCACCTGTAATTTTATACAGCTGCGATTCATTCCATTTCTTTTTTTCTACTTCTGAGGAGTGTTGGCTAGGATCATTGATATGATGAGTTATTTGTTCTGATATACCAGTGTCGTTATGAAGCAATGTTTCCAACATATCATTAAATAGATCAGCATGAGCTTTATCACTCGTTTCAAAAGGACGAGGAGTTTGTATAACCAATGTATTTTCTCCTTTCTATATTCAATGTTTAAGATTCCTTTGTTATCTTGTTCTAAATTGGAAACAAGAAATAATAAATTCATTTGGATGATTGAACTCAAAATTTTCCATCAGCCTCTATAGATGTTCTATGAACTAGTGGAGCGTTATCCTCCCAATGCCTAACTCGATGACATCAATAAAGTGAATCAATGTAAAAAAACAGAGTGAAATTCAAGGTTATCCATCCACAATTGAACCAATTATCTCAAAAGTACTTAGAGTGCATCGAGCTACTTAATCGTTCTTTTGTTGTATTGTGCACATAAAACAGAATCCAGCAAAAGAGAACGCCGAATAGCTTATGTCATTCGGTCTTGGACGATATCCACTTCCAACGAAATCGTCTTCTTATTAGCAAAAAAATAAAGCCATTAGGCTTCGTATTTGTCTCCTGTAATGTTTTAATAGTCGTCAGCCGAGACCATCCAACGCTTACATAAAATATAATATCCTGCCATAACAGCGCCAGTTACAGAAATGTTTGATATCAGCAACAGTTGGAACTTCCTTAATTTAATGGAATCACCATGTCTAAGTAGTAGCCAGTTACAGCATTGTCTTTTGCAGATAGCAAGCCTGTTAGTTTCATTTCTCCATCACCATAAATAATTAATTTACTATGTCCTGTTGTACCTGATACTGGCACTGATACCACAAGACCTTTTTCTGGTAAGCCTGAAATAGGAATCTTTCCACAGACGATTTCTCTAGTTGCTATCAGATGTCCTCGCAGCAATAATAAGTTTCCCCATTTAGCATATTGAACCGGTCTGTCTCCGTTTGAGGAACCTTTTTCTAGCATGATATCTTGCCAAACAACTGGTGCATTAGGTGTAAGTTCCATCCAAGGTGTCCAATTGTCTGTAAATTGTGTCTTATTTCTAATAAATTTTCTTCTAGTATCAGGGATATTATCGGTTACTCCTGAATATGAAGTGAATTCTTGATAAGGGTAGGTACTATAGTTATATACTGTTAAATAACCATTATTCTTTACAGGGCCATTGATTCCTGAAAATATATAGTAAAATCCTGTTTCAGTAACTTCATCGAAATTGACTCCGTTCAAACCTTTAATTGATCCATTGTCTAAGGTAAGTTTATGGAGCTGTCCATTATTCCATTTGTGCATGTCAGTTACTGTGGGCAGTTTTGTCCATGTTATAGACGGGTGACCATAATTATAATAGAAACTGTAAGCATTTCCTGCGATATCTACCGCAAAACCTGTTCCTATATCATCTTGCCCAACTGTTTGAATACCTCTCAACGAAATATTCGCTGGTGAAGGTGAGTCTTCTACACCTGCGGCTGCGTAAAATGTACACATTCCTTTATCCTTAATTGCGTCAAAAATTCTTGACTCAGCTGAAATGTTAATAAGTTGCATTCCATTATCGGCTGTGATTTTATAAGATTGTGATTCATTCCACTTTTTCTTTTCTGTTTCAGAAACATGATGCTTTGTGTCATCAGCGTGAATATCCAGTTGCTTCAACAAGTCAGAGTCATTTTTAAACAACGTTTCCAACACTCCATTAAATAGATCTGCATGGGCTTTGTCACTGGTAGTAAAGGAACGGGGTGATTTTAAATCCATTTGACCTGATCTCCTTTCTCAAATTGAATTGATTAAAAAATCTCGTGAAACAGTACTATCTTGTTCTAAATCGAAAACCAAACGTGATGAACTCATTAGGATTCAGATCATTAGAACAATATTGAACACAAACTTTTCCGTCTTTCCCAATTGAGGTCCTATGAATTTGTGGTGTACTGCCCTTACCCACGCTTGACGCCACTCCAATGAAGTGAGTCGATTGTAATGGTCTAAATCCTTCTTCTAAAGTAAAAACAACAGATTCAAAACCAACTTTACCACCGGTAATTGATCCAATAATTTCAACGACACCTAATGCATCTTTACTATATTGCAAAGTGTGGGGAGTACCATCGACAGAATTATATATTTTCCAATCGTTATCTAGAGGAAGACGTACTTTTGTCCACTTCACCTCTTCATCCGCAGCAGACAGTAATCTACGCCAACCTTGCCAGCCTAAATTTAAGTCAAGATAGTTCGTAAAGACGTTATTACGATAATCTACAGCAATCACCCATCCAAACGTCCCCTTGTTATTACTGTCCACAGATGTAAAGTGATAAAAACCGCGTGCAGATAAAGCGGAAGGATTGTCCTGTACACCAGCTGGAGAATAAAATGTGCCAAATGTTTTTCCCGCCTGTGTAATTTTATCGAGTAAACTCTCTGTAGTTCCTACAGATACACGTACGCCACCCGTGTCATTAGTAATTTTAATTAACTGACTATCATTCCATTTATTTTGATCGGACATATTTGGCAGAGGCGTCCAACTAATAGAAAGATCACTGGACCCATATAGAAATGTATAAGCATTTCCCATTGTATCGATCGCAAATCCTGTTCCTGCATTCGCTTGCCCTACCGTTTGAATGCCTCTTAAAGCATTCGTTGTTGGACTATCTTCTATTCCACGAGGAGCGTAAAATGTACATGTTCCTTTATCTTTAATAGCATCATAGATCTTACTAGAAGCTGGAATGCTGATTAAATGTGTCCCATTGTCTGCAGTTATTTTATAACTTTGAGAATCATTCCATTTTTGTTTCTCCAATCCAGTTACATGTTGAATCGTATCATTTTTATGACTAGTGAACTGTTCTAACAGCCCATGGTCGTTTTCAAGTAAGACTTCAACCATTTCATTAAATAGGTTTGCATGAGCTTTATCACTAGTTTCAAATGTTTTTGGTGTTTTCAAGTCCATTTTTGACTCCCTCCATTAATAAATATCATCAATCTCAAAAACAAATTCGATGTCGCCGTCTTTTTGTTTGTCTGTCATGGTGCGGATGGCGGTGAATTTGCCGGCTTCGTCGACAAGGGCTAGTTCATTGATGACTTCGCCTGCTAGTTCTCCTTCAGCAATGGTGCAGCTGTAGCGGATTTTTGCCGGTTCCATGAAGGTAAAAGAGTCAATATTTTTTTGAATCAGTTCTTTTTTGAGTGCTTGTTCGGTTCCGTCAAGAGAGATCGGTTTTCCATCCTTTGTTCCTCCATTTCCGAATGCCATTTTGACGACTTTTGTGAGTTTTGTTCCTTCTGCTCGTGCCTTTGCCATTTGTTGACGTGCATATAGTGTGGTTACGGTTAATTGATCAGCCATTGTGATCCTCCTTATAGGTCTATTTTTTTAGAAGTTGCTGCCAGCATTTTTGATCCATCAAGTGGAACGGATCCATCGAGAATCCAGTAATGCTCCTTGATCAGTAAACTGCCGCCTTGTTCATTTTGAACATGTACCGGTAAGCGGAACGTCATCCTCTTTTTCGTTTGATGTGAAAGCTGGTTCTTTGCGCGCAAAGTCAGTGTAGCTGCTTGCTTCGTTTCATGCGATGCTCCAGTCATGACATAATTCAGACGATATGCTGTTTCTTTCTCTTGTTGAAGCGGCATTCTCATCTTTAATGAATGCCGAAAGCGAGCAGGGACCTCCGTAGTACCTCGTATCCCGCTGAGATAGAACGTTCCATTTAATACGAATTCACCATTGAGTAAAATTGGAATATGATCGAAAAAGCCCACTCTGCTTCGCAGTGTGAGCCGCTGGTGATGATCATTTGTTTCATGAACATCGGTATGATGAATGGCGGTGAACGTATACGCCAAATGTGCTGGCTTTAACGTTTCGAGTATTTCGACGATATATCTTGTGTTTTGCAGGTCATCCAGGTTGACACGCAATGCAAAATGATAACGATTGGTTGTAAGTCGGATGATCGCACTCGGATTTTTAAGAAATCGATTCACAGATTTCTCTAATGACAGATACGTAATTGGTGGAATGTTCGACATCATATTGATTAATCGTGCCCTGCGCAGCTCAATCGAATCATCTGACTCTCGCTGCACCTTGAGCATTCTTTCCCACCGATTCAATCCCCACGTCGCTGTTAAAGGGAAGAACTGATCCGTTACATCAAAAATGGATTCGTCCAATTGTTCAAACTCTGGTGCCTCTGTTTTTAGTAAATGATCCACATCATAAATCTCTGTGAAATAAGGCGGCAAGTAGTTTTTCATTTCATCAAGTTTGCTCAATAACCTTCACCTGCCTCAGACGTGGTATCTCAATGTCCTGTAATACTAAGTTTTTTGACTCCCCATTCAATAAGACGTTTGCATAATCGGACACACTCTCTGAATGGTACAAAATATCATTTAAGGCGGACATTCGAATCGTACTTTTTTCAAATGCGATTGATTTTAACAGCGCTTTGACCTTTTCTTCTATTTCTTTTTGCGCACCCTCAAGTGTCCAGTCCATCTGAAGTTCGACGGACACTTCTACGTCAATATCCAGCCACTTGGCGCTTTCCACAGTTGCTTTTGAGCCAATAGGAGCTTGCCCTTCTCCTTCTCCCGGTACAGGATCGATATACTCCTGGACCCTTTTGACAAGAAGCTCAGATGCTACATCTAGATTGCCATCTGTGATGACAATTTTGACCGTTCCCTCTCCATTCCATAGCGGGAAAACTTTCGCTCTGCCGACACCAACCACTTCCTCGGCCCACTTTTTGTAATGTGCTCTGTTGGCACTGACAGCCTCTCGCCTTGCGCGTATTAAATACCGATCGTATAATGACGCATCATCTTCTTCCTCTTGCCCTGGTATCACCAATTCCTTCATGATCATCGACTCTAGACCCGGAATGGTATCAAGCGATAGCAGCGGCTGACCTGTTAATTGCCCATTGCCGACTGTACCTGTTGTCTCGCATTCTAGTGTACCGTCCTTTGAAAATTGAAAATAAACATCTTCAATAAAGAATCTTGATCCTGCTGGAATATTTACGTTCTCTGGTTGAATGGTTACGGACCAGACCGCTTTGGTGGCTGGCTTTCGTTCAATCCCCACTTCTGCTGCTCGTCGATCTAAAAATTCCCCCTGTGCTGTATCAGCAAAGACAAGCTCAAATACTTGATCAAGCCAAATATACGACTGAGCCAGTTCAGCAGCAGCAGGTGCCAAGGCATTCCAAATAACGCTGTTTTCTCTTTTATCTATGTCATCTGGCAACCTGTCCAGCATTCTTTCCATCAACGCCTCATACGTTTGCTCCTCAAACATCTCCCTCCATCACCTCCTCTATTTCTAATGAGCCTTCATCTGTGACAATGGCTAGTTTGACTTGAAAAGCATCATTTTGCTTCGTGACCTCTATCTCTTCAATATGATCAATCCGCTCATCAACGACCAATGCTTCTTCTAGCAATCTTGGAATCTCCATTTCTTTGTATTCATCTGTTGCTTCTGTATCGGTCAATAGCTCCTGAATTTCAGTGCCAATGTCGTGACTGTAAATAGGATGTGCATAGCGCTCTGTTCGCAATGTCATATAAATAAATTGACGGATCGCTTCAATGCCTGTAATGGCTTCATTTGTCAGCCTACCATTTTCAAAATCTATGCGATACGTCCTCGAGGTTTCTACCTCTTCGTCTTCTTCTGTTTCCTCGATTTCTTCTTCTGGTGAAAGTGCCACATTCATCACCTCCCTTACAATTTGTCGATGATGTAAAAGGACTGCCCTCCTGCCATTGCAAGTACCATAATGCTGTCTCCCTTTTTCAACTCATCATCCTCACCCTTATTTAAGCGTTTAGGCCAAATGAGCAGTTCTTCTGGAATGATCAGCTTACTGTTCTCATTTAATCGGATGTGAAGAGGCGAAGCCATTGTGACCTCTCCAATCACCAGATCAATTGGAGAAGCTGCATCTACTGCATTGACAGCGAGTCGTTTAATCGCTTCACTTAATCTCATGCTTGATCACCCTTTGGCATGGAATTTTTCTCAACGACGTCAATTGTCATGGTGTGCTTCACTCCATTGAATTCATGTTTGTCTTGATCGATCCAGTAGGTTTTTTTGATGTTGATTTCAGGGATTTTCAAATAGATTGGCAGACCGCTTTGCAGTTCAGGGATTCCTAGTGCTTGTATGCTTTTCACTTCTTGTTTGACGCCTTTTTTTTCAGCTAGGCGTACTTTCGCTCTTTTTTGAAGCTGCGGCTGGTTGATTTGACCTGTGACCGTCTCCACATGCTGTAAAATGCCGTACTGACTCTGACCCGCTTTGTCCTGTTCGATCACCACAATATCTGATTTGCTACCTTTTTTCTTATTCTTCCCCTGTTCGTCTACAGACGTGCGCATCTTCACACGTGTTGCTGTCTCTTCAATGGAGGTGCTGTACTGATAACCGATGAGGTTGACGCCTGATTCAATGACCCACACGTCCTCTGGATCGGGCCAAGCTCTCAGTCCCATCTTGCCTTTAGCAGAATAAATTTGATAATTTCTACCGGTTTGCCGCTTCGTTTCTTTCAATGCTTTTAAAATGATGTCATATAAACTCGTGTCATTTTTAAAAACGAGAGACTTCATGACATGTCCTGTATTTGCGATGGATGTCATAGGAATTTGAAAGTCTGCCCCGATCCGCCTCAAAATTTGATCTGCCCGTTGATTTGAAAAAACATATACATCTTGGTTTTTCACTAAATATTGGAGCATATCGTATGCGGTAAAGGTCAGCTTTCCTTCAACAGGCGTCCTAGAAAACACGATGCCTCTGAACAGCTCTTTTCCTTTCCATTTAAAAAGAACCGTGTCTCCTTCTGAGACACGGTAATATGTTTGACTGCCTTGCTTTGTGATAATGTTCGCCTGAATAGAGCGAGGGGCCTGATACCTTTGCCCCTGAAGTGTCACACTCTCTGTGACAAGCTCATACATCGTGCCGCTTCTGATGGCAAAAAGCTCAATCAATGTCAGCCCCCCTATTGTGGTATTTTCAATTTTTGCCCTGGAAAAATCCAATGTCCCGGCTGTTTAATATTCCGTTTACTTCGTTTGATCATCGCTGCTTTATTGGCATTCCAAATACGCCGCCATTTTGTACTATCGCCATAAAAACGGCCTGAAATGGCCCAAAGAGTATCTCCTTTTTTGACAGTGTACAATTTTGGTGGTGTTTTTGAGGGTCTTTTCTTTTTGGTTTGCTTCGCTTTTTTCTTCCGTTTGATTTTCCTAGGCGATGCGGTTTTATATTCCTTTAACTCGATCGTAAATTCACGATCACCTATGTCATAAGACCCTTCCTTGTGAGTGAAACTCTCAATGCTGCACGTCATATTGATTTTAGTCCCTGTCACAATCAGTCGCACAGACTTCTTTGAACGCATCATTCGTTCAATTTTCGCTATTGCATTCTCTGGTGATGGAATGCTTTTATATTCAGCAATTGGCGAATATTTCTTAGGAAATAATGAGGTGAATGATACTTGTTTAGCCGATGGTACATCAATAAAAGTCAGTTCTCCAAAGGAGGAGACCTTCACTGTTTCATTTTGTACATTATTTGTGATCTCAAGTTCGGATGGAAGCACAGGGAATCGCAACTTCTCCTTGCCTTGGGAAATCCACAATTGATACACTGATTTACCCATCGATCACGACCCCTTTCGTTCCTGTCTGAAGCTCTACTTCCAATTCGTCTACAAGCATTTGTCTAATTTTTTCGACAAGCGATTGCTGATCCTGTCCATTATGGAAATGCTGATCACCATTGAACTGGATGGTGATTTGTTTATTGCCTGACGTTGTTGCAGTCCCAGCTGGCTGTGCTGAGGTGACTTGCTGCATCTGTGATTCTGGTAAAGGAGCAGATGCATTTGATGGATCATAGACTTGCATCCCAAGTGCCTTTGCTGCCTGCGTCAATAAATATCTCCCGCGAATGCCTCTTTCTTCTGGAATAATCCATTCGCGTTTGTTTCCTTCACCGACTCTAGCTACCTGCTCCTGAGTAATCAGACCGCCATTGGCGTAGCCTTTATAAGGACCGCCTCTTCTCATACTCCGTAATCCCGGTGTATTGAAGACTGTTCCATATCTGCCCTTAATGTAGTTAATGGCTGCTACGGCATTATGAATTGGGTTCCAAATATCATTCATGCCCTTGCCTTTATTGGAATGGAAGGTCGGCCCAATGGTTTGCATTAACCCTTTAGAAGGCGTTCCCTTCTTGGCGTTGGAATCCCACAAGTTGATGGCTTTCGGGTTACCATTTGATTCGTGCTGAGCGATTGTCATAAGACCTGGAAGCCAACTCATCGATGTGCCAGTCGCCATCAGAGCTGCCATGAGCCATTGCTGAACACTAAGACCAGAAGCACCCATACCGCTGAACGCTCCGATTAATGAACCCGCTTGATTTTCAGCAAACTTTTTCACATCAACTGAATCGAGCCCTTTGACGACACCAATCGATGCAAATTTCCCTAGACTCATCATGACACGTGAAGGAGAATGAATGTCTAGTTCTTCTCTAAACGCCTGTTCCACTTTCTTCGCCATTTCTTTGGCAGCTTGTGTGACTTCACTTGCTTTTGAACGCATGCCGCTATTGAAGGCGTCGATCATTCCTGAACCCCATCCTGGTGATTCTTGTTTGGCTTGCAGGAATGGTTGTTTGACGTGTTGGTCTACGTATTGGCTAGTACCAGTAGATGTCATGTTTTGACCTGAAGCAAAGCCAGCAACAGTTTGTGAACCATAAACCGAAGAAGCTGCTTGAATTTGATTAAATGGTTGGTCAATATTGGCTTGTTTCCACTGATTAAGAGAAATTTTTTTACTATTCATCCCATTCTCAAAATCAGAAGTAAACTCTTTTCCATAACTAACGCCACTTTCGGAGTTGTTCATTGATATTGAACCTCTTCCAGATAAAGAAACAGGTGAGGTTACGTCTGTCCTCTGCTTAGCTGAGACATTCGATGAAACCAGATTACTAGCGCTTTTTGGCACAACATTCATCCCAAGATGAGTTGCTGCTTGAGCTAGTAACATCTTACCTCGACCTCTATTGTTTTCCGTTGGAATAACAAACTCCTTGCCCGCTTCCCCTATCCAAGAAAGCATAGGTTTAGTAATATACCCCCCAGTAGCTTTATGACCAACCTGATTTAAACCGGTTTTCTCTTCGCCTTTACCTATGAAAAATTCTATTACTCCTCCGCCTATTTCTTTTGCTTTATCTACTATTCTACCAATAAAACCAAACATTTTTTCCCACGTTTTTGTTAGTTCCTCAGCATGCTTCTTTAATGGCTCAAAGACATTTTTATTGAACCAATCACTCACTGTTTCCCAAACACCTTTGATCGTTTCCCAAACTGATTTAAACGTTTCCCAAACAAATTTTATTGCTGGTTCTGCATATTTTTGATACGGCTGCCATACGTTTTCATCAAACCAAGTAGAGAGTTTTTCCCACGTAGTTTTAATCCAGTTCCATGTATTTTGAAACAAATTCCACACAAAAGTAATAGCTGGCAATGCATATGTTTTAAACGGTGTCCAAACATATTCATTAAACCATTCAGAGAAAACACCCCATGTTTCTTGAATCCAGTTCCACGTTTCAACAAGTTTATTCCATACCCAGCCAATTGCTTCTATCGCATATTGACCGAATGGGTCCCAAACATTTGTTAAAAACCATTCAGAGAAAACACCCCATGTTTCTTGAATCCAGTTCCACGTTTCAACAAGCTTGTTCCATACCCAGCCAATTGCTTCTATCGCATATTGACCGAATGGATCCCAAACATTTGTTAAAAACCATTCAGAGAATATCCCCCATGTTTCCTGAATCCAGTTCCATGTGTCAACAAGTTTATTCCACACCCAACCAATTGCTTCTATCGCATATTGGCCAAATGGTTCCCAAACATAATCCATGAACCATTTTGATGCTACTGCCCAAATATTTTTGATAATTGTCCATGCAACATCAAATACACCAACTACAAAATTGATAATCGGGACTGAAAAATTATAAATAGGCAGCCAAACTTTTTCCATGAACCAAGAAGAAAGTTGTCCCCATTTCTCAGTGATCCAATTCCATGTCTCACCGAAGAATGTTGTAATAGGAGTTAATACATTATTATTGATCCACCCTGAAACTTTGTTCCAAGTATCTTTAATCCAATTAACTGCATTTTCAGCACCTTTGACAATGTCATCCCATTTTTTCTTCAAGGTTCCGTCATCAAACATCTTTCCGACCCATTTTCCTAAACCTTCACCTAAAATGCTTCCTAAAATTCCGCCGATTGCTGTTCCAATACCTGGTGCAATCATTGTTCCTATTGCGGCACCACCCATACCACCAGCAATGCTCCCGCCGAATCCTCCTACTTTTTCACCTACATTTTCTTTTGTTGTGCCAATTAATTCTGTTGCACTAAGTAAAGGCCCAAGTATGGGTACTTTTTTTAATAACTTGCCTGCACCTTTGCCTAAATTTTTAAATGTATCTCCTAAGCCTTTTAGCTTATCGGTATCTTTGAATATCCCAGCGAGACCGGCTATAGCCATAATACCTGGAATTTTTTTAGTTAAACTACCTAATTTAGTTGGAGGTTTTTTATTCTTTTCAACCCTCGTAGTTCCAGTTGGATTATTCGGTTTGTTTTTCGGACCATTTCTATTATCTGTTTGGGTAGTTCCAGTTGGATTTAAACCTTTTGCACAACAAGAACAGCAGCTTATTTTAAATAAACCTTTTCCGTTTTGCGTTTGGTCTGAGTTCTGGTTACCCAACTGACCTGGTGAAGTATTATTATTAGACCCATCCGAGTTATTTGAAGGGTTTTTCGGACCAAGGATCAAATCTAATCCTTTGTTAAACCATTTATCTAGATACTCTTCAGGATTGATTTTAATTTTCTCACGAATTCGTCCGATTACTTCTTGCTTGTAGTCGTCTATTTTCGTTTCAATCCAAGGTAGCGCCTTTTCATCCCAAAATTTCCTAGGGCTTAATTTTTCCTTCAATTTATCTGAGACGTCGCCTGCATATTTTTCAATTTCTTTTAACGCCTTGTTCCCCAAATTCCCCAGCCAGCTTTGTTTGTTTTCCTGCGTTTTTGTAGCAGATGTCGCATTAGGTTTCTTTTTGATTTTCTTTTCTTTCACAACTGACTCTGCCTGATCTCGTTTTTTCAACTTACTCTTTGCATTGTCTTGAACAGACACTCTGATCTCATGTTTAGCCATTGTCAAGCTTTTGAGTGTCTTTTTGATTCGTTGAATGGCAGCGGTGGCTTGGTCAACCATGTTTAATCTCATATAGTACGTTCTGTTCATGAGCTGAAGGATTGATTTTTTGATTGATGACATTTTTCCTGACAACTGATCATTCAGTTTGAACGTCAGCAGGATTGGACTTGCTTGTGATTGTTTCAAGCGATCTATACTGGATTTAATGACATCTAGTCCTTTTGCTTGAATGGTTATGACCATCTGTTTCGGTATCATGTTCAGCTGGTTTGTTAATGATTTGAGATCACGATAGATTCCTTGATCTAGCTTCATGGATAATACAGAAAATCTTCTAATCGATAAATTGAGGTTCCTTAGCTTCTTTCCATCCATTTCCAGGCTTATTTTCACCGGTTTTCTAAATGGTTTGAGCTGCTTCTCAAACGTTTGAAATCGTTTTTGAATGCGCAACAGCTTCTTTGATACTTTGTCTTCTAATTCAAATCGTGCAGTGAGCTTCGCCAGTTTATTTCCCTCCTTTCTTTGCTTCTTTTTCTAGCATGTCGAGTTTGTAGCTGATGAGTCCGAATAAGAATGCCTTAAATTGTCTTGGTGCTTCGTATAAATCGAGGAGTTCTGATGGAGAATAGTGAAGCTCATGCATGGCGTAATATAAAAACACCGCTTCCTTATCCCCATCTTTTATTAGTTTTTTGCTGCTTCTTCTAAATCTTCAATTTCGTCTTCAAATCCATTGATTTCAATCGCTTTGTTTAACCAGTTTGCATATTCACCGCCGACAGATAAAACACGTTTTGCAACTTCAACTGGATCTTGTGTGCTGTAGGCTTCTCTTAATTCCTTTGAACGGAAATCTGGATAAATCGTCGATTCAATGGCAATTCGTGCATAGAAGCGCTGGCTGTCTAAGTCTTTTACGCGGCCTCTGCCTTTGACATTTTTGAACGTGGTGTTTTCTTTTTCCAGTTCATCAATACGTTCCGTGGTAATCGCTTTGAAGACAAAAGGAATGACATTCCCTTTTTTATCAACAAAACGCTTAGAAATTGGCACTTTTACCTCTTCCGCTTCTACTGTTTGTCCTGGCATAAAAAATGAAAGATCAAATGTTTGTTTTTCGCTCATGTTTAAAAACTCCCTTTTGTTTGTTTTTTTTGAATACAAAAAAGCACATCCATTTTTGAATGTGCTTTCCAATCTTTTCATGTATAATTGAGAACGTACAATTGAACGGCTTGCTCAAGGGCGTCTGGCTCATCCCCGATAGGAAGGGGGTGATGCTCATGTCAACATTCCAAGTACTGATGTTAATGCTTGCTTTCGGGTCATTTATCATTGCCCTGTTGACATATATAGACAAAAAATAGACTCCCCCTTGAGCTTTGGTAGGTGAAAGGGAAAGTCTATCCTGAACATCCTATTCGATTAGCCAGCCCCTTGAAGGGCCTCATTGTACATTGCCGGGATGTTAGCGCATCCTGGCTTCTTTTTATTGTATGCAGATCGCTTTGCATGTAAACATAATTTTGTGTGTCATTGAATGCAATGTGCATTACAAATGCATTCATTTTTCATTACATTTGCATTATAGCATATTTGGTTTTTATTTAGCTAATTAATTAGCTAATTTCCTCCACATTTCTTAGAAAGAATTCTTCAGCTTTTCAGGCAGATCAAAGTCTTCAAATGTAAATGGAACTTCTTCTTCGAGTGCCTCTGAATCGACATCTAGTCCAGCAATTTTAGCTGAATCAAAATTGACATCGAATAATGTCACACGCTCTGTGCCTCGGCCTGATGATTTATCATCAATTACCGCTTGAAGAGTGAAATAAGGATCTTCCCCTTTTTTCACATAGTTGAGCATGAGTTGAACGAAACGTGACGTAACTTTATAGAATGTTGCTGTTCCTGTTCCGTTTGCCCCAGTTGTTTTATGGCCAGTCATTCGGCGGCCCATTACGTTCACTTCTGATTTATTTTTCTCCACGTTTGCTTCAAACGTTTTGATAAAGGCAAGCTCCTCACCTTCTAAGAAAAGACGACCTTCTTTACCTGAGATTGTATTTTGCGCTTTAAAAGCCATCTTACTTCACCTCCACATTGAAATAGAATTTTTCTGCTGCGTCTACTGGCTGTACTGCTAAATCGATGATAAATCCATCACGATCTTCATTGAGGCCAATGACGATGTCTGTTTCTGAGTTAAAGCCTGTAATGCCGCTGCCATCTTGAAGTTGTGTGAGATACTGTGTAATCAGTGTTTTCACAAGCTGCACTCCATCATCAGATGCTGGAATGTCATTGCCATTGGCTTTGCGTAATTTAATCAAATTTTTCAGTTCAAATGTTAAATCATTGTTGATTGCATCTAGCACACGGATGATTTTGTTTTTCGCCATTTGCTGGTTCTTTTCAACCGTGAAGCTTGTCAAAGAGTTAATATCTTTTTCAACGCTCACCGTGCGGTCTCTTGCATCGAAAGTGAAAAGAAACTCTCCTTGTGATAAACGGTATTCTACTTGATCATTATCAAGACGCTCTAATGTATCGACTGCGCCTTCGTATTCAACAAAGGTCAGTGACTGATTAAAAGTCGCTCCTGCACTTGCTCCTGCGACCCAAGCTGTTGTTTGAGCAGGCGCGAGTTCTGTTCCGTCTTCTAAAACAACACCGCTTGTGACATTGATGATACCTTCTTGATCAGCTGCATAGTTAGCCACAACGCCTTGCACCTTACGTCCTTGCTTATTACGTAAACGCTCAATAAATGACGCGAATGTTGCTTTTAATTGCTCACTATTATCGACTGGGAGTGCAATGACATCAAAGTATTCCGTTTCAGCTGCTTCTAGGAAAGCTGTATAATCTGCGACACTTGCCACACCGTTTTTCCCGCCGCTTAAAGCCGCTCCAGCAGTAATGACCGCTTCGCCTTCACCAGAAAATTGAACGTATTTGTTTTTCACAAGATCTTTGACATCTGTGACCACCTGTTTATCGACAATATCTGTTCCAAGATAGGTGATAACGTCACGTTTTGTGCTGTCGAGTACATTTTCTGCCACTTGAATAGTAATCTCATTTCCTTTTTGACCACCATAATTGGCTGTGACCACAAAGTTTTCTGCGATTTCCGCTTTGGCTGGCTCTCCTTCGTTTAGGCGGTAAAGCAAGACCGTTTGCGCTTTTTTCTTCGCTTCACGGAAAAGAAGAAGTGACTTATCATCAATGTTGAGCCCGACCTTTTTATTTAAGTCTTCCATATCGGAAACGGAAATAAAGGTTTTTGGTTCTCCCCAGCTCATGACAAGAGGAAGTGCAACTGTTCCTCGCTCGCCTAAAGTAATTCGCTGCTCTGCTGTTGTTTTAAAATTAAAGTAAATGCCAGGACGCTTTTTCTCTGTACCTGGTGTAAAAGTGCCTCCGTTCATCCTTTAAACCTCCTTGGACAAAAAAGCATCGATGTGCTTCTTTGCTTCTGTTTTTGTAATTGGTTGATGTTTGATATAAAAAAGAGCACCTTCAAGGATTTCTGGTTTTACCCCAAAAAGATCCTTGCTGTACTCTTTTAAGGCTTCAAATGAAAAGCCAAATTCTTTTTCTTCGCCCGCTGTTTGATCGAGCTGTGTTTTTTTAGTCTTGCTCACGTTTGATCACCCCATCTGAAAAATTGATATCTTCTAGGCTTGGCTGTTTATCTCGGTTGTACCAATAGCTGCTATCCCATGTCAGGACAATCGCTGCTACACCTTGATCTATGATTCTTGTTTCCACTCTTTTTATGCGGACATAATCATCAAGCACCTCTCCATCTTCACTGATCATCTGAATGATTTGACGATCAGCAAGCAATGCATCGACGACTGTTTCCGCCGCATCATGCGCTTTTTCTGTATCCATATGAAACACTTTCACTTGCAGCGAATAAGATTTCATAAAAGTAGACACTGTATCTGGACCACTAATGACAGTCACTGGCGGCACATAAACAGATGGCACTTGAAAACGCTCTGGCAGAAGACGATCATACATTTTCACTGGATAGCGTGTGTATATATAATGCATGATTGCCCCGACTTCTTGATTCATTCCATCACCTCCCAAAATGTCGATCGATCCAGCTTTGAAGCTTTCGATCCAGCGAGTGTTCAAACATTTGTTCATAGAGCATGACGGCATGATCCCAGTACCCATTTCCTTCAATCCATTGAGATGAAAGCATCATGCCAGTACTGGCATTCGGATCATATTCAAAGCGGCTGCCGTTCCATCTGCCAGGCACCCATCTTCGTTCTCCATTTGAAGAAACGGCATGTCCATCATTCACGTAAGAGGCATAATCAAGCTGTGTCCCTACTTCTAGCGTGAGCCCGCCTCGGGAAATGAGAAAGTAATTCTCCTTGTCACCTTTTTGAAAGGAATTGAGGAGACGGCCTGTATCAACAGCCTTTTCTTTGATGATTTCATCTTGAATGATGTCTAAAAACTGTAAGCCCATTTCCTGTAACCACTCTTGATATTGCGCCGTTAAGCCGCCACTATTTGCCTGTTGGAGCTGGGATAGCAGCCGGTCAAGTCCATCAATTTTCATAGGTTTTCCTTTCTGACGGCCATCACTTCCATGTGATGATTTTTCACTCTTTTTGGCTGCTGCAACTTGAGTGAGATGCCGTTCCACACCATTTTGTCATGCAAGCGAATGTCGCTTGCTAAAGGGAAATGGACGAGATAGGACTGATAGATGACTGTATTCGGTTCTTCTTGCACGAGTGACTGGCTTTTTTCTACAACATAGCAAGACACATCTCTCATACTTGGTGTATCAGGATAAGAGATGTCCGTTTGCAGATCTCCTGCTGGTATACCAAATTTGCCGCGGACTGCCTCTTCATTCTCTAAGTGAAAAAGATCACAGCGATCCGTTAATAGAGAATCATAACTCATAATGATCTCACCTTTAAATTGGCGCTGCCGCCAGTTAGTGAAGGTTCAATATAATCAACAAGAAGGGCATACACATAAGGTCTGCCTTTCACTTTGTCCGCTGCCTTTGCATATGAATAATCACCCATTTTTTCTGAAGTCAAGCCTTTCATCATGGATTCATCATCATTCAGCATGGCAAAATACTGGGCCATTTTTAATAAGGCGATCCTTGCTTTTTCAGGAATAGGCTGATATTTTTCATGCGTAAAATCGTGCCCGACAATTTGAAATACCGCTGCTTCTGCTTCAATTATATCTGCCGCTAGTCTCTCTACAGAACGATTTTTCACGCGATCAAATACAGAATAGGCTTGTAGTTCCTCAGCAGAAATGATCATAGCCTGCTGTCACCTACTCTTTCACTTTCATTACTTTGGCTACAGCATCCTCTTCCTCAAATTTGCTGTCGAGCTTCGCTGTCAGAACAATGATAAACTTACGGCTGCGAATATCTTTTTCTACTTCAATACGAATATTGCGAGAAAACCCTACGATAATGTTTTTCGGATGTGTCAGTAAAATATCTGATACGTCTGTTCCTTCTTCATCATATGGCTGCATATTGGCAAGACCTTTGACCGGAACACCGAATGCAGAAGAAAGTCCGCCTTGAATCGCCGCATCTCCGAGACCTGTCTGACGGTTTGCTACTTGGTCTTTCCACTCGACCTCTAAACTTGGGGATGTATAAAAACGGAAATCCTGAGGTACACGTAAATATTTTGACGGCATCGCTTTATAGGCTTGTTTGAACATTTGACGGCTAATTTCCGCTCCATTCGCATCGACAATATGAGAAACTGCCTGTTTTCGTACGCCATCCATTTGAGCTAAAAATGGATCTTGTGATGTTGTATCACCGTTGACGATCAGTTCTTCAATATCGACTGCCGCTCGTTCCGCCAGCATTTGCATAATGGTCTGCTGAATCCCGTCTTTTTCAATGTTGTTTTCAATGCTGTCGTACGTCATATGGATCTCAGCAATGACTTCTTTTGCATTGAGCTGGACAGTGCTTGTCGCTGGAACAACACGGTCTTTTGCATCAAGCGCTTTGCCTTCTTCTGCTGGGCGTAAAATGCGCTGACCGAAGCCGATTTTTTCGATTTTTTGTGAATCACTTTCCATTGGAATGATACGTGCATCATTTAAAACGGTTGGTGTATTTTGCATCATTCTAATGAATGTGTTGGATTGGGCTGCGTTCATGAGACCGCCTGTTTTTAAGCTGGCAAGTGTCATTTCAGCCTTGCGAATCAACTCTTGATTTCTCACACTTTTTCCTCCTTATTTAGGCTTATAGTAAGCCATCCCATATGGGCTTTGTCATATCATTTTTTGTATCGTGATTTGTTTGTTTAGAAATGCCCCGCGCTTTTTCAAGCATGTGTATCCGCTCTGAAATAGGCAGTAGCTGTTGCTGAAGCACTTCCTGAATCGCTGCTTTTTCTCTGCCTGCTGATTTCTCTAAGGTAGAGAGCTGATGACGAATTGGCGCAACCACTTGCTCCAGCACTTTTTGCACAGGTTCTTCTTCACCTGTTTGATCTGTCCCTTGTTTATCCGCTTGTAAAACGTTGTCGATGGCCATTTTTGCTTTTTCTAGTTCGCGTACTTGATCAGTCGTTAATCCGGCATCTTGCTTTTGAACGGATGCTGGTCTTTCACCAATCGTTTGGAGGACATCATTTGTTTTCAACACATCCTGCACGATTGGAATCAATTGTTCAAGTGCCGCTCTTACGCTAGACTCATCACCATCACTTGACTGCAACGTTTCCAGCAGATGATCTAAAACGCTCCAAAATTGTTGTGGCATATTTGCACCTTCCTCTTTCAAAAAGAAATTTTTCAGCAAAGAAAAAAGCCCTCTCTCGTTCGTTTCTTGAGATAGGAGCTGATCGTGTTCCTCTATTGCGATGATGTCTGCTGTTCCAGCCATTGAGTAGCCTGTAATATGGCCTTGCTGAATTTGGTCCCAAATATCTTGTGATGCCTTTGTCACAAGTACCCAAGATCCTTTTTGAATCAGCTCCCCGCCTACTTCAAAATCCGCTGGGGCAATGTATGATTCGACGACTTCACCAACACCATCTTGAAAATCATGCTGTTTATCAATGTGACGGGCATCTTTCATAAAACCGTGTGCTGCTCTTTCAATTTCTTTGGCCGACATAAAGTCTTGATGTGCATCAGGTGTATTCGGTTCATACACGACGCCATATACGAGGCGATGCGCATCCTCTGCCTTCGTCAGGACACTGACTTCTTTTTGAAAATCAGGCTGCTTTTTCTTTGCTTTCATCAAGAAAAATTTCTTTTGGTTGGCGGCCTTGTCCACATAGGAAACATGTGTAATTTTTGCGTTTTTTAATTCCCTTGGCATATGTTCACCCCCTTTCAAAAAAGCTCACGTCCTTCTATTTCTCCAGCTGGTTTGACTCGGATGGAGACAGCCCATCAGCTGTTTTTATGCGGCTTTCTAAAGGTCGGTGGTAGAATTCTTCCGGCCATTCCTCTAACGTCTTACCAAGAATACGCCCCGCAAGATCTCGTAAATCATTTGGCGATACTGCCCCAGCCTGAATAAATGGTGTCAGAACCTTCGCTATCTCTAATGGATCTCTAAAGTCAGGACCATTTAATAGAAAGCGGACATGCCAAATATCTAAATCTGGGAGAAAAAGAGTATTGAGTTTCCCTGTAATAAGATGCCGCTCTGGCTGAAACACTTGCTCCTCCGTTGTTTTTCGCGCGGTATCTGCCGTGGCCTTGTTATAATCTTGTGACTCTCCTGTGTAAATAGGCGGCAGACGAAAAGCGGAGCGGATTTTGTTTCTCGTCTTTTCATCGTATTCTAAAAAGAGCGCATCCTCTTGCAGGATTTCCGCCAAGGATTTAAAGTTCACTTTGACATTTGATACATCTTCTTCACCTGTTAATCCTTTTTCTGTCGGAAGCCCTTCTACTTCAAGCAATAAAAACTTATGCGCATGATCAGACCCTTCAATATCATCCATATAATCTTGTAGCTGCTGATAAGAAGTCTCTGACAGCATGCCGTTTTCAACAATGATGGCACCAGGTACATGCCTTCCTTGCTTAAAATAAAGATAATTCAGCTCTTCTGCTTTTCGTGCGCCATACATATTGACGATGTTGCCAATCCAGCGGGGAATCCCATACGTCCCACTGCCAATTTTAAAATGAATGACTTCTGTTGCTTGAAGTGTTTCTGGTGTAGCATCATCGTACTTGCCTGTTTCATAATTTAATATGCGCGGATCACCATACTCCTTGAAAAAGACTTTCTTCTCATTGATGACCTGCACATATTTTCGGAATCGTTTCTTGCGATTCATCGTCTTTAATTCGCCGTTTTCTGTGTAGCGGAATTCGACGTCGACTGGCTCACTCAGCTTACAAATGCGAATATGGAGTGCATCCAAATACTCGATTCCTGCCGGCTTTCCTTGTCCATCCCGCAGCACCTCTAAAAAGCCATTTCCTGTTTTCTCCCGGTCTTCTAGGACATAACCAAGAATCACATCAGCAGACTCATCATAGTTCATGTATTTCGTAAACTCTTCGAGTCTTGTCCATTCCTTCTCGGCTGTCTTCTTTTTGACCGGTTTCACATCTTCCGCATTAAAATCAAAGGCGTATTCCACCCCAAAGCCAAAGCCTAAAATGTTTGTTCGATACGCATCTATACATTGCTGAAGAATCGTTGAGTATTCTGCCATGCTTTTTAATTCATTGATATGGTAGGGCGGCGGGACAATGTCATCTTTTTCGTATGAAAATTCATCCTCATACATTTGTTTTGTATGATCAGACATGTTGGCCTTCATAATCGTTGCTTTTAATTGTTTCATTGTATGGACCTCCTCTCTCGGTTTGGACGGACACGCTCTGAAGCAGTCTGTTTCAAATCGGTCACCTCATAATCATCTAGCGCATACCAAATGGCGGATAATGTGTGTGGGTCGATTTGAAATTCATCTTCCTCTAAGCGGCCGTTCTTATCTGCCTTATAGGTTAGTGATTGAAGTTCATAGATGGTATAAGGGCAAGCATCAGAACAAATGATTTTCTTAAATCGTTTAATTTTCTTTGTATATTGCAAACGTGACCCTTGGAACTTATGCGCAGCGACCATTTGAAATCCGCGCTGCCGAAAATAGTGAATCGTTTTAGGTTCTGCTGCGTCTGCCTTAATGAGTTCCTTTGATTCAACAAATTCTTTCAGATCAACAGCTGTTTCATCATCCGTTTTCCCGCGGTCGTAATATTCCCAATAAATATATAAGTACTTTTTTTCATGATCGACAGCTAACCGAATGAGCGCATTGTAGGATTCGACAAATCCAAAATCCATCCCCGCTCGTTTCAGCGGTCTTTCAATCTGCCCGATCGCTTCTAATACGTCAGTATGCTGTCTGACCTCAAATTGCGGAAACACTTTTGTTCCATTGATACCGAAGTATCCCTTTCTTGCAATTCGATAAAGATCTGGATCGTATTCTTTCAGCTCATCCAGCTGCTTGACATAGCTTTTAGGAAGAAATAGATTGTCTTCTGCTGTTGAGTGGTGATAGTACGTATCTTTTATCACGATGGTTCGCTGTTTGTATAAGGTTTCGTCATCAAGGACAAATCGTTTCAGCTGTTCATCTCTAAAGAAATGTCTGTACGTCCAATTATCCTGACCAACGGGATTCGTCGATAACATCATATAAAGAGGTAAAACCGGATGTCTCAGCCTTCCAAGCAGTTCTTTAAACCCTTCATATGAAACCTCGGAACACTCCTCAATCCAAATCATTGAGATGTTGTTGATCGACTTCAATTTCTCAGGCTTGTCCAGTCCTTTAAATAAAATGCTGCTCCCATTGCGAAAAGTGAGAGCAAGCGGTGAACTGCGGCACTTTACTAGATGATCAATGCCAAGATCGCTGACGATTTCTTGTAAAAGAGAGTAGGTCGACTCCCGGTGCGTATCATACACTTCTCGAATGACAAGTGCTGTTCGTTTTTCCTCAAGCAGTTTTAAAACCAGCTTTAAAGCAATGTGATAGCTTTTGGAGGAGCCATAACCGCCTACTAAAAACTGAAACTTTTGATTCCAATCGAACAAAAAGTGTTCAAAGTGAGGATTGACTTCTTTTTCAATCAACGGTGTCATGAATCGTCCTCTTTTCTTTTGATCATGATATGAAGATCTTCTTCTTTTTCCTCACGAACTGCTTTTTTTGTTTTTTCGATTGTCAGCTCAATTTGCTTCAGCCTTAATCTTCGTTCATCTTTTGCGTGAGCGAGCTCTTCAAACTGTTTAATCAGCCGTCTTAGTTCTCCCATTGCACGAGATTGGGCATTTAAAAAAGTAGCATGCCGATCCCATGAAAATTGAAACGAAAATTCCTCTGCCGTGATCTCTGGCTCTGGATGAATGCCTTCGCCTGTTTCTTCCTCTAATGAAGAAGGCAAGTACGTCGCCTTTTTCAGTTCTTTGATCATGTCATCTTGATCTGCTACATGCATGATGCGCTGCGCTCGAATAATGGCTGCGTATTGAATTTGAATTTGATCCCAGATGATATCAAGAGATGTGCGCCCATCCATTTTTTCCATGATTTCAATCGTTTCATCTGAAAGAAATTGATGAAAGATCGAGTGCGCCTGCTTTGACGGTGTTTTTTGTCTTTGCCAGCCGTATCGTCTTTTCCATGATTTAACGGTATGGATGGAGACGTTGTAATGATCGGCTAGTTGCTGGTACGTCATCCCTTTCATATAATCCTGCTTAGCCTCTATCCGTTTATCTTTCATTTACATTCACCTGCCGCCTCCTTTTAGTTCGAATGATTCCCTGATGAGAAATCATTTGTGCCGGGCTAGCAAACATTCGTTTGGTCTTTCTAACTATAGGTGGCAACTGTAAGACAAGCTTTTGAAGATTGATGTGATGAAAGAAAAAACGCCTATTCAGCAGCTCTGAATAGGCGTTCTTGTACTTTTTTGGACATTTTGGTCCGAGCTCTTTCCATATGTTTTTGGACTGTTCCTTTTTTTACATCTAGCATGATCGCAATCTCGCTAAATGACAGACCCTGCGTTGTGTGCATAAAAAATACGTCCTTCTCTCGATCTGTCAAAACGGATAAGGCTTCGTCAATTCGCCTTTTGTCCCGCTCACTTACCTCTCTTTCTTTCTCTTGAATGAGGGTGTATTCATGTGATAAAGCCTCTAATACCTCTTGATTAGCAAGAATGGTGCGCTGATACACAGACCGTCTATCTAATCCTCTGCGTGCGCCTGGCTCTCTACCGATTTGAAGCCATTCCACCACGTATTCTAAATCACTGACCATACTGGCGATCATTTTTTGATCATGTTTGTCCTGATCTGACATCTGTTTCTCTTCTTTGTCTTTCAATTGTTCATATCGTTTTCTGGCATCTTTTAAACTTCTTTTATATTCAATCAGTAAATCTTGCATCTATGCTCTCTCCCTTTTTTAAGAAAATAAAAAACGGACACCAATCAGCCCCTTTTTATAGGGTCTTGATCAGTGTCCGCAGGCTTTCCGTCTTGGACTTATTCAGTTGTTCTTGTTCATCAGGCTAGCTGATTTTAAAACCAATCTCATGATCAACTCTTGCAAAATGTCCTTTTGCTGTTTGAATAATCGTTTTTCCATGCTCAGGTACATCCATCATATAAGCCGTTCCTACGTTTCCATCTAACACAATGACTTGAATCTTTCCTTTTTCCATTTCACCGACAAATGTCTGGTTTTCTTGAATCATGAGTTGTTTTGGCTCGTTCATATGCTTGTCTCCTTATTTGGTGGTGAGGATCTCATATCATCACCCATCGTATTTAAAATGATTTCCATTCGAGGACGCATGCTATAAAACTGTGAAACTCTTAATTCTACAATCTGTAAAGAGGCGTCATCGGTAACGGCATGAAGTGCTTCTTGTATATACTGCAAATTTGGTTGAAGAATGCTGATGTGTACCGGGCGTATCAGGCCTTTTTCTGCAGATGTACGTGTGTCTTGGCTGTTCGCTAGATCAATGGGCATATTGTAAAATGAGCGAATGTCGAGTGATAATGCGCCTTTTATTTTGCTTGTGCATTGCGCTTTAGCGGCTGTTTGAATTCTGTTTATCAATGTCTCTTTTCTGCACAAATGTTCTTTTTCAATGATAAAATGAAGGACCATGCTACGATCTCCCGTCATCCTTCGCCCACTGCCGAATGTCTTGTTCGTTTTGCCCCGCATTGAGCAAACATTTCAGGAATGTCATGATTTGCTTCCATCGATTCATGTCGCATTCATCCTTTCCTTCTTCTTGTCATCAACGGCTTTTTCTGCCATGAGGGTCATGTATGTGCGTTTTTCTTCTGCCGTGGGGAAAGCAAAAATCGGCTCTTTTTGATGAAAAGTGATCCAGCCGCCAGCTTGTACTAGGCAATGCTGGGCTTCTTTTCGGGCATCAAATGTCATCTGATGTCTCATCATCATCAAATCCTTTCTCACGGTCCTCGTCCTCTAATCGATAACCACTTCGGGACATTTCATATGGCCAGTAACGTTTTGGATAGCCGAAATCATTCATTTGTGTCACCATCGGATGTTCGATATTCATTCTGTTTGTCTCCCCTTTTTAAGAACGGTCTTCCTCAAGACTATTACTCTTTTTGTGTAACTTTTGACCAAAAAAAAGCTCTTGAACACCGATATTTAGCAAATCTGCAATATGCTTGGCTATTTCTAAGCTGGGCTTTGTTCGGCCCATTTCTATATTTGCATAGCCACTCGTGTACTTATATCCAAGTTTTTTCGCCATATACGTTTGTGTTTTTCCTTGTAATATTCGTTCTTCTCGTAAATTTTCAAGTTTCATGTTTCCACCTCTTACTCATTATGTGTAAGTTATATTCATTATGATAATATACACAAAACGGGTAAGTCAATCATATTTTTATTCTTTTTGTGTATTTATTTATCTTTTCCGTGTAATTCATGATAAAATTTACACATAATATGAAAAAAAGGTGTTTCCGATGGATAATTTGACTGGAAAGATTCTAACTGAATTAAGAGAGAAACATGGATGGAGTAAGTCTACCGTTGCCAAAAAACTCGGATTAAAGGCGATGTCGACCTATGCTAACTGGGAGTATGGATTGAGAAAGCCAGATGGTGAAATGATTGTGAAAATCGCCGAGTTATACGGGGTCTCAACAGATTATCTTCTCACAGGTAAAGACAAAAACGCCTCTGATGACGATCTTGCAGATGATCCTGATTTGCAAATTGCGTTTAAAGCTGCCTCCGATTTTTCTGAAGAAGCACGAAGACAAACCATCGACTTTATTAACTACATTAGAGAGAAAGAGAAACAAAAAGGCCGTCAGCCAAAACAGACAGACGACAAATAAAAGATCTCTTTTCATAAAGCATCACATAGCTGGGTAGATACCCAGCTTTTTTTATGTCTCTTTTTCCCCCTAAAAAAGAATGACATATGAATAAAAAATCATGTGTTTTTTGGGTAAAATCGTCTTCCCCTACATAATATGTGACAATTTTCACCAAAAATACTCATTTTTCCACTTGTTTTGATTGACATATAATTCTATTATTATTAATATATGTATATACCAAAAAAAGGAGTGTTACCGATGAAAAAATTAATGAAAGCTTGTACATTGTCTTTAGCTGCTTTAGGTGCTCTTACGTTCTTCCAAACTGAAGGTGCTCATGCAGCTGCACAGCCTAAAGAACCAGTTATAGCAAAAGCTCCTATTATGAATAAAGTGATTACGGTGAACCGCACACTTACTGTAGGTTCTTCAATCGCTGTTTCACTTCCAGCAAGTCAAATTTCTGTCTCAGGCGCAACGTATGCCATTCAATTAGACCAAACTGCTCCAAACTTCACATGGATCCGTGCTGTACAACGCGGTTCTGTTACAGTGTCTTACTATAATTCACTAGGTGAGCTTGTTATTAACTATATTACTGTTCGTTAAGCGATTTTTTTCATATGAAAAGGCGATGACTTTATGTTCATCGCCTTTTTGTGTTTTTACTTAAGCTGCTTACCAGTGCTTGCCAATCTCTATCCATTATGTTAACTTTTAATAAAAATAAGTTTACATATTGAGAGGGGCTTATGATGGGAAAAATAACGTCTTTGTCTTGGGAAACGATCGTGAAGAAAGCCATCAATCATGAACCGATTACTATGGAAGAAGGTCTAAAAATTCTTGGAGCAGACGACGCAGAGTTGCTGCCTATTATGCATGCAGCTTATCAGGTGAGATTTCATTTTTTTCAAAAAAAGGTGAAGTTAAATATGATCTTTAACGCCAAAAGCGGATATTGTCCTGAAAACTGCGGGTATTGTTCACAATCGGTGATTTCAACAGCTCCTGTTGAGAGGTATACAATGCTTGACCAAAAAACCATTGTGGCCGGTGCGCGTGAGGCGTTAAAAAGAAAAGCAGGGACTTATTGTATTGTAGCAAGCGGGAGAGCACCTTCGCACCGTGAATTAGATGAAGTCACCGCAGCAGTAAAGGAAATTACTGAGACAATGCCTTTGAAGGTGTGTGCATGCCTTGGGTTATTAAATGAAGAAAAAGCGAAGCGGCTGAAGGAAGCGGGTGTTCATCGGTATAATCATAATCTCAATACACATCAAGATCATCATGCTCAAATTACAACGACCCATACGTATGATGACCGCGTATCGACCATTGATAAGGTCAAACAGTCAGGGATGTCACCATGTTCAGGGGTTATTATTGGAATGGGCGAAACCAATCAACAAATTGTTGAAATGGCTTTTGCGCTGAGAGCCCTTGATGCGGATTCGATTCCCGTCAACTTTCTCCATGCAATTGAAGGAACGCCTCTTGAACATCAAGAACGCACACATCCGATTAAAGCGTTGAAGGTTTTGGCACTGATGCGATTTATCAACCCGGCTAAGGAAATTCGAGTATCTGGGGGAAGAGAGTTTAATTTGCGAACGCTTCAGCCTCTCGCATTATATGCAGCAAACTCTATTTTCGTAGGCGATTATTTAACGACAAAAGGACAGCAAGTTCAAACCGATCATCACATCATTGAAGATTTAGGTTTTGAAATAGAAGAATGTGCGCTTTAAAAAAGTCTGCCGATGGATCGGCAGACTTTTGACGTTGAGATTAGAATCTTTTATGGAAATCGACAGTACCGCTTCCTTCTTCGCGGTCAAAGCTGCCAACAAAAGTCCAGTTAATATAGCCGCCGTCACCATTGTTGACAAACGTACCATCTTCAAATACCCAAATACCAAACGTAATGCCGTCATATTCAACACTATCATAATAAACAACATTGTTCAGTCCGCTAAAGTCATGATCTTGGCTTAAGTTTTGAACAACTACGTTGTAATTTTGACCTGCTTCATAGAATGCACTGTATGCCGCATTTTTTACAAATCCATCACGATTTTGAGATGATTTGACTGCTTGTTCAATTTTATCGGCAATGGCTACTGGATCAATCGAGACACTTCCATCGACACCTGTTGTCGTAGCAGCTTCAGCCTTTTGACCAAAAGTCGTAAGAGATAAAGGGACAGCAACCATTGACGTAGCAATCATAGAGCTAACAAAAAATTTACTTGTTTTCCTCATTATTTCTAACTCCTCCTTTAATTGGTATGTCTATGTACTACCCTTTTCTTTGTCACTTAAACACTAATTTAAGAAAAAACTTCTTTTTCTACCAATTAAGAAGCCGTTTTTACTGTTTAAAAGGGCAAAACAACAAAAAAACTACTCTTTTAAAAGAGTAGTTTTCCATCATTACATAAACAGGATAAATAAAATCAGACCTAGGATGATTCGGTAGATCGCAAAAGGCACAAGTTTGATTTTATTAATCAGTTTTAGGAAGAATCGAACAACAAAGAGAGCCACAATAAACGCACTCACAAAGCCCACAATAAAGAATGGAAGCATGTCTGTTGTTAAATATTCGGCATTTTTAACAAGTGTTAAGAGGCTTGCTCCCGCCATAATCGGCATGGCCATAATAAACGTAAAGTCAGCCGCCGCGCGGTGATTCAGACCAAGAATAACACCACCTGCTATTGTAGAACCCGAACGCGAGAAGCCTGGCCATAGTGCTAAACATTGAAATAACCCGATATACAGCGCTTGTCTGTACGTCATATTATCCACAGAGCTTGTTTCTGTTTTACGTTTATTGATCCAATCAGCGACAAGCATCAGCACAGCCCCTAAAATCAAACCGACAGCGACCGTTCTCACATCAAACAAATATTTATCAATATAATCTTCAAATAAGAATCCTAAAATGACGGCTGGGACGAGTCCAACAGCAATTTGAGCAATGGTCAGCTTATGTCCGCTGCGTTTTTGTTCTTCTGTGATATTTTTCTTTAAGCCTAACAAGTTCAAAATACGATCTTTAAACACGATCATGACAGCTAAAATAGAACCTAACTGAATCACGACTTTAAATGTGTTTGCAGCCTCTGGCGTAATGATGTCTTTTGATTTTAGCCAAAGATCATCAACAATGATCATATGCCCTGTAGACGAGACAGGTGCATACTCTGTTAATCCTTCGACAATTCCTAAAACCAGTGCCACGAATAAATCCCATAGATTCATGATTTTCTTTCCTTTCAATTCTGATCTTTTGAAGGCAAACATCTATGTCCACATAAAGACAAGCTTTCTTTTTCGAAAGCTCGTCTTTATGATACTATATTTTTTTCTAAAAAAGATTATGACATCAAACCTTTTCTTCTTTATACAAATTGGATCGCATTTTGAACCAATCAAACAGGTGGGTCGTGATCACTTTCAGAACGGCATACGTCGGAATCGCGACAATGATGCCGACTACGCTGAACAATTTACCTGCTGTTAATAGAACAAAGATAATCGTGATCGGATGGATATGAAGGTTTTTCCCCATGACCTGAGGAGAAATGAATTTCCCTTCAATAAGTTGAACCACTGTCCAGACAATGATCAGTTTCAGTAGCATAATAGGTGATGTGACAAGTGCAATCACAATCGCTGGTGTAATGGCAATTGTTGGCCCAAGGTAAGGCACTACACTTGTACATGCCGCAATAATCGCCAGAAGCAGCGCATAGTCAAGTCCAATAATCAGATAACCGATTAAAAGAAGAACACCGATACAGAAGCTGACAATGATCTGTCCAAGAATATAAGAGCTTAAGCGATGGTTCATTTCGTGAAGCACGATATGTGTATGCTCTCTAAACTTATTCGGAATAAATTTCAAGAAATAGTCAGGCAGTTTTTTGCCGTCTTTTAATAGATAAAACAGAATGAACGGAACCGTCACGATCGAGATGATAATTTCAGTAAGCGCCCCTAAGAAAGTGCCGACTCCGGTAAAAGTACTTTCCAAAATCTTCGTCGCTTGACTTGACGCTTTACTCACCAATTCAGAGACGTTAAAATTCATCGTTTTCTGCGCCTGATTAATGAAGTTGCTTCCTGTTAGTTGTCGAATCTGTTCTTCTACTGTATCAACGTATTTTGGCAGATTATGAAACAGACTCATCGTTTGTGCTTGTAAAAAAGGAATAATAGATACAATGGTCACTGTAATAATCCCAATAATGACAATATATAAAAGCAAAATCGAAAAGATCCGTTTGACCTTAAATCTCTCTAATAAATTCACAATTGGATTTAATAAATAATACACAACCCCCGTTAAAATAATCGGTAAGGCAATGGTTTTGATGAGTACAATGAGCGGTGTGAAAATAAAAGATGCTTTCATGAAAACAAGGATATTCAACCCTATTAATAGCAGGATGAGTAAAAAGAGAACAAACTTGTTATCAAGAAAAAATTTTCTAAATCGACTGCTCCACATTTGCATAGAATTCATATCTTTCCTCCAAACACGGGCTATTTTATTAGTAAATTGTACACTACTTGATCATCATTTTGTGATCATTGTTTCAGCTTTTCTTCCAGTTTCGCAATGGACATGGCCCATCCAATCAAAATCGGTTGTCCGATTAATCTCATCCATAACAAGGCTTGTTCTGTGCTCTCTTGCCCTGGAAATGGAATCCCTTCTCTCGCAGCAAATAGGTTCGCAGGGAAAATGAGCACCAGATAGACAGCGATCATTTTTGCTGCCACAATCCTTACGTTTGGAAGAAGCAGTAAAACGGCCAGCAGCCATTCCAAGCATGCGGTGGCATAAATGATGCCATAGGGAAATGGCCATCCAGACATCATGCGGGCAAAGCCGCTTGGCTCTATCACATGAAAAACACCGGCTGCTATAAATAAAAGCGCGAATGCGTATGTACTTCCTATATGTAGGATGCGCTTCATGTTCGTTTCCTCCTCCCTCCTTCTCAAGTATTACCCGAATGAAGGAGGAAACTATCCACTTTTCGTACATTTATATTCTTTATGTAAGACGCATCAGCTAAGGTAAAGGTTTCATCCGCTTTTCAATAAAAAAGAAGATTCTTTCATACAAACGCTTTCAAAGCATGTATAATCAGAGAAAAGCAGAAGGAGGGAATGTGATGATTCGATTTGCTGTCATCGGAACGAATTGGATTACAGATCGATTCTTACAGGCTGGTGAAGGAGTGGCGGATTTTACATGTACGGCCGTCTATTCTCGGTCTGCTGAAAAAGGACAGGCATTTGCAGACAAGTATGGCATTGATACCGTCTTTACTAATTTACAACAAATGGCGGCAAGTGATGCGTTTGACGCTGTGTATATCGCAAGTCCAAACGCCCTTCACAAAGAGCAAGCGATGCTGATGATGGCGCATCAAAAACATGTATTATGTGAAAAACCATTGGCCTCTCACCGGAAAGAGGCTGAAGAAATGATTGCTGCTGCGAAAAAATATCAGGTGTGCTTAATGGAAGCGATGAAGACCACATTTCTGCCGAATTTTCTTCAAATCAAACAGCATCTTGATCAACTAGGCCCCATTCGGCAAGTGATCGCTCATTACTGTAAATATTCCTCAAGATACGATGCCTACCGAAACGGTGAGATTCCAAATGCTTTTAAGCCGGAATTATCCAATGGCTCCTTAATGGACATCGGCGTGTATCTTGTCTTTCCCATCATTTATTTATTCGGGCTGCCACATCAAATCACCGCGAGAGGCTATACACTTTCTTCTGGAGTTGATGGGAGCGGTTCATTACTTTTACAATATGAAGGGCATCAAGCACTTCTTTTCCATTCAAAAATCTCAACATCTCATGTATCTGCTGAAATTCAAGGGGAGAATGCCACAATGGTGATTGATCAATTCCATCGCCCTTCTCGTATCATCATCCATGATCGAAATGGACAGCAAACCGATATTTCTCTCAAAGATGATCAACCTGCTATGTATTATGAAATCGATCACTTCATTCAATGCATCAAGCAAAAAAAGGGACAGTCGCCAGTCAATACATTTGCCTTATCCGTTCAAACCATGTCCGTCATGGACGAGGCGAGAAGACAAATGGGCATTATCTATCCAGCCGACAGACAAATGTAATGAGGCATTGAATGAAAATGAACAAAGGGCGTTTTACAGCCCTTTGTTTGTTCGTGTGAATCTAGTTTGCCGCTAATACATCGGCAAATGCTTTCACATATGGCGGAAGGTCCGGCGGGCGTCTGCTTGATACAATATGACCATCTGTCACAACGGCTTCATCAAACCATTCCGCTCCAGCATTCGTCATATCATCTTTAATACCAGGTGTACTCGTTACTTTTTTACCTTTCAGGATACCAGCAGAAATGAGCACCCATCCGGCATGACAGATTTGTCCGATCGGTTTGCCCTTTGCATCAAACGTACGAACGATGTCTAATACTTCTGGATATCGGCGCAGTTTATCCGGTGCCCATCCCCCAGGAACGAGAACCGCATCATAATCATCTGCTTGAATGGAATAGAAGTCTGCATCTGATACAGCTGGCACTCCGTACTTCCCGATATATTCATGATCTGCTTTTTCGCCTACGAGATGGACAGTTGCCCCCTCTTCTCTTAATCGCAAAACGGGATACCATAGCTCTAAATCTTCAAAATCATCACTGACTAACGCAATGACCTTCTTATTTGATAAACGCATAACATCTCTCCTTTTCTTCGGATTTCCTCTATTGTACGAGATCATCTCTTAAAAAGAAAAGCGGTTCCCCTTGAGGAGAACCACTTTCCATTATTCACTGATCTTGAATTTTTTAATTAAGTCACGCAATTCTTCCGCCATTTGGGAAAGCGTCGTCGAAGAAGAACTAATCTCTTCCATTGATGCCAGCTGTTCTTCTGCTGATGCCGCGATATCTTGAATACTTGCTGAACTCTCTCTCGATACATCTGCAATTTCATTCACTGCTTTAGAAATTTGCTCAGATCCTTTTGAAAGCTCACGAACTGTCGTATTCATTTCATTGATTCTTGTCGCAATTTCTGCCGTTTGCTGATTGATTTGTGAGAAGCTTTCTTTTGTTTGGTCTGTAATTGATAGACCATTTTTTACTTCTTCATTCACAGATTTGAACATATTTTGAGACGTTTCTATTTCAGAGACAATTTCTTTGACGAGTTTTTCAATCTCTTTTGCAGAATCTGATGATTGAACCGCCAGCTTACGGACTTCTTCTGCTACAACCGAGAAGCCTCTGCCTGACTCACCCGCACGTGCTGCTTCAATGGCTGCATTCAGTGCCAGTAAATTCGTTTGATCTGCTATACCGTTAATCACACCTAAAATGTTGGTGATATCTTTTGATTTATGCTCTAATCCGTTAATCACACTTTCAGCTTCTTTCACTGAATGATCAATCGTTTTCATTTGGCCAACTGTCTGTTCAACAAGCTGTCCACCTGTTTCTGCGACTGTTTTTGATTGAACCGATGATTCTGTAATGACATCAGATGTTTGTGCAACTTCATTTAGCCCTTCGTTCATTTGTTTCAAGTGGGCTGCGCTTTGTTCCACCATTTCACTTTGATTTTCGTTTCCGTTCGAGAATGTTTCAATGGATGATGTAATATGTTCGGTTGCTTTTGTCGTTTGACCTGCACTTGCCGTCAGTTCTTCCGACGATGACGCCACGTTCTCAACAGATGTCTGTACAGCTTGGATGACGTCTCTGAGTGACTCACTCATTTCATTAAAACTTGTACCGAGCTGACCAATTTCATCATTTGATTTAACATCAATTTTTTCTGTTAAATCTCCTTCGCTAATCTTCTTAGAAGAGGAGACAAGCATGGAAAGTGGTTTTGTAATAGAACGGATGATAAAGAAGATGAGAATACCGCCAATGATGAGCGCACCAGCTAATATAATGGCCGCCATGTTGAAGACTGGCTGCGCCGCTTCTTCTACTTCATTGACAAACATTGTACCGGCAATTTTCCAACCAGTCGCTTTGTTTGTTGTGAACTCCATTTGCTTTTCTTTTCCTTCAAACATATAACTCATTGAACCTTTGTCTTGTGTATAAAGCTTGTCTACCCAATCACCTGTTAATTTTGTTCCTGCTTTTTTCGTTGGATGTGCCACGTATGTTCGATCTGGGCTTCCGATAAAAGCATGACCTTCTTTACCAATATTGATACTATTAGACTCTTTTACTAGATTTGCAATGTCCAGGTTCATCGCAATAACACCAGAACCATCCTCTAGTTTTTTAGAAATCGTCACAACAAGCGTACCAGTTGATGCGGTTGGATATGGAGCGGAAACAGACAGCTCACCGTTTTTCGCCCAGCCATCTTTGTACCAATCCCGCTCAGTTGCGACATAATCAGCAGGCATTTTTTGATTAGGATATCTTGAGAACACTTTTCCATCACTTGAAGCAACAAAGATGCCTTCTGTGTCATCATTCATGCTCATGAACTGCTCAAAGCGTCCTTGAATATCAGTCGTTCCTTTTTGCCCCAGCTTTTTCTCCGTAATCCATTTGCTAAAGAAATCGGCTGCGTCTGTTTTTACTTTTACAACCTTCGTAATGTTTTTGTCCAGCTGTTCTACATTTTCCTTTGCACTTTGCATGATTTGATCATTTAAAGAGGTGCTCGCCGTATGATATGAAGAGAATGCCAATACGATAATTGGGCATAAAAGAATAAATAAGAAAGAGAAAACGAGCTTTTTTGATATCGATGGTTTTTTGAAATACTGTATGAAATTCATAAAAAAGAAAACTCCTTTTAGTAAGATAGTATATATATCGGAAGTACTACTAGGTTCTTTACTTTTTTAACTTATTAAAGTCTAGATAAGTCCAAAATACCCAAATTATGTGCAAATAACGGAAAAACACCTGACGTCAAAACGTCAGGTGTTCCAGATTATTGACAAAGGGCTAAAATGAACTTTATTTTAGCCCTTTGTCTTCTTTTCAGCGTGATAGAAAACCTTTGCAGCCCTAGGAAGGACGAGTACTGGCGCGGAGCGAATTTGAATTCGTGAGCACCAGCACGCAGGACTGACACCGAATGCGAGGGTTTGTCTATACGCTGAAACCCCTGACGTCAGAACGTCAGGGGTTCTACTATGACTCTTATATTTTAAATTGTTTGATGAGCTCTCTCAGTTCTTCTGCCATTTGAGATAAAGTGGCGGAAGATGAGCTGATCTCTTCCATTGATGCCAGCTGTTCTTCTGCTGAAGCTGCAATATCTTGGAAACCTGCGGAACTTTCACGTGAAAGCTCTTTGATTTGATTGACTGCTTGTGAAATATCGTTTGAGCCATGAGAAAGTTCTTGGGCTGATCCGTTCATTTGTTTCATTTGTTCTGTCATTTCTGATGTCTTATGGGTGATTTTCTCAAAACTCACTTTCGTTTCATCTGTAATGTTTAATCCAGATTGAACTTCACCTGCTACTTGTCTAAACATCTTCTGCGACTTTTCAATTTCATCTACAATTTCGTTCGTTAGGCTTTCAATTTCTTTTGAAGAGCTGCCTGATTGCTCTGCCAGCTTGCGGACTTCTTCTGCGACCACAGAGAAGCCTCTTCCTGCCTCACCTGCACGCGCGGCTTCTATCGCTGCATTTAAAGCGAGGAGGTTCGTCTGATCTGCAATGCCGTTGATGACTCCAAGAATGCTTGTAATGTCCTTAGATTTCTGTTCTAGCCCTGCAATTACAAGCTCTGCTTCTTTCACTGCTTGTTCAATCGTTTGCATTTGACCTGCTGTTTTTTGAACGAGCTCTCCACCAGCCTGAGCGGTTTTGCTAGACTCGATAGATGATTCCATCATGTGAGAAGTCGTGTTGACCATATGTGATAAACTGCGATCCATGTCGTTTAGCTGGACAGAGCTTTTTTCAATCATCTCATTTTGATGTTCATTGCTGTTTGAGAACTGTTCAATAGATGAGGTAATATGCTCAGTTGCTTGGGCTGTCTGTCCTGCGCTAGCCGTTAATTCTTCAGATGAGGCAGCAACATTTTCAATTGAATTCTGGACGGCTTGAATGACTTGTTTCAGCTTTGCCGACATATCGTTAAAGCTCTGTGCAAGTTTGCCGATTTCATCATGTGTGCGCACCTCAATATGCTGGGTAAGATCCCCCTGACTGATTTTCTCAGCCGATTCAGAGAGCTCTATGAGTGGTTTTCGGATTGATTTAATAATAAAATAAATCGCGATTCCACCGATGACAATCGCAGCAGCTAGGATGATCATGGTTAAGTCAAGCACTGGCTGTGCAGCTTCTTTCACTTCGTTAACATACATTGTTCCCGCGAGCTTCCAGCCTGTCGCTTCATTTGTGTCATAAAACATTTGCTTCGGCTGTCCGTTGAATTCATATTCGAAACTGCCTTTTTTATTGTGATACATTTTTTCGATGAAATCGCCTGTCAGTTTCGTCCCGGCCTTTTCCGTTTTATGAGCAATGTAACGTTGGTCTGAGGTAGCGACAAACGCATAACCTTCTTGACCAATTTTGATGCTGTTTGTATCTTTCACAATTGTGTTCAATCGTACATTTATGCCGATAACACCAGAACCATCTGCTAACTGTTCTGATATTGTGATGAGCAGGTCATCTGATGACTTGTCTGTAAAAGGATCTGAAATGATGAGTTTGTCATCTCCCATTGATTGTTGAAACCATGGTTCATTTTTTGCGCTTTTGGCACTGCCTTTATGAATCTCGGAATATTCAGTTAGTTTACCATTCTGATCTGCAACAAATACTTCTACGACATCGTCGTCTGTTTCCGATAGTTGCTCTAATTTCACCTTAAGTAAATCCTTATTTTTAGAGGCCAGTTCCTTTTTTTTCACCGATTTAGATAAATAAGAAACAATATCAATTTTAGGCTGTACATCTTTATTGATCAGTTCATTTAATTGATTCACACCATTTGCAGCGCTAGACATAATCTCATCATTGAGAGACTTAGACGCCACTTCATAGGAAAATGCGGCCAACACAAGAATGGGCACTAGGAGAATCGCTAAGAATGCAGTAATTAATTTCTTTGACATCGTAAAGTGCTTAAAAAAGTTGATTTTTTTCATGACTCTACTCCTTTTGGTTTATGATTTGGGATCATCCCCCTCTATTCTTAGGTAATACGGATTATTTTTCAAGGTGTAATGTTCAAAAAACCACCAAAATAAGCATATTTACCTATTCCTTTCGATTTATTCACTTCAAAAAAAGAACCCCCTAGCTGGAGGTTCTTTTCATTTGGTTTATTCGACTTTAAATTTGCTAATCAAATCACGTAATTCTTCTGCCATTGAAGAAAGGGTGGCAGAGGATGAGCTGATCTCTTCCATTGATGCCAGCTGTTCTTCAGCTGAAGCGGCAATGTCTTGGATATTGGCGGAGCTTTCACGTGATACGTCTGCAATCTCACGGACAGCCTCAGAAACATGTGCAGATCCTTTTGACAACTGGACAACTGTTCGATTCATTGTTTGGAGCTGATCTGAGATTTCTTTGGTCATGTCGAAAATATTGTGGAAGCTGACTTTCGTTTGTTCAGTAAAGCTTAAGCCTGATTGAACTTCTTGATTTACTGCTGTGAATACTTCTTGTGATACATCAATATCTTGAACGATTTCTTTGATTAAGTTTTCAATTTCTTTCGCTGAGTTGGCAGATTGAACAGCAAGTTTTCTTACTTCTTCTGCTACAACGGAGAAACCTCGACCAGATTCTCCAGCTCTTGCTGCCTCAATCGCTGCATTCAGCGCAAGTAAATTCGTTTGATCTGCGATGCCATTAATGACACCAAGAATCTGGGTGATATCTTTTGATTTGCTTTCTAGCGCACTGATGACATTCTCTGCTTTTTTCACTGATTGATCAATCACGTTCATTTGAGAAGCGGTTTTTTCTACTAGCTGTCCGCCTTCTCCTGCAATCTCTGTTGATTTGATGGATGAAGCGGTAATCGATTCAGCCGACTCATTCATGTGCTGAAGGCCTCTGTTCATTTCTTCTAACTCTTCTGAGCTTGATTCCACTTTATCATTCTGGCTTTCGTTACCAGTAGAGAATTGTTCAATGGCTAATGTAATATGCTCTGTTGCTTTACTTGTTTGTCCTGCGCTTGCGGTCAGTTCTTCTGATGAAGAAGCGACATTTTCAACGGAGGTTTGGACGGCACCAATGAGGGATCTTAATGAGTCAATCATCGTATTAAAGCCTTTACCAACTTGTCCTATTTCATCATCTGATTGAATCTGAAGTTTATCACGTAAATCACCATCGCTGACCTTTTTCGAGAAACGGGCCAGATTGGATAATCTATTTGAAATAGAGCGGACAATAAAGAAGATGAGGGTTCCTGCTACGATCAGTGTCACACTGAACACAATAATGGCTGTATTGAAAACGGGTTTAGCTGCATCCTCTACTTCTGATACGAGCATCGTGCCGCCGATTTTCCAGCCGGTTAGTTCATTGGTGACATAAGCTACCTTTTTATCTGTTCCATTGAGTGTATAGCTGCCGTTTCCTTGTTTGTTTTTAAAAATAATGTTCGCCAAATTCTCATTGACTTTGCTTCCTGGCTTTTGGGTTGGATCTGCTAACACGGTTTTATCCTTCTCCATGATGAAAGCATATCCTTTTTGACCTATTTTGATTTCTTTTAGCTTTTGAATGAGGCTGTCAATTTCCATATCAAGACCAATCACCCCTGAGCCATCTTTCGTTTTTTGGGCAATGGTGATGACCATTTTACCTGTAGATGCTGCGACATATGGCTTCGTGATGACTTGTTTACCATCAGCACTCATGGCCTCTTGATACCATGGACGCTCTCTCGGGTCATAGCCATCAGGCATTTTTTGAACTGGGTATTGCATGAACAAACCCTTTTCTGAACCTGCATAAATGGCCGAGACATCTTTTTCATTAATTTTTCCATATTGCTGCAATTCTTTAATGGTGGCTTTTCTATTTTTTTCTTGAAGATTAGCCGCCTTGAGATCATCTGTAAACAGGGTCACAGCCTCTGCCTTGTTCCCAATATTCTCATCGATTAAGGTATCAAATGCATTGACCTGACTCATCGCACTGCCCATAATCTGTTTGTCTAACTCTGTCTTTGATGTGAAAAACGCACTAATGGTCAGTGCAACTGTTGGCAGTATGAGGACTACCAAAAAGGCAATAACTAATTTTTTAGAAATGGATGGTTTTTTGAACCATTGGATCATTTTTCCCATTTTCTCTTTCCCCCTTTACTTCTCTAAAGTTATTATCGGATGAAAGGTTTATTTTTAGAGGGCTGGAAATGACGTTTAAAAATAAAAAAAATACCCAGACAATTCTGGATATTTTTTCATCGTTTTTTAATCAATTTTAAATTGACTTGTCAGCTCTTTTAGTTCCTCAGCCATATTGGCAAGTGTGACAGAAGAGGACGAAATTTCTTCCATAGATGCCAATTGTTCTTCAGCAGATGCCGCAATATCTTGAATGTTCGCCGCACTTTCTCTTGAAACTTGACGCATCTCTTGCATGGCTTGTGATACAAGTTTTGACCCGCTTGATAGGTCAACCGCTGTATCATTTAATTGAGTGAGCTTTTTCGACATACCTTCTGCCGCCTCATAGATGTTTTGGAAGCTTTCTTTTGCTTCTTCTGTCATCCCAAGTCCTGCATTTACTTCTCGGTTGACAGCTTTGAACATCTCTTGAGATTTGGAAATTTCCAACACAATTTCTTGGATCAGCTTTTCAATTTCTTTCGCTGAATCTGCAGATTGGACTGCTAGTTTTCTGACTTCCTCTGCTACGACAGAGAAACCGCGCCCTGATTCACCTGCTCTTGCTGCTTCTATGGCTGCATTGAGTGCAAGTAAATTCGTTTGATCTGCGATGCCATTAATGACATTTAAAATGCTCGTAATATCTTTAGATTTGTATTCTAATTCTTTCATGACTTGTTCGGCTTCTTGTACAGATGTATCGATATGTTTCATTTGATTCGCTGTGCTTTCAACGATACGTCCGCCTTGTCCAGCCGCTTCTGTCGATTGAATGGAGACAGCAGTCACTTCTGATGAAGTTTGTGACATACCTTGTAATCCTTCATTCATTGCGACAAGCTGATTCGTGCTAGATTCGACTTTCTCATTTTGTGCTTCATTCCCATTTGAGAATTGTTCAATCGACATGGTGATATGCTCTGTCGCCTGACTTGTTTGGCTGGCACTAGCAGTCAGCTCTTCTGAAGCTGAAGCTACATTGTCGACAGATTGCTGGACCGCTCGGATAACTTCACGCAAAGATTCACTCATCTTACTAAAGCTTCTTGTGAGGTCTCCTATTTCATCCTTCGATTTGGTTTCGAGGGTTTCCGTTAGATCCCCTTCACTCACCTTTTCTGAGAAATCAACAAGCCTTCTAAGTCCAATTGTGATGGAGCGAACGATAAAGAAGATCGCAATACCGCCAAGGATAAAAGAAGAAATTAAAAGAATAATGGCAGAATTCCAAACTGGCTGTGCTGCTTCTTCTGTTTCTGATACAAACATCGTTCCAGCAATTTTCCAACCTGTTAAATCATTTGTTACAAAAACGAGACGTTTTTGCTCTCCTTTATTCTCATAAGTTGATGTTCCTTCTTTGCTGCTGTAAAGGATTGATGAAATATTTTCAGTCACTGCAGATCCTGATTTTTCTTCTGGATGAGCGACAATCTGTTTATTTTTATTCGCAATAATTGGATATCCTTCTCGTCCAATTTTAATATCTTTGATTTTATCGACGATATCCTGAACATCAATATCAATCCCAATGGCTCCCGATCCGTCCTTCAGACGCTGAGCGATTGTGACAACCATGCCGTTTGTTGTGGCAGAGATGTATGGATTGGTGACCACAGGTTCACCTTTTTCGTCCTGCATCGCCGCTTTATACCAATCACGAGTTGTTGGATCATAGCCTTTTGGCATGTCTACTTTAGGGAACTGAATAAAGTCACGATTTTTACTTGCTGCATAAAACCCAACCACATCGTCTTCATTGATTTTACTGTATATCTCAAAATGCTCATACAGTTCGTCCTGGTTTTTCTTTTTAAAGTCTGCAGCACTGGATGTTTCGGTAAACAGTTTGACTGCGTTCTCCTTATTCAAAAGCTTTTGCTCGATCATGTCATTCAGCTCATTGACTCTTGCGTTTGCTCCGTACATGATTTCATGATCTAATTCTTCTTTGGCAATCTGATAAGAAATCGTACTGAGTGTAATGATAGGCAAGACGAGAACAAGTGTGAATGAAATAATCAGCCTTTTAGAAATCGATGGTTTTTTCAACCATTTTATGATACTTTTCATGTTTTTCCTCCTTTTAAACGTTATGTTTTATATCGGACAGCTTCATATTATTTTCATGTTTTTCAAATAAAAAGGATGTCTTTTTGTTTATTTCCACAAATTGATTCCTTGCCCAAGCATCCCGCATACGCTAATACAAAAGGGGGCGCTTTTCATATGATTATCCTTTCAGGACAGCCAGTGACAAATGAGCAGCTGGCATCGTTTCAGCTAGAAGGACAAAAGCGGATCATTTTGATGCAGTTACAAGCCTCAAATGATACGTTCCGTTATAGGCAGGCATCTGATTTGTTATTTGAGGTGACTTTAAGATCGAATATCATGAATGCAGCAAGAGATTTGAATAAGAGCGGTGCCTCATTTGCTATCTTTCAAAGGTCCCGTGCGAATGACGCCTATTGGCGTGTATCAGAGGCCGGAGCGTTAGAACTGCGCTATCAAGTCGAGCCATCTACGGGGATTAAAGACATCTTTGAAAATGGCTCAAAATATGCCTTTGAATGTGCCACAGCGATTGTCATTGTGTTTTATATGGGAGTCTTGCAAACGGTAGGAGACGAGAAGTTCAATCGAAGACTTAGAAGTTTAACCCTGTATGACTGGCACTATGATACATTGTCCATTTATACAGAGCGCGGAAATGATTTTATTTATGGGGATTGCCTATATTTCGAGAATCCAGAGTTTAGCTATCAACAGTCTCAATGGCGCGGAGAAAATGTGATTTACTTAGGGGAAGATCAATATTATGGGCATGGGCTTGGGATCTTAACAGCTGCAGAGATTATCAATAAATTAAATGCCAGAAGACGGCCAGGGGCGGTTCAGTCCGCTTATTTACTGCCGCAGACTACTAGGATGGATGTTATTTATCTGAGGCAAATGTTTGGCAGTTAAAAAAGGCCTCTTGTCTATAGGTTATGACAAGGGGCCTTTGTATGCCTTGCGTTTTCGGTAATCATGGAGCGTGCCAAGCATTGCGTTTGCTAGGATTTCCATTTCTTCTAGATCGTTTCTTGTGACTGGAGGGTCGTGCTGATTCCATTTCACATAACGAACGAAATAGTAATGACGAATGGGGGTAAGGACGGCAGGGGAGTGCGGAAAATCATCAAATAGAAATTCAATTTGTCCTTTTTTCCGATATGAATGTTTTAAGATTTCCATCCTGTCACACCACCCATCATCAAATTATATCTGCGTGAGTTCATGCATGATCTCTTCAACGGTTAAAATGGAATGAATACGGCCAACCCCCTGACCTGCCCAAAGAGCCATTTGTTCTGGGTTTCCTGCAGCAGCTGCCGCTTTTCGCATCGGTGTTGTCCATACATGCTGTATAGGATAGGGAAGAACCCGGTCTTCATTTCGTCTTTCTTCCTCCATCCACTGATTGACAATACCTCTGGCTTTTTTTCCAGAGAAAAGCCGTGTCATCGCTGTTTCACTGCCTTCTGCCTGTAACAGCGCCTTTTTGTACACATCTGCCGCAGCACTTTCTTGACTCGCTAAAAATCGTGTCCCTATTTGAACCGCATCTGCTCCAAGTGCTAGTGCAGCTTTCATAGTGGTCCTGTCTGTGATACCTCCAGCGGCAATCAATGGGATATGACAGACAGACCTGACATCACTGATCAGGCAGAAAAGTCCCTGCAGAGCATCTCCCTTTGAAGGTAAAAAGGTGCCTCGATGCCCTCCTGCTTCGCTTCCTTGCAGAACAATGGCATCCATTCCTTTTTCTTCTAAAAGCAGTGCTTCTTTTTTTGTTGTAGCTGTTCCGATGAGAAAGATCCCATTTTGTTTCAGGTGATGAATGGTTTGTTCGTTTGGACAGGCAAATGTAAACGACACAGCTGGGACTTCTTCTTCTTGAAGAATGTTGATTTTTTGTTCATAGTCCTTCCATAATTCTTCTTCGCTAGGGATTATCTGTGCTTCTGGTATGACAGGCAGCCGATCTGTCCAAAATGATACATCTTCTGTTTTCGTTTCTGAAATGGGTTCAGGGACAAACACATTCACTTGAAATTGACGAGATGTCAGCTGTTTGACCTGTCTGATTTGCTGCCTCATCTTTTCAGGCTGTACATAACCACTTGCTAAGCTACCGAGACCCCCATATTGTGAAACAGCGGCGACAAGCTGCGGCGTCACCGCTCCTCCTGCCATTGGTGCTTGAATGATGCCATGTTCAATTTGAAGTAACGCTGTGAATTCTCCCATCTTCTCCCCCGCCCTTACTCGTTAGATGACACCTGTACATAAAAGTGACGATGTCTCGGTCCGTCAAACTCACAAAAATAGATTCCCTGCCACGTTCCAAGCACAAGATCACCATGATGGACAAGAACGTGCTGAGATGCTCCCATATAACTAGCTTTCATATGCGCTGCTGTATTGCCTTCCATATGACGATCTTTTGAATGTTCCCACGGAAAGACTTCGTCAAGCCGGCGCAGCATATCTCGTTTGACGTCTGGGTCGGCATTTTCATTAATGGTGATTCCAGCCGTCGTATGTGGACAATAGACCATAACCGTTCCGTTTTGAATCCCAGTTTCCCGGACATATTGCTGAACTTCATGGGTAATGTCTATCATGTCATCGTGTTTGTCTGTTTGTACGTTGATTTTTTTCATTTCACTGGCTCCTTTTGATCATGTCTATAAAACCATACCCTTTTTATGTGAAACCAATCACTGCCGGTTGGCAGAAACAAATCTTCTTACCTAAAGTTTACCAAGCAAAAAAACCTCGTCAATAGCTCCGAGGTTTTTAGGAAAAGTGAACCTTTTTTACTTCTATGGTTCGAATATGATGATCTTCTGCATCGACAATTTTAAATTCACAGCCTTCTGCTTCAATGATATCTCCAATGTCAAAATCAATTTTATGCGTCATCATCCAGCCGGCAATTGTATCAACATCATCATTTTCAATCGCTAAATCCAATAAATCATTTACTTCATCGATCAAAGCTTTCCCATCCATGACATAGTGGAAGTCACCTTTTTTCACAATATGCGGGGTTTCATCTTGATCATATTCATCTCGAATCTCGCCCACAATTTCTTCTAATATGTCTTCAACTGTGACGAGACCTGCTGTTCCGCCGTATTCATCTACAAGCACCGACATATGAATCCGTTCCTTTTGCATCAAAATCAACAGTTCTTGAATCGGTGTACTTTCAATGACACGAATGACAGGGCGCATTAAGTCTTCAATGGACACCTCTTGGTTGAGAAAACTTGCTTTAAATACGTCTTTGCTATTGATCACACCAATGACATGATCTTTGTCTTCTTTAATGACAGGATAACGTGTATACCTTTCGTTCAGCATATAATGCGTCACGTCTTCCAGGCTCTGTTCAATTTCAATGGCAGAGATTTCTGTGCGCGGGATCATGATCTCTCTCGCCACTCGGTTATCAAATTCAAATATTTTATTGACATATTTGTATTCAGATTGGTTGATCTCGCCCTTTTCGTAGCTTTCAGACAGGATGAGACGCAATTCTTCCTCACTGATCGCCACTTCATGTTCTTTGACAGAATGAAAACCAAATAATTTCACAATGCCTCGTGCAGCCCCATTTAATGCTTTAATAAACGGGTACATGACTTTATAGAAAAAAATAAGAGGTTTTGCCGTCACAAGACTGACGGCTTCTGCCTTTTGAATGGCAATCGTTTTGGGAGCAAGTTCCCCAACGACAACATGCAAAAACGTAATGATCACAAAGGCAATGATAAACGATATGATGTCTGTCAAAGCGGAATGAAGCCCTGCCTTTTCAAAAAGCGGATGCAGGAAATGTTCCACTGTCGGCTCTCCTAACCACCCTAAGCCTAATGCCGTGATGGTAATGCCAAGCTGACAGGCAGATAAATATTCATCAAGGTTGGTTGTCAGTTTTTGAACATGAATGGCTCTCTTATCACCGCTTTCAATCAGCTGATTGATTTTTGAGCCTCTAATTTTCACAATCGCAAATTCAGTGACAACAAAAAATGCTGTCGCAGCAATGAGTAATAGGACTAAAAATACGTTTAAAATATACAAAAAAAACCCTTACCTAACACGGGTAAGGGCTCACCTCCTCTGGCGTCAATTAATCATTACGGCCATTTAGGAAGATCATTACAAAACGGAGCAATTCAAACAGGGAGACAAGGGCCGCTGCTACGTACGTAAGAGCTGCGGCATTTAACACCTTGTTCACGCCTCTTTCTTCACTGCTTCTAATGATTCCTTCTGAAACAATGATATTCTTTGCACGAGAACTTGCGTTAAACTCAACAGGCAATGTCACTAGCTGAAAGAACACAGCAGCTGAGAACAGAACGATCCCAAGCCCGATTAAGTTAAGGCTGCCGAGCAATAATCCACCTAGGAAAAGAAGCGGGGCAACACCAGATGCAAAGTTCACGACAGGGAAGATCTTATGTCTCAAGACAAGCGCACCATAGGATTCCTGATGCTGCAAGGCATGTCCAACCTCGTGTGATGCGACTGAAATGGCCGAAATGGAATGGCCATAATACACTGGTTCAGATAAACGAACCACACGCTGCGTCGGGTCGTAATGATCAGTCAAAGTTCCTCTTACCGGTTCAACGGGTACATCGTATAACCCGTTGCGATCTAAAATATATCGAGCGGTTTCAGCACCTGTTTTCATACTGGCAGCTTCAACCTTTGAATACTTTTCAAAATTATTCTTCACTTTAAATTGTGCCCAAAAAGACAATCCCAATGCGGCAAATGTTAAAAAATAAAAAAACAGCATGCTCATCAGCTTCCTTTTTATTTTATATATTTATTTACAATTTTAATGACTTTTATGTAACGTGTACAGCAAAAAGCACTAGGTCTTTTTAAGGGGAATCACTACACCAATGAAAAAGAAGAACATTCCGATGCATGCTGTATAAAATGTCACCGTTCCATATAGGTCTTGAAAAAAACGAAGCCACGAAAAATCATTCATAAAATGGTTCACCGCATTTAAATCAAACACGAGTAAAATCACCGCAGATGATAAAAAGTGTGCGCCGATAAAAAGAAGTACGGTCTTTTGAACAAACGACATTCGCATTCCCTCCTTCTTCTCTCTTATTTTAAGATATGGGTTCTGTTTCAATACATGACGATGATGAAAAATTGTTTCCTAATCGGGCATACTGATATTAGCAGTCTCCCTGAAAGGACGAGTTCGATGAAATCAAACCGTATCTTCATTGCCTGGCTAAGATGGCCTCTTTATGTTCGCATTGCGATCATCATCTGTTTCTTGCTTCTTTTTTTTGGACAATTAATTGTCTTGCTTGAACCAAAGCAGTATCATACGATCTTTGATGGGATCTGGTGGGCTCTCATTACAGTCGCGACGGTCGGCTATGGTGATTTTGTGCCGCAAACCATGCCCGGACAAATCGCAGGTATGGCGCTGATTCTGATCGGAGCAAGCTTTGTCACTGCATATTTTGCCACGCTTGCTGCCGCTGTATTTAGCAAACAGCACCATTATGTAGAGGGGAAGGTGGCTTTCAAGGGGAAGGGACATCTCATCATTGTCGGCTGGAATGAGAAAACGAACAAACTGCTTCAATCGTTTCAAACCATTGATCCCGCCATGCCGATTGTACTCATTGATGATTCCTTAAAGGAAGGACCTCTTTTAGAGAATGTCCATTTTATTAAAGGCCATGGTACAGAGGATGCCACACTTCGCAGAGCAAATATTATGAGTGCTGATACATTGATGATTACCGCCGACCAGCATGAAAATGAAGTGACGGCTGATATGCAGAGTGTCTTAACCTTGCTTGCGGCAAAAGGATTAAATCCTTCGTTATATTGTTTAATTGAAATTTTAACCGATCGCTATGTGAAAAATGCTGAGCGGGCTGGCGCCAATCAAGTCATCCATACTTCTGATGCCGTGAATCATTTAATGGTGGAGCATTTTCTTTTAAAAGAACAGCTCATGGCGTTAAAAATAAAAAGAAACATGACCCTCCATAAACAGATCACTATCATTCCAGTACCAGCTTCATTAGCTGGAGAGACATTCTTAACGGCACTTCATCACTTTTTAGAGCATCATGTGATCATTGTAGGCGTACAAAAAAAAGAAGGACCCATGATGAATCCTCCTTTTGGATATGAGCTTCATCCAGAGGATGAGCTGATCAGCTTTTAAAGCAGTACATCTTCTAATTCTTTGACGAGTGAAAAGCCAATTTCGGCATAAGCCTTTGACACATCTCCGTCTTTCTCTTTCGGTTCTTGGAATTGGTTAAAAGATGCCCCTACATTTCCAACCATCGCATGGTCATCTAATTTATCTTGATAGACATGCTTTAAGAGAAATGGATGTCCCATTTTCACCACAACGCCTGGCTGATCCAGCTGTCCTTTCTCGGCTGTAAACGGAACTCTGAGAAAGGTATAGCCGTCACGGTTGTCAATTTTATAATCAAAATATCCATGATCATAATCCCAATTCCCATTAATGACATATCCGAGCGGCTTCATGTTTTCTTCTAAATGGTACAGTGAAAAGCTTTCACCAGTTAGCCTAGATGGTACATGAATCATACAGAACCCTCCTTTTTGTATAGGGTTCGTTAAAGAGAGGAATTCATACATTTGCCTTTCGTGATTTGCACATTGTTTGTAAAAGCAGCATCAAATAAGGTCTGGCTGGATGATGCATTTGTCTCGTTCGCACTGCCCGCTCCTGATGTTTCTTTCGTAGCACTCATTGGACAAATTCGTCCAATATTCCCAAAGTTAACGATGGCCTGCCCGGAAATGTCATGGATATAAATATGATTTGTTCTCATCGCTTCATCAACCTCCTCCATTGATTATTCTATGTACAGAGCTTAGGGAGGCTTGCACTGACACCATGAGAACATAAAAAAAGGCACACCTTATGAAAAGATGTGCCTTAGCGTGTAGACAAACCCTCGCATTCGTTGTCAGTCCTGCGCACTGGTGCTCACGAATGTCAAATTCGCTCCGCTCCAGTACTCGTCCTTCCTAGACTTCAAAGGTTTTCTATCACGCTAAAAAGAAGACAAAGGGCTAAAATACAGTTCATTTTAGCCCTTTGTCAACAATCTGAGGCACATCTTATGAAAAGATGTGCCTTTTATTCTTATGATTGTTTGAGACGGCTCTCAAGTTCTGCCTTTTTCTCTTCGAAGCCCGGTTTTCCTAATAAAGCAAACATGTTCACTTTATACGCTTCTACTCCAGGCTGGTCGAATGGATTGACGCCTAGTAAATACCCAGACATCGCACAAGCTTTTTCGAAGAAGTACACGAGATATCCGAATGTATAAGCATCCATTTCAGGAATTGTCACAATCAGGTTCGGTACTTTTCCATCCGTATGAGCAAGCATTGTGCCTTCAAATGCTTTTTTATTGACGAAATCAACCGTTTTTCCTGCAAGATAGTTTAACCCATCAAGGTCTTGTTCTTCTGCTTCGATGACAAGTTCATGTCGTGGCTTGTCTACATTCACGATGGTTTCAAACAAGTCTCTTCTTCCTTCTTGTACATATTGACCAAGTGAATGAAGATCCGTTGAGAAGTTCGCAGATGAAGGATAGATTCCTTTTTCATCTTTCCCTTCACTTTCGCCGAATAACTGCTTCCACCACTCCGCAAAGTACTGTAAGCCTGGCTCATAGTTAATCAGCATTTCAATTGTCCGTCCTTTATTGTAAAGAACATTACGGACAACCGCATATTGGTAAGCCGCATTTTCTGAGAGCTCAGATGAAGCGAAGTCTTCACTTGCTTTCGCAGCACCTTCCATCATTTGATCAATGTCTGCACCGCTTACAGCGATTGGCAATAGACCAACTGCTGTTAAGACGGAATAGCGTCCACCGACGTCATCAGGGATGATAAATGATTCATAGCCTTCTTCAGTTGCTAATGTTTTGAGTGCCCCGCGTGCCTTGTCAGTTGTCGCATAGATGCGTTTTTTCGCATCTTCAGCACCATATTTTTCGATAAGGAGCTTTTTAAAGATACGGAACGCAATGGCTGGCTCTGTAGTTGTACCAGATTTTGAAATCACGTTAATGGAGAAATCGGCATCTTCTAGCAGATCCATTACATCTGTTAAATAAGAAGAACTGATGTTGTTTCCAATAAAAATGATTTGCGGTGTTTTGCGTTTGCCTTTTGGCAAACTATTATAGAAAGAATGGTTTAAAAACTCAATGGCCGCACGTGCGCCAAGATAAGAACCACCAATTCCAACAACGAGTAATACATCAGAATCAGATTTAATCTTTTCTGCACTTTTTTTAATGCGGGCAAATTCTTCGCGATCATATTGCTTCGGTAAGTCAACCCAGCCTAAATAATCACTGCCAGTACCCGTTTGTTCATGAATATTATGATGGGCCACCTTCACAAAATCTTTTAAATATGTAAGCTCATGTTCTTGAAAGAAAGGTAACGCTTTCGAGTAGTCAAATTGAATATGTGTCATCGCTTGTAAGCCCTCCATTACGTTAGTTCTGTCCCTTTCACTTTAGCGGAACTAGCTATTGAAATCAAGTGATCGTCATTGGTGCAGCAAAAAGCCGCTCCTCATGAAGAGAAGCGGCCATCCAAATTATAGAGAAGCTTTCAAAATCGCTAAAATGTCATCACGGCCAAGTTTCATAAAGTTACCAAAACCACCATATTCCATTTCTTTTGCTGCGATGTCAGCAATTTTGTCCAGTTGATCTTCACCAATATCATAATCCGCTAAACGGCTCGGTGCACCGAGGCTTGTCCAGAAGGCTGATAGCTTGTCGATTCCTTCTAATGCGATGTCACGATCCGATTTTCCTTCTGTCTCAATGTCAAACATGTTCAACATGAGGTTTTTAAAACGTTCGACATTGTGATCAAGTGTATGACGCATCCAGTTTGGGAAGAGGATCGCAAGTCCACCTGCATGCGGAATGTCATAGACTGCTGATACTGCATGCTCAATCGTATGTGATGCCCAGTCGCCAAAATAGCCCATTTGCAGCGTGCCATTTAAAGCAATTGTTCCTGCATAAAGGATGGTTTCACGGTGCTCATAGTTTTGTAAGTCTTCAAGTAGTTTTGGTGCTGTCTCAATTACTGTTTGAAGAACAGCAAAACACATCCGATCTTGTAGAGGCGTGTTTTTGACATTATGGAAGTATTGTTCAAACACATGGCTCATCATATCAACCATGCCATACACCGTTTGATTCTCTGGCACAGAATATGTGTGCTCAGGATCTAAAATTGAAAAAGCAGGGTGCGTGACTGAACTGCCCCACACGTACTTTTCATTTGTTTCCCAGTTCGTGATCACAGAATCCGGGTTCATTTCTGAGCCTGTCGCTGCAAGTGTCAATACTGTGCCAAATGGCAGTGCTTTTTGAGCGGTCGTTTTCTTTGAAATAATATCCCAAACATTCCCGTCATATTCAGCTCCAGCTGCAATGGCTTTTGTACAGTCGATGACACTTCCCCCACCAACTGCTAATAAGAAATCAATGTTCTCATTTTGGCAAATGTCGATCCCTTTTTGCACTGTAGTGAGACGAGGGTTCGGTTCGACTCCTGACAGTTCAAATACGTCAGCCTCTGCTTCATTTAAAGCGCTGATAACCTTATCATAAAGACCATTTTTCTTAATACTGCCTCCACCATATACAAGAAGCACTCGCTTTCCATAACGAGCGAGTTCGCTTTTTAGTCCGTCTAGTTGTCCTTTTCCAAACATCAATTTCGTTGGATTATAGTAAATAAAGTTTTCCATCTGTTCTACATCTCCCTAAAACATTTATATCCAAAAACATGAAAGATTACTGTAACATATGTACATGCAGAACTCAAAAAAGATAACTGCTTAAAAGCAGCTATCTTTTCCATGTTCGATTATAAAGAAGCGTTTAAAATAGCTAGAACATCTTCTTTGTTCAGCTTTTTAAATTGACCAAATTCACCACGTGCCATTGCACGGTCTGCAATCAGATCAATTTTCTCATCGTTGATGTCATAGTCAGCTAAACGGTTTGGTGCGCCTAGACTTGTCCAGAAAGCAGAAAGTTTTTCGATTCCTTCTAAGCCAACTTCTTCGTCTGTTTTGCCCGCAGGATCTACATCGAATACACGCACTGCTAATTGCTTGAAGCGACCTGGGTTTTCTTGAATGACATGCTTCATCCAGTTCGGGAACAAGATCGCAAGTCCGCCTGCATGAGGGATGTCATACACCGCGGATACCGCATGCTCAATATTGTGAGATGCCCAGTCTCCGCGTGCGCCCATTGAAAGCATTCCATTCAGTGCAATGGTGCCTGTGAATAAAATCGTTTCACGAAGCTCATAGTTTTCCAAATCATTGATCAGCTTCGGTGCTGTTTCGATGACCGTACGAAGAAGTCCTTCACACATACGATCTTGGTAAGGTGTATTCTCCGTGTGATGGAAATATTGTTCAAATACGTGAGACATCATGTCGACCATGCCATAAATCGTATGGTTTTTTGGCACAGTAAATGTATTGACTGGGTCAAGAATAGAGAATTTAGGGAAGACAGCTGGACTGCCCCATCCGTATTTCTCATTTGTTTCCCAGTTTGTGATGACGGAACCAGAGTTCATTTCAGAACCTGTCGCGGCAAGTGTTAATACTGTACCAAATGGGATGGCTTCCATTGGGACATGCTTACGAGTGACGATATCCCAAGCATCTCCATCGTATTTCGCACCAGCTGCGATCGCTTTGGTTGCGTCAATGACACTACCGCCGCCGACTGCCAAAATAAAATCAATTTGGTTCTCTTTGCAAAGCTCAACCCCTTTTCTGACCGTTGTTAAGCGCGGGTTTGGCTCAACACCAGCAAGCTCAGTGATTGCAGCTCCTGATTCTTTTAAGATGCTGACAACTTGGTCATAAAGGCCATTTCGTTTAATGCTGCCTCCACCATATACAAGCAATACGTTTTTTCCGTAGTGTTTTAGTTCATCTGAAAGGGCTGATACTTCTCCCTTTCCAAAAATTAATTTCGTTGGGTTCCAATAAGTAAATCGATCCATGTGATCTCCTCCTCGCGCTACATTATGCGCTTCTTTCATTCCAAAAGTAAAGTAATTTGCTTTCATCCATTTTCTTACGCATAGTTTGGCTAAAAATCTGCAAAATATAAATGTATTGATACTGTAGCGAAAGGAGGAATCACGATGAGTGCTATTCAGCGTATTGCCCTCGTGCTCACGATTATCGGTGCTATTAACTGGGGACTAATCGGCTTTTTTCAATTTGACTTAGTAGCAGCGATCTTTGGCGGTCAAGGTGCTGCATTATCACGTATTATTTATGGTCTTGTTGGAATTGCAGGTCTTGTCAATCTTGGTCTGTTGTTCAAACCTAGTGAAGAAGCTGTCCGCCGTGACGAGCCAAATCCAGAGGTCCGCTAATGAAAAAGACATAAAAAAAGACTGCCTATGAGGCAGCCTAAGGCACCGTTTGAAGCGGTGCTTTTTTTATTTCTTGATAAGGTCTTTACGGTTTGATTGCTCAATCCACTCTTCAAGTTTATCTTTCAGTGTATTGAAACCTTGTGGTGCAGCAGCTTCTTCTTTCACTTGCTGTGGTCTTTGTTTCTTTGGTTTGCTTTCTTTTCTTTCAGGTGCTTCTTGCGTTGCACGGATAGAAAGGCTAATTTTACCAGCATTTTCATCAACAGAAAGAACTTTTACTTGTACTTCGTCACCAATTGAAAGGTGCTCGTTGATGTCTTTTACAAAGCCATGTGTTACTTCAGAAATATGCACAAGTCCTTGAGTTTCTTCATCTAATGCAACAAACGCACCATACGCTTGTAATCCTGTTACTTTACCAGTGTAAACACTGCCTACTTCAAACTTTGTCGCCATGATAACAACTCCTAAATAAATGTTTTAATATTCGTTTATACGCAATTAAAAACTATATCACAGAACGGTCTTTTACGCAAAATATTTTTTAATTGGGTTTAGATCAGTTTAAAAGGGGGAATACCTGAAAACAAGAATGCTTTCTAGTATTCCCCCCTAATTTGAGAGGCATGAGTCCAGATGGATTGATGCCTTTTTTTATTTTAAGATAGCAGGTGCTTCTTCTTTCACTTGTCTATTCTGTAAAAAACGCTGGATTCTTGAAAGTGATTCTTGCAAGTGATCGAGTGACGACGCATATGAACAACGAATATGTCCTTCACCACTTGGACCGAATACATTTCCAGGGACAACCGCTACTTTCTCGCTAAGCAGCAGCTCCTCAGCAAATTGTTCTGAAGTCATGCCTGTGCTTTTAATGGACGGGAAAGCGTAAAACGCTCCGTTTGGCTGGTGGCAAGTGAGTCCAAGTTCATTGAGAGAGCCGACAAACAAATTACGGCGCCTTCTGTAGCTTTTCTTCATTTTCTCCACATCTTCAAGTCCATTTTTTAATGCTTCTTCTGCGGCATATTGTGCCATAGCTGGAGCACACATCATAGAATATTGATGTATTTTCAGCATGGCATCACGGAGGACTGGCGGTGCTGCCACATAGCCTAAGCGCCACCCCGTCATAGCGAACCCTTTGGAAAAGCCTGAAATCAAAATCGTTCTTTCCTTCATATCTTGAATCGCCGCTACGCTCGTAAAAGCTTCATCGTACGTCAGCTCTGCATAAATCTCATCCGTGATAATTAAAAGATCATGCTCCTTTGCAAACTGAGCAATATCTTCAAGCTCTTCTTTCGAGTAAACAGACCCTGTTGGGTTTGATGGAGAGCATAGCAAGATGGCTTTTGTTTTCGGCGTCAGCTTCGTACGAAGATCAGCAGAATCGGCTTTAAAATCTTTTTCAGCCGATGTACTTAAATAAACCGGTACACCGCCCGCAAGTGTCGTAAGAGCCCCATATGCGACGAAACAAGGCTCTGGGATGATCACTTCGTCCCCGCTGTTTAAAATGGCGCGAAAGGCCAAATCAAGCGCCTGGCTACCACCAACGGTAATAATGAGTTCTTCTTCAGGACTGTACTCAATGTGAAACCGCTTATATAGATAGTGGCTCAATTCTTTTCGCAAAGAGAGCAGCCCAGCATTTGCTGTATAAGAGGTCAGTCCTTGTTCTAAAGACATAATACTGGCTTCTCTCACATTCCAAGCTGTCACGAAATCCGGTTCGCCGACCCCGAGGGAGATAACCCCTTCCATTGTGGCTGCCAAATCAAAGAATTTCCGAATACCTGACGGCTGAATGCTTTGTACCGTTTCAGATAAATAAGACTTTTTCATTTAAGGAGACACCACGATTCTTTTGTCATCGTCCCCTGTTTCAAAGACTTTCCCATCATGCTTATATCTTTTCAAAATAAAGTGGGTAGTGGTTGAAACAACAGAATCAAGTGTCGATAATTTTTCAGATACGAAGCGGGCGATATCAGACATGGATCTTCCTCTGATCACAACAGATAAATCATACACGCCTGACATTAAATACACGGACTCCACTTCTTGGAACCTGTAAATGCGTTCAGCAATTTCATCAAAACCGACGCCTCTTTTTGGGGTCACTTTCACATCAATCATCGCTGTAACGCCTTCGTGTCCGTCTACTTTTCGCCAGTCAATCATGGTCGAATAATCAATAATGACTTTTTGATCTTCGAGCTTTTGAATAATGGCTTCTGCTTCTTCTGATGTCACACCTGCCATTTTTGCAATTGTATTTAAATCGGCGCGGCTGTTTTCATCTAAAATCTCTAATATTTCAGTTTCTTTTTCGGTTAGTTTCATCGATTTCACACCTCTGATTGTAAAAAGCTAGTTTTAAAAAATCTTCTGAACATTATAGCACGTTTTTCCCATTATGCTAAGCAGGGAAAAGATTCTAATCGTAGCTTAAAATCCACTTTTTAGGGTACAATACAGTCACCTAACAGAGAGTGAGTATCAAATATCGGAGTTGATGAGTGTGGACATTGTACAGCCATCCTATATGAAAAGTAAATTCGGTTTAGATATCTATTACGAACACTATCCAAATGAAGGTAAGAAGACATTGATTTTGATTCACGGCCTTTTCTCATCTACCTTCAGCTATCGAAAGCTCATCCCGCTTCTGAAACAAGACTTCAATTTAATTGCGATTGATCTGCCTCCATTCGGGCAGTCCGAAAAATCGAATACGTTCATTTACAGCTATCGGAACATGGCAAAAATCATCATTGAACTAGCTGGTTATTTGCAGATTCAGCATGCGATCCTCGTGGGGCATTCCATGGGGGGACAAATTGCTTTATATGCTGCATCTGAGCGTCCCGACCTATTTGAAAAAGCCGTTCTTTTATGCAGTTCAGGGTATATGAATAAGTCCAAAAAGTCGCTTGTTTACAGCACTTATATTCCTTATTTTTATCTCTATTTAAAAAGAAAGTTGTTCAAGCAAGGTATTATGAAAAATTTAACCGCTGTTGTGCATGATCATTCGATTATTGATCAAGAGATGGTGGACGGATATTTAAAGCCTTTTTCAGATGACCAAATTTTCAGAGGTATTTTTCGTTTGATTCGGCACAGGGAAGGCGATTTAGCGTCAGATGTCTTAAAGAAAATGGAGACACCTGTCCTGCTGATTTGGGGGGAGGAAGACCGGATCGTTCCTATTCAAATTGGCGAAAGACTGCACAAGGATCTGCCGCATTCAACCTTACACGCATTAAAAAAAACCGGGCACCTCATCCCTGAGGAAAATCCGGTCTTTGTGTCTGATCAAATTGGTCATTTCAGCCTGTCTTAAAACGAGCAGGAGCTACTTTCTCTTATGGCTAAAAGCTGATTTGCGATATGCTGGCAGCTTTCCATCGGAAGAAGCTGATCAAATGAGTGATGGTAAATGGCTTGAATGTCTTTCGCGAAAGATAACGGGTCTTCTGCGTCGTATAAGGCACTGATGACGTCAGCAGGCTCCGTTTCGTAAAAGTCCTCTCCATACTGAAAAGGGTCCCATGCCTTAATGATTTGAATCATCTCTTCTACAGCTTGACTATCTTTCATGGGGATCACCGCTTATAATAAATTTTGTGATGTTTATTTTAGCACAACCAAGAATGGTTGAAAAACGGCTAGAGGTGGGTTTCATGAATTTCGACGAACAGATCATACGTAAAGGTTCAAAATCAGTCAAATGGGATCAAGCAGAGTCTTTGTTCCTGACAACAGATGCGCTGCCAATGTGGGTAGCAGATATGGATTTCAAAGCGCCCCAAGTCGTGCTCGATGCTTTAAAAGAACGATTAGATCACGGCGTATTCGGCTATGCATTTCAGGATCAGGATACGCAGCAAGCAGTAGCTGACTGGGTCAAAAGAAGACACGGTTGGACGATACAAACAGATGCCGTCACCTTCACACCAGGTATCGTGACAGCACTTAGTTTTGCGGTACAAGCCTTTACAGCTCCGAATGATGAAGTGGTCATTCAGTCACCGGTGTATACGCCCTTCTATCAAATGATTGAAAGAAATGGACGTATCGTCTCAACCAATCCTTTAAAAATAGAAAACAACCGCTACATGATGGATTTTGATGATTTAGAGAAGAAATTAAGCAGACCAGAAGCAAAGCTGATGTTTCTTTGTCATCCGCATAATCCTTCAGGGAGAGCTTGGTCAAAAGAGGAATTAAAGCGTGTAGGAGATCTATGTGTACAGTACGGTGTCACCGTCGTGTCAGATGAAATTCATTCCGATCTGATGCTTTACGGGCAGCCGCATGTGCCTTTTGCCAGCCTTTCTGATGAGATAGCTAACATCACGGTAACGTGTATTGCACCGAGTAAAACATTTAATTTAGCTGGTCTTCAGGCATCTGCCATTATCATTTCTGATGAAGAAAAAAGAACCCTTTTCACCAATGAATTGCAAAGAAATGGATTGTCTAAACTGAATGCCTTTGCGATTCCTGCCATGGAGGCGGCCTATCGCCACGGAGATGAGTGGCTTGATTCACTTGTTCTTTATCTCGAAAATAACATGAAGATCGCAATGGATTATATTGATGAATATCTGCCGAGCATGCGTTATATGAAACCAGATGCTTCTTATCTATTATGGCTGGATATTCGTGATTATGAGCTCACTCAAGCAGAATTAAAACGTAATCTGCTGAAAAAGGGCAAGGTCATACTAGAGCTCGGAAACGTATATGGGCACGAAGGAGACGGCTTTATTCGAATGAATCTAGGCTGTCCTGCCGGAACAGTGAAAGAAGGTCTGAAGCGCCTTCATCAAGCATTCACTCTATCATCCGAATAAAACCATTTCTATCAAAAGAACATCCTAGCGGGTGTTCTTTTTAAAGAAAAAAACCCTCCTATTATCATATCTACTTTGTACATGAAATGATATAATGAGAGGAATTACAATTATTTACGAGGAGAGCATTTAAATGGAAATGTTCAAGGATTTTCTGCTCCATGTATCTTTTATTCTATTTCCAATCTTTTTATATCATGCACTATGGCTAAGCCGGACCCCTGCTCATTTCCCTAAAACGAATAAACTACTCATCACCATATTTGCATCCATTTCATCAGCACTATGTATTATGTATCCAGTTGGTTCGATTTTAGATTTGCAGACTGGGCTTCAATCGATTCCCCTTGTACTGGCTATTTTATACGGGGGATATACCGCCGGAATCGTCGCTATCTTGGTTAGTTCAACCGTAAAGTTCGTGATGTATGGCTCTTTTTTATGGGTTGGATTGATTGTTGTACCGATTTACTTTTTCATTCCTTTCCTGCTTTACCGGAAATGGCGCCAATATTCTAAGCAGAGAAAACTGTTATACGGAGTCATGATTGCGTTATCAAAAGGGATGTTTATTTACATTGGACTGCTTGTGGTCAGCTTAATAGAGTACAGCCCTGCATTCATTATGCAACAAAAGTTGCTCGAATTATTTTTCTCAACTCTTTACTACATATTCTTTCTTGTGCTGAGTATTTATTCCATTGAGTTTGTGAAAGAGAATGCGCAAATGAGAACACAGCTTGTCCAATCAGAGAAACTGACGATTGTGAGTGAACTTGCAGCAAGTGTCGCCCATGAAGTCCGCAATCCACTGACGGTGGTGAGAGGATTTATCCAACTGCTCTTTTCAAGTGACAATACGAAAGAGCCGTCAACCAATAAAGATTATAAAAATCTCGTTTTATCTGAACTTGACCGTGCGCAGGATATTATTACGAGCTATCTTGATATTGCGAAACAAAATTATTATCAAATTGAGTCTCTCAATTTATCTAAATTACTTGAAGAATGTGCATCGCTGATGACATCCTATGCGAATTTTAAGTCGGTCACGATTCATCAATCGATTGAACCAGACTTATACATCCAAGGTGATGAAACGAAAATCAAACAAGTCATGATTAATTTAATCAAAAATGCAATCGAAGCAGCGCCCGAACACGAAGGTAAAATCGAACTATTTGCTTCAAAAGAAAATCATCGAATCTGCCTTTATTTCGTTGATAACGGTGTAGGCATGTCAGAAAGTCAAATGAAAAAGCTTGGTGAACCCTATTACACATTGAAAAATAAAGGAACAGGGCTTGGATTGACAGTGACATTTTCCATCATTGAAAATCATCATGGAACCATTCGTTTCAAAAGCTCATTGCAGTCTGGTACAACAGTCACCGTGAAGTTTCCTGAAGATACAAGAAGAAAATGATCAATCCATTTTTTTTGTCCTTTTTTCATCGATCTGCTCCTGCTTCTTAGAAGCACGAACGATCAGACGAAAGCAAATAAATGCAGCAGCAAAGAAAAGCACCGTCGTGATTGCCGCAGGGATATACTCCCTTTTATCTTCAGGAAAATACAGTAGAAAGAATATGATGAACGACATGTTCCGCTCTTCCCCCTTTTGCTCGTTTACTTCACTATATTGGCTAAAAGAAAGGAAATACCTTCTTATGCGAAGGAAATGGAGGAATTTCATATGACAGACATTCAGATTGGACAATTCGTGAAAGGTTTTTACAAAACAGGTGTTTACATTGGGGAAGTGACAGCCGTTAAACCATCTACTTATCTCGTTCAAGTAAAAGCGGTTTTAACACACCCCACTCAAGGTGACCTGCATCATCCAAAAGAAGCGGACGTACCTTTTTTTCAGGAAAGACGGGCTTTGGCCTTTAGGGAACAGACGAACATCCCTCATCATATGGTCAAGCCTTATGATGGCGACATCCCTGATTATCAAGTATCACTGAAAGACGCCGTAGACAAATTGAAAAAAGGGCTCAGTTCGGATGATTCCAAGTGGGCTGAAAAATCAAGAGCGTGCCTCTCTTCTCTTGAAAAAGATTATTTTCCAGAAGACGCCCGCTAATCTGCCGAATCAAAAAAGTGAGAGAAGTCAATGAGTTCACCAATTTTGGTTGTTTGCGGATTTTCCACATAGGATCGATCTTTTTCAAAAAGGGTGAACAGCTGATAAGTGGTCATGGCATCATCAAGTGCTTTATGATGCTTACCAGCTCCTTCACTGCCGTACTCCTTAGCTGCTTTCCGAAGTCCTGTGAGTGTTCTATCCCCAAAAAAGGTTTTATATTCAAAAGCCAGATCCCTTTGATTCCCCTTAAAAGGAAAACCAATATGATTGAGCATACAGTTTTGCTTCAGTACCTTCATGTCCATATTTCCCCATGTGATAATCTCACAGTCTTCTCCCCCATCGAGTGACACGAGCTTCTCGATAAACGCCTCAAAAGAAATCCCGCTTTCTACATCCTGCTGCGTAATGCCAAGGAACGATTTACAGCGCTTTGTCAGCTTCGGGAACTTTTTCGGTTTGACATAGCTTGAGAATGTGTCTATGATCGTTTCATTTGATGCTTTGACGACACCGGCTTCAATGATTTCCGGGAAAAAATTTTGCGGATGATATTTCCCATCAGGCATCGTAAATTCAAAATCGACCACAAGCAGCGTCTTCTGTTCCATCAGTCTCACCCCACTTTCTCGTCTGTTTTCCATCCTGCTACTATTATATTAAGACGGACTTTGAAATCACTTCATTTTCGTGAAAATAATGCAGATTCACTATGCCCAACCTATTCATCAGATGAAAGATCGTTTATTTTCCTTTATAATTATTAAGGAACACGAAATAAATAAAGAAGGTGGTCTTTATCACAAACAGGAAGAAAAACTTGTACATCATGTGGTTTGTGAACTTTTTTGTATCTGCCAGCATTACAATGATCGTCCCTTTTTTATCACTTTACATAGAGTCTCTTGATAGCAGTTATTCGAATGAATTTGTTCAAAGATGGAGCGGCTATGTCTTTGGGGTTACGTTTTTAACAGCCTTTCTCATTTCTCCAATTTGGGGACGGATTGGTGACCGGCATGGCTATAAAAAGATTTTGCTCATTAACGGCATTGGGATTGCAACAAGCATTTTATTAATGGGGCTTGTTCAAACCGTTTATCAACTATTTGCGTTAAGGCTTTTCATGGGGCTTGTGACAGGCTTTATTTCGACTTCGATGGCACTGATTTCTGCACAGACCGAAAAGGCAACAGCCGGTAAGACCCTTGGTACAATGCAGATGAGTAATGTCGCCGGAGGGTTATTCGGTCCATTAATGGGTGGATTTATGGCAGACAGTGTCGGATTCATTTATACATTTTTCTTAACAGCTGCTGTCATATATGTATCAGCGATTGTCATTATCTTCGGTGTGAAAGAACAGCCGATCCGTTCAAAAGAAGCAAAACGAGTTTCTTACTCACGGAAGGACGTCCTTGTCCATATTTTCAAACAGCCTTTGCTTGTGGTCACCATGCTGCTCACATTTATTACGCAAGTCGGGAACTTTAGTATTCAGCCGCTTTTAGCCTTGTACATTCATGATTTACACGGCCCAGTCAACCTTGCCTTTTATGCAGGACTGGCGTTTTCTGCAACGGGGCTTGGCAATTTGCTGTTTACACGGAAATGGGGAGACCTTGGAGATCGAATTGGTCACGATAAGGTGCTGCTAGCCCTTCTCATCCTCTCCTCCATTTTATTTATCCCGCAAGCGATGGCGGATTCCTACGGGATGTTAGTGATCTTCCGTTTCTTATACGGGATGGCACTAGGCGGCATCATTCCTTGTACGACGGCCTATATTCGCATCAAAGCGCCTGCCTCTATGCAAGGGGAAGTGCTTGGTTACAATGTCAGCTTCCGCTTTCTTGGAAATGTCGTCGGACCCGTTATAGGCGGCATTGTGGCGAGTCATTACGGAATTCCAGCTGTCTTTTATGTCACCGCCGGCATTTTCCTTTTCGGGGCATTATTTTTATGGGCGGTCCGCTCACAATCAAAGACAAAAGAGAGGAGTGTCTGATCCATCATCAGATACTCTTTTCTTCTGTCTAAATGCCTTGTTTACTAGACTTCACGTCTATTCTTTTCTAAAAATAACCTTCTCGTAATCGCAAAAGAATGGTACGATATGGCTAGAAATCCGAAGAAAGTGAGTGACCTCATGTTTCGTGCAATCATTGGTTGGTTATTACTTGCTGCCCTCATCCCATTATTTGTTCTGACTTTTTATCTATCAAAGGAAGAAGCCGCAAGTGTAAAACCTGTTAACGAAGTGCTTGATCAAAAAATCAAGCTGGAAAAGGTAGACTTTTCCCAAAACAGTTATATGTATGATCGAGATGGTTCTCTTATCTCTGAGATCGTATCAAACGATGAGAACCGTGTTTTCGTGAAGTACGATAAAATTCCTGATTCCGTCAAGGAGCTGTTCCTCCGATCAGAGGACCGCAACTTTTATGACCATAAAGGCATTGACTTTATGGGCGTGATTCGTGCCCTTGCCGCAAATGTGAAAAACCATGGCATTAGCCAAGGCGCTAGCACCATCACACAACAGTTATCCCGTAATTTATATTTAAGTCATGAACGTTCATTCAGCCGAAAGTTTACAGAACTGCTCTATTCCTATGAGCTCGAGCGAAAATTTACAAAAGAGGAAATTCTCGAAAGCTATTTAAATACGATTTATTTCAGTAACGGGGTTTACGGTGTCGGTTCTGCGGCTAATTACTATTTTGATAAGCCGCTTAGTTCTTTGACGCTTGCACAGATGGCATTTATTTCTGCGATTCCTAACAACCCTACGCTGTATGACCCATTGAAACAATTCAAACATACAAAGAAACGCCAGGAACGGCTGCTTGGTATTTTAGAAAAAGATGGTGTCATTACTAAGAAGCAATACAAAAAAGCAGTGAAAGAAAAAATCAGCTTGTCCTTAAGTGAAAAGAAAAATCTTTACCCTGACTATGTGACATACGCCAATGAAGAATTTACCGATCTGGTGTCTGATCAGGAAGGCTTTACAAAACGATTGAAAAAAGCCAAAACAGCTGGCGCAAAAAAGGCAATTCAAAAAGAATTATCAGAAAAGGTCAGTGCATTGCTTCAAGATGGTGTGAAGATTTATACAGCACTAGACCCTTCCTTACAACAAAGAGCGGTCTATCAGCTCAATGCACAATTACCTTATCAAGGTGTGGAAGGCGGTTCAGCAGTCATTAACCACCAAACCCATCAAATCGTCGCACTTGCTGGCGGGAAGAATTATAAAAAATTTGATTTCAACTACGCCTATCAAGCGCAAAGACAACCAGGTTCCGCCATTAAGCCGCTGTTAGATTATGGCCCTTATATTGATCAAACCGGTGCCACGGCATCAAGCAAAATCAGTGCCGGCAAGTTTTGCAGTAGCGGATATTGCCCGCAAAACTATAATCATAAAACGTATGGAACTGTAACACTTGAAACAGCCTTTAAGAACTCTTACAATACACCAGCGATTCGTATGCTTGATACAGTCGGTGTCAAAAAAGGCTTCAGCTATTTAGAAAAGTTTTCATTCGAACATATTGTCGCAGATGATTACCGCCTCCCTTCTGCACTTGGAGGATTTACAAAAGGCTTCTCGCCGCTAGAAATAACCGATGCATATACCGTGTTTGGCAATCAAGGTGCCTATACGCGAAACCACTCCATTACAAAGGTCACAGACTTAAACGGCAAAACCCTTTACAAGTGGAAAGAGTCGCCGAAGCAAATCTATTCTCAGCGTACAAATGAAACAATGCGCAAGCTACTTGCCTCTGTTGTGAAAAGTGGAACAGGGAAAAAGGCGAATTTCAATTCTCCTTACATTGGGGGAAAAACAGGGACATCCAATGACTACAAAGACATTTGGTTTGTTGGCCTGACAGATCAATACACAATGGGTGTATGGGTAGGAAGAGATAGAGGAACCGTTGAATCTATTTATAGTTCAAGCCCGCACTTACGTATTTGGAAACAAACCATGCAATACGCTAGATAAACAGGAGGTTTGATTGCGATGCATTCAACACAACCCTCTCACTTCATTTTATTTGACGGTGTCTGCAACGTGTGCAGTGGTGCTGTTCAGTTTATCATCAAGCGCGACCCGAATGAGCGGATGATGTTTGCTTCTTTACAATCAGATACAGGGCAGCGTATTTTAAAAGAAAACGGCTTGCCTTTAGATGAGTTCAATTCATTCATTTATATTGAAAATGGGACCCTTTATATGAAGTCAACAGGCATCTTAAAAGCGGCGCGGCATTTAAAAGGGATATACAGATGGAGCTATTTACTCCTCGCGATCCCTCGACCAATCCGTGACTGGTTTTATCAACTCATTGCAAAGAATCGCTACAAATGGTTTGGTCAAAAAACATCCTGTATGATGCCTACACCTGATATTCAGAAGCGGTTTCTTCCATAAAAAAAGCATCCTCCATCATCGGAGGATGCTTTCTTTCGTCTGATTAAGCTGGCAGACTCGCCATCACACTGTTATAAAGCTTAATAAATAAGTACAAAATGCCGATCAAAAACGTGGCCCAAAACAGCAGATTAAACATCATAAACCCAATTAAATTCAGCATGGAAAGTGATTGATAAATGCGTACCACAACCCAGATAAAATAGACGAGACTTGCTAAAACAAAAAGCCCAACAAGCAAAATGAGCTGCTGCGTCAATAGAAATGCAAGTAAGCTGGCAAACAAATAGACAACCGATGCAATCCGAATTTTCTTTAAGTTCTCCCCTTCAGGGTCCTTTGCAAAAAAGAGCAGCGCCAACTCTAACACCGTATCTGCAATGAGTTTTAAAGCAGATAAAATCATAAAATAAACAAGTGCAAATGCGGCAAATAAAGCAAGACGAATGCCCTGTTCAGAGAAAAATTCCAGCATTCCTTTTAAAATCCCTGCTTGGGTCAAGAAGTCAGTCGTGATACCTACTGTAAAAATAGAAAAGGCAGAGCTGAATAGCAAAATTGAAATCAGCGGAAAATATCCAGTCAAATATGTATTTTTCATAAATAGATCCTTTCTCATAAGCTCATTTTTATTATGGCTCACTTAAAACGGATTGACAAGATGCTTTCCAAGTAAACTGGAATCTAAATCAAATTTGTGATTTTGCACGTACATTCCTTCACAAACTTACATTTTCCCGTTAAAGTATTACTATTACGAAAAAATTGCGCGTTAGGGGTATACTCGTGAAAAAAACTTTAAGACTGCAAACACGACTGACGATCTTTGTCTGTATTGTTGTCCTGATCTCCCTCTGTATCACATTCTTTACGATCTGGTCAGAAACAGCCAAAAATATTCATCAGCAGGAACGTGATATCGCCCTCTCCACTGCCAAAATGGTGGCAGAGGCTCCGATCACAGCAAAATCATTGGAAAAAGATCAATCATATACAGCACTGCGAAAATATACAACAAGTGTTCAGCGTATTACCAAAACCGAATTCGTTGTCGTCATGGATATGAACGGTATCCGCAAAACACATCCGAATCCGCAAAAGATTGGGAAGCGGTTTGCTGGCGGTGATGAAAAACCGGCATTACAGGGTAAAGAACATATTAGTACCGCATCTGGAACACTTGGCAAGTCCATGCGTGCCTTTGTTCCTGTTTACAACCAAGATGGCAAGCAGCTCGGGGCTGTGGCAGTTGGGATTACATTAAAGGAAATTGATTTAATTATTCATCAAAGCCTGCTCCCGCTCTACTTTGTCACATCGCTTAGCCTTTTATCTGGCATTATCGGCGCACTCATTGTGGCACGTAAAGTAAAGAAGATTATGTTTGGACTAGAGCCAGATGAAATTGCCACATTATTAAAAGAACGAAGCGCTATGCTAGAATCAACAAAAGAAGGCATTCTTGCCGTTGATCAGCACGGTAAAATCAAGCTGGCAAATGCAGAAGCTAAACGTCTTTTTCATAATATGGGCATTATGGTTGACCCTAGAGAACAAGATGTACAGGCTCTTCTTCCTTCAAGCGGCTTAAAGCAAGTAATCGAAACACGGAAACCGCTGCTTGATCGCGATGTCAGAATGAACGGACTGGAGCTTGTCTTTAATGAGGTGCCGATTACGGTAAAAGGGGAAATTGTCGGAGCGATCGCAACCTTCCGTGACAAAACAGAAGTCAAACACCTGGCTGAACAGCTGAGCGGGGTGAAGATGTATGCCAATGCACTTCGTGCCCAGTCACACGAATTTATGAACAAGCTCCATGTCATTTTAGGATTGGTCCAGCTAAAGAACTATGATGACCTTGGCACCTATATTAAAGATATTGCAATTTATCAGCAGACAGAAACAAATGAAATCATCAACCATGTGAAAAACTCAGTCTTAGCCGGGTTTTTACTAGGAAAACAAAGCTACATCAGAGAACAAGGCGCAGCTTTAGAAGTCAATTGCAGTACACAGGTACCAAACTCGGAGGACCCAGCAGTCACACATGACCTTATTACGGTCATCGGTAATCTGTTAAATAACGCACTCGATGCCGTTTCCCATACAGAGAACAAAAATATCTCCATCTCATTCAGATATGTCCAAGAGCAGCTTCATATTGAAATTACAGACACAGGGGTCGGTCTGACAAAAGAAGAACAGGACATTATGTTTGATCAAGGCTTTTCAACAAAAGGAGAAGACAGAGGATTTGGCCTTTACTTTGTTGACCAAAGCATCAAAAAACTGAACGGACATATGATCGTCACAAGCGAAAAAGGAGAAGGAACGACCTTTAGTCTCCGTATTCCATATAAACAAAAGGAGGATTCACATGATTAATGTGTTGATCGTAGAAGATGACCCAATGGTCGGGGAGCTGAATAAACGCTACTTGACCCAAATAGAAGGGTTTGAATTAAAAGGGATTGCCACCTCATTTCAGAAGGCACTAGACATCTTAAAATCAGAAATCATTCACCTTGTATTGCTTGATATTTATATGCCTGGACAAAATGGGCTCGCCCTATTATCAGAAATTCGTGAGAAAAATCATTCCGTTGACGTCATCGTCATTTCAGCTGCAAATGAAGTGGATGTCGTACAGCAAACGATGCGAAACGGAGCTGTCGACTATTTAATCAAACCTTTTGAGTTTGAACGCTTCCAATCAGCACTGGCAGAATATAAAAGAAAACATGCCCTATACCAAACGATGAACAGCATCTCTCAAAATGATTTAGACGCGAAGCTTTTTCATAAAAAAGCAGAGGCGGAAAAAGTCCTGCTGCCAAAAGGCCTGACGAAGAGCACACTCAAACTCATCTGGACAAGCATTCAATCATTCGGTCAGCAGGCTTTCACGACCGAAGACCTAGCCAATCATACTGAAATCTCCCAAGTTTCGATTAGAAAATATTTGAAATTTCTTGAGGATATCGAAGTGGTTGATGTGGAGATGGCATACGGGACAATCGGCCGCCCTGTTTTCCAATATAAACTGAATACAAGCAACATGAATTTGATTCAGCAATATCTTTAATTTGACACATCTGACCTTTCACAAAGGCCAGATGTTTTTTTATGGCATACGATGTCACAAACCCCTTGATATCAGTGGTTCCACTGTAGTAGAGCACATCATAAAAGCGGCATTATATCATATTTGAGCACATAAAAAGACATCGAATTTAGCCTTTTAACATTTTTTTAAAAATAAAACAAATTTCTATTTATTTATTCGATGGGAAATGATAAATTATGATTGATTAGTTCAACGAGATATAAGTCTGATGTCTTACATCTTCTCTCCTGTTTCCATCAATTTTAAAAGAATGCAGGATAAAATACCCTTTTCACAAGGATAGGAGAAGGCAAGAGCCGGTCTTTTTTCGCGAGACTTTTCTGAAACTTTTAAATTTTATAGGGGGTTATGTTTTGAAGAAGCGCAAAATTGGACTTGCATTGTCCTTAGTCGTAGCAGCAGGAACCATCCTTGGAGCATGCGGCAACTCTGGCTCAAACAGCGGTGAAAACAAAAAAGATAAAGATCAATTCACTGTTGCAATGGTAACTGATGTCGGTGGTGTCGATGACAAATCGTTTAACCAATCAGCTTGGGAAGGTTTACAAGCATTTGGGAAAGACAACAATTTAACAAAAGGTAAAAACGGCTTTGATTACTTACAATCCAAAACGGATGCAGATTATCCAACAAATTTAAATACACTTGTTAGACAAAAATTTAACCTGATTTATGGTATCGGCTATAAAATGGAGAGTGCCATTTCTAAAATAGCTGATCAGCGAAAAGATTCCAAATTTGCAATTGTGGATGCAGTTGTTGATAAGAAGAACGTAGCTAGTATTACATTTAACGAAAACGAAGGGTCATTCCTTGTAGGTGTTGCAGCGGCTCTTTCTACAAAATCAAACAAAATTGGTTTTGTTGGCGGCGTTGATTCTGAATTAATCAGAAAATTCGAAGTTGGTTTCCGTGCAGGCGTTGAAGCAGCTAATCCAAAAGCAAAAGTTGAAGTGAAATATGCTGGTGCATTTGATAAAGCAGACATCGGTAAAGCAACAGCTGAAAGTATGTACAAATCTGGCGTTGACATTATTTATCATGCAGCTGGAGGTACTGGAACGGGTGTCTTTACAGAAGCAACCAATTTAAAAAAGGCAGATCCAAATCGAAATGTTTGGGTCATTGGTGTTGATAAAGACCAGTATGACGAAGGTAAAGTACCTGGAACAAAACAAAGTGTCACTCTTACTTCTATGATTAAGAAAGTAGACACAGCGGTACAAGACTTAACAACAAAAGCAAAAGAAGGTAAATTCCCTGGTGGCGAAGTCATCACGTACGGTCTGAAAGAAGGCGGCGTTGACATCTCTCCATCTCAAGAGAATCTTGATAAAGATGTATTGAAGAAAATCGAAGAATGGAAACAAAAAATCATCAAGGGTGAAGTGAAAATCCCTGCAACACGTGATGAACTAAAAGATTTTAAAGCTTAATTTGTGCATCGGGATAAGCGCGTCTTATCCCCTTGCCTCTCCTTTACCTCCTCTTTATCCGTAAAAGGTGGTAAAAGAAAAGCTGCAGCCTTGTTTTGCAGCTTTTCTTTTGCTAGTTTTTATCTTCATCAGCACCCTAAAAAAGGAGCGGTTAAACCTGTGGATTATGTCATTGAAATGTTGAATATACGCAAAGAATTCCCTGGCATTGTAGCAAATGATAACATTACGCTACAGCTAAAAAAGGGCGAAATTCATGCGCTGCTTGGTGAAAACGGCGCTGGAAAATCAACGCTTATGAACGTGCTTTTCGGACTGTATCAGCCTGAAAAAGGTGAAATCAAGGTACACGGAAAAACGGTTACAATCTCAAGTCCAAATGATGCAAGTGATTTAGGCATTGGAATGGTCCATCAGCATTTTATGCTAGTTGATACATTTACTGTGGCTGAAAACATCATTTTAGGAAAAGAGCCAAAGAAATTTGGAAAGATTGACAAAGAACAAGCCATTCAGCAAGTGCAGGAACTTTCTGACCGTTATGGACTGAAAATAGATCCTGCCGCTAAAGTATCTGACATCTCAGTCGGTATGCAGCAGCGAGCAGAAATCTTAAAAACACTATACCGCGGCGCTGACATCTTGATCTTCGACGAACCAACAGCCGTCTTAACACCTCAAGAAATAAAAGAACTCATACAAATTATGAAAAACTTAATCAATGAAGGCAAATCCATTATTTTAATTACCCACAAGCTAAAAGAAATTATGGATGCCTGTCATCGCGTGACCATTATCCGAAAAGGGCAAGGTATTCGTACACTTGATGTGGAACACACAAACAAAGACGAGCTTGCCAGCTTAATGGTCGGCCGCGAAGTCTCATTTAAAACAGACAAAAAAGCAGCCTCCCCTGCTGAAGAAGTCTTGCAAATTCAAGATCTCACTGTCAAAGATACGCGAGGAATTGAAGCCGTGAAACAACTCAATTTATCAGTGAAAGCCGGTGAGATTGTCGGAATTGCGGGTGTAGACGGAAATGGTCAATCTGAATTAATTGAAGCCATTACAGGTCTGAAAAAATCCGAATCTGGCACGATCATGCTAAACGGGAAAGCCATTCAAAATCTCCCGCCTCGTAAGGTCACAGAATCTGGTATCGGACACATTCCTCAAGACCGTCATAAGCACGGACTTGTCCTTGATTTTTCAATTGGAGAAAATATTTCCTTACAAACGTATTATCAGCGTCCATATTCGAAGTTTGGCTTGATGAATATGAAAAATATTTATCAAAAAGCAAAACAAATCATTGCTGAATACGACGTACGGACACCTAGTGAATATACAGAAGCACGTGCGCTATCAGGGGGTAACCAGCAAAAAGCCATTATTGGCCGTGAAGTGGACCGAAATCCTGATTTATTAATTGCCGCACAGCCGACACGCGGACTTGACGTCGGAGCCATTGAGTTTGTTCATAAACGTCTGATTGAACAAAGGGATGCAGGCAAAGCCGTTCTGCTCATCTCCTTTGAGCTTGATGAAATTATCAATGTCAGTGATAAGATTGCCGTTATTTTCGAGGGCAGCATTATTGCCATTGTTGATCCAAAAGAAACAACAGAGCAAGAACTCGGTCTGTTAATGGCTGGAAGTACGCAACAGGAAGTGGGGAAAGAAGCAAATGTCTAATCGCTTAACAAATCTGCTGATTCCGCTTATAGCCATTGTACTTGGTCTTTTCGTTGGGGCCATCATTATGCTGGCAAGCGGTTATAGTGTCATCGAAGGTTATAGCGCCCTTTGGAATGGCGTCTTCGGTGAAACCTATTATATGGGAGAAACCATCCGACAAGTCACGCCTTATATTTTATCAGGACTTGCTGTTGCCTTTGCATTTCGGACAGGCCTCTTTAATATCGGGGTAGAAGGTCAACTTCTCATTGGCTGGATTGCATCTGTATGGATAGGAACAACCGTCCATGCACCTGCGTATATCCACCTGCCTCTTGCACTGATCACTGCAGCTGCTGCTGGTGCATTATGGGGCTTTATTCCTGGGTTTTTAAAAGCACGTTTTTATGTTCATGAAGTGATTGTCACTATTATGATGAACTACATTGCACTTCATGTGACTAATTTTATTATTACAAATGTTCTTACAGATCATAAAGATAAAACAGATAATATTAATTCGACTGCCTCATTACACTCTGATTTTTTTGAAAAAATCACTGATTTTTCAAGCATGCATAACGGAATCATTGTAGCTGTCCTATCTGCCGTTATTATGTGGATCATTATCCAAAAAACCTCTAAAGGGTTTGAATTGCGTGCTGTTGGTATGAATCAACACGCATCCCAATATGCTGGAATGAATGTGAGAAAAAACATTATATATTCCATGCTCATTTCTGGTGCCTTTGCAGGGCTTGCAGGTGCGATGGAAGGGCTCGGAACATTTGAATATGCATCAATAAAAGATGCCTTCACTGGCGTTGGTTTTGATGGAATCGCTGTTGCCTTATTAGGCGGAAATACAGCTATTGGTGTCGTCTTAGCGGCATTATTGCTTGGTGGATTGAAAGTCGGTGCTTTAAACATGCCGCTTGAATCTGGCGTACCGACTGAGGTCGTTGATATTGTGATTGCGATCATTATTCTTTTCGTTGCCTCAAGCTATATCATCCGTCTTGTCATTCAACAATTGAAGAAAAAGGGGGGAAAATAAGTGGGATTTCTGCAAATTCTTGAAATCATCGTCCCGGCTACACTTGTATATGCTGCACCACTTATTTTAACCGCTCTTGGAGGCGTCTTTTCAGAAAGATCAGGTGTCGTCAATATCGGTCTTGAAGGTTTGATGGTCGTCGGAGCATTTTCTAGTATTATCTTTAACTTAATGTTTGCTGATACGTTTGGTGCCTTGACCCCGTGGCTCGGTCTACTTGTTGGTATGGCCATTGGCGGCGTGTTCTCACTCATTCACGCTGTTGCCACTATTACGTTCAGAGCAGATCAAACGGTCAGTGGTGTTGCGATTAACATGCTTGCCCTTGGTGCTACGCTGTTTGTTGTCAAACTGATTTATGGAAAAGCACAAACGGATAAAATTACAGAACCTTTCTATAAAGGAGATATTCCCCTTTTAAGTGACATTCCGATCATTGGTGATATTTTCTTTAAAGATGTGTATTATACGTCCATTCTCGCATTAGTTCTTGCGGTTGTCGCTTGGTTTGTTTTATTTAAAATGCCGTTTGGCTTGCGACTTCGTGCAGTCGGAGAGCATCCAATGGCAGCTGATACAATGGGAATCAAGGTATACCGAATGCGCTATATCGGCGTCTTCATTAGTGGTCTATTTGGCGGTCTTGGCGGAGCTGTGTATGCATCGACCATCGCTCTTGATTTCTCACACGCCACCATTACAGGACAAGGCTTCATTGCGCTAGCCGCCCTTGTTTTCGGGAAATGGCACCCATTTGGCGCTATGGGCGCTGCTCTATTCTTTGGATTTGCACAAAGCTTAAGCATCATTGGCTCTCTGCTTCCGCTGTTTCAAGATATCCCGAATGTGTACATGCTCATTGCACCATATGTGCTGACGATCCTAGCTCTTACTGGCTTCATTGGACGAGCAGACGCACCAAAAGCACTTGGTACCCCTTATTTAAAAGGAAAACGATAAATAAATACCATGTATGATCAATCCCCTGAAGGACAAACTATCTTCAGGGGATTTTTGTATGATAAAAACGACAAAACCCCCGTTTATTTTACTTTTATTACACTTAATTTAGTTTAATAAATAGATGAGTGTCACAGAATCTTCTACAATTGAGACAAATAGCATTTGGGGGTGTTTATGTGGCTAATACACAACAATTGAAATCGATTACAAACGATTCTGACAATAATAAAAGCGTTTTCCGAAAAATTCTTTCTTGGAAAATTGGTGTTATTGATCTACCTGTGTATATAGTACTTGCAGCGATTATTTTAACTGCCGCTTATTTTAATAAAATTCCAGCAAATATGCTTGGTGGTTTCGCTGTTATTATGATTTTGGGGATTTTCCTAGGAGATGTAGGACAACGTATTCCAATCTTAAAAGATATTGGTGGACCGGCGATTCTTTCTTTATTCGTACCATCGTTCCTGGTCTTTTTTCATGTTCTGAATCCAAACTCGTTGGAAGCGGTTACGTCTCTGATGAAAACGTCGAACTTCCTATACTTCTATATATCTGCTCTTGTAGTAGGTAGTATTCTTGGGATGCAACGAACTGTTTTAGTACAAGGCCTTATTCGTATGTTTGTTCCTCTTGTTGCAGGTACAATTACAGCTGTAGCTGCTGGAATTCTAGTGGGTCTTCTAGTTGGTTACACACCGCATCATTCGTTCTTCTTTATCATTGTACCGATTATTGCCGGTGGTGTCGGTGAAGGAATATTGCCATTATCAATTGCTTATTCACAAATTCTTGGTGTATCAGCAGAGTCATTAATTTCTCAATTGATTCCGGCTGCTGTCATTGGGAACGTCATTGCCATCATTTGTGCTGGCGCAATGAAAAAGCTTGGTGAAAAACGTCCTGAACTAAACGGGAATGGACGACTTGTTAAATCAAAAGAAGCAAATGAAATCTTTGAACAGCCTGACATGGATACTAAAGTTGACTTCAGCTTAATGGGTGCAGGTGTACTTGTTGCTTGTACAACCTTTATCTTTGGCGGCTTATTAGAAAGTTTTGTTCATATTCCAGGTCCAATCTTAATGATTGTTCTTGCTGCATTAATCAAATACTTAAACGTGATGCCTCAGCATTTGCAAAACGGCTCACAGCAGTTCTACAAGTTTGTATCGAAAAGCTTTACATGGCCTCTAATGGTTGGTTTAGGAATTCTATACATTCCACTTGATGATGTGGCCACTGTTATTTCGATTCCTTTCGTATGTGTATGTATTGCTGTTGTTCTAGGCATGGTTGGTTCTGGTTACTTTGTTGGTAAATTCATGAACATGTATCCAGTTGAATCTGCCATTGTGACTGGCTGTCACAGTGGATTAGGCGGTACTGGTGATGTTGCGATTCTTTCAGCTTCTGGAAGAATGGGCCTTATGCCTTTCGCTCAAGTCTCTACACGTCTTGGCGGAGCAGCAACCGTTATTTGCGCAACAATCTTACTCAGAATGTTTACTTAAAAAAGAAACAAAAAGCATGTCCTTTTCATAAGGGTCATGCTCAGATAATTGACAAAGGGCTAAAATGTACTTTATTTTAGCCCTTTGTCTTCTTTTCAGCGTGATAGAAAACCTTTGCAGTCTAGGAAGGACGAGCACCGGAGCAGAGCGAATTTGACATTCGTGAGCACCGGAGCGCAGGACTGACAAAGAATGCGAGGGTTTGTCTACACGCTGAGCATGTCCTTTTCGTAAGGGACATGCTTTTTTTTATATTTCTTTTCTCCCATACATCCTCATTCATCAGCTAATACAATTCGAATATACTCCCGAGGCTGAAAAGGATACTGTTTCGCCTGCGGATAGGTCATATGGAGGAGTTGCTCAGAAAATAGCGGCCATTCACTCCCGCCCTGCCACCTTTTTTGATCATTTCGTTCAATCAAGAATGCTCCTCCTAAAATCGTGCAGAATATGCTTAAGCTGATGGCGATCTTTCGTTTCATTTGATCAGCTCCTTTAAGAAAAGCATGTACGAAATACAAAACAATATACAACGAGTTTCATTTTTGATAAAATATTTTTTGTGGTCAAAAGAACTCAAAACAAATTCAATTTGTCGTAAATCAGTTCAAACCAATGCACTATGTCTGTATTTACGCTATAATTTTAATTACCAGTTCTTTAGAACGTGAATTTATATTGATCAAAGGAGGTTCATTTTCTTGCAGCTTATTCACTTCGCCATCCTATCACCTTTTTTACTTGCCTTTGTCGTCCCTTTTCTCTTTAAATACGTAAGGCGTATACATACAGGATGGTTTGTTCTCATCTTGCCTATTCTTTTATTTACCTATTTCATCCAAATGCTCCAGATCACCTCGAATGGACGAACGTTGTTCTCACAAGCTGAATGGATTCCCTCTCTAGGGATGAATTTCACTGTGTATGTAGATGGTCTCAGCCTGTTATTTGCTTTACTCATCACAGGTATTGGTGCACTTGTGGTACTGTACAGTATTTTCTACTTATCAAAGGAAAAAGAACAGCTTGGCTCTTTCTATACGTATTTATTAATGTTTATGACCGCTATGCTCGGTGTTGTCCTCTCTGATAACATGGTCGTACTTTATTTGTTCTGGGAGCTAACAAGTATCTCTTCCTTCCTCTTAATTGGGTATTGGTATAAGCGTGAGCGTTCTCGTTACGGAGCAACCAAATCACTGCTTATTACTGTGTTTGGCGGATTAGCTATGCTTGGCGGCTTCATCCTCATTTACCTGATCACTGATTCATTCAGTATTCGCGAAGCAGTCAATCAGCTTCAGCTCATCATGGCATCACCTTATTTCATCCCTGCGATGGTTCTCATTTTACTAGGGGCCTTCACGAAATCAGCGCAGTTCCCATTTTATATTTGGCTGCCTGATGCCATGGAAGCACCAACCCCTGTAAGCAGTTATCTGCATTCTGCAACTATGGTCAAAGCCGGTATTTATCTGGTTGCCCGCTTTAGTCCGATTTTTGCTATATCAGAAGTTTGGTTTTGGACCATTTCGATTGTCGGACTTATCACATTATTCTGGGGATCTTTTCACGCCGTTCGGCAAAATGATTTGAAAGCCATTCTGGCCTTCTCGACAGTAAGTCAACTCGGTATGATTATGCTCATGCTAGGAGTAGGCGCAGCTGCCATTCATGAAAACAACCCTGCCTTTTTTGGCGCAGCCGTTCTTGCTGCTATTTTTCATCTCATTAACCACGCGACCTTTAAAGGAAGTCTCTTTATGGCTGCAGGGATTATCGATCACGAAACAGGTACACGTGATATTCGCAAATTAGGTGGATTAATGACCATCATGCCAATTACCTTTACGATTACGTTAATTGGTACATTCTCGATGGCTGGACTCCCGCCTTTTAATGGATTTTTAAGTAAAGAGCTATTTTTCACAAGTATGATCCGGATTTCTGACATCAGCTTTACGGATGTGTCAACATGGGGGGCTATCTTCCCTGCTATCGCTTGGCTCGCTAGTGTGTTTACGTTCATCTACAGTATGATGATCGTCTTCAAAACATTTAGAGGCCGTCTGAATGTCGATCAATTGGAGAAAAAACCGCATGAAGCACCGATTGGTATGCTGATCCCGCCAATTATTTTAGCTGCACTTGTGGTCACATTCTTCTTTTTCCCTAATATTCTCGCCTATTCAGTCATTGAACCTGCCATGCAAGCGATCATTCCTGAAGCCATTCAAACAGGAAGCCGCTTTGCCGTAAAAATTGAAGCGTGGCATGGATTCCAGCCAGAGCTTTACATGACAATTGGTGTAGTTGCGCTCGGTACCATTGGCTATTTAACGCTGTCAAAATGGCGCCCAATGTACAACATATTTAAGGAAAAATGGTCATTTAACGCTTTGTATGATCGTTCACTTATAGGTGTAGAAAAAGGGTCATACCGCCTAACAAACAGCTATATGACAGGATTCCTTCGTGACTATCTTGTCTATGTATTTGGTTTTATGATTATCGTGCTGGGCAGCGTGATGTTCTACAAGCAAGCCTTCTCATTTCAAACTGAGCACGCTGCATCAATCGGCACGTACGAAGCCATCCTTTCACTTGTGATGGTCGCAGCGACAGTCACGACTGTATTTGCTCGTTCACGCTTAACAGCTATTATTGCGCTAGGTGTTATGGGCTACACGCTGTCATTGTTCTTCGTGATTTTCAGAGCACCTGACCTTGCGCTGACACAGCTCATTATTGAAACCATTTCTGTCGCGCTGTTTTTACTTTGCTTCTATCATTTGCCAAAGCTGAGTCTGAAGCAAAAAACACGAAGATTTAAATTAACAAATTTGATCATCTCATTAGGTGTTGGAGTCGTTGTCACCTGTCTTGCTTTCGCTTCAACAAGCCAGCAGTCTCTTGACACGATTTCAACGTACTTCATTGAAAACAGCTACAAACTGGCTGGCGGAGACAATATTGTCAATGTCATTCTTGTCGATTTCAGAGGCTTTGATACACTCTTTGAGATTACAGTGCTGGCCATTGCGGCACTTGGTATTTATGGATTATTGAAGGTAAAAGCACAAGGAAAACGGAAGAGAGGCGTACGGCGATGAGAAAGATTGATACGAATGATATGCTCTTACAAGTCACTACTAAAATTACAGCATTCATCATCTTGCTTTTCTCACTTCACCTATTTCTTGCAGGACATAACAATCCTGGCGGAGGATTCATTGGCGGTTTGATGAGTGCTGGTGCTGTCGTCCTTCTGCTTTTAGCCTATGACCTTAAAACAGTGAGACGCATTTTACCATTTGACTTTATTTATGTGGCTGGTGTCGGTTTGCTCGTTGCCATCCTAACAGGTATGGGATCTTTTCTGTTCGGAGCACCTTTCCTATCCCATGCATTTGATTATTTCCAACTGCCGTTTCTAGGGAAAACAGAACTGGCGACAGCGGTCCTGTTTGATATCGGTGTGTATTTAGTTGTTGTTGGTGTCACCATGACCATTATTCAAACGATTGGAGAGAAGGAATAATGGAATTTCTAATGTCTATTATCGTCGGAATCATTTTTATGGCAGCGACCTATTTAATGCTTTCAAAAAGCCTTCTGCGGGTCATCGTCGGTACTGCCGTTTTAAGTCACGGCGTCCATTTGCTTCTATTAACAATGGGCGGCTTAAAAAAGGGAGCACCTCCTATTTTGAAAGAGGGGCTCACATCCTATGTAGATCCATTGCCACAAGCATTAATTTTAACAGCCATTGTCATTGCTTTTGGTGTAACATCCTTTTTGCTCGTGATGGCCTTCCGTGCCTTCCAAGAGCTGAGAACAGATGACATGGATCAAATGAGAGGAAATGATCAGCATGAATAATCTCGTGATCCTGCCTATATTAATACCATTACTAGCTGCTACATTATTGATTTTTATGAATAAAAACACCATGCTGTCGAGAGGCTTTAGTGTGTTTGCATCTCTTTTAGCCATTATCTGTAATGTCTATTTGGTCCAAACGATTTTCACAAACGGCATACAAACCCTTTACCTAGGCGGCTGGAAAGCACCGTTTGGCATTGCCCTTGTGGCCGATCAGTTTGCTGCACTTCTTGTTTTGACCGCTTCCATTGTTGGACTTGTCACGGTTCTTTTTTCCTTTCAAACGATTGGGAAAGAAAGAGAGCGGCTGTTCTATTATTCTGGTGTCCAATTCTTGTTAGCTGGCGTCAGTGGTGCCTTTTTAACGGGAGATATTTTCAACCTGTTTGTCTTCTTTGAATTGTTGCTGATGGCATCTTATATGCTCATTGTTCTGGGTGGTTCAAAGCCTCAGCTTCGTGAATCACTGAAATACATTGTGTTTAATATTATCTCATCGGCATTATTTATTGTTGGCGTAGCGTGTTTATATGCAGTCACAGGCACACTGAACATGGCTGATTTAAGTGTGAAAATAGCTGAATCTGGGCAAACAGGGTTAATCACCGTGATTGCCATTCTGTTCCTGATTGTATTTGGCTTAAAAGCTGGGGTCTTCCCGCTTTATTTCTGGCTGCCAGGTTCTTATCATGCACCGCCGGCAGCGATTTCAGCTTTGTTTGGCGCACTGCTGACAAAGGTCGGGCTATATGCGATTGCCAGAGTCTTTACGCTCATCTTTATACATGATACAGGTTTTACACATACAATTATGGCTTGGCTAGCCGCTCTAACGGTTATATTCGGTGTCATTGGCTCTATCGCCTATTCTGATGTGCAAAAAATTGTGATTTATAACATTGTCACAGCTGTTGGTGTCATTTTGTTTGGGATTGCGGCCAATACACCGGCATCACTTCAAGGCGCCATTTATTACCTCATTCACGATATGGTGATCAAAGGAGCTCTATTTATGCTCGCAGGGGCACTGTTTGTGTATGCTGGAACCAATCATCTGAAAAAAATGGGTGGGCTGATTCAATCCCAGCCTCTACTCGGCTGGATGTTCTTCATATCGGCTTTATCACTTGCGGGTATTCCTCCGCTTAGTGGATTTGTTGGCAAGCTGAAAATTGTTGAAGGTGGGTTTTCTGCTGGGTACATGACGTTCTCTATCCTTATTTTACTGTCCAGTCTTCTTGTCCTTTATTCTGTTATGAGGATTTTCATGCTCGCGTTTTGGGGAGAGGATCAGGATATGCGAAGAAGAAAGCCATCCATTAGAGGAATGGTGTATCCTGGGGTACTGCTTGTTATCTTATCGCTTGCGATTGGATTAGGCACAGAATTCATTGCACCTTATATCAATCAAGCTGCGGAAATGCTTTCAACACCAGAAAAATATATTCAAGCTGTGCTGAAGGAGTAGATGAACATGGCCTTTCAAATATTATTAAACGCTCTCCTCGCCTTTACATGGATGTTTATGAATGATACATACAGAGCTGCAGACTTTGTATCAGGCTTTGCACTAGGGATGATCGCCATTTTTATGCTACGGCGATTCTTCCCGCAACGTTTTTACGGTTATGCCCTTTATGCGATTTTCAAGCTCGTCATCATTTTTATCAGAGAGCTGCTTCTTGCCAATTTGAGTGTACTCAAGACGGTGTTATCTCCAAAGCTGAAAATCAAGCCTGGTATTTTCGCCTTTCGTACAGATTTAAAAACAGATTGGGAAATCACCATACTGGCCAATATGATTACATTAACACCTGGTACACTGGTCATCGATATTTCGGATGATCGTTCGATTTTATATATTCATGCGATGGATATTGAAGATGCTGAAAAAGCCATCCACGATATTCGGGTATCATTTGAAAAAGCGATTCAGGAGGTGAGCGGTAAGTAATGGAACTGATCTTGCAAATGTCACTTGGAATTCTTGCGCTGTCTACTTTGCTTTTTGTCATACGGGTCATCAAAGGACCTTCTATCCCTGATCGCGTTAGTGCGCTTGATGCGATAGGAATCAATTTAATTGGGATGACAGCCATCGTGTCTATCTTACTGAAAACCACTACGTTCTTTGAAATTATTTTACTGCTCGGTATTCTTGCCTTTATCGGCACTGTCGCTTTTTCCAAATTCCTTGAGAAAGGGGAAGTGATTGAAAATGATCGTCATCGCTAAAGCGATCGTGATTTTCTTTATTCTGCTTGGCGCCATCCTCTGTTTGATTTCAGCCATTGGTGTCCTTCGCCTGCCGGATGTTTACACACGTATGCATGCTGCATCAAAAGCATCGACACTTGGTGTTGTTCTCATTTTAGTTGGTGTATTCTTTCATGAATGGTTTCTTGCAGGGATCATCTCTGCGAAAATCCTGCTTGGGATTGTCTTTATCTTTCTGACCGCACCAGTCGGCGCTCATTTGATCGGAAGAGCCGCTTATAACACTGGTGTGAAAATGGACAAACGAAGTGTCCAAGATGATTATGGCGGTTTCCGTAACTTCGTCATTAAACGAAAAGAAGACTCTTATTTATAAATGAAGAACCTGATATTCAGGTCCTATTCACTTTACCTGCATGTTCATAAAAGGGTATTAAAAAAAGCTTCCGCTGCACCGGGAGCTTTTTTATATGCGATCAATGACAGCGAGTGTACATCTTGACGTACAGATATGACGGTCTCGATCATCTTTTATATCGATTTGGAATACCATTGTACGCCGTCCAACATGTACAGGAACAGCTGTAGCTGTCACCACTCCATCACGTACAGATTTTAAATGATTGGCATTGATTTCAATACCTGAACAAACCTGCTTCGTTAAATCCAAATGAGCAGCGGCACCCATGCTTGCCACTGTTTCTGCTAGAGCAGCTGATGCTCCTCCGTGCAGTAATCCAAATGGCTGTTTTGTTCGGTGATCGACTGGCATTGTCGCCACGCATCGTGACGTATTGCATTCCACAATCTCAATCCCCAGTGCCTCAAGCAGTGTATTTGAACCACTCACATCCATCAAGGCCCTCTCCCTTCACACGTTTACAGCACACTTTCCGATTTTGCAATTAACACCGCTTCTGTTCGAGATCCAACATTCAGCTTATTAAAGATGGAGGTCAAACTGTATTCAATCGAGCGTTTGCTCAAATGAAGCACATCGGCGATCTCTTGGTTTGTGTACCCTTTTTCCACTTCTCTTAAGATTAAACATTCACGCTCTGTTAACAGCTCATGATCCGTCTGCTGCGCCTGTTCTGGCTTCTCTTGCTGCTGTGAAATTAATTTCTTTAAATAGGATAGCTGAATGACAACTTCTCCTTGCAATGTGCGGTGTATGTATTCAATGATTTTGTCTTTTGTCTCTGTTTTACTTATTGCACCATGCAATCCAGCTCGAATGGCCTCTTCGAAATAATCATCTACTTCATATCCTGTATAAATGATAATTTTCACTTGTTGATTCGTTTCTAGAATTTGTTTGGCAATGTCCATTCCATTGATATCCCCGAGATTTAAATCCATCAAGATCACATCATAGATGGAAAAGTCATGCGTCTTTAAAAAGGCGCCTTCTGCATCAGGACTTAAACAATCGACTGATAGCTGCTGATCTGATTCTAATATGCTTTTTGTCCCTTCCATGACAGCCGGATGATCATCAATGACCAATATCTTCTTCATGTCTTCCTCCCTTTAAATCACTCACTTCCATTTTATATAAAAGACTTGGCAGATGCCAAGTCTTATTCCTTAAGAAATCGTTACAATTCCATTTCAATTTTCACCTTGAGCCCTTTTTCAGGTGCTGTGTGAATTTGAAGCTTTCCATTTAGAGCTTTGACTCGTTCCCTTATGCCAGAAAGACCCATGCTCATCGTGTGCTGATCAAGCTGGCTTGCATCAAATCCGACTCCATCGTCCTCATAATGGAGAACAACTTGATCTTTAATACAAATGAGCATCACTAAGACTTGGCTGGCCTTAGAATGCTTCAACGCATTGGATAACAGCTCCTGCACAATCCGGTAAATATTCAGCTGTGAGTCAATATCAATGTCCAGTTCTTTATCAAAGCGGGTTGTATTCAGCCTAATATGAAATGGCGCTTCCTCTTGAATTTGCGAAGTCAGCTTCGAAATTGCCTTCACTAACCCCAAATCATAGAGGAGCTGCGGCCGAAGTTCATGACATGTTTCTCTCGTGGTTTGAATCACCTTAGACATTTGTTCATTCCATGAGATCAATGAATTTTCAATAGATGTTGGGCATTGGTTGTTTTGGAAATTGGTTAAGAACATCTCGGACTGTCTCTTCAGTGAAATCAAATCCTGCAGCACAGAATCATGAAGATCCCTCGCTAAATCTGAGCGCTGCTTCTCTTCCATGGCGAACATGACTTTCTTCAGCCAGGCGGGATTGGCTTCCCGCTGTTTCAAATCCTCAAGATGCTCCATCAGTTCTTCGATCTTGACGACATTTTCTAAACTGACACTTGTGTAAAATGCCAATGTTTTCAGCCATGAAATTTCATCGCGGGTTAGCTTAGGTGTCCGTAAATTAGATAAACAGCAAATCACAAACGAGTGACCGCCCCGCTCACCAATTTTCATCATGAATCCTTTATCCAACCCGATGATTTTACCAACTTCACCTAAAATATCTTGAAATTGATCCACATACTCTTTCCATAGCTGGCTTTCTTCTATTGATTCATCAATTTCAACAATTTGTCCATCTGCCTTCACTTCAAGCACAAAGGCTTTGTTCACAACAAGTACTTCTAAGATGGTGTATTTTAAATGATACAACACTTGATGAAGTGATGACGCCTCACGAATAAGCTGTGTAAATTTAAAAACGCTGTCCTGGTAATTATGCTTTTCCGAAAAACGCTTCAGGCGAAAACGGAAATCGATGATTTCTTTGAAGTAGAAGACGGTGAGCATAAGAATGTACGTGATAATCGTAAATTTCACTGTATAGAAATTTGCATTTGGCTTTTGAATAAAATCAAAAATAACAACCACTAGTATTGTTGGTGTAATCGCTAAAAAACCGTAGTATTTAATCCTCCCCATAAAGAAATCAACATTATACAGTTTATTTGACATAAATTGGTATACTAAGAAAAAAGGAATTAACAGAACAAACGATGCAACAACATAAGGTGAAATAAAATATATACCAAAAAAATAAGGAATGATAAAAAATAGCATGAATGGACTGAATGCTGAGATTAAAATGAGTGCAAATGCTCGAAGTACATTGCTGACTTCATTGTCTTTCAATTTTTTAGCAGCCCTTATAGTGATAATAATCGAAAGGAAAGCCAGAACAAAAAATGAAAGTAAATTGACATATGCTAATAGATCTACTGGTCCTGCTTTATTTTTATAGAATAAAACTAATAAAACGTTAGTAACTGGAACTAGATACAAATAAAAAAGAACTCGACGACGAATAATCTCTGTTCCTAATTCTTTTAAATATTGATACATAAAGTGCATATATAGTGGCGGTACAATATTCATTGTAACGATTACAAGAATACGACTGATAGCCTCTCCTTTTCCAGAACCACCAGAACTTACATAACCTATAGACACCGCCAAAAGAAATAAAGCTAAAATATAAGCTGACTCTTTTTGGTTTGCTTTATTCATTTTTAAAATCATAAATATACAAAATAGACAGATGGAATAAAGAATGACTGGTATTAGATAAATAAACAGATTCGCTTGACTCAATAACCTTACATTCTCTAAATCAATTTTATCACCATGTCTATCAACGACTAAACTTTTAACATTAGCTAAAAAACCTCTTTTAACTTCTTCAACTGGTTTTTTATTCCCATTCACTTCAAGTATGATATCGCCTTTCCTAACTCCAGCTAGATAGCTATCTGTAAAATTATCGACATCCACTACCTCAAGTTGACCGTGACTATTTTCCTTAACAGCTGCTCCAACAAAAATATTAAATACGTTGATATAAGAGATGTAAATCACATAGATGAAGCTAAGGATAACTAATATAACTGTTAACTTAGAGTAAAACTTTCTCATAATATTTATCTACTCAAGCAGTTGCCCATATGATTGCTTTAATAACGTCTTCTTTCTGGAATCCGTCAACAATAATACTTGCAGTTTCTTGATCAACGTGAAGCAATGATGCGTTCCCATTAGCGATTTGATTTAATGTTGAAGGATTCTCCACTAAATAACTAACCAATTCCTGAATTTTCATCTTCTCCATCTCCATTTAAAAAAAGTATCAGTTTTTTCTTTTTTGAAGCCTCTAAATGTAGTTTCTTGAATGCTTCTTTAAACTTATTTCTGAGAAGGTTTCTCATAATAAATACATATTGTTGAGCACCAGATTTTTTTAATTTATCCTTTAATTCTTCAGAGCCGGCACTCTTATCCTTTGATTGAAAATAACTGAGCAAGTCTGAACTAGATGGATTAAACTCATTTTTCAAGTAAACTAGCGGTAATGTTTGCATTCTTTTAAAGTCAATATTATCTTTATTAAAAAGACCTAGATAGTCATTTTCAAGCTGTTCCGCCATTCCTAGGTAATAAGCATATTCTTCTACCTTCTTTTCAAAAGAACCTGTTGCCAAAACAACACCTAACACACAAGGTAATACAAACAGTGACCCTGCTTTTAACTTCATGATATTTAAACAATCCTGCTCATTCTCTGGCTCCAGTGTCATATCTATATGCTGCCCTTGCATTGACTGAATGGAATAAGAATATACATTGTTTAAAAGCTTCGCTCCATGATCAAGCTTTGAAAACACATCAAAACTCAATGCAAAGAGAACATTCGCCGCATTAATCGCAATTCCGCTCTGACATTTCATCCAAGGATACGAATCATTATCCTGATCTTCAATATCATCTAATATATCGGCAGATAAGATGAGAAGTTCAATCCCTGCTGCCAGTTTTGTAATCGCTTGCTTGTCTTGTCCGCCAAATGCCTCATAATGTTGGTAAGCCAATTGCCCAAAAGGAAATTCATTCTTTATATCTGTAAATTCGAGAAGCAGCTTTTGTAAATCATTTTGCCTGACTGCATGTTGAATAAAATCAGACATTTTCTGCTTGATTTTTGTATTCTCTAGATAGTTTAGCATACTCGATCTTGATCCTCACCCTCTCGCCTCTTATTTTACTAAAAAGAAATAAGCAAATGTCCACTGACATCACTATTTAACAATTATATAATAATATATCCTTTTTTTGTATGTATTTGGATAAAAAAAAGACTTGATGGTTATCAAGTCTTTAAGAAATTTTCACATATTCATATTTGTCGTATTGATCAATGCTTTTGTTAATGTTATGAAGAGAAGCCGTTGTTTCTCTAATTTCGTTTTCAAGTTTCCATAATAGTTGTTTAAGTTCTTCGATTTCATACTTTTCCATCGATTCCACTCTCCTTTTTTGGAAGATCAATGTATTTGTGTATGTTGATTGGGTCATAAGTATTTGATCTGTTACTAACAGTGTAAATGCTATTGAGTATTTTTTCACCGAAAAGTATGCACAAAATGTGTGCGTGATACCGCAAAATTCAATAGGTCTTTTTTCATCATTTTCAGACTTTTCAAATGATACTTTTATCTCAATTTCAAAGGAAATACGTCATTTTTGCGACATGAACAGGCATCATTCGTCACAATTCTCACGAGACAGAACGTACGATCCCCTCTGTTTCCTCGGTTTTTCATGTTATAGGTCAGACGACAGGCTCTACTGTAGACACCGCAATTTTTTGGCGACATTCACCGAAATTGACCGCAAAAGTACCTATTTTTATGATGAATATGCAAAGATAGAAAGATCATTTTGATTCTTTATTCGGATTTTCTTCATACATTTAGAACAGATATCCGTCCAAATTCACTTCAATGAGAGAAGAGGTGACCATGTGTTTTACTATGTTCCTTATCCGCCTTTGCAGGTTCCCGCAATAGGGAACGCATACCCGCGAACACCCATGACTTTTCCTCCAGTAGATGCTCATGCGTTTCAAAAGGCTGCAAAGGAATCAATCCGTCTCGTGGCTGATGCATCCCTCATTACACAGCAGATTTCCGGTTCGCTTTCGTTTGGACAGCGAATCATGGAAGCTGCTGAACGTGCTGACACCGCAAGTGTGATTCGAATGCTGAAGCAGATTGGGGTGAAAAGCAATATCGATATCCGCTTTAGTCCAGAAGGCATCCGCATCTACTTATCCCTCTCTTCCAGCAGGCTTTTTCTACTTTTACAGTGGGGATAACAAAGAAAGAAGCCGCTCTAGTGTGAGCGGCTTTTCTTAAGATTCAAACATTTTATGACACCATTCAATGGCTTCTATATAACAGCCGTAGGCTTCCTGCTTAGGGAGACTTCCACCTAACATCTCATCATCCCATTCATTTCGTTCAATACGTTTGGCAACGTCTAACACAAGGAAATAGTCATTTTCATAGCCAAGCAGTGCCTCACCTACTTCATCCGAAAGAGGCAGTTCTTTCACAAGTTCAGTAATGTCCGCCCTGACAAGCGTATCAATGAGTGAAAACATACCTGTTAGCATATAAGAAGCGGGATGCTCTCGTTCAGTCCGACTAGCAATGAGTTCACACGTTTTGGCACGAATGAACGACATTTTGATGATTTCCTTTTGGCTTGAGTTGGCTTGGACATTCAGTTCTTTAAATGAAAGGATAAAGATCCATCGCCGTATTTCATTAAACCCAAGCAGAATAATCGCCTGACGAATGCTCTTGATTTGATAAAGACGTCTCATGCCGCCAGAATTCAGCATTTTTAATAATTGATATGAAAGGGAAAGATCACTTTCTATAAAGTGCGTCACGGTCTGAATATTCGGCTGCTCCTTGCTCAGCTCATTCAATAGCTGATGGTATGCGTGGAAGCTAGTCGATAAGGCTCGTCCCGAAATGACGTGCGGCTCACTAAAGAAATATCCTTGAAACAAATGGAAGCCAGCTTCTAACGCTTCTTCATATTCTTTTCGCGTTTCTACCTTTTCAGCAAGGAATCGAAGTCGATACTTTTTATATGTATGTAAAATGTCTCTTCGTTCTTCACATGTTGTTTTCAGAAAATCAATTTTTAAAATATCAATGCAATAGAGGAGTTCATCGAGTAACTTGTCATGAAAATGTGTTCCGCTCAGAAAGAAATCATCGAGCGCAATCGTGTATCCCCACTTTTTTAATTGCTTACATCTCATAATAAGTGCCGGGGTAATCGGTACATTTTCTAATATTTCGATCACAAGCTGATGTGGATCAAAATAAGTGAGCAGATCAGACGAAAGCAAGCTTTCGGTGAAATTGATGTAGCATCGTTTTCCTTCTGTCAGTGTTTCGATGCCAATGTTTAAAAAACTATTGATAATGAGGTCCGTTGTCGCTTGATCACCATCTTCAGCGCTATATGTATTGGTTTCACTATCTCTATAAAGCAGCTCGTATGATACGACTTGTTCTTTTCTGTTAAAAATAGGCTGCCTTGCAACAAACACCCTCAACTGCTCCATTCCTCCTTTATGCAATGACAAACAAGATGTGCTTTCAGTATACCAAATGATTGCCCATAAGGTTCATTTTGAATCGTCCAACATGAAAAAAAAGAGACCATCTGGCTTGATGATCTCCTTTCCCGGGGTAATCAGCTTTCATAAAGCTCTTTTTTGATTTTATTTTTCACATCATGGATAAACTGCATCTTATTATCCCAGCATTTTTGACTCAAATCGACTGGGTATTCTTCTGGTTTGCTGATTCGTTTGTATTCCTCCCAGAAGAGTCCGAGACTGTCCTGCACATATGCTTGAATCGTTTGGATATCTGGATTATCATACACCAGCTTCCCTTGTTCAAAAATTGGGACATGAAGGTCCTTTGCCACAAAATTTGTCACAAATTTGCTGATAAATGTATGAACTGGATGGAACATTTTCAGCTTATCTTCACTTTGAACATCTTCTTCTTCAAGGGCAATGTAGTCTCCCTCAGAGTGATGATTCAATTGATTGATAATGCGATACACTCGTTTACGGCCTGGTGTTGTCACTTTCTCTGGGTTAGAAGAAATTTTGATCGTGTCATTCATCTGACCGTTTTCTTCAATCGATACAAGCTTATATACAGCACCAAGAGCTGGCTGATCGAATGCGGTAATCAGTTTCGTTCCAACACCCCATACATCAATTTTTGCACCTTGTGCTTTTAAGTTCATAATGGTGTGTTCATCAAGATCGCTTGATGCAATGACTTTGGCGTCATGGAATCCAGCTTCATCCAGCATCGTTCTCGCCTTTTTAGACAAGTAGGCAAGGTCTCCGCTATCAAGTCTGACCCCAATAAAGTTGATTTTATCACCGAATTCTTTCGCTACCTTAATCGCATTTGGAATGCCTGATCTGACCGTATCATATGTATCCACTAAAAAGACACAGTCTGTATGTGTTTCGGCATATTTTCTAAATGCAGTATATTCGTCGCGATATGCTTGTACAAGTGCATGGGCATGTGTGCCTGATACGGGAATATTGAAGCGTTTACCTGCACGGACATTACTTGTTGCCTGAAATCCGCCGATCAGTGCTGCTCTTGCTCCCCACATGGCTGCATCCATTTCATGCGCACGTCTTGTTCCGAATTCTAATGCTGTCTCATCTTCAATGATTCCTTTAATACGAGCCGCCTTTGTTGCAATTAGCGTCTGGAAGTTCACGATGTTGAGCAGTGCCGTTTCAATTAGCTGCGCTTCAACAAGTGTTGCCTCGATGCGCATAATAGGTTCATTCGCAAAGACAATTTCTCCTTCTCGCATTGAATGAAGTGTCCCTGTAAAAGACAATCCGCTTAAGTATTCAATGAAATCGCTTTTATAACCGAGTTCATCTTTTAAATATGCAAGGTCGCTCTCGGTGAAGGAGAAGTCCGATAAATATTCAATCGCTTTCTCTAAACCAGCAAATACAGCGAAGCCGTTGTCAAATGGAAGCTTTCTAAAGAAGAGTTCGAAGACTGCCTTCTTCTCATGAATGCCGTCTCTCCAATACGTTTCTGCCATGTTAATTTGATAAAGATCTGTATGTAGTGATAAACTGTCGTCAATAAACCGATGCTCCAACTTCCATTCTCCTTCCCTTACTTAACCACTTTCGCACCAAGCGTATGCTCAAAGTGAGAAAGTGCCCACTCGTGCCCCGCTTCATTAAAACTCGCTACGGCATTCTCATGAATCACAAGTTCAAAGCCTTTATTGTACGCATCAACAGCTGTATGAAGTACACAAATATCGGTACACACGCCGGCTAGGTGAAGTTCAGTGATGCCACGCTCGCGCAGTTTCATTTCTAATTGAGTGCCTGCAAAAGCAGAGTATCTTGTTTTTTCCATATAATAGACATGATTTAAATGTGTTGACGTGTGAAATAGTGAACTTAGTTTTCCGTAAAGTTCAATTCCTTCTGTCCCGCGAATATTATGGGGCGGAAATAACTTTGTCTCTGGATGATATGGATCTTGCTCTTCATGATGATCGACGGCAAAAACAACAAAGTGTCCTTCATCAATAAATGAAGAAGTGATCTCTGTGATCTTCGACTCAATCGCCTGTCCAGGCTTTCCGCACGTCAGTTTTCCATCGTCTGCCACAAAATCAACTGTATAATCAATACAAATCAATGCTTTGCCCATCCGCATCTCTCCCATATGCTCTTTTGAATCATTATAGCTTATTCATTTCACTAGGGAAACCTATTCAACAGATTCACGAGAAAAAGCTTTTTGAAAAAGCTCATCTTCTATATAGATATGCTCTTGATTGATCGCATGCGGCACCTCTATCACAAGCCCAAAAGGTGAATGTGACTCGTGATGGTTGACCACTTTAAAAGAACAACCAGCGGCATTTGCCATTTTGACATATGGAGAATAAGAAGCATATGACAATTCACCATTTAAAAGAACAGTGGCCTCTCGGTTTGCCTTCAATACTTGCTCTACCTCTTGATACGATTTATGTCTCGATACTTGCCCTTTTGTCAGAGCGAGAAGAGCACGTTCTCTTAATGAGCCGAGAAACATTCTTCGTTCATCTGGTTTTGTTTCAGCATGTCCAAATATCCCTTGCTGCAAATAAAAGTCTACGGATTCTTCTTTCATTGCTGTGTTCACTCCTGGTTTCTGAATTTACATTTCTGTGACCCAGTGCACAATTTTTTGTGCAAGTTCACGGGCTTCGTCTATTTCTACTCTTTTGTTTAAAGATTGTTCTAGTGCTTGCTCAAGCTGCGTTTTTTCGTCTTCATACGCGATAGAAATACTCCATTCCATATCAGGTACAGCGACAAGCGTTTTATATTCTTTTTTATTTTCATGTAAATATACATTGTAGGTTGTTGGTTGCCCGCTTGTCAGATGCGCTTTTCTTATTTTCATTTGATGTGTTTTACCCCCCTTTTTCTTCTTCCTTCTTCTATCCATTGTACCATAAAAAAAGACAGCTTCTGAAAAGGAGACCCTTTCAAAGCTGGCTATGCGTTAAAGCTCTTTTGCTGGCTGATCAGGTTTGAATCCCAAACAAATGTGACGTTCGGATTGTTGAAGAATTGAACAAAGTCTCCTGCATTATAGGTGCCTGAACCACCAGCGGAATGATCCACACTTTTTGGCGAAATGGCAAACACATCGCCGAAATGTGCAGAACCGTTTCCTATGACACGGTCAATATGAATGGGTCCAACAATTGCTGGCATCTTTCCACCACCTTTACTACCCTCATCATATGCCTAGCGGAACAATACGTGTCTATCCAACATAAAAAAGACAGCTGATATGTCCTATGATCAGCTGTCTTTTATGCATTAAATGATTGAGGCTGGCCAAACAGTGTAAAGTCCCAAAGCATGGTGGCATTCGGATCGCTTGTCAGGGACATATAATCACCTGAATTAAAAGCTCCCGCTCCACCGGTCGAGTGATCTACAGCCAAAGGGGCAATGGCGAGAACGTCACCAAAAGTAGCCGAGCCGTTTCCGCCTAAAGACTCAATATGGATGGGTCCAACAATCGCAGGCATCTTCCTTCTCCTCCCTATTCGCTTATGTGAGTTATGTTATGCAAAAAGGGAAAAGTTGTGCATCTGCCCTAAACGTTTAAATGCTGTTCTTTTCGAGAGCGCTGACGCAGCTGAACCAATCTGACAATATTGAGTGTGATGGCTTTCAGCAGCGCATAGACAGGGACGGCAAAAATCATGCCAAGGATTCCGCCAAAACTCCCTGCCCCAATTAATAGCAAGATAATTGTTAACGGATGTGTGTTGAGACGTTTTCCAATGATCAATGGAGAAATGACGTTTCCATCGATCTGCTGAACAACAAGAATGACAATAACAGTCACAACCGCTTTTCCAGGCGAATCAAGAAAAGCAATGAGCACAGCTGGTGCCGCACCAAGATATGGCCCAAGATATGGAATGACGTTTGTCACCGCAATAATGATGCCGAGAATGAGCGCATATTTCACACCAATTAATAAGTATCCGATAAAACAAGCAACTCCGACAAATAAACAAACAACGATTTGCCCTTGTATGTAAGCAGCAAGCGTATCGTTTAATTCTTTAAAAATCTTCAATCCTTCCTTACGGTAAGGCATTGGCAAAAATTGAACGAGCTTGTCCGGAAACTTATGCCCGTCTTTTAGCATGTAAAATAAAATGAATGGAACGGTAATGACAGCAAGGGCAATATTCGCAATCACGCCAAACACCGCCGACATACTTGAAGCAATATTTTCCGGTAAATCTTTTAATGTCGAAACGATCGACTGTTCAAACTTCGAAACAGACACATAATCTTGGTTCATCATCCACGTAAATGTTTTAGAATGCGAGAAGTCGTTGATAAATTTCTGCATGTCCGTGACATACCCCGGGAAGCTTTTGACAAGTCCACCCACCTGCGTGACAATGACAGGTCCAGCAGCATTGACAACAAACGTGATAAGCCCGATGAATAGAAGATAAATAATCAGAATGGCGAGCGTCCTAGGTATCTTCTTCGACAAAAATCGAACAATCGGATTAAAGATGAAAAAGAGAATACCAGCCAGTAAAATAGGAACAAACAACGTTGAAGCAAATAAAATGATCGGCTGAAATAAAAACGAAACTTTTGTTGATACGTACACAATCAGTAAAACCAGTAATATTTGGAATGTCCAAAAATGAACTTTAGATTTTAACAAAGATGCTCCTCCTGTTACGTATTGACCTTATTAAAAAACTACTATTCAACCCACCTTCTGTCAACTGCTTCTTGTTTTAGAACCATATTTTTTGAAAAAAAAAGAACAATTGGTATATCATGCACTTTTTCCAGATATACATTCTGTAAGCATTGAAAAAAGCAGACACCTGTGCGTCTGCTTGTTACACTCTTTCACTGTGATCAGGCATCACCGACACGATTTGCTGGATCCGCACATAAAACACTGATTTTGCCCCCGCCTCAATCACAATATGATCCGGCATCACTTCCTTCAACTTTCCACGTACTGTATCTTTCACTGTTTGAACAATCAATCTCATACCGACTACTTTCTGCAATGTTTGATAAACATATGGATCAACTAATGAAACAAGCTGTGGACTTCCTTGTTGTGCCATGCTACCTGCCCCTTTACTTGTGTATTTACCCACAGCGTATGCAATGACCCATGTGAGTGTCACTCAGCAAACCCACAACATTATTACCGTATTTTTACATTCTGTATTTTTTTACAATTTTTAGAAGTATAATAGATTGGTGCTGCCAACATCTTAAATTATTTGAAGAGGTGAATGATCTTGAAAAAATTAATCTGTATCGTTGCTGTCATGCTCTTACTATCCTCTGCAAGTTATGCGCACGCAGGCACAATTGGAGATGCACCTGGTACACCAGGGAAGTGGTTTAAAGGAGAAGAACCGGTACAAAAAGACCTGTCAAAACCCCCACTTGTTTTTGTACATGGCATAAACAGTTCTTCCTCCACATGGTCTGATCGAAACGATATGGCAAAACAAGCTGTTCTGAACGGATACGAAAGCGCGTTCATAGATTTATATCCAGATCAGGACATGAAAAAGAATGGGAAACTATTAGCAGAAAAGTTAAAAGAAATCTATGAATTTTTCGGCAGAAAACTGATCATAATCGGTCATAGTAAAGGCGGAGTGGATACGCAGGCTGCACTCGTGTATTACAACGCTCATCCATATGTAGAGAAAGTCATCACACTTGGCTCTCCACATTATGGGACGCCGCTTGCGGATTTAGCCTATAGCAAAGGCGGAAGCTGGCTTGCGCAAATCCTTGGACAAAAGAGCGATGCGCTATATTCTCTGCAAACCGGGATGATGGCAGCTTTTCGAAGTGAAACCGACCGGTTGGAGACGTTTCCTCATAAATATGTGACCTATTCTGGTTCAGAATGGGGAACCTTTGGCGGAGTGCTTTATTTAGGCGGCATGTATTTAAAAAGCTTTGGTGCAAACGATGGCGCTGTGACGGTCAGCAGCACAAAGCTAGCATATGCAAACAATATTTTAACAGGAAAGTGGGATCACTTTTCGATCAAAAACGGCACAAGCATGTTCCCCGTATTTCAGGCACAGCTGCGTGCAAATACCGCAAGCGCTGAAAGCGATGACGAACAAGAGCAAGAACCAGTCTCTTCGGAGCTAAATACAAACGTTTATGTGAAAGGTGGAGAAAGTGAAAAGGATAAAACAGAAGCGTTCTATGTAGAGGAAGGAACGAATGGCCTATCGATTCAGTGGTTAAATGAAAGACAGGAAGCCAATCCGGAAATCGTTGCGCCAAATGGAGATGTCTTAACCAATTTGACGACATCCGAAGCATCATTCCCATATGAAGGCGCCTATTCACACCATGTGCAAATCAATAAACCCGTTCCAGGAAAATGGACGATTCGATCAAATTCAGGAAAAAAGGATCCTTATTTGCTACTTGTATCCTTTGATTCACCATTGAATGAAGAAATCAAAATCGCTGCAGCGAAATCAGGAGATGCATCGACACATTCAAGCAAGCTGATTAAACGATTAAGCAAAACTGTAGAGACCATTTATTTTAAAGATGCCGAGAAGGATCATCCACTGAAAACGAGCTCTTCATCAGCCGTTCAATTGAAAAAAGAAGGTGCTTATTCCGTCACGGTTCATTACACAGGTCTCACTGCGTCAGGGACATCGGCATTTAACCGTACTGTGATTCGCACATTGTATGTGGATCAGCACGGAACGATTCATGGAGATATTCCATATTAAACTGAGCGTTTCATGGGCTGAAGCGCCTGCTGCACCTTCTCATCCAAATCAGCAATTTTTTTGAGCGCAAGTGATTCATCTATTTGTCTGTAATGATGGTGTCCACCAGGCTCTTCGTCCATTTCATCTGCTTTCTTCACAATTTGCTGGAGTGTGTCCTTATCCAGGTCGCCCTCTGGCAAATATGAATCTGTGTGAAGCAAAATCGCAAGGGCAATCTCTTTGGCTGCTTTTGGTTCCTCGCCGAGCCGTATGAGCAGTTTATGTGCCCGCTCTGCCCCTTTAATGGCATGAATATCATTCCGTCTATATGTCTCGTAATCCCATTCTCCGCCTGCTGTATACCATTCATAGTGGCCGATGTCATGCAAGAGTGCTGCTTTCACAGCAAGATCCGGGTTAATCCCCGCCTGCATCGCCAGTTTGAATGCGTGATAAGCACAAGCAATGGCGTGGGCTTTTCCTGAACGATTTAAATATTTTTGAGCGACTGGATGGGTGTAAACATCCATTAATGTAACCTTTCTCATGGAAACCCCTCCTTATCTATATTTTTAGCATCCTAACATATTCTGAAAAGAAACTCAAATGTTCTGTCATATTTCCGATGAGTCTCAAGATTAGCTTATGCTCAATAAGCTGTCTTTGCTTGTACAATACGAAAAAAGCAGCCGTTATGACTGCTTTTTTCCATACTCACGGGCATCGTATACACAACCGCCAGCTGGGTCATCTGCTAGAAGGTCGAGTAAAATACCGGCCACTTCATCTGGGCTCTTTAGCGTACCTGTTTCATGTAATTGCTGAAACCGCTCAATTTGTTCAAAGTCCTGTTTGGAGGATTTCCGAATCTCTCCCTGCATATCCGTATCAATCGTACCGGGTGAAAAGGAAAACGTGGTGACAGGATATGCTTCGTCCTGCTGTTCCTCATTTAAAGTCCTCATAAACATATCAAGCCCTGCTTTTGAACTGCAATAGGCACTCCATCCTTTGTACGGATTTTTAGCTGCTCCAGAAGAAAGATGCACGATGGTTTTCTTCCCTTCAAGAGATTGTGTCTCCCTCACAAACACATGACTGAGCAAAACAGGGATGACAAGGTTCAGCGTATAATGCTGATGAAGCGTATCCTCTTCGCCTTGCCCTGCACGTTTGATAGGAGTGACCATTCCTGCATTATTGACAAGCAAGACGTCATCAGCGTCTGCGAGAGTTTGCGAGGACAAGATGCCCTGAAGCCACTTTGCAGCCGATTCCTCATCAGTGAGATCGACCTGTGAATGCATGAGGTGTGGATGGGATAGTGGCGACTCACTTCTTGCAGCGGTATACACGTTATCCCCGCGTGAAAGTAGCTGTTTGACAAGTGCTAAACCAAATCCTTTTGATCCGCCTGTGACGATTGAAATTCGAATGACAATCTCCTCCCTTGATAACACTATTTTAAATAGTGAATCGGTCTCACATCAAGCAATCTGCATCTGCATAAAGAAAAGCCTGCCCTTTTCAAAAGGCAGGCTATTTCTTTTCCGTCTTCACATTCACCTTTGGAATGAGAATGATCATGACCATGATGCCAAAGGCAATCAAGATGCCAAAAATGATTGGTAGAAGCGCCGATCTCTGCTTTTCATGATCATCGCCAGAAGGCGTTGATACAGCCGAATCGCTGAAAGAGATATCCATCTCTTTCATCATACGAGCTGGCGTTTTAGGCGGATTTTCTTTCAGATCACTAAAAAGCTGCGGCGAAAGTTGACCACCAGAGGTCTTAGGCGGGTCAGCAAAGTGAATGTCCGTTTTGACTTTAGATGTTGTTTTGCTTTGTTCGTATTTCGTTTGATCCCTCAATATACTCGAATTAATATTGAGGTTCTTTTCTTGATATTCATTCGGCTTGACATTCGTATCCGTATCTTCACCTGTAGCAGCAAAAGCAGCAGGACTGAGGAGAAAAAGGGATATGACACCAAGTGCCATCCCTTTGACGAATAGATTAAGCCTCATGAGTGACATCACGTTCCTCTGTTTTGTCTTTCCATAGCTTCTTCACTAGTGGAATGACCATGAACAATATCGTTAAAATCAGTAGCCCTGTGATGCCCATACCGAAGTTGTCTCCATTTCCATATTGGATGGACAGATACACGTCTGTCACTGGATTTGTAAAATGGAAGTTTGGCATGACCAAATCAATTAACGGTGCAACAAAGAAGAAAATAAGCGCCGTTGCTGCCATCCATCCGGCAATTGAACCGAAAAGGAAAGCTGTGCGAATAAAGGCAGAGCACGCCACTAGCAGCAAAATCGTAAAGATCGACCATTGAATGGCTTGGTCATCAGCTAGTTTGTAAATGTTGAGTCCAAACAGGCTGATCATGAGCCCGACTAGCAGATTTAAAATACCAAAGAGTGCACCTTTGACCAGCATTGGCGCTGACGCATAGTACGAGCTAAAAAAGCCAATCAACAAACTGCTGATCATCACAATAACCAAAATGACTACTGGCGGTACAGTCTGCGTTTTTTCTTCTGGCACATCGCCGCTAATTTTCAGCGGATTGGCTAAATGGTTATACACATAGTTGCTGTTGCCTTGATCGTCTAAAGTGTTGCCTAAAATACCCTTTAAATCTTGTTGAACAAGCTTCGTAGAATTGACATTCTTGCTCCAGTTTTCGTTCAGCGTATCTGCTTTTTCTTGGACGGTTGTGACACTTTCTTCAATATTATTCGTATAATCGGCCACCCCTTTTTGGCGGTCGGTTAACGAGCTCATATTTTCAGAAAGACGAAGCACTTCCTGACCAATTGAATCCTGTGCACTCACAACAATCGAACTGCCCGCAAGGTCTGCTGTATACACCGCATCTCCTTGATCAGCCATTTGTTCAGCTACTGTGTCCGCACTTTCAGAAATGGCATTTAACTCCTGTTCCATACTTGCCTGCTGAGTCGAAATGTATTCTGCGTAGCCATCTGAGAATTTTTGCATCTCATCAATAAAGGTAGACACATCATCATTTGACGTCAGCATCTGATTTTTGAGTGTATCCCAGTTTTCCGTTTCTTCTTTTTTGATGGAAAGGATGGACTGGATTTCATCTCCTTTTGTGTCGACCAAAGAAGAAGGATCCTTCTTTGGATAGAAGCTGTTAAGTAATGCTTCATACTGTGCTAATTCATTTGAATACTTTAATAATTCTGATGCATTTTCTGAATTTGTATCAAAACCCCCAATTTTATCCATTTTTGATGTATATTGATTTAATGGAGATTGAGTTGTTTCTATTCGTTCTAATTTTCTTGTAATAGAAGATTCTTGTTTGATAATGGATTTCTTTATATCACTTATGTTTTTATTGTTACTAGTTTCTATTCTTATTATTTTTTCTTCTAGTTTGTCTATTTTATCTGTTAAAGATTTTAATTCTTTACTCAAAAGATCGACTTTTCCTTGTAATTGATCATTATGAGCTTTGGTTTTCTCCTCGATATTCTTTTTCACTTCTTCTAATTTTAGAGACAGTGCTTTTAGTTGCTCTTTTGATTGAACTGACGTTGATTTGGTTTCCCCAGTTTGGTCTGGATTTTCTCCACCATTTTCTGGAGTAGGTGTCGTTTCTTCATTTCCTGACAACTCATCTGCCACTTGATTTATTTCTGTTGAGATTTCAGTTAATTTCTTCGTCTCTTCTTCAAGATCGATTTTCAAATCGTCTGACGAATCTTTTTGGTCTTCATCTTGATTATTCGAATCCTCATTCGGATCCTCTTTCGGTTTCTCTGCTTCAAGCAATGCCTTTCTTGAAGCTTTCAATTGCTCTTGCAACAGAGTTATTTTATCCCCTATATATGCAAGATATTGAGCTTCATAATTACTAATCAGTTCTTCCTGAGACGTCTTCACAAGTTCCTTTAATCCCGTCGATTGCTTAGGAATAGCTTCTTCCCTCGACTTTTGAACAGATTGAATTGCGCTGTCCGTTGTTTTAAGCTGACTTTGGACCCCATTGATATCGGTTTTGAGTCCTCCCATTTGATCGCTAAAGCTGCGGGCATTTTGGTTTTGAATCTCCGCAAGCTGTTTGAGTCCTTGCTGGATTTGTTTTTTACTTGTCGATTGCGCTTTGATCAAGAGATCCTTTTGTTTGTCTTGATACTGCTGATATTGATCGACTACTTTTACGAAATCCTTCAGCTGACTTTTCGCTTCTTCTGTTGTACTTAAACCGTCTTTATACTGTTTTTGAGAATCGGCCATCGCATTTTTTAGTTCTTCTATTTGTTTCTTCTGCTGCTGGACGGCATCAGATAGTTTGTTTGAATTTGGCTTATAGAAGTTGTACATCGTGTTTTGGAATTCGACCTCTTTGCCAACAATATGCTCAAACTCTTCTCTCACATTGCCGATTTCCTGTGATACAAAACTCCAATATAAAGTCGACATTTGTTCATTCATTTTCTTTTGAGCATTTTCTAGCTCTCTTTGTACTTTTTCTTTATTCACTGCATTGAGCTGATCTTGGATTGAGAATTGGATAGATGCCTTCTCAGGATGATCCTTATCATAGCTCAGCACATTTTTAGAGAAGTCAGATGGAATATAGAGAACTGCATCGTACTTTCTATTTTTCAGTCCATTTTCTGCCGCACTTCGATTGACGACTGTCCATGTGTAATCTGGACGCTCTGATAATGCCGCCACCACATCCTGTCCGAAACGAGCGGTATTTTCACTTTCGCTCGCCCCCATATCCTCATTGACCACTGCAATGTTACGTGTGGCATTCTTTTTCTGTTTTGCCGGATCATCCCCAATGAGATGGAAAAATAGAACCGGCAAGACGAGAATCAGTATCATGGTCGACACGATTTTGATGGAGCTTTTTTGCTGCTCTGTCATTGAACACTCTTCCTTTCTACCGCACATAAAGGAACTTGGATTTTCTTCTCTTTCCCGTTTTCAACCAAATATCCGAAACCTGGCTGAATATCTGGTTCTTGTCTTGCATACGGAAGCGGTATGATGTTTTGTTCTGATTTTTTCATGAGTAACATGGCATGACGAACTTGTTTGATTTCGTTTGTGAGTGCATCATAGCCTTTGCTAAATTCGGTATGATTCCCTGATGCGATCAGGCTGAAGCCTAAGTGTGCATATGACTTCATGAAATCAGCCAATTGATCTTGAAGACGCGGGTCGATTGTCTGCTGAAAACGCGTAATGCCATCAATCACAAGCACAATTTGAGAGAACGACAACTGATCAGTCTCTCCACGGCGCACAGCTTCGACGTACACCTCTTCACGTCCCTTGAATAAGCGGTCTATTTCCTCTGCCCATTCGGTGATATCATCCTTTGTTTCAAGGTAATCAATGTTCTCTTCTTTTGCGTAATGAGAGAGACCCCGATCTATCGAATCAAAGACGGCTAGCTTCTCAGGTTTTGCTACTAATAGCTGATCAAGCATTAGTTTGGTCACATTTGTTTTCCCTCGCTGCGTTTGACCAATGATGAGGCAATGTTTATTCTTCTTCAAGTCAAAGTAAACAGGTGCAACAGATTCCTCATCTAGTCCGACTGGAATGTCATACGGCTGTTTTTGTTCTTCTAAGCGACTCTCTAGCTCCCAAATGGTCAGTTTTTCAGGAAGCATTGGTACAGGTTTTGGTTTTTCAGCTGATTCAAAGCGAGCATCTAGAAGCTGGATCTCTTGTTTTAAATGCTCAAACAATTCGAGATCGTTCTCTCCTTCAACTGGCAGGAACATTTGGGCAAAGTAAAGCTCTTCTTTGTTGATAATGACTCGTCCTGGAATCGGCTCTAAGCTGAATTTCGGTCTGCCAATAATGGAGTATGCCTCTCCTTGATCCATTAAGTAATGGACAATCTTTGTTTTCAAGTTGTTCATAAGAGATTGACGGACTGCGTTGACACGAGTCGCTGTGATTAAGAAATAAATGCCTAACGATTGTCCATCACGGCTTAACTGAATAAATTCAGATTCGAGTTCATGCATTTCGTCTTTCACAATGTCAAAGTTGTCAATCACGATAAATATGAATGGAAGCTTTTTCTCATTCAGCGCATTGTACATTTTGATATGACTCATTTCCTGCTGTCTAAATAAACGCTTGCGATATTCAACCTCTTCACGAAGACGCTTCATCGACTTTTGAATCTTTCTCATTTGATCCATTAAGAAATAATCAGCCGTATGCGGAAGTTTGGCAAGCGGTAGCAAGGTGCCGTTACCGAAGTCATAAATATATGCATGCCATTCTTCAGGTGAATATCTTTCTGCGAAGCTCATAAGCAGTGTGGTTGCAGCAAGTGATTTGCCGTAGCCGGATGAACCGAAGATGCCAATATTTCCATCCTCCATCATTTGATAAGAAAGTGGATGCTGGCTTTGCTGATCTGGCTCATCGACAAGAGCGAAATGGAAGACGTGCTCTTCACTTGATGCATAACGTGTTTTTGGAATCCGTTCTTCAAGCGGTGGAAGCCATGGACTCGGAAGCTTTTCAATTCCAAGCTCCTGCTGCATACGTTCAATTTCATCCACAACAGCGGAAATTTCCGTCACTGTCTCTTTTTTCACAGCCGGCTCTGTACTTACCCCTGATAATGGGATCAGTCCAGTGTCCGTTACAATGGCGATGTCATCTTCTGATCCGTAGCCATCTTCCATATACGGTGCACCGCTCCAAGCCGACTGGAATAATTCATAGATTTCATTGTTCCCCACTTGTAAATATCCACGACCTGTCACGGTAATCGACGCTGCATCACTATTTTTCAAAATTTCCTTACTGTCTGATGCATCTTGTACCTTTAATGCGACTTTAAAGCGGGAGTTACTCCAAATTTGATCATCAATGACCCCGCCGGGCTTTTGTGTCGCCAAAATGAGATGGACACCGAGACTTCGTCCAATCCGCGCGGCACTGACAAGCTCTCTAATAAAATCTGGCTCTTCACTTTTTAATTCAGCAAACTCATCAGAGATTAAGAACAAATGAGGCATCGCCTGTTCCGCCTTTTTCTCTTTATAGAGTTTCGTATAGTCATTGATATGATTCACATGATACTGATCAAACAAGCGCTGTCTTTTCTTCAGTTCACTTTTAATAGAGGCAAGCGCTCTTTCACTAAAGTTTTTGCTGCCTTCAATGTTTGTGATCGTACCAAGTAAGTGCGGAATATTTCGGAACGGCTGCGCCATTCCGCCTCCTTTGTAATCAATGAGCAAGAACGCCACTTCATGCGGGTGAAAGTGTACAGCCAAGGATAAAATATACGTCTGTAAAAACTCACTTTTTCCTGATCCCGTTGTTCCCGCTAATAGACCATGTGGGCCATGTGCTTTTTCATGCAGATTCAGATCGACAATATCGTTTTTTCCTTTATAACCGATAGGCACAGATAATGACTTTGCTGTTTCAGATGTCAGCCATTTTTCACGAATGCCAATGTCATCTACCTGTTTGGCATGAAACAGATCAAGGAAGGAAACCGTTTCTGGAATCGAGTTGGTCATCCCGACTTGATGATCTAATGTTCTTAAGGTTCTGGCAAACAACTCATTGTCCGCTCGCTCATGTGCATCCAGCTGAAATGGAATTCGTACGGCCTTCTTATGCTGAATGAGAATATCTCCTTCTTCTTCGTTAATGTAACGAACAAGCGTTGAAATATTTTCAGCCAAGCTTTCCTTTGTTTCTGCCGCAAAGATAATTGAGATGCCTAAATCCGTCCGGCTGCCTTCTAGGTATTCTAAAATCACATGTTCCGCAATGAGTTCATGGTTTGTCACGATAAACACAAAGTGAGGCGTAAAGATTTTTTTCTCTTTTTCCTCTTCCAGATCACGCTCTCGTAAAATTTCATAAATAGAAGACAAGAGCTGATCACGTGTTTGTTCGTTATATATAAACCCTTTCCCGTATGTATGAGGAAGTTGGAAGTGCGGCAGCCATTTCATCCATTCCCAGTTCTCATACTCCTGTTCATTAAAGATAAAAACAAATCTCAAATCATGATAGCTGTGCGAGAAAGCAAGCTGGCCGACAAGCTGGTGAAGCTCATTTTTGACAATTGCCGGTTTTCCTATTAATCCGGTTGGACCGTCCGCAAGACCGAACGTAATCGGTACATCTTTTACCTCGCGATAGACGTTTTGCATATGCTGGGTTTGTTCCATTAAGTCATCGATGTCACGATTGGCCATATCGCCGCCGCTCGTCGATAATTCATAACTTGAAGGAACTGCACCTGTCCCTAGACGCAGCTGTAAAAAATCATCACTGACAAGCGTCTTTTCCCAAATACGCCCGCTGATTTCTGACGTCAAATATTTCATTTGTTCAAAGGACGGATAATGATACGTTAAAATAAATTGTTGACGGTCATACAGCTCTTGCAGCTCTTTCCGCTTATTTTCTAAGTAAAGCGAGTAAACGCGTTGCCGCTTCTCTTCTCGTCTTTTGCGCTGTGATTTCTCTTTAAAATATTGAACGGACGAAGTAATTAACGTCATAATAAACATCGCCATTGACACGACAATAAAGATGCCTCGCGGCTGTACAAGGGCCACGATCCCCATGACAATCAGCATGACAAGCGGCGGAAGAACTACGAGCCAAAGTCCTCTGCCATTATTTTCACTCTCCTGTGAAGGAAAGCTGAAAGACACCCGGTCATCTGGCAGATCGTAAATCAAACGTGGTGTTCGTCTATATAAAGGATATTTTTGTTTCGTTTCGGTACTCGGCGGCCTTGTTTTTTCTAAACGTGTTTGAAATGGTTCAAATGCTGTTACTTGCAATAAATCATCATCTTTCAATGACAGCGTCAAAAAGTTCCAAAACAGCTCATCTCCAGCAAGAAGCTGCTGTGGACCATGCAACTGTTTCCCGTTCACATAGATCGTTTCATCTTGGGGAATGACATACCAAGTGCCTTCTATTTTTTCCAACGTGAAGGATTTGGCATCTTGAAACATTGAATGGGCTTGTTCTTTCCACACATCCGCTTCATCTATTTCTTCACTTGAAATAGTCACTTCGACTCTATTTCCTAGGTAATAAATGGATTGATCATGATGTGAATCCATCAACATGAGTGTGAGTGAACCAACCTGATATGGTTCATGTGGAAGTAAGTGACCTTTCTTTTTTTCGCCCTGATAAAGAGAAAAGCCGTCATTCGTTTCATCTGGAGATAAACGAATCAACCCTTCATCAAACGAAAGGGAAGGAATCGTTACTGTATGCTCTATTTCAGATCCAATCACAGCTTCTCGGTTGAACTGCTCATCTAAACGGACGGTTTGATAATCTTCCTCATAAAAAACCCATAGAAGACTCAAACGCTCCACCTCCTCATCGGACAGCACCAACTGTCAGTTGTATCGAAAGAATTATTTTTTCTCATCTTTTTTCGTCTGAGAGGTTTTCTTTTTTGCATCAGATTCTTTCTCTTTTTTCTCCTGATCGGCTTTTGACTGCTCTTTTTGTTCAGCTGTTTCATCTGTTTGGCTTGCATCTGAGGAGTCATTGGTGCTCGTCTCCGTTGTTTCTTTTTCTTCATACTTCGCCATTTCCTTAATGATTGGATCTAGCTGTTTTTGTTTTTCTTCAGCAGATAGGCTGTCGTCATTTTGAATTTCATTGCGGTAGGCGACGAGTGCTGTGAATATGTATCGGTCGTCCCCTAGCACCCTTGCAATATCCAGAGCTTCCTTGCTATTGCCTTGTCCAATATGAATCCAGAACAGGAAGTATTGCGGGTCTGTCTGCAATGTGTACGTATCCGTGATTTCTTTTTTGTGCTGGTCAAGCAATAGATTCCCTTGATTCGTTTGCACATACGAAATGGCCAGTTCATATTGAAGAGAGACTGGCATTTGATCGGCTTTGTATTTTTCGAGCGTATCCACCACTTGGCTGTACTGTTTGTTGAGATAATACTTGTTCGCTTCCACATACGCTTCTTGTTTCGGCATGGCGAAAAAGAACGTGTAAATGGTATACACCAATGCAGGAATCAAAAGAACAAGGAGACCAAGTCCAATGTATCGTTCGATCTTCCATTTCTTTTTTGGAATGGTTAAGAGCGTCTTTTCTTTTGCTTCGATGGCTTCTATTTTTTGTTGAATCAAAGCAGACAATTCTTCCAGTGACTGTGTATCACTTATTTCCTTTGCCAGCTCAGATAATTTCAACGTATCATGATAAGCCAAATATTCTTGAAACTGATATTCATGGTCCACCACTCGAAGAATGACGGCTTTGACCTCTTTTAACAGACGATGTTGGTCGGTTTCATATGGCGGGATGCTTTCTTTAACCCCGTAATGCAAAAATGCAGGCGCTAAGCCTTGATGAAAAACAATGTTTTCAGGAGAAACAATAGGATGCAGCCGCTTCACGTCGTGTTTGCACACTGCATCGACAAGCTGGTATGAAAAAATCCATTTGCTTTTTTCATCCTTTGCATGGATGAAACGAAATTCCTGATAGGCAGGAGGCGGTTGAATCGAAATGATGACCTCACCTTCGGTTAATTGGATCTCTTTTTTAAATGAAGGATTGATGTCTTTAATCGGTGCCGCTTCTAAACCGTCTAAGAGTTTAATTGTCTCTCTTTGAAAAATGAAGGTGTAAGTGCCTTCCTCTTTTTTCATGACTGCTTCTAATTGTTCTTCTAAATAGGAACTCTTTTTATCTGCCATTTACAAAAGTCCTTTCATAGTATTTCCAGCCTGTCTCCTGTGGTGATTCCACAGTCTGACAGCTTATATTCGCCTGAAAACACAGCTTTCTTATTGACTACACGCACCCATCCGCCATCTCGTTTAGGTAGTGAGATTTGTTTTGCCTGCCAGGCGATATGGATGACTTGTTTAATATGTAAATAATTTGATAGTCTCAAATCAAACACACTGCCATCATAGTTTTTTAAGTCGATGGTAATATCGATATACACAAATTTCCACCTCACAAAATAGAAAGAGCGCCGGCATCAACTGACAGACTCGGCGCTTTTTCTGCTTTTCACACTTAGAAAGGAAATCCCTTTGATTAGCCGCGGATTTGGCTAGCGATGTCTTGGTCAGTGCTTTCAAGTGTATTTGCAGTTTGATCAAGCTGATTGCTGACATCTGTTAATAGATCAGACATTTTGATGAATGAAGGTTTAAGCTGTTCGTATTGATCAGCGAATGCTTCACTAGAAGCACCTTCCCACATTCCTTTTAGGTCAGAGATCATTCTATTTAGACGATCAACTTGGTTTAACACTTCTTGACTTTCAACACCATATTGCTTAGCGGTCGCTCTTAGTTCTTCTGGGGTTACGCGAATAATTCCTGACATATTCCTCATTACCTCCCGTGCATAGCCGCCATATAATGGGCTAATCCACTTATTTTTTGACGTTATTATTATAAAAACAGAAATGATACACAGTCAAACAAATCTGTTTTTATTTTACAAAATGAGTCTATGGAATTACTGTTTTTTCGCTCTTTATCTAGTATTTAACAGTTTTTTGGTCATATATTCTTAATAAAAGGGCGTGCACTTCCATGAATCTTTCCGCCTATTGATTTTTTACTACATTATTATTGTACTATTTCTTTTTGTGATCAACGCATGACCAATGTGCTCATTTCTCAAGCTTTTTGTTTTTTTAATGATTATGGCATTTTTTTGTTGATTTACGTACCTGATTCTCTTCATAATGTAAGTACGTGAAATATTCGAAAAAGCAGGGGTTTTTTATGACAAAAAAGACAGATCCATTTAAGTATAGCCTTGATCGTTTAGAGGATGTGGCAGACCAAATTAGTGATGTGCTCAATTGCCCTATTACTATAGAAGATACTCATCATCGATTATTAGCCTATAGCACACATAATGATTTCACTGATCCCGCCAGAACTTCAACCATTATCTCCCGCCGTGTACCGGAAAAAGTCATTAATCGGCTTTGGAAAGACGGTATCATTCCTACACTCCTTAAAACAGATGAACCGCTTCGCGTACCTCAAATTGCAGAAGTCGGTCTATCCAGCAGGGTTGCCATTTCCATATGGAAAGACAAAGAGGTGCTCGGCTTTATCTGGGCAATTGAATCCACGCAGCCTTTTTCAGATGAAGAAATGGACCTTCTCAAGATGGCAGCACATGCCGTGAAAAACAAATTACTCAATTTACAAATTCGAAAAACGAAAACAGAAGAACGCAATCAGGAGCTATTTTGGAAGATGCTCACAGGACATATTCATGAAAAGGATGAGATGCTTGATCTCTTCTTGAGACTTGGAATGAGGTGTCCAGACACGTATGCGATTATTATTTTTCGCCTTCGTGATGAACTCACTGAAGATACGGAAAAGAAGCTCTCCTATCTGCTTGAAACAACGCAGCAAGTGCAGGTGCTGTTAACGACTGTTGATTTTAACGAATTCATTATTCTTGTCTCACCAAAAACAGAACATCCGCTTCAAGATATTAAACAATTCACAAGCGGCATGCTAAAGCAGTTGTCTGATCGGTATCAGCTCCATGACGTTCAAGCGGCCATTGGTGGAATTTACGATCACATTACTCATATTCAGCCATCCTATAAAGAAGCACTGGCCGTCTTAAAAACAAAAGAACGCTTTCCTGTGGAAACAGAACAATTAAACAGCTTTTCTGAACTGGGTATTTATCAATACTTAGATGTGCTTGCTGAAAAACGAAAGGGATCGTCTTATTCCAGTTACTCTTTATCAAAGCTTGAGGATTACGATCTCAGGCATCATTCCAACCTCGTCGAGACCCTTGAACGGTTTATTGATTGTGACAGCAACGCCAATATCGCCGCAAAGCAGTTAAATATTCATATCAACACATTGAATTACAGACTGAAGCGGATTACGGACATTGCAGAAATTGATTTAAAAAACATGAATGAGAAAATGACCATTTATCTTGATATGAAGCTAAAAAACGTCCCTTTGTGAAATTTCACAAAGAGGCGTTTTTTAATTTTTTCATTCAACCGAAGAATTTTCTAAACTTTCAGGATACACTAGACATACAATATCAATAGATAAGCATAGGAGGAATTGATATGATCATCGGCATTCCGAAAGAGATTAAGAACAATGAAAACCGGGTCGCATTAACACCAGGAGCAGCATCTCAATTGCTTTCAGCTGGACACCAGATTTTAATTGAAACGAACGCTGGTTTTGGAAGCGGTTTCACTGATGACGATTATGTATCTGTTGGTGCAGAGATTCTTGATCAAGCGAAAGATGTGTGGGCATCTTCTGATATGATTATGAAGGTAAAAGAACCATTACCTGAAGAATATGCTTATTTCAGAGAAGGTCTGATCTTATTTACGTACTTGCACCTTGCAGCAGAGCCCTCCTTGGCTGAAGCATTAAAACAAAAAGGTGTAACAGCCATTGCTTATGAAACGGTAACGGACGGAAAATCACTCCCTCTATTAACGCCAATGTCTGAAGTAGCAGGTAGAATGGCTGCTCAGATTGGTGCTCAATTTTTAGAAAAGCCAAAAGGCGGAAAAGGCATTTTGCTCGCCGGCGTGCCAGGAGTATCGAGAGGGAAAGTCACCATTATTGGCGGCGGCGTCGTTGGAACAAATGCAGCGAAAATGGCGATCGGACTTGGCGCAGATGTCACCCTTATTGATGTAAATGCGGAACGATTACGTCAGCTGGACGATCAGTTTGGTCATCAAATGAAAACGTTAATGTCTAATCCTGTTAACATTGCAGATTCAGTGAGCGAGGCAGACCTGCTCATTTGTGCGGTTCTCATCCCAGGTGCTAAAGCTCCAACCCTTGTCACAGAAGAAATGGTGAAACAAATGAAGCCTGGTTCTGTCATTGTCGATGTAGCCATTGACCAAGGCGGGATTGTGGAAACAATCGATCATATCACAACACATGATCAGCCTACTTATGAAAAGCACGGCATTTTACATTATGCTGTTGCCAATATGCCAGGAGCGGTTCCGAGAACATCGACAGTTGCTTTAACAAATGTCACGGTCCCATACGCACTGCAGATTGCAAATAAAGGCGCTGCAAAAGCGATCAAAGAAAACAAGGCGATTGCTGAAGGCGTCAATGTGATGAACGGATATATCACCTATGAAGCTGTCGCTCGTGATCTCGGCTATGATTATGTGCCTGTTAGTAAAGCCCTTGAAACCTCTTCCATGACCGAAGCTTAATATTTAGCCCGCCCTTTTCAGGGGCGGGTTTTATTGTTAACCTAAAATAAAAATGAGTTGACAAAAGAATCTCTTCCCCTTAATCTATTTGTACAGATAAGACAGGGGGAAATATCATGCAAAAGAAGACAAGAACAGCTGACTTTGTGCTCGTCGGGATGTTTGCTGCACTCATGGCTATCGGAGCCAATATCACATCCATTGTGCCATTTTTACAGGTCGGCGGAATCCCACTTACGATGCAGCCGTTTTTTTGTGTGCTTGCTGGTCTTTTGCTGGGCAGACGACTTGGCGCATTGGCCATGATTGTCTATGCTCTTGTTGGGATCGCTGGTGCACCTGTATTCGCACAGTTCTCGGCGGGTCTAGGCGTTATTTTAGGAAAAAGCGGTGGCTTTGTGTTATCATACATTCCTGCTGCATGGCTTGCCGGATTCATTCTTGAAAAAAGACAAAACCCTGGTTTTAGCCGCTTTTTATTTGCAGCCATTGCAGGAACGACCGTGATGTATGTGATCGGGACAACTTATACGTACATCGCATTAAATGTATGGCTGAACGCACCAATCTCTTATCAAACCACATGGTTCTTCATGATGTGGTTTATGGTAAAAGACTACGCGCTGACCATCCTCCTTGCGATGCTGGCACCTAAAATTTATCGATCGGTTTCAAAAGCCACATCCTTTCGAAAAGAACAAACAGCTTCCTAATATCAGAAAAGGTTCCTTTACTCTATGAGTAAGGAACCTTTTTTCATTTATAGCATAATTGCCGCAAGCCAGCCGAACAAGACGAGCGGGATATTATAAAAGGCGAATGTTGGGACACATGTACCCCAAATGTGGTGATGCTGTCCATCCATATTCAGTCCAGATGTTGGTCCGAGTGTACTGTCGCTTGCAGGTGAACCTGCATCTCCTACCGCCGCAGCTGAACCAATAATCGCAATAGTCGCCATCGGGCTGAATCCTAAGTGTAAACAAAGCGGGACAAAGATCGTCGTAATAATCGGAATCGTTGCAAATGATGAGCCAATGCCCATTGTCACTAGCAGACCCACCAATAGCATTAAAATAGCCGCTAAGCTTTGGCTGTTTCCGATAAATTGAGAAGACGCCTTGACGAGAGATTCAATATCTCCTGTTTTCGTTAAAACATTGGCAAATCCAGCTGCAACAAGCATGACAAATCCGATAAATGCCATCATGTTCATGCCAGATGTAATCAGCGCATCTGCTTCATCACGTTTCATCATTCCAGTTACAAACAAGACAAGCAAGCCTGCAAGCGCACCGAAGATCATCCCTTCGACTCCAAGGCTTTGAGAGAGATATAACTGAACAATAAGTGATACAAGGATCGCAAGTCCAGCAAAGAATAAGCTCTTTTTTGTATATGCTGATTTTTCTACATCCGTAATGTCACGATTCTCATATGTTTTTGGCTTACGATAGACAAAAAGTGAAACGATCAAGCCAACAACCATGCCGCCTACAGGAATCAGCATCGCATACGGAATGTCTGCTAAATTCACTGTTAAACCTGCATCTTTCATGTTGTCACGAAGCATTCCGTGAAAAATCTGTCCAAAACCGACCGGAAGTAAAATATATGGTGCAGTAAGTCCGAAAGTCATCACACATGCTAGCAGTCTGCGGTCAATTTGAAGCTCGTTAAACACCTTTAATAATGGCGGGATTAAGACCGGAATAAAGGCAATATGAACAGGAACAACGTTTTGAGAAAAACAAGATACAATCAAAATGACCAGAATAATGAGCACTTTTGATAATGTTTTTCTTCTTGAATCGCCTTCTTTTCCAAGAAGCTTCACAGCTCCTTCGACCATGGCATCAGGAAGACCCGTTTTCGTCAGGGCGGCTGCGAATGCACCTAATAGTGCGTAACTAATCGCCACTGTCGCATTTCCGCCAAGACCGTCAGTGAACGCTTGAACTGTTCCCCCTAGACCTAATCCACCTGCAAGTCCGCCCGCTAAAGCGCCAAGTGCCAGCGCAATCACGACATTGACCCGCAGCAAGCTTAATATCAACATTAAAACAACCGCTAAAACAACTGCATTCATGGTGAAACCTCCGAAATCCTTTAGTTTACTAATGTAGTAGATAATTAAAGTACCAACGTATGTTACCATAGAAAATTTACTTCGTCAAATGGCGTATGTCCTACATAAAAAGCTCTGCCAACTGGCAGAGCTTCTGTCTTTATTTCTTCGGTTCAAATCGTTCCACAAATGTTGCTAATGATCTGACCATCACACCTGTTGCTCCTGTTGGCCCGAAGCATGAAGGTTTTTCTGTCGTGGCTGTTCCTGCAATATCTAAGTGCACCCAAGGGGTGTCTTCAGCGAATTCCCCAATGAATGCACCTGCCATGATCGCATGACCATCACGGCCTGGTGAGTTATTCAGATCAGCCATTTTGCTGTTTCTTACTCGTTTTTTATCTTTTTCGGTGATTGGCAGCTGCCAAATCATTTCCCCACATTCTTCTGATGCCTCTTTAAACTGGGCATACAGTTCATCGTTATTTGTCATCACGCCTGTTGTCTCATTCCCAAGTGCCACAATGACACCGCCTGTTAATGTCGCAACATCCACAAGCACAGAGGCACCATGCTGCTTCGCATAGGTCACACCATCTGCTAAAACAAGCCGACCTTCTGCATCCGTGTTAAGCACTTCAATTGTTTTGCCGCTTAGTGAGACAATGACGTCATCTGGCTTCATCGCATCTGCTGAGACCATATTATCTGTTGAGGCGATGACCGCAATTACATTCTGCTCTGGACGAAGTTCACCGATGATTTCCATTGCGCCTAAAACAGAGGCTGAGCCACCCATATCAGTTTTCATCCCTACCATACTTGCTCTTGGCTTTAAGGAATACCCACCTGTATCATACGTAATGCCTTTACCGACAAGGCCGATGACGTCTGTCCATTCTTCCTTGCCTTGATATTTCAATACAATCAGCTTCGGTGGTTCTGTTGAGCCTCTATTAACGGCTAGAATACCGCCCATTCCGAGCTCTTCCATTTGTTCTTTATCTAAAATTTCAATCTCGAATTCATATTTATAAGCAAGCTCTGCCGCATAGGATGCAAGATCAGAGGACGTAAGCATGTTCGGCGGCATATTCACAAGTGTACGAGCCGAATTGACCGATTGTCCGTAGACTTCGCCCACTTTCAAACTTGCCTGAATTTCGGCAGCATCATGATCCGTTGTTGCATAAACAAATTCGATAAAGCGATCCGGTTCATTCGTTTTATGTTTAAAATCTTGTAATTCATATGTAGCTAAAAGGCAGCTTTCAGAAAGGGCATGGGCTGCATCTTGAACAGGCAGATCCTTTCCTGTGAATGTATCAAGCAAAACCGAAACTGCTTGCTTTTTATCTTGATGAAGCTTTTTAAATAAATGCGCAAACACTTCCTTTGCCTCTTCAAACGTGTAATCTGACTCCTTCCCAAGCCCGACAAAATAAATACGTTTAATGCCGGTTTCAGGAGATGGGAAAAATTTCGAAAGCTGATTTCGCTTGGACGAAATATCGCCTTCTTTTAATAATTCAGTGATTCTTCCTCCATGTAACTCATCCATTTCTTTTGCTTTTCCTGATAATTGGCTCTTTTGAAAAAGTCCGATGGCCAGTGTATCTTTATGTTGCAACTCATTTGTCGAGAAAAACATATTTATCACACGCTCCTTCAATGAACTCCATATTTCACATTGGAACTTCTATTATATCAAAATTTATGTGCTGATACGATCATTGCCAGCCTGTCTTCCCTTGAAGAACATTTATATTTTGGCACGCGGAAGGGCATCATGAAAAAGCGGCAGCGATCAATAGCAACCTGTCCATGGTCTCCTCGTTCCACATCTACTTTCTTTAATGTTATAATGAACATGGACTTGGCAACAGTTCTTACTGCCATCATTTTTTTATCTTACTAGGGTAAATACTTTATCATTTCGCACGTTATTTTTTCTTAAAGAGAGGATGTTTCTTGTTCATGAGCGTACTGACGAATTTTCCGCTGCTTGCCAGCCTTGCAGCCATCTTTTTTGCACAATTTGTAAAAGTACCGATTCAATTTATCATTTCTAGACGACTAGATTGGTCGCTCATTACAAGCACAGGCGGAATGCCAAGTTCACACTCCGCAGCAGTAACAGCACTCTCAACAGCAGTTGCTTTAGAGCACGGGCTAGGAACATCTATTTTTGCCATTTCCGCCATCTTTGCCATTATTACAATGTTTGATGCGACAGGTGTTCGCAGACAGGCAGGAGAACAGGCAACTGTCCTGAACAAACTGGTCACAGATTTTAACCGGTTTGTTGCCGAGGCAAAGAACTTCCCAAGTGCGGAAGAAAAAGAGAAGCAAAAGAAATTGAAAGAGCTTCTTGGGCATAAGCCGATTGAAGTCTTCTTCGGCGGCTTAACAGGAATTTTGCTCACACTCATCTTAGATTATTACTTCATGTAGAAACGAAAAAGCTTTGGACCTTTCGAGATCCAAAGCTTTTTTATTCTTTATTGGCTTGAAACTGCTGCCGGAACACTTGCATCGATTCCGCTTCATTCAACTGATTTAAGTCTTTTTCTGTCAGCGTTCCTTCACCCTTTTTAATCACATAAACGTCCAGCACTTTTTTACCCCATTCTCTATACACATCATCAACCGTTTCATAATATAAATCAAGCTTATGACCTTTAATCGCTTTCCCAGTATCTGCGACTACACCATAGCCATAATTGGGGATAAACAGGACAGTTCCTATCGGAAAGACAGATGGGTCCGCTGCCACGGTTGAATATAAATCACGTTTTACTTTGACGCCTGAATATGTAATGCCATATGCATGATGTTCTTTCGTCTTACCTGTTGATTCTACACCTGCTGTATAACCTGTGGCGACAACCTTTTGCTTCGGATAATCGTTCCAATTAAATGCTTCTTCGAGAGAAACAGCTCGCAAATCGTCACTTTTCACCGCCATCGTCTGCCTTTTTGGATGCTTTAAAAAAGAAGATACGTGCTTACCGGCATCGGTCTCTTTCACCCATGCAGCTAAATCACTTGGTTCTACGCCAGATATGCCCGTAAAGCTTGTCATCAAGGCAAGCATAAACAGAACTGTCATGAACAATCGTTTCATCCATGTTTTCATTTCTATTTGTCACTCCTCTACCCATCTATTTGTTTCCAAACAAAATGGAAACTATGCAAAGGAGAAACAAAAAAACCCACTTGCGTGTAGACAAGTGAGTTAAAACATTTGATAGCCTCTTTTACGAAGGGCATTGATGACAAAACCTGAGGCAATGGCACCAATTAGACCACTTAATAAAATAATGATATCTGCCGCAGCAAGAGAAACGATGCGGTCTCCTATCCCGGAAAAAGCAATGCCTGGTTCTCTTACATAAGCAATCATCTTTTGATTATTGATAATGAAAAGGCATACAATTGGATATAAAATTGCCATAATCCATGACATTCTCAGCAGCATATTCAGCAAAAAGCCAATGCCGAAGAATAACACGAAAAATAAAATAACTGAAATGATAACGACTGGTAAACTGATCACTTCATCTCCACCCCCAAATATCCCATCATTAGTTTAACTTGGAAATAGAGATGAAGTCAATCAATGGAAAAAGCCGTAAGATTAATGCTTCTTTCCTGTCCCTTTACATTCCTCACATGTTTCTGATCCGCCGAGCAATAACTGAAAATATCCTTTTCCTGAACAATACTGACAAGTTGACTTTTTTTCTTTCGTTTGTGCATTCATATTGCTCACTCCTTAATCTAAATTTTCTGATAATTCATCATAACATATTTTTCTGTCCAGTACCAAGTGAGAAAATATTCCATAAAACATTAAAAAACGTGTACCACAAGGATACACGTTTTTGTCTATATCGGTTTAGAAGAACTTGAATTTTCCTTTTTTCAGAACAAGTCCTGGTCCGCCAACCATGAATAATGAACGGTTGTCGATGATTTTTTTCATTGCAGAAGCTTTTGTTCCTTGAAGTTTTTTACCAAACGCAACACCTACAGCGTCGTGTTCACCAAGAGAAGCAACTGTTCCTTTGATGTCTGGCTTAAAGCTTTCAAGCGTGCCACCTTTTACTAGTGCTGCAAGGTTTTTCGCTACTGTTTCACCTTGCTGCATCGCAATTTGTGCAGTAGGTGGGTATGGACGATTAATTTCTTCATTGATGATTAATGAGCAGTCACCGATGATGAATACATCTTCATTTTCTGGTACACGAAGATCTGGAGACACTTTTACGCGGCCGCGCATGTTTTCAAATCCAGCTTCTTCAACGATTGGGTTACCACGTACACCAGCAGCCCAAACAACAGTTTCAGCTTTGATTTCTTCTGTATCATCGTCTTTTCCAACAATGATGCCTTCAGGCGTACATTCTTTGATCGCTGTACCGATTTTGAACTCAACACCTTTACCTTGAAGGTAGTTCATCGCATAGTCGATCAATTCAGGATCAAATCCTGGAAGAGCTGTTGGTGCAGCTTCTACACAGATAATACGCACGTCTTTTTGATCAATATCATACTCTTTGCAAAGCTCAGGTACACGGTTTCCAAGCTCACCAAGGAACTCAATACCTGTGAAGCCTGCACCGCCGACAACGATTGTCAGACGCTCTGGACGCTTTTCAGCTTCCGTATTATATGTCGCAAATTGAAGTTCAATGTGCTCACGAAGCTGACGAGCAGAGTTGATGTTAGAGATTGAGAATGCATATTCTTTCAGTCCTGCAATACCAAATGTTTCAGGAACAGCACCAAGCGCAACAACAAGGTAGTCATAAGAAAGTTCGCCATCTGATGTCACAACTTTCTTCTCTTCCTTATTAATGCTTTCAACTGTTGCTTGTACAAAGTTGACACGGGAACTGTTAATCACATCTTTGATTTGATAACGACAACGGTCATGATGAAGAGTACCTGCACTTGCTTCATGTAACCATGTTGTTTCGTAATGATAATTATGCTTGTTCACAAGAGTAATGTCCGCATCATTTGTGCCAAGCTGTTTTGTTAATCTTGTTACAGTCATTAATCCGCCATAACCTGCACCTAATACAACGATTTTCGGTTTATTCACTGGAATCACATCCACCTTTTTAAAATTTGCTGTAAAACGGATAAAGAATTACATATCGTTATTCTCAACCGCTTTGCGGCATTTTATGAAATTTAAACAAAAAAATAAGTATGTGAAAATCTGAACTTTCACCTACAAAAAACGAAAGCATTTGACCGTATCCGACAAAAATTCATAAAAAATTAATATTTAGTTCCCTTAACAATAATAGCGAGTTCTGCTCCTTTTTTCAAGGCTTTAAACTGAAAATCCTTAGGATAAACGGTCTTTCTCTCTTTTTTCCCCTTTTCACAGCATCGGCATCAAAAAACGACAAGTTTTTCAAAACAAGTCAAACGACGATATGTGGTATGATATGATATAGTGATAACAATTTTCATTTGGGAGGATTAAGGAATGCAAGAAGATTCTAAGGTATATGACATTACCGTTATCGGGGGCGGCCCAGTCGGATTGTTTACTGCGTTTTACGGAGGCATGAGACAGGCAAGTGTGAAAATCATTGAAAGCCTTCCTCAGCTCGGCGGTCAACTATCCGCTCTTTACCCTGAAAAATACATTTATGATGTGGCTGGTTTCCCAAAAATCCGCGCACAAGAATTAATTGATAATTTAAAGGAACAAATGGATAAATTTGATCAAACCATTTGCTTAGAGCAAGCTGTGGAAACGGTTGAAAAACAAGCAGACGGTATCTTCAAACTCGTTACGAATCAAGAGGTTCATTATTCAAAAACGATCATCATTACAGCTGGTAACGGTGCATTCCAACCGAGAAAGCTTGAGCTAGATACAGCAGAATCATTTGAAGGAAGCAACCTGCATTACTTCATCAATGACTTGAACCAATTCGCTGGCAGACGTGTTGCTGTTCTTGGCGGTGGAGACTCTGCGGTTGACTGGGCACTGATGCTTGAGCCAATCGCAAAAGAAGTATCGATTATTCACCGTCGTGATAAATTCCGTGCACATGAGCACAGTGTAGAAAACTTGCACAACTCGAAAGTCAATGTGCTGACACCATTTGTGCCAACTGAGCTCATTGGGGAAGACCGCATTGAACAAATTGTGCTTGAAGAAGTCAAAGGCGATAAAAAACAAGTACTAGATGTGGACGACGTGATCGTCAACTTCGGTTTTGTTTCCTCCCTTGGCCCAATCAAACAATGGGGCCTTGAAATCGAAAAGAACTCTATCGTGGTCAAATCCACGATGGAAACAAACATCGAAGGCTTCTATGCGGCGGGAGACATCTGTACGTATGAAGGAAAAGTCAAATTAATCGCAAGCGGATTTGGTGAAGCACCAACTGCTGTGAACAACGCCAAAGCTTACATGGACCCGAAAGCTCGTGTACAGCCGCTTCATTCCACAAGCTTATTTGAAAATAAATAAGAACGGATCAAAAAAAGGAGTTCCATCTGCGGAACTCCTTTTTTGTTTATTTAAAAATCCCAATATAGGCATTCGCCATTCCAAGTACCATTGCAGCAAGCAGCACCACAACAATTCCTGCCACAACCAAAATCACCCGATCCTTCACACGTTCCTTTTTCGGAAGCGGCTTGTCTATCCCGCAAGATGGACATGTTTTTGAACGATACGGAATCAGTTCATGACAGTTCCTGCAATTGATTTGTTCACTCAAACCTCAGCAACCTCTTTTCTGATGACAGTTTATGTTTGGTTCTCATGATACTCTTTTCGAGTGGAAATAGCCAGTTGTGAGGACAAGCTGTAACAAAATTGAGCGATTTACAAATTGTTTAAGAAGGAATGGAATCAATGAAAGTTTGATTGGTTCAACCGATATAAGAAGGAGAAGATCGTCATGAAGGATAGGTGGAAAGATGATAAAGCGTTTCATGATTAGTTTGAGTTTGTTACTGATAATTGGCGGCTCAGTAGAAGTGTTTGCAAAAGACTATAACAAACACTATGCTCAATTCGCTGCCGGATTGAATATGGATGTTGATCAGCTAGAACCTTTTTTAACACATGTGTCTACTTCGATTTTAGATGCTGGTTTGAGTGATCAAGAAATCAAACAGATACTCACCAACGTTCAAAAAATGAATAAAAACAATGAAACAAAAAGAATGGGCATCTTTGAAGTGGTGTACCATGAAAAACCAGCAAAGATTAAAATTGAAATTGAAGTCCACGTGGAAGATGGCAATAAAGAAGTCGTGATCTATATGTTTAGCACCCAAGAGTTGGTGGATGTCTTGGATAAAGAACTTTTGAAAATAGAAGAAGCAATATAAAAAGAGATGCGGAATGAGTGTCTTTTTTGGTCACCTTTCCTCTTCAAACAAAAAGCCTCCTCATTCGTGTTGTTTACAAGAACAAACGAACAAGGAGGCTTATTATTATCCATGATAAGTTGTTAACACTCTTCCGGCGTACCGGTATTCGTGGCTGTTCTGAACGAAGAACCGCATCCGCATGAAGCAATCGCGTTCGGATTGTCAATCGTGAAACCGCCGCCCATTAGTGATTGTTTAGGAATGTTGATATATTAAGGTTTATAAGTGTTTTGAGTGATTATGAATTGCAAGCATGGTTGTTAATTGCAAGCCTTCACGATTGTTAATGTCGTTAACTGAATTATACCCAAAAATTTATATTCAAACAAGCAAAACCCCATCTTCCATAAAGAGATGGGATGGACTAATGTTATAAAATTTACAAGTTACCAATTCATTCATTACTTACAACTGCTCAGTTGTTAGCAACATAGCTGCAGCACTTCATGAGTTTTGAAGATCTGAACAAGTTACTTTTGAAGCTAAGTTTGACTATCGTCATCTCTGACCTTTATCTTTTATAATCCAGAAAACATCACCGATCTAAAATAAATATCAATTCAGCATTAAATTGCTTAAAGTTTTAAATGCCTTCAAATGGGTTTGACTTAAACCGTTAAATTGCTTTAAATTCTTTTCAACATCTTCATCATAGTGTGCGGGTGGAAGTAAGTCTTTTCGTTTTGAGACATATCCATTACTTATGTAAAAATTGCTTGTCATAAAGATACATTCTTTTCTTAAAACATACTCTATTACCTTAAGCAATTTATCGATATTCCTAGTCAGCATTTTAAAGCAATCAGTGTAGAATACTGGTTGTAATTCAAGCGATATTCGCATCAAAATCTCTAACAGTCCTTTGTCTAACTTTTCATCGATTCCGCTTTGTATTTCTACAACTCTCATTTTCTCTTTTTGGTTAATTGGAGTCAGTGTCTGTTGTAATTCTGCTATTTCTAATGGTGTGTATTTAAGGCTATCAAAAACTTGTGCTTTATTAGACCATTTACCTAATTCTGATATGGCTTTCCATGCTACGGGATATCTCTCTTTTAGATCACGGTATAGATCTTTACTGTCATCAATTGTTAAATCATTACATTCCTTTTCAAAATCTATGCACTTGAAATGTTTTATTGCTTCCTGTGTAAAAGTCTTAACATCAGTTTCAGGTATAGGCGATTTTTTCAATCCTAATGCCAATGCAGCCTTTCGATTACTAACAAGATTTTCGAATAAGCTATTTCTAATAGCAACCACAACAAAACACCTTAATTCTAAATTCTCATTTGGTTCATAAAAAGTTGCTTCTTCTAGTCCAGTCGTCAACAAGACTCTTCTAAATTCAATATCAGTCCAACGAATCAAAAGAGAATAAATACGAGTTTCTATATCTTTATTAACAACTTCAATAACATTATTTGGTATATTGTATCTCTTAAAAAATGAAGGCAGTACATCTTTAACATAGTCATTTATAAGGTTACTCATCTTTCCTCTTTCCTCCTATTAGATATTGATGGGCAAGTGATCTAACTTTAGAATGCTTCCTTAGTATCCCCACTCTACGCCCAAAATGTAACTACGAACCCCTAATAAAATCGATATTTCATTAATAAATCTACATCATAAATTTCCGTACTGTATGTACTCACGCTAAAGTAACGCACTATTACACCGACTTCAAAAAAATCCAAAGCAGTTTGATCTAAATGTGCCGCTTTTTGTTTTGTAGGTTTGAATATTACAGAGGAGTATTCCCTTTCCTCATCCTCTCCACCATTTGTTTCGCTTGTTCTCTAAAGTGTTTGAAGTTTATTGGGCTTACACACTAGTTTAATCTTCAAGTGTCTTTACCTATAAAAGCATTTAGTTTTTCAAGCAACCAAATAGACCTCCCACATGTTGAGTGAGAGGCCATTTTTTATTTGAATCGTTTATTTTCGTCTTTAGGTTTAATATCACTATACCCATTTCCCAAATCAATAATAACCATATTGTCTCTAAGATCAATTGATTTATTAGATTTAAGACGCTCTATAAAGGATTTACCTTGATGTGGATTCGCTAAATATTTCCTAGATAACTCATTAGCTTCCCGAAACATCATAACTAACCTCCTTTATGAGTATTGTGATAAAACTGTTTCTAAATGAGCCAACGCTTCTAACAAGGTATCATTTCCCTTATTATGTCTAGGCTGATTTTGAGTGTTTCCACTATTCTTAACATATTTTTTAACAGAAGTCAAGTATTTTCCTTCATTTTCTTCAACCCTTACGGTAACAATTGAACTAGCGTTATCCAGCGACCACACAAACTCACGTTCCTCTTCTATGATAACATATCTCCAATCCATTTTCTCATCTATTTTACTTAAATCATTAATAATGGATAGGACATCTTTATATCGTTTATCTATATCTGTATGTAACATCTTGTTAATTATTCTACGAAGTTTAACTGGAATTTGAGGAAGATAAGACTTCCTATTTGGAAATTCGCCTCTTTGTATCTTTTTTATGAATTCCTCATCACTATTGCAACTTGTTTTTAGTAAATCAAATTGTGTTTTGAAATCAGAATTCCCGTTACACATTCGATATAAAGTTAGCCCTGCTTGATATATATCATCTTGAACTGTTTTATCTGTAGTAACATACGCTTCAGGTGATCTATGTGCTACATACTGTCTCCTTTGATTTGCAAATCCATTTTCATTTAAATGTTTTGATAACCCAAAGTCCGTTAATAAAGCCTTGTTAGTATCATCTATTATTACATTAGTAGGCTTAATATCTAGATGAATAAGTCCCTTTATGTGTATGAACAATAACCCAGAAAGAAAATCCAGTGAGTATCTTATAATTTCTCTAGTGGTCAAAAAACGTTCATTTAACACTGAGTTTAAAGATCCGTTTGCATAGTAAGGCATTGTAATATATACATTTTCATCATTTTCTGCAGAGTAGTAAATGGGCATTACATGCGGATGTTTTGATGTATTCAATATTTTTGCTTCAGCAAAATAGTCCTCAACAGATTGTTGATCAAGAGACTCCTTAGTTATCTTCTTTAGTATAAGTACTTGTTCTAATTGTGTATCCCTTGCAATCCAAACCTCTGAATTTTTCCCCTCAACATCACCAATTCTTTTCCATTTATCAAGAGAGAGGTGAGGTTTAACATGATTGATTTTTATCATTACTCCCCGCCTCCAATCTGATAATTGGTAGCTGCTAATGCAGAGAAGATACATTCTCTTTGCTTTTGATTTAAATTGCCCCAATTATCAATACCTAAGATGTTGTTTTCACCCTTACAGCTTTCTTTAATGGTTGTGCTACTATTGTTTACTCTTGCTGCAATGGAAGTGTATGTACCCGCAAAATAAGTTTTAATTGTACTATCTGCAAATAACTCTTGAATAACCCCTTCAATATTCATTCTAAAAACACTCGGGGTTTGAGCTAAACCTTCAGTCGTTTTTAAGCCAGCATACTGAATATCGTATTCACAAATTATCGAGAATAATGTATTACGAATAAATGAAAGCTGTTTCGGAATATCATCATTTAAAGCTTTCGGTAGAACTAATTTTTGTGTTAAAAAACGAAAGTTTCCTCCATCTTCAAGTTCTAAAATTACATAATATATTTCAGATGGTTCAACCCTTATACCAATAGATTTCATATTTGAATTCCCCTCCTGGTTTCCCTACATTTTACCATATTACAAGAATGATAGGAGGAAAGTAATGCATTTTTTATTTTATGTATCTTTTGACAAAGACAAGCATTCTCCCTACCTCTCAAATGTCCATTGATAATTTAATAGATTGTCGAGCCTTATCGATTTAATACTGTTCAAGCGTTTCGTGAATGAAAAGCGTAAACAACAAATGTATGATATGTTACAAAACGTATCGGTTCAAGATCGTTTCATGGTGTGTGGATGAACCGACTGTTGGTATATCCCACCAATACCCCTAATGAAAATGTGGAAATATACCCCTATACCCTCGATACTAGAAAGAGACTCCACGAGGAGTCCCTTATTAACTTACTTTTTGATTCTCTTTGATTAACTTATCTAATGTTGGTCTTGATATGCCCAATTCTTTAGCAAGCTGAGACTTAGATACTTCTCGATTCATATACCGTTTATAATGCTGATGGAAGTCTAGGATTGATACCTTTTTTCTCCCTTTATACTTTCCTTCTGCTTTAGCTATTGCGATGCCTTCACGCTGTCTTTCAAGCATATTCTCACGTTCAAAATCGTTAATAGCACTAATCATCTTTAACATTAGTCTGCCTGTTGCCGTTGAAGTGTCAATTTTTTCTATAATTGACACAAGTTATACTCCTTTTAATTCTAATAGTTCAACTAATTCCAACAAGTCTTTTGTTGATCGTGCTAATCTTGAGAAGTCTGCAACATAGATTGTATCTCCTTCTCTTGCAAACTCCAACATCTCTTGTAATTTTGGTCTTTCTGTATTCTTTGCGGATACCTTCTCTTGATACACTTTATCTATTTTGTACTGTTTCATTGCTTTGACTTGTCTTGCTTCGTTCTGTTCAACTGATGATACTCTGATATATGCTTAAGTAATTAATGTAATCCCTAAAAACCTGAGGCGATAGTTCATCAATTGTTTCAATTTCATAATTCTTTTGTAGCCAATTAACAAAGTACCCTCAATCTTTTTTATAATCCCTCAAAGTTCTTTCTCTTAGTCCTTCTGCACTCTTACCAGAGATAACAAGATCTATTGCTTGCTCCATGGTTATCTTCGGATATTCCTTTTGATTTGACAATTTACCAACTGGTTTCTTCCTAATTCTCTTGTTTAAAGACATAAAAAAGCCTCCTCAAATAGTAATGTAATTCAACATTAACTTTCGAGAAGGCATGTAATTTACAACCCTAAACTGACATATTTGGGATTGTTAATACACATTTTCTGGCTTGTGTACACTCATAAATATAGTGTAATTCATAATCCCTGCCAATAAACTTTTAACCCTTAAATCATTAACAATCTTCAGGCGTTCCCGTATTCGTAGCTGTTCTAAACGAAGAACCGCATCCGCATGACGCAATCGCGTTCGGATTGTCAATCGTGAAACCGCCGCCCATTAGTGATTGTTTGAAATCAATGATGGTTCCGTTCATGATGTCAAGGCTTTCGGAGTCGACAAGAACCTTGATGCCCTGCTGTTCAAACTGCGTGTCTTTTTCTGAAACTTCATGGTCAAAGCCCATCCCGTATGAAAGACCGCTGCAGCCGCCGCCTTTTACGCCCACTCGTAGGAACGCATTTTCTTCTTCATGTTCTTTCATCATATCTTTAATCTGCAATGCAGCAGCTTCTGTAATCGTTACTGGTGTACTCACGATCATCCCTCCTTTTGACTGGATGTTTCTTTTCAATTATAAACGTGATGTTGCCTTTTCTCAAATAAATGGTTTAGAGATAGAATGTGCCGTCACAAATTGTTTCAGCAGGTCCTGTCATCAGCACATGGTCATTGTCTTTCCAGCGAATGATGAGGTCTCCGCCAGCTAGATGAACGGTCATATCCGTTTCTTTTTTCGCATGTCCATTCACAATCGTTGATACAGCCGCAGCACATGCTCCTGTTCCGCACGCTTGCGTAATCCCTGATCCTCTTTCCCACACGCGGAAATGCAGTTCCGTTTCACTGACGCGTTCAACAAATTCTACATTGACGCCTTCTGGAAACATGTCATGCTTTTCAATGATTGGCCCAAGCGAATCGAGCGGCGCCTGTTCAATGTCTTCTAAATAGAAAACGATATGGGGATTCCCCATTGAAACAGCTGTTCCATTTAAGGTCGTCGTGCCAAAATCAAGCGGTTCATTAATCGTTGTACTGGCCGGTTCACCAAGCATTGGCATCGCTTCTTTTTCAAAACGAGGTTTACCCATATCTACTGTCACTAACTGAACGTGACCATCCTGCACATGAACGGTCGCCTCAACGAGTCCTGACAATGTCTCAATCTGGAACGTTGTGTCTGTTACGATTTGATGCTCATATACATATTTAGCAACGCAACGCAGACCGTTACCGCAGTTTTTCCCCTCTGATCCATCATTGTTGAAAATGCGCATCTTCACAGGCGCAACATCTGATGGGCAAATGAGGATCATTCCGTCTGAACCGATACCTGTATAAACAGAAGAAACGCGGATCGCTATCTCTGACAGCTGCTCTTCTGGAAGCTGTTCCTTCATCTGATTGACGTATATATAATTGTTTCCTAGTCCGTGCATTTTCGTGAATTGAAATGATGTCATGAGCGTCCTCCAAAAATGTTGTTTCTTTATAGTATAAAAGGAGTCGATTCAGGAGACAATCTTATCATCCCCCGTTTTTCATACATAGAAGCTCTTTGCTGCCATGGCAAAGGGCTTTTATTATGCATATGCCTCTTTTTCTCTCGTGTGATGCTTCATTTTGATGATATTTTATTAGCATAACATATTGGATGCGCTTTCTACATTTTCTCCTGAAAAATGGAAACTGAATATATGAAAAAAATGCACCTCATGACCCATGTGGTGCATTTAAAACATGTCGTTTTCCTCTATAAAAGCATAAATACGCTCAACTAGCTGCTCTGCATTTTCTCCAGAAACAAATTCTCCATTCACAAGGGCAAATGGGGAGTCCATACATTTGCCGCAGTAGCTTAAACAACCGTATTCCATTACATCTAAGTTTGGGTCTTTTTCAAGTTTCTCTTTTGCTTCTTGAGACCCTTGTGCAAGATTACTTACACAAAATTCGATCAGTGGAAACACTGTGCTTCACCTCACATTTGCCTTACTATCCTACCGAAATTCCTTCTATTAGTCAAAACATGAGCTTCAATAAATCGTTACGCCTATTCCCCGTAAAATGTTTTACTATTTAGGACTAAGTAATGAATATGTAGGTTATTTTGAAACAATTATTGTGGTTTCACAGTAAATTCGATATAATTTTATTTGGTATTTTAACTTAAAGTTTTTTAGTATAAGTGTTTTTCAATGTCTAGGGGGAAAAGGAGAATCGTCATGAAAAATTTAGTCTTGATCGGCGGAGGTTACGGGAATATGCGGGTTCTCCACCGCTTATTGCCAAATCAATTACCTGATGATGTTACTATCACATTAATTGATCGAAATCCTTACCACTGTTTAAAAACAGAATATTATGCACTTGCTGCTGGAACGATCTCTGATCATCACATTCGAGTATCTTTTCCAGAGCATCCGAAGCTGGATATTCAATACGGGGAAGTAGAAAAAATTGATATTGAAAACAAACAGATCTTATTTAGCGACCGTGAACCGCTTCCATATGATGATACGGTAATCGGACTCGGCTGTGAGGACAAGTATCACAATGTCCCTGGTGCGAAAGAACATACATACAGCATTCAAACCATTGATCAGTCAAGACATACGTATAACAAATTAAACAATTTGAGTGCAGGTGCAACGGTTGGTATCGTCGGTGCTGGACTTAGCGGGGTAGAGCTGGCCAGTGAACTGCGTGAAAGCCGTTCTGATTTAAACATCATTCTTTTTGACCGCGGAGAACTGATTCTTTCCAGTTTCCCAAAAAGATTAAGTTTATATGTACAAAAATGGTTTGAAGAAAATGATGTGAAGATCATTAACTGCGCCAATATTACGAAGGTTGAAGAAGGAGTTGTGTACAACCATGACGATGCCATTGAAGCAGATGTCATCGTGTGGACAGCAGGAATTCAGCCAAGTAAAGTCGTGCGAGATATGGATGTTGAAAAAGACGCCCAAGGCCGTGTCGTCTTAACTCCTCATCACAATCTCCCTGGAGATGAGCATGTCTATGTCGTAGGTGACTGCGCAAGCTTGCCGCACGCACCAAGTGCACAGCTTGCCGAGGCACAGGCAGAGCAAATTGTGCAATCTCTACAGAAACGCTGGAAGAACGAGCCGCTTCCTGAGACTTACCCGCAGTTTAAGTTAAAAGGCGTACTTGGCTCTTTAGGGAAAAAAGCCGGCTTTGGTTTAGTGGCGGATCGTCCGCTTGTTGGTCGTGTTCCAAGACTCTTAAAATCTGGACTTCTTTGGATGTACAAGCACCACAATGGATAAAATGATGTGAATTTCTTCTCAAAGCTCCTTCTAATGAAGGAGCTTTTATTATGAAACGGCATGTGCCGATGGATGGTTCACTTTGATAGGAGCAAGCGCAAGGATGCAGTCTTTACGAAACGTTCTGATCGTCTTCTTCGATAAACAATACGCTTGTATGAACTGTTCAGTTTGACGATGTACAATGATTTTTCGTTTCGAGCACTCTCCATTTTTCTTCATATAAATCATATCAATCGGTATTTGTTGATGAAGAGATTGTTTTAGTAAATAATTCATGATGCTCACGCTCCTTTCATCTCATTATATACGAACAAACGTTCTAAATCAACCTAAAAGGAACGTTTGTTCGATTTATTTTTCTAAAAAAAGAACAGCTCATTCACTGCTCTCTTCGTACCCGTATTTCTCCATTTCTTGATAAATATCTTTTAATTTCGGATTGCCCTCTCCTACAATTTGATCCTCAACAAGGACAAGCGGATAAAAGAATTCATCATCAAGAATTCGTTCAGATAATTCTTTTTGGCGTTCGTTTTCAGGCGGGTGCTCAATATCGATATATGTGATGCGAAACGGCTGATTTGGATATTTTCGTTTTAATGCTGCATCTAGCCACTCAAATGTATCTTTTGAAGAAGGCAGATTCACGCAACTAGCGCACAGGACATCTCTTCCATATACATAAAGGTCAACGGTTTTGTTCATTTGACAAGCCCCCCATTCTTTCTTTATTTTAGCTGAATTTTCTGTATGAAAAAAGTCAAAATCACTTTTTGTTTCAAGATGAGATTGTGCTATAATGAGAAGGAAACTTTGAAACCAATCAATAGATTTTTATCGTCCAGATGAATATAATGGTGATATGTTGTGAAAGGAGCGATTATATCTAATGACTGAAGTCGAAATGAAAGACCAAGTACAGGAAGTACTGGACAAACTTCGTCCATTTCTATTACGTGATGGTGGAGACTGTGAGCTTGTAGACATTGAAGATGGCATTGTGAAATTACGCCTTCTTGGCGCATGCGGCAGCTGCCCAAGTTCAACCATTACATTGAAAGCCGGTATTGAGCGCGCATTATTAGAAGAAGTACCTGGCGTTGTAGAAGTTGAACAGGTTTTCTAATTCATATATGACATGAAAACGACCCTTACTGGGTCGTTTCAGACCGTAGACAAACCCCACCTTTATTTCAAGTAAAAGTGGGGTTTTCACTTATTTTGATAAAATTGATAAGTTACTTTACGCTGGGCACGGCTCTTTCCATGTCCAGTTTGCTAATTTCTTAAGATTCATGGCAGCGAAAGTAAGCATCGCCTGCATCGAAACTTTTTTCAGTCCTCGAAGTTTCGTCCATCGCATTCCATGCTTTTCTTTTGCATCCGCAAAAACGCGTTCGATCGTTTCTTTCCGTTTTGCATAGATGTTCTTATTCATTTTAGTGAGTCTCAGATGGTCTGCTTCGTCTAGGTAGTCCTGCCAAATATGTCGGTGAATCTGTTTGATGTGATTTTGACTTTGTGTACAGTTATCTAAAAACGAGCAGGATTTACATACCTCTGAATCAGACGCATATTGCTTATATCCCTCTCTAGTTGTTGTACGATAAGAGAGAATTTGCCCGTTGGGGCAAATGTAACAATCAAAATGTGCGTCATATACGTATTCATTCTTTTTCAAGTAACCAACTTTTGTTTTCGGGCGAGTGTAAGGCATGACAGGTCTTATCTTTTGATCCATTAAAAACTTGGCGATATAAGGTGTTTTATATCCAGCATCTACTGCGACTACATTGGGTTTTCCGACTTTCTTTGTCACCTTTGATACGAGTGAATCTAACATACGACTATCATGAACATTTCCACCAGTGACCAGTGTTCCTAAAATAAATCCTTTTGAATCACAAGCCGTATGAAATGAATAAGCAAATAACTTTTCACGTTCATCCTTTACATAGTAGCCACTCTCTGGGTCAGTTGTACTGACCTTGATTTCTTTTTTCTCTTCTTTATTCTGTAGGGGTAACGGCTTTTTTCCATGTTCCTCACGATCAACATTGATCTCCTCATGAAGCAGATTTTGATAACTTCTCGTTTCTACTCGAACAATTTTCTTTTCAAGTTTTTTCTTATTGGCGTTCGCTTTTACATGAGTTGAATCAATGAAAGCAATAGAGGGATCAACAAGGCCTTTTTTCATCGCTTCTCTTAAGATTCGATAAAAAATTTGTTCGAATAAATCTGTATCATGAAAGCGTCTCACGTAGTTCTTACCGAAGGTAGAAAAGTGCGGAATTTTCTCAGAAAATCCATACCCAATAAACCAACGATAAGCAACATTGGTTTCAATTTCTTTAATGGTTTGACGCATAGAGCGGATGCCGAATAGGTATTGGATCAAAACCATTTTAATAAGAACAACGGGATCCACACTTGGTCTGCCGTTATCAGAACTATAATGATCTTTGACAAGATCATAAACGAAATCAAAATCGATCGCTTGATCAATTTTTCGTACGAGATGATCTTCAGGCACTAATTCATCTAAGGCCACGACTTCTAATTGATTTCTTCTTTCTTCTTCACGATTCGATAACATATTTATCCCCCACAGAAATGTGTTATTACCCTTATTATACAAAAAAGCTTGTAGACTTTGTCTACAAGCTGAAACGACCCTTACTGGGTCGTTTTTTAATTAGGATAACTTCTCTCTAAACCATTCTTGAATAAAGGTCAGTCTTTGAATACGCTGCCCAGGGTGGCCGCTTCTCGATAAATCATGAGAAGCCTTCGGGAATTTGACTAATCTCGTGTCTTTTCCAAGCTCCTTTAATGCCACAAAAAGCTGTTCTCCTTGATCGACTGGGCAGCGGTAGTCTTCATCACTGTGCAGGATGAGAAGCGGTGTATTCACCTGTTTTACATACTTTAGCGGCGAACGATCCCATAGCTTATCAACAGAGTCATAAATATCCCCATCAATCTGCCATTTTGTAAAGAAATAACCGATATCACTGATGCCATAAAAGCTAATCCAGTTCGAGATGGAACGCTGTGTAACAGCTGCACGGAAACGGTCTGTCTGTCCGACAATCCAGTTGGTCATAAAACCGCCATAGCTGCCGCCTGTTACGCCAAGCCTTGTTTCATCAAGAAAGTCATAGGCTTCGAGCACATGATCAACAGCCAGCATGACATCCTCATAATCAACGTCACCATAGCTGCCTCTTACCCGGTCTGTAAACATCTGTCCGTATCCATGACTGCCATGAGGATTGATGTACACAATCGCATACCCTTCAGCGGCGAGCATTTGAAATTCATGAAAATATGTATGACCGTACATCGCATGCGGCCCGCCATGAATTTCTAAGATTAGTGGATATGTCTTCCCCTCTTCCATCTGAGCAGGCTTCATAAACCAGCCATGTACAACGTCTCCTTCTTTTGACTGGAAAGAAATTGGTTCAGGTTCGGATATGACATGTTCCTTTAGAAAGTCATCATGCTCAAACGTGATTTGCTTGAGTGAGGATTCCCCTAAAGTCAGCTCATACAGCTCACTAGGCGAGACAGGTGAAAGACGGCTGATCAGCATTTTTGATTCGTCTGGATGAAGACTGAAATTCGTCACATGTTCTGCCTCTAAACGAACGGGATAGGCTAAGCCTTCAATAGAGAAATAATAAATTCCGGTACTCCCTTGATCAGAAACAAGCGCATAAAACCCCTGACTATCCTTTGTCCATTGTGGAAGCTGATTGGCCTCACCCATAACACTATCCCCTGCCATACAGTTTCCTACATACATATCGAGCATTTCTGACAATTGAACGGTCCTTTTTTCCTTCAGGTCATGCAGCCACAATGACAGGATGGTCGCATTTTCAAATTCACGTTCGTGTCCAATGTACAAAAGGCTTTCTCCATTTGGAGAAAATGATACAGTCGTGTAAGCGCCTGTTGATTGGGTGATTTTCTTGGATGTACCGTCCTCTAAGGAAAGGAGACAGATATCACTTATGTAAAACGTCTGAGGATTTGATTGAATATACGCAAGCCACTTCCCGCAAGGAGAGATGACATGATTCACATGATGATGCGGCTCACTCGTAACCATCTCTACCTCGCCGGAACGGACATCGATTTTTACAATTTGCGTCAGACGTCCATCTAAAAAGCCTCTGCCGTCTGCTTTATAAGTCAAATCATCATATACGGCCGGAGCAAAGTCATCGCACTCTTCCTTTTTTTCATCATGAACAGATTCTTCTTGTTTTAATGAGACCGCTGCATAAATGAACGCTCCATCCGGTGAAAATACAGGATGAGAGACGCCGTAAGGAATATTCGTTAAGGTACGTATGCCACCACCATCGCTTTGAATGAGTGCGAGCTGGGGGACTTCCTTTGGCTGCTGCAAAATAAACGCAAGCTGCTTTCCGTCTTTTGACCATGCTGGCTGATGATGCTTCCCATCATCAAATGTCCATTGAGACAGCTCCCCTGTCTCTTCATCTCGAACCCATAAATGAATATTGTAATCATCCTTTTTTTCATTCACCGTTACTTTTGTAAAAACAGCCTTTTTTCCATCTGGTGAATAAATTGGATGAGAAACAGACACGATTTGCGTTAAATCCTCTGCTGTTATCAATTTCTTCATCAATAGATCTCCCCCTTTTATGTATCAAAATAGTTCGCTTCTCTAAATAATAATCCCTGCTTTTGTTATGAAAAACAAGGATAAAAAAAGAACGTGCGTCTTCACAGCACGTTCTTTACTTGATTCACAGAATGATGCTCGACGACGACACCTTCTACCGGCACCGTCAGCACATCCACTTCACAATGCGGGAAATTTTGAGCAAGCTGCTTTTTCAGCGCTTCTCCCTTCCCTTTTTCCACTAAGGTCAAAATAGTCGGCCCAGCACCGCTTAATGCCGTTCCATACGCGCCTTTTAATGAAGCAACGTGCTCCACCTTGGACAGCTCTGGGACAAGCATCGTGCGGTATGGCTGATGAAATAAATCTTTATTCATCATTTCCCCTACAAGCGGCCAGTTCTGCGTCATTAAGGCGGCGACAAGGACGTTACTCACTGCACTCGCACTCACGGCCTGTTTATAGGAAAAATCCTCTGGCAGGACATCACGGGCATCCTTTGTGAGCACTTCATAAAAAGGAATCACGACGACGACATCTACATCCACATGCTGTACTTTAACGGCATGTGTCTTGTCTTCTTCATGAAGACCGATGAGTAAACCACCGAATAAAGAGGCACCCGCATTATCTGGATGACCTTCTACCTCACTTGCAAAAAAGAGCTTCTGATCATCGGTCATCTTTAATTTAAGCAACTGATTGGCGAGCTCAATAGCGGCGACAATAGCAGCAGCGCTGCTGCCCAGCCCCCTTGCTAATGGAATATCACTCCACACTTTGACATGAACAGGCGGGAGTGTTTTTCCAAAGTCATCTGCGACCTTTTTAGCTGTTTGGTAGATCAGGTTATCGGTGCCTGATGGAATACCAGACACGACATCTGTTTCTGCTTCAAACAGCCAGCTATCATGGTCATAGACCGATAGCTTTAAATAGCGGCTGAGCGCCATTCCGACTGAGTCAAAGCCTGGTCCTAAGTTGGCAGTGCTTCCCGGTACTGTGATTGAAAAAAGCATGGAGGCGTTACTCATACGCGTGCGGCCTTTTCTAAATGTTCCAGAATTTGATCTTCATCTGCATCCAGCGTGACCGGTTTGATGTGTGAAATATCAATCGCCGTATTCGGATCTTTTAATCCGTTTCCTGTCAGTACAGCGACGACTTTACTGCCTGGCTTAATTTCTCCAGATTTCACTTGTTTGAGTACACCTGCAATTGATGCACAAGAGCCTGGCTCTGCAAACACACCTTCTTCACGTGCGATCAATTGATAGGCATGAAGAATTTCTTCATCTGTCACTTCATCAATTTTCCCGTTTGACTCATCTGCCGCTGCTACAGCTTGCTTCCAGCTTGCAGGGTTTCCGATGCGAATGGCTGTTGCGACTGTTTCTGGCTGCTCAATGACTTCATTTCTAACGATGGCTGCAGCTCCTTCTGCTTCAAAACCACGCATGACTGGCAGTCCCGTGCCTTTTTTCTCATGATATTCTTTGAAGCCTTTCCAGTACGCTGTAATATTCCCCGCATTTCCAACAGGAATCGCCAGTACGTCCGGCGCAGCGCCGCCTAGCTGCTCACAGATTTCAAATGCCGCTGTTTTTTGTCCTTCAATTCGGTATGGATTGACGGAGTTAACAAGTGCAATCGGTGCTTTTTCACAGATGCTGCGGACAATTTTCAGCGCATCATCAAAGTTGCCGTCAATGGCAATGATCTCTGCTCCGTACATGACAGCCTGTGCCAGCTTACCGAAGGCAATTTTTCCATCTGGAATGATGACAATACATTTCATATCAGCGCGCGCCGCATAAGCTGCTGCTGCTGCAGACGTATTCCCTGTCGATGCACACATGATCGTATCATTGCCTTCTTCTTTTGCCTTTGCGACGGCCATGACCATCCCGCGATCCTTAAAAGAACCTGTAGGGTTGACGCCTTCTGTTTTCACATGAAGTTCAATCCCAAGCTTTTCAGATAGCTTTGCGAGATGAATCAGCGGTGTGTTTCCTTCATTTAATGTTAGTTTAGGTGTTTGTTCGTTTACTGGTAAGAATTCTTGAAATTCTTCAATGAGTCCATTCCACTTCATCAGCTTAAACCGTTCCCTTCTACTCGATACGTGCTCTTCACTTGAACCACCACGTCGAGATCGTTTAATGTTTGCAGGATATTTGAGAAATCTTCTTCTGATGTCTGATGTGTAATAATCACAATTTCAGCCAGCTCATCATGCCCTTTGACAGGAAGCTGAAGGATCTTTTCAAAACTGATGCCTCTTTCAGAAAAAATCGATGTAATGCGGGAGAAAGCCCCGACTTGATCTCTCACATGTATTCTTAAAAATTGCTGAGCAAATACTTCGGATGATGATTTAATTTTCTTCTCAAATTGCGGTGCAATAAATCCACTGCCATTCACACCAAGACGCATGTTTTTCATAACAGCGACTAAATCAGAGACTACAGCTGTTGCTGTTGGCAGGCTGCCTGCTCCAGGTCCGTAAAACATCGTTTCTCCGACAGCACTTCCGTAAACATAGACAGCATTAAATTCATTGTTGACGGAAGATAACGGGTGATGATCAGGAAGTAAAGTTGGCTGTACGCTGACCTCTACTTTCTCTCCGTCCCGCTGGGCAATTCCAATCAACTTCATTGTATAGCCAAAACGTTTACTGAAATTAATGTCCTCGTCCGAGATGTCAGAGATGCCTTTCACTTTCACATCCTCTAAGTCTACATTCATGGAAAAGCCGAGTCTTGCCAGGATGGCCATCTTTCTTGCCGCATCCAGTCCTTCTACATCCGCCGTCGGATCTGCTTCTGCAAAGCCAAGATCCTGCGCTTCTTTTAATACATCTTCATACGCGCTTTTATCGACATTCATTTTTGTTAAAATAAAGTTCGTTGTCCCGTTCACGATTCCCATCATTTTTGTGATGCGGTCAGAGGCTAAACCTTCCTCTAGTGTACGCAAAATTGGAATCCCACCTGCGACACTTGCTTCATAGTAAAGGTCACAGCCGTTTTCTTTTGCTACATGTAAAAGCTCTGTGCCATATAGCGCCATTAAATCCTTATTGGCTGTAATGACATGCTTCTTCTCATTTAGTGCATCTATTAAATATTGTTTTGTCTCTTCAATGCCGCCCATCACTTCAATAATGACGTCGATCTCTGGATCTCGAATCACATCGTATACTTCAGTTGTGAAGACCTCTCTTGCCACATCCACATCTCTTTTTTTATCGGGATTGCTCACAAGCACTTTTTGTATTAATACCGGACAGCCGATCTGGTGCATTAATTTATCCTGATGATCTTGAATAATCTTAACGACACCGCTCCCCACTGTTCCTAATCCTAGTAGTCCAACTCGAATTGCCTTCACCTGAAATTCCACCTTTCTCCGTAAATGTCCTCTCTAAAAAGACATTTGTTAACCTAACACAGACATTCAATGTACACACATTATAAAGGGGTATCCTCATTTTGACAAGGTAATAAAATAAGAGAATATGAGAATGAAACCGCTTAACAGCTATTTATATCAAGATTCTATATTTTCAAAATATTTTTGTGAGAAAAGCTCCCGAAGCCGGGAAGCTTGAGATTACGCCTGAACTGGCGTTTTGGCTTGCTGATTTTGCAGGACAAGCGCAATATTTTCAGCACATAAATGCATCATGTTTTTTCTCGTTTCAACACTTGCACTTCCGATATGAGGAAGCACTGTCACATTTGGTAATGTCGTTAACGGGTGATCTGGGCTGACTGGCTCCTTGCTAAATACATCCAGACCTGCTCCTGCAATTTTTCCTGTCGTGACAGCATCATATAAAGCATCTTCGTCTACCGTCTGCCCTCTGGAAACGTTGATGAAGTAAGCCGTATTCTTCATCTGCTCAAATGCTTTCTTATTAAACATTTCTTTCGTTTCAGGCGTTAAAGGCGTCAAACAAACGATGAAATCAGACTGCGTAAGCAGCTCATCAAATGCGGCATAGGTCACACCTAGTTGCGCTTCTGCTTCTGGCTTTCTTGAACGATTATGATACAGAACATTCATCTCAAAACCTTTTGCCCGCTTGGCCAGTGCGGTTCCAATACTGCCCATTCCGACAATCCCTAACGTTTTATGATGCACATCAGCACCAGCTAGAAGAAGCGGTCCCCAGCCTGTCCAGTTCCCATCCTTAATCCAATCACTCGCTTCGACAATTCGTCTTGCTGACGCCATCAAAAGCGCAAAGGCTAAATCAGCCGTCGATTCTGTTAAGACGTCCGGTGTATGACATACCGTGATCCCGTGCTTTTTAGCTGCCTTTAGATCAATATTGTCATAGCCGACCGCGAGATTCGCGACCACTTTTAGATTTGGAGCATTTGATAAAAGTGCCTCATCTACTTGATCTGACAGCATCGTGAGCAGCCCATCTGCTTGAGCCGCTTTTTTTTCTAACTCTTCTCTTGGACACGGCTCATCCTCGCTCGTCCACATATCAATATGAGCGACTTCTTTTAATGGTGTAAGTGTTGTTTCATCAAGCTTTCTTGTGATATAAACATAAGGTTTCGTCAAGAAGAACACTCCTTTGGTTGATTTCTTTAAGCATAACGAAAAACGCCTCAAGAGAAAAGAGACGTTTCGTCTGTTCACTGAAACTTCAAATCAGCGGATTGATGAATCCATCCAACAGGAGGAATGAGATGCCCACCGCTGCGCATGGCACTCAATTCTTGAAACACCTTGAGAAAATATTCGTAGCGGTTCGCATCATTTAAAACGTAATCTAATCGTTCTTCATAATAAGATTTTTCATTTTCTCCTGACATATAATAACCTTCGACAATTTCAAAATAATGAAGCGGAAACAGAAGACGGCTGTACAGCAGACGCTTTGAAAATGATGAAAGAGGCGTAACCTGCTCATATTGCTGCAAAAAGGAAAATCCCTCTTCAATTAAATCCTCCTTATGCTGGACAAAGGTTTCTCTTAAATATTCTGCGATATCTCTTGTTGGATGGTCAAATACCCAGTCAACAGGTAAACGAAGCGGCTGCTCATGTGGCCAGGTCATACGTGAAAAGCGCTGATGACAAACAGTACCTGAATCACATTCTTTCGGTTCATCATCAAGCTCTGTATCCACTAAATATTGAATGGCATTTTCCGTTAATCCGAGATAATACGGAAAGGATTCAATGAATTTCTTTTCAAATCGTTCAAGTGGTTTTTGATGCATTTGCTGCATCCAAAAGCCTTCCAGCTGGTCTAACCGTTTTGCCCATAATTCCTTCCAAGCTCCGACACGTTTTGTTTCAGACACCTCATAAGGAAACCCTCTCCCCTTGACATGAAAGGCCGCCAGCTCTGATGCGTGCTGAAATGAGCGGCTTGTAACCCGCGGTGCTGCCTTTAATAGAGCGTACAGTTCTTTTCCATGGGTAAAAGTCGGTTTCTCTTCGTTTGTTAATTCAAACACGGCAACGTATGGGTCACCGTCATTCAGTAAATACTGACTGATATGATAAAGCTCTGTGAGTTCTTCTTCTCGCAAATGAGACACGGGAACAATGATGAAGAGAGCTTTCGCCGTTTGAAAGCTCTGATAACTGCCATATGGCATAAATTGACGCACATCAATACCAAATGTGTGATAAATGGTTTCTTTCATGATTTCACCTGCGTTCATAAAATCAGTCTCTTATCATATCGTAGTCGCAGGTTGAGGGATTTATGAATACTATTTACTATCCGAAGCTTTTTCACACGTTGTGGACAAATTACGAGGATTGGGTGAGGAACATGCCGCATCATCATGAGATGAACGAAGTAGAAAAAACAGCAAGACGCCGTTTACAAGAACGAGGCGTAACCATTCAAGATATAGCAGACCTTGTCTTCTTTTTACAGGAAAAATATCATCCTGGCTTAGACATGACAGAGTGCATCCACAATGTGGAACGTGTCATCGCAAAACGTGAAGTCCAAAATGCCATCTTAACAGGCGTTGAACTAGATGTTCTCGCTGAGCAAAAAAAGCTGACAGAACCGCTGCAATCCATTCTTGAAACAGATGAAAGTCTATATGGTGTGGATGAAATTTTATCCTTTGCCATCGTTAATATTTATGGCTCCATCGGCTTTACGAATTACGGATATATCGATAAAGAAAAACCAGGGATTCTTGGGAAACTCAACGATAAATCCTCAGGCGAATGCCACACCTTTTTAGATGACATTGTCGGTGCTATTGCTGCGGCAGCATCAAGTAGACTGGCACATAGTGCGAGAAATGCAGAATAAAACACAAAAGAGGACGTGCGTCTGACGCTTGTCCTCTTTTCATTAAGATAATCGTTCAATCCACTCAGATAATGAATCAATGACATAGGTTGGCTGTTTGTCATATTTCTGAAGCAGCTCTTTTGTCGTGACGCCTGTATGGACAAGCAGTGTATCCATCCCTGCATTCATCCCTGCCATAATATCGGTATCATAGTTATCGCCCACCATGAGCGTCTCTGACACATCTGTCCCGAGCACCCGCATGGCCTGTTCCATAATGATAGACTCTGGCTTCCCGATAAATGTTGGCTGCACTGTTGTCGTAACCGTCAGCACAAATGTTAACGATCCATTTCCAGGTAACAGCCCTCTTTCTGTCGGAATGGCAATATCTCCATTTGTTGAAACAAATTGTGCGCCTTGACGGATCGCAATGGCTCCTACCGCTAGTTTTTCATATGTAATACCGCGGTCTATTCCAACGACAACGAAATCAGCGTCTTCTTGACCAAACGACAGTCCTTTTTCTTCGATGGCCTGCTGAATGCCTTCTTCTCCGATCACATACACCGAGGCATCTTTCTTTTGTTCTGCGATATAGTTTGCCGTCGCCATACTGGTTGTAAAGACTTGTTCTTCCGTTGCTGGAATATCGAATGAAACCAGTTTTTCTGCTACTTGCTTCGGCGTGCGTGAAGAGTTATTCGTGACAAACAAATAAGGGATGTTCAACTCATTTAACTTGTGAACAAATTGCCCCGCCTCTTCGATCTTTTCTGTTCCTTTATACATCGTCCCGTCTAAATCAATTAAATAGCCTTTGTATTTCATGCTGCTTACAACTCCAATGGTTTATTTAAACGCTGATACTGGTCCAAGCTCCTGCTCCAAGTAAGTGCGAATTCGATTCGGGAAGACTTGCAGCGCCTGTTCTACCTCACTGATGACCTGCAACAAATCGTGATGAACCACTTCTTGGTATTGCTGAACAAGTGTTTTACGGCACGAGACCAGTTTTTTCAGGTGAGTGCCTTCTTCTGTTGGTACAACCTTTTCGTCCACAAGAATATCCATGATGTCGTCATAGCTTCCTGGGTCCCGCATGATAAAGCCGTCAATCATATCATTTCCTGTATCAAGAATACATTCGACGAGCAAATGAACAATTCGTTCCAGCGCTTTTTTTTCTAAAGGGCTTGACCATGTTTGATGACTGCGCATCAAATTATATTGCTCCTCAAAAAAACGTAATGTCTCTTCAATCTTCTTTCTGTCTACGAAATACATCATGACGCTCCCCTTTGCGTTATTTTCTAATCCGCTTTAAGACAAAATAGGCACAGCCAAAATTACAGTATTCATAAATGTATTCATCGAGTGTACTTATTTTTGTATCGAATGTGGCCTTTTGGTTTTGGTCATCAAAAAACCCCTTCAGCCTAAGCTGGTTATAGCCCCAATCCCCCACAATATAATCATACTTATTTAAAATATCTGAGTACCTTGCTTTAAACGCTTCCTCATCAAAGCCGTCTTTGATTTCTCTGACAAGATCAAAGGTAGCATTCTGAATGACGATCATCTTCTCACCTCTTTTTAAACGATCCACCTTTAATGATAATTCATTGGAACAACTCCATCAATTGCTAAAGCATGTTTTTTCCGATTTAGCCGAAGCTAAAGAAAAAAGGAGGTCACATTTATGATGAAACAACTGACAGCCACTATTCTCCTATGCATGCTTTTAGGCGGGTGCGGCTTTCAATCCGGCATGAACCGGCAAGTGGATGAAGATTCTTCCAGTAAGACAATTCGCCTGTCTGATCGTCATGAAGGAAATAATTCCAACATGCCAGAAGCAGATACGAATCGAGCAGGCTATGTTCGTTATCAGCGCCAGCAAGTAACCGATCAGAAGGAAAAAACCCCTGCTTTAAATCGTGAGCACCTTGCCCACGTGATTACAAGTTTAGCCATTCAGCTGCCAAATATAAAGGATGCAGCAACACTTGTCACAGACGAGGATGCCCTCATTGTGTATCGAACAGGCAACAAAAACCGAGATGAATCAGCCGATCAAGTGAAAAAAACAGCGGTTTCTGTTCTCCCTCGTTATTATCATGTGTACGTCTCTGATAACCCAGAGCACTTTCAATCCATTGCCAATTTTTCACGTCTTCAAACCAATTCACGTGATTTTGATCAAATTTTAACGAAAACGATTCAACAAATGAAATACTCTCCTCAAGGCGGAGATATTTCAACGAAAGAAGATGCCAATGGCATGACGAATTCCGATCGGACCATGAGACGAAACGCACCTTACGGCCAAAATTAATACGAGAAAAAACGCCAGAGAGCTCTGGCGTTTTCTTTGTTATGCTTGCGCCTGACGCTTCTTAGACGCTTCGTTTACTTGTTCGTCTGCATGATAAGAAGAACGGACAAGCGGTCCAGCTTCACAGTGGCTAAAGCCTTTTGACATGGCAATTTCCTTCAGCTCTGCAAACTCATCTGGATGGTAGTATTTTTGCACTTTCAAATGCTTTTTCGAAGGTTGTAAATACTGACCAATTGCCATGATGTCGACGTTATTGGCAAGAAGATCATCCATGACTTCAATGATTTCTTCCTTCGTTTCACCGAGTCCAATCATAATGCTTGATTTCGTTGGAATGTCAGGCTGCATTTCTTTTGCACGACGCAAGAATTCCAATGAACGATCGTATGTAGCTCGTGCACGAACTCTTGGTGTTAATCTGCGTACTGTTTCAATATTGTGATTTAAAATATCAGGGCGTGTATCCATTAACGTTTTCAAATTATCATAATTGCCACCCATGTCTGAAGGGAGAACTTCAATTGTTGTGAATGGACTTTTTCTTCTAATGGCACGAACAGTTTCAGCAAATACGCCTGCTCCGCCATCTTTTTGGTCATCCCTTGCAACCGCTGTTATAACAGCGTGCTTTAAATTCATCAAAGCCACTGAATCTGCCACGCGTTCTGGCTCTTGCAAGTCTAACTCAGTAGGAAGTCCGGTTTTCACCGCACAGAAACGGCATGCGCGCGTACAAACAGATCCGAGGATCATAAATGTAGCAGTTCTTCTCACTGCCCAGCATTCGTGAATATTCGGACATTTCGCTTCCTCACAAACGGTATGCAGGTTGTTTTCCCGCATCATTTTTTTCAAACCGGTATAGTTTTCATTCGTATTCAGCTTAATTTTAAGCCAGTCCGGTTTTCTTACGTGCTCTTCCTTCTTTGCCAATTCCATCATCTCCATATGAATTCGTTAAAGGTGCATATACAATCATCTTCCTGCTATATACGATGGATGCAGCTGTTGCCGCAAAAAATTGAATCTTCGGCCTAAGGCCTTTTCTTTAGACACTTTAACATAGTACAGATTGAACAACAAGGGAATGAGCTGCAAAAATACCCAAAAGACTCCTAAAATAACAGAAGAAAATTACTAACATTTTCTTCTTATGAAATAACGTGATCAAACCACACTAAACGGTAGAAGGTATGTTCGAAGAAAGGAGATGGACGTTTGTGAAAGTGGTTTTAGCGATCATCATCGCTCTTTCAATGATTCCCGCATCAGTCCATGCACAAGGGGCAAACAAACAGCCCGATGAATTAAAACAGCGAATGGCACTGTATGAAAAGATCGCCATCACCACACAGGTCCCGTGGTATGTACTTGCTGCGGTTGACCAGTATGAACACAATATACGCAAAAGCAGAAGAGATTTACCAAAACAAACGGGTGTGATTGGCATCTACATTCCCCGGGAAATGTGGATGGGACCAGAAAATCCCAATAAGCAGGATACCTCTCCATTAAGCATTAAAGTGTTCGACGGTATTGGACTTGATGGCAATGGGGATGGAAAAGCGGAAATCGATAACGATGAAGATGTCCTGTTCACGTTTGCTCAATACTTGCTCCATTACGGCAGCAGCATCGATCAATTAAAAATCGCGCTGTGGGATTATTACGGACGTGATCAAACCGTTGGAATCATTTCATCTTTTATGAAGCTCTATAAGCATTACGGCCATCTTGACCTCGGAAAGCATGCATTTCCTCTTCCGGTTGGCGCTGACTACAGCTACAGGAGTACATGGGGTGATGCGAGAGGCTTTGGAGGCAGAAGAATTCATGAGGGCACTGATCTTTTTGCTCATTACGGTCTTCCTGTTCGTGCGACATCGTACGGCGTAATTGAAATGAAAGGCTGGAACCGCTTTGGCGGCTGGCGGATCGGCATTCGAGATATTCATAATCATTATCATTATTTTGCCCACTTAAATGGCTTTGCAAAAGGACTCAAAGCTGGGCAGATTGTAGAACCTGGTCAAGTCATCGGATCAGTCGGAAGCTCCGGTTACGGTCCACCTGGCACAGCAGGAAAATTCCCGCCACACCTTCATTATGGCATGTATAAAGACAATGGACGAACTGAATGGTCGTTTGATCCTTACCCTCATTTAAGGGCATGGGAAAGAGCCGAGCGGAAACGTCGATAAATAAAAGGAGAAGTTTAGCGATACCGCTTGCTTCTCCTTTTGATATGTATCAACATTTCCCCGGTCATCACTTGTCTACTGTTACTGCTTATGCTTTTCTTTCAATCCTAAAACTAAAAAAAGAATACCCATGATGAAAAAAAGGAGATACACAACTGTTACTTCGAGTGGAATCATGTCAAACATCCCTCTAAATAAGTCGACACTCAAACTGTCACTCCCAGCTAATAATATCGATGCTGACATATATTTAGCACTAAATACAATGGCAAATACCAAAAAACAAAACCCGCTTACATGAATTTTCCTCATATCAATCAAATCCCCCTCTCACTTTCATAACAGACGATCGTGAAAATCAGTCTTCAGGATAGCTTCCACTATTCAGAAAAGGAAAACAATGAACATTTATCATGGCACGTGATCCGTATGGAATCAAGTGGTTAATTAGGATAAGATGAACAGATCACATGAAAAAAAGTCTAAGCATGGCAGCCAATGAAAGATTACTTCACAAAGAGTTAGGGGGTTGTTTTTTGAAAAGAGGAATGACCTTTACCATTCCAAATGAATACGGAGTCTTCCTTGGAGAAGTGCTAAAACCGATCGACATCACCAAATTCAGTTGGCGAATCGATACCGAAGACTCGAATATACTAGTGGATGGCGAAAAAGATGAAGAACTTTTTCCTGAAGGGAAAACAAAAATGGACGGTATAGAACTCAAACACCTCATTGAAAACAAGACGTATTATATGATTTTCGCCGATTTACAAGCATATCCAAAAGGGACATTGTCTCATATTAAGACCTATGAAGAATTTATTGAAAGCCAATGCGAGCTTGTTCTTTTAGTGGCCGATTGCTCCTATGTCACGATCTATTGCAAAAATAAGGGAACACTCGAATGGCTATACAAGAATGCAGTTGAATGTGGATTTGAAGACGTGACCTATATCACCGATGAAAATGATGCAAGGACAAGACTGTCTGTTTCGTAACAACAAAACGTTCATCACAAAAACACTATATGCAATCACAGTGTATGAAAAAAACAGCCCAATCCGTCCATTGGGCTGTTATTCTTTCTTCTCCTTTTTTTCTGGCAGAACAATCGATGGAGCGCCTGAATTTGTTCCGCTGCCATTATAATAATCTGGGACATCTCCTTGAACGGCTTGAATGGAGACAGGCACGGAGTTTTTGACGACGATGGTTTCTGAGGCGAATGGGATGATGACTCTCACCTTCACCTCAATGAGCACACTAATATCAATCAAGGCATTGTTGATGCCATATGGCTTAATGTTTTTTTCAACGTCCGTATGCGGGTCACCAATGACACTGAATCGTACAGGCACTTTTGGTCCTAGGTTGGCGATAAGTGCATTTCCGGACGCTTGCCCAAGCGGAATGTTATATATAATGCCGTCATGTCCATCTGTTTGATCCTTTAATGCTTCTTTTGCCTCTTTTTGAAAATTCCCCTTTTCAATGTCCTCTAGATTTTTTTGAAGGTGACGTGACAGGTCAGCCATTGCTTTCGATGTTGCTTGCGCATTGAAGTCGATAGTTGTCACTTTTCCGTTCTCACTTGTATTCATCACAACCATATCCTTCATATTCTCCTGATCATCTGCAAAATCCTGAACAGAATATTGGATGAGATGATTGGCGATTCGTTCTGTTTCTAGTTCAGCAATGTGAATCAACGTTGGTTTAATGGAACGATTGATGAAGAATAGGCTAATGACAGTTGAGAGCACAAAAAATAATATGGCAAGCAGCATGACATAACGAAATGGCAGAGGGCCCTTTTTATAGGGGCGATAACGGCGGTTCAATCTCAATAAAAAATCCCCCCTTCTCCATTACAAGTGTATGCAGACAGGCGGGGGGATAGGAATCATCTGTTCATTTTATTTCACCATTTTTAATAATGCATCTCTTCCAATTGTGCCAGCATGAATGCCGAGCGACTCAGCGGCATATGTCACAGATTCTAAAGGTGCATCCAGCAATTGCTCGATGGTTCTTACACCGACTGCTCTTCCTGCGATGATTCCTCTATCTGCAAGCTTTTCATTTAGGAGCCCGACATCAAGTGCACCGCACATAATATAACCATGCTCATTTGTCACTGCCATGAAATTGGTCTTTGGCAGTTTGACGGTGACGGCTGTAAAGGAATGGCCATCAATTGTAATAGGTGTTAAATTCACCATATCCCTTCACTCCCTTCAACACAATCTATGTGAAGGGAGGGCAAGTGTTGTTAGGCTGGAGCGGATTTCACTTTGCGTCCTTCAATCGCCAGCTCAGGACATCACGTAAAAATTCCGGCATGAAATATTCAATGTGTTCATGGTCACGTATATGAGGAAAAAGAGAACCAAGTGTATACATATCTACTGTGCCAACTGTATAGGACACGTCCTCTTGGATCAGCTCGCCGTTTACATAAACCTCTTTTACTCGTTTGGCTTCGCCCTCTTCTAATGAATAAGTCAAACCGCTGTATAGCATTTTCCCCATTAATTCTCCTCTGAACCCAAAGCCTTTGATGCGTAGCTGTTCCATTTTTTCTTCACAGCCACGAGACACTGTTTCGACCAATTGCTTCCCAGTAAGTGTCACCCTGATTGGATTAATGGGATGCGGGCATATCCGGTGAATGTCTTCTCTTGTGACGATGCCAGCCTCTAATGAATCAAGCACCATCCCAGCATTCATCATGCCGATATCTGCCTCGCACCATTCTTTAATGGCATCTGTTAAAAGTTGCGGAAGCTGGGAATCATCAAACCACTTTGTTTCGAGCTTTGATTTAATGGATGTCACTTTTTCCTGCATGAGTGACTTCGCTCGTCTTTCTGCTTTCTGTAAAGTCGTGATCGCTTCATCGGATTCACTGATCAGCTGGTCCACTGATTGCACCGTCGCTTTTTTCTCGATGAGCTCGCTACTCGCTGTGTCAATGGTCAGCTCGACACAGCCAATATAATGCCCATACTTTTCAGCACATGCAAGAAGAACGCCATTATCCATCTCGCCCTGTTCTAAAAGATGATGCGTATGTGAGCCTAAGATGATGTCGATTTCCGGGAAGTCATGGGCTACCTCTCGATCATGGATGATGCCTAGATGGGAAAGAAGAACAATGACATCGGCTTGTCCTTTCACTTCTTGTAGCATCTCCCGTATGCTCTCAAATGGGTCTGTAATGTCCCAGCCCAGCTTTTCATAGACAGGTGTATACGCAATGGTCACCCCTAAGACGGCGATCTTCAGTCCATTGTTCAACGTGATCACTTCATAAGGCTTTGCCCACGATGGTCTTTTGCCTTTTTCAAATAAATTAGATAAAATCACCGGGAATTGCGCGTCTTTGTACAATTGGTCGAGCTGCTCATGAGGCAACGTAATGCCTTCATTATTACCAATTGTGACTCCATCATAGCCAAGCTGATTGAGAAGTTTGACATTCACTTTTCCATAATCCGCTTCTGATACAAGGTTTACTCGATCCATATGATCGCCAATATCAAATAAGAGCATCTGATCGTGAACTTGACGCTTTTCTTCAATATAAGCTGCGATTTTTGGCCAGTTTTCAAAGTGGCTGTGCAAGTCGTTTGTATGATATAACCATAGCTTCTGCAGCATGTTGATCTCTCCCTCAAGTTGTCACTGAACCGTATCGTTCAAATTGAAAGCCACAGCTCTCGTTTAACTAAATAAATCTAACTGCTTCGGGGATAAGCTTGAATACGTCAAATCCAGCAAATCAATCATTTGCTGGCCATTCGCTGCCGCATCTCCGCCTGAGTTATTATTAAATACGACATATACATCTTTCGATTGTTGATGCAGGATGTCGATGTTCTTTTTCCATTCCTTTAGTTCAGCTTCATTATATAAATATAAGTAACGAACTTCACGCCAGTTCTCATGATCTGCCGGGTGAAGCCAGCCTTGTTTATTTCTTCCGTGGAAACGGACCAATGTTTTGTCACGGTGTGTGGCTTTTATGACTGGCGGTATAGACCCTTCTCCGACTTGCGGTTCATCACAGACGGAATGAATCCACCCTTCTTTCTCCATAAAGGATAAGGTTTGTTCATAAAACTCGTCTGAAAACCAAGTTCGATTTCGGAATTCGAGTGCACAAGGAATGTTCCCCATCTTCTCCTTACACCATCTTAAATAGTGGACGTGCTCCTTTTTGCAATCAAACCATGGTGGAAATTGAAACAGAACCATCGCCAGTTTCCCTGCTCGAATGAGAGGAGTCAGTGAAAGAATAAAGGCGTCAAACATTTCTTCCTTTGAAGCAAACGGGATCTCGCCTCTTTGATGCCCGGTCATTCCTTGATATGCTTTCACAACAAATTGAAAGGCGTCTGGCGTATCTTTTATCCATTTTTCATGGTTCCGCTCAGGCTGAACAGCATAAAAGCTTGCATCCAGTTCCACAATGGGAAACGTTGATGCGTAGTGAAACAGCTTTTGAGAGCTGCCGATTCTCGGCGGGTACAGACTGTCATGATCGCCCCAGCCAGTTAATCCGATATAAATCATCTATCTCACCTCTTGCCACTTGCTTGTCTAAACGGATTTTCCCATTGAAAGTCTTTGTTTCTTGGGATACCCATCTTTCTGAAAGAAATTCTTCTGTCTACAACATATCATATTTACCCATTTTTCTGAATGAAGATGACTGATGTGACGTGATTTTGCCCTGCCATCTTTTTTGTGATATTACATCACAACTTTCTATCTAAATTGAATGGAGCTGATAACATAAAATTGATATCAGAGACTTTGACAGCGATTGTCCATTTTTTTATTCATCTTCACCAAAGGCTTCAGCTCTAAAAAAAGGAGAATGAGTGGATATGAACATTGTCGATCATTATGTTGAAGCATTGCAAAAAGTGGCCCAAAGAATTCATCAGCCTGTCTATTTGATCAATCAGTATGGACGTATTCTTTTCACCTCACCCCAAGGTATGACAAATCCAGATTGGATACAAATGCTCCGCTTGTTTCACAGTACGCAGCAGCATTATTTTTCTATGGTTCATTCAAAAGAAAGCGTTTCTGTTTTTCCTATCTATATAAACGAACAAGCTTATGATTATTTAGTCGTTCCAGCCTTCATTCACCCTCAAGACGACATGGGGCTACATTTGACAATTGTACAAGCTGTAAATGCCATGTCCATTTTGCGCATCAAACAACATGCCATCAAGCAATCCACAGAGCGAGCCAAAAATGAATGGTTTCGCAAATGGATGGAGGGGACGATTTCCTCAGAGCAAGATGTTGCCTGTCTGGCACGCATGTTTGGATTAAACACAATGATTCCCTATCTATGTATCGTCTGTCAGCTTGATCAGAGCAGTCATTTCTCTTGTTTCCTTAAGCAGCAAACCCTTGTAGATGATGTGTTTGCTTTACTTGAAAGCACCCTTTCGCACTGTCCATATCCCGCCTTTCTTTTTGTCAAAGGAGATATCGGCATCTTCCTTATAGAAGAGACTGGCGGCTGGCTGGCAATGAACAAATCGATCTGCTCTTTTTTAAAACAAATGCAGATCCTTATTAAACAGCATGTGAATACCACCATTTCCTTTGGTGTAAGCTTAAGCGGTTATCTCATCACCGATCTGCCAAAAGGATTCAGTGAAGCTGCCCATGCTCTGCAATCAGGCCAGCTCTCATTACGAGCTGAATATATTCAGTTCTATCAAGCAAAAGATGTGTCAGATTTACTGAAGCTCATCCCACCAAAAGATTTAACAACATTCTATGAGCGGTACCTCCACCCATTATATGAACAATCACAAGTCGATCCAAACCTTCTCCACACCTTATCTGTTTATGTCGAAACACATTGCCATATTTCAGAAACAGCCAAACGTTTATCTGTTCATCGCAACACCGTGATATATCGACTGGAGAAATGTGAAGAACTGCTCCAGATCAGCCTAAAAGATCCTGATGCAACATTGCGCTTGCGATTAGCTTTGCGGATTCAAAAGCACCTTTCATCCGATTCCAATTGAATCTTTTTTTCTTACGCCTCATATATTTTGGAGGAGAAATGTGAATGACAAGGAGTGGTGTCAAATGGATGAGGAGATTCGTCACATCCCGCAACCGATTCGAGACGATGGGGCCGGCGCAACCGATTTAGGCCCGCGAGACGTTCTGCGCGATATGGAGAACCCAGATATGTTCGTTCCCCCTAAAACGGATGCGGGGACGATTCCTAATTTAAAATTTTCATATTCTGATACACATATGCACTTGAATCATGGCGGCTGGTCGAGGGAAATTACCGAGCGAGAGCTGCCTGTTTCAACAACGATTGCTGGTGTAAACATGCGGCTTACGCGCGGAGGTGTTCGTGAGCTTCATTGGCATAAGCAGGCGGAATGGGCATATATGATTTTAGGCAAAGCCCGGATCACATCTGTAGATGCAGAAGGACGGAATATGATCGCTGATGTAGAAGAAGGAGACTTGTGGTATTTCCCGCCCGGTATTCCGCACTCCATTCAAGGTCTTGAGAATGGCTGTGAGTTTCTCCTTGTGTTTGATGATGGTGCTTTTTCTGAATTTGATACGTTCACCATCACAGACTGGTTTGCTCATACACCAAAAGACATTCTTTCTGCTAATTTCGGCGTGTCAATCAAGCTGTTTGATCACATTCCACATAAACAGCGCTATATGTTTCAAGGCTCTTCACCGGCATCCATTGAAAGCCAAACCGTCTCTGATCCATACGGCGGCATCAAACCGCCATTTACCCACCAGCTCCTTCGTCAAAAACCAATCGTGACCTCTGGGGGAACAGTGCGAATCGTCGACTCACGCAATTTTCCAGTATCTAAAACCATTGCTGCTGCACTTGTGGAGGTAAAACCTGGCGGGATGAGAGAAATGCACTGGCACCCGAATAATGATGAGTGGCAATACTATTTAACCGGTACAGCCAAAATGACGGTTTTTGGAGCAGGCGGGACAGCTCGCACCTTTAATTACAGAGCAGGTGATGTTGGTTATGTTCCTTTCGGGATGGGGCATTACATACAAAATATCGGGCAAACGAGCCTTTGGTTTCTAGAAATGTTTAAAAGCGATCGATTTGCTGATATTTCATTGAACCAATGGATGGCCTTAACCCCTCCTCAATTAGTGAAGGAGCATTTGCATGTAGACGATGCATTGATTCATGCGCTGCATAAAGAAAAATCACCAGTCGTGAAGTATGAGCGATGACGAAAAAAACCGATCCATTTGTGCTGATCGGTTTTTTCTATGCTGTCTTTACGATACGGCATGGGAATGTTGCTGCGCTTTTTTCGCCCATAAAATAGAAGCAATGAAACTCATACAAAGCACCAGCGTTCCAAACATAAATGGCAGCTCAATATTCACATCAAATAAAATACCCGCAAGACTTGGCCCGACGATATTCGCAAGGCTCATAAAGGAGGTATTGAGGCCGCCTGCTACCCCCTGCTGATTCCCTGCCATTTTAGAAAGTAATGTATTGAGAGCTGGACGAACAAACGAGGTGGCCGATAAAAATAAAATGGAGCCCGTAAAAATTAGCCAAAAGGAAGGGGCAAAGCGGCAGGCGATCAGCATAAACGCCGCAGCTAAAAGGGCATACCGGACGACACGCATTTCGCCAAATCGTTTCACAAAGGTATTCACTAAAGCACCTTGAACGATGACACCCGCAAGTCCAGCTACCGTAATGACAAATGCAATATCCTTCGGTGTAAAGCCATGTTTTTGGTCCACATATAAGCCAAAGATCGATTCAAAATGAATGATTCCGAAATTCAAAACAAAGGCCAAGATAAACAAAAAACCGTATGGTGTTTTTAAAGCCTGAATCATCTGCGTAAAAGGATTGAAATGAAGCTCTTTATTCAATCGTGCTTCTTCCTGCTTTTCCTTTGTTAAAGTTTCAGGTAAGAACAAGAAAGACAACAGCGTCGACAGGGCTGCAAAGGAACCAGCGATGAGGAAAGGAAAAGCAATCCCAAACTCAACCAAATAGCCGCCTACGCCTGGTCCAATGACAAAGCCTAACGTCATTGCTGCACTAAATAGCCCCATTCCTTTCCCTCGATCCTTCTCACTTGTGATATCAGCGATGTATGCAAACATGGCGGGCATGAGTAAAGCTCCGGCAGCACCACCAAAAAACCGAGACACAAACAGCATCCAAAGCTGATCAGCAAATGCAAAAATAAACTGGGCAATCGTAAAGCCGGCAATCCCGGCAATAATCAATTTTCTGCGTCCAAATCGATCAGTCAGCGCTCCAGCGACGGGTGATAAAGCAAATTGTGTGAGGCCAGTTGCAGCAACGAGGAAACCAAGTGTTTTCCCAGTTGCGCCAAAGGCTTCAATATAACTTGGCATGACAGGAACGATCAGACCAAATCCAAGCATGGCAATAAAAATATTGAGCATCAAAATGTACAATCTGCCCATTTTTTTCATATTAAAACCTCTTTCTTCAAAATAAATGAAAATGATGACAAAAATGATAAGAACTTCTTCAGTATAGCGATATCGCTCTCTATAAGTCTAGTTTTTCAAAAAACAGCGTTTTTTCCCAAATAAAAAATACCCGCTGGTGGCGAGTATTTTGAGAATCCCTTTTTTATTCAGCTTGTTCATAGATGGAAAGAGCCGCCTGTAACCCAGCGCCACAATTGATGGCTGCTCCGTACTTCATCAAGATGGCTTCAAGGCCTGCTAAAACAAATAGAATATTTTCCTTTCGGCAGCTATAGCCCATTGAGCCAATTCTCCATATCCGTCCTGCAAGAGGCCCAAATGAACTCGCAATTTCAATTCCAAAATGATGAAGAAGATCAGCCCGGACCGTTTCTCCGTCGATATCACTTGGAATGACGATACACGTCACGACCGGCATTTTGCAGTCTGGATCACCAAATAATTCAAGCCCCATCGCTTCAAGTCCTGCCATTAAAGCCTTTTCATGAAACAAGTGGCGCTGAAAACGTTCCTCCAGACCTTCCTCTAGCACAAGTCGAACCCCTTCTCTCAGTGCATAAAGCATCGTTGTCGCTTCTGTATGATGATTTAACCGCCTCGGGCTCCAATAATCTTGCAGCTGGCTTAGATCAAAGTAATTGCTTTTGATTGGAGAAATGTCTACCTGTTTTTGCAGTTCGTCCTGTGTTGCAATCCCTTTTTCTACTTTCTTTCTCGATTGTACGACGTCAGCCACTCGTTCATTATATGTGATCGGTGACATCCCTGATGGAACAGACAAGCATTTCTGCGAGCCCCCAATTGCCGCATCGATTTTCCATTCGTCTACCTTGACCTCGACACCACCAATTGTCGCCACAGCGTCTACAATAAAAAGCGCATCAAGCGCTCGGCATGCTTCACCAATTTTCTCAAGCGGCTGTAATCTTCCGGTAGATGTTTCACCATGAACCATCGCAACAATTTTCGGCTTGACTTGATGCATCTCTGCGATGATGTCGTCTTGCTTAAAAACCGTTCCCCATTCACATTCCATTGTATGTACCTCAGCACCATAGCGCTGTCCAATTTCAATCAGCAAATGACCGAAGCGTCCAAAGACCGGAACGAGCATCACATCTCCGGGCTCGATCACACTGGCAAGCACAGCTTCAAGTCCTGAGCGGGACGTCCCATCAATTGGATAAGCCCATTCATTTTCTGTTTGAAAAAGTGATCGTAATAAGGTCATCGTTTCATTCATGATCTCTGTAAATGCAGGATCAAATTGACCAAGAATTGGTGTACTCATCACTCGAAGGACTCTCGGATCTACTTCGACAGGTCCTGGTGTCATAATGGTTCTAGTAGGTGTGTGTAGTTCTTTCACGTTATCCATCCTCTCCCTTGCTGTGTCCATCCTTATATGCCCACTTATACAGCAATGCTGATAAAATAGCAATCTCTTTTCTTACGAATTGGTTACATAAAATTTACGATACATCCATTTATTTCTTTATGGCAATATGATAGAACTAAAGAGTATACATTCCCTATGAAGGAGGAAATAGAATGAAAAGATCTTTATTTGGAACTGTGGCTGCCGGAATCATGATTTTCGGTACATTTGCCGCTCCGCTGCCTCCCGCTGCAAATGCTCAAGGCTTTACTCTGAATGAACCGAGTCAAACCATCACCTTTTCCCCGTTACAGCTACAAACCGAAACATCTGCTCAACATGCGAAAACAACTGCTTCAAGTCAAATTGATTCCTATTACCAATCTGCTGCTGGCAAATCTGGGCCTGCTCTTAAGAAAGCATTACACGATATTATTGATGATCATGCGCAGCTATCCTACAGCCAGGTTTGGGATGCATTAAAGAAAACGGATGAAGATCCAAAAAATCCAAGCAATGTGCTCTTGCTCTATAGCGGTATCTCCAGGTCAAAGCAAGCAAATGGAGGAAACGTGGGACAGTGGAACCGGGAGCATGTGTGGGCTAAATCTCACGGCAATTTTGGGACGAGCCAGGGACCTGGTACAGATCTCCATCACCTTCGGGCAACAGACGTACAAACGAATAGCACACGAGGAAATTTAGATTTTGATATAGGCGGAAATGAATACAAGGGAGCGCCGGGCAACTTCTATGACAGCGACTCATTTGAACCTCATAGCCGGGTGAAAGGAGATGTAGCAAGAATGCTCTTTTATATGGCTGTCCGATATGAAGGTGATGACCGTTTCCCAGATTTAGAATTGAACAACAAAGTGAATAATGGAAGCGCCCCTCTTCACGGCAAAATGTCTGTCCTATTGAAATGGCACAAGCAAGATCCAGTCGATCAAATCGAACGGAATCGTAACGAAATCATCTATCAAACGTACCAGCACAATCGCAATCCTTTTATTGATCACCCTGAATGGGTAAGCGATATTTGGGAATAAAAAAGAGAGGCACTGCTATGAACAAGCAGTGCCTTTCTTTTTTTCAAGCGGACAGACGAGACAATAATCAAGGCTCTCTGATTTTTTCTCAAGCTTATAATACATACAGCAAGTCTTTCGATTTGATGTGTCTAGCAAACTTTCATCTAAATTTAAGCTGTGCTGAAAAGGATTTTGCTTCACTCCGAAAAGATCACCCGATGCCTTCTTCAGAAACAAATAATCCTCCCGTACGCGCTCTTTCATTTTAGGCTCTTCCGTTTCTCGCATCATGCTACGGTAAAGAGAATTGATACGTACCGCTACATTTTCCCATAAAATCGAATACGGAAGTCTTGAAGTACGTTTCAATACATCTAAAAGAGGTGTGACACACTGCGTAAATAGCATGCGGACGACCTGTTCTCTCCACTCATGACGATCTCCTTCTAACTGAACAAATGAACAGAGCGTTTCATCTAGCTCAATTTTACGATCTTCTCTAAAGACACACGCCTCTGGTGAAAACCGGTAGACAGCATCATACATTGTCATCAAGTACAAAGTAGAACTAACAGCTAAATAGGCATAGCGTTTTGAAAACATGGACGCCGCCACTGCTATATTCGGTGCATGCATCGCTTCCTTTTCAGCTTCTAATAAACGTCTGATAGATGCTTCTGAAAAAAGCGCAGCCAGTGTGCGATCAGATGTCATTGGTCCATTTGTGATGTGTACCCCGAAATCAAGTAATTCTCTCTCAACCCACTCTGGCTTCATATCAAAACCCCCATCTTTCGTTTAACGATTTCGCTGTTGATATAACAAATAAATAAAGAACGGTGCACCAATTGCCGCCGTAAAAACACCTGCCGGGACATCTAACGGGAGAAAAGCCGTTCTCGCAACTAAGTCTGCCAGCATCACGAGAATACTTCCAACAAGCGCAGATGCTGGAACAAGCGCAATAAAGGAACGACCGATGATCATCCTTGCCACATGTGGCGCCATCAGTCCGACAAATTCAATACCACCTGCGAATGCAACGGCAATACCGGCTAATGTCACACTCATCAGTAGAAAGAATAACCGCTTCGCCTGAACCTTGACCCCGAGACCTGTTGCAAGATCATCTCCAAGCTCCTTCACATTCATCGTTCTTGCCAGCACCATGACAATCGGTAAAATAATCAATACCCAAGGAAGCATTGCGATGACGTCCTTCATTGTAGAACCATATAAACTGCCCGTCAGCCAGATGTATGACTTGGTCGTGGTCATCGTATCGCTGAGCACAAGAGTAAACGTCACACACGCCTTCATAATGGCGGAAATCCCAATCCCCATCAAGACGAGCGTGATCGGCTTGACGCCTTTTTTCCATGAAAGCAAATAAATGAGGCATGATACCGCAAAAGCGCCTGCAATGGCCCACAACGACTGATAAGCAATAGGCACAGTGCCCATCCAAAAGACGATGAACATAATGGCGCCAAACGACGCACCGCTCGTAATTCCTATGATGTCAGGCGATGCAAGCGGATTTCGAATGAGACCTTGTAAAATAAGCCCCGATACCGCAAGTGCCGCTCCCACTAAAACCGCAAGCAGGGTCCTTGGAATCCTCAACGTATTTAATACAAACGTATTTCCCTCGCCTTGTCCGAAGATATGCAGCAGCACATCAGTAGGCGGAATAAAGCGGCTGCCCATACAAAGGCTCAGAATAAATAAACCAAAGGCAACGCCTGTCAATAATAGTAAAATCAAAAACGTCCGCTTTGAAAATTGAAATGAAATGCGCCCGCCCTTTGAACGCACTGTATATGTTTTAGCCACCTGTCTTCAACCCCTTGCGCACGAGATAAACAAATAGAGGCGCTCCTGCAATTGCCGTCATGACACCAATCGGTACTTCCTGCGGCATGATCAGAAAACGAGCGGCAAGATCTGCGACAAGTAAAAGCGACGCCCCTACAACGGCACAATACGGCAGTACCCAGCGGTGGTCAGGTCCAACAAGCTTTTTCACAATATGCGGCACAAGAAAACCAACAAATCCAATGGATCCTGCGACAGCGACGGAACCTCCTGCTAAAAAGACGACAAGTACCCCCATCGTCATCTTCAAAAGCAACGTACGCTGGCCAAGCCCTTTCGCAATATCATCACCCGATAAAAGGACATTGATCGAGCGGCCAAGAAGCAGCGCCACCACAGTCGCCCCAAGAATATAAGGCAGCACAGGCAGCAGCATATCTATACTTCTTCCTGACACTGAACCAGCCATCCAGAACAGGATGCTTTGAATGGACTGTTCATTCACGATTAAAAGTCCTTGAGTAAAGGACGCAAACAGAGCAGATATCGCAGCACCTGCGAGTACAATTTTGACCGGTGTCAGTCCGTCTCTTCCAATGGAGCCTAGAAGAAAGACAAGCATACCTGCAATGGCAGCGCCTAAAAAGGCCGTCCACATATAACCTGTTAACGACTCGGTAGAAAAGAAAACAATCGAAATCACAATAAAAAAGAGTCCACCTGCATTAATACCTAAAAGATCTGGTGCAGCCAGCGGATTTCTCGTCAATGCCTGCATGAGTGCACCTGAAATCGCTAGACTTGATCCAACAACCGTCGCAATTAAAGCTCTTGATAATCTGGATGTCATGACAATCACACTGTTTGGATCTGACTCATCAAACTGAAGAAACGCATGGATGGTGGCTTTGAGGGAAATTGAGGTTTGCCCAAGAGAAATACTGAGCATAAAAAAGACCAACATCAACACGATGAATCCAGCAAATAGCAGTGCCTTGCTCGAATCCTTTTTTAATAAACTTCTCATCTGATTCCCGCTTTCAATCTGTTATGGAAAAAGGAGAAAATGGTTTTTCACATTTTCTCCTCTGCTACACTTATTTATCAAGCCCTAGACGATCATAAATATCATCAAGCATCATGTTTGCAGCGGTGATACCGCCAGCCATGTTCCAAGTGATTTCATCAACTTTATGCACTTGTTTCGCTTTCACTGCATCAAGCTGCTTCCATAAAGGATGACTTGTCCACTCTTTATATGCTTTTTCAACTGCTTTATCCTGATCATCCATGAAGTAATAGATCACATCTGCATCCATTTGTGGAATGCTCTCTTTGTCTGTAAGTGTAATGATATCTTGCTTTTTATCTTTGACATTTTTAGGACCTTCAAAGCCTAGCTCTGTTAAAATTGAACCTGCAAACCCAGTTTGATAGATTCTTGCATGATCTGCACGGAAGTTCACCACAGACACACTCATTGGCCAGTTTTTAATGTCTTTCTTTGCTTTTTCTTTGAAGTCAGCGACGCGGTCATCCCACTTCGTCAGCAATTCTTTTGATTTGTCTTGCTTGTTTAACGCTTCACCCATTAAATTCACTGTGTCTTTAAAAGTGAACACTGTTTCTGTTGCAACAGTTGGAGCGATTTCTTTCAGCTGATCAAAAATTTGCTCGTGACGGATTTTTGATGCAATGATCAAATCTGGCTTCAGCTTTTCAATTTCTTCTAAGTTTGGTTGTGTTTCCTGCCCAACAATTTTGACACCCTTTAAATCATCTCTTAAATATTTATACGTAGGTGCTTCAAGCCAAGATTCTACAACACCCACTGGTTTAATGCCCATAGCGACGGCTGCATCAGTTGCTCCTTGATACAACGTCACTACACGTTTAGGCGATCCTTTAATTTCAGTTGAACCGATAGCGCTTTCAACGGTTCTTGTTTTCTCATTACTATCTGACTTGCCTTCGCTGCTATTACTGCCACAAGCCGCAAGTAATACGATGGAGAGCACAACTAGTAGCGACCAAAAAGATTTTTTGAACATGTACCTCACCTATCCATTCTATATGTAGTCATATCATTTGATAACGATTCTCATTATCACACTATGATTTTATCATAGAAAAGGATGGTGTCAATGTAAATTTTTAAGAAAAAGGTAGAGTGTTGACTAGTTGTTCAGGTTAAATGGAACTTTTCCACATTTGGATGGTACGCCCAATCTTTTTTCCCGATTCTAGTAAAATGGACAAATGAGTATGGTTTTCTATCACTTGGTAAACAGATTGATTTTTCACCTGCTGATTTGGAAGCGCCAGATATGGATGAAATTTGTCTACGTCGTATAACTCATCCTCGCTTCCAACAAACATGCCATAAGGCTGGTCCAGCCTTGCAAATTGTTTTTGAGGTGCAGATGGCGTTAAGGCAAGAGACATATTGATGGTAATGCCTGTTAAAAGAAGTGGATCTTGTGCAATCACCCATGCTGGGTAGTGAAATCGTACAGCTTCTGAATGCCCCATCAGCCTTCCTTTTGTCATCGCAGATAGCACGAATTTCCAAACTTGAACTGTGGCAAAAGGGACTTGATTAGACTTCGCTGTGTCAGATTTGTAGCCAAATTCAGGAGCAATAAAAAAGTAACCGTCTACTTTTCTTTTTTCATCCCAAGATAGATATTGAAGCAGCAATCCAGCTCCAGAGGAATGACCACAAAGATAAAGTGCTCCTTCGTGCTGCTGTTTGATGACATCCACAACTTGCGAAATATCTTGCCACACGTCAGTGACTTTGGGTGTATCCCCCTTCTTTCCTTCAGAATATCCGTGGCCTCTCAAATCCAGCAAAAACACATTCACGTGAAAATCATGTTGCAATGTATAGGCGATATGCTCATAACCAGCCAAGCTGTGAGCGCCTCCGCCATGAATGATGATCACATTGGTCTGCGTGTTTGTTTCTGATAAAAACGGATAATAAGCAAGACGTATGCCGTCATGTGATTGAATGAACTGTCTTTCTGGAATAGCTACAGGAGCTACTTCCTGCATACTTGTAAATGAAAACGGTTCTGTTTCGTTCATAATTAACTTTTGATCCTCCAATTAGAAACGAGAATGGCTAGAGCATTGCTGGCCATCCTCATGTTCGCATCCTATTTTGTCATATCCCTCAAAGGGAACGTCTTACTCTCAATAATAGCGACAATTTGTTTTAACGCTTGGTTCGCTTCGGGAATAGGGAAGACAGGAAAGACGTGATTCATTTTTGGGTATTCGATATAGTTGATGGGAACACCCTGCTTGTCCGCCATCTCTTTGAATTTCCGGGCATCTGGGAGAAAGAATTCATGAGTGCCAATAAAAACAGAAATTCGTCCTAACGATTTGATTTCTCCATAGATTGGACTGATCAAATGATGTGTTTCATCTGTATTACCTGCATAGGCTTTGCCCGATTCGATTAGTAAATCTAGGTTGAGCATTGGCTCTTTTGGAACCATTTTAGCGATATCAGGATTACTTAATGTCACATCAAGCCATGGTGATAATAGAATCAAGTTTCCAGGCTGCGGAAGACCTTTTTTTGCTAAGTATTGAGCAAAGGCCAACGATAAACCGCCGCCAGCAGAATCACCCATGATGACGATTTTTTCTGGTGTTCCTTTTTCTAAAAGAGCTTGGTAAACTGGGAGAACACTCTCGATTGCATCCATATATTGATGATTCGGTGCTTTTGGATAAACTGGCACATACACCGTACTATTTAATTGCTTCGTCAATCGATCCAAGAAACGCCAATGCCATACGAGCGGCTGCTCAATATAGCCTCCTCCATGTAAAAATAGCACCTGATGATCATCTGGCTGCACATCTGATTTCAACATGTACGTATCGACTGAAAACGCGCTGCTTTTGGTGATGTGATATTTCTTTTTCAACTTCTCAGGCAGCACATAAGGTAATTGATTCGCCATTCTTCGTTCTTCTAAATACCCCTCAACATTCAGTTTCTTCTTTGTAAGTACAAGTAACCATTCAACAAACAAACTTTGAATACTTCGCATACGATCGACCCCTATAGATAGAATGATGACAATCAATGTCTAGGAAAAGAATGGTTTCTCTTTTTCTAAAGCATAACATAAGAACTTGTGAATCCGTTAACTGCTTTGGACAGAATACTTTTTCTATACATCTATTCATTTATGAACACCTGTCTATTTATATTATATTTTCTAGATCCATCATCATCAATTGTCAATCTTTCAATCATTGTTCATTAATCAACACATATTCAAAAACTGTTCATTTAAACACAAAAAAGACGAGTGTTGACCACTCGTCCTTCTTCTTCCTCACTTCACTTCCTCATGCTCATGAGCAGTATCTCTTTTGCTCGCGATAAAGAGTGCACAGGTCATCGCAAGAATGGCCAGTGCCCACCAGAATGTCGATACGGCCTGTTCATGATCAATGATAATCAAACGGATGACAGCTGTGATGCCAATATAAATAAAATAACGTAGCGGAAAATGAAAGTTGGATTTAAAGTATTTAATAATTAAGGCAATAAACTCAAAATACATAAAGAAGATCAGCAGCTCGCCAAGCATTCCATAATAGCTTTCTCCTTTGTTAAACAATGTTTTATAGACGAATTGCACGATGTACCATGTTTCACTAATTAAGAGTACGCTTAGCGCAATCGCTAGAAAGAACAGGCAGATATTCAGAAGGGCTTGCAGAAGATCAGGTACCTTTTGGAAATTGTTGAATCGTTTCATCAGATTGTTTCCCCATTCCATGATGTTGTTTTTGCTCTCTACATTTTGGTATTCCAAAATCGCAGCACGATGTAGTAGGTATCGTTCTTTTCTACACTTTCAAACTGTCCATGCATTCGGGACATCATCCGCTTGATGCTTCGTTCCCCGAGTCCATTGCTTTCCGGTATGATGTCTGTCTTTTTTATCGCATTGCTCACATGGATTTCAAAGACATTTTGGTCGGATAAAAAAGTGATCTGAATGTCCTTTTCAGGATCTGCGTATTTACGTAAATTTGACATCACATTATCAAACACTCTGCCAAGTTCCTCGACGTTTACGTTAAAATAGCTATCCGGCATTTCGCCTACAATAAGGACCGTGAAATTCTCCTGATGCAGCAGGGCGACCTGATCTGATAGAAGATCATAAATCACTTCTTTCACTGCAACGGTTTCAAGCTCTGACTCGTGCTCTTTATCCAGCAGGAAATAGGCAAATAGATTGTCAGACAGATTCTTTAATTGCAGGGCTTTTCCATACGCACTCGCTATATATTGCTCCTTGCGGGTATCCGCTAGAGCCTCCTCTTTTTTCGCAAATTCCAGATTCATGATGAGTGATGTCAGCGGGGTCCTCATATCATGCGACATTTCGGTCACTAAACTGCGGCTCTCTTCCTGCAGATCATCAATGGCCTGAAGCTTGTCCAAAAAGGCTGTTCTTAAATCCTCAATGCTCTTTGCAATCATGGCCAACTCATCATGCCCCTTCACTGTCATCTCATAATCGAGCTCACCGCCTTCAAGAATATGAATCTCTTCACGGATCGTTTGCAAGTAACGTAGGCTTCGGCGAATGCCAACAAGCACAATCAGGAGAAAAATGAGTGTTGCACCAAGCAGTTCTAGTGTAAAGGCGAGATCGTGATATCGAGAGGAGTAAAACCCGTCTACCATAACCCTACCTTCTCCATCGCTAAATTGAACCGGGTAAGAATGACGCTTTGCGTAGTCGGTCACCTTTTCTTTCCCATAGGCCGATTCGTCAGCGGCAGAGTAAATCGAGTCATATTGAAGCACTTCATCCTTGTAAACAGTGAGATTAATATAATCTTCTTTTTTCACCCACTCACCGAATGCTTTTCGATCCGTTGAAGTCAGCTCATGTTCTGAAACGTAGCGGCTGAATGTTTGAATGTATCTGGCTGACTCTGCCTGATCATACTCATCTGAACTCAAATATCCTTCGATCAGGTGATCGGTGATCTTTTGCAGTGTCAAAAAGACAACACCACTTACGATAGCAGCGACCAAAATGAGCAGTGACAGCTTTTTGGTCAGCGTATATTTACGATGTGCCAAACCGGTATCCTCTCCCCCATTCTGTTTTGATATACACGGGACGAGCCGGGTCATCTTCAATTTTGGCACGCAGCTTTCGGATATGCACCATGACCGTATTGTTTGAACAATAAAAATAAGGCTGGCCCCACACGCTTTCATAAATATTTTGAGCAGAGAATATTTTGTTTCGTTTGTTCATGAGCAGTTTTAATATCCGATATTCTAAATCAGATAACTTGATTTGCTGCCCATTTTTCCACACTTCATTAAATTCTTCACTCACCTTCAGGCTACCGCCAACTAAATAGGTTTCTTCCTGTTCCTTTTTTTCCTGATAGATGGTATATCTGCGCAATTGCGCCATGACCCTAGCGTGAAGCTCCTCTTCTGAAAAAGGTTTTGTCATATAATCATCTCCGCCAGCGAGTAGTCCTTCGGTTTTATCCCATGTACTAGATCTGGCGGTCAAAAATAAAATTGGCACATTTGAGGTGGCTCTTATTTGCTGGCACGTTTCGATCCCAGAGATACCCGGCATCATAACATCCAAAATCACCAAATCAAGCGAATCATCTACAACATACAATGCCTGCTTGCCATTCATGGCTCTCAGCACCTCATACCCTGCACGTGTCAGAGATTCCTGCAAAAGATCACCGATCTCCTGATCATCCTCTACAACTAATATTCGATGGGTCATGTCTCAATCACCTCATCCTTCATGATGTTCATTTTTATATGTTATTACTATATATCATCTAGCTATGTGAAAAGATACACCATAAATCTTAAGTGTTTATGAATATGATCAATTGCCATCAAGTTGTCACATTTATTTTCAAAAAATTGGATCTTCATAAATGATTAAGAATTGACCTGTATATTGATTCATTGAAGGATTTATCTTTAGATCCAATACACGAAAAGGAGCATTGATATGAATGTAAGCAAGGTAGAACACGGACAACCAATGAGTCTCAAAGAACGGGTGCATTTTTTGGACATTGTACGAGGATTCGCCTTAATGGGGATTATTTTGGTCAACTATTTTTTGATTGTAGATTCGGTCAAGGGATTTGAGATGGAGTCTAATGATGGTTTTCACCACATTGTGAATTGGTTTGCCTCGGGGAAATTCATTACGTTATTTTCTTTTCTATTCGGGGTTGGTTTTATGATATTTATGGATCGAGCCGCTCAAAAGGTGGACAGCCCGAACAAGTTGTTTGCTCGCAGATTAACCATTCTCTTAGGGATCGGTCTTCTGCATGTCACGTTTGTATGGATTGGAGATATTTTAACCTATTATGCTGTCGCGGGCTTTTTACTGCTTTTCTTTTACAAACGCACAGCCAAAACCATCCAGTACTGGCTCATCACACTCTTTGTGATTCAATTGCTCACGCCTCTTTTCACCATGCTGCTCAATACCATCAGTACAGGATCATCAGGCAAGCCTGATTTTGCCGATTTTGAATTGACCAGTCACAACAGTCTGACTTATTTAGCATCGATAGGTGACCGGTGGACGGATATGTTCACGATGGCTTCGAGCTCATTTTCCACCGTCTATTCCATGTTCTTCATGTTTTTACTTGGTGTGTATTTTGTGAAAATGTCGTTTTTCAAAAACATGGAGACGAAAAAAGCGATTTGGAATCGTATTTGGATGATTTGTACAATTGCTTTTCTTATCACACTAGCCAGTACGATTATGACGGCGGTCAACTCTTTTGGACATACGCCATGGATGAACATTGTCTCTGCACTTGAGCAAAACGGCGGATTGACTGGCAGTATGTTTTATATGAGTTCACTTGCGATGCTGTTTCTGCACATTCCTCAGCTGCGAGGTGCTTTAATGGTGTTCACCAAAGTCGGCCGAATGTCCCTGACCTGTTATTTGCTACACTCCATTATTGGAACAATGCTATTTCTCAAGTACGGAGCTGGACTTGCCGATCATCTTTCACCGGCTGGCACGTTCTTCATGGCTATTGGCGTGTATGCCTTCCTTGTCCTTTTCAGTACGTTATGGTTAAAGCGGTTTAAGTCTGGACCGATGGAATTTATCTGGCGTCAGCTGACGTATGGAAAGGTCAATGACCAATCGAAAACAAATACATTTCAGGCGGCGAAGTAGAAGTAATAGAAAAAGGGCGAATTACGACAGTTCGCCTTTTTTCATGAGTTGAGTTTTTGTGATTCAGATACAATCCGTTCATTTTATATATTGATCCATCATTTCTTGCAATTGATTCAAATAATTTTCTTTCAATTCATCTGGGTATTCAATTTTCACATGTTTCCCAAATGAGATCAAATAGTGAGTCATATACGATAATTCTTCTTGGTTGTACCCACCCACTATATAAGGCGTATCATCAATGGTCTCCAATCTCATATTCGGATAATGATTCTTCAAAAACTTCTCTTTCCCTTGTTCCGTTAATCGACATTTAAAAGAGATATCATGATAAGTTTTTTCGTACTCGAGCTGCAGTGCTTTTAATGCTTCTTTCGTAAAAGTGTCTTTCGTTTCTTCTTCGATCATCATGTCCGTCATACAATCACATCTGTAGATGCCCCACTTTTTATTCTGAACATCATATGCTTCGGTAAACCAAATCCCATTTCGATAAAACAACTCAAGAAATTGTAGCCTGATCCTTTTATGTTCATATTGAGTGTATGTCATCTTCACGATTTGATCTTCCATCATTGCCTGCAATATCAAATCCAAATGATTTTGTTCACTTACTGGCGCGACATGATAGTAATGAATCACATCCAAAATCTCCGTGATCCGATGTTTTCTCTCATCAGACATTGTAGCAAACAGTTTTTGGCGAATCTGTGAGTAAGACTTTTTAAATGGTGTTGCTGACAACAGATCTAAGGCTTTAAGAGCGAAAAAAATGGCTTGAACTTCATCTATTTGAAAATAGATCGGAACCAATGGAGATTGATTCACGATCCGATATCCTCCATGTCTGCCATTTTCAACATAAAAAGCTAAGCCCATTGACTCTAGCTCTTCTATATCTCTTAAAGCCGTACGTTTAGAAATGCCAAATTCAGTTTCTAAATCTTTTAATTGAAATGAATATTTATCACTTGAAAAAATAAGCTCTTGGTTTAAGCGTTCTGATTTTTTCATTTGATTTTCCTTCTGAAAAAGGTGACATGTATTGTCACCTTTATATTTTATACTCAGTTTATCAAAAGAAAAGGAGCATGCATATGAAAACATTCATTATTAACGCGCACCCTGATTTCACTGATCGAGAAAGTTATTCAAGCAAACTGCAAACACTATTTTTAGAACAGTTTAAAGAAAGATTCCCTCATGAGGAGCCTACCATTTTACATTTATATGGAACTGAAATTCCTCGTATCGAAAAAGACCAGCTGCTACGTATTTGGGATAAGCAAACATCTGAACAAACATTAACAGCTGCGGAGGAAAAAATCGCCGCTTCTTCTGCTGCTTTATTGGCTCAATTCAAAGCACATCATCGAATCGTGATTGTATCACCTGTTCATAATTTCAATGTGACGTCACGTATGAAAGATTATATAGATAATATCTTCATTGCTAGAGAAACGTTCAAATATACAGAAAATGGTTCAGTTGGTCTGATGACTGACGATTATCGTGTACTTTTGCTTCAAGCAAGTGGCTCAATTTTCACAAATAACGATCGGTACACACCACTGGAATTTTCATATTATTATCTAAAGGAAATATTCCAAAACTTGATGGGGTTTCAACAATTTCATATTGTCCGGGCACAAGGAACAGCGATTTTAGATCAAAAAACTATCTTACAATCTGCATCTGATGATATGACGAAAACCTTAGATGCGTTTTATGCACCTCGTTAACTTCTATTTTTTCAAGACCCAGAACGAAAAATTTTGCTCACTTGTCATCAATCTTATTTTTTCGTTTTGGGGTGACTCCTATCTGCTAGTACAAATATTATTGATGACTAATGCTGCCGTTTCACTCGGATGGCTAAGAGGGAAATGGTGGCCATACGGAACAAAATCAACCTTCCCAAGATGCGATGGCGCAGAATAGCCTCTATCATACTCCCCCCAAATCATGTGTAGGTTATCCTTTGTGACTTCTTTAAAGTCACCTTGATCGGTTTTCAGTAGTAAATGGTTAAGCTGAACCGTCGTATTTAAAATTCTAGGAGAAGTAAAGCTGTTTCTGATTTTTTCAATATAATGTTTAGGGATGCTCTCCGTGCTTTCAAACAAACCATTTCTTAATACATAACGCTCTATCATTTTAGGAGTTGCTAATTTTAATGACCATTTGTTCATCCATTGTGGAACATTTAGCGATTTAGCATTTTTTTTAGAAACAGGCGGCTGAAGTAAAGTGGATGAATACTTCTTATCTATGTAGCCTTGTCCCAATGCTTTCAATAGAATAAACGCACCGAATGAATGGCCAATGAGATGTGCACCATTAGCCGCTTTCTCCAATAACTTTTTCACTACATTCAAATAGATATCTAGAAGATGTTTCTCTCGTTTAAATGGAGAACGCCCCAAACCAGGAAGGTCCAAAATCCATACAGGTTGACCTGTTTTCTCATGAAGCTCTTGTGCTAAAGGAAATAAATCTTCTCCATCACTCAATAAACCATGTAATAAAATAAACGGCTTCCCTTCTCCTTGTAATTGGTAAAGGGTGTTATTATCGCATAATGTTCGTTTAAATAAATGTTGGTGCTCACCATTTTGAGCCATCATTCGATAATCTAGATCAGCTACTACAGCAGGGAAAATGTCATGACACTCGTCTTCTTAAACCAATCTTCTCCCATTATTTTTTTCACTGAAACATTTAAGAACGTTCGTTTTGTCATAAAATTCAATCCGTCAGAAGGAATGTTTGTGAGTTTACTTACACCACTATTCATGATAGCTTTCATCAGTGGCATTGGGACAGAGATGTTTGGCGTCCTCATATTCATACTTTCTGACATCATACTTAATAGTCCAGCAACGTTCTGATCGTGCTCTTTGTCTTCAACAAGTGTATATGTTTGAATAGCCGGCTGCTCCAACTTGAAAACCTGTACAATAAACTTCGCAAACTCATCGTTTGAAATAAGTGGTAACCGATAGTCCTTACCTCCAGGAATCACCGGCATGAGCCCTCTTCGCATACTCTTTACAAGCAAACCCAATCCTGCAATTTGCTCTGTACTCCCTGTTTGACTACTACCAACGACAGTTGGCGGATTAATGACAGAAAGAGGATAACCTACTGAAGATGCCTGTTGACGAATATAAAGATCTGCTAAAAACTTTGTTCTCTCATAAGGATTTTTTATTTTCAAGTAATCGTTTCCTTCTTCAAACACGTCGATGGCAATCTTGCTATTTTGATCATCAAAGGGACTCATATAACCGACAACATGGATAAATTGCTGTAAACCCTTCAATTGATGAATACTTTTAGCTAATTCACCAATATATTTGGCGCCATTTAAAAAGACGGAAGCTGCCTCTTTACTTGTCGCTTGAATATCCATAGGGCCTCCTGCGTGAATGATCACATCCGTTTTCAATACCCTCTCCTGATCTTCAGGACTTAGACCCAAATCGACTTTCGTCAAATCACCTTCAACAAAGTGCATCACTGCCTCTTTTAAAATGCCTCTTTCTTGAAAAATGCGTGTCGCTTTACTTTTCGACCTCACTAAAAGAAGAATGTTCACATCTTCTTTGACTAATTCTTTCACTAATTGCTTTCCGATAAAGCCTGTTCCACCCGTTAAAAATACTGTTTTCATGTGAAATCTCCTTTTTAGTACTATATAGTACTAATTTGATGTAAAAAAAATGCTTCTTTTATCGAAGCAAGTTAAATAAATGATCTGCTGTTTTTGTGATGACAGTGGCATCCTTCAATGTTTCTGAAACAAATAACGCGCCTTCAAGATTTGTAATAAAAAGTGATGCCACCTCATCAATCTGAATCGAATCTCTGAATTCCCCGTTCTCTACCCCTTGTTTCAGTAACAGAGAAACTTTCTCTTGTAATCCTGTGAAAAAAAGACCTATTTTTTCTTTTATTTGTGTGGCCTGTGCAGGACTTTGAATATAAAGAGTAATAAATGGACAGCCGCCCTTATACTCTCTCGACTGAACGCCTTGTGATAATTGCTTTAAAAACATTTGGGTACGATCTTCAACTGAAAATTGGGTCTGAGAAATTACGTCGTCTATTGCAGCTTGATACATATCAATCCAATAATCAACGACCCCTTCTAATAATTCCTCCTTATTAGAAAAGTGATAATACACATTAGACTTTGATACTTTGCTAACACGAACTAATTCGTCCATACTCGTATAAGCAAACCCTTTTTCCAAAAATAATGTTGCAGCTACTTCAAGTACACGTTTTTGATTCATTAATTTTACCTTTGTCATATTTAGAACTATACAGTACTAATTTGAATGTGGCAAGTATTTATTTTGAATAAAGTTGATCTGAACCTCGAAGTTGTTAGCGGCCTTAAAGGTAAAATCATTTCTCCTTTAAAAGGTTCAAAACAAATGTTGTGAGAAAGTATTTCAGAGAAGTTTATAAAAGACATGCATTGAGCATAGCCATGCTGTAAACGTTTTGAATAAGAACTATGTATGGGAAAGGTTAAGACATTCTAGTATAAAAAACAACCGCAGACACGTATCTCCATGTCACCCAAAAATTGAGGACCAAAGGAATTGTATCTGCGGTATGTTCAATAATTAAATTTTGTGGGCGCTTTGTGGGTGCTTAATATAAATATAACGTCTAAACACCTTTAATCCCCTCTATATCAACGGTTAACCAATCGAACCTTCCATCTCGACCATATTGAAACGAAAGAAATACCTAATGGCGCAAGAAACGCAGTAATATGAAGGGTTATGCAAACCCTTCTTTTTTTTATTTTTTATATTATTTTGAGTTTTTGGTATCACATTCGGTATCACGAAAACAGGAAGCACATCATCTCACCTTCACGGTATTTACAAAGATTAATTACTTCCTTTAACCTGAACATTTTCAACAATCCATCCACCTTTTTGTTTTTTCAATTCTGTTTGAATAATTAAGGTCTGCTGAGTGGTAACAGCATTCACCGTAAGCGCGATTTTTGCTTCATTAAGGTATAATTCGTGCTTTTCATCAACTTTCTTTGAATAGCTTTCTAAAGAAAGTAAATCCCCCTGCATGGTTACACTATGTTTCTTTGGAGCCTTAGAGGGGAACGCATAACTCATTGCTTTATCGGTCGCCAACTTTCGAACAGCCTTCTCACGACCGTCAGCATCTTCATACTGAAAGAACGCTTCAAAAAATTTCTGATTCACTTTAGTAGCTTCTGATTCTTTCAACTGGCTCATTTGATTCTCTACTCTTTGGCGGTCTTTAATAGCTTGATTTTTTTCAGCACTTAACTTGCTGTATGTCATGTAATAACTCGAAATCCCTAAAATCAAGACCACACCACCCAATATCCAAAATACTTTCTTCATGAAATACCCCCTATTTTTTTATACGACCAAATGAAACCAAGTGGTCTCGCCAATATCCCTTTTTAAGATCAGAGTATTGGACGCCACTATCGTTACTATTATACATTCTTCCATCTCCTACATAAATTCCCACATGTGTGATGAATTTTCCTTGATACGTTCCAGTAAAAAAGACTAAATCCCCCGCAACTGCTTCACTTTCAGCAATCTTTTTTGTTGCGCCATACTGTTCTTGTGCCGTCCTAGGCAATGAAATACCCGCTTTTCTGTAAGCCCATTGCACAAGGCCCGAACAATCAAAACCTGTTTTAGGAGTTGAACCAGCCCATTGATATGGATTACCTTCATATTTAAGAGCTTCATTCATTACAATTTCATATCCTTCCATTGCACCGTTGACTGGCTTTACAGTGCCACCACCTTTTAGATAACGAAAGACGTTATCAACATAATTGGGATCACCATAGCTTCGCCAGCCTAATTTCAAGGCTTGAAATTTGCTAAATTCTAGTGCAAGAGCTTTAGTATACTTCCCTCCACGTTTTTTCACGAAGTCAATAAATCCACCACCATAATTGTAAGACTGTAATGTAAGACGCACGTCTCCACCTGCTTTTTTATAGACCGCCGCAAAATGCTTTATACCAACTTGTATCGAATATTCTGGATTTGTTATCGTATTAGGCGGTAAACCTATTGACTCACTAGACTGCATAATATCAAGATAGCGTCCTCCACTCTCCTGCATTGTTAGTGCCATAATGATATTCAATTGATCGTAAACCCCTTCTTTCCTTGCGTACTTCTCGAAAATATGACGGAGTCTTTCAATCTCCGGCGCAATGCCATTCGTTATATACTCATCATCCCCAACGTCAATTTCTTCTTGTTGATTACTCCCACCAAAAATTAATACAACAACAAGCAGCATTCCCCCAAAAAAGATAATTGGGAGTGAAATAAAAAAAGCCGTCAATAGCTTTTTCATGTTCGATTACCTCGATCACTTTTGCTTTGACGACTTTCTATCTGATCCAATTCTATTTTCACGTGTTTTGGTTGTTGTTGAATAACTCTTTTAGTTTTTGGTTGTGCATCAGATTCCTTAACTGTTTCATTTCCACTTTTTTGAACAGGTGTATTTACTTTTTCTTCTGATTGTATATGTTCATTTAAGACTTGATCATTTCTTGCTACGTTAGCATAAGGAACTGTATTCAAAGGCTTTTGATTACTCACCTTTTCCTCTGTTAACGTTTTTTCATTAATGCCTTGATCACTTCTTTCAACATCAATCTCATGAATTGATGTTGAACCCTTCGGACTATTGGTCTTTTCTTCTTCGGCAATATGTTGATCACTTCTCTCTACATCAACTTTAGGAATAACGTTAGAAGCACTTGTATTACTGTCACCTTCTTCTTTCAGTTGATCTTTAGCAAGCTGTTCACTTCTTTCAACATCCACTTTCGGCATGACATTCGAAGCACTTGTATTACTGTCGCCTTCCTCTTTCAGTTGATCTTTAGCAAGCTGTTCACTTCTTTCAACATCCACTTTCGGCATGACATTCGAAGCACTTGTATTACTGTCGCCTTCCTCTTTCAGTTGATCTTTAGCAAGCTGTTCACTTCTCTCTACATCAACTTTAGACATAGCATTTGAAGTATCTGTATTATCCTTGTTCTCCTCCGCCAATTGATTAGAGGCTGCTAATTGACGCTTTCTTTCAACTTCTTTTTTCGCAGCTAAATCCCCCTTATTAAAATTATCCTGTGAAGTTCTATCAAATTTAGAATTGCCAGTAGTTGATTGATTTTGTGGCGCACTTCGTCTTTCCGCTGAATACTGTTGTTCCTCTTCTGCCTTTTTCCTTTCTTCAGCAGCTTTTTTGGCGTCATGTCTCTTTTTCCATTCGCCAATACTGCTACCAACTTTATTTACACCTTCCCATGAAGGTTGAACGACAGACTTTCTAGTATTCTCTAATAAATTTGCATCCACAGATTGAACTTTCCCAGCCGTAACAAACTTGATGATCTTGTCACGTTTCAAGAAAGAAACAATAAGGATTGCTGATATAGCTGCCACATTTAAAAAGTACATCCCTAAATTTGTTGGAGGAATGGTTTTATTTGTAATGACACAAATTGCATAAACAAATATCAAAACAAATGTGAGCATAGCTTTCATCACAAATAAAGCAAGCATTCTTCCTAGCGACACGAACCCGCTATAAGCAAACTGGGGAACGTAAGAAAGAATGAACGCCATTGGAAGAAACAAAGCAATCGCAAGTACAATAATTTGAATCAAGAAATTAAGAAAAGGAATTAGAAAGAATGGTACGCCTAGTGAAATAGCAGCAAGCAAACCTATAAATGAATAGCCTAACTGTGCGTAAATACTTCCCTCTGCTATACTCTGATTTTTATACTCTTTGACTTCCTTATCGTTGATAAATTTCTTTTTCGCACTTTGACCCTCACTAGTAAGTTTAAAAGAAAGCAGCGTATCTATTCGATCAAGACCACCTTCTCCATCACCTTTTTTCAAGATTGTTTTTTCATTTGGTGTACCGTAATTAGTAACCAAATATGGACTTTTCAAAGCTGCGTCAAAATAAAAGTTTCTCAATACGGCGGTTGTTCCTTTTAACTCCTGTCCTTTTTTCACATCTTCCATACTCAAGGAAGAATCGGTTTTCCCTGAAAAGGAATCAACCAATTTATTTCCAACATTTATAAGTTTGCCTTGCCCCTCAATTGACAAGGCATTAAGAGATTCGACCCAATATCCAGCTTTGTTTACCCATAAGCCTGCCACAATCATGACAAGAAAAAACAAAGCGAAACGTCTCATACCCTCCTTAAAATTTCCTCTTATAAAGAATAGATAGACTAGGAAGGCTATCAGAAACACAAAGATTATTTCTCCAAAACTTTTCTTCAAAACATTGTACATATCCTTGGAGACGCTCGTAATAGCGTCGCTAAAGTTATTTATCGGTTCAGCACTCATAAACAAATCCATTGCCTTATCAACGACAAGAACAATTATTTGTGTCGTACCTAGCATTACATTGGACAGAGAAACAATAGTTCCTTTTATCATTCCATCTTCCGCTTGATTGTGAGCTTGATAATGCTCCAACGGAAAACGACTTATTTCAAGATCAACCCCTCCAACCTTTTCAATCTTGGGTTTAACCGTCTTGTCTCCCTCCTTATCATCTGCAAAAACCAAAGTTACAGAAGAAACCAACATCACAAGAGCTAGGAAAGTTATTATTAATTTTCTCTTCTTCATTTCAACCTCCTAATTTCCCCCAATAAAAAAAGCCGCTCATTTATGAACGACTACATTTTTAAAACTATTATTTTATACAATCAAATTCATTTTTGTGGCTATTAATTTCCCTTTCCCCTTAACCAAACTCGCATTTTGTTAAACAAAATTGTAATTATAACTCGATGGCAAAGTCTCATCGTACGTCAAATGATAAAGAACTTATCCGATGGGACCAGGACTATGCTAAAATAAAAGGTAGAGACAGAAAAAAACGGTCCACTCCCCATGCAGCTCGTGATCTCAAAAAAGGGGAAAAGAGCACGTTTTTTTGGTTTCAACAAAAGCAGAAACAAGGTAGAATAGAAAAAGGAATACACGCTATTGCAGTAGCATGTATTCCCACGTCCCAAAAGAGGGAGGTGAACTTTAATGCTGGAACTGGTTAATGCGTATTTGAGTATGATTAATTCCGTAGCATCAATTGCATATATTGCATTGTCTACATACATCATACTAAAACGCGAGAAGCATAAAGTTCAGTAATTTTCACGAGACCCGATTATCGGGTCTTTCTTTATTTCCTCCGTCTACTTCAAGTAGACATCATCAGAAGTGTAAGAGAGATTAAATTATTTATTGCTCTTAATATCTCAATGTAACAGTTATTGAATTATTTGTTGCGGTTCAATTTTTTAAAAAAAGAGTCACTCATCAGATGCACCTTAATTGCAATACTTTTGTTTAATGAGTTGCAAAGGTGTGCTTCGTTGTCGTTGTGCTCTTGCGCTTCAATTGCAATTGTTTTGTTTAATAAAGTTCAAAAGTGTACCTTAGTGTACTTCCGTGTACTTCCGTGTACTTCCGTGTACTTCTGTGTACGATTATAACACATCTCCATAGACATGCCCACATGGATATGCAAACATGAATTCTTAATAGTAGACTTTATAAATAATTTTCTTCCGCATATGCCACTTCACTTTTATGGATGGTCTCGAAAGCCCCCATCCACTCTTCAAACAGGCATTCAATCGAAATCTTTGCCGTACGTCCGTAGATGTCTTTAAACAGGCATTGACCTTGAAACATTGATCCAAGCATCTTTTGATTTTCTTCACTTGGCTCAAGATTCATCCATTTCAAAACATCTTCCCTTTCACTCGGTTCGTCAAATGCAAAAGCGACACCAAAGTTTCCTTTGCCATCGTCATGTAAAGCATCCTTTGTTGATTGCGAGATGAAGAATTCAGCATTATTATAAGAACGTCCAATTCTTCGCATTTGACGCTCAACTTTTCGACCTTGAGGACTAGCTGTAAATATCCATGCTTCGTCTATGAACTCAGCTGTTTTTTCATCTGCATTCATCCCGAACAATTCGCAAAACTTACCGACTGCAAACATGACCGCACTAGACTTCATTTGTGACTTCGTGAAATTCTCAATTCTTTCACCGAATTCCGGCAAGTCCATGTTCTCAATTTCTAAAATCGTCATTCTCTCTGTTAATGATAAGGAAGGATTCGAACCGTCGTGAATAAGTAATTTCATGATTGAGTCTTTAACAGATTCAAAAAGATTGTCTCCTGCTTCTCTCACAATCTCATTTTTGTGCTGCTGCATTTCATAAATGATGTGGAGTGACCCAACTTGCTCACCACGTTCTTTTCTCTCAAGAACATTTGAGATCGCTCTTAAAAAAGCCGTACTTATAGTATCCTTGTCTTTAAAATTATAAATTTGTTCAAAAATGACTTCTATTAAATCTTTGGCTTTACTTGCTGGCATAAATGATACAGGGTCTAATGCACCCCAGTTTTCTTTTTTCTCGTGATCAAGCGTTATAAAGTGGTACTTCTCCAGATGATTGATATAGAGTGGAAAGTCTTTACGTGTCTGTGGATCGTTAATAATTTTTGTGATCCACTTCCTCATTTCTTTTTTAGGATCAATATATAACGCTTTAACATCCATAAACGAGATATATTGATACAGTAGCTTCGCAAGGAAAGACTTTCCGTTCCCCGTATCACCTGTGATTAAACAATGCGGCGATCGGGTTTTAGAGCCTTTAATTTGTTGGTTCGCTAAGAACGGATGATAAAGAACAAAATCACGACTTGATCGGATAGCGCTTTCTAAGTCAGTATGTTTATCAAATCTGTCTCCCCATCCTAAAAAGAAGCCAATCTTTGAACCAACAAAAGAATCAACACCTAATAAACATTCAGCTAACCCATTTTGTGTCGTTTTTTGAATCCAGTTTTTGTCCATAAGATCAAGCTTTTGAGCAGGAAGCATTTTATAAAATAGAGACAGTTGATCAGCAATAGGAATCCTGCATTTAATTCCTGCTCCTTTTAGGTGTCTGACAACCACCCGTGCCTTTTCGGTACATTCCTTTTTGCTTTTTCCATCAACAACCACAACCGCAAGCCAGTTGATCAAAGACACTTCCTCTTTTTTGATTTTGTTTTGTAAGTCCTTTACGAGAAATGCACTTGTCATTGTTGACTGATCACTTTCGTCACCGAGACTATGCTTTTCATTTTGCTCTTCCTTTAGTTGTTGATGTTTGATATTTAAAGCAGCCTTTGTCATTCCTTTGCCTTCAACTTTTGCTTTTATATCAACTTCTACAGGAAAAGGTAGAGACTGAACTTCAAAAAACAAGTCACTGTTGACCATATTATCAAAATACTCATCAACAACAACAAAAGATATATATCCTTCATCTTGATCACTCATGAGTTTTAACGCACCTGGAATTGTTGGATCAATGACTGTATTCGTTATAGATTGTATGTCTCCACTTTCACTTTCCTCGGCAGCATCATGATAGAGACCCCTAACAAAATGATAGCGATTAATATATTTCAGTTCACTTTCCTTCAATCTCTCACCAAATACTGATGTAACTGTACTTGCCAAGTCATCTTCAATTTCTAAATATTTCTTAAAAAACTCAGAGGAAATATCTTGTTCCCACCCCAACATATTGACTACTGTATCAGTAGCAGTATTAAACATTGACATTAGATTGTCTTTCATATCTGCATCCATACTAAGAAGTGTTTTGTTTAACTTAATACCAATTATGAAATCTGGTTTGGTCAATCTCCCTAAACGCTGATCCATTACACTGACTGTTTCTTGCATATAATATGAAGCCACGTCAAAAGCATCTTCATGTATATCCTTTTTCAGTACATTCAGACGCCCTTCAAGATCGAATTCATTCGGGTACATCATCAGGTGAAAATCTTCATACTCTGTAATATCTTCATAAAACGAAGTCCATTTATCCTTGTATTCTTCTATTTTACTTTGATTTTGTGAGGGAATGGAACTGCTCTTGATCCGGTAATATGCCCAAACATCACCGGATCTCGTCAAGATCAAATTGTTGAATATACTCTTCATTGGTGTTTCCAGATTCAAAATTCTGCACCTCCCTTAATGGTTTAAATCGTATTTCTTTTTGGTTAATAAATGGAACTTCACGATCATTACAAAATTTCTTTTTTGGGAACTTAATCATAATCAAATATTTAAAAACCCCCCAGAAGTACAAATAAATATTTTTCCCCTCTGGTTTAACCTTGCTAACAAAAATAGTTAAAGCTAAAGGTATTCCAAAAATTACGATTAAAAATGTATTTTCAAAGGCGCTAGGAAATATCTTCCTAACACCTAAGAAAAAACCGAAACTAATTGCGACAAAAATAAAGTAGTTGATCATAGGAATCAACTCTATTGCGAAAGGCAAACTGAAATTATCAGTAATCTTTTGTATTTTCTTTGGTTCGCGCATTGCCTTTCTGTAATTAAAGACCATTCTAGTCATTCTTTCACCTCTTATAAGAGTTTAAGTAATGCTCCACCCCATCCAGTAACCATAGACCAGTTTCGAACGGCAAAAACTAAGGCACTTGCAAGCGCAATAATGCCAACGATTTTCCCAATACTCATCTTGATTAGAAATTTACAAACAACAAAGATGGTAACAATATAAATAGCCTGTTCCACAACCTGCTTTGCCCAGCTTTTTAAGTCACCTAATGTCGGTAAATCTGACCCTGCTTTTGCACCTAACACAAGAAAGTCTAAAAATTCCATAAATACCACTCCTATTGATGTTTTAGTTGATTCACATAATATTGACCGCTGTTTTTCACTACGGATAATGTAAAACGTTCTTTTACTGGCAAATTCGTTTCTTTCTCTTTAAAAACAGCAACGGACGACACCTCAAATCCATCACCTTTTTTATAAATTTGGATATTTTCAACATCACCAAATACCAGATGACCGTTTAAAGTCTCTGGTGTTTTCATGACATACGACATGTCATCTTTTGATTCTTCCGCATATTTTCGGAAGAATGTATTTAGAAATTCTTTTATGGCTGCTGTTTGATCTCCGTCATATTCTTCATGTTCCTCTGAAGAACTAGGAATATCACCTTTAAGATCATATATTTCTGAAAGATATGGCGTACCACTCACAGCAAATTCGTCACCTTTATGTTTCACAGGGATATTTAATAATGCTGATTTATCAACCTTGTGTTCTTTCTTTTTAATCTTTACTACATTCGCATAATTCACCTTATATTGAAAAAGTGAATCTCCATCCCCTCTTTTGACATTGTAGAGGACATAATCATTTAATACTCGATCCCCCTGTGCACCAGATGTATCAAACCATGTTTCTTGGTCTATCTCATCATCAGCAACAAGATATTTCATCAAGGTATTTTGACGCTGTTCAGCAGCAGCCCTTTCATTTTTCACATTGATGTACTGCTCAATGAATCCAGATAAGAAGCGTTCTCCTGCCACAATTGAAACTTCCTCTTTCTGCTTACTGTTTTGTTCTTGTTGTCTCGCAAGATCGTTCAAAGCTGACCTATTGCTAATAGACAGTAAGACAGACAAGAAAGCAAAAAAGACAAGCGTTCCAATCATCGTCCATACTCCGACAGCAATCATTTTTGAACGATCTTTTGGAATTGATTTAGGTTTCTTTTCTGGCTTTTTAACAGCTTTCAACTTCTTCTTAAAAGCTGAAAGCATTGGATTGTTTTCAGTAGCCATCTTACTGTCATTCTTTTTCTTTTTCATTTTCCCCCTCCTTTGCATTGATTGACCACTTTAGCAAACGGATGCAGCAGTAAAGAGCTAGTAATATCAAGGCAAACCCCAAAGAATTAACAGAAATGTGACGTATAACAATAGATTCATGAGTAAACAATCTATATAGAGAACCACCAGATGCAATAAGTATTATGAAAAACAATAAAGCAATTAAAAAATACCTAGCAATGCTGGCGATCCGCTTCGGAAAAGACATAATAACCCACCTTTCTTTTAAGAAATCTCTTTCCTTTCAATAAATAAGAGCAAGCCCCGAAAGACTCGCCCTAGAAAATTACTTCTTAAAAATTCCGAGAAGTTGTGATTTCATTCCGTTTAAAATCTCTGGAATCAAATCTGGAAAGAATGCATTTACTGCCACTCCCATAAGTGCAATTACACCAGCTCCAATAATTCCCCAACCAACTTCGGTAATATTTTGTCCTGTCATTTTTTCATTCTCCTTTAGTTATCTTTTTTTAATACATGCCTTCTGTAATGCTTTCAACAAATAATTGAACCCCTGTTATAAAATCAGGGTAATGACTTTTAAATATATAAACACACGTTCCTAAAACAACAGCCCAACAGGATAACATTCCTATCCTAATGATATGACCGCTCATTCACCTCCCTCCTCACCTAATTAGAGACAGCGCCCCTCCCTTTACTTCGATCACTTCTTTATGACCACCAAGCTGAAAGTTATAAGTTGTGGTAATTTTATAAGAGACCTCGCTACCATATGGTAAAGTCTTGTTTAAAGAGGCGCTGTGAACTTGAAAACTGCCCCCATACGCTTCTTTGTTCTTCTTCTCAATTTCCGCAAGTGCATTTTTATTCAACCCTCCATTTCTTTCTATCTGATAATTCACTTGTTGCTTAAAATCGTTGGTCTGATTCAATCGAATACAATATCCTGTCACATCAACAATTAAAGAGATTGACAGAAGAACAATATAGATTTTTAAAAACGTCATTTGAATGCCGTCTAACATTTAACCGCCCCCAAATTGGATAGCTTTTAGGCTATCCACTAGAAGAGAAATGAAAAAGACAAGCACCACAGCAACTACAGGCATTGTTATTTTCATTGGAAAATTCAAAAACTTTCCATGTTTGTATTCAATAATGTCATCCACCACTAAGAATAATTGTTCGCTAGTCATCTTCCCAAGCTGATAGATAATCGAATCATCCTTTGAATTTTGATAATGCTCAAAGAGCGTTATCATAAAGAGCTTTGACCTATCGCTGCCACTCGTTCTATTGGCAAAATCTATAAACGGCTTAACATCATCGGGACGTTCATGTAAGTCTATTAGCAAATCCTGCAAAGCATCTTTTAGAACACCATCTTTCTCCCTTTCTTTCATTTTTTGAAATGCAGAATAGATTGTTGTCTTGTTTTCCAATAAATAAATATAAATTTCTTTGGAAAACTCCAAGAATACTAGCTCCTTTTGAAAGCGAGCTGCATTGAATTTTGACTTAACTCGCAGATACTCATAGAAATAAAAAGCAACAGCAAGTCCTAAAAACACTAATGAAATCATGGGTTTCAGAAAGAATATGGGAATACCCATCAGTAAAAACAAACCAGCCTTAAAGAAACGCTGCTTTTGAAAACTGTTCACATTAGTTTCATTTAAGTAATGGATCATGTTTTCCAAGTCACTTTCGGCGATCTTCTCCAAAAAAGAAAAGACCGTCATAGATTGACCGTCTAAATCTGTTTTCTTTTTATTTTTCACGACTTAAATCTTCACCTCCGTTATGGTGTCATCGAAGAACTTTTTATTAAAAGAGTGGTACAGCCCAAATATAGTAAGCAGGTACAAGGAACTCGTAATCATTCCCACCATAGTATGCGCATAGATGTTGATGAATTTTGGAATGGTGAAGGAAAACATCAAAGCCCCAATAAATGCTACTGAATAAAAAATCATCGTATTAAAATCACGTCTTCGAGCTTTTTTCATTTGAATAAATTTTTCCTGCTTCACTAGAATTTGATTGTGAAAATTTTTAGTGTCTCGTAATGAATCAATAGATGTGTGCCCTTCGATTAACATAATCGCCAGTTGCTCCATGAACTGATCAAATTGCACATCACTTTTATAAAAATCTCTCAACACACGAAACGCTTCAATTACTTCTTTTTCAGTTCCATCAACCAAGACAGCTCTTAAATCAATGAGTTTTTCTTTTAACTCCCCTTCTGCATAACCAGTACAGGTAGAGAAGGTTTCCAATAAAGTCATATTCTCATTGGTCAGCATCTGCGTCATATTGTTCAAGAACCTGTGTCTTTCTTCAAGGGCTGCTCTTTCATAGTCGTTCTTGACCTGTCTTTGCATGAGAAAGAACCACCCGTATAAGCTCCCTATAAATCCACCAGCCAAAGCCATCCACCAATAATGAAAAAGGAGATATGAAAACCCACCAAAGCAAAGAAAAGGGACTACAGCGAATTTAACATATGCCTTCTTTTTTAATGGTTGCCCAAATGCTTGAGCCATCGCATGAATTTCATTTAACCTATAGAGTTTCCTCTTACGTATTAACTTCATGCATAGTCAACCTTTCAGCAAGTTTTTCTTGCAATTCAATCGGGACAAGTTTTTCCATCATTCTTTTGACAAAGTTGCTGCTTATCTTTCCACCATCATATTTGAAACCATCATTTGTTAGATCACACCTAAAAACCGTCAAGACTTCACCATCTGGTAAAAACTCCACGATCTCTTTTAGATACCTAATTACTTTTCCATCTTCCCCTGTAATCTTTTCAAGATGTACTCCAAAATCTAAATAACTGTGAAGGTCTTCTTTCATTGATTCCTCATCAATTACATACCCCATCTTCATCATATTGATAAGTCTCGATACGATAAATCGGGGACCTGGTGTATGAATTCCAGCAATTAATCTATGACCAGACAAGGCAGCCTGTATCATTTCATAGGCTTCTTTACTTCTAACTTCCGCAGGAATTATCCAAACTGGATTATTTCTTAGTCCAGCTTTCACTAAATCTTCAATGCCTGTAGAGGCATTCGTAATCCATGATTTAATATCCTTATCAGGAAATAGAGTTTTTACATGGCTCTCTGGTGTATCTTCGATCATGATAATATGATCTTTGTAGTCAATCATGGAAATCAATAATTTTTGTAATTCTGTTTTACCAGTGCCAGTTTCTCCACTGATAATGACATTTGATTTTGACGCAATAATTGCTTCAAAGATTGCATAGACATATTCTGGCGCAAAAGCAGCAAAATTTTCTTTAGTAAGCGCCAATCTGGGTCGTACAATGCGCAAGGCCATTGTAGTTCCATATTGAGCAATATTTTTGTGAACTGCATTTAAGCGCAAATTTCCATAGGTTGCATCTATAATTGGAGAATTGGGTGTAAACTCTTTTTTGCATGCATTTCCAAATTTTTTAATGATCTTCACAATATATTCTTCATCAATTTTCCCATATCGAATTTTTCCTGTGTTTGTTACAACATCAAGGTGCGTACCATTGAAGGAAATATCAGTAACGTCTTTATATTGCTCCATAATTTCTTCAATTACTCCGAAGCCTATGATCTCCCTCATGGAAAATTCCAATTCTTCATCACTCAAATGGGGGAAATCTTTTTTAAGTGTTTCTTTCATCTTCTGTCTCTTTTGTGAATCAACGTAAGCATTCAACAAGTCAGAAGGATAGTGTCGTTTTAAATGCGCCCGAACCTTCTCTATCAATTGCTTTCGTTCATTAAGCGTAGCATTCGCAGCATTATTCATTTACGTTCCCCTTTCGGCTTATCGACGACTAATGTCGTCCGATAGGTTTTCTTTTTTTCGTCAGTCAAAGCAATTTTGACAGCTTTCATTTTCCCATCTGTGTCTTTTAAATAATGATATTTGAAAGATGCTTTCCCAAGATTTACGTTGGATTTTTCCTTAAAAGAGCTTTCGAAATTCAATTCAAAAGCCCTTTCGGATAATTCAACCTTTCCTTCTTCTGTGCGGATGCTGTTGTCCACGTTTCTCATACTGGCTATACGAGCCGATTCATTCATAGTGTTGATAATGCTATGTTGCTTGTAATCAGTCGTATAGTAATAGACAAGTATACTGACAACAAATATCACAAACGCCAGTAAGATCATTTTTAAGGGTAATTCCTTCAAATCCCCTCCCTCCCTTCAAGGAAATTTTTTCACCAATCAACTTCCGAGACATTGACACGTTCAAAAGACATTTGACATACCCCATCGTCATTCATATGAGCATTGAAAGAAACAGTCACAAGGCTTAATTTGTAATTACCTTCATTGTCCTTATCACCTAAAGTGATGTTTCCTGTAAGATCAATAGCTCCAGTTTCTCCACCTTTTATACGTTCGACAAATTGAATATACAAATCATCTGCTAAGGAAGAACAGCCGATTTCAGACATTTGTTTTTGATAAGCACCGTAATTGATAAAGTTATGCTGCATAATCGTTAATCTCCTTTCTAGCTCCCTCACTCTCTTTTTTCTAACCAAAGACAATCAAATCGGCAAACTGGCAAAGCAGCTATAGGTGTTTGACCATCTTCGTTCGGGCCATCAATTGTAAAGAAGACTCGCAAAATATAAGAGTCTTCTCCTTCCTCCAAATTGCCCTCAACCTCAAATGATTCAGCCCCACTTGCAACATTCTCACGTAAAGCTCTCAAAAAAGAGCCACTAGGCGATTGAGAACCAACCCTTTGCAGCTCTTTTTGAAAAGTAGATATGTTTTCAAAAACAAATGACATTATTTATAATCTCCTTTCATTAGATCACTATTGGACTTCATACCCTGTATATATAACAGGTCGAATTATTTCACCATCGTCAGTCTTTTGCGGAAAATGCGCTTCAAAAGCAACTTTTAATATACATTCTTTTTCATCCATCACAATTTTCTTATGAACAGCAACTTTTTCCATTGATGCAGTTCTTAACTGGTCAGCAACTTCCAACCAAATGTTTTCCCAAGCAATTTTAGCCTTTCTTTCAATTTCTTCTAACTCCTCTGCCAAATCCATACCGTTAATTAAATGTAATTTCATTGTTATTCCTCCTTTTTTTTAGAGACAAAAAGGACAGTCTTTTGACTATCCTTAAAAAACTCTTTATCAAATTAAATGCCCTCACCTCGGAGGTGCATCATGAGACCTTAAAATTTCTAATTCTACATTAACTGTATCTGTTTCATCGTCTTCCCTTTCAAGAACGATAAACACAGCAGACAAATAACGTTTAATTTCATTTGTTATAAAGGTGCTAATTTCAATTAAAATTCTTTCACCCTGTCCATAGTAATGAACAGTTCCCTTTAACATTTCTATAAAATCCTCAGCCAACTGTAATAAACTGACATCTTTTAAATCACTTTCTAAATACTTTCTATTCAATAAACTCGCCTCTTCCAATTCACTATCCAAAAATGCCTTATTCACCAGATTTACATTTAACATGAGAACAAACCTCTTTCGTATATTCTAGGGCTTTGCCCAATCCCACCAACGGAAGCCCGTTGGATCGCAAATATCCATCCCCCTATTCCCCCAATCATGGGGGACTCCCTCGCCGGTAGGCAGCTCAAAAGGTGTGGTAACCTTTTGAGACATTAAAAGGGTTTGGGGGCGCTGATTGTTTCAACTCCTTAATGCTCCCTACGGTGCGCTTACCGTTGACACAAACGATATACGCATCACCTGTGTTTAATAGTGGTTAGAGTTTAACGAGACATAACCCAATCTAAATCCTTTTTAGTCCATCCTTCTGGCAGACCATTAGGAAATGGATTGTCAGCATATACAGGTTTCAGCAGCACTTCATCCTGATCTATCGTCTTTGAATCCATGTGAGCATACATGGACGCATACAGCTCCAATTGTTCGGTGACTTCTGCTTTTATTAAATTGACACCCATTGGCTTCGACTTGATTTTCGTTTCATAATTCCCCAATTCTGCCCAAATAGGAGAATAGAATTTACGTCCACCATCTAAAAGATCATACGAAATTCTTTTGTCTTTACTTTCTACTTGTTCATCACTAAACAGGCTGCCTGTGTGTCGTTCCACATTGATATGAGGAAGCTCATACACAAGGTCATGGACTGACGTTTCACCCTGTTTATTGTTAGACACTTTCGTTTGATCCATAGTAATCATGGAGTTATCGCCGCTTTTTTTATACGACAAATAACTATCGACTAAGCGAGTAGGAACTTCAAAATCAAATGATGGCTTAATACTCCCGCCAATTTCATTTTCATAATGAAGATTCACCTTTCGCTCAAATCCATAGCCCGTTTTCTTCTTTTCAATTTTCACTAACGGGAAAGTAAGTGTTTCATAATAAACCTTTCCCGTTGATGGCGTTTTTTCAGTCATCACAACGCCTTTGTATGACAATTCTTTTTGCTTTTCAGAAGTTGCCTTGATCGTTTTTTCGCTTGCTGCATATCCATCCGTACTTAATTCGGATGCAGCAGCATCAATTTTGAAATCACTTTTGTCGAAGTCTGTGAATTTCACAGTGTAAAGAGCCTTGTCATTCACTTTTAAATACTTCGCAGGAACCGTCATTTCAATCTTCTTAGGCAAATCTTTTGTGGTATACGTTTTTGACGTGACCTTTGTCGTGCCACGATATAGCCCCACTGTGATTTTTTTGTCAGCCATATCTTTCAAACTAGACTTGTAATTCAATTCCTTTGATAAATACACTTTGACAGGAAGACCCTTTTCCCATTGCGCTGTATATATTTGCAGTTTTTCAAAGCCTAATTTTGCAAGTGGCTTATCATAATAATAATTAATCGTGATGTTTTTTGCCCCCACTGTTCCACTTTCTTTATCTCCAGCAGTCTTTACATAACGATACGTGTATTCACCATCCTTAATTGTAGGATGCTTTTCTGAATACTTTTCCCCACGCACTTTTGTATATTTCTTAGATGCTTTGATCTTATCGCCTGTACGGTTGTCATAATAATTGACCGTTACATTACGCTCCAAATTATAGTAAAACTTGATCGTCACATCTTCGTTGCCTAATGTGCCTGTTTTCTTCTTCTGATCAACAGGAATGAATTTTTCCACACCTTTTGAAATGGACGGTTTAGGCTCAAATGAATAAGAGGAACCTATGTTTCTTGTATAGCTTTCTTCCTCAAGAAGCTTACCCGAATACTTATCAATGTGCTGCACATTAATTTTCTTCTGGCGCACTTTAAATACAGCACTAAAAGATGTTGTATTATTAGGATCAGTAAACCAATCCCCATAACCCAATACCTGTGTATTTCCTCCACTTGGCTTCGTTATTAGAGGTTGAAATATCTTCATATTGCTGCCTAATTCACCAGTAGTAAAATTATAGTTTTTATCAAGATCAGCTTCTAGATGTACTTTCTGTTCCCCATAAATATTCATCTTACCCGAAACTACTTTCTTACCACTCGTTTCATTAACTAATGTTATACCGTTAGGAACTGAAACTGTAACATAATTTTCTTTATCGGCATTGAGTTTCGTTGACTCCGAAACTTGCTTATTACCTTTTACATTTACAGACAGTTCAGTATCTGTAAATCTAACTTTTCTGTTTAAATCTTTACCATTCAAGACTAAATCCCATAACTTTTCGTAGCCTGGAAGGCTCTTGCCCGAATCGCCATTAGAATACAACCTATCGAGAATCAAAGAAGTAATTACAATGCCTTGTTTTCTATCAGTAAAGATATTCCCTTGACCACCCCAACCATAGTACAAAGCTCTTTGTACCCTTTCATTTTCGTAAGGAACTGATTCTTTATACTTTGATCCTGTAGGGGGAGACGCTTTGGAATGCTGAAAACAAAATGCTTGTTTACCATCTACTCTAAAATCTCCTACTACTGAACCACGATAATTGATAGCACCTTTATATTCAATTTTGGGCGCTGCTGCCTTTGCTTCACCAGAAGCAAAAAAAGAGAAGATAAAAGATAAAAGTCCTTTATCATTCTCTTCAATATCGCTTTTTAATAATAGTACTTGATTTCTGTCACCCTTCTTAATTAAACCATCTAACGTCGCTTTTTCACGTTTTCCATCCACCGACATATATAGAACTTCACCATTCATTTCTAAATAGCCATCATAATTTATACCAAAGGTTTTCAGCCCACCTTTAGTCGCTTCCATTTTCGGAAAAACAGAAAACATAATCACAATCATGAGTAAGACTATTCTTCCAAAAAACTTTCTACTAATCATTAAAGATTTTTCACCCCCTAAAAATTAAAAAGGTGTTCAATTTTTGAACACCTTCAAACTAATTACTTATTTAATTCATCCCACGGAACACCATTTAAATCATTGGCATCAAACGTACCTGTTTCATAAGTTGAATCAGAATTTTTTATTTTCCCTCCACCAGTTTTTTCACCTGTAGTAGATGTTCCACCAGAAGAACTAGGGGACTTTTTAGGAACAGAAGTAGATTTTTTAGGCGTACTGGATTTACTTTGGTTTGAGCCGCCATTACTCACGTATTTCTTTTTTGGCTGAACATGTTTTTTTGAAGGACTGGAAGAACCAGTTGTATTTCTATAAACCTTCGATTGTTCTTTCTTTACTACTGGTGCTTTACTAACTCTGCTATTGTCAGCCTTTTTCGTTTCACCAGAAGCAACAATTCTTTCTTTTTGTTGCGGCTGCTCACTAACGACCTGTTTTTGCTGTTTTACGACTTCCTTTACCTTTTTAGGTTTCGCTTTCTTAACTTCTTTTACTTCTTTTACTTCTTTTACTTCCTTCTTCTTTACCTTTTCTTTTGTTTCAGCCTTTGTTTCTTTTACAATAGCTGTTTTTGGTTGCTCTTTATCTTGTGTCTCCTGCTTTGCGTTAGCAGCAGATAACCCCCAAATAGAAACACCGATCAATGCGCCCGCCAACCCTAGACTAATTACAACTTTTTTCGCTTTCATAGTCTCCCCAACCTTTCTCTTTTCGTTTTATTCTTAATACAATTATACCATTTTTTGTTCTTTTTTTACATCGAAATTTTGTGTTTTTTCCAAATAATTGATGTAATTTACTACCTTGCTATATACTTGCCGAACACTGCTTTTATCAAGAAATATCTTGGTACTGGTCATTCGTCCGTCATCCATAAATTTCGTTTTATAAAATGAATAACGATATTCTGAATAGCCTTTTATTCGCTCTCCCTCAACCACTAAAAACCATTCTCTACTTATCTGCCTTACATAAACCTTAGAAGGAACACCTATCATAAAACCCAAATTAAATAGTCTATGATCTAACCCTTTCCATTGGCTCATGATGACTCACCTATTCCACCAATCAACAACAAAAGCAATTCCATTATGCAGGAGTAAAAAAACTAATAGAAACATGCCAACGATATAGAAGAAAGACATGTCTAAATCGCACATTTTCCTAATTAATCTTTTAAGCAAACTATCTTTTTTCACATAGTGATATATATGCGTAAAGATCACACATAAAGGACCAAACACAAAAATAGTTATTCCTAATGCATTCATCAAATCACTTTGTTGAACATAAAGAAAAGACGCTAAAACAGCCATTAAAAGATAAAAATTCAACAACAAAGAAAGTATCGGAACTAATACTGAAAAGCAAATAAAAGCGAATTTTTGATAACCTTCATACTTCATACGGCTTCATCCTTATCAACAGGAGGTAGTATTTTTAATTCATGAAATCCTTCCTTCAAGAAAACCTCCCCTTTCTTATCCAAAGAAAAAAGGACAGTCATTTGACTATCCTTTTAAATCTTTTTTCAAATACCTCTCTTCGATTGAAACAACAAAAGTAAAATTGCTGTAATTCCGCCAAGCATGAACATCAGCACTTCCAAAAACAGCACCCCGTCAAGATTAAAAACTCACCCCCCTATTCCCCCAATCATGGGGGACTCCCTCGCCGGTAGGCAGCTCAAAAGGTGTGATGACCTTTTGAGACATTAAAAGGGTTTGGGGGCGCTGATTGTTTCAACTCCTTATCCTCACTTCGTTCCGGTACCGTTGACACAAGCCACATACGCACCACCTGTGTTTAATAGCATTAGCAATATGTTTTAAACCACCATGTCAGCAATATCAGCCAAGTAAACATCAAGCATATTTTCATGTTTTTTTGCCATTTCAGCATTAATAACCATATCCGAAAGATCGTTTGACCCTATGGCTTTATCAACTTCTAACACCATCCTCATTGTAGGGGCGCATGAATTTTTTAACCAATTTCGAGATTTTTCATAAAAGTCTGTTTCGGGCTTTGTATACAGTTGAAGTTTTTCAACATCACCTATAAATTTCTCCCAAAACTTACTTGTCTTCCAACTTTCCCTGTTGTTTTCTTCATGAGCATCTACAAAACGAATGTAATTGGCAATTACCCTCAATGCAATATACGTCATGTTTCTTTCATGAATTAGTGCATCCACAGCACTTTTTGCCCTATCGTTCTTCAAACGAATTTCATATCTATTCCAATTCTCTATTTCATCATCTGGAATATTGAATCTTGCTGCTTGTTCATACCCTTTTTGATAGAAACACAGATAAGCATCTGACTTCTTCGACCCAAAATACATGGTCGTTCCTCCTATCCGCCCATCTATCAAATCAAAAGAACCGTTGTAATCTGATTTACGAAACCTTGATACACAAAGACCTTTTTGCGCCTTACGCAACAGATGAGGGATAGAGAAGTATGTTTTTTTATCGTCTATTGCAATATCTAGTCTCGTGAAATTGCCATTTCGATCAAGGCATTCTTGAAAGAAGTCAAACCATGTCTTTTTTCGACATTCTAAGAAGGACTCGAACTGTCTGCATCCTTTACCAGACAGTTCTATTAAAGTCCCTCTATCATCACCTTCGGCGCTGTAAAAGACTTTAATCATGTCCATTTCCCAAGTACCAACGTAACCATAGAAGCCGGTTTGTTTCTCCGTCATAAAATCCCTGTTAATGTGCAGGATATTCTCGATTATGTCATCAACATCATGTGTTTTAAAACTAACCCTTATGTAGTCAACCATTGACACTAAAGGGTTTTCAACGTTGTTTGTTTTCATTTTAGTCGATTACTACCCCCCTGTTAGCGTGGGGGGGTTTCACTTTCCCCGTCATTCGCTTCGCTCATTCCTTCCTCCCAGTTCACTTGGGCGCTATCGCTGCCGCTTGCGGCTGTCGCCGCCTGCGCGCCCTGCGTTCCTTTGGCAGCCAGTCGGATTTCCTCTATAAAATCGTAACCGTTGGGTATTAAAGGGCTATAAAATTCCATTATGTTTCCTGTACCTGCATAGGCATACCCTCTGCCTTTAATACCTTTATCTACAAATGACTTCTCAGTATCACCAAACAACATACCGTAGCCTGTTTCACTCATTTGACCCAACGAGACCCTAAAATTAAACTGATCCCGTATTCCGTCCGCAAAATACTTCGCATCTGGACGTTGAGCACCTGCAATGAGAAAAAAGCCCATCTGTCTGCCAAGCATGATAATTTGTTTAATATCCTGTATTGCAGTTTCTCGCTCCTGAAAAGTAAGCATATCCATAAACGCCACATACTCATCAAATATGATAAAAACAGGCTCATATCCCAAATAGGAATAGTTTTCACCAGTTCTATAATTCGGATGATTTTTCATATCATCCATTCTTTGCATCATGTCCTCAACAGACTTCCGTAAAGTCATCATGATGCCATTTTTTCTTGAATACACTTTTCCCTTCAAAACTTCTTCAAGATCAGCTAAATCAGCATTTTTGGGGTCTAATATACGCACATCTGCCCCAGATGCAACCAGAGACTTTACAAGAGTAAGAATGAAGTATGTTTTTCCTCCACCTGTACCACCACTAATGAGCATATGTGGCAGTTTATCAAACCCCCATTTAATATGTTTCATTAAAGTCATAGACCCTTTTTCAACTAATGCTTCATTGATCCCTATTCGGTTTCGCCCTGCATCATAAAGCAGTTTGTAGGTAAAAAAACCATCTTCCATATCAGTTGATACCAAATCACAAAATAAGCCGTTTTCAAACTCCCTACCTAATTCCATAAATCTTTGTTGAAAACGACTCATATCCATAGCAATTTTGATGATGATATGATTGTCTTTTACTCGATAATAGAATTTTGGGAAATACGATATTTTTTGAACATTTTTTTCTGTAATCTTACTCCTAACACTTTTTGATTCGTAAAATTTATTGGAAAATATCATACGTGCTATTTTCTGTCTGTGATAAATCTTTTTGTAACTTTGATGAAAAATGAAATACCAAACTAATATCAAAGCAATAGGCACTATGATTGAAACCAATAAACTTGTAACGATTAAAAGAACATTAAAAGTGAAGTGTTGAAATGTATTTTCTATCCCTTTTTCATACAAGCTCCAAAGGTGATCTTTCCAAAACAGTATCATGAGCAACAAAAAAACAGGCACACTTATTAATGCACCTGTCTTCAAAACGTTTCTTTTATGTCTTGGTTTTATCCTAATCCCTTTATATTTCCACAACATTTTAGGTTACCCACTTAAAAATCATTTCTAAAACCCCTCCAATTAAAAAACAGGCACACTATTAATGTACCTGTTCTATTGGCTTAATAAAATCCCACAACAAGGACACTCGAACGACTCAATAAAGGATTTATTACCTTCTTCATCAACATAATAATCAAGAGTTGTTTCAATTTCCTTAAAAATAATCGGATTATTACAATGAGGACATTTATACTTCTCATGTAATTCCATCATAGTATTACTTCTTCTCGTTATTTGCTGTTACAGCAGCTTTTGATGATGAACCTTTCAATACAATATCAGCAGCTTCCACTTTCCAAGTAACACTAGCAAAGTTGCCTGAACTCATCGCCATTGCTGTGATCTTAGGTTCAACAAGATCAACTTCAACAAAATCAGTAAAATCTTTAGGCTCAATGTGACCAGGTAACGTTACCTCAACTTGACCACCCTGCACGCTAGAAGCAATATTGTACACTCTTGATTCAATGGTATCAGTTCTTTTTCCATCAACGTAAGTATAGCGCTCACGGTTTAATCCCATGAATCTTAATTTTCCAAAAGTCATTTCTTCATTAGGTACGATAAAATTAAATTTCATTATATAAGTCTCCTCATTTTACGTGTTCATCACGATTTTTTATTTTTAAAAAAAGAATCGCTCCGACCTCGTCATCATGGCGCTTATTAGTCGCTCACAGCATAGCCAGTCATGGCAACCTAGTAGACCATTTATGATCATCAAGCTGCATACAGCTATTTCGCACGCTTCTTCTAGCCTGCTACAGTATTTGAAACATGATTACTGTTAATCGTCAAATACTCACGCATGACATTTCATTCAAGAAGCCTTATAATAAAATTGTCTAGGTTTTATTATCGGCGTTCTTGATTCAGTCAAGGGCGCTTTTTTTGTCTATATGTATTTTTCAAAGATCGTCATTCCCTTCTAGCAGCCCCCACCTATGTAAGGACCATTAAGCAACAGAACTCTAGGCGTCTCCCCATAAATTAAAGGCGATTCATCAACCATCGGCATTCTAAAATAGAACAATGGATTTCCTTTTACATCGTAATATTTTTTTCTAAACCATTCGTGAAATTCCTCAAATTCTTCGTTCAATCCGTCATCAATTTTCTTTTGAATGACAACGGCTAAAGAAAGTGTAATAGGTTCTTTTTCATCTTCAAATCTCTTTAGAGATTGATTGAAAAGTTCCAAAAGACTCATTCCACTTCACTACCTTTCATTTCTCTACCTCTCATATAGTGGTGTAAACTCACACTATTCATTTTGCGAGAAGAGAAGAAATTTCATCCATGCCAACTTTAAAATGCTTTTTAATCCTGCGGAATGAAATTCCTTTTAATAGAAGCTTTTCAATAACCTCTTTTGTTAACGGCTGCGATAAATAATGGTCTATGTACACTTCATTTAGTGCCATCTTCATTCTTACAGACCAGTTACCTTCAAGGTTTTTGGCTAATGATACAGCCTTTTTCATCACAAAATTTGTGTCTTTTAAAACCATTTCATCAAACCCTTTCACCCTGTCTTATTAATGAAGGGATATTTTTCATGGAAATATTTTATAGGGATTTTCCCCTTCTCCACCCAATAACCCAATGAACTTAGTTCTTCATTCATCTTTTGAACTCTTAACTGTGCCGTTCTTAAAGATTTTAAACTCAATAATTCTTTTACATCATTAGAATTATAAAAATGTTTCATATTCCCACCACCAAAACTTGATATATATGACGATTTTTATTTAAAAAAATTTTGAAGTGGTACGCTAAACTCCTTAGATAATATTTTCAAGAATTTTAAACTAGGGTTAACCTTATTTCTTTCAATTTTGCTAATATAGGAGTTAGAAACGCCCAGCCTTATTGAAAATTGTTCTTGAGTTAGAAAATATTCTTTTCTGACTTTCTTAACAAAAGCCCCAACGTTCAATCATTTCCCCCCTTCCACAAACTTGACATATATGACGATAAATAAAGTATATCACCTTTAGTTTTATCTTACAAGGCTTTTTGACACTTTTTTTAAACTATATGTCAAGTCTTCATGATATAATACATTGTGTGATGCTAACCCTTTAGCGAGTAGGTGAAATGTAAGTGGATAACTTAGTCGGACAAAAAATAAAGAAACTAAGAAAACAAAAAAAGTATACTCAAAAATATGTTGCCGAGAATTTAGGTATTACAGACAGTTATTTATCTAAACTTGAAAAAGGACAACCACCTTCAATTACATTACTCAAAAAAATGGCTGACTTTTTTGATGTAGATCAATCTTATTTCTTTATCAAAGATGATGAATTAAAAAATTTCAATGAGACCGAAAAAGAATTGATATTTGAAAAAGATTTATCATTAGAAAACATAAAAAATAAATTCAATATCTTAAAAGTAGATGATCAAGAAATTTCTGATGATGAATTGAAACTCATGCTCGAAGTCTTAAAAGCCTATCGGGTTTCGAAAAATGATATTGATTCTTAGAATTGTTACTTTCACCTGAAAGTAACTTTTTTAATTCTTCTATAAAATTTTCATAAATAATATTCTCCTTCTTCATTTGACACCCTCCCAGACATTCAGTGTTTCCTATTTCTTTGTTTATAGGATTTGGGAAACACCTGTAAAAATAACGAAAGACGCTGCCTAAAAAGGCGACGTCTCTTTTTTTAATAATACTTTGGATTTTTTATACTCATACCAATTGCCGGATCAGCAGCTTGATTTGTATTGTTTAGCTGCCATATATGATTCAATGCTGATACTAAAACCGCAGCTGATAAAAATAATGTAATTTTTAATTTCACACATATTCACCTCCTTCATTATTATTAAATTGGATTCCCAGTCTCTCAAGCAAATACCTTGGAATACTGGCTCTAAAATTATCTTTTTGAGTATAGAAATAGTGCATTGCTAACAACAGTTTTTCTTTATTTTGCTTTCTTTTTCCTTCAAACAAAAGAATTAAAGGGACATATTTACTTTCACTACTGAACTGGTCAATATTTTTTAGACTAGCTAAAGCTCTTACAAAACGGCTACTTTTTTCGGTGTTTAGAGGTTTCTCCCAAAAAATTTGCAATAAGCCTAATTGTTCACATGTTTCCTCGAATGTAGAATTACGTCCTATTTTCTTGCTAATCTCTATGACCTTTTCAAAACAATGGCTCGCCATTTCATAGGATTCTAGAAAAAAAGAAAGACCTTTGACAAAGTATCCAGTTATTAAATAATTAGGCCCAAGATTTTCTTCAATCAATTCATCGGCTATTTTTCTTGCATTTAGAATATCGTTATCCTTTTTCAAGAAAATGTATGCACTTGCTTCATTCAGTCTACATTTAAATGATTTTGTAATAAAGGGATCTTGAATATTTAATATTAAATCATTTATATTTCTGACATAGTAAGCAGCCAATTCATATCTCTTTTTAAAAAAGTGACAATACATTTCTAAAATCATGAGTAGTGTTTTCATTTCTAAAGTTTTTGGCGTTAATGCTTTCAAATTTTTCAAATAACTTTCTTCATCATAGTAAACCATTCTTTTAGATTGAAGCTGCCACTTATAAATAAATCCCCACTCTTCATTCTCTTGATTGCTATCTAAAGAACATCTTTGAATTAATATATCGGTCAGTTCTCTATAATTTTTACTATGTGAATATTCTAGAGAAGCACGTATATTTTCATTTCTTTTTATTATATCTATGAAGCCTTTCATCAATTCTTGTTCATTTTCAGAGTCTAAAAAACAGACCAACTCATAAACCATCCAAAAAGCAATTTCTTGTTTTTTATTAATAAATTTACTTATGTAACCTGAACTAACCCCCAATTTCTTTGCAATTTCATTTTGACTTAAAGGATTAATGTCGATTAGTTTCTTTAGCTGATCTCTTACATCAACTGATTTCAATTCAAATCACCATTTTCCTTAAAATTTAACATACCTATTTTAAAGATATTGTCGATTTATGACGAAATTATTCAATAAATTCAAGAAATTCTAATTCTTCTTTATTATACCATGTGAATTGAATTATATGACGTTTTTGGTCATTTGTCTAGTTTAAATCATAAAAAACGTACTATTAGTCAAGTTTTGTGGTATAGTGAAGTTAAATTTTAGCATTAGAGGTGACTGCTTTGCCACAATATAAAGATGAAGCTAGAGGAACTTGGTACTTTAAAACTTGGTACAAGGATTCCTTCGGAAGGAGCAAACAAAAATTAATACGTGGATTCAAAACTAAAAGAGAAGCGAAAGAAGCAGAAGCAAATTTTATAAGTCAGAAAAAAGATAAATTTAGCACTGAGGCTACATTTGATACTGTTTTTACTCATTACATTCGTTATAAAGCACTTGCTAAAAAAACAATAAGAAGAAAAACCAACGAATATAGAAATCATATAGAGCCTTTCTTCGGTAAATTAAAAATAAAAGATATAAAACCACAACAGGTTTTAGAGTTTAAAGAATATTTAGAAGATCACTTTGATTCTTTAAACAGCGCAAGAACTGCATACTCAAATTTCAAAGCAACCATTAATCATGCAATTGCATATTTTAAACTTACTGACGACCCAACAACCTTAGTACCAGCAATCAAAAGGGAAAAACCTAAAACAAATTTTATTAAGAAAGACTTTTTTGAGAAAAAAGTTAAGAATATAAACCATCTATACTACAAAGAATTAGCAATCCTCATGTTCTATACAGGATTGCGTGTGGGAGAAGCTATGGCATTACAATGGAGAAATATTCACTTAGAAGAAGCTCAATTATACGTTGAATTCTCACTCGATATAGTCAATCGCACATTAGGAAACACAAAAACATTAGGAAGCCAAGCCTATGTTCCTTTTCATGTTTCCATTAAGGAAATGCTCTCTCAAATGAAACATGAATCCCAAGAAAAATATTATGGTTTTAATGAGAATTATTATGTTTTTGGAGGGATGGAACCATATCATTATTCACACTTTTACAAAAAGTTCAAAGAAGTTTTCCCAGAACTTAGAATACACGATCTAAGACATAGTTACGCTTCTTTCTTAATTAATAAAGGCGTCGACATATATTTAGTTAAAGAATTGATGAGACATGATAGCATCCAACAGACTGCTAACACATATGGTCACCTTTATAACGAAAGAAAACACAACGCAATGAAGGCATTTGATTAACAAGTGGTATCATAACGGTATCACTCGAAATCAAATGCCTTCAAAAAGCGTTGTGTATCAATGTTTTTTATTAACCAATAGAACCTTCCATCTCAAACTTAATCAAACGGTTCATTTCAACGGCGTATTCCATTGGTAGTTCTTTTGTGAATGGCTCGATGAAGCCCATGACGATCATTTCTGTTGCTTCTTCTTCCGAAATTCCGCGGCTCATCAAGTAGAATAGCTGTTCTTCTGATACTTTTGATACCTTCGCTTCGTGCTCTAATGAAATGTTGTCGTTTAAGATTTCATTGTAAGGAATCGTATCAGATGTTGATTTGTTATCCATGATGAGTGTGTCACACTCGATGTTTGAGCGTGCACCCTCTGCTTTGCGTCCGAAGTGTACGATTCCACGGTATGTGACTTTACCGCCTTGTTTGGAAATCGATTTCGATACGATCGTTGAAGATGTGTTTGGTGCAAGGTGAATCATTTTCGCACCTGCATCTTGGTGCTGACCTTTACCTGCTAGGGCAATACTTAATGTCATACCACGAGCGCCTTCACCTTTTAGGATAACCGCTGGGTATTTCATTGTCAGCTTAGAACCGATGTTTCCATCAATCCATTCCATTGTTGCATTTTCTTCACATACTGTACGTTTCGTCACAAGGTTGAAGACGTTGTTTGCCCAGTTTTGAATCGTTGTATAACGGCAGTAGCCGCCTTTTTTCACGATAATTTCAACAACCGCACTATGAAGTGAGTTTGTTGTGTAAACTGGAGCTGTACAACCTTCTACGTAATGCACGTGTGCGCCTTCATCAACGATGATCAGTGTACGTTCGAACTGACCCATGTTCTCAGAGTTGATTCGGAAGTATGCTTGAAGTGGTGTATCTACTTTTACGCCTTTTGGTACGTAGATGAATGAACCACCAGACCATACAGCCGAGTTAAGCGCAGCAAATTTGTTGTCAGTCGGAGGAATGACTTTTGCCCAGTGCTCACGGAAGATGTCTTCGTTCTCTTTTAATGCACTGTCTGTATCTTTAAACACAATGCCTAAATCTTCAAGATCTTGCTTCATGTTGTGATACACAACTTCAGATTCATACTGAGCAGATACACCTGCTAAGTACTTTTGCTCTGCTTCAGGGATTCCAAGCTTATCAAAGGTTTGTTTGATTTCTTCTGGTACTTCATCCCAAGAACGCTCAGAGCGTTCTGATGGTTTTACGTAGTACGTAATTTCATCAAAGTTTAATGCATTTAAATCTCCGCCCCATTGTGGCATCGGCATGTTGTAAAAGTGCTCAAGAGATTTCAAACGGAAGTCGAGCATCCACTGAGGCTCTTCTTTCATACGAGAAATTTCTTCAACGATCTCTTTTGTCAGTCCGCGCTCTGAACGGAAAATGGAAACGTCTTTATCAGAAAAGCCGTATTTATATTCACCAACATCTGGCATTTTTTTAGCCATCCATTTTCACTCCAATCTTATGATTTGCCGTTATCTTCGGCAGATGCGCCTTTTTCAAGCGCCTTCCAGGATAATGTTGCACATTTGATGCGCGCTGGGAATTTTGCGACTCCCTGCAGCGCCTCAATGTCACCAAGATCAATGGAATCGTCGTATTCTTTTCCTAGCATCATATCGGAGAAAATCTGAGACATTTTCAAAGCTGTTTCAATATCTTTCCCTTTAATAGCCTGCGTCATCATAGAGGCAGATGCCATCGAAATCGAGCATCCTTCTCCTTCAAATTTCGCATCGATGACTTTTTCGTCTTCGATTTTCATCGTGAGACGAATGCGGTCACCACACGTAGGGTTGTTCATATCGACGACAATGCTGTCGTTTAACACACCTTTGTTTCTCGGATTTTTATAATGATCCATAATCACTTGTCTGTACAGTGTGTCTAAGTTTACATTAAAAGACATTCGTAAAATACTCCTTTGTCTTACGGAGCGCTGCCATGAGCTCGTCAATCTCCTCTTCTGTATTGTACAGATAGAAGCTTGCTCTTGCAGTCGCTGATACACCAAGCCATTTCATGAGCGGCTGTGCACAGTGATGTCCAGCACGAATGGCGACACCTTCCGTATCTAGAACAGTTGAGGCATCATGAGGATGGACGTCGTCTAAGTTAAACGTCACAAGTCCAGCTCGGTGCTGCGGTCCGTAAACCGTGGCACCTTCAAGCTCCTTAAAGCGCTCAAGTGCATAAGTCGCAAGCTGATGCTCGTAACGGCTGACTTCCTCCATTCCGATGTCATTTAAGAAATCAATCGCTTTTCCGAGCCCAATTGCTCCTGCAATAATCGGTGTTCCCGCTTCAAATTTCCACGGCAGCTCTTTCCATGTAGAATCATATAGATCCACAAAGTCGATCATTTCACCGCCAAACTCAGCAGGCTCCATATTATTCAAAAGGTCCTTCTTCCCGTAAAGAACACCAATGCCAGTCGGTCCACACATTTTATGCCCAGAGAAGGCGAAAAAGTCGCAATCCAAGTCCTGAACATCAATTTGCATGTGAGGGGTGCTCTGGGCACCATCGACGACGATAATTGCACCGTGATCGTGAGCAATCTTTGCGATGTCTTTAATTGGGTTGATGGTTCCTAATACGTTTGAGACATGTGTGACAGCAACGATTTTCGTTTGATGTGTGATGGTTTGCTTCACATCTTCAAGCGACAGCGTGCCGTCTTCCTGTAACGGAATATATTTCAATGTGGCGCCAGTTGCTTTTGCTGCCTGCTGCCAAGGGATGATATTCGCATGGTGCTCCATATGCGTAATGACGATCTCATCGCCTTCTTTGAGGTTTGCTCTTGCATAGCTGATTGCCACTGTGTTCAGTGCTGTTGTTGTACCTCTAGTAAAAATAATCTCCTGGACAGAAGAAGCGCCAATGAATGCTCGAACTTTTTCTCTTGCACCCTCGTATGCGTCCGTTGCTCTTGTGCCAAGGGTATGAACACCCCGGTGGACGTTCGAGTTGTAAGACCGGTAATACTCATTCATTGCATCAATGACAACTCGTGGTTTTTGAGATGTCGCTGCACTGTCCAAATACACCAAATCATGTCCGTTCACTTGCTGATGAAGGATTGGAAACTGCTCACGAACGTCTTTGATATTCATTATTTTACTTTCCTTTCAATCACAGAAACGAGCTGCTTTTTAACTCCTTCAATCGGCAGTTCTTTGACGACTGGATTTAAGAAGCCATAAATGACAAGTCTTTCTGCATCTTCTTTGGAAATCCCACGGCTCATGAGGTAATAAAGTTGAATTGGATCAACACGCCCAACAGAAGCAGCGTGCCCTGCTGTTACATCATCTTCATCGATTAAAAGAATTGGGTTAGCGTCACCGCGTGCTTTCTCACTCAGCATGAGAACACGAGATTCTTGCTCTGCATTTGACTTCGTTGCGCCATGCTCGATTTTACCAATCCCGTTAAAGATAGAAGATGCTTGATCCTTCATGACACCATGCTTCAAGATATACCCTTCAGAGTTTTTACCAAAGTGGATGATGCTTGTTGTGAAGTTTTCCGTTTGATTCCCGCGGCCAACAACAACTGATTTTGTATCACCGAATGTACCGTCGCCCATAAGCTTCGTGATGTTTTCAGACACGACATCTCCATCATTCATCAGACCAAGCGCCCATTCGATTTTACTGTCACGGCCATTTGCCATACCACGTCTATTCACATAGACTGTCACACCTTCTGCAAGGTTATCCACTGCACCGTAAGTGACGCGGGCATTTGCACCCGTGAAGACTTCAGACACGATATTGAAGATCGCTTCTTCTGGTGTTGCCGTACTGATGTAGTTTTCGACATATGTCACAGCACTATGATCGTCTGCTACAACGATGACATGGTTGAACAACGTTGTTTCGTCATTTTCATGAAGATAAACGGCTTGAATTGGTGCTTCAAGCTCTACGTTTTTCGGTACATAGAGGAAAGCTCCGCCATTCACTAAAGCAGCATGTAGAGCTGTTAGTTTGTGCTCATCCACTTTCACTGCATCTGTCATGAAATATTTCTTCACTAGGTCTCCATGTTCGCGAATCGCTGTATGGATATCAGTGAAGATCACGCCTTTGTCTTTTGCTTCCGTAGAAAGAGACAAGTATGCTGGCGTTTGATCACGCTGAATGTAGACTGTCTTATCTGTGTCCTCTAAATCAATAAGAGACTTCACTTCTTCAGGAAGCTCTTCTAAAGATCCAAATGGCGCACTTTCGACTGTATGCTGTTTGAAATTGGTTAAATTCCATTTAGAAATATTCGTTTTGTCAGGCTTTGGCATTGGAAGGTCTTCTGCTTTTTCAAGAGCCTGTAAGCGAAGGGAACTCATCCATGCCGGTTCCTGATGCTTCTCGGAGAAGCTTTTGACATAATCTTGATCTACTGATAATTTCGTTTCTAATGTCATCAATAATCCTCCTAACGCTTACGCTTCTTGACCAACAGTTTCGTCTTCAATTCCTAACTCTTTTTTAATCCAGTCATAACCTTCTGCTTCTAGACGCTGCGCGAGTTCTGGTCCGCCAGATTTCACAATACGTCCTTGCATCATGACATGAACGTGATCTGGTGTGATGTAGTTCAATAAACGCTGATAGTGAGTGATCATTAAGCAGCCGAAGCTTTCGCCGCGCATTTTATTAATTCCTTTAGAAACAACTTTCAGCGCATCGATATCAAGACCAGAATCGATTTCGTCAAGAATGGCGATTTTTGGTTCAATCATCATTAATTGAAGAATTTCGTTGCGTTTTTTCTCCCCGCCTGAGAAACCTTCGTTTAGGTAGCGCTGTGCCATATCTGGGTCCATTTCAAGGAATTCCATGTTTTCGTCCATTTTGCGGATGAATTTCATGAGAGAGATTTCATCGCCTTCTTCTCTGCGTGCGTTAATAGCCGAACGAAGGAAGTCTGCATTTGTCACACCACTAATTTCAGATGGATATTGCATTGCAAGGAAAAGACCCGCTTGAGCGCGCTCATCTACTTCCATTTCAAGAACATCTTCGCCATCAAGCAAGATGCTGCCTTTTGTCACTTCATACTTAGGGTGGCCCATGATAGCAGCAGATAAAGTAGATTTACCTGTTCCGTTTGGTCCCATTACTGCGTGGAATTCTCCACCTTTTATTTCTAGGTTTACACCTTTTAAGATTTCTTTCCCTTCAATCTCAACGTGCAAGTCCTTAATTGTTAATGTCGAAGCAGTCATATATCGATACCTCCAAAATAATCATTATTCTCAATTTATTCTCATTCTAATTTTATAACAAATTAAAAGTGAATACAACACATTCACGACAAGCGTGAGAGGATGCTCTCAAAATTCTAACAAAAAATACAGGTAGATAAAAGGATTTATGTCGAAAAGACAGTTTTCATAAAGAAAGGACGGGAAACTATTCTCCCCGTCCCTTAGCTATTTAATAGCCTTGTATATTCATTTTTGCGAGCTGCCTTTTCTCATCTCGATAGGACTGCTCTCGTTTATATTCCACTTTCATCCTTAAGTCATGGTCTCTTTCGTACTCTGCATAGCTCATGCCATGAGCTTTATGCATGGCCTTTTCCATCTCGGCGGTATAATCCAATCCCAGTGTACTATGGTCCGAACAAATAATAAACCATTCCCTTCTTTGAGTGTAGCTTCATTGTATCAAAGGCACGCTGCTTCACTCAAAAGGGATATAACACGCTATGCTGGCATATTTTCTCACACAACCGGCTGAGAACGACTCAACTCCCTGAGATGGATAAATACCATCTTATCCTTCCCTTAATGCGTCTGTCCTCCAAATTCATCAATACATTGCTGAACAACTGTGATGCCTTGACTTAGCGCAGCACCGCCGCCAAACGCTGCCGCCACACTGACGACCTCTAGCAAATTCTCTTCTGTTGCGCCTTGATCGAGCGCTCCCTTTGTATGATAGATCATGCAATATTCATCCTGTGCATGAATGCTGATGCCGAGGGCAATCATTTGTTTTTCTTTTTGTGTTAAGGAATCACTCTGAAAGCACTGCTCCGTAAATTCATTGAATTTCTTGCCAAACACCGGCATTTTCTTCTGAAATTCACCCATTGCCGTTTTATAATCCGTCAGTGATTGCTGCATCGATCCGCTCATATGTTGTTCATTCATCTTCATTCCATCCCTTCAGGTCATTTGTTCGTTTTTATTATGAGCGAGATTTGAAAAAATACACAAAAAAACCTCGCTTTCATGAAAGCGAGGTTGCAGATGATTGACAAAGGGCTAAAATGATCTTTATTTTAGCCCTTTGTCTTCTTTTTTCAGCGTGATAGAAAACCTTTGCAGTCTAGGAAGGGCGAGTACCGGAGCAGAGCGAATTTGACATTCGTGAGCACCGGAGCGCAGACCTGACAACGAATGCGAGGGTTTGTCTACACGTTGAAACCTCGCTTTGATGAAAGCGAGGTTTACAAGTTGTTATTCAGATACAGGCAATACTGCACCATCATACTTTTTGTCGATGAATTCTTTGATTTTATCAGAGTGAAGAACTTCCATTAATACCTTGATCTTCTCTGATTTTTCGTCACCTTTGCGAACAGCGACGATGTTTGCATACGGGTTATTTTTCGTTTGCTCAAGTTCAATTGAATCTTTTTTCGGATTCAATTTATTTTGGATCGCATAGTTAACGTTAATAAATACTGCATCGCCTTCACTGTTTTCATAAGCTTTCGCTGTTAGTTCAGGAGCGATTTTTTTGAATTTTAGGTTCTTCGGGTTTTCTTTGATGTTTTTGACTGTTGCGTTGATTGTATCTACTTTTGGATCAAGCTTGATCACACCAGCATTTTGTAATAGGGCAAGCATACGTCCTTGCTCAGCTACGTTGTTTGTCATGATGATCGTGCCGCCGTTTGGAATATCTTTTACTGATTTGTATTTCTTAGAGTAGATACCGAAAGGCTCAAGGTGAACGGCACCAGCACTCACTAAGTTGTAATCTTTGTTTGATTTATTTTCTTCGTTCAAGTAAGGGATATGTTGGAAAAAGTTCGCATCCACTTCTTTTTCAGCTAATGCTTTGTTGTACATTTTATAATCGCTCAGTACTTTCACTTTTAGATCGTACCCTTTTTCTTTTAGAAGTGGTTTTGCTTCTTCAAGAATCTCGGCATGTGGTGTTTTTGAAGCGGCAACCGTGATGGTTTTGTTATCGCTTGCGTTATTTGATGAACCGCACGCAGCTAAAATACCTGCAAATGCTAGAAATAGTGCACTTAAAATCAATTTCTTCATGAATAATTCCTCCCTTAACGTTTATCAATTTTATTTGTAATCAAATCACCGATTATTTGAATGATAAAGACGATGATCAGAATAAACACAGTGGCTACAAGTGTGACATCTGTATTACCAGATTGGTATCCTTCCACATAAGCAAGGTCACCAAGTCCGCCTGCTCCAATTGCTCCTGCAATTGCAGTAGAGCCAATCAGAGCAATCGCTGTTACAGTAATTCCTGAAATAAGGGCTGGCAGTGATTCTGGCAGCAATACTTTGAAAATAATAGTCGACGTTTTTGCTCCCATAGATCGTGCTGCTTCAATGACTCCTTTGTCTACTTCACGCAGTGCAATTTCAACAAGACGTGCGTAGAAAGGAGCTGAGCCAATGACAAGAGCTGGTAATGCTGCATTTGGGCCTAATATCGTGCCCATAATTAGTTTAGTAAATCCTAATAATAGAATGATTAATATGATAAAGGGAATCGATCTGAAAATGTTGACGACTGCGCCGATGACAGCATTAATTGGTTTGTTTTCCCACAAACCGCCTTTACTTGTCAAAAAGAGCAACAGCCCAAGAATGATGCCGATAGCAAAAGCAAACGCTAATGCAATGAGTGTCATATAGACCGTTTCACCCGTCGCGTTCCAAATAACCTCTAGATCAACGTTCGGAAACCATTTCTCAAACATGTGTCATCACCTCGATTTCAACCTGTTTGCTTTGGATATAGGCGATGGCTTTTTCAACTTCGTTCTCGTCTCCATTTATATGGATAAAGAGTGTTCCAAACGCGCCTTCCTGCGTTTGAGAAATCTTTCCTTGCAGGATGTTCACATCGACCTTGAAGGATCGAATGATTTCCGTGATCAGCGGCTGTTCGGCAGAATCTCCGATAAAGGACAACCGGACGACCTGACCTTCTTTTACTCTCTCTAGGACGTGCTCGATCGTTTCTTTTGCTTCTTCTGGTTCAGCAAGCTGTTTCACGAATCGCTTCGTCATTTCTTCTTTCGGCTGTCTGAAGACACGTAATACTTCGCCTTCTTCGACAATACGGCCATTCTCCATCACCGCCACACGATGACAAATTTTGCGAATGACGTGCATTTCATGTGTGATCAATACAATGGTGAGTCCTAGTCGTTTATTAATATCGGCTAAAAGCTCAAGGATGGAATCCGTTGTTTGTGGATCAAGCGCAGATGTCGCTTCGTCACATAGCAGAACTTTTGGGTCATTCGCTAATGCTCTCGCAATCCCTACACGCTGCTTTTGCCCGCCGCTGAGCTGAGAAGGATATGCATTTTCTTTTCCTTCTAAACCGACCAATTTAATCAGTTCGTTTGCACGAGCTCTCCGTTTTGATGTTGGTACACCTGCGATCTCGAGCGGGAACATAATATTTTGTCTCACTGTTCTTGACCAGAGCAAGTTAAAGTGCTGGAAAATCATGCTGATTTCTTGTCTTGCTTTCCGAAGTTTCGCATTCGATACTTCATTGATTCGGTTGCCTGCCACTTCAACGATTCCTTCTGTTGGCAGCTCCAGACCGTTTAATAGGCGAATCAGGGAGCTTTTCCCTGCGCCGCTATACCCGATAATTCCGAATATTTCACCTTTATCGATATCCAAGTTGACGTCTTTCACGGCATCAACATTTCCGCTTTTTGAATGATACGTTTTTGATACATTCTGTAAATGGATCACAGTCTGTTCACCTGCTTTCTTGCTGAATCTATAGGTTGCCATCACATACGTTCAATTATTCTTCCGACTGTTATGACGCTAGCCTGACGCCAGGTCAGTAAAAAAGACCTAACTGCAACGCAAGCAGAAAGGCCTTTTATATCAAATACGCCTTTCTCTCATCTTTCAAAGCATTGCGGCTTTGAGTGAATTGGCACCAATTTCAGCTATGCTGACGGTTGCCGGGTTTCATAGGGCACGTCCCTCCACCTCTCTTAATAAGAGAAAATATGTTGTTTTATGTGATGTTCATGTTTTTACTAACGTAGAATATCATGCTATCTGAGATATGTCAACGCTGTAAATCGCTAATTTCCAAGTAAACGACTACGTTATCATTTTTCGAAAAAAACCGTTCGTCAGCCAAAGTACTGCTTCTAGTCGAAGAAGTGCTCGAAATGAGCCTTTCACTTTCACTTGTCCTCTGCTGATCAGCTGCTGTAAGGACATGTCTCCATCTAATAATTGCAAAATCTCTTTTCGCTCACCATAAAAGATGAGATCCGATAACTCAATTGCAGGTAGTTTCTTCACTTCACCACGTTCATCCACAATCAATGTACAAGAGTCCGTTTCCGCCTCAAATGTAATCTTCAAGGATGATGATGAGAGCAACGGCTTTAACAATAATCGCTGCCCTGCACTTCCATGGGCTTTCACATTTTCCACATGTATAACCTCCCTGTCATTTGGTTATACATAACATTTCTCTACAAACATCGGCTTGTCCTTTATAAATAGCTCGACAAATTTTCAAATGAATTGCTTGAAATATGACAAAAAACCGCTTTATTTAGCGGTTTCAATCATTTCATGAAGATATGGAACGGAGTGAAAGGCATAGCCTTTTTGCACGATTTCACCCTTTTTAAACAGGAGAAAGCAAGGGACACTTTCGATCTCAAATGCTTTCGCAAAACTTGGCGAGTAATTTAAGTTATTCTCATAAAAAGGAACTTCCGGCTGCATGGCATCAACCACTGCCAGCATCTTCTTTGCCAGCTGGCATGTTCCGCAAAATGGTGTATATAAGTACAAAAGAAATAAATCGTCCTCTATCTCCTTGAATTCATGCTCTTCAATCTCTTTCATATACGTCACCCTTATAAATATTTCGAATGAACATCAATGTTTGCAGCTAATAGAATAGATGCAATATGGGCTGACGGTGAAGCGGCCACTTCGCGGTACGTTCTGTCGACAAAAAGATGCAGTGCTTCAGGGAATTCTTTTCGAAATTGCTTCCGCAGTTTGTCGCCAGCATCGTCACTGTCTGCTAATATGTAAACGTCTTTCCCGAATAAATCGTCCACAAGCTGATCCAACTTCGATGTACTGATCGTGCCATTGGTGCAAATGATGGTAACAGGTTCACTTATGACTTCTTTTAGCTTCTGTTTATCTGATTTACCTTCTACAATGATGACCTTTTCTATCTCGACATTCATCACGATCACCCGGCCCTTTTGACGTTGATTCACTTCTTCCTTAGATTACAATCTTTCATTCAGGTTGTAAAGATTGGGCAATTGATCAACAAAAAGACTGCAGCACTCACTGCAGCCTTATCTGTGATCAGCACCAGCCATTTTCATCGTCACAGTCTACATATTTTTCAGTCCCATGGGTCAATGTATCTGACAGACGATAAAAACGGTTTTGATCATAGGAATAACCTGATTTTAATTCATATTGATTTTCACTAATCATCGTACCAATCTCTTCGTTTTGATGGTAAAGCACCATGCCACTCTCTTTGAATCGTCCAGTGACATGCTCTGTTATATCCACCTGTTCTTTTTGAAAAGACAAATTGGACACCCCCCATAAAGGTAGAGTGTCCAATTTCACATGAATTAGTCTTCTTTTGTCATTTCTTCATATTGCTCAGCAGTCATTAAGTTCTCGATTTCAGATGCATCCGCTGGCTCTACTACGATCATCCAAGCTTTTTCGTATGGAGAGTCGTTGACGAACTCTGGGCTGTCATCAAGCTCATCGTTTACTTCAACGATTGTGCCGTTAATCGGTGCGTATAGTTCAGAAACTGTTTTGACTGATTCTACACTTCCGAAAGGCTCGTCCGCTGTAATTTTGTCTCCTACTTCAGGAAGCTCAACGAACACGATATCGCCTAGCTCAGATTGAGCAAAATGCGTAATACCGATACGCACCTTATCTCCTTCTACTTTGACCCATTCGTGTTCTTCTGAATAACGTAAATCTTTTGGTGTGCTCATTTCATACCCCTCCAGTCTTTTCTTACAATCTATATTGAAGATACCACAATCTGAATGAAAGTTACATCATTTCCAGACGCTTTTGAATGTATCTTCATTAAATCCAACTGTCACTCGTTTGCCGTCTGTTGTAATTGGACGCTTGATTAGCATTCCGTTAGACGCAAGTAATTCAAGCTGCTCGTCCTCTGACATTGCAGGAAGTTTATCTTTCAGCTGCAGCTCTCTGTATTTCTGACCGCTCGTATTAAAAAATTTCTTCAGCTCTAAACCGCTTTTTTCGTAAAGGGCTTTTAATGTTTCTTTATCAGGCGTCTCTTCGACGATATGTATGCTGTTGATGTCTTTATTGTGTTCTTCCAGCCATTTCTTTGCTTTTCGGCATGTACCGCAAGATGGGTATTCGTAAAAATCTAAAGCCACCATTTTCACCTCCTGCAAATAGTGACAACATTTTATCACAAAACATATGAAAAACCTAAATGTATGCTTACAAAAAGGTGCGACATGATATCCGCACCTTTTAAGCCGTCTTATACGATATATTTCTCTGCCTCAAAGATTCGTTTCGCCACTTCGCGCTTTTTGGCGATGACATTCATTGGCGTGAACCTTGTCAGCTTGCGAAGGGCTGACAGACTCATACGGAGTGAATCTCCTTCTTCCATGGCAATCAATGATTCTTTCGCATGAGCTTCAATTTTTAAAAAGGCTTCCTGCGTGAAAATTTGTGTATACGCAAGCTTTTGTGCATTTTTTTCTGCGCCCGATGCTGCGATTGCTTTTTCAGTACGCAAGACCGCCGACTCAGCCGCAAAGAGTTCATTGATGATATCTGCTATATTCACAAGGATTTCTTGCTCTTTGTCTAATGCTTTCCCATATTTCATCGCGGCCATACCTGCCACCATCAAGGCGATCTTTTTTGCATGGGCAAGTAAGTATTTCTCTTGATCAAGCGGCTGATCACCCGGCTCTTCCGGCATCATCATCATTAGCTCTTCCTGAAGGGTTTGCGCTTTTTGAAGAAGCGGAAGCTCTCCTTTCATCGCTTTCTTCAAGAAGGTGCCTGGCACAAGCAATCGGTTAATTTCGTTCGTTCCTTCAAAAATACGGTTAATTCGTGAGTCGCGATAGGCTCTTTCGACTTCGTATTCTTGCATGAAACCATATCCGCCGTGAATCTGCACACCTTCATCCACAATGTAATCGAGCGTTTCAGAGCCAAGCACTTTACAAAGAGAGCATTCAATCGCATATTCGGCAATGGATTGCGCAATTTGTTTCCCATCCTTTTGCTCCTCGTCACTTAACAGACCCATTCTTTGTTCAAATAACCCGACTGTGCGGTATACAGCACTTTCCATGGCATAAAGTTTTGCCGACATGTTGGCTGCTTTTTCGCCAATTAAGCTAAATTGAGAAATTGGTGTTTTAAACTGCTTACGCTGATTGGCATACTCTGCCGATAATTGAATGACTCGTTTTGATGCTCCGATTGTCCCTACAGCCAGCTTATAGCGTCCAATGTTCAAAATGTTAAAGGCAATGACATGACCTCTGCCTGCTTCACCAAGCAAATTCTCCTTTGGCACTTCGGCATCTTCAAGGATTAACGTTCTCGTCGATGACCCTTTAATGCCCATCTTTTTCTCTTCAGGTCCTGTTTTGACTCCAGGAAAATCCTTTTCTACGATGAAAGCAGAGAAGTGTTCACCATCAATCTTCGCATACACGACAAACACATCGGCAAATGCGGAGTTTGTGATCCATTGTTTTTCCCCATTGAGGACATAATGTGTTCCAGCTTCATTCAGGACTGCCGTTGTTTTCGCACCTAGCGCATCAGAACCTGACCCTGGCTCTGTTAGGGCATATGCCGCAATTGTTTCTCCAGAGGCGAGTCCTGGCAGGTACTTTTCCTTTTGCGCTTGATTGCCGAATAGCACGATCGGCAAAGAACCGATCCCGACATGGGCGCCGTAAGAAAGAGAGAAGCTGCCTGCTCTTGCAAATTTTTCAGTAATGATGGCTGAGCTGATTTTATCTAGCCCAAGCCCGCCAAATTCCTCAGGAACATCCGCACCAAGCAGGCCAAGCTCTCCAGCCTTTTTCAAGAGACGAACAGAATGCTCGAATTCATGATTTTCAATTTGATCGATGTGCGGAACGACATCTTGTAAAATGTAATCTTCTGTTGTTTTCCCGATCATTTGATGTTCATCAGAGAAATCCTCTGGTGTAAAGATATGCTCATAATTCGTCTCATCAATTAAGAAACTGCCACCCTTTTTTACTTCTTCCATTGCTTTCATCCTGTTTTCCCCCTTTAGATCAATTCAAAAATGCCTGCTGCTCCCATGCCCCCGCCGATACACATCGTCACAATACCAAATTGTTCATTTCGCCGTTTCATTTCATGAATGAGGGACAGCGTGAGTTTCGTTCCTGTACAGCCTAGCGGATGTCCTAATGCAATGGCGCCGCCGTTGACATTTACCTTCTCTTCATCGATCCCTAAATGACGAATGACTTGAATCGCCTGAGAAGCAAATGCTTCATTTAATTCAAACAGCCCGATGTCCTTCAGCTCTAGACCAGCGATTTTCAGCGCACGCGGAATGGCTTCAACCGGCCCAATTCCCATGACTTCAGGTGGTACACCACCAACAGCAAACGCTCTGAACTTGGCGAGCGGCTGAAGAGAAAGAGAAGATGCTTTTTCGCGATCCATCATCATGACACATGCCGCTCCATCACTCGTCTGCGAAGAGTTTCCTGCAGTCACTGTGCCTTTTGTTGAGAAGGCAGGTCGTAACGTTGAGAGAACCTCCTCTGTTGTGCCCGCTCTGACACCTTCATCTTGTGAGAACGTAAATTGGCGTTCTTCTAGTTGATTCTGCTCTCCTACCCGTCTTTCTGTCACATCAACGGGAACAATTTCATCTGAAAATTTCCCTTCTTGAAGTGCCTTTGCTGCCTTTTGATGGCTCCTCACCGCAAAAGCATCTTGATCTTGCCTTGTGACCTGATACTTTTGCGCCACTTGCTCCGCTGTGTGGCCCATGCTCATATAGTATTCAGGCGCTTGCTCTGCCAAAAGAGCGTTTGGACGAATGGAGTGACCCATCATTGGGACTTGCGACATCGATTCGACGCCTCCGGCCAAAATGGTTTCTGCCTGCCCAAGCATAATTCGTTCACCTGCATAAGCAATTGACTGCAGACCAGAAGAGCAATAGCGGTTAATGGTGATAGCAGGTACTGTATATGGCAAACCTGCTAACGCCCCAATATTCCGGGCCACATTCAGCCCTTGCTCTGCTTCTGGTGTCGCACATCCGATGATTAAATCATCGATTGTTCCATCATAATCACCGGCACGCTTTAGCGTTTCTTTTACACACAATGCGCCCATATCATCAGGTCTGACATATTTTAATGATCCCTTTTTGGCTTTCCCTACTGGTGTTCTTGCGCCAGCTACAATCACTGCTTCTCTCATTTTGACTCCCCCCTAGTTACGTAAAGGTTTTCCTTTAACGAGCATGTGCTGCATGCGTGCCTGAGATTTGACTTCCCCTACAAGACTTAAAAAGGCTTCTCTTTCAAGCTCTAATAAGTATTGTTCATCCACCTCTGTACCAAATGGCAATTTGCCGCCAGAAATGACATGCGCTAGTTTTTTCGCAATGGTCATGTCATGGTCTGAAATGTATCCAGACAATCTCATGTTTTCAGCAGCCAGCACCATTGCTGCGTAGCCTGTTTCCCCCATCACGGGCACCTTTCGCTTCAGAGGTGCACGATAATCCGCTTCATCAAGAGAAAGAACGAGTTGTTTCGCATCATGGATTAAATGATCACCATTCATGCTGATCCGGTCATTCACTCGGAGCATCTTCATATCACGCGCTTCCTCTGCTGATGTAGATACCTTTGCCATCGCAATGGCTTCAAAGGTTTGTAGCGTAGCATCTTGGATTGCAGTTGCTGATGGCTTTTCCGCTCCTTGCAGATGGCGAATATAGAGTTCTTTGTTTCCGCCTCCGCCCGGTATGAGTCCGACCCCCGCTTCGACAAGCCCCATATACGTTTCACTGGACGCTTGGATAGCGGCTGCTGGTAGACAAAGCTCCGTCCCTCCGCCAAGTGTCATACCAAATGGTGCAGCCACAACTGGACGGTCACTATACTTCACCTTCATCATCGCCTGCTGGAACCTGCGAATGACAAAATCAATTTCAAAGAAGTTGTCGTCCTGTGCTTCCATTAAAATTAAGGCGAGATTCGCACCAACACAGAAGTTCTTTCCTTGGTTACCGATGACCAGTCCTTTATAATTCTTTTCCGTTTCATCTACAGCACGATTGATCATATCAATGACATCAAGCCCAATGGCATTACTTTTCGAATGAAATTCAAGCAAAGCAACATCATCCCCGATATCGATCAAGCTTGCACCCGTATTTTTAAAAATGACATCGTGTTTCTTTTTCAATCTAGCTAACGAAATATTCTTGTCGTTTCCCTTTTCCTGTTCATAAGCACCATTCTGATAAAATGCACGGTCTCCTTCGGCATTTTCTTGATAGAACGTGTCATGTCCTTCTGAAAGCATATCTTGCACCCACAACGGGATGCTGTGCCCTTCCGCTTCCATTCGACTGACGGCTTTTTTCACGCCAATCGCATCCCACAGCTCGAACGGACCATGCTGCCAGCCAAATCCCCATTTCATGGCGTTATCGATGGACTGAATATCATCCGCAATGTCGCCTTTTAGATGAGCTGAATAAAGAAGAACAGGTGCGGTCATATTCCAAAGCAATTGCCCAGCACGGCCGTCTTGATAAATAAGCGCTTTCAATTTCGCTTTTGTCCCCTTTTGCTGCTTGGCAATGTCAATGCCCGGATCCTTCAGCTTTGTCCGTTCTCCGTATGTGAGTGTGACAGGATCAAGCTCTAAAATGGTCTTTCCGTTTTTTTGATAAAATCCTTGCCCTGCTTTGCTGCCGATCCATCCTTTTTCGAGCATTCTTTCCATAAACTCAGGCAGCTGAAAAATATCTTTTTCCTTTCCTTCTACCTGTTCATACACATTGCGGGCTACATGAGAAAATGTGTCGAGTCCCACCACATCAAGTGTGCGGAAGGTCGCACTTTTCGGTCTGCCAATGAGTGGACCTGTGACAGAATCGACCTCTCCGATCGTGTATTTGTTCTCCAGCATTTCACGCACTGTGACAAGAAGCCCATAAGTGCCAATTCGGTTGGCAATAAAGTTCGGTGTATCTTTTGCTTCGACCACACCCTTGCCAAGTACATCTTCACCAAATGTTTTCATATATGAGAGTACTTCTGGATCTGTTTCTTGAATAGGAATTACTTCTAACAGCTTTAAATAACGAGCTGGGTTAAAAAAGTGAGTGCCTAAAAAGTGGCGTTTAAAATCAGCTGATCGGCCTTCTGCCATTTTTTCAACAGAAATACCGGATGTATTGCTGGATACGATGCTTCCTTCTTTGCGGTGTTCGTCGATGAGAGAGAATACGTGTTGTTTAATGCTGAGCTTTTCAGTGACGACTTCAATGATCCAGTCAGCATCGTGTAATAAGGAAAGGTGATCTGTGAGATTTCCGGGTGTGATGTATGATAGGTTTTTGGCTGAAGTAAGAGGTGCTGGCTTTTGCTTTAACAATTTTTTCATTGCGTCTTGGCTTAATCTATTCCGAACACTAGGGTGATCAAGCGTTAGCTTTTTTGCCGTTTCTTCCTTTGTCAGTTCATGTGGCACAATATCTAGCAATGTTACTGGTAACCCGATATTGGCTAGATGTGCAGCAATGCCTGAGCCCATGACACCTGAACCAATGACAGCCGCCTTGCGAATATGTTTGCCCATAAATATCCCCCTAAACATTTTGAATGAACAGTCATTCATTTTTTGTCCAAAAAAAAGCAATGCCTCTTTCTTTATCTTAAAAGATTTTCCGAAACAGTTCAATAGCAGATTTCAAAAATTTACACATTCTCATGCGTCTTTCTTTACAGCGTATGAATTAAAGACGAGGGGGAATTGTAAGAATGGAGGTGATGTCCACATGTCTCGTTTGCAAAAGAACCCATCAAAAGCAGGCGTAAGTGCTGCAAGTGTGAAAGGAAACGCAGGTCCATCACAAGAAGCAGACCTAGGTGGTAAAAAGACCAGTCAAAATCAGCAATATAAAAAGAAATCGTAAGGAGGAACACATCTTGAACAACCAGCAAATGAATATGCCCCCACAGGTAATTTCAGTAAAGGATTCCTTGTACCTAGAGGATATGCTGAACTGGAATTTGATCGCGATGAAAAAGGCCCACTTTATGGCCGAGCATTGTCAGGATCAAACATTGAAACAAGAACTCAATCAAGTTGGTCAAATGCACCATCAGCATTACACACAAATACTTCAACATTTAGGCAGCTCAGGGCAAGGCCAGTCTTCTGGCTTTATGCAATAGGAGGTAACAGACATGGAACAGCAAAACCAACAAAAAATCGGGAATCCACAAACACCGGTTCCAACAACGACAAACATGAACGATCGCGACTTTGTCACAGACCTTTTGTCGACTGAAAAATATATGACAAACGGATATAACACAGCGCTCAATGAATTCAGCCATGAATCTCTTTACCAAGATATTCAGCGAATTGCGCTAGAAACACAAAAAACGCAAAGACATTTATATGATGTCATGTTCAAATATGGCTGGTACTCTGTCGAAGCCGCTGACCAGCAGAAGCTCCAGCAGACACATCAGAAGTTCCAGCAAACACTGACAGATCAATCACCGTACGGATCATCACCCATGTCATAAAGAAAAACTGCCAGCTCATACTGGCAGTTTTTTAACGGTCTTTATTGGCACGATGAGCTTCATTTAATTGCTTGATCCGCTGAATCGTTTCTTTGATGTCTTCTTTTGCCTCTGGATACGTGTCATTAAAATGCTTGGCTAAAGGCGGCATGCTTTTGGCAATATGAGAATAGATGATCCACTGCGAGACATCTCTTTTCAATTCCTCATTCGTTTCACCAAGCAGCAGCTCTGTATATTTATCAAGCAGGCCTTCGAGCTTTTCATCTAATTCATTTCCCATTTGTATTCCGCTCCTTTTTTCAGAAAAAAACCTGACTCTGCGTGTAACAGATGTCAGGCTTTTCACATACGATTATCTTGCAGCAAGAAATGTCTCAGCTTGTGCCTGTTGGACAATACAGCGTCCTCTGCCGTGCGGAATACATAACGGTGTTCCGAATAAAGGATCTGTTGTTACTTGGCAGTTCATATCAAAGACATTTTTCACAAGATCACAGTTAATGACAGTTTCCGGTCTTCCTTCTGCATAAATTGACTTGTCTTTAATGGCCACAAGGTGATGCGCATATCTGCAAGCGAGATTGAGGTCATGCAGAACCATGACAATCGTGCGCTGCTCTTTTTCATTTAAATCAAAAAGAAGATCCAGGATTTCAATTTGGTGCGTCATGTCTAAATACGTTGTTGGCTCATCTAATAGAATAATATCCGTCTCCTGTGCCAATGTCATCGCAATCCATGCACGCTGCCTTTGTCCACCTGATAATGAATCAACCGTTCGATCAGCAAGGTCTTCCATCTTCGTTGACTTCAGTGCGCGATTTACCGCTTCTTCATCTTGCTTTGACCATTGCTTCAGCCAATTTTGATAAGGATATCGCCCTTGCTTGACGAGTTGATGTACCGTTAATCCTTCTGGCGCTTCTGGCCCTTGCGGAAGAATGGCGAGCTGTTTCGCCACTTCCTTTGTTGGTAATTTGGCAATGGAATGACCTTCAAGCAGGACAGAACCACCCATTGGCTTCATGAGACGGGCCAAAGAGCGAAGTAGCGTGGATTTACCGCATCCATTGCTGCCAATAAATACTGTGATTTCACCCTTAGGGATTGACACATTTAGTTCGTCTATGATCATTGTTTCTCCGTAACCTAAGCTTAAACCTTCAGTAGAAATGGCACTCATTCCGCTCAAACGCTCCTTTTCTCATCCAAATTTTTTATATTGAATATCGTCTATGTAGACGTCAAAGATCACTTATCTCAATTTAGTGTATCAGATTTAAGTGATCTTGAAAATCATTTTCAATTAAAAAATGAGAAAGTCTCGTTTACTTTTTCTTTTCGAATGCACGTTTTGTCCCATCTTCGAGCTTGATATCGACTCGTATCCGCTGATAATCATCATCTAAATTAAAAGCAGATAATAATTCATTGACATATGTTTCATTCAGCTTTGCACTAGGAATCGACATATCATTGAGCTTCATCTTCATTTCACGTAAAGCTTCTTCTCCTTCATAGCGGACACCATTCATATGATCTCGAATTAGTGCTTCTTCTCTTCCACCAGCTTGACGATAGGTAGCTTCATATAATTCGCTTTTTTGTCCATATTGTACGTGCAATTGCAAATGCTGAAATGGCAGTTCCTTCATTTGAACAGCTGACAGACTTTCAGCTTCTGCTTCATGCGGATGTTGTATTGGTTCGATTGAACGACAGCCAGACAGCATAAAGAACAGCACTCCTAGCAGTCCCGCCTTCTTCCAGCACATCATGTATTTCCTCCTATTTCATAGCATCGTTTTTTATTCTTCTCCAAGCCCCTTTTCGTTATTCAATAAAACAGCAGACTATGGTAGATTAAAACAAAAAGGAGAACCGGATGATGAATAAAACAGCCATTGTGACTGGTGCCAACAGCGGATTTGGAAAGCTCATCACATTGCGTCTTGCTCAGCAAGGGTACACTGTGATTGCTGGCGTAAGACAGGAAACCAATGCGAAAAAGCTTGCCGAAGAAGTAAAGAACGCCGCTTTATCCGAATCGATACATATTGAAGCATTAGATGTGACAGATACACAGTCCATTCAAGCATTTCAGAAAAGGCTTAATGCCTATGCTCCCATTCACCTGCTTGTGAACAATGCGGGAACGGCCTATGCTGGTTTTGCTGAAGAGGTGCCTGTTGATCAGTACCGTGAGCAATTTGAAGTGAATGTCTTTGGTGTGATGGAAATGACACAAGCAGTCCTTCCGTTGATGACGAGCGGTGCAAAAATATTGAATATGAGCAGTATCAGCGGACTCATGGGAATGCCCGCACTCTCTCCATATGTATCGTCAAAGTTTGCGCTAGAGGGCTATACAGAGAGTTTGCGAATTGAGCTGGCTGCGTTTGGCATTCAGGCCGCTTTGATTGAGCCGGGTTCTTTCCAAACGAACATTTGGAACACCTCCATGAATGAGCAAATGACACCACCCGCAGCAGGTTCTAAATACACAACTATTTATGAAAACATGATGTCCTATATAGAGGCGCAAAAAAACAACTATGGAGATCCCGGCGAAGTTGCAGAGCTTGTGGTTTCGCTTGCAGAGAAGAAGCGGCTAAAGAAGCTAAGGTATCTTGTCGGGAAAGGTGTTCGGCTTTCATTCATAGCAAAGCAGCTCCTGCCTTGGAATGTATGGGAAAACATTATTTTACGGACACTATCTTCAAAAAAATAGGCACAAAAAAACAGGTGGATCGATTATCCACCTGTTTTCTTTTATTCGTTATCAGACTGCCCAAGGGTAATATCAAGATTTTTATTCTTTCCATCACGGATGACAGTCATTGTCGTTTTATCGCCAATTTTTGTTTCTTTATAAAGGATTTCTTTCAGTTGTGAGCTGTTCGCTACATCTTTTCCTTTGAACTTGATGATGACATCTCCAGACTTCAAGCCTGCTTTTTGTGCAGGAGATCCTTTTGAAACATCTTTTACATAAATGCCTTTACCGATTTGTTTATCAAATAGGCCAAGTGTATTTTCCTGATACGTTTCAGGCACTTGCTCAAGGTCAATCATTTGTACGCCAAGGTAAGGACGTTCGACTTTTCCATTTTTCAACAGCTGATCTACGATCGGTTTTACATCGTTACTTGGGATCGCAAATCCGAGTGATTCTACTCCGCTTTCGCTAATTTTCAAACTGTTGATGCCGATGACTTGACCGTCTGTATTGATCAGCGGACCGCCACTGTTTCCAGGGTTAATGGCTGCATCTGTTTGAAGCACATTCATCTCAACAGTTCCAGATGATGTATTGGCTTCAACGGTACGATCGAGACCACTAATAATCCCTTCTGTTACTGTACCAGAGAACTGCGCACCGAGCGGGTTCCCGATTGCGATGACTTTGTCTCCAGCACGAAGCTTAGAAGAATCTCCAAAACTTGCAACTTTATCAATGCCGTCAGCATTTATTTCCACGACAGCTAAATCTGTCATTACGTCACTGCCGACAAGCTTCGCATCTTTTGTTTTTCCATCGTATAGTGTGACCTTTAATTTATTGGCACCCTCGACTACATGGTTATTTGTGATAATGTATGCTTTTTTGCCATCTTTTTTGAAGATGACACCAGAACCCGTTCCAGCTTCCGCTTCAGTTGAATCACCGCTAAGACCGAACGAGTTTTGTGTAGATTGATAGTTTGAGACCCCTACAATCGTCGGCTCTAAATCTTCTACCATATCAGCAACATTCGTCGCATTGGTGATTTGTTTTGTTGAGAAATTTTCAGATGAAGCCGGTTCGCTTGATGCTGTTTGGGTTTGAGTGTTTGCCGCTGTATCTTGTGACTGCGGTAAAAGCGGTGTAATGCCAAGCACAAGACCGCCTCCAATAATCCCTCCAAGAATCGGACTTAGCCATGCAGCCTTTCGTTTTTTCTCCTTTTTAGACGAACGGTCATCAATCACTTGAGGAGATCCGTTTGTCACCCTCTCCTGAGAGGCAGATGCTTCGTTTTCATGGTGGTGAAAAACGAGTTCTTTCTCTTTTTCTGGTTCTTCTATTTGTTTCTCATTCTCTTGATGTGTGTGTTCTTGATCATTCATCTTTTTCTCTTCATCTTCTCTTCGGAAATCCATCGCTTGCACTCCTTTGCATCATTTTCATGAAATGATTCATTCATATGTCTAGACAGGACTCATGTCCTCTTAATGGCAATATCATTGAAAAATTCTTTATGACAATATGTCAAATTATATAATACTTATTCATAGAAAAAAAGCAAGGTGTGCACATTGGTGAAAAGCACCTATTCATTAGCCTTTTGTCTATGCCCTTTTTTCCCTTGAGCTTATCATAAACAAACATTATGGGATAATGATGAGAAGAATATGTGAAATTGTGAAAAAAGCTTGTGATTGTTGACATGCCGCCTTTGTATCCCGTTATAATGACGTTGAGAGGATGTGGAAGACTTTGTCGTACACCATTTATTTAGTTGAAGATGAGCAGAATTTAAATGAACTGTTAACCAAATATTTAGAGAGTGAAAATTGGAATGTGTCCTCTTTTTTAACCGGAGAAGCGGCACGCGAAGCAATGAACAAGCCCCCGCATCTATGGATTTTAGATATTATGCTGCCTGATACAGACGGCTACACACTCATTAAAGAAATCAAAGCAGCCTCGCCTGACGTACCGGTCATTTTTATTTCGGCACGTGATGCAGATATTGATCGTGTGCTTGGCTTAGAACTCGGGAGCAGTGATTATATTGCGAAACCCTTTCTTCCGCGCGAGCTGATCATCCGCGTGCAAAAGCTGCTGGAGCTTGTATATAAAAACAGTGACACACCGCAGCAAAGCGTCACACCCGTTTCTTCCTATATCATTCATGAGGACGTAAGAGAGGTGTATGAAGGAGATCAGCTGATTAACTTAACGTCTAAGGAATTTGATTTGCTGCTCTTATTTACCCATCATCAAGGACATGCCTTTTCCCGGGAAGATATCCTCGTCAAGATCTGGGGGCACGATTACTTCGGGACAGATCGTGTGGTCGATGATCTTGTCAGACGGCTGCGCAAAAAAATGCCTGACTTAAAAGTCGAGACCATTTATGGATTTGGCTATAGGATGCTAAAAGGATGAAGAATAAACCACTCGCTTTTCAAATTTGGGTTGTCATCTCTGGCATTTTACTCACCATCTCGATTGTCCTGATCATTTTATTTTCAAATACATTACGCAGCTTCTTTACGAATGAAATTTATAAAAACATCGAAAACGAGCAGCAAGTGTTAACAGAATACCCTCTGAATCGAGACGGCTCACCAAAGTCGACACCAGAAAACCGCTCGGTTCAGCACATTCTGATTCCGTCAGATGAATTAAATCAAATGGCTCAGTTTTTCCCGCATGCCTTTATTGAAAAAGTGCAGTCCTTTGTTAAAAAACAAAAAAGCGCAACAAAACGCTATTCTGAAGAAGTGAATGGCCAGCATATCTTTTTTGTGATCAAAAAAGTCTCAACAGGCAATACACAATATATTCTCTTGTCATATGCACCCGATTCTTATCGAGATGACTTGTCCTTTACACTGTTTAAACAGCTTATTTTCATCTTAGGAACGGTTATTTTACTAAGCTGGATTCCATCGATTTGGCTCGCCCGCTACTTATCACGTCCAATCGTCGCGTTTGAAAAGCACGTCAAGCGCATTGCACAAGAAGACTGGGACGATCCTGTGATTGTTGACCGGCAAGATGAAATTGGCAAGCTGGGGCATACGATTGAAGAAATGAGACAAAAGCTCATTCAAAAGGATGAAACAGAACGAACGCTTTTGCAAAATATATCACACGACTTAAAAACACCTGTGATGGTCATCCGCGGTTATACGCAGTCTATTAAAGATGGAATTTTCCCTAAAGGAGATCTTGAACAAACGGTGGAAGTGATTGAAGGCGAAGCGGAAAAGCTTGAGAAGAAAATCAAAGATTTGCTGTATTTAACAAAGCTTGATTATTTATCAAAACAACATCCGGCGCATTCTCCCTTCCTTGTGAGTAATACAATGCTGGAAGTGGTTGACCGTTTACGCTGGTCGAAAAATGAATTGCAGTGGAACGTGGACTTAGATGATGAGGCTGCACTTGAAGGCGATCCAGAACAATGGAGCAAATTATTTGAAAATGTATTAGAAAATCAACTGCGTTACGCAAAAAGTAAAATTGATATTCATATGAAGCAGGAAGAGGATCAAATTCGCATCGTCATTCGTAATGATGGCCCTCCAATTGAAGAACACATGCTATCCAGCCTATACGAACCTTTTAGTAAGGGAAAAAAGGGCGAATTCGGCATTGGATTAAGCATTGTCAAACGAATTCTTTCAATGCATCAAGCGTCCATATCAATTGAAAATGATGAACTAGGTGTACGCTATACGATCACTGTTCCAAAGAAGAGGCTGTAGGTTTTACACCGCAGTCTTTTTTAGATGAATGAATACCCATTGAAATCACGGTATGTGGCTTTGATTTTCTTGCCAGCTTGATACATCCATTTCTTTTCAATGGTTGTCTCTTTCGGCATTTTGACTTTTTCTACTTGAATTCCTTTTGTTTTCAAGCGTCTAATCATATCATCAATTTCTCTCATGGAACATCATCCTTTCACATTTTTTGACCGGTTGGTCACCTTACTTTATAATATAAAGAATTACACTGTAAAAAACAAGTTACAATCTGATTAATTTTTGAAAAGTTTTGTCGTTTATGACCGATAAGTCACATCTCTTTGCGCACGTTTCCTAAGACATTTGTCTCTCGGTAAGAAAGGATGACATTCATATTGAAAAAGAAAGAAAAAATGATTATTGAGGCTGGTATGAAGTTATTTGCCAGCAAAGGCTATAATACAACGTCTGTTCAGGAAATTGCAGATGAATGCCACATGTCAAAGGGTGCGTTTTACCTTTATTTCAAATCGAAGGAAGCACTGCTTATTTCGATCTTGCATTACTATTACGATAAGGTATTTACCCGGATTCACGAGGTTCAAACAGAGGGCGGCACACCAAAAGAGGCCTACCGGAAACAGCTCACTGTCTATTACGATAATATTTTGCAGCAAAAAGATTTTATTAAAATGCAGCTAAGCGACAGGGCGCTCCCATTGAACGAAGAAACGCAGCAGCTCGCAAAGCAAATTCGACTTGCGACGATTCAGTTGCATATTGATAACATTAAGCAAGTGTATGGAGATGCAGCCATTCCTTATATGGCTGATCTATGTTTAACGATTGAGGGCATGAGTCACGTTTACTTTGAGCTTGCCATTTTATATGATTTTCAGCTCGAAGCAGAGGAGCTTGCCGCAACAATGATTCACCGTATCGATGATCTAATGGGCGGTATGATGAAGCGAAATGACCATCCACTCATTTCTGTGGACCAAGCAAGCGACTGGTTCGGCCCGATTTATGAACGATCATTTGACCCGCTCACAGAATCTCTATTAAAAGAATTAAGAGAACTGGCAGAAGCACATTATGAAGTAAAAGACGAGCCAGATTTATTTGAAGCGCTTGGCATTTTAGAAAATGAGTTAAACAAACAAAAACCAAGACAAGTCATCGTCAAAGGCATGCTTTACCAATTGAAATTATACACACCACTTCAGCCGGTCTCAGGCTCCTTATTACGCATTCTAAAAGAAGATCATTTATAAAACCCAGGGCTTGGTTGCCCTGGGTTTATGATTGTGACAAACAATCAAACTTCTTTTCTGTGATTTCAGGGAGTTTCCATAAAAAAACCAGAGGCACAGAGGCCTCTGGTGTCTTATTTTGCTTTCGGTGTCACCATTTCTTCTGGTTTCACAAACTCTTCAAACTGCTCTTCTGTTAATAGTTCTAATTGAAGGGCAGCTTCTTTTAGTGTTAATCCTTCTTTGTGCGCAAGCTTCGCAATTTTCGCTGCATTTTCATATCCGATGTGCGGGTTGAGTGCCGTCACAAGCATCAATGAATTGTTTAGGTTTTTCTCGATCGTTTCTAGGTTTGGTTCAATTCCAACGGCACACTTGTCATGGAATGAGTTCATACCGTCAGCAAGCAATTCAACTGACTGCAAGAAGTTATAGATGATGACCGGCTTAAATACGTTCAGCTCGAAGTTTCCTTGGCTTGCGGCAAAACCGATTGTTGCATCATTCCCCATGATTTGTGCGGCAATCATTGTTAAAGCTTCACTTTGAGTTGGGTTGACTTTTCCTGGCATAATGGAGCTGCCTGGCTCATTTTCAGGAATGATCAATTCACCAATTCCGCAGCGAGGACCACTTGCAAGCCATCTCACATCATTGGCAATTTTCATTAAGTCAGCTGCAAGAGCTTTAAGCGCACCGTGTGCATATGTGATTTCATCATGACTTGTCAGCGCATGGAATTTGTTTGGTGAAGAATTGAACGTTTGACCTGTTAACTGGCTGATTTCTTCTGCCACGTATTTACCAAACTCAGGATGTGCGTTAATTCCTGTACCAACAGCTGTGCCGCCAATGGCAAGTTCTCTCATTTTTTCAGTAGATTCTAAAATCATTTCTTTTGAACGATCAAGCATGTACACCCAGCCGCTAATCTCTTGGCCCACTGTAAGAGGTGTTGCATCTTGCAAATGCGTACGGCCAATTTTCACGATCTCTTGGTATGCTTTTGCTTTCTCATCAAGAGTCGCTCTTAACTGGTCAATCGCAGGCAATAGCTTTTTGTACACAGCTAAAACAGCTGCCACGTGCATAGCCGTTGGGAATGTATCATTTGAGCTTTGGCTGCGGTTGACATCGTCATTCGGGTGAATGCTGAATTCACTATTTTTATCTTTCAAGTAAGCAGTTGCTCTATTTGCAACGACTTCGTTCATGTTCATGTTACTTTGTGTTCCACTTCCTGTTTGCCATACAACAAGCGGGAAATGCTCGTCATATTTTCCACTGATGATGTCATCACATACAGCAGCAATCGCTTCTGCTTTTTCACTTTCTAAGTTGCCTAGACGTTCGTTCGCAATCGCTGTGCTACGTTTCAAAATTGCAAACGCATTCACAACTTCCTTTGGCATTTTCTCAGAACCGATTTTGAAATTTTCTTTGCTTCGTTGTGTTTGTGCACCCCAGAACTTGTCCTGTGGCACCTTGATTTCGCCCATTGTATCTTTTTCGATTCTAAATTCTGTCATTATGTATCCCTCCATAGCTTCATCACTCAACTCTATTCTATACAAAAAACGAAAATCCTTTAAGCGTTTTCAATTAAAATTTTATCTTTATTTTAATTTTAGTTCAATATAAACACGAACATCTTTGGAATATTTGTATTTTGGATTTGTTTTTCCGTAATCTTTTGACGTATAAGTCACCTCATAATGCTTGTCAAACGACTGTAGAATAAGGTCGATCTCCTCTTTTGTTCCTGCTAAACGAATTTGCGCCATCTTTTTTCCTCCAACACCGTGATTCTTTCATATACCACAAAATAATGTAACACAGAATATTGTTTTTTCAAGCAGGTAATGCTAAGAAAAAGAAATTGAGGCGGGTGATCCATTTGAATCAAACTCCATTGAAAGAGCACTTATACGATAATCTCTCTGTCATTCTCCCTCAGTTAAAGGACATGGATGATTTGATCCATGAGAAAAAAACATTGCCTCATGGACAGGTTGTCTACTATTTATACATTAAAGAAATGAACGAAGCGATGCAGATTCAAACTTTCTTAAAGCTGCTATTGCAAGATCATGCCTCTCTAACAAAAGAGAAGCTAGAATCCAATTTATCGATGATGACTACCCGTACGGTAAAAACCTCTGAAGAACTAGTAGATGCTATTTTTCAAGGACATTGTGTCGTACTGATTAATGGATTTCAGCACGCTTATATTTTAGAAACACATGGAACGAAGAAACGCAATTTAGGAGATGCTACATCTGAAACCGTCGTAAGAGGACCAAAGATTGGTTTCATTGAAGATATCAACACGAACTTAGCTCTCGTCAGACAGCGTTTGAAAAATCCTGATCTCAAAACAGTAGACATGAAAATCGGCGAAAAGAAATACACCCAAGTATCGATCATGTACATTGACGGTATCGTTGAGCCCTCTGTTTTAAAAGAGGTAAAAAAGCGTCTCAAACAAGTCACCATTGATGATATACAAGACTCTGGCGTCCTTGAAGAGCTCATTGAAGACAATGTGTATTCTCCTTTTCCACAAATTCAAAACACAGAACGGCCTGATAAAGTGGCATCTGCTTTAAACAATGGGCGCGTCGCCATCTTTGTCGATCATTCGCCTTTTATCTTAATTGTGCCTGCTTCCCTTGCGATAATTATGCAGTCACCTGATGATTATTATGAAAGATGGATCGCCGCCTCTCTTATTCGTTTGCTCCGTTTTACGTCCATCTTTCTCACTTTGTTTTTATCAGCCATTTATATTGCGCTGGTGTCCTTCCATCAAGGACTTTTGCCCACAACTTTAGCTATTTCCATCTCAAGCACACGAGAGAATGTCCCCTTTCCTCCTATTGTGGAAGCACTCATCATGGAAATGACCATTGAGCTGCTGCGAGAGGCTGGGTTAAGGCTTCCTAATCCACTTGGACAAACAATCGGACTTGTGGGCGGTGTTGTCATTGGGCAGGCAGCCGTACAAGCCCATATCGTCAGCTCCATTATGGTCATTATTGTCAGCGTCATTGCACTTGCATCCTTTACCTTTCCTCAATATGGAATGGGGATATCATTTCGTGTCCTTCGCTTTGTATCCATGTTTACTGCAGCTGCATTCGGTTTATATGGACTTGTCCTGTTTATGCTCGTCTTACTCACTCATTTGACAAGACAAAAAAGCTTTGGCACCCCATATTTTTCACCAGATTTTGTGTTCAGTTATAAAAATGAGGACAATTCCATCATCAGATTGCCTTTGAAAAATCAAAAGAAAGGGGAACGACATGGTCAATCATAAAGAGTCGATCACAAGCTATCAGGCAAGTGCCATTATCGCCAATACCACACTAGGTGCAAGTATGATGATTCTGCCAAGATCAATGGCTCAAGCTGCGCCTACACCTGACGGCTGGATTGCACTCTTACTCATGAGTGTGATATACATTGTGTTCATTTTTGTCAATGTGCTCATGATGAAAAAGGTCTCCTTTTCTTCCTACTATGACTATACAAAAGAAGGACTTGGGAAATGGATTGGCTCACTTGCCAACCTGTTGATTATTATTTACTTTCTCGGCGTTGCCAGCTATGAAGTACGAGCCATGTCTGAGATGGTGAAATTCTTTCTACTTCAAAACACACCTGTAGCCGTGACGATGATCAGCTTTATTTTGGTTGGTTTTTACCTTGTGATTGGGGGGATTGGTGATTTTGCCCGGCTGTGCCCTTTTTTTCTGATTGTCACACTCATCATCTTATTTGTAGCCTACGGACTTAGTGTACAAGAGTTTAAGCTCGATAACCTACGGCCAGTTTTAGGAGAGGGCTTTTCCCCTGTTTTCAATTCCTTGAATGCTTCGGCCATTTCGTTTGTCGGCATTGAAATGATGCTTTTCATGCCTGCCTATATGAATACGCAAAAACACACTTTTGCATATGGCTCCATCGGCTTTTTGATTCCTGCGATCATCTATATTTTCACCTATATTCTTGTGGTTGGTGCGCTCACGGTGAAAGAAACGGCGACTCTGACGTGGCCGACCATTGCCTTATTTCAATCATTTGATATTCAGGGGATTTTTATTGAACGGATTGAATCCTTTTTGCTGATTGTTTGGCTTGTCCAGCTTTATACGAGCTTTGTAGGATATACGTTTTTTGCTACGATAGGAGTCATCAAATTGACTAAATTCCCTAAAAAAATCGCGCTCGCCTTGATGGGCATTGTGATCTTCTTTGCCGCTCTTTTCCCAAAAGATGTTGATACGGTCCGAGACTATTTAACCTACGTAAACAACTTGTTCTTTCTTCTATTTGGTATACTCCCGTTTCTTTTATTTATCATCGTATTTTTCAAAAGGAGGCGGAAAACAGCATGAAAAAGAAAGCGGTTCTTGCGCTCTTCTCACTGATTCTATTATGCGGGTGCTGGGATAGTACAAATATCGAGGAGCTCAACATGGCAATTGGATTTGCTGTAGATAAAGGAGATGACGGACATAAATTGAAGCTGTCTATGCAGGTGCTCGTTCCGCAAAAAATTGAGCAAGAATCAAGCGTGAAAGATCCGACGAAGATTATTGAAACAAGCGGTGATTCCATACACCAAATTTTTCGTACGACGGCCCTAAAAACACACCGCATTTTTGCTCAGCAGCTGAGGGTTTATTTGTTTTCTCAAGACCTTATCAATGAAAATAATTTCGATTTGGTCATCAATCAATTCATTCGGGACAATGAAACACGAAGAGGAAGCCTTGTCTTTATGGCTTCTGAGAAACCTGGAGATATGCTGAAAATCAATGACGACGGCCAGCCTGCCGCTTCCACTTTATACGATATTTCTTCGAATACAAAAACGACCATTCGTATGTTCAAGCCCGTTTCCTTAGGAGATATTTCTTCTGCCATGCAAAACAACGTATCTTTTGCCATTCCTAAAGTCAGTGTCAGTCAGGGCAAATTAATGCTGGATGGTGCCTCGATTATTCAGAACAAACGATTTCTCACCAACATCTCTCCTTTAGCGGTGCAGTCCTACAACCTGCTGACTGGAGATGCAACAGGCGGAGTGATTGAATTCCAATATGAACATAGCATTTATTCTTTTGAGATCTTTAAAATTAAACACAACATTGACACCCATAAAACAGCCAGTGGCAAATATGAATTTGATGTGTCAGTTGAACTCGATGGAAGATTGTCTGAGGATTGGAATGAACGAGAAAACGCATTTAATGAAAAATACCTCCAAGAAATTGAGAAAGTCGTGGCACATCGACTGGAGGAAAATGTGAAAGATTTTATCGGGGAATTACAGCATGAGATCAAAGCAGATATTTGTGGATTTTATCAAAAAGCGAGTATTGCCTATCCGAAGGAATTCCGAAAAGAAGCAAAACATTGGGATGACATTTTTAGTGAATCCGATATTCGTTACAAGGTAAATGTGAAAATCCGTGACTTCGGGACTAAGGGCGCAACACAATCCTTATAGAGTATGTTAAAATGGTAAGAAAAAAAGGGTGTCAATCATGAAACGAGCTTTACTTTCGGCCGGCATTCTATTTTTGATTCTAGGAATACTTCTGTTAGTCGTGGTATTCATGCAATCAAAAGAAGATTTCTTCATTGAAGCCGACAGCTTTTCAAGCACATTTTTGATCGTGATTTATTATGGACAAACCCCTGCGCTCCTTCTGATTGGAGGCGGTTTATTTGTTGGACTTTCACAGATCATTGATTTGCAAGAGAAAAAAGCGGCAGTGGCAAAGGAAAGCGTCAAACTGCTTTCCGAGATGAAGAAAACCCTGGAAGACAAATCGGCCGAGGAGCAGGAGGCTTTTCCAGTTCCTGAGCTCCATCAACTATCCGAACGTCCAATCACAGGACAGAAGGACTAATTTTGCGCATGTTCCAGCAGCTTTCATTTGAAAGCTGTTTTTTTATTGAATCAGCTTATGGCGATGTGCATACACGGCTGCTTGTGTGCGGTCTTCTACATCAAGCTTGGAAAGAATGTTGGTAATATGCGTCTTGACTGTTTTGATGGTAATAAACAATTCCTCAGCAATGACCTTATTCGATTTTCCATCGGCAATCAGCTTTAATATTTCCATCTCTCTTGCGGTTAACGAATCGTGCAGAATGGACCCATTTGATGAATGGCGGAGTTTGTTCATGACCTTTCCAGCTACTTTTGATTCAAGTCTTGGTTCGCCGATACTCGCAGACCTGATGGCATCAGCAATTTCTCCTGCTTTCGATGTTTTTAAAAGATAGCTTAAGGCACCAGCCTCAATAACTGGATACACTTTATCATCATCAATAAAGCTCGTCAGTACAATAATCCGGGCATCCTCTATTTCTTGACAAATTCTTTTCGTTGCTTCGATGCCATCCATGCCTTCCATAACAAGGTCCATTAAAATCACGTCTGGCTTTAATTCAACCGCTAGTTCTACACCTTTTTGTCCATCTGACGCTTCACCGATGACTTCAATATCCGCCTGTGCCTCTAAAAAAGCAGCAAGACCCATTCTCACCATTTCGTGATCGTCAATTAAAAGCACTCGAATCATCGAACGTTCTCTCCTTTTCCTTCATCAAAAATGGGAACCTTCACATCAATTTGTGTGCCTTTTCCCTCAAATGACATAATCTCTGCGACACCGCCTACTTCACTTGTTCTTTCTCGTATCGATTCAAGTCCGTAGGAAGCAGTCTTCACATGATCTGTTTGAAAACCAATCCCGTTGTCGATAATTTTCAACTGAACTTGACGGTTCCGAATAAGCAGACGTACTGTCACCTTTGTCGCCTTTGCATGCCTAAACACATTGGAAAGGGCTTCTTGCACAATTCGGAACAGATGGTCCTCCACCCCTTTAGACAGCGGAGCATCATCTTCTATTTCCCAATCAATATCAATTGGCTGCTTTGCCTGAAATTCATTGAGTAGCTCAATCAAGCCTTTTTTCAAGTCTTTTCCTTCAAGGGTGATCGGTCTTAAATGCAGAAGGAGTGCACGCATCTCATTTTGTGCATCGCCAGCCATTCGTTCCACAAGACGCATTTGCTTTAAAATCTTTTCATCCTTTTCCTTCATCCCTTCAAGAATCGCAGACGTCATCATCGAAATGGCGAATAGCTGCTGGCTGACTGCATCATGCAGCTCACGCGCTAGACGCTGACGCTCTTCTGAGACAACCGATTTTTTCATTTGAACCTGCCATTCAGCTCGCTCATTTGAGAGCTTTTGTAAGGAGGCTACTTGCCCTTCCACTCGTTTCGCCATTTCATTTAATTGATCTGCCGCCAAACCAATTTCATCATCACCTAGAGAAGGCAGTCTATAGGCAAAATTCCCATTTTCAAACTTCAAAATCGACTCTACAAGCTGATCCAGCCGCTTCTTATGCTGATAGCCAAACACATGCCCCGCTGATACACCAATGGCGAGACTAATAATGAGTAAAATACAAAAAAACGGGATGCCGAACCACCGCGTAGACAGCAAAATCATAGGATCAAGCTGGTAATAAAAAAACATCGGGAGTGTCGTCATGATGACAACACCAAGCGAGATACCGACTGCAAGACGAACAGATTGCCACTGGATGCCTAAATGCAGTTTCCTCATAAGTACCTCACATCCACATCCCCAATCAGGAGAGAAATGGAGATTTTCACTTTTCGCTTGCTCTCATCATAATCATTTGTCATGACATACACTTTACTGCCGAACCCGCTTCTTTTTTCATCAATGATTTTCATATCACCAATCGCAGCCGAAGCACTCACACATACTTCAATATCCTGAGGTACATAAATATCGACATCTCCGATGAGCCCACTAATGACGATCGTGCTCTCTTCCTCAGCAATAATCGCCTTTGATAAGTCGATTTTGACATCGCCAATAAAACCTGAAATGGTCAAATCGCTTAATTGAAATGGTTTTTTCATCAGCCTGACTTCACCGATGAAGAAATCATGTTCTTTGCGCGGCTTTGTCTGGCTTTTTGTTTTCTTCTGATCGCCCTCTTTTTCAAGATTGACTTTCAGTGAAGGCTTTCCATCGTCTGATGATTCCTTTTTATCGACATCAAAAACAGGTTTGTTTTTCAATAAACGATAGCCCGCATAGATCAAAAAGGCAGCAAATAAATACCCAGTCAAACTAAACGTGATATTTAGTAGAAACTTCAAGAAGAGAAAGCCTGCAAAAATATAGGAAACCGAACCGAGCCAACGTTTAGATCGAGAGTGCAGCCAATAACCAGCTAGAGCAAAAAACACTGGCCAAAATAAGTCTGCCCCAATCCCAATAATTTTGAGAAAAAGATTTATACCGAAAATCACCACAATGATGCCTAAAATTTGATTTCTAGAAAAACGCAGTTGACTCGCCTCCTTCCTTTTTACGTTTGTTTACCGCAATTTTAAGCTTCCGCTTGTCATCTCAATATCGACTAAGTGTGTCCCTTTCCCATGCGTGCCTGTAAAACCTCGGCCTTCACTGTCCGCTTGGTCAAAATCATACGAATGATCAATACGTCCACTCGTTTTTTTCACTTGGACTTTGAAATCTCCCTCATCTGGCAAGTTAAATTTCGCACTGCCTGATGTCATGTGAAAGTCGACTGGTGAATCAATTGTATCAAAGCTTGCTGTCAGCCTGCCGCTTGTCATGCCTAATTGCAGCTTTCCTTTTACATCTTGAATATCAGCACGACCAGAAGTGGCACCAATATCACTTTCCTTCGCATCAATATGAGACACTGAAAGTCTGCCAGAAGTCGCTTTGATTTCCACACGATTTGCTGAGAAGTTCTCAGCTGTGAGGTTTCCGCTCGTTGATTTGAGCGTCACATCTTGAAGAGACAGCTTTCCTTCGCCATTTACTTCGCTCACGCCGATTCCACCTGTTATTTTCACATCTTTATGATAATCTGTTGGAATTTTGACTAAGAGTTCTCCTTTTTCAAATGCAGAGAAAAACAAAAATCCTTTATTTTCAGCACGGACTTTGAATGTTCCGCCTGTTTGTTCCGCATACATTTTCCCTTTTCCATTCACAACCATCACAGAAATATCCGAACGATCTTCCGGCTTCACCTTGATGCGAAATCCAGAAAGAGAGATATCTAATTGTTCAACCTCATCCTTTTTCGCTGAAGCTGTTGTGACAGCTTTATCACGAGAAAAGCTCAAATGAAAGAGATCTCCATTTTTGAAAAGCATCCCAATCATCAAAAAAACACCAACAAGTATACAAATTAGACCAATGAACCGTTTCATTTATATCATCCCTTTATCCTTTGACCTTTTTATTATAAGGAAAAGCGAAACAGAAAGAAATCAAATAACGGAAGAAAAATCCTGTTTTTCTTCCGTTTTGACACATTTCCATTAGTTTGCCGGCTGTTTCTCAAGCTGCTTTGATCGCTTAAGCTTTTGCCATTCCTTTTCAACCTCATCAGCGTAATCAAGATGAGCATAAGCACCCTGATCGGCAAATTGTGCATAACTACCCGCTTTTGTCTCCATTTCCTCTATACGGTTCTCCATGCGTAGAAATTCTTTATAAGCACTTTCACTATCAACCTTATTCATAGATTCATTCATATGCTGCTTTGCCTGTGCGGCATTGGCTCTTGCAATCAGCGCTTGCTTCTTGTCTTTAACATCACGCAGCTTTGTTTCTAGATGCTGCAACTGTTCTTTCAGCTCTTTCAGCTGTTTAACAGATTGCTGATAGGCTTCTTGATATTCGTTGTGCTTTTCTTCAAAATACTTCATTTCAGTCAGTGCTTTCCGTGCAAGTTCTTCTTCTCCTGCATGAAACGCCAGCTCCGCCTGTTTCTTTCGCTTATCAGCAAATTCTTCTGTTTCTTCTGCTTTTCTCAAGAAACCTTGCTGAATGGTTTGCTGTTTAATGATCGCATGCTTCGCTTTGGCAATATCGTCCTCCATATCACGAACATATTGATTCAGCATGACACGCGGATTCTCCAATTTATCTAAGCCTTCATTGACTGTTGCAACAAACATATCACGTACTCTTCTTAATACCATTTCATATTCCTCCCTTTATTTTTTCTTTAAAAAGTCTTCCCATTCTTGATCAAATGACGTGTGCATAGATTCTTCCATGTTCGGTGCCGTGTTTGGCTCCATATATGTTGTTCTGCCGGATGATTCCTTTGCAGATTCACCATTGATCATCTTCCAACCAAAGTAGAGAAGTACTCCAGCAAATGCGATTCCGAGTAAAAATGGCAGTGACTGTGCGACGAGCAATACACCGATAATAGAGAGTATGACCCCTGTTGTTTTACTGCCTTTATCATATTTTTTGACACCTACATAAATGAGCCACGCCCCAATCAAAGTCGGGATCAGCCCGCCCAATGAACCACCAAAGAAGATGGATAAACCGATAAACATCAGGATTGAACCGATGATGGTTTTACTTGTGATTTTCATCTTCATGCCTCCTTTCTTGCTCCTTGCTTTAACTATAGTCAAAAAAGGAAGCCGACAAAACGTGTCGTAGATTGATCTTTGATTGCGACCAGAGTCGTAACATGGCTCAGACTGAACGGTTGAATCCATAGAAAAAGCACTCTTCGACCAGAAGAGTGCTCAGATTATTGACAAAGGGCTAAAATGAACTTGATTTTAGCCCTTTGTCTTCTTTTCAGCGTGATAGAAAACCTTTGCAGTCTAGGAAGAACGAGTACTGGCGCGGAGCAAATTGGACATTCGTAAGCACCGGCACGCAGGACTGACAAAGAATGCGAGGGTTTGCCTACACGCTGAACACTCTTCGACTAGAAGAGTGCTTTTCCTCATTTAGAACGAAACACATCTGCACTTCGTTCATATTCAACATCCGCTTCACCAAGCCGATGATTCACAATACGGGCGGCAGCAAATAAATAGTCGGATAGACGGTTCACATATGTGAGCGTAACTGCTGGAATCTCATCCTGCTTTGCGAGTGTCACAATATGCCGCTCGGCTCTCCTGACGACTGTTCGCGCTACATGTAAGAGGGCAGCACCTTCCTGGCCCCCAGGTAAAATAAATTTAGTCAGCGGTGCGGCTTCTTCTACATACACGTCCATTCGCTTTTCAAGGACTGTGACAGATTCTTCTTTTAACTTGCCTTCTTTCGGTGGTTTCACCGCTGCTAAATCACCGCCGCAGTCAAACAGTTCATGCTGAATGACCATCAGCTCAGATAGAATATCTTGAAACAATTCGCCATGCTGCCTTAAGTTTGCATGGGCTAGTCCAATCAAACTATTCGCCTCATCTAATGTACCGTACGCTTCTACTCTTGCGTCATCTTTATCAGCCCGCCCGCCAATCAAGCCTGTTTGACCTTGATCTCCGGTTTTTGTATAAAGTTTCATTGAGGTTCCCCCTTATCCATTGCTTGTTCCTTTTAGTATACCCTGAAGTGAACAGGATGTATTTGTTTTACTAAAGTCACTGATTTAAACATAAAATCATGAATCCCTAAGCAAAAAAGTGAACCAGCCGGTTCACTTTTTCATGGCGTTCAATGTATGAAGAAGATGCTTCACTTTCTGTCTGACTCTTTCATGTAAATGAGCAGTATGCTCCTTTTCTTCTGCATTGGCAGCAGCGATACAAAGATGATGTACCTGGACACTTGTCTCTTGTTTAATGAAGTGCATCAGTTCGCCCATTAGCTGGACAGACGCACCATCTGATATCGTTCCTTTCAGCACAAGCCAAACGGACAGCTCTCCTTCTTGATGCATCCCATAAAGAAGGACATCTTCATCATCATCTTCAGCGGCGTATTGCTTTGGCCCATCAGATTGACCAAGAAATAAGTACCCTTCCTCAGCATCCAGCATGTCATGGAGTGCTTCAGTTCCCGTGCCAAGGGACCGCGTCCAAAAGAAACCCCCGCTTTTCTCATGTGATGAAAGGATGCGCAATGGCTGATGAGTAGAAAATGTCATTCCGTTTGCGCCATATGTTTTCCACCCATCCGCTAAGTTCAGCCTTGAATGTTCAGAGATGGACGCAGGTTCAATTACCAGCTGAGGGTTTGCCCGCAGTGGATGTTGGAGAGGTGTTACATCTGTTTCATACACCCGGTTCACCCGTTCGGTGGTCAACACATGATGCGGTTCTCCCAGCATGTCCAACTTTCCTTCATTCAGCAAAAGCAGACGGTCACAATACAAACTGGCAATGTTCACATCATGAAACACACCGATCACCGTTAAGTTAGAGGAAACCGTCTCTTGTTTAATCAAATCGAGTAACTCTTTTTGATAGGCTAAATCAAGAAAACTGGTTGGTTCATCCAGCAATAAATAGTCAGGGCACTGAGCCAGCGCTTGGGCTAAGTAAACCCGCTGCTGTTCTCCACCGCTTAACTCGTGGATGGATTGATCCTTAAATTGAGCAATATCTGTTTGGTCCATCACCTTGCTGACAATCTCGATATCTTCTTTTGTAACAGATTGTAGCCATCCTTTCTGATAAGGATAACGCCCAAACTGGACCGTTTCTTCCACTGTAAATGAAAAGGCTTGATCGGTCTTCTGGGGAAGAACCGCCAATTTTTGCGCAAGTGCCTTGGGCCGGTAGGATTGAACTGGATGGCCATCTAGTGTTACTTGGCCGCTCTCAGGTGCTAAAATACCTGCGATCATTTTAAGTAGCGTCGTCTTACCGCTCCCATTCGGACCAAGGATGCCGAGGAATTCCCCTCGCTCCACTTCAAAACTCACGCCGTGAATGACCTCTTTTTCACCATATCCTCCTCTAACTTCCTTCACTTGAATCATAGATGCGTCCCTCCTCTATATCTGCGGATGAGGATGATGCCAAAGACAGGAGCACCAATTAACGCCGTAATGATGCCAATAGGCAATTCAGTCGGTTCAATGATCGTACGGGAGAGCACATCTGCTAAAACGAGAAAGGAAGCACCATTCAGCATCGACAAAGGCAGCAAATGACGATGATCCGTAATGGATAAAAGACGGATAAAATGCGGAATCACCAGTCCTACAAATCCGATCGTTCCTGACACAGCCACCGCACTTCCAGTCAGAATGGAACCAGCAAGCAACACCACATATTTGCTCCGTTTCACATGCACCCCTAACAGTTTTGCCTTTTCTTCGCCATATGTCATCACATTCAAATCTCTTCCCATCAAGATCAGTGCAAATGTACCAATGAGGAAAAAAGGAAGGAAAAGAGCAATGTATCGCCAGCCTCTCATAGACACACTGCCTAGAAGCCAATGAATAATCTCTTTTAAATCATCACCTGTTAACGCAATCATTAATGAAATGAGGGCTCCTAAAAAAGAGCTAAAGATGACCCCCGTCAAAATTAAAGAAGAAATGCTCATTCCTCGGTGAACCATACGGGCAAAAAAGAGGACGAGACATAGTGTGACAAGCGCTGTTGTCATACTCAAAAAAGGCAGTGTAAAACTGCCAAGCAAAGGAAACTGCAAACTGAAAAACAATGTGGCTACAGCTCCCACAGATGCCCCTTGAGATACCCCAAGTGTATAAGGGTCAGCGAGAGGATTTTTTAATAAACCTTGAAAGGCTGCACCAGATAACGCCAGAGCTGCTCCGACTAACGCCGCTAATATCACTCTCGGCAGCCGGATATTCATCATAATATTGCGGTCAATTGTATCAATGGTTCCTGCCTCGATTCCAAATACTTCATGAACAAAGATCCGAAGTATAGAAGGAATGGGAATCCCTAAACTGCCAAATGAGATTCCCATTCCAATGCTCACGACAAGAAGTAAAGCACTTGCTGTGTATGCGATGATGATTTTATTTGAACGTGTCAGGATAGATGCTTTTCGCAAGAGCCTCCACTCCTTCAACCAATCGCGGTCCCGGTCTTGATGCCAGATCCGTATTCAATTGAAAGACTTGTTTTTCTTTGACTGCTTTGATCGCCTTCCAGCCGTCTCTTTTTTTCAGATCAGCTAAACTTGCGCCATCAATCGTAACTATGGCATCAGGATTTCGTTTAATAATTGATTCTTCCGTCATTTGCACCCAGCCTGTTTGGTCGCCAGCAGCATTTTTTGCATGAATGACAGACAACATTTCGTCCATAAACGTTTGTTTACCTGTTGTATAAATTTCAGGCGCACCTGATACTTCGACAAAAACTGTTTTTTGTTTGTCTTTGGAGATGGATTCTGCTTGTTTTTTGATGTCATTCAGTTTTGATTTCATCTCATCTACAAGCTTCGTTGATGCCTCTTTTACGCCAGCTGCTTCACCAATCATATGGATAGACTTATACACATCTTTGAAAGAGGCTGCATCATTAACAGTCAGCACTTGAATACCTGCATCTTCAAGCTGTTTAAATCCGTCTTTTGAACTCATTTGTGATGCATGTGCTAAGACAAGATCAGGTTTTAAGGAAATAACCTTCTCTACATTGAAATCAAGACCGCCAATCTTCTCCACCTTTTCTACTTCCTTTGGATAGTTGTCAAAGTCTGATCTACCAACGATTTTATCTCCAAGGCCAAGGGCATAGGCAACCTCTGTATTACTTGGAATTAACGAAACAATTCGTTTAGGCTGTTCTTTGATTTCAACGGTTTTACCAGCTGCATCTTTGATGGATACAGGAAATGCCGCAGCCGCTGTCTCTTTAGGCTTTGAACTGTTTGTTTTTTGGTCCGTTTCCGCACCTGCACACCCTGCTAAAACACCGATCACAAGTAACAATGATAGCCAAATACCAGTTAACTTCTTCATCAATAAACCCCCTGCTTTATGTACTGCTTGACGTCATCTCTTTCGTCAATTCTTTTCTAATTTCGGGAATATTATACTACAGTGCAGATAGGTTGTATATGTGATTCCGAATACGTCTTGTCTGTCCTTATAAAAGAAAAACAGCCTTTGACGTGGCTGTTTTCACTTCCGCTATTGGTTGATATGTTCACCATTAATGACAACTTTCTGAAATGAAGGAGATACTGCATGTTCCAATGAAAGAGGGTACGTGACATCGTCAATGACACAGTCTTTCATTTTAAAGTGTGTGACCGGGGAATGTGAGTATGCGGCGATCTTCACGCCATATCGTCCTCCGCTGCTTTTTAACCCTTCTACTTCAATATGACGGACTACAGGCCTATGCGGACCGGCATCCCCTTCCTCATACATCATGTCGATACAGACCACCTCATGCTTTAAGCTTTTCACTAGATTGTTTTTAAAATAGATGTGTTCAATGGTACCGCCCCTGACAGAGTTGGTCTTAATGCGCAATGCCCTGTCTAGGTTCGGACTGTCCATGACATTATCCTCTGCATATACATACTTGACGCCTCCAGAGATTTCACTCCCGATCGTTACTCCGCCATGACCATCACGCATCGTATTTCTACGAATGACGATGTTTTCAGATGGAACACCGATTCTCCGGCCGTCCTCATTTCTGCCCGATTTAATGGCAATACAATCATCGCCATTATCAAAATAACAATCTTCAATGAGCACATGTCGGCACGACTCTGGATTCACACCATCTGTATTTGGGCCATGACCGATGATATTCACCCCACGGACGATGACGTTTTCACTTAACACCGGATGGACTTGCCACATCGGTGAATCCTTTACTGTTACTCCTTCAATGAGAATGTTTTGGCAATTGTATGGCTGGATAAAGCTTGATCTTAAATAATGGCCTTCGCCAAACACTCTTTCTTCCACTGGTATTCTTTTTTCAGCCATTTCAAAAAGAAGCTGACGATCCCGATCTTGAGAGGGTTGACCATTTGTTCCATACTTCCAAGGCCACCAGTGGTGTTCATCCCCCCTCCCGTCCAGCGTGCCTGCTCCTGTAATCGCGATGTTTTCTGCATGATGGGCATAAATAAGTGGTGAATAATTATAAAGCTCAATTCCTTCATATCTTGTTAGAACAAGCGGGAGATAATCACGTGTATCTTGGCTGAAGGTCACATAGGCGTTTTCATGAAGATGAAGCTCTACATTGCTTTTCAATTCTAGAGCGCCTGTCAAAAATGTCCCTTCAGGAATCAGCACACGCCCTCCTTTCAAACGATGTGCATCATCGATGGCAGACTGAATAGCATTTGTCGAAAGCTCTATCCCTTTGTTATCTGCACCATAATGAATGACATTGAATTCACGATCTGGGAACTTTGGCGCTTTTATCTGCTTTAACACATGATCTATGCCATTTGTTTCCTTGTCTTTTTTCCCTTGCTTTGCTAAACGTGCGAGTCCAATTCCTGTTAGTACTGTTCCTGCTGTCACATACATCAAATTCCGTTTTTTAGACATTTCCTCATCCCCCAGACGTCTTAAAGTGTCACACCTGTTTTAAAAATGGCCAGCTCTCTAAAATTGTTTTTTTCATGATTTAACAGCTTTCCACTCGCCACATCAATCACCGTGGCAATGAATTTCTCTAGCACCACATCTTCTGGTACATCTTCAAGCAATTCCCCCGCATTAAAGTCGATCCAATGTTTTTTTGTTTCATATAAAGCGGTATTGGTCGATACCTTCATCGTTGGAACAAATGTGCCAAACGGTGTGCCTCTGCCTGTTGTAAAGAGGACGAGCTGACAGCCAGACGCTGCGAGAGCAGATGAAGCAACCAAATCATTCCCGGGCGCACTTAATAAATTCAATCCTTTTCGTTTTAGCAGCTCCCCGTATGTTAAAACATCCTTTATAACGGAAGTACCCGCTTTTTGTGTGCAGCCGAGAGATTTATCTTCTAATGTCGAAATTCCTCCTGCTTTATTTCCCGGGGAAGGATTTTCATATACTGGCTGTCGATGATCCATAAAGTATTGTTTAAAATCATTGATCATCTGCATAATATTGTCGAATGTCGCTTTTGATTCCGCTCTCTCCATTAAGATCGTTTCAGCCCCGAACATTTCCGGTACTTCTGTTAAGACGGTGGTCCCTCCTTGAGCCACAATGAAATCGGACAGTCTACCTAAAAGTGGATTTGCGGTAATGCCTGAAAACCCATCTGATCCTCCGCATTTCAAGCCAATTTTCAGCTCAGATAACGGAATGTCTTCACGCTGATCTTCTTTCGCTGCGTCATAAATTTCCTTGAGTAAAGCGACACCTGTCTCAATCTCATCCCCTACTTCTTGGCTTCTTAAAAATTTCACCCTCGTCTGGTCATAATCCCCTAATGTAGCTTTAAAATCCTCAATGTCATTGTTTTCACAGCCAAGCCCTAGAACGAGAACACCTCCAGCATTTGGGTGCTTTACCGCATTTTGAAGTATTGTTTTTGTGTTTTCATGATCATCCCCAAGTTGTGAGCATCCATAATTGTGCTTTAATACTAACGCCGTTTCAAAAGGATGGATGCTCCCCCCCATTTCAGCGGTAAATATTTGAATGATTTGATCGGCAATGCCATTGACACACCCAACTGTTGGGACAATCCAAAGCTCATTTCGTATACCACTTGCGCCATTTTTTCGTTTATACCCTTTGAATGTCAGATTCGTTTTTTCATAGGGGTTTTCTGTTAAAGAAGGGCGGTATTCGTAATCGAGCTTACCTGATAGATTCGTTTTGATATTGTGCGTATGCACCCATTCTCCAGTCGAAATCGCAGTGGATGCATGACCAATGGGGTAGCCATATTTGATGATATTCTCTTTTTCTTTGATCTCAGCCAATGCAAATTTATGACCTTTAGCAACGGTTTCTTTTAAAATGATTGTATGACCTTGGTGCTGAAGCTCTTCGCCTTGCTCAAGCACTTTTAAAGCGATGCCAACATTATCTGAAGGATGAATCACAACAAAGTCCCTCATGCCTTCTCCCCCTGACTTTCATATTGAAGTATTTGGTGAACAGCAGCTCTCATGCCATTTTCATGTATGCAGGTGAGCTGCTCGGCTACTGCATCCTTCAGCCCTGCGATCCTCGTCAAATCCATCCCCCATAAAACTTCGTTTGAAAGAAGTCGATCGACCATTAATTCATAGGAATGGTCCACTTCCTCCCATGCTTCCTTCATGAATGCCATCACAGACTCATCATCCTTTATTTGATCTGCATGGACTTGATAAAAATAAATCAAACTGCTCAGTGAGAACATAAGCTTCGTAGGCAACTGTTTTTTTAGCTCTATATAATCTAGAAGAGACGGGAGAATACGTGCCCGAAATTTAGATACACCATTTAAGGCAATATCTAGTAATTGATGTTTGACAAAAGGGTTGCAGAATCGATCCCAAACGGATTGTGTATAAAGAAGCAGCTCTTCTTCAGGAAGTGGCAAACTTGGCAGCACCTCCTCCTCAAGCATGCGGCGAATGAACACACCAACATGCTCATCACCCACCGCTTTTTTGACAGTATCCAAGCCACATGCATATGCAATCGGCACCATCGCTGTATGCGCACCGTTTAAAATGCGAACCTTGCTCATACGATAGGGAGCGATATCTTCCACAAAAAGTACGTTTAACCCTGCTTCTTGAAAAGGAAGCTCTTTTTGAACAAACGAAGGTGCTTCAATGACAAACAGGTGATAATATTCTGCCGTGACAAGCAATTCATCGATATACCCCTCTTCTTTTTGAACAGTCTCCGCTGCTTCCTGAGAAAAGCCTGGGACAATCCGATCAACTAACGTATTACAGAATGTGTTGGCTTCCTTCACCCAAGCCACAAAATCAGGCGGAAGATTCCACTCAGCTGCCATTGTGATCACATATTCTCTTAATCGATCACCGTTTTGTTCAATCAATTCACAAGGTAAAATGATCAAGCCCTTTTTCTCATCTCCAGAAAAAGCTTTGAAGCGGTGATACAAGAAGGCTGTCAGCTTTCCTGGAAAACTTGCTTGCGGCCGATCTTCTAATCGGTCCTCTTTTCTTAACACAAGTCCTGCCTCTGTTGTATTAGAAAAGACAAAGCGCACATCAGGACTTTCCGCTACATGTAAAAAGGCTTCATAATCTGTATATGTGCTGATTCCCCTGCTGATGGATTGAATGACGATCCGTTCGTTCATTTCTTTTTGGTCATGAAATCCTTGAATACATAAAGTGTACAAACCATCTTGTTCATTTAGAGCAGTCACTGATCCTTTTCGAGGAGGAACAACCACTGCTCTTCCTTTAAAATCTGTACAGTCGTTTAGCTTCTGAATCTGCCAATTCATAAATCCCCGCATAAAGTTCCCTTCGCCAATTTGTAGAATGGTTTCAGGATATTCAGCCACTGGGTACACATCTTTGGATAATCGTCTCAAACGCTTTTCCTCCCCGTATTTTTTGCACACGTGAACATTTTTATTTAAAAGATGCTGATTACTGCACCTTTTTTACTGAATCTCTAATCATCAGCTCTGTGTGGACATACAATTTTTCCAGATGATCGTCTTCTTGCTTTTCACCGTTGATGACTGAAAGGATCGCTTCTGCTCCAAGCGCACACATTTTTTCAATTGGCTTTTTGACTGTTGTGAGGGCAGGCGTTGTATAAGATGAAAATGAAATATCATCAAAACCGATAATAGAGAGATCATCAGGACACCTTTTACCTTTTGCAAACAATGCATTCATCGCACCAATCGCCATGTCATCGTTTGAGCAAAAAAGGGCAGTTGGTGGATCATCAAGAGTGAGTAAGGCTTCCATTGATTCATAGCCGCTCTTCATATGATAGTCGCCTGTGATCATGTATTCTTTCTTCATGGGTACATGATGGTCAATGAGTGCTTGCAGAAAACCAGCTTTTCTTTCCTGTGTGGATTTAAACCCTTCTTTCCCTTCAATAATGGCAATTTGTTTATGCCCCTGCTGAATGAAATAGTGTGCAGCTTGGTATGCACCTTCACCATCATCTGCTAATATATTCATCACTTGATTACTTTCTACACGGCGATTCAGTACAATAATGGGAATGCCCTGCTTTTTCACATGATGGATAAACGCTTCATCATGCTCGCTTTGGCTCATGAGCAAAATACCATCATACCGCTGTTTATGAATGGTTGTGTAATCGTGAAAATCGTCAATTCCTCTTACAACCAAATGATAGTTTTCTGTTATCACACTGTTGACGCCTTTTAATGCATCAACAAAGAAACTTGAGGATGTGCCTTCTGTTAAACTCGTAAAAAACAGACCAATTGTAAATGATTTTTGCGAGACAAGGCCTCTGGCATGGACATTCGGTGAGTAATTCAGCTGTTTTGCAATCGACAAGATGTTTTGTTTTGTTTTCTCTTTAATAAAAGGACTATTATTCAAAGCCCTTGATACTGTGGTATGAGAAACGTTTGCCAATTTTGCTATATCTTTGATTGTGACTGTCATGCTATTCCGCCTTTTATGATTTTTTATCATCTTATCATAAAAACGCTTTCATATTCTTGCTTTTTGTTCATATCATCTTGCTTTTATGCGGAAGCTCATTTGCCCGTTCAAATTGAAAATACTGCTTTGCATTTTCATAGCTGATTCCTTTTACCATTCCCCCTAGCAAATTGAGATCATTAGGCGCTTCACCTTTTTCCACCCAATCTCCAATGATGTCACATAACAGTCTACGAAAATATTCATGTCTTGTGTAAGACAGGAAGCTTCGTGAATCTGTCAGCATCCCAATAAATCGGCTGATCAGTCCGATACTGGAAAGTGCCATCATCTGCTCTGTCATTCCCTGCTTTGTATCATTAAACCACCAAGCTGTTCCATGCTGCATTTTCCCAGGGGTCTTTCCATCTTGAAAACTTCCAGCTATCGTTGAAATCACCACATTGTCCCTTGGATTCAAGGAATAGAGGATGGTTTTTGGCAATGCATGTGCTTGTTCTAACCGATCTAATACGCGGCAAAGAGGTTTTGCAATGTCTTCATCATTCATTGCATCATATCCGGTATCTGGTCCAAGCCGCTCAAACATTTTTGAATTGTTGTTTCTGAGCGCATTGATATGAAGCTGCATCGCCCATCCCCGCTGAGCATATACCTGACCTAGTTCAATGAATGTGTGCGTTTTAAATTGAACCTTCTCCTTTTCCGTCAATGGATGTCCAGACATTCTTTTATGAAAAATGATCGTAGCTTCTTCTTCCGTCGTGTCTTCGTACGTCATTTCATTGATGGCATGATCTGAAATCAAACAGCCCTGTTCATGAAAGAAATCGATTCGCAGATGAAGTGCTTTTATGAAGTCTTGATAGGATTCGATCTGGATAGATGAAACCTCCGCCAGCTGCTGAACATACTCGATAAACAAGTCATTTGTGATATCTAATGCCTTATCTGGCCGAAACCCTGGCAGCACTTGCACAGAAAAGCCTTCTTCCCGCAGTTGTTGGTGATAAATCAACGAATCAACCGGATCGTCTGTCGTCACAACCGTTTCAACATTTGATTTCACAATGAAATCTCTCGCACCAAATCCGTCTCCTTTCAACTTTTTATTTACTTTTTTCCAGATGATGTCTGCGCTTTCTTCATTCAAAAGTTCTTCAACATCAAAATACCGTCTTAGCTCTAGGTGGGTCCAGTGATAGAGAGGATTTCCAATCGTCATCGGAACGGTTTTCGCCCATGCTAAAAATTTCTCATAATCTGATGCATCTCCTGTGATATGTGTTTCAGGTATCCCATTTGCTCTCATGGCGCGCCATTTGTAATGATCTCCGTAAAGCCATGCTTCGGTTATATTTTGGAACGTTTTATTTTCATAGATTTCTTTTGGACTTAAATGACAATGGTAATCAATAATCGGAAGGTTCTTTGCAAACTCATGGTATAGCTTTTCCGCCGTTTGACTGTTTAATAAAAACTGCTCATCTAAAAAGGCTTTCATCAAACTCCCCCATCTCTTATAATGATGAAAATCAATTTGTTCACGTTAACAATTTTATTGTAATCGTTTACAAAATCGATTTCAATCCTAAAACAAGAAAAAACGATCTCCTTTAGAAAAGAAAATCGTTTTTTGGCTATTTTACAGATGGTGTTTTCTTTAGGATAATCGCAATAGTTGTTCCTTGACCTAATTCACTTTCTACTTGAATATCGCCATCGTGTAGCAAGACAAGCTCTTTTGCAATCGCTAGTCCCAATCCTGTTCCATTTGTTGGATCATTCGTATTTGTCCCTCTATAGTAACGATTAAATAAATGATCCACCGTTTCTTGCGCCATTCCGCGTCCGTTATCTTTCATTTCGATCCGAACTTCATCATTTGTTTCAGATAGAACAGCTTGAATAAGAGTACCTTTCTGGTTATGCTTCACTGCGTTCGCCAGCAGGTTCTCAATGACTCGTCTAAACCATGCTTTATCGATCTCAAACATGACACCCTCTGTTTGATCTTCAAAGGATGACATATAATCTTCAGAAAGCGTGCTTCTTGAAAACTCGTCCATAATGGAGGCTAAAAATTCACCAAGCTCAACAGGTTTTCGATTAATAGGCAATGCACCATTTTTCAATCGATACGTGAGGTTTAAATCCTCAATCAAGGTCGACATGTATTCTGATTTCTCACGAATGACTTGTCCCATTTCCATGACTTCTTCCTTGGACCATTGGTATTGATCTGATTCTAGCATTAATCCATAGCCGTAAATCGTGCTAAGAGGCGTTTTTAGATCATGAGACAGCCCTGCGATCCATTCTTCCCTTGTGGTTTGAATTTTTCTTCGGTTTGCTTCATTCTCTTTTAACGTATTGGTGAGCTGATCCATTGTTTTAAGGATATCCTCAAACAGCCGATACTCTCGCTTAATACGACCCTTTTTATTTTTACTTACTGGAATACCTTTTCTATTTGTTGGCTCCTGCAATTTATTTCTTGATAAGAAAATCAGCCAGCGGATAATGTGATAGATCGGTAGCCCATAGCGATACGAGTACCATAATGTCATAACGATAATAATCGTAAGCGCAAGACCTGCAATCAAGAGCGTTGTATATTGGTTTAAAGCCTCTGTCTCTTTATCATAAAGCTCGTCTGGGCTGTATACTTTGTTTGGCACCGAAACAATCATATACAGATCTTTATTCACTCTGATATAAGACAGGTCACTTCTAAACTCCCAAGGCTTTGATTGATACTTGAGCAGTTCAACATCCGTTACGTTATTTTTCAAATTATTTTTGGCTCGGATACCTTTTAAGTATTTTCCTTCTTCATTAAACAGATGCACCGATCCATTCATTCTTTTCAAAAATTCTTTTGTTTCAACTGAATATTGAGACAATGCAGCCAGTTTTTTTTCATGCTGCTTGAGATAATTGGCTACCTTTGTGCTGTTCGTTTTAAATCCATATAAGACAATAAAGCTTTCTTGATCAATCTCAATTGGCCAGAAGTACATCTTGTAATCTTTAAATTGTCTTTTTTCAAAGATCTTGATCATTTCATCCTTTTGATAGGATGTTGGAATGTTTTTAGGGAGTTGATAGCTATAGACATTGCGTTTTTTGGAATCAATCACTTGTAGCCAGCCATCACGTTTTTCCACTGCTTGTTTGAGCTGATCATCGGCTTCCATTTTTCCATCCTCGTTAAAATAAAGCCAGCTCATGAGTGTATCTCCATCTGCCTTCGTTAAACCAGTTTCAGTCATATTCTCATAGCGTTTTTGAAAATAAAGATTTTCAGAGAATGTTTGCCCGATCGTTAGAATGACGATGACAATAAACATTTGTCCGACAAAGTGAAAGAAAAGTTTTGTTCGTAAATTCATAAACTATTGAAGAACCTTCACAGGTTGCGGAATGAACTTATAGCCCATACCACGGATCGTCACAATATATTCAGGCTGACTTGGATCTAACTCTATCTTTTCTCTCAGCTTTCGGATATGAACCATGACGGTGTTGTTGTCACCATATGACGGAACACCCCATACTTTCTCATAGATTTGATCTTTTGAAAGTACCACATTCGGATGGTCACAAAAATACTTCAGCAAGGACAAAAGCTGAGCTGAGCAAGCTGTCACCTTTCCCCTTACTTTCAACTCGGCTGCATGAGGATGGTACGAGAAATGAGCATATTCATATTGACTGTGCGCTTCTTCCTGCTCCTCCTGTAAGGAGATATAAGTTCGGTTTAAGTGCGCCTTAATTCTAGCTACTAGCTCTAACGGATTAAATGGCTTTGTGATGTAATCGTCTGCACCTTGTGCAAATCCAGTCAATTTGTCTACATCGGACGTTCTTGCTGTTAAATAGAAAATCGGTGCCTTCGTCATTTTCCTGATTTCAGGCAGAACATCAAAGCCTGACTTACCGGGCATCATCACATCTAGAAGTAAGAGGTGGATGTCCTCGTTTTTGACAATATCTAATGCTTCATCTGCATGATAGGCTTTATAAATATGTTGAAACCCTTCTTTTTTTAATACGCGTTCAACCATTTTTACAATTGCTTCTTCGTCATCTGCAATCAATATTTTTGCTGTTTCCACGCATCTCTTTCCTTTCTAGCTATGATCTCTAACCGTATATTACCATTGTCCAAAGTAAAAAAGTACCTCTTTTCTGCATAAAAGCGAAAAAAGATCAACTGGAGAAAATGGCATAACAAGGTAATATCAAAAAATGCAAAAAAACCCGGTCATACATACCGAGTTTTTTGTCCATCTATTATCCGTTCACAGCTTCAAGCTTTCTTTCATGATTCATTAAGTCATATGTTAAACAGATCGGCTTATTCGTTCTCGGATCAAGAACAATTTCTGCATCGATATGGAACACCTGACTGAGCACCTCTTTTGTCATGACCTCATGAGGCGTACCATCTTTAATGACTTTCCCTTGATTGAGGGCAATCATGTAATGTGAAAAGCGTGCAGCATGATTCAGATCATGAATCACCATCAGCACCGTTCTGCCCTGCTCTCTGTTTAAGCGTTCTAATAGCTGAAGGATCTCCAGCTGATGAGCAAGATCTAAATACGTCGTTGGTTCGTCTAATAAAAGCAGCTCTGTTTCCTGAGCGAGTGCCATCGCAATCCATACCCGCTGACGCTGTCCACCGGAGAGTGCTTCAATTGGCCGGTCATGAAATGCAATCATTCCCGTCTCCTCAAGTGCCCATCTGATGATTCGTTTGTCCTCATTTGATAAACGGCCAAATCCATTTTGATGCGGGAAACGTCCATATGACACAAGCTCATAAACGGTCAGACCACTTGGTGCTTCAGGCGTCTGCGGTAAGATGGCCATTTGTTTTGAAATTTCTTTTGTTGGTGTTTGATGGATAGCCTGGCCATTTAAATAAACAGCACCTTGATGGGACTTCATAATACGAGACATTGTTTTTAAAATCGTTGACTTCCCGCACCCATTCGGCCCAATTAATGTCGTCACCTTGCCTTTTGGGATGCTGATATTTAAATCGTCTACAATCAAACGGTCATGATAGCCAATACAAAGCTTTTCTGTTTCAAGTGATTTCATCTGTTGTACTCTCCTTCCTCATTAGTTCGTTTTCATCAATAAGTAAATGAAGTAAGGTGCGCCTAAGGCAGAAACGACGAGTCCAACGGGCACCTCTGATGGAGCAAGTATGACACGCCCAAGTGTATCTGCAAGTAATAACAGCAGTGCACCAATCATAGCGGACGCCGGTATCATTCCTTGATGTTTCGGTCCAACTAGCTTTCTTGCGAGGTGTGGTGCCGCTAACCCTAGGAACGATATACTCCCTGCAACAGCGACACTTGCACCGGCTAATGCAACTGCAATCAGCATGAGAAAACTTCTTTCTTTATGAACTGAAATCCCTAAGCCATAAGATATCTGATCACCCAAATTCATGATATTTAAGTAGCGTGCCCTCACCATCGCTAATACAAGAAAAATCAGCATCCACGGCACGACTGATAAGACATATGTCCAACTTGAGCCCCAAATACTTCCTGACAGCCACACAATGGCTTGGTTAAAATCATTTGGGCTCATCTTTAATTGAATGACCACAATTGCTGCCGAAAATGCAGCATTGATCCCAATACCAGTTAAAATCAATCGAACAGGCGTAATGCCCTTTTTCCACGCTAGCACATAAATGAGAAATGCAGCAAAGGCTGCCCCTGCGAAAGCGAAAAGCGGCAGTACAAATATCGTAAAATCACCTAAGTTCGACATCGAGCCCTGAAAGGCAAAGATAAACAAAACAACCGCAAAACCTGCACCCGCATTTACACCTAGAATGCCGGGATCAGCTAAACCATTTTGAGAAACACCTTGCCAAATGGCTCCTGATACAGCGATAGAAGCGCCAACAAGTAAAGCGATGACCATCCTTGGAAGTCTGAACTCGAATAATACAAGCTCATCCATTTCACTTCCGAGTCCAAAAAATGTTTTGAATGTATCCATCGGAGAAATCCGTATCTCTCCGGTATTTAAACTTATTAGGAACACAGCCACGATCGCTAAAAAGATCATGACCATCGTTCGTTTGTATTTCTTTTTCTTTGCCTGCTGCACCATTTCCATTTAAATTCCGCTCCTTTCACGTCTCGCTAAATATAAGAAGAAAGGAACGCCTATAATGGCTGTAATGGCACCCACTGGCGTTTCAAACGGCGCATTGACAAGCCTTGCCGCAATGTCTGCATAAATGAGCAAAATAGCCCCTAAAATAGCTGAGCAAGGGATAATCCAGCGATAGTCAACGCCGACCAAGAAACGCGTAACATGAGGAATCACAAGCCCGATAAAGCCAATAGAACCTGCAACTGACACGGCTGCACCTGTTAAAAGGATCACGACCAATATGCCAAGTACCTTGACTGTTCGTGTATATTGTCCAAGCCCTTTTGCTAATTCATCACCTAAGCTTAAAACCGTGATGGAGCGGGCAAGAATCATTGCGATGATCAGTCCTACAGCCGCAACTGGAATGATGATCTTAATATTGCTCCAATTCACACCAGCCACACCGCCTGCGTACCAAAAACTCATATCTTGCGCGACGTCAAATCGAATGGCAATCGCTGAGGAAATTGAGCTTAAAAGTGCGCCAACAGCCGTACCGGCTAATGCGAGCTTCACAGGAGTAAGTCCCCCTTTTGAAAGGGTTCCAACCCCAAATACAATAGAGGCGCCAAGTGCTGCACCCAAAAATGACCAAAGAATTAATGTAAAAGAAGATTGGCCTGGGAAAAAAGCAAACGCAATGGCAATCGCAAATGCAGAGCCATTTGTCACACCCATGATTTCAGGAGATGCAAGCGCATTTCTTGTCATGCCTTGCATGATGGCACCCGATACTGCTAAAAAGGCACCGACAAGTGCGGCACCAACTGTACGCGGCAGCCTTAGTTCCCTAATGATTTGATGTGAGGTTTGTTGTGAGTCAAAATGAAAGACGGCTTCCCATACCGTGTGTAAATGAATGTTTGCCGCTCCTAGCGATACTGATAAAAAAAGACCAAATGCTAAAGCAATGATTCCTATGATGACAACAGCTGCTGTACCAAAAGGCTTTGTCACAATATCTATCGCATCATCTTTAGCTGACAGCTGTTTATTCGATTGTGAGCCCAAAACCAGTCTCTTCCTTTCCGTTCATATCTATTCGTTATTAATGATAATGATTATCAATCTCGGAGTCTAGTATATCACTTTCTTCACGTTTTGAAATCCTTGTTCTGATAAATTTCTTTATTTTCATCAAAAAACCGGGAGAATTTCACCATTTTCATTTTGGTCATAAAATAGCCGATGCATTTTTTCTTCTATCATGTTAAGATATAATCGCGAATGAGAATCATTATCATAAACAATTGAATAGGAGCGAACTTTAGTGAAAAAACGAACTGGACTTCTTTTGATTTCCTTCATGACCCTTATGATTTTTACTGCTGCTTGCGGCAGCACTTCCAATAAAGAATCGGGAGCCAAAAAAAATGACACGATCACCTATCAAGATGTAAAGGGTGAAGTGAAACTGCCTCAAAACCCAAAACGTATTGTGCTTCTGGCGGAAAGCTATTACGGGGATCTCGTCACACTCGGCAAAACCCCAATTGCTGCCACTGCGCCCATCTTTAAAAACCCTTTCTATAAAGGAAAAACAGATGGAGTGAAAAATATTGGAAAATCTCCCTCTGTTGAGAAAGTAGCCTCATTGAAGCCGGATATGATCATTGCTTGGGGAGAAGATGAGAAATTTGATCAATACAAAAAAATTGCACCTACAGTTGCCATTCAATACAATCAATATTCGTTTAAAGATCAGCTAAAAGAATTCGGTAAAATGACAGGCACATCAAAAAAAGCAACGGATTGGATCACAAAATGGGATGCCAAAATTGCTGAAGTGAAACCAAAAGTAACAAAAGCTGTAGGAAACAAAACCGTTTCGATCGTATCACCATTCGATAAGGGCATTTACATTTTCGGTAACACTTTTGCACGCGGTGGTGAAATCATTTATGACGAGCTAAAATTAAAAGCTCCGAAGGCTGTCCAAAAAGAAGCCATCGACAGTGGTGTCGGTTATGCAAACATTTCTCTTGAAAAGCTTCCAGAATTTGCAGGTGATTATATTTTCACAAGCCCATGGAGCGGTTCAAAAAGTAATGGCGATCAAGTGTATAAAAGCAGCATCTGGGCATCACTTCCTGCTGTCCAAAACAAACGTGTATTTGAAACAGATACAGTCGGTTACTTCTTTAATGACCCTGTGTCACTAGAAGGTCAGCTCGAATTTATTGTGGATCGATTAACATCTGCCTCATAAAAAAATACGTTTCTCCAATGCTGGAGAAACGTATTTTTTAAACTGTACCTTTGGCAAATTTTTTGGACATGAATGGGTAGAGTAAAATGCCAACTAAGAACAATCCAATACCAAGACCAAATGTTTTTAAATCAGCTGTGCCTGAAATAATGACCCAAGCGGAATACCCCATGGCCACAAGCGCAATGATCCCGTCTCTTGTCCGGTTTCCTTTTTGGAGCTCATATGTGTCACCTTGCATGATGACCTTAAAGCTGTAGATCGACGACACGATATACGGAATGAGATACGCAAGTGTCGCTGATGTTGTTAAGAAAGTAAAGGCTTCATTAATCGTACGTGACATGACTGAGAAAATAAACAGCTGTGACATGATATTTGTGACAGTCAAAGCAAAAACAGGACTCCCTTTTTTGTTTGTTTTTGCAAACACTGCTGGGAAATCGCCAGCTTTTGCTGCTTGATAAGGGACTTCAGAACCAAGCAAAATCCAGCCAAGCATCGAACCAAATAAACAAATGATCGCAAGAAGTGCCATGACAATGCCGCCAGCCGGCCCGATAATGAGCTGAAGCACGTCTACGAATGGTTTATCAGAACCTTGCAATTGATCATGCGGCAGAACGCCCATTGTAATCAAGGTAATAATCATATAAATAGACAGTGCAATTAAAAGTCCTGTAATCGTCGCACGTTTGACATCACGCTGCGAGGAGGCTCTTCCTGATAAAATGACAGCAGATTCGATGCCGATAAATGCCCATAGTGTGGAAATGGCCGCATGATGAATTTGGCCTCCAAGTCCGAGCACTCCTTCACCACTTGCTGCTTCAACAGGGAAGTAATAATGTTCAAATAATGCGGTTTGGAATGCAAATAAGCCTGCGACAATAAAAAGGACGAATCCAAGCACCTTTGAAAAGGTCGTAATAAAGTTCAGCTTACTTGCTGCGCTTAAGCTTGTAATTAAAATCGTATGAGTCCCCCATAGAAGGATTGTACATACGATAAACGTTGTGAGCTGACCAAGTGTGATCGCTTCTTTTCCAAAAGTAAAGACCTCCGTTTTCACGGTTAAAATTGGGAAAAAGGTTGTTAAATAACCAGCTAGGCTTGTGATAATGGCGACATTACTAATCCAGCTTGCCACCCAATATCCCCAAACCATTGTAAAACCGGCTGCTTTTCCTTTTTTCGGATCTTTAAAAAGCGCTCTTGCATAGCTTTGTGGTCCAGCTGTCAGCTGCGGTTTATGAATGGACAAATGTCCAAACACAAAGGCAATCATCAGTACGCCGCCACCTGTGACAAGCCATGCCATCGTCACACCTAAAGGACTTGCATGCTGGGCAAGTGTACTAGGCAGCATAAAGATGCCTGAACCTACCATATTTCCGACGACAAAAGCCGTCAATAACCAAAAACCCCATTTTTTTGTCTGTTCCATTTTCGTACCTCCGTTATATTCACTTTGGACCAGACCCGGCAGTATCTTCATTGATATATTTGTGAAGCAATGACTTGCATTCTTTATGTTCATGTTGGGTCACTTTCTTACCAGCATACCCTTTTCTTAGGCAATCAGAACATAAAAAAAAGCCTGAACAAAAGTCCATGCTTTTCAAAACATACACCTTGATCTCCGGATAGCCCTCCACGCTTCAAAGACGTGGCAGTCCTGCATTTGTTCAATGCAGACCCAGCATAAAGAAAGTTGGAGCTCTCTCTACACTTCGGCGCTGATGCCTTTTTTCTCATGATCAACGATTCCATCTCTCCCATGAGTGACTCATCATCCGCGCAACCTCTACCTCACTGAGACATAGCGTGAGGATTTCTATTCATTTTTACTACACGAAGGTTATCAAACATTCTCATATCTGTCAAAGGGAAAAACATAGAAAAAAGGCAGAGAAATGATTCTCCGCCTTTTTGTCAGCTTATTGATGGTTGTTTTTCTTCTTTTGGACAGCTTCTTGAAGCGGATCGCCTGCTAGTTCTTTACTTGCTTCTTCTAACAGCTGATCTACCTGCTGATGGTCTTTCTCGCTTTTCGCCTTTTTATCCTTTTGGAAAAATGACATCGCTATTTCCCCCCTTTTCATAAAATGCCTTTGCCTGTTTAATTTGTGCTACAGCGCTCAGCATTATACAAAGAGTAGCAGTTCATTCATCGTGAAAGGTCTGTCTCATTTTTTGCAAATACGTTAGAAAGGTCTTTAAGTCTTCCTCTGTGAAGTCTGACATCATATGCTGAATCACCTTTCCAAAAAGACGTGTATGCTTTTCGTAAATAGCCAGCCCTTTTTCCGTGGCTTCTAGCCGGACAAGGGAATGATCGTCCTTGTCCCGCTCTCTCTGAATGTAGCCTTGCTCACATAATTTATTGAGGGCTATGGAAGCGGCACCTGGGTTGAGAGAGAGTCTTTGTTTGAGCTCTTCAGCATGTGATACTTTTCCTTGTATCAATATAGAAAGAGCATATATCTGTGGAGGCGTGATGTCTTTTTCTAACTCAAGTAACTTGCGGTTTAATTTACGGCTGACTTCATAATGTACAAGAACAATTTCTTTTAAAATGTCTGCATTACTCATCCGAATCGCATCCTTATCGTTAGTGTCAACATGACTTCCTTCTTATTATAGAATGTTTTTCCAAACAGCCAACTATTTTATCCCATTTTCTTTAGAAATAAGCCTTGCTGAATGGATTCACCCTTGATATAGTGAGTACTTGAACAAAAAACAGAACAGGAGTACGCATCATGACAGGAAAAACACATATTATGGGCGGAATTGCCGCCTCCACAGCCGTCGCCTATTATTACGGATTCGAACCAGTGACGATGGCTACTGCTGGATCAGTAGGTGCCCTCATCCCAGATCTATGTCATACGAAAAGCAAAATCGGCAGGAAATTCCCGCTCCTTTCCACACTGATCAGTAGTGTGTTCGGTCACCGCACCTTTACACATAGTTTATTATTTCTGCTGATCATTTATTTTATTGCGACAACATACATTCCAAATGACAGCCTCAGTACCGGGTTACTAGTTGGGATGGCAAGCCACCTCATCCTTGATGCAGGCACAGTGAACGGTATTAAATTTTTGTTCCCTGCAACCATGAAAGTACGTCTCCCCTTTTATGTCAAAACAGGCAGCACAGGAGAACAAGTCGTACTAGCTGCTCTGACCATTGTCACCTGCTATTACATGGCTGTCATTTGCGGAATATCCATCCCATTGCCGTTTTAGAAAAAGAAAAAAGAGTTTTGCAAAAAAGCAGGATATGAATTGATCATTCCTCATTTTTTTAGTAGTTTTAAGATAAGTGTTTTTGCCTTGCAGCTGAATACAGAATGGTGAGGAGTTACATAAATGAAAGCGTTTTTCAAAAATCACTGGTTTTTAGTGTACTCCATCCTCTTTATGTGGATGAAAACATACATCATTTATCAATTCGGATTTCATATACGAACGGCCAATCTGTTTCACGAATGGCTGCTTTTGATCAATCCACTTAGCTTTTTGCTCCCTTTGTTTGGGATTGCTCTTTTCTTAAATGAAACGAAACAAAAGGTCTTTTTATTGACCACAAATTTTATTTTGACAGCCATTTTGATATCGAATACGATCTTTTACGGTTTTTATATTGATTTCATTACCATTCCTGTCTTATTTCAAGCAAAGAACATGGGAGATATGGGCAGCAGTATGACTGAATTGTTTCATCCGCTATTTATACTCATGCTGATTGATTTTGTGGTGCTGGCATGGCTCTTAAAACGGAAACCGCTATCACCAAAAGCGTCTTTTAAGACGATCAAAACATACTATGTGGTTTGCTGCAGCTTGCTATTGTTCCATGTCAGCTCAGCTTTGATGGACCACCCTCGATTTTTGACAAGCTCATATGATCGAGAAGTCATTGTACGAAACCTTGGGCTGTTTCAATTCCATTTGTATGACGGTGCCGCTCAAACAGCACGAATTGGACAAAAAGCCTTTGCAGACGAAGATACACTTTCAACAGTGGCAAACTACACAAAAGCTGATTACAGTGCTCCGAATGAAGACTACTTTGGACTTGCTAAAGGCAAAAATGTCGTGTTCATTTCTCTTGAATCAACGCAGCAATTTGTCATGAATCAAAAGGTGAATGGACAATACATCACACCATTTTTAAATGAACTTGCCAAAAAAAGCTTCTATTTTGATGAATTTTATCAGCAGACAGAACAAGGCAAAACGTCGGACTCAGAGTTTATCGTCGCAAACTCCCTCTATCCATCTAGCAGTGGCGCTGTCTTTTTCACAGCGAGTGACAACGAATATGACACACTGTACAAGCAATTGAAAAAAGAGAATTATCAATCCGTCCAATTTCATGCGAATAATAAAACGTTCTGGAATCGTGATGTGATGTATGAATCTCTTGGGATTGATCGCTTTTATGATGTCGATTCATTTGATGTCAATGAACAGAATTCGACTGGCTGGGGCTTAAAGGATATCGACTTTTTTGATCAATCCATCGATTATTTAAAAAAGCTGAAGACGCCTTATTACAGCACATTTATTACCTTAACCAATCACTTCCCATTTGAAATTGATCCAAAGGATCAGTTCATTGATGAATACGATTCAACTAGCACCATTTTAAACCGCTATGTGACCACCGTCCGCTATCAAGATGAAGCCATCAAAAGGTTCTTTGAACGAATGAAAGAAGAAGGACTATATGAAAATACAATGTTTGTCCTGATGGGAGACCACTATGGCATTTCAGAAGCACATCATGAGGCAATGGCAGAGCTGCTGAAGCAGGATGAAATCACACCGTTTGATGCGGTTAAACTGCAGCGGGTCCCTTTTTTGATTTACATTCCTGGGGTGACAGACGAGGCCCCTCAAACCATTTCTGAAACAGCCGGTCAAATGGATGTCAAACCGACACTTCTTCATTTACTCGGCATTGAATCAAAAGATTCTATTCAATTTGGGAATGATCTTTTCTCAAATGAACGGACACCGTTCGCTGTGCTGAGAAATGGAAACTTTATTACGGATGATTATCTTTATACAAAGAACACGTGCTATGATCAAAAAACAAAACAACCTGTTGAAGAAGATGAAGTATGCCAGCCTTATATAGAAAAAGCCAATAAAGAGCTGTCTCTATCAGATAAAGTGATCAACGGGAACTTACTACGTTTTTATCAGCATTAAAAGCTGCCCTCTGGCGGCTTTTTCTTTTCTCTTTTCCTGAAAGCCTATGAATGGTCAAATAAGTTTGATTATAATAAAGGATACACATGATGTTGAATGATAAAGAGGTGTGATCATGAAATATTTATTCTTAACCTACGTCACCATCTGTTTGCTCCTGACTGGGTGTCAAACGGAGTCGACGTCATCAGATCAAAGCAAAAAAACAGAACTTGTGATTTCAGCGGCGGCAAGCCTGCAGGATGCTTTGAAAGAGATTGAATCTGCCTATGAAGATGATCATCCAAACGTGACACTCACGAATAATTTCGGATCATCCGGCGCATTGAAACAGCAAATCGCTCAAGGAGCAAAAGCGGATCTCTTCTTCTCAGCAGCTGAAGAGCCTTTTGATGACCTTGTTCAATCTGGCGACATCGATCAGGATCATACAAAGGATGTCATACAAAATGAGCTAGTCCTCATCGTGCCAAAAGAAGGTTCCTCTTCTATCAAAACCTTTCGCGATGTTGAGCACATAAAAGGAAAGATAGCGCTTGGCTCACCTGAATCTGTTCCTGCTGGTACATATGCAAAAGAGATTTTCACAAAACTGAATATATGGGACCAAGTGAAACAGAACGCTGTCTATGGCAAGGATGTTCGTCAAGTATTAAACTATGTCGAAACAGGAAATGTGGAAGCTGGTGTTGTGTATAAGACGGACGCGCTCGTTTCTCGCAAAGTAAAGATAGTAGATGAGGCAAATCAAGACATGCATTCCCCCATCATTTATCCTGTTGGCATTGTAAAACAGACCGATCACATGAAAGAGGCGAAAGCTTTTTTTCAATATCTCCAATCAGATCCAGCCGCAGCGATTTTTAAAAAGTACGGCTTTCAAGTGAAATAATGCCGATGCTGACCGAAGATTTTCTTTCACCTATCTGGCTGTCCGTACAAGTGGCTGCTTTCAGCGGATTATTGGCTGTCGTTTTAGGAACGTCCATTGGTTTTTGGATGGCCCGTACATCTTTCAAAGGAAAAATGATCGTGGAAACGCTCCTCATGATGCCGCTTGTCCTTCCGCCAACGGTCGTAGGATTTCTGCTGCTCGTTGCGTTCGGGAAGAACAGTGTGATTGGACAAGCGATTGAATGGATCTTCCATCAGCCTGTCATCTTCACTTATTGGGCAGCAGTCATTGCATCGACAGTTGTCGCATTCCCGCTCATGTATCAATCAGCGAAAGCTGGTTTTTCTACGATTGAGTCAGACATTGAAGGTGCTGCAGAAGTTGATGGTGCGCATTCTTTCCAGGTCTTTGCCTATATTACCGTCCCACTCGCACTGCCATCTCTTCTCTCTGGTGCAGTTTTAAGTTTTGCAAGAGCCTTAGGAGAATTTGGAGCGACTTTAATGTTCGCTGGCAACATTCCTGGGAAAACGCAAACCCTCCCAACAGCCATCTATGTGGCGATTGATTCTGGACGAATGGAACTTGCATGGGCTTGGACCATTTGTATTGTGATCCTGTCTTTCCTCATGCTGTTGGCTGTTCGCCGAAGCAGGAATTAAAAAATCCCCTTCTCAAAAAGAGAAAGGGATTCAGATTGTTGACAAAGGGCTAAAATGAACTTGATTTTAGCCCTTTGTCTTCTTTTCAGCGTGATAGAAAACCTTTGCTGTACTGGTGTGACATTCGTGAGCACCTGCACGCAGGACTGACAAAGAATGCGAGGGTTTGTCTACACGCTGAGGGAATAATTTTATTTATTCAAACCCAACCGTCATCGTTTCTGGATTAGACCCGACACGTTCGTTATTATTAAGTGCATTGATTTTTTCCATGTCTTCTTGTGAAAGCTCGAAGTCAAAAATGTCGGCATTTTGTTTAATGCGATCTTCATTGATTGATTTTGGAATGGTGACAACGCCGCTTTGCAGATCCCAACGCAAGATCACTTGAGCCACAGATTTGTTGTATTGTGCTGCAATTTCCTTTAATACGTCATGATCCAAAAGCTTTCCTTGCATCAGCGGAGACCATGCTTCAATTTGAATGCCTTTTTCTTTCGCATATTGTCGTAATTCTACAAGTGTCAGTTTTGGATGAAACTCCACTTGGTTCACCGCTGGAACAACCTCCGCATCTTTTAACAGCTCTTCTAAATGCTGCACGTAGAAGTTGCTGACACCAATCGCTCTTACTTTTCCATCTTTATAAAGCTTCTCAAGCGCACGCCATGTCTCTTTAAACGTGTCTGCATTTGGTCCAGGCCAATGAATCAAATAGAGGTCTAAGTAATCAAGACCGAGCCGGTTTAAGCTTGCATCGAATGCAGCGAGTGCTTTGTCATATCCTTGATCTGTGTTCCATACTTTTGACGTAATAAACAATTCTTCTCTTTTGACGCCAGATTCTTTAATGGCTTTCCCTACGCCTGTCTCGTTTTTATAAACGGCAGCCGTATCAATGCTGCGATAACCGTTTCGTATGGCTGCTTTGACGGCATCAACCACTTGGTTGCCGTCCTCCACTTTGAATACACCTAAACCAAACCATGGCATTTCTACTCCGTTATTTAGTGTTACGGTATCATTCAAGCTTTTGACCATGTTAACAACCACCTTTTCATAGATTCCATCTTTTTCATTATCTCATGTTGCGTTTGAAAACTCTATTATCAGGCGTTTCTCTTCGCTTCAATCGCTAGTAGCAAAGCACCTGTCATACCTGCCTTGTCCTCAAGTCCAGGAGAGACAATGTATGTATCAAGCGGCGGCATGTCGACATAATCATTGACATACGCAGCCAGCTTCTCTCGAATGAGCGGAAATAGCTGTTTTTGCTTCATGACGCCTCCACCCATGATGATGCGTTCTGGGCTTAATATCAGCGTGTATTGCATTAATGCCTGTGCTAAATAATCTGCTTCAAGAGACCAAACTTCATCTTCTTCGGTAAGCTCTTTAGCCGGCTTTCCCCACCTTGCCTCAATAGATGGTCCTGCCGCCAGTCCTTCTAAGCAAGTACCATGCGCCGGGCAGACACCTGCAAACTGATCTGATTCATGCTGCCTGACCAGGATGTGTCCCATTTCTGGATGTGAGTGACCGTGGAGAAGCTCATTTTTCACAACAGCCCCGGCACCAATCCCCGTACCGACCGTGATATACAGACAGCTGCTTAGCCCTTTGGCGGCCCCTTTTGTCAGTTCACCTAATGCTGCGGCATTGACATCTGTCGTAAAGGACACCGGTACGCCTAATTGTTTCTCCAGCTCAGGTATCAACGGATAATGCTTCCATTCAACTTTCGGCGTATTCATGATGTAACCGTAAGAAGGATCGTCTTTCTGGACACAAATCGGTCCAAAGGAACCAACCCCTAATGCTGCAATTTCATGTTGCTGAAAAAATGGAATAAGTGATTGGATGGTTTTTTCCGGGTGCTCTGTTGGAATGGTTAATTCCTCTATGATATCCCCATGCTCATTGCCAATGGCACAACAGAATTTTGTTCCCCCAGCTTCAATCGCTCCGTAATATGTCATCCTGCCTCTCCCCCTGCTCGTCTCTTTTTTTCATCATAAAACAAAGGGGAGAAGTTGACAACATCATGTATTGGTCAGTAAGACTGCTTCCATGTCATTGATATACTCCCTTAAATGATGGGCAATATCACGATTGATTTCGCCATTTTCATATAAGGTTTGGATTTCATTACGAATCGTCTGTACGGCTTGGAAGTTAAGCTCTTTCTTCTTCCGGTCAAACGTACGATCCTTTTGCTGGAAGAACGAAGGACCATGTTCACAGCGGAAAATCACTTGATTGTAAAACCCAATGACTTGATGACACGTTTGTTGATTGTCTTCGGTCATATGGTGCTTAATAGAATCCACCGCAGCTTCAGCCGTTTTCTTGCGGATTTGTTTATACGATTCCTCGTTTTCTAATATGCCGCTCGAAATACGCTGATGCGGACGCCACAATTGAAGCCATTGTAGTAAGCGCAGAAACTTCACTTTTGAGAAACGAATTTTAAAGGAGTTGGAATAGAGCATTTCCAGCTCATGAAATCTCTCTTGCAGCTCATATGCTTCTTCTTTGTCGATTTTCTCTTCCTCAATCAACTGCTGAAGTTTCATCTGTTCTGCTTTAATACCATGCAGTCTTATTTTTCTCTCTTGTTTTCTCATACCAAACTGGTACGGTTCCCGCTGAATATTTCGTAGCTTCATTCGGAAATCATTGATGAGTGCAAGGGATACTTCTCGATTGTCCTCATTCATTCCTTCTTTTAACGTTTTAATGGCACTTCTCAGCAGCTTCCGTTTTGCGTGCTGAATCTTTGTATCTAAGTCCACATCCACTTGCTTATCTTTTTTCTCCGATAAAATAGGCAGTAGCACACTCGCTAAAATGAGTGTACATAAAATGACGCCTGCTGCGAGGAAAATAATTAAATGACGCTCAGGAAATGGTGATCCGTCTGCAAGCGTAAACGGGATGGAGAAAGCACCCGCTAATGTAACAGCACCACGAACACCAGAGAATGTCATCAGCATGGAAGCACGCAGTTTCGGTTTTTTCGTGTTCTTCTTTTTCGATACACTCCAGTTTCCTGCCCAGAACAACCAAACCCATAGGAATCTGAGAATCATTAGACAGAATGTAATGATTAAAATGTAACTGATGACTTGCATATTATTAAAGGCTTCATCTTGGAAAATGACGGTTGATACATCAGGAATTTGTAATCCAAGTAAAACGAAAACAAGGCCATTTAAAATAAATAAAATAATATTCCACGTGTTTGAAGAAGCAATTTGCAGTTTTGCTAAATTCGCTTCCATTCGGTCTTGCTCGATGGCATGTGTCACACCACCGGCAACAACGGCTAAAATGCCAGATACGCCAATTTCTTCCGCTGCTAAATAAATCACAAACGGCGTGAGGATTTGCAGGATGATGTGCATTGTGACATCGTCCATGCCTAAACGGCGGAGAAAATAGCGGAAACGAATGATAAAAAACGACAGAATAAATCCGGTCAATAATCCGCCAGCAGCAATCAGAACAAAGCTAAAGGATGCCTCTGCAATGGAAAATGCCCCTGTAACCGTTGCTGCAATAGCAAATTTAAAAGCAACAAGTCCTGACGCATCGTTCATCAGCCCTTCGCCTTCCAGCAGTCTCATGATCCCCTTCGGCATATTCACACGGCTGGAAAGGGCACTTACAGCCACTACATCTGTCGGAGATAAAATCGCTGCAAGCGCAAATGCAGCTGGAAGTGGTATGCTTGGAATCATCCAATGGATGGTATATCCTGCGACAATGACCGTCGCAAATACGAGCCCTAAAGCTAATAGAAGAATGGGCGCTCTTAATTTCCACAGCTCGTCCCTTGGGGTACGCTTCCCATCATTAAATAACAGCGGTGCAATGAATAAAACGAAGAATAGCTCAGGATTTAAAGAAATATGTAAACCTGAAGGAAAAGCTGCGACCAATATCCCTAAACCCACTTGGATTAATGGTACTGGAATAAAGGGCAGAAAACGATTGATAATATTAGATGATGCAATGAGTGCTAGTAGTACGAGCACTGCCAAAAAAATCTCCACTAGTACATGTCCCTCCCATTTCATTTTTTCCGTCATGTTTTGCTTACATGCAAAGATGTGTTCATTTCTTTCTGATCCATCCGTTCGGTCATGAGCGTTTCTTTAGTATCCCGCAAAAAGCGAAACCAACACATAACAATCCATCTAGGCAAAAAAAGACTGAATCTACATATTCAGTCAAATGACAATATTTTCATCTCGTGTATTGTTCCAATGATGAATAAAGAACCTACTTTTATTTTACACGAAAACAGCTTGACCTGCTGACATCAAGCTCGAATAACACATAAAAAAAAGAGCGACATCGCCCTTTTCTTTACCCTTTATTTAAAAAATAAGACCTAGCGGGAAGCCGCCATTTGAATAAGTAGGAACAAACCCTGCATATGACGAGGATGACAAACAGCAGATATAAAGCAAGCTCTCCTTGCGCTAAGCCGAGTCCGACGAGTAAGCCGCCAAGAGCTGCCCATACCGCGTAAATCTCTGCTTTTAGCACAAGTGGTTTTCGTCCTGCTAATAAATCACGCACAATGCCGCCGCCGCTTCCAGTCAAAATGGCTGCCACAATGACCGCACTGAGCGGGAGCTCTCTTTGTACAGCAAATAATGCACCTTGAATCGCAAAGGCTGCTAAACCGATCGCATCCGAGAAATTCCCCCACGTGCTCCAGTGTTTGAGCAAAAGCTTTGGAAATAGGAACACGATCGTAATGGATACAAGGGCAATGGTAAACATTTTGCCCTGTGACCATAAAGCAGACACCGGAAGACCAATTAATAGATTCCGAATCGCTCCCCCGCCAAATGCTGTGACAATCCCTAAAATGTACACACCAAGAATATCGTACTCTTCTTCCATTGCGACAATCGCACCACTAATGGCGAATGCCACAATGCCAATAATACTTAACACTTCCCATGCCATTTTCCGCTTATCTCCTTACCATTGTCTGATCATCTAACACTCTCCCCTTAATGTATATCTGACACAAATGAAAAGCAATACAAATTTTCTTTAAATTTTATCTTTTTGCAAAAATAAAAAATAGCCTGCTTTTAAGCAGGCTCAGATTGTTGACAAAGGGATAAAATGATCTTGATTTTAGCCCTTTGTCTACTTTCAGCGTGATAGAAAACCTTTGCAGTCTAGGAAGAACAGCTACTTTCGCGGAGCGAATTTGACATTCGTGAGCACCAGCGCACAGGAATGACACCGAATGCGAGGGTTTGTCTACACGCTGATAGCCTGCTTTTAAGCAGGCTATCTCCTCAATCTTCTTTTGCATTTAAAAGCAGCATACTAATGATGATCAGAATAAATGCAATGAGAGCTAAGAGTGGAATGGTGATAAAACCAAACCAGTTCAGATAATCAACGGAACAAGGAATACCGCTTAGACAAGGACGAATCGATGCAAAGCCTGGAATCTTTTGTTCCATATAATGATAGATGGAAAAGCAAGCACCAATCCCGGCCAAAGGGAGAACGTAGTACTTCACTTTGACATCGCCACGGAATGTAGCAATTCCAAGTAAAAGCACAAGCGGATACATGAAAATGCGCTGAAACCAGCACATATCACATGGAATAAACTTCTTTACTTCGCTTAAATACAGGCTGCTCATCGTCGCCACAATTGAGACGATCCAAGCGCTGTATAAGTAAATCAGTTTATTTTTCATGATTTTTTCCCTTTCAGCTCTTGATCAATTAATTCTTTGATTTCATCATAGTCATAAAAGTTTTGGACTTGTTTATTGTTAATGAAAATAGTTGGTGTTGCATTTACTTTGTATTGATTCACCAACTGATCATCTGTGTTCAGCTGTGGCTGATATGTTTTCTTTGATAGGTTATCTTTCAGCTTGTCCGTATCAATTTTCGTTGTCTTCTTCGCCAATTCGGTGAGCTTTGCTGGCGTTACCCATTCTGCTTCACTATCTGGTTGTGCGTTGTAGACCGCTTCATGAAATGCCCAGAAGTTTTTCGGATCTTCTTTCCACACTTCTTCAGAAGCCAGTGCTGCTAATACCGCACCGTCCCCATGAACAGGCAGTGGTAAGTTAATAAATGAGAAGGATACATCGCCATTATCTATGTAGTCTGCTTTCAATTTTGGGAAAATGTCTGTCTCAAATGATTTACATGATGGACATTTGTAGTCCCCAAACTCGACAACTTGCACTTTTGCCTTTTGATCTCCCATGACAGGCTGTCCTTTAATAGACGGCTTACTGTCGACTGTTTGTGCTTCTTGGCTGTTGTTGTTACCGATCACAACGAAAATACCGATGAGAAGAGCTGCAATGATGGTTAATATAACTGCAAACTTGATGGATGAAGATTGATTATTTTTTTTACTCACAAAAGCACCTACCTTATCTTTTTCATTCATTCCTTCACAAAGAAAAAGGATAACAGCTCAGGAAAATGCCATTATCCAACTTCTTCTATTTTAACAAGAGGGGGTCTATTATGAAAGACGCTATTCATGAATTTTTCCTTACAATTTTATTTCATGACCCTCATCGCATTTAAAACAGCCAGTACAGTGACACCAACATCCGAGAAGACGGCTTCCCACATCGTTGCAATACCGAATGCACCAAGTATGAGAAAGACGGCTTTCACCCCAAGAGCAAACGCAATATTCTGCCATACGATGGCTCTCGTTCTTTTAGCGACAGCAATAGCTTCCGCTACCTTCGATGGCTGATCTGTCATAATCACAATATCAGCCGCTTCAACTGCTGCATCTGAACCAAGTCCACCCATGGCAATACCTATATCCGCTCTTGCCAAAACCGGCGTATCGTTTATGCCATCACCAACAAACAATAATTTGTCTTGAGATGCTTTTTTCTCATACATGTCTTCGATTTTGGCGACTTTATCCTGTGGCAATAATTCAGTGTGAACTTCGTCAATGCCGATCTGCTGCGCGACTGCATTTCCTACTTGCGCAGCATCCCCTGTAAGCATCACGGTTTGAATGCCCGCAGCTTTTAGAGAAGATATCGCTTCAACTGCATCGTCTTTTACTTCATCTGCAATCAAGATAGATCCCGCAAACTCACCGTCTATTGCTAAATACACAACCGTTCCGCTTCGTTTTTCTTTTTCAAAAGCAATGCCCTCTCGTTCCATAAGGCGATGGTTACCTGCCAATACATGAGATCCGCGAATTGTCGCTTTGATCCCATGACCCGCAATATCCTCGTAAGATTCGATCTGGCTCTCATCAAGAGACGCTCCGTAAGCCGCCTTAATCGATTCTGCAATCGGATGAGAAGAATGCGCTTCTGCCAGCGCTGCAAAAGAAAGCAATTCCTCTTCTGACCATTTCTCATTCGCTGCTTCGATATGAGTGACTGTAAAGTTCCCTTTTGTCAAAGTACCTGTTTTATCAAACACCGCATAGCGGACAGAGTTCAAGGCTTCTAAGTAATTACTGCCTTTCACTAAAATGCCTCGTTTTGATGCGGCACCAATCCCGCCAAAGAAACCTAATGGAATGGATACAACGAGAGCACATGGACACGAAATGACAAGAAAGACAAGTGCCCGGTACACCCAATCAGACAATTGAGCTGATGGGATGAGAAGCGGTGGTACAAAGGCAAGCAATAAAGCTAGCACGACCACAGCAGGTGTATAATATTTAGCGAACTTTGTGATAAAGTTTTCTGTCTGCGCTTTACGGCTGCTTGCATTTTCGACTAAATCCAAAATCTTCGTAACCGCTGACTCACTGAGCTCTTTTTGCACTTCAATTTCAAGAATACCGTTTTGGTTCACAAATCCAGCAAGCACTTCTTTTCCTGCTTCCACATCTCTTGGAACAGACTCCCCAGTTAGTGCAGAGGTATCCACAAGAGAATAACCGTCTATCACACGTCCATCCAAAGGAATTTTTTCACCTGGTTTAACGACAATACGGTCACCAGCTTTGACTTCTTCCGGCTTTACCTTTTTTGTTTCTTGCCCCACTTTGAGGTTTGCGTATTCTGGACGGATATTCATTAATTCGCTAATTGATTTTCTAGAGCGATTCACAGCTGCCCCTTGGAACAGTTCTCCAATTTGGTAAAACAGCATGACTGCCAGTGCCTCAGGATACTGCTGAATCACAAAAGCACCAACTGTAGCTATGGTCATTAAGAAGTTCTCATCAAATACTTGACCGCGCACAATATTTTTCAGTGCTTTCAAGACAACATCTCCGCCAACTAGTAAATACGCGGCGAAAAACATGATGAACTTCAGTAAGCCATTGTCAGGTATAAAATAAGCCGCCGTTCCAATGACTGCACCACCAATTAATTTCAGTACAATCGTTTTTAAATTCTTTGTTCCATGATCGTGATCGTGGTGATGTCCTTCTTCTTTTGGTGATACACTCACATGAGGTTCAATGGACTGAACTGTTTTTTCAATACGCTTTGACATCGTTTCTTGTGCATCAGCATGTGTCACAGTTAATGTACCCGTCGCAAAATTAATTGAGCAAGCTTCCACTCCTTCGAGTTTGCTGACACCTGTTTCAATTTTACGTGCACAGTTTCCACAATCGAGACCGCTTAATACGTATTCATCCTTCATCTTTTTCATGTTCTCACCTTTTTCTATATAAGTAGCCTTCCCTGATTCAATCAAACCTATCAGCTGCTGTAGATATTATATATGAGCACATATTCATATATTGAATTACCCTTATTATATGAGGAGTTCTTACAAACTGTCAATCATTTATAAGCAAATGTTTGAGATTTTTCGTATTCAAGGATGTCACGTGAATTTTCAATAATCCATGCTCATGTCCCCTCTTCGTTGCATAACATAAAAACGATCGCTTGATGGGAATATTCAGCATTTCTCTTTACAAAAGAAGGACATACGATTAGAATAAGATAAAAGTTTCCTTAAGGAAACAAATTAGCGTTAGAGAATCATTTCATCCTTTAGTCAAAATTATTAAATGTATGCATATATTTTTAGGAAACGCAATTGATGATCGAAAGGGGCCTTAAGAGATGTCATATGCTTTAACAATCGACCGCCTGTATGTCTCATACCACGGACAGGATGCACTAGAAAACGTCTCTCTTTCCATACAGGAAGGAACAATGACTGGAATCATTGGTCCAAATGGTGCTGGTAAATCGACTTTATTGAAAGCATGTTTGGATTTAATTGAAAAGGATCAAGGCGGCATTCGTTTTTTTGAACAACCCTTTAAACAAGTGAGAAAACAGATCGCCTATGTACCGCAAAGAAATGATCTAGACTGGACGTTTCCTATCCATGTACTGGATACCGTACTGCTTGGCACATACCCAAAGCTCGGATTGATCAAACGACCGAAAAAAGAAGACCGTGCCTATGCGTACCATTGCTTAGAAAAGGTCGGGATGCAGGACTTTGCCAAAAGACAGATTGGGGAATTATCCGGCGGTCAGCAGCAGCGTGTCTTCCTTGCGCGAGCACTCGCTCAAAACGCACAGCTCTTTTGTTTAGATGAACCATTTGTCGGAATTGATATGGCAAGTGAAGAAACGATGATCGGCATTTTGAAGGAATTACGAGATGAAGGAAAAACCATTCTGGTCGTCCACCATGACTTAAGTAAAGCCGATGATTACTTCAGCCATCTCGTTCTTCTAAATAAGAAGCTGGTCAAAGCAGGGCCTGTCCATGATATTCTTCGTCCTGAGGTCATGCTCCAAGCATATGAAACACAGCTGCCATTTTTAAAATCAGCAGGAGGAGACGCGTAATGGAATTCTTAACCGGACTTTTTGAATATGCGTTTTTACAAAAAGCGTTATTTACATCCGTGATGGTAGGGATCATCTGCGGCGTCATTGGCTGCTTTATCATTTTACGGGGAATGGCTTTGATGGGAGATGCGATTTCCCACGCTGTACTTCCAGGTGTCGCCATCTCTTATATGCTCGGCATTAACTTTTTCTTTGGTGCGGTTCTAACTGGTGTACTGACAGCCATCGGCATCGGATATGTCAGTCAAAACAGCCGCATTAAAAATGATTCTGCCATCGGGATCGTATTCACTGCTTTTTTTTCCATTGGGATCATTTTGATTACATTTTTAAAAAGTTCCAGCGATTTATATCATATCTTGTTTGGAAACGTACTAGCCGTTCGTTCATCTGATATGTGGATCACGCTTGGCATCGGCATTTTCATTTTGCTGGCTGTCATTGTTTTCTACAAAGAACTGCTCATTAGTTCATTTGATCCAGTGATTTCTTCCGTTTACGGTTTACCAAATCGCATGATCCATTATTTCCTCATGACCTTATTAACCTTAGTGACCGTGGCATCCCTGCAAACTGTAGGTATTATTCTTGTTGTTGCAATGCTTATTACACCAGCTGCCACCGCTTATTTATTGACAGACCGGTTATGGATCATGATTTATTTATCTGCTTTTTTTGGAGCAGTTTCAGCCGTCGTAGGACTTGGGCTCAGCTTTACGTATAACTTGTCGTCTGGTGCTTCCATTGTGCTGGTCGCGACCATATTATTCGGCAGTGCCTTTATCTTTTCACCGAAACAAGGGATATTGTGGAGATCCTTAAAATCGAAGCGAAAACGAACACAGTTAAAAAAGGAAGCGTCTATGTAAAAGGAGGACATATATGAAGAAGGTATTAGCAATCCGTTTGACCGCAGTATGTATTGCCCTTTTGGTCATCGCAGGCTGTTCTACTCAGCAAAAAAGTTCCGGAAAAGATGACGGTAAATTAAAAGTTGTCACGACCTACTCCATTCTTTATGACATTGTGAAGGAAGTAGGAGGACAGCATGTCTCTATTCACAGCATTGTTCCCATTGGTACAGACCCACATGAATTTGACCCACTGCCAAAGGATGTTCAGTATACGACGGATGCAGACCTTGTTCTATCTAATGGCTTGAACCTTGAAACAGGGAATGGCTGGTTTCAAAAACTGCTTGAATCGAGCGGCAAGGACGGGGATGATGCACCTGTAGCCGAGCTGAGTAAAGGCGTCAAAGTGAAGCATTTGTCTTCAAAAGGGCTTGAAAGCCAGCAGGACCCACACGCATGGCTGAATGTCGAGAATGGGATTCTTTATGCGCAAAATGCCAGAGATGCGCTCATTCAAGCAGATCCTGAGCATAAAGAGGATTACGAGAAAAATGCTGAAACCTATATCAAAAAGCTTCAAACGCTTCACGATGAAGCAAAAGACAAGTTTGATCAACTCCCAAAAGATAAAAAACTCCTTGTCACAAGCGAAGGGGCATTCAAATATTTTGCGGATGCGTATGGACTGAAAGCCGGCTACATTTGGGAGATCAACACAGAAAGTGAAGGAACACCTGGACAAATGAAGCGCATCATTCATTTTGTCAAAGACCATCAAGTTCCTGCCCTTTTTCTTGAAACAAGTGTAGATAAGCGCAGCCTTGAAAGCCTATCTGAGGAAACCGGAGTTCCGATTAAGGGGAAAGTATTTACGGATTCTATTGGCAAAGAAGGTGAAGATGGGGACAGCTACTATAAGATGATGAAATGGAATATTGACACCATTTATAAAGGACTGTCATCATAAGAAAAGACAGGTGGAGTAAATCCGCCTGTCTTTTTTGTCATCCTGCTATATTTTCCGGGTGTTTTTTCGGCCAAATGACGTAGCTGATGCTAATGATGAAATCAATGGTTAAGACCATCCCCCACACACTGACAAGCTGCATCAGAGATTCCGTTCGTTCTGGTGCTTGGATGAGATAGGTCAATCCATATAACAGCCCCGCTCCGATGACATAAGAGATGAAATGACGCGTCCAGCCCACCATTTCATACAAAGACCGCTCCTTCCCGTACTTTGGTTTTCCCTTCGGCTTAGGGCCTCCTGCAAAACGATAAGCAAACTTAGCATCCGCCCATTTCACCATTTGATGTCCAAAGGCTAGACTCACACCAATATAAACAGCCGCAAGCCCGTGAATGACGCTCGCCACAGCCCCTTGCTTTAAATCTATATAAGTAGCCGCAAGAAGGATGAGATCTAAAACCGGCGTACAGACAAGAAAGAAAGCACCCCATTTCTTCTGTTTAAACACATAACGCAGTGTTAAGCCCATAAGAATAAACAGCCAAAAACCAATTTCACATGCCACAATCAATAAACCGACCAATTTCCCCACATCCTTTTTAACACGATTGTATTAAATAAAAAATAACACAACTGTGTTAAAAAAACAATAGCTGTGCTAAAATCAAGGTATGCCAAAAATCGTCGATCACCATAAACAAAAACAAAAGGTCGCTCAAGCTGCTATGAGAGTGATTAAACAAGAGGGATTGGAAAGCGCTTCTGTACGAAAAATAGCCGTAGAAGCTGGCATTTCAGCCGGCTCTATGCGTCATTATTTTTCCACACAGCAAGAATTGTTTCTATTCTCCATGAATTTAATTCAGGAAAGAGTGAAGGAGCGAATTGCTAGGCTTCCATTAAACGGTTCAACCGAGGAAAATGTATTCACTTTATTGGAGCAGGTTCTTCCACTAGACGAAGAACGAATATTTGAAATGGAGGTGTGGCAGGCTTTTACAGTCAAGGCACTGACTGAACCAGATTTACAGCCGCTCAATGCAAAGATGTATGACGAGCTTTTTCAAACCGTTCAATTTTGCTTAATGAAATTGAAAGAGGATGAGCTACTGCTAGATCATATCGATCTTTTATTAGAAACTGAGCGGCTTTATGCGGTCATCAATGGGCTTGCATTGAATGGAATCATACAGCCCCATCGTTTACCGCCTCAGCTTATGCGCTCCGTGCTGCAGATGCATCTTCAATCCATCACAAAAAAAGACATGCCCTCCTTATAGAGAGCATGTCTTTTTAATCTTCCATAAAAATACGTTTCGCCTCGTAATAGAGCACCTGTACAAATTTCTTCACATTGATACGTGTGTGCTCTTCTCTTCCACTTGTCTCTTTTGTGAGTTCACTCATTTTCTTACGCACAATGGTAAAATCGAAAAATTTTGATGCATAGTTTTCAAAGGTTGGGTGTGAAAAATCGGTTAACCCGAGCGAGGCGATGTGTTTCAATGATTGATTGATCGCACGTCTTACCCGCTGTTCCGCTGCTTTTGCTTCTCTTGCGATGTCGGCTGATGTAAAAGGTTCGTTTAATTTATCCTCTGTGATGCCAGTGAAAATCACTTTTAATGAAGGAAAAGAGTCGTGCTGATCGGCATGTAACGCTAAATACTGATCTGTGAAAAGAATCATATCTAGTAAATCCTTAGACCCCTTTTCACCGACAATCCCAAGCTCCGCGAGCAAAAACTGACCTGCCTCTGCAAGACTTTTCCCGCGCTGCTTTGTTTTCGTCTGTCCGCGCTGCTGGAACTGCATGACCGATTTGAGCGAATGCTGAATATTTTCAATTGAGTGCTCTAAATGCAGTCGTTCAATCATGAGATGGAGCACACTTAAGACCTCTACTCGATTGATCGGCTTTGTCACATAATACTCGACACCGAGTGTATATGCCTGGCCGATGAGTTCCTTTGTTTCTACCTGTGACAGCATTAAATATTTCCCATGAAATTCATCTTTGATCGCTCGAATCGTCTCAAGACCGTCCCTTTCCGGCATCAGAAGATCAATACACAAGATATCAATATGCAAATCATTTAAGTAGCTCGCTGTTACTTCAGCACCATCCTCTGCTTCCCCTGCCACAATGCCAAGCTCTTCATCTTCAATGAGCTGTGCCAGTGAAGAACGAACAGCTTCATCATCATCAACAATAAAAAATCTCATCTCCCATTCCCCTCTTTTCTGCTGACTTGATCAATTGGTATCGTTAAAGTGAACATCGTTTGTTGATTTGGGATACTCTTCATTTCAACACTTCCGCCAAGCTTCTCGGCTGTGTCTTTCACATAGGAAAGACCGATGCCGCTTGATGGGTTCCCGGCTTGGTCGTATTTTAAAGTGAAGCCCGGTTTAAAGATCACATGATGGTTACGCTCTTTAATGCCTGGCCCGTTGTCACTGATTTGAAAGATCACATCATTCTCTTTCCGTGAAATGGATAGTGATACCTCTCCATTCACCGGAATGGCTTCAACGGCATTGGATACAATGTTATTTAATAAAGATAGAATGGTATACACGTGATAAGCGGGATGCTGCCCATCTTCATCATAATGAAAAACGATTTGTTTTTTAAGAGATTCCGCGTAATTTTCATGGATACGAATTACAAGTCCAGCGATATGAGCAGGACTTGCATACTCCTGAAAGTTTTCCTCATGAATCAATTTTGATAAGGCAGAAAAAATCCGCTGATTATCCTTTTTGATTTCGTGTACCTCACCTGCAATTTGCAGGGCTGTTTTTCCGAGTTTTTTCAAATCTAATGATTCCGTATCCTTTGCATGATGCAGAGATTGATACAATTGATATGAAGTAGCTGTAATGTGCTCAGCATGTGCAAGGGTTTTATAAAAATATGTAGATTCCGTATAAAGATTTGACAGCAGCATCAACAGGTGTTCCTTTTCCTTCTTCATTTGGCGCTCTCTCGCCTGTTCTTCGTATAATCGAATCATCGTATAACAAGCCAATACGAAAAAGCTTCTGAAAATCGCCAATACAAATAGTTGAAACAGCGTTCTCACTGTTAAAATTTCATCAATGGCTCCCCTGAGTGCAATCATTTCGACTACACTTGCACATAGTTCCATGATAATCCCTGTCGCTCCAATGAGCCAAGGCTTATCACGGAAACGTCTGACCTGTAATACATAAAAAAGCGTACCATAGACGACGTAATACAGCAGGGAAGGAAATCTTAAAGAAACGGCCTCTTCCAGCGCTAAGTGGCCTGACACAGCGGTATCAAGAAGCACCCGGAATGCAAACACTGATCCCCCCGCAATGATGCCGCTTGCCCATGCCGGGAATTTTTTCATTTGAAGCAGGATAAAGAAAAAGACAACGGTTCCAAAGCTCACCCGAAAGCTATCCTCAAATGGATAAAATTTCAGCTCTCCCCCAATCGGAGTCAGAACAATGAGCATGATAATTAAATAAGGCTCTGTATTCAACCATTTTTTCAGTAGATTCAAACGCAGTCACATCCCTAATAATTGACGATAGTATACTATGTGAGCTTCAGAAAAACAAACAGTCCATGAAAAAACGCACACCGGACATTTGTCGGTGTGCGCTTCTCATGATGCCGCTTAATCTTCTAAACGATCCTTTTCTAAAAGTGATGCACCAGCAATACCTGGTTTCGTCATTTCAAAAGGATTTAAGATGATATCAAGCTCTTCCTCTGATAACACATCATTTTGCAGACAAAGCTCACGTACAGATACGCCTGTAAGTATCGCTTCTCTCGCAATTCGTGCAGCAGCTTCATAACCAATATGCGGATTGACCGCCGTCATGACACCAGCACTCTTTTCTACATATTCTTTTAATCTAGATTCATCTGCTTTTAGGTCACGCAAGCAGTTATCGACAAAGGATTCAAATACATTTTTCATCATACTGAGAGACTGTAGTAAGTTGAATATTAAAACTGGCTCCATGACGTTCAGTTCAAGCTGACCAGCCTCTGATGCAAGGCAGATCGTGTGGTCATTTCCAATGACTTGGAATGCCACTTGGTTCATGACCTCAGGCATCACTGGGTTGACTTTCCCTGGCATGATAGATGAACCTGGCTGTCTTGGCGGCAAGTGCAGCTCACCAAAGCCTGCTCTAGGACCTGAAGCCATCAAACGAATATCGTTTGCCATTTTGGACATATTCATCATACATACTTTCAGTGCAGCTGATACTTCTGTATAAGCATCTGTATTTTGCGTAGCATCGACCAAATCTTCTGCTCCAACTAACGGCAATCCGCTAATGTCAGCTAGATAACCAACTACCTGGCGAATATATTTAGGATCAGCATTCAGTCCTGTTCCAACTGCTGTTGCGCCCATATTGACTTCATATAAATGCTGTCTAGACTGCTTGATTCGTTTAATATCACGAGCAAGAACCTTTGCATATGCACTAAACTCTTGACCAAGTCTGATTGGAACAGCGTCCTGAAGATGCGTACGTCCCATTTTGATGACATGATCGAATTCTTGCGCTTTTTCTGTCATGACTTGATGCATGTTTTCCATCGTATAAAGTAGTTTTTCAATCATATTCAATGTTGAAATATGAATCGCTGTTGGGAAAACGTCGTTTGTTGACTGCGACATGTTCACATGCGTGTTTGGACTTAGCTCAGTATAAGCGCCTTTTTCCTTTCCTAGTAGTTCAAGCGCTCTGTTTGCAATGACTTCATTGGCATTCATATTCATTGAAGTGCCAGCCCCGCCTTGAATTGGATCGACAATAAATTGATTGTTCCATTTTCCTTCAATAACCTCATCTGCGGCTTGAACAATTTTTTCTCCAAGACCAGCATATAGTCGCTTTGTATCCATATTTGCAAGTGCGGCTGCCTTTTTGACAATCCCTAATGCTTTGATGAGTTCCTCATGAACATGGTAGCCAGTAATTGGAAAGTTCTCTACTGCACGTAATGTTTGAATTCCATAATACGCTTGAGTGTCTACTTCCTTTTCACCTAGAAAGTCTCGTTCGATACGAACTTGCTTGTCCTGTAGCTTCGTCATTTGAAAAGATCTCCTTTTACGCTGCTTTTGTTTGTTGTTTTAATTCCTCAATATACTTCTTCGATTTCTCTTGATCAAACACTTTTTCCCACTTAGACATGACAATGGCTGCAAGTGAGTTACCAAATACGTTAACAGTTGTACGAACCATGTCAAGGATACGGTCGATCCCAACGATGAAGGCAAGTCCTTCAAGTGGAAGTCCCATTGCTCCAAGTGTTGTGATCACAACAACGATCGATGCACCTGGTACACCAGCCATTCCTTTTGATGTGAGCATTAAGATTAATAGTAACGTAATTTGCTCATAGATGGAAAGAGGCATGCCGTACATTTGTGCAACAAATATGGCGGCAATGGATTGATAGATGGCACTTCCATCTAAGTTAAAGGTATAGCCTGTTGGGATAACGAACGACGTGATCGCTTTCGGGCAGCCGAACTTCTCCATTTTATCCATAAGTCTAGGCAGTACAGCTTCTGAACTTGCTGTTGAGAATGCAAGAATGATTTCTTCTTTTAACACTCTAAATAGTGTAAAGACGCTTGTTCCAGCTAATTTTGCGATAATGCCAAGTACGACAATAACGAAGAATGCCATTGTGCCGTAAACGACAAGTACCAGTTTACCTAGCGGGAGAAGCGCTCCGACCCCGAATTTGATCACCGTCACACTGATGAGCGCGAATACACCAAATGGTGCAAACTTCATCACTTTATTGGTCACCCAGAACATCGCTTCGAGGATGCCCTCAAAAAATCCTAACACTGGTTTTCCTTTGTCTCCAACTGCTGCAATTCCTAATCCGAATAACACTGTAAAGAAGATTGTTGGTAATAGATCACCTTCTGCAATGGATTGGAACACGTTTGTTGGCACAAGATGCACAATCGTTTCAGAGAAACTAGCTTTTTCGGCAGAAGACTTAGATGTCTCTTCATATTTAGAGATATCGCCTTTCTCCATGTTGCTCATATCAATTCCTGTACCAGGATGGAAAACGTTTGCTGCAAGCAGTCCAACTGCTAATGCAATCGTTGTCACAATTTCGAAGTAAAGAATCGTTTTCCCACCGAGTCTTCCGATGGTTTTCATATCGCCTACACCTGCAACGGCTACAATCAATGCAGCAATAACAATTGGAAGAACGATCATTTTAATTAAGTGGATGAATATATCGCCAATCGGCGTTAACACATTAATAACGGTTTCATTTTGATAAAATAGTGCTCCTACGACAACACCCAAAACAAGTGCGATGAGTATTTGAGAAGCTAACCCTAACTTTTTCATACGTGGACCCCCTTTTTTTGATAACGCTTTCTTTGTTGCCTAATCGCATCTTAACGATGAACCTACAAAAAACGACAAAAAGGAACAAAAAGAAGTGAATTTTTTATGAAAAATCTTTTAAAAGGTGGGTTTTTCCACAAAATTGTAAAAAAAAGACTTCGCTTTTGGCGAAGTCTCAGCTTGTTGAGAAGAGCTAAAATGAACATTATTTTAGCTCTTTGTGATAGAAATCCATTGAAGTCTAGAAAGGACGAGCACCGAAGCGCAGGACTTACACCGAATGCGAGGACTTCGCTTCTGACGAAGTCTCATGCTGCATATGATCAGCTGGCGGCTCTTGAAGAGGAGAAAGTTCGACATAAACCGCATAGCCTATCAGTACAATGGCTACATAAATCACAGCACTCAACGTCCACACCCATTTGACATTCAGCTTCATTTTGCCACACCCTCTCTGACAGGTTTCAATCGCTGTAATCTTAGTGCGTTCAGCACAACCGATACAGAACTAAAGGCCATTGCCGCTCCTGCAAGCCATGGTGCCAGGAACCCAAATGCGGCGACTGGTATGCCAATACAATTGTAAGCAAGTGCCCAAAATAGATTCTGTTTAATGTTTCTCATCGTTTTTCTGCTAAATTCAAGTGCATCTGCAATGGCATGGAGATCTCCAGTCATGAGCGTAATATCTGCCGCTTCCATGGCAACATCTGTACCTGTTCCGACAGCCATTCCGATATTTGCTGTTGCAAGGGCAGGGGCATCATTGATGCCGTCTCCAACCATCGCCACTTTTTTCCCTTGTTTCTGAAGCGCTGCAATATGAGCCGCTTTTTCCTCTGGAAGAACTTCAGCGATGACATGATCTATGCCTGCCTCACTCGCAATCGCTTCTGCTGTGCGTTTGTTATCTCCTGTCATCATCACGACGTGAATCCCTTGCTCTTTGAGACGAGCGACCGCTTGAGAAGAAGACGATTTGATTGTATCAGCAACGGCGACAATACCTGCTGGCTCGCCATCAATGGCAATGAGCATCGCCGTTTTTCCTTGTTCTTCGAGCTCAGTCACAACTGCTTCTAGTGCTTCGCAGCTGATATGATGTTTCTTTAGGAGTTTCCGTGTGCCAATCAAAAGCTCATGTCCTGCAGCTCTTGCTTCAATTCCATGACCAGGATCTGCTTGAAAAGCTTCTACCTCAACCGCTTGGAGACCCCGGTTCTTCATGCCTTCTGTGATCGCTCTGGCAAGTGGATGCTCTGACTGCTGTTCTGCCGATCCTGCTAACTGAAGCAGCGTATCTTCTGTCCAATTGGCAGACGCGATCACATCTGTAAGACTCGGCTCCCCTTTTGTCACAGTCCCTGTTTTATCTAGTACTACTGTATCTAGTGATTGGGTTACCTCTAAGTGTTCTCCGCCTTTAAACAGAATACCTGATTCAGCTGCCCGGCCGCTGCCTGCCATAATAGAGGTCGGTGTAGCAAGGCCAAGCGCACAAGGACATGCGATGACGATGACTGCTATAAAGGTTTCAAGGGCTGCTGTCACATTTCCTGGATCAACAAAGATATACCAAATCAGAAAAGTGAGCACAGCCAATCCTACAACAATGGGGACAAATATCCCTGAAATTTGATCTGCCATTCTTTGAATTGGTGCTTTTGAGCCTTGCGCTTGTTCGACGACTCGAATGATTTGTGAAAGAGCCGTTTCTTTTCCTACTTTTGTTGCTTTCACTTTCACAAATCCATTTTTATTGATGGTTGCCCCAATGACTGTATCTCCTTTGATTTTATCAACTGGCAGACTTTCTCCTGTAATCATCGATTCGTCGATCGCTGTTGTTCCTTCGATGATTTCTCCGTCTACCGGGACTTTTTCACCCGGCTTGACGAACACAAGATCATTCACTTTCACTTCAGAAATAGGAACGGTCATTTCTTTCCCATCTCGCTCTATCACAGCTTCTTTCGCTTGTAAGCCCATCAGTTTTTGAATCGCTTCTGATGATCTCCCTTTCGCTCTTGCTTCCATTAACTTTCCGAGCACAATCAACGTAATCAGCACAGCACTCGTTTCATAATAGAGGGCCGCCTCATGTGTGCCATGCACCGCTGACTGAATACTTTCATATAAACTATAGAAAAAAGCAGCCGATGTCCCTAGTGCCACAAGGACATCCATATTGGCACTTTTATTTTTCAACGCTTTATAAGCACCTACATAAAAAGGCCAGCCGACAATGAACTGGACGGGCGCTGCTAATGCGAGCTGAACCCATGGATTCATAAACGCTTCTGGCAGCCAAATAAACGATGTGAAAGAAAAATGACTGACCATTGCCCAAAGAAGAGGCAATGACAAAATCATCGAGAACAAAAAGCGTGCCGTTTGTTTCTCAATCGCTGCTTGGCGATGGTCTTTTTTCCCTTCCTCTGCATGCTCTTCGGCTGGTTCGGTTAATGAATATCCAATGGATTTCACAGCCTCTTTTATGTCACTTGGAGATATTTTCCCTGGATGATATGTCACCTGAAGTGACTCAAGCGCAAAGTTCACTGATCCTTGATCAATACCATCCATCCGGTTGACTTTTTTCTCAATTCGGTTTGCACAAGCCGCACATGTCATTCCCTCTATATCAAATTCGGCTTGCTCCATCACCACATCATAGCCAAGAGATTGAATTTTTTGTTTTAGATCCTCTGTTGTGAGTTGTTCTGTTTCATACACAATGTGGGATGTTTCAAGCGCAAAATTCACACTGGCGTCGTCCACACCTTCCAACCTGTTCAAGCCCTTTTCAATGCGGCCTGCACAGGCGGCGCAAGTCATTCCCGTAATTTGAAAATCAATTTCTTTTTTCATTTATCTCACCTCTCCACATACTCCATGGGGGTATTGTTATTTTTAAAAAAATACGTGCTGTCTTATGCAGCACGTATGCTCATTTTATACGACATCATATCCCTGTTCTTCAATGACATCAGAGATCTGGTGTAACGTGATTTGATCTTGGTGAAAGGAAACCTCCACCTGACCCTTATCTAAATGGACTTTCACAGATTCAACACCTGCTAATTCTCCTACATTTCCTTCGACTGCTTTTACACAATGTCCGCAAGACATGCCTTGCACTTGTAGTGTTGCTTGTTCCACTTCTCATCGCCTCCATCAATCATTTTCTAATTTTACTATACCCTAGTAGGGTATCATTGTAAACATAAATGATCCGCTTTTTGCTACGATTTTGTCAGCTTCGTGAAGACATTCATTAACTCCTCAATGGCTTCATCCCCATTACCGCTCTTAATGGCATCCGCTACGCAGTGATGTGTATGCTTTTCCATTAATTGAAGACTCACTTTTTTTAAAGCTGCATTGACAGCAGAAATTTGATTCACGACATCTATGCAGTAACGATCGTTTTCAATCATTTGCTGAATCCCTCGCACTTGACCTTCCACTCGTTTTAAGCGATTGATTAATTGATCTTTTTCCTTCTCAGCTCTAGGCGAAGCGATATGTCTTTCTTCATGTTCTGTCATCTGATCACCTTTTTTCTATCATACTTGTGTTACATTCAATTAAAGCATATCTTCACCTGAAAAGGCAAAGATATGCTGTGATCACCGTTTACTTACCCTAGTTTGTTAGTTGTTCAATATCTTGCAAAAGGCTGACCGATTGCTGAAGCTGCTTCATGAGCCCTTGTTGATCCTCTAAAATAGCTGCAGCATCGAAGTTGTCCATTTTCAATTGCTGTAAATAGGTTTGAATCTCCTCTGACAGCACTTTATTTTTCTCTATGATTTGTGCATGCAGGTCTTCTGCTATTGATGGGGCTGTGAGTTCATTAAATTCTTGAATGTCTGCTTTCAATGATTCCAGTTGCTGCGTCAAATCTGTTCTTTTGGCAGCATCTTGTACAGCTTCTTCCGCAAGCTGTGGAAAATCCTCTGTGAATTGCTGAATATCCGTCACATACTCATTTGCCTCTGTGACATATGTCGTTGTATCGTTCACTTGGTCTAGCAGCCCTGAACATCCACTTAACAAAAACGTACCGGTAAATAGAAACGCCATCACATATTGTTTCAAGATCCATCATCCTTTCATCTGTATGTTGAAACCCCTCATTTGTCCAGCTTCCAACCACACAGATGCAAAAAGATCTTAAAAAAAGCCAGACCTTTGCCTCATGTGTGATAGGCAAAGGTCTGGCTAACATGTTCATGCCGGAATGGCCGAGAAACAACGGATGTTTCTGTAATGACGACCAAACCGTAAAAGCTACTCCCCTTTAGGAAACCGTTCAAATGTTATGTTTATCATATCTAAATGAAGGACAACAGTCAATGAGAAGCAGGCGGAAGATCCTGCTTTTGGTATAGCATATAGTCCGAACCAGTTGATGCATAAATCCGATTACGTCCTTGGCGTTTTGACATATACAAGGCTTGATCTGCCTCAAATAGAAGCGTTTCTAATATAGAGGGATCATTCGCTGTATGGGCGACGCCAAAGCTTGCTGTCACTCTTACTTTTTTCTCATCTGTCTGAAAGAAACTCACTTCAAATGAATGTCTCATCTGTTCCGCAATATGACATGCCTCTTCAAATGAATGATGCGGCAGACAAATGGCGAACTCTTCTCCACCATATCGGCCAAATAAATCAGCCATCTTCAAATGCTGCTGACAAATGGACACAACATGACGCAACGCCTCGTCTCCAATATGATGTCCATGCGTATCATTGATTTGTTTAAAGAAATCAATATCAAATAGCAATATCGCAGTATCCTGCGCATCCTCTTCCAATAACATCTGCGTTCGTTCAATAAAGGAAGACCGATTGAAGATATTCGTCAAACCATCAATATATGCTCGACGCTCCAGCTCTTCCTGCAATAGTCGCTGCTCCGTAACATCGCTGATCACAATTTGCCTGCCCTCGACTTCGCCTCTTCTATTAAAAAGAGAAGAAGCAGTGAGATGATAATAGAAGGGCTGCTCTTTTTCCCACATTAAATCATACTGTGAATGATCCTTCGGAGAACGCAGCCACTGTATAAACGCTGGCTCTTTGATGATCCCTGAGAATATATCATCGATTTTATAGCCGATTCCCTTTTTAGCGAGCACAGGAATGATCAATGCAGCCGCAGGGTTATAATCAATCAGTGTTCGGTATCGATCCAATAGAAGAACACCTTCTGACATATGTTCAAACACACGCTCCATCGCAATGGGAGAGAGCTTAAAGAGATGAAAAGACATAATCGCCCATAAGTAGAGTGCGTTGGTTAAAAACATCACCACTGGTACTGGGTCAATGTGAAAAGGCGTGACACCTAATAAATAGATAAAAGAGGTCGTGATCGGCAATAATATTCCAACGAGCAAGATCAGAACCTGTTTCAAATATTCTTTCTTCACACGTAAAAACCAAAGCAGCATAAAAATAGCGAGCATAGAACAGCCAAATGTATAGACCCCATGAATGATATACCAATAACCAATGGTAAAATCAGCTAATAAAAACCCGTCTACTGTATTCATCGTGATGCTTCGGTAAAAGAGTGAATGAAAAGAGTTGGTGAACACCAGAATGGTGGTTAAAATTGGAATCAACAAGAAGAGAAGCACGCGGCTCTTTGTTACATATTGATGGAAACCAGTAAACTGCAGCACAATCATCAGGCTGAACGGTGCAATAAACGGAAGACCTATGTATTGAAAACTAACCCAAAATGTAATTTCTTGAGGGGTGCGCGCCAATAATTCAAATGTATGTCCAAAAATATAAATCGCAGTTGCTCCAGACATATACATAAACAATTGACAGCCAATATACCGATGGCGATTTGCATGAGCAATGATTGATAATATTACGGACAGAATGCCAGAAACACTCATGATCACAATAAAATGTAAAACAATCGAATCCATGTAAACGCCCCAATTTCAGTTATTTAGAACTAGTCTAATCTTACTATATATGAGGACGTCTCAAATGGGAAGATGTGATTTTGAATTGGTTGGCGGTTTTTTGGAAAGCGTTCGTCATTTTACTAGTCGTGGCGCCCCATCTATTCATTACTTCTTACTTAATTTAAAGATAAAGCATATTGTTGCAAGTGAAATATCTGTACAATGTGGAGATGAATGAAAAGGAGGCTTGAAAGGAAATGACTTTTTTGATCATCATGGCAGGTTTGTTTATGCTGATTCTTTTAGAGAAGCCATTTCAGAAGAAACGATCTGAGCTGTTATTTTTAATGAGTTATTTACTGCTGCTTGCGGTTTATGTGATTCAGACAACATTTGTGGAGATCATGTCGGATGGACTTTTGATGATGATAGCGGTGATTGTGGTTTGTCCTTTGTTTGTTCGAATGATCCAGTCTTTTCAGAGGAACGCTTGACTTAGTAATAGAAAAAACCTCTACTTGCCCCATCGCAAGTAGAGGTTTAACTTTAATGATTACGAGTAAATACTTCCTTCACCACTCGTTCACTTGCTTTTCCATCTTCTAGTGAACAGAATCTTTCATGGAATACATCGTATTTTTCCTTGTAAGCATCTTTTACGCTTTCAATGTTCTGAATGCTATGAAGCACTTCTTCAGACGTATACAATAACGGACCTGGCAGATCTTTTTCGACATCAATATAAAAACCTCTCAGCACATCTTTGTATTTATCAATATCATACGTAAAGAAAAGAATCGGCTGCCTTAGGTTTGCAAAATCAAAGAATACAGACGAGTAATCCGTGATAAGGATATCACTTGAAATATATAAATCATTGATATCATTATATTTAGAATAGTCAAAGGCAAACCCTTCAAATCCTGTTAAATCAATATTATCCGAAATGAAATAATGCATTCGTAAAATGATGACATATTCTTCGCCTAACTTTTCTTTTAACAAATTTAAATCTAAAGTGAGATTAAATTTGTATTGCCCTGCTTTATGAAATTCATCATCTCTCCATGTTGGAGCATATAAAATGACTTTTTTATCAGCAGGTATACCAAGCTTCGATTTAATCTTCACTTTATCTGCTTCTGTAAAGTTTTTCAGAATATCATTTCTTGGATAGCCATATGTTAATATTTTTTCTTTCGGATACATAAATGCACTTTCGAAGATTTTTTCAGAATATGGGTTTGCTGCAATTAGGTAATCCCATTTTCGAGATTGTAAATAAAATTCTTTTTTATAATCTGGATTTGCAGATACTACATTATCCATATCAAATACTAATTTCTTAAGTGGTGTACCATGCCATGTAGATAAGATAATTTGTTCATCTTTTTTATAAAGCGACTTTGGCTGTCTCATGTTTAAAACAAAATATTTTGCCACTGTGACATAGTAAAAATAGCTCCAGCTAAATCGCTTAATTACTTTAACGTTCTTGTGCTGAAATTCTTCTTCATTTGCCACCATTTCTTTATCATTCAGAATCCAAACATGCTTCCATTGATTTGGCTCATGCTCAAGAAGATATTTAAATATAGCCTTAGGGCTATCCGAATAGTTTCTTCCTAAAAAGCTTTCATAGACAATGGTGTTAGGTTTAATAGGTAATCTTGAGAAGAATAATTGTTGAACGATTCTTTGTCTCGCTCTCTTCTTTTTCGGTTTTATGCCCTGATACAGATTATAATAGAGAACTCTCTTTTTACTCAGACGATATGCCTTATGATAATTCCCGACCTTAATTGCATTAATTTCTTTTGAATGTCTTCTCTTCAGTTTGATTGGATTTGACTCTGCATTCAAAATGGTCTGACAGGACTGATAAATAGGCGTTAAACGTTGAATGCCCTCTTTAAACAATGGGCTTTTTACAACCTTATATAAATATTGGCTAATCGCTTCAAGCTTCACTTGTTTCACTAAAGCCAAATCGTCACATTGTTCGATTGATTTGCTTAATGTTCGGAACATTTCTTCAAATCGATGATCCTGTTCTTCCTGGGAAAGTGAAGGGAAATTGATAGGATCGTTATGGATCAGCTTATAGTATAGACAAATTGATGTTTCCAAAATAGAGAATGCATCTTGATAAATTTTCATTAAGAACGGAATATCACTATACAATGGTGCGCTTTCATCAAACTGTATTTGATTGTTCAACAAATATTTCTTTTGAACAACGAACCCATGTGATTTTAATTGATAAGAAATCTTCTTAAAGAACTTTTCTTTTGCAATTTCATGATAATGAGCTGATACAACGTTCTCCTCAAAAAGCATCTGCATGACTTCGTTTTCATTTGCATCAACATTTAATTTTTTCAAAACATGACTTAAGTTATCCAACGTATCATGCTGATACAAAGCCTGCTTCTTTTCCTTTAATGTTGTGTTTCTGTCTACAATTGTCTTTTTCACTTTCAGCTTAAAAACATTCAATTGTTCTTGATCAATGATTTGCTTTGCATATATCAGCGCATTGGGATGTAAGAAATCATCAGCATCTAAAAATAAGATGTACTCTCCTTGAGCTTCTTCTATGCCTTTATTTCTACTAATGCCTGCATTTGTATGAGGTCCCATATTGATTGTTCTATAATTAAAAGTATAAGGCGCTAATATTTCTTCTAGGTGTTGACTATCTTGATGAACCAAAAGTACTTCGAAATCTTTAAAAATTTGATCATCTAAACTTTTCATGCAGTTATCAGTATACTTTTTATTGGTATCCTTATAAGGAATAACAATAGTAAATAACATAAGATCCCTCTTCCAAATTTTATATAAACAACAATGTTTGATCTTTTCATCACTTAATATGATTTAAAAAACAATAAATATTATAACAAAAACGTGTTTTTATTCAAAAAAAAGATTCGTCTAAAAAGACGACTCACTAGAAATTCGTTTATCCAAAATGTTTTCATCTATACTTCTATGATACAACAATTTATCATACTTAACATAAAAAAACCACTGTTCTAGCCGACTTGAAATAAAAATAATAAGAACGTATTTTGTCTGTATGATAACATCCAGTTTTGTTTAAAATTCAGATTGTTTAAGTTTCTAATAGCAAAGAAAAATGACGCTTTGACGGTGGGAGTCTATTATATGCACTTGCTATGGTTTTAAAAATTGTACAATGCTTTATCTAATAGGCCTTTTGTGTATGTGACATGTGTACAATTAAAACGATAATTTTATGTTTTCGTTGCCAAAATACTGTTTAAAATCAAGTTATTTACAATTAAAAAAAGGGATGATTAATATGAAAGATATTCATCCGGGTGGAAACCGTGAAAGACCATTAAAGTTGGTGGATAACTTCAAAAGAATTCTGTAATAGTCCTTCTGCTTGAAGAGCTATTTATTCCTTTTATAATCAAACGTAAGTTCTGTCTGAGGGGTAATTTATGACTGACCTTGAACGGAGGCTATACAGGATCATATATAATATGAGCAGGTTCAGAAAGAATCCCTTGATGGATGACCTTAAAAGGAAAATAGGTAAAGATGAGCCGGCGATTCGTAAGGCGATTAAAAATCTTGTGTCGAGAAATGAACTTAAATGGGATAAAAAAAGAAGGAATGACAGTTTAAATAAAAGAGAAAAGCCGCCCAAGTGGACGACCAATTTGACATGATATTCTTATTGAGCAGGAGCAACTTTGGCTACTTTTGCACCACAAGTTAGCATGAATATAAACACAACGGTAGGATGAATTGCTACGCCCATAAGACTAATAGCACCTGCTACCGCAACCCAATCTCCCTTGTCTATTGATTTTTGTAGATGCTTTAAAGAACCTTTAGCGATCCCAGCTGCATCTTCAATACATCGCGTAACAGTGTTGCTTTTAGTGGTAACATCTTTATTCATGTTTTTTGCAAAAGCGACCATTCCATCTTTCACTGCATCTGAATAAGATGAATTTGCAAGCTCTTTCTCATTAATGACGAAGCCCTTTTCATCAGAAACTATAATCTTTGTGAAGATGTATTCAACTTCTTTTAAAGACTTCTCAATTTGCTCTTCTGTCAAACCTTCTAATCCTGAACTTTGTGTCTTTGCAGATGCAGCTGGAGCAAAGGCAGTCACAGCTAGAACTAATGCTAACATTAAAAAAACCAATCTTTTCATATTAACTCCCCCTTTTAAATTCACTTTTACTTTATCATGTATTTTTAGAAAATAAAGGGTTTTAAGGGAGAGTTAAAGGCTTTTTGCAAAAGTCGACATTTTGCGACAAATTAACCCCACATAAATAGAAAAAAGAATGATAGCGCCCAAGTAATTAAACCAAGCATTACAAAAAATTTAAGGAAACTCTCGTACTTTGTAAGCGGACGTTCCTTCTTTAATTTCGACAAGCGCCAATGAAGAGCATAACCAGAGAACACCAGAATTAATTGACCAATTCTTGATACTTCTTCTAATATATCTATACCATTCATTATAGTTCACCTCCACATCAGAGAAAAATCAAACAGTCCACACGTTAGGCTTTTAATGATGTTCTAACATGTCTTCAATTTATTATCGCAAATATCCCTTCACTTTCCAATATTTATGTAAAAATAAGCAATAAGAAGCATGATACTTGCTAGATGGAACATTACTTTTGTTACTTGATTTGCGATATACCTAGAAAATATGGCAACCATCCATTAAAAGCTCTGCGGTGGGAAAAACTAGGCGGCGTGATGGTTTATGTTGTTGTGATCTTTGGAAGAAAGTCTTCCGGCGTTTGCAACCTAAGCATTTTATATTTTTCCATCATCTTTTCCATTTTGAATCTTGTTTTTTCCTCATCGAACTGCGGAATGTCTAAACTTGTTTGGTTCGTGATAATCCCCCTTAAATTTTGCGCATAGCCACTTTGGCTCTTTTTAACCGCTGCATGTTTTTTGCCCTATCAACTCTCTTAAATCTCTGTCAGTGAGCTTCTGCGGCTGTTTTTTAGTTTCTCCTTCTTCATGTTCATCCTCCTCCGTTCAGACAAATAAAAAACGGACACCAACCAGTACCCTTAAGGGGTGTAGATCAGTGTCCGCGGGCTATCCGTCTTGGACTATTTCAATCAATCATGTCGCTCAATCTAAATACATTGAAACCATACAAACATTCACAAATTATGAGGATTTGTTATTTTCTTCTTCAAGATCTTTTATGCATACCTCAACCATTTCCTCTATAAAAGAAAATCTGCCCTTATTGCCTGAAAAGAAAAAAATAATGCTAATTAAAACAAAAACAATTGATAACAATATTAATATATAAACCATAATGCTAATCAAAGATTGATTAGCTTCAGGTATATTAAAGTAGTTAATAACAGCTTCCTCCCTAATAACAAAAACAAATAAAGATCCTGAGATTAATGTAGTTAATGTCCGCTTGATTGTTGAAGAATTCCCCTCACTATTTTTAGTCCTTACGTATGCCTTAAGCATCCTCAGTTTAGTTAAATCATGCTTAGTATATGCTAATATTTAACTACGGAAGTAATCTAAATTTCCAATAAAATTTTCTTTATCAATTTCTTTATTTCTAGTTTCACTTAGAATTGGATTATTTAACCATTCATAAATATTTTTAGGTTGTTTCAGATGTTCTGTGTTAATTTTAAATAATGAGTGTTTAATAAATGCATACATTATCAGCCGTATTCAACTTTTCAGCGAAGTATTATGGTACTGAGAATAACCCGCGAAAGTAGTTAGTAATTTTGAAGTAACTGTTAATAAAAGGTTGAATTGTTGGGCGTTTGAAGAGTTTAAAACATTTATAAGTATGGTGGACGATCCATTGTATAAAACATTCTTTTCCACGCTTTATTTTAGCGGAGCAAGAAAAGGAGAGTTGCTTGCCTTAACATGGGCTGATGTCAATTTTGAAGAAAATTATATAGACATTAATAAAACGGAGTACAATAGAGAAATTACCCCTCCAAAAACATCCGCATCGATAAGAATTATTTTGATGCCAAATCAAGTGATGGATCTATTAAAAGGCATAAAAAAAGACGCTGAAAAAATAGCGCCAGTTAAAAATAATTATAGAGTTTTTGGAACGTTTTACGATAGTATAGCTACCAGCACTATCGACAGACGTTATGCAAAATATTTAAAAGAATCGAATGTCAGAAAAATTGTTATTCACGAATTCAGACATTCTCATGCATCATATTTAATAAATAAGAATTGTAATCCTTTGGTGCTAGCCAATCGTTTAGGGCACTCAGATGTTGCAGAAACTTTAAACACTTATAGCCATCTGTACCCTTCCAAACAAAAGGAAGTTGTGGCTTTCATGGAAGAAGAAATTTTCTAAAATTGCCAAAATGATGCCAGAACCATATCAAGGGCTTTCAAACCCTTGATACGACTGCATTCTAAAAGTTTTGATGGAGACGGTGGGAGTCGAACCCACGTCCAGAGACATCGATTACTTAAGCGTCTACGAGCGTAGTCAACATATTTCGTGTTCACTCATCCTCATGCCTGCTGACGGGCGCTTGGAGAGCTAGTCTGATGGATCTCTTCTTACGTCCTCAGACGAAAACGTAAGCGTAGCCTACTTCATTGGGCTCCTCACAGACACATAGGCGATGTCAGGAAGAGCTCGCTGCGCTTATTAGGCAGCTAGTGCTAAGTTTTGGTTAAAACTTTTAGTTTTGCCAGTTACATTTAGGTGCGTGTTAACGAGATCGCCTCTCGGCTCGCAGCCTAAGCTCGAACCATCCCTGTCGAATCCGTAACGTCCCCTTGTAAAAGGGATATACGGGATGGAAACGTTCTTTCGCTTAACTGCTTCCGTATATGACTATTATAACAATCTCATCGCTCGAAACAACTGGTGGTTTCTGTAAAAAACGACGATGATTGTTTACTGCATAACATATTGTAGCATAATGCTTCCGCTCTCAGCAAGCCATCTGCATGCGTCTAGAATTGCTTTTGCCGGTCACGGAAAGCACGCTCGATTTCACGTTTCGCATCTTTTTTCTTCAGATCTTCACGTTTATCATATTTTTTCTTCCCTTTACCGACTCCAATTAGCACTTTGGCAAAGCCATTTTTCAAATAGAGTTTAATGGGAACAAGTGAGTAGCCCTCTTCCTTTGTCGCACCAAACAATTTACTGATTTGTTTGCGGTGAAGTAGCAGCTTTCTCGTTCTGAGCGGATCATGGTTATAACGGTTCCCCTGCTCGTATGGGCTTACGTGCATATTGTGAAGAAACACTTCTCCCCGTTCGATTTTGGCAAAGGAATCTTTTAAATTCACTTTTCCTGCTCGAATGGATTTGATTTCAGTTCCTTGTAATACAAGGCCGGCTTCGTATGTTTCTTCTATAAAATAATCATGATTAGCTTTTTTGTTTTGGGAAACAACCTTTCCCTCTCCCTTTGGCATTGGCGTACACCCTCCTTTTGACACAGACACGGTCCAAATCGTACGGATTATTTTATCAAACAATCCAGCTTTCGACAATGCTGATGCCACGTGGTCAAAAAGCAAATAGAGCATGGTGCCCTATTTGCTTTTTGTCACGTTACTTTTTCTTTTTGCGCTTTTGTTTCGGTGCGTTATCAAATACGCGTTTTTTCTTTTTCTTCTTTTTACGACCTGTAAACCAGTCGCCGCCTTTATCCTCTTTGCCTTTTTCCCCAGAGGCCTTTTGACCTCCGCGTCCTTTTTTGGCTGGTGGATCTGTCCGTTTTTTGAACTTGAAGTCTTTTGGTGATTTACGGCGAGTGCCTTTCATCCCGACGATTTCAAAATCAATGGAATGCTCATCTTTATTCACACTCACCACTTTGACAGTAATTTCGTCACCGATGCGATATACATTCCCTGTCCGCTCACCGATCATGGCAAAGTGCTGTTCATCAAAACGATAGTAATCGTCAGTCATGTAGCTCACATGGACAAGACCTTCTATCGTATTCGGCAGTTCAACGAATAGTCCGAAATTCGTGACGGAACTAATCATACCATCAAACTCTTCACCGATTTTATCAAGCATATACTCTGCCTTTTTCAGGTCATCTGTTTCGCGCTCAGCATCAACAGAGCGGCGCTCCATTGTAGATGCATGATCTGCGATTTCTGGCAGCAGTTGGCCCCACTTTTCAAGGGTCGCTTCGTCTGTCTTTTTCTCTATTAAATAGGTTCTGATCAGCCTATGCACGATTAAATCCGGGTAACGGCGGATCGGTGATGTGAAGTGTGTATAGAATTCCGTTGATAATCCAAAATGTCCAATGCTTTCTGGATCATACTTCGCCTGTTTCATCGAGCGAAGCATCACAGTTTGAATGACGACTTCTTCCGGCTGATCACGGACGGCATCAAGTACACTTTGAAGTGCACGCGGGTGAATGTTCGTTGACGTTCCTTTCACAATGTAACCAAACGTCGTCACGAACTCTAAAAAGCGCTGAAGCTTCTCAGGATTTGGTTCTTCGTGAATTCGGTAAATGAACGGAACATTCATCCAGTGGAAATGCTCGGCAACTGTTTCGTTTGCCACCAGCATGAATTCTTCAATTAGTTTTTCGGCAACAGAACGCTCACGAATGACTACGTCTTTTGCTGCGCCTTCATCATCTACAAGCACTTTTGCTTCCTTGAAGTCAAAATCGACTGCTCCACGCTCCATTCGCTTGTCACGCAGAATTTCTGCAAGCTTCTCCATCTCTTGGAACATTGGTACTAACGGCTCGTATTTGTCTAAAAGCTCTTCATCTTGGTCAACTAAAATCTTATTCACATCGGAATAGGTCATTCTTTCCGTCGTTTTGATCACACTTTGGAAAATTTCGTGTTTGACGACTTTCCCACTTCGATCAATGATCATTTCACAAGAGAGTGTGAGACGATCAACCTTCGGATTCAATGAGCATATGCCATTTGACAGGCGATGAGGAATCATTGGAATAACGCGGTCGACAAGATACACACTCGTTCCGCGCTCATAGGCTTCCTGATCAATCGGCGAATTCTCTGTAACATAATGAGAAACGTCTGCAATGTGCACGCCGAGCTTATATTTGCCATCATCGAGCTTTTGCACGGTTACCGCATCATCTAAGTCCTTTGCATCTGCACCGTCAATCGTCACGATCGTTTCATTGCGCAGATCACGCCTGCCCTCTAAGTCTTTTTCATCGATCGTTTCAGGTGTGTCTACTGCCTGCTGGAGCGCTTCTTCCGGAAACTCACCTGGTAGACCGTGTTTATGAATAATCGACAAAATATCGATGCCAGGGTCATTTTTGTGACCGAGAATTTCCGTCACTTCACCCTCTGCGCTCATTCTTCCTTCTGGATAGCTTGTCAGCGTGACAACGACTTTATGACCTTCAACCGCTCCGTTTTTAGCGGATTTCGGAATGAAGATATCGTTTGTGATTTTTTTATCATCAGGAATGACAAAACCAAAGCTTTTCGTTTCTGTATAGGTACCGACAACCGTCTGAGTATTACGCTCCAGAATACGGATGACCGTTCCTTCTTTTTTGGTGCCATTTGATTTGTGGCTGACACGAACCATGACGGTGTCGCCATTCATTGCTGTGCCTAGCTCATTTGGCGGAATGAAAATATCATCCTGTCCAAACTCTTCTGGGGTCACAAATGCAAATCCTTTTGCATGCGCAGACAGCTTCCCTTTGACCAAGTTCATTTTTTCCGGTACACCATAGCGGTCGCTGCGGGTACGGACGATCAGTCCCTGATCCTCTAATATCACAAGTGCTTTGACGAGCTCTTTATAATCATCTGGATTGGTAATTTCCATCATGACTTCTAATTCCTGTACCGTTAATGGTTTGTACGCCTCTTCTTGCATAAACGCAAGTAATTCATCCATAAATTCTTCTTTTTGCACACTCTAACCCCCTATATATTTAAATTGACCAATCGAGTGATTCTAAGAATGCATATACATCCTGATGAACCTTCTCCCGCTCTTTATCAAGCGTGATAACATGGCCCGATTCTTCATACCACTTTAAATGTTTTTCATCAGTCTCTACTTCGTTATAAATAATGTTTGCACTGTCTGTATTAATCATATGATCATGACGTGCCTGAACAACAAAAGTAGGTGAATAAATCATGTCAACATTGTTTCTGACATCTGCAATGAGTTCTTGAAGAGCCTTGAGTGTACCCATTGGTGTTTTCTTGAACTCTTCCATCTCTTGCTCAATTTGATCCTCTGACTTACCCTCGAATTTTTTATAGTTACGGGCATAATCTAGTACACCCTGGTACATGACTTCTTCACTTTTTATGTACATAGGTGCACACATAGGTACAATTCCCTTTACAGGTACAGTGTAACCTAATTTCAATGAAAAAACTCCTCCGAGGGATAGTCCGCAGACCGCAATTTCCTCATAACCTTCGTCTTTTAAAAATTGATAGCCTTCTTCTACATCTTTCCACCAATCTGTAGGACCTGTATGAACAAGCTCCTCTGGTGGTACACCGTGTCCTTTGTATTGAGGTGCATGGCATGTATAGCCTCTTTCATTCAAATAACGCCCAAGCATACGAACATCGGCTGTATTCCCAGTAAAACCGTGAAGAAGAAGCACCGCTTTTTCTCCACCTTTAAACGTAAATGGTTTTGGTGTAACAACTTTCATGATGTGACTTCCTTTCCTTCTGATATGGTTTATATTTTCCACTTGTATGTATGAAACAAACACAAAAGAGTGCTGATAATAAAAAAAGGTCTGAAAAAAGATCAGACCTTCTGTTACTCGCGCCTACACGCCTAAATATGCCAATGCAAGTGTTAAGATGAAGAAAAGCACTGACAAAATGACAGTTAATCGGTGAAGAATCAAGTCAAGACCTCTCGCTTTTTGCTTACCGAAAAGCTGCTCGGCTCCACCTGAAATAGCGCCTGACAGTCCTGCACTTTTACTTGATTGTAATAATACAACGATGATAAGTGCGATACTGACAATTACGAGTAATGTGATAACAAATGCGTGCATGAAAACACCTCCAGACAAACTGGTACACATAACTTTATTTTACATGAAAACAAGGTGCATGTCACGAAACATCAAAATAAAGATTTCCTATATATTGTCGACTTTATTTGTCATTTTGATACAATTTCGCTCCAATGGATTGTATGCAGCATTTTTATATGCAATTTTTGAGGTTAAAAAGCGTTTTTAGCGAGTTGCTTCTTCTTTTAAGAGCTGTTTTAATTCTACTAACAACCGTTCAGCTCCTTCAGGACTCAGCACGACGTTACCATTTCCATAGCTTTTGTTGTATTTCGTTATTTGGCCAGTTAATAAGCAGCTCTTATCTGCATCATATTTTTTCAGCATAATGGTTTGATCTTCGATGAAAATTTCTAACAGCTGCTCTTCTTTTATATTGAGTACCTTTCGCATTTCTGAAGGCAGAACAATTCTGCCAAGCGAATCGATGTGTCTTACCATTCCAGTTCTTTTCAATGAAGCCCGCCTCCTTAATGATCATACAATGATTTCATTCATTGACTTTTGTCAACATCTTCATAGTAAAATAAATCTTCAAATTTTTTATCAAAGTAATGAATCATTTTGCCAATGACAAGCTGTCCTGGCTTCCGGTGACCATTCAATACCCTGCTGAGTGTGGCAGGAGAGATGCCAATTTCATCTGCGAGCTGATTTAAAGACATATCGTTTTCGATCATATACTGCATCACAAAAGCCCGCCTGATCTGAATCTTTTCGACCATCATTACAACCTCCTATAGGATCAATATGTACAACATGTAGGATTCTCACATCTCTCGTATTCATTAACTTATGTCAACACTTTTACGCCCTTTCTATTTCCTTTGGTCAATGATCATACTAAAATAAGTCATATACTGAAATGTGAGGTTCGATGACATGAATCACTTTGGTGAACAATTACGCATTTTAAGAGAGAATAGAAAGATGTCTGTCAATCAACTCGCCATGTATTCAGGCGTAAGCGCTGCCGGTATTTCTCGGATTGAGAATGGAAAGCGTGGTGTGCCAAAGCCTTTAACCATAAAAAAATTAGCACGCGCTTTGAAGGTGCCTTATGAGGATTTAATGCTGCTTGCCGGTTATATTGAACAGGAAAAAGTGCATGAAATGAAACCGAAATATGACTCCATATTAAAAATCTATCAAACGGCGCTTCAAAAGGATGTAGAACATCTCCCTATTTTCGATGGAGACCAATGGGAAACACTCACCGCACAAGACATCAGCCAGCTGAATCAATACTTTCTCACGCTCATTAACCAAAAAAAGGCGAACAAATAGCGGGGCATAAACATAAGATACATCCACCATTAACTAATGTCAATATTTTCATGGTACACTTATTGCCAATAGTCAACAAATCGAGTACACTAGAGATAACTAATCTTTAACCATGTGAGGTTTTGAGTTGATGAACTTCGGTGCATATTTAAGAGCATTACGTGAGAAAAGGAAACTATCGGTGAACCAATTAGCGATGTATTCAGAGGTCAGCGCTGCTGGTATTTCTCGGATTGAAAACGGGAAACGTGGCATTCCGAAACCTCCTACAATTAAAAAACTAGCAGGTGCATTAAAAGTACCTTATGAGGACATGATGCAGGCTGCAGGGTATATTGAAGAAGCATCTTCTGCCTATGTCATAAAGGAAGAAGAAACGGCTTTTACCCAAATAAAAGAAGCAGCAGAGCAATATGAACTTGATGATCTTGAAATATTTAATGGGGACATATGGTCCACCCTTTCTAAACATGAAATAGAGGATTTAAACCGCTATTTGTTATTTCTACTAAACAGCCGTTCGTCATCGTAAAATGTTTTGATCATTGACAAGCTTTTTGCGCCGATTTTTGACAGAATTACGGTATAATGGGTTCAGATTGGAGTGAAGAAAGATGAATCAATCTGATATGTGCCCGCGGTTTGAAAAAGCAGTTGAGTTATTAAGTAAACGCTGGGTGGCACTGATTGTTTTTCAGCTTCTCTCAGGTTCACAGCGCTTTAGTGAAATCGAAGCAGCTCTGACCAATTTAAGCGGAAGGGTTTTATCTGAGAGATTAAAAGAGCTGGAAGCAGCAGGCATTGTAAAACGGGAGGTTTTTGCTGAAACACCCGTGCGTATTGAGTATTCATTAACTGATATGGGGCGCTCACTTGCACCCGTTTTTGAGGAAATTGCGAAGTGGTCCTCTGAATGGATCACACTTGAATCATAAATGTCTCCTGATGTGAGCCGCCTAATCATGATAAAAAAACCTCCCCTACAGATGTAGAGGAGGTTTTGTCTTTTCAAGCATTTATGCGGACGTCATGTTTTTTTCAGCTAACGCCTTGCTTTCTTTTTTCTTGTTGGTTGGGCTTAAATAGCGTTCAAGCCAACCCATGACAAGGTCGGCAATAATGGCCATGAGCGCAGTTGGAATAGCACCTGCTAAAATAATGGCTGTTCCGTTTGTCGCGTTTGATCCTCTGATGATAATATCACCAAGTCCTCCAGCACCAACAAATGTCCCAATCGCTGTAATACCGATTGCGATCACAAGTGCGGTTCTTAAACCAGCCATAATGACAGATAAAGCAAGCGGTAATTCAACCATTCTCAGCACTTGCCATTTCGTCATGCCCATCGCTTTCCCCGATTCTAAATAGGCATGCTCAATGCTGACAATACCTGTGTATGTGTTACGGATAATCGGCAGAAGCGAATATAAAAAGAGTGATAAGATGACTGTATTTGCACCAAGTCCTAATACAAGCATCAGCACAGAAAGCATCGCTAACGCTGGAATGGTTTGAATGACATTGGTTATCGCGAACACCCAATTGCTCAGTTTGCGGTAATGCGCCACAAAGATGCCGACTGGTATTCCGACAATTGCCGCAAACAATACCCCATACGCTGACATGAGGAAATGCCGGTAAAATTCTTCTAACACATATGAACCGTTCTGTTGATAATACGCCCATAATTGCTGCAGTGTGTCCATCAGCTCTGACACCTCCCAATCTTACTCAAAGTAATTGTGTTTCTTTAGAAAATCTCTCGCAACAGTCGCTGGTTCTTTTAGTTCTCCATCGACTTGATAATTGAGCTCTTGCATTTGTTCGGTATCGATTTTTCCAATCAACCTGTTGATCACCTTGTCCAGTCCTGGATTTTCTTTTAATACTTTCTCAGGGACAACTGGTGATGCATCGTATGGTGGGAAGAATCGTTTATCATCTTTTAAGATTTTGAGATTATACGCTTTGATCCGGCCATCTGTTGAATAGGCAAGCACAATATCCATTTTTTCATTTTTCAATGCGTCATAGACTAGACCGATCTGCATCGGAAAAGTGCTTCCAAATTCAATTCCGTATGTTTTCACAAACCCTTCGTAACCGTCACCTTTCTTTTTCAGCCAAATATTATCCACACCGAAGCGATAATTTTTGGCATTCTTTTTTAAATCAGAGACTGTTTCTAGGTTGTTTTCCTTCGCCATCTTCTGCGTCACAGCAAAGGCATACGTATTATCAAACCCATAGGAATCAAACCATTTGTAATCATAGCGTTTTTTGAATTCTTTCTGGACGATTTCCATTGCACGCTTTGGATCTTTTTCTGCATCCATTCCTAGCGTACTTGTTAAATCCGTGCCTGTATATCGTGTTGCTGAAATGTCGACATCCCCGTTTTCCATTGCTTTTTGCTGCACCGTATTTGAGCCTAAATTCTTCACAATGGTTGTCTTTTTATCTGTGTAATGCTCAATGATGTCTCCCACCATATAGGCCATAATTTCTGATTCTGTAAAGTTTTGTGCACCGATTCGCAGCGTGCTCCCTGAAGAGCCGGCTAGTCCAGGAAGTGAACAGCCACTTATGAATAGCAAGCATCCGGCAAGCAGTGCACTGATCCATTTTGTTTTTCGATTCTTCACATGAGCCAACTCCTTATGAAACTTCCTTCAATCCTTTTAAGCCTTCTGGTGTTACTTTTTTCTCAAGCTTCATCAATGTAAGGTCAATGATGACCGCTAAAATAGTGACAGGGATTGCACCCGCAATGATGTATTCCGGCTGGTAAAGCTGAAGCCCAATTAAAATGTAGTCACCAAGACCGCCTCCACCGATAAAAGCAGCAAGTGTTGTCCACCCAATTAAATAAATCGTTGAGGTTCTGACACCTGCCATAATGACCGGAACAGCAAGCGGCAGTTCCACAAGACGAATTTGTTCCCATGTCGTCATGCCAATTCCTTTTCCAGATTCAAGCAAGTTTTTGTTCACACCTTGAACACCGGCATACGTATTTCTTAAAATAGGCAAAACGGAATAGAAAAATAGCGCAACGATCGCAGGTATTTTTCCAACTCCCAAAATAGGAATAAAAAATGCAAGAATCGCTAAACTAGGGAGTGTTTGAAAGATATTCACGATGCCGATGACAAAACCGGCGCCTCTTTTCATTCGTGTAAGAATGACGCCTAAAGGAACGGCCACGATAATGCCTAACACAACGGCAATTAAAGAAATGTATAAATGCTCCCACATTTTTGTGAGGAGTTCCCCACCATTTTTCTCAAGAAAATCGATGATTTGATCCATGTGTACACCTCCCTTAGTTCATTTCAGTGACAGCCTCCGGGGTATCTTCTCCCCAAATAGAGTCATATACGACATCTACAAGACTTGCACGTGTGACGATGCCTTTTAAGTGCCCTGTTGCATCGACTACCGGTACATATTTAATGCCGCGTATTAAGATCTTTCGGACAGTATCTCTAAGAAGTGCACCTTCTTGTACTGTATAAAATTCTGTATTTAAAATATCGCCAACGAAGGCTGCTTTTCTGCGGTTTGCATCGATGGTTTCAATGTCGATATAGCCTTTCAGCACATGATTTTCATCAACGACAAGCAGGGAATCAACCCGCTTTTCTCTCATAATATAAATGGCATCTGTCAATGTTTTTTCGACGGTAATTGTGACTGGGGACGTGTTCATCATTTGTTCCACACGTTCCATATTCGGGTTTGACTGAAGCAGACGTTCTTTCCCGATGAATTCTTCTACGAATTCGTTCACAGGGTTACGTAAAATATCATCTGGCGTGCCCACTTGGACAATCTCTCCATCTTTTAAAATGACAATGCGGTCTGCAAGTTTAATCGCTTCATCCATGTCATGTGTGACAAATACGATTGTTTTATTTAACGTTTTTTGCAGTTTTTTAAATTCTTCCTGCAATGAATCTCTTGTAATTGGGTCAAGTGCTCCAAATGGTTCATCCATCAGGATTAAAGGGGGTTCTGCTGCGAGTGCGCGAAGAACGCCGATACGCTGCTGCTGTCCTCCACTGAGTTCATGAGGATAACGCTCTAAGTATTCCGGCCCCATGTCGACGAGTTTGAGCAATTCACGCGCTCGTTCTTTTCGTTTTTCTTCCGGCCACTTCAGCAGCTTCGGCACAAGGGAAATGTTTTGTGCGATGGTCATATGAGGGAAAAGTCCAATTTGCTGAATCACATAACCAATTTCTCTTCTTAATTGGACTGGATCTTTTTTCATAATGTTTTCTCCCTCGATGAATATGTTTCCTGAGGAAGGTTCAATCAGTCGGTTAATCATCTTCATGGTTGTCGTTTTACCACAGCCACTCGGTCCAATAAAACAAATAAATTCTCCTTTTGCTATTTCTAAATCAATATTTTTGACAGCTTTTTTTCCGCCTTTATACGTCTTAGATACATTCTCTAGTTTCAGCAAATGAGACACCTCCAATTAGTCGGATATATATTTTCAGAAAATTTACACCTTATTTATTATAGTGCAAACTTTATAAAATAAAAAGTTTACAATGTGTTTGTATTGCATAAGATTTATTTAAAATTTTCAGTTAACGGCCTGATATGTACCGATCCCTCCTTTTTCCTCCAACTTACGAGCAAATACTCAATATTTATTGTTTTCATCAACAAACAGGTATATGATATATTGTGTTACAAATTGTCAGTCGTGAAGGGATGAAGCGGGGAATGGACAAGCAAGCGTTAGGCGCCATTCAAAAAGCACAGGATCATTATATTGAAAAAGCTGCCGAGAACATGAATGCCTTTGGTCTTTCTGCCACAGTGGGTAGAGTGCTTGGTATCATTCATATGAACCGTAAACCAATGACGCTCGGTGAGCTCTCAGAGGCGACCGGCATGAGCAAAACAAGAATGAGTCAAGTCGTTCGAGAAATGCTTGATTTGAATATTGCTGAAAAGGTTTATGAAAAAGGAATACGCAAAGATTTATATGACGTTGAGCAAGATCAATATCAAACATTTATTTCATTGTTTGCAGCCAATTGGTCACGTGTTGTCAGCAAAAATCGCAAGGCACATAAGAAGACATGCAAGGAATTGCTGGAGCTGCTTGAACAAGATGACCTGCCAGAAGAAACAGTAGATAAAATCAATCTTCTTCTTTCAGAAATCAAGGAAAGTCTCGATTATTATGACTGGATTAGCCGTTTAATTGAGTTCTTTGAAAGTGAAGAAGTATTTCAACATGTGCCAAAACCTTAAAAAAAGCTGTTTTATTTTACAATTTTGTAGAAAAAAACAGCTTTTTTATATACACTTATGACATCAGCATTGGGAACATCCCTTTGATCCCTGCGCCAATCATCTCTACTGCCACAACAGCTAGAATCAATCCCATTAATCGTGTCACGACATTCATCTCTGTTTTCCCCATTTTTCGCATAATGAAACTCGAATAATGAAATGCATAATAGGTCATGGCAAGTACGACCACAATGCCAAGAAGAATCGCAAGCAGATGAAGCGTTACTTGGTGGCTTCCTGGGGTTAAGCTCATGACGGTCGCAATTGTACCAGGTCCGGCAATGATCGGAATGGCGAGCGGGGTCACCGAAACATCAGCCTTCTCTTTGCTCTCTGCCTTTTCATCCGAATGAGGGTTTTGAACATGTGATTCTTTTGCATTTAGCAAATTGTAAGCGATACCAAAAATAAAAATACCTCCGGCGATACGGAGTGCATGGATATCAATGCCAAACAATTTGAAAATGAGCCTGCCTGCCAAAAGAAAGGCAATCAAAATTATAAAAGACACAACAATCGCTTTTTTGGCCGTCTGGGATCGTTCTTTTTCTGAGTAGCCTTCTGTTAAAGTGATGAAAAGAGGCACGTTTCCAATGGGGTTTGAGACAGCAAATAGTGACACAATGACATGAATCATAAAGGAAATCAACAGACACCCTCCTTTTTTCATAGTGTCTGCTAATCTGATGCGAATATTCCCTTGTTCTGTTAAAACCTGGTTTGTTTTAACCGATGATAATAGAGGTTTAACGAAAGGGGAATAGAACATGAAAAAAAACATCACGATCATTGTCTTGTCTGTGATCATCCTAGGTGCAACTGGCTGGATTGTGTGGCAGCAGCAGTCGCTCACCGCATCAGAGAATAAACACCAGCAAGAAATGAGAAAGAATGATGAGCAGCTGACACAATTAAAGTCAGAAGGAACGGATATGAAAGATGAAATGGATGGTCAAAAAAAGGAATTGTCCACCGTCACAAACAAGCTGAAGAAAGAAAAGAAGGCGCATCAAAAAGAAATCAAACAACGTAAAGCGCTTGAATTGAAAATAGACCAGCTTCAAAAAGAACTGGCAGCAGCGAAAGCAACGGCTCAAGCGAATAAGCAGGCAGCACAAACGACTAGGAAAGCAACTGTCAAAAAAGACCCAAATGTCACCCATCATCCTCCTTCTCAATGGGTGCAGGATCAATATGATTGGGGTGTTAAACAAGGGTATATCAAAGAATAGAGAGGATGAAATGATTTGATACAGATTCGGCCATTGTCTCATGATCAATCTGTTCCTATGGATCTTTTACTATTAGCTGACCCTTCAACTGAAAAAGTCCTTGCCTATGTACAATCTGGTTCTTGTTATGTTGCTTTTCATAAACAGGACATGATTGGTGTGTATGTTCTGACGCCTCTGTCTCAGCAGACAGTGGAAATCATGAATGTCGCCGTGAAGGAGTCATGGCAAGGTAGAGGAATTGGGAAGCAGCTGATCCGCCATGCTATTTCAGAAGCCCAGGCAGCTGGCTTTCATACAATTGAAATTGGCACAGGCAACTCTAGTATTCAGCAGCTCGCCCTTTATCAAAAATGCGGTTTTCGCATGGCGTCTATCGATCACGATTTCTTTCTGAAGCACTATGATGAACCGATTTATGAGAACGGTATCCAGTGTATGGATATGGTGCGGTTGTCACTCGTTCTTCAAGCAGACTGACTTCATTCAGCCTGCTTTTTTTATGTCCTGCTCTTTTTCACTGCATGAATCATATATTGAATCAAGAAGTAGAGAGCGGCACCCGCTAAAAAACAGACCACGCACCCAAAGAGCGTTGCCTCTGAGCTGAATTGATACTGTTCTATTTTCATGATATAAAATGGCATACCAAAGAGAGTTGGACTTGATTCAACATGATGAACCTCTAGCAGCATTAAAAATACTGGCGTCATAAACACAGCAAACACATAAAGCATCGCAAGCGTTAAGCCGCTAGAAAACGAATGAAATACTTTAACCATTTAGTTCTCTCCTTTCATCTCTTTTAAACTGGTGATGATATTTTTCCCGTCTGGGCAAGCTGGATGCAGCATCACTGTATTTAATAAAGAAAAAAGCAGCAATGGATGCGTCAATGGATGCCTCCACATGAAGAAAAGCACACCCGAGCAGATCACTGGAAACACAGGACCTGCAAGTGCCACCATCACATTAAAACCCGGCCGTGAAAATTTCTCATGGACAATCGACACGTGCTTCCAATCGATCATCACCACATAATCAAAGATGGGTTTTTTTTCGATTTTGTTGCACACCATCACCATCAGGATATGACCGAGTTCATGAATGAGCACAACTGCTATTAAGCAAAATAAAAGCGTCATCATCGCACAATCGGCCTCTTTAGCATGGCAGCATATATGAAGAAGAAGAATGCGGCTGAACAAGCCATATAGGCAGTTGAGAGCAGCTGGATATTTGCTGAAAGCCACTGGACTAAAAGCATATCCAACATACTGAACACAGCAATCATCATCACGATCACAAACAGTTTATTAAAATCACTAATCTTCACGACAAACCCGACACATGCCGCCATGACAGTGATCAATAAAATGGACAAACTCGCCAAACCGTGCCCTTCACTTTCGACCCCTATCATGAAATAAGCAAGCCCGATATAGACAAAATAAATCAATATATTCATTGTGTAATAAAATAAAATTCTTGATAATAAATAGGCACCCTTTGATGTATTTAACATAAAAATGGCTCGCTGATGGAGATGATATTCCCTGCCAATCATCAGAGGAAGCATAATAAGGATCTCCTTTAAGGCAAACTGCACAATAAAAGCAAACAGCCAGCCAGTCTCTGCCGGAGTAAAGATCCATGGGAGACCTATCGTGAAACAGACAAGAAACAGGAACAAAATACCTTGTTCTTTAAACACAGCTGATCGGCTAAAATAAACAAGCTCCTGCCGCAGATGTGTGAAAAATGAAGAATTCGATCTGATTTTTTGGTAAGAAAACGACTTCACCTCTACCTTTAGCTGCAAAAACATCCGATTGACATAACAAGCCGCCAAGCCCTTCAGCCAAAACCACCCTGCACATAGAAAGATCATCAGAAATACAAGATAGATAGACGGCCATACGTGAATCATCTCAACCGCTTTTTGAAAAAGGAGAAACACGAAAGCACCAAGCGTCACAAATCCGAGCGTTTGCAGCAGTAAATGTTCTTTTGTTTTTGATATAAAATGGCTCACACCAATGCGTATCAGCATCCAAGAAGCAAGCGTATAGAGCGCCAATCCACAGCAAGTGACCCCTACCACAATGATCCAATAAAAAGATAGTGTAACGCCGCTAATAATAAGTCCTAGTAGGATGGGTAAAAAAAGCAGACCAAGCATGATGAAACAAAACAGCACCGGAAAGAAATACACACAAAGGACAAATGAGACACTTTGCATCGCACTATTCAAAAAGAAGAACTGATACTCTTGACGCTTCATTTTATGACGGGAAAAGACAATACCTGCTCCAAAAAGTAGCAGGGTCATTTTTACAAATTGAAGGTATAAAGCAACTGGTTCGCTCTCCCCTACTTGCATAAAAAAACGCAGGCTCATGACAACGTATATGGAGTAAATCAGCAACATAAAAACGGCTGCGGCGAGAAGCTGTAAAGGATATTTTTTGCCGATCTGCTTGATTTTCGTTGTGAGCATGCCCCATTCTATTTTATGAAGAACGTGTCGTGTCCAAGTCATTGAGCAACCTCTCCACCTGCATATAGTAATCTTGATTCACTTCTTTATAAATATCCTCAAGTGCTTGATGAGGGAATGTCTTGTTTGTTTCTTGACGTGACATATCCAGCTTGATATCACCGTTTCTTAAGATCATGAGGTGATCATACAATGTCTCACCAAAGCCCAAATGATGGGTAGAAATGAGAATGCCTGCACCTTGATCTCTCAGCTTCATGAGCACCTTTTTTAAGATGATCATCATATCTGGATCAAGTCCATTTGTAGGCTCGTCGAATACATAATAATCACAAGGCCTGAGGAGCTGTGAAATGATTTGTGTTTTCTTTTGATTGCCATGAGACAACTGGGCAATTGGCTGATCCATATAAGGTTTCAGCTCAAAAAGATCGACGAAGGCCTCTTCTCGAGGTCCATTTCGTTTGTCTGGAAGCTGGAGTAAATGGAAATATTCTCTCGGCGTTAAATAATCAAACAAAGCATGATCATCAGGAATATAGGAAACATGTTCTTTCAAAAAGGAGATATGTGCTGAGGATTGAAAATTCAGCTGTTTACCATGCAAAGAGACAAAACCCGTAAATGGTGTCAGGCCAAACATAGACTGAATCATCGTGGTCTTTCCTGCACCATTATGCCCCAAAAGCAGAAGCATACGTCCTTTCTCTACATTTAACTGAATATCGCGGAGAGAAAAAGTGCGGCTATACGTTTTTTCTGTTAAGTGTAATGTCAGCATCATGTCCCTCCATTTATTTCAGATAGAACAGATGACCTCGCATCTGTTCTCACCATTTGTTAGAAGCCGCATTTGATTTTAATATACAGGCCTAAAAACTTGAACTCTCCTAAAAATTTCGAGCCTTTTCCAAATGTTTTGCATGCCCAAATCAAAGCGGCAACTGTCACAATGCCTAAGATAGCGGCAAGGACATAAATCCAAAATGCATTTTTCTGTACGTTCTTAGAAGTTAGAATTCGTTGCTTCCTTTCATCATATGCCGCCAGTAGGTGAAGGACATACATGTACACGCCTACTGGAAAACGAAGGCTAAAAGGATTCAGCATCTCATCACCCCCTAATATATGTAAAATGATACCACCCCCATGCAAATAGCATAAGTTCAATTCAGATCATATTTTTAGTAGAGTTTTCATGATTTATTGCTTATAAATCGTCAAGCTCATCGTTTCTCCTCTGACTGAAGGATGATTTTTTACAAAAATAGGATATGACAAAGGAAGCAGAGCTAATTCTCTTGAGCCAGCTTTGCGTCTTTATTTCAACATAAAAAAAGCGCTGCGATACGCTCTTTTCAAAAGAGCGCACGCAGCGCGTTGCTTTACATTACTTATTCAAGTTGTAGAATGTAGCAATGCCGTGGTATTGAGCTGTTTCAGCCAATTGATCTTCGATGCGAAGTAATTGGTTGTATTTCGCCACACGGTCCGTACGAGACGGAGCACCTGTTTTGATTTGTCCAGCGTTTGTTGCAACTGCAATGTCTGCAATTGTGCTGTCTTCTGTTTCACCAGAACGGTGAGAGATAACAGCTGTATAGCCTGCACGTTTCGCCATTTCGATTGCATCAAATGTTTCAGTTAATGTACCGATTTGGTTTACTTTGATGAGGATTGAGTTACCAACGCCGTTTTTGATTCCTTCAGAAAGCTTCTTCGTATTTGTTACGAACAAGTCGTCTCCTACTAGCTGAACCTTGCTGCCAAGGCGCTCAGTTAATAGTTTGTGACCTTCCCAGTCGTTTTCATCAAGGCCGTCTTCAATCGAGATGATTGGGTATTTCGATACCATATCTTCATACCAGTCAACCATTTCAGCAGATGTTTTCACAACACCTTCGCCTGATAAATGATATTTACCGTCTTCTTTGTTGTAGAACTCAGAAGATGCAGCATCCATTGCAAGTTTCACTTCTTCACCTGGTTTGAAGCCAGCTTTTTCGATCGCTTCAACGATTGTTTGAAGTGCTTCTTCGTTAGAACCAAGGTTTGGAGCGAATCCACCTTCGTCACCTACAGCTGTGTTTAAGCCTTTTGCGCTTAATACAGATTTCAGGCTATGGAAGATTTGAGCGCCCATGCGAAGTGCTTCACGGAAGTTCGGTGCACCTACAGGCATAATCATGAATTCTTGAATGTCTACGTTGTTATCCGCATGCTCTCCGCCGTTGACGATGTTCATCATCGGTACTGGAAGCGTTTTGGAGTTGAATCCACCAAGGTATTGGTAAAGTGGAATTTGTAAGAAATCAGCAGCCGCACGTGCTACAGCGATAGATACGCCAAGGATTGCGTTTGCGCCTAATTTCCCTTTGTTTTCAGTTCCGTCAAGCTCGATTAACATTTTGTCAATTGCTACTTGTTCAGTGACATCAAAGCCTAAAAGCTCTGGTGCAATGATTTCGTTTACGTTGTTTACAGCTGTCAGAACACCTTTTCCAAGGTAACGGTCTTTGTCTCCGTCACGTAGTTCTACTGCTTCATATTCACCAGTAGACGCACCACTTGGTACTAGTGCACGGCCAAAGCCGCCAGATTCTGTGTAAACTTCTACTTCAACTGTTGGGTTACCGCGAGAGTCTAATACTTCGCGTGCATATACGTCAACAATGTATGGCATGTTTAATTTCTCTCCTTTTGAATCAATTTGTTATTTTTGAATCAATGATGTTCCTGTCATCTCTTTTGGTTTTTCAAGACCAAGTAAGTCTAAAAGCGTTGGAGATAGATCGGCTAAAATGCCGCCTTCTCTAAGCGTCGCCCCTTTTTTCGTTACGATGACTGGAACAGGGTTTGTCGTATGTGCAGTATGCGGCTTTCCTTCTTCGGTAATGAGCACGTCTGCGTTACCGTGGTCTGCCGTGATGATGGCATGTCCGCCTTTTGCTAGGATTGCGTCGACTACAGCTCCTAAGCACTCATCTACTGCTTCAATGGCTTTGATTGTTGGCTCAAGCATACCTGAATGACCCACCATATCCGGGTTAGCAAAGTTCAGAATGATCGCATCATGCTTGTCCGCATTGATGTCTTCAACAAGCGCATCCTTTACCTCATAAGCGCTCATTTCTGGCTTGAGGTCATAGGTTGCGACATCTGGTGAATTGATTAAGATGCGGTCTTCTCCAGGAAATTCTTCTTCACGCCCACCGCTCATAAAGAACGTCACGTGAGGATATTTCTCTGTTTCAGCAATCCGCAGCTGCTTCAATCCATTTTGAGAAAGTACTTCTCCTACTGTGTTATCCAAATTCACTGGTTTGAAAGCCACATAGCCATCTACCGTTTCACTGAAGTGTGTGAAGCAGACGAAGTGTAAATCCTTCGGATGTGCTTCCCCGCGGTCAAACGAGCGGAAATCTTCATTTGTGAATGTGTTTGAAATTTGAATCGCACGGTCTGGACGGAAGTTATAGAAAATCACAGAGTCACCGTCGTTTACTTTTGCTACCGGCTCACCATTTTCTCTCGTAATGACAGATGGAATAACGAACTCATCGTAGATTCCATTTTCATAGGAGTCATCAACGACATCATAGATGTTTTGATAACTTGGGCCTTCACCATACGCCATCGCGCGATATGCTTTCTCCACACGATCCCAGCGCTTGTCACGGTCCATTGAGTAATAGCGTCCAGAAAGTGTTGCGACTTCTCCGACACCGATTTCTTTGATTTGTTCTTCAAGCTGTTTTAAGTACACTTTCGCTGTCTTCTGACCAACATCACGTCCGTCTAAGAAGCCGTGAATGTATACTTTTGTTAAGCCTTCTTTTTTCGCTAGTTTCAGCAAGGCAAAAAGATGCTGGATGTGGCTATGCACACCGCCGTCTGACAAGAGACCGAATAGATGAAGGGCCTTGTCATTTTCTTTTGCATAAGTCATTGCATCTAGGAACGTTTCGTTTTTCTCAAATTCCCCATCACGAATGGCCACATTCACTCTTGTTAAGCTTTGGTACACGATGCGTCCTGCACCGATGTTCAAATGCCCAACTTCAGAGTTCCCCATTTGACCTTCTGGGAGACCCACTGCCTCACCTGAAGCCGTTAAGGTTTGATGCGGGAATTCGTTCCAGTAGCGGTCGAAGTTCGGTTTCTTTGCTTGGGCAACAGCGTTACCGACTGTTTCGCCTCTTAAACCGAATCCATCTAAGATGATTAATGCAGCTGGTTTCTTACTCATATTGACCTTCCTCCAATAATTGAACGAAAGACTGAGGTTCTAAGCTTGCGCCGCCTACCAAAGCACCGTCAATATCGGATTCTGCCATATATTCTTTAATATTCGCAGGTTTCACGCTTCCGCCATATTGAATGCGAAGGCTGTCTGCCGCTTCTTGACCAAATTCGCTTGCAACCGTTTGGCGAATGTGCGCACAAACATCGTTTGCATCTTTTGCTGTAGAAGATTTACCTGTACCGATCGCCCAGATTGGCTCATAAGCAATCACAGATTCAGCGACTTGCTGCTTCGTTAAATCAGCTAGTGCTTTCTTCACTTGATCAGCGACAAGTTCGTTTGTTTTGCCTGCTTCACGCTCTTCAAGCGTTTCACCTACACAGATGATTGGAACGATGCCATGCTTGAATGCAGCATGTGCTTTTTTGTTCACTGTTTCATCTGTTTCAGCGAAGAATTCGCGGCGCTCTGAATGACCGATCACTGAGTAGCCGATGCCAAGATCTTTAAGCGCAGCAGGGCTGATTTCACCAGTGAAAGCACCGTTTTCTTCAAAGTGCATGTTTTGCGCACCAATTTTAAGGTCTGTTCCGTTAGAAAGGCTGTTCAGCTTTTCAAGGAAAAGGGCTGGTGCACAGACAATAGATTCCACTTTGTCAGGAGATGGAATAGATGACTTGACTTCTTCAACGAAGCTTACAGCTTCACCAAGTGTTTTGTTCATCTTCCAGTTCCCAGCTATAATTGGTTTTCTCATGATTGACACTTCCTTATAGCAGTTTTGGTCTTATTTATCGTTTAATGCAGTCACACCTGGAAGTTCTTTGCCTTCCATAAATTCAAGTGAGGCGCCGCCGCCTGTAGAAATATGGCTCATCTGATCGGCAAGACCAAATTTCTCAACAGCAGCTGCTGAATCTCCACCACCAATGACAGAATATGTATCTTTTGCTTCTGCCAGTGCTTCTGCGATTGCTTTTGTTCCTTTAGCGAATGCATCGATTTCAAATACACCCATTGGTCCGTTCCAGACAACAAGTTTGCTGTTTTTAATAACATCAGCATACTTCTCTCTTGTCTCTATTCCAATATCAAGTGCTTCTAGATCACTTGGAATTTCAGAGATTGGCACAATGCTTGTATTCGCATCATTTGAAAAGTCGTCGGCTACCAGAACATCTGTTGGAATCAGGAAGTTCACGCCTTTTTCTTTTGCACGGTCCATAAAGGATTTCGCTAAATCTACTTTGTCTTCTTCTAATAGAGATTTCCCTACTTCGTGGCCAAGTGCTTTGACAAATGTATAAGCAAGCCCGCCGCCGATGATCAGGTTGTCCACTTTATCAAGAAGACTTTCAATCACACCGATTTTATCCTTTACTTTTGCGCCACCGATAATCGCTGTAAATGGGCGATCAGGGTTTGAAATGGCTTTTCCTAGAACCTCAAGCTCTTTTTGCATGAGGAAGCCTGAAACAGCCGGAAGATACGCTGCAATACCAGCTGTGGATGCATGTGCACGGTGTGCAGCACCGAACGCATCATTGACATACACATTGGCTAAATCAGCAAACGCTTTTGATAATTCAGGATCGTTCTTTTCTTCACCAGGATAGAAACGAACGTTTTCAAGCACTAGCACATCTCCTTCTTTTAAGTCAGAGATTTGCTTTTTCACGTTGTCGCCGTAAGCTTCATCTGCTTTTTTCACTTCTTGTCCAAGAAGCTCTTGCAGACGTTTTGCTACAGGTGTCAGACGCAGTTCTTCAGTAACTTGACCTTTCGGACGACCCAAATGACTAGCTAGTAGTACCTTTGCGCCTTGTCCTGTTAAATACTCAATCGTTGGTAATGCTGCGCGAATACGAGTATCATCCGTCACTTTTCCGTCCTTCATTGGAACGTTAAAATCTACGCGGCAGAACACAACTTTACCTTTTACGTCAATGTCTTTTACTGATTTCTTATTCATGCTCGTCAGGAGATCCTCCTTTATTCTGGTTTCCTTACGCATTAGACAAGTCTCTCTTTATCCTTTTCCCATTTTGCCCTCATCAAAACGAGAAATCGTGCAGAACGGATAAATACAGAGAAAAAGGGAAAGGGATGCTTCCCCTTCCCTTGTCCGTCTTCATTATATCGTGTCTCTAGGAAAGAACCAAGTGAGTTCCTTCAGTGTGAGAAATTAAAGACCTTGTTTTGCAATGTAAGCTGCAAGGTCAACAACGCGGTGAGAATATCCACTCTCGTTATCGTACCAAGAAATGACTTTCACCATGCTGCCTTCCATTACCATTGTAGAAAGAGCATCGATTGTTGAAGAGTTTGCATTACCATTGTAGTCACCAGATACTAATGGCTCTTCGCTGTAGCCAAGGATTCCATTAAGTTCTCCTTCAGCTGCTTCTTTAAGTGCTGCATTTACATCTTCAGCCGTTACATCTTGATTTAATTCAGCAACAAGATCAACTAAAGAAACGTTAGGTGTTGGAACACGCATAGCGCCACCGTTTAATTTACCTTTAAGTTCAGGCAATACAAGTGAAACAGCTTTCGCAGCACCTGTAGAAGTTGGGATGATATTTTCCGCAGCTGCACGAGCACGACGGTAGTCTTTGTGCGGAAGATCAAGAATTTGTTGGTCATTTGTGTATGAGTGAACAGTTGTCATCATACCGCGTTTGATACCAAATTTATCGTTAAGTACTTTTGCAAATGGAGCTAAGCAGTTTGTTGTACAAGATGCATTAGAGATGACATCGTGGCTAGCTGCATCGTATTTGTCTTCGTTTACACCCATAACGATTGTGATATCTTCTTCGTTAGCAGGAGCAGAGATGATGACTTTTTTAGCGCCAGCTTCTAAGTGTTTAGCAGCGTCTGCACGTTTTGTGAAGAATCCAGTAGATTCAACAACGATTTCTACGCCTTGTTTACCCCAGCTTAATTTCGCAGGGTCACGCTCAGCTGATACTTCGATTGTTTTACCGTTCACTACTAAGTTCGTACCGTCTACAGAAACCTCTGCATCTAGTTTTCCGTGAACAGAGTCATATTGTAAAAGGTGTGCAAGCATGTTAGCGTCTGTTAGATCGTTAACCGCTACTACCTCAACTTCAGGATTGTTTAATGCTGCACGAAATACGTTACGTCCAATACGTCCAAATCCGTTAATACCGACTTTTACTGCCATGATGTTTCCTCCTTTTATAGGTCACAATGTTTTATATTGAGGGATCTATTGACTCCCTTAATAACTCTTTTGCGGCTCCTTCGTCTGTGACGAGAACCGTTCGGCGGGGTTTTTTGAAATAAGCTTCAATGGCCCCAGCCTTTGATGATCCACCTGCAACAGCAATGATGTGTGGAATGCTTTCTAAATCATCTAGCTGCATGCCGACGGAGTGCACTTTGTGGACGACCTCGCCATCACGATTAAAGTAATAGCCAAAAGCCTCTGTCACTGCGTCATGCTCATCAATCTTTTTTAAATCTTCAGCGGGTGTGTTTCGTCTCATCGCCATTGTTTTTGCTTCACCGATTCCATGAATAAGCATCGTGGATGATTTAATTGTTTGAAGCACTTCTTTGACGGACGGCTCTTCAATAATGGAAGAGTAAGCACCTTCTGACAGCTGTCCTGGAACAAACAGCAGTTTGTAAGTACCGGAAGCTTTTTCAGCCATGTGGGCACAAATGGTGTTTGCCTGATTTTTTACATTCTCCCCAAGACCGCCTCTCGCAGGGACAAACATCATGTCGCGATTTTTGGCATCAGGGGTCATCATTTCGGCAACAGCTTCCATCGTCGTTCCGCCAGTGACGGCGACGATATTATTTCCAGTAAACCTTTTTTTCATACATTGGACAGCAGCTCTTCCCATTTCTTGCTTCACCCACGGGGATTCATCGCTGTCACCAGAAACAATGATGACTTCTTCCAGGCCTAATTTCCTCTTTAATGTATTTTCCAAAAAGGTTAAACCTAAAACGTCCTTCATCATTCCTTCAAGCATTTCAAGCAAAGCATGACCTTCAGTCGTCAGCATCATACCGCTCGTTTTGACATCCAGCAGATTTTGTTCCTTTAAGAACTGAACTTCAGCTCTTAAGATACGTTCACTGAGACCAAGACTTGTCGCAAGACTTCTGCGACCAATTGGTTCAGCTAATCTGATGTACTGCAAAATGTCGTAGCGCTTTTGCATAACTGTGAGAAGATCTGGTAATAATTTTTTTTGAGCTTCCAATAAACGATTCATGGCTAACGACCCTTTCTTTTCACGTTGGACTAAAAACGTCCCACTGTGACAAAAAACGTCCCGCCACAGCCAAAAAAAATCAATCCCTGCTTTCTTTAATTATTTTAACAGGATAATCTTGCATTTTCAACTCTTACAAACACATTTAGACAAAAAATAGACACATTTTGACCGATAACCTGCTTGTCATCTAGCTTTCCGCTATTTTATTTTTTTCAAACTATTTATTTTCTTCTATATTGAATGCATTTGTCTTTGAAAAGGTGCAGGCGGTCAAAAGCCGCCTGCTTATGTTTTCGGTATCGTTTCTTTCTCTTCATTAAATCGTTTCGCATCTTCCTTCGGTTTAATCTTGAGGTAGTAAATGATATAGCAGGCGGCCATAAATGGAACTCCGCAATAAAGACCAATCCGCTGATCCTCAATAAAGAATAAACTGATAAGAACAATGCCAAATGCGATAAAGCCTGCTAATGGCACAAATGGATAAAAAGGCGTTCGGAAGACAAGATCCTTTACATCTCCGCCCTCTTTTATGAATTGTCTCCTAAAGAAGTATTGGGATAAACAAATCGACATCCAAACCACGACAAGCACCATACCCGAAATGGATATGAGCCAGACATATACCGTTTTTGGTGCTACAACACTCGTGAGCAGTGATAGAGCGGATACACCCATTGTCACCAATAAGGCATTGATCGGGATTTTACGTTTGGATAATTTTTTCGTGAAAACAGGTCCTTTCCCGTCTTTTGAAAGCGCCCAAAGCATACGTGATGATGCATATAATCCAGAGTTCGCTACAGATAAGACGGCTGTAATGATAATAAAATTCATGATATCTGCAGCGTATGGTATGCCGACCTTGTCCAACACCACAACAAACGGACTGTCCACCGCGCCGGCGGTCTGCCATGGCAGAAGCGCTGCAAGAACCGCAATCGATAAAACAAAAAAGACCATCGTCCGCCAAATAATATTCCGAATAGAGCGTGGGAGTGTTTTTTCTGGACTTTCACTCTCCCCTGCTGCAATCCCTACAAGCTCTGTTCCTTGAAAGGAGAAATTGACTGTAACCATGGTTAATAAAATCGCAAAAACACCATTAGGAAAAAGTCCGCCATGATCCGTCAAATGGCGAAATAGGGGGGCAGGTTCCCCGCCTTTCAAATGAATCATTCCGAAAATTGCGCCAATTCCAATGATAATAAACAATAAGATCGCAGCAACCTTGATGGCTGAAAACCAAAACTCGGTTTCAGCAAAGCTGCGAGCTGAGATGGCATTGATGGCAAATAAGATGACGCTAAAGGCAAGACACCAAAGCCAAACTGGGATATCAGGAAACCACCTTTGGAGTAGAATCCCTGCTGATGTAAATTCAAGTCCGATCGTACATGCCCAGCTAAACCAATAGAGCCAGCCGATCATAAAGCCTGTGGACGGACCAATATATTTGGTTGCATACTCCTGAAAGGAACCAGCTGTCGGCATCGCCACTGCTAATTCACCGAGACAGAGCATGACCAAATACATGAGTAACCCGCCAATGATAAACGAAAGAATGGCTCCCCCTGGGCCTGCTTGATGAATAATGAGTCCTGACCCAAGGAAAAGGCCTGTTCCGATAACCCCGCCTAAGGCAATCATAAAAAGATGTCTGCTTTTCATGGAACGCTCTAGTTCATTATGCTGTTCTGGCTTCAAATCCGCTTCCCCACTTTCACTCTTCTATTCATCAACCTTTGACAAAATTCGCCGTTCATTGAAAGAGAAAGGGAGAATTTGAAGGCTTCTCCCTTGATCATTTATGCTTGAAATAACGCTTGGATATGAGCAATTGCCCAATCCAAGTCTTCTTTTGAAATGGTAAGCGGCGGTGCAAATCGAATCACTGTCTCATGGGTTTCTTTGCATAACAGCCCTGCTTGCTTGAGCTTCTCACAATAAGGTCTAGCTGCCTCAGTCAGTTCCATCCCAATAAATAGTCCACGCCCGCGTACTTCCTTAATCACAGGACTTTGAATGCGTGATAGTTTGTCTTTGAAATATTGCCCAAGCTCCAGTGAGCGCTCGGCAAGCTTCTCGTCGATTAAAACATCTAGTGCAGCAAGTGATACTGCGCACGCAAGAGGATTCCCGCCGAAGGTAGACCCGTGAGACCCTGGATTAAATACACCTAAAATATCACGGTTTGCGACAACACACGAGATCGGGAATACGCCGCCGCCAAGTGCTTTACCAAGAATCAGCATATCCGGCTCAATGTCTTCCCAGTCGCATGCAAACATCTTGCCGGTCCGCGCTAATCCCACTTGAATTTCATCTGCGATCAATAACACATGTTCCTTCTCACAGATCGCTTTTGCCTCTTTTATAAAGCCCTCAGGCGGCATGACAATGCCCGCTTCCCCTTGAATCGGTTCAAAGAGAAAAGCCGCTGTTTGCGGAGTGATCGCTTCGCGTAACGCCTCAATATCTCCATAAGGGATGAGCTTTATGCCTGGAAGCATCGGACCGAAACCTCTTTGATATTCTGCTTCCGAAGAAAGTGACACAGCCGTCATTGTACGACCATGAAAATTCCCGGTACATGCAATAATTTCTGCCCGATTCTCTTCGATTCCCTTGACATCATAGCCCCATCGTCTCGCTGCCTTTACAGCCGTTTCCACAGCCTCAGCACCCGTATTCATTGGCAATGCCATCTCTTTATTCGTTAATTTGCAAATCTTCTCATACCATGGGCCAAGCTGATCATTATGGAAGGCCCTTGATGTAAGTGTCACGCGGTCAGCTTGTGTTTTAAGCGCTTCAATAATGCGGGGATGGCGATGTCCTTGGTTCACTGCAGAATATGCACTGAGCATATCCATGTAGCGGTTGCCCTCAGGATCAGTCACCCACACTCCCTCAGCCTCTGAAATCACAATTGGCAACGGATGATAGTTCGCCGCACCGTATTGTTCTGTTTGATGAATCAATGCTTTTGTCTGTGTCATCGTGTATTCCTCCTTCTATATGCTTGCCTCTTTTGATTGGGTTCATCTTCACTCTTATATTATGCAAGGATCATGCCAACTTAGTGATCGCTCTGTATCTAGGATTGTGCTCATCTTTAACGCAAAATAATTTTGCGTATGCAAATTTTTTTAGAGGAAACCGCAAAATTTTTCATGTAAAATAGAGGTAATGTCTGGAGGTGGCGCAAGTGAAAAAAGATCAGCATACCGCAAAGCTCGAAAATGAGATTGATCTATATAAACAAATGCTCGATTTAATTGATGTTGGGGTTCACGCCATTGATGAAAATGGTAATACCATTGTTTATAACAAAAAAATGATGGAGATCGAATCTTTAAAACGTTCTGATGTCCTTTATAAAAATGTCTTAGACCTCTTTGTGTTTCAGGATGAGATGCACAGTACACTTGTCCAAGCGCTGCGAACCGGGAAACAGACGGTTCATGCAAAGCAGACGTATCACAACTACAATGGAAAAGAAATCACAACGATTAACCATACATACCCGCTCGTTCGAGACGGTTTGATTCAAGGAGCGGTTGAAATTTCGAATGATGTCACGAAACTGGAACGGCTCATTCATCACAATATGAAGAAAAAAGGAAACACACGCTTTACATTTGATTCAATCATTGGGGAGAGTCCTGCCTTTTTAGAAGTGATTGAAAATGCGAAACGAGCCACACGTACCTCTTCTTATGTGCTGATTGTTGGTGAGACAGGGACGGGGAAAGAGCTATTTGCACAAAGCATTCATAATGGCAGCAGCCGTTCATCTGGACCATTTATTACGCAGAATTGCGCAGCACTGCCTGATAACCTCATTGAAAGTCTGCTTTTTGGAACACAAAAAGGGGCTTTTACAGGGGCAACAGATCAGCCCGGTCTATTCGAACAAGCGCAAGGAGGTACACTGCTTTTAGATGAGATCAACTCATTACACCCAGCTCTTCAAGCAAAACTATTGCGCGTCTTGCAAGAGAAACGTGTAAGAAGGTTAGGCAGTACAAAGGAAATCGCCATTGATGTGAGAGTGATTGCTAATATGAATGAGGACCCTGTGGATGCGATCGCAGGTGGACGGATGCGAAAGGATTTATTTTACCGGCTTGGCATTGTCACCTTGTTTATCCCGCCACTCTCTGAGCGAAAAGAAGACATCCCCACATTTGTCATGCATTTTATTCAAAAATATAATGAACTGTTTCAAATGAATGTGAAGGCGGCTGATGAAGAGGTACTTGCCCTGTTCCAAGCGTATCATTGGCCGGGCAATGTAAGAGAACTGGAGCATGTGATTGAGGCTGGAATGAATATGATGATGGACGAAACATACTTAAGCATGCATCACCTTCCTTACCATTTCCGTTTCAAGCAAGGAGAAGGACGTCCTAGTGAACACATGCAGAAGAGTCCGCTTAATCTAGCAGCTGCAGCTGATACGTTTGTCTACACGAGCTCAGATCATACAACTGACTTCCAAACCCAAATGGAACGATTTGAAAAACAATACATCGTCCATTACTTAAATAAAATGGACGACAATATTTCACAGACTGCAAAGATATTGGGCATGAGCAGGCAAAGTCTGCAATATCGAATGAAAAAGCTGCATATTTCTCTTCAATAATAGAGCTGTGCCCTTATGTGGCACAGCTTATTGAATATCTGGCTTTCCTTCCTGTTCTTGCAGCACATCACCAAGAAGTTGTTCTACTGTTTCCAAATGTGTAAGCATCGCCCTCTCCGCTTCTTCTGGCTGCTTGTCCATGACAGCTTGATAAATACGTTCATGGTCTTTGTAAAGCTGACGTATGGACGCTTTTCTTGAAAATAACACGATTTTTCTCGTTTCCCGCATCGTTTCAATTAATAAGGATGAGACCTGATTCATTAACGCCGCCAGTAAATGATTCTTTGAGGCTTTAGCGATGGCAAGATGAAATGTAAGGTCTGCCTCTTCACCAATTTCTTTATGCGCTTCTGCACGCTTCATTTGTTCTAGTGCCTCATGCAGTCGATGGAGGTCCTCGTCTGTCCGCAGCAATGCTGCCTTTTTGACAGCACCTGATTCAATGATTGATCTCACTTCAAGAAGCTGCACGATATCCTGCTGCTTCATCAAAAAAGCAGGAGATAAACAAAATGTGAGCTGCTCAGGATCGAACTGCTTCACATATGTGCCTTCTCCTTGCTTCATCTCTATTAATCCGATCGCTTTCAAAGCGGACAGCGCCTCTCTCACAGCGGAACGGCTGACTTGAAAGTTTTCAGAAAGTGCTTGAACCGAGTCTAATTTTTCGCCCGGAAGAAGCTCCCCCGTTCGAATGGATTCGACTAATGCGTCCGCAATTTCTTCATATATTTTTTTCGTTTTGATTTGTTTATATTTCAATTGGTCTCACCTCATCACTGTTGTCTACCCTATCGGCTCATGCCCTATCTTATACTTTACCCCAAAATTCAGATCACACGTCTTCCCTTTTTTCAATTCTCAAGAAATCTTCTCTCACTCTTCCACTCATCAAAAAAGAAGCACGTGCCATTGTTTCTGGCATGTGCTTCTTTTTAATCATATCGCTTCCGCAGCGTGGAAGACGGAAGGTTCATTTGTTCACGATATTTGGCAATGGTTCTGCGAGAGACGCGGATACCAAAGGTTTGCTGAAGCTGCGTCATGATTTGCTGATCCGAATACGGTTTTTTCTTATTTTCTGATTGAATCAGCTCTGCAATGTGGGTCTTCACTGTGTAGCTGGATGCTTCTTCAAGCGAATGCCCTTCTAGTTTCGCTTGGAAAAACTGTTTCATTTCCATTAACCCATAAGGAGTCTGCACCATTTTCCCTTTGACTGTTCGACTCACTGTCGACTCATGCACTTGTAATATATCTGCAACCCGCTTCATCGTAAGCGGTTTCATTTTATGCTTCCCGGTCAGGAAAAAATCAGTCTGTTGTAAGATAATCTCACGAACGACATTTGTCATCGTTTGTTTTCTCTGCTTCAGCGCTTGAACAAGCCAATTGTACTGCTGATGCTTTTCCTTTAAATATGCATATGCTTCATGCCGCTGTTGATCTTGAATCATGGCGAAATACCCTTCATTCATTTCAATGTCCGGAAAAGCACGCTGGTTCAGCTCGAATGTGATGTGACCTCCCGCAGCTGTAATCAACACATCTGGTTCTATATACACATCCTGGTCTTCATAAGAGAAATGAAGGCCTGGTCTTGGTTCGAGAAGCGACACCTCATCTTGTATGGCTTGCAGGGTTTTCAACGGCATACCTGTTTTAGCTGCGATTTCCTTCCAAGCCTTCCTTGCGAAAAGAAAGAAATGCCCTTCGATGATCAGCTCTGCTTCATACCAGCGATCCTTTTTTCGTCTAAGCTGGAGCAGGATGCATTCTTGCAATGATCTAGCGCCAATACCGGCAGGCTCTAATGATTGAAGCTGATGAAGAACGGCCTCTACTTCTTCTGCCGAAGCCTGTAACACAGCGGCCATTTGGTCAACCGGTTCATTTAAATAGCCATTGGAATCAATGGACTCAATCATGAATTGAAAAATCCTTTGATTCTTTTCACTTAAATTCAAATCAATGGCCTGTCTCTTTAAATACATTTGCAGGCTTTCTTTTTGATGCGTACGATACGGCTCTGTCATTCGATCTTGCGTTCTTTTATGATAAACTGGTTGATAGCTGTCCGTGTCTTTCCGCTCAATCAGAGGGTTCTCAAGCGCTAACTGATCAAGATACTCACCCAGCTCTGCACAATTCAATTGCAGCAGCGTAATCGCCTGCCTGAGTTCTTGCGTGAGTACCTGCTTTAATACTAGTTCTTGTTGCAGTTTAAGGCTCATTGTCTCCCCTCCCTCTCATCATTTTACATGAAGATTGACGGACCGTATATACGAAATAGGAGTGATTCCCATGTCTGAACTTTTTTCCGTTCCATACTTTATCGACAATTTAAAACAGCACATTGCCATGAATCAACATGAAGACAAGATTCATGCCATGAACGCTTATTATCGGTCGGTGGTTTCTACACTTGTGCAGGACCAATTGACGAAAAATGCTGTTGTCTTGAAGCGAATTCAGCATCTCGATGAAGCGTACCAAAAGGTGAAAAAAGAAAGCGAATAAATGGACGAAAAACAACACCCTTTCTCATGATTGCAAAGGGTGTTTTTCATGCAGGAAAAGCTTTTGATCCAGCTTCGATTTGTACATCATCAAAAAGCCGGACCGCCCTACAGTATAAATGATAAAGGCAAACCATAGTCCGTGATTGTGCCATATCGGAATGACTGCCGCCTGAACAGCCACAAACAAAATCATCGCAAACAGCATTGAATTCCTAACAGGAGCAATTTCTGTCGCACCTGTGAATACACCGTAAATCACCAAGCCAAAGCAAGCAGCAAACGGATAAAGAACGAGCCAATCGGCATATTGCAGTGTCACATCAAGAAGCTGAGGCAAATTTGTAAACAGGCTCAAAATCGGTACTTTAAAGAAAAAGTAACCTGCCGCAATGACACATGCCATCACAACTGCCCATTGTCTCGAAAGGGTTAAAGTTTTATCATAAAGCGCTCGGTCGTTCGCACCTACTGATCTACCGACAAGGATGCTGGACGCATTGGCAAATCCATCGAACAAATAGGCCATGATGTAGTGAATTTGAAATAAAATGGCATTCGCCGCCAATTGCTCCGTTCCGAAAGAAGCTCCCTTTGCTGTAAACATGTTGATCACAACAAGCAGACAGATCGTTCGGATAAATAAGTCTTTATTCACATGAAACATTTTCTTTACTGCACGTGTGTCCATCACCTGCTGGATAGACGGCATCCGAAAACCGTTTGACGTATGCTTCAAGATGATCCAGGCCCCTAACACAAAAGCAGTGAGTTCAGAGATCAATGTCGCCGCTGCCACACCTTTGACGGCAAAAGAAAACGCATGAACTAAGATCAATGCCAAGATCATATTCATGACATTGATCAAAATTTGTAAAGAAAGGGCTTCTTTCATTTTTGCCATCCCCATCAGCCAGCCGAGTATGACGTAATTCATCAAGGTAAATGGCGCTCCCCAGATCCGAATATGAAAATAGTCCGCTGCATATTCGCGCACATCAGCAGCAGGAGAGATGATCCATAATGCGGATTGAATAATGGGCCATTGAAGAGCAATAAAACAAAGCCCGACGATAATAGCCAGCAAAAAAGGCCTTAGAAAAGCAAGAACACCCTGCTCCTCGTTCTGCGCTCCGTTTGCTTGGGCGGCAAAAGCAGATGTACTTACCCGTAAAAAGCCAAACAGCCAGTACAATGTACTAAAAATGAGACTGCCGACTGCGACGCCTCCTATATAAGCGGGGTTGGCAAGCTGGCCAACAACTGCTGTATCGACAGCTCCAAGTAATGGCGTGGTCATCGTTGAAATGGTTAAAGGGATCGCCAAAGCTAAATATGCTCGATGGTTCACGATGCCACCTGCCTTTCATGAAAAATAGCCTCTCTTAAAAGAGGCATTGAGGGAATGAAAAAGTTAACGAACCGGCCTGCCAATCGTTCGAGACAAAGGGTGGCTGGCGAGCGTTGCCTCCTTCATTTTCAGCACAGCTTCGTGCTCTGATAGAAAGAAATCATCCTTCGATTGAAACTGAGCCACAAGTTCACCCTGATCAAGAATCGCTAATTGATCACTTAAATGATAGGCCGCTGTCAAATCATGTGTGATAAATACGTATGCAAGCTTCAGCTCTTTCTTTAATTCGACTAACAAATCTAAAATGACTGCCTGCGTAACCATATCTAAGCTACTGACTGATTCATCCAGCACAATGAGCTTTGGCTGAAGCACCAGTGCTCTGGCGATGTTGATCCGCTGTAGCTGACCACCGCTAAATTGGTATGGGTACTTGTACAAATCCTGCTCACTGAGCCCTACTCTTTCTAACCAGTGAATCAGTATATGCTGACGTTTTTTACGGGTCATTGGTTCATAGTTTTCAAGCGGCTCAGATAGAATTTGTTCCACTGTCCACCTTGGATTCACCGCTGAATATGAATCTTGAAATACCGCTTGTACATGTCGGCGGAAATGCTGATGTGTCCGCTGATCTGCACGAATGATATCCTGACCTTCAAACAGAACTTGTCCGGCCCTCGGCTTCTCTAGTCCAAGGATGATTCGGCCGAGTGTACTTTTCCCTGCGCCACTTTGACCTAATAACCCTAGACAAGTGCCTTCTTCAATGGTCAAATGAACGTTTTTCAGGACAGGGGCTCTCCCTTTTGTCCTCATCAGAAACGATCGGCTGCCATATGAATGACTCACTGCTTTCACTTCTATTAAATGCAACGGTCTTCTCACCTCAAATCGTGCAAACAGCTGGCATGGATGGACGAGCTGCTAAAAGTTTCTTTGTATAATCATGCTTCGGGTGTTCAAAAAGCTCAAGAACTTCAGCCTTTTCAACGATTTTTCCTTGTTTCATCACCACGACCTCGTCTGCCATTTCTGCAATCACACTAAGATCGTGGGTAATGAGCAAAATCGCCGTTCCGTATTCATGACGAATTTGATTCAAGTGCTCAAGCACCAGCTTTTGATTGTGTACATCTAATGCGGTTGTCGGTTCATCTGCGATGATCAGAGGCGGATGCATACAGGCAGCCATAGCAATCATGACCCGCTGGAGCATCCCCCCGCTTAATTCAAAAGGGTATTTACTCAGTAATTGATCTGGATGCGGCAGGTTCATTTTCTCTAAGGCTTTCATTGCCTGGACCCGTGCCTGCCTTTTACTGACAGCTGTATGCCGGCGGATTGTTTCAATCAATTGATGTCCAATCGTCCATACAGGCGTAAAGCTATTCATTGGATTTTGCATGATATATGAGAGATCTTTGCCACGAATAGACCGCATATGCTGTTCACTCAAACCGATCAATTCTCGACCTTGTAGAGTGATACTGCCTGTCACTTCCGTTGTTTTTCGATCAAGCATGTTTAAGATCGACATACTTGTCACCGTTTTTCCGCATCCGCTCTCACCAATTAATCCAACAATTTGACCGCGCTTTACCTCAAATGCTATTTCCTGAACGAGAGAAATGGTTCCTTGCGGCGTTTTCGTATGCACATGCAGGTTCTCTATGTTTAAAATAGACTCTTCCAACTGACTCATTCCTTTACACACGACGTTTGATGCCATATTTCTCTGAAAGGGCTTCTCCCAGTAAGTTGAATAGAATGACCACAGCCATAATCACAAGGCCCGGATAAAGCATCAGCTGAGGATTTGTTTGAATATAAGATTTTCCTTCATGGATCATCGCTCCCCATTCAGGCGTAGGTGGCTGAACCCCTAAGCCTAGAAAAGACATGGCGGAAATGTCCATAATCGCCCAGCCCATTTCAAGTGTGCCCACAACTGCGAGTGGCGGCAGTACATTCGGAATCATATGCTTTCTCATGATATTCCAATGGGAAGTACCACTAATCTTCGCAGCTGCAATAAAGTTTTGTTCTTTTAAACTAAGGACCATCCCTCGAAAGACGCGAGCGTAATACACCCACTGCACAAGCATCAAAGCCAGCACCACTTGAGAAAGCCCCGGTCCAAAAATACCGACTAATCCAAGGATCAGTACCAAATTCGGAAATGCCATGACCCCGTCGCACAATCTCATCAATACGTGATCGATCCAGCCCCCTTTATATCCAGATATCAGCCCTACGATTAAACCGATAGATAGAGAGGAAACAAAGATTAACAACGCACAGCCTAGTGAAATACGAGCACCATATAGAATACGAGATAAATTGCATCTTCCCAATTGGTCGGTGCCTAGAGGATACTCCCATGAAGAACCCTTTAGTTTCATTGCAAGATTAACAGCAGAAGGGTCATGCGGAGCGATCCATGGTGCACATACCGTCACAATGAGCAGGAGACCGAGCAGCACCACACAGATCGAGATCATCTTTTGATGATAGAAGAGGTGTTTTACTTTTGTCATCATGGCTGGCGGCCTTCCTTTCTAGAAATACGGGGGTCAATGAGCAGCTGAAGGAGATCAACCATCAAACTACTTAAGATAAAGATACACGCCGCCATCAACACATAAAATTGAATGACCGGCAGATCCCGGTTAAAGATCGCTTCTATAAAAAATCGTCCAAATCCAGGCCATGAAAAAACAGCCTCTACAATAATAGTCCCTGTGAGCAGCTTGCCAAGATTCACGCCAAGTCCTGTCAGCATTGGTGATATTGCCATTCTGAAGACATGTTTGAACATAATCGATTGTTCCTTTAACCCTCTCATTCTCGCATATTGAACAAAAGGCTCGTGAAGCGTCTCACTCACACTCGCTCGCAATAATCTCGTATACATCGCAATTAACGGCACAGCCAGGGTAATGGATGGCAGTACAAGATGTTCCCATGTACCAACACCTTCAACAGGTAAAAGATCGAGTTTCACTGAAAAAAAGAAGATGAGCAAATACCCCAAAACAAAGGTCGGGATAGATGCTCCTAGGAAGGAAATCATCCTGCTCACATGATCTACAACGCCATTTTTTCTCACCCCGCTGAAAAAGCCCAGTGGAATACTGACACAAATTGCGATCAGCAGACTAGTGAACGCCAATTGAATCGTCGCAGGTATTCGATAGATCACCTCATCAAGCACAGGCTGATTGGTCATATACGACCGCCCAAAATCAAGACGGACGACTTTTCCAATCGTATGAAGGTACTGCATGTAAAAAGGTTCATCTAAACCAAATTCACTTCGTTTTTGGGCTAATACCTCATCAGTAGGCTGAATATGAGCCGCTGCTAAATATGCCTCCGCTGGATCAACTGGTGACAGATGAATCATGCCAGTTGTGAACAGTGTGGCTAGTAGAAAAACAGGAATGATGGATAACATTCGTTTGATGATATAGCGGCTCATTTGCTTACCTTCCTTCTGTTACTTCAGCTTGATGCCTGTGAAAGGATGTTCATCTCGATTCGCAGGGAAATCAAAGTCCTTCACATCTTTTTGATAAACAGCTGTCTTTTTAAAATAAGAGATTGGCACAATCGCCCCTTGATCTTGCAAGGATGATAAGACGGACGAATAAAGTGCTTTACGTTTGTTTTCATTAGTTGTTGATGGAATCTCCGTCATTTCTTTGATCAGCTTATCTTTATTCGGATACGCTGAGATCGCCTCTTTGAATCCAAAACCATCTGATGAGACAACGTTCATAAATGTATGCGGATCATACGGCGCTCCATAATTGCTAAAGAAGTTCATATCAAATTTGTTCGCTTTAAACCGCTGAACCTGCGTCGCCAGCTCGACACCTTCTAGTTTGACGCCGACCCCAATGGCTGCCCATTCTGCCTGCAGTGTTTCAGCCATTGTTTTTTGAATCGATTCTGCTGAGTCATACATCATACTAAACTCAAGCGTTTTTCCGTCTTTTTCGCGTATGGTTTTTCCTTTTGGAAGCGTCCAGCCTGCTTCATCCAGTAAAGCCTTCGCTTTGTCCACATCATATTGGAAAGATTTCACCCGGATACCTGACGTATATGGCATGTTTGTCGGCAAGATGTGATCCGCTACATCCTCTAAGCCAGAGGTCACACCTTCCACCAATGATGTTTTATTGATCGCATACTGAAGGGCGTGACGCACTTTCTCATCTGACAGCTGATCGACTTTTGTGTTCATGACAAGCTGTCTTGTGGCTACAGGCTCTGACATCTTCGTTTCATACTTGCCGCTCGCCTCTAGTTGTTTAAAAGCATCAAGGCTAATCGTTCCTTCTCCGTAAAGTAGATCTACATCGCCTTTTTCAAATGCCATCACTCTTGTTTCGGCATCTGGAATGACCTTCACTTTGATTTCTTTGACCTTTGGTTTCTCTCCCCAGTAGTGGTCATTTCGTTCAAAAATCGCATAATCATCTTTTTTGTACGTCTTTAATACCCAAGGGCCTGTCCCCACTGGTTTTTCGATTCCTTTTGATGTATCTCCGTTTTTCGGAAAACCTGCTTCGCCTAGGAAACGAACGGGGCGCACAACAGCTAGCTCTTGAACAGTTGGATAATAAGGCTCAGTTAATGTGAGTTTAAACGTTTGCTTGTCCACTGCTTCTGTCTTTTTGATTTTCTTTATGACACCTAACCAGCTATGTACTTCTTTGTTTTTTAAAATCGTATCAAAATTCTTTTTCACAATGTTCGCATTAAATTTAGATCCATCTGAGAACGTGACATTGTCTCTAAGATGGAACGTATACACCTTGCCATCCTTGGAAACATCCCATGATTTTGCTAATTCGGGTTTAAGCTTTCCATTTTTTTGATAGCTCACCAATGGTTCGTAAATCATGGATTGGGCAAACAATTGTGATGGATTGTATATGTGCGGATTCATTTCGCCAATATCTCTTGGCCATGCCATGGTGATCATATCGGGATGATCCTTGTCTCCACCTGCTCCATTATTTGCTTGAGAACAGCCTACTAGTAAGAAGATCAGTAGGATAGGTAATATTGTATTTATTTTAATTTTCAGAAATTTATTCCAAATAAACATAAGTTGCTCCCCCTAATTGATGCTGATAATCATTTTCATTTTAAGGAGGAAGGACTCTGTTGTCAATATCATATTTGATACGAAATGACAATATATATTCCTTATTATTCCACAAATTAAGGGATTTGTTAAAAAGAGAGGCAGGCTGCTGATGAACGAGCAGCCTATGTGGAGGATAATGCTTTCTTTTGCAGGGCGTTGTACAGTGTATCAATGACAAGCTCCTGTTCCGCGTCTGTCATGCTTGTACCAGATGGCAGGCAAAGACCTGTCTCAAATAACAACTCAGATGCAGGAACTTCATCGGCTGTTGTATAAAAAGGACAACCATGAAAGAGCGGCTGCTGATGCAGTGGCTTCCATACACGCCTTGCTTCGATCTGCTTTTGTTCTAAAGCATCTATCATCTCTACTGGAGACATCTGTACATGATGATCAATGGTGAATGTGGTCAGCCAGCGGTTTGATGTGGTTTCTTGATATTCTGGCATAAATTGAAGGCCTTCAATATCGGCTAAAGCATCTTGATAACGCTCGAAAATGCGGCGTTTTTGCTGAACACGCTCCTCTAACACTTCCATTTGTGCGATTCCTACACCTGCGAGCAGGTTGCTCATCCGATAGTTATATCCCTCCTCTTGATGTTCATAGTGTAGGGCATGTTCTCTTGCCTGTGACGCGAGAAATCGGCAGCGGTCGATGGCTGCTTCATCATCACTGACAAGCATTCCGCCTCCTGATGTTGTAATGATTTTATTTCCGTTAAAAGAGTACACACCGAACCTGCCCATTGAACCGCTTTTTCTTCCTTTATATATACTGCCTAACGATTCAGCCGCATCTTCAATGATTGGCACATCATATGCCTCACACACCGCTATGATTTCATCCATTTTCGCACTTTGTCCGTATAAATGAACGACAATAACCGCACGGGGTCTTTTCCCAAGTCGTTTTGTTTCAGCGAAGGCTTTCTCTAACGCCAGCGGACACATATTCCATGTCTCTTTTTCTGAATCAATAAAAACAGGCGTCGCTTGTTCATATAAAATAGGATTTGCACTGGCAACAAATGTGAGAGTGGAACAAAAGACCATATCTCCCTTTTGAACGCCAATGAGTTTTAAGGCAAGGTGAATGGCTGCTGTCCCAGAAGATAATGCCGCTCCACTCTTCACGCCTGCATAATCCGCGACCACTTGCTCAAATTCATTTACAAGCGGTCCTAATGGTGCAATCCAATTGCTTTTAAATGCTTCCTCTATTTTCATCTGTTCTTTTCCACTCATATGAGGAGGAGATAAGTAGATTCGTTTCCTGTCTCTCATGATTTCCCACCTTCTCTTCGATTTTTGATCTCAATTGCAGGAACGCCTACGGCGACTTTCTGATCATGTATATCTCTGGTCACTGCCGCTCCTGCGCCGATCACTGCCCAGCTTCCAATGGTTCTGCCAGGTATGACAGCAGCCCCAGCTCCAATATGAGCACCCTCTTGCACAGAGACATAGCCGGTGAGCACAGCTCCTGGGGATAGGTGCGTAAAGGATTCGAGAAAGCAGTCATGCTCCACGATAGAACCGGTGTTGATAATGGCATGCTCACCAATCACTGCATCTGCTTGCACAACAGCCCTTGCCATCACAACCGTTCCTCGGCCAATCTTCGTTGACGAGCTCACAACTGCCTCTGGATGAATCAGTGTGGCAAATGCCCTCTCTTCAAATGCGAGACGTTCTTTGATCCTCTGTCTGATTTCGTTTTGCCCAATGGCAATCAGCCATTGCATATCAGGTATTTCACACCTTACCTTTTGACTCATAGAAATCGGACCATACAGAATGCCGGTTTGAGAGTCAGCTTCCTCAAATCGATCGTCTAATACAGCACACAATGAGTAATCAGGATGCAAAAAAATCAACTCTTGAATGACCTTACTGTGTCCGCCAGCCCCTATTAAGCCAATGGGCTGCTCTTTACGTATCGGTTCCTTTGAATTTTTCAGCTGTTGCATGATTTGGCTGCTGCACCCCTTCTGTTTTGATGACTTTTAGCAAGGTCATCCATAAGATTTTCATATCGAGCCAAAACGATTGGTGCTCTACATACCAGAGGTCATAGGTGAATTTCTCCTCCCAAGAGAGAGTATTCCTCCCATTCACCTGGGCCCATCCAGTGATACCAGGCTTCACAAGATGACGCTTCGCTTGCTCCTCTGTGTACATTTGTAAATACTCCATTAAAAGCGGTCTTGGTCCAACGAGACTGATTTCCCCTTTGAGTACATTGACAAGCTGCGGCAATTCATCAAGACTGAGCTTACGAATAAAGGCGCCGGTTTTTGTTAATCGAAGATGGTCTGGAAGCAGTACGCCATGTTCATCGCGTTCCTCGGTCATCGTCCGAAATTTATAAAGCATAAACGGCTGTCCGTACAGACCAGGCCGTTCTTGTCGAAACACCACAGGAGCTCCGATTTTCCACCGAATGAGTCCATAGATGAGAAGGAAAAGGGGGCTGCCTGCGATGAGCAGGGTCAAAGCCACGACCACATCTATTATTCTTTTCATCATTGCTTCTCCTTTCCACACTAGCGAGAGACAGATCGTTCAATAGCAGCTTGTTTCACCTTACGCATGAGCTGTATCCGCTCTTGTTTTGTTCCTGCAAATTGATACAAATAGCCTAAGTAGAGAACGAAACATATTCCGCCAATACAAAATAGCTCCCACCATCTCGTCACATCATACACAGCCTGAATACCGGCACAGATCCCCCATATGAACAGAGCCCCAAACAGCGGAACGACTGTATGTTTGTAAAAGATGGTGCTTTTCTGTTTCGTGATCTTGGCTGTATACAATGGGAGAAAGACGATATTTTTCATCAATAAAACAACGGCCCCTGCTGATGCAATGCCATATAACCCAAGCTGAAGTAGGTGAGTCAGTCCATAGGCTAACAGGACATTGGAACCGCCTAATATGAGTGTCACAACCGCCGGCACTTTAAATCGGTTAAAGGCAGTCGGTACATAGGTCAGCGGTAAAAACATCAACGTGAAACACAAATAAGCCGCATGAATCATCAGCAGCCATTTTAGCTCCTCAAAGGCTGGTCCAAGCCATAACAGCATGAGCGGACCGGCAAGACCTCCTAACAGAGCCGCGGGGAATGCCACAAATAAACCACTCCATTTCATGGCATTGGCGGCGTATTGAATGAGCCCCTGCTCGTCTTGATTTGAATATAATTTTGTGATCGTTGGCGCAAACACAACCGCAAGTGTCCCTGCAAGGGTGCGCAATAATAATGGAAATTGTAAAATGGCGGCATACTGTCCAGTCGCTTCTGCCCCAATCAGTAAGTTGGTCATCAATAAATCGATTTGTAAAAACAACAAAATGCCCATTTGTTCAAATGAATGCCACACCCCTGATCGAACCAGCGTGAGACTTGAAGATAAAGAAGCGTACCGCCACTTAAACGAAAACCAAGGAATGAGTTTCTTAAAATAATAGAGACCCATTCCCAAAGCGGCGAAACTCCCCATAACGGCTGCAAGCGGAATATGCCAAATGGCTGGTGTCGTCACGGTAAATAACAGCACAATCACAAGCGCCCTGCCAAACATCTGAATGGCCTGTCCAACACTCGATACATATAATTTGTTCGCATAAAACGGTGCCGCCCCAATACCAGACATGACGAAATTGAGCATAAATAAAAGACCCCCTAACACAAAGGCGATCTGTGTATCTTTTGCAAGATGAGCAGGCACATGGAGCCAGTCAACCAACTGCTGAGACATGAATAGACAAAGTAAAAAAAGACAGATGGATAAAAAAAGAGAACTGACAAAATAGGAAGCGAGATAGCGCTGCGCTTGTTCCATCTCTCCTTTATGAGCCGCAACAGAAAAAAAACGCACCACCACAGCACTTAATGAAGCCGTAATGACCGATAAATAATTGATCATATTTTGAGTCAGATGAATCAGACCAAACGCTTCCACTCCAAGTGTATGAACAATGTAAGGCGTTAAACAAACAGACATCAGCATCATCAAGAAAAACGTCATCACATTTGCACTGACATTGTAAAGAAACGCACGGTTCATGGTGATTTCACGCAGTGTTTAAGGGCCTTCATCCAACTTCCTCTCCCTTTTGTCCGCTTGTTTTCATATGCTGATGAATGGCCTTTTTCACCGCTTCCTCCGTTGGTTCCTTCAAAAGGGTCATAAACGGCAAGTGCGCTACCCATTCATATCCTTCCATGACTTTATGATCAAACGACCTGATGACAACACACGGTGTATGTGTGATCGCACAAAAGATCATGCCATGCAGTCGATCTGTCACGACGACTTGTGCCTGTCTCAACTGCGTCCATAGCGTGGATAATTCCTCTAAACGAGTCGTTCGATTCACTCGCTTACCAATGGTCGTTGTGATAAAACCAACTTGATCATACGTTTCTTTGATATGCTCCTGCAGTTGTTCTCGTTTCTCTTTCGTGAGATACGCCTCCTTATCCTCACGCAGACAAAGCAGCACTCCTTTACGGGTTTGACTCTTTGATGTTTCGTCTAATGTCAGGACCATATCAGGCTGTTTCCACACCTCTTTATTAGGAAAATGCTTCTTCATCCATTGATAGGTGGTTTGATCTCTTGCCATCAAGAGAAGCCTCGGGTGTTGCTGATATGCTTGAATAGCGCGGCGTTCTTCTCTTTTCCCTCTCTTTGTTTCTGTAAAATGAGCAGTAGCGGGCAGCTGAATAACAGGATAGGACTTAAAGGCGTTCATGATAAATTGTCTTGTCCATTCTTCATATCGATATAAATCGCCCATGTTGCCCCCGCCGATGATACAGACAATGTCCTCTGGGTGCCGCGCGTGCTTCAGCGGACGTGCTAGACGATACATCTCCTGCATGTCTACTTCTATGATTTGATAGTCTGGAAAGTGCTTTTGTAGAAAACAGCAGCTGGCATAGGCAATTGCGTGATCACCTAAGTTGTCATGTGCCGGCAGCAGCGTGAGAATGATTTTCTTCTGATGACGCAGCTCTGGAAATCTTTGGCGGCTCAACCTATATTGAAGTGGATACTTGACCTTTAAGAGCAGCCACTCTGCGGCATGTGCTTTTAATTGCTGCAATGTCACACTCATCACCCCGATTTTCTCGTTTGATATTCAATCCATTTTTGATAGCTTGAAGCTGCGGCAGAGAGCGGATACACCCACTGCATCCTAGCAAGGAATAAGATCATTCGCTTTCGCACAGTCAGCTTCGATGGTTCCACTTGTTTCACAGCCTTCTGAAAAGCTTCATGTGTCACCATTTCACGCATATGACCAAGCTTTTTTTGAAAGGAAAGGGAATTTTGGCTCTTCCATTCATTGAGCATACAATGCAGCGTATGATTCACGATAAAAAAATAAAAAGCCTTCTCATATGGTGTCAGCTCATCATGCTCTTTTAAAAACAAACGCTGCGCGTCATAAAACGCCAGTCCATGCTGAAAATACTGCTTTTGATATCGCTGGACAATGGATGACAAATGAACCCGGTAATAATAAAGTGGCTCATGAACAAAGGCAATGACACGTGATAAAGAAAAACAGCGCAGCGTGACATATTGATCTTCAATATTCTCAAGCTCACCTCTCAACGGAAAACGGATATGATGCTTTTCGATAAACGCCCGCCGATACAGCTTATTCCATGAGAATCCCGTGATCTCACCATGTAATAACGATTCTATTAAACTTGTCTTATCGGCTTCCTGCTGAGCTAACAGCGTCGTCGGTATGATCCGTTTTGACTGTTCAAACTGAATCCAATATTCACTGACAACAAGATCGGCACCGGTGTTTTCGGCTTCTTGATATAAAGCCTCACAGTATTGAGGTGCGAGAACATCGTCTGAATCAACAAAGGCAAGATACGTTCCTGTTGCTTCTTCTATGCCCCTGTTCCTCACCGCTCCCAGCCCTTGATTGGTTTGGTGAATCACCCGAAATCGCTCATCACGCGCAGCAAACGCTTCAAGGATGTCTCCACTGTGATCGGTAGATCCATCGTTAATGAGGATGACCTCTATATCTGAAAAGCTTTGGTCTGCAATCGATTGAAGACACTGCTCCACATATTGACTAGTGTTATAGACTGCGACCAATAGACTGATAGCTGGCATGACAGCAAGCCCCACCTTTCTTCAAATCTACTTTGTAAAAATCGTTCGGTACGGTAAAACAGAAGAATCAAACGGCATCAGCATGATGCTGTACAAAATATAGCAAACCGCAATTCCGATATACATAAAGAAATTGGTTCGCTGGTCAAAAATCCGTGTGAAATAAGGTAGTAAAATGAGCTGATACAGACCAAAGTAAATATGAAATCTTGCATAAATGACATCCTTCGTTGCAAGGATGCCAAACAAAAATCCAAGCAAGCAAAAATTCACAATATAATCACTCTCTGGCGTCAGCTCACGAAGTCGTTTTCGACAAAAGAACGCAAGCAATAACGGTAAAATCAAGACACCAATTTTCGTCACATTCATTCCATTCGTATTCGTTGTCAGCCACTCCTCGTAATGACCATAAGAACTCCCTTGCAGCATCACCACAAACACGGAGACAAAGCGGTCATACAGAGCGGTTAAACCTAGAAAAATCATGCATAACACAAGCATCATCCAAGACCATGCCTTTGTTCTGACGATGAAATAGACTGGAATCATAATGAGTGCCGAGGAATGAAATAGCGCGCATACAAGCACGAGCGGAAAATACCATTTCCACTGACCTTTGATGACAAACTGGATGGCATAAAAAAGAATCGCTGCCACCATATACTGCCGCATGCCATTAAACGAAGCGTAATAATGAAATGTACCGAGAAATAGCAGCATACTAAGCTCAAATGGCCGTCCATATCGCACAAGTGTTTTGATAATAAAAAAATAGGTGATGATCCCAACTGTGATATACATGATTTGCGGCTCATGTGATAGTTGATTGAGCATCCATAAGATCAATGTAAAGCCCGGATCAGTGGCGGCCTTGTCTACACCGAATCCGAAAATATGCCAAGGCTTGTCATAGTTGACGGAGAACTCATACATTTGTCCATAGGTTACAAAATCAGTTCCTACTTTGTAGCGTATGCCCGCCACAATACAAAGAAATAAAAATGGAAAAAACACCAGAAGCTTGTTCGGCCGCCAGCCGCTTTGTATGGTATCATCACGTCTGCCATAAAATGCAGCAAAGCTCGACCATAAATAGACCATGATCATGTTCACCAAATAAACCGCCATCTGCCAATCCTTCCTTACAATCCATACACATTCATCACACGGGTGATGTTCTGTTTTACATCAAATCCTCTAAGGCCAAGCTGAGAAATAATCGTCTCCTGAAGAGGAGGGTCTGCATGGTAGGCTTCTAGTATGGCTTTCATCCACTCATGTGCTGAATCTTGCAAGGATTTCCGTTTCACAAGCCCACAACCTAAATCGACTTCCTTTGTGATATGATCTGAAATCACACATGGGAGTCCAGATGCCTGCGCTTCCACTAATACGAGAGGAAGACCTTCAAACAAAGAAGGCATCACAAACACATCAAATGCTTTCATATACTGCGGAACCTCTGAGACAACGCCCGTAAACACAATGTCTTCCATTAATCCTGCTTTCACTGCATACGATTCAACCACTGGCCGGAGCGGCCCATCTCCGATGAGAACTAGCTGAAAGGAGACCCCTTGTTTTTTCAGTGTCTGCGCTAATTCGATGAAAAAAACATGGTTTTTCTGCTCATGAAATCGGCCAATATGTCCAATGATCAGTTTTCTCTCGTGAAGATGGAGGTCTTTTTTCATCTTCACCTTCGCTTCTGGCTCCAACTGAAAAAAAAGGTCCAAATCAATCCCATTTGGTAAAATGTCCACTCGTCCATCGTGCATTCTTTTTTGTCCAAATAAAAAGACACCGGCATCTTCACCGCATGCAACAAGCTGCGTAGAAAAGGCAAAGATCAGCTGACGAAATCCTTTGAGCATCAAATGATCAACCCGGCTAGGAGTCTGTTTCCAAGCCGTATTATGTGAATGGCAAATGCGTATCTTCACACCTGCCAGTTTCGCAGCAAGGGCAGAAAAGCCCGTTTGAAAATCTGTATGTGCATGCACCGCCTGATAAGGTCCCGTTTGCTTGATCGTCTTCGTCAACGTTTTGACAAACGTCCATGGAGAGGACGCTCCAATACTTGGGACATAAAAAATCCGCCCGCCAAGCTGAAGAATTTCCTCATCGTAATCACAGACATCCTCCCGGTGGGTAATGAAATCAAATTGAAGAACATTCCGGTCGATTGCACGATAGATATTCATGATCATCGTTTCTGCTCCGCCTCTGTTCATTCCGCCCACAACATGAAGTACACGCTTTGGCTCACTCATCCCGAATCGTCCTCCTTTTCACCATAGATCTTCCAAGTTTCCGCTGATGATAAAACCTCATGATCTTTGGTGACATACAGGCACGGATGACCGGCTTAAGCGCAAAGAGATAATCAAATGGCGACAATTTTAATTGCTTGCATGCTTTTAACACAAGCCAGGCATTGTCCATTGAATATCGGAATTTCCGGCGCTGAAAGGCCGCTTCATCCTCCCTTACAAGGTATAAGGGCTCTTGCAAATTAAAGCCTTTTCTCCCCGTAGCAAAAAAACGAATCCAAAGATCGATATCTTCCATCCGTCTGGTTGTTTTTACAGAACGATAGCCATTTAAAGCCTTGTAGGCAGACGCTCTCATCATAATCGTCCCATGACAAAAAGGCGTTCCCCTTGCTAGCACCCTTCGATCAGGCTCTGAGACAAGGGCTCGAACGCCCTTCGCCCCTGACTCATCAAACACCGTCATCGCCGTACCAACCACATCATATTCTGGATGCGCTTCGAGGAAATGAACCTGTTTTTCTAATCGTGTAGACACTGATATATCGTCGCCATCCTGTCTTGCAATCAGTTCTCCATTCGCTTCAGTGAGACAACGATTTAAACTGGCGGCAAGTCTTTGATTGTGTTCGTTTTGAATGAGGCGAATTCTATCTGGATCACGCATGGTATAGTGCAGCACTTTTTCATAGGTGCCATCTGTTGATGCGTCATCACATATGATGAGCTCCCAGTTTTCATAGGTTTGACGAAGAATCGATTCAATGCTTTCTTCTACTGTCTCTTGGCAATTGTAAACACCCATGATAATCGATACTTTCGGCTGACGCATGCTCACATCACCTTCTCTTTTTGGTCCATATACGTTGTGTAAATTTCCTCCATTGCACTTACCGTCTGCTCCTGTGCAAATGCGTGAGCCATAGAACGTCCCGCTTTCCCCATTAGGTGAAGCTGGTCCTTTTTATGGTAGAGCTGTTGTAAATAAACGGCTAAACCATTCACATCATTCGGTTTGATTAAAAAGCCGTTCACTCCATGTTTGACGAGCTCACAATGCCCTCTATTTTCTGTTGCAATCACCGGCTTTTCAGCAGACATCGCTTCAAGAAGATTCATCCCAAGTCCTTCTCTCAAGCTGGTTGATACACATACATCGCTCATATGCATCCAATCTTCGATGTGTTTGCAAAATCCCGCAAACTGTACATGTTCCTCAAGATTCAGCTGACAGACCAACTTTTCATAGGACGACCGACTTGTCCCTTCTCCAGCAAATACAATTTTCACATGTGGTATATTCCGATACACCTGCGCGCAAGCTTTGATGAGCATTCCTTGATTTTTATTGTCATTTAATTCACCAGCACACAGCACGATAAAATCTTGCGTGGTAAAACCATATGCTTTACGAAGGCGGTCTTTTTCTTTGTCATCAACTGGTGCAAATCGCTTCATATCGACACCCATACCGGGAACATAATGCACAGCCGCCTTCTCTTTTGACAGACGATCGGCTCTTTCATAGTCTTCTCCATTAATGGTGATGAGTGCATCTGTATATTGAACGAGCCATCTCTCAACTGGATAATAAAGCAGCCAATTTTGAAGCGGTGCCCCCTTCCAAAAGTGAAACCCATGCGCTGTGTAAAGAACTTTCGTCCCTTTTTTGCGCGTCCCTTTGGCCGCTAGCCTGCCAATGACACTCCCCATCGGTGTGTGACAATGGATGAACTGATAATGCTCTTTTTCTAACAGCTTTTTCAGCTCCACATAAGCAAGCCGGTTGTGCAAATGAAAAGGGGAACGCTGAATCGGAATGGAATGCGCTTGATCCACATACGGTAGCTCCAGCTGGCCATTTGCCGCTGTATGCACTTCCCATCCTTGTTCCTGAAACCATCTGAAATACGGGAGATGGAACGCCTTAAAATGATAATCAACCGTTGCGCAAAACAAGACTTTTTTCTTCATTAGCAAGTGGCTCCTCCTCTCGTTGCATCGGTTCAGGCAATACATCATGCGACTCAATGGCGGCAAACAAGGCCTGTCTTAATTGATCGTCACTCATCATGTTAAATTCGTGAATAAAGCGGTTCAGCACATACGGATCTCCATCCAAGGCATGCCCGATATGGATTTTCGGGAAAATTTGCTCCTGTGCTTTTTCATGCTGGTTGAGTAACTCCTCGTACATTTTCTCTCCGGGACGAATCCCCGTAAATGTGATTGGAATCTGGTCTGTGGTGTAGCCTGAGAGGTGAATGAGGTTTTCTGCGAGGTCGACAATTTTGACTGGCTCCCCCATGTCTAAAACAAAAATCTGCCTTCCTTCTGCTAGTGCACCAGCTTGAATAACAAGCCTTGATGCTTCTGGTATCGTCATAAAATATCTTGTCATGGCTGGGTGCGTGACAGTCACTGGCCCGCCTTTTTCAATTTGTTTTTTAAAGATCGGAATGACGCTTCCCCTGCTTCCGAGTACATTCCCAAACCGGACGGCGACAAATTTCGTTTCACTGCTTGCCCCCATTTGCATAATCACCATTTCAGCAAATCGCTTTGTCGCTCCCATCACATTGGCAGGGTTGACCGCTTTGTCAGATGAGATGAGGACAAATGTTTCAACTCTGTGCTCATGTGCAGCTTCTGCCACATTTTTTGTCCCGATGATATTGTTTTTCACCGCTTCTTTCGGGCTGATTTCCATGAGCGGGACATGTTTATGTGCGGCGGCATGATAAATCATATCCGGCTGAAAATGACCAACGATTTCACTCATTTTTTGTTTATCTTGAATATCCGCAATTTGTGGATATAGGCTAATGCTGTCTCCATACAATTCTTTCAGCTCTAGTAAAATAGAATGAATGCTAAATTCTCCATGTCCCACAAGCACAATCGCCCGAGGGGAAAATACACAAATTTGACGACAGATTTCTGACCCGATAGACCCGCCAGCTCCTGTCACCATAATCGTTTTTCCTTTTAGGTGAACGGATAGACGGCTTGTATCTAATTGAATCGGCTCTCTTCCAAGCAAATCCTCTGGCTGTACATCCCGCAATTGATTCAGCGCATGGGTTCCTTTTAAAATCTGTTCCATTTCCGGCATAATCTGTGTTTTGATTCCAGTCGCTACACATTCCTTATATAGTCCTTTTAATGTGTGACTGCTTTTGGATGGAATAGCGATAATGATCTTTTGAATATCCATCATCGCAACAGCCGTTTGAATATGTTCTTTTCCCCCAAGAACAGGCAGCCCCATAATTTCAAGCTTATGCTTTGTTTTGTCATCATCAATGAAAGCGACCGGCTCAATATGTACATCACTCGACTGCTGAAGCTGACGAACAATAATGGTCCCGGCTGATCCAGCGCCAATGATTAGTGCCCGCTCCTTTTCAACTTGAAACCGCTTGGCACCATCATGAAACAGCCTGGATGCCATTCGTGATGCACCGATGAATAACACATGGAAAAGCCAGACAATAAATAAAAAACGAAATGGCCATGTCTGCACAAAAATGTACAGCATCGTCATAGAAAATAAAAATGAACACGCAAAGGTCTTCATTAAAGAAAATAGCTCTCTAACCCCTGTATAAGCCCATACTTGCTTGTACACGTGAAAAATATACGAAAACAAATGGTGCCCGATCAGTAGACTGAGCGAAGAAATGACGAGCATTTCAAATGTATATACGGTTAACGCTGCCTCTTGGACAAATTGAAAGCCAAAAAAGACGGCAACTAAGATGAGATATGAATCTAGTGCCACGATGATTGATAATCTTTGGGCGTAAGTCAACGCTCCTCCCCCTTTTTAAAACATCACTATTCTTACGTAAAATGGGCATCAAACCCGTCCTCACATCCCACTACCGATGACGAGCATCTAAGGCATATGTCATGCCCACAGCAGGATCGAGTGCCTCCGTTGTTAAAGATTAGGAGACATCACCTATCAATCTCTTTAATACATATAGTGCCTTCCCTTTTTCACTTTCTTGCCATTTAGCATCGCCCCAAGCAGTTTCCCTGTCGTACCCTCTAATACTTCTTTTGATTTCTTCACAGCGGCAATCTTCGTTTTACCGCTTAAAACCACAAGAATGCTTCCATCCGTCCGGTTCGCTAATATTTTGGCATCGGCTACAGGCAGAAGCGGTGTGGAATCAACAATCACCATGTCATACTGCTGTTCAATCTCGTAAAATAGCTGCTTCATCACAGAGGAGGAAAGCAGCTCAGCGGGATTTGGCGGAATGGTCCCACTCGGAAGCAGCTCTAAATGCTCAATCGATGTAGGCAAAATGGCTTCTTCCAAACTGCAATTATTTAATAGCACATTGGTCAATCCGGTGTGTGGACTCAGATCAAAATATTCATGAATGGCTGGTTTACGTAAATCAGCATCCATGAGCAAGACCCGTTTTTTCTGCTGTGCAAAAACAGCTGCCAAGTTTGCAGCCGTAAATGATTTTCCTTCCTTCGGCAAGGAGGATGTGACCAATATCGACTTCAGCCTCGTTTGAATCGACGTGAATTCGATGTTTGTTCGGATCGTTCGGAATTGTTCCGCAATGACAGAGTGAGGATTTAATACAGAAATACAGGATAAATCTCTTTTTTCTCGTTTTTTCCTCTTAAAAATCAATGTTCTGTCCTCCCGTTATGACGGACTGCTTGTCTTTTTTTGCCCTCCTGTCTGCCTGCATCTGATAGACACTGCCGAGCGACGGCAATCCGATCTCTTCTCTTATTTGATGTGTTCGTTTCACCGTATCATCGAGTAAATTCATTAAGAAAATGAGTGTCATTCCCCCTAATACAGAGGCGCCTAGTGCCAGAACGATGTGAACGAATTTACGTGAGTTCATCAGTATCGTGTTGGACAGCTTGGCTTCAGACAAAACATTAATGCGATCCATATTCATGGTTTTTTTGATTTCTTCTTGCAGCACCTCTGTGGCTGTATTCGCAATGGCTACTGCCTTCGCGCGGTCCTCATCTTGTACAGAAATATTTATGACCTCTGACTCATTTTCTGTACTTGTGGCAATTTTGTGTTTTAATCCTTCCGCCGATTCTGTAAGATTGAGTGTTTCTTTTACTTTTTCAATAACGATTGGACTTTTTAATAGGACTTGAAAGGTACGTGTATATTGAAGGTTCATCTGAATATCGTTTAAATTCGCTTGTGCATCACTGCTTCGTTTATGAACAAGAATTTGAGTGGTTGCCTGATATACAGGAGTCGAGACATAGAACTGATAGTAGGCTGAAATGCCCGTTACGATCAGGACAATCAGGATCAGAAGGGCCATTTTCTCTTTTATGACAGAAAACAGCTGCTTAAAACCTATATTCTCATTCATAGATACCTCCCGATTTCATCATAAAAAGGTTATATATGGTTTCTTTTTGTTAATGATTGGATTATAAAAGATAATACCCGCAAAGAAAAATGTCATAATAGGTCTTATAGTTCTTTTTAAAGAACGAAATCGTTCGTTTTCTTTTGTTTACTTCCTGTTTCTTACGTTTTTGAATTTTATAAAGAACAATTTATTTCTTATAATGAACGAAAAGGTCGCAGAACGATTCGCCGGGGAGAAGGGAGATCATATATCGAATGATAGGAAAGGTGATACGCATTTACCGAAAGAGGAAAGGATACTCAATCCAGCAGCTGGCTGAAGATGCCCATGTCTCTAAATCGTATTTGAGTAAAATTGAGCGTGGTGTCCATCGTAATCCATCTGTCCAGTTTTTAAAAAAGGTATCCTCATCACTAGACATTGATTTACAAGAGCTGTTTGATGCAGAAACGATGATGTTTCATTACGCTGAGGGCGGTGAACAGGAGTGGCGGGATCATATCGTTCATGCCGTCCAATCCGGCATGCCTAAAGAAGAACTGTATCAGCTGCTCCAAACCTACAGAAAGGAGCAGGAAGGAAAGACGTTACATGTCCATCAGAGAAAGCTGACCGACTCAAATATGTCAGAATGGAATCGTCTCATGAGTGAAGCAAAGGCCATTGGCTTAACCATCGAGGAAGTGAAAGCGTTTCTTACCAATATGGGAGAACACCGGGCGTAAGCCACTGAGATCAAACCAATTTGCGGGGAGAGGCGCTTGTCGCTTCGATGAAATAGAGCCTTTTTATATGAAAAGGCTCTTTTCAGTTTATGGACAAAGGGCTAAAATGAACTTATTTTAGCCCTTTGTCTTCTTTTCAGCGTGATAGAAAACCTTTGCAGCCTAGTAAGGACGAGCACCAGCGCACAGGACTGACACCGAATGCGAGGGTTTGTCTACATGCTGAGAGCCTTTTTGCATAAAAAGGCTCTGTTTTCTATTATTCATCTTTTTTGGTTCGTGCTTTTTTCGTAATATCATTGTTCTTCCAATAGGCCCATAGTGATGTGATGCCAAGAAAGGCTAACGTAATGAATTGCTGCACACCTTCTTCATCAATTGGAATTGGGCTTTTTCCTGCAGCAGTGAGAGCGCTGTTCACAAGTGCCAATAAAAGCAGCACAAGCCTCGCAATAGTGCCTGCACTAATTTTTTGAACCTTCAACTGTAACCCCTCCCCTTATCCTTTCATACGGGCGATACTGCTCGTTCCCTCTCATATGTATGCAAAAAGCGAATGAATAGAAGAATGAATCAAAAAAAGAGACATCATTCCTATATGCGGAATGATGCCTTGATTTATGTGCTGATTATTTAGAGAACATCTTTTTTGCTTCATCCATTGCCATTTTGTTGCCTAGAGCTGAATAATCTAGCCATGGCTGATCGGCAATCGGATACACTTGGTTTTTCTTCACGGCTTTTAGGCCTTTCCAAATCGGCGTCTGCTCTAACTGTTTGAATGCCTGCTGCGCCTTGTCATCACGGTTCACGACGACAAAAATAGCATCTGCATCAAAGTCAGGAAGCACTTCTTGAGAAATGACTTCAAATGGACGTTTGCTGTCCAATTTTTTCACACCATCTACAGGTGTCAGTCCTAAATCATCGTATAAAATTGGACCCATCGGACGTTTCATACTAAATACTCGAAGCTCTTTTGCTGATACACGAATCGCCATCACTTTTCCATTTCCAATCTTTTTCTGGATGAGTGATTTGACTTCTTTTGCTTCTTGATTGTAGTCCTTAATATATTGATCGGCTTCTTTTTCTTTATTGACGAGCTTGCCGATTTTTTTCAAATGATCACGCCATGTGCCATCATTTAAATTAAACACTTCGGTTTTGGCGATTTTCTTGTATTTTGATAAGTCTTGTCCAGCCAGTTCTTCATCGACGTAAATGACATCTGGTTTTAAAGCAAGCAATGACTCCATATCAGGATCTGCTGCGATGCCCAGCTTTTTCGTTTGGCTAAGCTGCTTTTTCGCATGTGGAAGGAAATCTTTTAAGTCTCCCCCTACAACAGAGCCAGCAGGTTTTATCCCGAGTGCTAATAAGTCATTTGTTAAATGAATCGACAAGGACGCAATCTTAGGTGTTCCGTTTTCATCTTGATTTGTTGTCTTCTTTGTTTCCTGTTGACCACAAGCGGCCAGAATCAAAAAACAGAGCGTTAAACCAAACACAAGTACTTTTTTCATGATGAGTTCCTCTTTCTTATTTTGTTTTTGTTAATAAATAGAGAAAATAAGGTGCTCCGATAAAAGCCACAACCACACCTGCTGGGATGGCATTTGGGGCAAATATGGAACGTCCGAGTGTATCAGCACTGACCAAAATCAACAATCCAAGCAAGGCGCTCACTGGTAAAAAATATTGGTGCAGTGAGCCGACAAGACGCCTCGCCAAATGAGGTGCAACAAGGCCAATAAAACCAATTCCGCCTGTCATCGATACACTTGCACTCGCTAGACCAACAGCTAAGGTGAGAAGAAAAAGTCGTTTGCGCTCTACACGTACTCCGACACTTGAAGCGACGGCATCACCTAACGTTAACGCATTGAGTGTGCTGGACTGCATGAGCGTAAGCGGGACAAGACATACGATCCAAGGTAGGAGCGCAAGCACATGAATCCAGTCTCTTCCCCATACATTTCCCACAAGCCACCTTGAAGCGAAGGTGTATGTATCTTCATCCAGTTTCAATGACAAATATAACGTCAATGCACTAAACCCCGCAGCTACGGCAATTCCAACAAGGATCAGCCGGATAGGCACAAGCCCTTCATGCCTGTCGTACGCAAGAAGAACGATGACTGCCGCCGCAAGTAGGCCTCCACCAAATGTAAAGAGCGGAATGAGTAAAGATGGATTTCCTTCTAGTACGTGAAAATACGTCACAAAGATGATTAAGCCGAATGCGGCTCCTGCATTCAGACCAATAATCCCAGGGTCAGCCAGTGGATTGCGGGATAAACTCTGCAAAATGCCACCTGCGATGCCTAGACCTATTCCAGCTAGTATCGTCACGACGATTCGAGGCAGACGATAATCAAACAGCACCGTCTCACTTTGGAAATCTCCAAAGCCAAATAACGTTTTGACGACAACGAGAGGACTGAGTTTCAGCGTGCCGGTATTTAAACTATACAGCACGACAGCCGCACTCAGACAAAGCAAAACGGCTGTCACGACAAGAGCACGCTGTTTCTCTTTCATGACAGGTTCCTCCCTTCTTTTCTGGCAATATATAAGAAGAAAGGAACACCAACAAGTGCCACCATGACGCCAATGGCAAGCTCTCTTGGCGGATTTACTGTCCGGCTGGCAAGATCAGCGAAGACGAGAAGCATTGCGCCTAAAATCGCTGACATCGGAATGACGAAACGATAATTGACCCCAACCAGCTTTCGTGCAATATGCGGAATGACAAGCCCGACAAACCCAATAGACCCAACCGCCGATACAGAAACGCCTGCCAGCAGAACCGCAGCTGCCATACCTAGTATTCGCACTTGCCGGGTTTTCACCCCTAAATTCGCAGCTACATCTTCACCAAGTGATAATAACGAGAGGGATCGTCCTAATAACATCGCCCAAACGATGACAATGAGAATGACTGGAGCAAGGATCATCAGCTGCGGCCATTTGACACCTGCCACACCCCCTGCATACCAAAAAGCCAGATCCTGACTGAGATCAAAGTAAATGGCGATACCTGAGCTTAGCGCATGCAGCAATGCGGCAACAACAGCTCCAGCTACAGTGAGCCGAAGTGGGGTTAGCACGCCGCCAGCCGCCCCAATGGCAAAAATCGTCAGTGTACTGAGAACGGCACCAAAAAAAGAAAATAACATCAATGCCGAATAAGGCATTCCTGGAAAAAAAGCAAAACAGAGAGCGACTACAAACATCGCACCGCCGTTAATGCCTAATATCCCCGCATCTGCCAGCGGATTTCTTGTAATGCCTTGCATGAGCGCACCTGCCACAGCAAACGCCGCTCCAACAAGCGCAGCTCCTAGCACACGAGGAAGCCTTAATTCATGAATGATCTGCTGCTCTGTCACATGAGACTGATAGTCAAACACAGCTGTCCAGACCGTTTGCAAAGACAATGACTTTGCACCGTATGAAACAGCCAAAAACATAGCTGCCAATAAACCAATGACAGCGAGAAAAAACAATAAAAAGAACAAAATAGGTGATGATCGTTTTTGTTGAGATGTTCGCTTATCCGGCAAAATCGGTGTCATCCTTTTCTTCATTAAAAGTCAGTTTGAAAATGAGAATCATAATCATCAAAATTATAGCCGTCAGCCTCTGAAAAATCAATGTACGGCTCATTTTTTTAATTATTGAAGGTATGTGTAGACGGCAAATAAGAGAATTCTTTTCTTCTGCTTTTTCTCGTTCTGAAAGACCTATCAATTTTTACAGTATTTTAATAGGAAAATAGTTGACATTCCGCATGAAAATCCCCTAAAATTACAAAAGTAAGTCAAATGTTATAAAAATATTACAAACAGATGTCAAAGAAATAAAGAATGACCCGTCATGAGAGGAGAATTGAAAGTTGTGTCAGTAAAGGGAAAATGGAGTATCATCCTATTTGCGCTTGCCATCGTCATTGGAGCAGTTGCATTCTTTCAAAATCAGCAAGCAAGCGGTACAGAGAAGAAAAATGTGAAGCAGGATACGAATTATAAAAATGTTGAAATTGTCACTCTTGTAAATGACGGGAAGTTTATGAGATATGCGGTGAACTATCCACTTTTTCATCAAAAAAAGCTAGATGACAAGATTCAAAGCTATGCGAATTCAGCATTAGAGCATTTCAAAAAGACATTTAGTGAAGCAAAGGACATTGATGAAAACAAACGGTTTGAACTGAATATTGACTATGACATGGTGCACTATGCAAAACAATCTGCGGCCATTTATTTTACGACCTACACGTATACAGGTCAGCAAAATGGGACCACTCATCACGTCACAATCAATTTCGATTTTCAGAAAAAAGACTTTCTTGACACAAAAGATTTATTTCAACCAAAAAAGGACTATTTGAAAAAATTATCCTATATTACATACACGGAGCTTAAAAAAGATAAAACCTTATCTAAGGATCTATCACTCCTTCAAAAAGGAACAGCCCCTACTGATCAAAACTTCAGTCAATTCGCCTTAAAAGAGAAATATATAGAGTTCTATTTCCCAGCTTCTCAAGTAGCCGCAAAGGACTTAGGTCCGCAAACGCTGGCGATCAAAAAGACGTTGCTAAAAGATATCTTGAAGCCGGAATATATGAATAAGACCAAAAATCAGAATGAAATCAAAGAACCGAATCCAAAAAGAAAAGCCGTCAAGCTGCCGCAAAAGCCAAAGCTTGATCCGAATAAAAAAGCCATCGCACTCACATTTGATGATGGTCCAAACCCAGCCACAACTTCAACCATTTTAGCAGCGCTGAAGGAAAATAAAGGACACGCCACCTTTTTCGTATTAGGAAGCAGGGTTCAGTATTATCCTGGAATGCTTGCCGACATTTTAAAGGGCGGAAATGAGATCGGAAACCATTCATATAACCATCCTTTATTAACGAGACTCCCTCTAAAAGAAGCGGTCAAACAAGTAAAAGACACGCAGAAGCTGATTGAAAAGGCCAGCGGTTATACTCCTACGCACTTTAGACCGCCATATGGAGGAACAAATCCCGACATCAATCAAGCGGTGGGCATGAACGTTTCATTGTGGGATGTCGATCCTGAGGACTGGAAAATTCGCAACAGCCAGCAGATCACAAACCATGTTCTCTCACATGCAGCAGATGGCAAAACCGTACTCATGCACGATATTTATGACAGCTCTGCTCGAGCAGCAGTGAAGATCATACATGAACTCACCAAACAAGGCTACCAGCTTGTCACAGTCAGCGAACTTGAACAATTGAAAAAAGAACGAAACGAACAGACCCCTGTGCAGTAAACACAGGGGCTTTTTTTATGACTCTAACAACTTCTTTCTTTTTAACAATGCTTGAAACGTCTCTTCAAGCTCATGAGAAGGCTCGATGCTTAAACGACTGAGCACTTCAGACAGCTGCATATCAATCAGCAAGAGCTCTTCTTCTTTCTTTGTAGCAGCTGGCTTTTCTTCCTTTTGTTTATATTCTTCATAGGTACCATCAAAGCGTTCAATGGTACCCTCGTGCACATGAAGAATACGAGTAGCCACCTGCTCAATGAGCCTCCTGTCGTGGGAGACAAACACAACTGTGCCCGGGTAATCTTTTAAAAGTCCTTCAAGCGCTTCTACTGCCGCAAGGTCTAAAAAGTTCGTCGGTTCATCAAGCATCAGAACATTGGCATCACTGACGAGCAACTTTGCAAGCATCGTCTTCACCCGTTCCCCGCCGCTTAATACGTTCGTCACCTTATACACATCGTCTCCCCGAAACCCAAGTCTCGCTAAAACGGTGCGAACGATCGTCTCATCTTGAATCGCCTGTTCCAGTGCATTTTGTAAGATCGATTCATCTAGATTCAGTCCTGAAAGATCTTGGCTGAAATAGCCAATCTTCACGGCTTCTGAAAGAAAAATCCCGGGATGTCCGTTTACAAGCATTCGGAGAAATGTCGTTTTACCGCTCCCATTCTTCCCAATGATCGCGACTTTGTCTCCGCCTCTCACTTCTACATTCGCTTTTTTCCAAAGGACTTTATCTCCTGCCATGCCATCTACATGTTCGATACGAAAAATGGAGCGGCTTGCCACTTCCTTCATGGTGTGCTGCGTCATTTGAAGAGGCTGGACTTCCTTTACCTTCTCCACCTTTTCTAATTTCTCCATTCTTGTTTCAATAGATTTGGCTGTTTTTTGAAGCTTTTTTTGCTTGTTTGCATAATAAGGCTTCGCAATTTTAGGCCCCGAGGATTTCAGCTTTGGAGATGGCTTTGTCGCTTTGTCGGCTTTTTTCATTTTCTTTTGCAGTGCATGTTCTAACTGTTTTTTCTTTTGGGTATACACCTCGTACGCCTCCACGTGCTGGCGATGTTCGAGTTCTTTTTGCCGGGCAAAATCGCTGTAGTTGCCTTTGTATGGTTTGAGCTTCCCATCTTTCAATTCCCAAATGTCTGTACATAACGCATCTAAAAAAGCACGGTCATGCGAGACGACAATCAGAGCACCTTGATGATAACGAAGCTTTTCTTCTAGCCACTCAATATGCTCCGTATCTAAATGAGTCGTCGGTTCATCGGCTAATAAAAGGGCAGAAGGCCGGCTTAAAGCTCTCTCAATATAAGCTTGAGTCATCTCTCCGCCACTTTGTCTGCCATCTCCTGTCTTTAGTTGAGGAAGCAGCGTACAAGTTGTAGTGTGTGCAAATGTGCCGCTGTCTGGTTTTTCCCTACCCGCTAGTACATGGAGCAATGTCGTTTTCCCACTGCCATTTGTCCCTACAAGGCCGATTCGGTCCCCTTGATGAATGGCCAGCTCCTCTATATCAAATAACAAACGATCCTTTCGAAATACTTTTAATTGGTGGGCTCTCAGTAACATCCAACCCTCTCCTTTCGTATCAGGAGACATGAAAAAGCCTCCCATTCTCAGAATAGGAGGCAAAATGGTGTACAAAAATAAGCGTATCGATACAGAATGACATGCGGTTCAACAAATGAGCACACATATCCCCCGTATCCATCACTTCAATCTTTGATTCCCAAGCTGTACCATCCTATTCCGAAGCTAAAAAATGAAAACGCAGCAAACATAGCAACACATATCGTTTGCTCACTGCCTTCGTTCTTTCATTTTGCTTACAGGTCATAGGATTAGTACTTCATTGCATTGGGTCACCCTTCCGTCGTTTGTTACGTATACGATAAAAGATTGGTTATTTTTTGTCAAGTGGGTTTCCTATTAAGACAGACTGGCCAACTTGGGTAAACACCTTACCTATTGCATCTGTTTCGCTTGCATAAACTGATCAATGACACGTAATGCTTTTTCTGTTCCACCTGCTGTTTGGAAACTTTCTTCAATCTTTTCAATCCCAGCACGGTATGTGTCACTTCCGAGTACACTCTCTACAGTATCTCTCAACTGCCTTGCTGTCAGCTCGTCTTTATCGAGTGCACGAGCAGCAGAGAGATCCGTCAGTCTTTTTGCCACCATCGGCTGATCTTTGTCAACCGGGATGACAACCATTGGAACATGATAATGAATACCTTCATTGACACTGTTCATCCCGCCGTGGGTCACAAACACATCTGTCAGTTCAAGGACTTCAAGCTGCGGCACATAAGGCTCGATGAGAAAATGAGATGGCGCTTCTTTTAGGAGAGACATGTCGATTTTTTCACCAGTTGCGAGAATCACTTTTCCATCAAAGTCGGCAAAGGCATCAATACACATATTAAAGAATGCTTCAGTATCTCCAAGAACCGTTCCCATTGAAATAAAGACAACCTTCTCCCGCTCAAGCGCTTCTAATGGGAAATCGTGCTGGTCAGCACGTTTTAGAAAACTCGGTCCAATGAAAACAAACGAATCATCCAATGCATCAACAGACGGCTGAAAATATTCACTTGTATACACCATATTCAGTTCGCCGCGGTTTTTCATGAATTGCATCAAATGCTTTGGCTGAACGCCAAAACGTTCATGTATTTCTTCTAACAAATGAGCCGCCTTCTCATCTTTTCTGTATAGCGGTGTATCAAAATGCGCCTCCTGCAGCACAAAAGAAGGATTCGAACCGATGCCTGGAATCTGTAAGTAATCCCGCACAAGCTCACCTGCTCCAAACATATCAAAATAAACCAAATCAAATGAATGCTGTTGAGAAAGAGTTTCCACCACTTCTAAAATGTCTAATGACGTTTGTAGCATGGCATGAAAAAATGGCTGCATGGACTCCAAATCGTCTTCCTCCACACTTAATGTCCGAATATAATCTGGATGTATATGTATGTGAGCGCCTAAGCGTTTGATCCGTTTTTGATAATGTTCAGTTGTGACCACATGCACTTCATCACCTCGATCAACAAATGCTCTTATCATCCCTAACATTGGATTCACATGTCCTTCAGCTGGGAACGTAATCATTAAAACCTTCGCCACAAGAATCCCCTCCTTATTGTCAATTCTCTTCCATGTTAATCTTATACAGTGATCAGGCTCAACAAATACGCCTGAAAAGGGCAGAAATGAGTCTTATGGCTAGTATTTTAAGAGGATAGCAGAAAAAAAGACAAAGCCTCCTAACAAGCACTTTGTCTTTTTCACATTTTGGTTTGAGCAGACTGTTTTTAGACAGAGACCAGATCTGCATAGATAAATTCCTTGATTGAGCAGTACATGACATGTCCTTGCTTCACCGCTTGATTTTTATTCCATACACTGCTGTTCGTAATATCAAGTTTTGGCTCTCTTCCATCCTTTGTTGGTACAAGTAAGTATTAGTGCACTTGCTTTAGCTTTATTCCCAATATATAGCGGTATTTCACACTGTTATTTTAATTATTCCTTTGTAACTGTGTTTCGATATTTATTCAAAGCATGCTGAATATACATTTCCTATATTGAAAAATTCAAGCAGCGCTCTTTTTGCTTCAGGACTAGCATTTTTCGCTGCTTTATTTACAGCTGCTTTTACAGCATTCCCCTTACTTTTTCCCGCCTGTCTGGCGGCCTTATACGCTGGAATTAATGTTTTAACAAATTTTGTAGCACCTCCTGCAGCTTTTATTGCGGACTTGACTTTTGCAATTTTTGCTATTGGTATAACATTGGTTATAATGGCAGTTCCAACCGCGGAAATACAACCAACTACACCCATAGTAACAACCTCACCTTGTCGTTGAAGAGGGATATTAGAGTTCTCTTCCAACCATTTAAATACGGCTTCATCCCCTTTGGCTATAACGCTGTCAGGTAAAGCTTCAATCGCCAATAAAACCTCTAGCAACTCTTGATACTCTTCATCCACTTCTGATTTAGGACTAATTGCTGTTGCATTCGCAGTAAAAATCGTTGACAATAGCATGAAAAGAGCTGTTATGAAGCATATTACACTCTTCTTATGAAAAATAGTTTTCATCCAATATACCCCTTCCTTGTTTATTTTTTGAATACGAGGTAAAAATATCATATTATAATAATTGTTTCAATTTTATAGATTCATATTGGAGGGATATTTTGTGAAAGTCTTGGAGAAATACAGTTATTTAATCATCATTCTTTGTCTGGCGGCAATGATATTCACAAACTTCACTGTGAATGACAACACAATAAAAAATACTGTATCTGTGATTGGATTTATCATTGTTCTTCTTACAATTATACCTGCGGCTATTTACAGGAAAGGCCAAAAAGGCAGGTAACCCCTTTATAGCAATCAACCCCATTCTTATGTTAAGAGTGGGGTTGATTTTATTATACTCGGATAGATGTTGCTGGCTTGCAGCCAAACCATTTTATCACTTGCTTATCCTAACTTTATTAGAAGAAAACGATCAATTCGATTAAACATAAAAAACCCCTCTTCATATGAAGAGGGATTCATGAAAGACCTTTATCATCGTAAGCAAGGTCAAGTACGCGCTCGGAGGGATTCGAACCCCCGGCAGACGTGGTACCGGAAACCACCGCTCTATCCAACTGAGCTACGAGCGCACGATATGTTTTTTGAACGTCAGCATATCAAATTATAAGGGAAATGCTGCAAGAAAGCAATGATTAATCGCTATCCCTGTCGATGCATTTTCTTCATTCCCATACATATACTCATATGATGGTTTGAAGTGGAAGAGTTTTGGGGAAAATGGATAGGGGTATTTGATTTTAGGTCAGCATTTTGTTTGACCTTTATTGACCAAAAATGTATCATTGAATTACATACTTACCTAAAAGGTGAAGGAGGAACATTATGAATTTAATACCTACAGTCATTGAGCAAACAAATCGTGGGGAAAGAGCTTACGACATTTATTCTCGTCTTTTAAAAGACCGTATTATCATGCTTGGTTCTGCGATCGATGACAATGTTGCCAACTCCATCGTATCACAGCTTCTCTTCTTAGAAGCCGAGGATCCAGAAAAAGATATCTCTATCTACATTAACAGCCCTGGCGGTTCGATCACAGCTGGTATGGCCATTTATGATACGATGCAATTTATTAAACCAAAGGTATCAACTATTTGTATTGGTATGGCTGCATCTATGGGTGCGTTCCTGCTTGCTGCTGGTGAAAAAGGTAAGCGTTATGCCCTTCCAAATAGTGAAGTGATGATTCACCAACCACTAGGTGGTGCGCAAGGTCAAGCAACAGAAATTGAAATTGCGGCAAAACGAATCCTTTCTTTACGCGATAAACTGAACCAAGTACTTGCTGAACGTACTGGTCAGCCAATTGAAGTCATTGAGCGCGATACAGATCGTGACAACTTCAAAACAGCGGAAGAAGCACTTCAATACGGACTCATTGACAAAGTCTTGACCCGTAATTCAGAAGAACAAAAATAATCACAAAACAAACCGTCTGCTCTTTGAACAGGCGGTTTTTTGTTATGCATCTGTTTTAAGACAGCTCCGTCCATTTCTGCTGAAGAGACGGTGTTTGATAAGAAGCCATCTGTGAAATCAATTCTTCCGGTTCTCCAGAGGCATGCAGCAATTGAAGGTGTGATTCATTCGAAAAACCTTCCTGTACACTGAACGTCACCATGTCGAGGAGCGGTTTGAAATACTGATTCACTTGATACAATCCGATTGGCTTTTGATGGATGCCAATTTGCGCCCAGCATAGCACCTCAAATAATTCTTCATATGTACCAAAACCACCTGGCATGGCAATAAACCCATCGGCCAGCTCGCTCATTTTCGCTTTTCGTTCATGCATTCCTTTGACTTCAATGAGTTCAGTGAGCTCTTGATGCACAACCTCTCCTCTAAAAAGCCCTTTTGGCATGACTCCGATCACTTGCCCGCCGTTTTTTAATACCTCATCCGCTATAGCGCCCATTAAGCCAATTCGTGAGCCACCGTATACAAGACGGATTCCTTGCTCTGCCATATAAGCCCCTAGCTCGACAGCTTTTTGTTTGTAGATGTCATTCACACCTGGATTCGAACCAGCAAACACACAAATCGTTTTCATCAAAACAGCTCCATCTCTCTCTATGATTTCTTCACCCACTCATTCTACTATAATTCATTGTAAAGAAACAGCCGCTCCATCTATATATAGTGTAAAATCAGAAGGTGAACACCATATAAGGAGCTGTATAAAGAGAATGCAAACAACTGAAATGGAAAAATGGATCAAAGATTTCTACAAAATGAGAAATTGGACAGAATACGGGCCGTTTATCAGGTTAGGTTTCCTGATGGAAGAAACAGGAGAACTCGCTCGTGCAGTCAGGGCGGTCGAAATTGGACGCGATCGACCTGATGAGAAAACACAGGAGGACGCCGCGTTAAGAAAGGACCTTATTGAAGAAATGGGAGATGTCTTAGGAAATCTACTTGTTCTAGCTGATCTCTATGATGTAACAGTAGAAGAGGTCTTCTCTTCCCATCAACAGAAACTCACACAACGGTTTTCTAGTGAAAAAGAGCAGGTAAAAAGCACGTGACCGACATGTCACGTGCTTTTTTTAGCCTTTTATAGCTGCTGTGGTGAAATATCATCCGTTCGTTCAAAGAAATGCTGCTTTCCAATGTGATGGAAAAGACCGGTACGATGCAAAAGCTCTTTTGGCTGTGATTGAAGCCCTACAATCATCAATTTTCCATTGTGATGCTTTAATCGATTGGAAATGTTCATCAGAACCGCTTCTGCTGAGGTGTCCATATAATTCACTTTGTTCATAAGCAAAATGAGTGTTTTCGGCTTTGTCTGAACATGATCCAAAATCGAATTTTCCAATGAATCGGTTGTACCGAAAAAGAGTGGCCCTTCAATCGAATACATACTAATCCCTTTCTGATCAGTCTCCCTTTCTAAGGCAGCCGCCGTTTCGATTTGAGGAACAGCAACATTTGTGTGGATATTCGTTGTCTGGCTCATTTTTTTGATAAAGGCGATAAACGCTAAAATGAGACCTGCAGTCACGCCAATAATCAAATCACCGATGACCGTCAGCAGGAAGGTCACGACAAGCACAAGGGAATCCGCATTTTTGACTTTGACAATATTGATAAACTCTTTTTTCTCACTCATATTCCACGCCACAAACATCAAAATCGGTGCCATGGCAGCAAGCGGAATCATCGATGCATATGGTGCAAATAACATTAAGATGAGCAAGACGACGACACCATGCACGACTCCTGAAATGGGGCTTGCTCCGCCATTTTTAATGTTTGTTGCCGTACGAGCAATCGCTCCAGTCGCTGGAATCCCTCCGAAAAGCGGTGCCGCCATATTGGCAATTCCTTGCCCGACGAGTTCTTTATTGCTGTCATGTTTAGAACCTTTCATATTATCAGCTACCATCGCGGACAAGATGGACTCCACGCCGCCCAAAAGAGCAATGACAATAGCCGGCGGTAGCAAATAAATCATTTTTTCAATCGTCAATTCAGGAAAAGCGAAAGTTGGCAGCTGACGAGGGATTTCGCCATATGCAGAGCCGATGGTTTCAACTTGTCCTTGAAAAAAGAGAACAGCTATAAATGTTGAAACGAGTAGACCTAATAGAGCACCAGGTATTTTGGGAATGTATTTTTGCGCCGCCAAAATCACGATGAGCCCAACAATCGCTGTGAGAATGGCGAGACTGTTTGCGGTACCGAGATGGACCACGATCTCTCTCATATTGAGGAAAAAGCTTTCATGCTTTTCAACACCCTTTAATCCGAGGAAGTTGGCAATCTGTCCTGAAAAAATAATGACAGCAATGCCAGCAGTAAAGCCGATGATAACCGGACGAGGAATAAATTTCATGAGCTTTCCTAGTTTGAATATTCCGAATAATACAAGCATGCAGCCTGCCATAAAACCAGCAATGAGTAAGTTTTCGATACCGTACTGGCTGACGATTCCGAATAAAATTGGAACAAATGCCCCGGTCGGTCCGCCGATCTGATACTTTGAACCACCAAACAATGAAATCAAAATGCCGGCAACGATGACTGTGTATAATCCATATTCTGGTCCGACACCAGATGCAATGGCAAAAGCCATGCCTAAAGGAATTGCCACAACGCCCACGACAAGCCCAGCGATTAAATCGCGTCTAAACTTTGATGAATCATAACCTTCAAATCTTCCATAAAAACGCATGGTATGTGTTGGCCTCCTTCAAGTATGTGTAGATGATTTAGGTATATTGCGGGTCGATCTGTTTATCTTTTATAACGACATCCAGCTTTCCTGTTGCCGGATGAATCACTAGTCCATGAACAGCTACATCACTTGGCATGAGCGGGTGCTCTTTGACTAATTTCACACTTTGGGATACGCTCTCTTCCACTGAATCAAAGCCTGTCAGCCAGCCCTTTAAATCGACACCTGCGCTTTTCACAATGCTCAAACACTTTTCCTCAATTCCCCTTGCTTTTGCCTTTTCAAGTAAAGGGTCTGCCGCAAGGCCTGCCATTCCGCATTCATGATGTCCGACAATGCATACTTCCTCTGCTTTCAGCTCATAAATGGCTAGTAAAATACTCCGCATGACACTGCCAAATGGATGTGTGACGATGGCTCCTGCATTTTTAATGATTTTCGCATCACCGTTACGAAGCCCCATGGATTGGGGTAATAATTCCAACAAGCGTGTATCCATACAAGTTAATATAACCAATTTCTTCTCAGGAAATTTTCCCGCCTTGAAAGGCTCATACTGTCTCTCTTTCACAAAATCTGCATTGTGCTGAAGAATCTGTTCTAATGTTGATCCCATCCTGTCATCTCCTATCTTTTTTAAGTGATTGTAACGCCTTACCTGGCCTCCTTTTCCCTTGTGTGTTCTCAAGCATAGAGAAGAAAAATGATAGAAAAAAAAGAAAAAAATGAGAAAACGATGAGAGAATATGTAAGCATTTTCTCTATTTTGCTCTTTGTTCCGCTTCAGCACAGGGGATATGCGGCTTTTGCTTTCAAACAATGGCTTTCATTTCACCAAAAGACGATGAAATGGTTTAGTAGAAAATGACCATCCCGTTTAATACACTGCAAATATAATAAATTTTCTATCAAAAAGTCTCGATCTATTTTCCAGTTTGTCAGATTATCTCTCGAAACATCTAACATTTTTCTATGACTCATCTACTAATCCCTCGTTTTTCTACATCATAAAAAGACATCAGCATTTACTCTTTCACTATAAAAATCTCTCCTTTTCCGTTATTTCAGTATATTAAATATTGAGCAGCTCATATTCAAACGTGTACTGCCAAAATGGTTGCTTTATAATAAAAAGAGAAAGATGACCATATGAAAGGAGCGAGTTGATGATGAAACCACATATTTTTGTCGCCAAACCCTTACCTACCGCTTTTGAAGACATGTTAAAAGAACATTGTACATATGAGGTATGGCAGTCAAAGGACCCGATCCCAAGAGATCTATTATTTGAGAAGCTGCAGAAGGCTGATGGCCTTTTAACATCTGGTACGAAAATTGATCAAGATTTATTAGATCATGCACCCCAACTCAAGGTGGTGAGCAATAATTCAGTCGGCTATGACAATTTTGATCTAGAAGCCATGAGACAAAGAGGCGTGATTGGTACGCACACGCCTTATACACTCGATCATACCGTTGCTGATCTTGCCTTTTCGCTCATTCTCTCTTCTGCGAGGAGAATTGCCGAGCTTGATCGTTTTATCCGCAAGGGAAAATGGACAAAATTTGTTCAAGAGGAAGATATATTCGGCATTGATGTCCATCATCAAACGCTTGGGATCATTGGGATGGGACGAATCGGTGAGCAAGTAGCCAAACGAGCCGCTCATGGTTTTGATATGAACGTCCTCTATCACAACCGGAGCCGGAACGAGAAAGCCGAATCGGCATATGGCGCTGTATATTGTGCACTGGATGACTTGCTGAAGCAAGCTGATATCATTGTGTTAATCACACCACTGACGGATGAGACGTACCATATGATAGGAGAGCGGGAATTGAAATTAATGAAGCCGACAGCCTTATTCGTGAACATCTCCCGCGGAAAAACCGTCGATGAGAAAAGCCTCATTCAAGCACTGCAGGAAGGGTGGATTAAAGGAGCTGGTCTGGATGTGTATGAGCAAGAACCGCTTCAGGAAGATCATCCTTTCAAAGAGATGGACAATGTCACGCTTGCCCCGCATATCGGTTCCGCTACTGAAACGACAAGAGATCTTATGCTGAAACGAGCCATTCATAATGTACTTCATGGAATTGATGGCAAAGCCCCTGTTGATATTGTGAAGGAGCTTGCCTCATCTTAATTGAAAAAAGGCGCAGGGAACTGCGTCTTTTTGTTTACGTCATCTAGAGAAAGTAGGTCAAAAAGCCTCATTTTTTCCAATCTCCTGATTCTTTACATTCTCTTCATATGCCGGTGCTATAATATGAGGTAGACAAGCATCAAGAGGACGGCATCCCATTTCCTTTTGAGGAGGATCAAGATGAAAAAAATAAGTTCGATTTTTACTCTGTTCGCTCTGATTGCTGCCATTCTGTTTTCTGGATTTATCCCGCAGCAAGTCCATGCAGAAACACCACTTACACCAACAGCCACAAATGAGACTGCTTCCGTACAGCTTGCACCAGACCTTCGTACCCTTGCCGTCATTAATACCTTTGATGGTGTAGCAGATTACTTAATCCGCTATAAACGACTACCTGATAATTACATCACCAAATCACAAGCGAGCGCCCTCGGATGGGTGGCATCAAAAGGAAATTTAGCTGAAGTCGCGCCAGGCAAAAGCATCGGTGGAGACGTATTCTCTAATCGGGAGGGACGCCTTCCATCCGCTAGTGGCCGTACATGGCGTGAAGCCGACATCAACTACGTCTCCGGTTTCCGTAATGCTGACCGCCTAGTATACTCAAGTGACTGGCTCATTTATAAAACAACCGATCACTATGCGACATTTACGAGGATTCGTTAATCAATGAAAAAGACAGCCCTAAGTCAAAAGGGCTGTCTTTTTTGATATTGTTTACGGAAGCAGTTTTTGTACGTACTCCTCAAACGGTTGTGAGAGTGGTTTCTTCGATACTTCTTCCTGTTCATGTATCGTGACATGATCCTCTGTCACGATCACACGACCTGTTGGTGTCAGTTTGGATGCAAGCAGCCTTTTGTTAAAAGGAGAGGCTTCATTTTCATAAATCTCATGCCGCAATTGCACAAGTGTATCTTCACCGACTTCTTTTAATGTGAAAGCATAACCTGTTTCAGCACCTGCTCCCCTATCCAATTGGAGTAGATGGGTTCCTTTTTCTGTTTCCTCTGCGTTCACGCGAAAACGAAGGGACGGTGCTTCCACCCATTCACCTGTAAAAGGGACGGGCTGAAGGGGTAAATTCACACCAAATCCTGCATCAATGAGGTAGCGCTCATGGTGATGTTGAAGGACGATGGCTACATGCGTCCCATCCAGTGCCCACTTCTCTGCTTCTTTGTTATATACGGTCCCTTGAACGAGCTTTACGGCGAGACCTGCCTCTTTTAAGACATAATATAAGAGCGGATTGAGGTCATAGCAAAGCCCACCTCTGCTGCCTTCCAGAAGATGATGCTTCAAACCTTCTTGATCCAAAGCATAGGCGTGTTTACCCACCACAGATCTATTTTCAAAAGGAAAGGTATAAGCCATCTTCCTTAGTAAATCTGGCAATTGATCAAACGTAATGGACGCGGCTTCATATCCAATTTTCTGTAAAAAGGCTGATTGAATCACAGCTTTCCCTCCTAAAAAAACTGAGCCCTTGAAAGAGACTCAGTTTTCTTGATTGATAAAATCCGTTAACGCATCGATGGCTTCTTGTTCATCTGCTCCATCAGCTATTAGTTTGACGGTGACCCCAGAGCTAATCGCAAGACTCATCAGTCCCATAATACTCTTCGCATTGACCTTTTTCCCATCTTTCTCTAGAAAAATATCAGCACCAAAACGATTGGCTTCTTGAACGAACAAAGCAGCCGGACGTGCCTGCAAACCCGTTTTCAGCTGAATTGTGACCGTTTTTTCCACCATATGATCTGCCTCCCTTTTTTATTTCCCTATTTGAGTGTAACAGCTTGTCCGTTTCTTAATTGTTCTGCAATTTGATCTAGCTTTCTTAAACGGTGATTAATGCCTGATTTGCTGATCTTGCCGCTTTCCACCATTTCGCCAAGTTCCTTTAGTGTGACTTCTTGGTAGTCAATACGCAGTTGCGCAATTTCACGCAGCTTATCTGGCAGGGCGTCTAGTCCAATCTTTTCGTCAATGAATTGAATATTTTCAACCTGGCGCAGTGAGGCACCGATCGTTTTATTCAAGTTTGCTGTTTCACAATTGACGAGCCGGTTCACAGAATTCCTCATATCTCGGACGATGCGCACGTCTTCAAAACGAAGCAATGAGTTATGAGCACCCACAACACTTAAGAATTCCGTAATTTTCTCCGCTTCCTTCATGTATGTGATAAAGCCTTTTTTGCGTTCAAGTGTTTTACTGTTAAGATGGAATTGATTCATGAGCTCACAAAGGGCATCATTATGTTCTTTGTATAGTGAAAAAATCTCAAGGTGATACGAAGAGGTTTCTGGATTATTCACAGAACCTCCTGCTAAAAAAGCACCTCTCATATAGGAACGCTTGCAGCATCTTTTCTTCACAAGTTCTTCTGAAATGTTGCGTTCAAATACAAATTGTTCACCTAATATCTTTAGGTCCTCTAAAATGGTTTTCGCTCGTTCTACCAGTCTGACAATATACACATTATTCTTTTTTAATCTCATTTTTTTACGAACGAGCAGCTCGACAGTCACATCGTATTTCTTTTTCAAAAGGGTATAAATACGTCTTGCAATGGCTGCGTTCTCTGTCTGTATATCTAAAATCAATTTTCGATTAGAAAAAGATAATGAACCGTTCATACGGATGAGGGCAGAAAGCTCTGCTTTTGTGCAGCAGTCCTTCACTTCCAGATTAGTCAGCTCTTTTTTTGTTTCGGATGCAAATGACATCCTTGCCACCCCCATTCCTATTTTTTCTGATGCAGCAAATCGACAAGCAGCGCAGCTACTTTCAACGTATCATGACGAATCACATGCTGGTCATATGTAATGATTTCCCCAGGGATGACTTCTAGTCCCATGGCTTTGAGTACATCTGTGTCGAATTGTACAGGCTGCGCCTGTTCTTCTGCATATTTTGCTTTGATTTCTTCTGGAATTTCTTTATTGTTCACAAATATCGTATCGATAAATGGTCGGTCCATATGATCGTTTAGTGCCTGCACATGATCAGCTGCACTGTAGGAAAGCGTTTCCCCCGGCTGTGTCATGACATTGCAAATATACACTTTTTTCGCCTTAGAACGAATCACTTCTTCGCCAATATGCGGTACAAGCAGATTGGGCAAAATACTGGTATACAAGCTGCCAGGTCCAAGGACGATCAAGTCGGCTTCACGAATGACTTGAATCGATTCTGGGAGCGGCTCAATCGTATCGGGTGTGAGGAACACTCGTTTAATTCGCTCACCATAGGTTGGGATTTTTGATTCTCCCGTTACCACTTGCCCGTTTTCTAATTCCGCATGAAGAACAACACTTGAATTCGCTGCTGGCAATACTTTTCCTCTCACATTTAAGACCTTGCTCATTTCTGTGACGGCATGAAAAAAATCACCGGTTATATTCGTCATAGCCGCAAGAATGAGATTGCCGAGAGAGTGGCCTGTTAAGTCATTCCCTTTATTAAAACGGTGCTGAAATAAATCTTCTACAAGCGGTTCGACATCAGAGAGTGCCGCAAGTACATTTCGAATATCGCCTGGAGGCGGAATATTCAAATCATGTCGCAGTCTGCCTGAGCTGCCTCCATCATCAGCTACCGTCACAATGGCAGTAATGTCCACTGGCTTTGTCTTTAATCCTCTAAGTAAAACAGATAAGCCAGTGCCTCCGCCAAGAATGACCACCTTTGGAAGTGTCGTCATCTATTTTCTGCTTCTCTTTTCAATGTCCCGGTGAGTGACATGAGTATAGTAGTCATTTTTAAAATACTCCGATAAGTAGTTCGCTAGCGTCACAGATCGGTGCTGTCCGCCTGTACAGCCAATGGCGATCACCAGCTGACTTTTCCCTTCTCGTTTATAGGACGGAAGCATAAAGCTGAGAAGGTCGATTAATTTCTCCGTGAACTTTTGCGTTTCACTCCACTTCATGACATAGGAACGTACTTCTTCATCGTTTCCAGTCTGTGGACGCATGCTCTCAATATAGTAAGGATTCGGCAGGAATCTCACATCAAATACAAGATCAGCATCAATCGGCAGACCGTATTTAAAACCGAAGGACATCACATTCACTGTAAACACCTGCCCTTGGCTCGTGGCAAAGTGTGCGACAATTTTTTCTCGAAGCTGTTTGGGTTTTAAATCCGATGTATCAAAAATCATTTGAGCCCGGCCTTTTAACTCTTCTAACAGATCGCGTTCCATCTCAATTCCTTCGAGCGGCAAACCTGTTGTCGCAAGGGGATGAGAACGTCTCGTTTCTTTATATCTTGAGACAAGCACCTTATCGTTTGCATCTAAAAATAGAATCCTTGGTGTGATCCAGCCGATATCACTCATCTCATCTAAGGCAGCAATTAAGCTATCAAAGAATTCGCGTCCGCGCAAATCCATCACAAGGGCCACCTTGCTCATCTTTGAATTGGATTCCTTCATGAGCTCTAGAAACTTCGGTAAAAGTGATGGCGGTAAGTTATCCACACAAAAGTAACCTAAGTCTTCAAAGCTTTGGATGGCAACGGTTTTCCCCGCACCTGACATCCCTGTAATAATCACAAGCTGAATATCATCTTGTTTGTGCGTATTCATGCCTGCTCCCTCTCCTTCTTTATGAAAACGGTTCATTTATTAGTCTCCTTGAGGATCTAATCGATAAGCAATCAGCTCAAAATCTGGTGTATACGTAAAAGTGCCGTGGAGAAGTCCTTTCCCTTTCAACATGAAGTCAAGAATATGGGAATCTCCTGGAGCCATCGGCAAGCTAGGCACATCTTTTACATCATGCCATTTTAAAATGCCTTCCTCCGACTCTGATACGTTTTTTCCTGTAAAGGAATCTGCCATAAAGGTGAACATCATCCACTCTTGAACGATTTGATCGCCTTCTTTTATGATAAAGGTAAACACGCCTTTTAGCTGCGGATTTAAAATATAAATGCCTGTTTCTTCTCTAAATTCTCGAACGACTGAATCCTTGACCGATTCTCCGCTCTCCATTTTGCCGCCAGGTGCTACCCACCAGCCTCGTCTTGGCTTTTGCAGCAAGAGAACTTGATCTTCGTGATGCAGCACACAATTGGTTACTCGTTGCATCAGCTGTCACCTACTCTTTTATGTCTTTTTCTTATTATACAGGTTCATCATGACTCCCACAATGAACATGCCCGTTCTTCACTGAAAACAGACAGGTTTTCGTATGAATATGGTGACGGGCAGTTTCTCTATTCTTTATTTTACAACATCTAACGGTTCTCCATGCGTCATTTGTGAACATCTCGTGAATTTCTGATTTTAAGCAAAAAAAAGGACACGGATTCACATCCGTGCCAAACATGTATTCCTTATAAAAGGGGGTCAATTACTAGTTTCATCATAACGGATAATTGTTTCACCCGTGTTACATTCCAGTTAAAAGCCCGTGACGCAATATTAAGGATTTACGACAGCTGTTTATTTCATTGCTTTTAGCTTTTCAGCAAGCTCTTCTACATAATGCTGTGCACTCTGTGCTGCAATACTTCCATCACCTGTTGCTGTGACGATTTGACGAAGTGTTTTCTCACGAATGTCACCAGCTGCGAAGATTCCTTCAACTTTTGTTTCCATTCTTTCGTTCGTCTCAATGTAGCCCTCTGCATTTGTAATCCCTAGATTTTCAAATGGTTTAGACAGCGGCAGCATACCGATGTAGATAAAGACGCCGTCTGTTTTGAAGTCTTCTTCCTCACCTGTCACGGTATCAATTAATGTCACACTGCCGACTTTCCCGTTTTCTTCATTGATTTCTTTAACGGTTTTGTTCCACATAAAGTCGATTTTTTCATTATCAAATGCACGTGCTTGTAAGATGCTTTGGGCACGAAGTTTGTCGCGTCTATGGACAATAGTGACTTTAGACGCAAAGCGAGTGAGGTAAACACCCTCTTCTACTGCTGAGTCTCCTCCGCCAATCACGACAAGCTCTTTGTTTTTAAAGAAGGCACCGTCACATACAGCGCAGTATGATACGCCGCGACCGCCAAGTTCTTTTTCGCCTGGTGCACCGATTTTTTTGTATTCAGCACCTGCCGCAATAATGACAGAGCGTCCTTTGTATTCTTTTGAACCAGCTTTGACGATTTTGTACTCTTCACCATCTACAATTTCTTTAATATCGCCATACGCATACTCGGCACCGAATTTCTTTGCATGCTCAAACATTTTATTTGAAAGTTCCGGCCCTAAGATGCTTTCAAAGCCCGGATAGTTCTCGACATCTTCCGTATTCGCCATTTGGCCGCCTGGAATTCCTCTTTCAATCATCAGTGTTGAAAGATTTCCCCGTGATGTATAAACAGCGGCTGTCATTCCGGCAGGACCCGCTCCAATGATGATCGTATCGTAGATTTTTTCTTCTGACACAACTGTCACTCCCTCTTCAATTGCTGCTAGCATTTCTTATTAGAATGCCCTTGGGTGATGCTTCCATTCATGACAGAGAGCATCATTTCAACTCTTAGCTTTTATTCCTTACCCATATCCTATTAAATCTGCGGATAATAAGCGAATCATTTGCTCATATCTTCAAAAAAAGAAAAAGCTTCCTTAAACTGCTGTTTAAGGAAGCCTGTTTACGGTTATATAGTAAGTAATGATTTATTCAACGACTCTTCTTACAACGCCATTGAATGCTTTTTTCCAGTAAACGTTGCTCATAGAGTCAACTGAAACACCGCGAGAGCTGTTATCGTTCAAGAATGTACCGTTTCCTAAGTAAATACCAACGTGTCCATTTACTTTATACGTATCAAAGAACACAAGGTCTCCGCGTTTCATGTCAGATGCACTTACAGCTCTTCCTTTACCTACAAGCGTATCTGTTGTTGTACCGCCAACTGGTCCAAGGTTGATGCCTGCTGATGCAAATGCCCAGCGAACGAATGAAGAACAGTCAAAACGACGTGCGTCAATATCGGCTTGTGATCTGCCGCCGCCCCATTTATATGGAGATTGTCCTACAATGGTAGAACCTGTGCTGATCGCACCTTCGATTCCGCCTACGTTATTGCTGACAGGTGATCCACCGCCAGAAGATGGCTTCTTGCTCGGTGAACTGCTGCTATTGTTATTTGAAGATCCACTGTTATTTGAAGAAGAACCGCTGTCGTTATTAGAGCTGTTGTCTTCAGCTTGAACAGCTGCTTGACGCTGCTGTTGTCTTTGTGCTTTTTCTTCTTTTGCTTTTTGAGCAGCTTCTCTTGCTTCTTTTTCAGCTTGTTTTTGAGCAGCGATTGTTGCGTCTTTTTCAGATGCAATGCTGTTTGCCTCAGTGTTTAACTCGCTGATTTGAGAAGAGGCACTTCCTTTTTGCTTTTTCACTTGCTTGAATAGCTTGTCTTTCTCATCAAGCTGTTTATTTAAGTCTGTTTGAAGTGTTTCAAGCTTTGCAAGCGTCTTTTGCACATCTTCAAGCTTTGTATTTAATTCGTTTTCAGACTTTTGTAATTCTGCTTTGTCTCTTTCTTGTTCTTTAATGATTTCGCTGTCTGCGTTGATTAATGTAGATACAGCACCTGCACGGCTGATGAAATCGCTAAAGCTTTTTGCTCCTAGTAATACATCTATGTATTTCGTAGAACCACCGCTTTCTTGAAGCGCACGTACACGCTTTTTCAAGAATTCGTTTCTTTCTTCGATACGTTTTTCTGTATCAGCAATTTCTTTTTTCAGTGCTTTGATTTCTTTTTTTGTTTTTTCGTTTTCTTTTTGTTTTTCTTCGATTTGATCACTTGTTTTTAAAGCTTTTTCGTCAATTTCTTTTAGCTTTAGCGCAAGTGCCTCTTGTTTTGCCTCAAGCTTTGAAAGCTCTTCTTTTTTCTTTTGAAGATTCTTGTTTACCTCTGACTGCTTGCTGTCTAGTTCTTGTTTCTTTTGTTCAAAGTTCTGTGCATTTGCTTCATGAGTAAATGGAATAAATAAACCGCTCGCTCCAATCACCGAAGCTAAACCGAAAGTAATAAACTTTTTCACGTATAGTTCCTCCTTTGACAATTTCCCAAGCGACATGAGAAAGCAGCAAATTCTCTGCGACCAATCTGTGCTTCCTGTGTCTTTCTTCCTGATGATTCAGTCAGATGTTGACCAGATTGTTTCTATCACTAGGTGTTGCGTTATGTATAGTAAAATATTTAAATATATGTCTTTGTTTTAATCCACGAGTTTCATTATACATGACACATCGACAAAATGAGCTAATATTTTTATTACATTTATGTTTCAAATAGATGTCGAGATTGTCATACTTCGCCAAATCCTAGCAAATCCCACCTTTTTATCAAGAAAAAAGCATGACCTTTTCGGCCATGCTGCTGTTATCTGAATCTATTTACCTATTCAAACCATGAACGCACAAATAATATTCTCATATTTTGACAGCGTTTGAACGCTGATCTGAAAAGAAGCTGCGATCTCTTTTTTGCTGACAGCTGATTCTTCTTGTTCATTCATCCATAGATAATAAGAAGCTGCTGCCCATGCAATGGCATTTTTCTTCTCTACGCCTGAAGCGCGTGCTTGCTGAATAATATGGAATAACCAAAAATATGGCATGTGGCTATCAGGCTGCACCGCTTCTTCCAAAGCAGATGCCGCCTGTTTTGCGAAGACCGCATCTTCTGAAAACGATCGTTCTTCCATTTGATCTTCAAATAAAAGTAACTCAATAAACTGCTGTTCAAAGGCCGTTTTCGCAGCGCGGGAATCAAGAACAGATTGCAAGACGTCACGTTCACCTTTTTGTTTGCTAACATAGTAGGCAGTGAGTCGTTCCTCAATTGAAACCATTGGCTCAGACTCCTCTGGTTTATCTTGCCACGGCTTGATTTCATCTGCATCAATATCTTCTTCCACCATCTTATCCCAGACGGTTTGCGCCAGCGTTTTGTGGCCCGTATAATAGGCTGCACTTGCCAGCCAGTATAAAAACGTACTATCACCTTGGAAACCTGTTTTATACAAAGAATAAAGCCATTTAAATGCCCATTCAAATTCTCCAACAAGGGCAAATGTTGCGCCAAGCTTATAACGCTGTTCACTTAATATTGGATACACGTGCGTTAATTGCTTCGCTAACAGATTGACCTTTTCTTCTTCTTTTTCATAATGATAGAAAACAAGCTGATTACAAAGGGCATGCAGATTACCGGGATTTTCATGAAGGACCCGGTTCAACATTTCTTTTGCCTGATCGATTTGGCCAGAATAAAAATAGGCCAAAGCGAGATTATTATACGCTGACCAAAACTCTGGATACTCAACAATCATCTGTTCCAGCATCTCGATTGCTTCATCCAGCCTGCCGCTTTCTAGCAAATGGTTGGCTTGATCCTGCTTTACAATCAGATCATCCTGATCATAAGGGAAATCTTCATCAACATCGTCACTCATATCAAGCAGATCGAGGAGATCGTCATTTTCATCTGCAAATTCCCCGTCTTCTTCCAGCGCAGCATAAGCAGTGGCGCATCTATATGCCTCTTGAAACAAACCGAGATTCGCATAATTATTGGCTTTAAAGTAGTGACACTCTGACATATTCTCATCCAAGTGTTCAAGGATAAAATCAAGCAGTTCATTTGATTGTTGGTAATGACCCATTTCAGTATAAATAATGGCAAGCTGCGACAGCATTTCTACATTTTCAGGCTCAAGTACGATGGCCCGCTGTATCAGCTTACTTGCCCTAGACAGATTTCTTTCTCTATATGCTTTTAGACCTTTATGAAAAAAGTAATGCCCATCTTGGAATAGCTGGACGACTTGTGTGTGATTATTTTGAGAAGTGTATTTACTCACCGATACCCTCCATTTCGAACAGTGTACCGTGTGTAGTATAACATACTTCATGAGTCGTCACATAGAACAAAAGGAAAGGAAGGATTTGTTTTTCATTTAAAAGCAAAAAGCCGGGGATACCCCCAGCTTTTCATTCCCCTTGATGGCGCTTTTTCAATACCTTTAATACATCATCAAGAGGCAGCTGCTGTTCACGTAATAACACAAGAAGGTGATACAGGAGATCTGCTGTTTCCCATTTCAATTCTTCTTGATCACGGTTCTTCGCCGCAATGATCACTTCAGAAGCTTCTTCCCCTACCTTTTTCAGGATTTTGTCGACTCCTTTTTCAAAAAGATAGGTCGTATAAGCTCCTTCTGGCATTTCCATCTGCCGTTTCGCAATGACCTGTTCCAGTTCATTTAAAATGGCAAAGCGGTCTTGTTCTCCCCTTGGCTGTTTCACGCCATCTTCTGAAAAACAGCTATAGCTGCCTGTATGGCAGGCTGGGCCGCTTGGTGTCACTAGAACAAGCAGGGCATCTTGATCACAGTCATAGCGAATAGATGTAACACGCTGGGTGTGTCCAGATGTAGCTCCTTTGTGCCAAAGCTCATTTCTCGATCTGCTAAAAAACCATGTTTCCCCTGTCTCTAATGTTTTTTCATAGGATTCTTGATTCATATACGCCAAAGTAAGAACTTCCTTGCTTTGAGCATCCTGTACAATGGCAGGAATGAGACCTGCATCATTAAAGGTTAATTCGTTTGCCTGTTTCATCTTACCTTCACCCCGTGTTCTCTCAAATATGTCTTCACTTCTTGAATGGAGGTTTCTTTATAATGGAAAATAGAGGCTGCGAGTGCGGCATCAGCTTCACCTTTTGTAAAAGCCTCCAGCATATGCTGCGCATTGCCAGCACCTCCTGAAGCAATAACTGGCACTGTGACTGCTTCTGATACAAGCCTCGTCAAACGATGCTCAAAGCCCGTTTTCTCACCATCGGCATCCATGCTAGTCAGCAAGATCTCGCCTGCTCCTCTTCGCACGGCTTCTTTCGCCCAGTCACTCACTTCTATATCCGTTTGACGGCGTCCTCCGTGCGTATAGACCATGTATGCTTGTTTCTCTTCATCGTATTTCGCGTCAATCGCAACAACTATGCACTGTGAACCAAAAAAGTCGGCTCCTTCTGTTATTAGCTCCGGTCTTAAAACAGCCGCTGTGTTCACAGATACCTTGTCTGCCCCCGCTCTTAATATACGCTTCATATCATCAAGGTGGTTAATCCCGCCGCCCACCGTGAATGGGATAGCGAGAGTGGATGCCACTTGTTTGACCACATCCACCATTGTTTTTCGGCCTTCATGAGAGGCAGATATATCAAGAAAGACGAGTTCATCCGCACCTTCCTCGTCATAGATCTGCGCTAATTCGACCGGATCACCAGCATCCTTCAACCCTAGAAATTGGATCCCTTTGACCACACGCCCTTCCTTTACATCAAGACATGGAATGATTCGTTTTGTCATCATATGCTGTCAAGCCCTTCAAACGCTTCTGCTAAAGTAAATTGCTTTGTGTACAGCGCCTTGCCAATGATTGCACCAGACACACCTGTCTGCTTTTGTGCTGACAGCTTTTGCAGATCACCTACTGCACTGACACCACCTGAGGCAATGACTTGTTTGCCAGTTGCTTCTGCTAATCGAACCGTACTTTCCACATTTGGACCAGACAGCATGCCATCCATTTGAATATCCGTGAAAATGAAGACCTCTGCGCCTTCCTTTGCCAGTTCCTTACCGAGTTCCTCCGCCTTCACTTCCGACGTTTCAAGCCAGCCTTCAGTCGATACAAAACCGTTTCGTGCATCAATGCCAATGGCAATTTTCTCTCCATATTGCGCCAGCATTTTTTTCACAAAAATCGGGTTTGACACCGCTGAACTGCCAAGAATGACTCTCGATACGCCATTGTTTAAATAAAATGCAACATCTTCTTCTGTCCGAATGCCGCCGCCAATTTGGACATTCACATCTAATGAGGAAGCAATCGCCAGCACATGCTCGTGATTCACGCGTTTTCCTGCTTTTGCGCCATCTAAATCAACGAGATGTATCCATTTCGCTCCTTCATTTGCAAACCGTCTCGCCATGTCTAACGGTGAATCTCCATAAATGGTTTCTTGGTCATAGTCTCCTTGCACAAGTCGTACACATTTGCCATTTCTCATATCAATTGCTGGATATAATATAAAATCACTCATTTGCTCACCCTCTGTTCGTTTGCTAATTGAATAAACTGTTTCAGCAGTGCCATTCCTGTTGTACTGCTTTTTTCAGGGTGAAACTGCGTTCCAAACACATTCCCCTTTCCAACAACGGCAGGTACTTGCACACCATAAGGTGCACTTGCCAATAGATCTTCTGGATTCATGCCGCTCACATAATAAGAGTGAACAAAGTATGCAAATCCTTCCGGCACACCGTCAAATAATGGTGACGGCTGATGAAATGTGAGCTCATTCCAGCCCATATGAGGTACCTTCAGCCTTTGTCCATCCTGATCACGATCCTTCAAAAGAACGACACGTCCTTTTAAAAGGCCTAACCCTTTTGTTTTACCTGCTTCTTCACTTTCTTCAAACAACAACTGCATGCCTAGGCAAATGCCAAATAACAGCTTTCCTTCCTGCACGACTTGGTGGATAAACGCCTCAAGTCCTGTCTGTCTTAACAGCTGCATCGCATCACGAAACGAACCGACGCCTGGCAAAATGTACGCATCTGCCTTTTTCAGCTCCTCTGCTTCAGAAGACACGATATAAGACGCTCCTGCTCGTTCCAGTGCTTTTGATACGCTAAACAAATTCCCCATTCCATAGTCAATGACGCCAATCATTAGAGCATCCCCTTTGTCGACGGAATCCCTTTCACACGCGGATCAATGGTTGTTGCTTCATCTAAGGCGCGTGCCATCGCTTTAAAAATGGCTTCAATCATATGATGGGTATTGGTTCCATAGTGAACGATCACATGAAGATTGATTCGTGCTTCAAGGGCAAATTTCCAAAGAAACTCATGAACCAGCTCCGTATCAAAGGTGCCGACCTTCTGACTCGGGAAATCAGCTCTCATTTCCAAATGAGGACGGTTGCTTAAATCAACGACGACTTGGGCAAGTGTTTCATCCATTGGAACAAAACTAGAGCCGTAGCGCTTAATTCCTTTTTTATCCCCGAGCGCTTCTTTAAACATCTGTCCAAGCACGATGCCAATATCTTCTGTTGTGTGGTGATCATCGACATCTGTATCTCCTTTTGCATCTACAGATAAGTTAAAGTGCCCATGCTTTGTGAATAAGTCGAGCATATGCGTCATAAAAGGGACATCTGTTTGAATATCTGCTTTTCCTTCACCATCAATCTCTAGCGCTAACGAAATGTTCGTTTCATTTGTCTGTCTCGCTGTTTCCGCCTGTCTCATTTTGATTCCTCCCGCTTTCTCGCTTCAATCGATCTTGCATGTGCTTCAAGCCCTTCTAATCTTGCAAAAGCTGCAATGCTTTCGCTATGTGTTTCAAAAGCTTCTTTGCTATATGAAATGATGCTCGTTTTCTTTTGGAAATCCGTGACGCCAAGCGGACTGGAGAATCTTGCCGTCCCGTTTGTTGGCAGCACATGGTTCGGTCCAGCGAAGTAATCCCCTACCGGCTCTGGGCTGTAACGCCCTAAGAAAATCGCTCCAGCATGCTTGATTTGACCAAGTAGTGATTCTGGATATGCCGTCAGCACTTCTAAATGCTCTGGGGCTAACTGGTTCACGATATCAACTGCACGATCCAGGGATTCTGTCACGTAAATATGGCCATGGTCTTGAATGGATTGTGCTGCGATTGATTTTCTTGGCAAAGTGTCCAGCTGCGCTTGCACCTCTGCTTGCACTGCTTCAGCCAATCCTTTAGATGGTGTCACCAAAATACTAGATGCCAATGCATCATGCTCTGCCTGTGAAAGCAAATCAGCTGCCACCTCATGTGCAGTTGCCATTTCATCTGCTAAGACAGCAATTTCACTTGGGCCAGCAATCATATCAATGTCTACTTGACCAAATACTTCCCGTTTGGCAAGTGCTACATAAATGTTTCCTGGACCGGTGATTTTATCAACAGGCTGGATACTGACCGTTCCATATGCAAGAGTGGCTATCGCCTGAGCACCACCCATTTTGTACATTTCTGAAATGCCCAGCTCCTTCGCTGCTACTAGTACAGCGTCAGACAGACGACCGTCTTTTCCTGGCGGTGTCACAAGGACAATTCGCTCAACGCCGGCAACAAGTGCCGGGATCACATTCATTAAAACAGATGATGGATAGGCGGCTGTTCCGCCTGGGACATATACACCGACCGCATCGAGCGGTGTTATTTTCTGACCTAGCATTGAGCCGTCCTTTTGGTGATAAAACCAAGAGGAGGTTAGCTGACGCTCGTGGTATGTTCGAATATTCCGGATCGCCGTTTGGATGATTTGGATCATCTCCGGGTCCAAACGTTCGTAGGCTTTTGTCTTTTCATCCTCCGTCACAAGTGGCTGTTCAATAGAGACACCGTCAAATTGCTTCGTGAAAGACCGTACGGCTTCGTCACCATTTTTTCTCACTTCTTCGATTATTCGCTGAACAGCCAATCGCTGCTCTTCCGTTCCTGTATCTAGAGAACGCTTGAGTGAGAGAGTGTCTGTCTCACCTTCTTGTATGTAGGTGATGTTCATGATGTTTCCTCCCCTTCTCCTTCGATGATTCTTGCCAGACGCTGCGCCATTTCATCGATTACCGCATCCTTCATTCGATAGCTCACAGGATTGACAATAAAACGTGACGTAATGTCACAAATATGTTCCGTTTCGACAAGCCCATTTTCCTTAAGTGTTTGACCGGTGGAGACAATGTCAACAATTCGATCGGCAAGTCCGATGAGCGGTGCTAATTCAATGGAACCATTTAGCTTAATGATCTCCACCTGCTCACCTTGTTCTCTAAAATAAGAAGAAGCGACATTTGGGTACTTTGTAGCCACACGCGGCGCGACACCGCCCCAGCTGGCTCCCGGCAACCCCGCTACAGCTAAATAACATTTGCTAATGTTTAAATCGAGCACTTCGTACACATCCCGTGCTTCTTCAAGCATGACGTCTTTGCCTGCAATGCCCACATCTGCTACACCGTGCTCTACATATGTCGTCACATCCATTGGCTTCGCTAAAATAAAGCGGAGATTTTCTTCCGGTACATCAATGATTAATTTTCTTGAATCTTCGAATTCCTCCGGCAGCTGATATCCAGCCTGTCTTAATAGCCCTGCTGCTTCTTCAAATATCCGCCCCTTTGGCATTGCCATTGTCAACACTTTACCCATTTTGCTCTTCCTTTCTAGCGCCGATAAAATAAGTCACTTGCTCAAATGCTTTGGTCATGGCATCGATATTTTCAATACCTGCTAAGTCTTGGAGAACAATCCTTTTGCCCTTTGTCCGCTCTTTTTCTGCAAAATCAAATGCTTCAAGCCGCTGTTCTTTACTAAAAATCACAGCCTCTTGGGGCTCATTTATTTCTTTTGCGTCGAGTGCCTCAAGAAGACGGTCTAATCGAAGTCCAAAGCCTGTAGCAGGTGCGGGTGCATCAAAGTGAGCAAGCAATTGATCATACCTTCCTCCACTTCCGATCACAGACCCAACATGATCTGCAAATACTTCAAACAAAATCCCCGTATAGTAGCTCATATGACTGACCATGCTTAAATCCAAACGGATATATTCTGTACAGCCGTAATCTTCAAGTGTCTCCCACAGCGCCTTTAACTCCGCCAGCACTTCTTTGCCCTCTTGTGACACCACAATTTCTTCAGCCTGCTGGGTCACTTCTTGACCGCCGCGCAGCTCTAAAAGCTGGAGCAGCCTTGTTTTATCGATGGATGAGAGCGGCAATTGTTTGACATGCTGCCTGTATCCCACATAATTCTTTTCATATAAAAATCGGCGTAATACGTTCGCCCGCTCTGTATTCCCTAGTACATCTAAAAACAAGGTCTCAGCCAAAGCCACATGCCCGATCGCAATTTTGAAGGATTGAAGTCCAGCATTTTTTAATGCAAACACGACAAGCGCTATGACTTCAGCATCTGCACTAATCGAACCATCACCGATCAATTCAATACCGACCTGCTCAAATTCAGAAGGTCTTCCGCCTTCTCTTTCCTGTGCTCGAAACACGTTGGCTGCATAACCGACTCGAAGCGGATACGCCTGTTCGTGAAGCTTTGAAGCCGCCACTCTCGCAATTGGTCCCGTCATATCAGGTCTAAGCACAAGGGTTTGACCATTTTGATCAAGAAGCTTAAACAGCTGCGTATCTGTAATCGCCGATTGAACACCGACTGTATCGTAAAATTCAAGCGTTGGCGTTTCCATTAAACGATAACCCCAACCATTCATGACCTCTGTTAAAGAATGCCTAACTCTTTTCTTCGTCTCATACAATCCTGGTAATGAATCTCGCATACCATATGGTTTTTCAAACATGAACATGTTCTTCCGCACCTCCAACACATTAAAACAAAAAATTCCGAATCCTTTAGTTCGCTAATATGATAATATGCTAACAAAATAAAGTAATTAAATCAATCATTTTTATTTTCCCCTTTTTTTCCTTAATCATTTGTTCATATATTACATTAAAATGACACCTAATCCTTTTTGATCTCTTTGCTTTAGGAACATGCTATAATACTTAAAAATATTGAATAACACAGGAGATTACAGTGAAATTCATCCAGACATTAATCTTAACTTTGTTGTGCGCATGTCTTGTTTATTTCGGCTTTATTTACGTTTCACAATTCGACCAAGTCAAGAAAACAACGTCACCACAAGAAGCCAAAGAAAAAGAAAATGATACCGCACTAGCAGCAGAAGAAACACGTTCTACGAAAAAAACAGAAACAACACATTCTAGTTTAAAAGGAAATAAAAAAGCCATGGACGTCATCCTCTTTAATCAAATGGATGCACCAAAGCTTTATAACGGATGCGAAGTCACGAGCTTAGCCATGCTTCTTCATTACAGCGGCTATGAGCATATAACGAAAAACGCATTGGCAAACGAGATTAAGCGTGTCCCGCTCAATTATGAGAATGGCTTAAAAGGAGACCCTCATGACGGGTTTGTAGGCGATATGGAGAATGGGCCAGGTCTTGGTGTGTACCACGAACCCATTTATCAGCTTGCGAAAAAATATGTAGGTAATCAAGCCGTTGACTTAACCGGCAAGCCAGTCAAAAAGGCTATCTATCAATCACTTGAAAAAGGTTATCCTGTCTGGGTCATTACCACTTCGACCTTTGCCAAAACAGATAACATTGAAACATGGAATACACCAAATGGGAAAATAGATATCAGCTTTAATATGCACAGCGTCGTCATCACTGGCTACGACAAAGATCACGTCTACTTAAATAACCCATACGGAGAGAAGAATCAAAAAGTCGATCGTGAACAGTTTGAGGATTCTTGGAAACAGATGGGCAGCCAGGCGATTATCATTAAAGCATAAACCACTTCTCCCATTGAAAGAATTTACACATGCATCAAAAACATCCTCCATACGAATGGAGGATGTTTTTGAATGATTTATTTTGTTAGTATTTCCTTCAGACGGTCTTCAAGCTTTTCAGCCGTCATCGCACCCCCACCAAGGCTGATGTATTCATCCCCTTTTTTTAGTAAAAGTGTAGGATAGCCATTCACGTTCAATTGCTGAACCTTTGCAAAATCGGCATACGCATCATTGATCGTTTCTGTCTCCTTCATTCGTTCAACTAATACATCAGGGTCAAGTTGGTGTTTCATAGCGATATCTCTATAAGTTTCTTCATCACTTAGGCTTTTTCCGTCTTGATAAAAGGCCTTTTGCATAGATGAAGCCAAATACAATGCACGCTCTGGTGCGATGGATCTTAATGCAGAAAATCCAATTGCAGCAGCCTCAGAGTCTAAAATGAATGTTCCGTTTTCTAGCAACTCTTCGTAACGGTCTCCAAATTCGACACCTGTCAGCTGACTGATACGCTCATTTGCTTCTGAAATGTGTGGATAATTCTTTATCGGTAGACGACGCTCTCCTACAAATAAACCGCCCGATACAAGTGTCAGTGGTATCTCAGGGTGATTTTCGTGTAAAGCACGGATGCTGTTGGAAAATCCATAACACCAGCCACAATACGCATCCCATACATAGATGAAAGATTTTTCTTGATCATTCATAAGACAGACTCCTCACTCATCGTTTTTTAGCGACAATGAAACGCATGTTATTCTACTTATTCTGCTTCAGAAACCACAGTAAAACGTTCTCCAACATGAGCAGCTTGTTCTATCTCATCGACAAGTGCAACGGCGTAGTCAGCATAACTCACATAGCTGTCACCCTTTGAATTGACGATAAGATGGTCTTTGCCTTTCACATAAGCACCTGTCCGTTTGCCTGCTGGATTAAAGAAGGCTGCTGGACTTAAAAATGTCCATTTTAATCCTTCGGTCTTTTGAAGATCTTTTAAGTTTTCTCCTTGGTGTGAAGCAGTAGCAAAGTATTCCTTTGGAAACTCCGGTGTGTCCATCAGTCTAGTTGTTTTGGCCTCATCTACAAATAAACTTCCAGCACCTCCCACAACGATTAAACGCGTTTCTGGTGTCTCTTTCAAGAGATGAATGAGTTTTTTCCCTGCTTCTACATGAAGGTGCTCTTGTCCTGCTGGCGCACCAAATGCGTTTACGATCACATCAAAACCTTTGACGTCTCCTGCCTCTAAGTGAAAAACATCCTTTTCTAAAACAGCTGCTGATGAATTGGTCACTTTTTGTGCATCTCGAACGATGGCCGTTACTTCGTGCCCTCTCGATTGAGCTTCTTTTAAAATGTGTTGTCCTGCTTTACCTGTTGCGCCAATGATTCCAATGTTCATGTAAATTCCTCCTACAATATATTGTTATTTTGATCATTTAAGATGTAACCACGATAGTTACAACAGAGGTAAAAAAAATTGAATAGATCATCCAATTTTTTTGATTAAAACCTGCGTTAGTTCACTTAATTTGATCTCAGCAAGCACTTGCTCCATCGCACTTTGAGCACGGCACAAAATTAATTCTAATACAGCTTGAATATTTGCACCGATCGGACAGTCAGGGTTTGGGCTTTCATGAATTTGAAACAACTCTCCCTCATCCACAACTTCAACCGCTTTATACACATCGAGCAGTGTCATGTCATCTTCACTGCGATTCAATTGAGAACCGCCTTTGCCAAGACTCGTTGAGATTAGGCCTGCTTTTTTGAGCTTACTCATGATACGGCGAATCACCACTGGATTTGTATTGACACTTCCTGCGATATCCTCCGATGTCTGTAAAGAACCTTTTTCAAGTGATAGCAAGGCCAGAATATGGACAGCGACAGTAAATCTGCTGCTGATTTTCATGTTTTCTCACCTCTGTTGTAATCATTATAGTTACACCATGTTAGAATGTCAACAAAAAAGTCTGCCGAGCTACTCAGCAGACGTAGATTGACGTGCTTCCATTTCCTCTTTCGTATAAATCATCCGCATTGGATTTCCTCCAACAAAGGAGCCTGCCGGAACATCTTTGTTCACAAGAGTTCCTGCCGATACAATCGCACCATCACCAATTGTCACTCCAGGTAGAATTGTTGAATTTGCCCCAATTAACACTTCATCACCAATATAGACTTCCCCAAGCCTATACTCTTTAATCAAATACTCATGGGACAGAATGGTTGTGTTATAACCAATCACACTATTTCGACCGACAGTGATTTTCTCAGGAAACATGAGATCGACCATCACCATTAAAGCAAACGCCGTATCCTCCCCAACTTTCATCCGAAGGAAGGTGCGATAAATCCAATTTTTCATTCCCATAAAAGGCGTATACCTTGCCATTTGAATAAAGATAAAGTTTTTCACAACCTTGAGAAAGGGGACCGTTCGATAGACTTGTCTAAGCGAATTGACCCCTTTGACAGGATAACGATCTGTTTTTCTCAACTTAATCAGCTCCAACAATCGCCAAGAGATCACTCATTTTCTGCAGCATATAATCTGGGCGATGCTTTAACAGGGCTTCTTCTCCCTTAATAGACCAAGCAACACCTGCTGTTTTCGTCCCTGCCGCTTGACCAGATAAAATGTCGTGATAATTATCACCAACCATGATCGCCTCATGCGGATCACTGCCGAGCTTGGATAATGCAAGTTGAACTGGTTCTGGATGCGGCTTTTCATTTTGTACATCATCAAGTGTGACAATGACCTCAAAAAATGGCTCCAATCCAGTCAGCTTTAATCCCATTAAGACCGTATCACGGATTTTTGTTGTCACAATACCAAGCTTAAACCCTCGATCCTGGAGGATTTTCAACGTGTCTAACACCGTCTCGTACTCCGTCACAAGCAGGTCATGCTGTTCATGATTAAACGTTCGATACATCTGGATCATGTCATCTGTCAGATTCGGATCCATTGCAGAGAATGTATCAAATAATGATGGACCAATGAAATGAAGGATATCCTCACGGCTGTATTGACCAGGGTAATAATGATCAAGCGTATGCTGAAATGAAGCAATAATTAATTCATTTGTATTGATTAATGTGCCATCTAAATCAAATAGCACTGTGTTAATAGTTGATTGGTTCATATAGCTTCCTTTCTAACAGCTGCATGTTCCCGCCTCCGCCAAATATAGCTGATGGCAGCTGTCAATAAAATAGCAGAAATAAGGCGAATAAGAAGAAGCGGCCAGACTGGAATACCTAAAGGAATGAAAATCAGTGTATCTTCGACCACCGCATGACACGCCACAAGGAAAATGAAAGCAAGCGTTAAATCCTTTTTGCTGACACCGTCCTCTTCCACTGCCTTCATCATGACGCCTGCCCCGTAGGCAAGACCAATGGTCAAACCAGCCACCATCGTCATAGACGTATTTTCTTTCATTCCAAGCATTCTCGTAAAAGGAGACAGCCACTTAGACAGCGTATGGAGCCACCCTAAGTCTCTCATGAATTGAATGATGATCATGAGAGGAATGACAATACAAGCCAGCTGCAGCACACCAAGAACAGCTTTCTGTAAAGCAAGAAGTACGATCATATGCCAGCTAGAAGGCACATCAGCCGACTGAGCAGCTGTCAGCAAACCATATTGCGCCGGCTCCTCGCCTCCCTGCCAAACGAGGTGAATGACAATTGCTGATACGATGGCAAGACTGATTCTGACTAGCAAAATGACAGACACCCGCAGCCCAACCTTCGCCGCCACTGTTGATTCGATGATCAAGTTGTGACAAAAGGAGAGCATGACCGCTAAAATGAACACTTCCTTCACAGGCAGCTCTAATGTCAAGATGGCTGCAATACCCGCATACAAGTTCAGCATATTTCCTAAAACAAGCGGAATGGCCGCTTCCCCTGAAAGACCAAACAGACCCATAAATGGACGGATGAATTGTATAATCCAATCCATCACAGGTGTATGCTGCAAGATACTAACGAGAATGGTAACCGGAAAAATGACTTTTCCAAGTGTCCAAGTTGTCGATAACCCTGCTTTCAAGCCGTTTTTCCATGTCTCCCCCATCTCTTATCCCCCTTGCTTAATTTGATGAGTTGTTCTCTTTATACGGTATAGATGCATATCCCTTGATTCTTCTAAACACAATCAGCAAAACAGCCACTGCAAATATGGCAATTGAAATCATCTGTGCAATTCGAAGGTGCTCAGTCAGCATTAAGCTGTCTGTTCTCATTCCTTCAATGAAGAAACGACCGATTGAATACCAGATTAAATAAGACAAGAACATTTCGCCTCGACGCAATGATGTTCTACGTAATAAGATTAATATCAAAACGCCTGCGATATTCCATAATGATTCATATAAGAACGTAGGGTGATAGTAGGTCCCGTCAATGTACATCTGATTAATAATAAACTCAGGCAGGTGCAAATTTTCTAAAAAGACTCTTGAAACAGCCTCACCATGCGCTTCCTGATTAATAAAGTTCCCCCAGCGCCCGATGGCTTGCCCTAGTAAAATACTAGGCGCTGCGACATCGGCGATTTTCCAAAAGGACACCTTTCTCACTTTAGTAAAGACAATCGCTGTCAGCACCGCCCCTATCAGTCCGCCATGTATGGCAATTCCGCCATTCCAAATCTTGATGATTTCATTTGGGTGCTGCTGATAATAATCCCATTCAAAGGATACATAATAAATTCGTGCACAGATAATGGCGATAGGAATGGCAAATAAGATGAGATCAATAAACATATCTTTATTGATGCCTCTTTTTTCACACTCCCTTAATGCGAGCCAGAGTCCAAGCAGCGCTCCGACCCCAATGATCACACCATACCAATGAACCGAAAGAGGTCCGAGCTGAAAAGCAATCGGATCAATTGGTTGAATTGCTTCATTCATATAGACAGCTCCTATTCATCCTGGCCATTGTCTTCAATGACATCGGCAAGTTTACTTGTAAATTGTTCCGCTGCATTATGTCCCATTCGTTTCAATCTGAAGTTCATTGCAGCTACCTCGATGATGACCGCTAAATTTCGTCCCGGACGTACAGGGATGGTCAGCTTGGGTACATCTGTATCGATGATCCGCATTTTTTCTTCCTCAAGTCCTAAACGGTCATACTGTTTGCCTTGTTCCCAAAGCTCAAGGTTCATAACAATCGTAATTCTCTTATAGCTTCTGACAGCGCCCGCTCCAAATAAGGTCATCACATTAATAATGCCTAATCCACGGATTTCTAGAAGGTGCTCAATCAGCTCTGGTGCGCTTCCAACTAACGTATCCTGATCCTCTTGCCTAATTTCCACGCAATCGTCTGCAACCAGCCTGTGTCCTCTCTTCACTAATTCTAAAGCCGTTTCACTTTTACCTACGCCACTTTTTCCAATTAACAGCACACCTACACCATATACATCTACGAGTACGCCATGAATCGCAGTCGTTGGTGCAAGCTTGCTTTCTAAGAAGTTCGTTAATCGACTCGAAAGTCTTGTCGTTTTTAAGCTTGAGCGTAAAACCGGCACTCCATTTTCGTTTGATGCTTCGATCAATTCCTTTGGTACTTCACGATCTCGTGACAAAATGATGGCAGGGGTAATATCTGTACAAAGAGATATCATTCTCTGCTTTCGTTCGCGTTCTGGGAGCTGTTCAAAAAAAGAAAGCTCTGTCTTCCCTAAAAGTTGAACTCTTTCTTTTGGGTAATATGTAAAATATCCAGCCATTTCAATACCTGGTCTGGAAAGATCACTGATTGTAATGGGACGATTAATTCCTTCTTCCCCACTTACCAGTTCAAGATGAAATTGTTCCATTATGTCCTTCGTACGAACTTTCGGCACGCTTCTTCCTCCTTTTATCGCAGGCGTTTCAGAAATACAGCTCTATTTTATCACTTTCAATGATGAACCCAAAATAGTATTTTATCCTGATCCTGTTTCATCACATTTACTGGTATAGACAACTATACTTAAAAAAGGTAAACTGAATCTAACGACGAGAATAAGGGGGCACAATCATGAGCAGTTCTTTATTGCTCTCCAATATTCATATTGTGACAAAGACAGAAATCATTGAAAACGGTTTTGTCGGTTTACGCGATGGCAAGATCGACTATATTTCAACATCACCGCCGACAGGAAATTATGAAAAAGTATATATTTCCCGGGAAAACTTTTATTTACTCCCCGGAATGATTGATATTCACATCCATGGGGGATATGGTGCAGATATGATGGATGCGACACCAGAAGCCATGAATACACTTGCTGATCACTTACCCACAGAAGGAACGACAAGCTTTTTAGCAACAACCATTACACAAAATCACCAAGAGATTGAACAAGCACTTAAAAATGTCGCACAGTGGAGACCCTATAATGAAAAGCAGGCAGGAAGTCAGGCACAATGTTTAGGCATTCATCTAGAAGGTCCTTTTATTTCTAAAGAGAAAGCTGGAGCGCAGCCTGCTCAATGGATTACACAGGCTAGCCTTCCTCTTTTTGAGAAATGGCTGAGTGCATCAGATCAGCTGATTCGAATTGTCACTTTTGCTCCTGAGGAAGATACTGATTTTGCATTTCTTTCCCTGCTAAAAGAAAAAAACATCATTCCTTCTATTGGACATACAAATGCCCCTCATGACATGATTGAACTAGCAGCAAAGCACGGTGCGCGTCATGTCACGCATCTTTATAATGCGATGAGTTCATTTCAGCATCGTGAGCCAAATGTTGCAGGGGCTGCGCTTACAAACGAAAAGCTTTTGACTGAGCTGATTACAGATGGCATTCATTCACATCCTCTTTCCGTAAAGCTTGCGTATTTGGCAAAGGGAAGTGAACGTTTGATCATGATTACAGACTCAATGCGTGCAAAAGGACTTGGAGAGGGAACCTACGAATTTGGCGGACAGACTGTGACAGTCAGCGGTGAAAAAGCATTGCTAGCAGATGGAACACTTGCAGGATCGATTTTACAAATGAAAGATGGGGTTAAACGTATGAGACAGATCACACAATGTGGATGGACAGAAATTGCTCAAATGACCTCAACAAATGCAGCCACTCAGCTCGGGATCGATCATCAGCTCGGTTCGATCGAAGTTGGAAAACTGGCAGACTTGGTCATTTGGGATGAAGCTGGCGAACTCATGATGACGATCTGCCATGGACAAATCGTTTATGAAAAAAAGGAGGCCACACACTGATGAACATCATCGAATTTGCAGATAAAGATCAATTAGGAAAAGCAGCAGCTGCTTTCATTGCACGTACCATTGAATCAAAAACAGATGCGGTTCTCGGTCTGGCAACTGGCGGTACACCAATTGACACTTATAAAGAGTTAATTCAGTTGCATGAAACAGAACAATTGTCTTTCAAACAAGCAAGAACAGTGAATCTGGATGAGTACGTGGGAATTGATCCAAATCATGAAAATAGTTATATGACTTACATGAAGCGTCATTTATTCGACCATATTGATCTCCCATCAGATCAATATTTCCTCCCCAATGGTGCTGCTTCTCACTTGGAAGAAGAGTGCTTAAGGTATGATCAGCTCATTGAAGATTTAGGGGGCATTGATCTTCAGCTACTTGGCATCGGACAAAATGGACATATCGGGTTTAATGAACCTGGTACTCCCTTTGATTCAAAGACGCATGTCGTCCAATTAGATGAACACACTCGCCAAGCCAATGCAAGATACTTTTCTTCTATAGATGAGGTACCTACACATGCCATTACAATGGGAATTGCAAGCATTCTTTCAAGTAAAAAAATTCTCCTTCTCGCATCAGGAAAATCAAAAGCGGACGTGATACAATATTTAGAACGAACAGAGATTCACCCAGACTTACCTGCATCTGCTCTGAAACTTCATGAAGATGTGACGATTTTTATTGATCGAGAAGCTGGTTCACTACGCTAAACACGAGAGGATTTTCACATGTTTATTGATAAGCAGTCACCTATCCCCATGTACCATCAGATTATGGAGAACTTGAAAAAGCAGATTGAGGATGGAACGTTAGCACCTGATACACTCATTCCTTCTGAAAGAGAATATGCCGAACGCTTTGGTATTAGCCGAATGACTGTCAGACAAGCCTTATCGAACCTTGTGAACGAAGGATATTTATACCGGCAAAAAGGAAAAGGAACATTTGTTAGCCGAAAGAAGTTTGAACAACCGCTTCAAGGCTTAACAAGCTTTACAGAAGATATGCGTCAACGTGGGCTCAAAGCTTCAAGTCAGTTGATTGATTTCAAAAAAGTCGCATGCCCAGAGCACTTGCTGCAATCATTACAGCTGTCGAACAGTGAAGATGTCTATGAATTAAAACGAATCCGCCTTGCAAACGATGAACCAATGGCTATTGAAACGAGTTATATTCCTGAAAAATTTGCTGGCGAGCTCACAAAGGACCATTTAACTGGATCTTTATATGAATATATAGAAGCGAACACAGGTCTAACCATTGCCCATGCCAAGCAGGAGCTTGAAGCCAATGTTGCTTCAAAGGAAGAAGCTAACGTGCTGTCTATTTCATTAGGGGACCCTGTTCTCTCCATTGCAAGAACAACTTATTTTCAAAATGACCTTCCATTCGAGTATGTCATGTCCGTTTATAGAGGGGATCGATACAAGCTCACTCACACAATGGAAAGATAAAACTGTGCTCCTGAAAGCACAGTTTTTTATTTCCTAAGAAATGTTGATTGATCATCATTTTTTGTATGGATTTTCCATATAGGCGAAATCGCTTTCCCTTCGAAACGGTCTTTTGCGACAGTGTACCAATAATATTCTTGATTTGGCTTTAACCCTTTCCATTCAAAGGTTGCTTTTTTACCACTTTTCACACCTTTGACTTCTCCAAGAAGAACGTTTGTGTAGACATTCAATTCAAAATAATTGGTTTTAACGGATTTCATTTTTGGTGTTAAATCGACATCAATTGAAAATTCATCTTGATCTCCATACGTTTTTGGATCATAAAAATGTTCTTGATTCAAGTAAGGTGAGTATGTGGTGAAATGAAGCTTATTTTTTTCTTGATCCGCAGTGATCAGCCGCATAAAACCTTGACCGCCTTCAGGACCTGACTGGTAATCTGCAAGGATTTGATATACTTTTCTGTCCACTTTTCCATCATGATCATCGTCAATCTCATCTACTTTTCGACTGGCTCCGTGGTAGTGGCCACTAAATACTGCGACAATATTCGGGTGACGCTTTACCACTTGATGGAAGATCAAGTCTCCAATTGGGCTTCGATTGCCGCTCACTAACAAATACTCATGGAAATTTAAAATGACAATGCGATCTGGATGTTCAGAAATGACTCGATTTAACCAGTCAATCTCATTTTGCTTGATCCCCCAGCCCATATACACCATCATATAATCATTGCCACCAGCAGAGATAAGATCATAATGACCTCGATTGTTTTGATAAGATTCACCGTAATATGGCTTGTCTTCAAAGCGTTTCGCTCCAAAGTATCTCCCATATTCCCTATAATGGCCGTCTTTGTGTCTGACATCATGATTACCAGCTAATACACCGTAAGGAATCTGATGCTGATCTAACACACGCATAAATGTATCGGCACGATTCCATTGCTTATCCTTTGAATCATCCACAATATCACCTGTATGGAACACATATTGAATATTTAATGGGTCCCTTTGATCTCTGATCCACTCGACCATTTTTTTGAAGATATGAGGATAACTTCTGGCATAATATTGAGTATCAGACATCCACACCATCTTATAAGGCTTTAACGTCTTACTGATCTCATCTTGTACAAGCAAATCAAACGTTTGATTTTTCATATACTGTCTGACTGACAGCAGCCCTTTTAGGTAAAATTCCTTTTCATCCTTGGCAAAGTGATGAGTGATTTTATCCCACTTTTCTTGCTGATGATTCCAAGCGTACATCGTTACCTTTCTCCCTGATAATGAGCTTCCTTTCCATACAGCCTCGACAACATCCTTTTCACGTACATCGTGATGAACCTTGATTTGAAAGCGATGATAAGGAAAATGCTGTAGGTCTTTCGTTTCCACTGATTTACCATCAGCAAATGCAATGCGATTTCTTTCTCGATTAGAAAAAATCATTTCACCTGTTTCATTTAAATGTTTTGGCGGCTCTGTTTCCGCTGCATATTTGAAAATCTTCATGGACGGATGCAGCGATGTATATTGATAGGCACGGTAAAAGGAGTAATCTAACTGATCATTAGTAGGATCATTGGTTAGCACTGTTTGCTTAGATGATTCCTTTTTTGTCCTATCTGACACTCTCTCTGGCGTTTCAGGGTGCTCATGTACCGTCTTAAAAACCTTTTTCAAAGTTGATTTGTTTCCAGCGGCATCTTTTGCTTTTATCTTCAATGTGTGCTCCCCAGGTTCTAATTCGCTAGAGGACGTTTGATAAGGCAAAGAGATCGGTTTTCCATCTAAATATGCCTTCATCTCCGCTATGTCACTCCAACGATCCGTCACCTTTGCCTTTAACGTAAAGACGCCTTTATATTGGTCATTTGCCTGTATATTACTCTTGATTTTCGGACCCGTGTTATCGACTTTCACACGTACAGATTGAGATTCGTCTGCGGTTTTAGCTTGAACAACATGTACTCCTTCTTTCAGCCTTCTTGTATCCCACTGAATATAGCTTGAAGCATATGCTTGCTTCGGGATTTGAAACTGAAATGCTCTTACTTTCTTAGCGCTGCCACCGTCGCCCATTTTCCATTCCTCATGCTGGCTCGCATTTAGAGGCAGAATTTGAGTTCCATTCGATAAAATCATCTGGACATTTTTCAATTCAAAATCATCGTGATTTTCTCCAGGAAATCGGTCAAACGGCGATGACTTCGTCCCAGCATGGAATGATATCGTTTGTGGACCTGCCTTTTCTAAGTGTTTTTCTGGTATTGGTATCGTATAGGTGCGATACACTTTTGTCGAATCATCAAAAATGGAAAGTAAGTGCTTACCTATAGACACACCATTCTTAAAATATAAATTTGTCCCTTTGACATCAAATGCAAGATATGGATCTGCTTCAAGTGCAGGGAATACTTGTCGAATTGGTTTTCCATCTATCATTAATTTTATGCTTTTTTTCTGATCTGCTGTTGCTTTTAAGTGAAATACGCCAGAAACCGTATCTCCTTCTTCTACATTCAATCGAAGGCCGTGAGCTTTGCTTACTTGTTCCACATCAATTGTTTTTTTCATTGTCATTACTTGATTTTCGCCGTCAGACGCTTCAATCTGATATTCCAATCGATCTTTACCGATGAGCTCAGGTGAATAAATAATATAGTGAAACAGCCGATCATTATGATCCTTTTGAAGCAACACCTCTTTAAAATCTTCATGACGATTGGTTCGATATCGCAATTTGACCGTTTTGACGGACTGATCATCCTGCACATCTGCCCTCATTTCAATGCCTTCAGTTGGTTTTATCGGTTGATTGTCTGTCATATCTTCGATCACAGGTTTATGAACATCTTGTGATATTTCTTTTTTTTCAGTTGGAATTTGTGCTTTTAACACTTTTCCGGGTGTTGGCTCTTCCTCCACTTTCGAGATCAGCTTCATTTGTGTCGTACCATCCATTGGATACTTGAACAGTAACGATCTGTGCTCGCTAAACAATGAAGGCTTTAAACGATAGGATGCCGACGATACCTCTTCTCCTATATTTGTTGTGATAGAAACAAGGCGGGATTTAGAATTGGACAATCCTTTACTCTCAATGATCGATAGATGCTTGCCCTCTTTTAAATGACTTTTGTACATCGCATTAAAGTCCGCTACCGTTAAATGCTCCTGCCCTTTTTTTCTAAGCCAAAATACGTATGGTTTTCCAGGAGAAATGGTGATAGGACTTGTGTGAAATGAATATATATCATCCATCTCTACGCCTTGCGCTGGATTGCGATAGCGAAGCTGGTAATGTCGAAGTGAAATGGGTGCATGAGTTGTGTTATACACCTCGATGAATTCAAAAGCATCCTTGCCTTTGCGGTTTTTTGAATTCACGACGATTTCTGTCATCAATAGCTCAGGAATCTGTGAGAGATCTTCTTCAAATCCGTTTAAGTGAACTGTTTGTTCGGTTGTTTTGATGACAGACTTCTGCGTCAGGAATTCTGTATAGTAATGAACTGTTGGATTCCACAATTGATCTGTCGGGATTTTCGCTGTGAATTCTGGTTTCATCCCCGGCAATCGTTCCATTGGGATCAATCGATATCCTAGTTCATCACTCTGTTTATAGTACAAGTTTGCAGACAAAATTTGCTCTGACTGACTAATAGATGCCCGAAATTGAAGATCACGTTTTTTTCCTTGAACCGGACGGACATCTACTTGAAATTGATCAAAGATAAAAGGTGAAAAGGGCTTATTTCGTATGTTCACTTGTGTTTGTGTTAAAGATCCTGCTGAAGCAGGCTGACTGAAACAAAAAAGAATGCTCAAAAAAAGCAAAAGAATGATTTGTCTGCTCACATTCACCATCGTGCACCGCCTCCCTTCGGATATTGTGTCTCCTGAAGACGGTTTTTATGACAGATGGAACGGGGAAACGATATAAATTCACACAAAAAAACCGTTAGCTTTTTTTCGCTAACGGTTCCACGATTCCTTTTTGTATGAGCAGATGGAAAATGGATAAAATGACAGCCATCCAAATGGCCGTTCCAAACCCATCAATGTTAAAACTATCTCCCATAAAGCTTGAGGTCATCATCAGTGTGATGGCATTAATGACAAAGAGGAACAATCCTAGTGAAAGTACTGTCACTGGCAGCGTTAAAATGATCAAAAACGGCTTCACTAAAATATTGAGCAAGGACAAAATAATACTTGCTACAATCGCTGCGCCAAAGCCTTCAATATACACACTACCAAGGCCTGGCAGAATGCCTGAATCAAAATATCCAGCAATGACGATTAAAAGTAATGCATTGACGAAAATACTAACGATCCATCTAAGCATTTAGTTAGTGCCTTCTTCCGGAACAACAAAATACCAGATGAAGTAGATCAAGAAGATCGGCATAAATGCTGTCATAAATCCGATGATCACCGTTAAAATACGAAGCAGGGATGCATCGACACTTAAGTATTCAGCAAGTCCACCGACAACACCCGCTATTTTTTTATCTGTCGCTGAACGATAAAGCTTCTTCATGTAGAATCACTCCTTGTCTGATTGGTGCTTTACTTGGATTGAGCCTGTTTTTGTTTCTGCAAAAATGGATATATTGTGCTCCGCCTGTTGATTGGCTTTGATCATTTTCTCTTTTTGCAGCGTTTCATTTTTCTCTTTAATCATATTTGCATCAAGCAGCTCATGAGAGATCGATCCGAGATTGCTTTTCAGCTCCGCAGTCACTGCACAAGCACGCGGAATCTGAACGTCCACACTGCCTGTTGTCGTTTTTGCATAGATCGAACGGCATTTCTCATCTGACAGCTGAACAGCAATGTTCCCATTGAAGCTCTGTGCATCAATTGATTCACTTTTCCCGCGCAGGTCAATGAGCCCATTAATGGTTTCTACTTCAATCATACCACACTCGTGATCAGCCAGTTTGATTTGTCCATTTGCTGTTTCAATTCCGACTTTTTCTGCTTGTAAAGAGGCAAAAGAGACGACGCCATTTGTTGTTTTTGCAGCCAGTTCTTTTGTCTTTAGCTTTTCCCCGCGAATCGGTCCATTAAACAGTTTGACTTTGATCTTATCATATTGGATACGTGGTACATACAGGGTGACATTGACCTTCATGGTCTTCTTTTCAGTTCGGATAAAAAATTTGTCCCCTTCAAGCCCGCAATCCAGATGTTGAAGAAATTGCTGTCTTGCCTGCTCTCCATCCTCTGCACGGTAAATTTTCGCATGACACTCTGCCCGAACATCCCCATCATCCCAAGGCATCAAATTGAGACTGCCGTTTGCCAATTGAATATCTAAATGGGACAGTGCCGCGTCTTTGAATTGAAAAATGTGTTCAACGTCGACGGACTGTCCAAAGTTCAAATCAAGATCTACATCTTTGACCTTTTTCACCGCCGAATCTAACCATCCAAACAGCTTTGCACCGAGGTTTTCAGTACCAGTTCCTTTATTCTCTGTGCCAGCTTTTTCTTCATGAAAGGTATGATCAGCCGTTGATTTTTCTAGTGAAATGGACTGATTTTCTTCTAGTTTTTCAAGCAGCGTAATCGCTTCTTTTGCAGATAATGTCCCGTCTTCTACTAATTTTAAAATGCGCTCTTTTTCATTCATACAAAGCCCTCCTACGATTTGATGGATTGAAGCACTTTAATACCTTGAATGATATTCCAAATGACAGAGATCAAAAAGCCAATGGCGACTAAAAAGGACAAGATAAGTACGGTGAACACTGGAACGAGTGAGTCGCTTGCCTGTGTCGTCAATAAAAAGGGGATAGATCCAAAAACCAGCAGCACACACGCTGCGACTGGCAAAACATGTGACCACAATGCACGCAGCGAATGCCGTTTCGTTTCCTTTTGATCCACTACAAAATATGCCACGATCGGTACAATAAACGGCATGAAAAATACACTAAAATAACAAATAGATGCAATGATCGACTGATCTCTGTTCATATATATTCGCTCCTTCATGATGAAAATTCCTTTCTAACTCATACGTTTATGGCGTATAAAAAGTTTCAAACTCATTCGATTTACATATGACCTTAGACACAAATTATTTCTTTTTGCACCTAAGTGTAGATTCTTCATGGATTACCCTTTAAAATATGTTGAAAAGATGGTGATTATCATTATAGGGGGTAATTATTTTGACAGATCATCATAATGCTAACCACACGGCACAAACGCTTTTAGACCTTATACAGAAACAGAAAAGCATGAACAGCGATATGATCAAGGAGCTAGAGGCCATTCATCCGTCTCATCCGAAGTATGGTGATATCCGTTATTTAAAAGTACTGCTCGATAGTAGCAGCACTCATATTTTAAAGGATTTAACGCACCTCAGTAACTTAATGCCAAAGGAAGATGTGCAATAAAAGGAAAACCCCTCTTTCGGAGGGGTTCAGATTGTTGACAAAGGGCTAAAATGAACTTGATTTTAGCCCTTTGTCTTCTTTTCAGCGTGATAGAAAACCTTTGCAGTCTAGGAAGGACGAGTACTGGCGCGGAGCGAATTTGACATTCGTGAGCACCGGCACGCAGGACTGACAAAGAATGCGAGAGTTTGTCTACACGCTGAAACCCCTCTTTCGGAGGGGTTTTTCTTTATGAGGATGTCACACTTTCTGTTTCTTTGACTAACTGTTTCATTCGCTCACGATCACGCTCTAAAATCGGTTTTAAGTATCGACCGGTGTAAGAAGCTTCTTCTTTAGCAATTTGTTCAGGTGTTCCTGAAGCAATAATCGTTCCTCCACCAGCACCGCCTTCTGGTCCTAGATCAACAAGGTAATCGGCTGCCTTAATAATATCAAGGTTGTGCTCAATGACCAATACCGTATCCCCGTTTTCGACCAAGCGCTGGAGCACTTTTAACAACCTAGCAATATCATCCACATGAAGACCCGTTGTCGGTTCGTCTAAAATATACAATGATCTTCCGTTTGAACGGCGGTGAAGCTCAGATGCCAATTTCACACGCTGCGCCTCTCCACCAGACAATGTCGTGGCAGGCTGCCCAAGTGTAATGTATCCTAATCCAACATCAAAGATCGTTTGCAGCTTCCGCTTAATTTTCGGGATATTCTCGAAAAATTGAAGTGCGTCCTCTACCGTCATTTCAAGCACATCGGAAATATTTTTCCCTTTATACGTGACCTCTAACGTCTCGCGGTTATAACGTTTCCCGTGACACACTTCACAAGGCACATATACATCAGGTAAAAAGTGCATTTCAATTTTAATAATGCCATCTCCACGACATGCTTCGCAGCGTCCACCTTTCACGTTAAAGCTGAATCGCCCTTTTTTATAGCCTCGTACCTTCGCTTCATTGGTTTGCGCAAACACATCCCGCACGTCATCAAATACACCTGTATACGTAGCAGGATTGGATCTTGGTGTACGGCCAATTGGAGATTGATCAATATCAATGACTTTGTCTAAGTGATCCATTCCTTTGATTTCTTTGTGCTGTCCTGGCTTCGCTTTTGCTCTGTGCAGTTTTTGGGCAAGGGATTTCAATAAAATTTCATTCACAAGTGTACTTTTCCCTGATCCTGACACACCCGTCACAGCGGTAAAGACACCTAAAGGAAACTTCGCATTCACGTTTTTAAGATTGTTTTCTTTTGCCCCTTTAATTTCAATGAATCGGCCGTCAGGCTTTCTTCTCTCAATCGGAAGCGGGATGAATTTCTCACCCGATAAATATTGTCCAGTCAACGATTTTGGGTCTTTCATGACTTCTTCTGGCGTTCCAGCTGAAATCACTTCTCCTCCATGAACCCCTGCACCTGGTCCAATATCAATGAGATAATCAGCGGCAAGCATCGTATCTTCATCATGTTCTACGACAATCAGTGTGTTTCCGATATCACGCATGTTTTTCAATGTCCCAATCAACCGGTCATTATCCCGTTGGTGCAGACCAATCGATGGTTCATCTAAAATATAAAGAACGCCTGTCAGTCTTGATCCGATTTGTGTCGCCAAACGAATACGCTGCGCCTCCCCGCCTGATAATGTGCCAGCAGACCGGCTTAATGTCAGATAATCTAATCCGACATTATTTAAGAAGGACAAGCGCTCTTTGATTTCACGTAAAATGAGCTGGGCAATCTGCAAATCTTTCTCAGACAACTCAATTTTCTCATAGAAATCAAGGGCATCAGATACAGACAAATCGGTCATTTCTCCGATATGTTTGCCATTGATGAGAACCGCAAGCGTTTCTTTTTTCAGGCGATATCCTTTACAGGTCGGACATGGCTGATTGGCCATATATTTTTCCATTTGCTCCCGGATATAATCGGAGCTCGTTTCCTTGTAGCGCCGTTCAATGTTACGAAGCACACCTTCAAATTCGATTTCATTTTCACGGACCTGGCCAAAATCATTTTCATATTTAAAATAAATCAGCTCAGAGCCGCTGCCATATAAAATTTTATCAAATAAATGCGCCGGAATATCTTTTACTGGAATATCCATGTCAATTCCATAGTGTGTACATACGGCCTCAAGAAGCTGCGGATAATATTGTGAGCTTTGAGGCTCCCATGGGGCAATGGCATGCTGACGTAAAGTCAAATCCTTATTCGGAATCACAAGCTCTGGATCTACTTCTAGTTTAGAACCAAGCCCATCACAGCTTGGACAGGCACCGAAAGGGCTATTAAACGAGAACATTCTTGGCTCAAGTTCCCCAATAGAGAATCCGCAGTGCGGACAAGCATGATGCTCACTAAACAACAGCTCCTCTTGTCCAATCACATCAATCATCACGCGGCCTTCCCCAAGTCGAAGTGCCGTTTCAAGAGAATCAGACAACCGTGCAGCCACGCCTTCTTTCACGACAATTCGATCAATCACCACTTCAATGGAATGCTTTTTATTCTTTTCAAGCTCGATCTCTTCTGACAGGTCCTCCATCTCGCCATCAACTCTGACTCGAACGTAGCCCTGCTTCCGAATTTGATCAAGTACTTTCATGTGTGTTCCCTTACGTCCAGATACGATCGGAGCAAGCACTTGTAGTTTCGTTCGTTCTGGATACTCTAAAATACGGTCTGTCATTTGCTCAATCGTCTGTGATGTAATTTCGATCCCATGAATAGGACAAATCGGTTTTCCGACTCGAGCATATAATAGACGCAAGTAATCATAAATTTCTGTAACAGTCCCAACGGTTGATCGAGGGTTCCTGCTTGTCGTTTTCTGGTCAATACTAATCGCTGGAGAAAGCCCTTCAATCGCATCTACATCTGGTTTGTCCATTTGACCGAGAAATTGACGTGCATAGGCTGACAGTGATTCAACATACCTGCGCTGACCTTCTGCATAAATGGTATCGAAGGCAAGCGACGATTTTCCCGAACCAGATAAACCCGTAATGACCACTAGCTGATCGCGCGGGATATTGACATCAATATTTTTAAGGTTGTGGGCTCTTGCCCCTTTCACCTCTATTCGTTCCATAGCCATCTGGCATTCATCCTTCCGCTTTTAGCTCTAGCAATAGATCTCTTAATTCTGCTGCTTTTTCAAAATCAAGCGCTTTTGCTGCATCTTTCATTTCCATCTCGATGTTTTCGATCACTTTTTCTCGTTCTTTTTTGCTCATTTTTGACAACTTTGGTGCTGCTTTTGTTTCGTATTCTTCCGAATCCTCATGTACTTTTGTTGCCTTGATCACATCTCGAATCTTCTTATGGATCGTTTGCGGAGTGATACCAAATTTCTCATTATACGCTTCTTGCTGCTCACGTCTCCGCTTTGTTTCTTGTATGGCAATGTCCATTGATTTCGTCATATTGTCTGCATACATAATAACCCGACCTTCTGCATTTCTTGCAGCACGGCCAATCGTCTGGATGAGGGATCTTTCTGAACGTAAAAAGCCTTCTTTATCCGCATCTAAAATCGCCACGAGCGACACCTCTGGAATATCCAAGCCTTCTCGAAGAAGGTTGATCCCTACAAGCACATCATATTTTCCGAGACGTAAATCACGAATAATCTCAATCCGCTCTAGTGTCTTAATTTCTGAGTGCAGATAATTGACCTTGATTCCGATTTCTTTCAGATAATCTGTCAGATCCTCAGACATTTTCTTCGTTAAAGTCGTCACAAGCACACGCTCATTTTTCTCAACCCTTGCATGAATTTCCCCAATTAAGTCATCGATTTGTCCTTCAATCGGACGGACTTCAATGATTGGATCAAGCAAACCAGTTGGACGAATAATTTGTTCCACAACCTCTGGCGTTTTCTCAAGCTCGTATGGGCCAGGTGTTGCGGATACATGCACAATATGGTTAATGTGCTTTTCAAACTCATCAAATGTGAGTGGTCTATTATCAAGTGCTGACGGCAGACGGAATCCGTGATCAACAAGCACTTGTTTTCTTGCCTGGTCCCCATTGTACATGGCGCGAATTTGCGGGATGGTCACGTGTGACTCATCGACAACAATCATAAAATCATCCGGAAAATAATCAAGCAATGTGTAAGGTGTTGAACCAGGCGGACGTAAGGTGAGATGTCTTGAGTAGTTCTCAATCCCTGAACAAAAGCCCATCTCTCTCATCATCTCAAGGTCATACCTTGTCCGCTGCTCAAGACGCTGTGCTTCAAGCAGTTTTCCGTTTTCACGAAGCTTTTCCAACTGTTCCTCAAGCTCTTTTTCAATATTAATAATCGCTTTTTCCATCTTTTCTTCTCTTGTGACGAAGTGAGATGCTGGGAAAATAGCAACATGGTCACGATCACCGAGAATTTCTCCAGTGAGAGCATCTACTTCACGAATACGTTCAATTTCATCACCGAAAAACTCCACTCTGATACAATGCTCATCTCGTGAAGCAGGAAAAATTTCAACGACGTCTCCTCGAACTCTGAAGGTTCCGCGCTGAAAATCTATATCATTACGAGAATACTGAATATCCACAAGCTTACGCAGCAGTTGATTGCGTTCAATTTCCATTTCAGTTCGTAAAGACAGCACAAGCTCTCTGTATTCTTCAGGAGAACCTAAGCCATAAATACAGGACACACTGGCAATGATGATGACATCTCTTCGCTCAAATAATGAGGATGTGGCGGAGTGCCTTAGCTTATCGATCTCATCATTAATGCTGGCATCCTTTTCAATAAATGTATCAGTTTGAGGCACGTACGCCTCAGGCTGGTAATAATCATAATAACTCACAAAATATTCAACAGCATTATTCGGAAAAAATTCCTTAAACTCGCTGTATAATTGTCCGGCAAGTGTCTTGTTATGCGCAATGACAAGTGTTGGTTTGTTCACTTCTTTGATCAGGTTGGATACAGTAAAGGTCTTTCCCGTACCTGTAGCACCTAACAGCGTTTGATGCTGTTTCCCCTGATGGATGCCCTCCACAAGCTTTTCAATGGCTTTTGGCTGATCCCCTTGGGGCTGATAGTTAGAAACTAATTCAAAGCGGTCACTCACATCAAAGCCTCCGTTTCGTTACGAAATCTATCTAATGAATATATTATCATAAAAGAACACAAAAATACGAACTAAAGTTCGTGTCTGACTTGATTTTTATTTCCAATACAACCATACCCTCTCTGCCGTGGCTCATAACCCTCTAAAGAAACCTTCCTTTCAGTATGGAACATTTTGGAGCGAGATATTCGATCAGCAGAAAAACCACAAAAAAGAAAGCTGCACTCACTAGAATCGTAAGCACAGCTCCTGCAATCAAAAACATTTTCTTTTCATCAAGAGGGATCACATCAATGATGTTTTTCAGCCTTCTCTCTTTTTTCGACTTCTTTCTTGGCCATAAACAATGCCCCGGCCACTAAAGAAATAATATCTAATCCTACGATAAAGTAGGTTTCTGTATAGCCTTTCATATACGAAGCAAATAAAAGCGCTGCTGTTAATGCAATGCCAACGTAATGATTATAAGTAACCTTTGAAAATAAAATAACGAGCAAGAAAGGAAAAACAAGTGCAAATATGGCTTTTGTAATCACAAAAACCCTCCCTCTACATGGTCTACTCCCTTGATTATAGTAAAGATTGGCATAATGAACAATTCACAGTTTTCAATTTCAGCTTTTTTCTTCTCGGTTGAAGACTTTTGATATAGATGAGGAGGAAAATTAGTGAAAACGTCCCCTTTCTAAAGATAGGTCTTTACGTCTTTGACAGTTACATCCAATAAATTCTATGATGAAAATGATAGTGCGCACTATCATTTTAAAAAACAAAAAGAGACAAATGAAACCATTGGCTATTTGGATAAGGGGGCATTCCCATGTATTCAGTATTATTTCATGCGGCTGAAGAATCCGCATCACTCGCAGGGGCAAAAGGCGTGAATTTAATTAAATTAAACAATCACGGACTGCCAGTTCCAGATGGATTTATTATTAAAACGAACAGCTTTGCAAGCTTTCTTTCATATCACAATTTCCATCCAACTGATCAAAACCTTGCCCGAAAAATCACAGAAGCTTCGTTTCCTTCACAAATGGAGACAGAATTACTTTCATCCTTTCAATCATTGTTGAAAACATATCCATCCGTTGCAGTGCGATCCTCTTCTGTTGCGGAAGATCTCGAAGGCGCCTCCTTTGCAGGTCAATACGAGACCTATTTAAATATCAAAACAAATGAAGAATTCTTGCAAGCCGTCAAAGAATGTTGGTCGTCTTACTTCGCAGCAAGAGTCGCAGAATATAAGGAAGAAATGATTGAGAACGAGGAAGAGATGCCGCTCATGGCTGTTGTTGTACAAGGATTGATCCATTCTGACATCTCTGGTGTCATCTTTAGTGAGAATCCTGTATCAGGAAAAACAAACGAAGTCATGATGACTGCAAGCTATGGACTAGGAGAAGCCATCGTCTCCGGCCTTGTGACGCCAGATACATTTATCGTAAACAAAGAAACGTACTCTATTGAAAAATCACTAGGAACAAAAGAAGTGCAAATTGTCCCCTGTCAAGAGGGCGCCGTTGAACAACCCGTAGGTGAGGAGATGACTGGCCAATTTTGTCTTCGAGATGATCAATTGATCCAAATCACGAAAATGACAAAACAAGTAGAAGAACTTTATGGACATGGAGTAGATATCGAATTCGGCATGTCAGATGGTACTTTTTATTTACTTCAAGCAAGACCGATTACTGCTTCTTTTTCCAATACAGCAAATGGCTCCTCAGGTGCAGCCTTTCAAATGAAACCTGAAGAGCTGCAAGACTTCTGGATCTCAATGGACGATCATATGCCTGGACCAACAAGTCCTCTTTTTTCAAGTTTGATCATACCTGCTTTAAAAAACGGGATGAAGAAAAACGGAGAGAAGTATCAAGTACCAGACCTTAATATTAAAGATATCAAGCTTTATAGAGGCCATTTGTATTCTTCACCGTCTATGCCAGAAGCGTCAGAGGAACCATTTTTTGACGAGAGCCTATTCGAAATGTTTCCTCGTTTAAGCGAAAGAATGTATCGCATTTTAAAGCAAAACTTGTTCCCATTATACGAAAAACTTGATCGGCAAATCACTCAACCGCTAACAATTGATGAAGCCATTAATGGTTTTCAAGAATTAAAAGAGATTTATCTAAGAGCGTATGACGACCATTTTGACATTGTCATACCTCAAGTCATTCTATCAGCGATCATTGAAGACATGCTTGTCTCATATACTGGCGATCAAACACAAGTCGTCCTGCTGCATGAAATGATGATAGGTGTGATGAACAAGTCTCTTGAAACAGATCAAAAGCTATCTCACTTGGCAAAAGACGTTCTTCAAGATTCCGAGCTTCTTCAGGCATTTAAAGATCATTCAACGAATGCTGAACTATTATATGCCCTCAATCACACAGATAAAGGAAAAAACTTCATTTCCAACGTAGAAGCTTTTCTCCAAGTCTATGGTTGGCGGTCTGTTAAAAGCCATGATTTTACAGAGGAAACATGGGTGGAAAATCCTGAATTTGTCTTGGACATCATTAGAAACAACATTCGGCACCAATCTGATTTTGATGAAGAATTTGCACAAGCCGTGATCAAAAGGCAAGAAACGTATGAACAGTTTATCAGTCAAGTGACAGATGAAGCGTTTAAAACAAAATTTGAGGAACTTTATCATTTTGCACTCCATGCAGCCAATATTCGAGATGATCATCACTTTTACATTGATGCCATGTTAGATGCAAAAGCGAGACTCTATCTCTTAAAAATTGGTGAACTTCTTGTTCAAAAAGGAGCGATCCCTCATCAAGAAGACCTTTGGTATCTTTACGATGATGAAGTACTCAATGCGCTCACAACTTCGACCACATACGATTCGATCATTCAGCAAAGAAAAATTGAAATGAAGGAAAATGAATCCATCCAACCACCAGCTTATACAGGAAAGCCTTCTGAAGCTGAATTGCAGCAAGTAGAAAGAATGCTCGGTTCGCTAAGGGAAAATGAAAACAACACTGACGATGCAATCTATGGAATTGGTGCATCTAGCGGCATTACTTCCGGAAGAGTCAGAGTTATTACATCTGCTGATGAATTTTCACAATTTGAGAAAGATGACATTTTAGTTTGTAAAACAACGACACCTTTATGGACCAGCTTATTTAGAGACGCAAAAGCAGTCATCACCGATTCTGGCGGCATTTTGTCCCATTCCGCTATTATCGCTAGAGAATATATGATACCTGCTGTCTTAGGTACACGGATCGCAACTGAAAAACTAAAATCTGGTGACCTCGTGACAGTAGATGGAGCCAATGGGCGTATCCAGTTATTAAATCAGCATTCACGGGCATAGTCGTCACTGTTGGATCATATTGGCGGTCACAGATTTTATCGGTATACTTACTTTGTTGCAAACACATTCATAACCTGAGGTGAGTATGCTTGTTAAAATCAACAAATCAGCGGATCATTCGCGCAACAATGGAATTATTGTCTGAAAAGGGCTATCAAAAAACAACGACAAAAGAAATTGCGACAAAAGCGAATGTAAGTGAAGCGACAATTTTTCGTAACTTTAAAAACAAACGCGGCGTGATTGCTGCCATTATGAAAATGAAATCAACACCGACCAAAACCCTTGAAGCTGAATTTAAAGACGATTTATACACCGATTTAAAATTTCTCGGTAGCTATTTCCTTGAAGATTTGACTTCAAAAAAAGAATTTATCTATATCAGCATGAGAGAACCCGCTATGTTTAAAGATTTAACAGACCATGAAAAAATTTATCCTCAAGAATTGAGAGACATGCTGATTCATTATTTCAAAAAAATGAGTGCTCAGCATCGTGTATTAGAAGGAAAAGAAGACATCTATGCTGATATATTTATTAGCACGTATTTTGGCTTTTTCATTCAACAGCTAGAGCAAGACATTCAGCTTGTTTTAACACAAAAAGAAGACTTTATTGAGACATGCACACACATTTTCATGAGAGGAATTTCCCCCACTTAATTGGGTGAAATTCTTCTTTTTTACAAAGGTGGTAAACACATTGAATCTTAAAAAAGAGAACTTGATCATTTATTCTTTGCTGCTTGGAGCTATTTTAGTTCCAGTCAATTCAACCATGATCGCAGTCGCTCTATCATCCATATCAACTTATTACGAGCAATCCATATCAAACATTACTTGGGTGGTCACAATTTATCTAATTGTCATGGCAGTCACTCAACCTATTGCGGGTAAGCTGGGAGATATATACGGCCACCGCAGCATGTATTTAGCTGGTGTGATACTCTTTTTGATTGGCTCCATTGGATGTGCTTTCGCACCTAATCTTGCTTTTCTTATTAGCTTCCGATCAATTCAAGCGGCAGGCGGAGCTATATTAACACCGAACAGCATTGCTTTAATTCGAGCAACAGTATCACATGAAAAGCTTTCTAAAACTATGGGTTTTTTCGGTTTTGGAGCGGGAATTGGTGCCGCACTTGGACCTTTTATCGGCTCTATTCTCATTCAGAGCTTTGACTGGCATTCCATTTTCCTAGTGAATATACCATTTTTGATTCTCACACTTGTGACAGGCGTTTTTATGATTCCGAAGATGAAACATACGCGTTTACAAGCCAATGTAGATATCATCGGTTCGTTATACTTAACAATCGGGATCGCCACACTCATTTTGTTTACTAAAAGCCAATTATTAAACGAATACATGATCTATGGCGTTCTAGCGGTCATTTCCATTCCTTTATTTTTCAAACACGTACGGAAAGTTACAAATCCCATCATTGATTTGACATTATTTAAAAACAGTACCTTTACGAACGCTAACCTTTCTATCATGCTTAGTAATTTTGTGATGTACGCGATTCTTCTCATTATGCCGCTGTTTATGGAGCAAAAACTCGCGCTTTCTCATACACAAAGCGGGATTTTCCTTTCGATCTTTTCACTCTGTATGTCTATTAGTGGATTACTCGGGGCAAAGCTCCATCCAATAAAAGGCGCCAAAAAAATGATTCGATTTTCATTTCTCTGTCTTACTTTATCAGGTGTTATGCTGATCACACTAAGCAGCTACCCAAATTTACCACTCCTTATCATCACATTAGTCGCTGGGGGGATCTCATCAGGTATTGGCATGACTAGCATGCAGATGGCTTCTTTAACATCTGTTGATCAGAGTTTATCCGGCTCTGCATCTGGGATTTTTTCTACCTTTAGATATTTCGGAAGTATCATTTCATCTACTTTAATTGGTATATTAAGTGGTTTTCAATCTTTATTTATCATATTAATGGGCGCAGGTATTCTTGGTTTCCTCCTCTCTCATCGTCTAAAAACGAAACCCACTTCTCATTCATCTGAACACTCTGCTTAATGACTCCCTTCGCTCTATTTAGGGCGGGGGAGCTATGATTATTTGTTACTGTAACCAATTATGAATACAATGATCAAACTGTGAAAATGATCTTTTACTCATGAAAAAATGTCATATGAATAAACGAAAAAGAAATTTCAGCTTTCATTTACCTCTACTTACCCACCTAAAAACTTCTTTTCATTTCTTCCAGCATTCATAACTTCGATTTTTTTTCACAATTTTTGTGTTATGCTTTTTGAAAATAGAGCACCAAAGGAGCAGAAGGATGAAACGAGTGAAATATTTTTTAATATGCTTGTCAGCTCTACTATTTTTCCTAGCAGGCTGCGGAAAAGACCAGCAATTTACGCCCCCTGGCACCTCTCAATCAATTGCTGTCATTTCTCAACTAAAAAAAGCCTCCTTTTCAATCGTTGATTTACAAAAAAATAAAATTGTCTCTTCCGTTGATTTAAAACATCCTCTCACTGATCTTGTTCACATCAACAAAGACGTGATCATTGCATCAAGTAAGGAAGGACAATCTCTTATAGAAATCAATTTAAAAAAAGGAACAGCAGCGGACTATATGGATGTGAATAAAGGTCTGACTTCACTTGCGTATGATGCGGATACCAACACTTTACTTGTGACCGATTCAGAGAAAAATGTCGTTTATTTTATCGATACAGTGCACAAGAAAATAAAAGCAACTGTGAAGACCGGGACATTACCCTCTTCTATGGCGTTGTCTTCTTCTGGAACGTTGTTTGTTTTAAATGCAAAAAGTCATTCTGTTTCAGTCATTGATATTGAAAAGAAAAAAAAGATACGAACGATTTCCGTCCTAGAACGGCCATCTGGCATTCATTTTGATGGGCATTCCATTTGGGTTGGAGGACACGGTAAACCGGGCACATTAAATAAGAGCATTTTTGCTTACGACCCTAAAACAGGTAAAAAACAGCGAGAAATCAAACTAGGTGTTATGCCAGTCGCATTTTTTTCAGAAAAAAACTCTTCTACTTTATATGTATTATGTCATGGAGACCACACACTATATAAAGTAAATACCGAGAAAAACAAACTGCTTTCCTCTGTTGAGACCGGTCAAAATCCGAATTATATCACTGCTGATTCCTCATCTATATATGTCAGTAACTTAGATGACAATTCAGTATCCGTCATCGACAAACATACATTTATGTTGAAAAACCGACTGAACATCCCAGCAGGACCTTATGCTATCATGTTGGAGGAAAAGAAATGAAAGAACAGATGAATATTTTAATAGTAGATGATGAATTAGATATGCTTGAGTTAATCGGATCCTTTTTGCAGAGACAAGGCTTTCACGTGATAACTGCAAATAATGGCACGGGCGCCTTACATCAGCTTGAAAAAGAGGCCATTGACCTTGTTGTATTGGATATTATGATGCCAGATATGGATGGATTCGAAGTCTGCCAGCGCATCAGGCAAACCTCTCAAATCCCCATTTTATTTTTAACAGCTAGAAGTTATGAAGAGGATCGCATTAAGGGGCTGGAAATTGGAGCAGACGACTACATTATGAAGCCTTTTAGTCTACGTGAGCTTGCAGCTAGAATTGAAACGACATTAAGACGAATTAGAGGTCTTTCTTTAAAGCGCAGTCGAATCATGATTGGTGACTTGGAGATCGATCAAGATGGCAGACAAGTCTATCTCAAGCAAGAGCCCATCAATTTAACAAGAAGAGAATTTGATTTACTTATGTTTCTTCTGCTCAATCAAGGCCAAGTCTTTTCCCGTGAACAGCTCTATCAAAAATTGTGGGAATCACACTCACCTAGTGGCTCTTTAAGAACAGTCGATACACATATTAAAACACTAAGACTGAAATTAAAGGAAGCGGAACGGTATATTAAGACCGTTTGGGGTGTCGGCTATAAGTTTGAGGAGGACAAATGAAGCCATTATCTATTAAAAGGAAAGTGCTTTTCTTAATCCTTTCCGTTATAGGCATCGTTGCTGCCTCAGCTCTTGCCCTGACTTATTACTTATACCAGCACTTATATATAGATAAACAGATTGACTCTTTAAGTTTACAAGGAAAGAAGCTGGCAGAAATCTATCACAAACACGGGAAAGACACATATTTTACTGACAGAATGAAGTGGGCAAATGACTCAAGTCAGGCAAGTGTTATTTTTACTGATGATCCTATGGAGCTTTCAAGCGGTATTCCTTTCGATACGAATACAAACAATAACCTCATTACGTTTAAAGAACGCCAAAAGCTTCTTCAGGGGAAAACAGTTGTGTTAATTAGAGAACACCCCCAGTTTCATCAAGATATTCTCGGGATTGCCATCCCTGTGTTCTCAAACAAAAATGATTTATCAGGAACCATTTTCCTCTCTATGCCTTTATCTGATGTGTATGAACCGTTTGTTCAAATTCGATTAACGCTTGGCATCTCTATTTTAATTATCCTGCTTTTGATTTTCTTTATTGGATATAAAAGTTCTAATAAAGTCGTAAGGACGATCAATCAAATGAAAGAAATTGCAATGGAAATGGAATCTGGTGATTTTTCAAAACGCATGGCTGTGACCAAAAAAGGGGATGAGTTAAATCAGCTGAGCCGTTCCTTTAATAAACTGTCCTCTACCTTAGAAAAAGTTGAACAACATCGCAGAGAGTTCCTTGCCAATGTCTCCCACGAACTGAGAACGCCTTTAAGTTATATGAAAGGCTATGCTGAAGGAATTGAAGAAGGCATTATTGATCAAAAGAAAGGCATGCAGATTATTCAAGACGAATCCACACGATTAAGCCGGCTCGTACATGACCTTCTTGATCTCGCACAGTTAGAGGGGGAATCTTACCCACTAACGATGGAGCCGATCGTCTTTGCGCAGCTTATTCATGATGTTCTTGATCAAATGACATTCATTGCTAGTCAAAAGAGAATCTCGTTCAACCGCGAACTCGAAGAGGATTGTATTATTTATGGTGATAGCGATCGACTTGAGCAAGTCGTTCGTAATTTATTGGACAATGCCATCCATTACACGCCTTCAGGAAAATCGATTTCGATTGAATTATTCGTTCACCAACAAACTGCTGAATTGAGAATTACAGATGAAGGCAGCGGAATTCCAAAAGGAGATCTCCCTCATGTTTCTGAGCGTTTTTATCGAGTGAATAAAGCCCGCACAAGAAAAGATGGCGGCTCTGGTCTTGGACTAGCCATTGTTTATCAAATTATAAAAAAACATCGTGGCACGTTCGTTCTTCAATCTGAACAAGGCCTAGGTACGACCGCTATTATACAATTACCAAGTGCAGAGACCACTGAAACTCCGCCTGTCTCCTCATAAAATAAGATGACATCTTAAACAAAACAGCTCTTTTATAGAGCTGTTTTTATTCAACAGAAAAATAAAGAATTGGCCTTTTTTTATTAACAATTTATTCATATTTGCTTGTTACACTTTTTTCAAGTTAAGAAAAAGGAGTGACAAGCTTTTGATTAGACGCTTTCAGAAATTTGATCTTTATTTATTTTTCATATTGATTTTATCTGCCATTTTAAACATTTATAACATTTGGAACGACGATACGGTGAACGCTTATTATACAGCGGCGGTCACAAGTATGATGCAAAGCTGGCATAATTTCTTCTTTGCTTCGTTCGATCCCTCAGGTTATGTCACGGTGGATAAACCACCGCTCGCCTTCTGGCTGCAAACGATCAGTGCCAAAATTTTCGGCCTGCATGGCTGGAGTGTGATCTTACCCCAAGCTTTAGCTGGCATTGGATCTGTTTATTTAATCTACCGCCTAGTCAAACCTACATTTGGCCAGGCTGCTGCAAGACTGTCAGCGCTTATTATGGCGTGTACACCAATCGCAGTTGCTGTATCTCGTACAAATAACATTGACAGCTTACTCGTCTTTATTCTTTTACTCGCAACAGCCATGATGTTCAAGGCTGTGAAACAGCAGAAAGTGCTTTGGGCGATTGCTTCTTTTGCAATGATCGGTGTCGGTTTTAATACAAAAATGCTACAAGCGTATATGATTGTACCGGCTCTCGTCCTGTTTTACATCATTGCCTATCGAACGACATGGAAGAAAAAGTTGTTATCACTGATGATTTCAATGATTGTTCTTTTAGGTGTATCTGCTTCATGGTCTATAGCGGTTGATCTCACTTCCAAAGACAATCGTCCTTATATGGGATCAAGTCAATCGAACTCAGCACTAGAATTAGCCTTTGGTTACAATGGTCTGCAGCGGTTGACTGGTCAACAGTCTGGCGGAGGAGGCGGCACAAATCAGGGTGAGGGACAGCCACCTTCACAGCAGGGTGATCAGCAAAATGACAATAATTCATCCACCATGCCTCAGCCGCCATCGAATGGAACTCAAAACAACTCAGACAATTCAAATCAATCATCCAGTCAGGAACAGCCTTCAATGCAAGGACCACCAAGCAATGCAAACGGCACAACACCACCTGATATGCCATCAGGCGGTAATGGTGATGGACCGCCAAATGGTGGGGGCGGAAAAATGGGAAGTGGTTCTGGCATGTTTGGAACAGGAACAAAAGGGCCATTACGTCTGTTCCAATCTGAACTGTCCGATCAAATCAGCTGGCTGCTTCCATTTGCGCTCTTTGGTGCGATTGGTATCTTCTTCTCGACAGCCTTTGAAAGAAGACGTCTCAATACAAAACAAAAAGAAACACTATTTTGGTTAGCTTGGCTTATACCTGTTGCTGCATTTTTCAGTGTAGCAGGATTTTTCCATCACTATTATTTAATCATGCTGGCACCGCCAATTGCTGTATTAGCAGGAGCCGGATGGGTGTCTATGACTCAATTGTTTCAAACGGGAACTGGCTTTAAAAAATGGCTACTGCCAATTGCGATATTCGTCACAACCGCATTTGAAATCTTTATCCTATCCACATTTACAAGCACAATCGGTCTTGGATTAAGCATTGCAGTCGGTATCATTGGTATTGGAACGATCCTTTCTCTTCTTTTGATAAAAGGGAAAGAAAAACTAAAACAATTCATGTCTCTCATTGCCATCCTTGGGATGCTGATCGCACCCCTATACTGGGCAAGCACACCTCTTCTTTACGGAGGAAACAGTATGCTGCCAGAGGCTGGTCCTCAGCTTGCAACTTCAAGTGGCAGCATGAGTTCACAAGTCAATGAAAAGCTGATCAGCTATCTTGAGAAAAACAATACGGGAGAAGAATTCCTATTCGGGACAACAGATGCAACCACTGCTTCGCCTTACATTATTAAAACAGGAAAAGCTGTTATGGCATTAGGTGGATTTAGTGGATCTGATAACATTCTCACGCTTAATGAATTCAAACAGCTCGTTAAAGATGGCAAAATCAAATACTTCTATCTTTCTGGTATGAGAGGCGGCAGCTCTGATATTCTCACTTGGATTCAAAAAAATGGCAAAGAAGTATCTGCTTCTAAATGGCAGAACAGCTCTACATCCAAAACGAATCAGCAAACAGACAGCTCAGACAGCCAACAATCAGAACAAAATGATCAGTCAAATGGACGAATGGGCGGAATGGAGAGCGGTACTCTTTATGAACTATCCGTTGATTAATTCATCTATTAAAAGGGAGGAACGATGACTGATGGAAAAGAACATACAATACTCTGTTGTAGTCCCAGTGTATAATGAAGAACTTGTGATCCATGAATCGTATCAGCGCCTCAAGACCGTCATGGATTCGACGGGAGAAGCATATGAGCTTCTCTTCGTCAATGACGGCAGTATAGATCGAACAGCTGAACTGATTAAAGGGTACTGCCAGACCGATCCGCATGTGAGACTTATTGATTTTTCTCGTAACTTTGGGCATCAAATTGCCATTACAGCTGGAATGGATTATGCAAAGGGAGAAGCTGTCGTAGTAATTGATGCGGATTTACAAGATCCACCTGAATTGATTTTAGACATGATTGAAAAATGGAAGGAAGGCTATGAGGTCGTATACGCGGTCCGCACGCAACGAAAAGGAGAAACAGCTTTCAAAAAGTACACGGCTTCCCTTTTCTACCGAGTGCTACGTCAAATCACCGAAGTAGATATTCCTATTGACACCGGCGACTTTAGATTGATGGATCGTAAAGTGTGTCATGAAATGAGAAAAATACGCGAGAAAAATCCATTTGTCCGCGGATTAGTGAGCTGGGTTGGCTTCAAACAGATTGCGGTAGAATATGTTCGGGATGAGCGGTTGGCAGGAGAAACAAAGTACCCTCTCAAAAAGATGCTCAAGCTCTCGATGGATGGGATCACATCTTTTTCTTACAAACCTTTAAAGCTAGCCAGCGTGGCAGGTATTGCCCTTTCAGCTATTGGCTTCATTTCGATGTTTCTAGTTTTATATTTAAAGCTTTTTACAAACAGCACCATCACCGGCTGGAGTTCATTAATTGTCATTCAACTATTCTTTAGCGGGATCATCCTCTTTATGTTAGGCATGATCGGGGAGTATATCGGCCGAATCTACGATGAAGCCAAGGACCGGCCGCTTTATATCGTCAGGGATAGCTATGGCCTTCAGGCAAAGCCACATCCCGTTCAATCCCCTGTCCACTTCAAGCAATATAAACAGCATTAAAAAAAGCGTGCGAGACCCTTCAGAAGGTCCTGCACGCTTTTTAATAAATTAGACGGCTGTTTCAAACCGTTTTCTGTTAATAAAGAAAGAAAGTGTAATGATTAAATAAATGCCCATTGTGACCAGCGTTTGAACAATTGGTGTATTGAATACAACGCCGACAAAAATGGCCATGATCGCAATAACGGAAAACCACGTTGTGAAAGGATACAGCTTCACGCGATATCCGCCTGGCTGTGCGACGCTTCGAGATTTCAAATGACCGACGGCAATGATAAACCAGATGAATAGAACTGTGTAACTTAAAGAGCCCATTAAGTAATTAAACGTTTGACTTCCTACAAAAAGAGAAATCAATACAGCTGCATACAAGGTAGATGTACATACAAGGATGGCTCGAACAGGCACCTGCTGTTTTGACAGCTTGGAGAATCCTTTCCATACACGGCCATCCATTGCCTGTGTATAAAGCACCCGTGATGAAGCATACAAGCCAGAGTTCATAGAAGACAAAATCGCTAGTAAGATAATACCATTCATGATGTCACTAGCATACGGTACTCCGATTGTTGCAAACACTGTCACAAATGGACTTACTTGCTCATTGTTTACTTGATTCCAAGGGATTAAGCTGACAATGATAAAGAACGGTAGTACATAAAAACCGATAATGCGTACAAACGTACTTTGTATGGCCTTTGGGATGACTTTTTCAGGGTTTTTTGTTTCTGCTAAAGTGACCCCAATCATCTCCGTCCCACCATATGAATACACGACAACCAGCATTGCTGCAATTAATCCGCCAGTACCATTTGGGAAAAATCCACCGTGATCCGTTAAGTTAGACAATCCAGGTGCTGCATGCTGTCCAAATGAGACAAATAGCATGGTACATCCAATGATAATAAATAAGATGATGACAGCAATTTTAATAGAAGCCAACCAATACTCTGTTTCAGCAAACATTTTGACTGAGCAAACATTAATGATTGTGACTACAAGTGAAATGATTAACACAAGCATCCAGATTGGCACTTGTGGGAACCAGTACTGAATAAAGATGGCCGACACAATCGCTTCTGCTGCAATGTTCAGAACCCACATCTTCCAATAGATCCAGTCTAAGAAATAGGCCGGATACTTTCCTAACACAGGTTCAATCAAGTCACGGAATGTTCTTGCTCCAGGTCGTGCAACGGTCATTTCGGCAAGTCCTTGCATAATAAATAATAAAATAAGACCACCAATCATGTATGCCAAAATGACAGCAGGACCCGCAATATCAATGGCAGAACTGCTTCCTTTAAACAGACCAGCACCGATGGCACCGCCAAGCGCAAGCATCATAATATGCCTTGATGTCATTGTTCGTTTTAACTGCACATGTTCCTTTTCCATTTTCTATAGCTCCTTTAAATTTGAATCTTCAGACAAATATGAGATAAAAGCATATAAAAAGGCCAGCCATCTCCTGGAAGAGACGACTGACCTTGCAACCGCGTTACCACTCTTATTGATTCAGCCATGGCTGAATCCAACTTAAAACCCGATAACGGAGGTCACACGTAAAGACTTACTATTCATTCAGTCTTACCGCTCTTTGAGCGAGTTCAATGATTCGTTTTACTGCGTTGCACCGACCCGCAGCTCTCTTAAAAAACGGATGTTCATTTACTATTCTCAAGTCAAAGCGTTTATAGTCAAATTTGTATATTCGTCAAAGATTTTATTTTTTAAATATACTGACTAACCACGCAATTGTCAACAGCCTTTTTCAGACAAACAGCGATTAACGAATCCAAACAGCTACTTCATCCATCGGGCGACGTGTTTTGCCGCGTTTTGGCTCAGTGACACGATAACCAAAGGCTGCCATGACAGAGATGTCGTATTGACCATCCTCCAGTAACCCTTCTTCTTCTAAGATACGATGGATGTGATCGTAGCTAAATCCTTCAACTGGGCATGAATCAATGCCGATCTGTGCCGCAGCTGTCATCATGTTACCTAAGGCAATATACGTTTGTTTTGAAGCCCAATCAAATAATGTACGGTCATTTTCTAGTAGATGAAGATCGTTCTCTTGGAATTCTCTGTAGCGCCCCTTGACCATTTCAAACGTTTCGTCTGTCATTCCTTTGATTTGCTTGTTGATGTATTCTGCATATGCTGAATCATAGCGGGCATCTGTTCTTGCCAAGATGATTACAAAATGGCTGGCAGTTGGAAGCTGCTTTTGCGCCCCCCATGTATACTCTTTTAATTTTTCTCTGAATGCTTCATTTTGAACAACGAGGAACTTCCAAGGCTCAAACCCTACAGAGCTTGGAGAAAGTCTTCCTGTTTCTAAAATAAATGCAAAATCATCCTCTGGAATCTTTTTCGCTGGGTCAAACTCTTTTGTCGCATGACGGAATTCATACGCCTCAATGATTTCTTTTTTTAATAGCTCTTTGTCTCGCATATTATTCATCCTTTCTAATGAACAGGTGTGTTCCCACAATCCAATTTCTTTCCATTCCCTAATAGAAATTGTTATGATAGGAAAACAAACAACCCGAATGTGTGATGTCCTATCTCTATGGTAAAAGAAAAGCTTCCATTGATTCAAGTACGCACATTTTTGTTCGTTAGGTACAAACATGTTCGTTTATGACCATTTTCGTTTAAGAAAGGAATGTTGAGATGAGTGCACCATCCAATCCAGTCAGTATTGTGAATCATGGCTGTCCCGTGTCTATCACTACAAATGTCATCGGAGGGAAATGGAAAGGCGTCATCCTTTATCATTTGACTTGCGGTCCAAAGCGTTACAACGAAATACGCCGGCTTCTGCCAAGAATTTCGCAGCGTGTCTTGACGTTGCAATTACGAGAACTTGAACAAGACGGGATTGTTCACCGTGAAGTCTATGAGGAAGTTCCTCCTCGTGTCGAGTATTCACTGACTTCTCTTGGAAATACGTTAAAGCCCATTATCTTTGCCATGCGTGAATGGGGCGAATCCTATGGGAAAGAAACGCGCCCAAAAGAAAAAAGCTGCCATCTCTAGCAGCTTTTTTAAGATGAAATCGCCGTTGGCTCTTGCTGTGGATCGTCCTTCACAAACAAGATACCAAGCTGGTGATGCTCCCCTTCGTAAGAGGCGCGTTTCTCAAACCTTGTCTGACCATTGAGACCAATGATCTCGAGCTTTGTCAGAGCACGGTTGGTTTGTAGTGCTTCATAAAATTCTGAAACGGTTTTGATCTCGATTCCATTGACCTTTGTAATAATTTCTCCGATCTCAAGCTTTAAATCAGCCGCAGGGGTATTCGGAATGATACCAAGCACCATAAGCCCTTGATTCCGCTTAGAGAAAAAGAATGGTGCAGCGTTGTCATTCGCCCTCTGCTTCCATGATAAAAAGGCTCTTCCTGCAATCGCTAGAACAACAGCTCCCCACGCAATCGGCTCAAACCAAATACTTGCCGCACCTACTGCAGCAACAACTAGACCGAGCATCATTATTCGGCGTGACGTAATTTGAATACTCACAATTGGCAGCGATCCTTGAATACGCTGGCCAAAGCCGATGATGTACGGGATCACAATAAATGAAAAGCTTTGATCGTGCACTTGAAGCACAGGCCACCATGGCAGAGAAGAAGTCCATTCACCTGCCGGCATCAGCAAAACAAGTGGTAGAAGCCACAGACGGTTTGCTCGCTGCTGGCCGATCAAAAGTCCTCTCGCACTCATCACCATTGCAGGCGATGTACGTAAATGCGCCGTTCGATAGGCTAAGATGCCTTCGGTCATTAACAGTAGCCCTAACAGGATCACAACGGCTGATGCATTCATCATTGAAAGCTGCGGCAGCCAAGAATGGCTCACTTGAACAGACATCAGTCCAAATGCCGCAATAAAACTGAAACCGAGTGTGTATGCAGACGAAAGCGCACTCGCCTTAAAGAATAAAGAGAAAACGATGGTCATCGCTGCAATCAGCACGATGAATCCAGGCGGAAGGGAAATCCCTAAGCCTACAGATATGATCGATAGACAAATTCCTGGAACCCATCCTTTTGAATATGTAAATTTCAGTTCATCGTAAACATCTTCTATTCTTGTTTGAAACGCTTTTCTCTCCCGCTTTACGCGGATGTAGCCATATAATAGGCTGATTAATATCATAAAATAAAAAAGAGGATGGATTAAAAACAGACCGACCGCTTTTAATCCGGCTCCCATCCACTCCGAGCTCATTATCGTTCACCGCCCAAGTCAAGCATTTTCTCTTATTCTATCAAATAAATCGATGCTTGACATCAGGTTTATTTCTCCTGATTCATCCAAAGTGTGACATTCGACAGTGAAAAATCTTTTAAATAGTGATTTACATCTACGTCTAATATGCCGCCGAGAAGCTGCATGGACCTCTTGATGTCGGTTAAGTTTATACCAAGTCTCTTATGATTATCCATTAAATAATTGAAGTATATCTCAGCACAGTCTTCATCGATCTCGTCGACTGATTCTACCGTTGTGTAATTGACCAAGTACCTGCTTAACAGCATGAGTAGACTTAATGCCTTTGTAGCCGAAAACGTCACATCTTTCGTACGACTCTTAAGCTCCTCTACCAACTCGTAATATTTTTTCTCTCTCACAATACTTGCCCTTTTCAATTGTGTACCCCCATTTACTAGTTCTTTTAAGAAAAGCGCAAACCTCGGTACAGCTCAATGCTTAAGCTGAATATCCGCAAAAAATAAAATATTTAAAATGAGTGCTACTTTTTATTGTAAGAATTATTTATGTAACATACAACTTTCAAAAGTTTCATTTTCATGACATGTTTAAATCAACAGAAAGTCTCTTATATAAATATGTTATCGGGTAAATTCGAAGGAATGTTATGTTTTTTGTAAAATAAATGAATATATTTCTCGATATAATATATTTTTAAGAATAAATTATTACATGTTCGTAACACTTATGAACCAAAAAAAAGAGGCATTTATTCGCCTCTTTATTTTTTGAGATATAGTGCTTTTAGTGCAGTTTGTAGCTGAAGATCATTCTTTTCATAAGATTTCACTTCATCTACCATCTTGTTCATCATTTTCGCTGTCTTTAAATCAATCACACCTGATTTTTCGAGATTGTATGTGCTTTGAAATGCGAGTACAGCCTTTTTCGTTTCTTCGTCAAAATATCCATCTACTCTGCCTGGGTCAAATGATAACCCTTTTAACAATGTCTGTGCTTGTCTGACTTCTTCATTGTTCATATCAAGCTGAAGCGGTTCTTTCAGCTGGAGCGGGCCAACGGTGAAGTAATCTGGTTGATGAATCGCAATGGTCGGCACAACGCCTTTTTTGTGAATCCAATTCCCTTTCGGTGTCAGCCACTTATACAGCGTTAATTTAATGTTACTCCCATCTCCCATTGGTACCGCCTGCTGCACAGTCCCTTTACCAAAGGAAACGTCACCTACCACTTCATACTTCCCTGCTTCTTTCATGGCACCAGCCAGAATTTCAGAAGCGGATGCACTTCCTTTATCAATTAAGACATTGACCGGGTATGGTTTTTGTTCTTTTCGTTTTGAAAAATATCGTTTTCGATCGCCATTCCGTTCTGCAATTTGAATATATGGCTGATCCTTTGTGATAAAATGTTTCAAAATGTCTTCCACACTTTGTAGATAGCCGCCAGGATTTCCTCTCACGTCCAGCACAAGGCCTTCCATGCCCTTTTTCTCGAGCTTATTCAAACTTGCCGTGAAATCCTTCGCCGTATCTTCAGAGAAGCTAGAGATCGCAATATAGCCTGTTTTATGACCATTGACCTCTTTCATTGAAGCCGTTACGGTTTCAAGCGGTATTTCTTCTCGTTTGATATGGAATGTTAGCTCTTTTTCAATTCCATTTCGTCTGATTTTCAAGGCGACAGACGTTCCTTTTTTTCCTCTTATTTTCAGTACAGCATCGTTTAGGCTTTTTTCTTTCATCGACTCACCGTCAATGCTGATGATTTCATCTTTCGGTTTCAGACCCGCCTTTGCCGCAGGGGATTTTTTAAAGGCAGAGACAATGATAATCTTTCCTTCATCCATTCCAACTTCTGCCCCAATTCCTTCAAATGAGGAATCAAGTGAATCCGAAAATTGCTTTGCGGTTTGCTTGTCCATGTATACTGAATACGGATCATTTAAGGTTGAAAGCATTCCTTGTATGGCACCTTCAAGCAGCTTTTGACGATCCACTTCCTCTACATATTCATTCGAAATGAGGTCATAGGCTTTCTCAATTTTCTCCATTCCGTTTTCCTTCGCTCGATCACTTGATTGAGCTTGTCCAGCCACTGCAGCCGCTTTCGGTGACTCCGCTTGAGTCGCCTCTTTATGCGTCATAACCCCTGCACTTATGATGAGAATGACACTTGCCATGATGGATGCGATTTGTTTTTTCATATTTGGCCTCCTTCTTCAACTCTTCCTGATGACCTGAGTTATTATATGCCAGAAGAAGGGATTTCATGTAAAGACATTCTCCTAAGGAGGCTTGACTAATCATTTCAATAGGTGTAATTTTTATTTTGTTACGATCGAGAAGGAGTCTTCGCTATGTATATTATATTGACGATGCTTTTATTAGGAATTTTACTAGGGTTTGTAGGAGCTGGCGGGGCTGGTTTTGTCATCGCATTGCTGACGTTAATCTTTGATGTACCAATCCATACTGCACTTGGGACATCTTTAGCTGCTATGGCATTTACGACTTTATCTGGTGCATACAGCCACTACCGGGAAGGAAATATCCAGCTCAAATCAGGTTTGATTGTCGGTGCACTAGCTTGTATTGCTTCATTTGCCGGAGCAAAAGTGGCTCCTTTTATTCCAGAGGATAGCCTGCACTATTTAACAGCTGGTATGCTCTTTTTATCTGCTGTTTTTATGATGATCAAATTGTTTGTCCTAAAAGAAGATGCTGAGCAGCAGCCGCTTTCTTCACGCCAATTGCTGATCAGGGGCATTATATTAGGCCTTGTATCAGGGATGCTTTCAGGGATGTTCGGTATCGGATCAGCACCATTTATTCAAGTGGGGCTTTTGATTTTGCTGAAGCTGTCTATTAGACAAGCTGTTGGCACAACGATGCTAGTGATTATTCCAATCTCTATTGGCGGTGGAATTGGTTATATTTCAGAAGGCTATGTTGACTTTATCCTGCTCGTTCAGATCTTAATCGGTACCGTATTAGGAGCTTTTATTGGGGCAAAATTTACACGCCTTGCGCCGAAACCTCTCTTAAAATCCGCTGTGCTTTTAACACCTATTATTGCCGGATTACTGCTGTTATTTTAACTTCATCTACTTGAAAAAAGCCGATAACATGCTGTTATCGGCTTTTTGTCAGCGGATATATTGCGCTGGATTGACTGCATTTGATTTCGCGCCATTCCATAATCCTTTATGAATTTCAAAATGAAGATGCTGGCCATAAGACTGACCTGTGTTGCCCATATATCCAAGGAATTGACCTTGCTCGACTCTTTGACCTGTTGACACACTTCTTGTTGAAAGGTGAGCGTATACCGTTTGATACGTTTGGCCATTGATGTTATGTGTAATGAACACCACGTTTCCATAACTCGACGAGTAGCTTGAGTTCGTGACTGTTCCAGATGCGGCTGCAACGACAGATACAGTGCCCTTTGCAGCGATATCTAATCCGTAGTGCTGTCCGCCAGAACGTCCGCCAAAGCCTGATGAGAAACGGCCTGCAGCTGGCTTAATGAAACCTGAGCTACTTGCTGGTGTATCTGACACTTGATCAGATCCTCCACTTGGTGCAGGTGCACTTTTTTCAGCAGCTGCTTGTTCTGCTTTCTTCGCTTCTTCTTTTTGACGGCGTGCTTCTTCAGACTTTACCGCCGCTTTCTGATTCGCTAGAATTTCTTGTTCATTTTCAAGCTTTCCTAGTTCATCATGTGCATGTTCTTTTTCTTCCGTTACATGACCAAGGACTTTTCCTTTTTCTTTTTGCTGTTTAGATAGGTCCTTTTTCAACGTTTCAAGCTCTTTCAAAGATGTTTCAAGTCCACTTAGCTGTTTATTTAGCTCTGCTTCTTTTTGCTCTACTAGCTCCAAATCATTTTCGTGTTCTGTAATCATGTCTTTATCTGCTTCGACGATGGTTGTAACAGCTCCCACACGACTGACAAAATCACTAAAGCTACGAGCACCTAGCAGCACATCTAAATAGTTGATTGTACCGCCACTTTTTTGCATAGAACGAATTCGATCTTTGAAAATCGCTTTTCTCTTTTCAATTCGCTCGTTGATGACTTCAATCTCTTTTTTTAGTTTTTTGATCTCTTGTTTCGTCTGTTTGACCTCTTTTTCTTTTTCAGCGACTTTTTCAGTTGCGGCACTTACTTTTTGGTCAATTTTTTCAATTTCTTGCTTGAGCTTTGATTCTTTCTTTTCAAGCTTTGCCAGTTCTGATTTCTTTTTCTTCAAGGTTGATTCAGTCTTCGATGTTTTCTCTTCAATTTGTTGACGTTTTTGATCTAGGTCTTCGTATGCGAATGCACGATTTTCGTTCCCTGGAATGTATAGCCACGTTGTTCCAATAAACGCTGCCATTCCAGCCATTATCAGCTTTCTTTTCAAAACGATATTCCCCTCCCATGACAACTGTCGACATGAAGAGTCGACCGGATGAATTGGATCAACCGGTCACATCTTCTATAGAATCTTCGAGTGCTGCCATCAATATAAATAGATTTATACTTTCAAGAATTTACGGATGGACGTTAAACTTCCCCACACACCGATAATGGCACCGATCAATAGAAGGATCAGTGATACTTGATAGACAAACGGATTGTATGGAAGCATTGAAATAAATGAACCTTGTACCCTTGGCGCCACCCAGCCGACAGCATATTGATACGTGCCAAGCAATACAGCGATTGGTATAATCGAGCCAAATACACCAAGTAGTAATCCTTCGATGAAGAACGGCCAGCGGATAAACCAGTTCGTTGCACCTACTAGTTTCATAATCTCAATTTCTTTACGTCTAGCAAAAATCGTAATTTTGATCGTATTGGAAATCAAGAACATCGCTGTAAATAAAAGCCCAATAATAAGTGCGATGCCGACATTACGCGCCACTCCGACAACATTAAAGAGTCGGCTGACCTCTTCTTTTCCATAAGTGACTTTATACGTCCCTTTTAGGTTTTCTAATTTCTTCGCTACTTTTGGTGTATCGTGGGGATCTGTTGTTTTCACAATAAACGCATCATTCAATGGATTTTCTTGATCAACCAGTCCCATAGATTGTCCATTTTCACCAAAGCTTTTAATCAGTGCTTTTAGTTCATCATCCTTGGATGAATATTTCACATCACTGATTTCAGGAATCTTCTCAATTTCTGCTTTTAATTCATCCTGCTGCTTTTGATTCGCCGTTAAATCGATGAGAACTTTTACTTCTACTTCTTTCTCAGCGTTCGATGCCATGTTATTCAAGTTGAGCATAATAACAAGAAAAACCCCAACTAAAATCAATGTGACAGTGACCGCACTAATTGATGCAAATGTCATCCACGTGTTTCTTCCAAGTGAACGGAAGCTCTCACGTAAATGCCGCGAGAGAGTTTTAATCATAAATTCCGTACTCCCCTCTTGCTTCGTCACGCACAATCATTCCATCTTCGATTGCGATGACGCGTTTCTTCATGCTGTTTACAATCTCTTTGTTGTGTGTCGCCATGACGACTGTTGTTCCGCGGTTATTAATCTCTTCGAGTGTCTTCATGATTTCCCATGAAGTATCTGGATCAAGGTTTCCTGTCGGTTCGTCTGCAATGACAACCTCAGGATGATTGACGATCGAACGAGCGATCGATACACGCTGCTGTTCACCGCCGGAAAGCTGATCTGGAAATTGACGAGCTTTGTGCTTTAATTGCACCAAATCAAGTACCTCAAGCACTTTTTTCTTAATAATACTTGGCTGTTCACCAATGACTTCAAGAGCAAATGCCACGTTCTCAAAGACCGTGAGACTTGGAAGCAGTTTGAAATCTTGGAATACTACGCCAATTTCTCTTCTCACATAAGGAATTTCTTTTTCCTTCATCGAGCCTAAATCTTTGTTATTAATTAAGATTTTCCCTTTTGTTGGCTTCTCTTCACGATACATCATTTTAATGAACGTGGATTTACCAGCGCCACTGGGACCAACAACATACACAAACTCTCCTGGATGGATAGAGACATTGATTCCATTGATCGCCTTTACACCATTAGGATAGATCTTATAGACTTCCTTCATTTCAATCATGTAATCACCTAATCTTTTCTTATTCGCTGTCAAACAGCTTATCATGATGTTCTGACACTTCTCGTCAAAAAACGTTATGTATGGTCACGCACATACCCTTCGATACGCACAAGCAATTTATGTCCTTTTCATCCAAAAAGATGAAAAAATTGAATCGTCTAAATTTCAACAACTCCAATTATACGTCATGAATCGACGCAATGGTATTACATTTATATTTCAAAACTTATAAATAAAAGGTAAATAGAGCAATCAAAACCGAAAAACGTGTCTTTTTACCCTTATTTTTTAAATAAAATTTAATATAATACGTTTTCATACTATCCAAAAGTCTTTTTCTACAAATAGAAAATAAAAAAACCTTGTCGATTAGACAAAGGTTTTATTTTTTCTCTGCAAGCCATTTGGCGACTTCTTTTGCTTGTTTTTCATCTACCATTCCGCTTGGCATAGATCCTTTACCGTTCTGGGCAATATCTGCAATTTGGCTTTCATTATATTTCTTCCCGACTTCTTTCAGGCTTGGGCCGCCTCCGCCAGATAAGTCTTTTCCATGACAGCCAATACAGTTTTGCTGATAAATCTCTTCACCACTGCTCACACTTGAAGCACTTTTACTGCCTTCTTTATCACTGCTGCTTGAATTTCCTCCACAGGCCGCAAGTACAAAAAGCATAGCGACAAAAAGAAGCGTTAATCCGCTCTTTTTCATGTATTTCCCTCCCTTACAATCATTTGGTCAACGTTATTATATCCTTGTTTACGCCCTTTTAAAACCCTCACCAAGCACCTCTTTTGCATCCATGACGATGACAAATGCTGATGCATCGATCGCTTTTACCACTTGTTTCAACTTTGTGAATTGTGACTGCCCTACCACACACATTAAAATAGGCCGGTCATGGTCGGTGTACCCACCTACTGCTGAAATCTTCGTTACACCACGATCAATTTGATCAAACACCGCCTGTCTGACCTCATCCTCATGGCCCGTAATAATCATGGCCATCTTCGAGTGACTAAAGCCAGCCTGTACCACATCAATCGTCTTACTAGAAATGAACACTCCGATCACAGCGTACAGTCCTTCTTCAATCCCAAAAACAGTCATGGCCGCCAAAACAATCAAACCGTCCATCATCGCTAAACAAGTACCTAACGTCAGCCCTGTATATTTATTGATGATTTTGGCCGCAAGTGCCGTTCCTCCCGTTGAACCATTGCCGAGGAAAACGAGCCCAATCCCGATCCCAATCACTACACCGCCAAATATTGCGGCGAGCAGTGCTTCATGGGTGACAGGAGCAATGTGTCTTGTTAAGAACACCATTAAAGGTAAAAAGACAGAACCAACGAGCGTTTTTACCCCAAATGTTCCACCTAATAAATAAAAGCCTGCGATAAAGAGCGGAATATTGAGACCCCATTGTACATATGCAGCTTCAAAACCGAATGACTGCATAATGGTACTGATTCCACTCACACCGCCAGCAGCAATCTGATTTGGTAATAATAACGTATTAAAGCCAACCGCCACGATGGCTGATCCTATTAAAATGAGTACATAATTTTTCACTTCAATCCAAAGTTGAGAATGTTCCTGCTTCATTTCTTTCTTCCTCCGTTACTTCTGAATGCACACCTATTTTAAGCCCTCTCATTCAGATTGTAAATAACAGCCAAATGCAGTGCTAATGGATTAATACTTTATCACACAACCGGATCAGCGTACTTGCCGTTTGGCAGAAGAGTAAATGATGGTATATTTAATATGTACATGAGAAAGAAGGGACATACGATGAAGAAAATACTGAAGATCACCGGTATTACATTACTTGCACTCATCATCTTAGCTTTTGGTGCTTTCTATACATGGAGCCGCTTTACATATGGACCATCGGAAGCGTTAAAAAAGCAGATGAAGATTGAGCAGGTCGATCATAAAAATGGGATATATTCATTTGAAGCATCAAAAAGCGATACTGGCATCATTCTATATCCTGGGGCAAAAGTTGAACCTCTTGCGTATGCCTATCTAGGGAATGCGCTGATGAAGAAAGGCTATTCGGTCTTTATCCCAGACATGCCATTTTCCTTCGCGATTTTTAATACGAAGAAGGCAGAGGATATCCTCAAAAGTCATCCAGCCATCAAGCATTGGTACATTGGCGGGCATTCGCTAGGCGGGACAGCTGCCGCTATGTATGCAGAGAAAAATCAAAGCAAGCTGGACGGCCTCTTTTTCCTTGCCTCCTATCCTGCATCAGATGATTTGAAACAGGCTTCCTTGCAAGTATTATCTATTTCAGGCGAAAAAGATGGGCTGGCGACACAAGAAAAAATCAAAAAATCGAAAAAGCAGCTACCTTCTCAAACGGTGTACCATGAGATAAAAGGCGGTAATCATGCTCAATTTGGCATGTATGACAAACAAAAAGGGGATCAGCCTGCAGACATTCCAGTCCTCACGCAACAAAAAGACATCGTTCAGACGATGCTGGGATGGTTAAAACCAGCAAAAAAGCTCCCGTAATGGGAGCTGCAAGATTGATGACAAAGGGCTAAAATGAACTTGATTTTAGCCCTTTGTCTTCTTTTCAGCGTGATAGAAAACCTTTGCAGTCTAGGAAGGACAGCTACTTTTACGGAGCGAATTTGACATTCGTGAGTACCAGCGCACAGGACTGACACAGAATGCGAGGGTTTGTCTACCGCTGAAGCTCCCGTAATGGGAGCTTTTCATTTTTTATGCCTTCGTCGCTTCTAAAAACTCTTCAGCATCTGCCACAGCCAGTGAAATGGCCTCTTCCCAAAATGCTTTTTGAGTCAGGTCGACACCTAGGTGCTTATATGCCAAATCTTCTACAGTCATTGACGCTGTATCTTTTAATAGCGCAATATATTTCTCTTCAAATGATGCCCCAGCCTGCAATGCTTTTGCATAAATACCTAGAGAGAACATGTATCCGAAGGTGTAAGGGAAGTTATAAAACGGGACACCTGTAATATGGAAATGCAGTTTAGACGCCCAGAAATGCGGATGGTATTCATCTAAAGAGTCGCCAAAGGCTTCCCTCTGTGCTTCTACCATCAACTCATTCAAGCGGTCAGCTGGCACTTCTCCTTGTTTGCGCTCTTCATAAAAGCGTTGTTCAAATAAGAAGCGTGATTGAATATTCATAAAGAATGCCACACTGCGCTGCAGCTTATCCTCTAACAAACTGAGACGCTCTTCTTCATTGGCCGCCTCTTTTAATGAAGCATCTGCCACAATCATTTCTGCGAATGTCGACGCAGTTTCAGCTACATTCATCGCATATTTACGATTCAACATCCGAACATCCTGCATGACTTCCTGATGGAACGAATGACCAAGCTCATGTGCTAGTGTCGCTACATTGGATGGAGTCCCTGAGAAGGTCATAAAAATACGTGATTCTCCGCTATCAGGGAAATTCGTACAGAAACCGCCCACTCGTTTGTTTGGGCGATTCTCAGCTTCTACCCAGCGTTCATTAAAAGCTTTTTCAGTAAAAGCAGCAAGCTCTTTTCCAAACCCTGCGAAATGCTTGATAATAAAAGCGGCTGCGTCTTGATAAGAATAGGTTTTTGTCTCACTTCCAATAGGCGCTCCCACATCAAACCAGCTTAGTTTATCAACCCCAAGCATGTCAGCTTTACGTTGTAAATAATCAATGAATGGCTGTTTATGTTCATCAATGACAGACCACATTGTATCGAGCGTCTCTTGTTTCATCCGGCAAATATCAAGGGGCTCTTTTAATATATGATCCCATCCCCTTGCTTCATATACTTGTAGACGAAAACCAGCGAGATGATTGAGTGTGCTTGCAAACAAATGTTCATCCTGTGTCCATGCATGTTCTAAATTATGATACACGGCTTTTCTCACTTCACGGTCTGAATCATCCATCGCATTTTCTGCTTGGCCTACAGAAATCATTTGTGTTTCACCATTTTGCTCAAATGGAATGGTAATTTTGTTCACCAAGCTAGAATAAAGTTCATCCCACGCATGATACCCATCTACTGCTAGTTTTTGAATGAGTGTTTCCTGTTCAACAGGCAGTTGATCTTTCACATGTTCTCTTCGTTCATTTAATATGTAACGAACATCTGAGAAAGCGGCTGAATCCATTAATTCTTCCCACTGGCTAGTAGGAATCTCAGCAAGTGATTGATCAAACCCTGCTAGAATGGTTCCTAATTCAGCTTCCAGCTTGGCAATAGACCCCCGGAGACTGCCCGCCTTCATATCCTTTGTATTTTGAGATTGTAGACAGGATACAAATGAACCTGCTTGCGCTAGTTTTTTATATGTGATTTCATACGTTTCAAGGACAGCTGTTAACTTTTTTTCAATTTGTGTATCTTCTTTTGAAAAGGCATCTACCTTTTGTCGTAACTCATCTAATAGCTGCTGTATATGCTCTAAGTATGTGATAAATTCTGATGAAGAACTGCCTCCTTTAAAAAAGGCATCTAAATCCCACGTCTCTTGTAATGGTTTTAATCCCAAATTATTTCCCCCTTTAATTGCTAATTTCATCATACAAAGGATATAGAGTCAGTATGGCATATGTATTCCTTTATATTCATTATATTTTCTCACAATTAAAAAAACCCGGCAAGAAGCCGAGTTTTTATGATAATTTTGAACGTAAATACGCATCGATAAAGGAATCTAAATCTCCATCCATCACCGCTTGAACATTTCCCATCTCCGTGTTGGTACGATGGTCTTTCACAAGGGAATATGGGTGGAAGACATACGAGCGAATTTGGCTTCCCCAGCCAATTTCTTTCTGTTCTCCTCTAATTTCATCCAATTCCGCCTGCTGTTCTTCGATCCGTTTTTGATAAAGCTTAGATTTCAGCATTTTCATTGCACGTTCTCTGTTTTTGATTTGGGATCTTTCCGTTTGGCACGTCACGACGACATTTGTTGGGATGTGTGTGATACGAACCGCAGAGTCCGTCGTATTGACGTGCTGACCCCCTGCACCACTTGCACGATACGTATCCACCTTAATATCCTCTGTACGAATATCGATATCAATTTCTTCATTAAATTCTGGCATGACATCACAGGAAACGAAAGAGGTGTGTCTACGGCCAGATGAATCAAATGGAGAAATACGGACTAAACGATGGACACCTTTTTCTGCTTTTAAGTAACCGTAAGCGTTATGTCCTTTAATCAGTAATGTCACAGACTTAATTCCTGCTTCATCACCAGGAAGGTAATCAAGTGTTTCGACCTTAAAGCCTCTGCGCTCTGCCCAGCGGGTATACATTCTGAGGAGCATCGATCCCCAGTCCTGTGATTCCGTTCCACCTGCACCCGGGTGAAGCTCAAGAATAGCATTGTTTTTATCATAAGGTTCGCTTAAAAGAAGCTGTAGCTCAAATTCATTAAACTGCTTCGTTAAGTTCTTCAGCTCTTTTTCAAGCTCTGCATGAAGATCCTCATCGTAATCTTCTTTTAATAGATCATGCGTCATTTGCAGCTCTTCATGAGATTCACTGAGCTCATGATATGTATTCACATAATCCTTCAGTGCATTGGCTTCATTAATGACACCTTGCGCTTTTTGCTGGTCATTCCAAAAGTCAGCCTCTGACATTGTGGCCTCAAGCTCTGCAATTTTCGCTTCTTTTGTATCGAGGTCAAAGAGACCCCCTAAAATCAGCTAGCCTGCTAGCCATATTTTCAAGCTCTTGTCTAATTTCTACTAATTCCATATCCTTCACCTCATAGATGTATGGGGGCTGACATGAATAGAAAGAGGTTTTCACCTCTTTCCATTACTTATTCTGTCTTCCCATGACAATTTTTATATTTCTTGCCGCTTCCGCAGTGACATGGCGAGTTTCTTCCGATATCCACCACTTTACGCACCGGCTTTTTCTTCACTGTTTTCTCCTCATCGCCTTCTTGAGGCTGATGAGCAGTTGTTTGTCCTTGAACGACTTCTTCACGTTCTAGGTTGTTTTGGATTTCTGATTTTAGCACATATTTAGCGACGTCATCTTCAATTGAAGCGACCATATGCTCAAACATCGCAAATCCTTCCATTTGATACTCACGAAGTGGATTGGTTTGTGCATATGCACGTAAATGGATTCCTTGACGCAGCTGATCCATTGCATCGATATGATCCATCCACTTCGAATCTACTGCACGAAGAACGATGACTTTTTCAAATTCACGCATTTGTTCATCGCCAAATGTCTCTTCTTTTGCATCGTATTTCTCTTTAATCCGCTCCATGATGAATTCGGTGATCTCATCTGCTTCTTTACCGAAGATATCTTTGACCGTAATGGCACCTTCATCTAAATAGTTCGTATTGATTAATTCAACAAGACCATCTAGTTTCCATTCTTCTGGAAGCTCATCTTTCGGCGTATAAGAGCCAACAGCCCGCTCAATAGACGATTGAATCATATTGATCACAATCGATTTCAAGTTATCAGAATCGATGACTTCAAAACGCTGTTTGTAAATGACTTCACGCTGTTGACGAAGAACATCATCATATTGCAGAAGCTGCTTACGGGAATCAAAGTTATTCCCCTCAACACGTTTTTGAGAAGATTCAACAGCTTTTGAGACCATTTTACTTTGAATTGGAGTAGAGTCATCCATACCGAAGCGATCAAGCATCGCCATTGTCCGCTCTGCACCAAATCGGCGCATCAATTCATCTTCCATTGAGAGATAGAATTGAGTAATCCCTGGGTCTCCTTGACGACCAGAACGACCACGGAGCTGGTTATCGATACGGCGTGATTCATGACGCTCTGTCCCAATAACAGCAAGACCGCCTAGTTCTTTCACACCTTCGCCAAGCTTGATGTCTGTTCCACGTCCCGCCATGTTTGTCGCAATTGTGACGGCACCTTTTTGTCCAGCTTCCTCAATAATTTGTGCTTCACGCTCATGGTTTTTCGCGTTTAACACTTGATGAGGGATGCCTTTATTTTTAAGCAGTTTTGAAATCAATTCAGATGTCTCAACCGCAACAGTTCCGACAAGAACCGGCTGTCCTGTCATATAACGCTGTGCGACGTCTTCAGCTACTGCTTTAAATTTGCCATCCATTGTACGGTAAATTAAATCAGGTCTGTCATCACGCACAACCGGTTTATTGGTTGGGATTGTGACAACCTGCATATTGTAAATGTTACGGAATTCCTCTTCTTCCGTTTTCGCTGTACCTGTCATACCAGATAGCTTTTCATACATACGGAAGTAGTTCTGGAACGTAATGGTTGCAAGTGTCATGCTTTCATTCTGCACTTCAAGACCTTCTTTTGCTTCAATGGCTTGGTGCAGACCTTCACTATAGCGACGTCCTTTCATTAAACGTCCTGTGAAGGAGTCAACGATGACGACTTGACCATCTTCCACAACATAATCAACGTCTTTTTGCATCGCAACATGCGCCTTAAGAGCCTGCGCGATATGGTGGTTAAGAGCGACATGTTTGACATCAAACAAGTTCTCGATACCAAATGCTTTTTCCGCCTTCGTCATTCCGCTTTCAGTCAGCTGTACACTTTTTGTTTTAATATCATAAGTGAAATCGTCTTCTATTTTTAACGTACGAACAAAGGCATTTGCTTGTACGTAAAGTTTCGTCGATTTTGCAGCTTGTCCAGAAATAATAAGAGGTGTTCTCGCTTCATCAATTAAGATGGAGTCAACTTCATCGATGACGGCATAATGAAGTGGTCTTTGAACCATTTGCTCTTTATACAGCACCATGTTATCTCGTAAATAATCAAAGCCAAGCTCATTGTTTGTTGAATACGTGATATCAGCAGCATACGCTTCTCTTTTTTCATCTTTGTCTAAACTGTTTAAGTTCAAGCCAACCGTTAATCCAAGAAATTCAAAAATCTTGCCCATTTCCTGTGCATCACGGCTTGCCAAATATTCGTTGACTGTTACAATGTGGACGCCTTTTCCAGAAAGAGCATTCAAATAAACAGGCATCGTTGATGTCAACGTTTTACCTTCACCTGTTTTCATCTCAGAGATATTCCCTTCATGTAGGGCAATCCCCCCCATGAGCTGCACCTTAAATGGGAACATTCCTGTCACGCGGCGTGATGCCTCGCGAACCGTTGCAAATGCTTCAACCAAAAGGTCGTCTACAGATTGTCCTTTTTCAAGTTTTTCTTTAAATTCGATCGTTTTATTTCGTAAAGCCTCGTCAGATAATTTCTCAAAATCTTGAGCGAGAGCTTCGATTTCATTTGCCTTTTTTTCATATCGGCTGATCGTACGTTTCGTAGGATCAAACACTTTGTTTAAGATTCCAAGCATATAATAACGCTCCTCTATTTCATGCAATTTTTCGGCATGTCCAAAAGTTTGACAGGTCCATATTTACCTGCATTTATCATACCATACCTTCCTTGATTTCCAAAGAATTTGCAATGATTTAGCACAAAAAACCCGCCCCTAATGAAGGGAGCGGGTTTACTTTTTTTAGGTCATTTTCGGATCAAAAGGAACGAATGATTAAGCGTTCGGCTCAATGAGTCCATATTTACCGTCATTTCGGCGGTATACCACATTGGTCAAATTTGTCTCAGCATTTGTGAAGACAAAGAAACTGTGACCTAACATGTTCATTTGGAGAATGGCCTCTTCGCTATCCATTGGTTTTAAATTGAAGCGTTTTTGTCTGACGATTTCTGTTTCATCAATCTCTTCGTCATCTTGAACTGCTACTTCGGACGCACCGTTTCCTCCAGCAAATAAATGCTTTTTCGCACCTTGCTCACGGAATTTACGGTTCACTTTCGTTTTATGTTTTCTAATTTGACGTTCTAATTTACTGGTTGCTAGGTCTACTGCATTGTACATATCCTCATTATGCACCTCTGCTCGAAGTGCAAGATCAGTCATTGGAATGGTAACCTCAACTTTAGATTCTTGATCGTTGTAAAATTTCAAGTTCACGTTGACTGAAGCATCAACATCTGACTCAAAATAACGCTCCAGCTTTCCAATTTTTTTCTCGACATGATCTCTTAGTGCAGGTGTTACTTCGATGTTTTCTCCTCGGACATTGTAATTCATGTAAAGAACGCCTCCTTTAAAATTAAGGATATGTAAACTTATTTCTACTTTTCCCTCCTTTTCTCCTGCTCAAACGTAAAAAAAATGTGAATTTTTATTGAAATTTGTCGAATCCTGCGGTGCTTCAGCTTTTACTTGATAGGTGATGAATATATATTCGCTTGATTCTTGAAAAAGACCATCGCACTGTTAAATCTTGAAAGATGAAATAGATGTTTTCAGTGATTGAGACAAAGATTTTAAATCTTCCGCAGCTGCTTTCATTTCCTCATTCGCCGCTAGTGATTCTTCAACAGCCGCCGACATGTACTCTGTCTCCTCAGAATTTCGCTTGGCTCCTTCTTCTATCACACCAACTGTTTGAGAAATTTCTTCTGTACTAGCTGAGATTTGCTCTGTCGTGGCAGAAAGCTCCTCTGCTTTCATCGAAATATCACGGATGGATTCCAGAATTTCTTGAAAGCTCTGTTCAGACAATTGCGATACTTTCACACCTTCTGCTACATCTCGTTCCACTTTCGTCATAGATTGAGACGACCTTTCAGTATCTTTGTTCACGTTGGCGAGTAGCTGACTAATTTGATCAGTCAGCTGACTTGATTCTTCTGCCAGCTTTCTGACTTCATCTGCAACAACCGCAAAACCTCGTCCATGTTCCCCAGCCCTTGCTGCTTCAATGGCTGCGTTTAAAGCAAGTAAATTTGTCTGATCTGCAATGGCATGAATATTCCCCAGCAGGTCTTGAATGCCGGTAAACTGTACTTGTACATTGGCCATTGTAGAATGATGTTCATTCACAGATTCCTTAATAGAACTCATTTGTTTCACAAATTGTTGAATGAGGGATGCGCCCTCTTCAGCCTTTTCAGTCACTGAAATTGAGTGACCCGAAACATCAGACGTATGTTCAGCGGCATTATGCATACCAGTCGAGACTTCTTGAATCGCCGAAGCTACTTTTCCTACTGCATCCGATTGTTCACGTGAAGCTTCACTGACCTGTTCAATCGAGCTAGACGTCTGTTCACTAGCCGAAATGGTTTGACTGATGGTTTCTTCAAATTGAGCAGCAGAATCAGCTAATTGCCTTGACCCGTTTTGCACCTGTAAGATGAGCTGACGCAAATGAGCTGTCATTTGGTTAAAAGCCGTACCGAGCTGGCCAATTTCATTTTTAGAGGTTACTTCAATCTCTTCAAGTGTGAGGTCACCATCTGCCATTCTTCTTGCTGCATGTGTGACAGAGACAATCGGTTTTGTCATACGATGAACAAACCTTGTGCCAATGACTAAAAAGCCGACTATAATCGCCGCGCTAACGAGAATAAGCGTCAGCAATAATTGGTTACTTTCTTCATTGAGCTGACTGATTTTTTGATCCCGCTGTTTCAATTGTGTTTGGGCAAATTCTTTTGTAAAGGTATGTATTTCTTGTTCGATAGGTTGTAATTCTTGACTGAGGCGGGTGTTGAATTCTTTTTGATTTTGCATATTCAATGAATTAAATAATCGATTTGTTGAGGTGTAGTAAAGATAATTTTTTTCGGAAATTTGATCTAACAGATTTTTTGCTTGTTTAACGGTGCTCATTTTTGATGCTTCAGCTGTTTTCTTATTGATTTCTTCATATGTTTGCTCAATCTTCTGTAAATTTTCAGCATCTTGAACAACCACATACGTTTTAATTTGTGCTTCTTGCTTTTGTAGCAGTGCCTCTAATTCCAGTGAGGTCTGGTACAGCTTTACTTCTTTGGTGAGAAGTGCTTTATACGATTGGTCTGTTTTGTAATAAATAAAACTAGAAAACCCCAAAATACTGACAAACAATACACATATGACAATAAGCCCAAATAAAAATTGATTTTTTAGTCTCATAAATTCCTCCGAATGGTCTGAATTGAACAAAAATTAATGAATGACATACGGCCTCATACAGGCATGTATTTCATCCATCCACTTTCTATATTCAGGTATAAAATATGATGTAAGGAATGACTGGAAGTGATTTGAAGGGAATGTATAGAAAGCTAGTATATCGAAACTTAAAAAAATTTGGTCAAACGATCGAATCGTCTTGGCAAAGTGCTCATTTTCAATAATCGAAAGCAGAAGCGGATGTGTTGTCTCTAAATGAAAGAAGGCATGGATCAGATCATTAAAGATCCGATCCCCTTCTGTTTTAGCGAAATCCTTCTCAATTTCATCTAAATATTTTAGACTCTCTTCTATCGTATATAGAAGGTCATAATATGTGGTTAATAAAATATAGTCATCTGAACGATACGCCACAGGTCTCACCTATTTATTTCCGTTTATCGTAGTATACGCCGTCACTTGTCATGGGCTGATACGGATTTTGATAATTCAGCTGTTTTGTTTTCTTACGTTGAATGGCTTGAATATCTGCCTTGATCCCATTTTGAATCTCTGTTAATTGCTTGGCCATCAGTTGATCTGTTTGAATGATTTCTTTGATTTTCTCTTTTTCTTGAACGGAAAGCTCATGTTGAATGTCTCTCATTAGTTCGTCTCTCTCAACTAAAAAAGCATCAAAGTCTTCAACGAGTGTCTCACTTTGCGGGTTGGCCTCTATTTCCGCTGCCATTTTTAACGTTTGGTCGTGCAGTTGGTCCACAATACTCATAGAGATCCTCCAATAGAGTGGTGACGCCCTTTTCGATCGGTTTGAATGACTTCCTTCCAAGCATCTCGGAAATCAGTCACATATTGCTCTACTTCATTCAGGATCTCTTCGTCATTTTGCAGATTGGCTTCAATCAGTCTTCGATAGATGTAGTCATACATACTTGCCATGCTCTTTGATACATCATACGTACGATTTAAGGTGACATTTAATTCTTGGATGATGTTTTGAGCCTTTTTCAGGTTCAAGTTTCTCATTTCAGCATCTTCTTTTTGAATGCCATGCTTTGCTAGTCTAATAAACTTTAAGCATCCTTCATAAAGCATAAGCGTTAACTCGGCCGGTGTTGCGGTCTCAATAGAATTTTTCTGATAGGCGGCATAAGGGTTCTGAATTGCCATATGTTATAAACCTCCAATTATTGTCCAAGCAGTTGAGAAAGATAGCCAGATTGGTTGTTTAGCTTTTGAATCGCACTATCCATGGCGTTAAACTTTTTGTAGTAACGAGCTTCCACCATTTTTAAACGATCTTGGAATGTGCTCATTCGTTGAGTCAAAGAATCAAGGTCCTTACCAAGTCCGTATTCCTTTGATGCCATCGTTGTGCTACCAGCCTTTGTTTGAATGCTCTTTGAGAAGGCTGATAAGGAATTTTTGATACGATGAATAATTCCTTGTTCTTTATATTGCTGCTGCGCTTTATCTTTATCTTTTGAATCTACATTTAGCGAACCTGACATAAATATTTGACTAATCTTCTGTGGGTCTTCTTGAATGGCTTTTCTTAGTTTCGGTTCATCAATGACAAGCTTTCCGCCATCTTTATATTTATCTGAAGTGGCAATTCCGATTTGTGTCATGTGAATTTTATTCCCATCACTTGTCGTAATATCAACATAAAAATCACTTCTTATTTTAGATGCACCAGATCGTAAAATTGAATCACTTCTCAGCAAGCCTGACTTCGCAGTCGTTTCCCATAGCTCGACTTCTTTGTCAGACATGGCTTTTTTCTCTTCTGCTGTTAATGGATAATAGTCTCTATTTCTTTTTTCATTGACTTTACCATTGATCTCTTCAACAAGTTCATTGTATTTATCAACGAATTGTTTGATTTTATCAAAGATGGCATCGACATCTGTTGAAACGTTCAAACTGACAGGCTTATCTGTTGTTCCTTTAAGTTCATATGTGATACCAGCCTGCGTGAAGGTATTATTGTTATTTTCCATTTTGAGACCATTAATTTCGTATTGCGCTTTCTGCCCTTGAGTAGTCGCAACTAATTTATTATCTCCATCCACTTGGAATCCTAATTGCGTTAAAAATGAAGCAGAATTACCATCCGCTGCCTTAATACTGACACCTTCTCCAGTCGTACGGGAAGTCAGAGCGATTGTATCCACGTAGTTGGTCCCATCAAAGATTTGGCCTTTATAAGCCGTGACACCTAGTTGAGCGTTGTTCAATTTTGACACGATTGAATCAAGGGTATCTTTATCAGTCGTATTAATGGTCACTGTTTTGGGTGTCGTAGAATCTGGTGTCGTCACCTCAAATGTGAACGTACCGTTTGCAGCAGTAAATCCAGATGTACCAGAAGATTTGAATACGGAAGCTGTCGCTAGTTGGGTCACATTAATCGAGCCAGAGGTAGCATTTGTTGATCCAGTTGCTGTAACAGCAGATTCATTGGAGCTTGTGACCTTTTTTGCGCCATAAGTACTCGGATATGTTAAATTTAGTTTGGCAATGAGATCATCTAATTCTTTGACCTTTGAATTGACCTCGCGGTAGCTGTCTCTTTGCCATTCAAGTGTTTGTTTCTGACGTGTCATTTTATCAAGTGGTGCTTGCTCAGTTTTCATTAGCTTTGAGACGATTTCGTCAATATCAAATACATTTGAAAATCCAGTAATTCGATTAACCATTGTTTATGTTCTCCCTTCAATTACGTTCTTTTATCGACAAATAAACCGACAATCTCTGTCATTGCCGCATAGAAATCAAGCCATTCTTTGGAAGGAATCTCTCTAATGACTTCTTCGGTTTGGTTATCTACGACTTTGACATAATATTCATTGAGTTTTTCATGTAATTCAAATTGAAGATGAAATTGAGTAGGTTCAATCAGCTTATTTGCTCCTTGAAGCGTTTTCTCAATTTCTTCTTTTGAAACGACTTTTCCATTTGCTTGTAAATCAGTGTTTGCATTGTCATTTTGATGATTCGTAACACGGGTTTGAAATGCATCAATCAGTGGCTCTAGCGAAGTCAACTTACCAACAGACATAGTTATTCAGCTCCTGTGCTTTAATCTATCTTTTATATCGGCTTTGAATTATTAAATTAAATATAGATGGACCGATTTGTTAAAGTTTCATATAGATGGTGTCATACCCCTACATAGAAATGATTTTACACGGAAGTTTAAAGACGAATTGGATAAAAAAATCCTCACTTTTTTTGTGAGGATAATTGAGAAAGTAAATCGAAGGACAAGCTAGCAGCACGGCTGTTTTCTTCTTGAATAGACAGGTATACTTCCTTCCTGTGAATATCAATATGCTTAGGAGCCTCAATTCCGACTTTTACTTGGTCGCCTTCAATCGCAATAATTTTAACTTCAATATCGTCGCCTATTTGAATCGATTGATTTAATTTACGAGATAGAACTAACATGAGGAAGCCACCTCTAACAAATGTTTTGTATGATAGGCTGAATCATGCAAAATGACCTGCTTGGCTTTCATGTTTTTCCGATTCACAATAATAGGCGCTCTTAAATTGGCTGTCGTTTTTTCAATAGAAGATCCCATTGTTAAAATAACCATGACTTCCACATCATTGGCATCTTCTACCCCAAGAATGTCTACAACCGATTCTTCTAAGTCAAATTCATATTGATTGAAGAACAAAAATGGGCTGCTGACAATAAAGCCTAGTTCTGCATTTTTCAAAGATTGAAGAACTAAAAATGGGGATTCTTCTGATAAAGGTAAAATGACAAATTGTTTTTGATCCAGAAATCCTGGTATCCCATTAGAGAAGTGAATGATTTGCTCCTCTTTAATCGTCACTTCGCCATGGTATTTTGTTTGAATGATCATAATTCACGACCTTTTTCATTTTTCTTAACTATACCTTATCACCATTTTGACCTGTTTCGTCAACTTCTATTTTTAAATCTGGGTATTGTAACATATCAATATGAACTTTACCTGGCTGGTAGTTAACAATTGGTTTATGAGGTGTTGCCTCTATAATAGCTTTTTGCGGCTCCACATCAATTTTAAGTTCAGATGGCTGATAGTGAATTTTTACACTAAAAAATGAAGGAATCACACCGATGTTGAATTGTTTTGCTGGAGGACTGCCGTTGATTTTCGCAAACTCAGCAATCGCATTCCCACCATTCTCGATCTTGATGAGTTCACTTCCTTCTTCCGCTCTACGTCCCATTCCTTCTCCAATCGCACGTTTCCCCTCAGCAGCCCATTCCTCTGAACGCCTAAAAATCGACTTAATATCCATATCGGCAAATGCCTCGGTTTGATCTATGGTTAATTTCGACGGTGTCCTTGTGATATTCATGACAGCTCTTGGCTGCTGAATCTCAAGCTCAGCTCTTGGCTGCTCTACTTCTTGCTTGGAAGGGGTTGTCGACATTTGCAGCTTTGCATAAGTTTGCTCCATTAACAATCTAGGGATTTGCATAGGTTCACCTCCATGATGCAAAAAAGCACCCAACGGATGCTTTTTTTATCTTAAGAAATCGACAAGGGATGGCTGAATCACTTTAGCTGTCGTCGCTAAAGCAGCTCTATTCACAGTCTCTTGTTGAAGAAGATCCAGAATGGCTTTTTCACTTTCTACATCTTCGGCATCTGATTTAGCCTTTTTCAGCACTTCAAATTGCGAAGTCAAACGGCTCCCGACTAAGTCGATACGATTGGATCTAGCCCCAAGATCTGAACGCTCAGCACTCATCACTTCTTTAAACTGATCGATATTTCCTAATGCATCATCTGAATTTGTAAACGTTCCATTTTTTAATGAGTTTTCTAAATCAGTCAGCATTTCAATGACATTTTGACCACTGGCAGATTGTCCACCAAAAGCTGAAAGAGGATTTGAATTCACATTTAATGTGATTCCATCAGAAATGTTCGACTGAACCACGTTTGCATCTGTATAGTTTTCAAAGTTAAATGTAAACGTACCATCTGCATTCTCTACAACTGGTTTAACATTGGTATTCGTCCCATTAAAAACAAATTTACCTAACATCTGCGTGTTCATTGCATCAATGATTTGATTCTTCATCTGACCAATTTCCACTCCGATAGCAGCTAAATCTTCTGGCTGTTTTGTTCCATTGGCCGCATCGAGTACTTTATCTCGTATATTTGACATGATATCAATTATTTCAGTGACACTTGTTTCAGATGTATCAATCCAGTTTCGTGCCTCATTTAAATTAGTTTGGTATTGCTCATTTCGAAACATGGCTGTACTATATTGAAGACTTTTCACTGCTGCAACAGGATCATCAGACGTTTTTGTGAAACGTTTTCCAGACTGTGCCTGCTCATTAATTTTAGAGAGTTTTTCATAACTTTTACTAATATTTCGAAGTGAATTTTGAGAAATCATACTTTGCGTGACTCGCATCAGTTACCCTACCTTCCTACGACTCCCATGCCGTTTATTATTTTATCTAATACTTCGTCTTGCATCGTCATAATTCTTGCTGCTGCATTATACGCATGCTGAAATTGAATCATGTTCGTCATTTCTTCATCTATAGATACAGCACTAGTTGACATCCTGCGTTCATTGGCTGAATTCACAAGAGCTGCTGAACTGCTTTCAAGGGTCATGTTCTTTTTAGCTTGTATCCCCATTTCGGCAATGACATTCTGATAGTAATCCTGAATCGTTGTGGTATTTCCGCCGATTGGCAGCTTTAAGTTTTGAATATTAGCTAATTTCGTAGCATTCGAACCATCACCTTGCGTTTGATTAAGAGATGCAGCAATGTTATCTGTCGATGCTAAAATCACGTCACTCACTTTGATACGGGCTGCCAAGCCTTTATTCAAATCATTGTTATTCTCAATATCGAAAAAGTCTTGTCCACTTGTGCCATTTAACGTGTACCCTTGCTTATGGACATCGTTAAAAGCATCCATAAATACTTTTGCTACTTCATCCAGCTCAGCCAGCATATCCGGGTACATGCCTTTTTCATCTCCATTAGACATGTAGCCATACGCCTCAACAAGTGCTTTTACTTTACCATTCACTTGTAATTGATCAGCTGCGATGGTTGTCGTTCCAAATTGGAGTGAGTTAACAAGTCCTGTCGTATTATCATAGGAAAGTTGCAATTCAGATTTTTCATTGGTAATGCCATTTAAAATTGTTCCAGCAGATTGTCCATTTGCACCGATAATATCGATGTTAACGGTTCCTTCAGCAATTTCCAGAGCATTTCCTCCAGAAGGGTTGTAGCTCACTTTAATATCAACAAGTGAGGAAAGCTGATCTATAAGAGCGTCGCGCGTATCATAAAGATCATTGGGAAGATAACCATTTGGCTCAACTGTTGCAATCTGTTTATTCACTTCATCAATTTGAGTTAATAGGGTGTTCACATTTTTTGCCGTTGAATCGAGTTCAGTTTTTAAATTCTTTTGTATCGTTGTTAAAGAAGAATTTAGCAGGCGGAATTGATCTACTAAAGCCTGAGCACTTGTCTTAACAACTGTACGGGCTGAAGCAGTATCAGCATTTTTCGATTCTGATAAGACTTGTAATGATTTCCAGAGATTATCAAAGGCTCTATTCAAGCCTTCATCTGTCAAATCATTCATCACTCCTTCCATTTGTGAAAGAGCATCAGACTTCGTCGCATAATAAGACAAGTTATTGTTATGATCTCTATACTGAAGATCTAAAAAGCTGTCTCGAATTCTTTCAACAGTTCCAACTTGGACACCTGTCCCCATTTGGCCGTATGTCTTGCCATCATAAACAGAAATCACTGGGTAAGGATTCTCTGCTTTAAAGGTAACTCTCTGTCTTGAGTAGCCATCAGTATTTGCATTGGATACGTTGTTTGATGTGACATAAAGCCCTGCACGCTGGGCTGTGATTCCTCTTTTTGCCGTTTCTAGTCCCATGAATGTAGAACCCATAGATATCCTCCTTGTTTACGCCTTTGAATCAAACAAAGCCCTATGCTGTTTAGGCTTTGAACTCTCAAGACCATTTTGTCCGTAATTCATATTTTCTTTGTTAGGATTCACAAGATCGAATGTCAGTGAAATAAATTGAAGTGACTGCTGAATAAGCTGTTTGTTCAGTTCGTTTACATCTTTCAGTTCCACCATGATGTCATTCAGCTTCTCATATAACGAAATAAGCTCTTCTTGATCCGTTCCTGTAGCTTTTTCGATGCATGCGGTGATTGTCGGCGATTGATCACTTTGTAAAAATTGAACTGCTGCTTCAATCCGCTTTTCTTCTAATTGTGAAATGGCCTGAATATATTTTTGCTCAAGGTTCAGAACCTCTGAAAGAGCATCGATCTCATTATTTTTCAGCATTTCTGTTTTATTCTTAGACAGCTTTAGAAGCTGTTCATGTAATCCGTAGAGACGGTGCAGTTCTTCAATCATTATTTTTACTGACATTCACGCTACTCCCTTTTGTTATTGTTGTTTATAAAAATTCAACATTTTATCTGCAATGCCTTTTGTATCTACTTGATATGTTCCGGCTTCAATGCTTTTTTTAATTTGGTCTATTTTATCTTGACGTTCTTTCATGATATTCGGCACCTTTTGCATTTCGATTGCCTTTTTAGAAATTTCGACTTTGTCAGTTGATTTTGCTTGATTCGATTGCAACGTTTGTTTCTCATATGTTTTCTTGTAAGGATTTACTGGTTGTGTTCCATATCGATTAATTTTCACGGGATTCCTCTCGCTTTCCGTTACAGTCTGTCTTGATTCTATCCATTTTATCGACCAAACTGCAACTTAGTTTAGGGAATCAGTCGTTTTTAGGATTAATGGCATAATAGGTGTCTTTTTTCCTAGATTCAATCTCCCTTTTACGCTCTTCTTCTTGGTCCATTTGGCTGATTTGCGTCTTTATATCCTTTTCACAATGGCTACACAGCTTGTTTTTTCTGATCGGTTGGCCGCATCTTTCACAAGGATAATTGATATTCGGGAATTGACTAATTTGAAGTCTTTTTAAACGGATAAATTTCAGGATTAATTCTTCATCAACTTCTGTTGCGTCTACTATTTCAGCAATGGTTGATTGTCTATTACTTTGCTTACGCAAGAATTTATAAACGATATCAAAAGAACGTTCTTCTTCTTCAAAGCATTTGTTACAAACCGTTTGGATGGTGGTTTTTAAAAATAACTGATTACATTGTGGACAGTTTGCCAATTGATTCATAACCAAAACCCCTTACGTTATTTTCTTTTCTTAATATCGGTTGATTGTCATGATTTTTAACTACGAATCAACGTAAAAGAGGAAACACTTTTGGCGCCTGCGTCTTTTAAAATTTTTGCTGCATGATAGACTGTCGCCCCAGTTGTATAAATATCATCGATTAATATGATATCCTTTAGAACGATCGGGTTTGACTGCCTTAATTGGAACAAATTCTGTTGATGTAAACGTTCATTTTTTCTTTTCTTAGACTGCTTACTTTGATGTACTTTTATAAGTGGCTCCAATATAGGTCCGCCAATCATGGAAGCAAGCATCATTGACTGATTGAATCCTCTTTCCTTTAATCTCTCTTTACTCAAAGGAATTGGGACAAGGACCGGTTCTTTGATTGAAAAAGAACGTTTAAACGCTGACTGTACATCTTTTTTAAATAGATCAGCTAAAGCCGTATCACCTCGAAATTTAAATCGAGCTAGAATATCTTTCATAAAGTCGTTGTAAGCATAAACAGACCGATTCATTACAAGAATCTCAGCAAAATCCCGTCGTTTATCCCACCTTGAACAATCCTGACACAATTGATCATTTGATTGCGCTCTTCCGCATTTGGGACAAGTAGGACCTTGAATCTTCATCAGGTGGTTCTTACATGCTACACATAAACGATCTTCATTTAATAGTAGGAATGATTTCCATGTAAAAGCAGCCACAAAATGGCTCTCACAAATTGGACAAATCAACGCTTTTCTTTGTTCAACGGCAAATGATTTTCGCACCTTGGATATGTAGTGACCGTTGAAGCAGCTTCTGTCAGAATGACGAGCATCGCCGTATTTTTCTGTTTATCCACCATCTCGGATTTACTGTAGGATATTTTATCGATATCTGTTATATATTGCGGTTTCACTTGATTTAGAGAAATGGCTAATACATCTTCTATACATTTTTCACAATGACAAATCATGTTTAATTGGTTGAGATATTGATAGAGAATTTCTTTAAGTAGTATTTCTTTTGCGTTGAGTAGCATATTTTGTCTCTCCTGCCATTTGTGTTTTGTGAATATAATGTACCATGATTTAGTTGAACCCACACTATTTTTCAGAAAACTCTTTTTCAGCTGTATTATTCATTTTTACGATATGTTTCTTTGCTTGTTTCATACTTCTCGTTAAACCAAAATGAAAAAAGTATACGTCTCCGTTAAAAAAATCTGGATGTCTCCCTGCTCTACCAGAAATTTGGACAAGTGCACTTTCTGAAAAAATAGGAGATTCCGCACCTAATACGCCCACCTGAACATCTTGAATGGTAACGCCTCTTTCTAGAATAGTTGTTGTAACCAATACATCGTATCTATGATCTCTGAAATGCTGGACTTTTTGCTTCCTTTCTTGATCATCCGCAGAAACACCCTGTACATTTACATCTTGACCTTGAAGAATATGAGTTACCTTCTTCATAGTAGAAATAGAAGGAACAAAGAGTAACACTCTTTTTTTCTTTGTGATATGTTCATGCAGCCAGTTCATTGTAGATGCTGGAAGCCGATTTCTTTTTAATTTCTTTTTCCAATCTCCAACCCATTGAAATGTTGGGACAGGCAACGGTTTTTGGTGGAAGCGCAGAGGAATTTTGATCGCTTCTAATTGTCTATGAGTAACATCTTTTTGCATTTTTTTAGATGGTGTGGCACTTAAGTAAATTCTAACTCCTGTTTTTTTCATTGACTTTAAAACAGCAAACTGAAGCCGTTCATCCATTGAATAAGGAAAAGCATCGACTTCGTCTACAATAAGGACATCAAAGGCGTTTTTATATCTCATCAGCTGATGGGTTGTAGCGATCATAAGCGGTGCCATTTGAAATCTTTGAGAACTCCCGCCATAAAGTGCAGCTATATTCAGTCCTTGAAATGCCTTTCTCATTCGAGGTTCGAGCTCAAGTACAACATCGGTTCTAGGCGTCGCAATACAAACACTCATTCCGTTATTTAGCGCATATTTTATTCCATGAAAAAGTACCTCCGTTTTCCCCGCACCACAAACAGCCCAAACTAGCAGATCAAATTTGTTTTGGATTGCTTCTACTAGCCTATCGGACGCTCTCTTTTGCCCTTTAGAAAGCTCTCCCTGCCATGTTAATTCAACTTGTCTTGTTTCTTTCTTTTGTGGACCCGTCCATTCATAGAGAAAGCCACATTCACTTACTTTTCCCAGCATGATGCAGGATCTACAGTATACACAGTCTTTTTTACATGTTTCACACGGAGAGAGGGCAAAGTAGCGCTTGTTTGATACACCGCACCGGCAGCAGATCAAACCACTCGACACCCTATCGACAGCAGGTGTTCTATGGATAAATCCTTGATTCTCCAGCCACTCCAATTCGGACTGTGTACATTGACATTCAATAGGAAGGAGGTGCCTTGATTGTAGCTTGTGACTGAGTTCCATTGCTTTTTCCAGATTCAATTTCACGCACTACCTTTCCATTCATGTTGACCCATTATGTACAAAGAGAAGGCCTTTCGTCTAATTGTAAAAATAGAAAAACAAATCCCCTTTTCCATGAGAAAAGGGGATTTTGATATCTATCTGATGATCCAGCCAAGTGCTAAAGAGCCTTCGCCTAGATGAGTGCCAATCACGGCACCAAAGTAGCTTTTATAAAATTCAACATGAGGATACTTTTCTAATAAGTGCGCAATTAATTCATCTGCTTCTTCTTCTCTATTACCATGTATCAGAGTTGCTCTCATTGGAACACCACGTGATGCATCTTCATCAAATAATTCAAAAATACGTGAAATGGCTTTTTTGCGTGTACGAATCTTCTCAAAAGGGACAATTAGCTTGTTGTCAAAATGCAAGATAGGCTTTACCTTTAAGAGGCTTCCAATAAAAGCCTGAGCACCATTTAATCTGCCGCCACGTTGTAAATGAGTTAAATCGTCTACCATAAAATAAGCTCTTTGATTTTCTTTTAGATAATTGAGATGGGAAATCACTTCTTCTGGAGAAGCACCACCTTGGATTTTTTCAGCAGCTTCTAACACATAAAAACCTTGCGCCATACAGCTAGTCTCTGTATCAAACGGATAAATGTCGATTCCGTCAACTAGTTCATTCGCTGAGGCCGCACTATTGTATGTTCCACTAATTCCGCTTGACAGATGTATACTAATCACAGCATCATATGTTTCACTAAGTTTTTCATATAATTCTATAAGTTCACCGAAAGCAGGCTGAGAGGTTGTTGGAAGATCTTTATGTTTCTTGACTTCTTCATAATATGTCTTCCAATCCATTTCTACTTCTTCACGGTATGATTCAGTACCAAAGATGACATTCAGAGGGATCATATGAATATGATGTTTATCACGTAGTTCTTGTGGTATATAAGCAGTACTGTCTGTTACAACGGCTATTTTCATTCTTAAATACCTTCCTTATCCGTTAAGTTGCTTTTTAAAAAAGAATGATCATTGTTTTTCACTAGATTTATAATACTAATCAAAAAAGCTTGCCTAATCAATAGGCAAGCCCGCTATATCCGAAAAAGACTCCTTACCTGCCTATCATTGCTCTCTAACTTGAATGTGAGAGAACTAAAAACAGGCGAAAAAGGAGTACTTGTCCGGAACATTATCTCATTTCTACCCAGCCGTTTTTAATTGCTACAACAACAGCTTGAGTACGGTCGTTTACATTCATTTTTTGCAAGATGTTACTCACGTGGTTTTTGACTGTTTTCTCACTAATAAAGAGCGACTCACCAATACCTCTGTTGCTCTTTCCGTCAGCTAACATTTGAAGAACTTCACATTCACGTCTTGTTAAGATATGAAGTGGTCTGCGAATTTCAGGATATACCTCGTGCTGTGGATGTGCTGAAACGCCGCTTGTTGCTAAGCGTCGGAATTCATTTACTAAGTTATGAGTGACTTTCGGATGTAAATAAGAGCCTCCGTCAGCTACTACTTTTACTGCTTCAATGAGGGTATCTGCATCCATTTCTTTTAACAAGTAGCCTCTTGCTCCTGTTTTTAATGCATGTGTCACATAGTTTTCATCGTCATGAATAGATAGGATAATGACTTTTGATTCGGGATAAAGCTCTACTAGCTGTTTTGTAGCCTCCACACCATTTACATTCGGCATATTAATGTCCATAATGACAACATCCGGATGATAGTGTTCTACGATACGTGCAGCTTCGTCACCGTCGTCTCCTTCTGCAACTACTTCAAAAGTAGGTTCAAAATCTAAAATCCGTTTGACACCTTCACGGAATAATTGGTGGTCATCGATAATTACAATATTTACTTTAGTCACAAGCTACGCCTCCCCATGTTTATTGTTCTACACCTGAACTTTATGGTCAATATGTCTTTTGTCTCTATTTTACAATTTTATTTTGCAATGTTAACGGTACTCTAATCATGATGAATGTCCCTAGACCTATTTTTGAGTCTATGGTCATTTTACCTTCTAGTAAGTCTACGCGCTCTTTCATACCAAGTAACCCAAAGGATTTGTTTTTATTTGTTTTCACATCTTTCATATCAAAGCCTTTTCCATCGTCTTTGATAATTAACGTGACAAAGTCTTTCGTCACTTCAACCTTCACAGAGATTTCTTCAGCTTCAGAATGCTTTAAAGAATTTGTGACAGCTTCTTGAGCTAGTCTAAACAGTGCCACTTCGAACTGAGAAGCAATTCTTTCATTTTCTGTATCCCCTAGGCATTGGAACGTAATTTTGGTTTTTCCATCATATTCTTCAATTGTGTTTAAGTATTTTCGCAGTGTCGGAATGAGACCCAAATCATCTAAAGCCATCGGTCTTAAATCATAAATGATTCTTCTCACTTCGTACAGTGCATTTCGCACATTCTGTCTTAGACTTCTAATTTCTTTAAAGCCTTCTTCTGTTCCACGGTCTCTAAAAATTCGTTCAATTAGTTCTGAACGCATCATCACGTTTGCCAGCATCTGAGCAGGTCCATCATGGATTTCTCGTGATACCCTTTTGCGCTCTTCTTCCTGGGCTTCAATAATTCTTAGTCCAAAATCTTGTTTTGCCTGAGCATCTTCAAGTAAAACACCGACCTGACGTAAATCTTGGTTCAAGTAGTTGAGAACGACCGTGATCTGGCTCACAAGCGTTTCTGAACGTTCAATGACATCTTGTAAGCTTAACAATCGTCTTTCGAGATCATCTCTTCTTTCCCTCAGCTGTTTTTCGCGCTGCTGGATCATGGTCAATTCTACTTGCAGGTTATGTGCTTTTTCATAGGCTTCTCGTATTTCTTCTTCGCTGAATTTGTTGAAGTTTCTGCTGACCTCAGATAATCGATTTCTAGCATGTCTCGTATGTACTTCTAGTTTATCCCCAAAATCAATTACTTCGTTGACTTGCTGTTTAATTTGCTTGAGCTCTTCTACTAGGCTTTCATATTGTTGACGGGACTGTTCGCCGATTCTAAATACTTCGTCCTTACTGCCATCAACTGTACTTAGCATTTTCATGATGATTGAATCCAATAACTTCGGATCCATTTTAGGTGTTGTCATGGCTTTCCCCTCCCGTAACAGTGATGTCATCTTTTTTTATTATAAATGTCATTGATCTGCATTTTATGTCGAATTATAATGAAAGAATGCGTATAAATCATGAAATTTTTATGACGACCCTTTTTCCGCTCCTATCATCATAACAAAATACGCTGTAAAATTCTAAAACCAATGCAAATTTTCTCTAGCCTTACAATTTGCTTGTCAGGAGGGTATGTCTTTTGCTGAACCGCTATCTCACAGTAAAAAGCCGTGGCGAGCATGAGATCGTCATTGAAAAATCACGTTTTATTTGTCATATACAACGTGCTGTCTCAGAAGAAGAAGCACAAGCCTTTATACAATCCATAAAAAAACAACATTGGAACGCCACTCATAATTGTTCCGCCTATTTGATCGGTGAACATGATCTGATTCAAAAAGCAAATGATGATGGTGAACCAAGCGGTACAGCAGGTGTACCCATGCTTGAAGTGCTAAAAAAACGCAAGCTGAAAGATACAGTAGTTGTCGTCACTCGTTATTTCGGCGGTATTAAGCTAGGTGCCGGTGGATTAATTCGCGCGTACGGAAAATCTGTGTCTGAAGCAATCAATCATGTTGGTATGGTAGAACGCTGTTTAATGCGTACGATGCACACAACAATAGATTATACATGGCTTGGAAAGGTAGAGAATGAGCTTAGAGCCTCATCTTTTCAGCTAAAAGACATCCATTATGCAGAAGATGTGATTTTTGAAACGTATGTAGAAGAAACACAAACAGAGCAGTTTATTGAATGGATGACTGAGTTGACTAATGGAAAGAGTGTTACTAAAGAAGGCGAATTGATTTATTTAGAAAAGGACGTTGGTCCGATAAAGGAGACAGATGAATGGCACAACGAGTAAAAGTGCGTGTACGAAAGAAAAAGAGTAAGAAGAAAAAGATTTTCAAACGGATTCTGGTCTTATTTTTGCTTCTCTTCATCTGCATGGGCGGATTTGCAGTTTATAAGATTGTGAATACACTCCAGGCTGCTGACAAAACTTATGATGAATTAGAGCGTGGGGAGAAATCGAAACTCCGTGATGCTGTCATTGATATAAAGAAAAAACCTTTCTCTGTCCTATTTGTTGGTATAGAGGATTACGCCACAAATGGTGATCACGGCCGTTCAGATTCACTCATCGTCGCAACGATTAATCCTCAGGATAAAACGATGAAAATGGTCAGTATCCCCCGTGACACACGAGTACAGCTTGCTAGTGACACAACGGGAAATAAAGTAAAGATCAATGCGGCATTTGCTAAAGGCGGTAAAGACGAAACGATTGAAACTGTCGAACAATTCTTGCATATCCCAATTGACAAATATGCAACAGTGGACTTTGACGGTTTTAAGGATGTCATTGATGAAGTTGGGGGAATCGATATAGACGTCCCATTTGACTTCAATGAAAAAAGTGACGTCAAAAAATCGAAAAAGATTTACTTTAAAAAAGGGAATATGCATTTAAACGGGGAAGAGGCTCTTGCTTACGCACGAATGAGAAAACAAGATCCACGTGGTGATTTCGGGCGTAACGATCGTCAGAAACAAATCTTACGTGCCATGATTGATCAAATGGCGAAACCTCATAACATTGCAAACGTGGATAATATTGCAAAAGAAGTAAGTGATCATATAACAACCAACTTCCGCATCACAGAAGGACTTGCTCTACAGCAAATTTACAGTGGTTTTAAAGGAGACGATACTGAAACACTATCTATTAAAGGATCAGACCTTTATCTAGGACCAAATCGAACATACTTCTTTGAGCCAGATCAAACCAACTTGGCTGAGGTGCAAAATGAGTTAAGGACACATTTAAAGCTTCCTGCTGAGTCATCGTCCTCAACTGAAACAAATACACAAACCGATTCATCTTCTGGTACAACAGGGTCAGCCGATACACAGGCCCCTTCGACCAGCACATCAGGACAATAATAGGAAAACAGCCCGCTTCCAAGGAACGGGCTGTTTTTTTATTGTCTTTTGACCATTCGTTTGTAGAATTTCGTAAATGGTTTAAACTCTTCGTTCACCAAACCAGTGACTTCAGCGATAACTTGCATAAACATGACCAGTAAAAAGATGATGATCAATGACAGCCAAATGGTGGCACTTGTCAGCAAAATCGCGCTTAAGCTGAAGACTAAGCCAATCATGTAAATCACAATCACTGCCATTCGATGTGATAAGCCAAAGGCCATCAGTCGATGATGGATGTGTGATTTGTCAGGTGATGAGATAGGCTGTTTATTCAATATTCGTCTTATGATCGCAAAGGTCGTATCAAAAATAGGCACACCTAAAATAATCACAGGGACAACAACACTAAACAAAGTAACACTTTTGTACAATCCTAAAAGTGACAGGACCGAGATCATATAGCCTAAAAATAACGAACCTGTATCACCCATAAATATTTTTGCTGGATGGAAGTTATAAAAAAGAAAACCGATGGTACTGCCAATGACGACAAGAGATAACGAAAGAATCAGGATCTTGTCCGCAGAAAATGCCATGACGGCAATCGTGGTTAAACCGATAACCGAAATTCCGGCAGCCAGTCCATCTAATCCGTCAATTAAATTGATCGCATTTGTAATCCCAACAATCCATAGTACAGTCAGGGGATACGCCATCCATCCTAACTCCAGTCGATCTGTTAAGAAAGGAACAGAGAAAAAGTCCATTTTTAAGCCCGTGCTCACGATTAAGCAAGCAACGAGAACTTGCACAAGAAATTTAAATTTTGCACTTAAATTATATTTATCATCAAATATACCTAAAATGACGATGAGTACAGCGCCAACTGATATAGCTGTAATTTTATTATGTAGAAACAGCCCGCCTGCTAGTGCTCCAGCCGCTACCCCAATAAAAATCGCCAAACCGCCCATTCGAGGCATTACTCTATCATGAACTTTTCGTTTATTCGGCTGGTCCACTGCACCAATCTTAATTGCAAACTTTTTGACGATTGGTGTCACAATTAAAACTGTAGCCAGAGAGACAAAAAACGCTAATAAGGCGCGTTCGTAATCCATAGGTCAGTCTCCTTCTAAATTGAAATCTGTATTTTGTATATTGGCCGCTCTTTCCATTATACAATTGAATATAGGATGATCACAAGCTCCCCCTAAGAAGAAGAAACAAATAAAAACGCACAATCCTGAATGAATTATGCGTTTTCTTTAATATTCGTTAATTCCACCATGTTTGTGAACAGTGCGTGCCAATCTTTTTTCTTTGCCCGGCTTTGTCTTAGATGTCTGCATGTCATGTCATCTTTTTTACTGATCACTTTCTGGCAGGCTTCTACGAAGAGAGCTGGATCTTCGCCCTCTACATATTCATACACATCATTCTCTTTTAGCCTTTCCGTTGATGGAAGATTTAAACCAACAACAGGGATTCCGGCAGCTAAAAATTCATACAGCTTGAGCGGAAAAACCGCTTGATTGTAAGGAGACTGTTTGTATGGCATCATCCCTACATCAATTAATTTCATATAAGCAGGCACTTCTTCCGGTGCGACTGCTCCAGTCCATAGGACATTGGGCAGTTTGAGTGCATGCTGAAAAGATGGATCTCCATTCGTTCCATCCGGACCGACAAATAAAAATGTCCAATCTGGCTGCATGCGAGCAGCTTGAGCGATCATGTCAAAATCGAGCTTCGGCTTGATCCCACCTATAAAGCCAAGAACCGTTCCCTCTCTTCCCTCTAGCACGTCTTCCCTGCTAGGGAGGTTGCTTTTTGCAAATACATCATACTCGACGCCATTTTCCACTGTAAAGACATCTTTCGGTTCACCCATGAGCCTTTTTTTGATTTGATCATGTAAGTATTGTGAAGAGCATGTAATGCTGTGCGCATATTTAATAATGCGGTTTTCTGCTTTTACAATGACTCGCTGTCTCATATAAGAGAGAATGTTGTTTTTTCCGCTGATGGGCTCTCCCCACAGGTCACTGCAATCATACACAATATGTTTCCATTCAAATAAAGAAGATAAGAGCGGAAATCCCGGAAACGTATACCATAAACAGACGGCTATGCCCTGCTTTTCTTCTTGACGCAAATGCTCAAGAAGAGGAGATAATTTATGAAAATAAAACATATCTTGATAACGGCCAAAGCGAAAAAACTTGCTCTTGAGCACATCAGGAATGGTCATTTGCTTCATTCGATCCGTTATAGGCTGAAAGGGAGCTGAATGACGAGTGGCAGATGGGCATACCCAGATGACCTCTTTCGTTTCTGGATCAGATGCAAGAAATTCCGCCAGTCGATGCCGTCTGTACCTTAGGCCATCGTGTCCCCATTCTCCCGTTGCGACAATCACATGTATGATCGACTCTGCTTTCACCTTTATCACCTTTTTTCCCTTCTGTTTATAAGCGCTTTTTGACAGCATTTGTGGCATAGTGCATAAAACACCAAGATGCTTTCACAAAATGAAGCTGCTCAATTTCTCTGTAGACAAACCATGTTTTTTTCGCTGCTTTCCACTTGTTACTAGAAATCGAGTTTCCCACGATGCGATATTCACTGAGCGGCTCACTCATTCCATAGGCAGTAAATCCTTTTTTTAAAATAGAGAGCCATGTGGCTAAGTCCTGCCTTGTTCGAATGTTTGGCATTTCCACGTGTCCTACTTGTTGAAGATCGAGCATCACCGTCAAACAGCCGATAATCGTATTTTTTAAAGCTTCATTGTAGTTCAACTGAGCCGGCGCTGTGACGGTTTTTTGTAACGGCTCTCCATTTTCTGAAATGATGTCATATGCCGTGAAAGTAAAGGCATGATCATTTTCTAACATAAACTTGACCTGCTTTTCGAGCTTTGTCTGTTTCCACATATCATCGCTATCTAAAAAAGCGATAAAGCGGCCTTTCGCCTGTTTGATGGCGGTGTTTCTAGCAATAGCGGCTCCCCCGTTTTCCTCTAAATAAATGACGTTGATTCTGTCGTCCGTCTGACTTAATTCCCCTAACAACTTCCTTGTGCCATCTGTTGAGCAATCATCTGCAATGATCAGCTCCCAGTTGGAATAGGTTTGGGCAAGGACGGAATGAACTGTATCCGTTAAATAACGTTCCGCATTATACGCCGGTGTAATAATTGATACTAACGGTTGATTGTTCACCTAAGACTCATCTCCAGTTCATCATTAAGATTCTTTGAACACTTCAGGTAACACCACAAACATAAGCGAGATGCTAAGGCCAATGACAAGTCCAAGCAGTGCTCGTTTTTTCGCTGACATGCCTTTGCCTGCTTCATCAAGCACTTGGGCAGGATCGACAATCTTTGCCTGCTTCATCCCGAGCTTTGTCGATTCCAATTCATATAAAAATCGTTCTTTATCGACCTTGGAGTCATTGCTGACAGATTCATCTTCAAGAGCGGATAGTCTCCTTTCAATGACTTGCTGTCTTTTCGTAAATAAGGCTTTGTCCTGCTTTAAAAATGTATCTGACACTTGTTTCACTACCGCCAAAGCTCGAGCTTGATCAGCATCTGTAAACGACAACTGCAATTGTGTATCGGACTGGTTCGTGAGAATCAAACGATTTTTCACATCCTGCCTTTCTTCTTCCTTTACATCACGGAGTGCTTGATTCAGAAATGCATCACTTTTTAATAGAGATGTCACTTCTTCCATATTGTTATACACACCGTCGTCATATTTCCCAAGCGTCAAGGTCACAGCAGCTGTGTAACTAGACTGTTCTACTGTCCCCTTGGCAAAAAAGAAACCAAAAGCAGCCAATACAACGGGCAGCAGCACAAGCCAGACGATATATTTTTTCATTCGCTTCCCTATTCTTAACATAAAACCAGACATGCTCATTCTCCCAACATTGACGTATTTGCTTTTTCACTAGTGTAGCCATACAAACTCAGCATCACACGTTTGCCCACGGCTTGAAGCGCTGTTTATTTTTCATGATATTGACCGCTGCGATCACCAGCCCTAGAAACACCCAGTGGAAATATAAATTCGATACGGAACTAGGACTGATACTTGAGACGAGAAAGCTCAGCATGGCAGCAAATAGACCTTCAATGATCATCTTGGCTGATCTCGTGTCAGCCAATTGGTATTGTTTGTACAGTGAGAACATGAGATAGGCGTACACTGAGATATAACCTAGCATGACGGCAAACCCAAAATTCGTCATCACCTCTAGCAGCCAATTGTGAACTTCCACGACCTGATCTGTATCAAAGATTGAAAAGTGAGCTAAGTAATAAGACACATTGCCCGCTCCGACTCCGAAACCGTATGAATTCGTAAAGAAATACCAAGCGTTTTTGATTAAATTCGCCCGGGCAATGTTGGACGGAAGTGGTTCGCTGAAAGAATGAGCGACCTGAGAAGCGAGAAACAAGTCATAAAAGACAGAATAGATTTTGGCTGAAAAAATGGCGATACAGATGATAACAAGCCCGCCTGCTGCCATGATAGACCACTTTTTTAAAAAGCGAGGCATCAACAGCCATACATAGATTGCCGCTCCGGCTAATATGCCAAGCAAGCTGGCGCGCGATTCTGTTAACAAAATGAGATACAGCGCTAAGATGGCTCCTAGTAATCCGAACGCTTTGATATAACCATTTTTCATTTGGCGCATGCACGCCACATATAAGAAAAAGCTAATAGATAAAAAAGTCGCAAAATCATTTTGGTTAAAGAAGACAGCTGTAGGATAGTGCTGTTTGTATGCTGGTCCAAGATACAATGAGGTATTCGGTAAATGGTTCAAGGTCAAGTGATTATAGAACCCGATTCCCATCACAAATACGGTCATGACTAGCCAAATACTATAAAAAGTCACGATCTGATCCATTCGCTGAATGTACATGACCACAAGAAAGACAAAACCCATTCCCATCGCAAGAAGAGACATATATTTCAGGCCGTCTGTGACCGAATGAGCCCAAAGCAGTGAGATGAGTCCGTAAAGAAACCATGCAGCGAAAAAGCCAAGAATGCCTTTAACGCGAATTTGCTGCCACTGGGATATGTACGTTCCTTTGTCCCTCATCCGCCATATGAATAAAGCAAAGACAGCCAAGAGCATGATGCGGTAGAGAAAGAGACTAAAGAATCCGGCACTGATAGAGAAAAAAGCGTTATTGAGAAATGTTAATGCAATCAAAAGGTAAATGGCTGACATGAATATGTGCTCACCATTCATGTAGAGCTTCATACATATAGCAGCCGCTATGAGCACCACAATCAAAACCGGAATGACCACCATCTTCTTTAACCCGATAGGCTGTGTGGATGCCATTTGTACAAGCCCGATACCTGCTGCTAATAAAATACATCCGATTATGATTTGCCATGCTGTTTGTTTCACACTCATACCCTTGTTCCTCCTAAGCAACCCATCCGATTTGAGGGATTAAGCCTTTACTTCCTGTTCATAGTAGGAAATGGTACGAGCCAAACCTTCTTGTAAACTCACAACAGGCTCCCATGCTAAGACTTGTTTCGTTTCCTCATTTTCCAATGTACTATGCACAATATCTCCTGCACGCTGAGGCTTATAAATCGGTTCAAGATCTGATCTCGTGACTCGCTTCATCGTTTGAAACAGCTCATTCACCGTGATGGAATGACCACTTGAGATATTTAAACAAACGTTTGATTGAGCTGTTAAAGCTGCAACATTCGCTGCGGCTAGATCACCTACATAGATGAAATCTCTTGTTTGTTCCCCGTTTCCAAAGATGAAAGGTGCCTCATGCTTTGCAAACTTATCAGAAAAAATTGAGACAACACCGCCTTCACCAAGTGCGTCTTGGCGCGGACCATATACATTGCTGTACCGCATAATACAATAGTCCACATCATAGAGTGATTTTGCCATCTGTAAGTATCGTTCAACTGTCAGTTTCGACAAGCCATAAGGTGAACCAGGCTGCAGTGGATGAGCTGTGTCGACCGGCAGATAGACTGGGTCTCCATAGACTGCTGCCGATGAGGCAAACACCACTTTCTCCACCCCGGCTTCAGCCGCTGCTTTGATCACATGCAGCGAACCTTTAATATTGACCTCTTCGTCGTAGACGAAATGTTGAACCGAAACGGCTACACTCACTTGCGCTGCAAGATGAATGATATAATCTGGTGCAATGTGTTTGATCAAATCGACCGTTTCTGATTTTGTGACATCTGCTTCAATGCATTGTACGGAAAGATGAGCGATATTTTCCTTCGATCCAGTTGAAAAGTTGTCAAGAACGATGGGCTCATAACCTTTCTCTAATAAAGCCTCTACCGTATGAGATCCTATAAATCCACTTCCCCCAGTTACCAATACTTTCTTCATCCAAGTTCCCCCTATTATTGTGCCTTCGATACCAATTCTGTTTCCCATACGCCTGGACGGCCGATGGACTGGTAAATAAATCCTCTCTCTTTCATTTCTGCTGGATCAAACAAATTCCTTCCATCAATTAAAATGGGAGAACGAAGCAACTGCTTGATCTGATCCTTATCCATCTTCTGTACGTCATCCCATTCCGTTAAGATGAGACAAGCATCTGTATCTTTCACTGTTTCATAGAGATCATTGCTGAAGACCGCCTGCGGGCCAAGCTCTCTTTCTGCTTCTACATAAGCAATTGGATCATAGGCTTTGACAAAAGCTCCGAGCTCTCTCAGCATTGGAATAATATCTAGTGCTGGGGCTGAACGCATATCGTTTGTATTTGGTTTAAATGCGAGCCCTAAAACGGAAATCGTTTTTCCTTTAATATCACCGAACACACTCATCAGTTTGCTTACAAGATGGGCTCTTTGGTGGTTGTTTGTTTCAATGACAGATTCGATCAGCTTGAACCGGTAGCCAGCTGTTTCGGCAATTTTGAGTAGAGCCATCGTATCTTTTGGGAAACAAGAACCACCAAATCCAATGCCTGCTTTTAAAAATTTATGCCCGATCCGGCTGTCTAATCCAACGCCTTCGCTGACTTTTTCCACATCAGCACCAACTCTCTCGCAAATGTTCGCAATGTCATTGATGAATGAGATTTTTGTGGCGAGCATGGCATTTGCCGCATACTTAATCATTTCTGCACTTTCTAGATTGGTCTCAACCACTTCTGTTTGAAACGGATCATGCAATTTTTTAATGATCGTGGATGCATGTGCGCTTGTAGAGCCAATGACCGCTCTCTCCATATTCATCGTATCTTGAATAGCTGAACCTTCCCGCAGAAACTCTGGATTGGAGACGACGTCAAATGGATATTTACTGCGTGAAGTCTTTTGAACAATGGCTTGAACAAGACGTCCTGTTCCAACCGGCACTGTGCTCTTATTCACGATGATTTTGTAGCCATTCAGGTGTTCCCCAACCGTTTGAGCCACAGCTTTCACAAATGTTAAATCCGCTTCCCCCTGAGGTGTCATTGGTGTTCCTACCGCAATATAAATAATCTCTGATTCTCGAATTGCAGCGGGAATATTGGTTGTAAAACACAATCTTCCCTCTTCTGTATTCTTCTCAATCAATTCCTTTAAGCCCGGTTCATAAATTGGAACGAGACCGCTTTTTAAGCTGTTGATTTTTGATTCGTCGATGTCACAACAAATGACGCGATTTCCGATATCAGCAAAACAAGTACCCGATACTAACCCGACATATCCTGTTCCAATCACAGCAATTTTCTTCAACATGTTTCATCCTCTCAGTAAAAGCATATTGGTCGTTCCAAACTGTTTATCTATCAGTCTTTGCACATTTCATCCTGTTTAAACGGTGGATGTTGATTGATTCAGCACCTTTTCATATTGCTGAATCAGGAGCGTAGCATTATGTGATGATGAATAATCTGTATGGACGATGTGGTGAAGATCGTTCTTCACTTGCTCGTTCCATCTGTTTTCATAAAGATAAGCGTGAATCGCTTCTTTTAGCTGACTCGTTGAACGCGGTTCAATGAGCAGATGTTGATAGGTAGAAAATAGTGATGGGAGACCACCAACCCGTGTTGCGATGACAGGCAGTTTTAAAGCGAGCGCCTCAAGGACGACAGTCGGCATTCCTTCACTGTAGGATGGAAGGGCAAACAGGTCAGCTGCCATTAAATAATGTTTGACTTGTTCATTCGGCACCTGCCCCGGGAGTATAATGGATTCTCCCGCCCGTTCGGCCAGCTCCTTTGCGAGGGGCCCTTTTCCGACAAAGACGGCTTTTACACCCTCCATCCCGCTGACAGCTTCCGCTAATTCAAGCAAACCTTTCTCTTTGACTAAACGGCCGACAAAAACGACGAGCTTGTCGTGAAGCGGTAAACCAATCTGCTTTCTGATGGCTGTTTGATCCCCCAGTGTTCTAGAAAATGACTTGAGCGGAATTCCAAGCGGGAGGCATTGCGCATCCACCTCTGTCATGTCATGTGTTTTCTTTGCCAGCTCTTCACTCACTGTGAGAACAGCAGACGCCTGTTTTACTGCTACTTTAAAGGCGGCAAGCGCCCCTTGGCTATAGGTTGGATAGACGTTCACATCACTGCCGTGTAAGGTCAGAAGATAAGGGATGTTTGCTTCCTTTTTGATCACAGCTGCTGCGCCGCCAGACGGCATGGCAAAGTGCGCATGGATGAAATCCGGTGACAGTTCATAACGCTCCATTGTGCGCAGGACAGAAGCTGCGATTCGTTTACTCGGCTGAGCCCATTTTAGCTGTCCAGGCAGCGCTGTATAGGGCGGTCTGTAAACCGGCACGCCGCACCTCACTTCCTGCTGGGGAAGATCTTTTCTCTGACGATAGGAAGCTTTAAGCATCCGTAAGATGGGCGGATTGACAGGAGTAGGACAAATCACGCTCACTTCTACGCCCTGTTTGACCAGCTCCTGCACTTGCGTTTCATGGAAGACGCCTTCACTTGGATGTTTTTCACTAGGATATACACTTGTCAGCCATAGCACCTTCATGACGAACGACCTCTTCTCCATAATTTTCCTGCCATTTGCGGATACATTTTGACAAGTAGCAAGCTATATAAAACCGCACTTAAACCAATCGTCAGTAGTAATTGAAGCAGTATATCCGCTGATGTCAGCTTCATCCCTTGATGAATAGTCACTGCGCAGGCGGCCATTAACAACGTCATGACAGTAGGCTTTACGAGAGATTTTACATATACCTTCATATCTAGCTGAATGACATAAGCCATCAGCCACCTGCCGACAATGAAGTTCAGCAGACTGACCCCTGAGTAGACCCAAGCTACAGTCAATAGACTGCCAGTATGGACTCCTGCATATAAGGCGCATCCATATACGATGAGCATGCCTGTATCCCAATAAAATGCTAAGTCAGCTCTCCCTTTTGCAAGAAGGATGGAACCATTTGGATTCATCAGCACACGGAGTAGACCGACAATGCACAAAATATTCAAAACCGGGACCGCCACTAGCCATTTCTCTCCAAACACCACTTCTATAAAGCTATCTGATACGGCAGCAAGACCAATGAGTAGTGGAAAACTAATGAGTGCAAGCATATTCGTCATGCTGAGGAAGCCCTCACGCAGCCTAGAGTGATCACGCTGACTTTTTGCGAAAACTGGGAAAGCCACTCTCGTCACAATCGGGTTAATTTTCAGCACCGGAATTGTGACGATTTGATAAGCCAGGCTGTAAATCCCTAAAGCTTCTGCTCCAAGAAACCGTCCTATTAAAATCATGTCGATGTTTGAGCCTGCCCGATTGACGAGTCTTGACGCAAGCTGGAAAGCCCCGAAGGAGAAAAACTCTTTCACTTCCCCTAATGCGAAAACGGATGCTGGGCGCCACTTCTTCCAATAAGCCGCTGCATACATGAGACCTTTTCCTGATTGAAGCAGCACTTGAGAGATCACATAGGCCACAATTGGATTGATAAAAAAGGCTAGGATAAGTAGAACTATCAGCGAAATGATCGTCGCTATCGTCTCAATCGTACTTAAGGTTTTAAAGGCTAAATCTTTCTGCATCATGTATTGGTATTGCTGACCAATTGGTGCAATGAGAAACATGATTGATAATAACTTGAGCAAGCCTTCCAGCTCAGGTCTGGCATAAAAGGCGGCAATCAAGGGACTTGCGAGGATCAATACACAAAACAAGAGAATTCCCGTCAGCAAGTTGATCCAATATAATGTAGATAATTGACGTTCCGTCGTTTGTTCCTTTTGAATGATCGCAGCACCGATGCCTAGATCAAGTAAAATCTGTGTAAATATTGTGACAGTTGTGATCATGCCAACGAGTCCAAATTCTTTCAGTGACATTACATTTCCTAAAAAGGCGAACTGTGCAATTTGGATGATGGTAATGATCAATGCGGACAAGCTTGTCCATTTTGCTCCGCCCAGCAGGCGATTTGTCATACTTGCCATTTCTCTTCCCTACTTTACTTATCTGGCTCCGTCACCAGTCACGATGACTTTTAACGTTTTTACCATAATCTTCGTGTCGAGAGAAAATGTCAAGTTTTGAATATACTGTAAGTCATGTGATAATTTTTCACTTGGACTCATTTCATATCCCCCATTTACTTGAGCAAGACCAGTCAGCCCCGGCTTCACTGTCAGTCTTTTTGTAAAGCCTGGAATCGTCCGATTAAATTCGGCAGTAAACATTGGTCTTTCAGGACGTGGACCTACAATACTCATTTCTCCTTTTAACACGTTGATAAATTGCGGCAGTTCATCAATTCTTGTTTTTCTGATGAACGCCCCCACTTTGGTGATACGAGGGTCATTTTTTTGCGCCCATTTCGCTCCTCCGCTTTCTGCGTTGGTTCTCATCGATCTGAGCTTCCATAATTTAAAGTAGACACCGTCTTTTCCGACCCTTTCCTGCATATAAAAGGCTGGCCCTGGTGTTTCTAGCTTAATTAAAAGGGCAAACAGTAAAATGATTGGCGTACTCAACATCAATCCGATGAACGAGAACACGACATCTATGAAACGTTTTGCAAATAAATATCGAACCATATGTTCTGTTAAAGCAAAAGAGTGGTTTCGTCTCACTTCATATTCTCTGTAAAGGTTCATCGCTTTCTCTGCGCTCACTGACCTGCACCTCACCATTCAAAGTAGTTGTTGTGTAAAGAGATGTTCTATGAAAGTCAGTTTAGCAGAGCAACATTAAGCAAATGTAAATGGGCTGTTAAGTCTTGTAAAAGTGTGTTAAGAATGTGCCCTTATATCAAGTTATGCCCTTTTAAACGTAAAAAAGACCCGCATTTCTGCGGGTCTACGTGTCTTTTTTTATTTTGCCTTTACGGATTCGATCGTCTTCAGTCTAAGCGTTCCGTTTGCATCTTTTGTATAAGTTACTTTCACTTTTGACTCTTCTTTTAGGCTGTTCACTTGTTTAGAAAATGTATTTCCGAATTGAATGGCTACTTCTTTTCCATCAATGTTGACAGCAATTGTATGTCCATCAGCCAAACCGACATATGTGCCTTCTTTGGTGACTTCATTTTTCTTCGTTGTAGATTCTTTTTTTGTTTTAGATTCAGCTTTTGACTGATCGTTTGTCGTTTCTTCTTTTGTGATTTCCTTACTTGAGCTTTCTTTTGCATCTTCATCAGATTGACCTGCTTGGTCTTCTGTTTGAGCAGCTGTTTCTTTGCTTTCATCATCTGCTTTTTCACTTGCAGACTTGTCTTCCGTCTTTTCATCTGTTGCATTTTCTTTCTTTTGATCTGCTGCTTCAGTTGTTTCTTTTTTGCTGTTATCCGTATTGTTATCGTTTGACTGATTTGATGTGCCGCATGCTGTGAGCATTACACCTAGAAGTAAGACTAAAAACGGCATTGTGATTAATTTTTTCAAGATCGTCACCTCTTCATGATTTGTCGATTTGCTGTCATTGGAAGGCAAATACGTGAAAAATCCACCCTCTATGTTTCGATTATAACAAAAATAACCTGAAATGAAATGTATTTTTAACTTGACATATCATTCATCCGATCTATTTTATTCAAAATATTGAGATACACCTGCTGCGATTCCTGAAGCCAGCCGCTCCTTGGCAGTCGTTGATTTTAATATACTGGCATCAATCGGACTGGTTACGAACCCTGTTTCAAGCAAGATGCTGGGCATTTTTGAATACTTGATCACGTAGAACCCTGCTGTCTTCACACTGCGATCTCTTGTGCCAAGGGCTTTCACCATCTGGGGCTGTACCTTTTGTGCCAGCTTTAAACTATTGGCCGAAGCATACGTCGCATCATAATACGTTTCTGTTCCATTTGCAGCGCTATTATCATTTGCATTGGCATGGATGCTGATGAACACATCCGCACCAGCCTGTGATCCTTTGCTTACACGTGTTTGCAAGGAATCAAATGTATCAGATGTTCTAGACATGACCGTCAGCGCACCCGCTTGTTTGAGCCTTGCTTGCAGTTTTAACGCGACATCCAGATTAACATTTTTTTCAAACAGCCCATTTCCTACCGCTCCAGCATCCTGCGCACCATGACCTGGATCAATAAAGATGGTTTCACCTAACACATGATTTTTCAGCTGTGTGATCACACTGGTTCGTATGGTTGATGTTCCGCCCAACACTGTAAATGTTGAAATCTTTTTAGTCCCAATGACACGACGAATCGCATCTGGCACTGATTGAGCGTCTGTAAGAAGAAGGGTTTGCCCTTGCTTGGCTGCCGTACTTGCCGCAGCTGCCGCATCGGCATATGCATAGCCGTTACTCATATACGTTTGGGTTGTCTTCATCGGGTATGTTTTCGCAATTCGGGCTGCCACTTCATACCGATTGGCTCCGCTGATTCTCACGGGTGATGGCAGCTTTTGATAGGCTGCTTGATTGACACTTGTTTCCCCGCCAATCACAATCGTCCGTTTCACCGCTTTGCTTTTTAATAGATTGGCTGTTTCCTGCCGCAGCCCTTTTGCATCGGTTAATAAAATAGGAAAACCCTGTTTTGCAGCAAACGGAGCAATCGCCACAGCATCTGCATAAGCAGAACCATTCACAATCACAGCTGTATCAACACTCTTCATTTGCTTAGCAACGTTTGCCGCCAATTCATATCGATTATTTCCTTGTATTCGCGATACGGATAGATTCATTGCTTTTAGCTGCGCCACGACTTTGTGAGAAATACTTGCGGTTCCGCCAAGAATGATAACACGCTTCGTTCTCAACTGCTGAAGACCTGACTTAGTTGCACCTGAAAGACTGCTAGTATTCGTTAACAGCACTGGCGCTCCTTGCTGAAAGGCATACGGCACAGCACTTAGCGCATCTGCATAAGCTTCACCGCCTACTAAAACAACTGTAGGTGCTGTCGACCAGCCTCGTTTTGCAGCGTTAACTGCCACCTCATATCGATTACTTCCCTCAATCTTCGATACATTGTGCTGCGCAAATGCTGATGGTGCATATAAACTTAGTGAAACCACAATTAAAACAAAACATTTGATATAAGAACGCATGAAGTCAACCTCCTTGGTTTTGAACCCTTCATCATGGAACCCAGGAAACACTTCATGTACTTTTGAAAAAAGGCTGCCGAGAGTCGTTTCTCGAGCAGCCTAAGAGGTGTATCTTCGGCACCCCTCATCTGTATGTTTTCTTATCTAAAATAGCCTGAAACACCGCTTGAAATACCTGACGCCAATCGATCTTTATAAGTAGCAGATTTCAAAATATTTGAATCAACTGGACTGGAAACAAAACCAGTTTCTAAGAGAACACTTGGCATCTTAGAATATTTAATGACGTAGAAGGCAGCTGTCTTCACGCCACGGTCTCTTGTGCCTAATGCACTGACCATTTTAGGCTGAATATTTTGCGCAAGCTTCAAGCTGTTTGTTGCCGCATATGTTTTGTCATAATACGTTTCAGTTCCATTTGCACTGCTGTTATCATTTGAGTTCGCATGGACACTGATGAAGATATCTGCATTTGCTGACGCACCTTTGCTCACCCGTGTTTGAAGACTATCGAATGTGTCTGATGTTCTTGACATGGTAGTGAGTGCACCAGCATTTTTCAGTTTAGTGTTCACTCTCTTCGCTACGTCTAAGTTTAAATTTTTCTCATAAAGACCATATCCTACAGCACCAGAATCTTGAGCACCATGGCCAGGGTCAAGGAATACTTTTTTACCTACAACCGGGTTCTTTAATTGAGATGCTACAGTATTCGTCACTGTCGTTGAATTTCCGACTACTGTGAATTTCGTTATGTTTTTACTGCCGATAATTGACCGAGTATGGACAGGCAAAGTTTTCTCATTTGTTAATAAAAGAGCTTTCTTTTCTTTCGCTGCAATGCCAGCAGCTGCTGGTGCAGAGGCATAACCAAATCCTCTCGCAACATACGTATTGCTCGTACTTAGTTTATACTTATTCACAATCTTTGCTGCAATATCATAGCGGTTAGCGCCCTTTATTCTCGTTGGCGACTTTAGCTTGTTGTATGCTGCTTTGGTAACATACGATTCGCCGCCAATCACAATTGTTTGCTTAATATTACTAGCTTTTGCGAAAGTTGAAATTTCAGAACGAAGTCCCTTTTTATCTGTATATAAAATTGGGAAACCTTTTTGTGCAGCATATGGCGCAATCGCAATCCCATGCGCATACGAATGACCTTCTACAACCACTACACCAGCTGGTTTTTTCATTTGCTTTGCAATATTCGTAGAGATTTCATATCTGTTCTTCCCCGTAATTCGTTTTGTTGAAATCCCTAGTTTTTTTACTTGATTGATGACATTATTTGAAACACTTGCCGTCGTTCCAATCGCAATCACATTTTTCGCTTTTAATGACGTTAATCCTTTCTTCGTTTCTGATGAAAGGTTTTTACTATTTGTAAAAAGAACTGGCGCATTATGTTGATACGCTAAAGGGACAGCTGCTGTTGCATCAGCGTAAGCTTTTTTCCCTACTAGCACAACGGTATTCGCTGTTCCCCAACCTTTTTTCGCCACATTGACAGATAAAGAGTAACGATTTCCCCCATCTATTCGTGATACAGAATTGTCCGCTGAAGCTGTTGGAACAATAATGAAAATGGCGATGAGGCTGAGGATGGCTGTTTTGATCATTGAGCGCATCTTCTGTGTCCTCCCTTAACTTTAATAATTTGTTAGTTTTGTACCTGGATAGTAGAACGAAAGTATAGAAGAATACGAGTTTCCAGATTCAGCTCTAGCTTTGGCGCCGTATTGACTCATCCCAATACCGTGACCATAACCTTTTCCTGAAATCGTGAAATCATTTGTATTATTCTTTACTGACGCAAACGTACTTTTCACCTTTGTTGCGCCCATGACTGTTCTAAACTCTGTCATTTTCATACTTGCCGTTGTACTTTTGTTCACTGTATACGTACCTGTTTTGTTTTTCAGATGGTAATTCAGCTTGATTGAAACGGTCTTCGCACGCTGACCTTTTGTTTTTCCTGAGAATGTCAGGCTTGAAATAGATGCAATTCTCATGTCAGATGCAGCTGTTTCTTTATTTTTCAACAGCCATGATTTTAGACCAGCAAGGTCGGCAGCATTGGCTTCTTTTGCCTTAGACCACTCAGAAGCTGCTTTACTTGCAGTCAACGTAGTGCCTAATTGCTTTTTAGACAACTTCAGTGTCCACGCATTGACAGGATCTTTTGTGTCCTGCTTGGCGACTAAGTATGGCAGTGCATTCCCCCATACTTCTTCACTCGCCTCAGTGTATCCACCATTACTAGAATAATAGGTGGCTGAAATAAGTTGATTGTTGTATTTTAGAACCTTGCCTTTTGTGGCATCAACAGCTTTTGTTGAATTTGTGTACCAGTTATATCCTCCATATACTTGGAAGGCTGTTGTATCAGGTACGACTTTTCCAATACTTTTCACTGAATACGTTCTAGCGGCAACTGCTTGTGCTTTTAATGCCTCAACATGCCAGCTTGCAGGCATTTCGTTTGGCACAACACCTTTTAGATAGTCTTCAAATGGAATATTTTCATTAGTCGGCCTGATATATCCTGATTCAATAGCAAAGTTGATGTTCCCTAAGTAAGGCTTCCCTGCGATTTGAAGGACATTTTTAGTTGAATATTTCTCAGGAACAACTCTTACTGTGTTATATGTCTTAATACCTTTTAATGAAATTTTTCCGTTAGAAATATTCAATTGGTAGTTTTGATTTTTTTTCAGATAGACTTGTTTGGCTAAAGCGTTTTTGAGCGTATCTGAAAGCACACTTGAACTGCCTGCTATATGATATGTATGTGTGCCGTTTTCTTTTAAAAGTTTCTTTAAAGAAGAAGAGAAAGAATCTTTTTTGACATAAATCATAGTACGATTGTTTTTCGCTGCTAAAAGTGACATAGGAATTGCATATTTTGAGCTAGAACCTTTAGCAAGATATACTTTATCTACATTTAACTTTAATTTCTTGATGATGTTAACAGAAAGTTCATAGCGATTTTCACCACTGATTCGTGTAACTTGTGATGTCTTTTTTAATTGTTTTTCTACTTTTTCGCTAATGCTTTTTGTACTTCCAACTACAATTACCTTACTAGGAATCTTATAAGTCGGAATTGAATTTTTCTTTGTTAATAAGATTGGATACCCATTTCTAGCTGCATAAGAGATCATGGATGTCCCATTCATAAAGGAAGCCCCGCCAGCAACAATTGCCTGCTTATAACTCCCCATCTCTTTGGCTACTTTTTGAGATATTTCAAATTTATCTTTTCCGCTTATTCTTCTAATCTTCCCGTACTTTTTTAAGGTTTTCTCAGTTGTAGACGAAATACTTTTTGTATCCCCAATGATTAAGATGTTATCGGGTTTCATTTTTTTAATTTGGTTCTCAGTTGCTTTTGTTAGCTTCGCAGCACCAGAATAAAGAATTGGTGCATCTAATTTGTAAGCCAATGGAGAAACGGTCATTGCATGATCGAAAGCATCCTTATTTACGACAACGATAGTTGATGGATTCTTCCAGCCAGAATCAGCAATACTATTGGCTACTTCGTATCTATTATTTCCCTCATATCTTTTCGTCACAGCAACATTGGATCCTGACAGCTTGTATTCCCCAGTTGTTGAAATATCCATGCTTGTTTTGTTTCCTATATAATTAGACAATTTCACTGAAATTGTCGAGCTGGCCATGGCAGACTGAAAAGGTGCAATTAGTAGTGTCATTGTCATGAGAACGATAAGTGTAATGCCTGTTTTCTTCAATTTTGTTCATCCCGCCCATCTTTTTTTACTTCTGTTTTTCAATCTTTTGAATTTCTTTTTGACCATTGTCATTGATAAAGTAAGAGATTTCTACTTTGTCACCTGGTTTAAATTCATTTAATACATCTTTAAAATTATCCGTAAATTCATAGCTTAAGGTCGTATTCACTTTTTTTACTTCGACTGTATGTGCATCAGCCATTCCAATAAATTCAGCTTTTTCTTCCAGCACCTGAGGAGTTGAACTGCTTGTCTTGTTTTCTCCTGAGGATTGCTCAGCCGTTCCACATGCTGTGAGCACGATACCTAGTAGTAGTATTAAGAACGGTAAAACGACGATTTTCTTCATTTTTTTCACCTCATGTCTTTGTATCGTCTTATAACTTAATATTTTAAGGTAAATTTAAGGTTTTTTGAAACCTTTTTTTTGTTACAACGTCTATATCTAGGTTCAGAGTAAAAAAATAACTTGTTTATCAAGATTCGTAAACCTATAATCATGGAAGAATGATAGAAAAGGTGAGGGACATTATGAGAGCTGAGAGAAAAAGAAAGAAAAAGAAGGTTCTTTGGATTGTTTTATCGATTATTGGCTTATTCGTATTAGCCACTGGCGGATACGCGTATCATCTTTGGAATACAGCCGCATCAACTGTCGCAGGCATTCAAGAGAACTTAAAGAAGTCAGATAAGCGTGACAAAGATGTCGATTTAAGTAAAAAAGACCCGATCTCCATTTTAGTCATGGGTGTCGATGAAAGAAAGAATGACCGAGGCCGTGCAGATACATTAATATACATGACTGTGAATCCGAAAACGAAAACAACTGAGATGGTGAGTATCCCCCGTGATACGTATACAAAAATTGTCGGAAAAGGCACAATGGATAAAATCAACCACTCCTACGCTTTCGGCGGTACACAAATGGCGGCAGATACAGTAGAGGAACTGCTTGATGTACCTGTGGATTACTTTGTAAAAGTAAATATGGAAAGTTTTAAAGACATTGTCGATACACTTGGCGGCATTACGGTGAACAGCACGTTTGCTTTCAGCTATGATGGCCATTCATTTGGTACAGGAGAGATTAACCTGAACGGTGATCAAGCCCTTGCCTATACAAGAATGAGAAAGCAAGATCCTAAAGGTGACTTTGGTCGTCAGCAAAGACAGCGACAAGTCATTGAAGGCATCATTGCAAAAGGGGCTAACATTTCATCTATTACGAAATTCGGTGATATGTTTAAAGTCGTTGAAAATAACATGAAAACGAATATGTCCTTTGACGACATGTGGACGATGATGAATGATTATCGTGATGCAAGACAAAATGTGAAACAGCACGAGCTGAAAGGTACAGGCGCACGAATCAATAATATTTATTACTATCAGCTTGATGACAGCAGTTTAGCGAAAGTGAAGAAGGAATTGAAGGATAGTTTGGAAGCTTCGTAAATAAAAAACACCTTTCTTAGAGAAAGGTGTTTTTTATTATGAAAGAATTATCCTTGCTACTCATCGCCTTCTTTTTGTTTTAATAAAATCGCATCCACTACTCTTTTACTCGATTGACCATCCAATTCATCAAAGAAATAATGCACAAATGAATCTAACTTTTCGAATTCATACTGATTGTTCTTAACAATTGAAACGAGTTCATGACAAGTTCTAGCTAGTGGGCCCGGGATAAATGAGAAATATTCATAATAAAAATCACGAGTTCGAATATACTCGTCCACATCATAACTAAAAAAGATCATTGGTTTTTGTAGCAAAGCAAATTCAAAACAAACAGATGAATAGTCAGTTATCAGAAGGTCTGCAATTAACAACAACTCATTGATCTCTCTAAAATCTGAAAAATCATAGAAAAATTCACTATATTGATATGGAATATTAATTTTATTTTTAACAAATGGATGAATTTTAAACAAGAAAATATATTCGTTATTCAGCTCTTGATAAAGCTGATCATAATTTAATACTTCGAACGGATAATAGGCGGATTGCTGGCCATTTCCTCTAAAAGTCGGGGCAAATAAAATCACCTTTTTCCCTTTTAGAAAAGGATATTCTTCATATAAACTTGATCTAACTTCAGCTTTTTTCGCTTCATCGAAAAAGAAGTCTGTTCTAGGAATTCCTGTGGCAATGACATTTTCAATATCTACACCAAATCCCTCTGCATAATGCTTACGGATATGATCAGAACTGACAATGACTTTCGTATAGTTCCTATGATTTTTAGATGTTGGCGATGGGCCTCCTGGTAAACCTATACGGCTATAACCAAATGTCTTAAATGCCCCCACTGCATGCCATAATTGAACAAGATCAGCATTTTTTCGGATCTTTAATGGATAGATGATTGGATAAAAATCATCTATTAAAATGTGTCGGCTTGTAGCAAAATGATAAGCCATTCGCACATATTCTGTGATACTTTTTTTCGTACTAATGCTTTCTTTCAAGAAAAACTGAAAATCAAAGGTTTCTTCTCTCTCTAAAAGCTCTCGATAGACAAATTCAAAGTTTCCTGATAAATCAGTACGACTATCTGATGCGAAAGTGATTTTATTCAGTTTTACTGGCAGGATACAAAATAGTTGATATAAGATTTGAAACATAACACGCTTCATTTTACGAATTATACGATTTTCATATTTCATAGTCGCCTATATTAACCTTGATCAATTTCTTGAAGTTTGTGTGATGATACATAAGCTTTTTTTTCTTCTCCATCATAACAATGAAATGATATTTCAATCTTTTCTCCCCTGATAAATGTACCACCTTAGTCGAATAGATATCCCGCTTTAGGAATTTGTTTATATTTCCTAAAACCCCTAGCTTAAATTTCAAAAACTCTCTCCCCTTCATTCAATAAGCTTAGTATAAGTGAAACAACACGCTCCGTAGAATGTCCATCACAACGATTCATGAACCGTTTTGAAAATGAACGAAAATCAGTTTGTGTTTTATCCAAACTTACATTTTTCAAATCCTCTATTAAAGGCTCCATTTTCGTTCTAATAGGTCCTGGTGCAAACTCATGAAACGGGTAATAAAAGTCTCTCTCTTGCAAATAGTTCTCTAGATCGGGACAATAGAAAAACATTGGCTTATTCAATAGACTATATTCAAATATAACTGATGAGTAGTCTGTCACCAATACATCAGAAAGAATCATTAACTCATATAAAGTAAACTTCTCAGATATATTTTCTTCTCCAAATGAAGTTTTTCGCATATAAGGGTGTACATTGATGAACAATTCATAATGCTGTGGATCTAAATGTCTAAAAAGAGTTTCGTGATTCAAAAAGAAATGTTCCCCATGCTGCTTATTAACTCCTCCCCTATAAGTTGGAGCATATAGCACTTTCACTTTATTCTTCAATTCTGGGTATTCCTCATGAAACCTCTTTTTCACTTCACAAATGTACTTTTCTGAATAAAAAAAGTCAGTTCTTGGAACTCCTGTCGCTAATATTTTTTGCTTAGGCATATTAAACGCTTCAGAAAACGGAACAATTGCTTCTTCTGAACTCACAATTACAAAATCATAATTGGAATGAACAGGAACTACTTTTAAATATTCAGATGAAGGTCCCCCCTGCTTATCTTTAATGCTGTGACCAAATTTTTTAAAAGCACCACATGCATGCCAAATTTGAACAACCTTTGTTTCCGACCGCTTTTTAATTAAATAAAGAGGATAATAGTAATCATCTAATAAGAGCACCTTGCAAGTAGCAATATGATACAACGTTCTCAATAAATAAATAATATAGAGAAACTTACCTATCAACCCACTCTCCGACTTTCTGAATAATAGAACAATTCTCAAATGGGGCTGTTTTACCAATTCATTATATACGTTCTTGAAATTTTCATTTATTTCATTATCTCTATAAGAAGCAATCACAATTTTTTGCGGACTTACCGGAATTAATTTAGAAAAGACTGTGTAGACTATTTGAAAAAAAACTTTCACAATTTTTGTCATATACATTGTGTTAGATTTCCCATTTCATGATTGTTTTACCCCATGAAGAAGTCAAATCTTCTTCAAATGCCTTTCCAATGTCCTCTATGCTTCTCACAGTATGGACTGCTCCAATTAATGTCTCCAAATAATCTACAATTTCAGGAAATTCATTTAGTAGATTAACAGTATTAACAAAGTCTTTACTGCCACTTCTACTGCTTCCAATGAAAATAATCCCTTTTTCGAGAATCATTCTTGTTGCTACCTTCACAGGGTATTCTGACACACCTAATAAAGCCACAGATGCCTCTGGCTGAGTATAATCAATGATTTGTTCTATTGCAGTTTCACTGCCACGTCCACCGACACATTCAAATGCATGATCGACTCGAAGGTCTTTTGGTATGTCATTAATTTGGTATACTTCATCAACAAAAGAGAAATGCTCTAATTTATATTGGTTTTTTCCAAAAACGTATACTTTACAAGAAGGATATCGTTTTTTTAGTATTAAGGATGTAATAAATCCAAGGTTCCCATCCCCCCAAACACCAAACAAATCTCGCTTTTGGTGAGCCACACTTTCAAACCTACTCATTGCATGGACAGCAATTGTAATTAATTCAATAAAAGCAGCTACATGAAGGTTCATTTGCTCTGGAAGGGCTACAAGGCGATCCGGATTCATGAACATATAATCTTGCATGAACCCATCATATCCACTTGACCTGAAATAGCTTGAGCGCAGGTAGTTCTCCGCAATAAATTGATTTTCTTCATTTGGAATATTTGGAACCATCACCACATGTGTTCCGACTTTAAAAGCTCCTGTAGGGTCATACATTACTTTTCCAACACCCTCATGAATAAGCGCCATTGGAAGCTTTTTATCCATTGCTTCCTTACCTCTTGTTCCTGTAAAATAGCGCTGATCCGCAGCACATATTGACAAGTGAGTTGGTCTAACAACAACCTGACCAGAAGTAAATTCCTTATCCTTATAAGTCACTTCAAATTGTCTAGCAGAAACCAATCGATATGTTTGATTAATCATTTTTTATGTTCTCCTGTAAAATAGCATTCGCGACTTTCAGATCGTATGGTGTCGTTACTTTTATATTAAATACCTCACCTCGGACTAAATTCACTTTTTGCCCTGCTAAAATACAAATTTTACAAGCATCTGACAGCACCTTTTTCTGTTCCTCTGTTAGTTCGCCATAAAGACGTTTTAAGAGAGAGATCTTAAAACTTTGAGGAGTTTGGCCTTGATACATGTTGTCACGTACAGGAATATTCGTGATATTTGCTCCATCTTCTGAAGTTACAATTGTATCTATAGCAGGGATAACAGTATCGACAGCATCGTGTTCTAGAACGGCATTTATATTTTCCTCAATAATCCTATGGGTTAAAAATGGTCTTACTGAATCATGTGTAACAATAACATCGTCATCATTTAGCCCATACTCTTTTTCAATAAAACGAACCCCGCTCATAATCGATTCGTTTCGATCTATTCCACCCTCAATTACTACTAATCTATCATCAGCATGTATGTATTTTTCTAGTATATTCTTCGTATGATTGATCCATTCTTTAGGAGTTACAATAATAATTTTTTCAAAACGATCATTTAATAGAAATTTTTCAACAGTGTGAATAATGATAGGGCGATTATTTAACGGCAAGAACTGTTTTGGCATATTTACATTACCCATTCTAGAACCTTTCCCGCCAGCTAATATTTCTGCATAAATCATACTTAATACCCCTCTCAATCATGTCAAATAAATAAAAATGGCAATATTTTAATATAAATAGATTGTAAATTACATTACAAAGAATCCATTCATATCTTAATATATGCCATTATAATACCACATTTTTATATTTTTTTAATTATTGATTTAGAATTTGTAACATATATCGACAAATTTTTCTAACATATAAATGGTCATTTTCAAAATGACTGCGGCTTGACATCCGTTAATCCATAGTGATAAAGAAGCATTTCAACAATTCGTTTCGATGCTTGTCCATCACCATATGGGTTAGAAGCCTTCGACATGTTATCATACTCTTGCTTGTCTTCTAACAGCTCTTTTGCCATCTGATAAATGGTTTCTTCATCGGTTCCTGCAAGCTTAAGCGTACCAGCTTTCACGCCTTCAGGACGTTCTGTTGTATCACGCAGCACTAATACTGGCTTTCCTAAAGAGGGAGCTTCCTCCTGCACACCGCCTGAATCCGTTAAAATAAAGTGTGAGGCAGCAGCAAAGTTATGGAAATCAACTACTTCAAGCGGCTCAATTAAGTGCACACGATCAAGATCACTGAATTCAGTCTGTGCCGCATCACGAACAGCCGGATTTAGATGGACAGGGTATACGACTTGAACATCTTTAAATTCTTCTACAACACGGCGAATCGCTCTAAACATGTTCTTCATCGGCTGACCAAGATTTTCTCTGCGATGAGCCGTTAATAAGATCATTTTATCTGTGCCTATTTTCTCTAAAATAGGGTGTTGATACTGCTCTGTAACCGTTGTTTGCAATGCATCAATTGCTGTATTTCCTGTTACAAAGATGGTCTCTTCTTTTTTATTTTCAACTAAAAGATTCTGCTTTGCCTCATGTGTCGGCGCAAAATGAATATCGGCTATATTTCCTGTCATTTGACGGTTCAATTCTTCTGGAAACGGTGAGTATTTATTATGTGTTCTTAACCCCGCTTCAACATGACCTACTGAAATTTGGTGATAAAACGCAGCCAAACTTCCTGCAAAGGTTGTCGTTGTGTCTCCATGAACAAGCACAATATCAGGTTTTTCCTCTTTGAATAATTGATCTAATTTCAACAGTGCATTCGATGTGATTTCAGATAATGTCTGGCGTTCTTTCATAATATTCAAATCGTGATCGGGCTTAATATCAAAAGCTTTCAGCACTTGATCAAGCATTTGTCGATGTTGAGCCGTCACAGTAACTGAAGATTTAATTTGTGGATGTTTTTTTAGCTCAAGGACAAGGGGTGCCATTTTAATCGCTTCAGGCCTCGTCCCGAATACAGTCATTACATGTAATGTTCTCAATAGTCGATGCCTCTTTTCTTCTCAATTATTGTATGTTGTTCATTATACAAAAGAATAAGAACGAATCCTAATCATTCTATTCTTAATCTTTACATCACCTTTACTCTTTTCAACATGAATATTTACACAAGTTCTTTACAATTGGTTTTAAATCTTTCTCGTAAATCATTTGTCATTTCTATCATTTGTAAGTTACACTTTATGAAAGATGAAAAATGAAGGTCATGTCACATCATTTTTTTCTATATGTAAGGAAGGTGCAAAGTTCATTGAAAAAAGTACGTAAAGCCATTATACCAGCTGCAGGTCTCGGGACACGTTTCCTCCCTGCCACAAAGGCTATGCCTAAAGAAATGCTACCAATCGTTGATAAACCCACCATTCAATATATTATTGAAGAAGCTGTTGAGTCAGGAATTGAAGACATTATTATTGTCACTGGAAAAGGGAAAAGAGCCATTGAGGATCATTTTGATTTTGCGCCAGAGCTTGAGCGCAACCTTGAAGAAAAAGGAAAAAATGAACTTTTAGAAAAAGTGAGAAAATCCTCTAATATTGCTGATATTCATTACATCCGCCAAAAGGAACCTAAAGGACTCGGACATGCCGTTTGGTGCGCACGCAACTTTATCGGTGATGAACCCTTTGCTGTTTTATTAGGTGATGATATTGTCCAAGCCGAAACACCTGGACTTCGCCAGCTGATGGATGAATATGAAAAAACCTTATCATCAGTGATCGGCGTTCAACAAGTAGCAGACAGCGATACGCATCGCTACGGGATCATTGATCCTCTTACCCAAGAAGGACGCCGCTACCAAGTGAAAAACTTTGTTGAAAAGCCGCCGCAAGGAACCGCACCATCCAATTTAGCCATTTTAGGGCGCTACATTTTCACGCCAGAGATCTTTATGTACCTTGATCAACAAGAAATTGGTGCAGGCGGAGAAATTCAGCTGACAGATGCCATCCAAAAGCTCAATGACATCCAGCGTGTATTTGCCTATGATTTTGAAGGAAAACGATATGATGTCGGAGAGAAGCAAGGTTTCATTGAAACGACGCTAGAGTTTGCCCTACAAGATGAAGAGCTAAAGAAAAAACTCATTCCATTTATGAAACAGCTACTTGAAAAAGAAGAAGTGAATTAAAAAAGCTGCCGGCATCGGCAGCTTTTTTATTTGGTCGCTGAAACAGTCAGCGTATGCTGTTCATTATCGATAACAAATAGATGATATTCGCCTTTTACTGCGAATTTCGTTTGTTTTTCATTCATCCAGACATTTTGTTCTGTCAGCCCAAGTGTTGAAGGAGAAATGGGCATGATCTCGTGGAACACCATCGTATTTGCCTGGCCATTTTCAATCACATAATCGGTTTTCTCAGTGGTCAGCCGCTCAATAGTATCGCCTTGTTCACTTTTGACCGAGCTAAGTGTCTGCATTCTTTGCTTCAGCACAGACTCTTCTTTTCCAAGAAAAGAAAGTAAGTACTCATACGAACCTGCAGATGCGGGTGATACGTAGGAATTGAACTGTGCTGGTCCGATGGATAACGACTTCAATTCGTCTGCGTTTTGTAGCGCATCAGGTTGCACATAATATGTCTCTGATGCTATTTTGATTTGAACGACTTGTTTATTTTTAGCCACAGCCTTTACTTCTTGTCCAAACGATAATGTGACATCTGCCTTTTTTTTCATGGCCCTGTCTGTATAAACCGTCATTGGATCTGCCTTAACTATGGCCTGTTGATCAATCTTTTTCATATCATCAGAGGCACCTTTCGTCTCATGGTTCGTTGACTGGGGCGCCTCTGTTTTACCTGAGGGAATTGCACCAAATGTCGCCAGTGTACGCAGCGGACGATCCGAAAACATAGAAAGGGCAAGTAAGATGGTTAAAACAGCTATTATGGTGACTTGAAACGCCGGTCCGAAAAAGGAACGTCGTTTTCCAGTGTCATTATACCTCGTGACCTTCTCTGTCGTTTGTAGGCCTTTTCGACCTTCCTTCTGTTCTGATTGATATTTTTGTTTATCTTTCTTGGAAAGCTTGTTAAACCAATCAACAAACTCCTTATACTCTTTCACAACCTTTTTCGTATCATCAAACATACGAAGTTCACCATAATGCATCCAAGCCACCCGATCACAGATTTTTTGGATTTGACTAATAGAGTGACTGACAAAAAAGATGGTCTTTCCTTGTTCTTTGAATTCGGTGATACGATCCACACATTTTTGATAGAAGGTTTGGTCTCCTACAGACAGTGCCTCATCAATAATGAGGATATCTGGATCGATATGTGCTGATATGGCAAAGCCAAGACGAGATTTCATTCCGCTTGAATAGCTCTTTACAGGCTGATCAATAAAGTCTCCAATATCCGCAAACTCTACGATTTTTTCATAAAGATCATCAATTTCCTTATTTGTCAGGCCCATCATTAAGCATTTTAAACGAATGTTGTCTTTACCGCTCAACTGATTGTTCAGCCCTGCCGCAATAGCAATTAACGAAGGCTGACCGTCCATATCAATCTCACCACTTGTCGGTGGAATGATTTTCGCTAAGAGGTTCGACATCGTGGATTTCCCAGACCCGTTGATCCCTACAAAACCAATCGTCTCTCCTTCATAGACATCAAAAGACACATCACGAACGGCAAAGAAACCTTTTTCATTTTTATTTGGTAAAAACAGCCCTTTGATCTTGTCCGACTGTTTTTTATATAGGACGTATTGCTTGGATACGTTTCGAAACGAAACCTTTAGTTTCATCGTATAATCTCCTTACTTTTTAAAGAAAATCGACAAATTTATCCCTAAATTTCATATGCAGTAATGAACCGACTGTTAAAAGAAGAAGCGTAATCAGCCAGAAATAAAGTGTATATTTGACATCATGGAAGAACCATTCTCCCTTTAACAAACTATTTCTGAAACCATCAATAATGTAGAAAAGAGGATTCAGTCTTAAAATATCTCCTATCCATGCTTTGTCTCCAGTGAGTTTCTCTGAGATATTCCAAAAAATAGGTAGTAAAAAGAAAAGTAAACGTGTCACTGATTGTAAAAGAAATTGATAGTCTCTTACGAGTACACTAATTGTTGAGTTAAACAAACTAAACGAAAACATAAATGCGATCATACATATAAGGTAGTAAATATATTGTAGCCAATGTGCGTCAGGATATATGCCATAAGAAATAAGCACAATGAGATAGACACCCATCATGACAAAATAGCTGAATAAGTTGGACATAATGACCACAGACGGCAGCGCACTAATCGGAAAATTCATTTTCGATACCATATTAATGCGTTTAAACACACTGTTTGATCCATCAAGGATCGTCGGACTAATGAAGAACCACGGTATTAATCCGGCAAGCATCCAGATGATAAATGGAATCTCCATGCCTCCAATGACAATTGGCTGTCCTCCGCGAATGCCTAAACCAAAAACAAACCAGTAAGCCAGCATTTGAATCAATGGATTTAAAAACTGCCATAAAACACCTAAATAATTCATCTGATATTTTGATTTTGTTTCATAAACAGCAAGTCGCATGATCAGCGGAAATGAACTGATTTGCTCCTTCAATATCGTCAACATTGCGTTCATTCTAATCTTCCTTAGATATAAGTTTTTGGAATTACTTTTTTTAAAAGCACCGCTCATAATTGTAACAGAAGTTGATGAAGATTTCACTTTATATCATGATAAAAGGCTTACAAGCCATTAGCTGTAAGCCTTTATCTTGTTGATTTGATCTTTTCAAATACCGAGTCGACAACACGCTTGGATGATTCTCCGTTCTCCAAGTAGCAGAATTTCTCATAAAATGATGTGAATGAAGCTGGTAATGTAAAGGTCGATTTCTCTGTCTCTTTGATCCAGTCAATCACACTTGCTGTTTCTTTCACAAGCGGACCAGGTGCTTCTTGTTCAAAGTCAAAATAGAACCCTCTTAGTTTGTCGCGATACGTTTCGATGTCTGGAACATAGAACAGCATTGGACGCCTAAGGTTTGCATAATCAAAGAATACGGAAGAGTAATCTGTCATGAGTAGGTCAGAAATCATATAAAGGTCTCGAATGTCTTCGTAATGGGAGAAGTCATAAGCAAAGCCTTCATATGGTCCGAGATCAAAGTTTTCCGCTACTAAATAGTGCATACGAAGGATGATGATATATTCTTCTCCGATAGATGACCTCAACTCATGCAGATCAAGATCCAATTCAAATTTGTAATTTCCAATTGTATAATATTGATCGTCTCTCCAAGTCGGTGCATAGAGGATGATTTTTTTATCAAGAGGCAGGTTCATCTTTTGCTTCAGCGCTCTTATCGTTTCTTCATTATTCTGATTGTACAGAAAATCATTTCTTGGATACCCTGATTCAATCATGGTCTGTTGAAATTGGAACGCACGTGTAAAGATCTCAGTCGAGTATGCATTAGGAGATATAAGACAATCCCATTTCGATGCTTCTTTTGTGAAATTCTTTTTATATTTCTTCGTGTTTGCTCCAGGAATATGAACTTCGTCCATATCCACAGCCAGTCGTTTTAAAGGCGTCCCGTGCCATGTTTGCAAGTAAGTTGTGTGGCCTGGTTTTGGAATCCATAGCGGCAAACGGCTGTTTACAACCCAATACTCGGCTCTTGCCATTGCAAGAATCCATTTAAACGACAGACGATGAATATAATAGATGCCCTTTTCTTGAAACGGTGCTTCGTACCCTTTTTTTACGCTCCAAATCAACGTATAGTCAGGGTGATTTTCTTTCATATACTCAAAAATAGCACGCGGGTTGCAGCTGAATTGTTTTCCATTAAAGCTTTCAAAAATAACCGTTTTCTTTTTTGGCTGCAGTTTACTGACACCCAAAAACAAGAGTTTAAAAACGATGATATATAAAATTGTAACGATTTTTTTCATTTTCATTCACATGCTTTCACAAAGATACAGTTCGTTCTTTAATTGATCTTCCAAGAGTAGTAACCATTTTTCGTTTGGTAAGACCACCCATCTATTGACGAAGGTTTGTTGGTGAGCAGTTCTTCTTCCACTTCTAAACGCTGTAATACCTCTTGATGATGTGTTTTTGACTTACTTCGGATGTAAAAATCGACATATTTCGTTTGATTGAGTTCGATCTGTTTCTTTGTTTGAAAATGACCAATCGGGAAAATCACTTGTTGATTTTCGTTGATGGTTTGAGAAATAATTTCAGCACCATTGACTCGATCAAATCCTGCAAAATCTATTTCTACCTGATCCGCAATGTTCATTTCACCTTCCATCTCAAGCTGCAGATGAAGGACATGATGCTCAGAGCTTACATCACGCAACATCCATCTTGCATGTTCCACAACACTTCTTAGTTCTTCTTTAAGTACTCGATTATCAAGCATATTCTGAAGAGCTGCTCCCCAAGAAGAACCATCATCCTGTGGCAATAGATAAAAGGAAGATTGTTCCCCTAAAACGTTTTCGACATCTTCCTTATGTTTCGGATGACAAAAGAAAATAGCATCTACTTGCTGCTTCCTGATTTGTTTAAATAGTTCTTCATAAAGAGTGTGCAATTGACGGGGATTTTCCTCATAGTGTGCGTCATGCACAAAAGCAGCATAAAATACTGAATCGGATTTTTCCATTTTAAACAGATCTTGATCTATCTCTCGATCTTCTGCAATCATCAATTTCATGCGTTCATTTTTTGTTTGAATATCAGATAGCCATTGCTGTACGATATCGGATTTTTTCACAAATGTGGTGATGCCTGTCTTCTTGTACCAATTAATATGCCTTACTGTATTCTTCTTGGCACTTCCAGAATATATGGTTTCCATGTAGATACTTCTATCATCTCTAATGAATTCTTCCAGAAAAGGGACACCCTTATGCGGAACATAGTGAAGTACTCTTCGTAAAGCGCCATGTATATCGTATTCTTCCCGTTTCATCAATTGCTGTTCTTCATTAAATTGATCTATATACAGAATGGGGGAAGAAGGTAGTTCGTATCTTGTCACTTGAACGGTTGAGTTGTCCTCAGATATAACGACTTCATTAATCGATTCCGATACGGTACCTGTAATAAACTCCGAATAAACCCTTTTACTCCCGCTCTCCGGTAAAATATAGTGTTCAAATACATTCAAGATGGAAATTTGAGGGTGAAAATTCTCCTCTAGGCTTCGAATATGCCCCTTTACATTTACATCAAAATTCAAAGTTAAGATGGTAGCTCGTTTATTCTTCTCAGCCAATGATTTTAATCTTAAGTTTAATGAATCCGTTAAGGTGTTGTCCTGTTTTGGCACATCCCCCATAATAAAGTAGTAGTCCATGTCAGGAATTTCAACCGATTTCATTGTTTCATTTCGTTCAGGTTGATCCAATGTGTGTTCACCTTTTTTCTTCATCCAATTTTGAAACACAGGAAGCTCTCCTTATAAAAATGATCACTTGCTATTGTATTTTACATGAAAAAGCACTTCTCACCAAAAGATAAGAAGTACTTTTTTTCAATCTATTATAGTCCAGCAATTTCTTCCTTAATTTGTGTTGTCGAAATACCTTCTGTTCTCTTCAAGTAAACGACTTCGCAATGCTCTTTCAAGAAATCAAATTTACCTTCCCAGTCATCCCCCATAACAAACACATCAATGTCATGTTCTTGTACGTCTCGGACTTTTTGATCCCAGCTGTTCTCTGGAATGACTTCATCTACATAACGAATGGTTTCTAAAATCAGCTTGCGATGCTCGTAGCTATGATAAGCCTTTTTTGATTTTTGTAAATTAAACTCATCTGTAGAGATGGCCACTACTAAGTAATCTCCAAGCTGTTTTGCACGCTCTAGCAGCTTGATATGCCCCCAGTGTAATAAATCAAATGTACCGTAAGTAATAACTTTCTTCATTGCAAACATAAACTCCTTTCTTCATCCTTATTCGACTGCTTCAAGCAGTAATGTTTATCCGTAATCCTATTCTCATCGGTCATGTTTTTTCGCTCTTCGGAACCTCATTATATCATAATGCCTAAAAAACGTTAAGAAAATGTAAAGACAAACTATTTCCAATTTAATGGATGAAATAGTGGAACTGCGCCAATACAGTATTTCAACGTTTTTAGAGACTAGTTGTTTATTAAAATGTCATGAAATTAAAAGGATTGTAAAGTTATTGTTAATATTTCATGGAGCAACTGTGATAAAATGATAAGTAGGCGAAGAATGAATTTACAATGAACGTTTCATAGATAACAAAATGAAAAAGGAGGTCTGAACAATGCAAACAGAAGTGGTCTCTAACCTTTCTTATGTAAATGGTGACTTAGATGAATTTATTAGCTATATCAACCAGCATCATATTTCCCAGAGAAGAGGCGCCATGATTGCGACAGTGAACCCAGAGATCGGCTATGCTGTCATGAAGGATGATGCATATCATCAAGTGGTTTCTTCTGCGGATTATGTACTGCCGGATGGTGTAGGCGTTGTGTTGATGTCACGCATGACGCAAAGTCCATTGAAATCAAGAATTGCAGGTTTTGATGTGTTCATGTCTATGCTTGATCTCGCAAACAAGCAATCTAAAAGTATCTTTTTATATGGTGCGAAAAAAGAAGTGCTTGAGGCTGTCAAACAGCGAATTGATACGGAATATCCGAATGTGGTGATTGCAGGCAGCTGTGATGGTTATCAAGCGGATAAACGGTTTGTGGCAAAACAAATTGCTCGTTCAAAAGCAGATATGGTGTTTGTTGCTTTAGGTTATCCAAACCAAGAGAACTTTATTTATGAATACCGTCATTTGTTCCCGCAAGCTGTTTGCATCGGTTTAGGCGGAAGCTTTGATGTATTTAGCGGAACGGTGAAGCGTGCACCACGCTGGATGATTAAAACAAATACGGAATGGCTGTACAGACTCATTGTCAATCCGTGGAGATGGAAACGAATGCTGAATATCCCAAAGTACGCTTTTGCCGTATTAAAAGAAAACAGAGGGAAAAAGCGCTACTATCCTGAGCAAGTAAAAGATCAGACGAAGCAGCTGTGAGAGACTGATACATGATGAATATACGCTCAATGATCATCTCATGCTATGCAGCCTTTGTTTCTTTTGCTGGATGGCTCATGAGCGGCGTGAAACCTCGTGACAATCAGGTGACGCTGCTTGTTTCATTCCAAGAGAATGCAGCTGCTCTCATCGATACTTATCAACAACAGGCGAATATGACAATGAAGCTCACTGTCCTCTATACGAAGCATGCTTCTGTGATAGAAAAGGACGTGCCTCATGTGTCATTTCGCTATTTTCATGAAAAAAATCCCATCCATCTCATTCAATGTATCTATACGATGCTGAAAAGCAAAGTCGTCGTCACAGATAATTATTTTCTGATGACAAGTGTGCTAAGAAATAGACCTTCTACCACTTGTATTCAAGTGTGGCACGCCAATGGTGCTTTGAAAAAGTTCGGTCTTGAAGATGCTTCAAATCATCACCGTAGTTCTCGTGATCTGCAGCGTTTCAAGCGGGTCTATGCGTCTTTCGATTATATCGTTACTGGCTCAGATCACATGCGCGAGATTTTCAAAACTTCATTTGGCGTCAACGACGAGCGTTTTTTGCCAACAGGTGTCCCCTTCACAGATGCGTACTATGATGAGCGCCCTATTTCCTTTCAGACGGATATTTTTCCAAAAGGCAAAAAAGTGCTGCTGTATGCGCCGACCTACCGGGACTTTGCAATGGACGGTCTTGTCTTACCTTTTTCTAAAGAACAATTGCAGAGTGAGCTGAATGGCGACTATATTCTGCTCGTCAAACTTCATCCTGCGGTGAAACATTTAGCCAAAGCAGAAACAGATGGCGAGTGGATCTTTGATGTGTCCGATCAGCCGCTCTTTCCATTGCTCTCTGTATGCGATGTCCTGATTACAGATTATTCATCCATTGTGTTTGAATATGCGCTGCTCCGAAAGCCTGTTTTGTTCTTCACTTACGATCTAGAGACTTATCGCACAAAACGCGGCTTAGTCGAACGTTATGAAGACATCATTCCAGGAAAGGCTTGCGTCACTCAAGATATGCTCTTAACGGAGCTTAAGCAGCTAAACGAATCAGCCAATCCAGACTTATTGAAAACCTTTGCTGAGGAATGGAATCAATATTCAAAAGGGAAATCAAGTCAGCAGCTTCTTTCCTTTATTGAACATCAGCTCTTACACAAAAAACGTCCGGCTTCTCATTAAGAAGCACGGACGTTTTTTTATTTGTTATACACGGGGATATCATAATACAGCGTATAGTTATCAAGTAAGTTATACAAACTATACATACGAGTGACCTGTTTAGAAGCCCAGCCAATATCTGTTGCATATTGGTGAGTGGCTGTCGCAGACCAGCGCATTTTGTAAATGGTATCTTGTTTGTATGTGGCATTATTGATGTAGCTGTTGCCAATGAATTTTGCCCCGCCAATAATGGCTGCCTCTGGTGTGAACCATTGCTGTTCATACGCATATTTTGCTCCGAGGTAATTCGGGTTACTGTCATATGCACCAATGCCATACATGTTGTACACGATTTTATCATTAAACTTCGTACCGTTCGCTAAAATGGAACTGCCGTTGCCTGTTTCAAGCAATGCATGTGAAATCAGATAGATTTCGTTAATATGATACGTTTTCGCTGCTGTGATAAAGGCTTGTCCTTTTCCGGCAAGAATGCCTTTCCCTGCTAAAATCTTCGTATTCACTTCAGTCGGATTGAGATTTGCAGCTTCAGAGAGTTTGAGAAATTGAAAATAAGATTGAGTGCCCTCCGCGATATTCGCTGGGTCTACATATTTTAATACTTCTGCTGAACTCGCATTTCTCCAGCCGAGGCTGATCTTGATCCAGTTGCCTTCTTTTCCAAGCTGCTTCACTTTTGTCCCTTTGTTCAGCTGTGCGACGATATTGCTAGCCGAACTTGAATCAGGCGTAGAACGTACATTTAGCCCGTCTGTATTCACTGTGGACGTCGCTGGGTCTACATATGTCGCATAGACGTAGGCTGCACCATCTGTCTGCGGCGACACCTTCATTTGTTTGTTTACCATCTCATTGACTGTGAGGTTATAATTCGTCTGCATCACCATTGGGCCATTTTTGATTTTTGTCGCTATGGCTGTCCAGCCGTATTGGCTTTTCACAAAAGCAATGGCCGCATTCGCATTTGGTAACCCTGTAAACTGCTGTGTGATGTTGATTTTATATGTCGGTTTTGTCGTTGTTGTATAAGCAGCTGGTTCATTTCTTTTTTTGAAGAATGTCATGCCTTGATCTCTTAAGGCAGCAGTCGAAATAACCCCTGTTTTGATCTGATATTGACCATAATCAGTTGCTCCCGTTTTTTGAGCGGCTGCTTTCATTTTTTGTTTGGTTAAATAACTTAAGGCTTGATTCAGCTTTGTCTGATTCACAGTTGCCTCTGTCGTAATACGGTATTGCTTAACAGCTTCTGTTAATGTTTTTGTACTGCTAGCAACTCCATTTTTTTTCATGATCTCTTGTGCCTGCTTTACTTTGCTTTGATCATATACAGGAGTTGTCATTAGGCTGTATGCTTTACTGACGGCTTGCCCCTTGCCTGTTGTGATGCTGCTTGTCACCTTTTGTGCTTTTAAGTATGCAGCACCTTTATTTACTTTTGTCTGATCTGTTGCTTGATTCACAACAAGTCGATACGTGCTGTCAGATGCTTTGCCTGTTTTTTTCGTTGTGGCGGATACTTTTTTCTTTTGGAAAAATGCCGTTGCTTTTTTCGCTTGATCATCGCCCAAAAGATTCCCAGTCACTACTTGATATGGCTGTGTAGAGGAGATCTTTTTAGACGTATAGCGCCATTTCTTTTTCTTGAAAAAAGCAACTGTTTTTGCGTAAGTTGTGTCATTTAATTGATTGAGCTTTACGATATAATTTTTCGTTTTCCCTACTCGCTGCACAGTCCCTGACGCACCAGCTTGTTTTTTGATCTGAGCCGCCGCTGAGGCTGCTTGCTTACTGTCTTTGAAATAACCTGATTCCATGCTATATACATTTTTAACAGCTCCAGCCTTCTGAATCTTTCCGCTGATTTTCGCTTCTTTTAGCAGCTGGGTCAGAAGGGTTTGCGCTTTAGACTGATTCGTTTGTGCAGCAGATGTGACGATGTAATACGGTTTGCCTGCTGCTACCGTTTGGAGTACTGCTTTTAAACCAGATTCCTTTTGAAAACCTTGCAGGATGGTATTTGCCTTACTCTGTCCGACAATATTGCCTGAGATCAGCTGATACACGGTGCCAGCTTTGTTTTCGGTTTGATATGTACTAGTGACTCCGGCCTGTTTTTGTAGTTCGGTTTGAATATTTTTGACTTTCGTTTCAGAATCAATGGCACCTGATATGACCTGATATGATGGTCTGCTTTGATTGATAGCTTCATATGTGCTATTGAGTCCTGATGTTTTCGTCAGCTCGAGCGTCAGTTTTTTCGCCTGACTTTCATCGTTGATTGGATCAGATACGATTTTCTGTAAAGGAAGGCGGTCACCTACTGGAGACACCGTACCGCTCATGCCTAACTCTTTTTTTAATGCAGCGGCACTTGCACTCGCTGCTGCTTGTGAGTCATATCCTGAGGCAGTCAGTTGATAAGTCGATGTATTTCCTGAGGTTTGATAAGTGGCTGTCCACTTCTTATCCTTTTTCAACGTGTCAACCGCTTTTTTCACTTCTGCTTCTGTTGTAAATACTTTTGAGGTGCTAATCGTATAAATGGATTGATCGACATAGGAGGCTGCTTGCGCTTCTTTGCCTGTGTGTAATGTCATACCAAAGGCAGCTGCGAGTAACATAATCTTGATGGTTTTTTTCACGGTCCCTGTCCCTCTCTTAACTTTGCATAATAGTCTACTAATCTCTTTATCGACAAAAACAAGTCTCTTTCAAGTCCTTTTATGCAATAGAAAAATAGAGGACTCCCTCGAAGTCCTCTTTACCTTTATATATGTGACACAATCAGTTCACAAGATCCTTCAATGGTGAAGTTCCCTGTTTCAGCCGGCAGGATAAAATGGGCTCCTTTTGGCAGCGGATATGTATGTCCATTATGCTCTAAGGACCCTTCCCCATTAATAACGCTGCACAGCAAAAACGGATAATCTTGCGATAGCTCTACTTTTTGATCAATTTCCCATTTATACACAGAAAAATATTCTGCTTCTACAAATGTTCTAATGGTCACCCCTGGACGAGTTTCTACTGATTCATCTGCATAACCGTCTACATGAGGAACCGTGGTAACATCAATGGCCTGCGTGAAGTGAAGTTCACGTTCATGGCCATTTTGGTCTTTTCGTTCATAATCATACACCCGATAGGTCGTATCTGAACTTTGCTGCGTTTCGAGAACCAGTGTGCCTTCACATAGTGCATGAATGGTACCGCTAGGCACATAATAAAAATCGCCCGGCTTAATTTTCACTCGCCGCAAAAGGCCTTCCCAATCTCCGCTGTTCATCATGGTCACAAGCTCAGTTCTCGTCCGTGCATTATGACCGTATATCATTTCTGCGCCTTCTTTGCAGTCAATGATATACCAGCACTCTGTTTTCCCAAGCTCGCCATTTTCATGTCTTTCCGCATAATCATCATCTGGATGAACTTGAACGGATAAGTCTTGGTTTGCATCTAAAATTTTTGTTAAGAGCGGGAAGCGATCGCCTTCTATTCCCCCAAACAATTCTCTGTGATTGTTCCATAGTTCGATCAGCGTTTTCCCTTTATATGGACCGTCTTGCACGACACTTGGTCCGTTTGGATGAGCAGAAATTGCCCAGCATTCTCCCGTTTGATCAGAAGGAATATCATAGCCAAATTGATCCCTTAAGGCTGTACCTCCCCATATTCTCTCCTTCAATTCAGGCAGTAAAAAAATTGGTGACTGCTTCATTCAGGATGACTCCTCCCTTTGCTACCCTTTGATAATCCTTGCCTAGCATGATGAAAACTAGCAAGTCTCAACTTTTATTATGACGCTATCTAAAGAGAAGTCAATCCTTTCAGTACACCGAATGAAAACGATAACAAGAAAATCAATTTACCCTTTGACAGAGCCTGCAAGAAGCCCTTTCACAAAGTATTTGCCGAGTAGAATATAGACCAAAAGTGTCGGCAGCGCAGCCAAGATGGCACCTGCCATTTGGACGTTCCATTGCACAATTTGACTGCCTGATAAATTTTGCAGTGCAACCATGACCGGCTGATTCTCTGCCGTGGTCATAGTAACCGCAAATAGAAACTCATTCCACACATTTGTGAACTGCCAAATGGCAACCACGACAAACCCTGTGATGGAAAGCGGCAGAATCATATGTCTGAAGATCCCGATAAATCCGGCACCATCCATCTTCGCTGATTCAATCATTTCATCAGGAATGCTCACATAAAAATTCCGAAACATGAGTGTTGTGATTGGCAGGCCATATACGACATGGACAAGCACAAGTCCCGGAATGGAGTTATACAAGCCGATTTCACGCAAAAATTGAATGAGTGGAATAAGGATACTTTGATATGGAATAAACATACCGAACAACATGAAGGTAAACACCACTTCTGATCCTTTAAAGCGCCATTTAGACAGCACATAGCCATTCATCGCACCTAATACAGCTGACAATAAGGTTGCAGGAATGACTAGATAAAGAGAATTCATTAAATTGGGTGATAACTTTTCAAAAGCGATTTTGTAGCTTGAGAAATCTAGTGTAGATGGAAGCGCCCACATTCGCTCAAGGGTAACTTCACCTAATGGCTTTAAACTTGTGACGAGCATGACATAAACAGGCATGAGAAAAAACAAACTGCACAGTATTAATAAAGCATAAAGAACTGGGCGGACAAATCCTCTTGCGGTCATGATGAAGCCCCCTTCCGGCTAGACAGGAGATACGGCACGATAAAGACCGCAACAGAAATCAACATAACGATCGCAATGGCGGCACCACCTGCATAATGGTTTCCTCTAAAGGTCATTTCAAACATATAAACACCTGGCACATCGGTGACAAAGTTTGCACCTGGTCCTGTCATTGAGTAAATCAAATCGAAGATCTTTAAAGAAATATGTGCCATGATAATGACGACGCTCGCTGTGATTGGTTTTAACAGCGGGAAAATGATTTTCCAGTAGATTTGCCACTCGGTTGCGCCATCCATTCTAGCAGCCTCTCTCACTTCCTCTGGAATGCCTCTAAGACCAGCCAAATACATCGCAAGTGAGAACCCTGTCATCTGCCACACAGCAGCGATGACAACTGCAATCATTGCTGCCGGTACACCAAACTCAATTTTCCCCCAAACAAATCCAGCTAAAATGTTCGTATCCGTGTACCACTTGGGCTGGATGCCGAGTGTTTTTAAAAACAGATTCACCCCAGTAGATGGATTTAGGATCCATTGCCACACAACACCTGTGACAACAAAGGAAAGGGCCATCGGAAAGAAAAAGAGATTCCGAAAAAGTGATTCCCCCTTGATCTTCTGGTCTAGTAAAATGGCCAGTACAAGCCCAGAAGCAATGACTGCTCCAATAAAGAATAATGTAAAAAAGACCGTGTTCCGAAGATCTGACTGAAAGCGAAAATCTTGAAACAGCATGACATAATTTTTCATACCTGCGAAAGAAAAATCAGGAACAAGCGAGGTCCAGTTCGATAATGAAACATATCCTGTCCAGCCAATAAATCCGTAAACAAAAATGAATAATAAAACAGCTGACGGTGCTAAAAATAGCAGGGCAAGCAGCTGGTCTCCATTCCATTTTTTCCGAACACGTTTCACTTTTGCTGCTGGTGTTTTTGTGATCGGCGATGTGTCCATGCGCATGAAGCTACACTCCTTTTTTAAAAAAGAGGCGGTGCCTAACGGCCGCCTCTTTCATCTTTATTTCATTGAATCTTTTAAAGAAGAAACGAACTGACTGCTGTCTTTTTGTGTCACGAAAATATTGACGGCTTGGTTCGCCTTCGTGACAAAACCTTCTTCAGCAGCTGAGCCATGCGCAAGAGACGGTGCCAGCTTTGACTCTTTAAACGCCTTCATTGCCGATTTTCCATATTCATCATATTTTGATACGTCTGCATCCACACGTGCCGGTATTGACCCTTTCAACGGATTAAACGCATCCTGTCCTTCCACAGATCCTAAGACAGATAAGAATTTTTTCACGTTTTCTGGCTGTTTGACACCCTTCGGCAGTCCGAATGTATCCGTGATGACCATAAAGCTGCCCTCCGTACCAGGAGTAGCCACGTATCCAAAGTCTTTATTCACCTTCAAATCTAGATCATTTACAAAGTATCCTTTTGCCCAATCACCCATGACATTCATTGCAGCTTCCCCTTTTGCCACGAGCTGTGAGGCATCCTGCCAGTTACGCGAGCTATGATCGTCGTTGACGTATTCGAGCATACGTCCAAAGATGTCTGCCGCTTCCTTCACTTTTGCATCATCCATTTTTAAGTCGCCCGCCCAAAGTTTTTGATAGTCATCTGCACCTAGTACACCTAGAAGAACGCTTTCAAACAAATGAGTCGCTGCCCAAGGTTCTTTATCCCCAAGCGCAAGTGGAGTAATCCCTTTTTTCTTTAAGGCATCGGCTGTTTTGAAAAATTCATCAAACGTCGTTGGTGGCTGTAAGCCCTGTTCTTCAAATACTTTTTTGTTATACCAAAGCACATTTCCTCTGTGAATATTCACTGGAACGGAATAGATTTTCCCGTCTTTGCTCACAAGGTCAATCAGTGATTCTGGAAATTTATCCTTCCAGCCTTCTTTCTCATAAAGGTCATCCAGCGGCTCCATTTTACCTGCGGCTACCCAGCTCTCATTCAGCTCTGCTCCCCCGTGTACTTGGAAAGTAGCTGGCGGATCATCTCCTTGCATCCGGCTTGTTAGAACAGCCTTTGCATTCGTACCAGCACCACCAGCGACAGCTGCATTTTCAATTGGAATGTCTTTATTTTTCTCCTCAAACAATTGAATGAGTGCCTTCAGCCCGTCTTCCTCACCTGCACCAGTCCACCAAGAGAAAATTTCTAGTTTCTCCGCTCCGCCCTCTTTTTTTGCATCTGAGTTCGTCGATGAACTGCAAGCAGAGACGACCAGCATACAGAGTGCCAATAAAGTAAAGCCTAATTTAAACTTCATCATGGATCCCCCATCCCTATTTTGTAAGCGTTATCAAAATAAGTATACTGGCAGATCCTTGCCTTTTTTCAGGCAAACTTCTTCACTTTTTTATGAAATTCTTCATTTTTTTACGACCTGTTTTCGATATTCCTTCGGTGAACAGCCAACCATTTTTTTAAACACACGACTGACGTAATTCGGATCAGTATATCCTGCTTGATAGGTGATTTCTTTTAAACTAAGCGAACTCTCTTTCAGTAGCTTCTTCATTTTATCCATCCTACAGGTCGTCACATATTCTTTAAATGTCAGACCTGTCTCATCCTTAAAGCGTTTGGTGAAATACGTCGGGCTTAAATCAACATAGGCGGCCGTTTGCTCCAGCGTGATATGTTCGCAAAAATGTGTTTGAATGTATCGTTTCGCCCGTTCTATATCATTCACCGTCTGGGTTCTTGCTTCATACAGATCAAATAAATGTTCACAGCATTGGCGGCATTCTGTTTCTGTGGTGATAGCTAGAATCGGCACATCTGCACGAAGTCGTGATTTGAGTAAAATGAGCAGCTCTTTCACATGAGAAATGGTTGCCCCTTCTAATTGGAAGGCATCATAGTAAGCAAGAGCATCATCTCTTCTCCCTTCTTCTAGTGCCAACATCATGTCATCGGCAAGCTCAGGCAAGTTGATCAATACGTAAGATTGTCTATCTGTATAGTAAAAGCCATAACGAACAGCACCGTCATCTTTTTTTCGCTGATAATAGGAAAGCTTCGCTTCTGCCGCACTTTTCTGAAGTTGAAGTGGATTTGAGACAGGATGACCCATGCCAACAATGACAGGGGAATGCTGCTCGCTTGTCATGGCAGCGCGAATGGCTTGCAGTACATTCGCCTTTAGATGACCAGGTGATTGACGGCTGTAAATCAAGCATGTAAACAGCTCACCGCTCACTTTGATAGGCACTGCTTGAAAAAGAGCAGACTCCTGCAAATGATTCAGGAGTTGATCCCCGCCTGTCCGCTGAACAGCGATCACTAGACCTGCTTGAAAATCCTGAAACAGCCGCTCAAACGCTGTGGAGGAATAGGATTGACCGTTCAACACATGAGCTTCCAGCCAATTTGACTGCTGATTGACTTTCTCCGCCTGCCGCAGGGAGACTTCCTGCTGAATTTCTGCCGCAACAGAACGAATCGCTGTAATGGTTTCGTCTTTATCAGCTGGTTTGACAAGGTATTGTTTGACCCCTTCCTGCATGGCTTGCTTGGCATAATCAAACGTATCGTAGGCTGTCAGCATAATAAATTTAGTATGAGGACAGCTTGCCTTGATCTGTTTGATCGCTGTGAGTCCATCCATGCCTGGCATCTGAATATCCATGAGCACAAGGTCAATTGGCTTAGACCGCGCCAATTCCACCGCCTTTTTTCCATTCGCAGCTTCCCCTGCAATATGACAGTCTGGCAGCCATTCGGTCATGAACTTACGCATCGCCATTCGTTCAATTTTTTCATCATCCACAATCAGCACGTTCAGCATGCTCGTTCCTCCTTGATTGGTATTGTCAATTGAATGGTGGTCCCTTCGTTTGGCTTTGAATCAATTTGAAGGGCATCCTGCACTCCGTAAAACAAACGCAGCCTCGACATCACATTTCGAAGACCAATTCCTGTCGAGTGACCTTTACTACGTGTGTCTGAATGATCTTCTTCCTCTTGCGATAGCAATCTCTTTTTCTCTTGATCACTGATGCCAAGTCCATTATCCCGAATCCGAATCATGACAAAGCCATCATCTCGATCAATAGAGAGCTCTACAAGCCCCCCTTCCTCTTTTGGTTCTACCCCATGAATAAAGGCATTTTCGACAAGCGGCTGCAATGTAAGGCTCGGAATGTGAACAGATAGACACGACTCATCTATGGTCGTTTTGCATGTAATACGATCGGAAAATCTTGTTTCTTGTATATGAAAATATTCTTTTACCACTTTCACTTCTTGTTCTAACGTAACAGATGTGCTGAGAGGAGATAGCGAATACCGCATCAGCGTAGAAACGGATTGTATCAATCTCGATGTCGCATCAGCTGATTCTAAGTACGCCATACGTGAAACGATGTTTAATGTATTAAATAAAAAATGTGGATTCATTTGGTTTTGTAGTGTTTTCAGCTTCATGTCTTTAATTTTCTGATCTAAAGCGGCCTTTTGTTTCATCTCTTCAATCATGACCTTCATCTCTCGCCGCATTCGCTCAAAGGCATGATTTAACACAGAGATTTCGTCCTTTGATGACACATGCAAATTCGGACCGTCAAAATTTCCTTCTGATACTTCTTTAGCACTTCGAGACAGATGAACGATCGGTCTTGAAATTCCACCCGCAATGATATAGGCCATCCATAAAGCGATGCCTATCGATAATGTAAACAGACATAGAGTAAAAAGCGCATACGTTTGATGTCTTTTTTGAAGGGATTGGTAGAGTACTTGATACTCAGATAATTCATCATCCAAAAGAGTCATTGTCTGCTCTTGGATATAAGAGGACACGGTTCTTACTTCTTTCACACTTGCAGCATATTCTTTGATTTTCCCTTCTTTGACATGATTCATTGTCGCATCACTTTCGTTTATGAGCGTCCGCATCATATATCGATATTTTTCAATGGAGGGGATGGCGGCATGAAGCCCTGCATCTTTGAGTAATGTTTGATCATATGATGTCATTTTCTGTTTTGATTCAGCATACCCCTTGGCAAACGCCTGATCCTTTTCGATGGCAAAGGCGTTGACCTTTTCATACATCGTTTTTGCTTCTGTCGAAATATCATTCAGCAGGAGAAAGGAACGAAAGCTCTTGCTATATTCTGATGTGATTTTTGAACTGCTCCAATACACAAAAAAAGCGGCCACATTACCAAGGAGCACAAGAATTAAAAATGCCAATAATAATTTACTTCGTATTTTTCTCATGGCTGAACCCCCTGTGGTCTTTCCGTTTGATGAAGGGGCAGGTCTCCTCGCCGAATCACACTCGTCCCTGTGTACTGCAGCGGTTCTTGTTTATCCCCTTGTTGCAAACGAACAAGAGATTCAACCGCTTGATAGCCCATTTCATAAGGATGCTGTACAACCACTGCATCAATTTTCCCATCATCCAGCGCTTGAATCGTATCAGGCAGAGTATCAAATGCGAGCACATAAACATCTTTAGACGAATGATATTGCTCTGTTGCTTGAATAATGCCGACTCCGTCTAATGCACTTGTTCCATAAAATGCGGTGAGCTGCGTATGATCATTTAACAATTTATACGCAGCACCGGAAGCACCTGATTTCGTAATCGCCGACTCTTCTATTCCAGCAATATGAATGCGTTTTTCACCAGAAACGGCATCTCGAAACCCCTTCACGCGAAGCTTCTGGTGAATCGCATCAAGCCGTCCCGTCACAATGCCCACATACTGCTCGCCTTTTGTATCAGCGATGAGTGCCTGTCCGGCGATAAAACCGGAATAATAGTTATCTGTTCCGACATACACTTGACGCTTGCTCCCCTCTGCATCGGTATCGACTGTGACGACATCTATACCTTTCTCTCTTGCTTTTTGAAAGAGCGGTTTGTATTTCTTTGCATCAAGCCCTTGTGTCATAATGCCGTCCACATGACCAGCAATCGCCATATCAATGGTTTTCAGGTGATCATCCAAATCAGCCTGCTTTGGACCTAGGTATTCTAGATACACCCGATGAACTTCCGCCGCATCAGCAGCTCCCTTTTGCACCAATTGCCAATATTCATTATCAAGTTCCTCCGGTACAAGAACAAAGTGATATTGGTAAGTTGATACCGCCTCATCGGAAGCGCTTTCAATTTTAACTAAATCTTGACCTAATACAGATAAAAAAAGAACAGATATAACACAAAATGTGAGAAATGCGCCCATTCCGAACAACTTCGACCATTTCATTCACATTCCCCTCCTTCCATTGTTGCCGCATAAAAAAAGAGCTGCTAATAAAAGCATACTCTCTCGACCTCTATAATTCCTTTGTCATAAATAAACTGCTTGGATCTTCTTGGTATGAACCAAAAGGCGGACAATATTGAAATCCAAAGCTTTCATATAATTTTCTTGCCGGTTCAAAGAAAGCAATCGCACCTGTTTCAAGGCTGACTCTTTTATACCCCCGCCGCTTCGCCTCTTGGAGAAGGTGGGTCAACAGATGCTTCGCCACGCCTTTTCGCATATGGGCTGCTGCCGTTCTCATCGATTTGAGTTCACCATGTTCACTTGATAGCTCCTTGATGGCTCCGCAGCCAAGAAGCACCTCTCCATCCCTTGCACTCCATACTGTGACATCATGTTTTTTCAGATGGTCTAACGGAAGGGCGTGAATGCTTTCTGGCGGTGAATGTTTTTTCATCTCTTCTAAATGAGCTTTAATCAATTGTTCAATTTGACCATCTTTTAGTTCATCTTCTTGAATGTACATATCGACCTCTCCTTTATGCTCATTTTACGTGAAAAGAAGTGCCTTCCCATCTTTTATGTCAGATAAACGAACAAACAACCGGCAGTCATCAGCCGGTTGTTTATGTGAACTACATGATGGTGGAAGAAAGAACAGCCTGTAATTCTTCTGCTGTACTGCTTTCAAGCTGGCTGCCGACACCTACTGCCACGGCTCCTGCTTCAAGCCACTTTGGCACATCGACTGGATGAATGCCTCCTGTTGGGATGAACTCAATCTCTGGAAACGGGCCTTGCAAATTTTTCATATAGGACAAACCGAAGGAGCCGCTCGGAAAAAGCTTTAACACGCTGTATCCATTTGCTTTTGCCTGCATAATTTCACTCGGGGTCAAAACACCTGGCACGTAGAGTATATCGTGAAAAGATAGGTGCTCTCCGATAGTAGGAAGATATCCAGGGCTAACGATGAATTGAGAGCCGGCTTCAATGGCTGATTGTGCCTGCTCAAGCGTTGTAATCGTTCCAGCTCCGACAATCAAGTCGTGGTCATGCTGGTAAGATGCAATGATCCGCTCTGCATTGGGCGTGGTATATGTCACTTCGATGGCCCGCACCCCTTTTTTCTTTAAACGACCAATCATCTCTATCCCGTCTGCTTCACTACCTGCTCTGACCACCGCAATGAGTTTACAAGCTGCGAGCTTCTCTTTAACGCTCATACTTGCTGACTTTCCCATACCTCTCATCTCCCTTCATATCGTGTCGCCTTTGATATCGTTTGGCTTCTTTTATAAATGCCTGAAGCTCTTCCCGAGTCGGCAGTCCCTCGTGATCTCCTGGGGACATGACTGCAAGTGCTCCAATGGCATTGCCTCTTGTCACCGATTTTTCATATGATAATCCGTCCAGCAGACCGCTCATCACTCCCACTGCAAATCCATCACCAGCTCCGACTGTATCCACGACATGAGACACATGGAAACCATCCACTACACCTTGGCCGGATGCACTTTTGAAATAGGCTCCTTCCGCTCCCAGTTTAATGACCACAAGCTTGACACCTTTTTGTAAATAAACATCCGCAATCGCTTCCGGCTCATGACATCCTGTGAGTCTTTGACCTTCTGCAAGCCCTGGGAAAAACCAATCTACTTGAGCAGCCATCTGGTTCACCGTATGAATCATGTCTTCTTCCTCTTCCCATAGTTGAAGTCTAAGGTTCGGGTCAAAGGAAATGGTTTTTCCTGCTTCTTTCATTTCTTTAAGGGCATGAAAAGAAAACGCTCTCATTTCACTAGACACAGCAGGCGGGATTCCGGTCATATGAAGATGTCCTGCCTGCTGAAAATAAGTGGACGGGAAATCGCTTGGGTTCAATGTGCTCGCAGCAGAGCCTTTTCGGTAGTACGTCACATCAGGGTCTCCATCGATGACTTTTGATTTAAGCAATATTCCTGTTTTGGCTCCATCATTTGAACGGAGTACTGCCTTCGTATCGACCCCTTCTTTTTGAAGCTCTTCTAAAATAAATGTACCAAGTGAGTCCGCCCCGACCTTACTCATCCAGCCTACGCTAAAGCCTAATCTTGCCAAGCCGACCGCAACATTACTCTCTGCACCAGCAAGTGCTTTTTGAAACGTATGCACTTGGTGAAGCTCGCCAATTTCTTTTGCATAAAACATCGCCATTGATTCCCCAAATGTGATCACATCCAATGCTTTCACTCATTTCTCCCCTTTCTTGGTACCGGTTTCAAAACAATTGAAAAAGAGAGAGCATGCACGTATGTATACTCTTCTCTGCCTAACGTTTATAAAGATTTTCTCACAATGATTTCTCCATCAAGTTGAATGGTCTGGGGTGCACTCTTATCCCCTTCAAGACGCGTCTTGATTTTTTGCATCGCCGCTTTCCCCATCTCATGAGATGGCTGCGCCACCGTAGTGATGCCTGGCCCGATCAGCTTATACCATTCTGTATCATCAAATCCGGCAATGCCTATCTCCTCAGGAATCTTCACCCCAAGATCGACGAGTTCACTGATGAGCTTCAGCATGAGTAATCCATTGCCTGCTAAAATCGCTTTTTTCTGATGGTTTGATTGTAAAAAACGACAAATCTCATCTCGCATTTGTTCCTTTTGCTTCAAATTGATTTCTGCAATCATAGGTTTCTTATGTTGACTCATGGCCGTCTGTTCATAGGCTTCTTTTCGTTCTTCACGTGGACTAATCCCATCGACCGGCTCAGTAAAGAAAGCGATATGTTCGTAGCCTTTTTCATACATTTGGTGAAGTAGACGAGCCGTGATGTCACGGTTATTCGTTGTGACGGTATCGACCTTGAGTTCAGGTAACTTACGGTCAACAAGAACAATCGGTACACCGTTTTGCTTAAAGTCTTGCAAAATGTCATTGTTTTGACCGGTCGTATTAATGATCAGCCCTTCAATATAATGCGCATTCAGCTTCAGAAGCATTTCTCGTTCTTTTTCTGGACGATTATCTGTGTTGCACACCATGATGCTGTATCCATATTCATCACAAATCTCTTCCACACCACGAAGTGTCGCAACAGAGAATGGATTCGTAATATCAGCCACAATAAAACCAATGACCTTGCTCTTTCTTACTTTCAATCCTTGAGCAAGCTGACTCGGGCGGTAATGGAGCTCCTCAATGGCTTTTTTAATCTTTTTTACCTTTTCAGGAGAAATTTCATTTGTTCTGCCATTGATGTATCTGGATACCGTTGATTTTGAGACACCTGCATATGCTGCAACTTCGTTAATGGTGACTTTCGTTTGCTTTTTCTCTTTCATACAAAAAACTCCCAAGATCGATCTTCTCATTTGTTTCGAAACCGATTTCAAATAAACTTAAAAAAAGCATACCACAAGTTGAACTGTATCAGAAGATTTTTTTCATGAACATGAAGAAAAAAAGCTTTTATATAATTAAAGAAAGCGATTTCAAATTAACGGTTGACGCCGCTCTCTTTTTCCTCTAGAATTTTCCTTGAAACCGATACCAAATAAAACAATCATATGTTTCAGATGGAAAGGGAGGCTTATCTCAAATGGAAAATCGTTATGCTGTACATCCTGAGCAGGTCAAGCGTTTTACAACAGAGGAACTTCGTCGTCATTTTCATATTCCGACACTCTTTGTCAGTGGTGAATTGAAGCTGTATTATTCGCATGAGGACCGTGTGGTGATTGGCGGTGTTATGCCGACATCAGAACCGATCAAGCTAGATGCCGGCGACTTTTTACGTACAGAATATTTCCTTGAAAGACGGGAAATTGGCATTGTGAATGTCGGCGGCCAAGGTACGGTTACAGTCGATGGTGAGTCATTTGTGCTGGAGCATAAAGATTTCTTATATATTGGACTTGGACACGAACATGTACAGTTTGCTAGTTCATCAGGTGAGCAGGCCAAATTTTATCTTGTGTCAGCCACAGCTCATAGAGCGTATCCGACACAAAAGGCTGCGATCGCTGAATTAACACCGAATCATTTAGGGGAAGCATCCGCCTCGAACGTACGGAATCTGTATCAGGTCATTCATGCAGACGGCATCCAAAGCTGCCAGCTTATGATGGGCATCACTCAGCTTGAAACCAATAACACATGGAACACGATGCCTGCTCATATACATGACCGGCGGATGGAAGTGTACTTATATCTTGATATAGAGGAAGACGCACGTGTCTTTCATTTTATGGGGGAGCCATCTGAAACGAGACATCTCGTTGTGGCAAATGAAGAAGCCGTCATCTCACCTGCCTGGTCCATTCATTCAGGCTCAGGTACCGCAAATTATTCATTTATTTGGGCAATGGCGGGAGAAAACTATACGTTTAAAGATATGGACTTTGTCCCGATGGACCAGCTGAGGTAATGAGATGACGACGACATCATATGTAGCGTCCCTCTTTTCCCTCGAAGGCAAAACAGCTCTTGTCACAGGTCCTGGAACTGGTATTGGGCAAGGTATTGCCGTAGCGCTTGCCCGTTCAGGTGCAGATATCATCGGCACCTACCACCATACGCCGCTTGATGAAACAAAAGAACTTGTCGAACAGACCGGCAGATCATTTCATGCGATTCAAGTAGACTTTGCAGATCCTAAGTCCGCAAAGCGGGATGTTGAAGCCCTTTTAAAACAGCATTCAATTGATATTTTGATCAATAATGCTGGGACCATTAAAAGAGAAGAGGCCGCTCAATATTCAGAGGAAAACTGGCATACTGTGATGGATGTGAATATCAACAGTCTCTTTTTCCTCACGCAAAAGGTCGGACAGCAGATGCTGAAAAAAGGGCAAGGGAAAATTGTCAATATCGCTTCCCTTCTATCATTTCAAGGCGGTGTCTTTGTTCCCGCTTATACAGCAAGTAAGCATGCTGTCGCAGGTTTGACGAAAGCTTTTGCAAATGAATGGGCAAGTCAGCATATTCAGGTCAATGCGATCGCGCCTGGTTATATTGCAACCAATAACACGCAAGCCATTCGTGACGATGCGAACCGGAATGAAGAGATTCTGAAACGAATCCCCGCTGGACGCTGGGGACGGCCTGAAGATCTAGCAGGTGCCGCCGTCTTTCTCAGCTCCCCTGCCTCTGATTATATGAACGGTCATATTTTAGCCGTAGATGGCGGCTGGCTGGCGAGATAAACATGTGAAGGGAATTCCTATTTTAGGGGATTCTCTTTTTTCTATTTGCATAATTCTTCTCCTTCCGAGTCACTCTATAAAAAAAGACATGAGGGTGAGGTATTATGAAAAGTCGTATTGAACAAGATATAGAGTCCGTCATTCAACGTGTCAAAAGCTTTGCCGGCAAAAGTGATGATATCGTGTTCCACTCTTTTTCATTTGGTCCTTCCGCTGTCTCTGCATGTCTCGTGTACGTTGAAGGACTCACAGAATTTGAGATGCTTTCCAAACAAATTATTTCACCTATGCAAAAGGAACTGACCATCACCGAGGTCGACCACACCACACTTTCTCTCCTTTCTAAAACGTTCTTTGGCATTCAAAATGATGTGCTGGAAGATATGAACCTTGCCATCGAGCAGTTATACAGCGGCAGGGCTATTTTATTTGTGGATAGGGCCACTCAAGCGCTTGCGCTCCATACGAATCTTTTTCAATTTAGAGAAGTAGAGGAGCCGCAATCAGAAGTCCTTGTAAGAGGACCCCGGATTGGATTTATTGAAAATCTTGAAAAAAACACGGCATTGCTTCGTGAACGGGCAAACGATCCGAATCTTGTCATTCAAAAGGTGAACATAGGTACTCGTAACAAGAAATCTGCTGCTCTTGTGTATGTTCGTGATATCGCAGACCCCAAACTAGTAGATGATGTATTCTCTCGTATGAAGCAAATCAAAATGGATGATATTCCTGAGAGCGGCTACATAGAACAGCTGATTGAAGACAGTCATATCTCTATTTTCCCGCAGATTCAAAATACAGAACGTCCTGATCGGGTGATTGCCTCTGTACTCGAAGGAAAGGTGTCTATTTTGCTCGATGGGACGCCGTTTGCCCTCATTATGCCGATGACTCTCACTGCCTTGATGCAATCACCGGAGGATTATTATCAAAGATGGACAAGTGCGACTCTTTTGCGTTTGCTCCGTTATATTGCCGTGCTTTTGACGATCTTTTTACCGGGACTCTATATCGCCCTTGTTTCCTATCATCCTGGTTTATTACCAACACGAATGGCACTTACCATCGCAGGCAGCCGGCAAAATGTGCCCTTTCCTCCTGTAGTGGAAGCCATTTTGATGTCGTTTACGATTGAACTGCTGCGGGAAGCTGGACTTCGTCTTCCTAGGGCGATCGGGCAGACGATTGGACTGATTGGCGGCGTCATTATTGGACAGGCGGCTGTCCAAGCCAATATCGTCAGTGCCTTAATGGTCATTATTGTGTCTCTGACGGCACTAGCCGATTTCACTGCTCCATCATATGATTTCAGCTTCCCCTTACGCATTCTGCGGTTTATGGCCATCTTCAGTTCAGCCATGTTTGGATTATACGGCCTCATCATGTGTTATTTATTTGTACTTTGTCACTTGATGCAACTAAAGACCTTTGGTTTTGACTATTTCACACCTGTTTTGTCTTCACCGTTTTCAGACTTAAAAGATACGTACGTTCGTTTACCAATAGGGCTATTTAAATCAAGACCGAAAACAGCCAAGACAAAAAATCTCAAAAGACAAGGAGAGTAAACGATGTACAGAGCTGAGAAGCTATCATTGTTACAAGTCACCATTCTGTGCAGTTCTACAATGATAGGCGCTGGAATTTTAACCATTCCTCGCAGTTCTGCCAATTCAGGATTCCCTGATGGCTGGATCATTGTATTAATACAGGGAGTCATCTTTGCTTTCGTTGCTTTTTTGCTAGGTTGGATTGCGGAGAAGAATGCACCGGATACCATTTTTGAATCGAATACAAAAGGAGCCGGTGCATTCTTTGGCACGATCTTTAACCTAATGCTGATCGGTTATTTACTAGCCATTGTGGGCTTTGAGGCGCGTGTACTGGGGGAAGTGGTTCAGTTTTTCCTGCTGCAATCGACCCCTATGACGGTGATTGTGATGATTTTTTTACTTGTGGCCACCTATCATTTAAAAAGCGGAATTTTTCCGGTAGTGAAAATGGTGACATATATTTATCCGATGACCATGATCATTTACATTGGGCTCATGCTGTTTAGTTTGAAAATATTTGATTTTGATTACCTACGCCCAGTGATGGCGCACGGGTTTAAAGATTTTAGTAATTTGTTCTCTCAAACATTTATTCAATTTACAGGCTTTGAAGTCATTTTGTTTGTCGTACCGCTTATCTATAAAGACAAATGGTCAAAAGCGAAATGGGCCGCAGCGATCGGTGTAGGGATCACCACACTTATTTACTCCCTCACGCTCTTTATTGTGATTGGTTCCATGACGGTTGGAGAAACGAAATCACTCACCTGGCCCACTGTCTCACTCATTCAAGCGCTAGAACTAGAAGGGGTCTTCATTGAACGCTTTGATATTTTCTTACTGACGATCTGGACGTGCCAGCAGTTTATTTGTATGCTTGGCTTTTTCCAATTTGCTATTAAAGGCTGTCAAACGGTTTTTAAGACAACCAATTTAACGAGACTGCTATGGTTGCTGTTTTTGCTGACCTCAGCTCTCTCTCTTTTTCCGAGAAATATCAATGAAGTCTTTTACTACTCGACTTTACTCGGCTATGCATTATTCGCTGTGTTAGCGATTCCTTTTTTAACAGCTGTTCTGCTCATGATACGTAAAAAATGGGGAGGTCGATCTGCATGAAAGGACGGCGTTTATGGCTCACCTTTCTGTCTTGCTGTCTTTTGCTTTTATCGACAGGCTGCTGGGACTTAAAGGATATTGAGAAATTATCGTTTGTGCGCGGTGTTGGCATTGACGAGGAAGATGATAACGGAGTCAAACTCACCTATCAAAACCTTGTCCCTAAAATGGGCGGTACACAAGAAGCAGATTCCCCTGGCTATGTGAATGTCGTCTCAAAGGGGAAAAATGTACTGGAAGCAGTCAGCAATGTCGCTTTGAAGGACCCGCCGATTTACAGTGATCACCTCAAAATCTTTTTGTTTGGCAAAAATCAAGCCGAGCATCATGATATTCAAGGGACACTCAACCACTTTATACGAGATGATGAGGTTCGAAGAAGCAGCTACCTCTTAGTGTCACGCCATGAGGCATCAAAAATCATCAATCAAAAATTAAAATCACAACAAAAGGTTCCAGTTGAGCATATTTTTGAAACATCAAAAAACCGGAGCTTTAACGGGAAGATTTTACTGCCAACACGTATTGGCCGAGCGTCGGATTACTTTCAGATGGGTACAAGCTTTCTTGTCCAAAGTGTGGATGTCGTAAACGGAGAACTCACCTATGATGGTGCAGGCATTATCCATGGAAAAACACGAAAGCTGATAGGGTTCATTCCAGCAAAAGATGTCCAATCTTTAAACTGGGTCATGAATCGCATCTCAGGCGGAGTCGTACCCGCCACCTACAAAGGCTTTCCGATTACGTATGAAATCAAGAAAGCAAAGTCCAAGATTGAACCCTATCTGAAGAACGGAAAGATTTCCTTTAACATTAGTGTACAAACAAACGGGAAACTATCAGAAGATCAATATCCCCCTGAAAACTCATACGATGAGCAATACATCAAGCGATTTGAGCGCATTTTTGAACGCAAAATCAAAGAACGCATTCAAAAAGCTGTCCACCACATGCAAAAAGAAGTTGGTGTTGACCCGATCCTTTTAAATCGGCAGGTGCGCATCAAGTATCCAGACTTTTGGGATCAGCACCGCAATGAATGGGATACACTATTTCAAGAAGTAGACATTGCATATGACGTCAAAGTGAGCATTTTGAACTTTGGTGCAGAAGGCGCAACGAAAAGCTTTAAATGGTAGCACAAAAGGCGGTCATCCGCCTTAGATGGTTGACAAAGGGCTAAAATGAACTTTGTTTTAGCCCTTTGTCTTCTTTTCAGCGTGATAGAAAACCTTTGCAGTCTAGGAAGGACGAGTACCGGAGCGGAGCGAATGAAGGATTCGCGAGCACCGGCGCGCAGGACTGACAAAGAATGCGAGGGTTTGCCTACACGCTGAGGCGGATTACCCGGAGGGGGAACCGCCTTTTTTACGTGCAACGATCAAAAGCTGATAGAGCGTCACTTGATCAGATAATGCTTTTGTTTGAAAGCCAAGTGACTCTCCTACTCTCGCCACTTCGTCAAAAAACAATTGAACGTTTTGATCAATTGGCACATTGATCGGCTGTTCAATCACGCGATGAAATAAATGGTCTGGAAAGAGCGCCCGCATTGTGTTTGGTGTGAAAAATCTCATATGTGTTCGATCTAAAATCCCCACATCTTGATACGTAAAATCACCTGCCATTAAAGGCAGCAGTACTTCCGCATGCATCATATTAGGTAAGCAGCAAATGATCACGCCACCTGGTTTTAAAGACGCATGCGCTTGAGCTATCAACTGCCATGGGTCTGACACATGCTCTAACACATCAGAAAAGATCACAGCATCAAAAAAAGCTTCTTTCTCTGACCAAGGATACGCCTCCGCTTTTGTCTCAATCACTTCTTTGTAATACGCCTTTGCCATCTCTGCTTTTAATGCATCCGCCTCTACTCCGTACATGTCAACGGACTGCCGGTTGATCAGTTCAAGTCCTGTCGCCCCAGCACCACAGCCAACATCCAGCACACATCCGGCATCCTCAGGGAGCAGTGTTGCAAAATATGGATGGGGCGTTATCAGGTTTAAATCAATGCCCCATTTATCTAAAAAACGAAGCCTGTTTTCCGCAAACAACGTAGAGATGTTCGTTTCTTCATTGGCATTGAAGGTAGCATGACCGTGATGATGCACAAAAGAATCATGGACGATTTGCAGCTGGTATCCCTTCAGCAACGAACGCAGACAAAGGTCATCATCCTCAAATGATCCATATACAAATCGCTCATCAAATAACCCTACATCCTCGATCAGCTCTCTTTTGACCAGCAGACAAAAACCAACAAGTCTATGCACATATGTTCTTTGACCTTTTTTCGAAGCCGTATATGCCTTCGCAAAGGCAGGAAGCTCCTTCACATCTGTGTAAGATGGCTGAACGAGCTGAGGACCACTCACATAATTGGAGACAGGGCCTACCATGCCAATACGATCTGATGCAAAAAGGGCTTCTCTTAAAGGCAAAAGCCAGTTTTCGGTCACAATCGTGTCGTTATTTAAAAAAAGAAGACTATCTCCTGTTGCCTTTTTCGCCCCTTGGTTACAGCCCTTGGCAAAACCTTGATTCTTCTCGTTGTCAATCAACACGACATCTTCCAGTTGTCTCACATATTCCTTTGTTCCGTCTGATGAAGCATTATCCACGATAATGAGTTCATATTCATCACGCCGAGTATGCTCCTTGATACTGTCGATACATTTTTTCGTTAGGTGCAGTTCATTGTACGTCAGCATCACAATGCTCGTTTTTCCTTTCATCTCATTTCCACCTTTCGCCCGCCTGTTCCATATGTATGTCATAGGCAGCACGTTCAGAAGATGAGTGATTGTCCTTTCTTGATTAAACGTTTGTTTAACAAAGGAAGACCAGCTACCTCATGCAGCTGGTCTTTTTTCATACCGTTTCCCCTTTATCATTGACGACGGCACGGTTTCTCTTTTTTAAATCTTCTTCAATCTCTTCAAGACTTTTCCCTTTCGTTTCTGTGACTAAATATTTCACAAATAAGAAGGCACCTATGCCGATGGCTGCATAAATAAGGAAAAGGTTACTGATGCCAATTGCACTTAACAAGGTTGGGAATGTGAGCGAGATGATCAAATTCCCTGTATGCAGTAGGAAGGTCGATACCCCCGTACCAATTCCCCGGACATGTACCGGGAACAGCTCCGGCAGCATCACCCATACGACCGGGCCCCAGCTGACAGCAAAAATGACGATGAAAAGTCCTAAACATATAATCGTTGTCCACCCTGCAGCTGTTGATCCCTCGAAAAAACGATTGACCACTGCTAGAACAATCAAACTAAGAACCATCCCTACATTTCCAAATAGGAGTAACGCTTTCCGCCCGACACGATCAATGATTTTAATCGCAACAAACGTCATGACAACATTGACTGCACCAATTCCTACAGTTCCTAAAATGGCTGCTGAATCGCCAAAGCCGACACTTGTGAATGTTTTTGGTGCATAATAAATGATTGTATTTGTCCCAATAAACTGCTGTAAAAAGGCTAAGCCGACACCAGCAATTAAAGCGGGGCGCACCCATGGCTCGAGTAATTCCTTAAGACCGCCTTTTTCTTCACTTTCTGCTTTTTGAATATCCGCAATTTCGTCTTCAACTTCCTGCTTATTTTGTCTAAGTTTTGACAATATTTCTTTCGCCCGATCCGCCTGTCCTTGGACAAACAGCCAGCGAGGACTTTCTGGCATAAACAAAATACCACATAACAAGAGCACAGAAGGAACAACGGCAATTCCAAGCATCAGACGCCATGCCTCTGCATCTGCTAAAACGTAGTTCACAATATAGGCAAGAAGAATACCAAATGTGATCATGAGTTGGTTTAATGAGGAAAGTGCCCCTCTTGATTCCTTTGGCGCAAGTTCAGATAAATATAATGGAACAATCGTCGTCGAGCATCCGACAGCAAGTCCTAGCACGATTCGGAATAAGACCATGACCTCCGTATTCGGTGCAAGGGCTGTTCCAAATCCGCCGATAATAAATAAAATGGCTGCGGCGATTATCGCTTTTTTCCGTCCGAATTGATCTGTCAGTTTTCCAGAAAGAGAAGACCCGAGCATCGCCCCAATTAAAATCGAGCTGACCACAAGTCCCTCTGTAAATGCATTTAAACCTAAATCCTCTTTCATAAATAAAATAGCGCCAGAAATGACACCTGTATCGTAACCATATAAGGCGCCGCCAAGTGCGCCGAAGAAATAAAGCCACCCATTCCGATTTTTCATGATCATAACCCCTCTTTTATCTATGTAATGACTGGATGTTTCTCTATGAAAAATCATTTTCCTCACTTCCTGTCATTTCAAACATTTCGATGTTTTATGACAAATATATTTCATTTGCGTATCATTGAAACTTTTTTAGATAAGGAAACGTCAATTAAGCGTTAGTGAAAAAAATGTCGCACTATATCCCGTTTTAAGGTATATTTGTTTTAGTTTGTAAGCAGGAAGAAGGACATCTTTACTATAAAATCATAGCGAGGGTTTAAATATATGGATCAAACAAGAAGTAAACGCAAAGGCAAAAAGCGTTTAAAACCATGGGTGAAAGTCACTCTTTTTATTTTTGGTATTCTTTTACTGACAACCGCTTCTGTCACCGGCTATGCCTACTATAAAGTGACATCGGCTGCCAAAAAAGCACAAGTCTCTCTAGACCGCGGTGCACAATCTGTCAAACGGATTGAAGCATTTAATCCTGGGAAAGACAGCTTTTCTGTCTTGCTGCTTGGCATTGACAGCAGACCAGGCGAAACCGTCAAACAAGCACGAAGCGATGCAATGGTATTAGCGACAGTAAATCGTACGAATAAAACCGTGAAATTATTAAGTATTCCAAGGGACTCATATGTTAATATTCCAGGTCATGGTTATGACAAAATCACACATGCACACGCATTTGGTGATGCAGACCTCACGGTGAGTACAGTTGAGAATTTACTAGATATCCCTGTCGACTTTGTGATTGAAAGTAATTTCAAAGCATTTAAAGAAATTGTGAATGAATTGAATGGTGTTTCCGTTAACATTAAAGATGAATATGTTGTGAAACAGATTCTTAAAGATACAAAGGGCAAAGTTCAGCTGCAAACGGGTACTCACACACTAGATGGTGATCAAGCTCTCGCTTATGTGAGAACAAGAAAAGCAGACAGTGATCTCATGCGTGGACAGCGTCAAATGGAAGTTTTAAAAGCCATTTTCGATAAATCAAAATCAGTAACGTCTATTCCGTCTTATGACAATATCATAGATACTCTAGGTGATAACGTCTCAACTAACCTGTCAATGAAAGAACTAGTCGGTCTTTTCCCACTACTCACTTCATTGAAATCTGTTGATACGATTCAACTAAAAGGATCTGATTACCAGCCAAATGGCGTTTATTATTACCAATTGGATCAAAACCAACTGAACGAAGTCAAAACGGAATTGAAGAAACAGCTTGAATTATCATAAAAACAGAAAGCGTCCTTTTGGGCGCTTTTTCTTATATCCTTGATCAATTGACCATTTTTGTTTAGCCTTAAAGAGAGGAATCCACGATCCGACTCTTTCATGAGAATGAAGGAAATCGTACATACTTTGAAGAGGCTATTGCATGAATGAAGGAGGATATAACAGCAATGAAAAAGATGATTGCGATTGATTTAGACGGTACACTCTTAAATACGAAAAGTGAAATATCCGCTCAAAACCGGCAAGCATTGATTCGTGCGAAGGAAGCTGGATATATTGTGACCATTTGTACAGGGCGCGCGACTTTTGATGTAAAAGAGCTTCTTGGGGATTTGGACATTCCCATTATTGCGGCAAATGGAGGAACTGTCCATACAGAAGGGTACAAGCTCTTCAGCAGAATCACCCTTGATCAAGAAGCTGGAAGACGTGCTGCAAAGGAATTAGTGGAACGGAACATTTATTTCGAGGTCTATACAGACGATGCCCTCCTTTCCCCATTTGATGGAAAAGAAAAGCTCAAAGCTGAATTTGATATGATCAAAAGCGCCAATCCTCATGAGGATGTAGCTGATTTATGGGAAGGGGCGATGACTCAATTTAAACAGTTTGGTATCAAACCTGTCGATGACATCCGTCAAATTTTTGAGTCGAATGAACCAACTTATAAATTACTATGCTTCTCCTTTGATATGAATAAGCTGCAAGAAGCACGAGATCTTCTTTCTAAGATGCCTGAGCTCTCCTTGACCTCATCTGGAGAACATATCATTGAGGTACTGCCAAAAGAGTCAGGTAAAGGACATGCCCTCAAGAAACTTGCAGCCCATTATGGCGTAGACCGATCCGATATTTATGCGATCGGTGACAGCCCTAATGATCTATCCATGTTCGATGAAGCAGGACACAGGATAGCGATGGGGAATGCGGTGGATGTCATTAAAGAAAAAAGCACCTATATCACAAAAGGCAACCATGAAGATGGCGTCGCCTATTTTATTGATCTGCTTTTGCAGAATCAATTTCAAGAAAAAAAGACGCTTGTCTGATCAGCGCCTAGTGAGAAGTTGAGAAGTCCGATCCGAGCATTGATCGGGCTTTTTCTTTATTTTTTGATTCTAACGGCCGTCTCATATTTATCCTTCCAATACGTACTTGTTTTCATATTGGTAATGACAACGCCATTTGAAACCGTCACATGAATGACTTGATTTGAACCAGCATAAATGGCTGGCATCAACGAAGTCCCTTTAAAAAAGACAAGATCTCCTGGCTTTAGTTCCGATCGTTTTACAGGTGTGCCTGCTTTAACTTGTCCCGGCGCATAGCGAGGCATCTCAATTCCAAGCACTTCTTGATAGATATACTGCGTGAATCCTGCTGTATCAAAGCCTTGCTTTGGGCTCGCACCACCTTTTACATAAGGTACTTCTCCAATATACGTAGCGGCTTTTGATACGACTGGGTCTTCTTTCGCTAGTTTCAGCTCAGTTAATCGTTTCGCACCTGTCCATTTCTCACGCCAATACGATTCAGACAAATAAGAAATCGTCACACTTTCCGAACGGCTCGCATGAATAAAGCGGTCCCCTCCGATGTACATTCCTACATGTGAAATTCCTTTTTTATACGTGTTGCTAAAAAAAACAAAGTCTCCAGGGCGAATATCGTCTCGTGCTACTTTCTCTCCAACCATCCATTGCTGCTCAGCACTTCTTGGTAAATAAATCCCAAGTGATTTTTCAAATAAATATTGTAAAAAACCTGAACAATCGAATCCTACTTTTGGATCTGATGCCCCGAATACATAAGGGATTCCTAAATATTTCATCGCATCTTTCACCAGTTGATCATCCGACATCTCTTGGGAGACAGGCAGCCGTTTGACCGCATAGAACCGATCGGTCCAATATTTACTTTTGCTGATATCTGTTTTCACCACCCCTTGACTGAGTGTGATGTGGATCACTTGATCATTTCCAGCGTACAAAGCAACGTGTGTCGGGATGTCTTTTGTTTCTTCAAGACTGCGAAAATAGACAAGGTCTCCGGGCTTCGCTTTTCCCCATGATACGTTTTCACCGATTTGGTATTGATCGATCACCTTTCGCGGCAAATCAAATGCACCTGTTGTTTTGTATACATATTGTATAAAGCCAGACGCATCAAAGCCCGTTTTCGGATCGATTCCTCCTTTATGATAAGGCGTACCTATCAGCGTTTCCGCTTGTTTTAAAGGAGATGTTGTTTGAGCAGACACCTCTGTTTGAGACATAAACATAAGTCCTACAATGGCACATCCTCCAAGCAGTATTCCTTTCCATTTCATCCTCTCTTCCTCCTTTCTTTTATAGTTTCGACATGACCCCTTTCATTTTACACCTTTTTCCGTCAAAAAAGAGCACGCCTCGCGTGCTCTTTTCATCATCATTTCTTTATTTACTCGCTTCCGCTTTTGACTGCTTTTGCTGTTCAATTTTCTGCATTTCAACCGAGATCTTTTGTTTCTCATGATCTGTGAGGCTGTCACTAAATTTAAAAGCAGACATAAAGACAAAGACTAAAATTAACGCAACAAACGGCCAGCTTGCTTTAAGGAATTTCATTTTTTATCCTTCCCCTCGTTTTCTTTTAATGTTTGAACTTTATCAGAATGATCGACTTCAAAGAAAATATGTCCGTCTTTTTCTTTCCAATCCGCATTCGTGCCATTTGTCAGCATACGGATAATCGATTTTGATTCAAGAGATCCTGCTTTAACTGGAGCAGGTGTCGCTTCTTTGATGTACATTGGAACCACTTCAAATGTCGCTTTTCCATCTTCATTCAGATGATACTGAACAATGGCAGAATCACGTGTTCTTGACCAGCCTTGGTCAAAAATAAAGTTACCCAAGCTATAGAAAATCGCTGTTCCGTTATAGACTTCCATCGGCTCAAGAACGTGCGGGTGTGCACCGATAATGATATCAGCACCAGCCTTTGACATCGCTCTTGCCAGCTCTCTTTGTCTGTCGTTTACTTCATTGTTATATTCCTGTCCCCAGTGCGCATGAACAACAACGATATCTGCCTTTTCAGCAGCTTGTGAAATCATCGGAATAAAGATAGATGGATCAGCTGGCAGAATACCTGCCTTGCGATTTGTTGCTTTAAAATCTTTTCCATATACATCTGTAAAACCAAGGGTAGCGATTTTAACGCCATTCACTTCTTTGTATGAAATGTTCTGCTTCGCATCTTTGACGTTGCGCCCTGCCCCTGTATAATCCATGTCAGCTTTTTCAAAGGCATCAATCGTGTTATTTAAGCCTTTTTCACCGTAGTCTGCTGCATGGTTATTCGCAAAGTTTAGTACAGAGAAATTCAAATCCTTTAACGCTTGTACAGAATCTTCATCTGTTTTCAAATGAATATTCTTTTGTGCTGCCTGTTCCTTATCTGAAGCCACTGGATGCTCAAAATTCCCAGTTACATAATCTGATACATCAAAATACGGCTTCGCATAGCGGAACAGGTGCTGCTTTCCATAGCGGTCTGTGACTTTCTCTACATTTCTTCCAAACATAATATCTCCGACAAACGAAGCGGTCAGGATGTTTTCTGGATTCTTTTCTACAGTTGGTACTTGTGCTTTCCCGATAAATGTAAATAGAAATGTACAAGCAATGACAATCGGTAAAGCAATCAGTACATGTTTATTCGTCTTTTTCTTTTGGTTCTTTGTGATTTTCAGCAGCTTTTCCTGAAAGCTCAATTTTTTATTCATCATTGGACACACCTTATCTTAAAATAGATAGTAAACATACATGATGGCAAATGTTGCACCACTTAGAAGTAATGTGCTTCCAAGGGTAATCGTAAGACCTTGCTTTTGAATCGTATTCGCAATCAATCCAGGCACGATGATTCCGATTCCACGGAATTCTGCTATTTCAAACGGAACCACTGGATAGAAGAAATCAAATATGAGCTTTAGGGCAATTCCTGTAATCAGCATCGCCGCAAACTTTCTGCGTCCGTACAAAATCATAAATTTCGATAGACCAAAACGAACGATCACATATGTCAGCAAGCTGACAGATAAAACAACTAAAATGAAGACTGGCTGGTTAAAGACGAGCGCCAGATAACCTGGAACAACCAACCCAGCTGGTACGATTCCTGTTTTTTCTGCAAAGATTAAACTGAGTAGAACACCTAAAATTAACGAGATATAAAGATCTGATCCGAACATTTTCTATATTTCCTCCTAGCTGACAAGCTGCTTAATTTTGTATTCTTGAATTTTTTCGATTAAAGGTTCAGCGGCGCCGTGAATATTGCCGACTCCATAAACCACTCGATTATGAAGCTTTTTCTCAAGCATGTTCATAATTTGTTCTGTAGATTGATATTCAAGGTTGTGTAAGTGGTCAGCCGGAATTTTTCCATCCTCAAATGCCTTCACAATTGGATCTGTCGTTTCACCAATTAAGACAAGATCACTTGCTTCAATATAAGGAAGTACATCCTCCGCAAACTGGATCGTTCTATCTACGCGATCCGCACGACAGTTCATGATAATAATCGGTTCATCTGTTGGATACCCAATTTCCTTCACACGCTTCCAAATGTTCAATGTAGATGCTGCGTCATTAGCCGCAAATCCATTTACAAAATGTCCAGGTGTTTTTGCGTCCATTAATGGAAGAATTCTCATCGCTCCTGGATCAGGCGGCGCATTTAACATGCCTCTGAATGCCGTATCTTCATCAATTCCCAATGCTTGTGCGACACCAAGTGCAAGTGAAGCATTATCCGGGAACACCATGTACTCGAATTTCCGTAAATACTCATCGGTAATCTTGGAATTATCTGCAACAATCACTTCAGTATTGCGTTTTTTCGCAATCTCTTTAAAGAAATCTGTATATTCACTATCCGTAATAACCAAGTGCCCATTGTAAGGAATTGTCGCTGTAAAGGCTTCAGCTATTTCATCAAGAGTTGGCCCCATCACATCCATATGATCTTCAAGAACGTTTACGATCACGCCAATATTCGCTTGAAGCAGCTCTTCCTGAAAGATAATTTGGTAATCTGGATTCACCGCCATACATTCACTGACGATGGCATTTGCTCCTCTTTCAACGGTTTCTCTCATAACTTCTTTCTGCTCTCCGATATTCGGTCCTTGCGGTTTCCTTTTAATCGGTTTTTCTTCTGGCGTATCCCAATAAATCATTCTTGCATCCGTTCCTGTTGTTTTGCCGACAGTTTTATAACCTGCCTCCATTAAGATACCGGTTGTCAATCTTGTAACGGTAGACTTTCCGCGTATACCATTAATATTGACGCGTACCGGCAGGGCATCGATATTTTTCTGATGACGCTTCTTTTCAATAAAGCCAATCCCTAACATGATGACACAGGCTATAACGATTAACCACATCGCTTATCTACATCTCCTTTTTTTATGAGTGTGATATGTAAATTCAATCAACAGTATATAGGTTCAGCATAAAATCACAATCGGTATTATGTAACATAATCTTTCACTTCCTCGTATGCCAAATTCCTCTAATCAGAAGGCGTATTTGCCTATCTCACGCTCAAATGAAAAGGCCAAAAGACGGACAAAATGACGACTGAATTTCTGCTTCAAACAAGAGAAAGCGTTACCATCAAACAGTGGAAAATCTTTTGTCCTTTTCTCCCTAAATTTTTCGACAATTATTAAGATGTATTTTGAATCAATGTTTTAAAGCCCTCTCATCTCTACGAAATCAGTCATATCAGTGCTTTAAATGAATAGTGCGTGTTTTAGAATATTTTATATTTTTAAATGAACAGGTTAGAAAGTCATCCTCATTGGTCAGAACGCTATGTGTTGACCTATGACAAAGGTCACCTCTCAAAAAATCAAGTCATCTGCTTATTTTCAGGTCACAAAAAATTGGGATAAGATGTCAAAAATTAATCATTTTGTTATAGACTCTTTTTACGATATTCACCCCTTATGACCTAAACAATGAAACATTATTCATTTCTTTTTATCAAGATTCATCATTTCTTAACATTTTTAATGTGATTTTAGTTGAAAGTTGTCGGTGCGTGTCATGCTTTCCCCAAAGATGACGCATAAAATCATCTTCTCGGCTTACACTATGGTTAAAAAATCTGTGAGAGGAGGCTAAAGATGCCAAACACGAATGAGCAAACACGCTTACACTTTTTATCAGGTGGTTTTGAGGAAAAGATTCGGATTCTGAAAAAAGCATTTCAGCAAAGCGCTGATTTTGAATACCGGGAATTAATGGTGAATGAAACGAAATCAGTGCTGTTTTATATTAAAACAAGAGTTGAAGAAAGCAAATTAAACGACTTCATTATCGGCAACTTGCTCGGTCCTCCTGGAGAGCAGAATTATACAAAATCACTTAGTACACTCGAAACAGGAGACTTGACGCTGATTGTCGACAGCATTATTGCAGGAAGCATTGCTTTCCTTGATGAAAAATCCTCACAGATCAAAATATTTGCCGTTGGGCAGCCGCCGCTGCGTTCCATTTCTGAACCTTCTTCTGAAAGTATTATTGCAGGCGCACATGATGGGTTTGTTGAGAGTTTAGATACCAATTTATATTTGCTGCGTTCACACTTAAATGATCGAAAACTTGCAATCCAGTATCATAAGGTCGGTACAAAATCTGAAACAAAGGTTGCGACGGTTTATATTTCTGATATTGCCAATCAAGAAAAGATAGATGAGGTTAACAAACGAATTTCTTCTATTAAAGTAGACACGCTGCTTAGCCCCGGTTCTATTGTAGAGGCGATTGAGGATGATTCGTATTCCATCTTCCCGCAGCTTATTGACACAGAACGACCTGATAAAGTGAGATCTGCCATTCTTGAAGGAAGAATTGTTGTGCTGATGGATGGCAGTCCAATGGCTATCATTCTGCCTATTACGTTCTTTAGCTTCTTTCAATCACCAGATGACTACAATAGTCGCTGGATTCCGGCTACGTTTATTCGTATTCTTCGTTATATTGCCTGTATCATCGCTGTGATTTTGCCTTCTTTTTATATTGCAGTCATCGGCTTTCATTATGAGGTAGTCCCGGATGAATTAGCGATTACGATGAAAAATTCCATTATCGGCATTCCTTTTCCGCCTTTAATAGAAGCAATGCTGATGGAGATTACGATTGAGCTCATACGAGAAGCAGGGGTGCGACTGCCAAAGCCAATTGGTCAGACGATTGGAATTGTAGGCGGTTTGGTTATTGGGGACGCTGTTGTAAAAGCTGGACTCATTTCGAATGTTCTTATCGTTGTGGTCGCCGTGACCGCTGTTGCTTCCTTTGTTCTTCCTTCGTTTGAAATGACGTCTACCATCAGGATGCTGCGTTTTCCCCTCATGTTCATGGCATCGATGTTTGGGTTTATTGGCATTTCATTCGGCCTGTCGATCGTCCTGATGAATTTATGCCGCCTCGAATCACTAGGTGTCCCGTATTTATCACCAGTGGCTCCATTTAACTGGCAGGACTTAAAAGATACTGTGATTCGATTACCGATGTGGATGTATAAAAAGCGCCCTGTTTACTTAAATCCAAAAAAGAAAGAGCAAATTGAAAATTTGAGAGGATGGAAAAATCAAGATGAAAAATAAAATATCTCCATCTCAGGCTGTCTTTTTTATCATTCAATCTCAAATTGGTGTCGGTATTTTAGCCCTGCCTCATTTGCTCATGAAAGATATGGGGCATGATGGCTGGATGGCTATCATTTTGGCCTGTTTTTTTATCCAAATCATCAATACCATTTTTATATATATCATTCACAAATATCCTGAGACATCATTTTTCGAGGCGTTAATTGAGGTTTTTGGAAAATGGGTTGGGCGAATCTTAGTGGCTCTTTATACAATTTATTTCGCCTCAGTCTGTATTGTCGTTCTATCTATTTTCACGAGAATTCTGGGTATATGGGTTTTACCACTTACACCCAATTGGGTCATCAACCTACTACTCATGATATCCATCCTTTACATCGCCAAGGAACAAATTACAGCGATTGTCAGATTCAACTTTATTCTGACTCCTTTTTTACTCTTGTTGTCTCTCATCATGCTGTATTCATTAAAAGGAACCAATATCGACTACCTTATGCCCTTTTTCCAAACGGACTTCTCTCAATTTCAGCTTGGATTGAAGGATGTTGTATTATCTATGAATGGATTTGAGATGATTCTGATCATCTCTCCACTGATGAAAGGCACCATTAAAGCGCGATACAAGGTCATGACCATTGCCAATATATGCACGACTCTTTACTACCTATTTATCACAGTGATTTGTTTTATGTTTTTCAGCCCGATTGAGCTTAAAATCATTCCAAACCCTGTTCTTTATCTGTTAAAAACCATTTCGTTCGGTGTGATTGAGCGGACAGATCTGATTTTTCTTAGTTTCTGGGTATTTATCATTCTTGCCACACTCAGTAATTATCTTTACTTTTGTGCAAATGGCGTAGCAAGTATTCTCAAGAAAAAAGACCACAAAAAATACGTCTTTTATTTTGCCATTTTGATCTATGCGGCTAGCTGTTACCTTGCAACCGATAATTTTAGAATTCAGCGTTTTAATGATTTTACCACCATCGCTCAATATTCATTTATTTACACACTCCCAATCTTTATGGCCATTATCATCTTTATCAAACATCGCAAAGGGAAGGTGAAATCACATGCGTCATAAGTACATACTGACTTTGCTCATGTGTGTTTCTCTCATATTCATGCCTGGCTGCTGGGATCAGAACCTATTAAAGAATATCTCTCTTGTTTTAACCTCTGCTGTTGATCAAGGAGAGGATGACAATGCGAAGTACTCGATTACTTATCGAAAGGTGCAGCAGTCTCAAAGTATGGAGCAAGGAAATACTGGCAGCTTTTTAACCACTCTTCTCACAACGGAAGCACCTACTTTAAGAAAAGCAAGAACCAACTTCAGCCGGATAGTGGATCAAAAAATAGACATGTCGAAAATGCGGGTGATGCTGATCGGTGATGAATTTGCCCAAAATCGTCTTCTTCCCTACTTAGATATGTTTTATCGTGATCCAAAAAGCCCCCTCCTCGCAAATCTTGCCGTTGTTCAAGGGGGGACCTGTGAAGAAGTGATTAACTCGCTGCTGAAGGAAAAACTCATTGTGAGTGACTATTTAAATAACTTGATCACAACCGCATCACGCTCCTCCCAAGTAGCACCTAAAAACATTCAAAGTATTCGATCTAAAATGCTTCAAACTGGAGAGGATTTCACACTGCCGTTAATCTATTTTGATCAATCGAAGAAATTAATCAGTGTAAAAGGGGTTGCTCTATTTGATAATGAGAAGAAGAAAGGCGAGTTGTACGGTCAAGATGCGATCTTACTCACCGTCATGGACGGAAAAATGGGCAAGTATGCCAACTTCACCAAAAAAGTGAGAAGCGACATGAAGTCAAAAGAAAACAATTACATTACGATTCAAGTCACTGATGTGAAGAGAGACATCGAGATTCTAAATCCTGATCATCGAAACTTAACATACTCACTCAAATATGAATTCGCAACCTCTGTCCTTGAGTACCCAAAAGATAATCTAGATACAGACAAAAAAATTGAAATGCTTAACAAAAGACTTTCAACCATCTTGACAAAAGAAGCAGAAAAAATTGTTGCTGCCCTGCAAGATGCGAATTCCGATGTGCTAAGCCTCGGCAGAAAATACAGAGTCAGACATTATGATGAGTATATGAAAATGAATTGGGTCACCGATTATCCAAAAGTGAAGATCATCCCAAAAATCAAAGTGAACATTACCCAAACGGGCATTATTAGTTAAGAAAAGGAAGACGTCCTCTTTCTTTTCTTTTTTTATTTTTTTAAGATTGTTTTTTCAATGCTTTCATGATAATCTATCTGTGTAAACGGTTACACATCAAAGAAGGGAGGCACTCCATTGGCTACAATTAAAGATGTTGCAAAAGCTGCTAAAGTGTCTGTTGCAACTGTTTCACGCGTGCTCAATGATACTGGATACGTCCATATTGATACGAAAACCCGTGTGACACAAGCGATGCAGGAGCTAAACTACTTCCCCAATGAAGTGGCACGATCCCTTTTTAAAAGAGAATCTAGATTAGTTGGTCTCATCTTACCTGATATCACAAACCCCTTCTTCCCTCAGCTGGCTAGAGGCGTTGAGGATGAGATTCATGCACACGGTTTTCGCTTATTATTCGGAAACAGTGATGAAGATCGGGAGAAGGAAATGGCCTATTTACAAACCTTTAAGCAAAACCAGGTGGTCGGTGTCATCGCTGTCACAAACGAACCTGAATCGGATTTGTACAATGATGATGAACTGCCTGTTGTCTTCTTAGATCGTACCGTTCCAAATGCACCTTCTGTGTTTGCAGATGCTACGGCAGGTGGGAAAATGGCTGCAATGGAATTAATCAAACGCGGCAGTCAGCAAATCACATTGCTAAAAGGGCCCGCTCATCTTCAAACGGCGCGGCAAAGATTCAAAGGCGCACTTGATGTTCTGACTGAAGAAGGTGCTAACTTTCATGTGATGTCTAACGCTTCTTTTTCTTTTCAGGAAGTCCGAAAAAGCGCCAAGGCTCTTTTCAAGCTGTACCCTGAAACAGATGGCATCATTGCCAGCAATGACATCGTCGCAGCAGCCGTCGTACACGAAGCGCTTCGTATTGGAAAAGCCATTCCAAAAGAAGTACAAATCATTGGATTTGATGATATTCCGCAAAGTGAACTGCTCTTCCCTTCTTTATCAACGATCCGGCAGCCTGCCTATGATATGGGGAAAGAAGCCGCAAAGCTGATCATTAAAGCCATTCAAAAACAGCCTATAGATCAAGCAGTTATTCAAATGCCCGTCTCTTTTATTGAACGAGAGACCACAAGAAAGGTGGATTCACAATGAGTCAAATAGTTGTCGTAGGAAGTTGTTCCATGGATCTAGTTGTCACATCGAATAAGCGTCCCAATGCAGGAGAAACCGTCCTAGGCGAATCATTTAAAACGGTTCCTGGGGGAAAAGGAGCCAATCAAGCAGTGGCAAGCGCAAGGCTCGGTGCAGATGTATATATGATCGGCCGAGTTGGTGATGACGCGTATGGTCAGGACATTATGAGCAATTTGCAAGCACAAGGTGTTCGTACCACCTATATGAAACCGGTTACCGAAATGGAAAGCGGAACAGCTCATATCATTTTAGCTGAAGGGGATAACAGCATTGTTGTCGTCAAAGGAGCAAACAATGAGGTAACACCTCATTATGTAAAAGATGCGCTTTCTTCTATTGAAAATATCGGAATCGTCCTCATCCAGCAGGAAATTCCTGAAGAAACAGTCGAAGCCGTCTGCGCCATTTGCAGCGAAAAAGGGATTCCAGTCATCTTAAATCCCGCACCAGCTCGCAAAGTCTCTCAGCAAATATTAGATCAAGCTGCCTATATCACGCCAAACGAACACGAAGCAGCTCTTATGTTTGATGGACTCACCATAGCAGAGGCTTTGCGCCAATATCCAAACAAATTACTCATTACAGAAGGAAAAAATGGGGTTCGATACTTTGACGGATCAAAAGAAGTGTTGGTACCGGGCTATCCTGTGAAAGCCGTCGACACTACAGGCGCTGGCGATACTTTTAACGGCGCTTTAGCTGTAGCACTAACAGAAGGAAAATCCCTATACGACGCACTTGCCTTTGCTAACTTAGCCGCATCTATCTCAGTCACAAAATTTGGTGCCCAAGGCGGCATGCCAGCAAGAGAAGAATTGGAGAATAAGAAATGAAGAAAAATGGTATTTTAAATAGTCATATCGCCAAGGTGCTTGCTGACCTTGGTCATACAGATACGATTGTCATCGCAGACTGCGGCCTGCCCATTCCAGAAGGCCCGGTCAAGATCGACCTTGCATTATCCATCGGCACACCATCCTTTCAGGAGGTTACTTCCCTCCTTCTTGAGGAAATGGCTGTTGAACACATCACGATCGCCAGTGAAATCAAAGAAGCCAATGAGAGAGATCATTTATTTCTAAAGAAAGCGTTCTCACATCCATTAGATGAAGTCGATCACGAGACATTTAAAGACATGACCAAACAGGCAAAAGCAGTGATTCGAACGGGTGAAGCCACCCCATACGCAAACTGCATTCTTCATGCCGGTGTCATCTTTTAAAAGGAGGAGCCACTTATGAACATTGAAATGCATAACATCCATAAGGCCTTTGGAAAAAACACCGTTCTCGCCGGGGTCTCCTTTGACCTCGTCACAGGTGAAGTCCATGCACTTATGGGTGAAAACGGGGCAGGAAAATCAACGTTAATGAATCTGCTGACAGGACTCTATTCCCTGGATCAAGGAACGATTCAAATCGACGGAAAAGAAACCGCTTTCAAAAATCCGAAAGAAGCCGAGCAGAACGGGATTGCCTTCATTCATCAGGAGCTGAATATATGGCCTGATATGACGGTACTCGAGAATTTATTTATCGGGAAAGAAATCTATACAAAACTTGGTCTCCTAGACACCAAGAAAATGAAAGCCCTCGCCCAAGCGCAGCTCGACCGATTATCTGTCAACCTCTCACTCGATCAAGAGGCAGGAAGCTGTTCTGTCGGCCAAAAGCAGATGATTGAGATTGCGAAAGCGTTAATGACCGATGCAAAGGTCATTATTATGGATGAACCAACAGCTGCTCTCACAGACCGTGAGATTGAAAAGCTATTTCAGGTCATCAAATCACTCAAAAAAGAAGGTGTGTCTATCGTCTACATTTCTCACCGTATGGAAGAAATCTTCGCCATCTGTGACCGAATTACCATCATGCGTGACGGGAAAACGGTCGATACGAAAGCGATACCGGACACGAATTTCCATGAAGTCGTCAAAAAAATGGTCGGCCGCGAATTAACCGATCGTTACCCTGAACGCACACCTTCTACTGGTGATACCGTCCTAGAAGTGAAGCAAGCAACGAGGAAAGGCCGCTTTCAAGATGTCAGTTTTTCCGTCAAAGCTGGAGAAATTGTCGGTGTTGCAGGCTTAATGGGCGCTGGCCGGACGGAAATGATGCGGTCGCTCTTTGGACTCGATCCCCTGGATCAAGGAGAAATTTGGGTTCATGGGAAAAAGGCTGTCATTAAAAAACCAAGTGATGCAGTCAAACTTGGCATCGGTTTTATCACGGAGGATCGGAAAGATGAAGGACTGATGCTAGATGCATCCATCCGGGAAAACATCGGGTTACCTAACTTAGATAGCTTCTCTCCAAAGGGGCTGATTGATAAGAAAAACGAACAGGATTTTGTTGACCTGCTTATCAAACGACTCACGATCAAAACCGCTTCATCTGAAATCTCTGCACGCAGCCTGTCCGGTGGAAATCAGCAAAAGGTCGTCATCGCCAAATGGATCGGCATTCAGCCGAAGGTGCTGATTTTAGATGAACCGACAAGAGGTGTCGACGTTGGGGCGAAACGAGAAATTTATCAGCTCATGAACGAGCTGACGGATCGAGGCGTTGCGATTTTGATGGTCTCCTCTGAGCTCCCAGAAGTTCTTGGGATGAGCGATCGAGTGCTTGTCATTCATGAAGGAACTATCAGCGGCGAATTAAGTAAAACAGAAGCTACACAAGAACGAATTATGACACTAGCTACAGGAGGGAAGTAACATGAAACCACTTACTTCAAATGGACGATTTGACAACATCATGCAAAAGCTTGGGCCATTCTTAGGACTCATCATCCTTGTTGCCATTGTTTCTATTTTAAATCCGGCCTTTTTAGAACCATTAAACATTTTAAACTTACTCAGACAAATCTCCATTAACGCCCTCATTGCCTTTGGCATGACGTTTGTTATTTTAACCGGAGGAATTGATTTGTCTGTCGGTGCCATTCTAGCGCTGTCTAGTGCTCTGACTGCCGGCTTTATTGTATCTGGTTTGGACCCGATTCTTGCCATCATCGTTGGATGTATCATCGGTGCCATCCTTGGAATGATCAACGGCCTTTTAATCACAAAAGGAAAAATGGCTCCTTTTATCGCAACACTTGCGACGATGACGATTTTCAGAGGATTGACGCTTGTTTATACAGACGGAAACCCAATTACAGGGCTTGGCTCTAACTATGCATTTCAGCTATTTGGCCGTGGATATTTCTTAGGCATTCCTGTTCCAGCGATCACCATGCTTCTCACCTTTATCGTTCTTTGGGTCTTGCTTCATAAAACACCTTTTGGCAGAAGAACGTATGCCATTGGCGGAAATGAAAAAGCAGCCCTCATCTCAGGTATTAAAGTACCACGCGTCAAAATCATGATTTACTCATTAGCCGGCTTTATGTCTGCTTTAGCAGGTGCGATCTTAACATCTCGTCTCAACTCAGCCCAACCAACAGCTGGTACGTCGTATGAACTTGATGCAATTGCTGCCGTTGTACTTGGCGGGACAAGCCTATCCGGCGGAAGAGGGCGAATTGTCGGTACACTCATTGGGGTACTCATTATCGGGGTCTTGAACAATGGTATGAACTTACTTGGTGTTTCATCATTCTATCAGTCTGTTGTGAAAGGGATTGTCATCTTGATTGCAGTCCTACTCGACAGAAAGAAATCTGCTTAAGGAGGCAGCTGCTATGAAAAAATATGTAATCCTGATCGTGACTCTCTCATTATTCATGCTTTCTGCCTGCTCGCTTGAACCGCCAGAGTGGGCCAAATCAACAAAGGATGGCAAGAAAAAAGACATTAAAATCGGACTGTCGATCTCGACTTTAAATAACCCATTCTTCGTTTCTCTTAAAAACGGCGTGACAAAAGAAGCGAAAAAGCTTGGCATTGAAGTTGTCATTGCCGATGCACAAAATGATTCAGCCAAACAAACAAGTGATGTAGAAGATTTAATTCAACAAGGGGTCGATGCATTACTCATTAACCCAGCCGATTCCTCTGCCATATCAACGGCTGTCGAATCTGCGAATGCTTCAGATATACCGGTCATCACATTAGACCGCTCGGCAGAAAGCGGAAAGGTTGAAGCGCTTGTTGCTTCTGATAACATCAAAGGCGGCGAAATGGCAGCTAACTTTATTATCGACAAAGTCGGTAAAGGAGCAAAAGTGGCTGAACTAGAAGGTGTACCAGGTGCTTCTGCGACACGCGAACGAGGAAAAGGTTTTCATCAAATTGCAGACAAAAAGTTAGATGTCACAGCAAAACAAGCCGCTGACTTTGACCGGACAAAAGGGCTCAACGTGATGGAAAACCTTCTTCAAGGAAACCCTGACATCAAAGCCGTTTTTGCCCACAATGATGAAATGGCACTTGGCGCACTAGAGGCCATCCAAAGCTCTGGAAAAGACATTCTTGTCGTCGGTTTCGACGGTAATGAAGATGCACTCAACTCGATCAAAGCAGGAAAACTATCTGCAACAGTCGCGCAGCAGCCAGAGCTGATCGGTCAACTGGCAGTCGGCGCTGCTGACGATGTATTAAAAGGAAAAAAGGTAGAAAAAAATATCGCCGCTCCATTGAAACTAGAACAAAAGAAATAAACACTAAACCCCCGATAGCCTCGGGGGTTTTAGATTATAGACAAAGGCTGAAATGAACTTTATTTTAGCCTTTGTCTTCTTTTCAGCGTGATAGAAAACCTTTGCAGTCTAGGAAGGACGAGCACCGGAGCAGAGCGAATTGACATTCGTGAGCACCGAAGCGCAGGACTGACAAAGAATGCGAGGGTTTGTCTACACGCTGGACCACCGATAGCCTCGGGGGTTTTAGATGTTATTCCGGTCTCTTCAGTACAAATGGCGTGCCTAAATGGGCATAATCATTACCTGCTAGGCGCGCGACTGGCTTTAATTCATTCGTAAAAATATATCCTTTTTCCGCATCATAGACGGATTCATCTAAATGCGCACACACCACCCGGCCAATGATATGATCGACTGTGATCTCCCCTTCATCATTTTGAAAGGTCAGATGTTTTTCCAGCTGACATTCAAAGCGAATGCGTGCTTCCTTGATTCCTGGCACTGACACCACGCTGCTCTTCACTTGATGAAGACCGGTACGAGTCAGCTCACTCTCTTCCTCTGGCAAAGTAGCAGCTGTTTCATTAATATCTTCAATCATCGCTTCATCACTCACATGGACAACAAATTCTTCCCTGTCGATGATATGTTTTGCTGTATCTTTCATCTCTCCTTGACGACGTCCAATAGAAACAGCGATCAGCGGAGGATGGCCGCTGATGACATTAAAGAAACTAAATGGTGCAGCATTGACGACTTCTTCTTTAGAAAGGCTTGTAATAAATGCAATGGGTCTTGGAACGACGGAACCAGATAATACTTTATATGCTTCTTTTCGTGACAGCTGATCCATTTGTAATGTAATCACTTCAGACATGCCTCCTCTTGTATGTAACGACATCATACCATACCCCGTTCTCTCTTCCCTTATTCCGGCTCAGCGCGATGGAGAATATGATGGACAAGATGAAACAATGCCGGATTATGATTTTCTCGTCTATAAGAAATGGTCCATTCCGCGAGTAGCTGCTCACCTTCAATTGACCGATACACCACATCTAAATTAAATAAACGCCGGGCCGATGTTGGAATGACAGCAATTCCGATTCCCGCTGTGACAAGCCCAATGACCATTTGATATTCTGCTGCTTCCTGCACAATATTAGGTGAAAATCCATACTTTTCACAAAGTAGGACAAAATGCTGATAAAGGGACGGCCATGATTCCTTTGATAAAGAAATAATCGGCTCATCACGAATATCTTCAATCGTGACCGCTTCTTTTTCCGCCAGCGGATGGTTTTTCGGAATCGCAAAAATACATTCACTTTGCTTCATTAAACGACTGACCAATTCTTCTTGCGGTGATGTAGGATGCAAAAAACCAATATCAATCTCACCATTCAAAAGCGCCTCAAGCTGCTGCGGAACAGAGAGCTGTTGCAGCTCAATACTGACAGAGGGGTACAGCTCTCTGAATTCACGGACAACTGGCGGCAGAATATCATATGTCGCTGTACCAACGAAACCGATGATAATCTTCCCAAGCTCCCCTCTTGCCGTATGCCGGGCATGATCAACGGCTTTATCAAGCTGATGCAGCACCCCCCGGACCTCATGTAAAAAAACCTTTCCAGCAGCTGTTAACTCCACCACCCTTTTAGACCGGTGAAACAAAGGAAATCCCAATTCTTCCTCAAACTGCTTAATTTGCTGACTAAGTGGAGGCTGTGTCATGTTCAATCGTGCGGCCGCTCTGCCGAAATGCAGCTCCTCCGCGACTGTGACAAAATACTGCAAATGTCTCAGTTCCATCCTTTCACTCCTCAAACACTTATTCGTGAAACATATTAAAACTACGTTAAACATATATTGGAAAATTTATTTTGTGAAATGTATAGTAAATCATATCATGAAAATATATTTTCATAAAAAATTTTACTTGCCGAAAGGAGTGCGGGGTAAATGAATTCTCAAACACAACCCCTAACAAAACGAGGAGCAGAGTTGATTGTCGATACGCTCATTGCCCAAGGTGTGACCCATGTTTTTGCGATTCCAGGTGCAAAAATTGATGCAGTATTTGATGTATTAAAAGACAGAGGTCCAGAGCTTGTGCTATGCAGGCACGAACAAAATGCGGCATTCATGGCAGCAGCTGTCGGTCGTTTAACTGGCAAACCAGGCGTTTGTCTAGTTACTTCAGGTCCAGGCGCATCCAATTTAGCGACAGGTCTATTAACAGCCAATACAGAAGGTGACCCTGTTGTTGCAATCGCTGGAAATGTCATCCGTGCGGATCGGCTCAAACGAACACATCAATCACTCGACAATGCGGCATTATTCAAACCAGTGACAAAATATAGCGTTGAAGTACAAGACGTAAACAATATACCAGAAGCCTTAACAAATGCTTTTCGCGCGGCACAAAGAGGTCAAGCTGGGGCAGCATTTATCAGCTTTCCACAAGATGTCGTGACCGAACACACCACACAAACACCAGTGTCTGCTCACCCTTCTCCAGAACTAGGTCCTGCACCGGATGCTCTCATCAGTTCGGCCATCGCCAAAATTCAAAATGCGCACTTACCTGTTGCAATTGTGGGAATGAAAGCTAGCCGTCCAGCTGCGGCAAATGCGACAAGAACATTATTAAAAACACTTGGTATCCCATTTGTCGAAACGTACCAAGGAGCCGGTGTTCTCTCAAGAGAGCTTGAGGCTCAATATGTGGGCAGAATCGGCTTATTCCGTAATCAGCCAGGCGACCTTCTCATTGAGAAAGCGGATGTGATTTTAACTATTGGCTTTGATCCAATCGAATACGATCCGAAGCATTGGAATTTGAAACCGCAGCAGCGTCAAATCATCCATGTGGATGACATGCAGGCAGATATTGACCATTTCTATGAACCGACGCTTGAGCTTGTGGGCAATATATCTGAAACGGTGCAACATCTAGCTCATGACAGCGTTCCACTTTCATTATGCAAAAAGAACGTAGATCTCGTCACAGAATTACAAGAGCTGTTAAGTGATATCGAAAAAACACCAGAAAGAGAAAGTCATTTATCACACCCGCTGGATGTCATTCATACGTTGAGACGTATCATCCCAGATGACACGAAAGTGACATGTGATATCGGATCGCACGCTATTTGGATGTCTCGCCACTTCCGTGTTTATGAACCGAACACGTTCCTAGTGAGTAACGGAATGCAAACACTTGGCGTGGCATTACCGTGGGCGATTGCAGCCTCCATATTAAATCCAGATGAAAAGATCATTTCAGTCTCAGGTGATGGCGGTTTTCTCTTCTCCGCCATGGAATTAGAAACAGCCGTGCGCATGAAAACAAATCTCGTTCATCTCGTGTGGAACGACAGCACATACGATATGGTGGCATTCCAGCAGGAAATGAAGTATGACCGTACGTCTTGTGTTGAGTTCGGTCAGATCGACTTAGTGAAATATGCAGAAAGCTTTGGAGCAACTGGATTACGTGTCAACTCACCTGAAGAGCTTTCAACTGTCCTTCAAAAGGGTATAAACATAGAAGGACCCGTTATTATTGATATTCCGATAGACTATCAAGACAACCCAGACCTCGCCAGTCAAAAATGGCCAGAAGTCTTTCGTGAAAAACACACAACGAACGTCAGATAAGACTTCGATACATTACGTTAAAGGAGTGAGCGGATATGGGTATGATGCACCCAATGAATCAACAAAACAACACAATACCGCAGGACAAAAAGCAAGAGGTCTATCAAGTATCAACCATGACCTCCTTGCTGGAAGCCGTATACGATGGAGATTTCTCCCTATCACATATTCCCGAGCATGGTGATTTTGGCATTGGTACATTCAATCAATTAGATGGGGAACTAATCGGCTTTGACGGCGCTTTTTATCGACTGCGCTCTGATGGAACAGCCACACCAGTAACCGATCAAGATTATTCACCATTCTGCTCTCTAGCATTTTTTGAAACGGACATCGTTCATCGAATTGATGCACCGATGACGTCCAAAGAGCTAGAGGAAGAAATCGACCGAATCTTACCGAGCAAGAATGTCTTTTATGCGATCCGCATCGATGGGTCATTCAAAAAGGTTCAAACCCGTACGGTTGAAAAACAGGAAAAACCTTACGTTCCGATGGTGGAAGCAGTCAAGTCACAGCCTATTTTCGATTTTGAAAATATTCGCGGAACGATTGCAGGCTTCCGTACACCACAGTACGCACATGGCATTGCGGTAAGCGGATATCATCTCCACTTTATTGATGATGATCGAAGCGTAGGCGGGCATGTATTTGATTACACTGTGGATCAAGTGACCATCCGAATTTCCCAAAAACGTCACATGAATTTACACCTTCCAAATACGCAGGAGTTCTTCCAAGCAGACATTGATCGTGCTGACCTTGCACAGCAAATTGCCAGTGCGGAAAGCAGCCCAGAAAAATAAAATGAACACACCCCGGTGATACTGGGGTGTTTTTTTATGCAAAAAGATATATTATCTTCTTTTATTATTTCATTTCGTTACTCAATTAAAAATCAAACATTCTATTCGTAATAAAATATGATAGAATATCAACAGAAGAAAGGTGGTTATACGGTGGCACATGAATATCGCATTCCAAACTTAACATTAGATGAAAGAGATAAACAAATTCTTTCCTTATTACACGAGGACGGGCGTATGTCCTACACGGATCTAGGGAAACAAGTCGGCCTTTCCCGTGTTGCTGTACAAGCCCGTATTCAGCAACTCATTGAAGCAGGTGTCATTGAACGATTCACCGCTGTCATTAATCCAGCAAAGATCGGCATTCATGTCTCTGTCTTTTTTAACGTAGAGGTTGAGCCGAAATGTTTAGAAACAGTCGCCCTTCAGCTTGAGCAGGAAACAGCCGTCACAAGCCTTTATCATATGACAGGACCAAGCAAGCTGCATATGCATGGCATTTTTCAAAATGAACAGGAAATGGAGACGTTCCTGACAAAGAAGCTGTACCCGCTTGAAGGCGTCGTCAGTGTTGACTGTCAAATGCTCATTAAACGATACAAAAGCCGAATGGGCATGAAATTGTAGATAGGAGTTGAACCACTTGCAATCATATCTTGAACTCATGATCGCCATGGTGCGAACCGGTATTCTGGGATTTGGCGGAGGACCTTCTGTCATCCCGCTCATTCGCCATGAAGCGGTTGTCAAATACAAATGGATCAATGATGACGAATTTGGAGAAACACTCGCCATCGCCAACGCATTACCCGGACCGATTGCTACGAAAATGTCGGCATACCTCGGCTATCGATTAAAAGGTGTATCTGGCGCCATTGTTGCAACTGCTGCACATATTTTACCGACATGTCTCGCTATGGTGGCACTTGTTACACTTGTCAGCGTCTTAAGCTCTTCAGTCATCATTCAAAATATGATCGGTGCTGTGACACCAGTGATTGCCGTTCTGTTAGGAATCATGGCATATGAATTTGGACAAAAAGCGTTGAAGGGCTTCGGCATGATCTTCGGAATCGTCCTATTCCTATTGGCATTTGTCGGTCTTCAAGTACTCTCGATTCATCCAGGAATCATTGTCATCATCTTTTTATGTTATGGTGCCTTTCATTTCAAACTGAAAGATCGCTGGACTCGAACAAATAAAGAGAAAGGAGTGTCTTCGTGATGCTGATTCTCTTTTTATTCTGGGCATTCTTCTTATCCAATCTGTTAGGGTATGGCGGAGGACCTGCCTCCATTCCGCTCAATTATGAAGAAATCGTCAATCATTTTCATTGGATGACGAACGAAGGGTTCTCCAATATGCTCGCATTAGCCAACGCACTTCCAGGTCCAATCGCTACGAAAATTGCGGCTTATGTAGGCTATGATGTCATGGGATGGCCAGGCTTTATCGTTGCACTGCTTGCCACGGTCCTGCCGTCTGCTATCGGATTGATCTTACTGCTAAAACTCATTGACCGTTTTCGCCAATCTTCTGTCGTCAAAGGCATGACTTTATCTGTGCAGCCTGTCATTGCGATGATGATGCTTTTATTAACATGGGAAATTGGCGGAGATGCCGTGAAAGCCATTGGCTGGACGCAATCACTCTCCATTGCCGCCATTTCATTTTTCTTTATGACCAAATTCAAATTGCACCCTGCCTTTCTGATTGTGGCTGCATTTTTATATGGCGGATTCATTCTTCCGCATTAATGCAAAAACCGATAACACGTGAAGTTATCGGTTTTTCTCATTACATATAAATAGGAGAGACAGACCTGCGCCCAATAGAATGATACTCGACACCAGCTACTTCTGCCGCTTCAAGCGTATGACAATTCCGACCATCAAAAATGATCGGCTGCCTCATGAAATCTTTATAAGCTGAAAGTGGAAAGGACTGAATATCCGCCCACTCAGTTAATATACAGACAGCATCAGCATCCTTGATCGCCTCTTCAATCGTTTGAGCAAAAAGGACTTGATCAGGCAGTTCTTGAGCTGCATTGCGAGCGGCAGCAGGATCATAGGCTACAATCTCCGCTCCTAATTGATGGAGCTGATGAGCGATCGGGATTGACGGCGCCTCTCTCATATCATCTGTATTCGGCTTAAAGGAAAGGCCAAGAAGAGCCATTCTCTTCCCTTCCAAGTTTTCTCCCATCCGCTCCTTCACACTTCGAATAAAACTTGCTCGCTGCTCATTGTTGACTTTGATGACAGCCTTCAATAGCTCAAAATCATGGGACACACGCCCTGCAATTTGGACAAGGGCATTTGTATCCTTCGGAAAACAGGAACCTCCGTAACCAATGCCTGCCCTAAGAAACGAAGCACCAATCCGCTGATCGAGTCCCATCCCCTCTGCAACTCTCTCAACATCAGCTCCCGTTTTTCCACAAATCGAAGCAATTTCATTCATGAAGCTGATTTTTGTGGCAAGAAATGCATTTGATGCGTATTTGATCATCTCTGCGCTTTTCCGATCTGTTCTCACGAATGGAATGTGGAAATCCGCATACATAGACTCTAGCTGATCTAATCCGTTCTTTGTTTCGGCTCCAATCACCAGCCGATCCGCTCGTAGCGTATCTGAGATGGCAGACCCTTCTCGTAAAAATTCTGGATTCGATGCGATAGATAATGGCTCCTTACGACCTAACACGTGATGAATCAAATGATCAATTTGATCGCCCGTTCCGACAGGCACTGTACTTTTCACGACAAGCACTGCGCCTGGCTTTGCTTGTAAGCCCATCTCCTTTGCCGCTTGAAAGACATACTGCAAATCAGCTTGACCGTCTGCCTGCTGCGGGGTACCGACAGCAATCATTAACACGTCAGCCTGCGAATAGGCTGACGCTCCATTAATATGAAAACGAATGCGTCCTTGCTCCATATTCCGTTTGAGCAGTTCTTTTAATCCCGGCTCGTACATCGGAGGATTCCCTTGCTTCAGCTGCATGACCTTCCGCCGGTCAATATCCATACATGTCACATCATGTCCCGCCTCTGCTAAACACACCCCTGTGACAAGCCCTACATACCCACAGCCTGCAATCGCAACCTTCATGACACATCAGCTCCCCATACTCCTTATGCTTGTAATGTCATCGTATGCCGGGGATTTTCGTTCCATTCATAAAAGCATACAAAAACCCCCTGCTGAGAGAGCAGGGGGCTACTTTTATGAAACAAGGCCATTTCGAATATGAGCAATCAGATTTTCAAGCATTTCTTTTGTTGTGACATCATTGGAATTTTCACCAATATCATGAGCGTACATCAAAATCTTTAAAAACTCTTCTTGATTTAAACCCTTATTATCCATGTCTGTATCCTTTCGATTCCACTAATTTCATTATTATATGCTGTATGGTTGGTTTATGCAATACTCTAATACATCATTCGACAGCTTTTGAAATTTATGACCATTTTCATGAAAAACTTTTTTATAAATCATCATTGAGCTATAATAAAAGAATTGGAATCTTTTACTTGGTTAGGAGCGGGTCAAATGCTTCACAACATCAACGAAGAAGAAATCAAACAAACAGCCGAACAGATCAAAGAACTTCTTCCTTCAACAGATGAAAACAAGCAACTCATCAAAAAAGCATTGATTACTTATAGACAGGACAGCGTATATCGGCTCAAGCAAGAGTCTGATACCGAATGGTCAGCTTATGTACATGATGTCGTGGCAGCAAGAGTCCACCTTCATGTGCTGTTTCCAGTGAGAAGCAGCTGCTCATGTCCAGCTGATGGACTATGTAAACACATCCTCGCTGTCTTCTTTTCGCTATACGCTCAAGTAGAGAGTGTGACCGGCTTTACAGAAAATTGGTCAGAGAAGGATGAATTACAGCGCAGCAAAGAACTCATTCGCCAGCACTTCCAAGTGAAGCGCCCAGATGAACAATCACTTCAGAGCTGGCTGAATTTTTTCCAGGAGGAATTTCACCTCTGGCTGAAACGGACACCGAAGCACCAGCAAACGCCACAGCATTTGTATTACGGCTATTTATCGATCCTAAAAAAACACGCACCCACTTCACCTGAATTCAAGAGTTTGTATGCGATTCATACGTCCATCGATGTGTGGTTAAGGCTCCATGAGCTAATCGATCTCGGCCGTCTTGATGCCGAAAAAGACTTTTATTCGATGAATCCATATGTAGAACAGCTCATGAACACCATTTTTGATTCAGTGGATCATTTGAGGACATACGCCCTTTCCTTTTCCCTCGATCCGTTTCTTGAAAACACACCAACTGCCGTTCGGACACTTCTTCAAATCAGCGGACCTTTCCAGCATGAACGAGTTGCGGTCTTTATGGAGATGTGGGGAACTATATTAAATAGAGGGAAATGGGTCAAAAAAGAAACAGAATTACTCAAGAGCGCCCAACAGCAGGAGCAAACGGTTGAGCGCACCATTGGGCTCATGCATATGGATTATTTGCTAAAAGAAGACGAAAGACTCTTCCAGCAATTAAAATTGCTCAATGCAGATATGCTGCCGAATGTGCTCAATTGGCTTAAGGATCTCACAAACCGCAAGGACTGGAAGCGTCTCAAACTTTGGTATCAAGAGATCACATATGTATTAGAAGAATATTGCCAGCTTGACCTATCTTATAGAGAACTGCGTGGAGCCGTCAGCGATTTCTTCTTTTATTTAGACGCGTACTTTAAACAGACGAAAGATCATTTCTTGTATGAACGCTATCTCCAAATCTGTATGCCTTATGCATTTACTGAATATAGTCAGCTCTTATATTCACAAGAACGCTATGCAGAATGGATTGAAATACACAGCCTCGTCGGTTTCTCCATCAGTGAATTGGAGAAAGAACTGATCAAACAGATTGCAAAGGAAGAGCCTGAAGCACTCATTCCTTCGTACCACCGGGAAATCTCACTGCTTCTCGATCAAAAGAATCGAAGTGCTTACCGGGAATCTGTGAAAATGCTCAAAAAACTGCGTACGCTTTATCATAAAACGAAAAAAAACGCGGTGTGGGAAAGATATGTACAGCAGCTGCAAGATTCAACAAAACGGCTGCGTGCGTTCCAAGAGGAAATGAAGAAAGGAAAATTAATTGATGACACGCCATAAACAAATTGTCATTCATGCAGAACAAACCGAAGATTTCTCTTTCACCATTTCAGCGCAAGCAGAGGACGGACAGCCTGTACCGCTAAATGAAATGAAGAGGCAGCTTTTCCAATGGCACGAATCATCTTTTTACGGAACATTCTTAGAAGATGTGAGCTTTATTGGCACACCTGCCTTCCTGTTAAGTCCTTGGATGACCGTTGAATTGCTAGGGAAAAATTCATTCAATACTTTCAGCCATGTGACGTTAACGGATGAAACAGAGCCGCTTATGAAAACAGCCTCAACCATTTACGAATTCATCGAGGATGAAGATTTTGTCCCAGATTTCGAGGCATGGACAAAAGGCATGCTTCGCTTTAAAGACAAAGAAGGCCTGTTAGATGGCTACACAGCTGATTGGTTCTCCTTTGCCGTACAGGATTACATTCAATATGATGATGCCTTGCAGCACAAATGGAACCGAATGACTGCTCAATCGCCTGCTCTTTCCTCCTTCCAGGGACATTTTTTAGATGAACAGGATTTCTTGGAAACGATCGGCTGGATCGATGATGAGACGCCTTTCACTGTCGGCTTGCGTTTAAATGAGCCTGATTTCGACGGGGATGATTGGAAAATTGAATTGTTTTTGCGTGATAAGAAAAACAGTGATCTGCATTTCTTTGAAGGCATCCGTTCTTTAAAAAAATCATGGCGTCCGTTTCAAGAAAAAATCACCAGAGAGCTGGAGCGGTTCGGTCAGATTGTCCCTTGGCTCTCATTTACATCTGGTACCACCCTCATGTCAGAAGAAGAAGCGTGGCTCTTCCTATCTGAAGCGAGTGAAACACTTGTGAACATGGGGATTGAGATCCTGCTCCCATCGTGGTGGCAGATCGTCAAAGAAAGCACCATGATGCTAAAAGCACGGATTTCCTCCACACCACGAGGCGAATCGCACGTTGGAATGGATGCCCTTATGGACTTTAATTGGCGCTTTGCCACAAACGGGATTGAGCTGACAGAAGATGAGTTCAACGAGCTTGTTCAAAGTAAACGTCGTCTTGTCAACATTCGTGGACAATGGATTAAAATCGATCCGACCTTTATCCAGCAAATGAAGAAATGGATGGAGCGCGCTGAGAACGAAGGACTTCATATGTCGGATATTTTATCACGTGAACTCGCAGACCAAGAGGCCTCCTCTGAGTCGATTCCTGAGCTGCTAGACAGTTCGGCCTTTGCCCATATTCAATTTGAACTTTCGTCTCAACTACGAGGACTTGTTCATCAGTTAAATGATACACAAGAGCTGCCATCCTATGAGATGAGTGAGTCCTTTAAGGGCACACTGCGCCCGTATCAGCAGCACGGTGTCAACTGGCTTCTGTTCTTAAGGTCTCATGGATTCGGGGCTTGTTTAGCAGATGATATGGGACTTGGAAAAACGATTCAAATGATCGCTTATTTCACCTATTTGAAGGAGCATCAACAAGACGCCGCTCCATCTCTCATCATTGCACCGACTTCCGTATTAGGGAACTGGCAAAGAGAGCTTGAAACATTCGCACCACATTTGAATGTCGCTCTGCATTATGGACCGTCACGTCCACAAGGTGAGAACTTTACAAAAGCGTACGAATCAACAGATATCGTCCTCACTTCGTATGGTCTCTCACATTCTGACCGTGATGAATTAACAGCAGCCAAATGGAATACCATTTGCTTAGATGAAGCCCAGAACATTAAAAATGCACATACGAAACAATCGAGAGCCATTAGGCAATTAAAAGGACAGCACCACATTGCCCTCAGCGGGACACCGATGGAGAACCGCTTGACAGAGCTTTGGTCTATTTTCGACTTCGTGAACAAAGGATATCTCGGCAGCCTGACCAGTTTTCATAAAAAGTTCGTCCTTCCGATTGAAAAAGACCGTGAAGAAAAAAGAATCCAACAGCTGCAGCAGCTGATCAAGCCATTCTTATTAAGACGAACAAAACAAGATGAAGAAGTCGCACTCAATCTGCCAGAGAAACTAGAAGAAAAAGAATTCATCCCGTTATCCGCAGAGCAGGCATCTTTATATGAACAGCTGGTCAAAGATACATTCGAACATATGGCCTCATTAACAGGGATGCAGCGGAAAGCCATCATTTTAAGTATGCTTGGCAGACTCAAACAAATTTGCGATCACCCTGCTCTTTATTTAAAAGAGAGCGGAACAGATGTGAAATTGTTGAAGCGTTCATTAAAAATGGATAAATTAGCAGAGCTGTTAAAAGCCATACACGAACAAGGAGAAAGCTGTCTCATTTTTACGCAGTATATTGAAATGGGCAACATGATCAAACAGCTCGCCGAAAAGATGTTTGGAGAACCAGTTCAATTTTTAAATGGGAGCTTATCAAAACATGATCGGGACAAAATGGTGGAACGCTTCCAGAAAAAAGAGTTCAACATCTTAATTCTTTCTTTAAAAGCAGGAGGAACCGGACTAAACTTAACCGCCGCCAATCATGTCATTCACTACGATAGATGGTGGAATCCTGCTGTAGAAAACCAAGCAACAGACCGTGCTTACCGCATCGGGCAAAAGCGGTTTGTTCACGTCCATAAGATGATCACAACCGGCACGATAGAGGAAAAAATTGATCAAATGCTCGAAACAAAACAAACGTTAAATGATCAAATTATCCAAAGTGAAAGCTGGATTACAGAGCTGTCAACGAACGAACTAGAAGATTTATTCACGTTAAGTGCAGCCGCTCAATCTTCGTAATGACAGCAAAAAGAGGACTTTTCTCAAACTTGATGAAAAGTCCTCTTTTTTTAATCTCAGCTAAAGGAATGCTTAAATTTGCAGCTTTTTCAATGCAGATTTCACATTCATATACGTATTCAACTCGCGGAAGTCCTCTCTCATTTCTCCCATTTTCATCGCAAGATTTGGTTTAATACCTGTCACGATCAGTTCAGTGCCAGTCATTAAAATCAAATCATTCAGCTTAAAGATCGCATCCGCCACAAATGAATCCACTTCTAATAGACCAGACAGATCCACAATAAAGTAATCGTCTTTGGATTGAGAGATATAAGTGGAGACTGTTGAGATGATTTTATCAAACCTTGGCGCTGTTAACGTACCAATGATCGGCAGGACAGAAATACCATCCTTCACCGGAACAATCGGGACAGAAATATTCAATACTTCATCAATGGATTGCTCAAGAAGCTCTTGCTGTTCCATCTCTTTCGTAACATCCTTTTGCAGACCAACGAAATAAAGGCGTTTCCCTTCATTTTCATCAATCCATAGAGGCGCCACACTTAACTCGTTCCAAAACATTTGACCAGATTTTTTATAGTTTTTCAACTGTACAGTGACAGCCTCTCTGTTTTCAATGGCTGCCCTAATTTGTTTGAGAGCAATCTGTTCAGTTTCATCTCCTTGAAGGAAACGACAGTTCTTTCCTATTACTTCGGTTTCTTGATAGCCTGTCATATCTAAAAAGCCCTTGTTCACATATATTAAAGGATTATCAGGTAAAGACGGGTCCGTCACCGTCAGGCCAACCTGAGTATAGTCTAAGGCTTCCTTGATTAAATGCAGATTGTCGGACTTATAAGATTCCAGCGCCATTCGTTTACTCTCCTTAACTTCCTTACAAGCGGGTTATATTCATAATTAAATTATATGATGTTCCATAGCGGGTGTAAATAGAAGTAGTTCTGAATTCCTCTTTTGTAGAATGCGCTTCATCCTATGTCATTTATACAAATACATACGATTCAATTATTTCAAAAGATGTTGAATCATATGTGCCACACCATGTTCATCATTTGTTAACGTGACGTGATCAGCTAATTCTTTTATATCCTTTCTCGCATTCCCCATTGCAATTCCAACCCCAGCTGCCCGAATCATTGATTCATCATTTAAACTGTCTCCTACAGCCGCTGTTCGGCTTAATGGAATACCGAGCTTTTCTGCCAGCCTGGTTAACGCCTGCCCTTTCGACGCTTCCTTTGCTCCAATTTCAAAGTTATGATCAGCCGAACTAACCAATGTTAATTCAGAATCATGTCCAAACGCATCCCATCCGGCTTTCAATCTGTCTTGAAAAAATGAGAAACCTAAGATGTTATAAAACGAAAGATTCTGATCCTCACGAAACAATTCTTGATATGTATCAATATAAGCAAAACCAGACTGGCTGTATTGAACTTCAGCCGCTTGCTCAAGAACACGCTGATCCGTTTCTGGATTTGCACTCTTTAAGCGGTCCATTTCTATCGCCAGAAGCTCCCTGCCGCGGTTTGGTGTGTAAATGGCTTCATTCGTAAACACTTCATAGTAATAATCACGCTCCTCAAGCCATGATAAGATGTGTTTTGCTTTTTCTTCTTCTAGAACAGCCGAATGATATACCTGACCTTCTGGATCATGAATCACAGCTCCATTAGCACTGATGACCCACGTATTCATCCCAAGCTGATCAAAAATAGATTTCACATCAAAATACGCTCTTCCTGTTGAAACGACAACCTCAATCCCACTCGCCGCTGCTTCCTTTAACGCCTGCTCGTTTTCCTGACTCACTTTGTGCTCACTGTTCAATAAAGTTCCGTCTAAATCCGTTGCGATTAATTGAATGTTTGTCATCGGTCTCTCCTTTTTTGCCTGCATTTTCAGTTGACCTTCCGTTTATCAAATCCATCATCATTATGAAATGAGTATCCACTATTTGCAAGGGATGATCGGCTTATCAATGAATATAAGAGTACCCGGTCACGCTACATGACCGGATACGCACAAGGGGATTCACAGGGGACACATGACTGATACAAAGAAACCTTGGTTCTACTATTACGCAGTGAATATGTGTACAAGGCAAAGTCTATCAGCTATAGCTAGAGGAGGGCCGCGAGATGCTAGACCTTTGCCTTTTGCCTCCTTTCCTTTCAGCTAACCCTAGTCTACTGAGAAATAGCACAAGAGACAAAAAACGAAAATGACAAAATCGTTCTTCAAATTCTTAATTTCCTCAATCATTTTTACTTTTTATCGCTTGCGTATAAAACATCATCTTATTTTGTTTGACGAAATACTTATTTTTCATAAATTGATAAAAAACATCTGAATGAATCCAATTACTAGAAGGCATGTGAATATAGTCAGACCCGTCCCACGCAAACCAATAAAAACAAAGCCTTCCATCATGAATTGACAATTGAAATTCGAAACAGTCCATTTGATCGTCTGTCACGTATTGAAAAGTGAGGGACTCCCCTTCTTCCATATACACATCACAAAATGAGAGAATGTCTCCCCATGTATAGATCCTCACATTGCTTTCCTTTTCCTCACCAATATGTATGTTTCGAAGTTGATAGGACTCCATAAAACATCTCCTTTCACTTATATGCAGCTAGTTCTGAGTAGGCAGCGGTTTCATTTATACAGATGTTGTATGCTATAATGATACTTACGAATAATGAACGCTTGTGAGGTGATAAATATGAAAACCTTTAGGCTGATTGATTTAAAAATCGAACTTGATCCAAAGCAAGATAAAATGTCCAGCATTCCCCTTCGTGACGGCTTAATCATTAATAAAGAAGATGGCGAAAATCACTGGATGATCGAGGCACTGATTCCAAAGAAGCATAGACAAGTGTTTGAGGTGCTCTTTCAGCAGCATACAGAAGTAAAGATTCTCGTGACGATTACAAAAGAAAACAACCGCCCTGTTCATCTATCGGTCCAAGTCAAAAACATCGTTGCCTTAGAAGAAAACATATCTGTATTACTCGACGGTAAAATGATCACAAATCGTTACAGAACAGAAACCGAAGAAGTATTAAAAGACCTCGTCAAAGAGGGGCTATCAGGAGAAAAACTGCTGGATGCTTTTAAACAGAACACATAAAAAAAGAGCGGGATGAGCCGCTCTTAGATGGTTGACAAAGGGCTAAAATGAACTTTATTTTAGCCCTTTTTCTTCCTTTTCAGCGTGATAGAAAACCTTTGAAGTCTAGGAAGGGCGAGCACCGGAGCAGAGCGAATTTAATATTCGTGAGCACCGGAGCACAGCCCTGACAAAGAATGCGAGGGTTTGTCTACACGCTGAGAGCGGGATGAGCCGCTCTTTTTCTATTGCACATCTTTCGATTGGCTTTGATTTTTCAATAAATCTCTAATTTCGGTTAACAACACTTCCGTTTGATCTGGCGTTTCAACCACTTCTTCTTCTTCTTCCTCTACCTTTTTCCGTTTTAATTTATTTAAATAACGAATAAAGATAAAAATGGAAAAGGAGATAATCAAGAAGTCGACCACTGTTTGAATGAAACTTCCATACAAAATTTGAGCAGAACCGATTTTAATAGACAATCCACTAAAATCATGCCCCCCAACAATAATACCAACAAGCGGCATAATTAAATCATTCACAAGAGAAGTGACAATTTTGCCAAATGCTCCCCCGATGATGACACCGACAGCAAGGTCAATCACATTCCCCTTGACGGCAAACTCTCTAAATTCTTTCAGCATTCTTTATCACCTTCATCTTTTTTTGTCTAATATGACGTTTTTTTGTCAAAAAAGCAAGTCCTCATCCGCTCTTGCTGAATGTTTCCATATAAAAAACGGTTCATACAAGATGAACCGTCAGACACATTACGATACTTTCGGACCGATAGAAAATGTCAGTTCTGCTTCACATGCCACTTCGCCATCTACTGTTGCAACTGCTTTTCCTTTGGCAACTGGACCGCGAAGACGTGTGACTTCAACCTCTAAACGTAGCTGATCGCCTGGCTTGACCTGTCTTTTGAATCGACAGCTGTCAATCCCTGCAAACAAACCAATTTTCCCTTTGTTCTCTTCTTTACCTAACATGATGACCCCAAAAACTTGAGCAAGCGCTTCTACAATAAGCACACCCGGCATGACGGGGTATCCTGGGAAATGGCCATTAAAAAATTCTTCATTTACTGTGACATTTTTGATTCCAACCGCTCTTTTCTCACCATCAACTTCTAAAATACGGTCAACCAATAAAAATGGATAACGGTGTGGAATAATGTCTTGAATTTGCTGAGCATCAAGCATGTCTTGATCTCTCCTTCTTTTCTATATCGCTAATCTTCATTTGATTCCTATTGAAGTATATTATGAATGCAGTCATTTTTCAATGTTCAGCCAACATTTATGGTAAAAAATAGAATCTATCATTACCTATTGTCATGAAATATAATCCACTCTACACTCATCGTTTTTTCACAAATATGGTAATATATATTACATCATTGATTGAATAAGAGGGTAAAAATGAATTTTATAAGCGATAAATCCATTAAAAAACTTCTCCATTCGTGGTATACAATGCTAAAACATCGACATTTTTCGAAGGCTGAAGAGATCAAAACGTCCTTAACCAAATATAAACGTAGATTGTCAAAGAAACAGGAGCTTCATTTACATTATCAGCTTATGCTTTTTCGGCACCAGCTCTGGATGAACCAAACAGAAGACTTAGAAAAACTGAAACATGAACTCATGCTCCACAAAGATCAAATGAATGATCAACTGCAATATTATTTTTATTTTTTTCTCGGTTTATACGAATCTTTAAAGAGCGATCAAAATGATGCCATTCATTATCTTGAAAAAGCAGAAGAAAAACTGCCCCTGCTAGACGATGAGCTAGAGGAAGCGGAGTTTCATTTCCGTACAAGTGGTGTTTATTATAACAACCGCTATTCACTGTTATCCATTCGACATGTTGAAAAAGCCATGGATATCTTTGCAAAGCACGGGGATATCCACAGCATTTATCGGTGCAAAATTGTGCTCGCCCTTAACTTTAGTGATCAAAAAAAATATGAAGAAGCAGAAGCTATTTTGATTGAAATTATCGAATACGTGAAAATGATTGATGACCAAGAACTGCTTGGTATCGTGTATTATGACGCTGGTTTTATCAAGTCGAGACAGAATCGTCATAAGGAAGCACTAGAATACTTTAAAAAAGCGCTTCGGCTCCCAGCATACCGGAAATCTGCCCACTCCTATGTATCGTGTCTCTATGAAACTGTGCGTTCCTGCTTTAAAGAGGATTTAACTGATGAAGGAATGAAGTATATTCAAAAAGGGCTAAAAGAAGCCGTTGATGCCCAATTTGATCTATTAAGAATCAAGTTCCAAATTTTATTCCTTCTCTACAGCCAAACGCCCAAGGCAGATGAACAGATTGCTACACTCGTCACATGTCTTGAACGAAAAGAAGCCTGGATTGATCTTGAAGATCTGCTTGCAGATGTCTCAGATTTTTATAAAAAAAAGGGCGACTTTGAGCGAGCCGCCTTTTTTATCATGAGAGGCTGACATCCGCCTGCTCATTATCGAATAGTATTAATGAGTCCTAGCATTTGATCGCCCATCGTAATGGTTCTTGAGTTCATCTGATACGAACGCTGTGTTGTCATGAGGTCTGTTAATTCTTTAGACATGTCTACATTCGACGTTTCAAGTGCACCTTGCTGAAGTTGAATGGCCTGACGGTTTGCCCCATTCAGTGCCGTTAAAGCGCCTTGATAGTTGCCGTCGACTGAGAACAAATTTTCTCCTTCAGAGATGAGTGCTGAAGAATTATTCACTTGAACAACCCCAAGATTCACCTGCTGATTCGGTTGATTGCCTCGAGAAATAGCTGTAAGCCGGCCATTTTTATCGATAGAAATATCACGGAAATTCGCATTTAAGACAATCTCATTCCCGTTTTCGTCAAGAATCGGATGGCCTTCGCTTGTCACCAGCTGGACTTGATTCCGATTATTTCCTGGCTGTAAATAAAGAGAGCCATCTCTTGTATACCGGATGTTACCGCCAGCATTGACCTGCAAATACTGAGATGGCGCACCAAATGCAACATCAAGGTCACGGCCTGTTTCTTTAATAGACCCTTGCAATGAGTTAATGGATGCATTGACCATCGTTCCAGTTCCAAGCCTTAAACCAGCAGGTGTCAGACGACTGTTTGCCACCTGCTCATTTTTTTCATCTACCTGATTAAACTGTTGTCTGACCAGCTCTGAAAAACGGGTGTTTTTCGCACGATACCCTGTTGTTTCACTGTTTGCGATGTTATTACTAATGATATCAAGCTGCTTTTGCACCTCGTTCATTGACACAGCTGCATTGATCATCGTTCTAAGCATGAGAATCCTCCTCTCTCTTCATTTTTTCATTAATACACTCTTCCGATTTCGTTCACTGCTTTTTCTAAACTCTTATCATATGCCTGAACCACTTTTTGGTTTGTTTCAAATGCGCGGTAGGCTGTTGTCATTTCTGTATATGATTTCGTCACATCAACGTTCGACAGCTCTGATACACCTTGGCTTAATGTATAGGACATTTGACCGTTATTGACCGCACTTGGAAGAGGCTGATTATCAGCTGTACGGTATAAATCATTTCCTTCACGCGCAAGGTTTCTTGTATCCATTGCAACACGTACATCAATTTGTCCAAGATTTTGTCCGTTTTCACTCACGGTTCCATCTGCGTTCACTTTGAAATTCTCACTTTGAACGGTAATCGGCTGACCCGTCACGGAAAGAAGGGCACGTCCATTGATCGTCAACTGATTTTGATCATTCAATGTAATGGAACTGCTTTTCGTATAACGAACGCCTTCTGGTGTATTCACAGCATAAAAAAGCGCTGACTTTTGATTTGTCTCCGGGTTGATGGGTACATTATTTTCTACTAATGCGATATCCGTTGTTTGATCCGTTGTTTTTAATGTTCCTTGTGTAAATTGAGGAATCAATTCCTGCATGTATGTTCCCGTATTAATTCCGCCAATCGCCGTTTGCTGAGGGATACTAAAGCCTTTGCCTGAAGATGTTTGGAAACGTCCTGATTCCATTCGGCTTAGCAGCATTTCTGGAAATGCGCGCATGGCCCCTTCATCTGCTTTATAGCCTGGAGTATTCGCATTTGCGATATTATTTGAAAGCATTTCTGTCCGCCGCTCTTGAGCGATCATGGCAGATGTTGCGGTGTATAGTCCTTTTAACACGTGCTCACCTCATTCAAATTCTTTCACATGACCTAAAATCATCAGTACACAATCTTCTATGAAATATATCGGCATATTGGCAGGCTTCTTTAATAAAAATCCCCCATTCTTTCTAAAAAGAATGAGGGAAATCATTAGCTGAGTTTACGCTTTGGCAGCTTGTCCATATTATCAAGCATCACGCCAGTACCAACTGCTACACAATCCATTGGATTTTCTGCAACGAAAACTGGTACTTTCAGCTCTTCTGCAAGCAATTGATCAAGCCCGTTTAGAAGCGCTCCGCCACCAGTAATGATGACGCCGCGGTCAATGATATCAGCTGATAATTCAGGTGGTGTTCTTTCAAGAACTTGTTTCGCAGCCTGAACAATGGCAGATACAGATTCACGTAATGCTTCTTCTACTTCTTTGCTTGTGACGGTAATCGTTCTTGGTAATCCTGTCACCATGTCTCGTCCACGAATCGAGATCTCTTCGTGACGTGCGTCTGGGAATACCGTTGCAACTTGGATCTTAATGTCCTCTGCAGTTCGCTCACCGATCAACAGCTTGTACTCTTTTTTAATGTAGTTTAGAATTTCCAGGTCAAATTTGTCTCCAGCCATTTTAATAGAAGAGGCGGTTACAATGTCACCCATCGAGATGACAGCGATATCTGTCGTTCCGCCTCCAATATCTACGACCATGTTTCCACTTGGCTGAAAAATATCCATACCAGCACCAATTGCTGCTACTTTTGGCTCTTCTTCAAGAAATACATGCTTACCGCCGCTTTTTTCAGCAGCTTCTTTGATTGCCTTCTGCTCAACAGATGTAATGTTTGTCGGGCAGCAGATGAGCATACGCGGCTTAGAGAACAGCCCTTTCACATTCAATTTGTTAATAAAATGCTTGAGCATCGCTTCAGTTACTTCAAAATCAGCAATTACGCCATCTTTTAATGGACGAATCGCAACAATATTCCCAGGCGTACGTCCAACCATACGTCTCGCTTCTTCTCCAACAGCTAATACTTTCCCGCTGTTTTTATCAAGAGCGACAACAGATGGTTCATTTAACACAATTCCTTTTCCTTTGACATGAATCAGTACATTTGCAGTACCAAGATCAATTCCAATATCCCTAGCAAACATCTATATATATCCTCCTTGAAAATCTGTTTCCATAGCAAATACCACATTCTGCCCTAATTATATATTCTATCATAATTTGCAGAAAAAAAGATATTTCTTTACAAAAGTCTTTACAAAATTTGTGGTTAGAAACTACCGATAAGAGGAAGATATATATATCATGTTTATGAACAAAGAACTAAAGCTTACTGTTTTACAGGCTCACCTTCTAAAATTTCTTCTTTTTTATACTTTAACTTTGTGGCTTCTCCCCCTCGCAGGTGGCGGATTGATTTATGATAATCCAGTATCTCCTTCACTTCGTTAGCCAGATCTGGATTAATTTCTGGCAGTCTTTCTGTTAGATCCTTGTGTACAGTACTTTTAGAGACTCCAAATTCTTTCGCAATTACACGAACGGTTTTCTTTGTCTCCACGATATACTTTCCTATCTTGATTGTTCGCTCTTTGATGTAATCGTGCACACCACTCGACCTCCCTAAAATGGATGTGAGAAGTGTGAAATGAGATCCGTATCAATATTATCCATTTTCAGCGGCGCTTGTTCGTCTTAATTTCTCATCCATTAGGTAGTAAATGCCAAACACGATCCCTCACCTCAAACACTCTCTTTGTCAGGTTTGTAACAGTGTATTAGCATTGCATAGGGAATATGCTAAAAATGAAGATGGGACAAGGGATTTATCAGAAAAGACAAAACAAAAAATCATTTCGAGTAGCGAAAATTTTCACTTTACAAGCATCGGTGTAACACGTAAAATAGGAAAGGTGAATTTATTTACCTAGATAAATAATGAATAAAGGTGAGCCTATGGATACGTTAAACAGAGAGTGTTTACATCAAATACATCAAAGCGCGCGGCTGCTGTCTAAAAAAGCGAACGAAGCGCTTGCTGCTTATGACTTGTACATGTCCCAGTGGACTGTACTTTTTTGTTTGGATACATTCGGTCCTAAAACGCAAAAAGACATTTGGACCTATTTGAACGTCGAAGCACCGACGATTACAAGAACCGTGACGCGTCTAGAAGCAAACGGCTGGGTGAAACGAGTCCAAGGAAAAGACAAACGTGAGAATCTCATCGTCATGACAGACGATGCAAAAGCAAAGTTTCAAAAAATCAAACAGACGATGGAACAATTTGAAGAAGAATGTCTTTCAGATTTTACCTACGAAGAAAAACAACTCCTCCATACACTTTTACACAAATTATCAACTGAATAGGAAGTGACATACACCATGAACGAACGCATTTGGACAAAAGACTTTATCATGATTGTCCTGGTGAATTTATTTACATTCACCTCTTTTTATGCCCTTTTGACACTACTCCCCATTTACACAATGGATGAATTAAATGGAACAGAATCACAGGGCGGCCTCCTTGTGACGGTCTTCTTATTATCAGCAATTGTGACAAGACCATTTTCAGGGGCCATTATTGAGAAATTCGGCAAGAAACGCATGGCGATTTTTTCTTCAACGGCTTTTGCCCTGCTCACTTATTTATACATTCCAATTGATCAATTCCAAACACTTCTCATGCTGCGTTTCGTGCAAGGAATCTTCTTCAGCATTTTGACAACCGTAGCAAGTGCCATTGCAGCTGATATGATTCCGAAACATAAACGAGGAGAAGGTCTTGGATACTTTGTGATGTCAATGAACCTCGCTGTGGTTATCGGTCCGTTTATCGCACTGAATCAAGTCGGAAAAGTAGGGTTCCATTCTTTATTTCTTCTCTTTTCGATCATCGTCTCTATCGGTGCAGCTTTCACGATGCTGATTAGACAGCCAGAGCCTGAAAACGGCGGAAGTGTCATCTTTCGATTCACTTTTTCTCACCTGTTTGAAAAAGGTGCTTTAAAAACGGCAGCAGTTGGAATCATTATCTCCTTCTGTTACTCGCCGATCATTTCATTTATTTCAGTCTATGCCAATTCCCTGAACCTAATGGGTGCAAGCAGTTATTTCTTCATTGTTTTTGCAGCTGCGATGCTTGGATCACGTCCATTTACAGGCAGACTGTTTGACCGAGTCGGGCCTCATATTGTGATCTATCCATCGATTGCTCTCTTTGCGATTGGTTTATGGATGCTGACCGCTACCCAAACAGCCACCATGCTTCTTTTATCCGGCGCTGTCATCGGTCTTGGCTACGGCTCTTTGGTGCCATGTCTACAAACACTTGCGATACAGCACTCACCAGCACACCGTACAGGCTACGCCACAGCAACTTTCTTTACCCTATATGATACGGGGATTGCCGCTGGATCCTTTGTCTTCGGACTGCTTGTCAGCTTCACAGATTTTTCAAATGTATATCTCATTGCTGGCGTTGTCGTGTTACTCAGCATGGGCGTTTTTTATTGGAGCGAACGAAAACCGCAAGAAGCAAAAGCACAAAAGGTTTCCCTATCAGAATAGGATACTGTTTTAAACTTCACTGAAAACATGCTAAAATATAGGATATTTCAAATGAACAGATAGGTCTTTTGAAAAATAGTTGGCGTTAAGCGAAAGTATAGGTGATGTTTTGAATTACGAATTGTTTAAAGTCATACACGGGATGGCTCATCATTCTGAGTTTTTAGATCAGGCCATGATTTTCATTACGAAAAAGGCCATTCTCGTATATGCCCTCGTCTTATTGATTTGCTGGTTTTTAGGTAATCACAAATTTAAGAAGCATGTCTTCTTTTCTGGTGTAACAGGCATCGTGGCACTCATCGTCAATTTTGCCATTACGCTGTTTTATTATGAAGAGCGGCCGTTTGTGGCGCACAAAGTCGACACACTCATCCCGCACTCAGCAGACGCTTCCTTCCCAAGTGACCACACAACAGGTGCACTGGCTCTTTCACTAGCCATTCGATCCCGTAATAAAAAACTCGGCAATATTTTGCTTGTTTTTGGATTACTGACAGGGTTCTCCCGCATCTGGGTCGGTCATCATTATCCATTTGATGTATTAGGCAGCTTGATCGTATCGATTGTGGTTGTCTTTATCATGAATAAATTATGGAAGTTCTTTGACTCTCCAATTGACCGTATCGTGACATTTTACGAGAACATTGTGGGCAAAATTTTCAGAAGGAAGCAAAAGGACCAAGGATCAGACCTGTCCAACTCTTAAGCGGCTTGCGATAAAGTATGGAAGACCTCTCTTCTACTTTATCCCAGCCGTTTTTTCATTGTTTGTTTTCCGCTGACCATACTCGAAAAATAAAGGCTGACGCTAATGCCGACAAGGGAAATCATGATCAATGTCCAGCCTAATTGTTCAAAATGAGAACCTGCAATTTCCTCACCAAACAGCATGCCAAGCACGGCAGATGATAGAATGGAACCAAGGTACCTGCATGTTTGAAAAAGCCCAGAGGTCGTGCCAATCATTTGTTGAGGGCTCGCTTTTAACATCGCAGCTTGAAGCGCAACATTTCCAATCCCGTAACTGAGTCCAAGCAAAGCAAGAACCAGTCCTTTCCCCCAGAATGGCGCAGGAATAAAAAAGAAAGTCATTGCGGAAGCGCCGGCCAGCATCAGCACAGCACTTGCCAAAACAGGATGCCGTTCATCGCCGCGATCTACCCACTTGCCAGTCAGCGGCGATACCAAAATGCTCATGCCAGACATGCAAAGCATAAAGAGACCTGTCATCTCCACACGCCAGCCCAATTCATCCTGAAAATAACTTGGCAAGCCAAAAAAGAGACAATAGAAGAAAATATTCAAAATGATAAATTGCACATACACAAGCGAAAGCCGTTTCTCCTGCCTGAACATCCGAATTTGGATAAATGGCTCATCCACCTGATATTCCCACCATATAAAAACACCCGCACTCACAAGACAGAGAATGCCCTGTACATACTGAATACCATCAGATAGTGATAATAAAAAAGAAAGCAAAAGGACAATACAAACTGTAAATAGCAACATCCCTGGCAAATCAAGCTTTCGGACAGTGTCTCCGATACGCAATTTTTTCTTCTTCTCCTTAGGAAACAAGGAAAGGCCTAGAAAAAAACTGATCAATATGAATGGCAGATTCACTAAAAAGATCGCCGGCCAGCTGCCGATCGTCATCAAAAACCCGCCAAGTGTCGGCCCGAGTGCTGTCATCGCTGAAGCAAAGATGGACAATACCGCTAAAGCAGAAGCTTGTCGTTCCTTCACATGATCCCGAATCAGTCCAACACCTGAAGGATAGATCGCACTGCTTCCAATCGCCTGAAGAAGCCGGATCACAATCAGCACCGCAAAAGTCGGGGCAAACGGCGCACAAATGGCTGAGACTGCCACTAGAACTAGTCCAAATAAAAATAAGGTTCTCCGGCTCATCACATGATCTCCAATTCGTCCACTCACCGGCTGCGTGACCGCGCTGGCCAAATAAAAGGTTGAAATGAGCCAAGATACCGTCGTAAACGACAAACCGAACTCATGCTGAATTTGATGCAAGGCTAAAGAAATCATTGAGGAATTCAGTGGATTTAACATCGTGCCAAAAGCAATCGCCGTTAAAAAGACTTTTCGGTTGTCTTTCCATTTGATCATACACCCGCCCCCTTCTTTTGACATACACGTTCTTTGTCTATCTCCTCGTTATTATGAGATTCATTTCCCTTTTTTACCCTGATCAATTCAAGTTCTCTCTCCGAAAAGCAAGACATACATTTTAAAAAGGGCAAGTGTTGGAAAAGCGCATATAAAATTGAGAATATGAGGAACAAATGGTAAGATGCTACACATGTTGAAAAGCCTACTTTCTCCTTATACGGAGAACGGCTGAAAAGGAGGAGAAGCTTATTATTAAAAAAAGACGGTTTTGGGTCCCAGCCCTTTTCTCGGTTGCAGTATTACTTCTGTCTTCGTGCGGTTCAAATGAAACAAATGGGAACGGAGATAAACGTAATTCTACAGCGAAAGGGTCGCCGATTTTGGAGGATGGGAAATTTATTTTTGCAGCATCAGGTGAATTCCACCCATTCAGTTACATGGATGGAAACCAGATGTCCGGCTTTGATATTGATGTCGGCAATGCGATTAGCGACAAGATGGGCCTAGAGCCTGTACAGAAAAAATATAAATTCGCAGGCATCGTCGAAGGCGTCAAAGCAGGTAAATTTGATGCGGCCGTTGCAAGTCATACCATCAACGAGGAACGAAAAAAACACGTCCTTTTTTCTCAACCGTATTACTACTCCGGTCCGCAAATCTTCTCAAGACCCGGCGCAGACATTCACAGTGCAGATGACTTAAAAAACAAAGAAATCGCTGTCTCTAAAGGTTCGTCTTATGCGGATATTGCCAAAGAACATAGCGGTCAGGAACCGAAATATTACGACAGTGATGTTGTCGCTTTAGAAGCACTAGCCAATGGCAAACACGATGCGGTCGTCACTGATTTTGCCACAGGTGCAGAAGCCATGAAGAAAAAACTAAAAATTGAAGCACAAGAAAGACTCGGGCAAAGTGAGCAAGCAATTGCTGTCTCTAAAGACAATAAAGAGCTCATAAAAGAAATCAACGATGCGATTGATGCACTCAAAAAAGACGGATCATTAAGACAAATTAGCGAAAAGTATTTTGACGAAGATATTACCGTCAAACAGGATTAAAACCACGATTGTGCGCCTTTCTCCAGGCGCACTTTCTTCAAATGGAGATGATTGTTTTGCCTACCTTATCACATTTTTTTCAAACGCTGATTGATTCTAGAGGCGTTTTCTTAGAAGGAATGCTGCTCACCTTACAACTCACTGTCATCAGTATTTTCATCGGCATGTTCATCGGGCTTTTCTTTGCCTTACTAAAAATATCCCGCGTGGCCGTTTTCGGTTATATCGCAAATGCCTATATCTTCCTTGTACGCGGGACACCACTCATTGTGCAGATTTTTATCCTGTATTTTGGGCTTACAGAATTAAATATACCCGACTTTTGGGCAGCCTCTATTGCGCTTGCCTTCCATAACGGTGCCTATATAGCAGAAATATTCAGAGGGGCGATTCAATCAATCGATCAAGGTCAAAAAGAAGCAGGACGTTCTCTTGGCATGGGGCGATTTCTAACCATGAGACGTATCATTCTCCCGCAAGCGATGCGGCGCGCCCTCCCCCCTCTTGGCAATCAGTTTATTATCGGCTTAAAAGATTCATCACTTGCTGCCTTCATCAGCGTCAATGAACTCTTTAACATAGCCACCACTCAAGGCTCCAACAGTTTTGACAACATGACGTACTTACTTGTCGTGGCTGTCTATTACTTAGTTCTTGTCCTGCTGTTAACATTCGCTGTGCAAACCGTTGAGAAGAAACTATCAGTCAGTGATCATTAGGAGGAGAAGCATGACAGAATCAAAAGAGATCATTCGTGTTGAAAAACTGAATAAACACTTTGGAGAGCTGCATGTCTTAAAAGATATCGACCTCACTGTATATGAAAATGATGTCGTCGTCTTAATTGGTGCAAGCGGCTCTGGGAAAAGCACCTTACTCCGTTGTATGAATTTTTTAGAAATAAAAAATGACGGTCAGATCATCATTGATGGCAGTCCCGTTCATCCAAAACGAGATCAATTAAACGAAATGAGGCAGAAAATAGGCATGGTGTTTCAGCATTTTAATCTCTTCCCGCACAAAACCGTGCTTGAAAACATCATCGAAGCACCGGTCATGGTGAAAAAAACAAAGAAAGCACAAGCGATAACTGAAGCCAATGTCTTATTAGAGAAAGTCGGACTAGCGGATAAAGCAAAAGTGTACCCTTCAAAGCTATCAGGCGGTCAGAAACAGCGCGTTGCCATCGCACGAGCTCTCGCCATGAAGCCCGATGTCATGTTATTTGACGAGCCCACTTCTGCGCTGGACCCAGAGCTTGTAGGAGAAGTGCTGCAAACCATGAAAAGTCTTGCCAAAGAAGGCATGACAATGGTCATCGTCACTCATGAAATGGGCTTCGCAAAAGAAGTAGCTGACCGAGTTGTTTATATGCATGAAGGACGAATTGTCGAACAAGGTACCCCATCAGAATTATTTGATTCTCCTCAAGAGGAGCGAACCAAATTGTTTCTCAGTTCGATTTTATAGGTCAAACGCCCTTTATTTTCGTCGTTCATACACGTTTATTCTCATTTTTTACGAACTTTTCATCCATTTATATTGATAATGACCAAAAAACCATGTTAGATAAACTTACACGAATATGTTATATATGACTTTTCTCTCTATAATGAAGAATTAAGAAATCTATTAATTCTGAATGATTCGGGGGAATGCAGCATGCAAATGGGTGATACAGTATTTATGTTCTTCTGCACACTACTCGTGTGGTTAATGACACCGGGTTTAGCCTTATTCTATGGAGGACTTGTGAGAAGTAAAAACGTGTTAAGTACGACAATGCACAGCTTAACCTCACTAGCCATTGTCTCTATCGTCTGGATCGTGTTTGGCTATTCACTGGCCTTTGCGCCAGGCAATGCATGGATCGGAGGCTTTGACTGGGTTGGACTAAAAGGCGTTGGCTTTGAACCTGGTTCATATAGTGACACGATTCCACATTCATTGTTCATGATGTTCCAAATGACCTTTGCTGTCCTCACAACAGCCATTATCTCTGGTGCCTTCGCTGAACGTATTCGTTACTCAGCGGTGGTCGTGTTTACGCTTCTTTGGGTCACATTTGTATACGCTCCAGTCGCACACTGGGTATGGGGTGGCGGCTGGATTGGCGAAATGGGAGCACTTGACTTCGCCGGTGGAAACGTCGTCCACATATCATCCGGTGTGGCTGGTCTAGTCGTAGCCATTGTTCTCGGGAAGCGAAAAGAAGCGGCAAGCTCTTCTCCGCATAACTTGATCTACACACTTCTTGGCGGAGCTGTGATTTGGTTTGGCTGGTTTGGGTTTAACGTAGGAAGTGCCCTCACATTAGATAGTGTCGCCATGTATGCCTTCATTAACACCAATACAGCAGCTGCTGCAGGAATCATCGGCTGGCTGTTAGTCGAATGGATGATCAACAAAAAACCAACGATGCTAGGTGCAATCTCTGGAGCCATTGCTGGCCTAGTAGCGATTACACCTGCCGCAGGTTTTGTCACACCATTTGCTTCAATTATCATCGGAATCATCGGCGGAATCGTTTGTTTCTGGGGCGTCTATTCACTTAAAGCCAAGTTCGGCTATGATGATGCACTGGATGCATTCGGTCTGCACGGAATCGGCGGTACGTGGGGAGGCATTGCTACAGGCCTTTTCGCCACTACATCTGTCAATGATGGCGGAGCCAACGGCTTATTTTACGGCGATCCAAGCTTACTTTGGAAACAAGTTGTCGCCATCGTGGCCACATACGTCTTTGTTGCAGTTGTCACATACGTGATCATCAAAGTCGTCAACATCTTCTTCAAGATTCGCGCAACTGAAGAAGAAGAATCAGTCGGTCTTGATTTAACGATGCACGGCGAAAAAGCATATCAAGATTAAAGAAAAAGGGGTGTCTCTATGAGCAAAATGTATAAAGTGGAGATTGTCACACGTCCAGCTAATTTTGAAACATTAAAGGTGGAGCTTGGAAAGATTGGTGTCACCTCGATTACCTTTTCCAATGTGCACGGCTGCGGATTACAAAAGGGACATACGGAACTATACCGTGGCGTCAAAAAGGAAAGCAATGTGTACGAACGTTTAAAGATTGAAATCGTCTTAAGCAAAGTACCTGTTGAACAGGTCGTGGAAACGGCTCAAAAGGTACTTCGTACAGGAGAACCAGGGGATGGGAAGATTTTTATATATGAGATAGAAAATACAATCAACATTCGGACAGGTGAAGAAGGACCTGCCGCCTTATAATCCATCCTCCGCCGAGTGCGGGGGATTTTTTAAGACAGAAAAAAACCTCTGCATATTCATATACACAGAGGCTGCAAGGTATTAAGATTGTTTTGTTTCTTCTGACTGACTGCGGTCTTTAGAGGAATCAGAAGACTTTTCTTGATCAGAGGATTTCCCCTTCTCATCAGACTTATCTTCAGATTTTTCTTCAGCCGGCTCTTTTGCCTTATCGTCAGCAGCAGGTTCCTTCATTTTTTCATCAACCTTTGGCTGAGCAGGTTCTTTTGCTTCTTCCGTCACTTCTTGCGCTGCTTTTTCAATGGAAGAAACAGGCTTATCAATGAAGCTAAGTGGATTAAGCGCTAAACCTTCCATACGAATTTCAAAGTGAACATGGTTGCCGCTTTCAGCACCATATAGATTCTTACCAGAAGCACCGATGACATCATTCTGCTTTACTTCATCGCCTTCTTTTACACTCACTTGAGACAACGATTGATAAACAGTAGACAATCCATCTTCATGTTCAATTTCAACAACGTGACCGAGAACTGGATCTTTTTTCGCCTGAACGACTGTTCCACTAAGAGCAGCTGTGACATCAAACACTTTGCCATCTTTATCTGCAAGATCAATACCTTTGCTTAAGGTATAGGTGTTATTATAGTTTACAAGTGCTGCTTCTTTTTCTTTTTGATCAGCATCTGCTTCATAGAACTTTTTCACGACAGAAACATTCTCAGAATTCTGGACCGGCATAGCGACATTTTCAATTGGCTTTCCAACTTCAACGGCATCATCACGCTGTTCTTGTCCTGTTTGATTTCCATCAGATAGTTGGTCTTTCACATCTTTCGATACAGCTTGATACCAAAGAACGGCTGTTAACACGACCGCTGCGCTGACCAAGTAAATAGCAGGGAATACCCAGCGCTTACGGAAAAATTGCTGAACTTTTGTGATTTTGGAAGTACGTTTCTTTTCTTCCTCTCTCATTTTTCATCACCTCAGCAACATTCTGAACACTTTTCAAAAAATATATACACACGAAATCATTTTTCTTTTTATTTTGCGCAATCGCATCAATAATATGTATGATGAATGAAAAAAGATGGGGGTACATATAGTGAAAACTTTCAACCGCATGGCAACAGAAGATGACCTCAAAGAGATCGTCGATATCTACAATTCAACGATTGCTTCAAGAGAAGTAACGGCCGATACAGAACCTGTTACAGTAGAAGACCGCCGTCAGTGGTTTTTGAATCATTCGGAGAAACGTCCTCTCTATGTGAAAACAGATGAGGAAGGAAATATCTACGGTTGGCTCAGTTTTGAAACGTTTTACGGCAGACCTGCATACAACGGTACTGTTGAAATGAGTATTTATTTGAACCAAAACTATCGAGGAAAAGGTTTAGGGTCACTGTTCTTACAAGAGGCGCTCGAATTGGCACCCTCATTAGGCATCCGAACGTTACTTGCCTTTATTTTCGGCCACAACGAAGCCAGCATCAAATTATTTAAGAAGCACGGCTTTGAGACTTGGGGACATTTGCCACGCATCGCAGAAATGGACGGCAATCGGTACGACTTAGATATTTTAGGAAAAGAATTATAAACTGAGCGTCTTTGAAGAAAGAGACGCTTTAGATTGTTGACAAAGGGCTAAATTGAACTTTAATTTAGTCCTTTGTCTTCTTTTCAGATTGATAGTTCGAAAATCATTTAATTATCATAAAAAGTAAATAAATGATGAAAAAAAATCAATTGATCAACATTCACTCTTCCTAAAGTACTACATGCTCCAGTATGATAAAGAATGAGTACATAAAGGAGTGAACACAATTGCAACAAACTGAGAAAATCATTCAATCTCTTCATTCAATAACAAAGTGGGGAAAGGTTGGGAGCATCTTTCTCTATATTTCAGGTGGTCTATCCATCCTCAGTGGGTTTTGGCTTGTTCTTCCTGCTGCCATTGGCGTTTTTCTGATTATGATGGGAATTCATGTCCAAAAATCCGTGAAAGCAGCTGAACAATTGATTCAAGCGCCTGATACTTCTTACGAAGAATTATTGGAACAATATGCCAAGATGATGAAAATGCAAACACTGTTTGCGATTTCAAGTATCGCCACAGTTATTCTCTCATTCATCGCGATCGTTTTGATGTTTATACTAGGCGGACTAGCCTTTCTCCAAGAACTCCCTACCGATGTCCAACAGTACGAAGATTATTACGAAGAAGAACTTGGTGACTTTTATTAATAGAAAGGGGTATCAATGAAATACGATACCCCTTTTTTATTTGAGTTGGCATAGACTTGATACTAAACTTGACAATCAGCCTTTATCATTTTAAAATACAAATCGTAATCATTACGAAATAAAGGAGGATTATAGCAATTATGCGCGTGAAAATCACCTTAGCCTGTACTGAAACAGGTGACAGAAACTATATCACTACAAAAAATAAACGAACGAACCCAGACCGATTGGAGTTAAAAAAATATTCTCCACGATTAAAGAAATACACCCTTCATCGGGAAACAAAATAATTTTTAAGATTTAAATCGTAATCATTACTATATAAGTGAGGCGGCATACAAAATGAGCATGTTCAAAAGGACTAAAACAAATGGATAAAAGAATACCTGTCACAGTTCTAAGCGGCTTTTTAGGAGCTGGAAAAACCACGATATTAAATCATGTTCTTCAGAATCGTAAAGGGCTAAAAGTAGCTGTTATTGTCAATGACATGAGTGAAATAAACATTGATGCGGAATTAGTTAAGCAAGGCGGCGAACTCTCTCGATCAGATGAGAAACTGGTTGAACTATCTAATGGTTGTATTTGTTGCACATTGAGAGAAGATTTATTAATTGAAGTAGAACGCCTTTGTAAGGCTGGGAATATCGATTATATTGTCATTGAATCTACAGGTATTAGTGAACCAATTCCTGTCGCTCAAACTTTCTCTTACATTGATGAAGAAATGGGCATAGATTTGACACGTTTTTGCAGATTAGACACGATGGTAACGGTGGTAGATGCAAACCGTTTCTGGACAGATTTCCAGTCAGGAGAAAGTTTATTGGATCGTAAAGAAGCAGTTTCAGATGATGATGAACGAGAGATTTCCGATTTACTTATTGATCAAATCGAATTTTGTGATGTGCTCATTATCAATAAATGTGATCTTGTATCAGCATCAGAACTAGATCGGCTTGAGCACGTATTAACTAAACTTCAACCAGAAGCAACCATTATTAGAACCTCTAAAGGTAACGTACAGCCTAGTGATATTTTGAATACTGGTTTATTCGATTTTGAAAAATCTAGTGCTTCTGCGGGCTGGATCAAAGAAATCAATGCTGGACACTCTCAGCATACGCCTGAAACAGAAGAATACCAAATCTCATCTTTTGTTTATGAAAGAAGGCTTCCTTTTCATACTGGCAGACTGAATGCATGGTTAGATCAAATGCCAGAGCAAATCGTTCGAGCGAAAGGATTTACATGGCTAGCGACACATCATGATTTAACCATTTTAATTTCACAAGCCGGAAAATCTGTGGCAATTGAACCAATCGCATACTGGATTGCTGCCTTGCCTGAGCAAGAACGATCACGGATCTTAAATCAGGAACCAGACATTCTAGATGAGTGGGATGCAGAGTTTGGTGATCGACATACAAAACTTGTCTTTATCGGTGTAGATTTACCTAAAGCAGATATTATTCGTACACTAGATCAATGCTTACTTACACCTGAAGAATTTGATCAAGATTGGACAACGTTTGAAGACCCCTTTCAATGGAACATACACACTTAAACCAGGAGGGTTTTAAATGGCAAAGAAATCAAAAATAGCAAAAGAAAAAAAGCGGCAGCAGCTCGTTTTGAAATATGCACAATTAAGGAAAGAGCTAAAAGAAAAAGGTGACTATGAAGCTTTGCAGAAACTACCTAGAGACTCTTCACCCACTCGCTTAAAAAACCGCTGTGAACTAACTGGTCGTCCTAGAGGTTACTTGAGAAAATTTAAAATGTCTCGAATTGCTTTTCGTGAGCTTGCCTATAAAGGACAGATTCCAGGAGTGAAAAAATCGAGTTGGTAAAGATTGATTTGATCTTAGCATAGTTCCTGTCAATGTAAAGCAGAACAAAATGAATAAAAATCTCTTTTTCATCCTTACTCCGTCAATTTTGAGGTACAAAATAGCATTTTAAAAAACAGCAGAATCTCTGCTGTTTTTTTATGGGACCGAGCTTATAGGAAAGATTGTCCTGATGTTAAAAGAAGATTTTCAACATTGATTATAGCATTTTCTCTTCTTTTCAAAAATCGATGATCATGATACTTTGTTGTCATTACCCGCCGATGTAGGACATCTCAACTTTTTTCTGATCTTTCTTTTGCTCTCTCTCAGCTGAATATTGATCCTGTCTGTTTGACCAAAGTTCCTTCAATATGTTCACTAGGTATTCATCATTTTCTGAATTACGGATGAATCGTCTCAGATCAAAACCCGATGATGCAAAAAGACAGGTGAATAATTCGCCACGTGCAGATAGTCTAGCTCTATTACACGATCCACAAAAAGCATCTGAAACGGAAGAAATAATGCCAATCTCTCCTGACCCATCCTCATAAAAATAACGCTTGGCTACTTCCCCTTGATATCGAGGAGGTTCTGGTTTGATAGGGTATTTTGAATGAATTAGCTCCATAATCTCTTTTTTCGTCAATACATGCTTGAGGTTCCATTTGTTCGTATTGCCAACATCCATGAATTCAATAAATCGTAGAATGTGTCCTTCTTTTTTAAAATAGGCTGCCATTGGTAAGATATCTTGATCATTCACACCTTTTTGGACAACCATATTGATCTTAATAGCAAGTCCAGCTTTTTTTGCAGCCTCTATCCCATCAAATACTTTTTGGATAGAAATGTGTCTTCCATTCATCTGCTTAAAACGATCTGGATTTAAAGAATCTAAACTAATGGTGACTCTATTCAGACCTGCTTTCTTTAGCTTATCTGCGTACAAAGGTAACAGCGTTCCATTGGTTGTCATCGCGATGTCTTCAATACCTGGAATTTTTGCGAGTTTTTCTATCAAAACGGGCAAATCTTTACGCATTAAAGGTTCACCGCCTGTAATACGTAATTTCACCACACCTAATTCCTTTGCAAAAAGCGCAGCAAGTCGTTCAATTTCCTCGAAGCTAAGCAGCTCTTCTTTATCTAAAAAAGGATAATCTGGTCCAAAGATTTCAGCAGGCATACAGTACGTACATCTAAAATTACAGCGATCTGTTACGGATATTCTTAAATCGCGCAATGGTCGATGTCTTTTATCCAAAATACTGACCATACTTAGCCTCCTATTCTGTAATACGCTGATGATGAGTATAGATATTAAAAGATTCTCCTCTTACGAATCCAACTGTTGTTATATTTAATTCTTCTGCCATTTTAAGTGCTAACTCAGTAGGAGCTGATTTTGATATGACGATTGATACTCCTAATTTTGCTGCCTTCAAGAGAACTTCAGATGATATCCGGCCGCTAAATACAAGGATTTTATCTCTCAGTGGGATTTTATGAAGTAAACAATATCCATAGATTTTATCCAACGCATTATGCCGTCCTATATCCGTCCTAGTGATGAATAGCTTTTCTGTATCACACAGTCCAGCATTATGGACACCACCAGTATGTTGAAATAACTGACTTTCCTCCTGTAAACATTTCATTAAATGAATACAAGTTTCAGCAGAAATACTGATTCGGTCAATGGCTGTTTTTGCCGTCTTCACATCTTGGAGAAAATAAAAATGTCTTCCTTTCCCACAGCAAGATCCGATCACTCGTTTTGTAAAATCTGAGGATTGGAACTGAGTTGTGTGATGTAAGTCAACATATGCAAAACCCATACTTTCATCTATTGTAAACCTTTTAATCTCTTTTTCAAATCGAATGACTCCTTCTGAAGCTAAAAAACCGATCACCAATTCTTTCAAATGATCCGGTGAACAAACGAGTGTGACAAACTCTTCACCATTCACCAGCACGGTTAAAGGGAATTCTTCTACAACTTCATCTGTTTTACATGTCATTTGACCTTTGCGATATTGGTGTATGCGCCGTTTCGTTTTAACAGAAGGATTCATGATCTGATCTTCCTTTCAACACAAATTTAGTTATATGAACCAGACGAATTGTGATATTATTTTAAAAAGTCATAAAAATGTAACATATTTCTATCTTATCAAACTTTTTGTTTGCTTTATATGGAGGGAACACAATGAATAAAACAAAAAATCGTTGGCTGATCGCTACAAGTGCTGTGGGGATTCATTTATCTATCGGATCTGTTTATGCATGGAGTGTTTTTACGAATCCTTTACATCAAACCTTTCAATGGTCATTAACAGAAATAAGCCTGACATTTAGCGTCGCTATTTTATTTTTAGGTTTATCAGCTGCCTTTATGGGGCATTTCGTTGAAAAGTATGGGCCGAGGGCATCAGGGCTCTTCTCAGCTATTTTCTTCGGCATTGGGATGACTGGATCAGGGTTTGCTGTCCACATGTCTTCATTACCTCTCCTCTATTTATTTTATGGTGTACTCGCTGGAATCGGATTAGGTGTAGGCTATATTGCTCCAGTATCAACATTAGTCAAATGGTTTCCAGATCGAAGAGGACTCGCAACGGGTTTAGCCATTATGGGTTTTGGATTTGCTTCTCTGATTTGCAGTCCCATTATTCAATTTCTCATTGAAAAAGTTGATATTGCAAATACCTTCTATATTCTCGGAATCTCTTATTTTATCATCATGGTCGTTTCATCTCTTTATTTATCACCACCAACACCTGATGATGTCAAACAATTTAACGTGCTAAAAACAAGCCAAAGGAAAATTCCTCAAGATTTATCACAGCTCACCGCAAATGAAGCCATTAAAACACGGCGTTTTTATTATTTGTGGGTCATGCTCTTTATTAATATCACATGCGGAATTGCTATTATTTCTGTAGCATCACCGCTTGCTCAAGAAAGTGTTGGTTTCACGGCGGGTGCAGCAGCTACTCTTGTTGGAATTCTAGGTGCTTTTAATGGGCTAGGACGGATCGGATGGGCATCCTTCTCTGATTATATCGGAAGGCCAAATACGTATACGATTTTCTTTACTATACAGCTCATTGCTTTTCCCTTACTTCCCTACTTAAAAGAACCGCTCATCTTTTCAATCGTGATGGCGATCATTTATACGTGCTACGGAGGAGGGTTTGCTTCAATTCCAGCCTATATCGGAGATTTATTTGGTACGAAGCAGCTAGGTGCCATACACGGTTATATTCTCACCGCTTGGGCCGCTGCTGGTTTAGCAGGACCTTTATTTTCCTCCTTTATTCGTGACATTACAGGCAATTACACACAAAGTCTCATGGTCTTCTCTGGCCTATTTTTCATTGCGTTTATCATATCTCTTCTCATTCGGAAGGATATTAAACAACTTCGTGAATCAAATCTTACTGCTCCTTCTTCTGTCACGGTCCGCTCTTAATATGAATTTGACAGAATGACAATCTACAGGTAATTTTTAGATATGAAAACGCTTTACAAAATGATAGGAGGGTGACGATATCATGGGAAAAACAAAACACAAGGGGCCTATTAAACTCAACAAAAAACCCTCACCAAAGCTATGGGCCTCTTTTGCTCCTATGGGGCTTGGAAAAGTAAAACCGAAACACATTCGAGACACAATGAAAGTGGCATGGGAGAACAAAGATAATCTCCCCTATGCGTACCGTATATTGACTCAGGGCGTTTGTGACGGCTGTGCTCTTGGTGTATCAGGTTTATACGATCAAACACTAGCAGGACCCCATATATGCACTACAAGACTGAATGTGCTACGGCTTAACACAATGCCAGCTATTGATCCAAAATGGTTCGAAGATATTGAGCGGCTCAAACAAATGGATAGCACGTCTCTTCGAAAACTTGGGCGTATTCCTTATCCCCTGATTCGAAAAAAAGGTGAGAATGCCTTTACACGCATTTCTTGGGATAGTGCATTAGATCAAATCGCCGCTAAAATCAAATCCATTGATAAACGTCAGCTTGCTTTCTATTTAACGGCTAGAGGGATTACAAATGAAGTGTACTATACTGCGGCGAAAGCTGCGCGATTTATTGGAACAAATCATATCGATAATGCTTCTCGTATTTGCCATTCACCAAGCAAAACCGCTCTTAAACGCTCCCTTGGTATAGGTGCATCCAGCTGTAATTACAGTGATTGGATTGGAACAGATGTATTGATATTTTGGGGCTCTGTTGCAGCAAACAACCAGCCGGTTTCGACTAAATATATGTACGCCGCTAAAAAGAAAGGAACCAAAATCATTGTCATCAATCCATATAAAGAGCCTGCAATGGAAAAATATTGGGTCCCTTCTATCCCAGAAAGTGCTTTATTCGGCACAAAAATAGCGGATGATTTTTATCAAGTCAATATAGGCGGCGATATTGCGTTTATGAATGGTGTCATCAAACATTGGTTTGAAATGGAAGAGCAAGCGCCTCATTCCGCTCTTGACCATGAATTTATCCAAGCACATACAACCGGCATAAAAGATGTAAAGCAGCATGTCAATCAGTTAAAATGGTCGGATCTCGAAGCATCGTCAGGCTTATCTAAAGAAAGAATGAAGGAATTCGCTGTACTGCTTGCCAATGCCAATTCAGGGGTGTTTATTTGGAGTATGGGTCTCACTCAGCATCGCTTTGCAACTGATAATATATCTCAAGTCGCAAACCTTGCCATGTTACGCGGATTTATTGGCAGAAAACATTGTGGCGTTATGCCTATTCGTGGCCATAGCGGTGTCCAAGGCTCAGGCGAAATGGGTGCCGATCCATTCGTATTGCCCGGCAGTGATTTTGATGAAGAGAATATTAAAAGAATCGAGAAGATATGGGGATTTGATATTCCAAAATGGCATGGTGACACGATTGGGCAATCATTTGAAAAAATGGCTCTTCCAAAAGAACATCCGCAAAAGCTGAAGATGCTGTTTACTAGCGGTGGAAACTTTTTAGAAACGATGCCAAATCCTGAAGCGATTGAAAAAGCACTATCCGAGCTTGAACTCCGTGTCCATCAAGATATTATTTTGAACACCTCTACACTGGTAGAAGCAGAAGAGACTGTGATTGTTCTGCCTGCAATGACAAGATATGAACAGCCAGGCGGCGGTACATCAACCAGTACGGAACGCATGGTGTATTTCAGTCCGGAAATTGAAGGACCTCGCATTGAAGAAGCCAGAGCTGAATGGGACATTTATATTGACCTAGCAAAAAGAGTTCGCCCAGAAGACGCGAAGCTGATTCATTTTGACCATGCTGAAGACATTCGTCGTGAGATTGCCATCGCAAATCGGAACTATGATGGGATCCAGCATTTGCGTCATAAAGGGGATGTCTTTCAATGGGGTGGCGCATGGCTTTGCGAAGATGGGGTGTGTCCAACACCGGATGGAAAAGGACACCTACTCCCAGCACAGCTGCCTCAATACCGAAAAACTGAGGGGCATTTCAATATCACGACAAGACGAGGCAAGCAATTCAACTCTATGATTTACAGTGAAAAGGATGCCTTTAATGGTGGAAAGCGGCATTCTATCTTGATGAATGAAGAAGATGCGAAAGAGCTTTACGTCCAAGAAGGCGATCCCGTTGTCCTTTTTAATCAATATGGATCCTACCAAGGAGTTGCTCAATTCGGAGAGCTGAAACGTGGAAATATCGCAGTTTATTGGCCTGAAGGAAACGTGTTAATACCAAAAGGGGTTTACGAAAGCTATTCTCAGATTCCAGAATACAATACCACCGCAATATTAGAAAAAGCCGAAACCTTTCATGCAAGAAAAGATCAGCACTACGTGGAGAAACGGATTGATGAATTGGAAACGACTTTAAATTGATCCTTAATGAAAAAACAGCTGGGGGTTTCTCCCCAGCTGTCTATTCACATTCTATTGACCAAAAGAGTTCGCTTCTTTTTGAAGAATATGATTCAATTCTTCTGCATTTGCTGCTGGTTGATATTGTCCACCACCAGATTTGGCAACAGATTTTAGACTTTTTGCTTCTTTTTCATTTACATCGAAGCCAATGATATTGACGATTGTGTCAATACCTTCTTCATGTAATTGCTTTGCTGCTTGTGATGGGCTTCCGCCACATGTTTCCTCACCATCGCTGACAACATATACAATATTTTTTCCTTTAGCTTGGTGATCTTCAAAATCTTGTTTCGTATCAGTTAATGCTTTGGCAAGTGGTGTCCATCCTGTTGGACCATACACATTTAGCGCTTGTTGAAAGGTTGCTTGCTCATATGTTCCAAATCCATAAACTGCTTCGGAACTTGCACAAGAAACGGCTTTTCCTGCATTTTTATTCGTTCCTTCATGACCAAAAACACGAAGCAAGACTTGTGTATCTTCTGATAAAATACTTGCGAAACTTTGGATCGAGCGTTTTGCGATATCGATTTTCTTTTCGCCTTCAACCGATTGTGCCATGCTTCCGCTTAAATCAAGTAAAATCACCACATGAGCAGGCTCCTTTTTCGTTACAGCATGAGCTGGTGAAGAAAGAAGCAGAACAAGACTCGCTAAAATGGTTAATATAATATTTCTTTTCATTAAAAAATCTCCCTTTTTTTCATTTGTACAGAAAAAGAGAAACGAAAGCATCAATCAATCGTTTCCCTTTTCTTCAGCAAGTTATTCGTGTAGTTTTAATGATTCTGCTGTAAGGATAGAACCCATTTCTTTCCCTGTGCTTGCTTGGTAGTAATGACCTTTACCAGCTTTAGCTACTTGCTTCAATTGACCTTCATAACCATCGTTAAAGTCTAATCCAATCACATTGACTACAGTAGATCCTTTTGAGTTATGAAGCTCTTTCGCTACTTTCACTGGATCTCCACCACAAGTTTCTTCACCATCAGTAATTAAGTACACAATGTGTTTTGTTCCCTTATGAAGCTGCTTATCCGCTTGCTTTGCACTTTCAAGAGCACGTGCAATCGGTGTCCAGCCATTTGGTCCAAGACCGTTTAGAGAGTTTTCGAAACTATCCTTTTCATAAGGCTGAACGCCATAAACGCCTCTAATGACTTCACATGATTGGGCTTTACCTGAGTTTTTGTTGTTTCCTTCAGACCCAAACAAGCTCATACGGATTTTAGCATCTTTCGGAAGAGACTGAGCAAATTTAAATACCTCTTGTTTTGCTAAATCGAATTTGCGCTCTCCATCCACTTTTCTTGCCATACTTCCACTTGCATCAAGTAAGATCGTCACTCTTACATCTTTCTTATGTTTTTTGGCTGATGCTGCTTCTGCAAATACTGGTGAAGAGATTGACATTGATAATGTCAATACAGCTAAGGTTACGAGTGTAAATACTTTTTTCAACATGCTTTTCCTTCCTCCTTATGTATTTGATTGAAACATCTTAATCGTAAAATATTCTGTCTTGGAATGGTATAGGACTCGATCCCTTTTTCTCTTTCATCAAAATCACTAAAATTCTGTCAGATGTCTAGATATATTCACCTAACGACTCTTTTGTCACCCACGTTTTCTCATTCTTTCGAGGGGCTTTGTATCGGCCATCGGTTCTTGTCGGGATGTAAATGTTTAAGATTTCCTGAGGTGCGTCTTAAGTCGCAATTTGTCACATTCTGTTCAAACCTCTTCACACATAAAAAAAGATGCCCCCATTTTGAGGCACCTTTGCTTTTATTTCTTAGCCATATATGTGTTCAGAAAGCGATCAGCTGATTCAATTTTTATCCCTTGATAATAATGTTTCACGATCGCCTCTACTTTTTTGCCTGACTGTGCCATATAATGTGCACCATACTGACTCATGCCCACACCATGGCCATACCCTTTTGTCGTAATCACGATTTGCTGACCCTTTCGTTCCCATGTAAAGTCTGCAGAGTGCAATCCTAGTGATTCGCGAATGTCTCTGCCCGACAATGTTTTTCCGTTAATGACGGCTTTGGCTACTTGATTGCCTGGTGTTCGTTCTACAATTTCTCCCACCTGCTGATGGCCAAGGGTCACACCCAGTTTTTGCTGAAATTCACTCACTGTGATGGTTTTCTTGTTTTGAAATTTGGGTGATTTTTCGTCCCATTTGCTTGAGACGCTTTTCAAATAAGGGATTTCATTTTTCCAATAAGCTTCTGCATTTTCGGTTTTCCCATTACTTGTTGAAAAGAAGGAAGCATCAATTGGTTTTTCTTCATACGTCAGTACTTTCCCTTGTGTACTCGCGACAGCTTCTGTGACCTTTTTTAATTTCCAATTGTACGCTTTTCCCCAAATTTTCTTCAGTTCCTGTTTATTTTTGTACACTTGGAACATTTGGGTGTCATCTACAAGAGAACCCTGTGGAGATTTGACGGTTTTATCAATGATCATTTGTCTAACGATATACGTTCTAGCGGCGAGTGCCTGTGCCTTGAGCGCCTCTATTTCAAAATCGGCTGGCATTTCAGAAGCGACGACACCGATCACATACTCTTCTAAGGGGATGTTTTCTACCTGCTGATGCGCTGAACGGTAGACGGGAATGGAGACGGGTGATTGTTTCAATTTGACTGAACCTTTCACTTCTTTTTTAACTGATGGTTCTGCTGCTACGTGTTGGCTCGCTGCTGGTTTTCCTTGGAACGTCGGCAACACGAGTAAGGTTGGAATCATTAAAATGATGATGCAAATTCCTGCGATTGTCCATATCATTGGTTTCATATTGGCTGCCCCCATTTGTCATTGAATCTCTTTTATCCTATGGGCAAGGACAAGCTAATATGACAGCTTCTTTCATTCATTGGACAAGTCTTTTGGTGATATGTTTGTGCTCTTCATCATTTGATTTACTGTTCGTCTTTATGAATAAAATTTAAAATGATTGGATACACTAATGATAAGCTTTTGAAAATGCAACCAGTCTATGATTCTAAAAAAAATCAGCATGCCCAAATGGACACACTGATTTCTTTTATGATTATGCGTTTAGATCTGATACAACTTGTTCTTGTGTCACATCTGCTGATTCATCATTTACTCTTTCAATGTCTGCACCGATTGCTGCTAGTTTTTGGTGGAAGTTCACATATCCACGGTCAATATGCTTCAATTCAGTGACACGTGTATGACCTTCTGCCACTAATCCAGCAAGTACAAGTGCTGCTCCTGCTCTTAAATCAGTCGCTGCCACTTCAGCACCTTGAAGTTGAACAGGTCCATTGATTATCACAGAGCGACCCTCAATTTTAATATCGCCATTCATGCGGCGGAATTCTTCAGCATGCATAAAACGATTTTCAAACACAGTTTCTGTGATCATGCTTGTTCCGTTCGCACGAAGCAATAGCGCCATCATCTGAGATTGCATATCCGTTGGGAAACCAGGATGCGGCATTGTTTTTAGATCGATTGGCTTGAGCTCAGATGGTCCAATGACTCTTAAACCTTCTTCTTCTTCAATGATCTGAATACCCATTTCTTCCATTTTCGCCACAAGTGAAGTCATGTGCTCAGGCACAGCGCCTTTTACAAGAACATTTCCTTCAGTAATGGCTGCTGCCACCATAAACGTACCAGCTTCAATTCGGTCAGGGATGATGTTGTGTTTTGCACCGTGAAGTGTTTCTACACCTTCGATTTTAATTGTACCAGTTCCAGCACCGCGAACCTTACCGCCCATGGCATTGATGTAGTTTGCCAAATCAACAATTTCAGGTTCTTTTGCTACGTTTTCTAAAATCGTCGTTCCTTCAGCCAATGCTGCTGCCATGATGATGTTTTCAGTTGCCCCTACACTTGGGAAATCCAAATAGATTTTTGCACCTTTTAGACGGCCATTTACTTCAGCCTCGATGAAACCATTACCTACTTGAATTTTAGCTCCCATTGCTTCAAAGCCTTTTAAATGCTGATCAATTGGTCTTGAACCAATCGCACAACCACCAGGTAATGCAACTCTTGCATGACCTGTTCTAGCTAAAAGTGGTCCCATGACGAGCACAGATGCTCTCATTTTACGGACGTACTCAAACGGAGCCTCAGTTTCTAGTGCATGAGATGCATCTACTGATACTTCGTTATTTTCAAAATGTACTTCTGCTCCTAAATGACGTAACACTTCATTGATTGTATATACATCGGAGAGCGTAGGTACATCACAAATTACGCTTTTTTCTGTACTTGCTAACAAAGATGCAGCGATAACTGGTAAAACGGCATTTTTTGCGCCTTCTACTTTAACTGTGCCGTTTAACTTTTGACCGCCGCGGACGATGATTTTTTCCAAGGTCTTCCCCTCCGCGTCCCAAATTCTCTATATTAATATTCAGTCGTTACGATTGGTGTGCCAACCGTAATCGTATGATTTTCGTTCATTTCCGAACTTCTGATGGCAATTTGAACATTCATTTTATCATTTGAAGTCATAATGAACTGTTCCCACTTCTCTGTGTAAGCGGAAAGCGACACAAAATTAGACTCAACGAGATACTCAACAGGTTTTGCTTGAAATTCATTTGCTATCATTTCAGCTTTTTTTTGCAAAACAACATCCATCATACCATTTACATGACCATCGAGACAAGTAAAAATCACAAATTTTTCTTGTAATATGCTTTTTGCATGACGTACGAACTGATCATATGTATGCTCCCAGGTATTCAGTGGGCGAGCACCTTTTTGCTCATATAATAAATACGACTTTTGGTTTGATTTTGTGTCGGTCTTCACGAGTAAAATTTTCGATAATGTATCATTTTTTTCATCTTTGTAAATTCCTGTGACTTTGGTGACATGTTTCTCTTTTTTTTCGGTCCACTCATACTGTCGTAGTTCGTCTTTCAAACGTTTCACTTTTTTTGAAAATTGTTCGGATGAAATGTCTATATTTGTTTTGGCATGAAGCGTCCATCCACTTACTTCGATTTGCTGGTTTTTCATACCTTCTGCTATTTGGGCGAGCGTGGATGTTTCTTCCGCCCGAACACCTTGAATCATCAGAACAAAAAAAAGAATAAATGCAAATAATGGCCAACCTTTTAAATACTTTCTCACTTGTCATTCCCCCTTGCTACAAGTGTTGCCGCAAGGAGATCAATGCATACGTGGAAAAGTCATCAAAGGCCATATTTTTGACACTTCTTTTTACGTTCCCGCAGAAGGCAGTGACCAAACCTTTTATGTTAAAACATATAAGGGATTTGTCTGGAGAAATTTAAATAATCAAGGAAGAAATTGCTGACTGCCGATGCAATAGCAATCGTGATCAGCATCATGAGCAATCTAGCTTGAATAATTTTTCCTTTTTTAATCAGTGGATCAATATTCACCGCAAGCAATGCCCACCACGTAATGGCAATAAAAAATAGGTGGATCACAATACTGACAATTGCTTGTTGTCCTACGTCTTCCATACACTTGAATCCTCCTTTTATTGATTTCTGTAAAGGAAAACTCCCTTTCATTATATCCTCCAAAATCGGAAAGATGAATCATTTGGAAAAAAGAGCTACATTTAGAGTGAATCCCCTCTTATTCTGATGCGAAGGAGATGATATACTGCGGTGGAAGGAGCTGATCATATTTGAAAGATTCTTTTCCTGACTTTGTTGATTTGTACGGAGAACTGGTTCCCTCATTTGAACATGAATGGGAAGCCATTGCTTTCTACTTTGATTATAGACAGACACAGCTAGAAGAATTAGCACAATTGTGTCATTTTCATAACATTTCTTTGGATTACTCAGAGGAAAGCCTTTATCAGTTAGAGTCATTATACTTCGATGCCTTCCGTCAGCAGCTTTTTGCTGATTGGAAAATGCCAATAGATGCATTAGAAGCGATGATGAGTGTGTATTTAGGAGAAGTTGTCATCCGTCATCATTCAGATGCTGACTGGGTCGTGCGGCCTTATATGGACTCTTCGCACCAATATACGCTTGGCTTACGCAGAAATAATAAAACATGGCATTGCAGTACGCAATTTTGCGAGCAGTTATATCTAGAAAAGCAAGCATCTCATCCTTATGTGTCGATGTATCAATCTCTCATGTCATCCTAAAAAAAATCCTTCTTATCACTGTGATAAGAAGGATTTTCTGTTTTATTTCCCTGCTACATTTAAACGGTTTAATGCCCGTTTTAATGCGAGTTCCGCCCTGCGTACATCACTTTCATTCGGGTGGTTCAAATGCTCTTCAGCACGCTGTTTCGCTGATTTTGCACGATCGACATCAACTTTGTCTGATGTTTCAGCAGCCTGAGCAAGAATGGTTACTTTTTCGGGGCGAACTTCAACAAATCCACCGCTTACTGCAACCAATTCAGTTGATCCACTATGTTTTAAGCGAACTGCACCGATTTTTAGCGGAGCAACCATTGGAACGTGGCCAGCTAAAATCCCAAGCTCACCGCTTTCTGCTCTTACACTGACCATTTCCACATCCGCTTCATACACTGGGCCGTCGGGAGTAACGATATTGACTTGAACGGTCTTCATGCTTTTACCCTCCTAAGGACCAGATTAGGCCTCTACACCCATCTCTTTGGCTTTTTCAACCACTTCTTCAATGCGGCCGACTAAGCGGAATGCATCTTCTGGAAGGTGATCGTATTTACCAGATAAGATTTCCTTGAAGCCTTTAACAGTTTCTTGCAATGGCACATAAGAACCTTTTTGGCCAGTGAACTGTTCTGCTACGTGGAAGTTTTGAGATAGGAAGAATTGAACACGACGAGCTCTGTGTACCACAAGCTTATCGTCCTCAGATAATTCATCCATACCTAAAATGGCAATGATATCTTGCAATTCTTTATAACGCTGCAATGTTTGCTGAACTTCACGCGCGATCGCATAATGCTCTTCGCCAACAATCTCAGGTGCAAGGGCACGAGATGTTGAAGCAAGTGGATCTACCGCTGGGTAAATCCCCATCTCTGTCAACTTACGCTCAAGGTTTGTCGTTGCATCAAGGTGAGCGAACGTTGTAGCTGGAGCTGGATCTGTATAGTCATCCGCAGGTACATAGATCGCTTGAATCGATGTAACCGATCCTACGTTTGTAGACGTGATACGCTCTTGAAGCTGACCCATTTCTGTTGCAAGAGTTGGCTGATAACCTACCGCTGAAGGCATACGTCCAAGAAGGGCTGATACTTCAGAACCTGCTTGTGTAAAACGATAGATGTTATCGATGAAGAACAATACGTCTTGACCTTGTTCATCACGGAAATGCTCTGCCATTGTCAAACCAGTTAGAGCTACACGCATACGTGCACCTGGTGGCTCGTTCATTTGGCCGAAGACCATCGCTGTTTTTTCGATAACGCCAGAATCTTTCATTTCGTAGTAAAGGTCATTTCCTTCACGTGTACGCTCTCCAACACCAGCGAATACAGAAATACCGCCGTGTTCTTGTGCGATGTTGTTGATCAATTCTTGAATCAGAACGGTTTTACCAACACCGGCTCCACCGAATAGACCGATCTTTCCACCTTTGATGTAAGGAGCAAGAAGGTCAACAACTTTGATACCTGTTTCAAGAATTTCAACTTCTGTAGAAAGTTGATCAAAAGAAGGCGCTTGTCTGTGGATTGGGTCTCTTTGCGCTTCCACACCAAGTGGCTCATCTAAGTCAATGTTATCTCCCAGTACGTTGAATACACGTCCAAGTGTTACGTTACCAACTGGTACTGAAATTGGTTTTCCAAGGTCTACAGCTTCCATACCGCGCTTCACACCGTCTGTTGATGCCATTGCGATGGTTCTCACTGTATCATCACCTAAATGTAGTGCTACTTCTAAAGTTAAGTCGATATCAACTTCACTTTCGCTTTCCGCTTTATGCGAAACTTTGATCGCATTATAAATCTCAGGCAAGTGACCGTCTTCAAAACGAACGTCTACGACTGGTCCCATGATCTGACTGATGCGTCCTGTTTTCATTGCATTCCCTCCTGACAATTATTTCTATTCTAAGGCAGCTGCTCCGCCGACAATTTCTGTAATCTCTTGTGTAATCGCTGCTTGACGAGCACGGTTGTAAGAGAGTGTCAGGCTGTCGATCAATTCTTTTGCGTTGTCTGTTGCACTCTTCATTGCTGTCATCCTTGCAGCATGTTCACTTGCTTTGCTGTCAAGAAGCGCACCGAAAATCAAACTCTCTGCATATTGAGGAAGGAGAACTTCAAGAATTTCTTCTTCAGAAGGCTCAAACTCATAAGATGCGGAACGTTTATTTGGTGTCGCTGCGGCCGAAAGGTCCGTTAGCGGCAATAATTTTTTCTCTGTTACTTCTTGCGAAATGGCACTGACGAAATGGTTATAGAACATGTAAAGCTCATCAAACGCTTCATCAGAGAACATTTGCACTGTACTGCTTGCTAATTCTTTAATATCAGCAAACGCTACTTCGTCTCCAAGCCCTGTGACTTCAGAAATAACTGGAATACCACGCTTTTTGAAGAAGTCGCGTCCGATTTTACCAATCACAATCACCGCATATTCATCAGCAGATTGATGACGAGATTGAATGGCTTGGTAAGCGGCACGTAAAATCGAGCTGTTAAAAGGTCCTGCAAGTCCTCGATCAGATGTAATGACGAGATACCCTGTTTTCTTAACAGGTCTTGAAAGAAGCATTGGGTGCTTAGCACTTGTTCCAGTTGCGATTGCCGCAACGACTTCTTGGATTTTCTCCATGTAAGGAACAAAGGACTTCGCATTATTTTCAGCACGATTCAGTTTCGCAGCTGATACCATTTGCATCGCTTTTGTGATCTGACTCGATTTTTTTGTTGACGTGATCCTTGACTTAATATCGCGTAATGAGGCCAAAGATTTCACCACCTTTTTTCAGGAATCCGTGTTCATTTACGTGAAAAGAGAGAAAAAGAGAATCTTTTTCTCTCGGAAAGATTACTAATTAGTTGCTTGGTGCAAACGTACGTTTAAAGCCTTCGATCGCTGCTTTCCACTCTTCATCAGCAGGCATGTTTCCTGTTTGAGAGATTGTGTCAAACAAGTCTTTATGGTTTTCTTCAATGTACATGAATAACTCAGCTTCAAAGCGTTTGACATCAGCAATCGCTACATCATCTAAGTATCCTCTTGTCAGTGCATAAAGAATCGCTACTTGTTTTTCAACTTTCAACGGTTTGTTCAAGTCTTGTTTTAAGACTTCAACTGTTCTAGCACCACGGTTTAATTTGGCTTGAGTCGCTTGGTCTAGATCAGATCCAAACTGAGCGAATGCTTCAAGCTCACGATAAGAAGCAAGATCCAAACGAAGTGTACCTGCTACCTTTTTCATCGCTTTGATTTGTGCAGAACCACCTACACGAGATACAGACAATCCTGCGTTTACCGCTGGACGTACGCCTGAGAAGAAGAGATCAGATTGTAAGAAGATCTGTCCATCTGTGATTGAGATAACGTTTGTTGGGATATATGCAGAGATATCACCAGCTTGCGTTTCTACGAAAGGCAATGCTGTGATAGAACCGCCACCCTTTTCATCACTAAGCTTCGCTGCACGCTCTAATAAACGAGAGTGAAGGTAGAAAACATCACCAGGGAATGCTTCACGACCTGGAGGACGACGAAGCAATAATGAAAGCTCACGGTAAGCTGCCGCTTGTTTAGAAAGGTCATCATACACAACAAGCACATGCTTGCCGTTATACATGAATTCCTCACCCATCGTTACACCTGCATAAGGAGCAAGGTAAAGAAGTGGAGCTGGCTGTGATGCAGAAGCTGTGACAACGATTGTGTAGTCAAGCGCACCATGCTTACGAAGTGTTTCAACAACACCACGAACAGTTGATTCTTTTTGTCCGATCGCTACATAGATACAGATCATGTCTTGATCTTTTTGGTTCAGGATCGTATCGATTGCAACAGATGTTTTACCTGTTTGACGGTCCCCAATGATCAATTCACGCTGTCCGCGTCCGATTGGAATCAAGGCATCAATTGCTTTAATTCCCGTTTGAAGCGGCTCATGTACCGATTTACGATCCATAACGCCTGGTGCTTCACTTTCAATTGGACGTGTTTTGCTTGTTAAAATTGGACCTAGTCCATCAACAGGCTGACCAAGTGGGTTCACAATACGTCCGATTAACTCTTCTCCTACTGGAACCTCCATGATACGACCTGTACGTTTTACGTCGTCACCTTCACGGATATCTTTGTAAGGTCCTAAGATTACGATACCTACGTTAGACTCCTCAAGGTTTTGAGCCATACCCATTACACCGTTAGAGAACTCAACAAGCTCTCCTGCCATAATGTTGTCAAGGCCATGTACACGCGCGATACCGTCCCCTACTTGAATGACTGTACCGACATCTTTTACTTCAATTTCAGATTGATAGTTTTGGATTTGCTGCTTTATCAGCGCGCTAATCTCTTCAGCTTTGATACTCACTAAGGTTTCACCCCTTCTAACGATTTTCGCCTGCAAGCTGACGTTCAATGCGGGAAAGCTTTCCGCTGACACTGCCGTCATAAATGCGGTTTCCGATACGGATTTTCACTCCGCCTATTAGATCCTTGTCAATCACGTTTTCTACACGCAGTGATGTGACTCCGGCTTTTTTGGCAAATACTTCAGATAAAGATTGAATTTCAGCTCCGCTGAGCGGTTTAACTGAATACACGATCGCATCGTCTATTTGTTTCGTACGGTTTGCAAGTTTCACAAACTCAGACGCCATTTCAGGAAAAATATTCGTGCGTCCACGGTCAATCAGTAAATACATTGTGTGCAAAACATATGTCGAAACACCTTTGAAAGCTTCTGCAATCAGATGTTTCTTTTTGTCTGCCGTAATCTTCGGATGAACAAGAAAGTCATTTAATTCTTGGTCAGCCTTGAGAACTTTTTTGATCTCATTCAGCTCTTTTTCAGTTTCGTCTACTGCCGAAGAAGCAAGAACGATGTCAAAAAGAGCAGAAGCGTAACGCTTAGAGACAATAGTCACGCTCATCGGCTTTCGCCTGCCTCTTTAAGATACTCTTGGATCAATTTCTCTTGTGCTTGCTCATCAAGTTCTTTTTCAATCACTTTAGAAGCAATTAATACAGAAAGTGATGCAACTTGCTCGCGCAGTGCAGCCACAGCTTGTTCTTTTTCTTTCACGATTTCAGTTCTAGCAGACTCTTTCAAGCGCTCTGATTCTTGACGCGCTGCTTGAATGATGTCTTCTTTTTGTTTCTCACCAATCTTTTTCGCATTTTCGATGAGTGTATGTGATTCTTCGCGTGCTTCTTTCAATAAGACACGTTGTTCTTCAAGAAGCTTTTCAGCTTGAACGTGCTTTTCTTCAGCACTTGAAATTTCATTTCCTATATAATCTTCACGCTGTTTCATAATCCCTAATAAAGGCTTAAGCGCAAATTTCTTTAAAAGTGCAAGCAGGATGAGCATAGCGATTAGCTGGAACAACATATCCCCAGCGTTAAAACTTAAGCCCCCTGCTCCTAAAACCACTGGTAACTGAGACATTTAGTACGGCAACTCCCTTCTTTAAATAATATGTTAAGAAACAAAACATAAAGGAATGGCGAAGTTTCGAACTAATCTGATCTTCGCCATTAAAATTCATATTAGAACGCTTCTCACATATTAACCAAAGAATGCCAAGAATGCGATAACGACAGCGATAATTGGAAGTGCCTCAACTAAAGCTACCCCGATGAACATAAGTGTTCTTAGTTCTCTACCAGCTTCTGGCTGACGAGCGATTCCTTCAACTGTTTTAGATACGATTAGACCGTTACCAATACCTGCTCCTAGTGCTCCTAAACCGATTGCAATTGCTGCTGCTATTAAATTCATTAAAAAGCTCCTCCTTTAAAATAACGTCCATTTTGGACTCTCAATTTTTTAGTGTTCGTCGCTGACTTTATGGGAGATATACACCATTGTCAGCATGGTGAAGATAAATGCCTGGATGGTTCCGACAAACAAACTGAATGCCTGCCATACAATCATTGGCACGATGGCACCTAATGTACCAACAATACCTAGTGCAATGTTTTGCGTGTAGAAATTGGTCGCAAGTCCTGCAAGTAAACCAAGAAGAATCTCTCCAGCGAAAATATTTCCATAAAGACGCAAACCAAGTGTTAACGTGTTTGCAAATTCTTCAATGATTTTCAGCGGCACTAAATATGGGATTGGCTTGAAAAAGTCTTTTGTATATTCCTTGACTCCTTTTGCCTTGACACCATAGTAATGTGTCAATCCCATGACCATAATCGCTAGTGTCATTGTGATTGCAGGATCGGCAGTTGGTGATTTCCACCATAAATTGTGATCGACCGTAATCGAGAATGGCAGTCCAAGCATGTTTGAAACAAATATGTACATGAGTAATGTAACGCCAAGCGCTAGAAATGGGGCTCCTGTTTTCATGTCCATCGAACTACCTATGATATTTCGAACAAAATCAACAATCCATTCCATGAAGTTCTGCGCCTTTGTCGGACGAATAGCCAGAACACGAGTAGTCAGCACCGCTATGAGAAGAACGATGATACTAGCAATCGTAATCATGAGAACATTGGATAAGTTGAACGTTAACCCTAAAAATTCTGTAGTTTTTGAACTGTGACCCAAAGAGTATTCACCTCTCTTCCATAGTAGAACGTTTAAGTTGAATGAAGGAATCTATCATAATGACAGGATATATTGTCATTAATCCTATAACAACACCTGCCAGATGAACTTCGTTAGGGTAACGCCAAGCAATCGCTACTGCGAGAATTGCGTTGGCCCACCTGGCTGTACTTCCCATTGAACGAATAGATTTTCCTTTTTTAACTGCTCGATCAAAAGCATGCATTCTCCGAATAAGCAGGAATAAATTAAAGAAAGCAAAAATTGTGCCGATAATGAAACCAAGAAACAGTGGTTTAAAACCAGGCATGGCATAGCCAAACACAAAAATTGCCAATAAATAGAACATATATTTACTCTGTCTGCGGAAAATGACGTTTGGATCGTTCATTCATCTGACTCCCGATGAAAAATATTGTAAAAAAGGTGATAAATGGTGATGAAAACTGCGTAGAAGACGCTTATGATAAGCCGTCCTATTTGAAAAAAATCAATCACCCATCGGTCTAATTGTGCAATCAGACTTGAAATCTTTAGATCTATGGGATTCTGCTTCATTCGCTGATACAAACCCTGATTATTAAAGGGTTCACAATGAGGATTAGTAGAGTGCTATAGGCTATGAAAACCTTACCATAATACCCTCGTTTAGCATACAATAGCGTCTATGATGTGTCAATCCGTTGAAAGTTAAAAAACTTTTCTATAATGAGAGAGCACACAAAATGTTCACAATTTCATCAAACTTTAGGAGAGTTGTGACATTCATGCAAAAAAACTGCTAATGTTCAGTATACATTGATTTTTCTAAGAACGATATCAACCGTTTGTCATATTTTTCAAAAAAGCCCACATGTACGTTTGCATGTGGGCTTTTCATGAATCATTCTTATTTTGTTCCATACATACGGTCACCAGCATCACCAAGACCTGGGATGATGTAACCTTTTTCGTTTAACTTCTCATCTAATGCCGCAATGTAGATATCAACATCTGGATGATGTTTTTGCATTTCTTCTACACCTTCTGGCGCAGCAATCAGACACATGAAGCGGATGTTTTTCGCACCGCGTTTTTTCAAGCTGTTTAATGCTTCTACAGCTGATCCGCCCGTTGCAAGCATTGGGTCTACTACGATAAATTCACGCTCTTCCACATCAGATGGAAGCTTCACATAATATTCAACAGGCTTTAATGTCTTCGGATCACGGTATAAACCGACATGTCCCACTTTGGCAGCTGGAATGAGTTTCAAAATCCCGTCTACCATTCCAAGACCTGCTCTTAAAATCGGCACAACTCCGAGTTTTTTACCTGAGATCACGTTTGATTTAGCGACTTGTACAGGTGTTTCTACATCTACCTCTTCAAGCGGTAAGTCTCTTGTGATTTCAAATGCCATTAATGTTGCGACTTCATCCACTAGCTCTCTAAATTCTTTTGTTCCTGTATGAACGTCACGAATATATGTAAGTTTGTGCTGAATAAGCGGGTGATCAAATACATAAACCTTTGCCATTGCTTGCTACAACTCCTTTTCTGTCATCTTCCGGTGAACTTTGCACACTTCCTACAATTCTACATAAAAAGACATCATCTTTCAATATGATTCGCAAATCCTACAAAAAAAACCCACATGCCAAAAATAGGCAAATGGGTCTGCATCTTAATAATCTAATTCTTGATATAGAGGGAAACGAGCTGTCAGATCAGATACACGCTTTTTCGCCTCTTCTAATTTCGCTTCATCTTCATGATGTTTCAGAGCAAGCGCAATAATGGAACCGACTTCTTTCATCGCTTCTTGATCGAAGCCACGGCTTGTCACTGCTGCTGTACCTACACGTACACCACTTGTAACAAATGGTTTCTCTGGATCATATGGAATTGCATTTTTGTTCACCGTGATACCAATTTCATCAAGAACGTTTTCTGCAATTTTTCCTGTAATGCCAAGAGAGCGCAAGTCGATGAGAACAAGATGGTTATCTGTTCCACCAGATACAAGCTGAATATCCTCAGATAAAAGTGTTTCAGCTAGTTGTTTTGCGTTATCAATCACGTTTTGTGCATATGTTTTGAAATCTCCGTTCAATACTTCACCGAAAGAAACAGCTTTTGCAGAGATCACATGCATGAGTGGTCCACCTTGAATACCAGGGAAGATCGATTTGTCGATCTTTTTACCAAACTCTTCACGGCATAGAATCATTCCGCCGCGAGGTCCGCGCAATGTTTTGTGAGTTGTCGTTGTCACAAAATCAGCGTAAGGAACAGGATTTGGATGAAGACCTGCTGCAACAAGACCCGCGATGTGAGCCATGTCCACCATAAAGTAAGCACCGACTTCATCGGCAATTTCACGGAACTTTTTGAAATCAATTTGACGTGGGTAAGCACTTGCCCCCGCTACGATTAGTTTCGGCTTATGCTCACGTGCTTTTTCAAGTACATCTTGGTAGTCGATATGTTGTGTTTCTTTATCTACACCGTATTCTACAAAGTTGTACTGTACGCCGCTAAAGTTTACAGGGCTTCCATGTGTTAAATGCCCGCCATGTGATAAGTTCATGCCTAGCACTGTATCGCCATGCTCAAGGATTGTAAAGTATACGGCCATATTCGCTTGAGCTCCTGAGTGAGGCTGTACGTTCACATACTCAGCGCCAAAAATTTCTTTTGCGCGGTCACGTGCGATATCTTCTACAACGTCTACATGTTCACAGCCGCCATAGTAGCGTTTACCAGGGTAACCTTCTGCATATTTGTTTGTTAAGACAGAGCCCTGCGCTTCCATGACTGCTTCGCTTACGAAGTTTTCTGATGCAATTAATTCGATTTTGTCCTGCTGGCGTTTCCGCTCTAGTTGAATTGCTTTGAATACTTGTGCGTCTTGCTCAGGTAAATGTTTCATCAGCGAAATCCTCTCCAATCTATTTCCATTCGATGTTTTCACCATCTCATTGTACACGGTTTTTGAGTAAAATGTAAAAGTTTTTTTTGGAAAATCGACTTCTTTTTTATGAAAACCCGAATATTCAAGGGGTGGAGCGTCTTCATCATTCAACATTATATTAGAAATATATCCGAACTATGAACTTGTATAAACGGCTCGTTCTCCGCCAATCAGCTTTGGACGAGTTTTTGCAAACGTCACATGTGCTTGTCCTAATTGATGACGGCTGAGACGGACCGGTACAGCTACCCGCTTTAAGTGCATGCCGATTAATGTATCACCGATATCAATCCCTGCATGTGCTGAAATGGATTCAACCAGCACAGGGTGTTCCATTTGCTGATACGCATGCGCCGCCATAGAACCACCCGCCTGACGGACAGGTACAGCCGCTACAATTTCTAAGTTAAGCCGGTACGCCACCTCTTCTTCCACAACGAGGGCACGATTCAAATGCTCGCAGCATTGGAAAGCCAATTCGATTCCTGTCTCGCGTCTCAGTTGATCGAGCTCTTGATAAATAGCTTCAGCAATTTGCTCACTTCCCGCTGTCCCAATGTGCTCGCCAGCCACTTCTGATGTACTGCAGCCAATCACTAAAATGTGGCCGGCTCGCAGTTCAACTGTTTGATGAAACTCTTTTAACATCTCAAGCCAATCTTGACCAATGTTCATGTTAAGCGCTCCTTACAGGTGCTTTTCTTCGTAATCAGCGATTTTACCAATCCGCACAGCATGACGTCCTGCAGTAAATTCTGTTGTCAGCCAAATGTGAGCAATCTCTCTTGCCAATCCTGGTCCAATGACTCGTTCTCCCATCGCAAGAACATTTGTATCGTTATGTTCTCTCGTCGCCTTTGCACTGAATGTATCATGCGCCAGTGCACAGCGGATGCCTTTCACTTTGTTTGCTGAAATGCTCATACCAATACCTGTCCCGCAAATCAAAATGCCGCGATCGACTTCTCCGTTTGCCACCATATTGGCTACAGGAAAAGCATAGTCAGGGTAGTCTACAGAACCTGATCCACATTCACAACCCATATCAATGTATTCAATCTTTAATTCATCCATTAGTTGTTTGATTTCTTCACGAATATTCGTTCCGCCGTGATCGGATGCAATGGCTACTTTCATCGGGCAATTCCTCCTAAGGGTGAGTTAATCTGTCATGTCTTACATTCATTCTTTATTTACAGTTATATTTTAACCTCTGCCTAGTCATTTGCAAACAAAAGCAGAAAAACCGTTTGCGCAACGGTTTTACAGGTTGTCCATTTATGAGGATTTGTGATCCTGTTTAAGCTTTTTAGCAAGTTGATACAATAGCGTTTCTAGTTCATCTCGTGTCTCCTGATAAATGGAGAGGCTCCCTCCAAATGGATCCGACACGTCACCTTCTGATCCTGTCGCAAATTCTTTTAGAGTGAAGACCTTGTCTTTCACATGAGCATATTGCTCCACAATCAACTGTTTATGCTGAATCGTCATGGTGAAGACATAATCTGCTTCATGAAGAAGTTCTTCTGTTAGTTTAGACGACGAGTGATTCAGTGGAATGCTTTTCTCAAATAATGCTTCGACTGCTTGAGGAGAAGCCTTCCCTGCATCAGAGGCGAAGATGCCCGCTGATTTTACAGTGACCTGTAAGCCTTTTTCATCTGCAATGGAGGAAAAAAGGGCTTGAGCCATCGGACTTCTGCAAGTATTTCCCGTACAAACAAATAAGATATTCATCTTTCGACCTCCTTTTCTTCTATTATATAGCATTTCATTCTACATGTTATGTAAGTAGACTGGCTAGAGCGGAAATAATAATTTGATTCCAAAGGCTAGTAAAATCAATCCGCCAAGCGCACCGCTGTATGAACCTACCCATGACCGAACCTGTTTACCGAGTAATAATCCAAGCCATGTGAGCATCATACTAAAAAAGCCAAACAATAAAATGGTCATCAACACCCGAGAACCGTAAATCCCCAGGCTTAAGCCAACGGAAAAACTATCTAAACTCACACTTGTTGCAAAAAGAACGAGACCGGCCCCAACAGGTGCGATAAATGGCTTATCTTCTTTTCGGATAGAAGCGATGATCATTTGCAGACCCAGCACCAAAAGCAGCGCCCCGCCAATATAGGTTGCTAGGAGCCCAAGCCAGCCAGATAAAAGCTGACCTGTTAACATGCCAAAAAGAGGCATAAACATATGAAATATCCCAATGACAAGTCCAATATAAACGATCTGGCGGAATCTCAGCTGAATCATCCCCATGCCGAGTCCAACCGAAAAGGCATCCATTCCAAGTGCAAAAGCCATGATACTGAGTGTCAGCAATTCGCCAGCTAGTTCATTCATGTAAATCCCCCTTGGACACGCATTCTCCTTTAACCTATGTTTGTCCAAGAGAGGTTAGAACTATTTGAATGAAGAGAGAGTGCGCCCTCCTGCCGCTTTTTGCAGACGGTTCATGATCGCAGAACCAACTCCCTGCTCTGAGAAGGCTTCTGAAATGATCAAGTCTACATCCGTTTCATCAAATTGTCTCAGCACACGATATAAGTTTGCCGCAACCGTTTCAGGCTTTTCTCTCCATCCACAGCTAAAGATAACATCTGCCGCAAACCATTCCTTCTTTTCTTCTGTTGTCAGCACACCTACTTTTAGCCCTTCAGCTCGGTACTTCTGAATGTGCAGCTGCATGTCTTCATCACTTCCATGAAATATATACATTTGTGCTTCAGGTGCATAATGTGTGTATTTCATTCCCGGCGATACTGGCGCCTCATCCTTTTTCGTCAACCCTGGATCCGTGTTGACCGTTCCTACGACCTCTTCTAACGCTTCTTTTGTAATACCGCCCGGCCTTAAGATCACTGGAATCTCGTCTACACAGGATACAACCGTTGACTCCACGCCAATACCTGTTGAACCACCATCGACAATGCCAGCAATTTTCCCATCAAGATCACTTGCGACATGATCCGCAAGTGTCGGCGACGGTTTTCCCGAACGGTTGGCACTAGGCGCGGCAATTGGTAGACCAGCTGCTCGGATGAGTTCAAGCGCAACAGGATGATCAGGCATTCTTACGCCTACTGTCGTTAAACCTGCCGTCACCTGCTTTGATAATGTGCCCGGCTTACAAGGTAGAACAATGGTGAGAGCGCCTGGCCAAAAGGCATCCATCAGCGCCGTTACTTTTTCATTTTCTATTTGCGCAAATTCATGAAGCTGTTGAACATCCGCAATGTGAACAATCAACGGATTATCACTTGGGCGTCCTTTCGCTTCATAAATTTTCTTCACAGCCTCTGTCTCTTTTGCATTTGCCCCTAGTCCATAAACCGTTTCTGTCGGAAAAGCGACCACTTCATTCTGCCGCAACAACAGAGCTGCTTGTTCAATTTGTGGATAGTATGTGGATAAATCCTTTTTTAAATCCACAGACCACCTTTTTGTATTTAACATCATACAAACTCCTTTTAAAAAAGATAAAACTGTTGATATATCTCAATTATCCTTTTGAAAGTATAAAAGATGATGCTAAATAAAACAAGCGTTGTCCACAATTTGTGGATAACGCTTGTTTTACAGTGGATAAGTATGTGAATAAGTCCGGTGTTTTGTGATTAACTCGCTGTTTTTTGCAGCACAACCGCCTGCTCTTTTCCCAACGACTCTTTTGCATGCGCAGATACCCACACACTTTCTGGGATTTCCTCTATAGGCGTAAAGCCCATCAGCGCTAAAAAATCATGCGAAGAGGAGTGATTGGCTACAACATAAAAGGTGTCCACACCTTGCTTTTCCCCTAGCGTTTGAACACTTTGGAACAGAGAAACGATATGCCCCTGACCAAGTTTATCTGATATCACAAGTGATCTTAGCAATCCTTCTTGTTCATTTAGTCGTTCAAGACCTAAACAGCCTGCAAGCTCACCGTCTGCATCTTCCATGACCACAAATGACGTACGCTCTGCAATCGTCACCCCGCCTTTTGCTTGGCCTTTTTCAAGAAAAGCATTAATGGCCGGGGCATCTTCTTCTGTCGCTATTCTTAATTGATAATACATGCTTTCACCTCTTTTTGTTCTCTTACTTCAACTCTATGAGGCAAAAACAGATTTAGACCTTTTTTAAGAGAAAAGACTAGAGACCCATTCGAACAGAAAGAATTTCACTTCACCCGTCTCTTCTTCTTTTACCACTTCATTGACAGATTCATTTGATGGCTCTGCAGCTACCTGCTCTTTATCATCTCCTTCTGGTGAGGCGATCGCTTCTCCGTTTGAAAAATCGATAAAGCAGAGAGGTGGGAATAACACACACCACCAATTGGCTCCGTCTCCTTCCCCTAACGTAATCAAAATGGCTTCATATTTCCCAGCAGGATAAACAAAGTTGCCATATAGCTTTGTTGGAAATGAGGCTTTTTGAAAGCTGACCGATACGGATTGATCAATGTGTTGTTCCTTTAATTTTGCTTTGGCAATACGATTGATGTCTGGAAGCTTTGAACGAATCACACGTCTGGCTTCTTCAATGGATGTGAGGTCTTTCACCCACTCCGTTATATTGGCATTGACCTCATCTCGAATACTTCGTTTCACATCTTGATCTGCCGACCGGTCACTGTTGGCTAAAATGCGTAAACGAATGGCTTCATCTGGAATCACAACAGGCTGATTGGCAGAAGCAGCCGCCGTCTCCTCTTTTCCAAGGTTTGCAAAAGCACCACATAATAATAGAAACATATAAAGACAAATCATCATTTTACTTTTGAACATAATGTGTTCCCCCCACTTTTTCTCTTCGCTACAAACATTGTGTCCAGGAAACGCATCTTGTAAACAGCAAAAATGATTTTTTTAATAGATTATGAGTAAAAAACAACTACATGAGGTGAGCGAATCAATGTTTTTTCTGCATGCAAAAAAGCCATTCAACAACTTATGAACGGCTTTTTAGTGAGGATTGGTAATCGGAAGGGTACAGTCTTCCATCCCAATCTCGGCTGATTTTTAATCCCGAATCTGTTTTGATAACTGTCATTGCACCTTTTTTCTCAATTTCCTTTTTGACCTTTCCTTTATGGTCAATAAATTGAATGATCATTTCATAGTCAAATTCAATCCTGTCATCGCTTTCATCTGAAGGTGTAAACGTAATTTTTTTCAGTTTAATTTGACAATCTTGATCTTTTGCTGCTTCTAATACACTTGGAAACATGCTGTCTTCTGTATATTCTTGATATTCATGCTCGGTTAAATAATCCTTCAACTTCTCCTTCATGTCAGATAGGTCATCCGTCCGATTCACTGTGTATTGTGCTTTTTTATAGTTTTCCCCAAATGCTGCTGCTTCTTTTTTAAAGCTCGGTTTACCGCAAGCACTCACAATCAATAGTACACTGACGATGACCAACACCATCGCATACCTTCTGTTCACACCATTCGCTCCTTCAAAACAAATTTATGTAAAAAATCATGATCAGAATGTTCATTCTTCTATATATACGTTTCCCTTTTACCATAAGTTTCATCTTTACATAATAAAATAGTCCGACTTTATTCAGCCGGACTTCCGTTTTGAATGTGTGCGCAAACCGCTCGATCCTTTCCGTTGATGTCCTTGATGATATGAACATCAGCTGAAGGGAACGCCTGCAAAAGAAGCGCTTTTACATCTTGTGCTTGTGTATGTCCTATTTCAAAGACAACCACCGCTTGCTGATGAAGTACCTTGTGGAGATCACAGGCGATACGCTCATAAAACCACAGGCCATCACGCCCATCTGTCAGCGCATTGACAGGTTCATGCTTTGTGACAACCTCTGATAAACCATCCATTTCTTCTGCCGCAATATAAGGCGGATTTGAAATAAACACATCAACTTTGATGCCTTGAGCCATAATCGGTTCAAGTAAATCCCCTTGGACAAAATGAACGTCTGCACCAAGCGCTTCTTGATTTCGCTTTGCTACTTCAAGTGCTTCATGTGAAATATCCGTCGCTGTCACAGTGAGAGATTCTTTTTCAAGAGCTAACGTAATCGCAATTGCACCGCTACCTGTTCCTACATCAACAGCTTTGAGCGGCTGATCATGAGGAAAAACACGATTCATCATATTCAATGCCGCCAGCACCACTTCCTCCGTTTCAGGACGAGGAATCAGAACGTGTTTGTTTACCTCAAAAGGACGCCCATAAAAAAATTCAACACCCGTTAAATGCTGCACAGGCACTCCACGCTTGTGCTGTGCGACGAACTCGCTGAATTGTGAATCTTGCTCCTCTGGCAGTGGATCATGAAAACGGGCAAGAAGTTCACTTCTGCTCCATCCAAGCACATGCATCAACATTAACTCTGCTGCGTTTTGGTCTCTGCCCGCTTCCGTTAACAAAGAAGAAGCCCATTTAAGGGCTTCAAAGATCGTTCGCTCTTTATTTTGCATTTTGAAGTTTTCTTGCTTGGTCTTCCATAATTAATGCATCAATGACCTCGTCAAGTTTTCCTTCTAAAATTTGATCAAGCTTTTGAATCGTCAATCCGATACGGTGGTCCGTCACGCGGTTTTGTGGGAAATTGTACGTACGGATACGCTCTGAACGATCCCCTGTTCCAACAGCAGATTTACGGGTTTGGTCATATTCAGCTTGTGCTTCACGCTGGAATTTATCATAAATTCTCGCACGCAAAACTTTCATCGCTTTTTCTTTGTTTTTGATTTGTGATTTCTCATCCTGACAGGAAACCACTACACCTGTTGGAAGGTGAGTCAAACGAACAGCAGACATTGTGGTATTAACACTTTGTCCCCCTGGTCCGCTTGATGCGAATGTATCCACACGAATATCTTTTTCGTGGATATCAATTTCAACTTCCTCAGCCTCTGGTAATACAGCAACTGTCGCTGTTGATGTATGAATACGGCCGCCTGACTCAGTTTCAGGAACACGCTGCACGCGGTGTGCACCGTTTTCAAACTTTAGTTTAGAATATGCACCTTTACCGCTAATCATAAAGATGATCTCCTTATAACCGCCAGTTCCAGTGACACTCGCTTCCATGACTTCCGTTTTCCAGCCTTGCATTTCAGCATAACGGCTGTACATCCGGTACAGGTTTCCTGCAAACAGCGCAGCCTCTTCTCCGCCCGCTGCACCACGAACCTCCACAATAACGTTCTTATCGTCATTCGGATCTTTCGGGATGAGCAAGATTTTCAGCTCGTCTTCTAAACGTTCTGTTTCCTCTGTGAGCTCTGAAATTTCTTCTTTGACCATGTCGCGCATATCGGCATCGAGCTTATCTTCCAGCATGGCTTTCGCATCACTTAGCTGATCATATGCCGCACGATATTGTCTATATACCTCAACAGTTTCTTGAATATCAGATTGTTCCTTCGAATATTCACGAAGCTTCTTAGGGTCGTTCACCACTTCAGGGTCACTTAAATATTCATTTAGCTTTTCATAGCGTTCTTCAATTGATTTTAAACGGTCTAACATGGTCTTCACCTCTGTTTTGTGCGTAACAGTCTAATTATAGTATAGCGGGGTATGACAGTCAAAAAAATTTCCAAAACAATTGATTTTCTGCAATTTTTCACTAGAAAACACGATCTTTGGCGATTGGTTACTTGTTTTGTCTAACGTGAAGGAACGGATGCTCACGAAAGAGAATGGTACTTGTAATTGAAAAAAGGGAGGGCATTTGGTTTGAATACAAATGAGGTTGCAAAGGAAATTGGTGTATCTTCAAAAACCATTCAGCGCTGGGTCAAACAGCTCAACATCCCTGTCGCCCGGAATGAACTTGGACATTACGAATTTCATGATGACATTGTCCAGCTGCTCAAAGAGGTCCAACACCAAATGAACGAAGGTGTGATTCTCCATGACATTAGACTGCCGATCCATGAAGAAACCGCCCAGCAATTATCACCTACTGTAGAAACTTCTGACTCATCAAAACGGATAGAAGCCTTAGAAGAACAAGTGAAACAGCTCCTTCAAGAGCAATCACATGTCAGTCATATTGAAGCCCGTTTTCAAGAAATAGAACGGAAACTCGCTAAGAAAGCAGATGAAGGCGTTTCCTACCAGCTCCTCCAGCACAGAAGAGAAATTGAAGAATTAACTGCAAAATTAGAACGCCTCACAGCCACATTGACAAAACCAAAACCATCAAAAGAAGAAGAAAAGGAAAAGGCACACCCCGAAATGAAAAAAAAGCGTGTGCTCTTCCCTCTGTTTCATTCATTTCGCTAAGAAAGGCTGCCTATAAGGCAGCCTTTCTACTATATTATACGGTAAGTGCAATAATGATCGGTAATGTAATGAGTGACATGATCGCACTGATCACAAATGCCGATGCTGTTTCTGCTTCCTGTTTCTCAAATCGAGTGGCGATCATGGCCGCAACAGCTGAACCTGGGAAGGCAACAAGCAATACAGCTTTTGTAATTTCATCCGCCGAAAGACCCATAAGAATGGCGATAAAATACATCAGTAACGGTTGTACAGCTACTTTGAGCAATGCGATACTGAAAGCTGGTAAGCTCAGTTTAATTTTGCGGATACCGACTGTGACACCGACTGCAAAGAGCGCAACCCCTGATGTCACACTTCCAATTTCCTCTAGCATTTCATGTCCGATTTCAGGAAGTTTAAATCCTAAAAGAACAAGAATGATACTTGCTAACGGTGCAAGCGCAAGCGGCTCAGATAAACCGTGCAAAATCGCTTTCGTCGTCATTTTTAGGAAACTTTCGCCGTCTTTGGCTTTTCCTTTTGTTTTTTCACCGACAGTTGACACAATAATAGCAATTGGATCAAGCAATGCATTTACAACTATTCCGGTAATAGCAATCGGAATTGCAACTTCTTGAGCCCCAAATAAACTGCCCAAGACCGGAATCCCCATAAATGCAAAGGTCGGTTGTGCTGAGTTTAATGAGAAAACAGATGAATCTGTTAAATCATATTTAAAAGCAAATTTCGTAACTAAAAGGATAATGATATAAAAGCCTACGATTCCGAGAATCAATGCAACGAAAAATGGAATTTGACTATAGAATTTATCTTTTGGTGTTGACAGAATGCTGGCGATAAAGTGCGCTGGCAAAGCATACTTTGTAACAAGTGTACTTACACCTTTTGCAGATTTAGCGTCATAGCTGCCGAAGTTCCCTGCGAACCAACCCAGCGCGATAACGAAAAAAATCGGTGCTAGGAGGATCAAAATATTTAAAAAGTCCATCTTACTATTCCTCCTTGAATCCTTTACATGTTTCTTATTTTATAGCGGCATTGCTTACATTACCCGAAACAATGCCGCGTTACACATTTTATTATGCTCTTACAATTTTTTTATATTCAGGAATCCACATAGCATCTTTCACAGCTTGTTCGATGTTGTCAGGTGTTCTTCTTGCGACACCATCTTTAATTGCTGCTTTTGCTACTTCAACAGCTACCTTGATAGATACTTCTTGCAATTTATCAATGCTTGGAAGCAGTCCAGCGCCTGGTTTATCATGATCAACCATTTCAGCGATCGCATTTGCAGAAGCAACGAACATGCCTTTTGTGATAATTTTTGATTCCGTTACGATTGAACCAAGACCAAGTCCAGGGAAAACGAACGCATTGTTTGATTGTCCGATTTCATGTTCAATTCCGTTATACTCGACATTTTCGAATGGGCTTCCAGTTGCAACAAGTGCACGACCGTCTGTCCATTTGAATAGATCTTCCGGTACTGCTTCAGCAAGTGGAGTTGGGTTAGACATCGGCATGATTACTGGACGCTCTGTATGAGCTGCGATTTCTTTAATAATTTCTTCAGTGAATGCGCCGCCTTGACCTGATGTACCAATAAGAATGGTTGGCTTCACCTTGCGAACAGCTTCAGCAAATGAGATTTGTCCTTTTTCATCACGAGCCCAGCCTTCTACTTCATCAGAAGAACGAAGGTATGGTTTTTGGAAATCAAGCACTTCATCTTCAAACTGATCTGTTAGCAATCCTCTGTAGTCTAACGTCCAGAATGCATTGTTTGCTTCTTCTTCACTTAGACCTTCAAGAACCATTGTGTCACGCATTTGATCGGCGATTCCGATTCCAGCTGATCCAGCTCCGAAAATCATCACACGGTGATCTTTCAATTGAGTACCAGTTTTCTTGACAGCTGCAAGAACACCCGCTAAAGTAATGGCACCAGTACCTTGGATATCATCATTAAATGTTAAGATGTTGTCGTTGTATTTTTTCATGATGTTACGCGCATTTTTGTTTCCAAGGTCTTCCCAGTGAAGCAATGCTTTAGGGAAGAATTTAAGTGCTGCTTTTACATACGCATCAATGAACTCTTCGTATTTTTCACCTTGTACACGTTTGTGGTGGTTTCCGATGTACAATGGATCATTTAATAGTTTTTCATTGTTAGTTCCAACATCTAATACAACTGGAATCACGCGGCTTGGATCAATCCCTGCTGCAGCCGTGTAAACAGCTAATTTACCAATTGCGATGTTGATACCACCAACACCCCAGTCACCAATTCCAAGAATACTCTCAGAGTCAGTTGCTACGATGAGGTCGATGTCGCCTGCTGTTGCATGTAAGTTTTCAAATGCTTTCTCAATGCCGTCAATGTTGTCGATTGAAAGGTAGACACCATGAGGTCTTCTGTATTCATGGCTGTATTCTTGAATCGCTTCACCAACAGTTGGTGTGTAAACAACAGGAAGCATTTCACGAAGCTTGTCCGTTAGAAGCTTATAGAATAATACTTCGTTACGGTTTTGCAAATCACTTAAGTATACGTTTTGACGAAGACGATCTGGCTGAGCTAGAAATTGCTTGTATGCTCTCTCTGCTTGTTGTTCTAAAGTCAGAACAGTTGGAGGAAGTAAGCCTTCTAGTCCAAGCTCTTGTCTTTCTTCTTCAGAGAAAGCAACGCCTTTGTTCAACGTTGGAATCGATAATACATCTTTACCTGTCAAAGTGGTTTCGAGGTACCCTTCTTTTGTTTTCTTCACGTTGTTCATCAAAAACTACCCTCTTTCTAAAATATAAATAAAGTGAACTATTAATACAAAGAACGATCAAGGAGAAAAATCCTTAATCAAAAAAATTATGACAAGAAATCGAACTTTTCGTTTAAATGCTTTACACTACAGTTAGTCATTTTATGCCTGCTTATACCAAAACGCAAGCGTTGAAAATTAGATAATTTTTTCGTAGCGTTATTTAATTTATTTAAGTACAAATGATGGGTGTTCAGCCAAAAACTCGAAAAACGAAACACAGCGGCATTTGCTATTTTTTTAATTGTCAAGTGTTGTACCAACATCTAGTTTTGGTACTTCATGGTGATGTCTGCATCGTGCTTCGTATGATTCCTGCGCACCTACTAAAATAATGGGATCATCATAAGATGCGGGTTTACCGTCGATCAAGCGTTGTGTTCTACTCGCTGGGGAGCCGCATACCGAACAAACTGCTTGAAGTTTTGTTACAAGCTCTGCACATGCCATTAAATGCGGAACAACACCAAATGGCTCTCCTCTGAAGTCTTGATCAAGGCCTGCAACAATGACTCGGTAGCCTTTGTCAGCCAATTGAGTGACAATATCAATGATTGTCTCATCAAAAAATTGCACCTCATCAATGCCAATGACATCGGTTCGTTCTGATATGTGCGTTATTATGTCTTTTGGTGAGGTTACTGCAATCCCATCGACGGATGAACCGTTATGTGACACAACTGAGCTTGTGCTATACCGGTTATCAATCGCTGGTTTGAATATTTTTACTTCTTGTTTGGCAAAGGTGGCTCTTTTGGCTCTCCGAATCAATTCTTCCGACTTTCCAGAAAACATACTTCCGCAGATGACTTCAAGCCAACCGCTTTGTTTCATCACATACATAAGGTCTTCTCCCCCGTTTTAAAGTTCCATCAATCCACGTAAAAAAACAGGCAAGAACGGATTCCTGCCTGTTTATTGTATCTATTATTACTTAAGACCGTATTTTTTGTTAAAGCGGTCAACACGTCCATCAGCAGAAGCGAATTTTTGACGGCCTGTATAGAAAGGATGGCACTCAGAGCAAATCTCGATGCGTACCTCTTCTTTTACTGATCCAGTTTCAAACTCATTTCCACAAGCGCATTTGACTGTAGCTTTTTTGTAGTTAGGATGAATTCCTGTTTTCATCTACTGTCATCTCCTTCCGCCCTGAATCCAATTCGGAAACAGAGTTAATATCTCAGAATAAATTCTGAAACGCACATGATAAAATTATAACAGTGTGAGTCTATGATTGCAAATGTATTTTTTCAGGAAGCTATCTTCTTGATGCAGACATATTTGCTTGTTTCCACTCTTGCGTTAAAATATCGAAAAATTCTTGGTTTGTCTTTGTTTTTCTCATTTTGCGCATGAATTTCTCAGCGAAATCAGGTGTATCTGACATTGATTTTCTCATCGCCCATAGACGATCAAGATGTTCTTTAGGCACAAGCAGTTCTTCTTTTCTTGTACCGGAACGACGAATGTCGATGGCTGGGAAAATTCTTCTTTCTGCAAGAGAACGATCTAAATGGAGCTCCATGTTTCCTGTTCCTTTAAACTCTTCATAAATCACATCATCCATACGTGATCCCGTATCAACAAGTGCAGTAGCTAAAATGGTCAAGCTCCCACCTTCTTCGATGTTACGCGCAGCACCAAAGAAGCGTTTTGGACGGTGGAAAGCCGCTGGATCAATACCACCGGAAAGCGTTCGGCCGCTTGGCGGGATGACAAGGTTGTATGCACGAGCAAGCCTTGTGATGCTATCCATTAAGATGATGACATCTTTTTTATGTTCAACTAGACGCATCGCACGCTCTAATACAAGCTCTGCTACTTTAATGTGGTTTTCCGGTACTTCGTCAAAGGTTGAGCTAACGACATCCCCTGCAACAGAACGTTCGATATCTGTTACTTCCTCTGGACGTTCGTCAATAAGAAGAACAATCAGTTCTGCCTCTGGATGATTTTCAGAGATGCTGTTGGCAATTTCTTTGAGCAAAATGGTTTTCCCAGCCTTAGGCGGTGCAACAATTAAACCACGTTGCCCAAACCCAACTGGCGCCATCATATCCATAATTCTAGTAGACAGGTGATTAGGCTGTGTTTCAAGAATCATTTGACGATCAGGGAATAGCGGCGTGAGTGCAGGAAAGTGAACACGTTCCTTAGCTGATTCTGGGTCGTCCCCATTTACCGCTTCGACATGAAGGAGGCCATAGTAGCGTTCATTCTCTTTTGGAGGTCGTACCTTTCCAGACACCTTATCACCATTTCTTAAATCAAAGCGTCTGATTTGTGAAGCTGAAATATAAATGTCTTCAGAACTTGGGGAGTAGTTAATTGGTCTTAAGAAACCAAATCCCTCTGACTGAATAATTTCTAGAACCCCTTCCATAAATAAGAGATCCTCTTGCTCAGCATTCGCCTTTAAGATGGCAAAAATTAATTCTTTTTTTGTTAGTTTGCTGTAATAAGAGATTTTGTACTTTTTTGCTAACTCATACAGCTCTTTTAATTTCATATTTTCCAAAGATGAAATCGAAACATCTTTCAATATGGACACCACACTTTTCTAGTCAATGTATTTCATTACAAATGCATGACCATTGTATTTGATTAGCTTTTAATTCCGTTTTTGTTGGAATGACCTCGCCCTCATGGTAACGCTCCCACTCGTTTTATCGTAAAGATAGGAACAATGTGAAATTGAGCTTTGTCAACATAGAGAAGGATAATGAGTATATCGTCATGATGCGGCAGTATTTAAACTTGTTGAAGCTTAAAAGAAGTAAATTCGCAGAAAATTTCGCAGCACTCTTTAGTTTTACCTCATTTGCAGGGAATATTCAACTTTAAAAAGAAAATGATATATATTTGACACCTATATGAAAAGCGGGTAAAGAATACCCGCTTTCAGATTACGGACGAATGACAAGATTCGGTTTTTTCTTTAAACTGTGTCTGCCATCGACGAATCGAACAGTACCTGATTTCGCACGCATGACAACACTATGTGTTGTTCCAACAGAGCCTTTAAATTGAACACCTTTTAATAACTCGCCATCTGTTACACCTGTCGCTGCAAAAATGGCGTCATCGCCTTTCACGAGGTCTTCCATTCTGAGGACTTTTCCAACATCCAGTCCCATTTTCTCACAGCGTCTCAGCTCTTCTTCACTTTGTGGAAGAAGCTTACCGTGGATTTCTCCACCAAGTGCTTTTAACGCAACAGCAGAAAGGACACCTTCAGGCGCTCCACCTGAACCAAATAGAATATCAACACCTGTGTGATCAAATGCAGTATTAATGGCTCCTGCAACGTCACCATCATCGATCAGCTTGATTCTTGCTCCAGCTTCTCTCAGCTCAGCAATGATCTTTTCATGTCGCTCTCTGTTTAAAATTGTCGCAACAACATCTTCAATATCTTTGTTTTTCGCTTTTGCAACAGCACGAAGATTGTCAATGACAGGCGCTTCAATGTCGATGCAGCCTACCGCTTCTGGACCTACTGCGATCTTATCCATGTACATATCAGGTGCATTCAGCAAGTTGCCATGATCTGCAACAGCGATAACAGCTAAAGCATTCCAGCCGCCGCTTGCCACAATATTTGTTCCTTCCAATGGATCAACAGCGACATCCACGCGAGGTCCATATCCGTTTCCAAGCTTTTCCCCAATATAAAGCATTGGCGCTTCGTCCATTTCTCCCTCGCCGATGACCACAGTTCCCTTCATCGGAATCGTATCAAATACATCACGCATGGCACTTGTTGCAGCATCATCCGCTTCGTCTTTTAAACCTCTACCCATCCAACGAGCAGATTTTAATGCAGCTGCTTCTGTCACCCGTACTAGTTCCATCGATAAACTTCTTTCCATTTTTGTCCAAATCTCCTCTCACAGTCAAAGCCTTATGAATTTTGAAGTTCTTCTATTTCTTGGTCATTCAGCTTTTCACGCCAGATGGTTGCACCCAAGCCTTCAAGCTTCTCCTCAAGCATACTATATCCTCTGTCTATATGTTCAAGCCCTGTGATTTCGGTCACACCGTCTGCCATTAACCCTGCAACAACGAGACAAGCACCTGCTCGCAGATCACTTGCTTTGACCTTTGCACCTTGAAGCTGCGTTTGACCTGTAATAATGGCAGATCTTCCTTCCACCTTCATATTAGCACCCATTCGACGCAATTCGTCAATGTGTTTAAAGCGGGCAGAGTAAATGGTATCTGTCACGACACTCGTGCCTTTCGCCTTTGTTAACAAAGCCGTCATCGGCTGTTGAAGATCGGTCGGAAAGCCCGGATACACAAGGGTTTTGATATCGACAGGCTTGAGTCCTTCATTTCTGCCAACGATCAGCATTTGATCGTTGCTTGTTTCAATTGTGAATCCCATCTCTCTAAGTTTCGCCGTAATTGATTCTAAATGAGTTGGGATCACATTATCAAGCACAACTTCATCCCCCATCGCTGCACCTGCAATTAAAAATGTACCTGCTTCTATGCGGTCAGGGATGATGGAATGCCTGCAGCCATGAAGAGATTCCACACCTTCGATCCGAATCACATCCGTCCCCGCACCTTTGATTTTAGCTCCCATGCTTGCAAGCAGTGTTGCTACATCAATAATTTCGGGTTCTTTTGCGGCATTTTCAATCACTGTTTTCCCTTCAGCCAGCACGGCTGCCAGCATGATGTTGATGGTCGCACCTACACTGACAACATCAAGATAAATACGGGCTCCGACTAATTTTTCAGCGCGCAAATAAATCGCACCCTGTTCGTTTGTCACCTCGGCTCCAAGTGCTTCAAAGCCTTTGATATGCTGATCGATCGGTCTAGGTCCTAAGTGACATCCCCCTGGCAATCCAATGACAGCCTGCTTGAATCTACCGAGCATAGCGCCCATTAAATAATAGGATGCTCGTAGTTTCTTCACTTTCCCATTAGGAAGCGGCATACTGATCATGGAGGCAGGATTGACAACCATCTCACCTTTTTCAAACGTGACCTTTCCGCCAATCTCTTCTAACAGATCTCGTAATGTGTCAATATCTGAAATATGCGGAAGGCCTTCAATGGTTACTGGAGAATCAGCGAGAATCGTGGCAGGAATCAGTGCCACAGCACTATTTTTCGCACCACTAATATGTACGGTCCCGCGCAAGGGGTCACCGCCGGCAATGTTTAACTTTTCCATATTTGTCTCCCTTCTTAAAGAAGATCACTGTTGGAGTTATACTGTTTGTGGATGTCGCGCTTTAAAAGGTCTTGTCCAAAATTTAGCCAATATCAAGAGAAAGAATACAGGTTAAACGAAATTTGTCGGAAGAAAAATAATCGAAGCTTTGCGAGGCTGTGATGTTCTCTTCTTTGCACAAAACATTTCTTAGCGTATTTAAGGAAAACTGCGGCAAACGGATGCGTATCCGTCTGCCACAATCACTTATTTATTCCAGTCTGCTAAAAATTGCTCAATGCCTGCATCCGTTAATGGGTGTTTTGTCAGCTGCTTGATGACTTTCAGCGGCATTGTGCCGATATGAGCACCTCTAAGCGCAGCTTCTGTCACATGCTGCGGGTGACGAATGGATGCAGCAATGATTTGTGTATCTAATCCATGAACATCAAAAATGGTTTTCACTTCACTAATGAGATCAAGACCATTTTGGCCAATGTCATCTAAGCGGCCGAGGAATGGAGAGACATACGTCGCACCAGCTCTAGCTGCAAGAAGTGCCTGGTTTGCACTAAAAATCAACGTGACGTTTGTTTTAATCCCAAGGTCTGTTAACGCTTTGACCGCTTTAAGACCGTCTGTTGTCATTGGGATTTTCACTGTGATATTTGGTGCAATAGCAGCAAGCTCTTTTCCTTCTTCGATCATTTCTTCTGCTTTGAGGGAAATGACTTCCGCACTAACTGAACCTGATACCACGTCAGTGATTTCACGAAGGCGGTCGTGGAACGATACGTCCTTTTCTTTCGCTACTAAACTAGGGTTTGTTGTCACGCCTGCTAAAATGCCAAGCTCGTGTGCCTCTTTGATGTCTGCGATATTCGCTGTGTCTACGAAAAATAACATAACTGTGCCACTCTCCTATCAATAAATTGTCTGAAATGTAAATTTGATTGCGCTTTCTCAAGATATGGAGAAAACCGCCTGTGACTCAGGCGGCTTTCGGTTCTCATCAAATTATGCTTGGTTAGAAGAACCAAATTCACGCATTTTGCCGATAACAGTCGCTTTAATTGCGTCACGAGCTGGTCCAAGATATTTACGTGGATCATACTCTTCTGTTTTTGCAGCAAGTGTTTCGCGAACTGCTTTCGCAGAAGCAATTTGGTTTTCAGTGTTTACATTGATTTTTGCTGTACCAAGTGAAATCGCACGCTTGATGTCAGCAGTTGGGATACCTGTTCCGCCGTGAAGAACAAGTGGAAGTCCAGTTGTTTTACCGATTTCTTCCATTTCAGCGAAACCAAGGTTTGGTTCACCTTTGTATGGACCATGAACTGAACCTAGTGCAGGCGCAAGGCAGTCAATACCAGTACGTTCTACAAGCTCTTGGCACTCTTTTGGATCAGCATAAATAACGCCCTCAGCGATGACGTCGTCTTCTTGTCCACCAACAGTTCCAAGCTCAGCTTCTACAGATACACCGTGGAAATGTGCAAGCTCAACTACTTTTGCAGTTGTCGCTACGTTCTCATCAAATGGATGGTGAGAAGCATCAATCATCACAGAAGTAAATCCTGCATGAATGGCTTTTGCACAAGATTCAAAGCTTGAACCGTGATCTAAATGAATCGCAACAGGAACTGTTACATTATATTCTTCGATTAACGCTTTTACCATTGCGACAACTGTTTTGAAGCCGCCCATGTAGCGTCCTGCTCCTTCAGATACTCCTAAGATAACTGGAGATTTCTCTTCTTCAGCAGCTTGTAAAATCGCTTGCGTGAATTCTAAGTTATTTAAGTTAAACTGTCCAACAGCGTAACCTTTTTCCTTTGCGTCTTTCAACATTTCTGTCATTGAAACTAAAGGCATGATGAAAAATCCTCCCTATGTAGCTAATTTGCTTACTAAAAAAAGCTCTCCACCCTAGCATGACCAGAATTTCTCGCCATATGTAAACTTTCAAAGTCAGATCGCTTTCTTCTTCTTATCTAGAATACCAATTATTCGACAAATCGGCAACAGAATGACTTGATTCAATCATTTCCATCTAGCCATTTGTTTCGAGCGGCAAGTATTCTTTGACTGCATCACGGATTTCATCAATATCAAATGGTTTAGCAAAATGCGTTAATGCACCGAGCTCTTTAGACTCTTGAATCATATCTAGTTCGCCATAAGCTGTCATAATGATCACGCGGATGTCTTCATCAATTAATTTCATGCGTTTTAAAATCTCAATGCCATCCATTCCGGGAATCTTCATATCAAGCAGGACGAGGTTTGGTCTATGGTTTTTCACAATATCTAATGCCTGTAGTCCGTTAGCGGCTTGAAAGGTTTGATAGCCTTCTTTATGAAACACTTCATTCAGCAATATTCTAATACCGTACTGATCATCGACAATTAAAATTTTCTCATTCATCTGTTACACCCCATTGCTTTCATTTTTCGCCATAAAAAGAGCTGTTGTTAAATAATTCTGTTTGATTTTCACATTTCCTTTAATTATAATAGTTTACTTTACGACATTTTCTGAGCATTTTTCCTAATATTCTCTTTATATTCTATTATAAAATGATCTGACAGAAGGAGGAAATGAGTCTTGTTAAAAATTTTCACTACCCAATTATCAGGTATTTTTTCACGTATTGGAGATAAGCAGGCCGAAGCGATCGAAGACGGTGCACGCCTTCTTGCTCAGGCCGTTGTCAGTGGACATGCCGTGTATTTTCATGGCAAGAATGAACTGGCGGCTGTAGCCTTAGAGGCATCTGAGAGCAAGGAGCCGTTTCCGGGTGCGAAGGTTCTGCCGCTGGATCAAAAGGAGCGCAGCTTACTTCATCCAAGTGACAGGGTGCTTTTATTTTATTCAGATCCAGAAGATCAAGAGATTCAATCCCTTGTCAAAGAGCTTCACGAACAAGGTACACCTATTGTCGGGGTCGGTCCTGCACAAAAGGAGACATCATTCATTGAAGAGCATTGTGATGTCCACATTGATTTTCAGCTCAAAAAACCACTTGTGCCTGCTGAAGATGGAACAAGGTTCGGCTATCCTGCATTGATGACCTGCTTATATGTCTACCATGCTCTATCGTTTACTGTGAAAGAAATCGTTGAGGAATATGAATAAAAAAACTGCCGAGAAGATGATATTCTCGGCAGTTTTTTGTTTTATTTTGATTCAGATGCCTGTAGTGAAGCACCAACGAAATCTCTAAATAACGGCTGTGGTCTTGTCGGTCTTGAAATGAATTCTGGATGGAACTGAGAAGCAAGGAACCATGGGTGATCCTTCAGTTCAATGATTTCAACAAGGCGTCCGTCTGGGCTTGTACCAGAGAAGACAAAACCTGCTGCTTCCATTTGCTGTCTGAATTCGTTATTAAACTCATAGCGATGACGGTGGCGTTCGTACACGACTTCGTCATTGTATGCAGCAAATGCTTTTGAGTCTTCGTTTAGTTTACAAGGGTATAGGCCGAGACGAAGTGTTCCACCTAAGTCATCAACATCCTTCTGTTCTGGAAGAAGGTCGATGATTGGGAATGCTGTTTCCGGATCAATTTCAGCGGAATGTGCTCCCTCTAAACCTAGTACGTTTCTCGCATATTCGATAGATGCGACTTGCATACCTAAACAAATTCCGAAGAATGGCACTTTGTTTTCGCGCGCATATTGTGTTGCAATGATTTTCCCTTCTACTCCGCGGTCTCCGAAGCCTCCAGGAACAATAATGCCGTCTACATCTTGAGCGAAATCAGCCATATTTTCTGCTGTGACTTCTTCTGCGTTGATCCATTTGATTTGAACATCCGCATCAAATGCATAGCCCGCATGACGAAGTGATTCAACGACAGAAATGTATGCATCTTGCAGCTCAACATATTTCCCTACAAGACCAATTGTGACTTGTTTTGAAAGGTTTTGCACTTTATCAACAAGCGCCGTCCACTCCGTCATGTCCGCATCTTGACAGTCAAGCTTCATGTGCTCACATACAAGCTTGTCTAATCCTTGTTTTTGTAAATCAAGCGGAATCGAATAAAGGGTATCCGCATCCTGACATTCGATGACTGCTTTCGTATCAATATCACAGAATAGCGCAATTTTGTCCTTCATGTCTTGTGCCAATGGCATTTCAGTTCTGACCACAATGACGTTTGGCTGAATACCTAGACTGCGAAGTTCTTTTACACTATGCTGTGTTGGTTTTGTTTTCAGTTCGCCTGCAGCACGGATGTAAGGAACAAGGGTACAATGAATGTACATCACGTTTTCACGGCCGATGTCACTCTTCATTTGACGAATCGCTTCTAGGAATGGAAGGGATTCAATATCTCCAACTGTTCCACCGATTTCTGTAATGACAACATCTGCACCCGTTTCTTTCCCTGCACGGTACACACGGTCTTTGATTTCATTTGTAATATGGGGAATAACCTGTACGGTTCCACCTAAATAGTCGCCGCGGCGCTCTTTTTTCAGGACTGTAGAATAGATTTTACCAGTTGTGACGTTGCTGTATTTATTCAAGTTAATATCAATGAAGCGCTCGTAGTGACCTAAGTCAAGATCTGTTTCAGCACCGTCGTCTGTGACAAATACCTCACCGTGCTGATATGGACTCATTGTCCCTGGGTCTACGTTGATATATGGATCAAATTTTTGAATGGTGACATCCATCCCTCTATTTTTCAGAAGGCGGCCTAACGATGCAGCCGTGATCCCTTTTCCAAGTGAGGAAACAACTCCTCCTGTTACAAAAATATACTTTGTCATTTCGTATGCTCCTCTCTTTTTTACCCTTGCATGACTAGACATGCACAGCTTCATCCTTTTAGAGTGTATCCCTAAATCTCTTGAAAAATAAGAAAGCTCCCTTTCAAATAAATGAAAGGGAGCGTAAATGAACGTATCTTTACGTACTCTTTTTTAGAGAGCCCAAAATACATACTACATAGTTCGCTCTGGAAAGTCAAGACGGTTTTGTCCTGTTTTCAGGACCGGTTTGTGAGGGTTATTTGTCTTCCTCATCATCGTCTAAATCGTCTTCATCAATTTCCGTTAAGCCGTCATCATCTTCATCATCATCTTCGTCGAACTCTTCTATCTCTTCATCGTCTAGGTCAAGGTCCTCGTCGTCTTCAACAAGATCAAGATCTTCTTCAAGCTCGTCGATTTCTTCTTCCTCTTCAATATCATCGAAGTCTTCTTCAACGACAGCAGCTTTTGTTTTTTTCTTTTTCGCTTTTGTTTTCACAGCTGGCTGAACTTCTTCTTCGATTTGATCAACTGGATACCAGCTGCGAAGTCCCCATCTCTGATCACCTAACGAAATAAAGCGGCCATCTATATTTAAGTCTGTATAAAATTGAGCAAGTCGATCATCAAGATCAGATTTTTGTATCCCTTGCAAACGGACCATTTCATCTATTAACTCGGAAAACGTAATCGGCGTTTTGCTGTCTCTGAAAATTTCATAAGCAAGTTCAACTAAAGACATTTGTTTGAGCTGTTCCTGTGAGTATTCTTTCAAACTCAAGGTCAGACACTCCCTTTCTATTACATGTATGTATCCATTTATCAGTGAAATAATAAGTATTTATACCTTATTCTTACGACAAACCATACCTCTCATTATAAACAAATTAGGGGAGTTTATGCCACCTTTATTGATGTTAATTTTTGATTTTTTCACAAGAGGAGCCTCTAGCGGTCAATCATTTGTGCCGAATTGGCACAATTCATGTGTGAAGCACATATTTTGCATGCTTTTTTGTCTTCTCTTTTGATGAATACAAAGCCATTTACTCTTCTTAAAAAAGGGAAATTATTCCTTCACAAAATGTTCACTTACGACGAATTGAAACAGAAATCTATAATAAATAGACTAATTTTGAGAGGTTGATCGAATTGCCAATGACAAAAAAAGAAGATATACAATTTGGTGTCTTGATGTGTTTTTGTATGTTTTCAGTGATGTTCTTTTATAACCTATTTCTAAATGGACGGCTTGGACATATGACATGGTTAGAAGGTGTACTCACCTATGTGATCGGTTTTGCTATCACGTTGTTGATTGAGATGTGTATTGTTGGGCCTTCAGCAAAAAAAGCAGCCAACCGTTTTGCCCCAAAAGGCAAGAAAATCTATTTTATTCTCACTCTTTCTATCTTTATCGTGTTTGGGATGGTGTGTCTCATGTCTTTATGCGGATATGTCGTTCAAAGCATCAGCACAGGATTTCAAACACAATCGATTCTATCTGATTACTTAACGATTTTCGGTCATAATGTCATGTTGGCGTTCCCTTTGCAAATGTTGATTATGGGACCGCTTGTCCGTTTTGTTTTTTTCAAATGGGTGAAATTAAAACAGACAGCAGCGGTTTAGTCGAATGGATATGTTACAGCTGGATATTCTGAATGAGTGAAAAAACCAAAGGTACGGTGAATAAAGTGCCCGCAGACACGAGTACAATGAGTTTTCTGCGGCTGTTTTCTTTTTCTTCCTTCCTTTTTGGAGACTTTGAAAGCTCTGTGGAGACCATAATCCATATGATCATCGTGACGATTCCTAAAATGCCAATAAATGTTGTGTTCATCATGATAACCTCCATTTTGGTTCTTTTCCCAATTTTACCATAGTGATCAGGTGATATGAGATCATATTGAAGAGATTTCACATTTCACACAAAAACAGACCACCTCATATCAGGTGGTCTTTCTTGGTTTCTACATATCTAGCAGTTTCCGTGAGATGACCAGCCGCTGGATTTCTTGTGTACCTTCATAGATTTGAGTGATTTTCGCATCACGCATGTATCGTTCGACTGGGTAATCCTTTGTATAGCCATATCCGCCGAAGATTTGTACGGCTTCTGTCGTCACCTTCATGGCTGTATCACCGGCAAAGAGCTTGGACATAGCTGATTCTTTCCCATACGGAAGCCCTTTCGTTTCAAGCCATGCTGCCTGATAGGTGAGCAGTCTTGAGGCCTCAATTGCCGTTGCCATATCCGCTAACTTAAAAGCAATGCCTTGCTGCTGAATAATTGGTTTACCAAATTGTTTACGCTCCTTTGCATAATTGACTGCTGCATCCAGAGCACCTTGAGCAATACCAACAGCTTGTGCGGCAATACCGTTTCTGCCGCCGTCAAGAGTCATCATCGCTATCTTAAAACCTTCGCCTTCTTGACCAAGCCGGTTCCTTTCGGGTATACGACAGTCTTCAAAGATGATTTCTGTCGTTGGCGATGAGCGGATGCCCAGTTTGCTTTCTTTTTTGCCGATTGAGAAGCCTTGCGTCTCTTTTTCTACAATAAAAGCGGTTGTATTGCGCGATGAAGCATCCTGGTCAGTAACAGCAAACACAATATAATAATCCGCAATGCCTCCATTGGTAATAAAAATCTTTGCCCCGTTCAAGACGTATTCATCCCCTGCTTTTACTGCTGTTGTTTTCATTCCGCCGGCATCTGAACCCGAGCCGCTCTCGGTCAGTGCGTATGCGCCGATCTTCTGTCCTTCTGCAAGCGGCTTTAAATACGTCTCCTTTTGCTCATCTGTTCCGAATGTATAGATTGGCCATGAGGCGAGTGATGTGTGAGCAGATAGGGTGACGCCTGTTGAGGCGCACACTCGTGAGAGCTCTTCAACCGCTATGACATAGGCCAAATAATCACTACCAATCCCCCCATTTTCTTCTGGCCAAGGGATTCCCGTTAAACCAAGCTCCGCCATTTGACGAAAAATAGCGGGATCATACGATTCTGTTTCATCTCGCTCTGCTGCTGTTGGCTCCACTTCATTTTTCGCAAAGTCTCTCACCATTTTTTGTATCATTTCGTGTTCGTCACTTAATTGGAACTGCATCATGAGCCACCTCACTTCATATTAGCTGTTTACAAATAACCAGCCTTTGTATTTCACTTGTTCCTTCATAAATCTCACAAATTTTCGCATCACGAAAGTACCGCTCTGCTCGGTATTGCTTCGTGTAACCGGCTAGACCAAGCAAATGGATGACTTCAGTACTAATATCAACCGCTGTTTTAGATGCAAATAACTTCGCCATCGACGCTTCCTTCGTGACAGGGCGATTGGCCTCTTTATAAGAAGCCGCTTGATAGACAAGAAGTTTTGCCGCTTCCAGCTTGGTGCCCAGATCGCCCAACCGAATGGTCGTTTCAAGGCCAGCTGGATGCTGCTTTAAATACGTGACTGCCTCAGCTAATGCGGCTTCTGCAATACCAAGGCTTTGAGCCGCAATGCCAATTCTCCCCGCATTTAAGCTAGACATGGCAATCCGAAAGCCTTCTCCTTCTGCGCCGAGCAGCTGTTTTTTTGGAATTCGAACACCGTCAAAATGAAGTGTGACTGTTTTTGATCCATGCAGGCCCATTTTCTTCTCATCTTTTCCGATCGTAAATCCTGGTGTCCCCTTCTCCACAATGAACGCTGATATATTTTTCTTAGCAGAAGCAGGGTCTGTCACCGCAAATACAAGATAGACTTCCGCTTCACCGCCGCTTGTGATAAAAATTTTCGTTCCATTTAACACATAGTGATCGTCTGCCCGCTCTGCTTTCAACTGAATACTAGAGGCATCTGATCCTGCCTTCGGTTCAGTTAGACAAAAGGCGCCCAGCTTCTGCCCGGACGCAAGCTTGGGAACGTAGGATTCTTTTTGTTCAGTCGTTCCAAACGCCAAAATCGGCATTGTCACAACGGATGTATGAACGGATACAATGACACCGATGGTTGCACTTACTTTGGAAAATTCATGAATCGCCATGATATAGGTTGTGAAATCTGCCCCTAATCCGTGATACTTATCTGGGATCGGAATGCCTAAAAAGCCTTGCCGACCCATTTCAGCTAAAAGCGTTTTCGGGAACACGCCCTGTTCCATCGCTTCTATTTCAGGGAATACATGCTGGCGTGCAAATTCTGCTACTCGTTTTCTCCAAAGACGTTGTTTTTCTGTCAGCAACACATCCATCTTGACTCCCCCTATGAGTGGTCGTGGTAAGTGTAAAAACCTCTCTTTGTCTTTTTGCCCAGCCAGCCTGCGTTCACGTATTTTTTCAAAAGAGGACAAGGTCGATATTTGCTATCTCCAAGACCCTCGTGAAGGGTATTCATAATAAATAAACAAGTATCGAGCCCGATGAGGTCGGCGAGACGAAGCGGGCCCATTGGATGGTTCATTCCAAGCGTCATGATGCCGTCAATACTTTCTACATCTGCCACGCCTTCATAAAGGGTATAAATGGCTTCATTGATCATCGGCATCAAAATGCGATTTGACACAAACCCAGGGAAGTCTTCCACTTCAATTGGCGTTTTGTCTAATGTCTTCGCGGTGTCAAAAACAAATTGGTACGTGGCATCATCCGTTTGTAGCGCACGGATTACTTCCACAAGTTTCATCACGGGAACTGGATTCATAAAATGCATGCCAATCACTTTCTCAGGCCGTTTCGTCACGGCTGCTAATTCTGTGATCGACAAGGAAGACGTATTTGTCGCAAATATCGTGTCATCAGGTGCAAATTGATCGAGGGTTTCAAAGATTTGTTTTTTGATCTTCATTTGTTCAGATGCGGCTTCAATCACTAAATGCGTCTGCTGTACATCCTTTAAATCTGTTGAAACAGCCAATCGCTGTGTAATATCACGGACTGCCTGATGTGCCAGCTTTCCTTTTTCTGCTCGTTTCGTCAGTTGTTTGGTCATAGAGGAAATGGCTCGATGAATCTGCTCCTCTTCCGTATCATGGAGCAGGACGGTATAACCTGACTGTGCAAATACTTGGGCAATACCCGAGCCCATTTGCCCAGCCCCAACGACCATGACGGTCTCTTCTATACTCATGACAATGAACGCCTCCCTTTTAATCCACCTTGATCATGATCGCATCACCTTGACCCCCGCCGCTGCAAATTGCCGCAATGCCGATCCCGCCGCCTCTTTGTTTGAGTGCATGGATCAAGGTCAATATAATACGTGTTCCGCTTGCTCCAATCGGGTGACCAATCGCGACTGCCCCTCCGTTCACATTCATTTTCCGCCGATCCAGTCCAAGAATTTTTTCGCATGCCAATGCAACCGCTGAAAAAGCCTCATTGATTTCAAACAAATCGATATCCTCTACTCGCTTCCCTGTTTTCTTTAACACTTTTTCGATGGCATAGGCTGGTGTTTTCGGAAAATCCTTTGCCTCTACTGCTACTTGCGCATGCCCAAGCACAACTGCCAGAGGTTTTTCACCTTGCTGCATGGCATATGTGTCTTTCATTAATAGAAGCGCACTTGCACCATCATTGACACCAGGTGCATTGCCAGCAGTGATCGTACCTGCCTGATCGAAAACGGGCATCAGTTTTGACAAACGTTCATATGACGTATCACGCCGCGGGGCTTCATCTTCTGAAATCAGCTGATCTCCTTTTTTATTCTTGACGGTAACGGGGATGATCTCATTTTTAAAAAAGCCGCTTTTTTGCGCCTCAATGGCTCGTTCATGACTTCTTAACGCCCAAAGGTCTTGTTCTTCTCGTGTAATGCCAAGCTCTTTCGCCGCCATGCTTCCATACTCACCCATATGAACACCTGTAAACGAACAGGTTAATCCATCTAAAATCATGGCATCTTGTACTGCACCATCTCCCATTTTGTAACCCCATCGTGCTTTTTTCAGAAGATAAGGAGCATGAGACATGGATTCCATGCCGCCTGCCACGATCACATTGGCATCTCCCGCTCGAATGATTTGATCGGCTGTCGTGACACTGCGCATTCCTGAAGCACAGACTTTGTTGATGGTTTGCGTCGGAACCGACCAAGGGAGATCTGCATGTCTAGCTGCCTGCCTTGAAGGAATTTGACCTTGTCCTCCTTGAAGGACACTGCCCATGATGACTTCATCCACTTCATGAACATTTGAGGCTCTTTCCAGCGCAGCTTTTATCGTCATCCCGCCTAATTCTGCAGCAGTCAAACGACTTAAAGTTCCACCTAGTTTTCCAAATGGTGTTCTCGCCCCAGATACAATGACCGTCGTGCTCATTTCTTTCCCCTCCTATTTGTTACCGCTTACATAAATGCTAGACAGTTCATAAAATATCGGTGTCCACTGGCCGATGAACAGTCGATCCATCGGCCTGACACCTTTATGAAGCCTGCGTTCTCGTTTCGCCAAACACTGATTTTTCAAGAAGTTCTGCGACATCAAATGTGCCGACCTGCTCTTCTACTTCCTTCGCTTTCGTCCCATCCCCAAGCATGGTTAAACAATATGGGCACCCTGAGCTGATGATGGACGGCTGTACCTGTAAGGCCTGCTCCGTCCTCGCTGTGTTAATTCGAGTACCTGTCTCTTCTTCCATCCACATTAAGCCACCGCCGGCACCACAGCACATCCCCGATTCACGATTCCGTTCCATTTCTTTCAGTGTCACACCAGGAATGGCTTTTAAAATATCTCTTGGCGGATCATAGACCTCGTTATATCTGCCTAGGTAGCAAGAATCGTGGAAAGTAATGACTTCGTTCACTTCATGAATAGGCGTTAATTTCCCCTCTTTTACTAGCTCTGCCAGTAATTCTGTATGATGATACACCTCTGCCTCAAGTCCAAAGTCTGGGTATTCGTTTTTAAATAAATTGTAAGCATGCGGATCGATCGTGACGATTTTGGTTACGTCATTTTTTTGAAATTCTTCGATGTTTTTTGCAGCAAGCTCTTGGAACAAAAATTCATTCCCAAGTCTTCTCGGTGTATCACCTGAGTTTTTCTCTTTATTGCCTAGGATGGCAAAAGAAACCCCTGCTTCATTGAGCAGTTTTGCAAAGGCAAGAGCAATCTTTTGGCTTCTATTGTCATATGCACCCATCGATCCAACCCAGAATAAATAGTCGAAGGTCTGATCTGCTTTTTTCAGTTCTTTCACTGTCGGTACGTGCACATCTTCTCTTAGATCACGCCAGTTTTCTCTTTCTTTTCGATTCAATCCCCATGGGTTCCCTTGTCGCTCGATGCTTGTCATCGCACGCTGTGCATCTGCATCCATTTTTCCTTCTGTCAGCACTAAATATCTGCGCATATCAATGATTTTGTCGACGTGTTCGTTCATGACAGGACACTGATCTTCACAGTTTCGGCATGTCGTGCATGCCCAGATTTCTTCTTCTGTAATGACCTCACCAATGAGAGAAGGATGGTACATCGCGCTCGCCGCAGATTCTTCCGCTCCAGCTCCCCTTGCCTGTAATGCCAGCTGATTTCCTGTCGTCTGTTTGAAAGCAAGCTGCGGAACCCACGGTGTCTTTGAAGTAATGGCAGCCCCTTTATTTGTTAAATGATCTCTTAATCGTAAAATCAAATCCATTGGAGACAGCATTTTCCCCGTCCCTGTCGCCGGACACATATTCGTACAGCGCCCACATTCCACACAAGCGTAAAGATCAATCAGCTGAGATTGACGAAAATCTTCAATTTTCCCAACGCCGAACGTTTCTTGTGTCTCATCTTCAAAATCAATTTTTTGCAGTTTGCCTGGCGGGTCCAATCTGCTGACAAATACGTTGACCGGGCCAGCGATGAGATGGGCGTGCTTAGACTGCGGGACGTACACTAAGAACGTCAGTAAAATGAGAAGATGCACCCACCATGCGACATAGAACACAATTGTTGCCGCAAGTGGTGACAGCCAGCCCAGCAAGAAAGCAATGCCGGAAGCAATTGGCTCAGTTGCTGATAGTGAGTGCCCATGCCAAATGATGTTCATTCCGTTTCCCAGTAATACGGTCAGCATCAATCCGCCAATAAACAAAAGGACAAGCCCTGACTTAAAGCCCCTTTTTAAACGGACTAACTTCTCGACATATCTTCTATGGAACGCCCAAACCACCGCCACTAAAATGAGAAGTGTGACTACCTCTTGGAAGAACGTAAAGACACCGTAAAGCGGACCTAATGGTAGCCCGCTGTCTGGAACAAGTCCCTTCATAATAAAATCAAGGGCTCCGAACTGCACTAAAATAAATCCATAGAAAAACAGCACATGAATGATGCCGCTCTTCTTGTCCTTCAGCAGTTTCTTTTGCCCAAACACATTCACCCAAACACGTTCTAAGCGTTTTTTCATGTCTTTCTGAAATTCTTCTTTTTTGCCAAGACGAATATACGCGGCTCGTGTTCGAATAAGATAAATAAACAAATACACAGCGTAAGCGGTCACTGCCGCAAATGCAATCAAGTTAACAATTAAAAGGCTATTCATCTTGCTCCCCCTTTCATTCCCCAAGACCCACTTTGTTCCGTTTCCATGTTGTACCTCTATCATAAATAATGAATGAGTATTCAGTCAATATTTTTTGCCCATTTGGGTACACTATCGTCATATGTAAAAAAGGAGGAACCTTCATGATCGCATGGATCATTCTACTCGTCGTCTTCGTCATTGTTCTACTCGTCAGGCTAGATCTTTATATAGGGAGAAAATATTTTTCTACCCATGCTTTTGAACGGTCTTTTGACCAAACAAGCGGCGATGCAGTTTTTTATCATGATGGCGAACCACTGTTTGATCAGCTGCTTACGGATATACAGCAAGCCTCTTCTTCTATTCATATGATGTTCTTTATTGTAAAGAACGACAAGATTGGGCAAAGGATTCTGCAAGCACTTAAAACGAAAGCAGAGCAAGGTGTTTCGGTTTTTTTGCTCACTGATCGGTTAGGCTCCTATCCATTTGATCAAACATCCATTCAGATGCTCGAAAAAAGCGGCATTCAATTTTACTTTTTAAACAAACCACGTTTTCCTTTTTTCATTTATCGCTTGAACATGAGAAATCACCGGAAGATCACGGTGATCGATGGGAAGATCGGCTACATTGGCGGGTTTAATATCGGCGATGAATATGTAGGGAAAAACGGCAGGTTTGGCATTTGGAAAGACTATCACCTGCGCATGACAGGACAGGTTGTCGCAGACCTCCAGCACGTGTTTCTGAATGATTTGTACCGGTCATCTGGTATTCACCAGCTGCAATACGAGGTTTTTCCTACACTGGAACCGGGAACATTACAGTGCACTACACGTGCGACGGCAGGTTTTTCTTTAGAAGCCTTATTTCTTCACGATATTCAACAGGCGAAAAAGCAAATCACCATCTGCACGCCCTATTTTATTCCATCTACTCCTCTTCTAAGCGCCCTTCTTGACGCACGGAAGCGAGGCGTGACTGTCGACATCATCATCCCAATGAAGGCAGATCACCCGCTTGTGAAAGAAGCTGGATTTCATTATTTGAAAGATCTGATCGCTGCTGGATGTCTTGTGTATCGTTTTTATAAAGGGTTTTATCATGCGAAAGCCATTCTCATCGATCATAGCCGTTGTATGATCAGTACAGCGAACTTTGATAAACGAAGTTTGTTTTTCAACGAAGAAGTGGATGTGGCTATTGATGATCCCGCCTTCACCGCACATGTAGAGGAAAAGATTCGTGAACACATGGAAGTGTCAGAACTGATGACTGAAGAAAAATACAAACAACGCCCACTTCTCACGCGTCCAATTGAGTGGATAGGCGCCCTGTTCTCGTATTTTTTATAAAGGAGTTGACCTATGCGTTATCGATTTGGTTATGTATCCAACGCCGTCACTTTATGGGAAGCTTCACCTGCCAAGTCGCTGACCTTTGCAAGATACAGTAAGCTCTCAAAGGAAGAGAGGACAGAGGCTCTATTGCGAACGACGAAAGCCAACCTCGTCAATACATTAAGAACGCTTTATTTTGCGATTGCCCATGATATTCCGCTTTACCGTTTTTCAAGCTCGATTGTCCCGCTCGCCACCCATCCTGAGGTGCGGTGGGACTTTGTGACACCCTTTCACAAAGAATTTCTAGAGATTGGTCAACTCGTAAAGCGGCACGGATTACGAGTGAGCTTTCACCCCAATCAATTTACTTTGTTCACAAGTCCAAAACCATCCATTACAGAAAACGCCGTCATTGATATGACCTATCATTATGAAATGCTTGAGGCCATGAAGCTTGAAAAGGAAGGCTATATGAACATTCATGTCGGAGGTGCATATGGCGACAAGGCATCTGCTTTACAGCGTTTTGATGAAAATATAAAGCAGCTTCCTGCACATATCAAGGCGAGAATGACGCTTGAAAATGATGACAAAACTTATACGTCATTAGAAACGCTTGATGTTTGTGAAAAGCATGGCATCCCGTTTGTATTTGATTACCACCATCACATGGCAAACAAAGATGATGATGCGGCACTTGATGACATTTTGCCAAGAGTGTTTGACACGTGGGCAAATACTGGCATACCGCCTAAAATCCACTTATCCTCACCAAAATCAGAAAAGGCGATACGAAGCCATGCGGATGGAGTGGAGATGTCCTTTGTATTGCCACTTTTTCAAGCTTTAAAGCCGTATGGTCGTGATGTAGATTTTATGATTGAGGCAAAGAAAAAGGATCAGGCCTTGCTCCGTCTTGTTGAGGAGCTGTCAGCGATCAGAGGCAATCGGCGGACGGGCGGGGGCACCATTGAGTGGAAATCGTAGAGAAAGGTTTACCTCTATCACAACGGGGGTAACAAAGCTATTGTGAGAAAGTATTTAACAGGAGGATATGAAGATGTCACAAATCTATTCAATCCGAATTGCTGCGAAAGCATTGAATTTACATAAGCTTATTTCTCTATACGAAAAGTGCCAACACGCTCAGCATCGTTTATATGTATATTCTAAAAAAACAATGTGCAACATTAAGAACATCGTAGAGCTAGAAACCTTTAGGCTTACTCATTTAGAATCAGACTATTTAATCGTGGTAGAAGGAAAAGAGGCACAAGACCTTCTTCAGCCGTTTGAAAAAGAGAATGCTTCATAAAGAAAGGCAGCCTTAGGGCTGCTCTCTTTTTCTATATCCATGCTTCTGTCAGCCAAACCTCGCGTGACGTTGCATTCATTTTTACTTGTGTACCGATTGGCATCGTGAGCATCGGATGCGTATGGGCACTGTCAAATTCCGCGATGAGCGGCCTCTTTGTATCTCCCAGTACTTCAAGTAAAAGATCGTGCGGCCTTTTGCCCGTTCCTTCATCATCAAACAGCTCATGTTTCCCTAAGAGGATACCAGATACCCGTTCAAACACACCATTTATCTTTAACAGAGAGAAGTTCTTTTCGACGGTGGAGGCGGTTTTCGTACAATCTTCAATGAGAAGGATATCGCCGTTTTGGATTTGAGGCATGAATTCACTTCCCCATATGCCATACATGGCATTTAGGTTCCCGCCGATCAGTCTGCCTTCTGCCTGCCCTTCAATAACGCATATCCAATCGTTTGGACGTTTTTCTTTTTCTCGTATTTTCTCTTCCCAATTGATCCGTTCGTCCGTCCAAAAGGGCGGTTTTTTCACCTGATATGGGATGGGCTGCGGATGAATGAGAATGTCCTCGAAAGATTGATATGTATCATTGACAAATGGTTCAAACTCTCCAAAAGACGGCACAAGTGCAGGCCCGTAAAAAACAGGCAGACCCGTTTTTTCATAAGCCGCTAAAAGAATCGCCGTCGCATCTGAATAACCAATCATGATTTTCGGATGCTTCTTCAGCAGCTCAAAATCAAGATAAGGCAGCAAACTATTTGAGTTCGTCCCCCCAATCATCGACATGATACAGGACAAATCTTCTCTCGCCATCAGCTCATTCAGCTCAGCTGCTCGTTCTTGAATCGTTCCCGAACGATAGTGATCCTCTTTCCCTGTTAATGATCCTGGTACCACAATGAATCCTTTTTGTTCAAGCCATTCCTTCGCCCGCTCATACCTAAGAGGCGAGGTGGCAGATGCTGGACTTGAGGGAGAATAAATACCTATTTTATCGCCCTTCTGTAAATGCCGAAGCCCCTTCATTCCATCAGATCCTTCCTACACGAGTTTTTACTATCCTAGCAAAAAAAGCCCTTTTTCAAAAGGGCTCAGATTTAATATAAGAGCTTAAACAGCCCAAACAATATGACAGCAAAACTGATGGCCAGCATCGCAAATATCTTATTTCTGCTCAGAGAACTACCTATGATGTTCACTCCAGTATTGATGCCAAACAAAATCATTCCCACATAAAAAAAGACTGGATTGAGTCCAGCGGGAATGATTAAGATAAATAAGCCAACGAGCGTCACATAGTGAATGCTTTTGATCATGACTGTTTTTGAAGTTTCACTCAAGCCATCCTCTCCTTTTGAATCCAATTGCCTTATAGTATATCAACATTCCATTTAAATGGAAAAGAAGATTTTATCCTATCAAAAAGAGCCCAGCTTAATAACTGGACTCATTCAATCACTTCTCTTCAATGACCAAACTGCGCTTCGTGCAGTCTGCTGTATACACCGCCCATTTGAATTAAATCTTGGTGACGGCCTTGTTCTTCAATGCCTTCCTCTGTCACGACGATGATTCGGTCTGCATGTTTAATTGTCGCAAGGCGGTGATGAGCAATATTGACCTTGGAGGACAAACAGGTCACAAGGCGTGTCAAAATATAGCTGATAGATCCATCGACTGACATAATTTTACAGGAAATAAGCTTCGCTTTGCAAAATATGCAGCATGTCTTATGTGATAAGAATCGCTCATTTTCCTCTTAAAGTAGGCTTGATTTTGCGGTATACCGAAAATTTACATATAGAGCGCATCTGTTCGATTTTAGAATAGTTAGACATGTTAAAATATTGTATAAAATGGTTTTATAGGAATTTGAAGGGGGAGTATATATGGGTGCTTCTATCACTTATGACGAAGTGGCGATCAAACTGAATGAATGGTATTCAGCCATCAAAAAAGATCAAATAACTGATGCAGAATTTTTAAAAGCAGATGTTAAACGACTCTTTGACAGTATGGAAAAAAATCAAACCGTATTATTATATTTTACTCTGCTGGAGTTTCGACATGACTTAATGCTAAGTTACCTCAAACCTAAGTTGTCTAGCCGTGAGTTAGATGAATATATGGTTCAGATCAATGAGCAGAAACATAAGGTTGATCAATCACTTCATGAAGACAAAGATCAAATTGAAAAGATGTTAGATTTTTATTTTTGGTTTTTTAAAGGAATGCACGAATTTAGAAAAAAACAATTTGACGAGGCGATCAGTTCTTATAAATCTGCTGAAAAAGTTCTCCTGGATATTGAAGACCCTACTGAAAAGGCTGAATTTTACTACAAGTTATCAGAAGTGTACTACCACATAGATCAGTATCAAATTTCTGTCATGTATGCACATCAAGCATTGAGTCTATTTACAGAGCAACCATTAATGCAAGAAAAAATGGCCTGGTGCTATTCAGTCATCGCCGGAAATTATCTATCCAAACTACAATACGCTGATGCACTTACTTACTTTAAAAAATCCCATTCTTATGCACAGCAGACGAAAAACGAATACCTTATATCCTCTACGATCTTTAACTTAGGCAAGTGTTATTTCCACTTAGAAAAATATCCAGAAGCCTTGTTCCATTTTGATACTTCTTGTGAACTTTTTGAAAAGAATGAAACATCACATGTTCCAAAATCCTATTTTAACAAGCTGTATACTCTATTGAAATTAGGACAGGTTGTTCCAGCAGCCGAAACATTTGAGAAAGGGGTATCCGCAGCCCAACAACTGAATGACATAATTTATGAAACACAAATGAAATTTTTATATTGCCTTTATGTTCAATCTAACACATCAAATACAGTCACAGAGTTAAAACATTGGCTCGATACACTACAAAGCAAAAATCTTTACGAAGATGTGTATCAACTAGCTTTTGAAGCAGCACGATATTATAATAGAAGTGGGCAGTTGGAAATTGCTGTCGTTTTTTATGAAAGAGCACTTGAAGCAAAGTCATTAATTCAAGGAGGGGAATTGTTATATGTTGAAGAGTAAAATTTTTGTTCCCATCATGCTTGTAACTGTAGCATTAGCATTACCAATTTTTCATTCTGCTGCTGTCTCACATGAAATGGCTGACAAAGTGATTACATCAAGTGTAGGTGGTAAAGAAGCTGGAAATCAAATATAAGATCAATGAAAAGACTATGTGAAAATGGGTATCACATAGTCTTTAGATTCGATTTAGCAACTTGTTCTTCTCCTTAAAATCCCCTTAAAATTACCTAATTATATACAAAAATACCAAAAATTTGTTTATGATATAAAGGTAAGACTCTTACAAGCTGCTTTGAAAAAACTATAAAGGGGAATGAACAGTTGAAAAAAATTCTGATTTTATCTTTGATGTGTTTTTTGTTAATTCCAAGTTTTGCTTCAGCAAAATCAACGTCATCTGTAGACCAAGAAAAGGGATATCCTACTGCTAAAGAAATTGCAGATATAAATGAAGCCCTTGATGAATTGGTCGTTGAAGCAAATAAAAAACTCGAAACTGACCAAACTGAAATTTCTCTTAAAAGAGAAATTGGTAAAACTAATGAAACAGTATCATTGTTTTTCAAAAGTGAAAATGTTTATGATGTATCTTCAAGTAAAAGTAAGTATCCTTCAGGTAAAAAAATTTATAAAGCGTATGTAAAAAATACTGCTGGATTTCATTTTCAACACAGACTAGCTGGTGAATTTCAATTTAAAGGCGGAAAAGTCACTGGAGCAACAAAAGATGTTAATTTGACAGGAGCTATGTATAGTGAATCTCACAATACTTGGATAGATAAACTTGATCCTAGTGTTTGGGTTGTACAAAGTCATGGTACATTTAGAGCTTTTAAATTTCTTTTTGAATACAATACTTATCTAACTGTTAAATTATTAGGCAGCGGGGATTACAGAATAGAAAGAGCAACTATAGGTTTCTAAAGAAGAAAGTTGAGGTTGAGCATTTTATGCTCAACCTTCTTGTTTAAAAATCTAAAATCTTTAATTGGAGGGAGAATATATGGTAGTAGTAACATCACCCTTTATTTTTACTTTTTTTATAGTATTAATAATAGTATTAATTATTAATCTTATATCTTGGAAATATCTATCAAAAAGAAACGTCAATAAAAAGGAATGGAAATTGTTAGCGCTGTTAGTAGTAATTCAAAGTGTTGTAATAACAACAGTGTTGAAGTGGTTTTAAATCAAGGACATCAACAACATATTGAAAAGGTGATGATCTTATGTTGACTGTTTCTTATTTTGCTGTTTATATGCAAAAACGTAAGAATAATAAGGAAAAAGAGATGGGATATAAAATTGTTTTTCTCGTCGTTTTCTTTTTACTGTGTGTGCCAATTGTCAATATGGTCATCACTGGACAATAAAGAACAGGCTGAAGAGCCTGTTCAGATTGTAGAGAAACTCATGTTTTTCTACAATCTTTTTTATTTTCAACGTAATGATGATGGATGAAAGCGTCTATGTATGATGACACCAAAAATACGACAATCGGATAAACCTTTACAGATTGCCGTTGTCAAATAACTTGAATCAAGGGCAACCGCTTCTTCTAATTCATTGATATAGCTCTGGGTATCTTGTTCAATCGTTTTTCTCGTATATTTATGTTTATTGGCATTGGCTTTAAGATGAGTTGAATCATTAAAAAGGACGCGGCCTCCTACCATGTCATGATTGATGGCTTGGAGCACAATTTCATCGAAAATATCATGAAAAATCGTTGTATCTTTAAACCGAGTACTACGATTCCAACTAATGGTGGAGTGATGAGGAACGGGGTCATTGAGTTCAAACCTAAAAACCATCTATACGTCATGTTATAGTAAATTTCTTTTTCTAGTTGTCTTTCAGAACCGATACTGTACAGGTATCCAATAAACATCATTTTAAACAAAATAAGTGGATCAAGAGAAGGACGACCTTTATTCAAACTATAATATGGTTTGACTTTGTCTATGATAAATGAAAAATCAATGTATTGATCAATTTCACGAAGCAGGTGATCCTCTTCGACCAGTTGAACTAGTAATACAAATTCGGCTTCGTGCTAAGAAGAATTTCTAGTATGGAACATGAGAAAAAACACCTTCCTTTGGTCTTGCCCCTGTCAAGTAGACAAATATAAAAAAGTCTAAGCTGCCAGTGTGTGACGGTATTCTACCGGAGCACACTGGTTTATCGTGATTATAGAATTGGATGTAATCTTCTATGCTTTTATGAAGCTCTTTTTCCGTTTGACAGGAAGAAAAGTACGCGTTCTCTGTTTTGAGATGAGAGAAAAATGACTCGATATAGGCATTATCTAGGCAGATTCCTCTTCTTGAATAACTACCCTTCACGGTATTTTCTGACTCAACTTTTTAGCTGAGTGGAACCTCGGAGACCTAATTCTTCAAAAAATGAGTGATAGCTTCTATTTCCTTCTTCATAAATTTCGATAGCTTTCATCTTAAATTCTTTCGAATAGTGTTGAAAATGTTGTCCTTTTTTCTTCATAAAAAATCCCCTCCAAGTATAGTGTAGCAGCCAAGCTAATTTCTTGGGCTTTTTACACTGTCTACTTAGAGGGGATAACACCACCTTTAGTGGGCTTTTCTCTATTATAAAATGAAGAGATGGAAACTTTAAGGGAAAAATAAAGCTGTCGAGATTTTCTCGACAGCCTGAGCCCTTTATCAAAAGGGCTTTTTCTTTAATGACCAAACTGCGCTTCATGCAGTCTGCTATAAACACCGCCCATTTGGATTAAGTCTTGATGGCGGCCTTGTTCTTCAATGCCTTCCTCTGTCACGACGATGATTCGGTCTGCATGTTTAATTGTCGCAAGGCGGTGAGCAATGACGAGTGTCGTCCGACCGACTGCCAGTTCGCTTAGTGCGTCTTGGATCGCTTTTTCTGTTTCTGTATCAAGCGCTGACGTCGCTTCATCCAAAATAAGAATAGACGGGTTTTTCAAAAACATCCGTGCAATTGACAGGCGTTGTTTTTGACCGCCGGATAGCTTAACGCCGCGTTCACCAATGACCGTATTCAACCCTTCTGGAAAACGCTGAACGAGCTCCTCTAAATGAGCACGTCGCACCGCCTCCCAAATGTCTGCATCACTCGCTTCTAGGTTGCCGTACGCAATGTTTTCACGAATGGTGCCTGAGAATAAAAAGACATCCTGCTGCACAATGCCAATCTGCTGTCTTAAAGAGGACAAGGTCATCGATTTTGTGCTCACACCATCAATGGTGATGTCTCCTTCGTCCACATCATAAAAACGAGGCAGCAGACTGCAAATGGTCGATTTCCCCGCTCCTGATGGCCCGACAAACGCAACAGTTTCCCCTTGTTTGATCTTTAAGTTGATATCCTTCAATACATGACTGTGCTCATCGTAGCCAAATGTCACGTTTCGATACTCAATTTCACCTTTCAAGCCGTAAATATCACGTGCTCCTTCTGTATCCTTCACATCTGGCTCTGTTTCAAGCAAATCGACATAGCTTTTAAAACCGGCAATGCCTTTTGGATACATTTCAATCACCGTGTTGATCTTATCAATGGGTCTGAATAACACATTTGTGATCAAGACAAAGGCGATAAATCCGCCTGCCGTTAATTGACCTTGAAGAACAAACCATGTACCTGCCAGAAGGACAAACAGCGTCACAAGCCTTGTGAGAATATAGCTGATTGATCCGTTAACCGACATAATTTTATAGGAAAGAAGTTTCGCTTTTCGAAAGCGGTTGTTATTTTCAGCAAAACGCTTTTTCTCAAAATGTTCATTTGCAAAGGCTTGAACAAGACGAATACCACCAATGTTGTTTTCAACCCTTGCATGAAAATCTCCAATGTCATTGTTGAGTTGTGTAATCGCCTGTGTCATTTTTTTATTAAAATGAAGGGCTAACCAGATGATGACTGGCATAATCAAGAAGGTTAAAATGGCAAGCTGCCAATTAATCATGAGCATGACGGCAAAGGCGCCAAGAATGGTCATAATCGCAATAAACAAATCCTCAGGTCCGTGATGAGCCACCTCACCAATGTACATGAGGTCATTTGTCATTCGAGACATAAGCTTACCCGTTTTGTTGTTATCAAAGAACTTAAATGAGAGACGCTGAAAATGATCAAATAGCTTTTTTCTCATATCGGTCTCAATGTTAATACCAAGCATGTGCCCCCAATACGACACGATAAATTGCATCACTGAGCTGAGTGCGTAAATGACAAACAGCGCAAGTGCGGTCCAGGCAATGACCGTCCAGTTCCCTGTTGGTAATAATGTATCAATGAAGTAGTTCACGATCAGCGGGAAACCTAGTTCCATGAGTCCGACGGCCACAGCACAAAAGAAATCTAAAAAGAACAGACCACGATAGGGCCTGTAATAGGCAAAAAAGCGTTTTAGCATATGTAAAAGAACCTCACTTCCTCTATAATTGATAATCATTTTCAATTATAGAGGAATCATTATCGAAATACTAGATCAGGAAATGATTTCTTTCCCTGGAAACCCTCACAATACACCTGAAAACAATCGCGCAAACGATTCCTTTAAACGTTCCTTTAAGCCCCTTTTATAAAAATGAACCGGCCCCATTTGCTCACATTCTTTCATATCTTCCTCATAATGAGCCATCAATTGCTCGATCGGTTTCTTTGCCGCTGTAAAGACATTGACCTCAAAATTGAGTTGGAAGCTTCTCATATCAACATTGGCCGTTCCGACAGAGGCAAGTTCTCCATCTGCAATCATGACCTTTTGATGCATGAATCCTTTTTGATAGTGATACACCTTGATGCCCTCTTTCAAAAGCTCAGAAAAATAAGATCGTGTGGCGTATTGCGTGAGAAATCCATCATTAATCTCAGGCACCATCACACGAACATCCACCCCTCTTGTCGCCGCAATTTTTAACGCTGTGCGAATGGATTCATTTGGGACAAAATAAGGCGTCGCAATCCAAACAAATTGCTGTGCATTCGAAATGAGTGCGTCATATAAATCACTCATACTTTCCTTCATATCAGGTCCAGTCGGCACGACCTGAATGACATCTTCTCCTGTCACAGGATGCGGGGTGTGATACTTCGGATCATCAATTAACACTTCATCTGATACATACTCCCAGTCCAGCATAAATATGGAGTGAAGTGTCTGAACGGCTTCACCCTTTAACATCGTATGCGTATCACGCCAAAAGCCGATGTTTTCATCGCGTCCTACATATTCCTTCCCGACATTGAGCCCGCCAACAAATCCTGTTTCTCCATCAATAATCACGATTTTTCGGTGATTTCGGAAATTGAATTTTTGATTAAAGAATCCGTATTTTAATGGCAGAAAAGGAGCGACCTTTATCCCCGCCTGCTTCAATCGTTTAATATCTTTTCGTGAGAAGCGAATGCTGCCAGCCGCATCATAGATGAAGCGAACCTCTACTCCTTCTTTCACTTTTTCAATCAGGATCTCCATCATCCGGTGACCGAGGAAATCAGATTTGAACATGTAATATTCTATATGGATGAACGTTTTTGCCTTTTTTAATTCTTCAAAAATACGAGGAAAGGTTTCCTCTCCATTCTTTAAAATCTCCATATCACTATTTGTATTTACATGCATCCCTGTCGCTTTTTCTGTGTAATGAAAAAAAGCACGCTGATTATCGGTTAAACGCGTCTCATCCGGCTTACTCTCAAGCTCTGATATTCTGCGTAATTTTTCTCGGTTATACATTCTCTTTGATTTAAACAAATGTCCTTTGACATAAAGCTGCCCCGAGAACAAATAAAACATATAGCCGATGATCGGGAAAAAGATCAGTACATACATCCATAACAGCGTGTGCTGTGATGTCCGGTTCTCTAGCATAAGCGAAATAATACTAAATAAAATGATGGCGATATAACTAGCTGCGTAAAGCTGAAAACCCCACGCTGGAACCGGCCACCAAAACACCACATATGCCCCAAATATCATGAAATATAAAAATAGAAATTCCAGTCTCCTCTTTTTCACATTCTCCGCCCTCATTCTGTCTTTTTCTTTTCCATACCCTTTGCACAGCTCGTCTGAAACGCACGGTTTGCTGCTTTCTTTTAGCTTTTACAGACTGGAGCGTTTTGATCCGATATAATGGAAAATATGTGAAGGAAAGGACGAATGACTTATGCGTACACCATCTGCTTTAAAAAAGGGAAGCCACATTCGGGTAATTGCTCCAAGCCGAAGTGCCAGCATTTTATCAGAAGAAGGAATAGCTCAGGCGAAAAAACGTTTAGAGGCATTAGGGTTCACTGTTTCTTTTGGACAACACGTGTTTGAATGTGATCTGCATTCCTCTTCTTCTATTGAACACCGTTTATCTGATCTACATGAGGCATTCTCAAATGATGAAGTCGACGGCATTTTGACAGCAATCGGCGGCTTTAACTGCAATGAGCTCTTGCCTTATATAGATTATGATTTGATTCGTCAACACCCAAAAGTTCTTTGCGGCTACAGTGATATTACCGCACTTGCAAACGCCATTACCGCCAAATGTGACATGGTGACGTACTCAGGCCCTCATTTCTCCAGTTTCCAAATGGAACAAGGACAAGAGGAGCAGACAGCCATGTTTCAAGCGTGCGTGATGAGCAGCGAGCCATTTGATGTCACCCCTTCTACAAAGTGGAGTGATGATGCGTGGTATCTTGATCAAGTAAATAGGCAGTTTCATCCGACAACATGGGGGATTTATCAGGAAGGAACTGCTGAAGGCACCTTATATGGCGGAAATCTTTGTACACTGAACTTACTGCAAGGGACACCCTTTATGCCTCGCATCAAGGATGCCATCTTATTTGTAGAAGATGATGACTTGGTCTTTCCTGAAACATTCGCCAGAGACCTTGCCTCGCTTTTGCAGCATGCCGAATCCATTAAAGGGTTAATCATCGGACGTTTTCAAAAGAAATCCAAGATGACAGAGGAACATTTGAGGTTCATTCTAGATAAGCACCCAATGCTTCAACACATTCCAGTGATTTACGATGTCGATATCGGACATACACAGCCGGTCTTCACCTTGCCGATTGGCGGGAGTGCCGAGCTCTCCTGCGACGGCGGACAAATACAATGGCGTGTTCATGCATAAATAAAACCTAAAAAGCACCAACATATGGGGGTGCTTTTTCTATGCCAACGATTCTTTTTTAAAAATTTTTTTAGAAAAAGTGATCCAATCCTTCATCCCCTTCGTTAAGTAGATGTAAAAAGAAAAGAGAGGAGGCAAAAACATGTTCTCTGATGTACTTAGCCAATTATTCGATTCTATCTCTAACATTATCAATACACTTGGATAATCCCATTAACGCACACATACTACATGCTTGCCGAAGGGAGGATACAAACTATGTTTTCTGATGTACTTAGCCAATTATTCGATTCTATTTCTAACATCATTAACACACTTGGGTAATTCCTATGACACGCACATACTACATGCTTTCTGAAAGGAGGATACGCTCTATGTTCTCTGATGTACTTAGTCAATTATTCGATTCTATTTCTAACATTATTAATACGCTTGGTTAATGTTCAAAACCCGCTATCTCTCGAGAATAGCGGGTTTTTTATATAAAGAAGCCCCGCTCATAAAATAGAGCGGGGCTTTCCTTCATTCCACTACATCTTCTCTGGCGCAGATACGCCGATAAGTTTTAATGCATTCGCAAGCGTGATTTGTGTTGCTTTCATGAGCGATAGACGTGCTGTTGTTTTTGTTTCATTTTCAACATCAATGACCTTTTCGGCATTGTAGAAGCTGTGAAGGGCTGATGCTAGATCATAGATATAGTTTGTAACGCGGTGCGGAATACGTTTTTCTGCTGCTTCTGCTACAACTTCTGGGAAGCTGCCGATGATTTTCAGAAGATCGTATTCTTTATCCGACTGAATGTGAGAGAAATCTGCTTTTTCAAGGTTTGGCTCGTAGCCTTTTTCTTCCCCTTGACGGAGCATGCTGCAAATTCTCGCATGTGCATATTGTGCATAGTACACAGGGTTTTCGTTAGACGTAGAAATCGCTAAGTCTAGGTCAAAGTCCATATGTGTCGCCGCACTTCTCATCGCAAAGAAATAGCGAGTAGCATCTAAGCCCACTTCTTCAATCAAGTCACGCATTGTGACGGCTTTACCTGTACGTTTACTCATCTTCATCTTTTCACCGTTTTTGTAAAGGTGAACGAGTTGAATGATTTCGACTTCCAGTTTGTCCGCTGGATATCCAAGTGCTTGGATTGCCGCTTTCATTCGAGGAATGTAGCCGTGATGATCCGCTCCCCAAATGTTGATGAGCTGGTCAAAACCTCTATCCAATTTGTCCTTGTGATATGCGATATCTGGAAGCAAGTACGTGAAGCTGCCGTCTTTTTTAATCAGGACACGGTCCTTGTCATCACCAAAATCAGTTGAACGTAACCATGTTGCGCCGTCTTCTTCAAAGACATAGCCTTTAGCGCGAAGTGTTTCTAGCGCTGGTTCGATTTTTCCGTTTTCATATAAAGACGTTTCAGAATACCACACATCAAATGGGACACGGAAATTCTCTAGGTCGACACGTAGTTTTTCTAGTTCATATTTTAAACCGTACTCACGGAAAAATTTCATACGCTCTTCTTCTGATTCATGCACGAAACGGTCACCAAATTCATCCGCAAGTTTCTGCCCGATGCCTTTGATGTCTTCTCCTCTGTACCCGTCCTCTGGCATTTCTTTTTCAAGACCGAGCGCCTCAAAGTAGCGTACTTCTACAGATAGAGCAAGGTTATTGATCTGATTGCCTGCATCGTTGATATAGTATTCACGGCTCACGTCGAAGCCTGCTTTATCAAGGATGTTGCAAAGAGAATCTCCTACAGCTGCGCCGCGGGCATGTCCAAGGTGAAGGTCACCTGTTGGGTTGGCTGAGACGAATTCGACTTGCACTTTTTGACCGCCGCCTGTATTCGTTTCGCCATAAGCCTCTTTTGCCTCAAGAACAGCTGGAATAAGCTTTGTTAAATATTGATTGTTCATATAAAAGTTGATGAATCCTGGACCTGCGATGTCCAGTTTTTCAATTGACGCTTTGCCTTTGTCAAATGCATTCACAATGTCCTCGGCGATTTGACGAGGTGCTTTTTTCGCAATGCGGGCAAGCTGCATCGCCATATTGGTGGAATAATCACCGTGAGTTTTGTCTTTTGGCACTTCCAAAAGAACATCCGGCACCTGGCTTTCATCAGCAAGTCCTGCTTTGACGACTGCCGCAATGATTTCTTCTTTTAACGCATCTTTGACCTGTTCTGCGATATTCATGAACGTAAATCCTCCTTATATGAAATCGATAATGTATGTAAATGCTTTTGATCTTCACCTGTCAGCATATCGTACGTAATGTGTAGAAGCCCATTGTCTACATCAAGATCAATACCATGTGTGTGCACATCGAGCTGAAGTGTGCCAAATGGCATCGTGTAATGTGTCACGGTCGTTTCTCCAGTGAGAAAGCGCTGCTTCATTTGAATCGCACCTGATCTCATGACAAAAATTTCTTTTTCACTTATTTTGACAACAGTTTTTACTTGACCCATTTCATGTTCTTCATGGTAAGTGAGATACGTTTTGTCATTCTTCTCTTGATACGTTCCAGTTGTTCGGAATTCGATCGTTTCAGCCGGTTCCGTCTCTGGTTTCATCACTGACTTTACATGAATTGAAATTTGGTTTTGTGTCATTTTGCACTTCCTTTGCTAAGACCCGTTTAACTAAAATAGTATACCATAATCCCGATTGCCTATCATCCCATCATTTCTCATCTTCGTGTGGATGATACCCCCTTTTTGATCTTCACATGTCTCTTTAGAAAAAAAGAAAAATGAAGCTCACGCCTATCACGAGTCCAGTCTTGAGCCCTGCGCTTTTTCGATTAATGAGATAAAACAGTGCTTGGATACCTGAACTTGCCAAAAATGCCTGAAAGAAATCAAATGGGAGAAGATGCCCTTGCTTATAAACAAATAGCATCAACAGCGCTATGCCAGTGAGATAGAAAAAGCCTCGATCCTGAAACAGATGAACCATCTCATCCTTTGCCTCTTTTTTCGAGGTGAACGTGGGCGGACTCGCTGCAAGCTCTCTTTTCAGCGTAAGAAAGCCTGCCGCTAACACACATAAAGCGAGTAATACCATCAATACAGAAGAAAACACGACCTGCCTCCTTTATCATGTCACCAATGTAAAAAAAGAGCTTGTCCATATGAGATGACAAGCTCCTCTATCAATGTTATTTCACAAAACCAAGCAGCATTTCACGTAAAAGTTTGCTTGCTGTATTCGCCGTTTGATCGGAATGATCATATACAGGCGCTACCTCTACAAGATCTGCACCGACGACATGCACATCAGAACCAGCAATGGCATGAATGGATGCCAGCAGTTCTTTTGACGTAATACCGCCAGCATCTACCGTTCCTGTACCAGGTGCATGAGCTGGGTCAAGTACATCAATGTCAATCGTCACATACACTGGACGTCCTTTTAGCTTTGGCAATACTTGTTTCAATGGCTCAAGTACTTCAAATTTAGAAATGTGCATGCCTGCTTCTTTTGCCCATTCAAATTCTTCTTTCATCCCTGAACGGATGCCGAAAGAGTATACATTTTCAGGTCCAATAAGTCCTGCAACTTTACGAATCGGTGTCGAATGTGAAAGCGGCTCACCCTCATATTCCTCACGAAGATCTGTATGTGCGTCCATATGGATGATGGCCAAATCAGGGTATTTCTTATACATCGCACGGAAAACTGGCCAAGACACAAGATGCTCGCCGCCCATTCCTAATGGAAACTTCCCTTTTTCTAAAATGCTGTCGACATACTCTTCAATTAAATCTAAGCTTTTCTGTGCATTGCCAAATGGAAGCGGGATGTCGCCAGCATCAAAGAATGGCACCTCGTGCAGTTCACGATCTAAATAAGGGCTGTATTCCTCTAATCCAATGGATACTTCACGAATACGGTTCGGGCCAAAACGTGAGCCGGGACGGTAACTGACGGTCCAATCCATCGGCATCCCGTATAAAATGACTTTCGCATCTTCCCATGTCGGATGACTTCCAATAAACACTTTTCCTGAGTAAGCCTCGTCGAATCTCATACAAGATTCCTCCTTTTACGCTTCAAAAAATGCGCAAACGGTCATTTGCGCATTTCCACTTCGCTTGATTTATTTGATTAAGTCGCTCACAAATTTCGGCAGAACGAATGCCGCTTTGTGCAATTCTTTTGTGTAATATTTCGTATCGATATCAAAGAAGCGGCTGTCTTCTACAGCAAGTGGATCATACTTCTTAGAACCGATAGTAAATGTCCAAAGACCGCTTGGATATGTTGGGATATTCGCTGTATATAACTTGGTAATCGGGAAAATTTCTTTTACATCACGCTGTACATTTGTAATTAACTCAGGTGTGAACCAAGGGTTGTCCGTCTGTGCAACGAAAATACCGTCTTCTTTGAGTGCTTTTGAGATTCCTGCATAGAAACCTTTAGAGAACAGGTTCACAGCTGGTCCAACTGGCTCAGTTGAGTCAACCATGATCACGTCATATTCGTTTTCGGCTTCCGCAATGTGCATAAAGCCGTCTCCGACTTTCACCTCTACACGAGGATCGTCTAGTTTCCCAGCAATTGAAGGAAGGAACTTTTTCGAGTATTCAATGACCTTGCCATCAATATCAACAAGTGTCGCTTTTTTCACACTTGGATGCTTCAGGATTTCACGAATGACACCACCGTCTCCTCCGCCTACGACAAGAACATTTTCCGGGTTTGGATGAGTGAAAAGAGGAACATGTGCCACCATTTCGTGGTATACAAACTCATCTTTCTCTGATGTCATCACCATACCGTCTAAAAACAGCATATTACCAAACTCTTCTGTTTCCACCATTTCTAAATGCTGAAAATCTGTTTGTTCTGTGTGAAGGGTTTTGTTCACCTTCAATGTAATGCCAAAATTCTTCGTTTGCTTCTCTGTATACCAAAGTTCGCTCATTGTTCATCTTCCTCTCATCCAATAATAAACAAACATCTATTGTTAGCGCCTTTTATCGGCTATGACTATATCGATTGTCCAAGAAAAAAGTATAGTGGATTCATATCAAATTGTAAAGAACCGCATGAGATAACTTCATTTTTAAAGCACACCCTTGCAGTCGCCTGTTTAAAACGGTTTTCTTTGTCCCATACTGATAAAAAACCGTCAAAATGGGGGCTTTGCATGGACACAATCATGAGTAATAAAAAAATCCGCATGACCGTGAAAACGATTCGGGCCTGTTTTTTTATCGGCTTGCTCGCTTTTCTATTTGCTGGCACAGTCTTTTTGACGATTCTTTTACTAGCTAAGTGGCAAGGCGCTCCCTCTGTTCAAGTTCCCCAATCCACGACCATTTATGCAGCCGATGGGTCTAAACTTGGCGAATCGAGCTTTGGAGAAAAGAGATACTGGGTTCCGTTAAAGGACATGTCCCCTCATATACAGCAGGCAGTGGTCGCGGTTGAGGATAAAACCTTTTATCAGCATCACGGCTTTGATGTGAAACGAATGGCAGGTGCTGCGGTGGCAGATATTCGTGCAATGGCAAAAGTACAAGGCGCCAGCACGATCACCCAGCAATACGCACGAAATTTATATTTAGATCATGATAAAACATGGAAGCGGAAGTGGAATGAAGCCTTTTACACCATCCGCTTAGAACAAAACTATACAAAAGATGAGATATTGGAAGGATACTTGAACACCATTTATTATGGCCACGGCGCATACGGTGTGGAAGCGGCATCCCGCCTTTACTTTGGAAAAAAAGCGAAGAATTTAACTTTAGCTGAGTCTGCCTTGCTTGCCGGTATTCCAAAGGGGCCTTCTCTCTACTCCCCTTATGTGAATGAGGAGAAAGCCAGCGCAAGAAAGAATATGATTCTGAGGCAAATGCAAGAGGATGGCATGATCACGAAAAAAGCAGCTGCTGATGCCAGCAAGGAAAAGCTGTCCTATCGCCCGCTCAAACAAAAGCAGCTGCAAGCAAAGCAGGCCCCGTATTTTTATGATGATGTGATTCGCGAACTGAAACAAACACTGGGCTTAACCGAGGAACAAATTGAAACGTATGGTCTTCATATCGAAACGACCTTACAACCTGAATTACAAAAAATCGCTGAAAAGACTTTAACCAACATCATGGATTCTGAATCAGGTATCCAAATTGGTTTTACCGCCATTCATCCCCAGACAGGTCATGTCCTTGCCCTCATCGGGGGAAGAGATTACGAGAAAAGCCCATTCAATCGGGTCACACAAGCGAAAAGACAGCCGGGTTCAACAATGAAACCGCTTCTCTATTACATGGCTTTGCAAAATGGGTTTACACCAGCAACCGTGATGCGCAGTGAAGAAACCGTTTTTGAACTCGATGAGCAAGGAAGCGGCGCCGCTTATTCACCAAGCAACTATCACGGCTATTATGCCAATGACGGCATTACGATGCTTCAGGCTTTGGCTCTATCTGATAACATTTATGCGGTCAAAACCCATCTATTTTTAGGAATGGAACAGCTTGTACGTGCAGGCAAAACGTTTGGGATTCACGAAAAACTAGATCAAGTGCCTTCACTTGCGCTAGGTACTTCACCTGTCAAACCAATTGAAATGACCAATGCTTATGCGATGCTGGTCAATGGAGGAAAACGCGTCAAGCCAACCTTTATTACGAAAGTAACGGACGCAAAGGGCAACGTACTATTTGAGGAGAAACAAAAACGAGAGCAAGTACTAGATGAAAAAGCAGCATTTGTCACCACTGACATGATGTCAGGGATGTTCAATCATCAATTAAATGGCTATACAAGTGTCACAGGTCGTACCATTTCAAAAGATCTTACCAGAACGTATGGAGGGAAATCGGGGACGACAGGTGCTGACAGCTGGATGATCGGCTTCTCTCCCCAGCTCGTCACAGGTGTGTGGACCGGCTATGATAAAGGACGCACCATTGACTCGGTCAAAGAAACCGCCTATGCGAAAAAGATATGGGCTTCCTTTATGGAATCAGCCCTCTCAAACCAGCCAGCCTCCTCCTTCATGCCGCCAGACGGTGTAAAAGGCGTATATATCAATCCAAAAACCGGTGATCTCGCAGGCCCAGGATGCGAATCAAAGGTATTCACGTATTTTATAGAAGGAACGGAGCCGACCAGTGTCTGCTATGGTGCCGAGAACAAAGCTTCTGAGCAAGACAAAGCTCAAGATCAACAGCCTAAGAAATGGTGGGAAAAGTGGCTGAAACGTTAAAAATGGACATGAAAAACCCCGAGATCTGCATCTCGGGATTCTCCATGTCCTAGCTTTAACACCAGTTTACTGAAAAAACGACTGGAATTGGTATCCATTCATCATTCTTCACAAAAATTTCACAATTACTCAGGAACAGCCAATCCTTCTTTTAATTCATCTGTAGATGCTTCCCATAACGCTTCATTGTGACTCTTCAAGAAATCAGCGAGCACCTTTTTCGAACCATCATCCATATGACTGACAACGATTTTACGCTTCATGGATTTATCCATTAAATTCACATGCTCAGGAAGCGACTTATATCCTCTGCGGATCGAGCGGTCAACTGTCATTTCACAAGCTGTGACTCCTGCATAATATGGCCCTTCTTCTCTGCGGTCAATCGTCACCCATACGAGCCAATACGGTTTTCCGTTAGGTACCTCTTCTTTGGTTTTTAAAAATTTAATTCCTTTTTCGACGGCACTTCTTGCATGCATCGCACCAATATCAATGACGGCTTCCTTTTCCTCCACATCAATGATCACCGGCGAGATATTATCAAGGCTGAGGGCACCTGCACCAAAGCCTCCATGTCCATCCGTTGCATCTGTTTTTTTAATGATATTAAAACCAATTGGTTTCTTCTTTTTACCTTCCATTCATTAAACCTCCTAAAGCAGCGGCTTCAAAATAAGTCCAAACCATTGAATGATTTGATCCCGCATTTCGATCAACGGACCAAAAATAAATTGTCCTAGCGGCGTAATCACAAATATCAGAAAAATGATAATCCCATATTGTTCAAATTGCGTCATTTTTGCCCGGATACGGGGGCTGACGACGTCCTCAATAATACGATACCCATCCAGCGGTGGAATTGGCAATAAGTTAAACAAGAACAAAATGACGTTCAAGTTAATAAAGATTCGGAAGAAATAATCGACCCCCGGCTCAAAGCGCATGAGCGACTCCCCGCCAAATTTCTGAAGAAGCACATACACAAAGAAGCCTAGAAACGCCAACACCAAGTTACTTAATGGGCCTGCAATCGAGACGCAGATTCCTGCTAAGCGCGGGTTTTTGAAATGGTACCGATTCACAGGTACAGGCCTCGCCCAGCCAAACCCAGCCACAAAGATCAAGATCGTCCCGAAAATATCAAGGTGCTTCAATGGATTGAGCGTCAGTCTCCCTTGATTTTTAGCTGTCGGATCTCCAAAACGATACGCAACATATGCATGCGCCAGCTCGTGCATCGTAAAAGCCACAACAAGCGTAATGGCGACATATGGAATCAGTTCTAATGGATAAACAAGAAATTGGTCCAAAGGCATGAATCCCTCTTTCTTTCTATACAATGATTTACTTCATTCAGTATACTATAAGAAGTCCCTTAAACTAAAGGGAAGCGTAGCACTACAGGAAAAAGGAGGTTGCCATCATGCCGATTATCACCGTTCAAATGCTTGCAGGAAGAACAGATGAGCAGAAAAGAGCTCTTGTGGAGAAAGTCACAGATGCCGTTGTTGAAACAACAGGCGCAGGTGCAGAGAAAGTCTCTGTCATTATTGAAGAAATGAAAAAAGAACATTATGCTGTAGCAGGAAAGCGAATGAGCGACCTGTAAGCATATAAAAAGGACAAACACTTTTTCGGTGTTTGTCCTTTTTTCTCTTACCTTATCTGTACCAAGCTTTATTACGGTTCACCTGATTTTTATGAGCCGCATCGAAGAAATCGACAGTGTAGGAATAATCATAATTCATTAAGCAGACAATGCCGCTTCCTTGAGGGTCGTGCGGTAAGCCAAAGTTATGGCCGTATTCATGCGTAGCCGCTTTTGCTGTATTCGCTGTTCCTTGGTCAAGGTTAACGGCGAATGCACTTCCGCTTGGTGCACTATTGTAGACATAAGCGATTCCGCCAGCATCAAAGTTTGGATTTGCTGTAAATCCTGTGACAAAATCGTATCCTCTGCCATCAAAGCTGCGCTGAAGGTTAGACAAAATTTGTGATGCATTTGATCCTGAAGACGTCCAAGATCCTACGGCTTGTACGACAAAGTCCACATCATGATCACGGTTAAATGTCACATCCGCTTGCTCAATGATGCTGACAATGCGCGTCTGCCAATCACTATATTTCGCACGATACTGCGCATCAGCTACTGCATAGACGGTCACTTTCTGACTGCCTGTACTAGCTTTTGTTGAAATCGAATCTCCTGTATTTGCTTTAAAGGTTCTAGACCCTACCTGTTTACCAGACTCGTCTAAAATTTTTGTTGTCACATCTCTTTCAATAGGAGGTGCCTTCGTCAAATCTTTAAAATCGTTTGCCTTTGGCAACCCTTCACTAATATGTGTTTCGAACGGTGCATGACCATGATCATGCCCATGACCTGCACTCGTAACTGGTGCAGAAGCTGAACTTACCCCCGGTAACAAACTACCTACCAATAAAAATGACAAAAAGACTGAACGCTTTTTCATTCCTATCCCTCCTTTGTTTTTCACAAGGTTATATATTCACTGAAAATTCACCATTTTCCTTCTATTCAGCCAAAAACAGGGAATTGGATATACAGGAAGGAAGTCGAAACATGTCATTTTCACTAATTTTTCGGATATTTTGACACACATTTTATCAAAAAGCAGAACTTTTGATCTGGGACATTCGCTTAGTAAACATCCATCTTTTTCTAAAGTGCTATTATAGACCCAGCCACACCATATAAAGAAGCAAAAATTGATATTAGAAAAGATAAATTCAGACTTTACTGATACGAATTATACTTCTTTGCGATTCTCCCTTATGATGAAGAACATAAAAACAATGCTATTTCAAAACAGAAGGGACGATCCACATGTCTGAAAAAAAGCACATACAATTTGGATTGATGTTACATGGTCCAGGAGGTCATATGAATGCATGGAAGGATGAATCCGTTCCAGCAGATGCAAGTGTGAACATTGATTATTATCAAGCAATGACAAAAAAGGCAGAAGCAGCGGGTTTCCGTTTTGTCTTTGTCGCAGATGGCTTATATATTCATGAACATTCAATTCCTCATTTCTTGAACCGATTTGAACCATTAACCATCTTATCCGCTCTTGCTGCGGTCACCAAACAGATTGGACTTGTGGGCACTGTATCCACTTCCTACAGTGAGCCCTTTACCATTGCTCGGCAATTTGCATCCCTAGATAAATTAAGTAAAGGGCGGGCCGGATGGAATGTTGTGACTTCTCCACTTGAAGGCTCTGCTGAAAACCACATCATTCGTCCGCATCCTAGCCATTCACTTCGGTATGAAATTGCAGAAGAATACCTAAAAGTAGTGAACGGCCTTTGGAGCTCATGGGAAGAAGATGCTTTTTTAAGGGATCGATCAACAGGGGTTTTCTTCGATCGGGATAAACTGCACACATTAAACCATCATGGCAAACACTTTTCTGTCAAAGGTCCTTTGAATATCGAACGATCTGAACAAGGGCAACCGGTGATTTTCCAGGCAGGTGCGTCAGAGGCAGGAAAGGATCTAGCCGCAAAAGAAGCGGACGCAGTATTTACGAATGCAGACTCACTTGAGAAAGCGAAAGCATATTACCGCGATGTGAAAAATAGAGCCGCAGCGCTGGGCAGAAATCCATCTGACATCAAAATTTTCCCCGGTATCCACCCGATTACAGGGCGAACAGTCGAAGAAGCAGAAGAAAAATATGAAGCCATTCAACATCTGGTCTCTATTGAAGAAGCCCTTCATTACCTGGGCAGGTTCTTTGATCACTTGGACTTCAGTCAATTTCCACTTGATGAGCCATTTCCTGATATCGGTGATGCCGGTTCAAACAGCTTTCAATCCACAACTGAATCGATTAAAAAAATGGCGAAAGAACAAAGCTTGACCTTAAGAGAAGTCGCTCTACGAGTAACCACTCCCAAAAGTGCTTTTTTCGGTACTTATGAACAAGTGGCAGACCAGCTGATCCAATGGATCGAAGAAGATGCCGCAGATGGATTTATTTTTGGCTCGCCTATTCTAGCAAGCGGTTTATCTGAATGGACGGAGCATGTCATCCCGATATTAGTAGAAAGAGGATATTACGACCCGAATTATCCAGCTCATACCCTTCGTGAAAATTTGGGTCTGCCTATCAAGAAGAATCAGTTTCTCAAACAAACAGTGAAATAAACATGAAAAGAGGGGTTAGCTCAAAGGCTACCCCTCTTTTCATGTTGGTTGATGCAGTCGATTTTCGATGAGATCAATGAATTGAAGTACGGCTCTTCCTGGCGAATCATTTGTTTTCCTCAATAGACCAACTGGCGGGGAAACATGAATGCCCTTTATTTCTAATACCTTAGTGCCTGGAAGAGTAAAGGAATGAGCAGTTCGTGTAAAAAGAGAGACACCTAATCCAGCTTGAACATAATGTTTATGGGACATGCTGCTCGTAATCTCTAACTTATTGTAATTGGTCCCAATGACATCGACGATTTGTTGTTCGATTTGAATACGGATGGGGCAATTGTGTGGCGTGAATAAAATGGTCTCATCCTTTAAATCTGTCACCTCCACTACCCCTTTTTCCGCTAATCGATGGGAAGACGGGACGAGCAGCACGATATCATCTTGAAAAAGAGGCTTATAGCTATTCTCCATCGAAGCTTCTGGTGCTCCGCAAATCGCAAAATCAATCTCATCATGCGAAAGTAAGGAACTCAACGTATTCGCATCCGCTACTTGCACAGAAAATTCTACATTCGGAAACCTTTCCTTGAATTCTGCAATAAGGGCAGGAAATTCTAAGCTGGCAGTGGGCTCAGAAACACCGATGCGAATGAACCCCGCAATGCCCACTTCTAAATCTTGGAGTGTTTTCGTCAATTTCTCATATTCATTGAGTAAAGAATTGGCTCTTTCATAAAAAAGCTGTCCTGATGCTGTTAACTTTAAGGTCTTCCCTCTTTCTAGAAGCTTCTCTCCAATTTCCTCTTCTAAATGTTTGATGTGCAAAGTGATGGTTGGCTGAGAATAATTCAGCGCTTCTGCTGCTTTTAAAAAATTTCCGTATTTCACGATCGTGGCAAAGGTGCGTATCGCTCGAATCTCCATGAAAACCCCTCTTCTCCCTGTATTTTAAATATCTGAATCGTGTATTTATGATTACTAATTATACTTTTCTATTGGTTTGCCTTATTATAATTTATATTATCAACTATTCCAAGTTGTTTAGAAGGAATTATCAGAAATGGAGGAGACGAATTGGCAAAAGTAACGATTATAGCAGGCGGGCATTCTGTCCAATCTCGGTTAACCGGTGTCCTGCAGCAGATCCATCATCGTTTGGCGTTCCATGGGATTGATGTTCATGTCATTCAAGTCCACCAGCTTCCTAGCAGCGCCTTAATAGGAGCAGATTTTTCAAACGAGGACATTGTGAAAGCCATTGAGCTTGTGAATGAGAGCGACGGTGTCATTGTGTTAACACCTGTCTACAAAGCGTCTTTTTCCGGTATTTTAAAAACTTTTTTAGATCTACTTCCCCAGAAAGCATTACAAGATAAACCCGTCCTTCCTTGTGTTTTAGGAGGAACATACGGGCATTTGCTCGTCATTGAATATGCACTTAAACCGATCATTCATCAACTCGGTGCAACCGTCGTTCAATCTGGCGTGTATGTTGTGGATCAACAGGTCACAAAGCAGGATTCAAATAGCTATGTGCTTGATCCAGATGCCACAGACAGATTAAACCTCGCACTATCTCAATATCAAAGTCTAATAGGAGGAACAGCCAATGTCGCTCACCCTTAGTATTCTTGATCAAAGCCTCGTCAGTGAAAACGAGAAAGCAGAGACGGGTATTCAGCATACTGTCAGATTGGCTGAAGCAGCAGATCAGCTTGGTTATCACAGGTTTTGGGTGTCTGAACATCACAATAATTCTCAAGTGGCAGGTTCATCCCCTGAAGCCCTCGCTGGTTATCTTTTAGCAAAAACGAACCATTTGCGAATTGGGTCTGGCGGTGTCATGCTTCAGCATTACAGCCCGTTTAAGGTGGCTGAAACATTTCATGTACTGGCATCTCTAGCGCCTGGCAGAGTCGATTTAGGCGTTGGGAAAGCACCGGGAGGGTTGAACCTCTCAACACAAGCGCTTCAGGAAGATTATCAAGCGTCACGGAAAGACTTTTCTCAAAAATTAGTGGATCTCAAAACGTATCTAACTGAACAAGCAAATGAATTAAATGCTCAGCCAATTCCTAGCGTATCACCCGACATGTTCCTTCTAGGCGGCAGTATTGAGAGCGCGGAATTTGCAGCAAAACTTGGGATATCCTTTGTGTTTGCCTATTTTATTAACGGGGATGACGCATTATTAAAAGAAGCAAGAGAGACTTTTCAAAAATTCAAGACACAGAACACGCACCAGCAATTTCTTCTCGCCATCACCGTATCTGTAGCGGAAGACCACAAACAAGCCCTCTCGTACATCAAGCAAAAGGAAACAGTAAAGGTCTCCTTTTCCGATGGAAGAAAGCTTAATGTGACGTCACTAGAAGATGCAGAAAAGCTGGTGAAAGGAACAAAAAAAGAACACTACAACATTCACGTTCAAAAAACCGGTTATACCGCTGGCACAAAAGAAACCGTTCATCGCCGGCTGACTGAACTAGCCGAGACATATGATATCAACGAGTTCATTGTGCTATCTCCGATTGTAGACATTGAGGCAAGAATAGCGTCTATCACATTATTAAAAGAAGCATTTGATCATGAACTAACAGCCAAAAACCAAATAAACCAAGAGGTGAGCGTCTAATGTCAAATAAACAAAAAATCATTTTATGGAGCAAAAATGGATGCAGCTATTGTCAGGACATTCAGTCCTATTTCAACGAACAGCACATTACTTATTCAACCATTGATGTAACAGAGCATGATCATTACAGAAATATTTTAGAAGAAAAATACGGCGTCCGTTATGTGCCAGTAGTAGAAATCAGCCGTGATACCCACGTGTATCAAGCATTGCTGAATCCAGATATCGATACTTTACGAAAAGCGTTGAGCTGACATTACACACTACCCTTTTGATTGGAGGTTTGTCATGAGTCGAGATATTTTTCGCATCGCTACCGAAGAAGATGCACCGGCTTTTCTAGAATTGCTGTCCAGTGCATTTAAACCGCTTGGAGAAATGGGCATTGATTGGCCATCCACGAACGCCACACTTGAAATGGTCACAGAAAACATCAAACAATCCGTTGCTGTTGTGTTAGAACGAGACGGGCGGCTCATATCAACCATCACCATACGTTTTCCGTGGGAGAGTACTCAACCGGTCTCAGGCTATCCATTTGTTTGGTGGTTTGCCACAGCTCCTGATTTAGCCGGTCAAGGGATCGGAAATAAGCTGCTCGATTATGTAGAAAACACCTTGCTCCGGCAGACATTTAAAGCACCAGCATACACACTGGGCACTTCTGGCCGAAAGCACCCCTGGCTTCTAGAGATGTACGAACGAAAAGGCTATACAGCATATATTGAACGTGAAGCCGATAATGGCGACTTAGGTGTATTAATGTATAAAGTCCTCATCCCTGAACGGTTTGATGCCGCCATATTAGGCGCACCGCCCTCAGAAGAAAAAGTCCAAACGACTTCAACATAGGAGGTGATTCAACATGGGGGAGTTTTTCAAATGGGAGTATGTCGTCACACTCTTCCCTAAAGTATTGTCAGCCCTTCCAACAACCTTACTGATCGTTTTATTTGCCACTTTGATTGGCAGTTTTCTTGGATTCATTCTTGCTTATTTCCGAATTGAGCGTATTCCCATCCTGCATCAGCTCAGTGCAATTTATGTCTCATTTATTCGTGGAACACCTATCCTTGTGCAAATGTTTATTGTGTTTTATGGCCTGCCTGGTGTGCTTGCAACAATTGGGCTTGATATCTCCATGTGGAACAAATTGATCTTTCTGTATATTACATATGGACTCAATACAGCTGGGTATTTTTCAGAAATATTCCGATCTGCCCTATCGAGTGTCCCAGCATCTCAATATGAAGCGGCCGCCTCGATTGGACTGACGAAATGGCAGATTTATAGAAGAACGCTTATTCCTCAAGCAGGGAGAATCGCCCTTCCTAATATCGGCGTGGCCATTGTCAACTTATTACAAAATACCTCCCTCGCCTTTACATTAGGTGTGATGGACATGATCGGAAAGGTTCAAACATTAGGGGCTTTATACTATCGCGTATTAGAAGGATACTTTATTGCTGCCGTTATATTTATCATTTTAAGTATGGTGTTAGAAAAATCATTTGACCTATTGGAAAAACGGATCAATACACCGAAAACAAAAAAACAGCGACAGACGGCATTGCTTCCCTTAAAAAGAGCCGAAGCGGCCTTCACTGTAGAAAAACGTGCAAAATAAACTGGGGAGGAATTTACATGAAAAACAACAGAATATTCAGAAATCATTACATCATCGGTCTGCTTCTACTTGGTTCATTGCTGCTTGCCGCCTGCGGAAATAATGAGCAATCGGATGAAGTCAAAGCAGAAGCAAACAATAATGACCCAGATGCAAAAGAAATCGTCATTGGGACAGGGAACGCCTATCAGCCTTTCGTTTACTTAGATGAAAACGGCAAATTAACAGGCTACGAGAAGGCTGTATTAGATGAAGTGGATCAGCTGCTTCCACAATATAAGTTTAAATATGAATCCTTTGAGTTTAAAAATATTCTGCCTGCTTTAGATGCCGGTAAAGTTGATCTCGCTGCCCACCAATATGAAATCAATGACGAGCGTCAGAAGAAATATCTATTTGGAAAAGTTGGCTACACAGATTATACAAGCTATGTGGTGGTGAATAAAGCATCCGGTCATGACTTTCAAAGCCTGGACGATTTAGCTGGACACAAAGTGCACACCTCTACAGGAAGTAATTTCGCTTATCTTTTAGAGCAATATAACGCAAAGCATGATCGGAAAATTGACATTGTCTACGGAGATGGCGGGAACGAAATTTTAGTCAAAAACCTGCAGAATGGCACGGTCGATGCTGCCTTACTCACAAAGTATGACGTCAATAAGCTAAACAAACAGTTCAATGCCAATCTTGTGACATCCGGAAAGCCTGTAAACGTATCTAAAACGTATTATCTATATCAAAAAAACAATACAAAACTTCAAAAAGACATTGATCAAGCCCTGCAAAAACTGATCGATAACGGCAAGCTCGCTGAATTGTCTAAAAAAATATTGGGCGGAGACTTTACTACATCATAAGAAAGGAGCGATCTGAGTGGATTTTGACGTTGCTTTTATGTTTCAGGCCTTTCTAGCCGCACTTCATTATTTGCCAACGACGCTGCTATTAGGTTTTCTCCCGCTATTATTCGGCTCCGTGTTTGGCTTTGGCATTGCCCTTATTCGTTTTTATCAAGTGCCTATATTGTCTCCATTGTTCAAATGGTTTGTGGCGATTTTTAAAGCCATTCCTGTTGTATTAATCTTGCTCGTATCTTATCTTATTTTTTCCGATTCGCTCGATCAATTGGCTGCATCTCTTTCGCTGCCAATCCGTTTTAGCGATTTAGATAGACGATGGATTGCCATTTTCGCCCTTTCTTTATATGCCGTCAGCGGGTTATCAGAGATATTTCGAAGCTCTCTTGCGTCCATCCCAAAGGGCCAATTTGATGCCGCTCTATCCGTTGGTTTCACAGGCAGACAGGTGTTGCGAAGAGTGATCATTCCACAAGTCTTTCCCATCTCTCTTCCTTTACTGAACAACATGCTTATCAGTTTAATCAAAGCCTCTTCTCTCGTCTCTATGGTATCTGTGGTCGATATTTTAAACGGCGCTTTAATCAAAGCCAATGTGAACTATCGTTATCTTGAAGCATACATTGCTGTTGCCCTTATTTACTGGGCGCTGTGTGCCTCTATTGAAGCCATTACAGCCGGATATGAGAAATATGGACACAAAAACAAAAGGAGACGATTGGCATGATTCACATCAAACAAGTGCATAAAGCATTCGGTCAAAACCAGATTCTAAAGGGAATTGATTTAACGGTAGAAAAAGGCGAAGTCGTTGTCATTTTAGGTCCGAGCGGCTCTGGGAAATCAACATTTCTCAGATGCTTAAATTTTCTTGAGCGTGCGGATCAAGGCGAGATCAGCATTGATCACACCAGTGTCACATTCAATCAAGCAAAACCGAAAGACATTCTAGCAATTCGCCGAAAAACAGCCATGGTCTTTCAGCAATACGACCTGTTTATTCATAAGACAGCACTTGAGAATGTCATGGAAGGCTTAGTCATTGCCCGTAAACAACCGAAAGACCAAGCCTATGACACAGCACTCCAATTGCTCAAAAAAGTAGGGTTACTAGAGAAAAAAGATACCTATCCCCATCAATTATCTGGCGGACAGCAGCAGCGAGTAGGCATTGCAAGAGCACTTGCATTGAATCCGGAAGTCATTTTGTTTGATGAGCCGACCTCCGCTTTAGATCCCGAGCTTGTAGGTGAAACACTTGACGTCATTAAACAAGTGGCACAAACCGGGGTCACCATGATCATCGTCACCCACGAGATGAGCTTTGCCTATGATATTGCCGACAGGGTGATTTTCATGGAGGATGGGGTCATTGTTGAATCAGGCACCCCAGTAGAAGTCTTTGAACAGACGAAGGAAGAACGGACAAAACAATTTTTAGCAAGATTTTCTTATCATCATTCCTAAAAAACAAGTCGATCCATGAGGTCGACTTGTTTCTGTTTCTATATGCGTGCAAAATAAAAACCAGTCTGTTCTAGCCATTGGCTATTACATACTGGTTCTTATCGTTAGTTCAATTCCTTCAACTGATCAATATACGCAAGGGCTGCCTCAAATTCTTCGTCCGTATAGCGCTGCTTGCTTTTAATGGTGAAGACCTTTTCCTTTACCTCATCTTTTGGCAGATCATCAAAGTATAAAATCGTTGAGACAAGCTCTAGAAAACGAGACGATTGCTCATTCATCTGCTGCGTCAGCACTTTGAGGTCAGGCATGTCCACTTCACACTGATCGAGAAACTCTTTCCCATTGTCCGTCAGCGAATAGCGATATTGATAGTATCCGCCCTTTTTTTCCTTCATTTCGTCCAAGAATCCAAGGTTGCACAGCTCTTCAATTCTGAGCGTCAACTCCTCTGAATAAGGGCCATAAAAATGAAAATCGTATTTCTCGTAAAAAGGCAAATCTAGCTTTTTTGCTATGTAAATCATTTTTTGCAGTTTCTTCCGTCCAACGATTTCCCCAGATTCAGAGAACACCTTCATCAACTTTGCATGCTCTTTCAACAAATTCCCGACATCTCCTTTTTCAGTAATTCCTTATCCCAATCCAAGCAGCTTCATGATCGCCTTCTTTTCTTCAGCTTTTTCCGACATATCTACAATTAAGTCCATCGGGAAATAAAGTTTATGATCGGTTCTTCGTTTACCGGAAATGGCGTCAACAATATCTGACTGTCTCGACAGTTCTTTAATATGACCACTTTGCGTCAAGAGATGGATCGGCAGCCGTTCTTCTTCTTCGCCCGGTCTATAGAAGTCATAAGGCAAATCAGAGGAAGAGTCGACCACTAAATAATAGTCAGGATCAATTCCTGCTTCTTTGAACAAAGCCGTCAGCTTGAAATATTTCGTCATTTCTTCATTTGGATTAAACTCTGTATATTGGAATAAACGGCGGTTCATAAAACGGCGGCACAAATCAGCCAGCACGTGATCTTCTTCATCTTCCCACGCCTGAAAATAAAATAAAACAATGGATTCATCTAGCTTAATATAGTCCTCTGTGGTGACATTTCCTTCAAAAATTGAATAAAAATGAACAGGGGCATGTGTAAAAATGTAGCCCGTTTCATGCAGCTCTTTTGCACGATGGAGAATTTTCGTTAAAATGACTTCCGCACTGCGGGTCACTGGATGGAAATAGACTTGCCAGTACATTTGATAGCGGCTCATAATATAATCCTCTACGGCATGCATCCCGCTCTGTTTCATCACAATCTGATCTTCTCTTGGACGCATCACGCGTAAAATACGTTCCATATCAAAGTGACCATAGCTGACGCCTGTATAGTAAGCATCACGCTGCAAGTAATCCATACGGTCGGCATCAATTTGACTTGAAATCAAACTGACCACCTGTTTGTTTTGATACGTTTTGGCAATGACTTCTGCTACATGCTTTGGAAAATCGTCACTAACCCGTCGCAGCACTTCATTTACTTCCGTCTGCCCTAAAATGATATCTCTTGTAAACGATTCATGATCTAAATGAAAGACCTTTTCAAAGGAATGAGAAAACGGACCATGTCCAAGGTCATGAAGCAGGGCGGCACTCAGTACAAGCTCACGCTCCCCTTCATCCCATTCGGGTCTTCCTTTAAACACATCATCCACAATTCGTCTGACAATCTCGTATACACCGAGTGAATGATTAAATCGGCTGTGTTCTGCCCCATGAAACGTTAAATAAGTGGTGCCTAGCTGTTTAATTCGTCTAAGGCGCTGGAACTCTCTCGTTCCGATTAAATCCCATATCAATGCATCCCGTACGTGAACATAGCGGTGCACAGGATCTTTAAATACCTTTTCTTCGGATAATTTCCCTTTTGGATACGCCATCGTTTCGTCCCTCTTTTTTTAAGACGTGTTTCTATTATATCGGGTAACTTTTCCCGAAAACATCCTTGAATTTGCTGGCGAATGTGTTCTCATAGATTGAACGGACGTAAAAAGCCCGACCTGACAGGGACGGACCTCTTTTTAGGTCGACTGAACACATTCAGTGACATTTATTTGACTTTTTTTTGAACCTTTTCGAGTAACTCATCTTCTGTTGGTGCGGATAATGGGCGATTGTTCACAAACGCAAAAGCCTTTTTTCGTCCTGGACCGCAATACGATTGACAGCCAATCTCAATTTTTGCATCAGGGTCAACCGATTTAAGTCGAGGCAATAACGTTTTTAGGTTCGTCGCATCACAATCGTCACATACGCGAAACTCATTAGCCATGTTCTTACGCTTCCTTTCAATGATGAAACTTCATTCTATATGAAACAGTTGGACAACTAAGAGTGAATAATATACCACCCAACATTGTACATCGAAGCGACTGGAGTTGCAAGAAGCTTTGTCAGCACAGAGACGTATTCACATAAAAGCTAGTATTTTCCACTATCCTTTTAGCAAACTTGTATAAACCTTCTTCAACTTGGCTAATCTAATACCATCAAATCTTATGGGGGTTTAAACACATGTCAAAACAAAGACAAGATGCTTGGTCAGAGGAAAATGATCTCCTTCTGGCAGAAACCGTCTTACGTCACGTCAGAGAGGGCAGTACACAGCTGAACGCATTTGAAGAAGTGGGAGACAAGCTAAACCGTACCTCAGCGGCATGCGGATTTAGATGGAATGCTGTCGTGAGGCATCAATATGAAAAAGCATTGGCACTTGCCAAAAAACAGCGTAAACAACGCATGCGTGCACTCGGCAATGGGCAGCCTGCGAAAAAACGTTTGCTCTATCAGCCGCAAGTTGAAGAAACGATCACACAGGAAGAGTTCTCTCAAGAACTGGAACCTGCGCAAGAAGAAACGTTTGCACCTGCAGCCGAAACAGCCGAACAGCTTCAATTTGTGGATCAAAGCTACAATGAAGAGTTAGCTAGTTTATCACATTTATTGTCACAGGCTTCTCAAGTGACAGAGAAAAAGCCAGAAGCCAATCCATTTGGGCAGCGCCAAGAGCTAACCATTGAAGATATCATTGATTTCTTACGCCGCTATGAAGGCAATGGACAGCAATCATCTGCCTTACGCATGGAAAACAGCCGGTTAAAACAAGAAAACAATGAACTTTCACATAAAGTGTCGCAGCTAGAAGCTGAAGTGAAAAAGCTTGAAAAGGATCAGCTCACGATTCAAGAAGATTATGAAACACTCGTCAAAATCATGAACCGTGCAAGAAAACTAGTTTTGTTTGAAGAGGACGACAGTGCCGCACCAACCTTTAAAATGGATCGTAACGGCAACCTTGAAAAAATGGCTGAATAACCAAAAAGTGCTCCCCACCTGCGGGAAGCACTTTTTTAAATATCCAAAAATAGCATCACGCTAAAAAGGACATTGATCAAGAAGACGAACATAAAAATGTACCTGACTTGCCTCACCTGAAAATCACCAAACATAAAAATATAAAGCCCTGCGATACCAAGCGTCAGTACAGGCTGAAGAAACGGCACGAAAAGCGAAATGCCGTAGCCGGCTCCTATGATGACAGGAAGCCATAGTAAATAGAGGTAACCGCCATTTTTAGATTTCAAGAAACCACTCCCTCTCTTTCTTCTATCTGCTTGATTTCAGGCTGAACAAACTTGAGTCCGGCCATTGTACGTCTGCGTTTTTGTGATGTCCAAACCGCAATCGCCGGCTGATCTGTTAGAGACTCTGTGTCAATGGTGATCAGCACTTTCCCATTTAATTCAATTGAATCTTCAAACTCAATTTTGCACCCAGATAAACTGATATCATGTATGATCACCGGCACCTTCTCTTCTAGTCGGTCCTCATAGGCGATCGTACCTGTCACACCTTGCAATGGCCTTCTCATCCATTTGCGACGCAGAGCCTTTGGTACCTTCTCCGTTTCTCTTAAAAAGCGGAGAAACGTCCGAACGGCATACGATTTTTTCTCACGATCCGTCATCGCTACATGCTCTCGTGTGAATAAGAAACGGATCAGTGATAAATACTCTGATTTTTGTGTGTCAGTAAAAGCAACACCAACCATCAGCTGGTCTCCCTCTGGATAGCTCCAAACCACGTCACACGACACGCTTTCATTCTCTGAAAAAAACAATTGCGTTTGTCCTTGATAAAGAGAAGACGCTTGGTCCAATGGAATGGACAGACGCGCACCTGAATCACTCATATCTAGTAGAAAACAAGCAATCGACTGATCTTGATGATCAGAACGAAGATGCCCCTCTTTTTCAATGACAAACCGCTCTGATTTCCGATAACGCGGTCGATCAAACGCCACAAGCAGTGCCATGAATAAGCCTGCACCGTTATAAAGCACCCAAAAAATATTAATCAACAGGAGATCAGCGTTCATCGTCCCATTTACCTTCACATCGTAACCTATTTTCACAAGGGCAAGCAATGAGAGCAGCAAGAAGATCAGATGGGGAATCATCGTTTTCAAATGAAAATGTCTTTTGTCCGTTTGAATTCCCTTCGGTGTCACCAGAAATTCAACACGTTTTTTCAAGAACAGTTCACTGAGTGCCACACCAGCTAAGTGGAATGCCATAGAACTTTCATAAATATGACTCCAAAACATACTTCTCTTTTGATTCGACACAAGTTTAAATGCTAAATAGGAACTAAAGAACGCCGGCAGCCAAAACATGAAAACGGACTGGAAATCTGCCCAGAAACTTTGAATACCAAACAATAAAAACAAAATCGGTGTGAGAATATAAATCATTTTAAACAAACCGTTAAACCAATACACAATGCCATCTAAATAAAGAACACGCTGCATAAGCGTTAAGCCGCGCACCTTCAAAGGATTAAACTTACGGGCACACTGAATGTTCCCTCTCGACCACCGATCTCTTTGCTTTAACAGATCAAGCCAGCTTTCAGGTGCCAGACCGACGGCTAATACTTCTCCGACAGACACAGATTTGAATTTCCCTTGGAGAAGCATTCCTGTTGCCATGTCTTCTGTAATCACTCCAGTAGCAAATCCGCCAATTTCATCTAATGCCGTTCTTCTAAATACCGTATTACTCCCAACATACATGACGGCATTAAACCGATCCTTACCAGCTTGGAGAGTTTGCATGAAGAAGTCCTGCTCATTTGGAATTCGATCTTTCGAGAACATATTATATTGGAAAGGATCTTCGTTATAAAACGCCTGTGGAACTTGAACAAACGCAGTTGCTCCATCATGAAAATAAGGCACTGTTTTTTCTAAAAATGAAGGAAGAGGGACCATATCTGCATCAAGTGTGAGAATCAGCTCTCCATCCGTTTGAGACATCGCATGATTTAAATTACCTGCCTTAGCAAATCTGTTATCTGTTCTTGTCAGATAATGAACACCAAACTCAGAAGCAAGCTGCTCTACTGCTTCCCTATTGCCATCATCACATAAATAAATTTGAACGCTTTCCTTCGGATAAGAGAGATTCAAACAACCTGCAACAGTGCGTTTCAGCACCTCAATTGGTTCATTATATGTAGCTATGAAAATATCAACTGTTGGCAGCCTTTCAAGATCACTGATCATGACTTGTTTCCGATTTGAAGGCTTCCAAACAAGTGTATAAAACACAAGCAACTGGATAAACCCAATGCATTCACAGACAACAAGCAAAATGCCCATGACAACATTAAAAGTACCTTCATGCGGCAATGTAAAGAAGAGACGCCAGCAAATATAGGCAGCATTTGTTAACACACATAGCACAATGATGATTTTTTTCACAGTAGAGGCCATTGGCTGTATACGATATATCATATACAACAGAGACAACATACAAAGCATAAACAGCGGGTAATACGTGGTGATGAATGACAATACATTTTCCTTCTTTCTTATGTCATAAAGGACTATCACATATAAAATGTCATAACAAAGGAGGGGATTCTTCCATTAGATTGCCCCTCCATTTCTATATAAATCATTTCCACAATCGATCTAACTGATTTGAATAAAAATCAATGGCCCTTCGATAACTCAAAATAGCAGGATCATTTGTCGTCTCAGTTAAACAGTTCAGTAATATTTCCATTGCTTTCTTATGTTCTTTTCAAATTTTTTTGGATTTCATCGCAATTTCCCTTCCCAAAAATATGTAACTATTATAATTAAAAAGAAGTTATTGAAATTAATGTTAATTTATAATAATAGATACCGATATACATATTAGTAATCAAAAGGGAGTTGTTAAAAAATGAAGAAATTTTTATATGGATTAGTGATCACTATGTTATTAAGCTCTATATCCTTTAATGCACTGGCGGCAGAAGAACCAAATGCCCCAATTGAATTAAAAAGAAGTAATGCTTTTAGCATTCCGGATGAAGCTAAAACAACTATTATAAATACAGACGATCATCGAATTTATAAAGTCTACCTTGGTATAAATAAGGCAGAAAAACTAACCCTTCGTTCTTCTAAAACATTTGATGTCAAAATAACTAATCCTAAGAGTGAAGTCATTTCACAAAGTAAAGGAATAGGAAAAAGTACAATCAATGAAGAAGGAACAGCTCAAATTGAATTTCCTACGGATTTAGAAGGAGATTATTTAATTTACATTAATCCTTCTGATGATGATAAAAATCAATTTCCATATGAATTAAATGTTACTGTAGGAATGCCTGTTTTGTATTCACCAGTTATGGAAAAAAGAATTACTCTTAATCAAGCTTCTATTACCTCATTTAATAAAACTAGCTCGCTACAATATTTCGACCTATCAAATGACAGTTCAATTCCAGATAATAGTTACATAACAGAAGTTAGAACTGATGGTCCTGACAGCGGTCAAAATTCACTAAGTCTATATACATTGAAACGAAGTATACGTCCAAATTCTAGTATGACCTGGATTGACACAAAATACCCTAATTTCAGAAATTACCCATCTTATTACCCTAATGGATCATGGAATCCAGTTAAACAAAAGTATGCCTTCAAAATATCTGCATTAACATTTAATCAGCCTGGAACATACACTTTTTATCCTAACGTTTATATTGGCTATAAAGTTGAATTAAAATAATAGAGATAGATCGACAAAATGACTAGATTGTTTTGTCGATCTAAAATATATTTCCAAAAATTCGCTTCCCATTCACGAAAACACCTTTTCATTCCGCTCAATCATCCGTGTCATGTTTTTCTCAAACTCCAGTTGTTCCTCGGTGGTCAACCCTGAAGCAGTCAGTTGCTCGCTCAGCTTTTGAAGTTCTTCTAGTAAAAGACGCATGAGAAGCGCACAATCAATGGGTTCTCCAGTTAATTCTGATAGGGATGCCATCGTATCAGGCTTTATATCAGGGAATACCGCTTTCACCTCATGCCTTCTATCCTTTAAGGCCGCCTCATAAAAACGGCGAATCAACTCAGCTCGTTTTCGACCGCTTCCATCTGCACACAAATAGATTTGCACAGCGACCCCTCCGCGTAATCTACGCTGAGAAATGCCGGCAAATTTCTTTCCATTGATGCTCAAATCGTAGCTACCTGGACAGTAAGAGCCGACAATTTCATAGGCTTCAATGTCCACCTCATACATCGACAGCATCCGGCGGATCAATTCCACCATCGCATCATATCCACGGTCAATATCAATGCCCTTCTTTTGTTCCGCAAAGATTAAAGACACATTTAGTACGCCTTCATCCAGCACAACAGCAAGACCACCTGAATTGCGCACAATGACGCGATATCCCTCTTCCTCAAGAAGCTTTACACCCTCTTGGAGAAATGGAAGTCTTGTATCCTGAATCCCAAGAACGATCGTATTGTGGTGTACCCAAGAACGCGCTGTCGCTGGTGAGAGTCCTTTCCCGACCGACGCACAAAGCGTATCATCCATCGCAAAAGATTGCTTCGGGTCCACATAAAGACCAAGGCTCGATTGATCTATGATTCGCCATGTCGGCTGCGTCAATAACTCAATAGGTTCATTTTTCATGTCCTGCATATCCTCTCGTTCATAAACTGTGTTTATTATAACATGGAGGGAGAATGAGCGAGAAAAAAGCTCTATGACAAGGAACGTCACAGAGCTTTTCAACTGGATGCTTTGGTTTTCTTGTTCTTCCTTTTCGTGATGAAATAAACAGCTGCAATCAAAACGACAGGAACCCCAACCACGAGGCCCGCAGCGATCAATGTGTTCCACGGCAAATCGATCATCTCCTTAATAGACTAAACTTCTATGAAACAGCCGTGACTTACCCAGCTTAACAAGTCTTCAGCCACCAATTCCGCATGCTGAGGATCCATCACACCAGCATCGACGATCCACACTTTTTTCTCCTCTTCTGCCTGCCGCATGAGAAGTACTCGCCCACCGCCATCGTCACCAATGGCTACATAGCCGCTGGCATAATGATGGACTTCCCATGTTTTATTGCGTTCCACTATGTCCTCAGTTCCGTATAGTAGAACATCGCCTTCGACGGAACATCCATTTGTCTGTTGTAGTAATGCTTTATATGTATGGGGCAGAACCATGTTTAGCTCGGATTCTGCCTCTTTGATATGTATATCACTTGCTGGTTTGTTTATGACCAGGTTGGGAATCTGAGAAAAACGAATCATTTTGAAAGCCTCCTAAAAGGATGTACAAGCGTTTATTCAGCTGATTTTGGCATAATTCTTTTATACACCCGCAGGAGCACTTTTAATAGAAAATAGAAAATGATGACATCGAGTATAAAACCAAAAAATAGAAATTCAACACCATAATTTGAATGCAGGACTAGCCAATCAATGGGAAATCCTCGATAATCCGAACCGGCATGTGGGACATAAACCCCTCTCATAAAAGCTGTCCCAATGACGAGAAGAACACTGATGCTTAATAGCCAATTGACTGTTTTTTTGTTGATGTGTTTTTTCTGATTCATACGAATTCCTTTCTGTGTTTTTGTATCGCTTTCTAATACAAAGACTTCTACATATCACTATATAATCAATACAACATTTCTTTTAGTAGACTTTCCGCTTTATGTAATTCATCTAAAAATGGATTTAGATAATCATTATGACTATCCAAGTAAGCCCTAACTCCGCCAATGATAAAGACTTTTTGGAGATCATCATTGGCTTGCATGATTCTTTGGGCATTCTTGTATCTTCTATATATTAATTCAAGTACACCTTGATTGATCTCTTGAGAATATTCTTTTTCTAGGATGTTGATGACCGTTTGAATTTGTTTCGTTAGTTCTTGTTTTTTGTTCATTTAATGCTCCTTAAAACTTCGGCTCATACTAATAAATATCTAACCGTTGACAATTAAAACTTATAAAATCGCCTTCATTTATATCTCCCGGTATATTGCAATCCAATTCTAATAAAAGTCCGCCTACCTTCACTTTTTCATCACGCTTATCAATTAATTGTCCTAAAAAACTATAACTGAAATTATCATCTAATTTTTCAATTCTATACTCTGACAATTCAGCTTTCACTAAGTCTGACACATCTAAACAATAAATGGGTTCTAATAGTTCATTTTCTTCAAGGTAATTTAATGGTTGAGCAAAACACATTATTTCCAGTTCGCCATCTGTTACAATCACTTCAGCTTCTGAGGCTTCTTGTGAAATCCAGTTTATTTTTTTTATTTTCAATACGATCACCCTTTTTTTACTTCTTTGTTTTTATCCCTAAACTTGGTGCTTTTTTAGAAAGTTCTTTAACCGATTTTATATGAAATGTGGTGATATTTCCTGTTTTTCTATCGAGCCCAACAAATCCGTATTTTGCACTTCCCTTTCCACCAACAATTCTTACATATCCATTCAGTTCTGGTACATATTGTCCCTTTTGAATAAGGTGATTTGCATCTTCAAGATAATTTTTGATATTGTATTTGTTTTTGCCGATTGCACCCATTATCTCTTTACTATGCTTTTCAAAATGAATAATAGCTTCATCACCTTTGAATTTAATCAGTTCACCCGTACCCTTTCTTGTCTTCTCAACTCTCTTCACCACATTCTTCCCTTGATCAATCTTAAAGACATATTTCCCGCCTTTAATGATTTTCATAAATGGGATAATAGAGGCTGCGGATAGGGCTTGGTCGGTGCTGCTAATATTTTTGCTGGTTTCTGGGTCTTTGCCAGTAACGGCTCGGTAGCCGTCGTAGATGCCGCTGTATTCTAAAATGATGTTTTCGGCGGTTGAAACGACCTCACCGTCTAGTATACGTTTGGCATTTCCGCGGCTCCGGCTTTCTGGGATTTTATCTACTTCTTCTATTCTAACTTCACCGTTTGCGATATACGTTCGAATGATTTGTTTATTGGCGTAAACGGTGTATCTCCCGCCTATAAAATCAATGTCCGACGGATCTGTGACAACTTCATCAGCGATGTCGAATTCTTTTAGCTTTTTGATGCCTTTTACGTTGAATAGTTTACCCTTTATGACCCTGATGTCTCTATGAATCTTGTTTTTCCCGTTCACGGCTTCCCTTTGCAATGGCGTAAGCGATGGATCGTTTACTGTGATTTGTTTACTGATGTTTTTATGGGTGTCATTCCGAACAACCGTCTCCACATTCGCCTGTTGTTTCTCTTTCAGTTTCTTCAGCATGATTATCATTGGATTGTCTTTTAGGTTGTCTATTTTGTCGCTCAATCCACTGATGGTGCTGTTCACTTTTTCTTCTTTTCCATCTTTGAAAATAGATCCTTTTTGATAGCTCGTGATGTCGATTTTTAGGCCGGTGAACATGGTGCTTAGCGTGTTGATGAATTGTTTCATTGTTTGAAGGGAGCTTTTTGTTTCTTGCAAAGCACTTGTCTGCTCCCTGTCAAATGCATGAAGCAGACCAATGGTTCTTGAGGTCTCAAGCCATGCCTTTTGATAGTTTTGCTGAAAAGCTGATTCGTCTACATTCGGCAAGTGAACAATATGACCAACTCTGCCAATGGCGTGGTTCACCTCTGATACGATTTCAGAAATCGCTCGCTCCGCTTTTTTTAAGCCTTGATCAAGTTCGTGTTCAATAAATGCTTGTGATATAAAGCCGTGCTGATTTGATTCAAGGGTATGAAGCGCCTGCTTTGTTTGTTTGAGCGCAGAGCTGTATTCCTCAATGACAACCTGAAAAAATTGCAGGAAGGGAATATGGCATTCTGTATAAAAGGAGCGGATGGCTTGTCCCGCCTCTCCCTTTAGTGCGCCATCAAGTGAGATGATCTGTTGGATTTGTTTTTCTATGGAGCTAATCTGTTGTGATTGCTGCTTTAATGTATTCAGCGTTTGGTCAATTCCGTTTATTAGCGCAAAAGCATCAAGGGTTTTCATTGCGTTCTCCTTTATTTTCTTTTACTGCTGGAAGCAAGCGCCTTGTCCGTTTCGATCATGGTGTTCACCGCTTGTTCTGTTTGTACAAGTTGTTTCTGAAGAATGTCTATATAGGATGTACTTAATTCGTTCAGCTGCTGATTGATTTTTTCTAATGTGTCTGCCGTCAGAAGCTGATTTCTTCCTTTGATGGTTGTTGGAAGTGTTGCATTCATTTGAGCGCCTGATTGTTTTGCATGCTGTAATACTCGTTTGACCTGACTGGCATCTATTTTAATTTCTCTGCTCATGTGACTACCCTCTTTTTTCTTCCAGTTGTTTCTGCTTTTCTTTCTCTATTTTTCTTTCAACCGAATGAATTTCATGTTCTAATGAATGGATCTCTGATTTTAAGTCGCTAATTTTCTCATCAATTCGATTCACTAGATTGGTCAGCTGTACACTTTTTATCTCTTGACTGGCGGATGCCATCTCGTCTCGAATGTCATCAAACGTATCTGCGAGATGGCCAAACCATGTATGTGATGTCAGATCTGGATGAGTCATTTTCTTGTTAGCATCTGCCAGAGCAGACTTTGCTTCTTTGATTTCTTTTCGACACATGTTCAGTTCTATGATTTGTTCTTTTTTTATGGATATGTCTGCCTTTAACGAATACAAGGCTGTTGTATAACCGATGATAGCTCCAGACATCGTCAAACACCTCTATTCCTCAAATAGTCCTCCGTTATGTTACCATTTACTAGCACAAGAGGCATATGATTGAAAACGAATTCACTTAAAAATGAATCGTATGTATTGGGTTTTTATACCTAATTCACATAAAAAAAGCTAGCTTCGTTTTGACACGAAGCTAGCTTCTTGGATGATTATATTATAGTGCTTGAGCTGCTGTGATAAGCGCAAGATTGTAAACGTCTTCGGCATTACAGCCTCTTGAAAGATCGTTTACTGGCTGATTTAGACCTTGTAGGATTGGACCTACAGCTTCAAAGTTACCTAAGCGCTGGGCAATTTTGTAGCCAATGTTTCCAGCTTCAAGGCTAGGGAAAACAAATACGCTAGCATCGCCTTTGATGACGGAATCTGGTGCTTTTTTCGCTGCCACTGAAGGAACGAAAGCTGCATCGAATTGGAACTCTCCATCAAGAACAAGCTCAGGTGCTTTTTCTTTTGCAATGCGAACCGCTTCAGATACTTTGTCTGTTTCGTCTGATTTTGCTGAACCTTTTGTAGAGAAGCTAAGCATTGCTACACGTGGTTCGATGTCAAACATTTTTGCTGTGTTTGCACTTTCGATCGCAATTTCAGCAAGATCTTGGCTGTCTGGTGCAATGTTGATCGCACAATCAGCAAACACATATTGCTCTTCGCCGCGAGCCATAATGAAGACGCCAGAAGTTTTCTTTACGCCTTCTTTTGTTTTAATGATTTGAAGTGCTGGGCGCACTGTGTCAGCAGTTGAGTGTGCTGCTCCGCTTACAAGGCCGTCTGCAAGACCTTTATACACAAGCATTGTACCGAAGTAGTTTTCATCCAGTAATGCTTTTCTCGCTTGCTCTTCTGTCGCTTTGCCTTTACGTCTTTCGACGAAAGCTTGTACAAGATCTTCAAAACCTTCATATGTATGAGGATCATACACGTCAACACCATCAAGTGTAAGACCTAATTCTTTTGCTTTTGCTTCTACTTCTTCTTTCTTACCTACAACAATTGGCTGCAATACTTTGCCATCTGCTAGTTTTTGAACGGCTGTTAGAATGCGTTCGTCCATTCCCTCAGGAAAAACGATCTTAACTCCTTTACCTGCAACCTTTTCCTGAACTGTTGAAAAAATATCTGCCACTTCAATACCCTCCTTGATTTTACAAAAAAAGCGTTCTCTTTTAAGCATACTCTTCTTCTACATAAATTCAAACTACCAACTTACATTATAGCGCTTACAATTTAAATTCTTATTTTTCAAACTAATTAAATCAATTTCTAGAAAAGCGTTTTCGTCGTTCAAGTTTTGATCACATCTTCATTTGGACAAACTATGTTATAGTTGGAACAGATGGAAAACTGTAAATAGGAGTGAAAGAAATGAGCGAACAACATACTACAAATGAAGCAGCTCAAACACTAGATGGCTGGTATGCACTGCATGATTTTAGAACGATCGACTGGACAGCTTGGAAGTTGCTGACAAGCGATGAGCGTCAAGCCATCATTCATGAGTTCACAGGTCTATTAGAAAAATGGAAAACAGCTGAGCACAATCAGGCTGGAAGCCAAACAATCTATAGTATTGTCGGCCAAAAAGCAGATATTATGCTCATGATTTTACGTCCGACCATGGAAGAACTGGGTGAAATTGAACTTGAATTCAACAAGACACGACTAGCAGAGTTTACGACTCCAGCTTATTCTTACGTGTCAGTTGTTGAACTCAGCAACTACTTGGCAGGAGGCGGAGATGGCGGAGACCCTTACGAGAACCCGCATGTACGTGCGCGCCTCTATCCTGAGCTTCCTTCTTCTCAATATGTCTGTTTCTATCCAATGGATAAAAGGCGTTCTGGCAATGACAACTGGTACATGCTTTCAATGGATGAGCGCAAATCCCTTATGAGAAGCCATGGCTTAATTGGCAGAAGCTATGCTGGGAAAGTAAAACAGATCATTACAGGTTCTGTTGGCTTTGATGATTATGAGTGGGGCGTCACTCTTTTCTCTGATGATGTGCTTCAATTTAAAAAATTGGTTTACGAAATGCGATTTGATGAAGTGAGTGCACGTTACGGCGAATTTGGTTCCTTCTTTGTTGGAAACCGATTAGCAAACGAGCAGCTAGCGTCTTATTTCCATGTATGATAAACTCTTAAGGCTTCGGATCTCTCCGAAGCCTTTTTATGTATTTGTTTAGAAAGGTGATCTCATCATGAAAAACTTCCCCATCGCTATTTTTGCGTTAACGCTCGGTGCGTTTTCGATTGGCATGACTGAATTTGTGATCATGGGACTTTTGCCAAATGTCGCAAATGATCTTCATGTATCTATTTCTGCTTCAGGTCAGCTGATTACCGGATATGCACTCGGTGTCGCAGTTGGCGGCCCTATTTTAACGTTATCAACTGGAAAAATGTCGAGAAAACGTCTCCTCATCCTATTAATGATTCTTTTCGTGGCGGGAAATGCTGTCGCCGCTGTATCGACTTCTTATGGTCTCTTGATGGCTGCACGTATTTTAACGTCATTTGCTCATGGTACCTTCTTTGGTGTCGGCGCCATTATGGCTGCACGGCTTGTTCCTAAGGAGCGAAGCGCAAGTGCGATCAGCTTCATGTTTACAGGACTGACAGTAGCCAATGTACTGGGTGTGCCATTTGGCACCTTTATCGGAAATCAATTCGGCTGGCGCATGTCATTTCTCGTTATTGCCGTCATTGGTCTCATTTCCTTAATCGGTATTATCAGTTTAGTACCCAATCAATCGAAAGAAGAAGTATTAGATATTCGAAATGAAATATCGGTGTTGAAAAAGCCGCAGGTCCTCGTCTCCTTTGCGATGACGATATTCGGTTTTGCGGGTGTGTTTACCGCCTTTACGTATATCAGCCCGATCCTGCTGCAAGTGACTGGATTTCAGGAAAACGGGGTCATCCTCATTCTTGTCCTCTTTGGGCTTGGGGTCACCGTTGGGAATTTAGTCGGTGGAAAACTTGCGGACTGGAAGCTGATGCCGAGTATTATCGTCACATTGATCTTGCTGATGGTTGTCCTGTTGTTATTCACATATACATCTGCCTTTAAAGTGCCTGCCGTGCTGACGATTTTTGTTTGGGGAATCATTTCATTTATTCTCGTTCCTACCTTGCAATACCGCACGATGAACATGGCACATGAAGCCCCGACACTCGCATCAACGCTCAGTCATTCTGCCTTTAATATTGGAAATGCCGGCGGTGCAGCGCTTGGCGGTCTTGCTATCGAAATCACACATTTACAGCTTGTCCCGCTCTTTGCGGCAGGTGTAACATTCATTGGATTGATCATTACGATCATGAGCTATCAGTCAGATAAACGAATCAAAAGGACCTGAGGGCAGGTCCTTTTTCTATTTCACCACGGTCATTTCTGGCTCTTCTATTTGTTTCACACGTTCCTGTACCGGATGGGTAAAGGAATGCTCTGATAAAACAATATGAGAGACCGTTTTTGTAAAGCCAGACACATCTTGAATAAACGCTTCAATTTCTTCAAGAGAAGAAACAGACAGTTTAATGAAAAAACAGGACTGTCCTGCCACTCTATAAGCAAAGAACGCACGTGGATGCTGGTTCATAAATGTCACAAAACGCTGATACTCCCCATTTAATACGGTGACTTCCAGTAAACAGTCTATCATCAGACCCAGCTTTTTATAATTGACTTGAACAGAATACCCTTCGATAATCCCTGCATCCTCTAGTTTTCGCACTCTTTCTGCTACCGCAGGTGCTGATAAATTCACTCGTTTGGACAATTCCCTCATTGATAAGCGGGCATCTTCTCTCAATTCGTTTAAAATATGCACATCCACATCGGTGATTTTCATTCGTTACGCTCCTATCCCAAAATCGTTCCATTTGAAAAGTATTTTATGATGATACTTATGATACGAAATGTAAAATAACACTAAATAATGGTAGAATTTATTTTAACGGAATTGAATGAAAAAGCAAGTATGGAGGGATCACTTGATGAAAGAATCTTTAGACAACCAGGCTTCTAAAACATTTCCCATCACACTTGCCATTGCACTCACACTTGGCGTTTTTGCGGCGGGATCGGAGGAACTGGTGATTTCACCACTGCTGCCTGATTTATCAAACTCCTTTCAGCACTCTCTTGATGTTCTCGCTCTTTCCATCAGCATTTATGGGTTAGCTGTGTTGGTTGGAGCTCCGCTGCTCGTTCCTTTAGGGGACCGATATTCAAGAGAGCTGTGTTTGATGATTGGGCTGTTTTTCTTTTTGATTGGAACAGTGATGTGTGCTGCTGCCCCAAATTTGACCGTGTTTTTTGCAGGCCGTGCTATTTCAGGGCTGGCAACTGGTGTATTTGTGCCAACAGCCTATGCTCTTGTGGGCGACCGGGTTCCATACGAATATCGCGGCAAAGTGATGGGACTCATTGTTTCGAGCTGGTCTCTTTCTCTTGTCCTTGGTGTGCCCATTGGCGCCTTTATCGGCCAGAGTTTAAACTGGCGCTGGACGTTTTGGATCTTCGCTATGATGAGTCTCATTGTCCTGCTGCTTGTCATCCTTGAATCAAGAAAACAAGTCAGAGCAGCTGATCCGAAGGCACCTCAAGCTAGTGAGAAAACAGGCGCTTTATGGGGAGCTTTGAAAATCGATCGTGTACCTGCCTATTTGACTGTGACGTTTTGCAATATGCTTGGATTTTACGGCATGTACTCGTTTTTAGGTGCTTATCTGCAAAGTCTGTTTGATGGCGGACAATCAACAGCTGGACTTCTTATTATGGCTTATGGCGTCGGCTTTTCTATGAGTATGTTTACTGGAAAATTAGCAGACTGGTTCGGTAAAACCCGTTCCCTTGTCTTCGTGCTGGGTGGAATTGCGCTTGTTCTAGCCTTGCTTCCTTATGCGCCATTCTCTTGGATGTTGCTGATTTTCGCCCTATTTATTTGGGGTGCTATGCAAAGCTTATCTGTCACGCTTCTAAGCACGGTTCTAAGCGACTGCTCTCAAACCCATCGCGGGAAAGTGATGGCTTTTTACAGCCTGGCCTCCAACCTTGCTGTTATGCTCGGTTCCGCACTGATGGGACCCGTTTATGTCCATTTCGGATATCATACGGTAGGTATTGTCTGTGCATTGATCACACTTGTTGGTTTTATCATCAGCTTCGTCAGCTATAAACGAGAACGCGCCTTACAGAAAAAACAGCCAACTACACTTGAAACGTAAGCACATTTCACTGCACATCTCGATATGTGCAGTTTTTTAGATCAATTTTTAATATCATCATATATTACATTTTTTATAAAATTTGTTGACAATTACTAATTTTAAATTTTATAATCTAGTAAAAATTTGAAAAAGATTGGATGGTAAACATGATCCTAAAGAATGATGATGTGTTTCATTTCAAAGAAGAGCCAAGCCCTTCACCTAAGATGTTTACAGTCAACACTCTAGGCCCTAAGGGGACAAGCAGTGAATACGCAGCAAAACATTTCATCTCTCAATCCACCACTACACTCGGCACTCATACGAAACTATCCCTTTATGACACATTCGAAACTTGCATTGAACATACTCTCTCTCAACCACTTCAATTTACTCTCGTCCCACACGCATATGAAGGCATCAAACACTTCTACATGAGACCAGATCTACAGCTTTTACAAATTTTCAGATGTGACACGCCCATGTATGGTTTGGCTGTCAGACCTGATTTCCCATTCAATGAACAAATGCTCCACCAATTAAAAATTGTCTCACATCCTGCACCTGTCAATTTAATTCAATATTTCATTCACCAAAATGCTGAATTTGAACTTGTTAATTCTACAAGTACTGCCGCGCAGAAAGTAAGAGACGGCGAATTTGATTTTGCTTTAACGAATGAGGTGGCAAGAGCCACATATGGCCTCATCTTCATTCGAACGTTTAAAAGTATACCCATGAGCTGGTCCATATTCGGAAAAGGAGAGATGTAAGATGCAAACTGAACAAAAGACGCAAGAACGATATTTTCCTCAAGCGAAAAAATTAGAATGGGATAATGGCGTTATCCAATATTCCACTGTAAGAGGCGGTACGGAAGTGTTAATTTCATACGTCCCTCCCCGCACGATCATTGAACCTCACGAACATCCCGAAGCACAAATCGGTATTGTGTTAAAGGGCGAGCTTCAAATGACTGTCGGCCAATCGACTCAACTGCTCACCCCATTAGAATCAGCCTATATCGCACCACCGTTTGTCCCTCACGGCGCTTCAAATCTGACAGATGAAGAAGTGATCGCCATTGATATTAAGAGATTAAAGGATGACGAAGAATATACAGCTCCCCCCACTTATTTCTTAGACATTTTCAAAACACGGGATTTACTCCCTGGCATGGAAGTGACTTTTTTTGTGGAGGATTGGATGGAGCTGATGATTGCCAATATCCCTGGGAACGGTGGAGAAATGCCTTTTCATAAACATAGAAATGAACAAATCGGCATTTGCATCAGCGGAGGGTATGATATGACGATCGAAGGCTTTACAGAAAAGATGGAATTTGGCACCACCTATTTCTGTGATCCAAGGGAAGATCATGGGGCCATCAATCGAAAGCCAGAAGCATCAAAGTCTATTAATCTCTTCTTCCCTCCTCGCTATAATCGCTTAAAACCAAAAGCATCTAAGGTGAAGAAATGAAGCTGGATGGAAAGGTTGTCCTCATTACAGGGGGTGCGTCGGGGATTGGGCTTGCTGCTGTCAAGCTCTTCCTCGAGCATGGAGCAAAAGTAGCTGTCGCTGACATCAATGAAAGCAGCGGCAACCAACTAATTGAATCATTGCCGCATGAGCACCTTGCATTTTTTAAAACAGATATTACGAAAGAGTCTGACTGTCACCAAACCGTTCAGAGCGTGCTGAGCCGATTCGGTGCCATTGATGTCCTTATTAACAATGCAGGCATCGAAATTGTCTCACCTATTCATGAGATGGCACTGGAGGATTGGCATCGTATTCTTCAGGTCAACCTGACCGGCGTCTTTCTCATGAGTAAGCATACATTGCCGCATATGCTTGAAAAGAAGAGTGGAAGTATTATCAATACCGGATCTGTCGGAGGTCTTGTAGGCTGGCCTGACATTCCTGCATACAACGCAACAAAAGGCGGTGTCATTCAGCTCACCAAATCAATGGCCATTGACTATGCCGCTCATCAAATCAGGGTGAATTGTATTGCCCCTGGCATCATTGATACACCATTAAACGAGAAGTCCTTTTTAGACAATCACACAGAAAGTCTCGAGATCGTCAAAAAGGAAAAAGCAAAGGTGAATCCTATGCTGCGGCTTGGAAAACCTGAAGAAATTGCTGGCGTGATGCTCTTTCTCGCCTCTGATCTATCCAGCTATATGACTGGAAGTGTCGTCACAGCAGACGGAGGTTACACCGCTAGATAAAAAGGAGTGCTTTCATTGAGTAAAAAAACTGTACTTGTCATTGCTGATCTAGGTGGGTGCCCGCCCCATATGTTTTATGAAAGCGTGGCGGCATCATACCATATCGTTTCTTATATCCCGAGACCCTTTGCGATTACAAAGGGACATGCCGAGCTAATCGAAAAATACTCCATTGCCGTCATCAAAGACCGTGATTATTTTGAGACACACCCTTCTTTTGAACACCCTGATTCTATTTACTGGGCACATGATGATTATCCAAAATCAGAAGAAGAAGTTGTGGAAGACTTCATTCGAGTGGCTTCCTTTTTCAAAGCAGATGCAATCACGACCAATAATGAATTATTCATTGCACCGATGGCAAAGGCCGCTGAACGTCTTGGGCTGCGAGGTGCCGGTGTCAAGGCAGCCGAAATGGCGCGTGATAAAAGCCAAATGAGGGCTGCATTCAACGCCTCTGGCGTCAAAGCGGTGAAAACTCAGCCTGTCACGACTTTATCTGATTTCCAAAAAGCCATTGAGTCTATCGGAACACCGCTCATTTTAAAGCCTACATATTTAGCCAGTTCTATTGGCGTCACCTTGTTTCATGACAAGGCTGGAAGTGATGATCTGTTTTTACAAGTACAATCGTATTTGGAAACCATACCAGTCCCAGACGCTGTCACGTATGAAGCACCGTTTGTCGCTGAAACGTATTTAGAGGGTGCTTACGAAGATTGGTATGAAGATGAAGGATATGCTGATTATGTCAGTGTAGAAGGGCTGGTCGTAGAGGGCGAATATCTCCCTTTTGTCATACATGATAAAACCCCTCAAATCGGTTTTACAGAAACGGCTCATATCACTCCGACGATCTTAGACAATGAAGCAAAGCAAATCATCATTGAAGCAGCAAGAAAGGCAAATGAAGGACTAGGTCTTGAACATTGTGCAACCCATACAGAAATCAAACTCATGAAAAATCGAGAAACTGGATTGATCGAATCAGCGGCTCGATTCGCTGGTTGGAATATGATCCCGAATATTAAAAAAGTCTTTGGCGTCGATATGGCCAAGCTATTGATTGATGTATTAGTTGATGGTAAAAAGGCTGTACTGCCAAAACAGCTGCTTTCTGGACATACATTTTATGTAGCGGACTGCCACCTGTACCCTCAGCATTTTAAAGAGAGTGGGCTTATCCCACCTGAAGCCACACATATTACCATTGATCATGTGTCTATTCCAGAAGGGGCATTCGTTGGAGATACTGCGATTGTCAGTCAATCATTCCCTGCCAAAGGGACTATGGTGGATCTTGCTTTATTTGAAGCTTTTAATGGAATCGTATCTCTTGAATTAAAAGGATCATCCTCACAAGACGTTGCTGCGTCCATCCGCAACATTCAGAAACAGGCAACGATTCAGTTAATGGATGAATTAGTGAAGGGATAGAAAGAGAGGCTGCTGTGGTGAAAATGTTAGCATCTAAAATGATTGAACGGCTGCCTGAACAGAAATTCGGCACCGTCTTTGAAAAAATTGCTCAAAAGACAAAAAACGGAGCAAACATCATGAATCTAGGTCAGGGAAACCCTGATCTACCAACTCCTGCCCATATCGTGAGTGCCCTACAGGAGTCAGCGGGTGTTTTGCCATTTCAACAATATGCCCCTTTTAGAGGCTTTGACTTTTTCAAACAAGCCATTGCAGATTTTTATAGATCGGAATTCGGTGCTGAGATTGATCCGCAGAAGGAAATTGCTCTTTTCACTGGCGGAAAAACGGGACTGTATGTCATGAGTCAGTGTCTGCTTGATCCAGGAGATATCGCACTCGTTCCCGATCCAGGATACCCTGAATATCATTCAGGCATTTTGATGGCGGACGCCCAGCCATACAGTATCATACTTGAAGAGAAAAATGGCTATTTACCAGATCTCTCCTCTATTGATCGTGACGTAGTCAAAAAAGCAAAAGTACTGTTCTTGAATTATCCGAATAACCCAACGGGTGCTGTCGCAAATGAGGCATTCTTTGAAGAGGCTGCTACCTTTGCGGCCGCTCACGAACTGTATGTTATTCATGATTTCGCCTATGGTTCATTTCATTATGAACAAACACCCGTGAGCTTCATGAATACTCCTCTTGGGAAAAGTGTAGGCGTCGAATTATATTCTCTATCAAAGACTTTTAATATGGCAGGATGGAGAGTCGCCTTTGCTGTTGGAAATGAGGAGATCATCCAAGCCATCAACACCTTTCAAGACCACGTGTTTGTCAGTATGTATGGCGGATTTCAACATGCTGCGACTGCTGCCTTGCAAAGTGATGACCGTCATATTCAATCATTAAGGGCGGTATACCTTGAACGAATCAATTTCTTCATCCGGCAAGCGGCGAGAAAGCTTGGCTGGACAATCAAACGTCCACCCGGCGCCTTTTATTTATGGGCTCCGATTCCCGATGACTTTGAACATTCTCATGCCTTTGCTGACTATTTACTCGAACATGCCGATGTTGTCGTCACGCCTGGAGGAGTATTTGGAGCCAATGGGAGCCGTCATGTACGCATTTCAATGGTTGCCCCGATTGAAGAGCTTGCTCTCTTTATCGACCGTCTGTCCATCCTCCCCATTCGATTTCATCAAAAAACCCGCCTATAGCGGGTTTTTTTCAGTTTATATACTTTTCATCGTTCCACCGTCTACGGAGATTTGTTGGCCTGTGATATAAGAAGCTTCCTCTGATGCCATAAAAGCTGCCAATGACGCCATCTCACTCGCTGAGCCTACTCTTTGCATTGGGATACCTGATGCGACAGCTTGTACAGCCTGCTCTCGTGACACTCCCTGCTTCGTCATCATATTGCCGATAAATTGTTCATACCGATCGGTTGCAATAAAACCTGGATTTAAACAATTCACCGTAATACTAGACGACGCAAGCTGTGTGGCTGCATTTTTACTGGCATTAATAATCGCTGCATTCATCATACTATTCGTAAACATTTGTTCACCAGGTTCCTTCCACAGGTTCCCGACAATTTGAATGATCCGTCCATATTCATGTCTTTTCATCAATGCTACTGCACGCTTCATTGTATCTACGTAGGCGATGGCTTTTTGGGAGAAAGCTGCCAGCATCTGGTCAGGTTCACATGAATCAAATGTATCTGGTTTTCCTCCTGGAATGTTATTGATCAGCACATCGAGTCTGCCAAACTCCTTTTCTATTTCTTCAAAGGCTTCCGACCTCACCGCTTCAAGCGACATATCTCCACAGAATAGAGACAGCGGTTCCTTTGTTTCTGCCATATCTTGAATGTGCTGTTTCGTCTGTTCAAGTGAGGCCATATTTCTAGAGTTGATGATCACCTTCATATCGCTCTGGGCGGCAAGTTTTATTGCGATTGCCTTTCCAATGCCTGTACTTGCCCCTGTTACAAATGCAATTCTTTTAGACAAACTCATCCACATCCCTTTTCATCAATATACATAAAATGACACATACAGAATGTATTTCAACAAAAAAAGACCTTTCTCCTGCGAAAGGCCTCTCTTCTCTATTTAAAAGTCGTTTCCCAATTAAATCCGATCGCCTCATCATTCCACGCAATTCTCTTCTCATCTGGGTTTTTTGGGTCGTACGATTCTGTTGTAAAATACACAATCTGCAGCGGCGTCTCTCCTAATACGCGGTAGCCATGGGCAACTCCCTTTGGGATGAGGAGCAGCATCGGATTGTCTTCTCCCATATAATACACATCGGTTTGACCCTTTGTCGGGGAATCTTCTCTCAAATCGTATAAAACGACCTGTGCATGACCTGCTGGGAAAAACCAAACATCGTCTTGTTTTTCATGATAATGAAAGGCTTTGATCACGCCCGGAAAGCTTTTCGACCATGATGCCTGACCAAATCGCTTCAGCATCGGTTCGTCATCTCGAATGAGCTCTGCGAAAAAGCCGCGATCATCACAATGTTTCATGAGTTTTTTCGTTTGAACACCATCAATCATGCTGCTCGAATCTCCCTTCTTTCTGCAAGTATTCGTGAAGTGCATCCTTCCAATGTCTTGGCTTCCAGCCTGTCGCTTCAATCGCTTGCAGGTCTAAAACAGAGTAGGCGGGCCGAGGTGTTTGGAAACCATACTCTTCAGTGGAAATGGGCTCAATTATCGTAGACAGACCACTTGCTGCCACAATTTCTGTCGCAAAGTCAAACCATGAACAGCTTGCTCGGTTACTGACATGATAAATACCTGCTTTCTGGTCAAACAAGTGAATCAAAGCTTCTGCGGCATCCTTTGTATAAGTAGGAGACCCTAACTGATCATTGACGATGCGCAAATGATCCTTCGTTTCAGCCAGCCGAAGAATGGTATTCACAAAGTTATGTCCCTCATGTCCATAAAGCCACGATGTCCGAATGATCTTCACTTCATTTGACACAAGATGAATCAATTCTTCTCCAAGTTTTTTACTCTTTCCATAAATGGTTTGCGGATCTGCTTGTGCATCAACTTGGTAAGGGGTATCCGCTTGCCCATCAAACACATAATCTGTGCTGACATGTAATACATCAGCCCCTACGTTCTTAGCTTCAAGCGCTGTATAGTAGGCGCCAATCCCATTCACAAGATAGGCTTTTTCCGTTTCTGTTTCGCATTGATCCACAGACGTATAAGCAGCCGCACTGACAACAATATCCGGACGGAAATGTCTCATTGCATGTCTGACTGCCTGTTGATCTGTGATATTCAGCATACTCCTTGTTAAAGCAATGACTGTGATGTCTTTTTCTTTCAGCTGTTTCGTCAATTCTTTCCCTAATTGGCCGCCTGCACCGGTGATTAAAACTTTCATCGGTCACCCTTCTTCACTTTGATCATATTTGGCACGATACCAATCGATCGTTTTTTCGATACCTTTTTCGAATGAAGTTGCCTGCACCCAGCCAAGCTCTTCTTTTAGCTTACTGGCATCAATGGCATACCGCCTGTCATGCCCTTTCCGGTCTTGAATAAACGCGATTTGGTCATGAGAGATGCCTAGATGTGTGAGAATGGTTTTGGTTAAATCAAGATTTGTTTTCTCGTTGCCGCCGCCAATATTGTACACCTGACCGGCTGTTCCGTTTTCTACTACTTGTTTTACGGCTCTCGCATGATCCTCTACATACAGCCAATCGCGGATCTGCTGGCCGTCTCCGTATATCGGAATCTTTTCACCATTGACCGCTTTTCTAATAATGGTTGGGATTAATTTTTCTTCATGCTGATAAGGTCCGTAGTTGTTGCTGCATCTTGTGATCATGGCGGGTAGTTGGTGGGTGTGGATATAAGATTTCACAAGCAGGTCTGAACTTGCCTTGCTTGCTGAATAAGGATTATTCGGTGAGAGTGGTGTTTGTTCTGTGAAAGCAGGATCATCCGGCTCCAAATCTCCATATACTTCATCTGTCGAAATATGAATAAGTTTTTTCGCCTTTCCCTTTAAAACAGCTTCAAGCATACGATAGGTACCAAGGACATTTGTTTGGATAAAGGGTTCTGCTGACTCAATACTGCGATCGACATGTGATTCTGCTGCGAAATGAATGATGGCATCATAAGCTTCATCAAATACTTGATCCAGTTCGTCTTGCAGCGTGATATCTCCTTGGACAAAACGGAAATGAGGCAGCTTTGATAAATATTCCATTTCCTCTGGATGACTGGCATATGTTAATTTATCAAATACGGTAAGCCGGACATCGGACTCTTGAAGCAGCAGCTTCACAAAATTCAGTCCAATAAACCCTGCTCCACCTGTAATTAAATAAGACTTCGTCATTCGTATCCCTCTTTTTCCTTCATCGTTTCAAACATTTTTGTAGATGCTTCGTGGAGAGATTCATGTGTTCCTGCATCAATCCACCACCCTTTTAACATATCATAGGTCAGCTGGCTATTTGAGATGTAGAGATTATTCACATCAGTAATCTCTAGTTCACCTCGATCTGACGGCGAGATTTCCTCGATATATTGAAAGACGTCTTGATCATAAAAATAGATGCCCGTGACGCAGTAAGATGACCTCGGGTGCTCTGGCTTTTCTTCTATTGATAAAATTCGGTGATGAGCAGGATCAATTTCTGCAATGCCAAATCGTTTTGGATCTGCCACCTCTTTCAATAAAACCTTGGCTCCGCTTTCTTGTTGCCTAAAGGCGTCGACAAAAGGGCGTAATGAATCTTCAAATACATTATCACCAAGCATCAACACAAATTTTTCCCCTTGAGCAAAGGGCTCTGCATAGGATAAACCATCGGAAATACCAGACGCTTCTGGCTGTACTTGATACACAATATTCATCCCAAGTTCACGATCATCTTCCAGTAACTTTTGAAACAACGGAATTTGTTCTTCCTGTGAAATCAGCATCACATCTACAATTCCTGCTTCTTTCAGTTTGAATAATGACCAATAAATCATCGGGTATGGACCAACCGGCAGCAAGTGTTTGTTGAAAATCTTCGTTAATGGTGCCAGCCGTGATCCCTTTCCTCCTGCTAAAATAACTCCCTTCACATCTACACATCCTTATGTTCTTTTTGGTGTGAATTCATGAGGTGTATAAGAATGTTTTTCACTCGTTCGATTCCTTTTCCATCAATGAGTGAACGTCCATTAAGATGAATGCTTCTGCGGAGAAAATAGCTGTCAGACAGTTTTTGAACAGCTTGCAACAGGTCTTTTTCTTCCACAAGGTCACCTAATCCAAGGTGAAAACAAGCGCCCTTTTGCGCAAACATGCTCGCTGTCACTGCTTGGTGGTCTACTTGCGATAGGACAATGCTGGGCACCCCGATACAAATTACCTCATATAACGTCATACCGCCTGCTACGATAGCCACATCAGCTTCTGATAAAAGAACCGGTAGTTGATCTGTATGTTGAATGAATTGGATATGTTCCGCCTCTACTTGCTCTTTGATGTGAGAGGCTTTTCCTGCGACCGCTAAAATGTCTAGGTGATTTGTTTGAAGAAGCGCCGATACAGCCTTTGATAACAGGCCGCACGGATCACTGCCGCCAAGGCTGATGACCACCTTTTTACATTCTTTCCGAACCTCATATGTGTCTTTGAATCGATTAATCTCGTGATCTAACAATAAATAGGGCGTTCCATGATAATAAGCCGTGCCATTAACCTGCTCGTGCTTCCCGTCCAGACCGCCATAAATGCCGTTTATGACCGTGTCCGCAAGCTGACAGGCTTCCTCTCTTTTTTCCTCAAATAAGACCAATCTCGCACTGCCACAGGAGTCTTTGATCGTTTGAAGAAACTGAAGATCACAATCAAGAACATCTATGACTAAAAGGTCAGGCTTTAGCTTTTTGATGTCTTGTTGGACCTGGAGAAGCGCATTCGACTCATGCACCATCTGAACGTGCCACTCTGGGTGCGAAAGCATTTCTACACAAATCTGATCATTTGTATAGAAATATAAGTTGTTCCCTTCCTGAAGCAGTTCTTTTGCCAAACGTTTCATTCTGACGACATGACCCATTCCTCTTAAAAAACCCCCATAAACAACAATCATGATTTTTTTGTTCATTCAGCATCCTTCTGTCTCACAGATTGATTCAAACGAACAATGTCTGGATGTTGTTCACAGATGGAAATGAGCTCAGCTGTCGGCACAGCAATAGAACCACCAGCTTTCTCTAATAAACAGGTAGCAAACTCATAATCTTCTTCTGTATCAATCGTGAATCGATAAGCAGGATATGCAAGTTCTTTGGGCGGTGTGAATAATTGAAGGTGAAATTGCTCGGGATGCTTTCTGATATACAGCGTGACATGCTCACGTTCTGAATAAGTGAGGGGAAATTTGTCGATTTCACATAAAATAGATGCCTCAATCATTTCCCCGGAAATACCGAGTGGTGTTCCGTTCGTATATGTGTAATCAGCCTTTTCCTGTCTATGTTTTTCAAGCATTTTCGACAAAAGCGAAGGATCTATAAATGGATTGTCTCCCGTTAAACGTACAACCGTTTTAGGTTCAAATTGGCGGACAATCTGCGCAAACCGCTCAAGCACATCTGCCTCACTGCCTCGAAACACCTTATAACCCTTTGACATACAGTATTGAGCCAAATAGTCATCCTCTGGCTCGACCGTTGTGGCAATCATAAGATTTTGCATTTTGTGATGGTAATCATCTGATTGCTTCACTCGCTCCACAATCAAATCAATCAGCGCCATTCCGCCGATCGGTTTCATCACTTTTTTGGGCAGTCTTGTTGATCCCATCCTAGCCTGAATGACAAAAAGTACATCATGCATCATCTCGAGACTCCTGCATGAGTACGTCTTTCCACGAAACACCTGTATGGGCTGGGATGTCTCTCACAGCCTTTGTGCCAAGTAAAATCGGCATATATCGCGGATGCAACCCCTGATTTTTTTGTCCAGGGCGCAGCACAGCTACATTTTCTGACGTGAGGGTCTCTCCCTTTGCAATGCCTTTGGTCGTAAAAATTCCTCGATACGCAAATTCTCGAATCTGCCCTTCAATGGCTGTTGTCGTTTTATAAGAACTGCCAAGAAGCTCCTCTGGTAATGAATGAACGTCTATTTCCGCTTGATTCCGCTGCTTTTCTGCTGCTCGAATGTGCTGAACCATTTCCTTTAATTCTTCAGGACTAAGAGCAAATGAATGATCCGCTCCGGGTAATGTTTTATCTATTGTAAAATGTTTTTCAATCATTGCTGCACCGAGCTTCACAGCGGCTACTGGCGCTTCCGTCGGGTGTTCACTATGATCTGAAAAGCCAATGACTGCTTCAGGGAAAGCGGACCTTAAGGTTTGAATTACCCGCAGGTTCGTATATGCTCTAGGAGCTGGATACTTTGCCACACAATGCATGATGGCGACTTGCTTATTTTGCTGGCTCGTAATCGTTTCGTATGCTTCATGAACATCAGCAATGGTGGCCCCAGCTGTTGAAAAAATGATCGGCTTGTGAAAAGAAGCCGTATGACGCAAAAGAGGCAAATGGTTGATTTCATAGGATGCCAGTTTAAAAGCAGGCGGATTCGTTTGATTCAATAAATCAGCCGATTCTTCATCACACACGGTGCTTAAAAACATCAGTCCTTTTTCCTTACAACGTCTCAATAAGACAGGTAGCCATTCAGGCGGCAGCTCCATTTGTTCCACTAAAGAAAAAATAGACACTTCTTCTCCTTTGGCCGTTTCGTATAACCCCGGTTCCTTTTGATACATCCGATCCGCTTGAAACATTTGAAACTTCACCGCATCAGCCCCTGCTTCTTTTGCCACATCAATTAAAGCAAGTGCCTGATCCAGCTTTCCATCATGGTTAATGCCTGCCTCTGCAATGATAAAGACAGGCGCATCATCTCCCACTTTGCGATCTCCGATATAGAAATGCGCCATCTTACCTCTCTCCTTTTTTCGGCCACACATGGTAATACAAAAAGGCATTTGTTGTCCTAAATCCCATCTTTTCGTACAGCTGGATGGCTGTCGTATTATGAAGCTGTGTCCCCGCAGAAATGAAGTGATGCCCTCTGTGATGAGACACTTTCATCATCTCAATAAACAGCTTTTTTCCGATCCCTTTTCCTTGAACATCCGGTCTAATCGCAAAAAGCTCAAGCCCCATCTCATGCCCCTTTGTCATACCTTGAATCAAGCCAACCACTTCATCATTCACCTTGGCAACGAGGTTGATATCTGCGCGTCCGAGTAAGTTGTTTCTCATCCACTCCTGATAAAAATGCTGAACAACACGCTGGTCTAAATATGGATCAAGGGCATAACGGCTTTTCACAAAAGCCTGATCACCTAGTAAGACCGCCTCATCGTAATCCTTTTCATCTGGCACACCCATCACCACATCTTGATCTGATGATGGCATCTCCCTGAGGGCAGGCGGTGCCTCAAGCCTAGTGAGACCACCGACATAATACACATGGGATAGTTTTTGAACAATGCGGTTTTTTTCAAGATCAGCCGCCTCAAGACGTAAAAAGAAAAAATCACATTTTTCTGTTCTCATCCAATTGATGAATCTCTCCATCAATTCTTTAAAGAGCAACGCTGATTCAGCTTCCACAAACTTCACATGAAAAATATGCTTGTCAAAAATGCCGCTCTCCCATTTGGACCATTCGTATAGCAGCACTGCTTTGAGCTTAGCGCCGCTGACAAGAGCAAACTGCTTGAATCCTGTCATGCGTCCTGCTTCATGACCATATGTTTTCAGCCAAGCTGCCAGCACCTGATCGTCTATTGCATGAACGACTTTCATGAAGAGGCCTTCTTGTCTTTTAAAATTGACACGACTGCGGTGATGACATCCTGCACATCTTCATCTGTCATACTTGGATAGAGCGGGAGCGAAAGCGTTCGTTTGTAATAAGTGAGTGCCTCAGGGAAATCCTCTGGTGAATGGTTATAGGTCTCTTGATAATATGGATGCAAGTGAACGGGAATAAAATGAACACTCGTGCCGATTTTATATTCCTTTTGCAGCTGATCAATCATGTCATCGCGTGTGATCAGTGCTTCTTTTGGATCAACTTGCAGCACATATAAATGCCACGCATGTCTTCCCTCATCATGTACAGGCGGCAAGATGAGACCAGCTTCATGTTGAAATGCCTGATTGTATGTCTTCGCAATCTGTTCTCTACGTGTCTGCATCTCCTTCAACCGGCTTAGCTGAACGAGCCCTAACGATGCTTGCACGTCAAACATGTTCATTTTATAGCCCGGTTCCTCGACCTCGTAATACCATGTTCCCTTTTCTCCATAACGATTCCACGCTCCCTTACTCATCCCGTGAAGCGCCAGCCTTCTGATTCTAGCCGCAAGTGCATCATCATTTGTCGTCAGCATGCCGCCTTCACCAGTCGCTATGTTTTTCGTTGCATAGAAGCTAAAAGCGGTCGCATCACCAATTGATCCAATCGGTTGATCATGATAGGTCGTATAGAGGGCATGAGCGGCATCCTCCAGCACGAACAAATCATATTTTCTGGCAATCGCTAAAATTTGGTCCATATCACACGATTGACCAGCAAAATGTACAGGGACAACCGCTTTCGTATGTGGTGTAATGGCCGCTTCTAATTTTTTCGCATCTAGATTGAGTGTCGCCGGATCAATATCCACGAAAATAGGGGCTGCCCCCGTATGGATGATCGTATTGGCTGTTGCGCAGAACGTCAGAGGCGTTGTGATGACCTCATCACCAGCTCCAATGCCTCTCGCCTTTAACGCTAAAAATAGAGCAGCTGTACATGAATTGACTGCTATTGCGTGCTTCGCTCCAGTCAGCTGCCTAAACTCTTCTTCAAACTGTCTAACTTTTGGTCCGGTGGACAACCAGCCGGACTTTAATGTTCCAATGACTTCATCAATTTCTTCCTGTTCAATAAAAGGCAGTGCATAAGGAAGAAATTGTGCTCTCTTTTGTCCCATATCGCTTGCACACCCCTATCTTCATCTCTGAAAATCCACGCCTGTTTTTGTTTTAAGCAGAGAAAGCAGAACATCGGTCGATTGTGCATGCGGATAATGCTCTTGAATGAAACGAGCACCTTGCTGTTTCGCCAGCTTCATTTCTTGTTCATCCGATAAAATACGGATCGCTTTCTCGGCCAACTCAATAGGGTTTTCCATGTGGCAGCTGCCAAGCGACTCGTAATAAGGGTATCTTCTGCCTTCTGTCATTTTTCCAATCAGTACACTCTTTTTAAAGAGCATTGCTTCCAGACCAACTGTTGATGTGAGCGTTATGACCATATCCATATACGGCAGGAGGTCATACAAGTCGATCTCTTTTTTAATTAATCTCACATGGTTCCCCGCACGTTCAATCGCTGTGTAGTCATTTAATCGATTTCGAGCGATTTCCCACGGATGCGGCTTCATAATCAGCTGAATATCTTTCCGTTTTGCAATCGTTTTAAGAACATCACCGTAAAAGGCTTCTGAAAACGGCTGTGTTGCCACGAGCACAGTCTTTTTGGCAGGATTGAAGTTCAATTTACGAAAGACCATTTCCTGTTGAAGCGGTGTTCGCTCCTGCACCAAATCAAATCTCGGGTGACCTGTGATCTCCACCTGCTCAGGCTGACAGCCTTTGTCTACATACCAGTCCTTTTCATATTTTCCAAACACTCCGTGGCAGGTGGTGAAAATCGGAAAAAAGGCTTCGTCTCCCATGAGCGCACCGTGCTGAAGACAAATACTTGTGAGATGGCGCTTCACGGTTTGCAAGGCGAGCACACGGCTATATGCATCCTCCGTCGTACCAACCACGACAGCTGTGATGGGCTGCATCTCAAATAGCGTTTCTATCTGGTCAATCACATCAATAAATTGCACAATGTCCTTCCGAAGCTTTTCTCTAAAAAAGACATTGCCAAAGACAGGATGCTGGGCGTAAGGTTTCAATAGAGCATTTGCTTTTTCAATATATTCAACATGGGCTTCTTTATTAACCTCTCCGGCTAATTCCGGCTTGCTGATCACCGGTAATCCGAAATAATCAGCCTTCTTCCAGCGCGCGAGCACAACTGTTTGGTTCGGATGGAACCGCGTGTAATTTTGTTCAGTAAAACGCAGGTGTTCAAAGTGAAGCAGCACCTTTCCATGACTCGGACGATAAGGGATACGCTTGATCTGCTGTTTATGCTGATCAAAAAAGGGCTGAATGTCTTGCGGCTTTGGACAAGTCGTTGTCAGCTCTTCACCAAACGCCTCATCTTCCATACGTTCCCTCACTTCAGGGCTGATGTATTGATAAAAATTACTGATTAATCCAAGGGGGATGTGGCGATAGGTTAAGTCTTTCATCAGATTCACATACTCAAAGTACACCTGCCAATAATAATGAATATAATGCGACACTTAAGGTCACCTCCCATGTCTTTGTTTTAATATATGACGGAGCTCCCTGCAGGTAGACTGCGGAGGAAGTGCTTGAATAAAATCGCTTTTCTCATCTTCTGCCAACTGATAATGAATAGACTGTTCTGTGATGTAGTTTGTATCCAATACCTCATCAAAAGGGTAGAACGGATAAAAGTGATTTAATCTAAAAAAGAACCGCGCATCCCCTATTCGATAAAAATGCGGACTCTCGTCCCAGTAGGATCCAAACTCAGCTTGAATCTTTGTTAAAATGGATGCACGATGTACAACTGAACAGTGATCAATAGCACAAGGTGCATTCCACTGCACCGTTTGCGCAGGTCGAATCGTTTCCTTTACTGGCTCTTTTTCGCTATTTAAATAGATAACTTTTGAACTAGAATAGACAATATGTTCATTCGGACGAGCATCTAAATAATTCGTGAGCTTCTCTAAACGGTCTGGTGCATAGACATTGTCATCTGTGGCATAGGAAATATACTCGCCCTTTGCCTGTTCTAATGCTTGATTAATGAGGACGGCATAGCGTGTTTTCGCCGTTCTTTCCTCCAGCGTTTTCACCCCGCTTTGGATAAAATGGATGCGTGGATCTTTACGGAAATGCTCAATAGCAGCAAGGGTTTGTTCGTTTGATCCATCATCCATGATAAAAAGTTCAAAGTCTGACAAGGTCTGCTGCAGCACCGCTTCAATTGATCTGCCAACATAGGCCGCTTTGTTGTAGCTCGTCATAATGACCGTTACTTTCGTCAATGTTTTCACCTCGGTCTCTTTTAAACTATGGTTATCATATGTGTCTCCTCTTAAAGAGACTGTAGAGTGACCTATTTTTTATAAAATTGGATTTTTTTCATGATCTATCTTTGAAAAACGTAAAAATTTTGGTAATATAAGTAATCATTTATGTGTATTAAAGGAGTAAAGAACATTGGAGTATATGAAGAGTGATCTCTCCCAAGAAGAGGAAGCAAAAGGTTTTTTTCGATTCTTTAAAATTTTTGTCGCGACAAAAACGATTATTCGCTCATATGAACATACCTCTATTCCCATGTGGCTGATGATACTCCTTGCAAGTATCGCTGGTACTAGCTGGATGTACGAAGGGTATTTTAGTGAGTATATGGGCAATCATATTCCATATCCTTTTATTCTGTTACACGGAGCAGGTTTTGGTATTTTAGTAGGCAATTTTCTTCTATTTTTCGGTTCATTCATTTTACAGTGGTTAGGGCGACTGTTTTTTGGCAGTAAAGCGCCGTATCGAGATGTGCTCAAAGCTTGCACACTGACGGTCATTTTTCCTTCCACCTTATTTGCTCTTACTTGGATTTTTACTGTGGGGTTGCTTGGTCCGTATACATTTGTGAAAATCTCACCCTATTTAGACCAGCACTATGAAGTATGGTATTATCTCAGTGTTTTACCACTGGTTGATGCGTATACCAAGACATGGATATTTGGGATGGCTGTTTTAGGCCTTGTCGCTGTGATGAAGCTGAGAATATGGCAGGCCTTTATCATTGCCATCACACCCATCGCCTTATTTTTCCTCATCATGACCCTTCTCTATGACGTCCAGCGGGCTATGAATTGGTTGATGTAAACAAGCATTCCTTAGATTGTTGGAAACCTTTGCAGTCTAGGAAGGACGAGCATCGGCGCGGAGCGAATTTGACATTCGTGAGCACCTAAGCGCAGGACTGACACCGAATGCGAGGGTTTGTCTACACGCTGAGGAACTGCACAAAGCAGTTCCTTTTTTTCGTTCAATGTACATATTCTCTCTTCCTGTCTCATAGTGTGAAAGAGAAAAAGAATGCTATGGAAACAACAGGCGCTTTTCTGCCTTCTGTTTAGAACACCATGAGGAAAGAGGAGGAACGTTATGAAATTGAAAAATCAATTTGGGCAAGGTTCGGGTTTCGAAGGTCAAGATTTTCGCCAGCAACAATATGGAGCAAATCCGTATCCTGCGCAGCAGATGGGTTATTCAGTCCCTCCCCAAACGCAGGGTCAAATGCAAGGTCAAATGCAGCAGGGGTATTCGCCAATGCCGTCTACTGGTACTTCACAAGGAGGCCAAGGTGGGCAAAGTGGCGGGCAGCCCTATCAAATTCCTTCTGGACCGATTTATCAGCAGAACGTCACCGGTCAGCTGCCGCTTGAGCAGTCCTATATTGAAAATATTTTACGATTAAACCGCGGCAAAGTAGCCACGATCTATATGACGTTTGAGGCAAGTAAAGAATGGAACTCTAAGATTTTTAGAGGGGTCATTGAGGCCGCAGGACGTGATCACATTATCATTAGTGATAACAAAACTGGGACACGATACTTATTGTTAACAATCTACCTTGATTACATTACGTTTGATGGGGAAATTCAATATGACTATCCATACTCGATGTCTACGTATTCTCCGAGATAACCTCAAAGTCCTATCAGCAGCAAGGTGCAGACGCCCTTGCTTTTTTCTTTTGTCTAGGTTTTTGACACACCTTCGGGGGAAGGCTCATAAGATGCCTAGTAGTTTTTATTAAACGCCTAGAGGTGACATCAATGACTGTTGAGCTGGATTATACATCGCCGAATGTCAAATATTCATTTGACCTGAACCAAAGCCCCCTTGTGAAATATGACCAACACAACCTGATTAATGTTTTAGGAAAAAAACAATTAAATTCGCTCGATCAAGTATCTCTGCTGGATATATATTTGAGTAAAAGCAAAGTAGTAGAGCCTCATTATCATCAAAATGCTGCCGAGCTTGTTTATTGTATCGCCGGCTCTGCTGCTGTATCCATGTTGAACCCTTTTACAAAAAAACTGTCCACCTACACCATTACCCCTGGGCAGGTAGCCAATGTGCCACAAGGCTGGTGGCATTATGAAGTCGCCTTACAGGACAAAACCCATTTGTTAGCCATTTTTAACGCATCGACGCCAGAAGTCATCTTAGGTTCAGACCTTCTAACCCTCACGCCTTCACACATCATGGCACATACTTATTGCATGAACGAAACGCAGTGGAAGCAGGCGACGCAGCCTGTGAAACCTGGTGTGTTTATCGGACCTTTCTGCCACCGGGAGGAAGAGACACAAACGCACCCTGTCCCCCCTTCTCACTATGTACCTTATTATCAAGCACCTCCGAACTATTCTCCTTATTGGAGTTAAGAAAAAACCGATGCCCCTATGAGAGCATCGGTTTTTTATCTTATAAATTTTTTGCTGCTGCAATCACTAGCATGATCCAAGAAGCGATAAATGCCACTCCGCCAATTGGTGTAATGGCACCTAGAATCTTCACCTGAGTCAAGGCAAGCACATAAAGGCTTCCTGAGAAGAAAAGAATGCCTGCCAGCATCACCCAGCCAGCGGTCGGCACTAGAGAAACACCTGACAGCTTATCTGCCAGAAAGGCGACAATAAATAGGCCAATTGCATGGAACATCTGATATTGAACCCCTTTATTCCATATCTCAATATACTTTTCAGGAATTTTCCCTTCCAGTCCATGTGCACCGAAGGCTCCAAGACCAACCGCAAGCATGGCGTTAATGGCACCTAATATGAAAAATAGTTTCATTCGTCATTCTCCTTATCTCATCAATTATGTTTATCATAGCGCGGGTCTTATCCAACATTCAACTTTCCTATGATGCTGACACGAGATTGTCGGATTTCTTCTTCTTTCGCAGTAGCACTTGATCGACCACAATCGCAATCAGTGTGCCAAGAACAAGACCATTGCTCAATAAAGAAATCAGCACAGGGTGCATGCCTTTCAATGCCCCCTGCGGCACAAACATTGCGCCCACACCTGCTAAAACAGCGATGCCAAGCACAAATCGAATGCGCGGGATGTCTTCTTTTTCATACTGATCGAATTCTGACATGGCAATCCCAATCATAGAAGAGAACACTACAAAGTTCACAGCAAGCCCCACAGGTGACGGCAATGCAGAGAAAAAGCTCATCAATAATGGAAATAAACTAATGAGGACAATGAGCAGACTGCCAAGAAAAAATGGCTTTCTCGATGGAATTTTTGTTGTTTGTATAAAGCCCGCTGCCCCTGAAATAGGAACAGGCGCAATCGCACCAATCAGTCCGCTCAACAAATGACCAAATGCGGCGACAAAACCAGCCGGTCTGGCTCGTTTTCGCTCACGCAGTTCACCAAATGCCTTCACGGAACTTTCCACAATTCGAATACTTGCCAGCATATTCACAATGAGTAAGATCGTAATAAAAAAGGACGTGACAAGCAGTCCACTGTCAAAGACTGGCATGCCAAACGGAAACAGTTTTGGAAACTCAATGATCTGCTCAGGAATGCGAACAGGCTTCGCTAGTCCGAGTAAAGCAAATAACAGCCAGCCGCCTGCAAGTGCGAATAACACAGAAAACTGTCTTAAATAATGCCATTTTGAGCGGCTGATCATGAAGGTGATGACAATAATCAAGATTGATAGACAAAAGACAAACCCATCTACCTGATTTCCCCGATAACCGATCCCCATCAGCCCTTTCATGATTGGCTGACTTAACTGCACAACAAGCAGCAGCAAATAAATACCTGTGACAACCGGCGTAAATAAAGACGCGAGCCAATTAATGATTTTAAAGAGACTAAAAATAAAAAAGAACGCAGCACTAAAAATTAAAGCCCCTTGTAATGCTTGCAAGGTTTCAGGATATGTGGCAAAAATCGTCCCTGTCATGCCTGCATATAGGGTATATACCCCCCACCACAGCCCTGCTGGACTTTCATTGATCGGCAACATATGACCGCATAAACACTGCACCATCGCCACAAGTCCAAGTGAAAAGAATGTACTCTGAATCAGTTCCGCCGACTGCACTTGATTTAATTCAAATGCTTGTGCAATCGCAATCGGCACAGCAATAGAAGCTGCGATAAAAAATGCCATCCACTGAATGGCGCCCAAAAATAGTTTCAACCCGATCACCTTCCCTTTGTCGTGACAAGACCATTAAAAATCAAAAATAGAGTCACCGTTGCCATCTTTCTCTTGTTGACCCTCTTCTTTATGCTGAAATTTCTTTGCACCGCTAGTGCCCATCAATTTCTCTAGCATGGCTTGATCCGTAGACACAGCCGGTGCAGATGGTGTCTGTATAGATGGAGGTGGTGAAATGACCGAAGACTGCGGCATTTGCACCTGTGATGATGTGTCGAGAATGACATCACATAGTGAAGAGATGACCGCCGCTTGACGTTTCACCTCTTCATCATTTCCACTTTGTTTTGCTTTTTGAATGGCTTCCTCCATTTTTTGAAGCAGACTTGATATATGAATATTCAAGGGTAGACCCTCCAATCTAAAAAATTCGTTTTCCAACATTATTTTACCAAATGAACAAACCGAATGGGTTCCTTTTTTCAAAGCTGTGTGCTTCTGTTCCTCTTATTTGACCCTTACCCAAGATTCACACATAATAAAAAAGAAACAATATCGTCTTTGAAAGGACTGAAAGATGAGCAAACTCACTGAACTCATTCACAAACAAAAAAACGTGCAAACACCAGCGGTTCAAGATCGAATCCGCCTTCTTAACGATTTGAAAAAAGCCATTAAACATCATGAAAAGGACATATTACAAGCCTTGGCCCATGATTTACATAAATCCGAGCAGGAAGCCTATACAACAGAAATTGGCATGGTATATGAAGAGATCAATCATACCGTCAAACATCTTCACAAATGGGCCAAACCATCTCGCGCGAAAACACCCCTGACCCATATCGGATCGAAAAGTATGATCATTAAGGAACCGTACGGAAGTGTTCTGATTATTGCCCCTTGGAACTATCCTTTCCAATTGGCCCTTTCGCCATTAGTTGGAGCCATTTCTGCCGGAAATGCCGTTACTTTAAAACCGTCAGAATTAACGCCGCACGTCTCAAACGTGATTGGCACGATTGTGGAAAGCGTGTTTCAAGAAGATCTTGCAGCGGTCGTTGAAGGCGGTGTGGATGTCAGCACAGAGCTTCTGAAACTGCCTTTTGATTATATTTTCTTTACTGGAAGTGTAGCCGTCGGCAAAGTCGTCATGGAAGCGGCCGCAAAGCACCTCACACCTGTCACACTTGAGCTCGGCGGAAAAAGTCCATGCATTGTCATGCCTGATGCAGACATCAAGCTCGCTGCGAAGCGAATCACCTTTGGTAAATTCACGAATGCTGGTCAAACATGTATTGCACCAGACTATTTACTTGTTCATGAATCGATCAAAGAGGACCTATTGCGTGAAATGACTACCTGTATCCGTGACTTTTACGGGGACCAGCCTGAAACAAATCCGCATTTCGGAAAAAATGTCAGCCAGCGTCATTTTGATCGGCTTTCACAATTTCTCTCAAATGGTACGATTGTGACAGGTGGACAGCGTAATGAACAAGAGCTCAAAATCGCACCGACCATTCTAGATCACATTACATGGGAAGATCCTGTGATGCAGGAGGAAATTTTCGGACCTATTTTGCCTGTCATCACATTTGACTCTCTTCAAGAGGCAGCTGACATGATTAAGGCAAGACCGAAGCCGCTCGCTCTTTACTTATTTACAACCAATAAAGAAACAGAAGACTATATTCTAGACAACCTCTCATTTGGCGGGGGCTGCATCAATGATACACTGATGCATGTCGCCACTCCATATTTACCATTTGGAGGCGTTGGTGAAAGTGGTATCGGACGATATCATGGAAAAGAAAGCTTTTTCACCTTTACACATGAAAAAAGTGTCCTGCGCCAGACCAATCGCTTTGATTTTTCTTTCCGATATCCAAATGCGAAAAACGGACTCGACATTGTCCGCAAATTTTTAAAATAAACAGGACGAAGGGATTTTCCCTCGTCCTATTTTGATTCGATGTCCTTGATACACCAGTTGATTTCATCAATCCCCATTTGCTTTAAATAGGCGTTTACTTTTGAGAACGGACGGCTGCCAAAAAAGCCGTTTCTTGCAGAAAAAGGACTTGGATGAGGTGACTCAATGATGTAATGCTTGCTTTGATCAATTCGTTCTTTTTTATTTTGCGCATGTCTGCCCCAAAGCACAAAAACGACTGGCTGATCTCGGTCATTCAGGACGTCGATGACGCGGTCTGTCACACGTTCCCAGCCTTTGCCTTTATGCGAGTTCGCTTCCCCTTTTCTTACAGTGAGCACGGTGTTTAACAGCAAGACACCCTGCTCTGCCCAGCTGACAAGCGAGCCATGGTTAGGGACCGGACAACCGAGGTCATCCTTTAGCTCCTGAAAAATATTTCTCAAAGATGGCGGATGTTTGACACCAGGCTGAACAGAAAAGCTTAATCCGTGTGCCTGTCCTGGACCATGATAAGGGTCTTGTCCCAAAATCACGACCTTCACATCTTCATACGACGTCAAATGGAGGGCACGATAAATGTCATCTGGCTTTGGAAACACGATCTGCGTACGATATTCTTCCTTTACCCACTCACGTAATTCCTGATAATATGGCTGTTCAAATTCACTTTTCATCACAGCCCACCAGCTATCATTTAAAAATGGCTTCATTGCGGTTGTCCTCCTTCTGTCTGCTGTGCCAATCTTGAGATCATCGGTTTTCCATCCCATACAATCTCACTCTCTGATTCTCGTTTTTTCATCGCTGGTTCTTCTAATAGGACAGCAAAGTTTGCTGTCGGCAAATCACCCAGCCCATGCTTTTCACTCAGGTCATCTAAGTAGGTCTTCCTTGTTTCACCAAGATCACTCGACTGATTGCCCCCACCATCAAAGAACGCATAGATCACACTGGCAGTCGGCACTCGTTTGGCTCGTGCATGCTGCGTAACACGCAGGAAAAAGTCCCAGTCCCAGTAGTGATGCATCGCTGGATCAAAATAGCCAATCTCATCATGTATGCGGCGTTTGTACATACTACCAGAAGGAACATATGTAGAAAAAACACGCATGTCCTCAATGTCCGCTGTATAAGCAAACAAACGTCTTGATACTGGAAAACGAGTCGCACCTCGTTCTTCAAACGAAACAATTTCCGCATCCGAAAAGACAAAATCAGCGTCTTCCAGCGCCTTGCTCATACGTTCAATATGACAAGGCGTAAAATAATCATCGTCATCACTCAGCATAATGACGTCACCTGTCAGCTCCCGCACCCCAACATTTCTTGCATTCACATGCTGGACATTCTCATCTAAATGAATCAAGCGGATTGGCAGCTCTGGATAGAGTTCCTGAATCACGTCCACTCGCTCTCCTGCATCATTTACGACCACAATTTCAAAAGGCTGTACGCTTTGTCTCGAGATGGATTCAAGCAGTTCACACAATGCGCTCAGCCGGTTATGTGTCACAATTAATAAAGAAATCTTCATATCGGCCTAACTCCTTTAATAGATTCGTCTTTTTCATTAAAACATAAATCGGCTTTCTTCTCATGATATAAAAGACGGTTTGATTGATCGAGAAAATGGGAATTTTTGATGAAAAGGAGTGATGATGATGGAATTTTTCACAGTTGAGAATAGTAAAGAAGCCAAACAGACGATCGAACAGATACAGTCAGCAAAGGATGATGTGTTTGTTTTTGCGTATGACCCCGAACGCTCTGATACCGTTACTGAGTATACGGAAGCAAAGAGCATGACAGCTGTCGATCAAGGGATTTTAGATCAGATCGCCAATGTCATTCGCACCAGGGATGATGAACTGATGGCCAAAATGATGTCGACCGGCGCCGATCAAGAATTAGCCTTAACGCTTTTAGAGGAGCTGAAAAAAGGGAAATTGGTGATTTGTAAAAGGTAATGGATGAGTCGTTCCTTGAAGAGCCGAACGCTTTTTTATGCCGTTTCATTGTGATAAATGGAAAAGCTGATTATAATAAGGGATAGAACAGTAACTGTTACACATCACATTGGAGGTTCAGCAACTATGTCTATGAATAAAGCACTCACCATCGCAGGTTCGGATTCAAGCGGCGGTGCAGGTATCCAAGCAGATTTAAAAACGTTTCAAGAAAAAAACGTCTACGGGATGACAGCTTTAACCGTTGTCGTTGCAATGGATCCTCATAACAACTGGGATCATCAAGTGTTTCCAATCGATACATCAACCATCCGCGCGCAGCTCTCGACGATCGTGGAAGGCATCGGTGTAGATGCGTTAAAAACAGGTATGCTGCCAACAGTTGACGTCATTGAACTCGCAGCTGAAACGATCAAAACATATGAGCTGAAAAATGTCGTCATTGATCCTGTTATGGTATGTAAAGGTGCGAACGAAGTCCTTTATCCAGAGCACGCTGAAGCATTGCGCGAAAAGCTCACACCACTGGCAACAGTTATCACACCTAACCTTTTCGAAGCAGGTCAATTAAGCGGCATTGGCGAGATCAAAACGATGGAACAAATGGAAGAAGCCGCAAAACGCATCCATGAACTTGGTGCAAAATATGTGGTCATCACTGGCGGCGGTAAACTAAGCCCAGATAAAGCGATTGACTTGCTTTATGATGGACAAACCTTCGAACGCCTTGAAACAGATAAGATCGACACAGAATACACACACGGCGCAGGCTGCACATTTTCAGCCGCAGTCACAGCTGAACTAGCCAACGGTTCAGACGTGAAAGAAGCCATTTATGCAGCAAAAGAATTCATCACAGCTGCCATTAAAGGCTCTTTCCAACTAAACGAATACATCGGACCAACGAAACATTCCGCACATCGTTTGGACAAATAAGTGGAAAACTCAAAGGATACAGAAGCAGCGCAATAAACCATATGTATAAATAAATTTCAAAGTAATTTATAAAACTTACAGAGCGTATGGATGTGTAAACTAGTCATTCCTTTAATATTGCACAATTCATCAACAGTTGAACTCCCTTTTTATATTTGTTGCATTCTATATGTAATAAGTAAATTTGGGGGGTTCAACTTATATCAGTATTACAAGCCTTCCGCTAAGTCATTATAAGAGTTCTTCCACTTAGATATTTCCTGGATTCTCCTATTTTTATAAACTCCGTATGTTCCATTCATTTGATTTAATCAATCTTAATTCGTTTTGATACTATCTTTTCCAAAGATACCTTTCCACATCTTCCGTGGAACATAGAGTTCACATAAAGCGACAATTTTTGGTACTCTTTAAGTCGAACTTCTCCTGATTTATCATCTCAAAAGAAATTTTTTATTTCGGTACAACAACATCGACGATTACTTCTCTATTACCTAAGTATTCTTTAAAGTTTATAGAAGCAGTTATTAATATTAGGCGAGAAATCATCATCACGACAAATATTCTTATTGCAACCTGCAAAATGAACACAATTTTAATACTCAAATAAATATTAAACCAAGGTCAAGGAAAATAAGAAAAATAGTCGCCATTATGAATACATATGATGTTTTTCTATCTTCATTCCAAAAATAAAAAATTAAAATAAAAGATACTATTGTAGTGATTAAAGCCCAAATTATCATATAGTCAACTCTCCTCTATATTTGTAATGCTGTTTATAAAATAGTCCTCTACGCTTTTTTCAATTTCCAGTATTTATTATATTATGGTGTGAACCATTCATAACATTTTAGTCAAATAAGACTGAAAGGGGACATTAAAATTGCTTAACAATATAGGACGGACTATGCGATCAATTAGAAAGAACAAAGGATATACTCAGCATTATGTTTCTAGTGGTTTACTATCACAAAGTGCTTATTCAAAGTTTGAACTACATCGAATCGACATACTTGCGTCATCTTTTATGCCTTTACTGGAAAAAGTAGACGTTTCTTTAGATGAGTTTCACTATATTATGAACGATTTCCAATATACTCGAAGGCAAAAGTTTATTAACGATTTTTTTCGTACGACTTTCAATCATCCAAACAAATTAAGACAATTGATAACAGAATCTGAAAGGTTGCTATCAGATTCGGAGGACCAATTGGTCAGTGATATTCAATGTATTTGTACAGCTTTAATAGTGCTTCATGAAACGGGTAGTATTGAACAAGCACGCAATCACGTAGATACTGTTTGGGAACGTCTTTCTAAGCATGAAAATTGGTACCTGATTGATATTAGACTGATAAACTCTATACTTTTTATATTTCCTATAGAAACGGCTATACATATAGCAAAGAATGCATTGAAAAGACTTAATATATATAAGAATTTTCAAGATGCTTATAAAATTGAAATTAATATTCGAGTTAATTTTTCGCTTCTTTTAATAAAATACTATAAATTTAAGTCGGCATTAGTTGTATTAGAAGAAGCAATCCCTCTCTGTAAAAGACATGGTGCATACAGGGAGATGGCCATCTGCTATGGTCGTAAAGGGATATGTCTAAAAAACTTAAATATGGATTCACCTGAAGAGTATACTGAAAAAGCTGTAACAGTCCTTAGTATACTAGAGGAAAAAAAACTAGAAGAAATGTTAAATACGGAGATCAAAAACTATTATTAAAGCCATAAAAATAAATTCTACAATTCAATAAGATACAAAATACTATAATTGATCTCACTTTAATGGATTGAAAGTGGGTTCAAGAATTACATAAAAGAATTTCAAAAAATAATCCTAAGACAGTCCTTAGGATTATTTTTACTATCTACTCATATATTAGATAAAATATGGATATCAGTTCTCTGTTTTGTGAAGAATGGTTATCCTTCCGCAATGTAATGTTTCTTGCAATTTTATAACTCATATACATTAAATATTCTATCTACAAATTTCTATTTATCTTCATACATTAAGATTTAGAATAAAACTGACATAGATAATCTTTAAATAAAAAAAGCATACCCGCTCCCAGGTACACTCTTTCACCATACTTTTTTTACCTACTTTTGCTGATCAGATTCTTTTGCCATTTTTCGAATAAAGGCTTCAATGGATTCAACAAATAAGGCATATTCTTTCATTTGTTTATACGTATCTGACAGCTTCTCTTTTAATTCTTCCTGCTCTAGAGAAGGTTCACCGAGAATAGATTGGACTTGAATCAGCAATTCTTTATATTCTTCACGTTTATCTTCAACATGATCTGCCATTGTCTCCAAGCGTTTTCTAGTCGTCGGCTGCTGTTTTGAATTCAAGTAAACAACCCCTTTTTGTCCTACCGCATTTGGATAAACGTCAGCCTCAGCTGTATATATTTTAAAATGATATCATAATTGAACCTGTTATCATATATGTAAAACGTCATCAAACCGCTTTAGGCCAACCTTGTATATACATGATATAGGCTTTAAGATACAGGCTGATCTCACTAGAAAAAAGCAGATCATTGATCTGCTCAGATTGTAGAGAAAGCCATGTTTTTCTACAATTTTTTGCGTAAGTATGATGAAGTGCTTTAATGAAAAAAAGTCTCCCATAAACCGAACATTTTTTCACAAGCAACATTTATTTTTTGCAAAAATGAACGACAGTTCCGATTGAGTTTATCCTCTTTCTTTCTATTGACAACTGTAAGACTAAGTATAATCATATGAAAATGGTTGATGTGATAAATGTGATCATTAGAACCACATAAACCTTCTTAAAAATTAAATAGCCAATAACTCCCCAAGCTAAATACAACAACGGCAATGTGAATAACACAAGACCCATGGGTTGAAGATAATGTAAGTAAATATAAATATACTCCACTCTCCTATACAGCTATCTTATAACTTCCATGCTTGTCATTTCCCAATCTTTATCAGATTTTAGTGATATCTCTTTAGATTCCTTGCTTTCAATATTATATTCAATAATTCTGCCAATAGTCCCATTCTTATCTCTCTCAAACATTCTTACCAATGCATAAATCTTGTCGTCTAAAATCTTAGCCTCTTCTAAACGTTCGTCATCTGATTTAAAATTAAGTGGAATCTTTTCAGAAGATATCTCTTTGAGGTCTCTGTTGAATGTCTTAATTTCTCCTTCATAGGAGACTATCGTGACTTTATCATCGTCTACGTTTGTCTTGTAGATAGTGAATCCTTTATCCATTACTATTTCTCTTTTCTTATCGAGAGTTTTTTTGTCGAGTACAACCAACATAGACTCCTGTTTACTGTCAACGCCATCGTTTAAGGCAAGTATTAACTCTTCGTTGTTTAATGACTTCAAAGACTCATTATTGTCAGGGAAGAATACTGAGTCTACGTCTAACTTTTTTCGTTTTTCTTTATGGGTTTTAGGATTTATTGAAGACATTGTTACACTTTCATCATTACTGAGAACGGCATAGATTTTTTTGTCTTCAAATATAGCTGTTGTTAATTCTCCTTCTAATTCAACTTGATTTTTATCGTTGTCATCTTCATTCCAGTATACTAATTCTCCTACTAAGCCATTCTCTGTAAAGCCAACGTTAATGTCGTGTAGAACATACCCATTAGAGTAGTTAATAAAGAATGCACCCTCGTCATCTGTAGATTTTGAAAGTGATTTTGTATTCAAAGGCTCTACCTTGCCAGTTTTCTTATTTAAAGACACATGGTAATTAGACCTATTAGATGAAAAGTAGATATTATTATTGCTTTGAGTAGAAGAAGTAAATCCTACGCAGTCTTTCATTGTCATACTCGACAATTTCTTTCCTTTATCGTTGTAGTTGACCATCTCGCATCCTCTGTCCATTGCCTGTGAATATATGATAGCAAATTTACTATCTTTCATATGGCTCAATTCTCCCTTAGAAGAGTCACCCACAGCCTCCTCTTTCTTTGAACATGCTGAACAAACAAGTGCTATGGCGCAAGATAATAAAAGTAACTTAAAGTATTTCATTCAATCATCTCCCTTCAATTTTAAACAAGCAAAGCAATCGGGGAAATCCCCGACTGCTTATTAACTTACTTTTTATGATAAAAGACCTTCGTGTTGTTAGAGTTGACTAATTCCATTGGCGATACAACCGAATCAATTTTTATATTGTCAATGTCGTGTCCTTGATTCTTCCATGCTCTCCAAGCCAATTGAGAACAATAGAATTTTTTTGTAGTTTTCTTGTCAAAGAAGTTCAAATTGTATGGCTTCTTTTGATCGGCTTGCTTTTCAGCATATTTAGCAGCATTTACATATTTGGTATTATTAGACTTCTTCACCCATAGCCCATAAACCTTCTTTCTAGAACCCCAATTATTATTATATCTTCTGACTCCATGTTGTTTAATAGGACTCCAATTTTTATGCCATGCCTCTACAGTCTTAGCTTTTTTCCTCGAAACAATTGCAGCGTGTCCGAATCCAATTGCAGAACTGCCTGAATTTAAATCATAGCTAACCAACACATCGCCTTTAGTTCCTAGGCTCTTGCTCTTGGCATTTACGCCCATCTTTTCTTTTTCTTCATTGTACTTAGGTAGATACTCGTCAATCACACCATCTTTGATATATTGTTCGATATCTTTCTGCGACTCTTCGAATATCGCTTCTGCTTTTGCTTCCGTAGATACAGAATCATATTCCTTTTTGCTCATCTCTTGAAGTTCTTTAATCTGTTCAGAAGTCATTCCCTCTGCCTTCATTTCTTCTATTTCTTCTTTGACTCTTCCATCGTTCATAGAAGGAAATACATCTTTCGCTTGCGCATTTCCCTCCAATCCAAATCCAGTGAATAATACAGATGCCGACAACAAGGATGTGACAATAACATTATGTTTTTTCATATTACTACCTCCAATTACTTTTTTAGCGTGGTCCACATTTACCATATTATTAGTTAATATGGATTATGTAAACATAAATAGAATTTTAAGGATATTTTAATATGTAATGAATTGACATGTTAATTTTGAGTGAATTTTTAAATAAAAAAAGAGACTATTCGTAATAGTCTCTTTTTCACACAGGTACATTTTCTTATTGTCTACTCGATCCAACATCTTGATGACTCTCTCTTAATGACAACCTGTTTCCTCTAATTCTCTCTTGAAACATCAATGTCTAGGAGTGGCTTCTTTTTTCTTTAGAATTAACCAAGGCGAACAGACGTAGACATTTTCTCTACTTGTTTAGTAGATCAAAAACCTGCTTCTTTTTGCAAATGCCACGTCTTCAATTTAAGCTTCGTTTCATTTCTACCACTGATGGAGATTGATTTATTTCCCGGGGAAGGAAAGTAACGTGCAGTAAATACTTCCCGGCCTCCGTTGACAAAAATCTCAATCGATGATGCATCAATAAAGATATGCAAATCCTGTAATTCATCAATTTCTACTTCACGAACTTCCTTTGTTCGATCTTCAAATCGATCTCGCTCTAACGTTAGTTTGCTTTCATCTTTATCATAAATGATACGAGCAGCAGCACGGATACAGCATTCAAATCCTTTTTGTGTTTCAATTTGATCAATGAATACCTCTGCGCTCGTCAAATCTTCAACAGGAATGGAGTGAACAGATCGTTTAACGTGAAAAACATGCTCCTGCTCATTTGTCCGCATAGATCGAAGTTCACTTACCGGCTTTTGAATAAGACGTCCTTCATCATCTAAACGAAGCTCTCTCGGAATCGTCAAACAATGGATCCATTGATAAGAGATGGTTGGGTGATGCTCTTCCCCTTGATCTGGTACACCCATCCATCCCATTAAAATACGTCTGCCCGATTCATCTTGGAAAGTCTGCTGTGCATAAAAGTCAAAGCCACGATCCAGCTCCTCAAACGCTCCATGCGTATATTGGTAGGTACGATCATCCAATGTACCAACAAAATAACCAGATTGATGTGTATTGTTGTATTTGAATCCATCAGGCTTCAGCCCCTGTGGTGACACGATCAATACATCCTGACCGTCTAATTCAAACAGATCTGGACATTCCCACATGTATCCGAAATGATCTAATCCATTCTTTCCACTGCCTGCAATAATGCCTTGAAACGTCCAATTGTCTAATGTATCAGATGTAAATAAGACAAGATGTCCTTTGAGATCTTCACTTTGTGCTCCAAGGACCATGTACCACTTTCCATTCCGCTTCCACACCTTCGGGTCACGAAAATGTGCAGTGAATCCCGCTGGCAAAGTCGCCACGACACCTTTTTTCTCAAAATGAACCCCATCCTCTGACACAGCTAAACATTGATATGTCTCACGGTTCCCTTGCTCGTCACGGACATTTCCGGTATACATCACGTACATACGACCATCGTCAATGACTGCACTGCCAGAATAACAGCCATTTTGATCAAACCAATCACTTGGCGTGAGGGCAGCCTCTTCATGCTGCCAATTCACTAGATCGGTTGATGTGTAGTGACCCCAGAATTTTGCCCCATGACCTGTTTTAAATGGCTGCCACTGATAAAACACATGGTAGACTCCCTTCCACTGAATCAATCCATTCGGGTCATTTAAAAGACCGACTGGCGGCATTAAATGGAAGTTCTGACGGTACACATCTTTTTTCACCAAATGCTCATAGTTTCGAATACGATCTGTTACCTTTTGACGAAGTGCTGCGTCCGTTGTTGTCATCACTGTGACCACTCCTTGATTATTTTTCGACTTCTTTGATTTTAAAGATGATGGTAAGAATAAATGAAACAGCAACAGCTATTAACATACCAATAACATAATTTACCACATTTTGTAAACCAAATGGAGCTGCAATTGCAATCATCGGAATCCCTGTTAAACCATAAGCGTTGGCGGCTACCTTCGTGAAGACGACAAACGCCCCGCCTAATGCACCTCCGATCATTGCAGCAATAAATGGCTTACGATAACGAAGATTCACACCGAATATGACCGGCTCTGTAATACCTAAGAAAGCAGAAAATGCTGCTGGTAATGCAATTTCTTTCGTTTTTGCACGCTTTGCTAAGAAAAAGACCGCTAGCCCTGCTCCGCCTTGAGCGACGTTAGACATGGCCCAGATCGGCAGCAAATAATTCCGTCCAATATCATTTAGAAGTCCTGCCTCAATCGCATGGAAGCTGTGATGAACACCTGTCAGTACAATTAAAGAATAAGCGCCTCCAAAAATAAGTCCAGCTAAGAATCCTGCATGGTCATAAACATAAGTGAGTGCATTTGAGATTCCTGTACCGAGCATTCTCCCTAGCGGTCCTACAGCAATAAACGTCACAAATCCAGTCACAATCACCGTCACAAACGGCGTCACAAGTAAATCAATACTGTTCGGCACAACTTTTCTTAAATTCTTTTCAATCACGCACATGATATACACAGTCAATAACACGGGAATGACCGTTCCTTGGTAACCAAGAAGCGCAATATCAAAGTTGAATAGATGCATATATTCTGGTTTTGCGTCTGTCAGTCCCCATGGATTCAGCAAACTCGGGTGAATCATAATGCCCCCAATGACAGCTCCTAAATATGGATTTCCACCAAACTCTTTGGCTGCACTAACCCCAATTAAAATCGGTAAAATGATAAAGGCAGCACTTGAGAACATATCTAGCATTTGGAAGATGGCAGAGCTTGGATCAGCCCATTTGAAGGCTTTCATCATACCTAATAGGCCCATTAATAAACCGCTGGCTACAATCGCTGGAATGATTGGTACAAAAATATTCGATAGCGTCTTGGCAAAACGTGCAAGTGGATTCATTTTTTGCTTCACGGCTTCATCATGGCTGGCTGGTTTCTGATTCTCGTCGTCTGCCTCAAGACCCGTCTCACGAGCAAAAGGCTCATATACTTTGTTGACAGAACCTGTTCCAAATATGATCTGGAATTGACCCGAGCTTGAGAAGGCACCCTTCACACCCTCAAGTTCTTCAATGGCATCTTTGTCAATCAACGCCTCATCTTTCATCACCAATCGGAGTCGTGTGGCACAATGTGTTGCGCTAATGACATTTTCTTTGCCGCCTAATAATGTTGTTAATTCTTTGGCTGTTTTTTGATAATCCATGTTGTCTCCCCCTTTTTTTTAAAACAAAAAAGACCTAAAATTCACTAACGATTAAAGGACATACACGTCCCCTCGTTACGCAAATTTTAGGTCTTGCCTGCCTGACAGTCACAATCCCACGATATTGGTTTTTGATTACGCTTTCATCATAGTATAAGAGCGTGACCTGCGTCAACCTATTTTTTCGAATCAAATGACCCATATACACTAATTAGAGTAGTGTGCATAAAAAAAAGCCTGCGGACAGGCACAACCTTTACACCAATTCGGCATCCTGCAGACGCTGGACATGCAGCGTGATGTAGCCGATCTCCGATTCAGGGAGATGAAGTCCATATTCTTTTTTCAGCAAATCAGCCAGTCCAAGTGCACACCGGTAAGCCGAATCATACTTTGTTTGGATAAAAGTCAGCATGTCATCGTCCATGATTTGAAATGCTTCATTCGATTCCAACCTGCCTAATGCATACCTCAAATGTGTCACAAGCCGCTGATATGAAATACTATCCTCATCAATCGAGCGCTCAAAAACGCTTTCGATATGCTCGATCATTTCTTTGATCATCGTTGTGTATTTGACCGTCTTCTTCATGGACTCCGTATTCATTTTGGCCGTATGAATATGAAGTGCCACATACCCTGCCTCATCGTCCGGCAGGTCAACCCCAAGCCGCTCCTTTACATAACGAATGGCATACTTTCCAATATCATATTCCTGCTTATATAAGACTTTGATCTCACCAAGCAATTTATTATATAGCACAATGCCTTTTTGAACGCGTTCAATGGCAAAGGATAAATGATCTGTCAGTGAAATGTGGATATGATCACTGAGCGGCATCATGAGTTCACCCTCTGCATAACTAATAATATGCTCTGCCACCTCAATATGCGCTTCTGGCAATGTCGCAAGAATTTGTTTGAATTTCTCATTTTCTTCACGCACAACAAAAATCTTCTCTATTTTTTGAACGGGAACGACGTCATTTTTCCCCTTCTGAAAAGCAATTCCGGGCCCCATCACAATTTTCTCCTGATCACCCTCCTTTACAACCACTGCATTGTTATTCAATATTTTATATATCTTCAAGGGGCATCCTCTCCCACAGATAACGTGTCTTATGTGGGATTTTACCCTGTTTCAACTTTTCTGTAAAGATAAGAACGGACCGGCACGCGCCTCTCTCGTTGTCTTTTCATAAAGCATCATCAGACTTTCTTGAAACGGCTTTTCTGTCCTGCGCTTCTTCTTCTTTTCATCTGCCAGTTTCTCTAGCTTTCTCTCATTCACCGCAAGAAAGAATCCTCCATCCACTGCTGCCACTTTCACCCCTTGCTTCTTCAGCAGCTCACCAGGATTCACAAGCACATTCATCACAAAACCAAACCATACACTCAACCAGTTCTTCCATTTCTTCACTGAACATCCCTCCGCTTTCCTTAGAATCTAGCAGTTCTAGCAAATTAACTGTTCCTATCATATCCCGAGAAAAAAGAGAGGTTTGTCACAATCTGGGTGAAAAAACGAACTAGTTTTCAGAAGTTTTGTTGAAAAGTGCAGAAGATGATCATGTTCCACAATGTTTCTATGAAAATTTTATACACACACTATCCCAAAGATAAGCACATCTTATCAACAGGGTTTATCCACATATCAACACCCTCTTACTAGATTTTGTGTATGAGATTTTTTTATTTTCCATATATATATCTGAATAATTGAGTTATCAACAGATTATTGTGCATAAGTGTGACTTTATAAACAAAATAGTTCTTTATAACTATGTAAAATAAGACCATTTCAGTAAAGGAATTGGTTTCATCGTATGGAATACTTAATAACGGGCAGTGAATCTTTCCTATTTATCCACAAAAAGAAAGGCTATCTCCCTAAATACACAGCTAGAAAGGGGAAAATTAATTGAAAAAAGTAATCTCTCGTTCTTCTGTTCTATTGTTCTCCACTATTTTTACCTTATCCACATTCTTTTCAGGTCAGGCTGCAGCCGCTCCATCGAACAAACAGGTGGAACTGGAAAAAGCAGAAATCTTCGGCGAAATCAATGTTAAGTCTAGAAAACACACCACTGTCATTGTTGAATTAAAGGAAAAATCCTTAGTTGAAGCCAAGCAAGAAGGCGAAGCACAAACAAAAGCCTCCCTCAAAAAATCTCGAACTAAAGTAAAGAATGCAGCACTCAAAAAGTTAGATAAAGCGAGTGTTCGTCAAGAATATGAAAAAGTCTTCTCTGGTTTCTCTATGAAACTTCCTGCAAACGAAATCCCGAAACTGCTCGCAGTTGACGGAGTAAAAGCCGTTTATCCGGATGTTACATATCAAACAGATGAAGTGAAAAAGAAAAGCGTCCAGCTTCCTCATGAGGATGTCTCTCCACTCATGGATAAAAGTGCTCCATTTATCGGTGCCCCAAAAGCTTGGGAGGCCGGCTACTCTGGAAAAGGAGTAAAAGTCGCTGTCATTGATACTGGCGTAGACTATACCCACCCTGATTTAAAAGGAAACTTCGGATTATACAAAGGCTATGACTTTGTTGATAATGACTATTCTCCACAAGAAACACCAAAAGGAGATCCTAGAGGCGAATCGACAGATCATGGTACACACGTCGCAGGAACAATTGCGGCAAATGGACAAATTAAAGGTGTCGCAAAAGATGCTACCCTTCTAGCCTATCGTGTCCTTGGACCAGGCGGATCAGGAACAACTGAAAATGTCCTTGCAGGCATCGACCGGGCTGTCACTGACGGAGCCGATGTCATGAACCTTTCTCTTGGAAACAGTGTGAATAACCCTGATTATGCAACAAGCATCGCACTGGATTGGGCCATGTCTGAAGGGGTTGTCGCTGTGACATCAAACGGAAACAGTGGGCCGAACAGCTGGACCGTTGGATCTCCTGGGACATCAAGAGATGCTATTTCTGTCGGAGCCACTCAGCTTCCGTACAGTCTATACAACGTGAAATTCCCGAACTATTCAACAGCAAAAGTGATGGGCTACTATCAAGAAAATGATTTAAAAGCACTTGACCAAAAACAAGTCACACTCGTCCAAGCAGGCATCGGTGACGAAAAAGCTTTTGAAAACATCGATGTCAAAGGAAAGGTGGCAGTGATTGAACGTGGAGCCATTGCCTTTGTTGATAAAGTGGACAATGCGAAAGCTGCTGGTGCGATCGGCGTTGTCATGTACAACAATACCGATGGAGAAATCCCTGTGGATGTACCAGGTCTAGCCCTTCCGACGATTAAGCTGTCAAAAGCGGAAGGAACAGCACTTGTTAAAGCCATTGAGGCTGGTAACAATACAACGACTTTCTCGATTCAATTTGTGAAAGAGTTAAGTGAACAAGTCGCTGACTTCTCATCTCGTGGACCTGTTGTCGATACGTGGATGATCAAACCAGATCTTTCAGCACCTGGCGTGAGTATTGTCAGCACCATTCCGACACACGATCCTTCTCAGCCATACGGCTATGGATCGAAGCAAGGAACAAGCATGGCATCTCCTCATGTAGCCGGAGTAGCAGCGATTATTAAACAAGCAAAACCATCCTATTCTACAGAACAAATTAAAGCGTTAATGATGAATACAGCAGAAACGTTGTATGACCCAAATGGTAACCCGTTCCCTCACAATACGCAGGGCACAGGCAGCGTTCGAATCATCGAATCACTTCAAGCGTCTTCTATTGTGTCTGATGCAAGCTATTCGTACGGCACTTTCTTAAAAGAAAAGGGCGTTCAAATCAAAACGAAAAAGTTCAAGGTAGAAAACCTGTCAAAAGCACCGAAAACCTATACCATTGATTACAAGTTCGATGGCAACGGCATTAGCACAAACGGCACGAAAAAAATCACAGTGAAAGGGAATTCCACAGGGTCCTTTACTTCCGCAGTACAAGTGAATTATGGGAAAACGAAAAAAGGAACGTACCAAGGCAGTATCACCATTCGCGAAAATGGCAGAAAGGTCACTGAAATCCCTACTTTATTGATTGTAAAAGAGCCTGATTACCCGCGCGTCACTTCGGTTTCTGTAGAGCCGGATAACCGTGCTGGAAGCTATGTTATTAGCAGCTATCTCCCAGGCGGTGCTGAGAACCTTGCATTCCTCGTCTACTCGACAGATGGAGAGTATTTAGGTGAAGCAGGAGTTTATCAACATGTTGATAAAGGAGAGCATCGTGTGAAATGGAATGGCACGATCAATAAAGGACAGAAGTTAGAAGCAGGTGAGTATACAATGCTTGCGTATGCGAGCCTGAAAGGTAAATCAGATACGGTTCAAACGAAAGAACCATTCGATATTTATCCTGAATAAACAAGAATCACATAAAAAGCCTTGTATGAGCCCATCAGCTCAACAAGGCTTTTCTATCATGTATGGAGGAAAGAGAAATTCATGTTGATATGGCTATGGATCGTTTCTTTTATGACGGCTTTTTTTCTCACGATCACCTTGGTTTATTTTTTTACCTTTTTACATGCAAAACAGCCTCGTCCTTTTCATCAAGCATGTGAACTGACTGTCTATACCACCTGCATTTATCCGCTTAGCTTGGCAGTGACAGCTGCCTTTATTCTCACCATGATGCTCCTCTATCCCTTTTATTGGCTGCGCAAATGGTAAAATGACATACGTTATGCATCAAAAGCTTCTTTTAATAAACGATACGATGTGAGACGGTCTTGTATGTGATGTGTGATGGTCACAGCAATCACTTCATCTGTACGATACGCCTTTGCGAGTGCTGTCAGCTGCTGCTTCACAGAGGACGGCGTGCCAACAACCATTCTCTGTCGATTGGCTGCTATTCGTTTTTGTTCATATGGACTGTAGGAATAGGCCTTTGCCTGTTCAAATGAAGGAAAGCCGCTAAGGTTCTGTCCTTGTTCGTTAGCTAATAATGATAAATCTAAGCTGACAGCCAATTTTTCTGCCTGTTCCTCTGTTTCTGCACATAAAACGAAGACCGCAAGACTGACACGCGGCTCATCACCAAATTCCGAAGGTTCAAATCGGCTGATATACTGCGACACAGAGTCTTCTCCGCCTTCTCCATTAATGAAAAGAGCAAACGTATAGCCTGCACCTACTTTTGCGGCAAGCCGTGCACTTCCTCCAGAAGAACCTAACATCCATACCTCTGGGGCAGTATCTACTTTCGGAGAAGCGGTCAGGTGAGGCAGCGGATAAAATTCATCGGCTAAATCATGTAAATACACCCTTAATTCTTCTACCTGCTCAGGGTATTGATCACCGAGTCGCTTCCGTTCTCCATGATGAAGGGCAATGGAGGAGATCGGCATACCTCCAGGAGCACGTCCAATGCCAAGATCAATTCTGCCCGGAGCCAAGGCTTCGAGCACTCTGAAGTTCTCTGCTACTTTATAGGCACTGTAGTGGGGCAGCATGACGCCGCCTGAACCAATACGGATATGTGACGTCACAGCTGATAAATGACCGAGAAGCACCTCTGGACTCGATCCTGCGAGCCGGTTTGAAAAGTGATGCTCTGATACCCAAAAACGATGATAGCCCCATTTCTCTGCCTGCTTCGCCAGCTCGACTGTTTGCTTCAGTGCCTCAGCAGGCGTCGCATCTCCAATCAAAGGAGATTGATCCAGTATACTTAATTTCATGATGTCGCACCTCTTACACAAATCCCCCTCTCTCACTCGAAAGGGGGATTTCCTGATTTATTTTCGATTAAAGCCCTTCTCTTTCACAAAATCTCCGAGGAAAGCACGTTTTGGCTGGCTAAAGCCTCGAAGCATTTGCTCAGACCATGTATCTTTTCTCTCACCGTTTGTTCGTTCTTCATAATATGATGAAATACGATCATCGTATTCTTTTAAATAACGATCCACATGAGCTTCGTCTTGCTGATATGTGTTTTCATGGTAGATCAGCTCAACGGGCAGCCGTTCCTTTTGAGATGATGGATTGGCAGGATGTCCTACAGCCAATCCGAATAGCGGCAGCACATAGGAAGGTGTTTCAAGTAGTTCGGATACTTCCTTCAGCTGATTACGCAGTCCGCCGATATAGCAGATGCCAAGTCCCATAGATTCTGCGGCGACACTGACATTTTGCGCAGCAAGCGCCGCATCAATCACACTGATAAGAAAGGCTTCTGTATTTTCAAGCGCTTCTTGATGGTTCTTTCCTGCTTTTTTTGCGATATAGTCATGGCGTTTCAAGTCTGCACAGAAAACAAAAAAATGCCCATTCTTCTCAACATATGGCTGATTTCCAGCCAGTTCAGCAAGCTTCGCCTTCTTCTCCTGATCTGTTACACCAATGATACTATACGCCTGTACATAGCTTGATGTCGAAGCAGCCTGTGCACTTTTGATAAGTGTCAGCACTTCTTCCTCTGTCAGACGCTCATCTGTAAACGAACGGATGGACCGATGATTTAAAATGGTTTCTATCGTTTTATTCAATTCGAAGACCTCCTTCACTCCTACTATCATAAGTCAATTGAATATTACTTTTCAAAAGTTAGAACTCAAGCCAAAAAGGCAGCCTACGCTTAGACTGCCCTTTACCCGTTTTATTTAAATAAATAACTTTGATATTTCGTTAATTGAACACTTGCATTATAGGCGATACCAAATCCAATAAGAACAGATAAAACAGAGCTTCCCCCGAAGCTGATGAATAAGAGCGGTATCCCCGTTACAGGCATGACGCCTATGTTCATACCAATGTTCTGGAATGTATGGATGACAATCAATGCTGTATATCCTACACAGAAAAATGACGCAAACCGGCTATAAGGATGGATACGGTCGATCAGTACAACAAGCCGATAAATCAGGAAGAAGAACATGATGACCACAAATGCGCAGCCGACAAAACCAAAGGCTTCCCCTATGATAGAGAAAATCATATCTGTCTGAGCTTCTGGAACATATACTTTTAAGTTCTTCACACCGTTCCCGAAAATTTGTCCTGCCCCAATTGCCATAATGGCTTGCTCGACTTGATATTTATCCGATCCAGATGCATCCTGTGTCTGGGCTTGGTTGGCTGTCGAAGAACTATCAGGCAGCCAAGCGGTAATCCGGTTGATCTGATACTGCTGAATCCCGATCTTTTGTGCGAAATCAGGGAATAGAATAATCACGGCTAACACAGCGGCAACTAAAAGCACAACCACTGAACCGATGAGAGAGATCAATTTCCAGTTGACCCCTGATAAAAAGACCATGACAACGACAATAAACATACATACCGCAGCCGTACCTGCATCTTGCAAAAAGATGAGTCCGACTGGTACAGCAGCCACGCCGGCAATTTTTAATAGTAGGAAAATATCATCTTCTAATGTTCGTTTTCCTCTTGGGGTTGCCTTCCCAATGACAGAGGCGAGCATCATAATCAAACCAATTTTCATGAACTCTGAAGGCTGAAATGTTCCAATTCCCGGTAACACAAACCAACTTTTTGCACCATTTTTAATTGGAGCAAAATCATGACCTGCAATTTGTGCAGGAGCAATTTTCAAAAGAATTAAGAGCATAATGCCGCCTATAAAAATATATAGACTTAACTTTTCTAATTGTTCCAGATCGAAGTAATTAATAGCCACAATACAGATGACCCCGACCATGTAGTAAATGATCTGTCTGGTCCATGCATTAGATCCATATTGCCCAAACTGTCCCGCAGCATAAATAGCGATGACACTGATGGCAAAGAAGGCTAAAAATATAAAAATCAAATCTCCTTGATAGTAAGGAGATGTATTCTGCTTGTTCATGAACTAACCACCCTTATTACAAAACATAAAAGCCCTTATTTATATTAGATTGAAATTTTCACAAAAGCAACTCACCTTAAATATGACGGACGTGACACCTGAAAGGTTCCATTCTAATTTCAAAAAATGAAATACTTTTCATCCTAATAATAGGAAAAAATCCCTTTCTACTCTATCATGACAACCGATCATAAGTCCTTTAAAAAGATTATTTTACAGATTTTAAGGGGAAAATTCAATGACTTATGTGGCGATATGAAAGGTTAACATCTTGCCAGCATAAGCTTAACTGAGGTATAAGAAAAAAACAATTTCTGCGGAATAAGGCCCATTTTCCAATTATTGAGTTTACTTCAAAGTCAATTGTGGTATAATATTTGTAACAAAATGTTCACAATATCTCCTAAAAACAGACACAATTGCATCCTGACCTCTCATTTGAATTGAACATCAACTTACAAAGGAGTTGGATACGATGGATATGTTCTTTGCGTACCTATGTATTGCAACAGCTACACCCCTGTTTTTATGGTTGGAAAACAGAAAGATTGCATTAGCATCTATTCCACCCATCATGATTATGTGGATTTTCTTCGGTCTTTACATGACAAGCAGTTTATCTCCAGCAGGACATACCTTCATGATCGCATTCTTTGCCATTAACGTGATTCTGGCTCACATTGCAGCATTCCTCATCTATGGACTTCCATTCATTCGCAAAAGATTCAGCAGCAGATAGATATTGCATCATCAATTGGAAGCGTTATCACAATCAGCATAAAAACCACTCACCTATGAAAGATGAGTGGTTTTTTATTATTTCTCTGAATGCTCAGACTGCTTTGGCGCAGATGGTGAATAACCGTCTTTGCTGTTCTCTCCGTGGCTGTAGTGAGCCGCGAAGATCCAAACAGACCCGATGACGAAAATGATCGCACAGAACAGACCAAACAAAGTATTTCCGACTTGAACAGTCCCGTTCTCACTCTCTGTCATATGCATGAACATGAACAGCTGCAAGAATGCTTGAATGAAGGCAAAACCAAAGATAATCCATAGTTTTGCGGAACTGCCAATTTCAGCTCCGATAGCAATCCAGAATGCTAAGATGGTTAGCACAATGGAGAGAATGAAGCCGACTACGTGTTTCCAAGGGAAGTGTTCGTGCTCTGCTGAGGAATGTGTTTTTCCAGCCATATCACAAAAGCCCCCCTAATCCGATCAAGTACACAGCTGTGAAGATGAAAATCCATACAACATCAAGGAAATGCCAGTATAGACTTGAGATAAAGATCTTCGCTGCTGTTTGTGGTGTTAATCCACGTTTTTTAATTTGGAACAAGACGCCCGTAATCCAGAAGATACCGATGGATACGTGTAATCCGTGAGTTCCTAAAAGAACAAAGAATGCAGACCAGTATGCACTTGTATGGATGCTCGCACCCTCATGTACATAATGGAAGAATTCGAAAATCTCAAAACCAACGAAACCTGCACCTAGAAGCAGTGTCAGAATCGTCCAAATGACAACCCCTTTTGTACTTCCACGGCGCATTTCATGAACGGCAATCCCACATGTAAATGAACTCACTAATAGCAGGAATGTCATGATCAATACAAGCTTCATATCAAATAGCTCAGCTGGCAAAACGCCGCCAGCTGTTCTGCCATGAAGAACAAAGTAGGTCGCAAAAAGTGTTGAGAATAACACGATTTCCGCGCCAAGGAATATCCAGAAACCAAGGATGTTTAAACGTCCTGTTTCAGACTGATATTCAAGCGGTGCATTTGCATAGCTGCTATCATTATGTCCCATTACTTCTGCGCCTCCTTATTCTTTTTCTCTGTTTCAATCACTTCTTCAACAGGAATATAGTAGCCATCGTCATATTCAAATGAACGTAAAATCATTGTTGCGAATACTCCGATTAAGCCGATAACGCCAATCCAGTACCATTCAAATACAAGACCGAATGCACCAAGTCCGAAGAATGCAGACATGATCAGCGGTCTGCCTGAATTGTGCGGCATGTGAATTTTCTTGAATTCTTTTTCAGGATGAACGTCTACATTGTTTTGCTTCCAATGATGGAATGCATCTGGTGTCGTCACTTCTGGAAGTGCTGCAAAGTTATAATGCGGCGGAATTGCAGAAGATGTCGCCCAGTCAAGTGTACGTCCTTCTCCCCAGCTGTCTCCAGACACTTCACGTTTCGCGTGTCTCCAGCTGTAGTAAATGTTATAGCAAAGGATGATGAATCCGATACCCATCATGAATGCACCAATTGTTGAAATAAAGTTTAGTGCAGTCCAGCCATCTTCTGGTCCATACGTATAAATACGTCTTGGCATTCCTTGCAGTCCTAAGAAGTACTGCGGGAAGAAACAGATGTTAAATCCGATCATGAATACCCAGAAGAACCATTTGCCGATTCTTTCGTTTAACTTGTAACCAAACATTTTCGGATACCAGAAAACAAGACCAGCAAAACATGCAAAGACAGTACCTGCGATTAATACATAGTGGAAGTGGGATACAAGGAAGTACGTATTATGGTACTGGTAATCCGCAGCTGCCATCGCAAGCATAACCCCAGTCACACCACCGATTACGAAGTTCGGGATGAAACCAAGTGCCCAAAGCATTGGGGATGTAAAACTGATACGGCCTCGATACATTGTAAAGAGCCAGTTAAAGATTTTCACACCTGTTGGTACAGAAATCGCCATTGTTGTGATCGAGAAGAATGAGTTAACCGCTGCACTGTTCCCCATTGTAAAGAAGTGGTGAACCCACACAAGGAAACTAAGAACAGAGATTGCCACAATCGATACAACCATCGCTTTGTAACCAAACAACTGCTTTCTTGAGAACGTCGCAAAGATTTCTGAGAAAATACCGAAAGCCGGCAGGATAACGATATATACCTCAGGATGTCCCCAAATCCAGAAAAGGTTCGCCCAAAGCATTGGCATACCGCCCGCTTCGAGTGTAAAGAATGCTGAACCGAATAAACGATCGAATGTCATAAGTGCTAAAGCAACTGTTAAAACAGGGAATGCGAAAACGATAATGACAGACGTGATCAATGTTGTCCATGTAAACATCGGCATACGCATAAGCGTCATACCTTTTGTACGCATTTTTAAGATGGTCACCATGAAGTTAATACCTGTCATTAGTGTACCAATACCTGCAATTTGGAGCCCGAGCAAGTAGTAGTTCTGTCCAGGTCCTGGTGAGAAATCATTTCCGGCGAGCGGCATGTAACTCGTCCAGCCTGCACTTGGTGATCCTCCAATAACGAAGGAAATGTTGAACAGCATTGCTCCGACCATAAATGTCCAGAAGCTCAAGTTGTTCAAATACGGGAATGCAACGTCACGTGCACCAATTTGAAGAGGAACCACGACGTTGATTAAGCCAATTAAGAATGGCATCGCCATGAATAAAATCATGATCGTACCATGCGTTGTGAAAATTTCATTATAGTGGTTTGAATCTAAAAACGTATTATTAGGAAGCGCCAGCTGCGCGCGCATCATCAGTCCGTCTACCCCACCGCGGAAGAACATAATCACAGCAGCAAGGATATACATGATTCCAAGCTTTTTATGATCAACTGATGTCAGCCATTCTTTCCAGAGCCATTTCCACTTTTTGAAGTAGGTTAAAACAAACACAATAGCAATGGAAGTAAGAGCGATAGAAATTTGCGCACCAAGAATTAATGGGTCTCCAGTTACAAAAAACTCATCCCATTTTAAATGCATAACGGCCTCCTCCTTTCCTTAGTCAGTTTATTCGTTTTCTAGTTTTCTTTTATAGTTCTTCACATTCTCGAAAGGATCTGTCTTGGAATGCGGAGAAACTGATTGGTACCCTAAACGTTTGCGTGCTTGGAGTGCATATTCAGAATCCTCTCCGTGCTTCGCAAAAGATAAATGTGTTGATGAGAATGTCTGCACATCTGCAGCATCAGGAAGCATCAAGTAGTCATACGTTTTCTTCGTTAACTTTGGTGCTTCTTTTTTCGTTTTATTTACCCATTTATCATAGTCAGACTGCGTCATCGCATTGACTTTGAATTTTTGCTGAGCAAAGCCTTCGCCTGTGAAGTTGGCGTTTCTTCCTTCATATGTGCCTACTTCATCAGCTTGAAGATATTGTTCCATTTCCATTCCAGCCATCGCATACTTCTCCCCGCCTAGCTGAGGAATCCATAGTGATGCCATTGTATCAGCGGAAGTGATTTTGAATAAAACCGGCTGATCTTTTGGAATGTTTAAGTAGTTCACTGTTTCAATATTTTCCTCTGGATAGCTGAAGATCCATTTCCAATCAACTGCTGTAGCATAAACGACAAGTGGATCTTTATGACTTGTTGCTTGAGGCGCCTCTTCCAAAGAGTAAATGGTTTTTACAGTTGGAACTGAAAGGGCAGCAACGATTAATATTGGGATCACTGTCCAGACAACTTCTAGAAGCGTATTCCCGTGTAGTTCTGGGTTATAAGAGGCGTTTCCAACGTCCTTACGCTCACGGTATTTAACCAAAATGATGGTAAACAGTACAAATACCGCACCAACGATAAAGAGCATGAATCCAATAGATAATAGGATTAAGTCTTTTTGTTGTGCTGCGACTGGTCCTTTAGGATCTAAAACAGCGATATTGCTGCAACCTCCTAATACAAAAACACTCACGAGCATCGCTAATAAAAGCATAGGTTTAATGGCTCTGAACAAGAAGATCACCATCCTTCCTTAAATAATGTATAAATTGCTGAATAATTGTGAAAAGCCATCTGCCTTCGAAAACTTTTCTTCCCTTTGTAATGCTATCAAAATCTGTTGGAGTTAGCTCCCCTTTTTTCAAAAGTTCATTTATTTTTCAACAGATTTCTATTGAAATGTCATAAATTCGCCATAAATTTATATTATTGCACACACAATAAATTTCTAGGAATTTGAAAAGTTGAGAGTTGAAGGCAAAGGACAAACAATCAAGAACTTTGTCAAATTTAGGTTTACCACAATAAAAAAGTTTGGTCAAATTTCAATTTAACTTTATGAAATTTTATCTAGGTAAACAATTCTGAAATAGGTATCCCCATATTTAACAAAAACCTTACTCATTTTAACGCAAGTCGACAAGAAAAGAAAGTATCGATCCTCCGCCTATGCGCTGTAATGATTGGTAATGGTGATAAATGAGTGGAAACTCACTAAAGACTTCCAGCAAAAAACCGGCTCATCGCCGGCTTCTCATTATTCGTCTCTCACCAAAATGTCTGGTCGTCTATAGATGCTTCCTTCATGTTCTATGTCTATATACGTCCACTTGCCTGTATAGGTTAAAAAGCGATTCCCCTCTTTCTCGACGACCATCGTATCTTCTGATTTCAATCCTGGTAAGGAAGGATTCCAAGTGAATACTTGATGAACCTGGATCTCTTCCACCGATGTAGGAACTGCAATGATCTCTCTAGACACAAATCCAGTCTTGCCACCTTGGTGAAGCTTTTTCCAGCTATCAGGAAATCCTTCTTTTTCATATTGAGCAATGCCGGCCTTCAATACATCTCCAATGGTGTTCCCTGGACGAGTAGCCGCATTCATGACCGTGTCAATTCGCGCAAGCCTTTCCTTGTTTTCTTCAAGCTCCTTTGGTAGCTGTCCAAAGTAAACGGATCTTGTGACATTTGCCACGAGTCCATGCCGTTCAGCACAAAGGACAACCAGTGCATGCTTTTGAAGTGCTTTTTCTGTTGGGATCGGATGGCGATATTGATGAATCCGGTCATCTGTTGCCACAAGCAGCACTTCTATCGTCATCCCCTGCCCGATCGCTCTTTGAGCAACAAGCGAAGCAATTTCATGCTCCGTCTGTCCTGGAACGATTTCTTGGCAGACACTTTCTACAATAACCGCTGTTTCATGACAAAGGGTTTCATATTGGCTGAGCTGTGGCGCTGAAAGGATCGATCGAACACGAGACAAATCGGGTTCGATCCATTCCACTCCTTCCATTTGAATGTCCGCACCGATTCGTTTGTCTTTTATGAGTGTTTGAATGTAAGGAGTCTCATCCTCAAACCAATCCATTGTGACGACTTGAAAGGGATGGTCAAAATACGCCATTTCTTCTTCAATGATTCGTTTTTCTTCCATTTGATTCACAACTAGGACAATATCGTCTTTCAACACAAGTAGCTGACAAACGCCCTCTGGCGTGTTTAACACAATGTGGTTTCTTCTTCCTCCTGTAAGCCAAGAAAAGTTATTACGCTTTTGAATCAGAACACCGTCGAGTTGTTTTTCTTCCATTAAAGTTCTTACCTGTTCAATCATCAACTCATCACCTGCCTGTATGGAGTGTTTGAATGAAACGTTTAAATGCTGTTTTCCCTTGCTCTGTTCTTTTAAACACACCCGCCTGCGCGAGTATACGAGAAAAAATGAGGCCGATTTCTTTTTGTAAAATGGCTTCTACGTTGTCCTTCGTAAAGGTATTCTCTTCGATCAGACGCTCTGCCCATGACTCGTGCTTCATGATAGACGGGCAGGCTTTGATTTCTTCAAAAGGGTGTTTGGATAGCAGCGCCGCTTTTAGCAGGCTTAATTCCTCTGCTAATCTTCCAGGAAGGACGGCGAGACCCATGACCTCAATTAAACCGATATTCTCTTTTTTAATATGATGAACTTCTTTGTGCGGGTGGAAGATTCCGTCGGGGTGCTGCTTGTCTGTACGGTTATTTCGTAGCACGAGATCTAATTCGTACTCATCCCCATGACGACGTGCAATTGGTGTAATGGTATTGTGCGGGGTCTCTCCTGTATGAGAGAACAGACCCGCTTCTGGATCTGAATACATTTTCCACTCATGTAATATAAAATCCGCTGCCTCCGCAAGCGTCTGCTGGTCGCTGCTTTGAAGCCTGATCACTGACATCGGCCATTTCACAATGCCCGCCTTCACCCTCGGAAACTTTTCGAGAGAAAACACTTCTTCCATCTTTGCTTTCGCCATCGGAAATTCATGAGCACCACCTTGAAAGTGGTCATGACTTAATATGCTGCCTCCAACAATGGGAAGATCAGCATTTGATCCTATGAAATAGTGCGGATATATAGATATGAAGGAAAGCAGACGCTCGAAGGTCTTTTTAGATATCTGCATTGGTTCATGCTCGCCCTTGAACACAATACAATGTTCGTTGTAATACACATACGGCGAGAATTGCATAAACCACGACTCATTTGTAAGTGTCACCGGAATAATCCGGTGATTCTGTCTTGCTGGGTGATTGATGCGTCCCCCAAACCCAACGTTTTCTTTACAAAGGAGACAAAGAGGATATTGCTTTTGACTCAGCTTTTTGGCTTCAGCGATCGCTTTTGGGTCCTTTTCCGGTTTCGATAGATTAATCGTGATCTCAAGCTCACCATCTTCGGTCGGTGTAAACCACTGCACATTTTTGGCGATTCTGCCTGTATGAATATAGTGGGCATGCTGCTGCATTTCATAAAACCAGCTTGTCGCTGCCTTTGGTCCGCAATGCTTGCGTTTCTCTTCAAACTTTGCATAGATGACACTCGGAGGCGCCACCAAGCAGCCCATGATTTTGGCATCTAATAAATCACGATACGTATCTGTCCCGTCAGGAATAAGACCTGTTTCAACTGCCCAATCGAGCATCGGCATTAAGATGTCTTCAAGGTCGCTGTCTCCTGAGACTGTTCTTGGCTCAGCATCATCGAGACCAAGCACCTCTAGCAGCCGGTTCCTTGTATAATCCATATCTAGTGGTGATATTAGCTCTTTATTGATCCCGTATTGAATCAGCTGTTCTAGCTTTTCAAAAATATCAATCGCCATTCCCTTTGTCTCCTCCCCTGCCTGCTACACGTTACTCACTTTGATAGCCATCTGGATGTTTCTGAAACCAATCCCATGCACTTTGAATGATGGTGTGGAGATCTGCATATTGCGGCTTCCATCCTAGTTCTTTCAGCGCTTTTTCTGATGAAGCAATCAGCTTAGCTGGATCACCCGCACGTCTTTCTGCCACCTGTGCTGGAATGGCATGGCCCGTCACTTCTCTTGCGGCTTCTACTACCTGCTTCACAGAGAAGCCTGTTCCGTTCCCTAAGTTGTATGTCGCGCTTCCTTTTCCTTCACGCAGACGCTCAACCGCTAGAATGTGCGCCTCTACTAAATCCATGACATGAATGTAGTCTCTAATGCATGTACCATCCTCTGTTTCATAATCCTCACCGTAAATCATGATTTGATCACGTTTTCCTAATGCCACTTGCAGAATAATTGGGATTAAATGCGTTTCTGGCTGATGATCTTCACCGACAATCCCTTCTGTATGAGCACCGGCTACATTAAAATAGCGAAGCACAACGTATTCGATACCATATGCCTGCTCAGACCACTTCAACATTTTCTCAATCGCGAGCTTTGTTTCCCCATAAGGATTCGTTGGGTTCGTCTCATCCGTTTCAACGATCGGTACACGCTTTGGTTCACCATATGTCGCAGCAGTTGAAGAGAATACAATACGTTTCACATCAAATTCATTCATCACCTGAAGTAAAGCCGTTGCACCTCCGACGTTGTTGTCATAGTACTTCAGCGGGTCTGTTACACTTTCTCCAACAAGTGAATCTGCCGCAAAGTGCATGACCGCTTCAATGTCATGTGTTTGAAAAACACGTCTTAAAAAAGCGTGATCCCTTAAATCTCCCTCTTCTAATACGGCACCCTTTACGACTGCCTCTTTATGACCTGTCTGCAAATTATCCACAATCACCACTTGTTCTCCTTTAGCCAAAAGAGCCGCTACCGCATGACTGCCAATAAAACCTGCTCCTCCACATACTAAAATTGCCATCAAATGTCCTCCTTCGTTAATTCTCTAGCGCCGCCTCCAATTCCAGCTGTGTAAAAAGAGGCTTGAATACCTGTTTTTTCTTGATAAATCGCACCTGTTTCTTCTATAAATGAGTCCAGCAGCTCTTCTTTCACAATGCTGACGGTACAGCCCCCAAAGCCAGCACCTGTCATACGAGAACCAATCGCCCCTGGATGTTGCCATGCGGCTTCAGCCAGTGCATCTAGCTCAAGCCCAGTGACTTCATAATCATTCTTTAAAGAAAGGTGAGATGCCTTCATGAGTGCACCTAGTTCTTCCATTTTATCATCTTTCAGAAAATTTACTGCTTTCATGGTCCTCTCGTTTTCCGTGATGGCATGTCTTGCACGTCTTCTACACGTTTCATCTTGTATCAAATGTTCATGCTTAGCGAATTCATCCACCGTGAGCTCACATAAATGCGCAATATCTCGTTCTTTTCTAAGATCGTTTAAAGCAGATTGACATTCTAAACGGCGTTCATTGTATTTGGAATCTGCAAGTGTTCGTTTTTTATTTGTATTGGCAATGACAAGGGCCAGACCCTCTTGCCGAAATGGGCTGTATTCAAAGGAAAGCGTGTCACAATTGAGCAAAATAGCGTGACCTTCTTTTCCAAGACTAATTGAAAATTGATCCATAATGCCGCAGTTCACGCCAATAAACTCATTTTCAGCACGCTGCGCAAGAAGGGCTAGGTCGATTTGCGTTACACCGAATGACGACCATTCATTGATCAAGACAGCCGTGACGAGCTCAATAGAGGCAGAGGATGACAGGCCTGCGCCATTTGGGATATTGCCGGCATACACAATATCAAAGCCTTCTTCCACATCCATGCCTGCTTCGATAAACTGTTGGAATACTCCCTTCGGATAGTTCGCCCAGCCGTCCGATTCTGAGAAAGCGATTTCAAAAAGGTCGAACTCTTTCACACCTTCTTCTTCAAAATTCAAGGAATACATTCTGACGCGTCCATCTGATCGTCTTGCTCCCGCAGCATATGTACCAAGGGTAAGTGCACATGGAAATACATGGCCCCCATTATAATCTGTGTGTTCACCAATCAGATTGACTCTGCCTGGGGCGAAAAAATAGCGGAGTTCTTCCTGATCTCCAAATTGCTGGTGAAATGCTGCTCGTAATGTGTCGATCATATCCATTCCCCTTTTCTCTTCTGATAATCTTATTTTAGTTGCCCCGTCAGCTGAAGTTCAATGGTAAAAAAATCGTTAAAAAATACCCTTTTTTTGCTGTGAATGGTACGATGTGATATGAGGTGTACCATGATTCAAAATAGAAAAAGGTTGTTTTTTGCTGTGAAGGAGGGTTTCCAATTTGAAGAAAGAAGCATTTGCATTTCGTTTTCACCATTCTGATGTGACATTGCCGGCCCAAATCTGGTCTGTTGGCTGGGAAGTTCAATCATCTTCGTTATACAGCTGGAATGGCGTAGAGCGGAAGGATCAGGGCAAGTGCATCTTTCAGCTCACACTGTCTGGACACGGCATGATTGAAATCGGACAGAAACGATTCAAAGTATTGCCTGGACAGGCCTTTCTGGTGAAAAGCCCTAGTGCTTATCAATACTATTTTCCAGAAGACAGTGAACATTGGGAATTTCTCTATTTAACACTTTATGGGGAAACCTGTGACCTTTGCTTTGATCAATTTATCGATCAAGGAAAGCAGGTCATGCGTTTTCATCCGAATTCCAAACCGATCCGCCTGCTAAAGAAGATTTATGATGAAGCCAGTGAAAGACGGATTACCAATCCATTTGAGGGGTCTAGCCTTGCTTATCAATTTGTCATGGAACTGTATTCATATTTGCCAAAGCTTGAGGGACAAATGGAGAAATGGCCTGAGCCCATCGTCCAAGCGGCCTTATTTGCAAGCCACCATTTTCACGAGGAGATTGGGCCTGACGATATGGCAGCTGCGGCACGTTTATCCAAAAGTCATTTTACGAGGGAATTCAAAAAGGCAACTGGCTTCACACCGATTCATTATTTAACCAATATTCGTTTAGAAAAGGCGGAAACGTTACTGAAAACAACGAAATACTCGATTGAAGAAATCGCCACACAGTGCGGCTACCGAAATGCGAATTACTTGAATAAAGTCTTTCGAAAGAAAATCGGCATGTCTCCAAAGCAACTCCGGGAAACAAGCGATGCATAATAAAAAGCAGCCGCTTTTCAATTGGCTGCTTCTTTTACGCTTTCGTTAGGTCAACACGAATTCTCCCTTGTCTTAAAACAATGGTCATTTGCGTATCAGGGGTCATTAAATTTTCTAAAATGTCCGTTGCTGTTTGAAGCGCAATGTCCATTCGGTTGATCTTTTCCTTTTCTTGTTCAGAAAATGCTTCTGGATGTGCGGTCATTTCTTTGACTAGCCTCAACACTTGTTCATGCTGCTTTTCTGTTTGTTGATATATGGCATCATATAATTCGTCTGGCCTGCTGCTCATTTCACATCACCTATCTTTTTCATGTGTTAAATCGCATCTTCTTTTGTTTTCTTGAAGACGAACCATTTACTGGCGACATAATTGACCACGACAATCACAAAGTTAACAAGAATTTTTGCGACGGTTTCGTTGAGCGCCATTTGGCTCACAAATAAAATCATCAGCCCCAGATCTACACCTAGAGACATGAGACGGACACTAAAAAATGAAGAAAGCTCACGCATTAGGCTTTTTGTGTCACGAGCCTTTTGCTTGAAGACATACTTCTTATTGGTGATATAAGCAAAGAGCACAGCAAATACCCATGAAACAACCGTTGCTGTTTTGTAATCCATAGAAAACATCTCAACGAATAAATAGAAGCTGACTATGTTGACAATGGTTGTACACACACCCATGATCAGATACATGACAACTTCTTGATACTTTTGAAAAAGGCTATACATGTCTTTCTTCATTCCTTCTTGGTGAATTCTGTTTCTTTTAGAATACCATCTTAAGAAGAACTTCCCAAACGAACAATATGTGCGTCCTATAAAGATGAAATTTGTTCACGCTGATGGCATATGTCAACCTTATTGGTTTATATGAGTCAAATGATTTAGGTCTTTATCATTATTTTAATTTATAATCTTTTAACTGACTTTACAATTGTTTATTATGAGAAGTAAGAATTCAATATTTATGGGTTTTTTAGTCATTTTTTTAGGGACGTGGTAGGTGATAGATTTTACAAAATAGGTTAAATGTCATCATTTTTCGACAAAAATCTATTTTTGTACTCCATTCACATACACGTACAGTTACTAGACGGTTTGTTCAAGTCATTGGTTGCAGATGAATATGTCTTATTGAACTGGAGGATATTATGGATACGCAAGTGAAAAGAAGAGTTGACGAAGAGTGGGTTTATTTGATTCAAGAAGCGAAAAAAATTGGACTAGGCATCGAGGAAATACAAGCTTTTTTAACATCCAACGGTGATCAGAAGATGATAAACAAACCGTAATCAACGCCGTTATCCTTTGTCTTTCAGATTGCTTTGGCTAAAGTTCTAACCTGTCAATTGACCTTTTAAACATCCTTTCATGACGATACGCTACAATAATTGAACACCTCATCATACCAATCCCTTCCACTCAATGGGGTTCTGTCTTTCTATTTTTAGGAGGACAGTCCGTTCCCTGTTCTTTATATGACCCCTTTTTAGCTGTCATTCATGAAAATTGCCCATTTTCGTTATAAAACCAAGCTCCCCACCCATATATTAAGCATAAGACACAAGAAAGAAGAAAGGTGGGTGGCGCGTGAGTTCAGATTCTCTATCTTATTATCATCAAAAGAAGGATCAATATTATCACGGTGTGAACCCTGTGATTGTCCATCGTATTCGCAAGGAATGGACGTCTATCTTGGATATCGGATGCGGCACAGGCCAGCTTGGAAAAGTCCTAAAACAGCAAGACCGTACCATATATGGAATTGAATCTTTTGAAGATGCGGCAAAGCAGGCTGAGAAAGCGCTGGATCATGTTTTATGCGGCAATATTGAACAGTTGGCGCTGCCTTATCAGCATGAACAATTTGACTGCATCATTTTCGGAGATGTTCTTGAACATTTATTGGACCCTTGGGCCGTTTTAAAAAAGGTCAAACCCTTTCTAAAAAGGGAAGGGGCCATCTTGTCTTCCATTCCGAATATTGGTCATATTTCAACGGTTTTAGAATTACTGGCTGGGAGATTTTCTTATACAGATGCAGGATTAATGGATCAAACACATTTACGCTTCTTTACCCTTCACGAAATTCATGCCCTCTTTCAGTCAGCCGGGTTTCATGTTCGTGAGCTTGAAACCATTCGTGTACAACACTCTTCCTATACGGGCGTCATGAATGATCTACATGAATTACTCGTAAAACATGGCATCCGTTTTGATTTTAACGAGGCTGCGACAGCCTATCAATACGTGGTTGAGGCGGTTCAACTCAATGAGTAGCCCCACCATCTTATTTGTTTTATGTGTAAATGATGAGTCGATGTTTCAAGCTTGCTTCCGGCAGCTCGCTTCACTTCCTGCTCCGCACGGGTATCATGTAGAGGTTTTGCCCATTAGACATGCATCAAGTATGACCTCTGCATACAATGAAGCTCTCACTCATCCTGCACAGTTTAAAATTTATCTTCATCAAGATACACTCATCGTCAAACAGCATATGCTTCTCGAGCTGATTCCACTTTTCTTGCAAAATCCGTCACTTGGCATGCTTGGGGTAATAGGTGCAGAAAGTGTGCCAGACAATGGAATCTGGTGGGAGAGCCATGATTGCAGAGGGAAAGTCATTGAATATCGGCACGACACCTATCAGCTGCTAACGTTTGAATCTGGTCATCCACAGACAGAGCCCCAAGGTTATATCAAAGCTTCTGCTATTGACGGTCTTTTTATGGCAACACAATATGATATCAAGTGGCGTGAGGACCTCTTAGACGGGTTTCATTTTTATGATGTGTCACAATCTTTTGAGTTTGCACAGCAGGGATATGAGGTTGGGATTGCAAGGCAAGAAGAGCCCTGGTGTATTCACAAATGCGGAGATCATTTTGATGCAGAAGCATATGAAAAAGCGAGACAAACATTTCTTGCGCATTATCGGTAGAAAGCACCCTTTTCGGGTGCCCAGAATGTAGAGAAACTCATGTTTTTCTACATTCTTTTTTATTTTCCACGTCATGATGTTAGGTGAGCATGAATGAAAATGCCTCCCACACATGTCTTGAAATGGCCTTTTGGTGCTTTTGAGATCTTGTGCAGCTTTCAAGAAAAGGACACGGAGCTCATACTTTCGGATCTGATTTGTAGAACCGATAACCTTTCCGATCCGTTATTGTATATGCTTTTCTCTATTATAAAATGGGGTGATGTAAGTTTTAATGGGGACAATAAAGCTGTCGAGATTTTCTCGACAGCCTGACAGACCCTAAAGGTCTGTTTGATTCATTAAGTAGATAATCTAGAATCACGGGTTCCAAAACGAACATCAGGATTTTCACTAGAACGGGTTCCATTCCTCACAGCAAAATCGTTATCTTGTTGAGATAAAGTTATAAGAGGAAAATCCTCAGTAGTAACGCTACTGCCTGTAGCATTTCTTACAGTCAGATCAGTGGATTCTGGAGAAGTAGCATTTCTTGAATTCACATCAAAATCGACAGATGATAATGAGATCACACCTAGCAATGTTGAAGCACTCAAAAAACCAGTAAGAACCGTTTTAAAATTCATATGAACAGTCGCCCCTTTGGATTTGTTTTCGGGCGTACATCACTTTTTCATACATTTTTACAGATTCATCCATACGCCCATTCTCATTATAGTACCGAGCCGCTTCGAGCGCTAGGTCTTCCATGTATGGATAACCCCTCTCATTCTCTAATTTTTCCAATGAGCTCATGACTTCACTTAAATTTGCTGTTTTTAAAAATAAATTTTCCAATACCATCAGTAACGATAAAAATAGATCATTTTTTCTATTCTTCGCTTCTTCCCAGCCTCTTTTGAAAAATCTTTCACCCTTAATAAATTCCTTTTGACTCAAATGAAATAACGATAATTCATAATAAACCAAAAGCAACTCTGTAGCATTAATAGGCTCTCCTTCTAGAATAACCTGATTAAAATAAGCTAGTGCCCTATTAAAATCACCTAATCCTTTAAAACAACACCCAATATTAAATAATGACTTCACAATCATTGGCTTATTAGACATTGCCTTAGATTTTTCTAAAGCTGACAATAAATGAGGAAGCGCCTTTTCTCTGCATTCAAAATCAATGAAATTACCTGCCATAACAGTTAGACAATTAATTTCTCGAATCATATAAAGGGAATTGCTCTTATGTGCCTTATAAGTATCATAAGAAAGACCAACGTAATACATAGATACGTGTGTCTGTTTCATGTGATAAAACACTTCTGATAATTTGTAATAAAATTCCGCTCTTTCTAACTCATCCCCTACTTGCTCCAGGCGCTTTTCCGCGCGCTTATAGAACACAATAGCTCTAATAAACTCACCTTTTTTAAATTCATACATTCCTTGAAAAAAATTAAAATAGTATTCAAGAATGGCTGACATCTTCTTGCCTTGTCCTTCTACAGCTTTCAAGTAATCCGATTTTTCAAGTGGTTCTTTAGAAGGCTGCACATAGTCTGTCATCAATTGATGACGGAACTCCATCAACTGAAAATAAAGAACCGCCTGTTCATCTTCTTCCATGACATCGATTTTTTTTCTAACCTCTTCTCTTAGCTTCTGAGCCTCTTTAACATTGAATCTTTTTATTTGCTTATACCATTCATTTATCTTGATCGCTACAACTGGAGACGGTATAGACGCCATCTACAATCCCCCCTAGAAAACCAATTTTTAATAAATGTTAGCACAATAACTCCTAATAAAACCCTATTTACCCATTTATATGTAAAATTTTCGGCATAGCGCAAGCACTTTTTAAGCAAGTAGGGCACAAGACATATCGGTTTTTATACGCAATCGCATTGGTGTTTTTGAAATAGGCGCCATGTATTTTAAATAACAAAAAAACAGGCTCTTCAGCCTGTTCTTTATTATCCAGTGATGACCATATTGATGAATGGGACACTTAGTAAAAAGAAAACAACAGCAAAATAACAAGCACCATTTAACATCATCAATACTGATATTACCGTCATCATACATTCTCCTCCTAAAAAGAACCTAAGTTGCGGTCAACGCAACCCAAAAAGAAATTTTCCAACGAATTCCCAAATGCGAATCAATCAATGATAGGATGAAAACATGTCAAAAAAGGAGGGAGCACTATGAATTATTATGCTGTTGTATTTTTTTACGCCGCCACTTAATAAAAGCCACTGAAAACACAAGAAGTAAAATCGCAATAAGCTTGAAAATAAAGCGAGTGAAGAAAGTAGCATCTTCGAACTCCGTTGCAAAGATACAAGCCCCTATGATTATCCCGATCATGCCTACTACCCAATTCCAAAACACATCAATCACTCCTCAATTAACTTTTTTTAAAAGAAAAGCATTTTTTATCCATATGTTTATTATTGCACAAAAAACAAGGGGGAAATATCCAAAATGAAAAAGTTCATAATCGGACTTTTAGGCCTGACGCTATTTTTAACAATTCCATTACAAACCGTAGCCGCAGTAACCCTAGAACCTCAAGAAATTAAAGAATCTTATCAAACTGAAATTGAAGGCAAACTACATACTTTCAATTCTGTAGTGAAAGGCAGCACTCAAACAATAACGATTGATAATGGTGAACAAATAGATAGCGTCTCTTATGACCGGGCAAAAGAAGAACTCCGTATTAACAATGAACTAGTAGACATTAAAGAATTTAAAGAAGCTGGATCAGAATTATTAAGTGAAGACGGCGAATTTAACACAAAATCAAACAAAGATTATCAGTGGAGACTTGTAAAAACCTATAAAAACAAATTCAACGTTACTCTTGCTATTGTCGTTCTTGTGACAACAACAATTTTGGCATTACCGACAGGGACCGGTGCTGTTGCTGGCGCAGTCTTGACACTAAAAGCAATAGCCATACTCGCTACAACAGTAACTACAGCTTCAGGATCAACAGGTCAAAAAGTCTTTCATTACACATTCAAAACATACTACAGCCCGAAAAATGGTTACTGGAACAACAAATTTGTCCTATCTGTCTACAAAGATTCAAAGCGTAAAAAGCATGTTAAAACAGTTTCACATACGACACGTCTTGGGAAAAAATATTAAAAGAGAAGCAGGCTCCATCAGCCTGCTTCTCTACATGTTTATGTAATGTAATTCTTGATGTTAATATGCCAACGCATTATGACCTCAAATGTTTCATTTGCTAAATCGAATCTACAGACTATGTGACAATGGATATCACAGAGTTTTTTTCTTTGATCTTATATTTGATTTCCAGCTTCTTGTGTTTATTTTCATTTTCCCAATATTTATATCCACAATTGATCAGGCTAATCACCCTTTTCGGGTGCCTTTTTTATGATATACTGTCATAAACAACCAGATCGTCTCATATGCATTGGAGTACCTTGTCCCTAATTCGTACAAAGGAGGAAACGATGGCAGACAAAAACGTTCATTATAAGAAGGTTGCCGCTTCAAAGGATTTTCGAAAACTTCTTGAGGAAAAACGCAGATTTATCGTACCGATGACGATTTTCTTTTTTCTCTTTTACTTTTCACTTCCGGTTGCTACATCCTACTTCACCTTTTTGAACACGCCAGCAATTGGAGCGATCACGTGGGCTTGGTTATTTGCCCTCACGCAATTTGTGATGACATGGGTTTTATGTGGACTTTATGCAAAAAAAGCAGCTCAGTTCGACAAATATGTAAGCGCTTTAAAAGTTGAATCAAGAGGTGATGACGAATGAGTATGACCGCTTTTATTTTATTCATAGCGATCGTAGGGCTCACATTGGTCATCACGTATTTTGCTGCGAAAAAAACAAGCAATGCGAGTGATTTTTACACAGCAGGCGGTGGTCTGACTGGGTTTCAGAACGGCCTTGCCATTGCCGGGGACTATATGTCTGCTGCTTCATTTTTAGGGATCGCCGGCATGATCGCCTTAAATGGATTTGACGGCTTTTTCTATAGTATTGGTTTTCTTGTAGCGTATCTTGTCGTCCTTTATGTCGTGGCTGAACCGCTTCGAAATCTAGGAAAATATACGATGGCTGATATGATTGCTGCACGATTCAAACGCCCTGCTATTCGAGGCGTGGCTGCTTTTAACACCATCACGGTTTCCACTTTTTATATGATTGCGCAGCTTGTTGGGGCAGGTGCATTAATCAAACTGCTTCTTGGCATTGATTACTGGATTGCGGTGCTGATCGTAGGTGTCTTGATGACTATTTATGTCGTGTTTGGCGGCATGATCGCAACAAGCTGGGTACAGATCACTAAAGCTGTGCTTCTCATGCTGGGCACGCTGATTATTTCGCTGCTTGTGTTTGCCAAGTTTGATTTTAGTCTGCTGAAGATGTTTGAACAGATGAAAACAGCGACCCCGCTTGGTGAAGCTTTTCTTCACCCGGGAAATAAATATGATGTGCCTTTAGAGACCCTGTCTCTGAACCTTGCACTTGTGCTTGGAACAGCAGGTTTGCCGCATATTTTGATCCGTTTTTATACGGTAAAGGATGCCATTTCTGCGCGTAAATCTGTTCTATCCGCTACGTGGATCATCGGGATTTTTTATTTAATGACGGTTTTCCTCGGCTTCGGTGCCGCTGCTTTTGTCGGAACAGATGCAATTACGGCAGCCGATGCAGCAGGAAACATGGCAGCACCACTGCTTGCACAGGCCCTAGGGGGAGATTTATTATTTGCCTTTGTTTCCGCTATTGCCTTTGCGACTATACTGGCAGTGGTCACCGGTCTCGTTTTATCCGCCGCGTCTGCCTTTGCTCATGACTTTTATAGCCAGATTATTCGCAAAGGAAAAGCAAGTGAACGTGAACAGGTGAAGGCGGCACGCTTTGCTTCTATCGGCGTGGCCATCCTTTCCATCATTCTTGCATTATTTGCGCAATCTTTAAACGTCGCTTTTCTTGTGTCACTTGCCTTCGCAGTGGCAGCAAGTGCGAATTTACCGTTGATTATCTTCACTGTCTTTTGGAAACGATTTAACTCAACAGGGGCTATCGCAGGAAGCTTAACAGGTCTTCTGAGCGCACTCCTGATCGTGTCACTCAGCCCAAGCGTCTGGGACCCATCAGGGGCAGCCATTTTCACAGGAGAGCCGCTTATCCCACTATCGAACCCTGGGATTATCTCGATCCCGCTCGGATTCCTTGCGGCCTACTTAGGCACCATTTTCTCCTCTGAAAAAGCAGATGAAGACACCTTTACAGAAATTCAAGTAAAGGCACACACAGGTATGCATATGGATACAGATTGATGAGAAAAAGCCGGCTGCTCTGCCGGCTTTTTAATATCGCTGGAATAACTCTGGGTTTTTCGGGACGTTTTCTAAATAAACGATCTTTCCTTGATCATCCAGCTCCGCAATATCAATGCCTTCTGCTGTATATACACGACCGTCTGTTAACTTTCCGCAAACAGCCCAGTTTGTTTCATACTTCCCATCTTCACGTTTCACCCAGCCATCCCACATATGCTTAATGTCTTCATGTACGTGGAAAAATGTGTTCAAAAACTGTGTGAACGCTTGGATGCCAGGCTTTTCAGCACCATTTAAGACAATCATGACATCATCTGAAAACAATGCCAGCAATTCGTTCATTTGCTCTTGCCCTTTTCCCGCTTCATCATATCGGCGAAAATACGTATCGAGCACTTCCATCATTCATTCTCCTTTATTTACCTGTCATTTCGAAAATAATCGAACAATTAGATTGTACACAATTGTATCTCTACTGTCTATTTTTCACGCAGATAAGAAAAGACATGGATGAGTCAATCCATGTCTTTTACAGATGAAAGAGCTGCTTTCTCTGACTCGACAAGAGATGTTAGTTCTTCCGCAGCTTTTTTCGGATCAGCGCTTTGGCTAATGGCGCTGATGATGCTAATGCCATCGGCTCCCGCTTGGATGACTGGTGCCGCATTTTCATACGTGATCCCGCCGATGCCCACAATAGGAATGTGAAGACCGTGTTGACGTACTTCGTTGATTAAAGAAACACCTTGGACACTGCGTGTATCCTTTTTTGTTTCTGTAGGATAGACTGGACCCATCCCAACGTAGTCTGCCCCGTCCTTCATCGCTTGCCTCACTTCATCTAGATTGTGCGTGGACACGCCTAATATTTTATTCCCGATTCTTTGCCGTACATCTTGTGCAAGTGTATCTTCCTGCCCAACATGGACACCATCTGCATCAAGATCTATTGCAAGCTGTACATCATCATTTACGATAAAGGGGATATTCGCTTCTTGGCAAAGTGCTTGAATCTGTTGAGCGATTTTTTTCTTTTCTTCACCTTGCAGAGCACCTTCACCCTTTTCACGAAACTGAAACATCGTGATCCCGCCTTGAATGGCCTCTTTCACCACATCAAGCGGATGCCGGCTTGTATTCGCTGTTCCCATAATAAAATAAACCGATAATTGCTGTTTGATTAGCTGCTGATCAACCTTCGTCATGCAAAACTCCCCCTATTTTCCCTAACGTGATCACATCTTGACCATTTGTATTGGATAGCGCGTTTAACAATTCGATTTGAAAGGTGCCTGGCCCTTTCTCTTCTGTCTGCTGAGCTGCCTTTTCTGCAGCGACACCATAAAACAGCAGAGCTGATGCCGACGCATGAATGGGCCGTTCCCCTGTTGCACAAAATGCCCCTATGACAGAGGTGAGTAAACAGCCAGTCCCTGTCACCTTGGTTAACCATTCGTGTCCATTATGAATAGATAGAACCTCTTCTCCATCTGACACGACATCCACTTTTCCCGTAATCGCCACAACGGTTTGAAGGGCTTTTGCCGCCTGCTTTGCTAAAGACGATACATCTCCATTTGCCCCTTTTGCATCAACCCCTTTTGACTGCCAGCCATTCACTCCAATTAAATGAGCTATTTCAGCAGCATTCCCTCTGACAACAGTGATGTCCACTTGCTGTAACAGCTGTTTCGCGGCACTCGTCCGAAACGTTGTCGCACCAACACCAACAGGATCTAATAGAACCGGTACACCTTTTTCATTGGCCGCTTGTCCAGCAATGACCATCGCCTCCACCGTATCCTTTGTTAGTGTGCCGATATTCAGCACAAGTGCATCCGCTAATTGCGCCATTTCTGCCACTTCTTCTTTGGCATTTGCCATGACTGGAGAAGCACCTAAAGCAAGCAGTCCATTCGCTGTAAAGTTCGTCACAACTTGGTTGGTGATATTATGGACAAGCGGATTTTCCGCTCGAACCTTTTCCAAAAGATGAGACACGCAGCTTAATTTCATCTGTATCGTCCTCCCTTTTACTCTGCATCCCACACATAGGATTTTGTATGCTTTAACCATTCTCTTGCAGCAAAGGACAAGTAGCGGTCCTTTCGCCAAATGACACCCAAATGCCACGGAATAGACGGATTTAAGGAAATGATCCTCACTTTATCAGGATCTAGATCACGGCAAATCCGTTCAGGCAGAAGCCCGATTCCAAGGTTCTCAGCAACCATTTCACTGATGAAATCCCATTGTGACGTTTCATAAATAACGTTCGGCCTGAATCCCGCATTCATACATTCATTTAAGATTCGGCTGTGCAGAACGAAATCTTCTCGAAAGAAAATAAAAGACTCTTCCTTTAAATCAGCCAAATGAACCTCATCACGTCCTGCCATCGGATGTGATGGATGGGTGACAAGCTTCATATTCTCTTTAATGATGGTGTATGTATGAAAAATTTTATCATTTGCAGGCAGAACAATGACACCAATATCTAATGATCCATCCTCTACCCCTTCCTCTACTTTAATGGAGCCGTGCTCCACCAATTGAAAGGTGACATCTGGATACTGCTGGCGGAATTCCCCCATCACATTTGGGAAAAAGCTTGATCCAATCATGGGAGGCAGTCCTATTCGGATATGTCCTTTTTTCACATTCATTAAATCATTTAATTCACTCGTTAAATTCTGAAAGGATTGTGTGATTTCACTCGCCTGTGTATACATGGTTTGTCCAGCATCTGTCATTTCAACCTGTCTGCCATTACGGTAAAACAACTGCACACCTAGCTCATCCTCTAGGTTTTTGACCATCTTGGAAATGGTCGGCTGCGACACATAGAGCGATTGCGATGCTTTCGTAAAACTCTTTAACCGTGCCACTTCTAAGAAATATGTTAAATGTCTGATGTCCACATGGTTCACCCTTTCTATAGACAAAAGGAATACTAACTATTCGATATATGTATTTTACCTATAATAGAACGTGCTGTACACTTTAAAGTAAGCTCACCGATTAGAACGTTGTGTTGTTTTTGTGAAACAGTGAACAATTTATATAGAAAAAGGAGTGAACAGAAAGTGCAATTGCTCAAAACGTCGCTGATTGCTACCCTTCAGATTATGGCTTTATTTGCTTTTGCGAAATTGATGAATGTGCTGGCGGCCTTTTTGCATTTAAGAATTCCGGGCACGATCTTAGGCATTCTTGTCATTTTCTTATTACTTCATTTTAACATCATTAAATTAAAATGGATTGAACTTGGCGCCGTATGGTTGCTCGGAGAACTGCTGCTCTTCTTTATCCCTTCAGCAGTAGGCGTGATTGATTACGGAACATTACTTTCTCAATCTGGCACAAGTATTGTCCTTGTGGTTTTACTTAGTACCTTTGTGGTCATGCTCTCGACTGGCATGATGACGCAGATGATTGCGAAAAGAAAGGAGCGAAAAAAGCTATGTTAGTTGGCGGACTATTCTTGATCCTAACCATTCTGATCTATCTCGGATCAAAAGCGGTTTATAAACGTCATCCGAAAGTCTATGTCTCCCCTTTACTTGTGACACCGGTTGTTCTTGTGGTCTTGCTGTTAATCGTGAACATTCCTTACGATGCTTACAATCAAGGCGGAAAATGGCTGACAAATATGCTTCAACCTGCGACTGTGGCATTTGCCATTCCTTTATATAAGTATTTTCACATTCTGAAGAAGCATGCAGTAGAAATTATTTTGAATGTGGCTTGCGGTTCTATCGTTGCAATTTTATCAACAGCGTTTATCGCCAAATTGTTTCATTTGGATACGAGTCTGATCGAGAGCCTCGTCCCAAGATCCGTCACAACACCCGTGGCGATGAGTGTGTCTGAAATGATTGGCGGGATGCCGTCCGTTACGGCTGTCTTCGTCATTTTAACAGCATTATTTGGCTCAATCATTGGGCCATTGGTTATCCGTTATTTCCGTATTGATAATGACATTGCAATGGGTGTTCTGCTTGGTACAGGAGCACATGGTGCAGGCACATCGAAGGCCTTTGAACTGAGCTCGGTCTCAGGCACGATCTCAAGTGTGTCCATGATCATTTCGGCCATTATTACATTATGTGCAGCGCCTATCCTGATGTCGTTTGCCTTATAGAAAAAGCCATTTCCCCTTATCGGAAAATGGCTTTTTCTTATGCTTGGATGAAGACAACCTTTAAATAGTTCCCCTCAGGATAATTTTTCGTTGTACGGAAGTCCTCAGGAAGTGTATATTCCTCAAGAATACGATACGTTTTCCCAGATTCTTTAAAGGCCTGTGCAATAAATCCTTTAAACTTTTTCATCCCAAATGCACTGCTATTGGTTGACGCCACAATGACGCCGTTCTCAGCTGTGATCTGGATGGCTTCTTTTAATAGTTTCTTATAATCCTTCGCTGCACTGAATGTGTGTTTCTTCGTTCGTGCAAAGGAAGGCGGGTCCAAGATCACGACATCATAGCTCCAGCCTTTTTTCGCCGCAAACGGGAAATATTTAAAGACATCCATGACTTTGATATCCTGCTCGTCTACATCAATGCCATTCACTTCAAACTGCTCAGATGTTTTTTTCAAACTACGGTTTGCAACATCTACACTTGTCGTACGGCTTGCCCCGCCAAGCGCTGCTGCTACAGAGAAAGCGCCGGTATAAGAGAACGTATTAAGGACGGTCTTTCCTTTTGCATAGCGATCTCGAATTGCTTTTCGCACATGACGCTGATCAAGGAAAATACCTGTCATCGCACCATCATTTAGATAAACCGCCACGTTCATCCCATTTTCTTTGACGATAAGAGGAAATTCACCTTTCTCCCCTTTTACAAAATCGTCATCTTCGATATATTGTCCAGACGTATCAAATCGCTTCTTTTCATAAATGCCTTTATAGTCAGGGTACACCTGCTCAATCGCAACCAATACATCTTCTTTTAATGTATAAACACCTTCGCTATACCATTGGATGAGATAGAATCCATCATAATAATCAATCGTGATTCCACCAATTCCATCCCCTTCTCCATTGAACACACGGAAAGCCGTCGTCTGTGCATCACGAAATAGATGCGTTCTGCTTTTGGATGCCTGTTCAAGTTTAGAAACAAAAAAGGCCTGATCTATTTTTTCGTTAGCGTCAAAGGAAAGCACCCAACCGATGCCTTTATTTTGCACACCATAATATCCTTTCCCTAAAAAAGAGCCTCTTTCATCTACCCATTCAATGAGCTCGCCTTCCTGTACACCGTTCACACGCGACACAGCATCTTTTGAAATAAGCGGATATCCCTTTTTCACTTGTTCTGCAAATGTTTGTTTTAATGAGATTTTTTTCATTTGTGTCATCCTTATCCTAAATTGACTCTCTCTATCCTACCATATGAATGTATACGTTACTTCTATTATGATAAGATGAGGAGAAAAATATCAACTCGACATAGAGGAGGCTCTTTTTTGACAACATTACGCTTAGATCATACAGGGATTATGGTGACAAATATTGATCAGTCCATTGATTTTTATGAAAAAGTGGTGGGCATGAAATTAAAGGATCGCATCACTCATACAAACGGAGTCATTGAACTTGCCTTTCTTGGCTTTAAAGACGAAGCGGAAACGGAAATTGAACTCATTCAAGGGTATAGCAGCGACCTTCCATCTGAAGGAAAGGTCCACCACCTCGCCTTCACAACAGATAATATTCACGCTGAATTCAACCGTATTCAAAAGCTGCAAATTGAGCTAATAGATGAAGAAATCACAACATTACCTAATGGCTATTGCTACTTCTTTTTCCGAGGGCCAGACCAAGAGTGGATTGAGTTCTTCCAACGATAATATTTCCTAGGAAATGCATGCGAATCGGTATATTCATTCTCGTCACAAAGAAAAAGAGTAAGAGCATACCTGCTCTTACTCTTTTTTTATAGCACCTTACTAAGAAACAATTTGGTACGTTCATGCTGTGGGTTTCCAAAGAGTGCTTCTGGTTTGTCTTCTTCGACGATATATCCACCATCCATAAAGATCACGCGGTCTCCCACTTCTCTTGCAAAGCCCATTTCATGTGTGACGACAATCATCGTCATTCCTTCGACTGCTAATTGTTTCATAACAGCTAAAACATCCCCAACGACCTCAGGGTCAAGAGCAGATGTCGGCTCATCGAATAAGAGCACTTTCGGGTCCATCGCCAAAGCTCTTGCAATGGCAACACGCTGTTTTTGTCCACCAGATAATTGGTTAGGGTAACTTTTGGCCTTGTCTTTCAAGCCGACCTTTTCAAGCAAGTCTAATGCTTTATCGACTGCGGCTTTCTTCTCCATCCCTTTTACTTTCACCGGTGCGATCGTGATATTTTCTAACACGGTTTTATGAGGAAATAAATTAAAGTGCTGAAACACCATACCAACTTCTTGTCGTACTTTATTGATATTCACTTTTGGGTCTGTAATCGTATGTCCGTGGACAACAACTTCCCCAGCCGTAATATCCTCTAATTTATTGAGACATCTTAGAAATGTGCTTTTCCCTGATCCTGAAGGACCAATGACACATACAACCTCTTTTTCCTCGATGACTGCATTAATATCCTTTAAAACTTCGTTGTCACCAAAGGATTTCTTTAAGTTTTTCACCGTAATCATACTCATTTCACATCAAATCTCCTTTCTGCGTAGCTAGCCAGTAGAGAAAGTAAATAAATGATCACGAAATAAATGACACCGACAATGAGCCAGACATTCAAAGGATCAAAGGTAGCCGATGCTTGAACTTGTCCCCGCTGCATGATATCAGCAATACCGATAATCGATAAAAGAGAGGTGTCCTTCAAACTGATGATGGCTTGGTTAGTAATGGCTGGAAGCATACGGCGAAATGCCTGTGGAAGGACGATAAAGCGCATGTTTTGTCCACCTGTGAATCCTAAAGAGCGTGCGGCTTCAGTTTGTCCTTTATCGATGGACTGAATCCCTGCACGAATAATTTCTGAGAAATAAGCTCCTGCGTTAATCGCTACTGTAATAATCCCTGCCGGCACTCGGTCAAGTGAAATGAATTCAAGTGTATTTAACCCAAAATAAATGAAGAATAGCTGTACGATAAATGGCGTTCCTCGAATGGCATTGACAAAAACGAGTGAAATAAAGTTCAAGATTTTAAATGGTGATAGGCGGAATAGCGCCACAATTAACCCGATGATAAAACCTAAAATGATAGCAACAACAAAGATATATAAAGTGGTTTGCAAACCCTCCATTAAATACGGAAATGCATTAACAATCGTATCCATGTTTCTCCCTCCCTAATTCACATACGGTTGACACATAAAGAAAGCGCGCTCTGAGCGCGCCTCGCTTGTGTTATGACTTCAAATATTTCTCAATAATTTTGTCATATTCACCGTTTTTCTTTAGGTTTTCCAGCCCTTTATTGATTTTCTTCAATAAGTCCTGGTTTTTCCCCTTCATCACTGAGATCCCGTATTGGTCTCCATTCAAGCGATCTCCAACTGTTTTCAATTTCAAGTCTTGCTGTGCGATCGCATACGTAATGACAGGATAATCCTCAATTAAAGCATCTGCATTTCCATTAGATACTTCTTGGAACATAGATGGACTGTCATTGAATTGAACTACTTCATACCCATATTTGTCTGCGTTATCTGTTGCAAATTTTGCACCTGTTGTCCCATTTTTAACAGCTAGCTTTTTCCCCTTTAAATCATCAATTGATTTGATGCTGCTGTCCTTTTTCACAACAACTGTCAGACCAGCGTCGAAGTATGGATCTGAGAAATCCACTTTCTTTTTACGCTCATCTGTAATACTCATACCACCCATTCCAACATCAAGCTGACCTGCTTGCATCGCTGGAATAATCCCTGAGAAATCCATTGCTTCAAGCTTCACTTTGAAGTCTTGGTCTTTCGCAATGGCGTTAATTAAATCAACGTCTATTCCCACAGTTTTACCGCCCTTTTCAAATTCAAATGGCGGATATGTTACATCTATCCCGATTTTATATGTGCCTTTGCCTTCTCCCGAACCGCTGTCTGATTTTGAACCACAGGCTGCCATGACGAGCACAACAATTAGTCCCATGATCAGTAACATCGATTTCTTCATAAAACACGACCCCCAATTGTCAGTTTTGTCTAAATATTCGCAACAACAATCTTACTATACCACGCTAAAGCTATACTGTGTGATATTTTTTATCAATACCAAAGATCCATACAATTCTAGATCGATAGTCTCTTTAAATTTTACTTTTTTGCGAATAACTCATTTTATTCTGAAAGAAGCATGTTTCACAATATTCATGTGATATAATCTCACAAAAAACCGCGAACACTCCTTTATAAATAACACTTCTTTCTCATCTATGAAAAAACCCTCTTTCACTGTCTCTCTTCCTCTATTGATATCCTGATATATTTTTTTCAATATCCTCTTTTTACCTAAAAAAATGTAAGCGTATACAATCCAATCGTTACTCCCTATTTTTTTCACTACTGGTTGAATTTACATCAAAAAACATGTTTTACAAATTGAGATAGACCGCTTAAAATATAAGAAGATACTTAATATGGAAAGATGATTCAGACAAATAAGAATCAGCAGAAATGAATAAGTGAAGAAAGGAGGATACCAATTGGCAGAAACAGGTGTTTTGTCATCCGTTGATGTAGCAAATATGCTAAATGACTGGTATGTCTTGATGAAAAAAAGAGACATACAAGAAGCAATACAGCTAAAAGAAGAGATTCTTCAAGCATTTGATCGAATGGAAGAGAATCAAGACGTCTTACTCTACTATCAACTTTTAGAATACCGTTTCAAAGATTTAGTCGAAGATACAGCTTCGTTAGATCACAGTCTTTTTGTAGATGAAAATGCGATTCGCACAGATGATATGCTCAGCTACTATTTCTATTTCTTTAAAGGCATGTATGAAATGCGCAGAGGGAATCAAGATACAGCATTTCACCATTTGAAATTGGCCGAGGATAAATTAGATCTCGTACATGATGACATTGAAAAGGCAGAATTCCATTATAAAACAGGATGTCTATACTATAATATAAGATCCACACTTCTCTCCATCCACCACTTAAAAAAGGCTTCGTCTATTTACGACGCAGATCCATGTTATGTGAAAAAATCAATCAGCTGTCAAATGATGCTTGCTCTGAATTATGCGGATCAATCGAAATATGAAGAGGCAGAAGCTTTGTTTGGACAGGTGATTCACTCACTCGAACAGATGGAGGATCCAGATTTACTTGGTCACGCGTATTGCAATGCAGCCTTTATTAAAAGTCTAAGAAATGAATACAGTGAAGCTGTACCGCTCCTAGAAAAGGCTTTATTGATTGAGGCATTCGAAACTTCTTCTCCAGGCGGCTATTTACTGGCCTTGTATGCCTACACGAAAGCGCTGTTTAAGCTGAAAAAGCCTGGTTTGTTCCACTATTATGTACAGCTTTCACTTCAAAAAGCAGAAAATTTAAAACAACGAAACATTTCACTTAAATTATCCATTTTAGAAACATTGATGCTCCAGCCAGACAACATGATTGAGCAGATCATTTCTTATTGTGATCAATTAGAATCTATGAATTTCCTTGTTGATCTTGAGGCTATCTGTCAGGATGTAGCCGCCTACTTAACTGAAAATGGTCTTCCGAAAGAAGCGATGTATTTTCAGAACAAGGCATTGTCATTCAAAACTTGTTAAGAAGATGGAGTGATGTATGATGAAAAAATGGCTGATCTCAAGTGCGATTTTTACGCTCTTGTTCACAGGTGTTTGGATTGGCACTTCTACACAAAAAGGCAGCCCGTCCGCACAATCGCAAGATGACGGTACGATCATTCAAAAGAGAGATCGAGGCACCAACCCTTAATAAGACTGAAAAGAGTAGCTGTCATTCAAAACAGCTACTCTTTTTATTGGTTAATCAATTTCTCGTTTGATATTTTGCATTTTTTCATCTAAGTAGTGAGCGATATCTGCCGCTTCCTTTAGTTCATCGGTGAGCTGATGAGGAACATCGTTTTGCAGTTTATAATAGATTTTATGTTCGAGACTCGCCCAGAAATCCATCGCAATGGTCCGCACCTGAATTTCAACCTTCACATGCTCCACACGATTCGTTAAGTAAACAGGAATCTCAACAATTAAATGAAGACTTCGATAGCCATTTGGTTTCGGATGCTGAATGTAATCCTTCACTTCAAGGATCTTTAAATCCTCTCTTTGCCTCAGAACATCAATAATGTTATAGATATCTTGAATAAACGAACAGATGATGCGGACACCAGCGATATCATGTATGTACTCCTTGGCACATTGTGTGGTGATGTCACATCCTTTTCTCGCTAGTTTATTCACGATGCTTTCAAAGGATTTGATCCGTGATTTTGTATGCTCTATTGGGTTGTGTCCATGGATTAAATTATATTCCTGACTAATAATCGAAAACTTTGTATCCATTTCATCTAATGCAAATTTATATACTAATAATTCATTTTTCCAGTCTTCCATGACACTTTTCAAATCTTCTACATGAGTTGCTGACATATTCATTCTTTTTGTCATCTCCTTTTGGCAAACAGCTGTTACACTGCTTTCCGTTTACTAGACGGAGAGAGGACACAAATGGTTTTAAAAAAATACATCTTAGCCCCGTTGTTTGTAATAAGTCAGCGCGAGTGCCAGTGCAAGCACAGATCCTTTCACGATATCCATTGCATAATACGGGACAGACATCATCACAAGTCCATTTTGCAAAATACCGATGAGCACCGCACCAATAAATGTACCGAATGCGTTTGGTTTACCTGCTCCCATGACTGAAAAACCGATAAAAGCAGCAGCTACCCCATCCATTAAATATGGCGTTCCTGCGTTAATTTCTGCTGTCATCACCCTTGATGCCAGCACGATACCACCGATCGCCGCAAATAAGGCAGACAACAGATATGCTGCGATTTTGTATTTGTTCACATGAATACCAGATAATCGAGCGGCTTCTTTATTTCCACCGATGATATACATCAATCGCCCATGCTTTGTGTAAGTCATAAAAACATGGGCAAAAAGCACAATGGCCGCCATAATCAAAATGATAAAGGGGACCTGCCCAATCTTGCTGAAAAAGGCAGGGATGGTGCCAGTTGAAAAAGTGCCATCAGGCAGCACCATATTTTCAGAAATGGTCGCACCTTTCGTATAGGTTTGTGCGAGCCCTTGAATGATAAACATCATGGCTAGTGTCATGAGCATATCTGGAATCTTCATTTTGACAATCATCCAAGCATTCAGCAAACCGACAATAAGAGAAGCCGCCAGCGCAGAAAGGATCGCAATGAGTGGGTTTTGCGAGAACCATACAAACATGGAGATCACAATTGCATTTGATAACGTAGCAACTGAGCCTACAGATAAATCAAAGCCGTTCACTGCTAGGGAGATCGTCAGCCCTACCGCAATGATGGTTACAATCGAGATCGATCGTAAAATATTGATGATATTTCCTGACTGTAAAAATGCCGGATTGGCTGCCGCAAAGACAACAATCAATACGACAATCGTTAAGATGGTGCCATATTGATAAAAGAAATCAAACAGATGAAAGGATGGCCGCTGTTTCTTGATTTGTTGAACTGGGGCTGAAACTTGTCGTTCACTCATGATTGTCCTCCTGTTGAATGATATAAAAGCTCTTCTTCAGTCATTGGTGCCGTCATTTCCCGGGCAATGCTGCCATCATATAAGACGTATACTCGGTCGGCAATTCCTGCAATTTCTGAAAGCTCACTTGAAGCATAAACAACCGCTTTTCCTCTTGCAGCTAGCTCTGCAATGAGGGAGAAAATGTCCTTTTTGGCTCCAACGTCTACACCTTTGGTTGGTTCATCAAAGAGATAGACATCCGCCTCAGCCAACAGCCATTTTCCAATCGCAATCTTTTGTTGATTTCCACCGGATAGATGCTTCACCTTCGCTTCAAGAGAAGGTGTCTTGACGCCAAGCCGCTTGACGATTCCATCTGCTGCCTTCCGTTCCTTAGAACGATGTAAGAAGCTGAACGGCCGTGTAAACGAACGTAGACTTGCAGCTGTTACGTTCCATCCAACAGTTTCTTCTGTTAGAATCCCTTCTTTTCTCCGTTCCTCAGGCACAAGGGCAATACCCGCTCTCACAGCGTGATGAGGCGACTTGATATGAATGGTTTGACCATGCAGCTGCACAGTGCCTGATTTTTTTTCTGAGGCGCCGAATAGGGCTTTGCACAATTCTGTTTTACCAGCACCGACTAGTCCTGCAATCCCGAGAATTTCTCCTTTTTTCACATGAAGATGAATGTTGTTTAATTTATGCTGGTCATGCAACTCTTTCACATCAAGCACAATCGGTGCATCCTCTAGCGGTGTACGGAATGGGAATTGATCCTCTAATGGCGCGCCAAGCATTTCTTCAATGACCTGCTTTGGATCTGTTTCTTTAATGAGGTGCGCCGCCACATCAGTTCCATTCTTCATCACAGTCAGTTCATCACAGATGTTGAAAATCTCCGGCATGCGATGCGAGATAAAAATGATGCCTGTGCCGTTCTTTTTCAATTGATGAATCATTGAGAATAACTTGCTTGTTTCTGCATGACTAAGTGGAGCGGTTGGTTCATCTAAAATTAAAATGCTGCATTTGATCGACACAGCCTTGGCAATGAGCACCATTTGTTTTTCTGCCAGTGTCAGATCACTCACAAGACGCTTCGTTGAGATGTCAATGTCCATCTCTTGTAACAGCTGTGCTGCCTTGCGGTGAATCTCTTTCCAACGGACGAATGTTTTTTTCTCCATTTCATGGATCATCATATTTTCGCCAACACTTAAATAAGGCACTAGAGCTGTATCCACTTCTTGATGGACGGTCTGCACACCGTATGAGGCCGCATCCTTCGGTGTATGAATGGTCGCCGCCTCGCCATTGATGTGGATGGTTCCTTCAAAATGTGAATGAGCACCAGAGAGAACTTTCATTAACGTTGACTTCCCAGCACCGTTCGCCCCAATCAGGGCATGGACTGTGCCTTTTTTTAATGTGAAATTTGCTTGATCTAACGCTTTGACTCCTGGGAATTCAATCGAAATGTTTTTCATATGAACTAGCGGCGTTGTCATAGGTGTCCTCCTTCTCTCCTGATCGTCAATTGAAAAACGAAACACCCTCTATGAAAAGAGAGTGCACGTTGTTTATTTTGCATAATGCTTCTTCAAGGTCTTCATCCAGTCTTCTTCAAAAGCAGTCGATGATCCGAATCCTTTTACTTCATCTGCAAGATTGACCATATTGATGGCCTTTCCTGCATCCTGAAGCTGCTTTTGTGAAATGAGAGAGGCCTCAAGGTCATAGGAAGATGGCGTTTTCTCGCCAGCTAGTTTCTTCGCAAGAATCCTTACGTCGATTGCGCCAATGAGCTTCGGATCGACAGCGGCAGTGTACTTCCAAGGACTGTCTTTCGCAGTCATTTCTTGCAGATCGGCATTAGACACATCAATACCGTATATTTTCACTTCGGTTCTTCCTGCTTCTTTTAAAGCTCTTGCGGCACCAATCGCAAATGCATCCCACGTGGCAAAAATCGCATCCAGTTTACCCTTTGGATATTTATTTAGCATAGCCGCAACCGCATTTTGTGTTTGAACTGATGTATCAGAGGCCGCAACGCCAAATCGGTCAAGTTCCTTGATTCCTGTATGCTGTTTGAGCGTTTCTTGGTACACCTTGTTTCGTCTCACCATTGGAGGGAATCCGTCTACCCAAAGATACGCAATATTTGCTTTCCCTTTAAAATCAGCCACGAGTGCATCTAATGATTTTTTCGCTAATTGCTCGTCATCTTGAGACGTCACTGTGACCCCTTTGATGTCCTTCAGCTTCGGATTTGAATCAAACGCCACAACTGGAATGCCTTTCGCTGTGATCTTCTTCACATCAGCGACTGTCGCCTCATCATCCCCATGAGAGATGATAAAGCCATCATAGTTTTCTTCTAGTGCTTGAGAAATAGCATCATGAAACTTCGCCGTATCACCATTTGCCGTGTAGACATCTACTGTAAAGCCTAGCGCTTCACCTTCTGCCTTCGTTCCTGCTAAAAACTGAGCAGTATGATCGTCCCCGCCAATTTTACGGATGACTTTAATTTTTGCTCCCTGTCCTTTTGCAAATCGCTTCGGGACATTGTCAAAGGAGACCTTTTCGTTTGCATTAGCCTTTGAGCCTGCGCTTGATCCCGTACCGCAACCAGATAATAGCACGGTCAGGACCGTCAATAATACAAGAGATGATGTCCAATATTTACGTTTCATTGCTGTTCCTCCTCAAGTTGTTTTATTTTTCACATCGGAAAACTAGGTAAAGAAGTGGAAATATGCCTGTGAACCCAGTCTTTTGATTCTAAAAAAAGAGATCAAAAAAGCCTCTCTTGATAAAGAGAGGCTTGATCACCGTTGCATGAAACATGTATCGGGAAGTCTTCCTCTCTTATCTGTCAAAGCTGTAACAGCTTTGCAGGAATTAGCACCAATTTCTTAAATAGAAACGGTTGCTGGGCGTCATAGGGCCAGTCCCTCTGCCTCTCTTGATAAGAGATCCGTTATGAAATTTGTTTTAGTTGAAATGTCTTCTTTACTTTAATGTGATGTCTCATCAATGTCAATGACTTTTTTGAAAATTTCTAAAATGATCATTTGCACCGAATGCCTTGTTTAACTGCCGATGATTTTCTTAGCAGGTGATGATGCCTTAAGACGGAAATCATATTTTTTCTCATTCACAAATTGGGGATTGAGGTGTGCTGATCCTTTATCTTGACCGCTTTTCGAGCGATACGTTTTGTAGCCTTCCAGCCATTTCCCGCGCCATACCCACTGTGAGGCTTTTGCACCTTTGCGGTCATCGTAGACATTCTTTTGGAATGTATTCTTCTTGTTCACTTCGTAGAGATTCACGACTAAGTAATGCGAAGCACTGGCTGTCATGATATTATTCGTGATTCGATTGTTCACCGATTGATATTGCATGAGCAATTGACCGCCTTCTAAGCCGGCTGTGTCATTTTTGTACAAAATGTTATGGGAGATGGTCGTGTTTGTGGTTCCGCCCCGCTTCTTGTCATAGCCGCCAATGGAGATGCCTGTATAACGATTTAAATATACTTGATTGTGCTCAATGCGAATGCGTTCGGCCATCTTCCCTTTATGTTCACTTGTGACCTCAATCCCAAGGTCATTATGATGGCTGATGTTATGATCAATCACGATGTCTTTCCCGCCATCCACATAGATTCCTCCTGCGGAGATGTCCTTGCCGTACGCTGGATTCCCAACACTCGTAATCTCATAAACTTTGTTTCTAGATACGACACCATTTCGCACTTGATCATACTTTTTAGAAGGTGCGACATTCTCAAAACCAATTAAATCAATCCCGATATTGTCCGTATGCCGGACTGTATTATGTGTCACACGGAATTTTTTCACGTTTCCGTTTAGCACAAGGGCTTCACTAAAACCCAGCTTTAACTTTTCCACAGTGTTTCCTTTGATTTCGATGTCTTCAATGGCTGCAGGTGCTTTCGTTCCATAGACCGCAATGCCATGAGCATTCCCATTTTGATGTGTCGTCTGAATGTCGTACACACGGTTGTTAAGCAGTTTGACGCCTTTGCCGCTTCCTGTGATGAATATACCGATGGGTGTCACATCTTCTTGATTCGTTTTAATATGACCGACTGTCAAACCTTTCAGGGTGATATAGCTTTTTTGGTCAAGCTTCACGAGACCTCCGTCTGCTTGATTTCCTTTAAGAGATGCTCCGCTAATGACAGGTTTCTCTTTTCCATACGCTTGAAAAACAACTGGTGCTTTCTTTGTTCCAGAATGGCGGACAATCAATCTCTCTTTGTATGTACCGCCTCTCATATAAACTGTTGTCCCAGCTTTCGCGATACTTGCCGCTTTTTTCAGCGTACGGAAAGGCTTTTGCTTTGTCCCTGGATGTTTGTCGTTCCCATTTGCTGCGACGTAATAGGCAGTACCTTGCTTCGCACCAGCCTCCTCCGTCATCGCTTGACAGCCAAAACTAATGGCGGTCATCAATAAAATCAATAAGGCGCCTGATATCATTCGTTTCATCTCGTTGTTTGCTCCCTTCCACTCTCTTCTACCTTTATCGGTTAAAAAAAAGAGGATTAAAATATGGCAATGCCCCTTGCAATGTACTAGTCAAAAGGTGTATGGTTGAAAGAATATCTTACAGGAAAATAAATCGCTTTTAAATTGTCAGATTAATCAGTTAATAATGAAATTGGATTTTATTTCTAAGGGGAAACTTCAGTAAAACCACGACAGAGAGGAGGAAAGCGCTTTAACAGATTTTTCTTGTCTGAATTCCAGAAAACCTATTGCTAATATTTTGTGAAGGTATAGAATAGAATCATAATTATTTCATATTATTAGAATTTTCAAATAATCAAACAGCAAGGAGATTTACGATGCCAAAACAACCCATCCGCGTTGAACTTAGTTCAACAAAAAAACCAAAACCTCAATCTGATCAACTTGAATTCGGAAAAATCTTCACAGACCACATGTTTGTGATGGATTATTCAATTGATAAAGGCTGGTATGATCCGAGAATTATCCCTTATCAGGCGATTCCAATGGATCCAGCTTCTATGGTTTATCATTATGGCCAATCTGTTTTTGAAGGCTTGAAGGCGTATGTGTCTGAGGATCAAAAGATTCTCTTATTCCGTCCCGAAAAAAATATGGAACGCTTAAACAGATCAAATGACCGCCTATGTATCCCGCAAATTGATACAGAAACGGTTTTAGAAGGCTTAAATGAACTCATTCGCATTGATAAGGATTGGGTACCTGATGCAGAGGGCACTTCTTTGTATATTCGTCCATTCATTATTTCTACTGAGCCCTATTTAGGTGTTGCACCGTCAAGCACCTATAAGCTGATCATTATTTTATCTCCAGTAGGTTCTTATTATAAAGAAGGCATTCATCCGGTCAAAATTGCGGTGGAAAACGAATTTGTCCGCGCTGTTAAAGGCGGAACAGGAAATGCCAAAACAGCTGGAAACTATGCATCAAGCCTGAAAGCACAGCAAGTTGCTGAAACGAAAGGATTTTCACAAGTCCTGTGGCTTGATGGCATCGAGAAAAAGTATATTGAAGAAGTCGGTAGTATGAATATCTTCTTTAAAATCAACGGAGAAATCGTGACGCCTGAACTGAACGGCAGCATTTTAGAAGGGATCACACGGAATTCTGTGCTTGAGCTGTTAAAGCATTGGGAAATCCCTGTGACAGAACGTAAAATTTCAATTGATGAGTTAATCGAAGCACATCAGTCAGGTGAACTTGAAGAAATCTTCGGGACAGGAACGGCAGCCGTCATTTCTCCTGTCGGTGAATTAATTTATCACGATCAGCCATACGTCATTCAAAATGGTCAAACAGGCGAAGTATCGAAGAAATTGTACGAAGCGATTACTGGAATCCAAAAAGGAACTCAGCCAGATATCTTCGGCTGGACAGTAGAAGTCGATTCGGTCGTCAAGCAGGCATAAGCAAGCGAAAGAACCTTTCATTTGATGAAGGGTTCTTTTTTTGTTTCTTTATCTCCTTATCTACCTCATAATGGAAAATATGGATCTATTCCACGCTTAAGGAGTGATATTATGTTTTTTACTTATTTACTAGCGTTCTTTGGGATTTGCATCGGATCGATCATCATCGCTACAGGTTTCGATGATTCATCGTTCTTCACCCGTTTTCTATTTAAGTTTCTCGGAATTTCTATCTTTGTTCTTTCCATTACTTTTGTAAAAGTGAGGCGAAAGAGGTTACGCAACAAAAAGGCGAAAAAGACTTAGTTGTCAGTTAGCCTTCAATCAAATCGTGCACCAAAACAAGACCGAGATCCCCACAATGGCCCCTGCATATATCCACTGTTTCCCTTTGATACTCCGCTTTCTCTCGATCAGTAAAAAGATCTCTGGTAAAAAGACGATGATGATTTCTAGGATAAAAACAAGATGATAAACTGGCGGCATCGGCTGGAAATCAAAGTCTCTTTCATCTCCACCGATGGTTGCGAAATACATTAACAGATTGGTTACTGGAATAGTAAAACAAACGAGCAAGCGGAGAACATACATCCACACATCCTGTCTATGCCGAATCAGACCAATAAATGAAGCGATGATTCCATACAAAAACAAAACCACTGTGCCGTAACTAAGTAGAGGTTGAACGATAAAGCCGTAAAGCATTAAACCAATTGCCACCATATTCTAACCGTCCTTTCTTTGAAGCAGTACATGTTGTTTTTTCTATCATACACTGCTTTCTCCGGTTTCCATATGAAAAAATCATAAAAAACGACCCCATAAAGGGGCCATTTTATTTTACGCATTCACTGATTTGAAGAACTGCGGTAAATATTCACGGTGCGCTTCAAGCATTTCATCTAAGATTTGCTTTGCAATTTCGTCAGAAGGAACGAGTGGATTGATGGTCATGGCGACAAGAGCCGTCTCGTAATCTCCTGTCACAGCTGCTTCAGCTGCCACACGCTCGAAGGACTTGATTTGTTGAACGAGTCCTCTCACAGCCACAGGCAGATCACCTGTCGCGATTGGTTTCGGTCCGTCCTTTGTAATGATACAGTTCACTTCAACCGCTGATTCGGCCGGAATGCTGGCAATCGCTCCTCTGTTCACTGTATTTACCGGTTGAATGTCATGTTTATCATTATAGATGGAGCTGATCAAATTACATGCTGCATCGCTGTAATAAGCCCCGCCTCTTTTTTCGAGCTGCGGCGGTTTAATCGATAAATCTGGGTCTTTATATAACTCAAATAGTTCATGCTCGACTTGCTGCACAACCTCTGCTCTTGTTCCTTTTTCTTGAGCCGCTTTTTGTTCTTCCTCCAGCATATCTTTCGTTTTATAGTAATAACGATGATACGGACATGGAATGACCCCTAAGCCTTTGACGAAAGAAGGCTCCCAGTTTTTCGCTTCAATATTCCTCATGGACCACTGGCTATTTGGATTTCCTAATTCATCGAGCACTTGATCCATAATGCTGACCCCGTCTAAATACACATCTAAGCCATAGACCATGTGATTGAGGCCTGCAAATTGTACTTCAATGCGTTCGACATCGACATCCAGCGCTTTTGCAATGCCCATTTTGATTCCAATCGGCACATTGCATAGACCGACCACTTTTTTCAGATTCGTGTAGCGTAACACCGCCTCTGTGACCATGCCTGCTGGATTTGTAAAGTTCACCAGCCATGCATCTGGGCAAAGCTCTTCCATATCCTTCACGATGTCTAGAATGACTGGAATGGTGCGTAGACCTTTAAATAACCCGCCTGGACCATTCGTTTCCTGTCCAATGACGCCATATTTAAGCGGGATTCTCTCATCCTTGGCTCTGGCTTCGAGCAGTCCTACACGAAATTGTGTCGTGACAAAGTCCGCATCTTTCAGAGCTGCCCGGCGGTCAAGGGTGAGGTGCACTTCAATCGGCAAACCTGCTTTTTCAACCATACGTTTTGCAAGGGCACCCACGATGTTCAACTTTTCCTGACCTGCTTCAATATCCACAAGCCATAATTCCTTTACAGGCAATTCTTGATATCGTTTAATAAACCCTTCGACGAGCTCAGGCGTATAGCTTGATCCACCGCCTATTGTGACAATTTTAATTCCGTCTTTCATGAATTGACACCTCCGAATTGCTTCATTTTTTCATGGAGCTCAATGATTTCAGCTGCAAGCTCCTTGACGGTCATTGCGTTCATCAGATGATCCTGTGCATGAATCATCAAGAGACTGACGTCGGTTTTCTCTCCTCTGATTTCTCCTTGGATCAGCTCTGTCTGTGCGTGATGCGCCTCATTTAACGCGTCTTGTGCTTCCTGCAATTTTTGCTTCGCCTCATCAAAATTGCCTTGCTTTGCACATGTAATGGCCTCCATGGCCGAGCTTCTGCCATTACCACCGTGCAAGATGAGTTGAAACACAATTTGTTCCATTTCCATCGGCCGCATCCCCCTTGTTCCCTCTATTACATGCTGACGACATTTTCATCTGTTGATGCTTTTGCTTCAAGCTCATTTTCTTCTTTCAATTTCTGCTTATCCCACATTCTAAAGAATGGATAGTATAGCGCAAATGACAAGGCAAGGTTAAACAGCTGCATGACCGCGCCAGAGATTTTCCCACCTGTTGCGAGATAGCCTGAAATGATTGGCGGCATTGTCCACGGGACAGCGATCCCTGCCGGTTTTGCTACAAGTCCTGTGCTCATTCCGATATATGTGGTGATGATCATCATAATTGGGGTAAGGATAAACGGAATGAGAAGCATTGGGTTCATCACAATCGGCATTCCAAAAATGATCGGTTCGTTGATGTTAAAGATGGCTGGCCCAATCGCAAGACGGCCAAGCTGTTTCATTTGTTTACTTCTCGCACGCAAGATCATGGTCAGTACCAAAGCAAGCGTCGCGCCGCTTCCGCCGACATTGATAAAGATTTCAAAGAACTGCGCTGTGAAAATATTCGGCAGCACTTCTCCTGCTTGGAAGGCAAGACGGTTTTCATCCATCGCACCGAGCCAAATCGGACCCATGACTCCACCGACAATGGTGGCTCCGTGAATACCACATGCCCAGAGGAGCATTTGCACACCGATGGCAACGATACTTCCGCCTAAGCTTCCACCAAGAATGGATAGTGGTGTGCCGATTAAGACCGTGATGATATTATGAATACTCTCAAAAGGTGTCATCTCAATCAGAAGCCTAGCGACCCAGATCAGCGTGATGACCACAAAACCTGGAATAAGTGCGATAAACGATTTACTAACTGCTGGCGGTACACCATCAGGCATTTTGATAACGATATTCCGCTGTACAATAAAGCGGTAAATTTCGGTGGAAAGCATGGCAATAATCATGGCAACGAATAGCCCTTTACTGCCCATCAGTGTGACGGGAATACCGCCATTCACTAGGATAGCTTCTGTTGATCCTTCAGGTGTGAACGGTACTTGATAAGGTGTGGCTAGGAGGAAAGCTGCGACAGCAATTGCACCAGATGACAGTGCATCGACTGCATACTTTTCAGCTAACCTGTACGCGATCCCAAAGGTCGCAACAAGTGCCATAATGTCAAAGGTGGCATTCACAGGATAGGATAGTTTCGTGGCCCATTCGGCTCCGAAGACACTTGCCATAAAATCGCTATATCCTGGAATCGGAAGGTTGGCTAAAATAAGAAACAGTGAACCGACGATAATGAGAGGCATGGTTAAAACAATTCCGTCACGCAATGCTTGTAAATGTCTTTGAGCGGCAATCTTCCCTGCAAACGGCATAACCTTCTCTTCTAGAAATCGGTTGAATCCATTCATCCCTTCCGCCCCCTTTATCCGTTCACTAACTGTTCAGCAGATTTTAAAACCTCAGCACCATTACATACGCCATAATGCACGGTATTAATCACGTCTACTGGAATTCCTTTGTCTTCTCCGAGTTTTTTCATTTGCGGTAATAAATATCGAACTTGAGGTCCTAATAAAAGCACATCGGCTTGATCAATATGATTTTTTGCAGCATCTCCAGATACTGCCCAAATACGATAGTCTTTTCCTTGTTCTTGTGCACTTTTCTCCATTTTTGTGACAAGTAAGCTTGTTGACATACCTGCTGCACAAACTAATAAAATGTTCATTGTAAACGCCCCCTTTTTGAAGTATGAAGCTTTTCTTTACACATTCATCATATTATGAAACCGCTTTCATAAACACCCATACTTTTTCCTTTAGGAAGCGGAAAAAGTTAATATCACACCATTAGTTCTTGTACGAAGGCGCTTTTTTATCCATGACATCCAGCATGTCTTCAAAGGTGTCACAGGTGATGAGGTGCTGAATAAATTTCACATGATGGACAAGCTCTCCAAGCAGACGGTACATGCCTTTTAAGTCTTTGGCATTCTCTTTTTCGACACAAAGCAAGCACACAAATTGAACTTTTTTCTCTCCCCAAATAATCGGTTTTTCTAATGTACAGATCGCCCAAAACGTCTCTTCTGTTAGCGGGGTCATCGGATGCGGAATCGCTGTATAATGCCCAAATGAAGTCGGTGCAGACGCTTCTCTTTCCATCACAGATTGTGTAAGTTCTGCTGGCGCTAAGCCCATGTCAATGACCTTTTGCGTGAGAAAGTGTATGACCTCTTCCTTTGTTTGAAAGGCGCGTTTTGTAAAGACTAATTCCTTTTTCATATATTGCGTGGCTAATGTCACTCTTGTTTCACTTGTCAAAGCATCTTCTATTTTTAAAAAATCACTGCCTCCTAAAATCGTGTTCACTTGAATGACCGGAATCGGTAAATCCATATGAATGGGAATGGTCGAAATAATTAAATCCAATGCATGTAAAGAGACATGCGGAAGGGAATAAAGCTCTGCTGTTCCTAAAATGGTCAGCTTCGACCCAAATTGTGACCGCAAACGATCTTGAAGTAGCCTTGCACTCCCTGCACCAGACGCACAGACAATCAGGCATCGCTTCGGTGGTATCTCCATTTTCCTGCGCTCTAAGGCCGCACCAAAATGAAGTGCCATATAGCCGATCTCATTTTCATGAATGGACAAACCTGTCTCTTCTTCAATGACCCTGCTCGCCACAATCCCTGCTTCAAAGGCAATTGGATAGCCCGCTTTGATCTCATCAAGCATTGGATTTCTTAAATTCATTCCATACTTACACCGATTGATCGCTGGCTTTAAGTGCAAACTGAGGCCAATCAGCAATTCCGCATCTCCCGCTAAATCCAGCTGCAATTTTTGATCAATGGCTTTCAGCATCAGCTGAACAAGACGGCTCGTGTCATCATCCACAATTTGTTTTTGACCGCCCGTTGAAAAAGACTGTACCATTTTGGCTGTTCCTAGCAAATGAATGGCGATATAAACGATTTCCTCTTGTGGAAATGAGACATCCAGCAGCCCTTCAAGACGCTCAACCATTTTTTTGGCTACCTTGTATTCTTTTGCCCTTGGGATTTCGTTGATTTCTTCAGGCAGCACAGATACATAGTTTCCGTGTCTAATCCGTTTACAGGCAATAGCAATATGAACAATTAAATTATTCATGCAAATGTCTGATAGATTCATTTTTTCCTCGTTGATATAATCAATCATGGTTCTCTGAATCAATTCCAGCTCATGTTTTGGCAAAATCGTAACCGCCGTGTTCAGCATTGTTTGATAGGAACGCCGTTCATTGAATAAATATTCTGACATGCAATAACGGATTTTCATCTCAGATCCTTTGATCCGGCAGCCTTTATTCGGCTTTGCTTCCAGCTTCAGATCAAAGGGTTCGAGCTTACGTTTGACCCATTTCATGTCATTACTCATCGTCGATTTACTAATAAACAGCTGCTCCTGTAAGTCTTCCAGCTTCACATATGATTCCGCTAGAAGCAGCTTTTTCAAAATAAATCGAACTCGTTCTTCTGGAAGAATAGCAAGCGGTTCTTCCTGTTCGACTTCTTCCTTCATAAAACGGCGAAAGGCATTCTCATCGTTGATCAACAGCTCATAGCCAGCGCCTCTAACAGCTGATACAGCTGCTTGATAAGGGGCTAGACGCTCATTCAGTTCCTTGATGTCTGTTCGGATGGTGCGGCTTGTCACTTGTAAACTGACAGAAAGCGCAGCGCTCGTGAGAGGAGTCTCAGCTGCCATCAGCTGACTTAAAATGTGCGCCAGTCTTTTACTCAGCATTAGGTCGGCCTCCTTCATTTAGGGTGGAGAATCTGCCTTGTTTGGACAGGTTGTATACGCTTACAGTTCTCTTCATTACTCATATTCTACTGAAAAGAAATAAAAATTGCCAACTCATTTATATGACAAACGCCCCTATTTATACAACCAACCATATCTAATGACCTATGAATCTTCTTCTAAGATGCTGTTGTGGAAATCATGAAAAAAAGGCGTTACACCTCCGTGTATCCGCCTTTTTTATGAGGAAATCAGTTGTGTAAAAACAACCAATCTTTTTTCATGTGTACCGGCTGCATGATCAAAAGTTCCCGTACATGTGATGAAATTGAGATTCCGTGTAAAGGCGTACCCGAAAAAAGCATTTGGTTTCTCTTCGCGCGGATAGCTTTTCACCTTGAGAACCTCAAAGGTTCGCTTTTCCCCTGACGAGGATGTCACAATGACTTTGTCTCCCTTTTTTAGCTCCTTTAGTCGATAAAAAACAGCTGGACCCCATTTATTATCAACATGACCATTTATAACAGCATTCCCTTTATCACCAGGCTTCGGACCATCTTCAAACCAAGCTGTGTGATCTGAATTTTGCGGAACACCCATACTGCCATCCTTTGATAAAGTCGTTTTTTCCACTTTTGCTTGGACATCAATCGCTGGAATGGAGATGTCAGCTGGCACAATACCCGATGGCTCATCTTTTAACGTGTCGTGTGAATGAGATGGATTCTTGGCTTGTTTTGCTGTCATTGGCTCAGGAGATGATGCAGTTTCAGAGGATGACTTTTCATCTATTGATTGGGATGCGCAGCCCGTGATGATGAAAAGCGTCAGAATACCAAACAGCCATCTTTTCACGCAAGTCGACCTCCTTTTGAAGAAAGGAACGGCACGATTGTGCACGTTCCCTCTTGTCTTGATGCCTGCTTAATTTGATGGTTTACGGCGAATGAGGAAGAACGCCCCCACTGCACCTCCGGCTAAGATGAGACTTGCCATCATCCCAGCAAATGCTTCATATGACATACCTAATGGACCGGCTGTGCCTCCCATACCTGTTTTCGGCATCTCATTTGGCATGTTGGATTTGAACATGTCAGGATGCTGATCGACAATAGCTGATGCGACATCTTGACCAACCATGAACATATGGCCGTATGCTTCTCTGACAGTCGGGTACAGCTGATCATATTCACCATGATGATAAGACGTGTACGTTTTGATGAGCTCATCAATATGGGTTTTCAACCCAGCTTCTAAGTCAGCCGCCTTCAATCGTCCATCTGTCGCTTGATCTAAAAATTTTGCTTGTTTCATACGGTAAGCATCTAAATCTTTGACAGCCTTTTCTTTTGCTTGCTCGTCTCCTGATGCATCCGCTTTAACATAATCAACTAAATATCCGATATGACTTGACCAGATCGTTTTAAATTGTTTTCCTGCATCTTTTCCGTAGACAGAAGCGATAGCATCTGATAAATCATTTGTATTTTCATTTAAGGCTGCTGCCGCTTGGTCAAAGTCCTTGCTGCCATCATTCCCTTTTTGCATAGCCACTACCGCGAGTGCCAAATGCTCTGAGAACAAGTAGTTTAAATCCTCACGAAGATCTGCCGCTGGAGTATCGACTGATTTTTGATCAAATTTCCCAGGAAATTGATCTGTAATCGCCCATGATACACCTTTACCTACTTCAAACATATGATGAATGGATTTTCTGACCGTTTCATAGGTTGTATCAAAATCCTTTTCTGTGTAACTGTCAAAAGCTTTTAGCAGTTCATTGACGTGCATCTTTAACCCTTCTTCAAGTTCACTTGCTTTCAATCTTCCACCTGTTGCTTTATCAAGCATATCAGCTTGTTTCATGCGGTATTGATCAAGCTCTTTGACCGCTTTCTTTTTACCTGCTTCATCTTTTTTCGCTGTCGCTTGTACATAATCAACGAAGTAGCCGATATGGCTTGACCAAATCTCTTTGAATTGTTTCCCTGCTTTTTTTCCATACACAGAGGCGATCGCATCCGATAGATCATTCGTGTTTTCATTTAACGCTGTTGCTGCTTGATCAAAATCTTTACTGCCGTCAATTCCCTTTTGCATCGTGATCACTGCTAAATAAGCATGCTCTGAGAAGAGCTGATCAAGCGCTGCGCGAAGATCCGTTGCTTTATTTGACACCTCTTGTGATGGTGACGACTTTTTTGCATCCCCATGCATATGTCCTTCGTGTGCACTTGCCATTTGAGCAGTTGGTAATAATAATGCTGCACTAAGCGGGATCGTTAAAAATGCTTTTTTCATTTTCATCTGTTTTGCCTCCTCTTTCCGTTTGTTATGTACTTAACGGAGAGAGAAGTGATATGGATCATTCACACAGCATATTTTTTTGTTTCATGCATTTCATAAAAAAAAGCCGGATTACCCGGCTGATACGTTACGACTTTTGGATGCTTTTCGTTCTTTGTATATTTTCCTCACCACTGGATAAATCACTGGTGCCCATTTGACAATTTGTTTCAGCCACTTTTTCATTTTCTCCCGCGCCTCCTTATTGTCATTCTTACAAGACGATTCCCGATCTTGTCATGAAATAAACAGGTGCGGGAGAGCAGGAGTTAAATGACGCCTTGTGCGATCATGGCATCTGCCACTTTGCGAAATCCTGCAATATTTGCGCCTACCATTAAGTTTCCAGCGTATCCGTATTCTTCAGCTGTCTCAGTACACTGACGATAAATCGACTGCATCATTTGTTTCAACTGACCATCTACTTCTTCAAAAGTCCAAGACATTCTCGCACTGTTTTGCGCCATTTCTAACGCCGAAACACCCACTCCCCCTGCATTTGCTGCTTTTGCTGGTGCAAACAAAATATCATGTTGTTCAAATACTTTGACGGCCTCAAGTGTGGACGGCATATTGGCCCCTTCTCCTACAGCGATGACACCGTTTGCCACTAGTTGCTGTGCTTGCGACTCTGAAATTTCATTTTGGGTCGCACATGGCAGCGCAATGTCACAAGGGAGAGACCAAATTTGTTCGCAATCTTCAATCAATTCAGCATGCGGGTGAATGTCTATGTAGGCACTAATTCGCTGGTTATCGAATTCCTTCAGCTGCTTCACTGTCTCAAGTGAAATGCCTTGAGGGTCGTAAATGGCTCCGCTTGAATCACTACAAGCCACAACCTTTCCGCCTAATTCCAATACTTTTTCTATCGCATAAATCGATACATTTCCTGACCCAGACACAACAACAGATCGTCCTTCAAATTGCATTCCGTGGGCTTTTAACATTTCTTCCATAAAGTACACCAGTCCATAGCCGGTCGCTTCTTTTCTTGCTAAACTGCCTCCGAAGCCAGGGCTCTTTCCTGTCAGGACACCTGCTTCATACGCACCACGCATTTTTTTGTACTGGCCGAACATATAGCCGATTTCGCGTGCGCCTACCCCAATATCTCCTGCCGGTACATCTTGATCAGGTCCAATATAACGACTGAGTTCACTCATAAAGCTTTGAACAAAACGCATGATTTCTCCATCAGATTTCCCTTTAGGATCAAAATCTGATCCACCTTTTCCTCCGCCGATCGGCAAACCTGTCAGTGCATTTTTAAAGATTTGTTCAAATCCTAAAAACTTGATGATGCTTGCATTGACCGATGGGTGGAAACGAATGCCCCCCTTATAAGGACCGATGGCACTATTAAATTGAACCCTGAATCCTCTATTCACCTGTACTTTGCCTTCATCGTCTACCCATGGTACACGAAACGTCACAAGCCGCTCAGGCTCAATTAAGCGTTCTAAGACCCCCTGTTTTTCGTACTCTGGGTGTTTTGCAAAAACTGGGACGAGGGATTCCAGAATTTCTTTCACGGCTTGCTGGAATTCCGCCTCGCCTGGATTCCGTTTTTCTACATCCTCTAGCACACGGTGGATGTAGCTTTGTGCTGTTTGTGCTGCTCGATCTAAGGTCAACATGTCTCATCTGCCTCCTTGTCAATATCTCACTCTTTGGTTGTTAGATTTTCTAACGCATATTGAGATTAATTTAACACCATTTGTAAAAACTGATCAATATTGATAACAGATGAAAACGATGCCGAAATGAGATAGATCAAACAGAATCACCTTCCGTCATGAAAATGACCCGCTCAAAGAATGACTATCGTGCTAGAAATGACGAACTGGACGTTCAACATCCCGCTTTCTTTGACACATTCATGAAACTTTCATTTTTTCTAGATGATGATCATTCAAAAAAAAGGTCAAAAGTTTTACAACGTCTTTCAATCTTTCCTGAGCTTTTCTCCTCTTTTACGATCAGGTAAGACAACACACAGCCAATATAAAATAGAAGAAGATGGGAAGTTGATTAACCCAATGATGCCCCAGAACCATTTATAACGCCCTCTTTTCTTAGCATCCATAAATAAGAGAAATCCCTGTGCAAACAGTAACGGTAATGCGCACAATAAGATGATCATTTCCGTCTGACTCATAAGGAGGACCCTCCTTTAATATGTTGGTATTCCTTGATGCCGACAACCACACAGAGTGGCACGCTCACCACTTGGAGAAGAATGAAGATGATGGGCAAATGAGTAATGGCAGCTGCAAAAAGTGTCATGATGGTCAGACTGACGATGATGTACGCCAGCACTTCTTGTTTAAAACGTTTTTTCTCTTTTTCCTTTGCCTGCTTTAGCATCAACATCAAAGCTTGTTCACTCGGCTTTTCTACTTCGATTTGTTCATCGAGCTCCTGCAACTCCTCTTTTAAACGATCGGCGAAACGATCTTCTTTCATCAGTCCCACTCCTTTCGAATTTTCTTGATCCCATGATGAACCCTCGATTTCACCGTACCTTCTCTCACCCCGAGCATCGAAGCGATTTCAGGGTAAGTAAAGCCATAATAGTAATGGAGAAGGATCGGTGCTCTCTCCTGAGCCTTTAACTCATTTAGAGCATCCCACATGTCATGCCAAGTATGGCCTTTTTGCTGAACATCCCATTTGAACCGGCGGATGGCTTCTTGATTCGCCTTTCCTTCTCTCGTTTGTTCACGTTTTCTTTTCTTTTGATGATCTAAAAATTGTCTAGATGCAATGGACATGAGCCATGTTGAAAATAATGAATCTCCTCTAAAAGAAGAAAGTTTCATGTACGCTTTGAGCATCGTTTCTTGCATGATCTCCTCTGTCAGCTCTTGTTGAAGGGTCAATTTCATCAAATAACGGTAAAGAAACGAATAATGATGCCGATAAAGGGCGGTAAATGCGGCATCATCCCCCTGTTTTGCCCGCTTGATCCATAAAGTCTCCTCGGTCTGCTCCAAACACGTCCCTCCTTCCTTTCTATCTCTTATTGATTAGACGACACCGGTGATCGCATCGTTTAAAATAGACCTTCTTTTTTTAAATTGGAGCCTTTTCTACCTACTGTTTAGCGCATGGATCTATTTGATATCCATTTTTTTCTTATGTAATGATTATGACATGTCTTTGTCTCTAACAAAATGACGCTTTCGTAATCATCTTGATTTTCCTTGAAAAGAAGAACGTCCTTTTCATAATCACTAGGTTACCCCAATACCTATCGTCAATGATCCTTGTCTCATGTAGATAAATTGAAATAATCATTGCCTTAGTTTCCTTGAAAATCGTGGAATACTTCGTTCCAATTCTTAGCCGATGATACCTTTTTGCGTGCTATGCTCTTCCTACATTCCGAAAGAGGCGATGCTGGCGAAGGAAGGAGGAGCGGTTGAATCGCAGCTTATTTTGGAAACGTTTACATTAAAACAAAATAGAGAATGGAGATGTTCATGTTGAAGAAAAAAGTTCCAATGTTAGCTGGTGTGTTAGCGGTTGGTCTCGTGACTTCATTATTTGCGCCAAATGGGGAGGCAAAAGCAGCAACGAAATATCCAGAAAGCCCTTCGATTATGGCCAATTTTAATCAGCAAGGATTCTCCACATTAAATGGCGGTACAACAGGCGGTGAAGGCGGTAAAACGGTGACGGTGAAAACCGGAAATGAACTATTAGCTGCCCTCAAAAGCAAAGGAACAAATGAAAAATTGAAAATCGTGGTAGACGGAACGATTACTCCTTCTAATACATCAGCCAATAAAATTGATGTGAAAGATACAAACAATGTCTCCATCGTCGGTAAAGGGACAAACGGCGAATTTAATGGGATTGGTATTAAAGTATGGCGTGCTAATAACGTCATCATCCGCAACCTCAAAATCCATCACAGCAAAATCGGTGATAAAGATGCCATCGGAATCGAAGGTGGCTCTAAAAACGTATGGGTCGACCATAATGAACTCTACAACACTTTGAACTCTGGGAAAGATGACTATGATGGGTTATTCGATGTGAAAAATGACTCCGATTACATTACGTTCTCATGGAACTATGTCCATGACAGCTGGAAAACAATGCTGATGGGCAGCTCCGATAACGATAACTACAACAGAAAAATCACATTCCACAACAACCGCTTTGAAAACTTGAACTCTCGTGTACCGTCTATGCGCTACGGAGAAGGTCATGTGTATAACAACTACTACAAAGGCATCCATACAACTGCGATTAACTCTCGTATGGGCGCAAAAATGAGAATTGAGCACAACGTATTTGAAAATACAAACAATGCCATTGGCAGCTGGGACAGCCGTCAAGTCGGTACATGGCATGTCATCAACAACTCATATATTAATAGCACAGGCAGTCTGCCAACGTCTTCAACAGGTACGTACAACCCTCCTTATAACTACTCTTTGCTTAACGTGAACAATGTGAAATCAGAAGTTGTATCAAATGCGGGTGTAGGAAAAGTAAATCCTTAAACTCAAAAAAACGTTCGGGCAGAAATCTTCTGTCCGAACGTTCTTGTCATACATTTTTTACACGTTCGAAAATGGACGATCCATTTCATACAGCTTTTGATAACGCACATTTTCTTTCAGCAAATCATGATGCTGCCCTTCCATCTCAATACGTCCACCTTCAATAAACATCATACGGTCACATGCCTCACAGCCAGTGAGATGATGGGTAATCCAAATGACTGTTTTCCCTTTTAACACACGGAAGATTGTTTCAAGCAATTCACGCTCTGTGCGTGGATCAAGCCCGACGGTTGGTTCATCTAATACAACAATCGGTGTGTTTTGCAGCAAAATCCGTGCTAGAGCCATACGCTGTCTTTCTCCACCAGAGAAACGAACCCCTGTCTCTTGTACACCTGTGTGATAACCTTCTGGCAAAGACTCAATGTAATCGTGCAGCTGCACTTGCCGCGCGGCTTCTTTTACTTGCTCTTCTGTCGCTTCTGGAGAACCTAAGCGAATGTTGTTTAAAACAGACGTATCGAATAAATAGGGCTGTTGATTGAGCACAGACACATAAGAGGATATCTCCTCTTGAATGCTTTGTACCGGTTTCCCTGAAATGCTGACAACCCCTTGATTTGGCACGACTGCCCCTTCTAACAATTTTAAAATGGTCGATTTGCCTGCACCGCTTTTTCCTAAAAGAGCGAGCGATTCACCTTGCTTCATGGAAAACGAAAAATGCTTTAGTACATGTTGATCTACTTCATATCCGAAGGTGACTTGATCAAAACAGACCGCTTCAACGCCATCAGAGACGGGTGTATCGTCTGCTGCCTCCCTCTCCACTAATCCTTCATACGACTGCTCTTCATAATGATTTAATCTGCTGACGGCATGCTGATAAACAGGAATATCGCCTGCTGCATCTGACAGCGGAAGAAAGGCTTCTGTTAATGGAAACAGCACAAGCACAAAGGCTGCGATGAGCGTGTGCGGCATAGAACCAGCCTGAACGACTGAGCCGCTCCAATACACGACAAGGACGACTGCTCCTCCAATCACTAGCTGGGCTAAAAATTGGCGCAGACGGATAAACCGGTGCTTTGCCGCTTCGAGTGCTAATAGCTTTGCTTCTTTTCGTTCATAGCCCTCAACAAAATCGTTCTGTCTGCCGCTAAACAACCAGTCACTCACGCCCATGACAGCATCCGTTAAATGGCTGTACAGTTCATTTCTGCCTTTCTTCATTTGAATTTGTCGCGCCCGGTTCACAAGTACTGTGATGTATGGGAATACAAATACGAGCAGCGCCATATAAAGCAGCATCAACCCGGCAAAAGGCCATGAGAAAAGCCCAAGTGCTCCAATCGAAGCGGCATATAAAAGCAGCGCACCGATGGATGGAAAGATTGTTTTTAAATACGCATCCTGTAATCTCTCCACATCTTCTGACAACAGCCCAAGCATTTCACCTGTTCCAAGCTTAGTCTGTTTGGCACTTCGTTCAGCCATATCATAAAGACGTACCCGCATTTTTTCAATCATCGTCAAAATGAGCTGATGACTCGCCAGTCTTTCTGCATAACGAGCCGCTGAGCGTGAAATACCAAAGGTACGTACTGCCACGATTGGGACATAGACCATCAAGATATTCTCAGGTCTTGTGGCAGCTTTTGAAATGAGGAACCCTGACGTATACATGAGCATAGAAGCAGAAAACACCGCAATCGCCCCTAAAAAAAGCACCAAGGCAAACAGCTTTTGATTCTCCTTGATATAAGGTATAAACCAGCCTTTACTGACCATGTGTGACCGCCCCCATTTGTTCCTGTACCAATTGATAGTACACACCTTTTCTTTCCATTAATGATTCATGAGTCCCCATCTCTGCAATCGTCCCATGATCCATCACAATGATTTCATCCATATCCGTCATCCAATGAAGTCTGTGTGTAGCTAAAAACACAAGTTTATCTTCAAACAATGGAAGCATTGTTTTCTTCAATTCATACTCTGTCTCAATATCCAGATGAGCCGTTGGTTCATCTAACAGCATAATGGATCGCTGGCCGAGCACTGTGCGAGCGAGTGCAATCCGCTGCGCTTGTCCACCGCTCAGTCCTCTGCCCTGTTCGCCAATGACCTCATCCAGTCCATTGGGGAGATCAGCTACGAGCTGAGACAAACCTGCCTCTTGCACCGCTCTTTCGACGTCTTCATCTGTTGCATTCGGTTCATAAAAACGAATGTTTTCTCTCAGTGTCATGTGAAATAAATAAGGATGCTGCGGCATATAAACAACTTCTTTTTGCCATGCCGCCAGCTGTAAATGAGCAAGCGGCTTTCCGTTTAGGATCATTTCACCTGCAGACGGTTCAACAAAACCGCCGAGGACATCCGTTAACGTCGATTTCCCCGAACCACTGGCACCGATGATCCCAATCTTTTTCTTTCCTTTCACAGTGAGGTCCACATCCTGAATCGAATAAGGAGCATGTTCATCATGCAAGACACTGACATCTTGCAGTATGAGCTCAGATTGCTCATTCCACTCGTTCAGCTGCACGGATTGTGTCTCCTGCTCTCGGAAGCCCTTTTCCTCTAAAATCACTTGAATCGCCTCATTCGCTTCTTTACCGTTTAACGTCGCATGATAATCATTTCCCACTTCACGGACTGGCAAGAAATATTCTGGCGCAAGCATCAGTGCGGTCAAAGCGGGCAATAACAAAAGATCTCCCTCAATTAAGCGCAAGCCGAGAAATACAGCGACAGTCGCAATGGACAGCATTGAAAAGAAATCGAGAGCAAAAGAAGAAAGAAAGGCGACTTTCAGTGTGCTCATCGTCGCCTTTCGATAACGCTTTGAGACCTCTCCAATATTGCGAGAATGCTTTTTGCTAATCCCTAAGTAGCGAAGCGTTTCAAGGCCACGGAGAGAATCAGTAAAATGATTGGATAATTTCTCATACGATCTCCATTGTTTGGCCGCTTTACGCTGAGCGACAAGTCCTAGCAAAATCATAAAAACAATTAAAATCGGCAGCGTGACAATGAGAATGACAGCAGATGTTTCATCTAATGTCCAAACATAGACAAGCACCATCACCGGAATAACTGCCATGTTCACCATTTTCGGCAAAAACAGCTGTAAATACTGACGATATTGGACAATGCCCTCCATCGCCAATGTCACAAGCTTTCCTGTTCCTTTTTTCTTCGTGAAAGCTGGCCCTAAACGGAACAGCTGGTCCAACAGCTGCTTTCTCACGTCTGCTCCAATTCGGGAAGAATAGGTGAACATGACCTTCTCCCGCATCAAGGTGAGACCGTGCCGCACCAGAAAGGCAGCAAGAAACAGCAAGACATAAGGTGTTGCCTGCATGAGGCTCTTCCCGTCAAACAGCGTTGTTATGGCATGTGCCAGCCACTGTGCTTGAAAAATAATACTTGCTCCTTGGATGATTGACACAATACCTAAGAGGGCAAGAAGCCCCCTCATTCCTTTTAGTTGAAGCAAACGTTTATCCATTAGTAGGTCATTGGCTCCTTACCGCTTACACGTTTACGGAAGACATAGTAGCTCCAGATTTGATACCCAAGCACAAAAGGTAGCAAAGAAATGGCAACAATCGTCATGACCGTCAGTGAATAAGATCCTGATGCAGCGTTTTGAATGGTGAGGTCGAATGCATGGTTGATCGAACTAATCATGACACGCGGGAATAATGCTGTGAAAAGCATGGTCACCGTCACCATAATACCTGCACCTGTGAATAAAAATGTCCATCCATCACGCTCTTTTCTCATAAAGAATAGAGCCGCTACATAACAAACCACAATGAGTACAGTTAAAGGGATTGTGATGATCGGACGCACGGTATAAATGTCTGTTTCAAGAATAGACACACCAACAAATAGAACAAGAACTGGTAGTGCAATCAATAAAACACGCTGACCGAGCTTTCTTGCACGATTTCTTAAATCACCCTCAGTGCGGAGTGTGACGAAAATCAATCCATGCAGGAGGCAAAGCACCGTCACAGCTACCCCGCCGATCACTGAATAAAGATTGACGAAGTCTGTAAATCCAGCGTACATATTCATATCTTGATCAATGGGCATTCCTCGTAACATACTTGTGAATAGCACTCCGAGTAAAAATGGCGGAAGCAGACTGCCAAAGAAGATGATCCAGTCCCACGTTTTGATCCATGAAGCCTTCTCGACCTTCCCTCTAAATTCAAAGGCGACCCCCCGCCCAATGAGCGCTAATAGGAGAATCGTAAATGGAATATAGTATCCGCTGAACATCGTAGCGTACCAGTGAGGAAAAGCGGCGAAAATAGCCCCGCCAGCTGTAATCAGCCAGACCTCATTCGCATCCCAGAAAGGGCCAATCGTATTGATTAAAATGCGGCGCTCATGTGCATCTTTTCCAAGCAGCTGCATGGACATCCCGACACCAAAATCAAATCCTTCTAAGAAGAAAAATCCAACAAACAATACTGCGACAAGAATAAACCAAATCTCGTTAAGATATGCCATGATATGCGCCTCCATCAAATGGATCTGTAGACAGGTCCGTTTCATCCTTTTGATCTGTATTCTCTTCAGAATGTGCACCTTTTTTAATTTCTCGAATGAATAAGTAGGCAAGCACGATGGCAAGAATCAGATAAATGGTCGTAAAGCTAATGACTGAGAATAGCAACATGCCGTACGATACGTTTGGTGAAATGGATTGTGCGGTTGTCATCATACCAAAGACTGTCCACGGCTGACGCCCAATTTCCGTCATGATCCAGCCCGCTGAGTTTGCAATAAACGGGAACGCAATCATCCATACCATGAAGCGTAAATACCATTTGTTTGATTCTAGTTTTTTTCTAAAGCTCAAATACAAACCAATCATACTAGCAAAAATCATCAACATGCCGGCACCCACCATGATTCTAAAGCTCCAGAAGGTTGTTTTGACTGGAGGAATGTAATCTCCAGGACCAAACTTTGCTTCATATTCTTTTTGAAGGGTCAGCATGCCTGGCACATCTCCACTAAACTTCGAGTAAGCCAAGTAACTTAAAGCAAACGGAATATTGATCTCCGCAGAGTTTTCTTTTTTATCTGTGTCAATGTTGGCAAATAGTGTCCAAGCCGCTGGATCTCCACTATCCTTCCAAAGGGCTTCACTTGCTGCCATCTTCATCGGCTGTGATTCCATTAAGTGCTTCGCTTGATCATGTCCAGAGAACGCCACACCTAAGCCAGAAATGAAAGCAAGCACCATGGCAATCTGGAAAGATTTTTTGAAAAAGGTCACTTCTTGTTTTTTGATCATTTTATAGGCACTAACACCCGCGATAAAGAAAGCACCGGTTGCCAATGCACCAAACAGAACGTGTGGGAACTCTACCCAAAGTTGCGGATTTGTCACGAGCGCCCCAAAGTCATTCATTTCTGCACGGCCATTTTTAATCACAAATCCAACTGGCTCCTGCATAAATGAGTTGGCGAGTAAAATCCAAAACGCCGAAAAGATCGTACCAAGAGAAACAAGCCAAATACATAACAAATGAATTTTTTTCGGTAGACGGTCCCAGCCGAATATCCAAAGACCAATAAAGGTCGATTCAAGGAAAAAGGCCAATAGCGCTTCAATGGCAAGCGGTGCACCAAAGACATCACCGACAAACCTTGAATAATCTGACCAGTTCATCCCAAACTGGAATTCTTGCAGAATCCCTGTCACCACACCTACTGCAAAGTTAATTAAGAAAAGGTGACCCCAAAATTTTGCCATCTTTTTATAGATGTCTTTTTTCTTCACCACATAAAGGGTTTGCATCAATGCAACGATAAATACCAAACCTATAGACATAGGAACAAAAATAAAATGAAATAATGTCGTTGAGGCAAATTGAAATCTTGCTAAAAACAGCTCACTCACAGCCTTACATCCTCCCTTACTTTCGCATGCCGAATGATTCGAGATATTTATGCTCATCATTTCACAAAAAGTTCACTATTTGTTCAATGATTCACAAGTGAAAGTCCATTTGATATAGTTCACTCGGTGAAATTTTACTCTTGATTTTCATTCGGTTAGTTATTTATACCTGTACTTTACACCCATGTGCTTCAAAAATAAAGTAAATTTTACCTAAAATTTGGATAGGATTGTGTCAGTTGTTTGAATACTTTGTCAAAAATATGTGACGGAAAGAGACAATCACAAAAAAAATAGCGCTGCTTCTTCGCTGCAGCGCTTTTGAATATTTAGGCTTTTTTCTGTAAAGCGGGTCTTGTGACTTGCACTTCATAGTACGTAATTTTGTTTTTTAACAGGCCTTCAGGTTTCGCCTTTCCATGAGCATGCGCATCACCAAATGCCTGAGATTTTGTCCAATTCACAAAGTCTTCTTTTCGATTCCAGCGGGTGTGAATGGTCACTTCATCGTAATCAGTTGTCTGCTGAGTGACCCATACTTCCATTCCTAAAAAGCCTTCCATAAATTCTACTTGTCCCTGCTTGTTAAACCGTTTAACAAGGTGGTCTGCACTGCCTTTTTCTACTCTTACTTGGTTGTTTACAATAATCATGTTTGGTTCATCTCCCTTTTGTTGTTGAATGGAGGCGATTGGGATAATGAGCGGATGCTCACCGTCTAAGTGAACCTCTGCCTGAATCCCAAAAACCTCCTTGAAAAAGTCTTCTGTTAACACTTCTTTTGGTGAGCCAATTTGATGCACTTGACCTCGCTTCATAGCAATGAGACGGTCACAATATTTTGCGGCCTGCTGCAAGTCATGGAGAACCATTAAAATGGTGATGCCATGTGTTTGATTCAGCTGTTTGAGTAGCTCCAGTAATTCAAGCTGATGCGCAATGTCTAAATAAGTGGTTGGCTCATCGAGAATGATGGTTTCTGTCTTCTGAGCCAGTGCCATTGCAATATATGCCTTTTGTCTTTCTCCGCCTGACAATGTATGAAGCATTCTGTTTTCATTGGTGCGGCTATTCGTCACATCAAGCGCCCACTCAATCGCTTCATGATCTGACGTACTGCTTTTTTTCCAGATGGAACGGTGCGGACTGCGTCCAAGTGCGACAAGCTCACGTACTGTCATCGATGGAATGGCGGTTCTTGTTTGCATGAGAACCGCCACCTCCTTGGCGATCTCCTGTGCCGTCATCTCTTTTTGCGGGATGTCGTGAATGTAAATCATGCCGCTTTCGATTGAGGTCAGTCGTGCGGCCGCTTTGATAAAAGTCGACTTACCTGACCCATTCGGGCCAATGATTCCGGTTACACTCCCTTTAGGAACAGCTGCTGAAATGGAAGACAGCCGAAAGCCGCCTTGACTGAGACTCACGTCATCCATTGCAATGACATCCATCTTAACCCCTCCCTTTCTTTTTTAATAAATAGAGGAAGAAAGGTGCACCGATGCAGGCAAGCAAGATCCCTACAGGCAATTCAACCGGTGTAAACCAGACCCGTGCCGCTGTATCGGCAAAGACCACAAGCACGCCCCCTCCAAGCATTGAAATCGGCAGCAAATACCGGTAATCATCTCCGATTAAAAGACGGATAAAATGAGGTACAACAAGCCCGACAAATCCGATTAAACCACTGACACTGACAGCCGCTCCAGCTAAAAGAGCGGCCAGCGCAATGAGAAAAAATCGAGTCCGCTCTACTCGAAGGCCCAATAGCTGAGCCGATTCATCGCCAAGTAAAAGGAGATTGGACGGTTTAATGGCGAAAAAACAAAGACATAATCCAGCCAGCGCATATGGCGACACAAAGCTAAGATGATGCCAGCTCCGTCCGTTTAACCCCCCTGATAGAAAAGGCAAAACAGCCTGCACACGCTCACTATAAAGCACCATAAACCCATTCATCACCGCACCAAGCAGGGCATTGACGGCAACACCTGCCAAGATCAATTTAAGCGGGGAAACCCCTTGATCAAATGACAGCATATACACGACAAGAGCTGCTAATAAGGCGCCCAGAAAAGCAGCTGCCGGAAGCAAATACGTGAACTGCGGGAGAACAATCATGCTGAGTACAGCAGCTAACCCGCCGCCCGCAGTCACACCAATGATCCCAGGGTCAGCAAGTGGATTTCGGACAACTCCTTGTAAAATCGCCCCTGATGCCGCGAGACAGGCCCCAACGAGAAAACCAATGAGCACACGGGGAAGCCGTAAATCCATGACAATTTTTTCATGAACAGGCAGACCTGTTCCCGTGAAGACAGCCATTAAATCCGTCAGCGACAATTGGACAGAACCTACCGCAAGTCCTAGACAGACGCCCACACATAAAGAGAGAAACAATCCTGGTAACAGCCATTTTCGTCTTGACTGCCTTTTTTGAAAATCTAGTTCTGCATTCATCTTCATGATGACAATCGCTTCAATTTCTTCTCTAATTCATCGATCGCTCTGATGACTTCTGCGCCTGGATTTGTCCCAAATAGGTCACTTGGCAGAATCTCAACGTGTCCATTTTTGACAGCTGATACATCGTGCCACGCCGCATTTTGCTTCATTTCACTCATAAAGCCTGCTTTGACATCTTCAGGATTGCTGTGTGTCATCAGCAAAATGAGATCCGGATCGGCCTCGATTACCTTTTCTGCATTGATTTGTGCATATTGCGGAAACTTCTCGAGTGCTGGTTCATTTTCAGCAATATTCGCCCCACCAGCGATCCGCAGCAGATCACCGCTTAAAGATTGTGGAAGTGCCGCCATATATGTGCCGGGCGCACCATATACAACGAGTGTCTTTATTTTTTTCTCAGGCTGCTTCACTTGCTTGATCCGCTGATCGATTTGAGCATTGAGCGCTTTGGCCTTTTGCTGTTTTCCAAGTAAATCACCAAATAAAGTAACTTGACGCTGGATGTCCTTCACTGAGTTGGCACTTGTCAAAAGAAGCTGTGAACCAATTCCTTCTATAGTAGAGATATCCTTGCTGTTTAATGATTCATTCCCAAGCACCACATCGGGCTTTAAACTCGTGATCAGCTCGACATCAAATTGATGGGTTGTGCCAATTGATTGTACGGACTTTGCCTTTTGTAGATTGTCTGGCAATTCGGCAGTTGGCCGGCCGACAACCTGACCACCTAGAGCATAAATGATGCTCATGTCGCCAGTTGACAACGAGACGATCCGTTCAGGTGATTCATGAAACGATAATGTTCTGCCGGCAAAATCCTGAATGTTGAGCGCACCTTGCTTGCTCCCATTCTCGACAGGCGCCGCCTGGCTGCATCCGCCGAGGAGAAGCACGACGACGAGTCCTGCCCAAATCACATGTAAACATTTCAACCGTCTGTCTCTCCTTTTCTAGTAAACTTTCTTTAGCTTCGCCTGTACCACGAGACGCTTGTTTTTAGGTGCCAGCACGTGATCACAGGTCGATAATGTGAGAATCAAGTCATCTGTGGATACGTCTGTTTTCGTTTGATAGATTGACTTCTTACGCACAGCCTGCAAGTAGTGCGCATATTCACCAAGATCCTGAAAATCAGTCTGAATATAATCGAAATCGACTGTCGTCTCATACACAGCAAAAATCTCTGCTTCATAGCTTTGGTACAGTGTATCGTACTGAAATGTGCGATGATCTTGGAAGAAATCTTTTTTCAAATAGTTTGTGAGACCAGCAAACATAGACCCATCCCTCATCCGATGACCGTACACCACTGTATTGGGACTTTCATGCAAGACGTCATTACGATAATCCATAAAGATACTGCCTGCCCGTGTGTCATCCTTTACATAATTACGAGTTAAATAGAATGCATTATCGTTTGACTGAACAATTGGATACTGAATCATCGTGTCCTTCATATCAATCCAACCGACAATGTCTTCATTCACCTTTCGCAAATCATCAAATGACTGACGGATTTCTCCAGGTTTTCGCTGTTTCATTCCATCCTCGTGTGTGTAAAGTGTCTGAGCCTTTGCAAGCACCTGACGATTTTGATAATTGCCAAAGAGCTCCAAGCCAATGGCAGTACCGCTATATAGAAAAACACCTAAACAGACGATCGTCAGCATTCGCTGCCCGATTCTTTTCCCTCGTTTCACACTGTCTCACCTGCTTTTTGCACAACTTATATGCCTACAGGCACGATATACATCCCTGTTTCTGCATCCTGCTTAATTGTGACGGACACATGATAAATGTGCCGCACCATCTCTTCTGTTAACACATCATTTGGCCGTCCTTCGCGGATAATTTGTCCATCTTTCATGGCGATGATGACATCACTATAGCGAATCGCCTGATTCATATCGTGCAGGACCATCACGATGGTTAATCCATGCTCGACATTGAGCTCTCGAATGAGCTCCAGAATGTCAAATTGATAATACATATCCAAATAAGTCGTCGGTTCATCTAAGAAAAGGATCGGTGTTTTTTGCGCTAAAGCCATCGCAATCCATACACGCTGCCGTTCTCCGCCTGACAATGAGGCAAGAGGCACCTTTCGCTTATCCGTCAGCTTTGTACAGGACAGTGCCCACTCAATTGCTTTCTCATCTTCTTCCTTGTCACTGCCGCGCATCGTCTGATAGGGCGTTCTCCCAAATGCCACGACTCGTTCGATCGTTAAATCGAGCGGCGCTTCATTTTGCTGATGAACGACTGCCAGCTTTCTCGCGAGTTCCCTTGGCTTGAACGCATTCAGCTCTTGCCCATCTAAATGAATCTGTCCTTTATGTGGACAATGGTTATGTGCCATCAAAGAAAGTAACGTGGATTTTCCCGAGCCATTTGGACCGATAATGGTGGTGATTTTCCCCTTTTCAATCTTTGTAGTGACCGATTGAACAATATCCCTCTGCCGATCATAGGAAAACGACACCTCACGAATGTCCATGCAGACGATCCCCCCTTCTTAATAAAAAGATCAGAAACGGCCCGCCAATAACAGCCATGATTGTAGAAGCAGGGATTTCATTTGGTGCCACAAGCGTTCTGCCGAGCGTATCAGCCGTCAAAATGAGCAAGGCCCCGCTTAACGCAGAAAATGGAATCAGTACCCGATGGTCCGAGCCGACGAGCCTTCTAGAGATATGGGGAATGAGCAAGCCGACAAAGGCAATCACGCCCGCTACCGCAGCAGTCACCGCTGCTAATAACACCGCCGTGATTGAAATCAAAAGGCGCATTCTGGTCACACGCAATCCTAAGTTTTTCGCCGTCTTATCTTGAAGGGCAAGCAAGTTACACCATCTGCTAAAGAAAAGCGCAACCACAAGCCCAACGACGCCATAGACACCGATTAAACGGACATCTCCCCACGTTTTCATCGTCAGATTTGACTGTCCAGACTGATTAATGGTGATATTGAAATAGCTGCAAATGGTCACAAACGCTTCTGCCATCCCTGTAAACATGGCATTGATGGCGATCCCCACCAGAATCATTCGAATCGGGCTTAAGCCGCCTTTCCAAGACAACACGTATACGAGGAAGCAGGCAATTGCCCCGCCTAAAACTGAAAATAAAGGAGAGTAGAAATAAAATTGAGGAAGCGCTGTAATTGCCATTAAAGAAAAGAAGCTAGCTCCTGATGAAATACCAATAACACCGGCATCTGCTAATGGATTCCTCATCACAGACTGCAAGAGGACACCGGAGACAGATAAAGCCGCCCCTGTAAACATCGCAATGAGCATGCGGGGGATTCTTAAATCTTTAATGATTTCTACCTGTGCATGTTGACCGGTCATAAGCCCTTCCAATAATTCAATCGGTGTAACATGAATGCTCCCCGTAATGGCGGAATAAATAAATACGCCGGCTAGTAAGAGACTGACTATCAGAAATAAAATCCCTGTTTTTTTCATCTTGAACGTCCTTTTATCATTAAGATTCGCCGCTTATGACGGATACAACATACGAGTCAATTCATCTAATGCCTCTGCTGCCTTTAAATTGCCTGTTGTCCCGAATAAGCTTTCTTCGAGGTCGTACACCCGGTCTTGTTTGACCGCATGGAAATGTTTCCAGATGTCATTTGTTTTAAATTCTTGATCAAACATTTTGACGACTTCATCCGGCATCCCATGTGCGGCTCGGAGAATGATATCTGGATTGGCTTTTTGTAAATACTCCGTATTGGATGCCAAATACTCCATTTTCTCACCTTTTACGATGTTCTTTCCTCCTGCAATACGCACAAGATCACCGATATACGAATTCTCTGTTGCCACTAAATAACTGCCTGGTACACCAAGCAAAATGAGAACGGATGGCTTCGTCTTTCCCTTCGTTCTCTCTTGTATGTCTTTCTTTTTTTGTTCAAAATCATCCACAATGCGTTTCGCTTGTGTCTTTCTATCATATTTTTCTCCAAGCTTTGTGATGGTGTTCTCCATCTTGTCCAGGCTCTCAAGGTTGAGGTATGTCGCAGGGACAGAAGCTTGTTGAAAAGGCGTTTCTAAATCATATTGAAGGGTCGTGACAGACAGGACATCTGTCGGTTGAAGTGATTGGATGATTTCCATGTCCGGGCTCATTGGGTTACCGACTGCTGGGAGTCCTTTGTATCGAGCCGGCAAGGATTTTTGACTTGTTGGCACCCCGACAAGATCTACCTCTAGCGCATCCATGATCTCAGCAGTAGCTACAGTCGTTGCCACAATGCGGGCACTTGATGCTGCGCTTTTTTTGCCTTTCGCTGAGCTTTCAGCTGATTGTGAGCAGCCTGCTAAGAAGACGCACACACATAGAGCCGTGATCAGGGTACATAACATTCGATGCTTCAAAAAACAGAAGCCTCCTTTCGAAAAAAAGGAAGTGGATGCGCCGAGATGAATGGCGCACCTCACTTAACATAGATTCTTTATCTTGTACGAGTTTGATACTTTCTGACGAGCACGAATAGTGATCCGCCGAATAAAAGAATGTACACCCAAAGAAGTGAAGTATCTCCTGTTTTTGGGTTCAGCTGACCTGTCTCAGACTTGGTTTGATCATCTGATGGCGTAAAGGTCATCTGCTCTGCACCCGTTTCCTCAGGGGCGAGATTCGCAAGCTGGCTTGGTTGAGAATCGTGATCATTCGGATTTTTCACAAAGCCGATGCTCTCATCGTCTCCGATCACCGTCGCAATTCCGCTTCCTTCACCAAGTGAAATGCCTTTCGTATCATAGACAAGTTTGACATCGTACTGCTCATGATAATTGGCAGTTGGAATGTCAATTTTCACGCGTGCTGCCTGATCACTGCTTACACTTTTTGCTTCATATTGAATCACTCGTGTATCTGCTTTTTGATCAGTCTTTGCAACTAGCGTCTCTTCAAATTTACCGCCGGTTCCTACTTGGAACGACGTGATGGCTGAGCTGTTCTTCACAGTGTATGAAACGAAATGGCGGCCATTTTTCACCACCAATGTCGCAGGGCTCACGACGTAATCGTTCATGCGAGAAAGCTCATCTTTGTCTGCTTTCTTCATTGAGAAAGGAAGCTTGTACACCCCGTCTTTTAGCTGAACTGTCTCTTGATTCGTTCCGCCGTTCGTTGTGTCTGGTGCTGGTTTATTTGGTTTTGGTGTTTCTGGTGTAGCCGGTGTTTCTTCCTCTATTTGACCGTCCTTCAGTGGAACGATACTTTTTGAATCAAATTGAAAACGAATATCGTACGTTTGATCATAGTGAGCGGCTGCTACCACAATGTGTACTTTTCCGTTAACTGCTTTTTTCAGATCAGACACTTCAAATGAAACCACTCTTGTGTTCTTTGCTTGATCTGTGCTCACGTTTTTCACTTCTTGATAAGAACCGTTTTTCTCTATTTTCAAAGAATCAACTGACGTATGATCCTTCACCGTAAAGGAAACGGTTTGCGTTCCATTTTTAACGGTTAACGATGCTGGATGTGAGAAGTATTGGCTCATCCGAGATGCCTCATCCTCATCGCCCTTCAGCACACTGTAGTTGATACGATACACACCATCTTTTAATTGGTTCTGCGGTGAATCAACTGGTGTTGTGCCGTTGTTATTGTCAGGCATTTCCGGCTGATCGTCTGGTGTTGTGCCGCTTTGATCATCCGGCTTTGTTTCGCTGTCACCTGGTGTCGTACCACTTTGATCATCTGGTGTTGTTTCACTGTCGCCTGGCGTCGTACCGTTTTGATCATCTGGTGTTGTTTCACTATCGTCTGGCTTCGCAGGCGTGACAAGTGTGAGACTGCTCTCGTCGAAAGCGATCTGTACGTCATACGCCTCATCATAAATAAAGCCGCCTAAGTCCCAGTAAATTTTGACCCAGCCATTTAATTTGGCTGATACATCGGCTACATCAAATTTGATCACACGCGTATTCGCTGTCTCATCTTCACTGACCGTTTCAGTGGTGACGAGAGAGCCATTTTGTTCGACCTTGAAATCTGTGATTTCTTTGCTTTGCTTCAGCGTCAAATAGGCAGTCGTCTTGCCATTTTCGATGATGAGCTTAGCTGGCTTTTCTGTATACGTATCCATCATGGATGCTTCAGTGCTGCCATTTTTTAAAATGGTGAATCCGGCCGTATATTCACCATCAACCAATGATGCCGCCTGAGCCGTTCCTTGAGGCAGCTGAAACGCAGTCAACAAACTGAATAAAACGAGCAGAATAGCTGTCTGTAGATGAAAAAGACGTTTCAAAAGATGACACTTCCTTCCGTTAATGCTTGATGATCCACTTTCTCGCTAAAAACCCGCCTGAACATAAGACAAGCACAAGGAGCCATCCCATCTGGCTTGTATCACCAGTTTGAGGATTTTCTTCTTGTTTTGTTTTGGTGGATGAATCAGTTGTTTTGGTTGTTTCTTTTGATGATTCTTGATGTTTTGCTGCACCTGCTGTTTCTTTTGAACTGTCAGAAGAAAGTGACTTGATGCTGCTTTCATCGAATTTCAGTTGGATGGTATAGTCATGATCATAATCAGCCGATTTGACTGTGACATGGATTTTTGACTTGATTGGTTTAGACAAACTCTGTGCTTGGAATTGAACAAGCCTTGTATTGGCTTTCTTATTCGTTGATAGAACCGTCGTATCGACATAGCCGCCATTTCCCGGCACTTTAAATTCCGTTACCCAGCTGCTGTTTTTAATGGTCATTTGAACCGTTAGCTTGCCATTTTTCACGATCACTTTTGCCGGCTTCAGCCAGTAATCATTTGCCATCGAAACGGCAGTTCCTTCGGCCTTCATCACAGTGTAATTGACGGAGTATGTACCATCATTTAATGAAGCAGCCTGTGCATTTGAAAAAGGCAGTATAAGTGCCAGAAGCAATGCAGCCATGAAGGCTGGCATCCTGATCCATTTTTTCATCAAACGAATTTCCTCCCTTTTTATTGAACAGTTGCTGCATCAAACTTGACGCGAATATCGTAATTGCCTGTATATCCAATGACCGGTACAGTCACACTCACTTTAGCTGGTACAACATCTGTCAGGCTGTTGACATTGAACTCTACCGTTCTCTTATTAGCAGCTGTGTTTGTACTGATCACCTTCGCATCTTTGTAGACACCTTGATCCAATGTTTTAAAGCTTGTAATCCAAGAGCTGTTCGTTAACGTGACTTGCGCTTTGATTTTTCCGTCCTTCACAACAAGCTTAGCTGGTTTTTCAAAATACGTATTTGCTGTTGACGTTGAATCACTGTCTGCTTTCCATACCACATATTGTGCTGAATATTGACCATCTGCTAAGCCTGCTGCTGAGGCAGAGCTAACCGGGGCTAGAGCAAACAATAGGACAAAGCTAAAGAATAATAAGACGTGTGATGCTGAACGAAGTGATTTCATATATATCCTCCTAAATGATATTGATAATTATTCTCAATAGACAATAAAAAAAATAACCTTTATCAGCGTATGAATCACACTCACAAATGATTATGATAATCATTATCAATAGAGACCAAAAAATAAATCTTTGCTTTTGACAAGTCAAAGATGTCTGTTGCTACATGATGTAGTGATACACGGTTTAGGTAATCTGTCCCATTCATGATACCATGGCATAACCTCCCCATTCCATTACAGGGAAAAGAACCCTCTTCTCCTTGATATTATATGATGAATGAAATTATTGTCAACATCATTTTTCATACTATTGACTTAGATTTCTGGAAAATCACAAAAAAAATCGATCAGGGACACTGATCGAAATCGATTAAGAAGGGACATGTTCACCCTTTTCACTATTTTTGCGCTCTAAAGACCAAGCATACATTTCCCGTATGACTGGTTCAATTTTCTTTCCTTGTTCTGTTAGTTCATATTCAATCCGCACGGGAATGTCGGGATATACTTTTTTCTCAACAAGGCCTTCAGCTTCTAAATCTTTCAGCCTTTCTGATAATAACCGTCCGCTGATGTTCATTTCATTTTCTAGCTGACAAAAACGTTTTGGCCCTGTCAAAAGCTGATTGATGATCAGAATCACCCACTTCTTCCCTAAAATCTCCATGGCATCTGTAATTGGGCAGCCATCTACTTGAGCCATACTTTACTCCCTCCTGCTTTTCTCTACTTTTTTTCATTATAACATAATTAATTACTTGAAATAAGTCACTAACTATTATATAGTTTAGTTACTAAAAGTAACAAGGTAATCATTTTATCAATTTTCAATAAACCATTGAACATGCAGATGCATATAACATGAAGGAGATGACCGAGCTTTGAATACAATAGAGCAGGTAAGATTAGGTGTAACAGAATTACATGTGTCCAGCTTTGAGCGTTCTTTGCCTTTTTATACAGACATTTTAGGTTTTACTTTATTAGAACAGACGGATTCTACTGTCACGCTTGGCAGCAACGCAAAGGAACCAATCCTTGTGCTGAAAGAAGATGTGCAGCTGAAAGAGAAGCCGGATCATGAGCCAGGACTTTATCATTTTGCGGTTTTATTACCTACCAGAAAAAACCTGGGCACATGGCTGGCGCATGTGATCAAAAAAGGCTATCCTTTAATTGGAGCAAGCGATCACTTTTTCAGTGAAGCCATTTATTTAAGTGATCCAGATGGAATCGGCGTCGAAATTTATGCTGATCGTCCTCAGGACATATGGGTAGGTGAGCATGGAGAAGTGAAAGGTGGCGGAAATGCTCCGCTTGATGGAGATGGTCTCCTGCAAGAAGCCGCTGATTCCACCTGGGAAGGACTCCCGGCTGGTACAGTCATGGGACACTTGCATTTCCATCTCAACCCAGAAGAAGCCGATTCCTTTTATGTGAACACGATCGGTTTTCATATCCGAATGGCTCCCCCAGCCAGCTTATTCGTTGCTGGTGGCGTCTATCATCACCACCTTGCCTTTAATGCATGGGGACGCGGGAGAAAAGGAGCCATTGATCCACGTTTTTCAGGAATTAGAAGCTATACACTGGTTTTCCCAAAAGAAGACGATAGAACATCCGTCGTCGAACGTCTGACAAAAGCAGGCGTTCACATGAACACGACAGGAAAAAGTAACGAATTTATTGATCCATTTGGCGTTCTCGTTCGTTTACAGATTGAAGAAACAGACAAAAAAGAAGGTGCAGAATATGGACAAACACACAGAGGTTAAAACAGCCATTTTAAAAGATAAAATCAAACGAGTACAGCAAGAAGACGGATTTATATATATCACTGGACCTATTAAACTGCCAGTGAATTTAGACGGTAGAACGGTCATGTTTAACTGGTATTCATGGTTAAAAGATGACGGGAAAGAACCATTATCAGATGAAGCTTTAATCGAAAGCCTTTCCTCCCGTGAGCTTGCAGATCACCAGCAATCAAGTGTCCTTGTTTACGGAGATTTCGAACATGCTGATGAAGCGCTGATCCGCATGCATTCCATCTGCCACACCGGCGATATTTTCGGAAGCAAACGCTGCGATTGCGGGTTCCAATTGAAACAGTCTATGCGGATGATTGAGGACAATGGAGCAGGCGCACTGTTTTATTTAGCCAACCATGAAGGACGCGGGATCGGTCTTTTCAGTAAAGCCATGGCCTACATCTTGCAAGAAAACGGCTACGATACAGTAGAAGCAAACGAAGCACTAGGCTTTGAAGATGACACACGTCAATATGAAGAAGCGATTGCTGTTCTTCAAACGTTGCGTACAAAGCCAGTCAGACTTATTACCAATAATCCGAAAAAGACCGATGCTATCAGTCATGCAGGCCTTTCTCTTTCTGGACGGATTCCACTTTGGGGTGATGTCTCTGAGTTCAATGAGAAATACTTGCAGACAAAAATTAACCGCTCAGGCCATATGAAGGCGGATCAAGAGGTGCGTACGATTGCCACATCATGAGCGATATATGAAACTAGCCCTTGAAAATGCCGAAGCAATGAAAGGTCAGACATCTCCCAATCCGCTCGTCGGGGCTGTGATTGTGCGAGAAAATGAAATTGTTGGGGTCGGGGCGCATATGAAGGCCGGCGAACCACATGCAGAAATCCATGCGCTCAAAATGGCTGGAGATAAGGCAAAAGGTGCCACGATCTATGTGACACTAGAGCCTTGTTCCCATCATGGCCGCACAGGCCCATGCGCTGAAGCACTTGTGAAAGCTGGCGTAGAAAAAGTAGTCGTTGCTGCACTGGATCCGAACCCGCTTGTTGCCGGGCGCGGGATTGCCATTTTACAAGACGCTGGCATACAAGTTATCACAGGCGTCATGGAGCAGGAATCCATTCTTATGAATGAAGTGTTCAACCACTTTATTACGAAAAAAACACCTTTCGTGACGCTCAAAGCGGGCATTACGTTAGACGGAAAAATTGCATCTGCTACGTCTGACAGCAAGTGGATTACATCAGAGACGTCCCGTTATGATGCACATCACATTCGCAGTATCAACGATGCGATCTTGGTCGGTGCGCAAACCGTCATTCACGACGATCCTTCATTAACAGCACGGATTCCAAACGGTCATCATCCAATTCGAATTGTCTTAGACTCTAAGCTGTCTATCCCGCTGACGGCAAAGGTGGTCACAGATCAAATGGCGCCAACATGGATCTTTACAACTAAACAAGCCGATGAAGAAAAACGAGCCGCTTTAGAAGCAGCTGGCGTCAGCGTCATCATGACGGATAGCGATACCCGGGTGCCCTTACAAGAAGTACTTCAAGTGCTTGGAGAAAGAAATATCTCCTCCCTAATGATTGAGGGCGGCGGGCAAATCAATGCCTCATTTTTAGAACAGCAGCTTGTCGATAAACTCGTCATCTACATGGCGCCCAAGCTCATTGGCGGACGACTCTCTCCTTCTTTTTTCGGAGGCGAAGGCATACGCCTCATGAGTGATGCAATTGAACTCGATCAACTCTCTCTTGAACCACTCGGAAAAGATATAAAGATAACGGGTTATCCTGTTTATCAATAACATACTTTCATAAAATAAGGATGTCGAGATTTTCTCGACATCCTTATTGTTTCTCACAAGATTTATTTTCTACAGTCTCTCTAAAAATTCAATTCGATTTCCAAATGGATCATCTACATAAAACCTGATGGCTCCATCTAACGGCTGATCTTCCTTTATAAGAATATGATGTTTCATTAATGTCTCTTTTAAATTTGATAATTTTTTTACTTGAAAAGCTGGATGAGCTTTTTTCGCTGCTTGAAATTGATCTTCAATGCCAATGTGAAGCTGTTGATTGCCACACTGAAACCAAACACCGCCACGTTTTGCTAGGTGAACAGGTTTAGGTATTTCCTTCATTCCTAGAATCTCCCCAAAAAACAAACGTGCTTTCTCTTCACTCCCCTTTGGGGCAGCTAACTGGACATGATCAATTCCAAGAAAATTTGACATCTTTGCTCTCTCCCTTTTCACATCATTTAAAAAACATTATATGTGACGATCACGTCTGAAAAATATATCTAGATGTGTACTCAAGCCCTATGATGTTGTCGATCCACAAATCATCTCCACGAAACGTGTCGTAAAATGTTTCATGTGAAACATCTGTGATCTAATATTGATCAATTTCCCTCTATCAGCCTGCCAAAGCTTTCGGGTGAAAGTCCCGGTGAAATGCGCAGGCGGTGTAAGGACATCATGCCTTGTTCCTTTTTCGCATGTCCTGGTTCAGTGGTCACAGCCATTTCATATCCTGCTTCCTTCGCCAGCTTCAGCGTGTCTTCGTTATAGCGACCGACCGGATAGCTGACCATGATTGTTTGTTGAGAAAAACGCTGGTCAAAGAATACCTTCGATCCTTTTAATTCTTCTTCCTGCTGCTTCTGTGATAAACGATTGAGCTCTAAATGATGAATGGTGTGACTCTCTATTGAAATACCATGCGCCACCATATCATCCATTTGAGCATCGGTTAAATGATGCGGACGGCCGATGGACTGCTCGATCATAAAAATCGTGGCTTTCATTCCATATTCCTTTAAAATCGGAAATGCCTTTGTGTAGTTATCCGTATATCCATCGTCAAATGTGATAAGAACATACTTTTCACTTGGTGTCGAATTGGTCGCGAGAACTTGATATGCCGCTTTCGGCGACAGCGTGACATAGCCGTTGTCTTTCAGCCATTTCATATGAGCCGCAAATTCGCTTTTTGGCACACGTAACGAATTACCGCTGGAAATACTGTGATACATCAAGATTGGAAGCGCAACGGGTTCCTTTTGCTGAATCCAGTTTTGTTTGTCTATCTCTGCCGCTTCAATTTGCTGCGTTTCTGTTGTTTCTTTCGTTTGTACTTGACCCTTTACCTCTTTGATGGCTTGCTGGTTTCCTTCTGTTTGCTGTTTCGCACCCATACAGCCCGAAATGAGCAGCATGACTAAACCAACTGCAAGCCACATACATGTTTTTTTCATTCACCAATCCTGCTTTCTCTTTATCTACCGAATGATTATAACAGAAATTGGTTAATAACTGATATCTATTTTGACAGGGTATTCATTTTTTTACACATTTCGATCATTTCAATGGCAAGCAGATGGATGGTCTCTGTTGTGAGCATTTGGTCTTCTGCATGTATGAGCAGTAAAGAAAAGGGAAGCTGTTCCCCTGCCGCCTCTTTTTGTATCAGCGACAAGTGCAGGTCATGGATGCTTCGAAACGCTTCCTCCCCTTTTTCAATCAACTGCTGTGCTGCTTCAAAGTCATCCGCTCTTGCTAGACGAATGGCTTCTACATAATGGCTTCGTGCCTCACCTGCATGGGCAATGATTTGAAAGGCTGCTCCCTGCATTTCCTCTAATACCGTCATCTGCTTCTCCTCCGATTGCTCAAGATTCATTTGCTAGTTTCAGTGCATGTTCTAGAATTTTTTCTCCATTCGCTGTTCCATATAATCTTACATTTACCACATCGACAGGTATATGATAAGGTGCCGCTGTTTTTTCTGCTGCCTTTCTCATAAAGCTAACTTGCGGTCCTAGCAAAATGACCTTTACATCGTCCCCATGCTCTTCTAATTCGTCCGCAATCGCCCCTTCAGGTATCGCATAAATTTCATAATCCAGCCCTTTTCCTTCTGCGGCTGCCTTCATTTTAGATACCACAATCGACGTCGACATTCCTGCTGCACAAGCGAGAATGATTCGTTTCATATCCCATCACTCCTATTGATAAATGACATCTGGTTCATCCCTTAATTTCCTCGTTTGGATTAATGTCTTGTACCAGTATCCTGACGCTTTCATTTGGCGATTCCGTTCTTTCTCCAGCTGGATCTCTACTAATCCGTAGCGATTCTTGAATGCATTCATCGGTGAGACATTATCCGTAAAAGCCCACAGCATATACCCCTTGCAGTTTGAACCTTCTTTTTTCGCTTGGAGGGCTTTTTTCAAATGCTGGCTGATAAATGAAATTCGGTACTGATCATCAATGATGCCGTCTTCGTTTTTAAACCGCTCTTCCTGCTCGACCCCCATACCGTTTTCAGCCACAAACCACTCGATATTGCCGTATTCTTCTTTTATTCTCATGCCCATATCATAGACGATATTCGGATAGATTTCCCAGCCTCTGAATGGATTCATTTTTCTCCCTGGGAGCTCAAATAGATCGTAATAATAAGATGGATGAAACGGTGTATTTTCGTTCCAAGCCTTGCTAGGTGCCTTAACGCGATGCGGATAGTATAAATTAAGACCGACCACATCGACTGTATGATCTTTAATGATCTGAAGCTCTTCTTCCGTTGCATCGAAAAGAATGTCATGCTTTTTCAATACATCAAGCAGTTCTTCTGGATACTCGCCTTTAATGGAGGGATCTAAGAACACTCGATTAAAAAACAAATCATACATGCGGGCCGCTTCTTGATCATGCGGAGCAGTCGATCTCGCATACGTCACTTCTGGATTGAGAATGACCCCGATTTTTGCACCGGCTGATTCCTTCAAGCCCATTTCCTGAAAAAGCTTCACCACTTTTGATGTCGCCAAGGCTTTATGATAGTTCCACTGCATCCATTTCTTCGTATTTTGCTCGAAAGGATAACGAATAGCATCTAGATACACACGAGTCTGAACAACAATTGGTTCATTAAAGGTAAACCAATGTTTGACCCGGTCTCCATAGCGTTCAAACACCTTTTCTGCATAGAGAACAAACAGCTCGACAACATGTTTAGATGACCAACCGCCGTACTTTTCAAGCAAAACGGCAGGAAGCTCATAATGCTCTAAGCAAAACATTGGCTCTACACCTGCTTCAAGTAATTCATTGATGAAATCATCAATATAACGAGCATAGGTCTCATCTACAATTCCATTCTCGTAATCTATGAGAAACCTCGACCAATTGATCGATGTCCGGTAATGAGATAACCCAATTTCCTTCATAAGGGCTACATCTTCAGGATAGCGCTCGTAAAAATTCGTTGCTCCTGCTGGTCCGTATCCTTCGTGCCATACGTGATACCCCTCCTTATACCAAAGGTCTATATACGAATCCTGATGCGGTTTCTTCCCTTTCCAACCCTCCGTCTGCCAAGCAGAAGCCGCAGCACCTAGAATAAAGTCATTGGGTATGTCGATTTTGTTCATGTTGCCACCTGACCTTTCTTCGTGTGAATTTGAAGTCCTTCCCACATCCCTTGTAAATACATAGCTCCAAGTGCTCGGTCGTATAATCCATAGCCAGGTCTGCCCGTCTCACCAAAGATCATTCGTCCATGATCTGGCCGGACATAGCCAGCAAATCCTTCCTTAAACAATGCGTTCACAATCGCTCCCATATCGAGGCTGCCTGCTGACGACAGGTGTGCCGACTCTTCAAAATCACCGTTTTCATATAAATTGACATTGCGTAAATGAGCAAAGTGTATACGCCCTTTTTTGGCATACTTTCTCGCAAGTGAAGGAACATCATTTTTCGCATTACAGCCTAGGGAACCGGAACAAAAGGTCAGTCCATGCTGTGAGCGTTCATCGAGCTGAAGGATACGATCTATTTGTTCTTCACAACTGACAATGCGGGGCAGACCAAATATGTTCCAAGGAGGGTCATCTGGATGCAGTGCCATGTTCATGTTCTCTTCCGCTGCAACTGGAAGGATATTTCCCAAGAAATAGTCTAGGTTCTCAAACAACCCTTCCGCACCCAATGCCCTGTATGCAGCCATCAACTTTCTCATTTCTTCCTGCGTATAAGACGTATCCCACCCGGGTAAGGAAAGTCGATCTTTTTCTATATCCATCTGTTCAAGCTGATGCTGAAAATAAACAAGGGTCGTCGATTGATCAGCTAGTGGGAAATCGAGCTGTGTTCGTGTCCAATCAAGGACTGGCATGAAGTTATAACAAATGACCTTCACACCATGCCTTGCTAATCTCCGGATATTTTCTTGATAATGCTCGATATAAACATCCCGGCTAGGCTTTCCCAGCTTAATATCTTCATGGATCGGGAGACTTTCTACGACTTCAAAAGCAAGATCGTGACGTTCGATTTCCGCTTTTAAATGAGCAATACTTTCCTCCGGCCACAGATCACCAGCCGGCACATCATAGACGGCACTGACAATCCCTTTCATGCCGGGAATTTGCCGAATATATGAAAGGGAGACAGGATCTTCTTTGCCATACCATCTAAATTGCATGTTCATTCATGAGCCCTCCTTCTATTCTGAATCAGGTGCTGCTTCTGGCTTCCGGTTGGATAAGAGAACAAAAGGTAAATAGATGAAAACAGCGACAACAATACAGATGAGCTGTGTGATGACAGCCCCCATACTGCCAGCGGTAGACAGCCAAGCATTCACAATCGGAGGTGTCGTCCACGGCACCATCACCACCGCTTTCCCGGCAAAACCTGTAGCGGTTGCGATATAACCAATCGTACCTGTCACGAGTGGTGTAACGATAAACGGAATCGCCATCACAGGGTTCAACATGACAGGTAATCCGAAAATAACTGGTTCATTGATGTTAAACAGTCCAGGTCCTGATGAAAGCTTGGCAATGCTACGCATCTCTTCCCTTCTACCCGCTATAAAAATGGCGATCAACAGACCAATCGTCACACCCGAACCACCAATGCTCATATACACATCCCAAAATGGCATCGTGATAATATTTGGAATCTCTTTGCCCTCTTGAAATGCTGTCATATTCACTGCAATTGATCCTAATAACAGCGGCTCGCGAATCGGTTTAATCATTTGGTTGCCATGTATACCGATCACCCAGAAAAATTGAGCCACAAACATTAACGTTAAAATACCAGGCAGTCCCTGCACAACACTTTCAAGCGGACGCTGCACGACGTTATACACCGCTTCATGCAAATAAATGCCTGTCACACGGTGAAACGCAAACCCGAATGAACTAATGATTGTAATCGTAATAATTGATGGGAAAAGTGAAGAAAAAGACGTCGCCACATTTGATGGAACAGAATCTGGCATCTTAATTTGCAGCCACTTCACCTCGGTAAGCTTACAAAAAATCTCTACAGAGACGATGGCAATGATCATACCCAAAAATAAGCTTTTTGGATCGGAGAATTGCCTCGCCAGCACATCAACAACCTCACGCATCGATCCATCGACTTCAAGAAGAAGTGTCGTCGGAATAACGGATATAAATGAAATCAATGCCATTAATCCTGGGAATAACGATTTATGTCCATTGATTTTCCCGAGCTCAATCCCGATGAGGAACACAGCCCCGATCGTTAAAAAGTTCAGCGTGGCATAATTGATTGCCTTCATAATTGGCTGAAGCTCTGCTAAAAACCTGAATATCTCAAAATGGGCAAGCCCCGTTTCCGGGCTCATGATCATATTTGCGACCAGTACAGCAAAAGCCCCCGTAATGATGATTGGCATTAATGTGACAAATGCTTGCTTAATCGCCATAATATATTTCTGATTTGTAATACGATAAGCGACATGTCCCATGACGTCGGCCGCTCTCTCTTTAAAGCTCATGATCCGTCTCCCCCTTTACAAAAACTCGTGATCATCCTCCTTTTTGATGTTATTTTAAAAGCGCTTTCATTAACATCTAATCTTTTTCCTCACAGATGCGGAAATGGGTGTCCTTTTTTTTCATCTGGCTGTTCCAACACGTGCAGCGCCGCCGTCAGTTCTTCAAATGAAGCAGCTTTGATGATTTGCTCCACCACTTCCTTCTGCTCTGTCAAACGCACAAGAAATTGATAAAGTGACTGCAATTCTTTCTGATACGTCTTCTGTATACTTAACAAACAGACGACCTGTACCCGATCTTCGCCCCACAGCACTGGTTTTCTCAACGTACAGATCGCACAAAACGTATCATCTGTTGCCGGTTTGATTGGGTGAGGGATCGCGACCAAATGACCGAACGACGTAGGTGACACTTCCTCTCTTTCCAGCAATAGCTGTTCAAAATCATCGGGGATTCGGTTTTGTTCCTGCAATACATTCACGAAAAATTGAAGAACCTCTTCCCTTGTTTGTAGATCTTGCTGAAAAAAAGTCATCTTCGGACTGATATATCGCAAGACCCCCATTTCTTGTGACCCCTGTACAAATCGTTTCAGCCTCGACATATCGTCTTCACTGAGGATCGTATGTACATCAATCACTGGCACAGGTAGTGTGTTCTGAAGCGGGATGGTACTAATGATCAAATCGATACTTCTCAAGTCATACGACAAAAGGTCACTGACACTTGCAGTTCCAGCAATCTCTAGCCTTTCGCTAAAGGCGGCCTTCAGCTTATGGAGAAGAAGCTGACTGCTTGCGACACCCGTTGCACACACAATCAAGCATTTTTTTCTCACAGTCTGAGTTTTTGTCCGCTCTATGGCAGCACCAATATGCAGCGCCAAATATCCGATTTCATCTTCATGAATCTCTACATTCTCTTTTTCCTTCAGCCATCTTCCCATATAGACACCTGCTTCAAAGGCAATCGGATAATGCCTTTTTATGTCTGATAAATAGGGGTTACGGATGTTCATATCATATCGGAACCGATGAATCGCTGATCTCAGGTGAAGACTTAGTCCCACAATCAATTCCTTGTCTGTCTGAATATCAAGTGACATGTGCTCTTCGACATAACCAAGTAATTGGTGAGTTAAACGGAAATGCTCTTCATCAAGCATGTGAAATAGCGTGTGGCCCGTTTCTCCATACGCCATCATTTTTGCCCCCATTAAATGAATCGCAATATAGGCCATTTCAGATAATGGAAAATCTATACCGAGTACGTGACGCATATCTTCTGCCATTTGCCTCGCCACTTGAAAAGCGGGCTGTGTTTGAATGTCTTTGAGTTCTCCTTCCGGCATCATGACCAATTTTTTCTCTTCAATTCGTTTGCACGCAATGGCGATATGTGTCACTAAGTTGCTTAAACCGATCTCTGACACATGAAGGCCGCTTGCCTTTGTACGTGAACGCACCATATCTTGAATCAATTGATATGTTTCTTCAGGTAAAAGGGCAGGGTTCGGATGCTCCTGCTGAAACACATGCTCAGCTAGACAATACCTTAATTTCATTTCATCTCCAGTCAGCCTCAGTCCATATTTAGGACGGTGTGCAACAGAGAGGCCATGTAAAGAGAAAATATGCTTGACTGCTTTCAGGTCATTTTTCACAGTAGATTCACTCACAAATAATTCCTCGGCCAATTCATCTAATTTCATATAGTCTTCGGACAATAAAAGCCTTCTCAATAAATAAGAGATACGATCCTCCGGCTGATTTGGAATGACTTGATTCTTTTTTTCATTTCTTTCTCTCATTGAGTTTTTCAAAAAAGTACGAAATGCTCCATAATCTTCGACAGTCAATGTATACCCTGCTCCACGTTTCATATGAAGTGTTGCCCCATGTGCTTCTAATATTGATTTAAGCGCTTTCATATCTGTTCGAACTGTTCGTGATGTGACGCCTATCAGGCGTGCAATTTCTTCACCTGTCAGCTCCTGCTCTGCCTGCATTAACCGCCTCAACAGCTCCTCCTGACGTAGAGATAACATAGACTCCCCTCCCTTGGTCAATTACTTTTGCCTATCATCATAAACGAAAATAGAACTCTTTGCCCAGTTTTTCTTTCCGACCGGGAACTTTGTTATGGCTCATACGTATGAATATGAAACAAGAGGAGGGATACATCATGTTTGTTATCATCATCATACTAGCTACTTTAGGCGCCATTACCGCCCACATGTTTACACCAAAAGATAAGCGTTCATCTTCTAAGCATTCTGCACATCACAGTTCAACAACCAGTAACTATACTGATTCGTATACACATCACGCTTCTGATGCCTCCTGCGGTGGTGATTCTGGTGGTAGCAGCGGATGTGACTAAACCAAAAAAACAGCCGCTTGTTCAGCCGGCTGTTTCGTTTATTTTATTAAAGAGCTTTCCAGCCCCGTTCAATTAAATGTTTGACATCCTTTGCAAAATCCTCGCCCTTTTCCATCACATCTTGGGCTCTTCCTGCAAAATTACTGGCGACAGCGAGTTCCATTTTTTTTAACTCAAAGTGCATAATTTTTTGGTCTATCTCCGTCATATAGGTTTCATACTCATTGTTCACAATGTCGTGTAGCACGTGATAGGCTTCTTTCCGATGACGGTGAAAGTCCGTTCCTCTCTCACCTTTCCATGACGAATCTAGAGCAGGCTTCTTGATTTCCTTTATGTCAGACTGCGCAAGATCTTGTTCTGTTCGAATATTACTTTTGGCTGTCTTTAACCGAGAGATCATTTCGTCAAATTCTGCACGTTTGTTTTCAATCCCCATATGCAGATGGTGCAGCATCTCGGATAAACTCATGTCATCCACCTCTATTAGACCTCATAAGAAAGCACGGCGTCAGCGTTTTTGAAACCGAGCAGATCATCTGCTTTTTCCAGTCCTGACATTTCTATCGTTCGCTTTCATTAAGTATAGTATAAGGTGAAAAGCCTTAGTCTTAAATAGGGAAAAGGTGTCCTTTTAACATGGTGTTTGGAAGAAAAACGGAATAATCTAAGGTCATAAATCCCGAATTATATATGAGTCTTTACGACTATATTTTACATCGTATTCAGCTACGCTATCAATAAAACGATTAGGGCTTATGATTTTGCCGCAATCGCCTCATCCTGTTCTTTTAGCGTCTTCACATTTGAGCGTGTATCCTGAACGTTTTTGATCAAGGCTTCTTTAAAGCTTGAGACCATTTCGCCCACCTCTGCTTCACGTGCCGTCCATTTGGTTACAAATTCAAGGCTGTTTTCACCAGCTTTATCTGCTGCTTTTTTCATTGTTAAAGCTTCAACTGCTTGGGAGACTTCATCTAGTTTATCCATCACTGTTTGGTAGTTTAACTTAATTTGTCCCATTATGATATCCTCCAGGTTTGTTCAGCATGAAGCTCGCTTACAAGCTGCTCCATGCTTTTGAGATCAAGCGTTTTGCGTCTTCTACTGCGTCTTCTCCTTTTTCAGCCAAACGTGCGGCATCTCCAGCTAAAGAGCTGGCAAAGGATAAGGCAGCCTGCTCTGCTTCTAGTGTACTGATTTTGAATTCGATTCGGCTCACGTAGCGTGGGTATTTATCGCTTACGATCGTTTGCAGCGCATCATGCGCTTCATTTCGCTCTGATTTGAAATCTTGGCTCCGCTCACCTTTCCAAGAGGCCCCAAGCTTTGGCTGCTTGATTTGTTTTAGATCTGTTTCTGCCGCATCTTGTTCACGTTCAACCTTACTTTTTGCTTTTTTGAGTCGAGCAATTTTCTCTTCGATCTCTGCCTTTTTATTTGAAATGCCACCGTTAAGGGCAGACAGCATATCCGATAAGCTCATATGGGTTCCTCCTCCTGTCAAAAATAAAAACGCTGCTTAGAGTCCCTCTAAACGAGCGTAATGGTGAATCGCACTTTTTCCAATATTGTTATTATAAGGTTCAAAGACTCATGTTTGAATAGGGATTTGTGCTCTTTTTATGGTATAAATATGCTTTCAATCTGCTTCATACCACACCTTAAGCCCTCTTTTATAGGGGGTCAAAATACACAACCACCCTTCTGGAAACACACATAGTCTTACGGTCCTAGGACAAACAAAAGCCGCCCGGGGGAGGGGCGGCTTTTGCAGCGGCTTATGATGCCGATTCTTCTGAGTCTTGTTGATTTTTCACGTACCAAATGAATTTCCCTGTATATCCGTAAATGATGGCAAGACCAATCGCAACAAAGCTCAGCCACATAAATGGTAAATAAGAGAATGTCGAGACGCCTAGAATCCCTGCCATGTAAATTCCGTTATCTGACCACGGAACCATACCAGACGTAAGTGTTCCACCAACCTCAGAGTTTCTAGATAACACACGTCTGTCTAATTTTAATTTGTCATAGCTTTTTTCCATGATTTTTGGTGTAAGAATTAATGAGACATACATTGCACAACCAAAGATATTCGCAAAGAATGCTACTACAAGTGTAGATAGGGTTACATTTCCTGCATTATATAATTTCTTCTCGAAAGTAGCGACAATTACTTTTAAGACGCCGAGATATTCAAGTACGCCACCAAAACCAAGTCCGAGAATAATGACCACTAGCGATCCAAGCATATTCACAATACCGCCACGATTTAACAGCGTATTTAAGAAATCTACATCTGAATTAATAGAGAAGCCGTTATAAGCTGTACCAAGCGCATCAGCTGGGTTCATTCCTTGGAATGCCATCGCCCAGACTGCCCCAAGCAGTGCACCAATTGCGATAACAGGCATTGACGGTTTTTTCAATACAAGTAATAGGACAACAATGACTGCCGGAATGATCATCCAAATATTAATCGTGAATGTATCCTGCAATGCTTGTTTTAAAAACTCTACTTTATCTTGATCAATATTTCTTCCACCATACATAAATCCAGTAATTGTAAACATAATAGCCGTAATCACAAAGGCCGGTATGGATAAAACCATCATGGCTCTTACATGCGCCAGCACGTCCACTTTTGAAAGAGAGGAAGCGAGCACAGTACTATCAGATAAAGGAGATAATTTATCACCAAAATAAGCGCCAGATAAAACAGCCCCAGCTACGATCGGTAATGGGATACCCAATCCTTCGCCAATCGCAATCATCGCAATACCTGCTGTTCCAACTGTACCCCAAGACGTGCCAGTAGCAACAGACATAATAGAACAGATAAGCAGTGTAGCTAATAAGAAGATATTAGGATGAATAAATTCCAGTCCGTAATAAATTAACGTGGGTACAACACCGCCGGCAATCCATGTACCAACAAGTGCACCTACTGCAATTAAGATTAAAACAGCCTCTAATCCATTTGATATCCCTTTTGTGATCGCATTTTGAAGGTCTTTGTACGAATGCCCTAAACGAATTCCTAAAGCGATAACCATAAACCATGAGATGAACAATGCTAGCTGAATATCTAGTTTGAAGTAAAGAGTGAATGATAAAACAATTGCTAAAAATAAGCCAAGTACAGACACGACTTCTAAAATAGACGGTAGACGTGGTGTTTTCATTTTGTTTCCTCCCTTTGTGCGTGCGTTAAGCGTTTTCAAAATATTGTGAAAAAAGTGTGTCAATTCGAAAGAAAGTGAATTGCCTGTTTTTCTCTATTTCACAGGCAATTCCACATATTAATAAAATAAAATTTTTGATATTATTATCGCTCTAGGAGCTCTGCACCCGCAATGCCAGGCTTTGTCATCTCGTAAGGATTCAAAATAATATCAAGTTCTTCTTCTGTTAACACATCATTTTGCAGGCAAAGATCTCTGATCGATTGTCCTGTTAAAATGGCTTCTCTTGCGATTCTAGCCGCGGCTTCATAGCCTAAGTGAGGGTTTACCGCAGTAATGACACCTGCACTTTTTTCGACATATTCTTTCAAACGTTTTTCATTTGCTTCGATGTCCGATAAGCAGTGATCTGTGAATGAGCGGAATCCGTTATTCATTATACTAATAGATTGAAGCAAGTTAAAGACCAGAACAGGCTCCATCACATTTAACTCAAGCTGGCCTGCTTCAGAAGCAAGACAGATGGTGTGGTCGTTCCCAATGACCTGGAATGCGATTTGGTTAATGAGCTCTGCCATGACTGGATTGACTTTTCCAGGCATAATGGATGATCCTGGCTGACGGGCTGGCAATGCAATCTCAGCAAGACCTGCACGTGGGCCAGATGCCATTAAGCGAAGGTCATTCGCAATTTTAGACATGTTCATCATGCATACTTTTAAGGCAGCAGATACTTCTGTGTATGCATCTGTATTTTGCGTCGCATCTACGAGGTGCTCTGCTCCTACTAATGGCAGTCCAGAAATATCAGCAAGCTTCTTCACGACGATTTCGATGTAGCGAGGATCTGCATTGAGGCCTGTCCCAACAGCTGTCGCACCCATATTTACTTCATATAAATGCTGTTTTGATTGGTTGATTCGTTTAATATCTCGGCTCAGCACACGGCTGTATGCTTCAAACTCTTGTCCTAAACGGATCGGAACAGCGTCTTGTAAATGAGTACGCCCCATTTTGATGACATGATCGAATTCTTTTGCTTTCTTTTGAAATACGTCCTGCATGGCCTGCATCGTCTCAAGTAAAATGTCTAACTGCTTGAGTACTGCAATATGGATCGCCGTTGGGAACGAATCATTTGTCGATTGTGACATGTTCACATGTGTGTTTGGACTTAAATGAATGTATTCGCCCTTTTGATGTCCCATGATCTCGAGGGCTCTGTTTCCAATGACCTCATTGGCATTCATATTCATAGACGTTCCTGCGCCGCCTTGAATCGGGTCTACGATGAAATATTCATGGAATTTGCCTTCAATGACTTCATCTGAAGCTTGAACGATCGCATTTCCAATTCCTTCATATAAACGTCCGACTTCCATGTTGGCTTGAGCTGCTGCTTTTTTGACAATGGCAAATGCTCGAATGAGTTCTTCATGCATGCGATATCCTGTAATCGGGAAATTCTCTTTTGCACGAAGCGTTTGAACACCATAATACACGTCTGCGGGAATTTCTTTTTCACCTAGAAAATCCTTCTCGTAACGATAAGTTGCTTGAACCATCTCGTATGACCTGCTTTCTATAGAATAGTTAAATCACTAAATCTTCTGCGATTGGCGTTTCCATAATCTTTTTCACTTCTCGTGGATCTGTTGTTTTACCTAATGCCCACATGAGCTTTGGCACGATAGCTTCTGTGTTCATGTTTCTTGAACGAGCAACCAGTTCTTGATTGATTTTACGTCCTACTTCATACACACTCATGTCTTCTCCTTCTTCGAGACACTGAGTGGTGATCACAACAGAAATGCCTTCTTCCAGCAATTCGTTGATTTTTTCTAAAAGGTTTCTTCCTTCGAAAGGAATTCCGCCGCTGCCGTAGCTTTCAATGACGACTCCTTTGTACAACCCTTTGATTGAATCTAAAAACTCAGGCTTCAGTCCTGGATGCAGTTTTAATAAACAAACGTCTGTGTTCAAGGATGCATCTAATTTAAGCGGTTTCATTGATGATCTTTTTACTTTGCTATTATATTCAATTTGATGATTTTCAATCGATGCAATATATGGGTAGTTAATACTTTCAAATGCATCGTAGCTTTTCGTTCTTAGTTTGATTGCGCGAGTTCCTTGAATGACTCTGCCATCAAACACGACATACACGCCGCCAACACCGTCACATGCAAAACGAATCGCATCTGTAATGTTTTTCTTCGCATCTGTTTTCTTAAACGTAATTGGAATTTGAGACCCTGTAATGACAATTGGCTTATCAGGATTTTGCAGCATATACGATAGTGCTGCTGATGTATAGGCCATTGTGTCCGTACCATGCGTGACGACAAATCCGTCATATTGATCATAATTTTCATAAATGGCTGTTGCGATATCAACCCAGTATTCAGGCTGCATATTGGTACTATCTATACTCATTAGGGACTTTGTGTCCATTGTGTAGTCTGCATTAATTTCGTTTAAATAGCTTAAAAGGTCCTCAGCTTTAACACCTGGAGCTAAACCATTTTCACTTTCTACAGATGCAATCGTCCCACCAGTGGTTAAAAGCAATAATTTCTTCAACAGGTCCACCTCTTTCAGTAAAATTACTTCGTTTGTCACACATATTATAAGCCAGCTTGTGCTATTCTATAATATACGCTTTACGCGTACCTTCATTGCCATTATAGTCACATAACGCGAATTAATCAAGAAATTATTACGCATAACGCGTACACTCTTTGTCAAAATATGATATACTGTTGTTGTATATAAAGGAGCGTTCATGTATGATACTCGATCGTTTAACCACCCTTAGAAAAAAGAAAAAATGGTCTCTCCAGCATACGGCAGATCGCCTAGGTATCGCCAAAAGCACCTATGCCGGTTACGAATCTGGGTACCGACGACCTTCGCTTGAAGCAGTGAAACTGCTGGCTGATTTGTATGATACGTCCATTGATTTTTTACTTGGTAGAACGGACGAGCCAGAGATACAACGCAAAATCTCTGATATCAAAATTGAGCTGACGGAAGCAAAAGAAGGAACCATCCATGTAGACGGCGTTCCACTAACAGATGAAGAAATTAAACAGCTTGTTGCCTTTATTCGGGCGAAAAACACTCTGAAAGTATAAACAACACAAAAAAGAGAGGTCCCTGTCATAGAGGGACCTCTCTTTTTCTGCTTACGACAGCTCACTTAATTCCTCTAACCGCCGCTTCGCTTCTTCTTTATTAAAGGAACTATAATAGCGATAATTCTCATCATCTAAGATGCGGTAATGCTGACTTAGCACATTCTGCTGAAGACGAAACGTACCTTTTCTCACAGACGTCCGCCACCAAACCTTTCCGCCAATCGTACGTTCAACAGATAAATGCAATTCATCGTGGGCGACGACTTCCAAAATCTCAAGCGGATCATCCCCAAGTGTCCCTTTTAAAATGTCACTATCCCTGAATAATGCACATACGGCCGCAGATTGCGTCCAGTTGAGGCGAAGACGATTCTTTTCTACCTGCTGCAAATGCCGTTTGGATAGCCCAAGCACCTCAGCCATACGGTCCTGTGTATAGTCTTTTTCTTTTCGAATTCGTGCCATTTGTTCTGTGACGAGGTCAATTACCATTTCTTTGTCCATCTCTCATCACCTCTTGATTGTTCAGTCTTTACTGACATCTTACACGATTTCTTAAAAAAAGTGGCGTCTCACCTCATGGAATGATGGCGAAAACATCTATTGATTCTGCTTTTCACCATGACCATGCTGCTGTTTCCAATTCTCTTGGGCGGTCTCATGTAAATATGGATAAATGTCTTGTTTCACCGTTTGCTCAAATACTTCTTCATCTAAAATACTGTACGCCGGAATCTTGATCAATTTCCCATCAATTTTCCGAATGAGCACATCCATGAACAGAAATCCCCTGATACTGTAACGATGCCTGCGCATATCAATAGATTGTATGTCTTGAAAAGGGATTGTTTGTTGCCGGTATAAAACAGCGCCATTCTCTCCTCGCTGAATGCGAAAAATCACATTTCCCCTCTTCGTAAAAGCCGGAAGAATCATCAAAAAAGAGATCCACCCATAGACAATGCCTAATAATCCGCCTAAAAATAAAAACAACGTATAATTCGATTCAAATGTAAGAGCTTCTGAAAATAACCAAATACCAATGATGCCAAATCCGCCCGTTGCTAAGAATGCCCATACTCTTAGAAAGGGTCTGCTCCTCACTTCTATTACTTCACTTGGATTCAAGCGCCATTCTCCTTTTCTCCATTAGAATATAGAACGTAATCCGTCCCTATGAGCCGTCTCTATCCGAAATTCATTTTCCTTCATGCCCGACACTAGCCAAGAATGCTTCTGCCCCGGAATAACAAATATCATAGACTCTACATCCGGCGTATTATTTTTATCATAAGTGACCTTCATCAAAGAATCCATTTTTCCTTTTCTGACCCTTACATCAGAAACAAATGCCCGCACAAGCTCTTGGTTCTCTGCTTTATTTAGAAAAGAAGGCCAATCATCATTCCCTTGACTGGCTTGTTCTAACAGCAGTTCAAATTCTTCCCCCTGCAAATTGATGACTGGTGTGAGGTGTTCACTCATGTGTATGTTCAAAAAGGTTGTCACTTGCTCCACAGTCTGCTGATCGTCTTTTAGTTTGTGAATCTGATGCACTTGTTGATCATAAAGCGTATGGTGTGAATACACACCTGCCTGAGTCGTATGAAAGGACGTACTGACCTCTTCATCTAATGCACCAAACCTTGAAGCTTTCACTGTATGTGATGCATCGTTCATGGCTTGAATGAAATGCCGGTATTTTTCTTTATAACGGTATTGTCTATTTCGAAATTCCAGCACGTCTTTTGCCAGCAAAGAGCGACATGCAATTTCAAATAAAAATCCAAGACGTTCATCCTCTACATCTGGATAATAGGCTTCCTTTAAAGACATCCCTTGCTCAAAATAGCCTTCACTGTAAAAACTAAAGATGAGTTCCTCGATACTTAGACTTAGCTGATCCAACTTGATCTCTCCTTATCCAAAAGAAAATGCGCCCTTCAAGAAATCACCTGCACCTTTCAACAGCGAATCTGCGGTTTCTTTTGTTTTTTCTATTCCTTTATGTATCACCTGATTTGCTTGATCAATGGTGTCATTGACTGCTTTAACACCTTGACCTGCCAGTTCAAATGCTTTTTTGCCCTGATCGACGACCGCATGAATTGGGTCTTTTAATTTCACTGCGACCTGTTCTGCAAAACCAGAAGTAAGCTTGGCGACTTTTTCACCAATAAAGCCACCTACTGCTGATCCTATCGCACCGCCAACGACTGTTCCAATCGGTCCTGCAAAACTTCCAAGAGCGCCGCCCACAACGGCACCTGCAACAGATCCGCCTGCAATAAAGACCGTATTATTCACTGCATTTCCAACAGCCTTTGCATTTTCACGCTTGAGAACTTCTGGCTGATCCCCAAATTCTGCATAGTTCTCCGCAATTTTCAGACCGCAGCCAACCGTTTCTGTTGCACCCGTGACGACCGTTGCAATGATGGCATTTCCTTTCGCAAACCTTGCACCATTTTTCAGAACAGACTTGATGCCAGCTGTGTCCTTCCAATTGATACTTCCTTTTGTGAAATCACGTACACTGTTCGTGAACGCAACTGTATCGCTAGGATAAAATTTCGTAAATTTCTTATGGACCAGGTCAGCCATCGACCAATTGGATCGTTTTAATAATTCTTTTTTACTCAGCCAAATCCTTGCCAACCGGTCAAATCTCGTTCCTTCTACCCGTCCGGTCACATCAAGAAGGAGCTTTGAATGCTGCGCAGCATAGCGGCCATTTTCTTTAATAAAGGTCGTCATGCCAAGCCCATAGTATTTTGCCTGCATCATCACAATACCAGCTAGGCTCGTGAGTGTACCATATTGATCATAAAGACTGTACATTTTCCTTAAAATATCATCAGCTTCGACCATTTTATCCGTTGCATGACGAATGGCAATGTCGTCACTGCTCAATTTGCTCATTAAGGCTTGTCCAGAACCCCATGCATCTCCTACTCCAGAAAAACAGCTTCGATAACGGGGATCACAGCCTAGGATGAGGCCATCCAGTTCACTATGTAAATCGTGGTGCTTTGTTTCGATGGCCGAAAGCTCTCCTACAAAATCATTCGCCAGCCCTGTCAGCTGATCTGGATCTACTACAATGTCACGCGCCATCACATCATCTCCCTTCTCGGTTTCTTTCTCTCCGTTCTTCTCGCCTTTTTCGCTCAAGCTCTTCCATTCTGGCGATTTCAGCTTTACGTTCCTCGATTTTGACAGCAGCATCCCGCAGTTCCTGACTTGTTTCAAGCAAGTCCTTTTCAAATTGATCATAGCGTGTCACTGTTTCCTCAAAGCTTTGATCAAATTTATCTCTTGCTTCCCCTTGCCAGCCTGATCCAACTGCCTTCAGCCGATTCTCAAGCAGCTGCTTCGACTGCCGAATGCCATCAGCAGCTTCCTGGAACTTTTGAGCGAGTGCAAGTGTTTGACTAGAATCCAACTTTCGCACCCCTTTCTCCCAAATTAACGTACAAATGGATGATTTTATATGTCCTCATTATAAATAAAAAGACACCCAAAAAAATCACCCTAAAGAACCATTCAGCACACCGCAAAATAAAAGTAGGTCTTTTTCCTCTCTAATTGTCAGAGAAAGCCTTTCTTGTTATGAAGCGCATTCAAGACATGATAAAATGAACATATTCTACAAAAGGAGTGACGTATTGATGAAAGAGGAAATGATCCAGCGATTCACAAGTTATGTAAAAGTGGATACACAGTCTGATGCAGACATAGAGAGCTGCCCATCCACTGAAGGACAGCTGAACTTAGCAAGGCAGCTAGTTGAAGAGATGAAATCCATCGGCATTCAAGAAGTGACAATGGATGAAAACGGTTATGTCATGGGCACGATCCCATCTAACACAGACAAAGAAGTGCCAACCATTGGCTTCCTGGCTCATATCGACACAGCCACTGACTTCACTGGCAAGAACGTGAAACCGCAGATTCATGAGAACTATCAAGGCGGGGACATCACGTTAAACGAAGATCTACATATCGTATTATCTCCAGCACAGTTTCCAAATTTACAAAAATACCAAGGACATACGCTCATCACGACTGATGGCACGACCCTGCTTGGTGCAGATAACAAAGCAGGTATCGCAGAAATTATGACCGCCATGCATTACCTGATTGAGCATCCAGAAATCAAGCATGGAAAAATTCGTGTCGCCTTCACACCAGATGAAGAGATCGGCAGAGGACCTCACAAATTCGATGTTGATGCCTTTGGCGCTTCTTATGCTTATACGATTGACGGCGGCCCGCTAGGAGAGCTTCAATATGAAAGCTTCAACGCCGCAGGTGCAAAAGTATCAATTAAAGGAAACAACGTCCATCCAGGGACAGCAAAAGACAAAATGGTCAGTGCTGCAAAGATCGGCATGCTCTTTCACAACAAACTTCCTTCAGATGAATCTCCAGAATACACAGAAGGATACGAAGGCTTTTTCCACCTCACGAGGTTTGTAGGAGAAGTAGAAGAAGCAGAGCTGCAATATATTATTCGTGATTTTGATAAAGAGAAATTCAACAAGCGCAAAGCACTGTTTGAAAAAATCGCACACGACTTAAAAGCAGTCTACGGTGAAAACAGCATCACCCTTAGCATTCAGGATCAATATTACAATATGAGAGAAAAAATTGAGCCAGTCAAACATATCGTAGACATCGCTCATGAAGCCATGGAAAACCGCTCAGTGACACCTGTCATTGAACCAATCCGCGGCGGTACAGATGGCTCACAGCTTTCATATAAAGGACTTCCAACGCCAAACATCTTTACTGGCGGGGAAAACTTCCACGGTAAATATGAATTCATCTCTGTAGAGAACATGCTGAAAGCGTCAGAAGTGATCGTGGAAATTGCACGTTTATTTGAAGAAAAAGCATAAACATGTTTACAACCGTTCCTGTTCGGGAACGGTTTTTTAATAAAAGTTTACAATTTTCTGAAACTTTTATGACACTTAATCGTACTAATAGAGACAACCCCAGAAAAATTCTTCTTGACGAGTGAAATAACTGGAAATATAATAGTTAAAAACAACCAGTATTTTAGACCTAAAAAAACATCCAGAATAAACCTTTAGAACTAAACGCTATTTGCTAACTATTTTCAGTTATAAACATCACTCACCCTGTCTACACTTAAAGAATAGGATGAATTGGAGGAATGTCATATGATGATTTTATTGATTATCGCTTCACTTTGCTGCTACTTACTATTCTCTTTCAAAAAAGATAACCGCACCCAAAAACGAAAAAGCGCAGAGCTTTCGGAGTTTGAAATCTTTCGTATGCGCCGCCACTACAACGGCAAACGCCGTCACCCACTAAACGATGCACCCAAACAAGTATAAATGTAAAAAGAAGAGCCTCGTCACCAGGGGCTCTTTTTAAGTATAAAAAAACGACCAAATTCATGGCCGTTTCTCTTGTTTATTTATACACCTTCGCAGGTACTTGAATCATAGGAATTCCTACATAGTACGGTGAAATTTCATATGGCTGGAAGACAACAGCGATTCCCTTTTTCGTGAAGTAGTACTGCGTGTCGTAGCCGATTTGAATATCGCTTTTTTTCAGATTCGCATAGAATTTACTTTTATGCTTCTTTGTGTAGTTATAGATATAATCTCTTACTTTTGTACGCTTTTTCTTTGTTTTTACCACATCTGTAAAGTACAGTTGCTTTGTTTTTTTCTTTGTTAACACATAGTTCATGCTCGTAACCATCGTATCCCCGTGCATACTACCGTCATTCATGTAATCATAGTTTAGGATACTTAGTTTCTTCCCATTGTTAAATTTCGTTTTAAACGATCTCTCGTATGTGATCTTCCCAATGCCTTCTTTTTTCGCTTCGTCCTTTAAGAACAAGTACGTAGAATAAGAGAATGCAATATCATCTTTTAAATCACGATTGATGGTTTTCATATGCGCTTTACTAAGGTTTTTCACCTGTGCATATTTAAACGTTTTTTTCTTTTTATAATAGTGTGTACTTACTTTTGCTTTTTTCACTTGTTTGGCATCCGCAGATCCAACTGGCGCAAACAATGAAACAATCAGCGAAAAAATGAGCAGGCTGATCGTTAGGCCTTTTTTCATTGTCATAGTAAAAACCCCCATTTTTGTCTATTACCAATTGAGTATACCATGACAAAAGAACCAAAAGAAGTGTTTTCTTCCATATTATTCTTTATTTTTCATGTGAGGTTTGTTTACCGTTTTCATAAGTTCCTGTATGCTTAAGATAGAATGTTAGATGAAGTGTGGTGTTTATCATAGAAGAGAATATTTTTAGTCATATCCGGACAACATTTCATAGTTTGTCCCCTACCCAGAAAAAGATTGCCAATTACATTTTACAAAACCCTCAGAAAGTTGTGCTTCATTCGATTAGTGCACTCGCTGCTGAATGCAACACAAGTGAAACGACGATCTTTCGTTTTCTGCGAAAAATTGGCTATGAGTCCTATCAAGTGTTTCGTGTCCATGTCGCGCAGGATATTGCGACCAATACACCTCAATCCATATACGGTGAGATCGAAGCATCTGATAGTGTCGCAGATATTAAACATAAGGTCATAGAGTTAACCACCAACTCTATTCAGGATATGAAACATATTTTAGAAGACCAAGCTGTGACACAATTTATTGAGCAAATGAAACAGGCTCATAAAACCGTCTTCTTTGGAGCAGGTGCCTCCAGTTTTATTGCCGGAGATGCCTATCATAAGTTTCTCCAGCTTGGCTTTGAAGTGAGTCTATGCAGTGATCCTCATATGATGAATATGATTGCAACACATGCAACGGAACATGATTTTATCGTCGCGATCTCACATTCAGGAGAAAGTAGAGAAATCCTTGATGCCGTGCAATTTGCAAAGGAAAAAGGTGCAACGGTCGCCTCGATTACGAGCTATCCGAAATCAGAGCTCGCCAAGAAATCCGACTTTCATCTGCTCAGTTCATCGAGAGAAACAACCTATCGTTCTGACTCAATGATTTCTCGTATTAATCAGCTTGTGATTATTGATGTTTTGTACGTCACAGCTGTTTTAGAATTAGGATCAAATGCAATCGACAACGTCAAACGATCTCGATTAGCTGTAGCTAAAAATAAAACATAATCGACCATAGACCGGAGCTGTTTCCGGTCTTTTTTTTGTGACTTTTCTCATATTTTCCGTTGACACATTCCTATTTCGTCATGTACATTAAATGAACAATAGTTTATTTCCTACTATTAATTTAAATCGGTAGTATATATACTAACAAAAAGAAAAGAAAGCGCTTTTTGTAAGGGGTTTCTAAATAGGAGGCGGACAAAATGGCAAAGCAAATTGGATTCATTGGATTAGGCATTATGGGGAAACCTATGGCACTCAATCTATTAAAAGCCGGTCATACTGTGACTGTTTTCGATATTCATACAGAAGCTGTTCTAGCATTAAAAGAAGTGGGCGCAAATGCCGCTGCATCAGCTGCTGAGGCAGCATCTGAAAGCGATATCATAATCACGATGCTTCCAAAAGGTGAGCATGTAGAAGCAGTTGTAGCAGGTGAACAAGGCATATTGGCTACAGCAAGACCTGGCACGATTATTATAGATATGAGCTCTATTTCACCTGTTACTTCTAGAGCATTAGCGGCACTGGCAAAACAGCATCAGGTCGAATTTATCGATGCTCCTGTCAGTGGCGGAGAGCCAAAGGCGATAGACGGGACACTTGCGATTATGGCGGGCGGAGAAAAAGAGATTTTTGAACAAGTAAAGGATGTCCTCTATGCCATGGGCAAAGATGTCGTATTAGTTGGTTCAAATGGAAGCGGGACAACCGCAAAGCTTGCGAATCAAATCATCGTCAACTTAAATATCGCTGCCATGTCCGAGGCACTCGTCCTTGCCGCTAAGTCTGGCATTGCGATTGATAAAATGTATGAAGCCATCCGAGGTGGACTGGCAGGAAGTGCTGTACTCGATGCGAAGGTTCCTCTCATTTTAGAACGAAACTTTGAGCCTGGCGGACGTATTGACATCAACTTAAAGGATTTAACCAATGTCATGGAAACTGCCCACGATATCGGCGTTCCTCTCCCGCTTTCTAGTCAGCTGCTGGAAATCTTCCACGCCCTCAAAGCGGACGGAAAGTCTGGACTTGATCACGGTGGGATCGTTCAATATTACGAAAAAATGGCTCATGTTGAAGTGAAGAAAGGATGAGGTTCTATGAAACAAAGCATTGAGTTACTAAATGCCATTCCGAAAGCGGATTCAGACCGCATTCAATCAGCATACGAACAAGCACTAAACCATTTCCACCATAAAGTGATTGTATTAGACGATGACCCAACAGGCATTCAAACCGTACACGGCGTCTCTGTTTTCACCGATTGGTCAGAGAAAAGCATTGAAGCTGGTTTTCTTGAAGACAGCCGTATGTTCTTTATCTTAACCAACTCTCGCAGTATGACAGAGAAAGAAACGGCGGTTCTTCATGAAACGATCGCATCAACGATTGTGAAAACGGCTGAACGGCTTGATCAAGATTTCATCATTGTCAGCCGGGGGGACTCCACCCTGCGTGGACACTTCCCGCTAGAGACTGACATTCTCAGAACGACCATTGAACAGCAAAGCTCCCGCCAATTTGACGGGGAAATCCTTCTTCCCTTTTTTAAAGAAGGCGGCCGCTTTACGATTGGCAATATTCACTACGTACAGGAAGGTCACGAATTAATTCCTGCTGGTGACACAGAATTTGCATTGGATCGTACATTCGGATTTCAATCTTCTCACCTCGGAGAATGGATCGAAGAGAAATCAAACGGATCGTTCACTAAGGAAAACACTACTTATATTTCTTTAGAAGATATCCGGGCTTTACGTATTGAACAAATCAAGGATCAGCTGATGACCGTGAAGGATTTTCAAAAAGTGGTTGTAAATGCAGTAGACTATGACGATGTCAAAGTCTTTGTCATTGCCCTCATAGATGCCATCAAAGCAGGTCAGCACTTTCTATTTAGAAGTGCGGCAGCTCTCACAAAAGTGCTTGGCGGTGTTGAGGATCAAGCACTATTAACTAGACAAGACTTAATACAGGAAGAAAGCACGCACGGTGGCCTCATCATGGTCGGTTCCCATGTCAAAAAAACAACCGAACAATTGCGAGCGCTGCAGCAAAATAAAGACATTGCATTTATTGAATTTGATACACACCTCGTGTTAGAACCTGAAGCATTTCAAGAGGAAATTGACCGCGTGATTCAACAAACTGAACGGCTTTTAACAACCGGGCAATCGGTTGCTGTTTATACAAGGAGAGAACGGCTTGATCTTGGGGATGATCGTCAAGAGGAAGAATTGAAACTGTCTGTTCAGATTAGTGATGCTGTGACAAGCATTGTTCAGCGCCTCTCCATTCGCCCTAAGTACCTCATTGCCAAAGGCGGAATCACCTCAAGCGATATTGGAACAAGAGGACTCAGTGTCAAACGTGCGACCGTCGCAGGTCAAATCAAACCAGGTATTCCCGTTTGGCAAACAGGAGAAGAAAGCAAATTCCCATTTATGTCTTATGTGATTTTCCCGGGAAATGTTGGCTCAAAGGATACGTTAAAAGAAGCAGTAGACATACTTGAAGGATAAAGCAGAGGGAGCGTTCACGCTCCCTTATGCAGCACAAAGGAGGAAAGATCATGTCGTTAGTTTTTATCGGACTTGGCGTTTTGTTATTACTTTTACTCATGGTTGTCTTTAAGTTAAACGCTTTCATTTCGTTGATTATTGTCTCTTTAATCGTTGCCGTTTTAGAAGGCATGTCACCACTTGAAGCGATTGCTTCAGTCGAAAAAGGGCTTGGAAGTACACTCGGCCATCTGGCGTTGGTTCTTGGCTTTGGAGCGATGCTTGGTAAATTGATGGCTGATTCTGGTGGTGCTCAGCGTATTGCCATGACACTCATCGACCGCTTTGGTATCGGGAAAATCCAATGGGCGACGATGCTGACTGGATTTGTTATCGGAATTGCTCTATTTTATGAAACCGGATTCATTATTCTTATTCCATTAGTCTTTACCATTGCTCAAGCCGCAAGACTTCCTGTGTTGTATGTGGGAATGCCGCTCGTCGCTGCACTCATTACAACACATGGCTTCCTCCCTCCTCACCCAGGGCCGACAGCCATTGCCAATGTATTTCAAGCCAACATGGGACAAACCTTATTGGTTGGAATTATTTTAGCCATTCCTGCTGTTTTAGTAGGCGGACTTTTGTTTACGAAACTATTTAAGAAAGATCAACTGCATGCACACATTCCAAAGGACTTGTTTAATCCAAAGGAATTTACAGAAGAGGAAATGCCAAGCTTTGGCATTAGTATTTTCACCGCTATTTTACCTGTATTGCTCATGACATTCAGAGCATGTTTAGAAATTTTCTTCCCGTCCTCCCCGCTGCTACCGGCGGCTGAGTTTTTAGGTGAGCCGGCGATTGCCCTATTAATCTCTGTGCTGCTTGCCATCTACACATTTGGTCTTGGCAGAGGAAAGAGCATGCAGGACGTCATGAAGTCGATTACGGATTCAATTGGTTCCATTGCGATGATTCTATTGATCATTGCAGGCGGCGGCGCCTTTAAACAGGTGCTCATTGACAGCGGTGTTGATCAATACATTGCAGGGATTATGCAAGGAAGCACACTGTCTCCTCTGCTCCTCACTTGGCTGATTGCAGCTGTCCTTCGTGTCTCTTTAGGGTCAGCGACTGTCGCGGGTCTCACAGCAGCTGGCATTTCTGCACCGCTGATTGGCTTGACGGGAGTCAGCCCAGAATTAATGGTGATTGCAACAGGCGCCGGCAGTATTACATTCTCTCACGTGAATGATGCGGGTTTCTGGATTTACAAAGAATACTTTAATCTGTCGATGGCCCAAACTTTTAAAACTTGGACATTAATGGTGACTGTTCTTTCACTTGTTGGATTAGCTGGTGTTCTCGTCGCTGATTTGTTTATGTAGGAAAATAAATAGGAAAAACCATTGACTTTTTCTCAAAAAGATTGAATAATTGTGTTTATTAAGAAAATTAAATCAAAGGTAACCTTATTAAGAGTGGTGGAGGGACTGGCCCTGTGAAACCCGGCAACCGCTGTTCCTAGGAACAGAATGGTGCTAATTCCTTAAGCAAGCTGATGCTTGTTTGAAGATAAGGCAGAGATCTCACAGTATATGATGCTCTTCCTTATCCAAGGAAGAGCTTTTTTATTTGATTTATAACCTGAAGAAAGAAGGGATTCAGCATGACACAAGTACAAACCATTGGTAAGAAAACAATAAAGCCGCCATTTCGCGCAGATCAAGTAGGGAGTTTACTTCGTTCAGAACGTATCAAAGAAGCCCGCAAGCAAAAAGCAGACGGTACACTGACAAAAGAACAGCTCAGACAAATTGAAAACGAAGAAATCACTCGTATTGTAGAGAAGCAAAAAGAAATTGGATTAGAGGTTGTCACAGATGGAGAATTCAGACGTGCATGGTGGCATTTTGACTTTCTAGAAGGGCTAGATGGGGTCGAAGGATTTGAAGCAGACCAAGGCATTCAATTCCACAATACGACGACAAAAGCGAGAGGCATCAAAGTAACAGGTAAGATTGATTTTACTGATCATCCAATGCTGGAGGATTATCGCTTCCTTCACAGCATCGCGGGTGATCATACGGCTAAAATGACGATTCCAAGTCCGAATATGCTCTTTTTCCGTGGAAAGCTTGAAGAAGGTGTGTACGACAGCTTAGATGATTTTCACCATGACGTGGCACAAGCTTATAAAAAAGCCATCCGTGCTTTTTATGATGCAGGCTGCCGTTACTTACAGCTAGATGATACAGCTTGGGCTGTGTTCTTTTCTGAAAAAGGACATGAACAAATCAAAGCTTTTGGCCGCGAGGAAGATGAACTGCGTGAATCGTTTGCGAAAACAATCAATGAAGCGGTTGCCGATCGACCAGATGATTTAGTGATCACCATGCACATTTGCCGTGGTAACTTTAAATCAACTTGGGCAGCCGAAGGTGGTTACGAGGCAGCGGCAGAAACGATTTTTGCCGGTCTCGATTTGGATGGTCTCTTCTTAGAATTCGACGATGACCGTTCTGGCGGATTCGAACCCCTTCGTTATGTGAAAAATCCAAACCTTCAAATCGTACTAGGTCTTGTCACTTCAAAGTATGGGGAACTTGAACCCGTTGATCAGATCAAAAGAAGAATCGAGGCAGCGGCACAATATGTGGACATCAACCAAATCTGTTTGAGCCCACAATGTGGATTCGCCTCAACAGAGGAAGGCAATTTGTTAACAGAAGAACAGCAATGGGAAAAGCTGCGTCATGTGATTGAGATTGCGGATCAAGTGTGGACATCATAGTCCACTCACAATAAAAAGAGACAAACCGTTTGATCAGCGGTTTGTCTCTCTTTTTTATGCGTCTAAATGCTTTCCATTTGTCGCGATCACTTGTTTATACCAATCAAAGCTTTTCTTTTTCTTTCTATCTAATGTACCGTTGCCTTCATTGTCACGGTCGACATAAATGAAGCCGTAGCGTTTTTTCATTTCAGCTGTTGATGCACTGACAAGATCAATTGGGCCCCAGCTTGTATAGCCGATCAGATCAACGCCGTCTGCGATCGCTTCTCTTGCCTCAAGCAAATGACTTCTGAGGTAATCAATTCGGTAATCGTCTTGAATGGAGCCGTCTTCTTCTACTTGATCCACAGCACCCAATCCATTTTCTACGATAAACAATGGTTTTTGGTAGCGGTCATATAGTTGGTTTAGTGTTGTACGAAGTCCTTTTGGATCAATTTGCCAGCCCCAATCACTTGCTTCTAGATAAGGGTTTTTCACGCCTTCAAATAGGTTGCCACCAGTAACTTGTCCAAGTACCTCTGGATCTGTACTTGTCACAAAACTCATATAATAGCTGAAGCCAATATAGTCGACTGTATGGTTTCTTAGAATGTCTTCGTCACCGTCTTGGAATTCAATGTTGATGTTATTTTCCAGGAAATAACGTTTCATGTATCCAGGGTAATAGCCTCTCGCCTGTACATCTGAGAAGAACAATGTTTTACGATCTTGATCAATCGCAGCAAACATATCTTCAGGTCTTGAGCTGTACGGATATGTGGTCATCGCTGCAATCATACAACCGATTTTCGCATCTGGAATGATTTCGTGTCCTGCTTTAACAGCTAGAGCACTTGCAACAAATTGGTGATGCGCTGCTTGATATTGAATGCTTTTCTCGTCTTCGCCTTCTTCAAATACAAGGCCACCCCCTGTGAAAGGAGCATGTAAGACGACGTTAATTTCATTGAAGGTCATCCAATATTTCACTTTATCTTTAAAGCGAGTGAACAATGTTTTAGCGTATGTTTCATAAAGACCCACAAGCTTACGGTTTCTCCATCCGCCGTAGTTTTTCACAAGTGCAAGTGGCATTTCATAGTGAGAGATCGTGACAACTGGCTCAATTCCATGCTTATGCAGTTCATCAAATACTTTTTCATAGAAAGCGAGGCCCGCTTCATTCGGTTCCGCATCGTCGCCATTTGGGAAAATACGTGGCCAAGAAATGGATAGTCTGAAGCACTTGAATCCCATTTCTGCAAACAGGGCAATATCTTCTTTGTAACGATGATAGAAGTCGATCGCATCATGATATAAGTTAAGGTCCTTCATTGATTCATCGAATGGGTGCATAATACCGTGTGGTGATACATCCGCTGTGGATAAGCCTTTTCCATCTTTGTTATAAGCGCCTTCAATTTGGTTGGCGGCTACTGCGCCGCCCCATAAGAAACCTTTAGGAAATGTTTTTTCTAAATTGGTCATGTTGAATGCCCTCCTCATTTTCTTCTACACTGACTGTAAGCAATGTCTCTTTTACTGTAATCGCCCCATCTGTTTTCGCATCAACTTGTGCAAAATCATTTGTGTTGGTGACGATAATTGGCGTTGTTACATCATAGCCATCTTGCTGAATGCCCTTGATATCAAATTCAACTAGTAGATCTCCTGCTTGAACGAGATCACCTGACTCTACATGACTTGTGAAATGTTTACCGCCAAGTTTTACTGTATCAATCCCCACATGGATGAGAAGTTCTGTGCCTTGATCACTCTTTAAACCAATGGCATGTTTCGTTTGGAAAATGGTTTCAACCTTGCCGTTGAACGGGGCTACTACACGTCCAACTGTTGGGACAATGGCTGTCCCTTTACCCATGATTTCATTAGAGAATGTTGCATCATTTACTTGATTGAGCGGCTTTAGTTGACCTTCAAGCGGGCTTTGTACCACTTCATTTTGAAGCGCTACTGTGTCTTTCTTTTCTTCTGGTTTGTCTGCTTTTGTATCATCTTTCACTGGTACATCTTTGAACCCTAGAACAAGTGTCATGATGGTTGCTACAACAAAGCCGATCACTAATCCAATGATGGAGTAAACAAATGTCGGTCCAATGAACGTTGGGAGACCTGGAAGACCTGCTGATCCTGATATCACATATGACTTTACTTTGAAGATAGACATGAACACGCCGCCTGCTGCTGCACCAATGAGGGCTGCAAGGAACGGTTTTTTCAATCGCATGTTCACACCATACATAGCAGGTTCAGTAATACCCATTAACGCAGTGATACTTGTAGACATCGCCAATGATTTGAATGTTTTGTTTTTTGATCTTAAGAAGACACCGAATGCTGCGCCTGCTTGTGCCATATTCGCTACAAACATCATTGGAAGAATGAAGTCAAAACCGTTTAATGTAATGTTGTTGATCATGATTGGAAGTAGTGCATAGTGCATACCCGTAATGATCAATGGTGACATAAAGCCACCGATTAAGAGTCCGGCCAAAATACCTGCATGTTTGAACAATAAATCAATTCCACCGGAAAGGCCATTTCCGATAATCCCACCAAGCGGTCCAACCGCGATGAGCATAACTGGTACCACGACAAGAAGTGTAACTGTTGGAACAAGAATGATTTTTAGTGATTTCGGACTATATTTTTCCGCGAATCTTTCAACATATGAGCCGAGCCAGATAGTGAGTAGAATTGGAATCACCGATGAAGAGTACACAACGGCAACCACTGGCAAGCCTAGAAATTCTGTATTTCCTGCGCCTAGTAAAGCCGTTAACTGCGGGTGCAGTGCGGCTGCTGCAATGGCAGCGGCGATATACTGATTTGTGCCAATTTTTTTGGCTACGCTTACAGCAAGCAGAATCGGTAAGAAGTAAAAGGCTCCGTCTCCGATAGCTGTTAAAATCGCATATGTGCTGCTTTTATCTGAGATCCATTGGAACGTCAGCATTAATGCTAAGATCCCTTTGATCATACCAGCTCCAGCGATGGCTGGAAGAATCGGTGTGAAGACACCAGAGATAAAATCGAAAAGTTTAGAAATCACATTTTGTTTTGATGCTTCTTCTGAATCGCCTGATTTCACATCGGCTGATAACCCAGAATCAGCAATCATTGCTTGATAGACGTTTGATACGTCGTTGCCAATAATGACATGGTATTGACCGCCGCTTTGATTCACGCCCATGACGCCGTCTGTTGATTGCAGCTTCTCTTTATCCGCTTTGCTTTCATCGTATAGGTTGAAGCGGAGCCTTGTCATACAATGCGTGACTTGCTTTACATTCTTTTCACCGCCGACAAGCTCTAGAACTTCTTTTGCTGTTTGTTTGTGGTTCATTGTGTTACCCTCCAATCGTTGATTTCATCTTGATATAGAAAAAACCTAAACATCCATTAATGCCCGAAAAATAGCGATTCAGACATTAATCGATATTTAGGTTTTGCCTGCTTAACCAGTAACAATCCTTCATAGCGATTGATCGTTATTCAATTTTATAAGCCTTTAGATACAAAAAAACCTAAATCATGCCTTATCAAAGATAGGGACAATGATTTAGGTTTTGCCTGCTTGACCAGTAACAATCCTAAAAGATTGTGGGTTATTAAGTTTATAGTTATAAATTAGCATGTTAATTTCGATATGTCAACGCTTTCTTTTTGATTTATTTTCTTTTTATGACTCGATCGATGTGCAAAGTTAAGTATAACATCTCATCTTCTATGAGACTTCGGTTGTATTCTTTTTGAACATAGTCATTAATTTTCTCCGTACATTGAAAAGCGGCTGTATTTTTTTCCTTTACCACTTCATACAGAAACTCATTTTGATTTTCCATTTGTGTTTCGTTAAACAGACGCTGTCCAAAAAACTTCAAATGCGTGACAAAACGGAAATAATTTAATGATTCTTCGTCCAAATCAATTTGGAAATGATACTTTACGATGTTCAAAATATCTTGAATCAGTTTTGTAATTTGAATGACATTCGGCATTTCCTCATTCAGTTCTGCATTGACAATATGCATCGCAATAAAGCCTGCTTCATCCTCGGGAAGATGGATGTTGAGCTTGTCCTGTATGATCCGAATCGCTTCTACACCACACATGAATTCCTCTTTGTACAGCCGCTTGATTTCCCAAAGCAAGGCATTTTTAATGTCCATTCCTTTTTGATGACGTTCAATAGCAAAGGTAATATGATCCGTTAATGTGACATAGATGCTGTCATTTAAATTTTTGTTAAGGGTCGTTCTTGCGTGATCGATAATTGCCTCACACACTTGCATATACTCGATCGGAATATCATAAAGCAGGGTTTTGAATTTTTCTGATATATCTTTATTTTGAATGGAAAATACTTTTTCGATACGTTCTTCGTCAATCGGGTCTCCGCTTTTCTTTTGAAACGCAATCCCTCTGCCCATAATGACCAGTTCATGCTGCTCGTCATCATACGCACTGACCACATTATTGTTGATTACTTTCGAAATGATCAATTGATCCCCCCCAGTACATTCCGCTTTTTCGAGCATTTCATTGTTGATTGATATGTCATTTTATTATTATTTTCAAAAAAGAGGACTTTAAGATGATTTTACATTTTTTTTTGATACGGTCAACTAGAAAGAATGACATATTACCTCTCAGAAATGACGATTTAGGGGCAAAAAGGCTAAAAATAGACAAAAAACACTCTTCAAAAAGAGTGTTTTTTACAAAATTAGGAGCAATCCCAGTTATAGACGACATTTTCGAAATGTTTTCGTTTGAGGTCTTCTGGCTTGATAAAAAAGTTAGCAATGCCGCAATCTCCCCACAACATGTCCACTTCATCATCTGAGTCAATTTGCAATAATAGCACAGTATGTTCTTGGTCTACATAGGTACGCGGGTCTTCTTGTGTAAAACCTGGGTATCCGCCAACTTTATGGCCAAAACCACTTGCTGTCTCATAAAATTCATCTAGCAATTGATCTGCTTCATCACCATCAATACCAACAGCATCTTCGAATAGATCCCAGCTTTGCTTTCCTGTGACTTTTTCAAAGCGGAAATCTCCTACACTGATCGTTTCGCTTGATAATTCACCTGTAATCGCACCTTCCTTCGTAACTGGAAAATAAAAATCGTCAGGAATTTTCACGAATGAAAAATCAGTCAATAAGTCTTCTTCAGCTAAGAAAGGTTCCTCAATAAATTTGATCCGAAAATCTTTTTGCTCTGTTTTTTGGTCAATATTCATCCCATAAAGATCATCATGTACAGAAATAAACACTTGCAAAAGTCCTGTTTCTGGGTAATCTTTCAGCTTTGGCAGCTGGCCGAAATTGATTTGTGCCAGCAGCTTCATAGGATGGCCTTCTCCATCAACGGGATATTCGTCGTTTTTTGGGAAATAAGGATCACCTGCTATTTTGCTGTCATATGGTCCTGTTTTTCCTTGTTTTATCTGTAATTGAATCAGTGGTTTTTCAGTTTGATCTAACAATGGACGGTAAGGCGCAAGTACTTCTTGCAGCTTTGCTGATTGTGTCAAGATGGTCTTTCCTCCTTATGAATAGGTCTAATGATCAAAACAGGTCTCTCTTTTTCTATCATACAGAAGTGTAACTTCCCTGTCAGTGAAAAACCCGTCAATATCATGACAAAAAACTCACTTTAACACGTAAAAAAACCTCCGATACGGCTGGAGGTTTGGTGATTCGTTTATTTATTTCACTTGATAATTCACTAAGTCTGTTGCCAATGTTTTCATCGTTTCGTTCGTTTCGTGCAGCCCCTCAATAATTTTTGTGAAAGTGCCAACGAGTTCTGCTTGATGTTCAGAAGAAGCCACGATTTGTGCTATTTCTTCTTCCATTCCTTTGATAGAGCCTTGCACATCTTTTAGCGCTGTTTCAATATCTGTCGTTGCTTGCTTCGCGTGAGTAGACAGCTTCCTCACTTCCGTAGCAACCACCCCAAAGCCTGCCCCTGCTTCACCGACTCTTGCAGCCTCAATGGATGCATTGAGCCCAAGTAAGTTCGTTTGATCAGAGATACCTTTGATGAGATTAGACACTTGGTTGATTTTAGAGGAATTTTCGACAGTGGTTTTTGTATTTTGTAGAATTTGTTCACTTGTCGCTTGTAGTTCCTCTGAATGTGCAGCCACTTGCTGTACCATCGCGACTAGTTTTTCGGAAGCATCGTTACTTTCCGTCATAATGTGTTCTAATCGTTGTTGATTCGTTTGGTCATATGCTACACAGAAGGCAGCGATCACTTGACCATTGTCATCTTTAATCGGGACGGCGACGATGTCCATAGGAATTCCGTACACCTCTTTAGGAATCTGGATAAACGATGGCTCTCTCCCATTTTTCAACATCGAAAAGTTTTGGAACCCGGGAGCTACAACATCCCCAGCTTTAAACCCTAAGTCAATGTTCCCGTGCTGCTGATAATAAAGAACCTTCTCTTTTCCTAATACAGAAAAGGTTAGCTGCTCTCTCATAGCTAGTCCAACGATTGGTAAAGCGTCTATTATGTTATCAATTCTCTGTGACATTCGCTCACGTTCATCCTCTCTTTTTCTCAGTACACTCTCTTTATCGGTTCTTTATATGATCTATTACAGCCTGCAATGTGTACTAATATCAACCAAATGACCTAAGACATATAAAACAGCCACATTCTATCAAGAGAATGTGGCTGTTTTTAAAAGAAGAAGATGCATATCAACACACTAATGACGATGAAAAAAAGATACATGCAGTCGATCCATGAAGTGCTGATGACATGATAATACGTTCTCTCCCTCGTCCCAGTGAAGCCTCTTGCTTCCATCGCAATGGCTAGTCGTTCAGATTTCCGTACGCCTTGCGTGAAAAGAGGGAGTGCATAACGTATAAAGGCTTTCCAGCTGTTTTTTTGCTTGTAACCTCTAATTTTATGTGCAGCCTTCATTTGCTTCAATTCACTTTGAAACAACGGGATAAACCGGAAGCCTGCCAGCATTCCATATGCCCATTTGGGTGACATTCGGCATTGATGGATTAAGCTCATCATAAAGGCCGTCAAATCAGTTGTTGATGTAAAAAGGAGACCAAATGTCACAAAGCCAAGCATTCTAAAAGAAATGGTCAGCCCATTTCTTAAACTCTCCTCTGTGATATGAAACCATGCCCATTTCCAAACTGTATGATCTCCCTTGCCAAAGGCCGCGATCATCCAAAACACGAGAATGAAAAAGAGCAGATAAGGTACAAGTCTGGTGATGAGGTATTTCAAATTCCAGCCGCCTAGGACAAGTCCAATTCCAAGTGCAAACAGCCAGATGATGAACGTCGTTTTAGGATCAGAAATCGCCATCAGACAGCACATCGCAAGGAGATGGGCGAGTAATTTCATGACTGGATTTACAGTGGATAGAAAGGAGTGATTACTTTGCAATCGTCATCACTTCCTTTCTTTCAGCCATATAGCGGTAATGTAACGGCACTCTCAGCTCACAGGAAGTGACAAGTTCCTGATGAGAAAATAAATCAAAAGGCGTACCATCATAAACATGCTCCCCTTGATGAAAAACAAGCACCTGATCAGCGCACTCATCAACGAGTTCCATATCATGTGTGACCATGATAATAGTGGTGCCTTGTCGTTGACGTTCTTTTAAACGCCGGATTAACTCCCTCGCCGTTTTCTCATCCTGCCCGAAGGTCGGCTCATCTAAAATGAGTACATCCTGATCAAAAAGAAGCATCGTGGCAACACTTAATCTTCTTTTTTGTCCTAAGCTTAAGGTGAAAGGATGCGCGTCTCTATGCTTCTCTAGGCCGAACTCTACCAATAGCTGATTCGTTTTTTCTTGCACAACAGGCTCTGGCCAATTTCGCTGTCTCCCACCAAATGCGATTTCATCAAACACTGTGTCCTGTATAAATTGAAGTTCTGGATTTTGAAATACAAAGCCTGCTTTTTCATATAATGTTCGGTCAGACCACTTTTTCAGGTGTTTTCCTTTTAAGAAAATGTGACCTTTCTTTATTGGTTCTAAACGGATGACATGTTTAAGAAACGTACTTTTTCCGCTTCCATTTTCACCGATGATCGCAACCCAATCTCCTGCTTTTATATCAAGGTGCAGGTCATCTATAATGCTTTTTTTCCCGTAGCTTAATTGTAGATGATCTGTGCGAATAATGACCTCTCGATCTGTTGATGACAATTTCTCATGACGTTCTTTTCTCGCCTCAAAGGTTTGCAAGAGTGTTTGACTCAGTGGATGAAACGGATCTTGTACGATAGTGGACCATTTCTCGGGAAATATTTTCGGACGCCAAATGCCGGCTTCTTTCATTTCTCCCTCAAATGTGTTCATCACGTCTTTTGGCGTTCCATCTGCTATGATACGGCCTTGATGATCTAATAAGATCACCCGATCCATCCACTCGATGACACCGTCTAACACATGCTCCACAAAAATCATCGTCTGATTCTGTTCAGCCGAAAGATGCTGAAGTAATTGAAATATCTCCATTCTTCCTGCTGGATCAAGCTGTGCTGTCGGTTCATCAAAGAACAGGACATCTGGCTCTAATGCTAGTAAACAAGCAAGCGCCAACCGCTGCTTCATTCCGCCAGATAAGGTATGAATATCTGTGTTTGGGTCGACATCCAGCTGTACCTTTTTCATAAGATGCTGAATCATGTCATCCATTTGTTCTCGAGGGACAGATCGATTCTCTAAGCTAAACGCAATTTCTTCATTGACTCGGTGCATACAAAACTGCGAATCTGGGTCTTGAAACATGACACCAGTATGCCTTTGCCGCATCACTTCTCCCTGTACTTCAGCTTCCATATGCTCTGGAATAATGCCAGCAAGCACAGAAATCAGCGTAGATTTCCCGCTTCCACTTGGTCCTAATATCAGCACCTTTTCCCCCTTTTGAATAGAAAGAGATACTTGATGAAGAACGGGATTCGGCTGTTCATAAAAACGGACAGCGAGATTACTGCACGCGAGAAATGAATCCATGCTGGTCACCCTTACTTCGTTTTTCTTTCATGATGGCATATTGATTCAGCACACCCGTTTTAGATAAAGCATCCACCACAACCTTTGCCAAGCAACCACCGAGTAACATACCGCTGATGACTTGAGTGACAAGTGTCATGAGTAACACTTGAGGCGTGTAATAGCCGAATCCATTGGCAATGAGGCTATATGCCATTGCCCCTACTGCTGCAAAGGCACCAGACAACATGAGTGTCCACATGCGATATCGCTTATAGCCAAATAGAGCGAAGGCGATTTCTGCTCCAAGTCCTTGGCATACACCAATCAAAAGCGCAGAAAGACCGAAGTGGCTGCCTGTCAGTAATTCCACGGCAGCGGCAGCTGTTTCTGCGATGAGGGCAGCTCCTGGCTTTTGGATAATGTAAGCAACGATTGGACTGGCAATGACCCAAATTCCGAACATGATGTTGCCTCCTGCTGGACCGACAAGGGCTGTAATCGGTAAATAAAGAGTCGACCACCCTAAATAGATAACTCCGCATGCCACTGATAAAATGACAGCAAGAACGACTTCTTTCATCTTCCATGTCATGAAGAATGCACCTCCATTTGGACAGGCCACTCTTCGACAGTAAAGGCCATGTCCCAGAATTTATACTCAAGCTGACAGCTTAAGATGAAGTGCTGTTTCATTTTCTCCTTTTCCTTCTCACTTGCTCCTTCCGCCCACTGATCAAGCCGTTTGCAAAGCTCCACTGTAACAGAGTCCGTTAACCCGCCATAAAACGTGATCCACTCATAGAATGGATGGGCAGGGTCGGGCTCAACATCTTTAAGCATTCGTTTGCCTATTTCCCAATAGGTCCAAGGGCAAGGGAGCAAAACCGCTATGATTTCTCCTAGCGTCCCTTCCTTTGCGACTTGCAGCATGTGATGAATATAGTGATGGGCACTTGGCGCCAAAGACGCACCTTGCAGTTCATCATAAGCGACACCTGCCACTCGGCAAAGGTTTTGATGAGGATGTGTCTCACTATCAAGGACAAAAGCCATTTGTTGATGGAAAAAGGTAATGTCCTCTCTGTCTGTACATCTGCTGATGGCTGCCGCATAAATTTTAATAAAGGCATTTAAATATTCTGCATCCTGTTTGACATAATGAATGATCTGTTCCTTTTCGAGTTCTCCTGCTGCGAGTCCTCTCACAAACGGATGCTGATAAATCGCTTCAAATAATGGTTCTGCTTCTTGCCTTAATTGGGTTGAAAATGTCATAAAAAAAGCCTCCTCTTTTTCAGTTGAATAAATGAAAAAGCCACCCCAAATGGAGCGGCCTTCTTATCGATTCAATCATGAATAAGACAAGGTCCAGCTCCACTTCCCTCCGCTAGTACAAACTAGATCAGGTTCAAAGGGTCCAAGATTTCCTCTTGTCTCAGTCATACATGACTCCCCTAGTGGACTTTTGTCATTTAATTATCTTTACTCTACACATGTGGCGATTTGATGTCAACCGCCGATCTTAATTCAATGTATTGATCGTTGGCAGCTTCTCGATCCCTGCTGCATAGTAGAAATTAAGGACACTGAAGAAATCAATTGGCTTTCCTGTCTTTAAATCAACAGCCAAAATATGATCGCCGTAATTTGTCAGGTCATCAATGTCTAAACGCCTTGGCGTTGTCTTTCCGAGAGTATCAACAAAGCTGCTATGGTAGTACTGCCCACTAGCAAACGATGATTCATGATACATAAATAATGTCTCCACATCTAAGTAGACAAGAATGGCCTCAGAGGAACTCGCGTATGGAGCAGAGTACGATACTGGTGCCGAAATACTCTTCACTTTTACACTGTCAACAGAATGCGTTCTCTGTTGATATTTTCCATCATATGAGAAATAAAATACACGCTCCCATTTATAATCAGCGGTCTTAGATTGTTTGTTATATACTTTTGTACCATTTGCGAAAACATCCCCATTGGCATACGAAGCAACAAAGTATTGCAATGTTGATGACAGGGATTCAGCACCTGTGAAATTTGGTGGATTTTTTGCATTCACCTGTAATGTATATGAGTCTCCAAAGTCTCCACCGCTAGTAATTCCAAACGCATAATCACCCGCTGGTAAATTGCTTAACGCAAGCAGACTGCCTGCCGGTTGAATCAGATCCGTTGGATAAGCTTGTCCTTCTTCATAATCAATAACAAATAACTGAACGAAATAATCAGCATTTGGAGAGGTAATCCGGCTGATGAGCGCCTGAGGGGACGATGTACTTAAGAACCATAAATCAACTGGATCTTCCTCGTTTAAAACTGCCGATTGATTAATGGCTAGTCCATCAATAGAGCGAACGGCAGACGTGCGCATCTTTCCATCTGCAGCCGCTTTTCGTTTAATACTTATTCCCTTTTTCTTATCTACTTTAAATGATTTTTTTACTTCCTTCTGTTGAACCGCAGTCCCTTTATCCTGCTTTTCAAACGACTCTTGCACTTGCTGAATGGCTTTTTCAGTCAGTGGCGATACTTTTTCACTTGATTTTGGTGCATCTTCTGCTTTGATTGCTGGTGAAAATAAACCTGTTGTGACCAATAAAATAGACAGTAAGGCGGCGGTGATTTTGACATAAAATGCTCTCACAGGAACATCCCCTTTTTCCTAATTTGGGTTTTTTACCCTGTGATTATTTTACCATTTTTCTAATACTTGTTTTGGACTTTTTTAGGAAATTTTTATAACAAAAAACCAGCCGTATGAGTCACGACTGGTTTTTTTGATGATTTATGCAATGGTTTTGACAAATAAGCGTGCTGTTTCTGCACTTGATCCTGGATTTTGTCCAGTAATAATTTGTCCGTCTACAACAGCGAATGGCGCAAATGCATCGCCTTTTTCAAATGCTGCCCCTTGCTCGCGAAGTTTTGTTTCCAATAAAAATGGAACTTTAGATGTCAGCTGAACAGCATCCTCTTCCTCATTTGTGAATCCTGTTATTTTCTTGCCGTCGATAAATGATTTTCCATCACGATCCTTCACATCAACAAAGGCAGAAACGCCATGGCAAACTGCCCCAACGGCTCCATTTTTGTCTGAAATCGCTAAGATCGCATCGGCAACCAATTGATTGGACGCAAAGTCGATCATTGGGCCGTGTCCTCCAGCAAAGAAAATGCCATCATACTCAGCTGGGTTTACATCGGTCAGTGCCTTTGTGTCTTGAAGTAATTCATACACATCTTGATATTGTGCTGGAACTCCTTCAGGAATTGAATTTTTATCGATCGGTACTGTTCCACCTTTTATTGAAACAATTTGCACGTTGAGTCCATTTTCTTTAAAAATATGAAATGGCTCGGCCAATTCTTCTAGCCATAAGCCTGTTGGGTGTCCGTTCATTTCTGAGCTGCTTGTTGATACTAATAAAACGTTCTTGCTCAACTTTTATCATCCTTTCTATTTATCATGTGACTATTTTATATTTTGCACAATTAAATATCAAGCAATCAGACTTGGATACAACTCTTTATGTTATACCCGATTTTTTAAAAAATATAGCCTCACTTCAAATCTAATCATTCTGTCACATTCTATTGACAGGGAATTTCATGTAAAATTGTGTTGAAATGATATAATATGAGAAACAATTGACAGACCTCTTGCGCTAGAGGGAATTTAAAAGGAGTGGAAAAAGAGATGAAAACCTATTCGATTGTGATGATTATCATCACGCTCTGTATCATATTGGCTGTCTTTTTAATGAATCTTACGGGCGTCATGTATGGAAAAATCATATTGGCTGTCGCTGTTGCCCTTTGTCTTACGTCCATTATTCGTTTGATGGGAATGCGTAAAAGATAAAAGCCGCCCTCTAGGGCGGCTTTACCGTGTAGACAAACCCTCGCATTCGGTGTCAGTCCTGTGCTTCAGTGCTCACCAATGTCAAATTCGCTCCGATGCTCGTCCTTCCTAAACTGCAAGGTTTTCTATCACGCTGATAGGATTATATAGCCAGGATAAGTGCAATTAATGCAAGAAAAGCTGGTAACCCTTGTTTGATGATAATCGATTTATTAGACGTCACACCGCCAAATACTGCTGCGATGAACACACAAAGAACGAAAAATAGCTGAATCATATATCCTACGGTATTCGAACCAAGAATGAGCCCCCAAATGAGTCCAGCAGCTAGAAAGCCATTGTATAGCCCTTGATTAGCAAACATCACTTTCACATTTGGATCCTTTTGTAAGTGTTCAGGCAGATTGAAAGATCTTTTCGCCATTTTTGATTCCATAAAAAACATTTCTAGTAACATGATGACAATGTGCTCTAAAGCGACAATTCCTACTAAAATCATTGCTAAAATATTCAATTTAGTGAATTCCTTTCTGATAGACGGTCTCGTATTTGTATTTTGTCCGTGTATAAATCAAAGTCTTGGATTAGCTCTAACGCCTCATGAAAACGACTTTGTGGAATGTCTTTCATTTTTCTTACACCAAATTCCTTTTTAATAAAAGCCATGATGGTATTAATATGAAGCTTACCGTGGCCATCATACTCTAAATGGCTGCAAAAAGTCTGCATCGTCCCTCGAATCACCTTTAATTGCTTGGCAGTGACACAACTCATTGGTAACGCTCATCCTTTCTTGGTTTTTTAACAACTAAAAAGAACATTGAATGAAAGAAAAACCTTCCAATCTCTATTATATAATGGTTTCATTCGGATATCAAAATAAAAAAGAACAAACATTCGATCAAAGACGAGTCATACGCTAAAAATCCATGTCTTAACGTATCAAAAAGCCGGATTCATGGATAGAATCCGGCTTTTTGTTTAGTTGCTTTTAGAAATTAATACCTTTCCAACAGAACGGTCCTTACTTTGTCCGACGACTTTAAAGGATAGGCCGTATGTTGGCACATCACGTCCTGCATCCGGGTTATTTGGATTCACATAGTTCTTTTTATCACTAAATGTACGCGTTGGGTGGATATAGCGATCCTCTAAGGTTAAGCCTGTTGTCGCTGTATAATCAATATTCAGCTTCGTGCTTGGATTCAAAGAGAATGCTGCATCATGTACTTGGAAACCTGTCGCTGCAATAGAGCCGTCACTCCATTTCAACACTTGTTGATCTGCATCTACGACTCCAAGGAAGCCGTTCCCTGGATGTTTTCCAACCCAGTTATCACTGTACGATTGATCGACGTACCACACGACCAAACCGTTATTATAGCTCATCAGACTTGCTCCTCGTTTGATATGCTTTAAGCCTTTATCGACATCAGCATAAGAGCGCCATTCTAGTAAATAATACTGAGCGGCATATTGTTTTCCATTAGATTGAGAGAATCCATTAAAAGTAAACGTGGACGTTCCCTCGGCATCATCTGACCACACTTTTGCTCCATCTGCTGTAATCTTTAGATCATCTACAAATAAACCTGGCAGTGAATATCCTGCATCGGTTGTATAGCGGAATTGCAGATCGATCTTCTTCCCTGCATAAGCAGAAAGGTCAAAGGATGCATCTACCCAGCCATCTGATTTTCCATCGATGCCATTGCCTTCATTCGCTCCTGCCTCATTTCGATCATTCGTAATATTACCAGCAATGGTTGTCCATTTGTCTGTCCCAGTTTCACGAACTTCTACATACGCATAGTCATAATCTTCTTCGATATCGTACCATGCTTTAAACGTAAGCTCGGCTTTGCTTCCCTTCGACAAATCAATCCCTGATGTCGTCATGGTAGCATTCAAATTGTCACCTGTTCCGCTGAAGTATGAATATTGCCCTTGTGCAGGCTGAGTGACCACAATCTCTTTATCTGGCAAATCGACTCGAACCGCATCATGGTTGGTTCCTTTTGTTGCTGCTTCATCGATTAAAACTGTTTTGCTTTTTGTTAATGTCTTACCATCAATGGTTTTTCCAGAAAGCCAGTTGCCGCCATGCAAGTTTTGAAGCATTTCTTTTGCATATGGACTAAAACCTGTTGGTTCCGTACCAGGTACTTTACCTGCCCAGCTTCCGCTTGACATGATAGACCAATAAGAAACGGGCTCTCCTCTGCCTGTGTATTGTGTATCGTATTCATCAGGCAGACCAAGATCATGTCCAAATTCATGTGTGAACACACCTGCTGCGCCATCTTCAGGCTCAATCGTATAATCTAGAGCGCCTAACTTTCCGCCTTGACCCACTTCTGATTCAGTGTTTGGAATCTCAAATACATCACCAAGTGACCAGCGATGCGACCAAATCGCGTCAGAGCCAAGCTGTCCGCCGCCAGCTTCTTCACCTACGCCAGCGTGTACAACCATGAGGTGGTCAATGATACCGTCCGGCTCATTATAAACACCGTCCCCATCCATATCATAGCGGTCCCATTGATCATATTCACCAAGGTCAATGTTTGGATCCTTTGCCGCTGCTTCGAGGGCTTCTTTCACCAATTCGCGCGGTCTGCCGTCACTGCCTGATTCGTCTGGTACGTTCCCGCCATAATATGCTGCTTCATGCTTGGCTGTATACCATCCAGCTACTGTTCCACTAATTGTGTAGCTTCCACCGGACTGCTTTTCATAATACTGCTTCATAGATACTTTTCTTTTACCATCTGGACCAATGTAGCCATTTTTTCCGAAAAGCATATCTTGGTAATGCTGCTGATCATACTTGTCATAGTACATATCAGTCTCTTCTTTTTTAATACTATTATGCTTATAATCTTTAAAATCTACTAATAAGACCAAAACTTTATCATTACGGACGTCGCCTTTATATTTTTCCTTTTTCACCGGCTTTACTTGATTGCCTTCTTTTCCTTTATGCTTCTTTAACTTTTTCTTTTTGGCTAGTTTATTATGTACATTTTGTTTGTATTCTTTTAGGAATTCAGGTTCTTCTGTTAAGGTACTTGCGCTTTGTTTCATCGCTGCTTCTTCTTTTTTCTTTAGGTAGTTCTTTAATGCTTTTTGGGTTTCTGCCTCATTGGCATTCTTTTTGATCTTTCCTTGTTTTTTCAAGGCTTTGATGAGGCGGTCTTCATTGACAACACTTGCGTCGAATGGAATACCTGAATAATGACCACCATCTGAGGTTGTTGACTTTTCTGAGGTGTGGGCAGATAGAGGGGTGCTGAAAGCTGTCAATGTGCCTAAACTGAGGACAGCTGTTAGTGCGATGCTCGTCCATTTCCCTTTTTTCATATTGGTTCCTCCCTAATTTGGTAATAAATAATATCTAATTCTAGCATATTCCAATATACTTAAGTCGAAAAACATTTTATTTTCAGAAACTTTGTGGAAAATGCACAATACGAGATTGAAATAGGTGGAACGAATTGTCGAAAATAAAAGAACCCTAGGCTATAAATGCCTAGGGTGTTTGTTGTTTTTCTATGAAAGCTGCTCTCCTTGATATGCAACAACATCAAGTGGAGCGGCTAAAAATTCTTTTGCCTTTGCGACGAAAGCTTGGAAATGTGCACTTGCATTATGGCTTTGAACCGCTGCTTCATCTTTCCACACTTCTACCATTAAAAAGGTGTTTTCTTTCTCTGTATCCTTGAAAAGCTTGTAGGACACATTGCCTGCTTCTTCCTGTGAAGCTTTCATTAAACCGTTGATTTCTTCTAGAAATACGTTTTCTTTCTCTGGATGAATGGTCATCCCTGCATGAATAATAATCATATGATCGTCTCCCTTTTTTTAAAAATTATTTCCACTCTGTGATGCGATCGATCGGTAAACGGTAAGAAGCATAACCTTCGTCAGCTGCTTTCCCAATGGATAGAAGCATAACTGGTACATAGCGCTCTTTATCCCAGCCGAATGTTTCAGCGATGACTTCTTTGTCATATCCGCCAATTGGGTTTGTATCATAGCCATGCGCACGAGCAGCAAGCATCAGCTGCATTGACACAAGTCCACCGTCAATTAAGATCGTTTCACGATTCACTTGCTCTGGAAGAGCTTCAAAATGTGCAGTTAATGCAGCAATTTGTCTTTCTTTTACTTCCTGCGGCATGTAGCCATTTTCTACTGCTTTTGAATAAATTTCTTCTAAGTATTCATTGTTTTTCATATCTGCAAACACAGCGATGACAGCTGATGATGTAGCTACTTGTGTTTGGTTGAATTTTGCGAGTGGTGCGAGCTTTTCTTTTCCTTCTGGGCTGTCAATGACCATGAAGCGCCAAGGCTGTGCATTCACTGATGATGGTGCTGTTGTTGCCTCTTCTAAAATCTCCGTCATTTCTTCTTTGCTAATTTTCACTGCTGGATCATAGTTACGAATGGAGCGGCGCCCTTTCATAATATCCATAAAATCGTTTGTTTTTAATGTTGTAGCCATGTGTAACACTCCTTTAGGTTGTTTGAATCTTCTCGATGTTTTGTTGTATACGGATGAGCACATCAGTGAGAAGCTTTCGTTCTTCATCACTTACGTTTTCAAGCATTTCTGAGATAAATCGTTCTTTTTCTTTTTTAGAAGCTTCGATTCTTGTTCTGCCTTCATCTGTCAGACGAACAAGCGTGACTCGATTATCTTCCGGCTTTCTTCTGCGCGTGACCATTCCTTTTGTTTCTAACTGTTTTAAGTGACGCGTCACAGCCGCACTATCAATATTTACTTTTTTCTGCAAATCGGATTGGCTGATTTCGTCGGCTTGGAATAACAGTGATAGCAACTCCAGTCTTGATTGGCTGATGCCCGTGCATGCTTCGAACTTCACACCCATCATACGGTTCACGCACTGCAAACGATATAATACCTCTGCTTCTTCAGAGCAAAATGCAGTCAATGCCATCCCCTCTTTTCTATTCAGATCAATTAGTTGATATATCAATCATTGACTCGTCAACTAATATACACCCATTGTTTCATGATTGCAAGAGGTTTGTTTCATAAAGTGAAATTTTTTATTTCAATAAAAAAACGAGCTGTACGCTCGTCTTAAGAACTTGGTGTCGATGTTGGTCCCACATAGTAGCTGATAAATCCAATGATCATCAAGACTACAAAAATAAAGAGAATGAGTTTGAGCATTCTCATGGTTTATCCCCTCCCACTCATCTAACTTATCATATCTAGAAGAAGCGCTACCTAAAATTTACATAAAAAAAGACAAAAGCGATTCATCACTTTTGTCTTTTTCTCTTTATTCTGTAATCACTGTATGAATCAAAGTCGGAGCATCAGCATGGTCAGCGATGCGGATGTTGTCATAAATTTTCTCCATGACATTCGCAACATCTTCACGATTTGCATGCAGCGTCACGAGAGATTCACCTTTTTCTACACGATCGCCTACTTTTTTGTTGAGCATGATGCCAACAGATAGATCGATATCGTCTTCTTTTGTTGCACGTCCTGCTCCAAGAATCATCGCTGCAACACCGATTTCGTCTGCGACGATTTCAGCGATCACACCTGATTCTTTTGCCGGCACTTCGATTTGATAAGGTGCTTGTGGCAATTTTTCCGGTTGATCTACAATCGAGCCGTCTCCACCTTGGTTTTCTAAAAATTCCTTAAATTTCTCAAGTGCTTTGCCGTTTTTCATGACTTCAATTAGCTTTTCTCTTGCTTCATCAAGTGTCTCTGCTTTTTTCGCAAGAACGACCATTTGACTTCCTAATGTGAGCACAAGCTCGTTTAAGTCTTCAGGGCCTTCGCCTTTAAGCGTGTCAATCGCCTCTTTCACTTCAAGGGAATTTCCAATCGCTAATCCTAGCGGCTGAGACATGTCTGAGATGACAGCCATCGTTTGTCTGCCAACATTATTTCCGATACGAACCATTGCTTTTGCAAGCTTCTCAGAGTCTTCAGGTGTTTTCATGAAAGCACCTGCACCTGTTTTCACATCTAGTACAATGGCATCTGCGCCAGCAGCGATTTTCTTACTCATAATCGAGCTTGCAATGAGCGGAATGGAGTTAACAGTTCCTGTTACATCACGAAGGGCATACAGTTTTTTATCAGCAGGTGTCAGGTTGCCTGATTGTCCAATGACCGCTACTTTATGACGGTTCACCAGCTCGATGAACTCGTCTTTTGTAATTTCAACATGGAAGCCTTTGACTGCCTCTAGCTTGTCGACAGTTCCACCCGTATGTCCAAGACCACGCCCAGACATTTTTGCAACAGGTACATCAAGTGCTGCAACAAGAGGAGCGAGTACAAGCGTTGTTGTATCGCCTACACCGCCTGTTGAATGCTTGTCTACTTTAATGCCGTCGATAGCAGACAGGTCAATTGTGTCCCCTGAGTTTGCCATAGCGAGTGTTAAATCTGCACGTTCTTGATCCGTCATATCTTGGAAGAAAATCGCCATCGCCAAGGCACTTGCTTGGTAGTCAGGAATTGTTCCGTCCGTATAACCTTTGACAAAGAAAGAAATTTCCTCTGAAGATAATTCTTTTCCGTCACGTTTTTTCGCAATGATATCTACCATTCTCATTGTTTTCACCATTCCTTTTTTAGTTTAGTAAATCAAACCGACAACGCCTGCTGTTAAGAAGCTGACGAGTGTTGCACCGAATAACAGCTTTAATCCAAAGCGTGCGACAACGTTTCCTTGTTTTTCATTTAAGCCTTTCACTGCTCCAGCAATGATACCGATAGACGAGAAGTTCGCAAATGACACAAGGAATACAGAAATGATCGCTTCTGTACGAGCAGTGAAATGAAGACCGTCGCCAGATAGAGCAAGCATCGCTACAAATTCGTTAGATACCATTTTGGTCGCCATAATACTTCCTGCTTGTACCGCTTCACTCCAAGGTACACCAACAAGGAAAGCAAATGGTGCAAACACATATCCAAGTACATCTTGGAAAGAAACACCGATGGCAGCTGTGAAAATGCCATTAATCATCGCAATTAATGCAACGAATCCAATCAACATCGCAGCCACAACAATGGCTACTTTGAAACCATCCATAATGTATTCGCCGAGCATTTCGAAGAAAGATTGTCTTTCTTCTTCTACGACTTCAAGCATGTCTTCGTCTTTAGACACTTCATATGGATTGATGATAGACGCAATAATAAATCCACCAAATAGGTTCAGCACAAGTGCTGTAACAACGTACTCCGGTTTAATCATTTGCATATACGCACCGACAATGGACATTGATACAGTCGACATCGCAGATGCACACAATGTATAAAGACGCTGTTGAGGTAATAATCCAAGCTGCTTCTTAATGGAAATGAACACTTCGGATTGACCTAAAATCGCTGACGCTACGGCGTTGTAAGATTCTAGTTTCCCCATTCCATTGACTTTACTAAGCAAATACCCAATTCCGCGTACGATTAGCGGAAGGATACGCCAATGCTGCAGGATACCAATCAAGGCAGAAATGAAGACGATCGGCAGCAAGACATTGATAAAGAAAGTTGACGCATTATCATTCATTAAACCGCCAAATACGAAGTTGATCCCTTCACCAGCATAGCCTAGAAGCATTTGGAATCCTTTTGCAAAGCCCCCGACTAGGAAGTTCCCAACACCTGTATTGAGCAGAATATAACCTAAAATAAATTGCAGTACAATCATGACAATGACTGGACGGAATTTCACTCGCTTTTTCCCGTTACTTGCCAGCCATGCAATGGCGAGAATCACCAGCAAACCGATAATACCAATGATGTATTTCATGTTTTTCCTCCTTGAATGAATTCGTTTACATTAATGTGCTTGTATGGAACAAACCCTATTTCGCAAACAAATTGCGGAAGAAAATCCCAGAAATGAGATCCTTCCGCATATGACTTTTTCATCATCTAATGAGTCATGATTGTTATCCTACCATAGGATCGTATGAATTAATAGTCTTTAGAAGGAGCTGATTGATCCCCTTTAATAATGGAAACGCCTGCACTGGCACCAATACGGGTTGCGCCTGCAGCTGTCATCGCTTCTACGTCTTCTTTTGTTCTCACGCCGCCTGATGCTTTGACACCGATGTCCGGTCCAACTGTTTTACGCATTAATGCGATGTCCTCAGCTGTTGCACCGCCTGTACTAAATCCAGTTGATGTTTTGACGAAATCAGCGCCAGCTTTTACAGAAAGTTCACAAGCTCGTACTTTCTCTTCATCTGTGAGTAAACAAGTTTCAATGATGACTTTCACTAAGGCTTTGCCTTTTGCTGCGTCTACAACGGCACGAATATCTTGTTCAACTGCATCATATTCGCCATCTTTCAATGCCGCAATATTGATGACCATGTCCACTTCAGTTGCACCGTTTTCAATGGCATCCTTTGTTTCAAATGCTTTCACTGCTGTTGTGTTTGCACCTAACGGGAAACCGATGACTGTACATACATCAACGCCTGTTCCTTCTAGTTCTTTCGCCGCAAGAGATACCCAAGTTGGGTTCACACAAACGGAAGCAAATTGATATGTCTTTGCTTCTTCTAGTAACTGCATGATGGCAGCTTTAGATGTATCTGGTTTTAGTGCTGTATGATCAATGAGCTTTGCTATTGTCATGATTCACACTTCCTTTTAAATATGATACTTTCATCTTAAATGACTATTGAACAATTGTAAATATAGTTATGAAATTTTGTTCATCTATTTTGTGACATTTAAAAGAGCTCTTGCTGTGTGCTGATCGATCACCAATACGTTCGCATATTTTCCTCTCAGCGCCCCATGGATAGAGGCAACCTTTCGATGTCCACCAGCCACAAGAATGGAGCGCTCTTTTGTTCTCAAATCATCCAGCTCCACACCGATTGTGCGATTGTTAATCGCTTCACTGCAAATGCGTCCTTCTTGATCATAAAAACGCGAACAGATATCTCCGACACTGGATGTCTTGAGCAGCGCCTTTTCTTCTTCACGGAAATAACCAAGCCTAAACAAAAGCGCCTCATCTCTTACCGTCCCAACAGTAAACACAGCGATATTTGCCTGTTTGCCCATTTCAATAATGCGCTGAATATGTCTGTCCTGTTCGACCATCTCTTTAACGGCGGCACTATCGAACACAACAGGCAGTGGCAAATAGCGTGGTGCCGTTTGAAAAGCTGATGCAAACAGCTGAATCGTTTCCGCAGAATATGTATTCACATGTGAATGGCTGATTCCACCTTTCAGCTGAACCACTTCTACCCCTTTTACCTGTTTAGGTTGCATCTTTTGAGCAATTTGATACATCGTGGTGCCCCAGCTCACTCCAACGATATCGCCGTCTTTCACCGTATTTTGAAGATAATCTGCACCAAACCGGCTCAAGTAATCCGTAATCGTTGGATAATCGTCCTTTGGTGAAAATACCACATGAGCCTCGAGCAGATCATATTTTTCTTTCAGCAATAAGGACAGCTCATTTAAATCCTCAAATGGGTCCATCACTGTAATTTGGACGTACCCTTTTTCCTTCGCATACTGAAGCAGACGAGACACCGTTGGTCTCGACAGGTCAAGCTGCTTGGCGATTTCCTGCTGACTGTAATCAGATAAGTAATAGAGCCTTGCTGCTTCAATACTTAATTGCTGTTTCTCCCGATCCATTCGTACGCCTCCTTTTTCTCTCTATCATAACAAATTGTTCACTTCACCATGCACAAATGTTCATTTGAAGAAAATGGTGTAGGCTGCGTGAAAGGTCTCTTGCTTCTCTAGGGTTTGAATGCCGAATTTCTCCTTATACTGCCCGTTTGTCCCTTCCATATCAGCGATCCCATACCAAGGCTCAATACAAACAAAAGGAGCCATTGTTCCCTTTTCTAGATCATATGGAGACCAAATACCAACGAACGGAAAACCACTGAGATCGACCTCAACGCCGTGACCTGCTTGAGAAGTCAATGATACTTGATCAATATGACTAAAGATCATTGCATCGTTCTGAAAAAGTTCTGGGCGAAGTTGAATCGGCTCAAACTCAACACCTTTCTCATTCTCTCTCACAAGTGAATTATGAAGTTCATATTGAACTGGATCATGTTCGGTGGAAGGTATCAATGTGAGTGAATAATCAGCTGTCTGCTCGCTTTCAACAAGCGGGACATGAAATGCCGGATGTCCACCAATCGAGAAATACATCGTGCCATCTCCTTCATGAACAATTTCCCAGGAAATCGTTAGTCCATTTTCCGACAGTGCATAACTGATGCGCGCTGTAAATTCATACGGATATTGTGACGTGTGACGGCCATTTGATTGATATTGAAAAACCACCTGATCTTTTGCTTCTTCAAATAGTTCAAAATCAACATCACGCAAAAATCCATGCTGCGAGAGTTGATACGTTTGATCGTCTATCTTGTATTGATCATCCTTCAACCGTCCGACAATCGGAAATAAGACGGGCGACACCCTGCCCCAATAAGCAGGGTCACCAGACCACATATATTGACGTCCACTTTCTTTATGAAGCACCTCTCTCACCTCGGCACCTCTCTCATTGATTTGAACCAATAACAGATCATTTTCAATCGTTCTCATTCAACACATCCCCTTTCCTTCTTCTTTTATTATGACAGGGATTTTCGGTTTGAGTATAAAAATAAGAATCCCTCAAGCCTTAGAATGTTTCTTCATATAAAAAAATTTTAAAAAAGACAGAAATTCGCCAACAAAATGTAATGCTGATTCGTCTAATCTTATATAAAATAAAAGAATCGTTGTTCTTTTGGAGTGACAACAAAAAAGACGCGTTTGACATTGATGGGGGATTCTTTTTCATGAACAGCAAGGAAAACCGTTTACGTTACATATTAGGATTAGATGGGCTGAGAGCTGTTGCCGTTTTGGCGGTCATTGCTTATCACTTACATATTGAACCCGCAAGCGGCGGGTTTCTTGGCGTTGATTTGTTTTTTGTGATTTCTGGTTACTTGATTACAACCATCTTGCTGCATAAGCAGGATTTGGGCTATCAAGAGCTTCTGCCTTTTTGGATGGGCCGCATCAGAAGGCTGCTTCCAGCTGCCTACGTCATGATTTTTTTAATCGTCAGCTGGTGCGCCATTGCTGGTTCAAATGCATTAATGTCCATTCGTGGCGATGCCTTATCGTCCTTTTTTTATGTGAGTAACTGGTGGTACATTTTTCATCAGCTCTCTTACTTTGACAGCTTCAATGCTGTATCTCCACTAAAAAATTTATGGTCTTTGGCGATTGAAGAGCAATTTTATCTCATTTGGCCGGTACTGTTGATTGCTGGACTGAAATGGGTGAAAAATAGATCCCATCTTCCTATGATCACCTTTGGTCTGGCACTTGTATCTGCTTTATGGATGGCCATTCTCTATTCACCGGATACTGACCCGAGCAGGATCTATTATGGAACAGACACACGTGCGTTTGCACTCCTCATCGGGTGCAGTCTTGCATTTGTCTGGCCCATGCACAGACTTTCCAGCAGAAAATTACTTCCTATCGGCAGACGTATGTTACAAATAGCCGGATTCGGTTCGATGGTCATTTTCCTCTTATGTATTTATGCAGTCGACGAATTTGACGGCCTTCTCTACCAAGGCGGTATGCTTTTATTCTGTTTGAATGCAGCGATCTTAATTGCGTGTGTCTGCCATCCTGCCAGTCTTATTGGGAAATGGCTGTCATTTCAACCACTCGTTTGGCTCGGAAAGCGGTCTTATGGCATCTACTTATGGCATTATCCAATTATCGTGCTGACCACACCGGTCATTGAGATTGGACAGCCTTCCATGGGACGTGTCACATTGCAGCTCATCGCAATTCTACTCATATCAGAGGCTTCCTATCGTTTGATCGAACAGCCGATTCGTAAACTCGGGTTTAGACACTATTTTGCCTCTTGGTCGATTTGGAAAACAGGAATCAAGCAATGGTCTATGTCCAATAAAGTGTTTCTTGGGATTGCGGCAGTCCTTTTGATTTTATTTACCATTGGCATGTCTAGCTCGTCTCATACATCCCCGCATGCGCAAGAAGTCACACAAATTAAGACAGCGCCCCAAAAGGCAGGCGGTCAGACAGAATCAAAAGTGAAGAAAAAGAAAGACAAACATAAGAAAAAAGCAGCGGATCCTAAACAATTTCACCAAGTTCTTGCCATTGGTGATTCCGTCATGTTAGACATTGCTTCAAATTTAGAAAAGGCCTATGAACCCATCACCATTGACGCAAGGGTCGGAAGGCAAATGAACGAAGCCATCCGCATCGCCCCTCAATATGCTTCTTTTAACAAGGCTGATGCCGCTGTTATTATTGAGCTTGGCACAAATGGTTATTTTACAGAGGGGACTTTGACCTCATTCATTCAACATTTCTCGAAGGCACATATTTTTCTTGTGAACACTCGCGTTCCAAGATCTTGGGAAAATGATGTGAATGCAGTCATTGAGCGTGTGGCCAATCAACACCACAATGTGAGCTTAGTCGATTGGCATTCAGCCGCTACCGGACAGCCATCCTATTTTCAGCCAGATGGTGTTCATCTTTCCACAAAAGGCTCTGACACATTGACTGAGCTCATTAAAGCCAGTATCAAGAAAAAAGGAGATGTGTCCTCGGCATCATAAGAAGACTAGCATCCTGTGAAGAGAGATTCAAAAAAGACATGCTTTCCTATGATTGGAGGCATGTCTTTTTTTGTGATGGATGAGCACGGAGCTGCATTATGTTTTACTTTTAAAAGACCAAACGATGACAGGGATGAGAATTAACGATAAAATTCCTCCGCTTAAAGATAATGTAGCATAACTCGTATTCGCCATGACCATTCCTGAAAGGGCACCGCCAGAAGCACCTGCTAACGCAACAAAAACATCGAGTGTTCCTTGGGTTTTTGCCCGGTTTGATGGTTCTGTAGAATCCACTATTTGAGCAGTACCACTAATTAAACCAAAGTTCCATCCCAATCCAAGTAAAGACAAAGCAATGATTAATAGAATCATTGAATCACTTGGTGCGAATGCTGCTAATAAACCAGCAAGTAACAATGTGATGCCCGACGCTATGCTCATAGCTGTTCGTCCTAGTTTATCTACAAGTACACCCGTGATAGGTGAAGGAAGATACATGGCCCCTATATGAAAACCAATCACAATGCCCACTTCGGCTAATCCATGACCATGATGCTGCATATGCACCGGTGTCATGGTCATGAGTGCCACCATGACAATTTGAGTTAAGATCATCACTGTGGCCCCTACTGTAAGCCCTTTTTTATCTGTTTTTTTATCAGCAGCATCTGGTTTATTTCCATGCCCATGTTCTGCTTTGTAAGTTGCTATTCTTCGGGCAATGTCTAATGGATCAGGACGCAGCAGAATAAAAAGGACAAGACCAGCTACAATAAATGCTACTGCTGATAAAATAAAAGGACCGGCAAGTGCTGGAACGCCAATGGACACTGCAAATTTACCCATCACTTCAACTAAATTCGGACCTGCTACTGCTCCAAATGTTGTCATGACCATTGTTGTACTAATTGCAGTTGCACGCTGTTTAGAATTTGCTAAGTCCGTCCCAGCATAACGCGCTTGTAAGTTCGTGGATGTTCCTGCTCCGTAAATGAAGAGCGATGCAAATAATAAAATGACACTATTCATCATAGCTGCCAGCACAACGCCAATTGCTCCGAGCCCTCCAACAACAAAACCTGTCGATAAACCGATGCGTCGTCCATAACGTTGTGAAAGCTTCCCTACAATGAAAGCTGACCCAGCTGACCCCAAAGTAAATAAAGCGATTGGGACTCCTGCATAGGCTTCAGTTCCAAGCATTTGTTGTGCTAAAATGGCACCTACCGTAATTCCTGCAGCTATGCCAGCCCCTCCAAATATTTGCGATAGACTGACAACAAACAATACTCGTTTATATAAATTTTTCAATTTTTGGGGTGAATCTATATAATTCTTCACTACATCTTTTTCTGTATCTAACACTTGTAAACACCCACTTGAGATTTATTTGCCCAATGTAACCATTATATCAGTTCCGACTACAATCCTTGATTTAAATCTCTTCCACCTCTCGGCCATTTCATGGAGAGCAAGCGGTTGTTTTCGGATCATAGACACCTTGTTTTGAAATGGATCATGAATAAAGCGCCCACATGACTGACCTGTACTTTTGAGCTGATGCGTATCTTTTGTCGTTTTCTTTTATGCCGTTAAAAGGCTGGCTCTCAATGCTAGTGCGTGCTTTTCCTTCGTTTTTTGATCCACCAACGCAAAATCACCATTCTCATACGCTAATGAAAATAATTCTTCGATATGAAAAACACCTGCCTGAAACTGCTTGCTCAATACATGCAGTGCCACAGCACTGGCGACTTGAGCCGTTGCTTGAGACTCATCGCGACCTTTTATTCCAAGCGCTGCTCGATGAATTTCGTTACCCTTCATTCCTACCGCTTCCACTTTCACTGCATATTGATCTGTACCCATTTGAGCAGATTGAATCAGTGAAATGGCACGTTCCTTGATTTTCGGCATCGTGAGAAGGGACGTCATTCCGAGTTTCCTTGTGAGAGCAAATGCACGTGTCGCTACACCAGAATCAAAACAGAGCCTTGTTGTCACAGAAGGCACATGGAGCGTCGAAGGCAATGTTTGCTGGTCAGAGAAAGGGAACTGATAGGCTTGCCGCTTTCCAAGCGTTTTGCCAAAATCAATGCGTTTCCCTCCAGTAAAACTTTTGACTTTCTTTCGCTGATGATTCTTCGTCAGCTCATAATCCGTATGCACATGATCAAGCGTCCATTCAATAGCTGCTTTTCCATGCTGGTCACCTAGCCCAAGCATGATACTAATATCAATTTGCTCCACAGAGGTCAGAATAGATGCCGCCTTCGCTGCAAGCAAATTGGTGAGACCAGGTGCAAGACCTACGCTCAGCACAGCCGTTGCGTTCAATTGCTGTTGATGGACCTTTGCTAGCTTCTCAATATAGGCTCCTTTTGCCGAAATATCGAGATAATCAATACCTGACCGTAAGCATGTTTCAGCAAATGACGTGTCATCTTGATCCAGACACATGATCACCAGTCTCGTTTCATCCATCCAGTCCGTATCCATTGGTTGTCTTACGTCTATCTGAAATGGACGTACACGCCCATTCGTTTGGCGTGCAAATTGTTCAGCCTTCTCATAACTTCGGCCAGCCGCAAAGACTTGCCCAGGATACACGTCACTTAATTGAAGACATATTTGCTGCCCCACATGTCCATAACCGCCTATCACCATCACTTTTGACCTCATTTTCCAACCGCCTTTCTATCGCCTCTTTTACAAACAATCCCTTTGATCATGCCCGCTTGAAAATAAGGTCTGATGTCTTGAAATCCTGCTTCGGTTAATTGTGCTGTCATCTTTTCTTCAGACACGGGATATGTTGTGACACCCAGCCTTTCTCGGAAGGACGTAAACACTTCCTTTCCCAAGCCTTGACGATTCATGAATAGAGAAAGCATATGAAGCTCCTGCTGAAATGTCGGCGTTTTCGGGTCTCCTTGAATAAACGCCAACATGAGAGGCGCCCCTGGTTGAAGCCGGCGGGCGATCTCCTGTAAAAAGGTCAGCTGATCTTTTACAAAATGAATGACAAGCAAACTTACTGCTGCATCGTACGACTTTTCAACCGGCACTTTGTCTAAGGCCATCTCATACCATGTGACGCGATCTTGCATATGAAGCTGTGCCACTCTGCGCTTGGCCATATCAAGCATGGATGGAGATGGATCAACCCCTGTGATATGCCAGTCTTTATTTCTTTGAAGCATGTTGATGATCTCTTCGCCCCCACCTGCTCCGACTATTAACATGCGAGAAGCCGCTCCCATTAATTCGATTTCTACTCTATCCACTGTCAGCTCATGCAAAAGATGATAGCCCGGTACTTTATGTGCAATTGTCGCTGCATAGGATTCAGCAACAGGATCATGCCAATGTTGATTTACACTCATATGTCTTCTCCTCCAGTTTCCGCTTTGCTTCGTTTCCTTTACACTAACGGTATGTTATCTTCATTGTAAGAAGATAGATGAGAAAAAACGATCCCTAAAAGTAGGGATATTGAGGAGGAGATCAAATGAACAATCCAGCCGCTCATTTTCAGCAGCTGAGAAAAAGCATTCGAGATGAACTTGCTGCTATCTGTGATTTTGATGCTGCCTGTATCACAACCATTGATCCAGCTACTCTCCTCTCGACGGGTTCTTTTACAGATGAACCGATTGAAGCCATACATAACGAGCTGTTTCAAAATGAATATTTAAAAAAAGATGTGCACCAGCATGAAGACCTAGCGAAAGGTCCTGTCCACGCTGCCAGTCTCGTCCAAAGCGGAGAATACATCAATAGTGGTCGATACCAGCACATTTTGTTACCTAACGGATGGGCAGATGAATTGCGGGCAGCCCTTGTAATTCAAGGTGAATGCTGGGGAATCGCCAGCCTTTATCGGAAAAAGGAGAAGGAACCTTTTCATGAACAAGATATACAAGCGGTTAGTCGCCAAACACCAGCACTCGCAGCCAAGCTGAGAGATGAACTTTTTAAAAGAAGAGAAACGGAAGAAGATGAAACGGCGGAACACCAAGGCTTCCTCATTCTTTCACACGATTACCATCTTCTTTATGGAAATGAAACTGGACTTCATTGGCTTCACACCTTCCAGACCTTTGAGCAAATTCATGACGGTGCCATCATGCCCCGTCCGTTTAGAGCATTAGGTGCTAAGCTTTTATACGGCGGCGGTGACCAAACAGCGGTCAGCATCACCAGAATGCCGACAGGGCGTTTTCTCTCTCTTCAAGCATTTCGTTTAGCACAGGCAGCCGGGGAGGAAGAGGCTGTCATGATTCATATTAAGCGAGCTCAAACAAGTGACATTCTTCCTTATATAGCGAAAACATATCGGCTGACAGAAAGAGAAATGAACGTCCTTGACTGCTTAATAAAAGGACAATCCACAAAGGAAATTGCCAGTACGTTATTTATCTCGCCTCATACGGTGCATGATCATGTAAAGGCGATGCTCGAAAAAACAAATTTGAACAGCAGACGTATGCTTGTTTACTTTTTCTCACACATATAAAAAAGCGGCTACCTCATTGGTAGACCGCTCTTTCTTTATTTTCCGATGACTCGCTCATGCAGGACATGTGCGACTCCTGCTTCGTTATTGGATTTTGTCACAACATCCGCAACTGCTTTGACATCTTCAATGGCATTTCCCATCGCAACGCCACAGCCCGCAAATTCTAGCATCGACACGTCGTTCCCATTGTCACCAATCGCCATCACTTCTTCACGAGAAATCCCAAGTTCATGCGCTAGAAGCTTCACGGCATTCCCTTTGCTCACATCAGGATGAAGAATTTCTAGGAAGAAATCTGTGCTTTTTACCATCATGTACTGATCCTTCACTTCAGATGGAATGGCTTGTATCGTCTTTTCCAAACGTTCCGGCTGATCAATATACATCATCTTCGGAAGTCTCATGGATGGGTCTGCCTCTTCGACAGGTAAATACTTAAGCGGCAATTTCGTTAAATACGATTCAAGTACCGTGTATTCACTAATATCCCGATTTGGTGTGTATAGATGAGCCGAATCGAAATAATGCATAGGTGTATCCAGCTGACGGCTCAGTTCATATAAAGAAGTCAAATCATCATAGGATAAAGTTAATTCTGATACGACTTCATTTGTATGGCTGTTTTGTACAAGCGCTCCATTATAGGCGATGACATAATCCCCCTCTTGATCAAGCTGCAGCTCTTTTAAATAGCGATGCACCCCGCCAATCGGCCGGCCTGTACATAAAACAATTTTAACGCCTTCTGCCTTCGCCTGTTGAATGGCTTCAAACACCTCATCCGGCACCATATGCTGATCATTTAATAACGTACCATCCATATCAATTGCGACTAATTTATACATTCACTGCTCCCCTTTTCTCAGCAAAACGTGCTGTCACTATTTTGAGTGATCATCTACATAATCACATGCTATTCATCATACTATATACCTATTTTAGCCTATCGTTTTTTTCTCACGCTGTCTACTTGTTCCTATCTGTAACAAAAAATCACTTCATCCTCATCTATTATAACCTATTCTATGGAATCCGCTGTGAATAGAACAGACCTCTCATTTTAACAGTATGAAAAGGAACAAATGTTCATCGGAGAATATTTTGAAACTAGCAAATCTAATTGTATGATGGATAGCAAAGAAAGGAGGTGCAGGGAATGATTACATTTACGAGAGGAAAATTGTCAAAAATGTCTGGTGTACATATTGAAACCATTCGTTTTTATGAAAATGAGGGTGTGCTCCCCGAGCCTAAGAGAGCACATAACGGCTATCGTTTATATGATAAAAAATATGTACTCATGCTATCCTTTATCACTGAAGCAAGAAAGCTAGATTTCTCACTCAAAGAAATTCGAGAAATTATCACGTCACTATTCGAGAAACAGTCAAAAACAGAAGCGGAACAGCTGCTCGAACAAAAAGTAGAAGATATTCAAAAATCCATTCAAGAGTTAAAAAAGAGGAAGGCGGCCATTCAACTGTTAACGAAACAAACATTAGCTAACATTAGTTAATTGTAGAGACTGCCAAAGATGTGCCGGTATTTTTTACTGGCACCCCTCTGCGCCTAGCTGTTAAGTACACGTTGTATGAAAACATCAGGTATACTAGAGACAGCTTGACGTGACATCAATCGTATGGAAGGGGTTATGAATAGAATGAGAATAGCAACCATTGGAACAGGTGTGATTGTGGAAGGTTTCCTCCAGGCAATTGAACAGCTTGAAGGTGCTTCTTGCCACGCTGTCTATTCAAGAAAGGAAGCGACGGCAAAGAAACTCGCAGATCAATTTGGGGTGCAAACGACTTATACGGATTTAACCACTATGTTAGAAGATCCCCATATAGAAGCGGTATATATCGCATCACCCAATCGTTTACATAGCGAGCATGCCACGGCTGCATTGAAACACGGAAAACATGTGATTTGCGAAAAGCCTTTTACCTCTAATGTGAAAGAGCTAGAAGCCTTAATCGCTCTCGCAAAGGAAAAGCAGCTCTTCCTATTTGAAGCCATTACGACCGTTCATATGCCCAACTATCATTTAATCAAAAAACACCTTCATCAATTAGGCAGAATCAAACTCGTTCAATGCAACTACAGTCAATATTCAAGTAAATATAATCAGCTGCTCGCCGGGGAAACGCCGAATGTCTTTAACCCAGAGTTTTCTGGCGGTGCCCTCATGGATATTAACATTTACAATGTTCATTTCATTATGAATCTATTTGGTTCACCGAAAGACGTTCGTTACCAGGCCAACCGCCATCCAAACGGCATCGACACATCTGGTGTATTAACTTTTACTTACAATGATTTCATCGCCACAAGTGTTGGCAGCAAAGATACAAGCAGTATGAATTTCGCTTTGATTCAAGGGGAAAAAGGGTTCCTGCATGTGAAAAATGGTGCGAATGGCTGTGAGGAAGTGTTGCTGCATATAGGAGACCAAGTCACTTCACTCAATGCACAAACCAATTCAAACCGCCTGTTTTATGAAGCAGAAGCATTTCAGCATATCATTGAAACAGGAAATGTCGAAAAGTGTTATGAATGGCTTGATGACAGTCTTTCTGTCATGAAGGTTCTTGAAGACGCTAGGAAAGACGCCGGTATTCTTTTCCCAGCAGATCATGCTTAAATAAAAAAACCGCCTTCTGATGAAAAGGCGGTTTTTTGGCATTAGATACTCTTTGAATATGCCACCAGACGCTGAGACATATGATTCACTTCATCAACTGAAGCGTTCACTTGCTCTGTCAAAGCAGCCTGTGTTTGCGTAAGAGCTGTCATATTGGAGATATTTTCAAGAATTTGATCGATTTGTGTTTTCATTTCAGTTAAACTTGATTCGATATTTTCTGTCGCATTGGCACTATGAAGCGCTAGCTTACGTACTTCATCGGCAACGACTGAGAAACCGCGGCCCTGCTCGCCTGCTCTTGCTGCTTCAATTGCGGCATTCAAACCAAGCAGATTCGTTTGGTTTGCCACTTCTTTGATTAAGTCTGAAATGTTCTTCGTCTCATCTGCACTGTTTTTCGCCAAATTAGCAGCAGACGTTGACTGCTCTTGGGCGACAGCAAGCTCTTGTGCTTGGTTTGTTACAGAACTGATACCAGATACCATTTCACTAATAGAACTTGAAAGCTGCTCTACTTGGGAAGCCATTTCATTGGCTGTTTTTTCTTTATTTTTTTCTAACGTAATATCACGAATCGTTCCTGCGACACGTAAAGGGACACCCTTCTCATCACGAATGGTTTCACCACCCGCATGATACCAGCGGTACTCGCCATTTTTACTCTGCAATCTATAATCAATGTCAAATGGTGTACGGCCAGAATGGTCATTTAAGTGATCCGCAAAAGCTTGGAGAGCCGATTCTTTATCTTCAGGATGCAAACGATCACTCCAGCTGCTCAACACGTTCGGGAAATCCTTTTCATCTGTAAAACCAAGCGTTTTTCTAAACTGTGGAGACCACCAGAATTCATTGTTTGGATTGACAGGATCGCCAGCCTCTACAACCATATCCCAAGGAGCTTCCACAAGCGCACGGTTGATCAAGTCATATCTTGTCACGAATGCTTGCAGCTCTTCTTCTTTCAATTTCTGATCATGAATATCAAAAAGAGCCCCTGCCACACGAAGAGGTACCCCATTTCGATCTCGAATCGTCGTTCCAGTTGCTTTGAACCAGCGATACTCGCCATTTTTCAACATCAGACGATATTCGATATCATACGGTGTACGGCCAGAATGATCCAATAAATGCGTAGAGAATGCATTCAAGGTGTATTCCTGCTCATCTGGATGAATTCGAGATGCCCAGCTGTCTAAGACATTCGGAAAATCGTTTTCATTTTGAAAACCTAACATTCTGCGGAAATCATCTGTCCATGTGAATTCGTTTTTTGGATTCACAGGATCTCCTGCTACAACCGTCATATCCCATAGACCCACTTGAATCGCTTTTGTCACTAAATTCATACGCATATGAATATCTTCTTGCACTTCTTGCATCTTTTGCAACGCTTCATTTATTTGAGCCACTGCTTCTATTGTTTGACTAGAAGAGAATGCAGCAGTATCAATTCTGGCTGAAAAATCTCCCTTCTCAATTCGTTCAACTAATTGACTGCTTTCACTAAGAAGGGCTTCCGACGATGAATCACTTGCTTTTCTCATAAACATCTTCAATAACTCCTTTCATTCTTTCGTACGTTTTTGAAATATTTTACAGTTATAAACAATTTTTTATTAGGACTTTAGTAATACAAAAGATATATCGACAAAAACTGAAAATTGTTTATGTCAGAATGAAGGCAAATGTTCATTTTTTCACGAAGTTTTAGATTTTGGGGATGGGTCATGGAAAAGATTTATGGAAGAAAACGGCTCAATTGATAGAATCAACCGCCTATTTTGTCTGAAAAATCTCTTTTTTTATATTGACACTGACCGCTCGAAAAAAGAAAATGGAACATAAGCATTTTAAAAAAGGAGAACGTCATGAGCGCGAATCAGGAACAACACGAATTAAAAAAGCTTTTATCGCCGCGTCATATTCGCATGATTGCGATGGGCGGGGTCATTGGTACAGGAATCTTTAAAGGAAGTGCCGATACAATCGGCTTAGCAGGTCCTGGAGTTATCTTTTCCTATGTATTTGCTGGATTGCTTCTTCTCATTGTCATGGCGGCTTTAGCTGAAATGGCCATCGTCTACCCAGGGAATAACCTTCGCGACCTCATACAGATTGCGCTTGGTCAACGTTTTTCATTTGTTGTCGGATGGGTTTACTGTTTTATGTGGCTCACTGTATGTGTCATTGAAATTATTGCAGCGGGCAGTTTGCTTCAATATTGGTTGCCGAACGTACCATTATGGTCTTTATGTTTACTTTGCTCGCTCTTAGTCATCGGAATTAATTTAAATAATGTAAAATACTTTGGTGAAATTGAGTTTTGGTTCGCTGGAATGAAGATTTTCGTTATTATTGTGTTTATTATTCTCGGTGCTGCATTATTATTTGGAATCATTCCGAGCGAACAAAGCACGCCTGTTCTCACCAATTACCAAAACTTTGTCCCGAACGGATGGGGTGCTGTCTTTGCCTCATTATTAGTGGTGATCTTCTCGTATGGAGGCTCTGAATTGATCGGGCTGACCATTACAGAAACAAAGGATGCAGAAAAGGTATTACCTGGTGTTGTCAAAAGTATGATGTGGCGCATCATCTTGTTTTACACACTGCCGATTTTGATTATTTGTGGACTCATTCCTTGGAATCAAATTGATCCGAATAACAGTCCTTTTGTCCAAGTCTTTTCAGCAGCTGGCATGCAAGGTGCCTCTCACTTCATTAATTTCGTCTTAATTACAGCCGTTCTATCTGCCGCCAACTCTGGTATTTACGGCACGACAAGAATGATTCATTCTCTATCTAAATCAGACGGCGGTCCAAAAAAGCTGGCACAGGTCAACAAAAGAGGTGTACCTATTTTAAGTTTATGGGTGACCGTTCTGTTTCTTTTAATCGGAACATTCTTTGCTTACTTGTACCCAGATCAAATTTTCAGCTATATGCTGGCTATCCCTGGTTTTGCGGTTTCTCTTATTTGGATCAGCATCTGTCTGGCTCATTTGAAACTGCGTCCAAGATATCCGCAGGAGCCGTATTTCAAAGTTTGGTTATTTCCGTATTTCACTTTATTTGCTGGTCTTGTACTCAGTGTCAGTTTTGTTCTGTTCCTATTCAGACCAGAGAACTTACCTAGCTCGATTATCAGCATCGGTTTCTTAGCAGCCGCCATCATTGCTTCATTCTTAATGAAAAAGAAAGCTTAGAAACGCAAGCAAAAACCCGCCTCAATGGCGGGTATCAGATTGTTGATAAAGGGCTAAAATGAACTTGATTTTAGCCCTTTGTCTTCTTTTCAGCGTGACAGAAAACCTTTGCAGTCTAGGAAGGACGAGTACTGGCGCGGAGCGAATGTGACATTCGTGAGCACCAGCACGCAGGACTGACACCGAATGCGAGGGTTTGTCTACACGCTGAAACCCGCCTCAGTGGCGGGTTTTTTCATGAGCAGCTGCTGTGACTTCGAAATCGACAGACGCTTTTGGGATGCCGTTGATGATGATGGTTAATGTATGAATGCCCTCATAGTGCTTTCTCGTTGTCATATTTTGAAACGACTGAGACCGGACAAATTCTCTATGCAGCGCCGATTCTGTTTCAAATTCTGTGATTTTAAATACCTTTTGATTGCGTGTACCACGAGCTTTCACGTAATCAATGGCATACTCTACGCGCAGCTTTAATGGCTTATCTGCCTGAAGAATAAAATGAAAGGTCAGCTTCTCTCCAATACGAACGGGGTCTTGCGTCACCTTCAAATCCGTTACTTGGATAGACGGATCATCTCCATAGCCAAATAAAGCCATGATATCTGGATCGCCTTTTTTCAATAACGTACGGGATGCATGTTTGACAATCCAGTTTGTATGTTCATTGGTTCCATACCAGCTTTTGACCATTTGCTTCATGAGGTCTGGCTGAATTGCAGAAATGTCATTTAAATGATTCGCTACACTTTTTTGCACATATTTGGCCGAATCTGACTTCAAATTTTCTAGAATGGGCAGCGTGACAGAAGGGTCCTTTTTCAGCGCAGGGACGGATAATCCCCACGGCAAACGAGGCCTGCACCCTTCACTAGCGAGACGGCGAATATGTTCATTTTGATCCTGTGACCACACAAGCATCTGCGCCAGCATTTTCTCTTGATCTTGAATGAGAAAAGGTCGAACGGCAAATTCAGCAGTGGAAAACGGTGTAAAGAATTCAAGTGCTTTGATCGAGATATCCCAATGGTCAACACCATATGTCTCGACGTAGTCTGGAAATACGAGCGCACTGAGCCCTGTAAAATGCGGTGCTGTCTGACGCAGTACATCGATTGCCTTCTCATAATCCTCAGGCAGACAGGCGTGCATCGATTCAGTCACTCTTCTCATTCGTCCTTTTAACTCCAGCTGCTCCCAATCCTCTTGAAACACGAGCTGATGAAAGTGATCAGCATCAAATACAGTTGACGCTTGCGCCAGTTTTTCTGCTAAATGTTGAATAAATGGTTCATTATATACATGTTTTAAAGGTTCGATCGTGTCCGCCTCCCATAGCTCAATATCATTATTTTATCCTAAATTGTCAAAAGCGGCATAACAACAAGCCAAAAACAGCCCAATTCCGAAGAATTGAGCTGTTGTCCCGTTATATAAACATATTAATAATCATAATAAATGCAATGGCGCTAACGGAAATGATGGTCTCCATAGCCGTCCAAGTCAAGAACGTCTCTTTAATGGTCATACCAAAATACTCTTTGATCAGCCAAAAACCAGAGTCATTGACATGAGACAAAATCAATGAACCCGCTCCTGTTGCTAAAACAAGCAGCTCTCTGCTCACATCCGGCATGGATGCAGCGATTGGGGCTACAATTCCGGCCGCTGTCATCATGGATACTGTAGCAGATCCTGTTGCCACACGAATAACCGCAGCAATCAGCCAGCTAAGTAAAATCGGTGAGATTGGGGAGTGTTTGGCTAAATCAGCAATATAATCCCCAACGCCTGAATCGATCAGTACATTATTGAACGCTCCGCCTGCACCAATCACAAGCAGAATGGAAGCGATCGGTCCCAAACAATCGTTACTGAATGACAGCACTCGGTCACGGCTCATCCCTTGTATAAAGCCAAGACTAAAGAAAGAATACACTGTCGCAATCAATAAAGCTGTTATGGGATCTCCAATGTACTTGAACATCTGATACCACATACTATCCTCTGGCAAAATAATATCCGCCAATGTGGCAAGCAGCATAAGAATGACCGGCACCAAAATGGTAAACATCGTATTCGCAAAACCAGGAAGCTTCCGATCAGCATTTCGTTCCGTGAATTGCTTTCTGAGCAGCTCTGGAACTGGTTTATGTATCCGTTTTCCAATCCACTTACCGTACAGCGGTCCAGCAATAATAGCTGTTGGCAAACCGACGATGATTGAAAAGAAAATCGTTTTTCCCACGTTGGCATGATAGATGCCTACTGCTGCCATGGCAGCTGGGTGAGGCGGAACTAGCCCATGCACAACAGACAATCCTGCGATTAATGAAATCCCAATCGTCACGAGCGAAATGCCCGTTTCAATCGCAATGGTAAAGAGTAAGGGAATGAGAAGAACGAATCCGACCTGGAAAAAGACAGGTATCCCCACGATAAAGGCTACAAACATCATCGCCCAATGCACATTCTTCGTCCCAAAACGACTGATGAGTGTTTGAGCGATCCGCTCAGCGCCCCCTGACTCAGCCATCATTTTCCCAAGCATGGTCCCAAGCGCTAGTACAATCGCCAGTAACGATAACGTGTTCCCTAATCCCGTTTTAATCGATTGAATGATTTCCTGTAAATCCATTCCTGTAGCAAAGCCTACTAGCATAGAGGTAATGATCAAACTCACAAACGGATTCAACTTAGCGACTGTAATGAGAATGAGTAAAAGGACAATCGCCGCAATCACAATAAATAAAAGCATGTTCTCCCACCTTTTCCCCGATGTTTAACGATTTTGTTTTAATTGCAACGCACTAATGACATCAAATTCATCCTTCAGTTTGTCATAGAGACGCTCATATAAATAAAACAGCTCTATGTATGTTTCGTTGTTCTTCATATTTGGTTCATGGCGGGCAGAAATACGAATCCATTCCTGCACCTCTTCTATCTCTTCCATATGACCTAAACTATGAAGTGCAAGGACAGCCGCCCCAAGTGCGGAAGCCTCGTAGCTCTCTGGAACAAGCACTTCTCTGCCCATTGTATCCGCCAAAATCTGCCGCCATAGCGGGGATCTCGCAAATCCACCAGAAGCCCTGACATCCTTCGCTGGACCTGTTAAATCTCTTAGTGCCACACCGATCGAGAAAACACTCATAATGACGCCTTCTAACACGGCTCTAATAAAGTGCTCGCGCTTATGCTGAAGACCGATCCCGAAGAACGTGCCTCTTGCGTTTGGATTCCAATAAGGTGCTCGCTCACCTGTTAAAAATGGTAGAAACAGCAGTCCTTCTGAGCCAGCTGGAACCTTTTCTGCAATATCAATCATTAGATCGTAAGGGTCTACACCTAGACGCTTTGCTACCTCCACCTCGGAAGACCCAAATTCATCCTTGAGCCATCTCAGCATAATTCCGCCGTTATTGGTCGGTCCTCCGACGACCCAATGCTTGTCCGTCAATGCATAGCAAAATGTTCTTGATTGCTCATCTGTAATTGGCTGATCTACGACTGTACGTACTGCACCACTTGTCCCAATCGTGACTGCTACCTCACCTTTGCCAATCGCACCAACACCAAGATTCGCTAATACACCGTCATTTGCACCCACAATAAATGGTGTATCTTCTTCAATGCCCATTCGCAGCGCAATTTCTGGCTGAAGCCCACGCAGCTGATGCGTCGTTGGAACAAGTTCAGACAACTGATTCACCTGAATTCCTGCAATGCGTAGTGCCTCCTCGTCCCATTGAAGCGTTTCCAATCGGAACAGTCCTGTTGCTGACGCGATTGAATAATCGACCACATACTGACCAAAGAAATGATAAAGAACATACTCTTTGATGGAAATGAATTTTGCTGCCTGATTGAAGACGTCAGGTGTCATTTCCTTGATCCATCGTATTTTTGAAAGCGGTGACATTGGATGGATCGGTGTTCCGGTTCTTTTATAAATTTGAAAGCCATCTAAGTCCGTTATGATCCGTTTCGCTTGTTCTGCACTTCTGTTATCAGCCCAAATGATACTGTTTGTTAATGCTTTTCCATTCTCATCCATGACGATTAAGGAATGCATCGCCGTACTAATTCCCACACCTATGAGGTTTTTTACATCAAATGCTGCTTTCGTCAATGCGCCTCTTACACTCGCAATCACAGCATCTAAAATATGTTCAGGGTTCTGCTCAACCCATGCTGGCTGGGGGTGAATGAGGTCATAAGGAACAGAATGCTTTGATATGACTTTCCCCTGTGATCCAAATAGAACCGCCTTTGTACTTGTTGTTCCAATATCCAAACCAATTACCGCCTGGTTTCCCTTCATCTGTATCACGCCCAATCATTGATTTGAAATAAAGTGTCGTGGTGCCGGTGTACCTGATAAATCCCATTATAGGAATATTTTTTTTGACATTCAACGATCAAAAAGAAAATAATTTTCATTTAAAACCTTAGAATCGTTACCACAACAGCATTTTTCACTAATAGAAAAATTTATTTTTGAAACCATTACACTCTTTTTTGAGAAATGGTTTCTCTCATTTGCTTTAAGTTTGTTAATGTTTCCTGCTGCCTTAAATGTGCAAGCGCAAAATATAGCACATCAATCACAGTAAGCTGGGCAAGCCTAGCAGACATCGCTTCCGTTCGGAAAGCCGTTTCTTGCGTTGATGTATACAGCGTGACATCTGCAAGCTGACTCAATGGAGAACGCTGATAGCTTGTAATGCCAATGGTTTTCGCTCCTTTTTCCTTGGCTGTTTTCATCGCATCCAGTAAATCCTTATTTCGACCAGAATGAGATATACCAAGCACTGTGCTCTTTTGATCAAGCAGACCTGCCGACATCGCTTGAAAGTGAGAATCTGTATGAACAATACAGTTGATGCCTGTCCTCATAAATTTGTGAAAAGCATCTGTGGCGATGAGGCCAGACCCACCGCTGCCATAAAACTCTAAGCGCTCTGCTTCATGGATTAATTGTACGGCTTTTTCTACATCTTCTGGATTCAACAATTGAAAACTATCCTTTAATGCAGTGATGTTCGCCTGAAATACCTTTTGCATAAAAACGGCAGTATCATCGTCAAGACTCATCTCTTCATCTACATAATCAGGCTTCGTTTGGTCTATTTCCTGGGCAATAGCAATCTTCAAATCTTGATACCCCTCAAATCCAAGCCTTTTACAAAGACGAAAAATCGTTGCCTCTGAGCTCGCTGTCTTTTTGGCAAGCTCGACAATCGACAAATGGATGATGTCGCGGGGCTCACTCGTAATGTGCTCAGCAATTGCTTTCAGTTTTGGCGGCAATCCTCTGCTTGCTGCCCTTATCTTATCCATACTACTTAAACTGACAAAAGCCAATTGACTTCACTCCTTCTCTATTCATGTGAGCGCATACATTTCCTCATGTTCCCATCTTATAAAAAAGAAGCCTGTTTGCACAGACTTCTTTTTTAAGAATTCAAGACTTTGATCATTAAATCAAAAAACCTTTCAGCATCTACATCCATACACACTTGAAGGTTGCGATCTTTTCCCCATTGGTGCTGAAAATCACATATCATTTGACCATCGCAGAACTCACTCTTCGTCTCCACTTCTACATGAAAAGCCCGTGTATTCACAAGTTGTTTATCAATTGCAAGACTTACAGCAAGCGGATCATGCATGGCACATGCCCACACCCCATTCCGCTCAAAATAGCGCTGGCGGTAAATGCTTGTGCTCTCTCTGATATAACCGGCTAACGTTTCATTTTGAATGGCATTAATTCTCTCATCCGTTAACAAGACCTGTCTCGTGACATCCAGCCCTACTTGAGTCAATGAAGGGAAACCAGCCTCCAGCACCAATTTCGCCGCTTCTGGATCTGCATATGTATTAAATTCCGCAACCGGTGTGACATTCCCCTGTCCCTGCACGACACCCCCCATAAAAATGACTTCTTTCACGTGATGAATCAGCTCAGGGCATTTTTTTACCGCAAGGGCTAAATTCGTTAACGGTCCTGTCAACACAAGCGTAACCTGCTTCGAATACTTCAGCACTTGGTCAATGATAAAATCAGGCGCAAAACCTTCATCCGCGGTCTTCTTAGGCCGGGCGTCCTTTAAAGCGCCGCCAATTCCATCCTCCCCATGCACCCGATGTTCATAATGAGGGACTCTCAAAAGAGGCGTTACTGCACCTTTGATGACAGAGATTTCCTCTGCCTCAACCAACTCAAGCACTTTACACGTATTCAACGTCGCCGCTTCAACAGACACATTCCCGCACACCGTTGTGATCCCCAACATATCAAACCGCTTACTTTTCACTGCAAGCAAAATACCAATCGCATCATCAATTCCAGTGTCTACATCCAAGATCAATTTCTTTTTATTTGCCATGTTTGAAAGCTCTCCCTTGTTTGTAAGTGTTGTTAGGGGAATGATAGCATATTTTGAAATTGATTTAGGGAATCAATCGGCTTTGTCGACTTGTTATTTCACTTTTTCTCCAATGTCTTTCAAATATTGTTCGCGTTCTTTTTTGGAGAGATTTTTTAAAAAATTCTCTTTTAATTCCGGTTCATCTTTATATTTTTCCCAGTCCCTAAAACGAATTGATAACTCATATGAATAACTCATTGAACCGATTTCTTTTGTTCTATACTTTAATGAAGCGGAGAACTCGTACTTTTCTGGCTCATCATTTATATATCCTCTAATTACGATGTAGCCCATTGGATCAATAGTTACCCTCTTCTTAAACGTTATGGTCTTAATAAAATGATGGATGTCTTCTTTGCGTAAACATTCTTCTATTTTAGGCTTCATTTTTTCTGCGAGCTCTTCTGCTTTTTCTTGATCGCTCTTTTCTTTTACCACATCATTTGATTTACTTTGCTTATTGTGCTGAGTGACTAACGAAGTCACTGAGACAATGATGATAACGACCAAAACAGATACAAGTTTTATTGTGTTTTTCATGTCTACCGTTGCCACCTTCTTAATAATGAAAAATTAACTTTTTGTTATTTATCCCCAATATCCTTGAGGTACTGTTCACGTTCTTTTTCAGAGAGTCTTTTAAGATAGTTTTCCTTTATTTCAGGCTCATCTTTATATTTATCCCAGTCTTTAAAGCGATATGATAAATCAGGAGAATGACTCATCGAACCTATTTCATTAGATTTGTATATTAATGATGCAGAAAAATGATATTTTTCTGCATCATTATTTATATATCCATCAACTGTGACATAACCCATAGGGCTTATAGATACATTTTTTTTAAATGTGATGGTTTTAATAAAATTGTGAATATCTTTTTCATGTAAATATTCTTCAATTTTTGGTTTCATCTTTTCTGCGAATTCTTCGGCCTTTTCTTGATCGCTTTTCTCTTGCACTACTTCATCTGAAAAACTCTGATGAATGTACTCTACAACAAACACAGTTACGGAGATGACGGCGACCACAATTATGATAGAAAATTTCATGATATTTTTCATAAAAAGCAAAACTCCTTGATGAACTTTAATCAGCTGACTATTGAATTTGACAAAATAAAAACAGGTAGGCTAGTACCTGTTCTACTCTTTTTCTCCAATGTCCTTGAGATATTGCTCTCGTTCTTTTTCAGAGAGTCGTTTAAGATAGTTTTCCTTTAATTCTGGTTCATCTTTAAATTTATCCCAATCTTTAAAACGATATGACAACTCAGGATCATAACTCATTGAACCGATTTTTTTAGCTCTATATTGTAAAGAAGCTGAAAATCCGTACTTCTCCGGTTCATTATTTATATAGCCATCGATTATAATATCCCCCATAGGATTGATGGTCACATCTTTTTCAAACGTTATGGTTTTAATAAATTTATGAATATCTCTTTTGTGCAAGTGCTCTTCAACCTTGGGTTTCATCTTCTCTGCAAGTTCTTCTGCTTTTGCTTGATCACTCTTTTCCTTGACCGCATTATTAGATTGAATATGCTTAACCTGAACGATTAACGAAGTCACTGCGACAAGGATGACTACAAACAATACAGATAAAAGCTTTATTGTGTTTTTCATGTCTACCGTTGCCACCTTCTTAATAATGAAAAATAAAAAACAGGTAGGTGATTACCTGTTTTATTATTTTTCTCCAATATCTTTAAGATACTGTTCACGTTCTTTTTCGGAGAGTCTTTTAAGATAGTTTTCCTTTAGTTCAGGTTCATCTTTGAATTTATCCCAGTCTTTAAATCGATAAGATAATTCAGGAGAAAAAGTCATGGTACCTACTTCCTTAGATCGGTATTCTAATGATGCAGAGAAGTCATACTTTTCTGGGTTACCATTAATATACCCTCTAATTATTATATAACCCATTGGATTAACATTTACTCCCTTATCGAACGTAATGGTTTTAATAAAGTTGTGAATATCTATTTTATGTAAACGTTCTTCTACTTTCGGTTTCATTTCTTCTGCGAATTCTTTTGCTTGTTCTAAATCGTTCTTCTCTTTCACGATTGTTTCACCTTCTGATTCATTCAATTTTTTTTCTTTATCTTTTTGAAAAACAAGTGATAATACTAGAATAAAAACGATAGTAATCAAAACAATCAGTACAACCTTAAATGTCTTTTTCACAAAAAATATCCCACCTTTTAAATATTCAACCGATAGGTTTTTATAGATATTTACCATACAATATCTTATAATATACATGATAATTATTACAGGAGTGTAAATGTTGTCCAAAAAATATGCAATTAATCAACTTAGCGATAAAGAATATAATGAAATATCATCAGCCTCTTATGATATCTTCAACTATGAAAATTCTAAAGATATACACTTGAAAAATGGTAAAATAATGTATGTTGTTGACCACCAAGAAACAAAAAAAGGGCTTAACTCACTAACCCTTGTATCAGAAGAAGATTTCGAGCGCTCCGATGGCGGAAAAGACCTCACCAAAATCAAAAACGCCGTCATCGCCTACCGTGGCTCAGAACCGATTGGGGCAGGCCAATATAAAGATACCATTAAAAAACATGGAAAAAAAGAGTCAGATGATCTTCTTTCTACCATTTTGACAAAGCTGCCTCCTTTTAGCCAGTCAGAGACGTCAAAGGAAGTCACGACGAAAGTGACGACAGGGACAACGACCTATACAAATGAGATTGTACAAGATTGGTTGATTTCAGATACGAAGTATTTGATTAAAAATATCCCCTTTGAACACGGTGCAGAGAATCAAATGGTGCAGGCGGACCGGTATGCAAAAGAGATCCATAAGAAAATGCCGAATGCGAAGATGTATGTGACAGGGCATTCACTTGGCGGGTCAAATGCTTCTTATGTTCTTGTCAAAAATGATTTTATTAAAGGCGGGGTCACCTTTGAGAATCCGAATATTTACCCAAATCTGTCGGATGGTCTGCAAGCCAAAGCATTAAAAGGTGATTACCGTAGTAGATTAACAGAATATATCAATCTCAATGACGGGCTATCTCTCTTAAATCGTCATACGACAGAAATCGGTCGTGTGAAAGTGATGTATGATGCCGCTTTACCTGAAGGCGTCGATTACACTGAGGACTCCTCAAAGGCCGTCCAATTTATGAAAAATCTCCTCAATCGGGCAATGAGTGTGAATCCTTCACTTGATGCGAATTTATTTCTTGAAGCCCTCGCCGGCAGCCATGGCTTAGACCGGTATTCCTTTTCGTCAGATGGCTCCGTTCAAACCATTGATGATATGTTGAGAAAAAACCCTTCTCTCACTGCCGCCATGTTACATCAATTGAGCCAATCAAATGTTCACCCGCAAAGTGTGGTAGCGATTTTAATCAAGTCGCATGTTCTCATGAACACAGGTCGTAAATTCTCCACATATGCCGAGCACCATATGCAGCAAATCATTCGTAAAATTGAGAAACTCGATGACAAAGTGGAGCAATCGGTGGAACGCGTTCGTTCAAGATACAAACAAATTGTCGGTTTTGGTTCGTATGACCAGCTGACGGCTTCAGATGTGGATGCTGTGATTCGCCACTTAAAAACAGAGGGTCTTGAAAATGAGTTCTATTCGGTCAAAAAGTATGATGCAGCGATTGATCATGCGATGGATATGAAAAGGTGGATGGATTCAATATCAGATGATATGAGCCAGCTAGGAAAACAATACCACGATGCAGATACAACCCTTGCCAAGAATATGGGGATTTCTTAAGGAGTACGACAAATGGAATTTTCAAAGAAACAACCAACAGACGCAGATCGTTTTTTGCAGAGAGTGACAGATACGCATACATCTAGCTCCATCTTCTCTCAAGCAAACTTTAACACGGAAGATATGACACCAGCAGAGCTGGCTGCTTTGAAGGCAAAGATCAAAGAAGAACAGAAAACAGCGCTGATCAGAGCCATCCGGCATCAACTTCAAAATGAATTTGCAGAGGATCGTCAAGAAGCCAAAAAAATAGTAGATCTGATTGATGACCTTCTGATTAACGTGTACAAACATCAAAAGAACATCAAAACCCATATGTCAGGTGAAGCCATTGACGCCTTAATCGAAAAAATCGAAAAAAGACTCACATTTTTTGAGCTGAAAGAAGATGTTCAATCAGCCATTGATTCGATCGGCATTTAAATGAACCTGCCATCCAGTGAATCTTTTCCCCGTCTCACTCGTATATACTAAAAGAGTGATTGATTTGAAAGGAGTTCTGTTTGTGGGATATATGTTGTTATTTTCGGTTGTGATCGGTCTTGTCCTGACCCTTTTGCTCACACCACTCAGGTTAATCGTTAGAAAGAAAGGGACTGAACAACAGGTGCCGCTTATGTGGATTGCGGGACTGGCACTGCTGTTTATCATCGGGATTTTCGGCTTCTACTACATCACCAATTTAGACCGCAACCCATCATCACTGTGGCTCATTGGACTTGTTGTGACAGCAGCAGGTGCCTTTTTATCAGTGGGATTGGAGCGGAAGATCAAGGGCGTTTTATTTCTCATATTATTGCTGCTCGGTGTTTATATTGCAACCGCTTTTCTATTCAATGCAAATGAGAAATTCGACGTGTCTAAAATGGAGCAAAAAGTCGAAATCAAAGCGTTCGATGAGACAGAAACACCTGCGAGTGTACCACCGCAATTTGCTCGCAATAAGATGAAGAAATCGTTCGGACAGGTGCCAAACACGAGTTACTACGAGCTTGGCAGCTTGCAAATTCAGAAGGTCAATGGTGAGTATGTGTATATCGCACCCGTCGAGTTCTCCGATTTCTTTAAATGGATTCGTTCTGGTAGCACACCGGGTTACTTTACATTAAGTGCGACCGACTCATCTGCCAATCCAAAGTTTGTGAAAACCGAGATGGTCTATACGCCTTCTTCCTATTTCAATAAGGAAATTGAGCGGCATATCCGTCTTCAGTACCCAGATTTGATTTTCTATGGAGACACGCAGCTAGAGATCAATGATGATGGCAAGCCTTATTACATCCAAACATTTGGAGATTTCATCTCTGCACGAAACGGGTTTAAAGCTTCAGGTGTGGTTGTTGTGGATGCCAAAACGGGTGAAACGAAGAAATACGCCTTAGACAAAGTACCAGCCTTTATTGATGGCGCTGTGTCACCAGAGGCTGTCAGTCTGCAGAATAGTTACTTCGGCAACTATGTACATGGTTTCTGGAACAGTATGTTTGGAAAATCAGATGTGAAGCTGCCTTCAGACGAGGGAACGGAAGCCAATGTAAGTCCAGTGTTTGATTCAAAAGGGGATATGTATTACTTCACAGATTTCACCAGTCCAAAAGAGGGCGTTGATTCCATGCTCGGGTATGCACTAACAAATGCCCGAACAGGAAAAGCCACGTATTATACGGGTAATCTTGAAGAATCCTACATGGATTCACAGGGAGCTTTGCAAATTATTGAGAAACGATTTATCGAGAAGAAATGGAAGGGCCGCATGCCGATTCTTTATAATTTCTACGGGGAAGCCAGCTGGCTTACACCTGTTCTCGATTCAAACGGGTTCCTGCAAAACTACTTTATAGTTTCGGCAGCCAATCCTGAAATCGCCGCATACGCTTCTACACCAAACGAAGCACTAAGAGCCTATAAAACAGCTCTTCAAAAAGGCGGCGGTACCGTCAATAGTTCATCAAAGCAAGAAAAGAAAGAGTCAACAGGCAAAGTGAAGAGGGTGTATAAGGAAAAGACCGGTGATTATACAACCGTCACCTTCTTACTAGACGATGGGAAAAACTACACCATGTCATCTGAAAAAGAGCCTCTTATTATTTATTTAAAAGAAGGCGATCAAGTCAACATGAAGTATACAGATACAGGTGAGATTTTCCTACCAGTCGATGAAATCAACATCAAAGGATTATAAAAAAAAGACGTTTCTCCTACTGCGGAGAAGCGTCTTTTTTCTCTTTTCTCAACAACTCAACAAGTAATTCCTTATTTTTATTCCCACCTGTCATCGGGGATTCGACATAGGAAAATGTCCGTTTAAAGTCCATTCCCCTCACAGAAATGACAGCCAATTCCCCGCCAATGCTGCCCCGCTGGAGGACATATTTAGATAAAACAGACAGCCCCATTCCATGAATGACAGCTTCTTTAATCGCTTGATTGCTGCTAAATGTCACAAAGGTCCGCGCTTTCAGTCCATTTGATTTCAGGACGTGCTGTAAGTATTCTCCTGTCCCAGATCCTTCTTCTCTTGTGATCCATGTTTCATTTTGTAATTGATCAATGGTGACATCCTTTTTCTTTGCAAACGGATGGTCTAATGGGGCAACGATATACAGTTCATCCTCTAGGAACGTTTCTACAGAGAGTTCTTTGTCATTGGTTTGTCCTTCAATCAGTCCGATGTCGACATGGAACAACCGAACATGTCTAGCGATCGCCTCTGTATTATCAATGACTACCTCAATATCAACATGCGGATAGAGCTGATGAAATTGTGCCAAAATTTGCGGCAGCACATACTCCCCAATGGTAAAACTCGCTCCAATCGTGAGCTTCCCTCGTGCCAGATGATGATGCTCATAAATATCCTGCTTCGCCTGTTCATATAAACGAATGATTTGTTTTGATCGATGGTACAGCATATCCCCAGTTGGCGTCACCGTTAATTGCTTTGGCGAACGATTGAGCAGAACCGTCTGAAATTCCTGCTCCAAGTTCTTAATGTGAAGACTGACACTCGGTTGAGAAATCCGTAGCTTCTGAGCTGCTTTTGTAAAGTTTTTCTCTTCTACCACTGTCACAAATGTCTTCAGTGCATCATAATACATCTGTCCCTCTCCTATCAGAAATCTTAATCCTACATCTTCAATACATATATCTTACTAATTCCTTTCCAACTCGTAAAGAACAGCCTAAACCAATCAATTTAATAAAAATATTTACTAATTTTTTTAAAGACTCTATACTGAAAGGAGATATTTTCTATAGGAGGTGCTGACTTGGCAGCTAAAATAAAGGACATTGCGGAAAAAGCCGGATTATCCATCGCTACCGTGTCTCGCGTACTGAACCAAGATCCCAACCTATCGGTTACGGATCAAACACGTGAGAGAGTATACGCGGCAGCAGAAGCTTTGTCCTATCAAAAAAAGACATTTAAACATTCACTAAAAAAAATTGCCTTTCTCTATTGGATGACCGAAAAAGAAGAGCTTGAAGATATTTATTTTAAATCCATTCGTCTAGGCATTGAGGAACTCACCAATACCAGAAGCTTAAATGTTACCGCTTACAAACCATCTGATGGTCTTCAATCGATTGATCCTTCTACAGAAGGCATCATCGCCATCGGTCGATTTAAAAAAACTGAGCTTGATCAATTATATGCGATCACAAAACATATCGTCTTTATTGATACATCACCAGATGAAGACCGCTTTGATTCTGTGAAACCAAACCTGAAACGAATTGTAGAAAAGATTATCGATTCTTTTATCGAAAAACAGCACACATCCATTGGATTCATTGGCGGGACAGATCTTGATCTCAATACAAATAGGCGGATTCCAGATATTCGTGAAACGACCTTCCGCCAGTACATGACAGCACACAACAAACTGGATGAACAATTGGTCTATATCGGTCACCACTTCTCTGTAGATGAAGGCTATTCATTGATGATGAAGGCGATCGACGAGCTCGGCGATCACCTGCCAACCGCTTTTTGTGTCGCAAGTGATCCTCTTGCGATAGGCTGTTTACAAGCATTAAATGAACGCGGTTTTTCTTTACCAAATCGAGTGAGTGTCTTTAGTATCAACGATATTCACGTCTCTCAATATGTGTCACCACCGCTCACAACTTATCACATCCATACCTCTTTACTTTGCGAAACAGCTGTCGATTTACTTTTAGAAAGACTGGTTGATGGCAGAACATTACCAAAAACCGTGCTGATTGCCTCAGAACCTGTCTTTCGGAAAAGCACGATATAAACAGCTGGAAGGCCTGCCGTATATGGTGGGCTTCTTTTCTCTTTATTTCAGTAAAAAATTTTACTTAATAAATTTAATAAAATGTGTTTACTTTTTTTACTCAAGTTGATATTCTCACATTAAGAAAGCGTTTTCTTATCATCTGTGAAAAAAGAACGAGAGGGGATTACGAATGAAAAAGGGAAAATGGGCGACATTATCGGCAGTCGTTGGTACTGCTGTGCTGCTGCTGTCAGCATGCGGACCAGGAGATGACAATTCAAGCGGTACACAGCCGGCATCTACAGGTACAAAGACCTTGCTAGTGTGGGAGGATGTCAAAAAGTCTGATGGGATTCAAGACGCCGTCAAAGAATTTGAAAAACAAAACGACGTGAAAGTCAAAGTGGTCGAAAAAGCATATGCCGACCAAATTGAAGCGCTTCGTCTTGATGGCGCAGCCGGCACTGGTCCAGATGTCATCACCATGCCTCACGACCAAATTGGATCAGCTGTCACAGAGGGATTGTTACAAGAAATCAAACCAGATGAAAAAGTAATCAATTCCTTCACAGACGAATCGATTCAATCACAAACGATAGATGGCAAGCTGTATGGCCTGCCAAAATCCGTTGAAACCACTGTGCTTTTCTATAACAAAGACCTTGTGAAAAAGGCACCAACGACACTCGATGGCTGGTATGACCTTTCGAAAAAGCTGACAAAGGACGGGAAATACGGTTTTGTTGCGAAGTGGGATGAAATTTATTACGCAGAAAGTGTATTAGGCGGTTCAGGTGGCTATATTTTCAAACAGAAAGACGATGGTTCTTATGACGTCAATGATATTGGTCTTAATAACGATGGTGCCATCGAAGGCGGAAAATACATTCAGACATTCTTTAGCGAAGGTCTTTTCCCGAAAGGCATCATTGGTGAGCAAGGAATCAATGTCCTCAATTCCTTATTCACTGAGAAAAAGGCAGCGGCTGTGATTTCTGGTCCATGGTCATTTGGTCCTTATAAAGAAGCGGGTATCGACTATGGCGTGACGGAACTGCCAACACTCCCTAACGGAAAACATATGAGCTCGTTCTTAGGTGTAAAGAGCTACAACGTCTCCTCTTATTCTAAAAATAAAGAACTTGCCGAGAAATTTGTTGAGTTTATCACGAACGAAAAAAATTCGAAAAAGCGCTTTGAAGTAACAGAGGAAATTCCACCAGTGAAAAAGCTGATGAAAGACCCAGTCATTACTGAAAACGCTAATGCGGATGCTGTTTCAAAGCAAACGAAATATGCCACGCTGACACCGAACAATCCAGAAATGGCAGAGGTGTGGAAGCCGATTGACAGCGCATTAGGGCTGATTGCGACTGGCCGTACCGATGTGAAAAAGGCATTTGATGATGCGGTCAAACAAATCGACTCGCAAATTAAAGCGAATCACTCCAAATAAACCCCAAGCGCAGGTAGCTGTTCATCTATCATGCTGCCTGCACTTGATCTAATTTCATATGAAGTAGGTGTTAAACGTGACGGGTAACCTTGAACTAGACCGCACACACATAGTGGAATCAAAGACACACCGGAGACGGGCGCTAATGTTCTCTCTTATACCCGGGATGGGGCAAATATACAACAAACAGTATGGCAAAGGGGCACTCTTTTTCCTGTTTGGCGTTTCTTTTCTACTTGTGTTTTATGATTTATTCAATATTGGCTTCTGGGGGCTGTTCACACTTGGTACGATGCTGCCTCGTGACAACTCTGTTTTCCTTTTAGCAAAAGGAATTATTGCACTTTTAACAGCTGGATTTGGCATCGGTTTTTATGTACTCATGATACGTGATGCATTTATGAACGGAAAGAAACGTGATCAAGGGGTTCCGCTTCATTCCATCCGTGCTCAATACCATCAGCTCATCGACCAAGGCTTTCCTTACTTAATGAGCACTCCTGCTTTCTTTTTACTTCTATTCTCTGTTGTCTTTCCTATTATGTTCAGCTTTGCGCTGGCCTTTACAAACTATGATTTATACCACTCGCCTCCTGCCAATCTCATTGATTGGGTAGGCATCAAAAACTTTCAAAATATCTTTTCAATCGATATTTGGAGAGACACATTCATTGATGTACTAGGCTGGACGGTTGTATGGACGTTGGCTGCATCGACCCTTCAATGTGCTGTCGGCATTTTCCTAGCGGTTCTGCTCAATCAAAAAGATTTAAAAGGAAAACGGTTTTTCAGAACGATTTTGATTCTGCCGTGGGCTGTTCCAGGATTTGTGACCATTTTGGTGTTTGCTGGATTGTTTAACGACACGTTTGGTGCGATCAACAATACCCTTTTTGCATCGATTGGAATTGATCCAAAACCATGGCTGACAGATCCATTTTGGAGCAAAATCGCTCTTATTGCGATGCAGACTTGGCTTGGTTTTCCTTTTGTGTTCATTATGACAACTGGCGTTTTGCAGGCCATTCCTGAAGATTTATACGAGGCTGCAACCATTGATGGGGCAAATTTCTTTCAGAAATTCCGTTCCATTACATTACCGCTTGTCCTCTATTCAATTGCACCTATATTAATCACGCAATATACGTTTAACTTTAACAACTTTAATATCATCTATTTATTTAATGGCGGGGGGCCGCCTGTTGCTGGATCCACAGCGGGGGGAACAGACATCTTGGTGTCTTGGATTTACAAACTGACGATGCAGTCTTCTCAATATGCACTCGCTGCCGCTGTTACAATCTTACTGTCAATCTTCGTCATTGCCATTGCACTTTGGCAGTTTAAGAGAACGAATTCATTCAAAGAGGAGGACATGATGTGATATGGGATCAAAACAAAATAAGCTCATTCGCCTGAGTATCACTTATTTCATCCTTTTCATTGCCTCCGTTTGTATTCTATATCCACTCCTTTGGACGATCGGCGCTTCCTTTAATCCTGGGAACAGCCTGATGAGCACAAGCATGTTTCCGAAGAATCCAACGTTCAGCCACTTTACAGAACTCTTCTTCGGTCAGGGGGCACTTTATGCAAAATGGTATTGGAACTCAATGAAAATCAGTATTGCGACTATGCTCTTAACGTTGATCCTTGTCAGCTTTACAGGTTATGCCTTTTCTAGGTTCCGATTCAAAGGACGCAAGAATGGACTGATGCTCTTTTTGCTGTTGCAAATGATTCCTCAATTTTCAGCGCTGATTGCCATTTTTGTATTGGCTCAAATGCTTGGACTCATTAACAGCCACCTCGCATTGATTTTGATTTATGCAGGCGGACAAATCCCGATGAATACGTATTTAATGAAAGGCTATCTTGATGCGATTCCAAAGGATCTCGATGAATCAGCCAGAATGGATGGCGCAGGGCATTTCCGGATTTTCATCCAAATTATTATGCCACTTGCCAAGCCGATTTTAGCCGTTGTTGCCATCAACTCATTTACAGGACCGCTGGGTGATTTCATTATCTCCAGTGTCATTGTCCGCTCACCCGAAATGTATACGCTCCCAATCGGTCTATACAATCTTGTATCAGACAAAATGGGTGCCAGCTACACGACCTTTGCAGCCGGGGCTTTACTCATTGCGATTCCAGTTGCTTTATTGTTTCTTGTTTTACAAAAACAATTTGTATCCGGCCTCACACAAGGCGGGACAAAAGGATAAGGGGAGATTTGATGAAGAAATGGTTGCTTGTCACTGTTGTCGTTTTCTTTCTGATGGGGTTAGGTATTCTGCCTGAAGCAAAGGCTGATACGATTTCGGTGAAACCGATCAATGGATTGCAAGGTGATTTCATCAAAGGAGCCGATATCTCCATGCTCGCAGAAGTGGAGCGAAGCGGCGGCAAATACTACAACCAAAACTGGCAGCAGGTTGATCCGCTCAAGCTATTAAAAGAGAAAGGTGTCAACTATGTGCGCATCAGACTCTGGAACCATCCATACGACAACCAAGGCCGTGCCTATAACGGGGGGACAAACGATTTACATACCGCCATTGCTCTCTCGAAACGTGCAAAAGCACAAAACATGAAAGTGCTGCTTGATTTTCACTACAGTGATTTCTGGACCGATCCCGGTAAACAGTTCAAACCGAAAGCTTGGGCCAATCTCTCCCAAAGCGATTTAGAAAAAGCTGTTGGCACTTACACAAGCGATGTACTTAAAGCGATGAAAGCACAAAATGCCCTACCAAATATGGTACAGGTCGGGAATGAATTGAATTCAGGTATGCTTTGGCCGAACGGAAAGAGCTGGGGTGAAGGCGGCGGTGAATTTGACCGACTCGCTGCTTTGCTAAAAGCGGGGACAAATGCTGTCCGCTCTGTCGATTCAAACATCAAAGTCATGCTTCATCTTGCACATGGAGGGGACAATGGTGCATCTCGCTGGTGGTTTGATGAAATCACCAAACGAGGCGTTTCGTTCGATACGATCGGTTTATCTTACTACCCGTATTGGGACGGGGGATTTAGCGGTCTTACTAGCAACATGAATGATATTAGCGCCCGCTATAACAAAGATGTCATCGTGGTAGAAACCGCCTACGGCTTTACAACAGCAAATGGTGACAACCTCGATAACTCATTTAACCAAGATTCAGTCAATACGGCCGGTTATCCAGCATCACCACAAGGGCAGGCATCTTTTATACGAGATCTATCAGAAAAAATTTCACAAGTAAAAAACAATCGCGGGAAAGGGTTCTTTTATTGGGAGCCGCTTTGGATTCCAGCAAAAGGTGCGCCATGGTCTAGTCAATACGGGCTCGCTTATATTCAAACAACCGGCACAGTCGGGAATGCTTGGGAAAATCAGGCCATGTTTGATTTCAACGGAAAAGCCCTGCCTTCTCTTGATGTATTTAAACAAATGACACCGTAATTAAACAGATAGGACGTGACAAAATGGGAAAGCGTTACCCACTCGTTCACCCAAATGTGAAAGGCTTTTTGCATGGTGGCGACTATAATCCTGATCAATGGCTTCATATGCCGGAGATCATTGACGAAGATTTTCGATTAATGAAGCTTGCACACTGTCAAACATTCTCTATCAACATTTTCGCTTGGAGCAAGCTCGAGCCAAAAGAAGGGGAATATGATTTTGCCTGGCTGGATGATATCATGGATCGCTTGGCAGCGCAGGGAGCTCACGCCATTCTCGCCACGCCAAGCGGAGCAAGACCTGCTTGGCTCTCGCAAACATATCCAGAAGTCTTACGCGTTGAAGCAAACCGCCAGCGCAACTTACACGGACTTCGCCATAATCATTGCTTCACCTCACCGGTTTATCGAGAAAAAACGAATACACTCAATCGTTTGCTTGCTGAACGCTACAAGGACCACCCAGCGCTGATCATGTGGCACATTTCAAATGAATACGGCGGCGAATGTCATTGTGATCTTTGCCAAGAAGCATTTAGAGACTATTTGAAAGACAAATACAACCATGACCTTGAAGCTTTGAATCAAGCATGGTGGACGGGATTTTGGAGCCACACCTTTACCGATTGGTCACAAATCGAGTCACCTGCACCGCACGGGGAGCACATGATTCATGGCATGAACCTAGACTGGAAGCGTTTTGTCACAGCGCAAACGATCAATTTTTATCAAAATGAGATTGAACCGCTGAGAGAATTAACACCTCATGTTCCAGTAACCACCAATTTTATGGGCGACTATCCGCATATGCGTCCATTCCTTGGACTGGATTATCATCAATTTGCAAAAGAAGTCGACGTGATCTCATGGGATAGCTATCCAGCATGGCATAGCGGCAGAGAAACCACTGCAGAATTAGCGTCAAACGTCGCCTTCGTTCACGATTTGTATCGTTCATTAAAGGGCGGTCAGCCGTTTCTTGTGATGGAAAGCACACCAAGCCTCGTGAACTGGCATGAAGTGAATAAGGTGAAGCATAAAGGAATGGCACACCTCTCTGCCATGCAGGCGATTGCCCACGGGTCCGACTCCGTCCTTTATTTCCAGTGGAGACAAGGCCGGGGCGCCTCTGAAAAATTCCACGGCGCTGTTGTGGATCATTCAGGACATGAACACACGCGTGTGTTTCAAGAAGTCGCTGATTTAGGAAAACAGCTGGAGCAGCTTCAACCGATTGCGGGTACATCCGTTCAACCAGAGGTCGCCATCATATATGATTGGGAAAACCATTGGGCTATTGATGACGCGCAAGGCTTAAATAATACCAACAAACGCTATGTAGAGGCTTGCCAAACTCACTATCGCAGTTTCTGGAAAAAGGGCATCCCTGTTGATATTGTCGGGATGGAAAAGGACTTCTCATCCTATCGAGTGCTTGTGGGGCCAATGCTCTACATGATCAAACCAGGCGTGGCAGAAAAGATCGAAGCATTTGTCAAAGAGGGCGGCATTTTTGTGGCAACATACTGGAGCGGCATGGTCGATGAAAACGACCTCTGTTTCCTCGGTGGTTTCCCTGGCCCTCTCCGCCATGTACTTGGTGTTTGGGCAGAGGAAATCAACACATTGATGCCAGATGAACACATCTTAATGACCACAGGAAATGGACGCACCTACCATGTCGGGCAATATTGCGAATCCATTCACCCAGAATCAGCCTCTGTGTTAGGGCATTTTGAGAATGGCTGCTATGAAGGACAGCCCGCCCTTACTGTCCGTCCATTTGGCAAAGGGAAAGCATACTATATGGCTTCTGAAAATGAGCAAGCGTTTTATGATGATTTTTACGAAGATCTCATCACAGGAATAGGGATAAAGCCGATCCTCTCCTCTTCAATTCCAGAGGGAGTCAGCGTCCAGAAACGAACAGATGGATCGCAGGACTTTGTGTTTATGATGAATTTTACAGAACAGCAACAGAACATTTCACTAGATTCAGCGGAAAGCTATGAAAATATGCTGACTGGACAGCATACATCTCGACGGTTACAACTGAATCCTTACGAATACGTTATTTTGAAAAAATAGTGTGAAAGAAGCGTCCATCCAAAGGGCGCTTTTTACTTTTTGTTGAATCTAAATACCTATATATTTTCTCCCGATAGTAGATTATCAATAGAAGTATTATTTTTTATCTAAATTTTTTGACATATTGAACACCGCACCATGATTGGCCTCGCCATCCTTTTTTACCATTGTATAGGTATGAAAGCGGTTGCCTAATACTCATATTTTTGATACTCTTTTTTTCAATGCAAATGTGGGATTGCATTGGTAAAAAAACAAACAAATGTAAACGGTTTATTGTAGGGGGAGGGGCTTATGTTAACGTTTGTTGGATTGTTGATTATTTTAACGATTGTTGTTTTGCTGATTTGGGGGAAAGCAAGTCCAATTGTCGCCATGGTCATGGTGCCTTTAATAGGGGCGCTCATCGCAGGATTTGGTATCAATGACATTCAAACTTTCTTTGAACAAGGGATTATCAAAGTTTTGCCAGTGGCGACCATGTTTATCTTCGCCATTTTATTTTTTGGCATTTTACAAGATACAGGGTTCTTTGAACCTGTAATTAAAGCGTTAATCAAGCTGACAAAAGGGAATGTTGTCACAGTTGCGATGGGAACTGCCTTGATTGGGGTCATCGCACACTTAGACGGAGCAGGCGCTACAACCTTTTTATTAACTGTACCTGCACTGCTTCCGCTTTATAAAAAATTACATATGAGTCCTTATTTATTGCTATTGTTAATCGGAACGAGTGCTGGATTAACCAATATGATTCCATGGGCTGGCCCCACAGGACGGGCAGCTAGTGTCCTAAATATGGACCCATCTGAACTGTGGGTACCGCTTATTCCCATTCAGCTGATCGGGGTCGTGCTCGTATTAGGAATGGCATTCATTTTAGGAAAAAGAGAAGAAAAACGAATTCGGGTGAAAATCGCGGCAAATGAAATAGCTGCTGTCCAATTAGAAGGCGCTGATTGGGATCGTGCCATTCAATCGATCAGCGAAACAGGCGATGCGTCTTTAAAGCGTTATCACTTAATGTGGGTCAATCTCATTCTATTTTTAGCTGTTGTTGTCCTTCTCGTGCTGAACGTGATTCCTGCTAGTTATATGTTTATGATTGGTCTTTCACTAGCACTTTTGGTGAACTATCCGAATGTGAATGTACAAATGGAGAGAATTAAGGCGCATGCTCCAAGTGCACTAATGATGGCAGCTGTAATTTTCTCCGCAGGTTCTTTTTTAGGAATTCTTGAAGGAACGGGCATGCTGAAGGCGATTGCAGTAGACAGTATTCACATTTTGCCAGCTTTCTTACTGCCATTTTTACATATCATTGTGGGGATATTTGGGGTTCCGCTTGATATGCTGACAAGTACGGATGCCTATTATTATGCACTCTTGCCGATTGTCGAATCGATTACATCAGAGGTTGGTGTGTCAGGGACATCTGCGGCATACGCCATGATGATTGGAAATATCATCGGCACCTTTGTCAGCCCCCTTGCACCTGCTGTATGGCTTGCCATCGGTCTTGCAGGGGTCGATATGGGGAAACATATCCGCTACTCCTTCTTTTGGATGTGGGGGTTCAGTATCGTTTTACTCATCATCGCCAAACTGATTGGCATCATATAAAAAGAAAGACATGCGCAAACCAGCGCATGTCTTTTTCTTTGAATTATGAAGGATACTCACTCGTGTGAATGTCTGTTTTCGGTTTTCTAATGAGTGACATCAATCCAACGATTAGCAACAAGATCATCGGAACGAAAGCAAGACCAACAGTTCCAATTAAAAGAGTCACAGCCGAAACCAAGAAAAGAATACCAGAAAGCACAGCACGGCGGTCTGTTTTCAAAACAATCACACCAACAAGGGCTAAGACAGCCGCAATTGCGGAAACAACCATAAACTGAACGCCAAAGGCATGAACCGATGCCTCAAGTGTTTCAACTGGCAAGGCGCTGCCTTCCTCTTGTAAAATTTCATTCATTTCTTCATAAAATGCTGGGTCCACAGAGAGCATCAATGCCCCAAAACCAACACCAATTACGTTGAGGACAATACTGATTATCCCCATAATTTTTTCACCTTTACGCTTAATCATTGATAGAAACCTCCTAAAAAGTTAAATTAACCTGTTTTTACTTCTCGCTTTTGGAAGACGATTAAAGCAACCGCCAAGAAGATGGCCCAATAAATGACTAGGACCGTTAGTGAGAATCCTAGGGACATGCCTTCGATATAAGTAGGTGTTTCTGCGAAATACTGTACAGGATCGTTGGCAAACAATAAGTATTTCGCCCAATCAAAGAAGAACATCAAAATGCTTGTGATGGATGCTCCGACAACATAGGCTAATACACTAATTGCTATGGAAATGGCCTCACTTCTAAACACCGTTGAGATGGCAAAAGAAAGTGTCCCTAATACAACAAACATAGCACAATGCGCCAAATAATAAGAGACCATATTTGCAAACTGAGACCGTTCAATGACTTCACCATTTTGATAAGCCAAATACACATAATCATTGTTTAGTCCAAAGAATATCGCACCTAAGATAAAAGATAAGATAAATAGGACAGCGATCAGGAAAAGTGAATATAGTTGAACGGTAAAGTATTTAGACAAAAGAACCTTCAACCTGGATGGCGGACGAATCAGTAATAATTTAATTGTACCATGCTTATATTCAGCCGAGACAATTGTGGCTGCAATAATAATCACAAATACACCGACCAGCTGAAGCAAATTAGCATTTGTTTTCACATAAGTCCATGCATTTTTACCGAATTGATCGGCTGGAGGTAGATCATGTTTGATTCGATACTCATTGATCGCTATATCGGTTTCAAGGGATCTCTTATAAAATCCTATATTATCCTCTTTCAATTCTTGCTTATTTGCTTTATTGATTTCTTGCAACTCAGTTTTCCAATCACCGGATGCTTGATCTCCGTCATTTGTTTTAAGTGCAAAAATCAACGTCGCAATCATACCTAAAACAAGAAGCCCAACCATAATCCAAGTACCCACACGATAACTGATTTTCATCCACTCGTTTTGAATGAGGCGAATCATACGTCTGCCTCCTTTTTACCTGTTAAGCTTAAGAACTTATCTTCTAAGGTTTGTTTTTCTATTTTGATTTCGTACAAATGAATAGAAGCCTCGCTCAAATGACGAATCAATTGTGGCATTTTCTCTTCTAGGATGGAGAAGAATAAGTACTGCTCCTCTTCTCTAACTGTGATGCCTTCCTCAAATGCTTCAATGAGCTTTTGAGCTTCTTCAAGCTCACTTGATGCTACTTTCATTCGATAATTGACCAAATCATCCTGCTTCGTCTCTGCACGCTGATCCTCAATCGCAATCAGCTTTCCTTTTTGGATAATAGCAAAACGATCACACATCAATTCCATTTCTGACATGAGGTGACTTGAAACAATGACAGCAAGCCCTTCTTCCTTTGCCAGCCTTCTCAAGTAATCTCGTATCATACGAATTCCCTCTGGATCTAGTCCATTGGTCGGCTCATCTAAGATTAGCAGTTTCGGTTTATGTATCAATGCCTGAGCAATCCCCAAACGCTGCTTCATTCCTAATGAAAACGTACGGACACGCTTATGTTTCACATGCTGCAAACTAACTAGTTCTAGCAGTTCATCAATTCGACCTTCATCCACTTTTCCATTCATTCTGGCAAAATGAACAAGGTTTTGTCTTGCCGTTAAATGATTATACATTTCTGGATTTTCAATAATTGCACCTACATCTTGGATGGCATGCTGATATGAGGTTTGAATACTATGGCCATTAATCAGAATGTCACCGGATGTAATGGGAGAAAGACCGACCATCATGCGAATGGTTGTCGTTTTTCCTGCGCCATTCGGCCCTAAGAAGCCAAAGACTTCGCCCGCTTGGACAGAGAAACTCAAGTCTTGAACAATCTTTTTCCCGCGAATATGCCTAGATACATTTTGCAGTTCTAAAACGTTCGTCACGTTACCTCTCCTTCTTTGTCTAAGTATCATCTATCATCTATTTCCTGATAAACACCATGATCCGTCAAAAATAGAAGAACACTTCCATATGGTACAGCAATGCCCAAAAGTTGTGAAGGGGATTAGGCAAAATTTAGAGAATCATCTGCCTTTTTTAAGGTAGAGTTAAGAAAAGCGTGAATTTTTATAAGAAAAGAGGCTTGATTTTTTAAAAAAAGAATGATTTTCAATAGGTACATATGTATGAAATGATGTTTAAGATTATACCTTTCACCTATAAATATCGAAATAAAAAAGAGGCTGATGATCGACAGCCTCTTTTCATATATTATACTTTCTTCACAAACTCCGATTTTAACTTCATCGCGCCAAAGCTAGGAATTTTACAATCAATGTTATGATCGCCTTCGACTAAACGAATCCCTTTGACCTTCGTCCCTATTTTTAAAACCGAAGAAGAACCTTTGACTTTTAAATCTTTAATCACAGTGACCGTGTCACCATCACTTAATAGATTTCCATTCGCATCTTTGACAACAAGCTGCTCCTCTTCCGCTTGTTCTTGTTCTAGCGACCATTCATGCGCACATTCTGGACAAATAAGCATGCTGCCATCCTCGTATGTATAGGTTGAACTGCACGATGGACAATTCGGTAGATTAGACATTTGTGTTTCCTCCAAAGAATAAAGTGGTCGGAAAGACACCTCACAGATATCCTTCCGATTTATTAATTAGACTTTAAATACATTAGATATATTTTTGAGTATTTTTTTATTTCTTGCCATTCTATTTCTTATTCTCTTTTGTATTTTCTCAAGATATTTCTTTTCTAACCTATGCAGAAATTTAATACTTTTTGAAGACCTTGCGACCGACATTTTCATATTTTTTGTCTCCAAATCAATCGGTTTCCCGATCAATTTGGGCATGACCTTTTTTAACGTAATCTCAGGCGCATATTCAACTTCCGGTTCATATAATCTCACTGAATCCTTCAGAGGAGCAAATACATTCAAGATGTATGGATCTGTAGGGTGTACTCGGAAATAATCAACCGCATAATCATATAAACTTCTCTCAATATTGTCCTCATCTGTAAGCGGTAGAGCATAGAAATGGTTAATAAATTCTACAGTATAATCTTTAATGGCATCATGAAGTTTCTTTTCGTACCTTCTTGATTTGATCACCGGCTTAATTATACCATCTTTTTCAAAATAGCTCGTGATGCTTTGATATGGTATATTGGCAAATAATGACTCAACGAATATTAGTGATGTCATTTTAGAAGTGTAATTATAACGCACTGAAGTACCTGTTGTTGGATAAATACTTCTTGCATAGTAAAATATTGTCTCTATTTCGCTTCCATATGCGTCATTTAGTAACCGATCTAAGCAATCTTGGGTGTAACCTCTTCCCCAATATTCTACAAATGCAAAACGCTCATTAAAATCTATTTCTTGTTTTAAATATTTGGTAATGATCTCTCTATCTTCTTTTGCTTTACTTAATAAATAGGCTTCGTATTTTAGAGAGTTTTTGGCTGTTGTTTTAATCGCTTCTTTTGTGTTCTTATCAATCTTATCAATAGATTTTAAATGACTTAATTCTGGGAAAATCTCATCGAATTTAGATTCATTCATTGATAGTGCATCTAGTACACTTGCGAAATCTGTCATCCCTTCAAAATTTCCAAACACAGAATAGAATTCTTCATCCACTTTATCGATAAAAGATGGAATCCTCCATGCCTTTCTTGAACCATAAATATATTTGGTCTTTATATCATATTTATTCGCCTCAATAATTGAATCCGCTATAAGCTTAAGATAATAACCATCTCTAGAAATAAAATAAAGCGTATCAATTCCTTTTCTCATTGCATGTTTAATTGCCCAATGAATATAGGGAACAAAATACAGACTTACATAGGAATAAGCATAATAACTAGTTTCATCTTTATTTGTCTCTCTAAATCTTGCAAATAAATTTGAAGTTAAATAAGAATCATAGGTTCTTGTTCTATTGACTAGCTGCTTTTCGTATGCATTAAATTTTGTCATTTTATGATGTATAGCTTCAATATTTAAAGACTTTGCTGCTTTAAAATCAGCCACTTGATTATCCCCATAATGTACCCACTTACTGTAATTATAGTTCATTTCCTCAAACACTCTTAAATAGAGTTTTCTTGTTGTTTTTTGATCTCCATAATCACTTGATAAAAATAAAGGTAATTCAGCAAGACGTTCATCTGCATTTTTTAGCATCTCGAGGATAACCGCTTTAGGTAAATACATATCACTAATAAGAACAACATCATTCCCTTGATTAATTAGATCTACAACGTATTGTACTCTATCTTTCATAGGTTCAATATTTTCTATTTCTGCCTTAAATTCTTCTGCTCTTAAAAATTCCACTTGTTGATCAGTTAAATGATATAGCTCCTGTAACCTCGACATAATATCATCGAAGAAGATTTCTAATCTATCATCTTCCCGAATAATTAAAGATTTCTTATAATAATCCCTTACATAAGATTCAGCTTGAGATCTAACACGTGGATAGTTTTCAACTAAATATGAAGGGAATTTAAGGCCACTGTATCTAGCAGCCTCTCCAACATAGAAAAATATCCCTACAGGCTCCAGAGTTTTTCTTTGAATGAGCGTATCAAAAAGATCAAAACTATATAAAGTAGGAAAGTCCCTCTTTTCAGGACTAAACTTTAGAGTTTTTTCAATAATTTCCTCAAAGGAATTATCATTTGTGTATTTCCAAAACAAATCATAAATTTCTTCTCTTCTATCTTCTTCATTATTATCTTTGTAAGAGCTCAGGTAATCCAATAACTCTTCAAAATTATTACTAATTTTTCCAAAAGTCATCTCTTTATAATCAAAAACGAAATCTCGCAAATTATTATACTCATCATAATCAAAGATATATCGTGTGAAATGTTTGACACCAGCTGCAAGCAAATCATAAAATATTGAAGAATAATCCATTATAGCGATATCAATTTTATTGAAGATCTCATAGATATCATTATCTTCATTCCAGAATAGTAAATGTGGACAATCTTTGTACTTTTCTTTCAGAAGATTATATTGATAATCATTATTTACCAAATAGTGCATTTTAAAGATCATTAGTATATTTTGTTCTTTTAGTGTTTCTACTAATTTTTCCATATCAGGAATTGCTCTTCCGAAAAATGCAGTAGTAGATCCATCCCTAAATGTAGGAGCATATAATGCAATTTTTGTATCTTCAGGTAGCCCTTTTTCTTTTAAAACATCATGATTATAAGAAGAGAATGGCTCTTTATAAGTTACAGCAGGATATCCTGCTCTAATTATTTTGTCATCATCTATGCCTACTTGTTCTTTAAAATGATTCTCCATTAAAGGGGAAGTGACTAGAAAGAGTTGGTTGTTCTTAAAGACAGAATTGTATTTAATATACTTTTTATATATTCTCTCTTTTAATTGGACTGAATTAACTTTTCTCTCTATAGATTTACATCCAACGCCATGCCATAGATTAAGTATGACAACTTCGTCTTTAAATAATACAGGTATATGTTCTTTTACTTGATGTACAACAAAAACCCCTGCCTGCTGTTTAATTTTATCTGCTTTTTTAGAAGAGTACAATTCTGCATTGTACCCTAAACTTCTAATTCTATTAATTACTTCTTCATCGTCACACATCCAATATGCAGTAATATCTGGACGATACTTATTCACATAAATGAATAACCATTTAGGATTTCCTACAAATGAATTAGTAGCATTAAAAATCCACAATTTTTTGTCCCTGATGTTCTTCAAATTTAAAAACTCCTTTTAATTATTTTTCACTTATATCAACTTACTACAAAGTAATCTCACAAAAATTATAAATTCATAAACATATATCAACAATGAGGGACTAATTTCCTCCAACTGACATCCTAAACATTATAATTCAAAATCTCAAAATTGAATAGTTGTTATAAATTGTTTTTGGGCCTATATCATGGTGATTTCAATCCGTTTTCAAAGGTTATTTCAGAACTTTCATAATAAAAAACTTGTAGATCTACATCTACAAGTTTTTTAAATCATCCGGCTTAATTGTATCGCAGCCGCAATATTCCTTGCTGTTCTCTCTACATGCACACTAGCATCATGCATGGCTTCAGCCAGAGTCGTGACGCCAGGGACAATACTAAAAAGTGCATCAATGCCATGATCATGTACAACTGCACTGTCTTTTGAGAGGGACCCAGCGATACCAATGACAGGGAGTCCATATTGTTTCGCAGCTTTGGCTACACCGATCGGCGTTTTGCCGTAAATGGTCTGTTGATCAATCCGCCCTTCCCCTGTAATGACTAGGTCAGCGTCCTTGAGTACGTCAGCAAAATGTACGGCTTTCAGTACAATATCAATTCCCTTTTGCAGATCAGCCTGTAAAAAGCCTAATAAACTCGCGCCCAGTCCTCCTGCCGCTCCTGCACCTGCCGCATCACCAAAGGAGACATGAAGATGCTGCTTAGCCACTTGTGCAAAATGAGATAAATTCTTGTCCAACAGTTGAACCATTTCTGTATCTGCTCCCTTTTGAGGACCGAACACAGCAGACGCTCCTCTTTCACCCGTTAAAGGATTATCCACATCACACGCCACTTCCAGACGGACTGATTGCAATCTTGGATCCAGTCGAGATAGATCAATAGAAGCTAATTGATTCAGTGAGCCACCGCCCGGCGTGAGGTCTCGGCCTGCTTTATCGAGAAAAGAAGCACCTAAACCTTGCATCATGCCAACGCCGCCATCATTTGTTGCGCTTCCGCCAAGCCCAATGATTAAATGCTTCGCTCCTTTATCCAGCGCTGAAAGCATTAATTCTCCTGTCCCTCTAGACGTCGTGAATAAGGGGTTCCGTTTTTCTGGCGGGACAAGATGTAATCCTGATGCTGCTGCCATCTCTATGACAGCTGTCTGCCCATCTCCCAACATACCAAAAAAGGCATCCACAGGTTTGCCAAGCGGGCCTGTGACCACTTGCTGGACAATGGTTCCGCCTGTCGCATCCACTAACGATTGAACTGTGCCTTCTCCTCCATCTGCCATTGGGATTTTCATATATTTTGCATGTGGCAAAATAGAGCGAAATCCTCGTTCAATGGCACATGCTGTCTCATAAGCAGATAAACTTTCTTTAAATGAATCTGGTGCGATCACAATCTTCATCCAAAAACCCCTCGTTTCTCATTAAGTCCTCAGCTGAACAGCTGGAAAATACCAAAGATAATGGTCGATACAACGGTTAATGTCAAACCAATTAACGATTCAAAGGGCATTAGTTTCAACCGTTCTTTTATATCCATTTGAACACTTCCTGCCGTTGCATGGAAAAAGCTTCCGTGCGGCATATGGTCGAGAACAGTTGCGCCAGCGTGAATCATAGCTGCGCCTGAAAGGGCAGATACACCAAGACCAATAAGAGTTCCGCTAAATACACCACTTGCAACTGCCGTCCCTGCAGTTGTCGAAGCTGTGGCTGCCGACATAAAAATTCCAGACGTTGGTGCAAGCAAGTAAGGAGGTAATCCCGAAGCGTCAAGCGCCTGAATAAATACCTCTTTCATGGAAGAATTCGATACAATTCCAGCTAATGTACCTGTCCCTAGTAACATGATCGCTACACCTGACATTTTATGCAGCCCTGACATCGCATAATCATTGAGAAACTTCCCTTTTTTCATGAAAAGAGCGCCAACAATTCCTCCTATTGGTAAGGCAATCATTGGATCAATATTTATTTGAAACAACGGTCTCAAGGCTAACAAAAGAATGGTCACAAGCGGGCCTACAAGCGCTTGTAGAAAACCAGGTACTTGAACCTCGCCTTGGTCAGCTCCCTCTTCCAAAACAGGTGTCCCTTTATTCGCAAGCTTTTTGGCTAAAACATACGTGACGGCTATCCCGAAAATAGCCGGTATGACACCTGCCGCCATCAGGGAAGTAAGCGGGACACCAAAAGCATCAGAGGCTGCAATGGCATTCGGATTCGGTGACATGATATTCCCCGCCTTCCCTCCTCCAATCATCGCAAGTAAAATACCCGTTTTAGAAAGTTTTGCACGCTTGGCAATGGCAAGTGCGATTGGTGCTACTGTAATGACTGCTACATCTACAAAAACACCCACCGTTGTTAAAATCATTGTTGCAAGTGCGAGTGCTAAAAGTGCCCTTGCCTCTCCAAGCTTTTTCACGATGGCCTCCGCAATAGATAACGCAGCACCCGACTCAATTAAAACCCCTGCCAGTACACCTGCCGCCATGATTCGAAGAACAGCCGGAATCATGTCCTTTGCGCCTTCCATCATGACGTTCACGGTCTGCACAACATCTACACCGCCAACCAAGCCGCCAATAAATGCGCCTGCCAGCATGCCATAAGCAGGTGATACTTTTTTTAAAATAAGAACAATAGCGATTACAAGCGCAGTCAATGCGCCTAATGTACTCACTGTCACATCTCCACCCATACTCCATCCCTCCTGATTGTCTTTTCTTAATTGTAAGCGTTTACCCATTGGGATCGAGTTGTGAATCCAGATGAACTTCTTTTATTTATTTCTTCATTCAGTTGTGCAAATGCACAATTAAGACAGTTGATTGTCCAATTGTGCTATGTACAGCTCCATCAACTGTTTCACATGACGAGGATCTTTTCCAGTCAATGCCTGGATTTTATCTAATCGATATCGCAGTGTATTACGGTGAATAAATAGACGATCAACGATTCTTTGTAAATCCCCGCCCTCTTCAATGTAAACCTTTAACGTTTGAACGAGTTCCGTTTCTTGTATCAGCGGATGATAAAAATCACTCCACCGTTTGCCCTCTTTGGCGGCTCTCGCTTTTATAAACAAGCTTTCAAGCTGATAAGATTCAAAAACATATATGCTTTCCTCTGGATGGAGCACCTTTCCTAACCGCAGGGCTTCTCTCGCATGCTGAAAGGACACCGGTAATTGACTCATGTCCTCAGCGACAGTTCCTACACCCACTAGCACTTTTCCATCAACTGCACCTGCCATTGTTTGCTGCAGCTGTTCGATCACATGCTTGAGTTGATGGTCACATATGGGCTGTCTTAAAAGGATCAATTCATGACGGAAGGTCATGCCTAGTAAATCATCCGCATTCTTATCGTATTGAATGGCATGCATCATTTTATGTACAGTGTCCTCAGACGATGGAATCGGCTGAAAAACAATAGCCATTCGCCGCTTGTCTAAATCCATTCCAAGCCAGTCAGCACGGTGCTTCAGCTGATGATCACCCATGTCAGATTCGGAGATGAGCTGATTCACAATTTCACTCTCTATTCGCTGCCGCCACTGGAAGCGTTCAAGCAGAAAAGATTGCTCTAAAACGAGCTCAGCTGCCATTTTCACCAGCTCAGCATGATGACGAATGTTCTCTGGCTCACCCGTAATCCCAATGACACCAACAACTTGTTCCCGAAAGCAAATAGGCAGATTGATTCCATGTCTCACGCCTTTTAAGCGGCGGGATGTCTCCTGATCAATCTCCACACTATCTCCGCTTGACAGCACTAGACGTGCTCCATCATGTTTTTGTCCAATCCTTTTTCGTTCACCAGACCCAATAATGACACCATCTGCATTCATGACATTGATGTTTTGATGTAAAATATGCATCGTACGTTCAACCATCTCTTGCGCCAATTCACTGGTTAAAAATTGCATTCAGCATCTCTCCTGAAGGGGTTTTCATTCAATGTATCATAGTGTCATTGCACAATAAATGCAAAGCTTCAAAAAACAGCCGTTGACAAAGATACGCCAAAAAGTGTTTAATCAAATCAAGGGACCGACCGACAGTCTAATCAAAAGAAAGGATGGCTTTATGAGAACCGTTAAACATCCTGAGGAACGCAAAAATGACATCTTAAATGCAGCAGAGAAGCTTTTTTCAACCAAAGGCTATCAGCAAACCACAATTATTGACATCCTCAAAGCCGTTGGCATTGCAAAAGGCACATTCTATTATTACTTTACTTCCAAAGAAGAAGTGATGGATGCAATCATTGACCGGATCATAAAGGCAGATATCATCGAGGCAAAGCGTATTGCCGCTGATCCAGATATCTCAGTGATTGATAAATTATTTCGCATCATCATGGCACAATCTCCTAAACAGGGCAGTCATAAAGAAGGCATGATTGAACAATTTCATCAGCCTGCTAATGCAGAGATGCATCAAAAAAGCTTGATCAAAGCCATTACAGAGCTATCACCCGTTTTAGCAGAAGTCATTCAGCAAGGGGTAGAAGAAGGGATATTTCAAACGGATTACCCGCAAGAAACTGTCGAATTTCTCCTCGCTTCTGCACAGGTTATCTTTGATGAGGGACTTTTCCAATGGACCACAGCGGAAAGCATACAACGGGCTCTAGCATTTATCGCAATCCTTGAAGCCTCATTACATGCAGAAAAGGGAAGTTTCTCCTTCCTTCTCCAACGTTTAACTGGAGAACCGGAAGACAATAATCAGTGATTGGTTACTTCAATACCAATCCTGCATATATTATAGACTGACGGTCGGTCTAAAAGGAGAGTGATTTTCATGTCGTTATCAGCCAAAAATGGCTCCACCCATTTTATCTATCTCGTTCTCGGGCAAATTATTTCCGTTTTCGGGTCTTCCTTGATTCGTTTTGTTCTATCTTTACACGTCTTGGATATGACACATCGTGTTGATTTATATGCCCTGCTTTTCGCTTTATCCAATATCCCACTCCTCCTTTCGCCATTAGCAGGAGCAATTGCTGACCGATTTAACAGAAGAAATTTGATGATTTTATTTGATGTTCTTACTGGCATTATGATTCTGGCTTTTTATTTCTGGTTATTTTCAGGTCATGATTCACTTTATATGATTGGAGCCGTCATGATTCTCCTTGGTGTCATGAGTACGTTTTATGCTCCTGCTGTGATGTCCAGTATTCCTCAGCTAGTGAAAGAAGAAAAATTAGAACAAGCGAATGGCATCGTGAATGGTGTGCAGGCCCTTTCAGGTGTTGTCGCTCCTATCATTGGTGGCGTTTTATACGGACTCATTGGGAGCCAGGTCATCATAGGCGCTAGCAGCATTGTATTTTTTCTATCAGCATGCATGCTTTTACGGTTAAAAATCTCTTTCTCACCTAGCCCACTCGCAGAACCGATGACCAAAGTACTCTTGAAAGATATGAAACAAGGCTTTTCCTATATCGGAAGCCAGCCATTTTTAAAAAGAGCCATGCTGCTTGCAGCGCTACTAAATTTCATCCTCACACCATTTTTTATCGTTGGAGGTCCCATTATTTTAAGGGTCACAATGAAAAGCAGTGACATCATGTATGGAATAGGAATGGGCATCATTGAGTTTGCCGTCATCGCAGGCGCCCTGCTAGTTGGGCTTGTAGCGAAACATTGGCGAATTCCTACTTTGTATCGCTGGCTGCTCGTCATCGCAGTCATTTTGCTGCCTGTTGCTTTTTCAACATCCAAGATGGCTCTTCAATTTGGTACATTTCCAGCCTATTTTCTCTTTTTAGCAGGTTGTCTCCCAATTGCCATGCTACTCACCATGATTTCGATCGTTGTCATCTCACATGTGCAAAAGAAAACACCCAATGCTCAATTAGGAAAAGTCATGGCCAATCTAACAATGGTCTCTCAATGTGCTGCACCGCTCGGGCAAATGATGTATGGGTTCTTGTTCAACACTTTTTCCACTAGCATGTATGTGACCGTGTTAATCGTGAGTGCCTTGATGTTTGCACTTGCCATCCTAACAAAAAATATGCTTCGACATGAAGGAGAATCAGCCTCATGAGATTGACGTTTATCAAAAAAGACCTAACCCGCCACCGTCTCATTTCAATCGGCTTAACCCTTTGCATCATGATGACATCATTTTTAGCAACAAGCGCTGCGCAAATGACGGCCCAGCTGAATGGTTCCATTTCTGATCTACTCCAATCAGCCAAAGCACCAGACTTTGTCCAAATGCACGATGGCAGCTTAGATGAAAAAGCGGTCGATATATTTTCAAGTAAACAGTCGATGGTGAAGGCACATCAAATTGTTCCAATGATTCCGATCGAACACGTCAGCATCAAGTTCGGGCAGGAGCCTGCTCAAGCGGGTGTGATGGATCATTTATTTGTAAAGCAAAATCGCTATTTTGATTTCCTTTTAAACGAACGAAATGAAAAGCTCACTGTAAATAAAGGAGAAGTAGCAGTCCCTATTTATTTTCAACAAAAATACCATTTAAAGATTGGCGAAAGGTTACTCATTACAAAAGGCTCTCATCAATTCTCTTTTCAAATCAAAACGTTCTTACGAGATGCCCAAATGAATCCAAGTCTTGTCAGTTCAAAGAGATTTCTTCTGCATGATGCGGACTGGGTGGCACTGAATCAAGTGTTTCAAAAAAAGGAGTACTTAATTGAATTTTTATTGCATGATGCTAGTCAAGCAGATGCTTTTCAATCACTCTATCAATCATCTGAGCTGCCACAACAGGGGCCTGCTGTCACATTACCCCTGCTTCGCATGCTGAATGCCCTAACAGATGGTATGGTGATCGCCATTCTCCTTCTTGTTTGCTTTCTGCTCATTAGCATTTCCCTCCTCTCTCTTCGTCTCGCTATGACCGCCGCTATAGAAGAGGATGAACGTGAAATTGGAATCTTAAAAGTACTAGGAATCCCTTTATCAAAAATCAAACAATTATACGTTGGGAAGTATGCTGTGCTTGCCTGTATAGGGTGTATAGCAGGATATTTGATGACACTCATGTTTGGTGATTTGTTTACAGCCAATATTCAGCAATATATGGGGAATCACTTCTCTTTTATTCATCAGGTGATCCCGCTTTTGGTGTCAATTTTGACGGCAATGATCGTCATCTCATTCAGCTATACTGTCCTAAGGAGATTTGGTCAAATATCAGCAGCTCAAGCCATTCAAGGCGGCATAAGCTCACCAAGCCGTAAAAAACAAATTCCTATGTACCTCCAGAAAAACAGATTCCTCCCAGTCAATTTTTGGTTTGGATTGAAAGATCTGTTCTCGCGAATAAAGATGTATTCAACAATTACCTGTATTATTGCGCTTTGTACATTTTTAATGTTAATGCCGATTCAGTTATGGTACACATTACAATCACCCGATTTCGTCACATATCTTGGCTCAGGAAAAAGTGACCTTCGAATTGATATTCGGCAGGGAAATCATTTAGAGAAAAGTACAAATAAAATAGCGTCTATGATTAGCGTAGACCAAGACATTCAAACATCTGCCGTCTATGAAACCACTTCTCTACAAGCCAAAACAATGGAGAATACATTAGAAACGCTTTATTTAGAAACAGGTGATCTATCAGCATTCCCTCTCACCTATTTACAAGGACGGGAACCGTTGAAGGAGGAAGAGATTGCTTTATCGGTATTGAGTGCTGACTCACTTCAGAAAAAGATAGGCGAAAAAGTCACTCTCGCCACAAATGGACAGCAAGTTCAAAAAATGGTTACCGGCATTTATCAAGACGTCACCAACGGAGGGAAAACAGCTAAATCATTATCTCAGCCTTTTCCTCATTCATCCCTTTGGAAAACCATTCAAATACAATTAAAACAAGGAATAGATATGGCAGGTAAAAAAGCAGCACTTGAAACAAATATGTCTCCTGCAAAAGTGACAGATATGAAAGAATATGTGCATCAAACAATAGGAAGCACCGCATCTCTAGTAAAAGTGATTGCATTATTTTCAACCATCGCAGCTTTTGGAACAGCCAGCCTAATGTTAATGATGTTTCTGCACATGTTAAGGGCGAAAGATTTAAATCGTACTCACTTGTTAAGAACGATTGGTTTTTCTCAAAAAGATTTAACCTATCAATACTTAACAAGTTTTATCGTCGTTCTCTCTATTGGCGCCTTCATTGGAGCAATCGCTGTTCATACTATTGGTCCGGCGTTGATGAGTGCAGGCGGAGCATCATTAGGAGCATCAAGCCTTCAGTGGTTAGCCCCGAAATGGGTTTGGATCGTGTATCCTATCCTGCTGTTTATGGTGAATTTAACTGTCATCTCGTGGCTATTGAAGTCCTTTTTTTCTAGTAAAATCAGCCGTCATACTCTTTCATAAGGAGATGTTTCACATGGAACAATTAATTGAAGCGAAGCAATTGTCTTTACAAATTGATTCATTAAAAGGACAAAAACAAACCATTCTTAGAAATATTCACTTAACCATTAAACGTGGAGAATTTGTCACCATTATGGGACCTTCAGGGTGCGGAAAAACCTCTTTGCTTTATCAACTTAGCGGTATAGAGACATCCTCCAGAGGAGAAATCAAATATAAAGGTCAACTGCTATCAGAAATGACAGACAAACAGTTAACAGCTTTACGCTTATCAGAGATGGGATTCGTCTTTCAACACAGCCACTTACTAAAAAACCTCAATCTATTTGATAACATCATTGCTGCAGCTTACTTAGCGAAGAAAATGCCGAGAAAAGAAGTCAATGAACGAGCAAAATATCTAATGGAGAAACTTGATATTGATCATTTAGCTGATAGATATTTATCAGAAGTATCAGGAGGACAACTCCAAAGAGCCTCTATCTGTCGAGCTCTTATGAATGGACCAAACATTCTTTTTGCCGATGAGCCCACAGGTGCTCTTAATTCAAGCACCACAAAGGAAGTCATGGATATTTTTTCACAAATCAATTCTGAAGGAACAACTTTGCTTCTCGTCACCCATGATCCAAAAGTGGCCCTTTGCTCTGAAAGAATTTTGTTTATGAATGACGGTCAAATTACAGCTCATTTAAATTTAGGAAAATACGATCGCTTTACCGCTGAGAAACGAGAGGCCTTGTTAAACAAGTGGTTACAAAACTTAGGGTTTTAATTGGTGTCAAACAGGCAGAAAGCTGCCTGTTTTATTTTTTCTTACACTCAAAGGAGTAATCCATAGTCAAACTATTTGTTTCTAGTATGATTTTGCCGTCTTCTTGTTGACAAGATTCTGTCAGTAACTCAATTTCTTTGCTATAAAAGTATCTCTTTGAGATATAAAGAGTGACTAAAACAAGTAAAAGCGTCGTCATCACAATTGTCATTTGCCAGTTTAACATTTGAAATCTTTTTTTCATTTCAACATCCTTTCTGAAAGGTCAACACTTGTCTCGGATATCCACCTTTCTCTGTAACTTCCAGTTTCTTTTCCAAAATCATCTAGCAACATCATAACTGATTTTCCCTTCTAGATCGACCTTTCATTCTTCTTCTCTCATAGCTAAAATAGCTTTATTTCATATATTCAGATGGTATTTTCGACCATAAACTTAAAACTAATAGTATCTATCACGTTTTTAGACTTCCAAAAAAAGATTTTACTCATTTGAATAAACAATCAATCATCATTACAATAACGTACATCTCATGACATAAGGTCCTTTTTATTACCTCCTGTCAATCACCTCCCAGAAACGATTATATTTTACCAAAAATTGTGATATCGTTTTTTATTGAAACAGGCGATAGGATGTTAAAGAGGTGAAATTTCCATGAAAATCATTTCAGCTGAACAGGTGGGGAACCGTTTAAATGATTGGCGAATTGCCATTCGTAAGCATGATGTACACAATGCAAAGACAATCTACACAGAATTAAAGGAATTACTTCAAGAGATGGAAGAGAATCAGGAGGTCTTGACCTACTATTCATTGCTAGAAGGCAAGTTTAAGCTCATGTTATATGAACGAAGAGGTAAAAAACTGAATGAACCGACAGTGCTAGAATACCCTTCTAAAACAAACGACTTAATTGAATATTATTTTTACCTATATAAAGCCCTTTACGCTTCATATAACAGAGACTATGCATCAGCCATCGGACTGTTTAAAATTGCTGAGAAAAAACTACAAAACATTCCTGATGAAATAGAAGTAGCAGAATTCCATACGAAGGTCGCAAACCTATATATGATGCTTCGCCAAAGCCTGATTTCACTTCATTATATTCAGAATGCCATCGATATTTTCAAAGGTCATGATGGCTATGAAAGAAGACTGGCAGCAGCTTTTGTGATCGCAGCCACCAACTTCATGGATATTGGCGATTTCAAAAGAGCTGAGAATTACTACACAAAAGCATTACACATCTCAAATCAATTAAACGATCATTTTTTAGCATCACAGCTTTATCACAATATCAGTATTCTATATGCCGAAGTTGGAGAATCAAAAAAATGTATTGATGCCCTAGAAAAGGCTCTTAGTGATGATGACTACCTTTCATCTTGTTATTTCGAACACTCCATGTTTATGTTACTAAAAGAGCTACTCTCCATTGATGAAAAGTCGCAAGCTCTCTATTATTTTGAATTAGTCAAACAAAAACAAGAAATAGACAGAAACCCCATCTATACAGCAAAAATGAATTTTCTCTATCACCTATATTTCACTGAAGACATATCCAAAAAAGCTCAAACCTGTTTCGATGACATCAGTATTCTGAAAGAATTAAAGGATGTTGAAGGTGCCCGTGAATTAAGTGCACTAGCTGCCAAACACTTTGAAGAGCTAGGTTCAATTCACCAAGCATACCTCTTTTTGAAGGATGCCTATCAATTAGAACACACTACACTTAATTGGAGGAATTATGATGAAAAAAGTGAGTTTACTCATTTTCGCTTTAGCCATCGTTGTTTTCGGACAAACGGTGTCTTACAATTCGTTAAATGATACACATCTTGGCCCAGCAGAACGACCTATCGGAACATAAACCAATACAATACAAATAACCACTTGCCTCGTTACAAGGCAAGTGGTCCACATTTATTTTAGTTCTTGATAAGAAATGAGGCGGTGAATATGTACCGCCAGATACGTAAGTTCGTCATTTGGAATAACAATACTATGCACCTGTTTAATATAATCTTTGATTTTGAAAGCTACATCCATCGCTTGAGGATACAAGTGTGCAATTTGTTCAAACAACTCATTTTCTTGATCTGATAATAATTTATTTGCGTAAAATCTTTCAACAAAGAATTTCACATGTGTAATAAATCGGCTGTAATGAATATTCTCTTGATCCATTTTCATATTCAACGTATAGCGGACAAGATTCACAATACTTCCGATCATCTTGGCATACTTCATGCCATCTTTGGAATCGGACTCTTCACCTAACGCATTAATTAAATGGAAGGCGATATTGGCCGCTTCTTCCTTTGGTAATTGTATGCCCAATGTATTGTTGACTAACTCAAGCGCATAATTACCTACTTCAAATTCTTCGGTATAGTAGTTTTTGATTTCCCAGTATACTCGATTTGTAATATTAATATTCTTCTTGTGCCGTTCTACTGCAAAATTCAAGTGGTCCATCAAGGTAAAATAGACACCAGAATTCAGACTTGAGTTTAAGCGTTTTTCAGCATATTGAACAATATGCTGAGTTAAATCGATAAACTCTTGCGGCATTGAATCTAATAGTTGGAGAAATTCCTTCGCTCTCATGTTATCGACAGACATAAACACTTGATCTGCCTTCTTTTCTTCAATCATTTGACCTGGTTTTTGTCCATAACCAATCCCCCGGCCGAATAGAACCATCTCCTGTTGGTTCTGATCTTCAGCCAGAACCACACTCGAGTTTAAAACTTTTTTGATTTTAAACATCGTTATCACCTGTTTTCATGATTGTGGTTTTTCAATCAAGCGATTCACCATTTGTTTCAATGACCTTTTTGTACCAATAAAATGAGTCTTTACGAGAACGTTTTAATGTACCGTTTCCATCGTCATCTTGATCTACATGAATGAACCCGTATCGTTTTGACATCTGTGATGTACCTGCACTTATAATATCAATTGAGCCCCAGCTCGTATATCCGAATAGGTCAACGCCTTCTTCCACCGCTTCTCTCATTTGGCGGAAATGCTCTTTGAAATAGTTAATACGATAATCATCGTGAATTGATCCATCACTTTCAACAACATCTTTTGCACCCATGCCGTTTTCTACAATGATCAGTGGTTTTTGATAACGATCATATAATTCTATTAAAGAAATTTTCAGACCAACCGGATCAATCTGCCATCCCCAATCAGTAGATGGAAGGTAAGGATTTTTGACCCCACGGATGGTATTTCCATCCGTTTTTTCTAATCCTTCATCAGCTGATTCAGTTAAAGACATATAGTAGCTGAACGAGATAAAATCTACTGTATTTTCTTTTAAAATAGAAAGATCATCTGATTCCATTTGGATATGAATGTTTTTTCTCTCAAGCATGCGCTTGATAAGCGGCGGGTATTCACCAAATACCTGAACATCTGCATAGAAATAGTTTTCTAAGTTTTGTTTCAATGCCCGCTCCACATCATTCGGATGACAAGTGTGCGGATACGTTGTTAATTTTGTCAGCATACACCCTACTTGACTGCCTGGTATGATGCGATGACAATCTGCTGTTACGAGTGCAGAGGCAATAAATTGATGATGGAGTGCTTGATAAACCGTTTCTTCCTCTTTCCCTTCTGGGCAGCGATCAGGAATAATTCCTGCTGTAATAAAAGAGTGGCGGTGAATACTATCTATTTCATTAAAAGTAAGCCAATATTTCACATCATGTTTATAGCGTTCAAAACATACATTGGCGAACTTAACAAAGAGATCAACGACTTTTCTTTCAACCCAGCCATTATATTTCACGCTCAGTGCTAACGGCATTTCATAATGTGACAGCGTCACAATCGGTTCTATGTTGTGTTTTTTCATTTCTGCAAATAAACGATCGTAAAATTGGAGTCCTTTTTCATTTGGTTCTTTCTCTTCTCCAGTTGGGAAGATACGGCTCCATGCAATAGAGATGCGAAGAGTTTTAAAACCCATTTCAGCAAATAGAGCCAAATCCTCTTTATAGTGATGATAGAAATCAACACCTCTGCGTTTTGGATACTTTTTATCATCTGGGTCTTTCATCGCTCGATCTATATTTTCAGAAGTAACAGCTAGATGCCCTTCATAATCTTCTACACTCAAATTAGACCTGTACATCGCAATATCAGCAACAGATGGGCCCTTTCCATCTACATTCCAAGCGCCTTCTGCTTGGTTGGCGGCAATGGCGCCGCCCCATAAAAATCCTTTTGGAAAACCTTTTATTGTCGTCATATGTTTAGCCTCCTAATTGGGTGATAACCATCAATGTATCTTGGCGATTGACCTCTTGTAATGGCTGTACCTTAATATCATATTGATCTGTATTCGTGATGACAGCAAGCGTAACTGGATCGTATCCTGCTTCCATGATTTTTTCTACATCAAATTCAATGAGTAAATCCCCTGCTTGTACACGATCTCCTGCCTGCACTTTTGGATAAAAATACTGTCCTTCCAACTGTACAGTATCAATGCCAATATGGAATAATACTTCAACCCCTTTGTCCGTTTTCATACCAAGTGCATGGTTTGTTTCGAACAGCAAGGTGACCTCACCATCTACTGGTGCATATAACGCTCCTTCTGAAGGAACAATGGCAATTCCGTCTCCCATGACCTTTGAAGAGAAAATATCATCTTTTACTTCAGATAGTGAGATCATTTGACCAATCACAGGGCTTTTGAAAGTTTCCCCTGCTCCAATTTGTTCAGCAAATGCATCTTGATCATTTGTCTTTTCTTCTACTTTTTTATCCTTACCTAATACAAAAGCAGCGATAAAAGCAACAACGAAGGAAATGACAGCTCCAATGACAGCAAACATTAGATTTCGTGGAAGCTCATCTGATATAAACATCGACATACTTGCTAATCCAGGACCAACAAGTACAAAGGCTTGTATACCAACTAATCCAATGAAGATCCCGCCAACAAACGAACCAATCATGACACTTCCAAGTACGCGTTTATTTTGAAGTGTCACACCATACAAAGCAGGCTCTGTGATGCCAAAAAATGCTGAAATTCCTGCCGAAATGGCTGTTGATCTGAGTACCTTGTCTTTCGTGCGTAGTGCCACTGCGAAACATGCCCCACTTTCCGCAATATTATGCGCAAGTGATGCTGGTAAATAAAGTGCTTCTTTCCCGAGGTTCCCCATCGTTGTCACTGCATAAGGGACCATTGCTTTGTGCATGCCTGATGCAACCATAAACGGGAGTACCGCTGCTAAAATTGCGACAGCTACCCAGCCTACTGTATTAAACATCGCAAGAATAACGGATGAAAACCCTTGTCCTGCTGTAAAACCAAGTGGTCCTAATAACAGTAACGTAACTGGTACAGTAATGACTAATGACATCATTGGGACAAAGAAAATCCGAATTGGTTTTGGTGAAAATCGTGTGAAGAATTTTTCCATTTGAGCGTAAAGCAATACAGAAAGGATTGCTGGAAACACTTGATACGCATAAGCTATATTTTTTACGTCGAATGACATTAATTGCGCACCTTCAGTAAGCATGGCTGTCATGTTCGGAAGAAGGAGTGCACCGACTGCTGATAATGCGACCAGTGGGTTTACCTTTAGTTTATTTGCCGTTGTGACAGCGACTAGTAATGGCAGGAAGTATAGTGGTGCGTCACCCACCATATTCAGTATTTGATAGGTTTGGCCTTTTGCATCCACCCAGCCTAATAAAGAGAAAAGGAGAAGAAATGATTTTAAAATTCCTCCGCCTGCGATAGCCGGAACAAGCGGCTGGAAGACACCCACAATGAAATCTAATAGAACTGTGCCTGCTTTTCTTTTTTCTTTTGGCTGATTGGATGGCATGCTTTGCCCAGACGAGCTGCCGCCCATTAAATTTGTTACCTGTTGATACACTTCAATCACGTCATTCCCAATGACCACTTGGCATTGTCCTGACATTCTGACAGCTATGACACCTGGTGTTTTTTCTAATGCTGGTACATCTGCTTTTTTCTGATCAATTAGTGTGAAGCGAAGTCTTGTTGAGCAGTGCTCAAGGTGCGCAATGTTTTCTTTACCACCTACATGCTGCAAAACGTCTTTGGCGACTTGTGTGTAATCCATTTCTTTTCCTCCTTTTCTCATACATGAGACCTATATTTTGGCAATAAAAAAAGGATCTAAAACGACAAATTAAAGAAATTCATCGTTTTTAGATCCTGCCTGCATGACCAGTCACATGTCTAATTTATTTATATTGGATTTGTTTTTAGTATATATTGATTATATGAAAGCGTCAACATTTATTTTTCTGAAATTTATTAAGGTCTATATACCCAAAATACTTTTCTTTATTTACTTAAAGCAACTCTTTTGTTCCTTCTATCATCAATCAACAAAATGTTTCTCCATAAAAAACCAGATAAGTTGATTCACTCATCTGGTTTAAGATGCCTATTTTCTCTTTTCTTCTGCTTTCTTTTTAAATGCTTTCGCTTGTTTTTCATATTCCTTTTTCGTGACAGCTTTTAACTCTACCGAATCGCCTGTCATGATATATGGTTTAGGGAGTTTTTTATATTCCTGACGCGTGAAAGCTCTTAACTCTATTGTACCGTTGGTCTTTTTAATTGGCAGTTTGATTGATTTTGCATCTCGATCAGTCGAACCTATCAGTACACCTTGTTCAATTATAGGATCATAGCTCATGTCTAAAAATCCTCCACCATCCGTAAAGCCTCCGACTTCTAATTTCATTTCTTTATATGGCTTACAACCATCTTCAGAAACAGTTGTTATTAGAAAAGAGCCGAGCCATCCATTCTCAATATGCATGCTGTCCATTTGTAAAAATAGTTGTTTGTCCTCTGCCGTATATAGAAAACCATATACCTTCGCTACTTTATCCCTGAAGTGTCTCATATTGTCATAAAATCTAGTTTCTGATGTATCAACTAGATGTTGATGTCGATCTTGAATTTGTTTGTGATACGAATCTAGCTTTTTTCGATTGGTTGCTTTATATATCCTGCTTTTCTTATCACCTTGTTTTTTTACAGATAGGTCTTTCCCAGACATTTGAACTTCGTATATGATTGTTTCTTTGCCTTGTTTGACTCGAAATTCATAACCGTTTTCCTTTGAACTCCCGGACACTACATATTGTTTTTTATATATTTTGGGATCCCACCATATTTCTTCTATATACTTTTCATTCAAATGCCCCGTTACTTTGCCTTTATTCTCAGATATCTCAAACCAGCTCATTCTATCCTTCGTTTTATACGCAAATGCATAGGCATGATTCAATGAATTCTTTTTTGCGATTGCTTGATATGCTGTCCAGCCGCCTCCACCTAAGATGAGTACTGCCAGGATAGACACGACCCACATTTTCAATTTACTCATACGTACCTCCACTCATATATGTTTTGAAAACCTTCATGATCCCTATTTATTCTGATCGCCCTGAAATGCCATTCACAACATTCATCTGTTCCAACACGATCTACTTTTGCCATTCTATCGCCTTCTTTTTGAATGCTTCTGTTTGTTCTTGATATTCCTCTTTCGTGACCGCTTTAAATTCTATTGTCCCGCCTGCCATTTTAAAAGGAAATTTAATGTATGTTGCGTCTCGGTCAGTTTCACCTAAAATAAAACCCTTTTCAATTGCAGGATAAGTACTCAAATCAAACATCATCCCATCTGAAACTCCACCAGCTGTATGTTTCGTTTCTTTATAAGGTTCACCACCATCTCCTGGGGCCTTTCTCATTAGAAAAGAACCTGCCCATTCAGACTGCATATACATTCGTTTTACTTTTAGAAATAGTTGGTACGAACCATCCTCTGCCGTATACAGATAACCATAAGCGCCTGTTACTTTCTTAATGAAGTTTCGTACATAATCATGAAATCTATTTTCCGTGTCATCCATCAGTTTCTCATATCGAGTATGAATGTCCTGTTGAACAGCACGTAGGTTTTTTTGATCAACTGCTTTGTATGTGATGCTGTGCTTTTCACCTTGTTTTTTCACAGAAAGATCCTTTTCGGCAAGGTGCACTTCATATGTGACCGTTTCTTTCCCTTGCTTCACATAAAATCCGTAACCGTTTTCAATTGATTTCCCAGTTAATTGATATTTGTTGATAAATAGATTGGGATCATAATGCCTTTTCGGGTTTTCCTCTAAAATGGTTTCATTCAGATGACCTGTTACTTTTCCGTTTCTTTCCGTTACCTTGAACCAGTTCACACGATCATGAGTCTTATATGCAAAGGCGTAGGGATGATTCAAACCACTCTTTTTTGCGATTGCTTGATAGGCTATCCAGCCGCCTCCACCAATCAGTAGTACCGCCAGAATAGTCATAATCCAGATTTTCGATTTACTCATATGTCCCCTCCAAACTATGATCGTTCACTCTATATGAAGGATTCATCTTATTGATTAACCAATCAGTGATCTCTTCACCTCCTTTCTAGCATTTATTTTTTTCTCATACCTCTTGTATCTGCAGTTATACATCGTTTATTATATATCTAAATGATATATCTTTTAGATAGGTGTGTTAATCAATGAAAAAATACAATGATACGACGTATGCGATTTTGGGGATTTTAACGACAGATTGTAAGTCTGGGTATGAAGTGAAGCAATTAATTGATAGGAGCTTGCATCACTTTTGGAAAATTAGTTATGGACAAATTTATCCAGCTTTAAAGTTAATAGTCGAGGAAGGGCTTGCGAAGGTTTCACCCGCTTCTACAACTGGGCGCTCAGACAAGCGGGAGTATCATCTGACTGAAAAAGGGCTGGACACGTTGAGGCAATGGCTGGCGCAGCCGCTCGATCAAGTACCATCAGAACGAAATGAAGTGTTATTAAAGTTATTCTTTGGTCAATATCTTTCGTTTGATAAAAAATTGGTGCTTTTAGAAGATTATGAGAGGCAGCTCCGTATCCGTTATGAGACATATGTTGCGATTGAACAAAACATTCAAGAGCTGTATCCAGATGAAGCTGATGCGAAGTATTGGCTATATACATTAGATTACGGAAAGAAAGTGGCGCAGGCTGGAATTGATTGGTGCGTGGAGACCTGTGAATCGATGAAGAAAGAAGGATGAACAAATGAAAAAAAATATACGTGCTGGCAGGTATACAACAGACAATTCTGAGCCGATTGTTGTGTTCATTATCGGAATGAGAATCAATAAACGCTGGGCTGTCCATCAATGGTTGCCAGTATTTAAGGCGATGCCGGGGATGATCAAAGAACTTTATACACATCAAGAAGAGCTTGGTTTTCTCGGGACAGAAAATTACTTCGGTTTACGCACCACCACCATGATCCAATATTGGAAATCAACAGAGGATCTCCTTGCCTACGCCAAGATGGAGAAGCATTTGGCTGCTTGGAAAGGATTTAACCAAAGAGCACGAAATAATGACGCGGTCGGAATTTATCATGAAACGTATCAAATTCAAGCCGGCTCATATGAATCTATCTACGTGAACATGCCTTCATATGGATTGAGCCAAGCTAAAGCGCCCATCCTAATTGGAAAAGGGAATGGAAAAGAAACCGCAAAAGAACGCCTTTCTACAACAAATTCCTAGAGCTGATTCTCTAGGAATTTCTTTTTGCAACCATCACAAAATGTTTTAATATGCGGGCAGTTAATCCCCAAATGGTGTAACGATCGTAATCATAAAACCACTCCTCAATCGAACGACTCCCCCAGCTGTATTTTTCACCATTCATGATTTTTTCATAAGGAAAGTCCTCTCCTGGTGTTGGCTGCACCGATACATGGTGTAAGTATGGTTCGTATTGGCTGAGCCATGATAGAGGCACAGTAAAGGTCTCCTCTACTTCTTCTTGATTAAAGGAATGTTTGACCTGCTGTTCATCAATGATTCCGACAAATGGATATACCACAAAGGATGGAGAGGCAATATAAGGACTGAGCTGCCCTAACACCTTGACGGATTCGGGCGGAATCCCTAGTTCTTCATATGTTTCCCGCAGTGCAGCTTCTTGTGCGGTTTCGTCGCCGTCGAGTTTGCCTCCTGGGAAGCTAATATCGCCAGGCTGTTTTCTCATCGTCAGTGATCGCACTTCAAATAAAACATGCCATTCCCCGTTTACTTGCACCAAAGGGACAAGGACTGCCGCTTTGAACGCTGTCTCTTCTCCGATAAATAGCGGCTGTGATTGATGTAAGTCACTTTTTAATTGATCAATGAACATGGGCATCACCTATTTTCTGTTTCTCTTTTCTTTAGCGTATCATTGATTACCTTTTGAATAAAGGCGATCTTTCTGACAATTATTTTTATCATTTTGACAATTATACTTGTCAAAATGAATATAATACTTTACAATCAAGATAACATTTTGATCAGAGTTGAGGTGACAGAATGAAAAATCGGCTAAAAGAGCTGCGGGCACGTGATGGTTTAAACCAAACGGAGCTTGCGAAACGGGCAAAGGTTTCTCGCCAGACGATCAGCTTAATGGAACGAGATGAATTAATGCCGTCTCTCTTACTTGCTATGAGGCTTTCACGTATTTTTCAAGAACCCATTGAACATATTTTTCTATTCGAGGAGGATGAACTCACATGAAAACTGTATACAAAATGCTCTTAGGTGCTCTCCTTGGTTTTCTCGGTGCTTACTGTTTGCTGGCATCCGAATTTGAGCTGACACTTCTGCAAGCTGCATTTGAAGCGACTCTTGTCATCACTGGCTTGACAGTTCTATTCATCATTTATTGTTTTTCAGGCATTTCACGCATGAAGAAAAGAGTCTCTCTTTCGGTATCTGGTGATGAGGAGGATGAACTCGAGGTAAAACAGTATCGAACCTTTACTGATGTAACATTAGCTAATACGGTGAGTACCATTTTATCGATTATTGCAATTGGAATTTCCATCGTAACCGAGCAGCCACCTTGGCTGATTCTCGCAAATGCTGCCTTATTTTTGATCACCGTCATTCTTTCTTATGTGTCGACCTCTGTCCTAAAGCTCGTCTATCCTAATCGTCACCTACCTAGTCCAACCGATAAAGATTATGGCAAAAAACTGCTCGCCATTTCTGATGAAGGCGAAAAGCATGTGATGCTCGATGGGCTTTTTCACACTTTTCAAATGATGAATATTTTATTGACCGGTGCCATGTTTATTTTGATTGTCTATTCTCTTGGCGCCAATCACTCTCAGCTCTTCTCCATCATCGTCGTTGGACTTGTTCTGATCATTCTTAATGCATACTATATGTTGAAGATTCGAAATCGTTAAATAAGCAAAAGCACAGCCATTTAAAAAGGCTGTGCTTTTTTCGTTCATTATGCTGAACGACGTTTCTGTCGTGCATAAATCAAAAATAAGAACCCAAACCATACGGGTGTCAATAACAGGGCTGGACGTGTTGCATCAGCGAAAAGCATGATGACAAGAATGGCAGCAAAGAGCACAAGAACCGCTATATTCACAAAAGGTGTAAATGGCGCTTTAAAGGTAGACGCCTTATGCAGTTCAGGACGTGTTTTCTTATATTTCAGATGGCATATTAAAATAATACTCCATACCCAAATGAAACAAATGGCACTGATTGTTGTCACAATACCAAAGGCTTGTTCAGGAATCAGCTTGCTTAAAAGAGCCCCTACTGACACCACAATCGTCGAAACAAACAGGGCATTACTTGGAACAGCATGTTTATTTAGACGGCCAAAGGATGCTGGTCCTTGTTTTTGATGACTGAGATTATACAAAATTCGGCTCGTTGAGAACATACCGCTATTACAAGCAGACGCCGCAGATGTCAGGACGACAAAGTTGATGAGTCCCGCCGCTACTGGTATCCCAATGAGCCCAAAGGTTTTCACAAAAGGACTTTCTGATGCACTGAGTTCTGTCCATGGGTTGATGCATAGTAATACAAAAATCGCACCTACATAGAAAAATAGAATTCTTAATGGAATTTTATTAATCGCAGACGGGATGTTTTTTTGCGGATTCGCTGTTTCTGCTGCTGACACACCGACAAGTTCCACGCCCACATACGCAAAAATCACCATCTGGAATGACAATAAGAAGCCTGTCACACCATTTGGAAAGAATCCTCCGTGTGACCACAGATTCGTTACCGTCACGGGCCCTGCATCTGTTTGGAAACCAATGATTAACAGGACAATTCCAACGCCAATCAACAGTAATATCGTAATCACTTTAATCAGTGCAAACCAAAATTCCATTTCTCCAAAAAGCTTCACCGTTAATAAATTAAATCCTAGCAAAATCAATAAACAAATAATAGCAGGAATCCACTGCGGAATATCAAACCAGTACTGCACATACACCCCGACCGCAATAACATCTGCCATCGCTGTCATAATCCAGCAAAACCAATACGTCCATCCTGTCACAAAGGAAGCCCACGGTCCAAGATAATCCTCTGCTATATCCGTTAAAGACTGATAGCCCGCCTTAGATAAGAGCAATTCTCCAAGTGCCCTCATGACAAAAAAGATGGCCATTCCGACAATTAAGTACGCAAAAATGATCGATGGTCCTGCCAATTGAATGGCCTTTCCAGACCCTAAAAACAGCCCAGTTCCAATCGTTCCGCCAATGGCAATTAATTGAACATGACGGTTTGATAAATCTCGCTTTAACTCTTGTTGTGCCAATTCCAACACCCTCCTACGACACGATCCTATACTGAAATAATGAACTCTCAAAAAGTCCATAAAAAAAGAGATTGGATGCGCTCCAATCTCACGGTCATAAAAGAATAGCAAAATAGAGAAAAGCAATACACAGTATGATCCATGCATCACAAATACAATATTTCGTACTCTTCTGTCCTTTTGCCTGAGATTGTGAACCCTTCGGCGCCGCACATACATGCGGTCTCTCCAGAAGCTGCTCCTGCCATAGTGTGACCCACAGCAATCATAGCCTTCGATATTTACTTTAAATGTTGCTATTTCTGAATAATTTTATATTTTACGCCTCTAAAAGAAAGCTGTCAATGGTAATCTTTTAAGATGTTGTTTCCTCCTTATCTGAAGCTGATATGACATCACTTCATCAACACCCCTTGATTAAGGTATAATGAAACAAAGAATGTTCGGCTCGTTTGGTGGAGACATCCATCTTGATGATGAACCATAGTTAGGCAATCCAATGAAGTTGGTGAAGACAAATGAAAAAAATGAACAAACAGCGTGTGACATTACAAGAAGTCGCTCGGCATGCCGGTGTATCGACTTCAACGGCCTCACTCGTTGTTCGCAACAACCCTAGGATCTCTGAAGCCACCCGGAAAAAAGTGCTGCAATCCATGGAGGATTTGGGATACGTGTACGATCGCGTCGCTGCCAACATGCGGTCGAAAAGTTCAAATATTGTAGGTGTGATCGTCACGGATATTTCAAACACCTTCATTTCTGAATTTTTAATCGGTGTGCAAACCACCCTTGAGTCACTTGGCTATACCGTTTTACTTGGGACAACCTTTGATAGTGTGGATAAGCAGGAGCGGCTCATCTCCACAATGGTAGAGCACCGAGTGGGTGGAATCATCTTAAATCCAGCATCGAAAAGTTCGACACGCACGGTGAAACAATTAAACAACATTCGCACACCAAAAGTATTGGCAAACCGTGAATTAGCAGATGTCCATTGTGATTATGTCGGCGTTGATTATGAACAAGGCACTTGGATGGCGGTCCGTCATCTTCTTCAAAAAGGGCATCGCCGCATCGCCTTCTTAGGTGGAATCAAATCCTCCTCGACTTGGATTGAACGGATGAAAGGGTTCAAAAGAGCCCATGATGATGAAGACCTAACGATGGATGAATCTCTTATTATCGATATGGTGCCTACCCGTGAAGGCGGGAAAGAAGCCCTTGCCCAAGTGATTGACCTTCCCGAACCACCTACTGCTATTTTTTGCTTCAGTGATTTAGTGGCGTTTGGGGTGATTCAGGAATTGGCAGCGCGTGACATCAAGCCTGGTGAAGACATTGATGTAGTTGGGTTCGATAACATCCCTGAAGCGGAGATGTATCACCCGCCGCTCACCACAGTCTCATCATTTCCACGATCCATTGGAGTCAAAGCAGCCAACCTTTTGTATCATAAAATGAACGAGCAGGATGAAGAACTGCAGCGATTGATATTAAAGCCTCAACTTCATATTCGAGAAACCTCGACATGATCATGAAAAGGAGAATTGCAAAGCGATTCTCCTTTCAGATTGTTGACAAAGGGCTAAAATGAACTTTATTTTAGCCCTTTGTCTTCTTTTCAGCGTGATAGAAAACCTTTGCAGTCTAGGAAGGACGAGCACTGGCACGGAGCGAATTTGACATTCGTGAGTACCAGCGCACAGGACTGACAAAGAATGCGAGGGTTTGTCTACACGCTGAAAGGAGAATTGCAAAGCGATTCTCCTTTTTTTATTGATCAAGTCAACTATTTCTTTATTACATTTTTCTTTTTTTAAATCGCAAAGTCATAAACTTGACACATTTTATACACAGGAGTATATTTATCTCGTTGCTTCTTTTAGTATATCGTTATACCTTTTGTGAACATATCGTTATTTATCATATCAACTACAGTTAAAGATGGATCTTTTGATTCTGATCAAATCGAGGAAGTCCATCAACTTATGATAACTGTTATTATTTTTAATTATTTAGTAGAACGATGTACTTATTTGAAGAACAGATGAATATTCATTATTTTTCATCAATCACACAAGGGGTGTTGTGATGGACTTAATATTATTTACGTTTAAGGAAATAACAAAGGGTAACAAGAATTTGGCCCGAACAGGGTTTCAAATATAGGAGTGGGAACATGAAAAATCCATACATTAAATCATCACTTGGCATGTACTTAAACTATTTCATGCTAGGCATGATCAATATTATTGTGGCATCAAACATGGAAAGCTTATCTGAACGCTACCATGTAGATATTCCAAAAATCAGCTTGCTTGTATCAGCAATCGGGATCGGTAAATTAATTGCTCTCTTTTTCTCTGGTCGACTGGCAGACAGCTGGGGGCGAAAACCTGTCATTATTACAGGTAACTTTCTCTACTTATTATTCTTAATTGGGATTCCAATAACGACCAATTATACATTGGCTTTCATTTTTGCCATTTCCGCAGGGATTGCAAACTCATTACTTGATTCAGGGACATATCCTGCTTTGACAGAGTCATTTCCTAAAAAAGCAAGTTCAGCTTCTGTTTTAGTAAAGGCGTCTGTATCAATTGGTGCGACTGTTCTTCCATTTATCTTGGCATTCCTTATTGCACATGACATCTTCTGGGGCTGGGCATTCTTTGGTCTAGGACTTCTCTATTTACTTGTAGGCATTTACTTGATCTTTATGCCGTTCCCAAATCATAAGCAAACGGCTTCTCAAAACGATCTTCCCGTTCAAGAGCAAATGAAGGAAGAACCGAAAATGTTTGGTGAAGGTTTAGCTGTTGTACTTATGGGATTCACGTCTACTGCATTATTTGTCGTATGGCAAACTTGGCTTCCACAGCTCGGGTTGAAATTGATTGGGCTTAGCTCAGGACAAGCGACACAGCTTCTTTCTTATTTTAGTATTGGTGCACTCGTATCTGTTCTATTGCTTTCAATCGTATTAGATAAATTCATTTCACCGATTATGGTCGCCATTATTTACCCAATCGGGGCATTCCTTGCAATGCTTTCACTATTTCAAATCGAAACGTACGGCATTGTCATTGTTAGTACCTTTTTCTTAGGATTATTTACAGCCGGCATTTTCCAGTTGGCGATGAGTATTATGATGAAATTATTCCCTACAAACAAAGCAACGGCTTCATCATATGTCAACATTGCGGCAAGCTCAGCGTTTATCCTTGTTCCGCTGATTACAAGCGGACTCGTCAGCACGTACGATATTAAAATGACTTTATTCTTTGATATGATCATTGCGGTCATCAGCGTATTGTTAGCAGTCTTTGTTTTACGACGCATGAAAAAATTGTTTAGATAATTAAAGGAGATGTCAATCATGACAAACATACACGAACGTAATATTGATGGAAAAACAAAATTAGTCGGTCTTCTTGCAACACCAATCGGACACAGCCTGTCACCACGGATGCACAACCTTGGCTATACACTAACAGGAATCAACTATGCTTACCTTGCTTTTGAGGTAGGAAATGATGAACTAGAAGCAGCAGTAAACGGGATGAAAGCAATGGGTGCAGCTGGATTTAACGTATCCATGCCGAACAAAATGAAAGTACTCGATTACTTAGATGAACTAGATGATTCTGCAAAATATACTCGCGCAAGCAACACAGTTGTGAACAAAGATGGCAAGCTGGTTGGTTACAACACAGATGGTCTTGGTTATGTAAGAAACTTAATTGAACACGGCGTTGAATTAGCTGGACAAAAGGTTACACTCGTTGGATCTGGCGGCGCTGCAACACCGATCGCCATTCAGCTTGCACAATCAGGTATTCGTGAAATTAGTATTTTTGCTCGTAATGATCAATACTTTGTTCAAGCAGAAGAAAATGTAAATTACATCAACAACGAAATGAAATCATTCGGTGTCAAAGCGAATATTTTCCCACTTGAAGACAAAGACGCTTTCCGTCGTGAAGTAGCTGAAAGTGCGATCTTAGCAAACGGGACAAGCCTTGGCATGAAACCATTAGATGAGCTCAGCATTATTGACGATACTCTTGATGTATTACGCAAAGACTTAATCGTGACAGATGTCGTCTACAACCCGCAAAAAACAAAACTTCTTGCTCAAGCACAAGAAGCTGGTGCCAAAACGATTAACGGTCTTGGCATGATGCTATGGCAAGGTGCCCTTGCGTACAAACTCTTTACTGGCGAGGATATGCCAGTTGAACAAGTAAAACAAATTCTATTTGAAAATGACCGTTTCTAAACGAAACACAGAAAAAAGACGACCTCCGCTTTGGAAGTCGTCTTTTTTATTCGTGTATCATCACACGGCGATATCGATAAAGGATATACACTGCGCCGATGATCGCCACAACAGCCACACCCGCATCAAATATAAAGATTTGCAAAATGGTCGAGTGGGTTTCGATCAAACCAGTGACGACTGGAATCACAATGGCGGACACTCCGCCTGCTGTTGAGATAATTCCTGTCATCGTCCCTTTGTTTTTCCAGAAGAACTCAGCCATTACGGTTAACGTCAGCTGAAAGACACCAGCTGTTGAAAAGCCCAATACAAAAGCATTGACGGTCCCGATGACTGGAGACTTCACGACCAATAGCACACAGATAGAGGCTAATGTAATAATCGGATAGAGTAGCAGCACGGTGACCGGACGAACAATGCGGCGCAAAAGAAATGCGAGCAATAAGACAGACAGCAAACCACCCATGCTATAGTAACTAAGCAGCTTCACAGCACTGCCAGAAGCCATTCCCAATATTTCCTCACCGTACGTAGGCAGCCAAATTTGCGGCAAGGCGTACAGACCATTTGATGTAAAACTGATCACAATCAGTGCGACCCCTTCTCTCCAAAACGTAGGCTCTGATGAGAAGCGCGGAAGTCCATCATGCTCCGTCACCTGAACTTGCTCCACCTTGCGATGATTCGGAAATGGCAATGTCCACAGCATCATCACATTCACTAAATAGATAAAAGCAGGTACAAAAAACGCAAATCCATAAAACAGATCATGCTCTGCTAAAAAGAAAATAGCGAGCGGCAGAATGGTCGCCCCAATCGAAATAAACGCCTTCACCATCACATTTGCAGATCCCGAGTTTTGAGGAAAAGCTTCCATTAAAGCCGGATACGTCCCTGCATCCATCGCCGAATTCGCCACCCCTGCCAAAATCGCAAACGCAAACGCGATTTGATAATTCGGAGACAATGGGATTCCGATGAGGAACACCGCCATCAGCACCCCAGAAACCAAAATGACTGGCTTTCGTCCAAAACGATCTGACAGTACGCCCGATAAACCATACGTGAGCACCCTGCCAATACCGAGTGCAGATATCATATAACTTATCCCCGCACTATTTGTATCTAATTGTTTGATCAAAAATGGCATATTAGAAGCCAAAATAATATTGACCATACCTAATAAAAAATAATTGATATAAAGACTAGAGGCCGTTCTCAAATACGGATTCCTCATGCTGACACACCCCTCAACACATTGCAATGAAGTGACAAATAATGGTTACGCTTACAAGATTCATGCGTGAGGAGAAACAGCTTTGCAACCTTCACGTACTTTCAACATCTCGTTATCTCATGCAGCTCACAGCTTACATGCCCTTCATATGATCAAGCATCTCTTCAAATTTTCACTAGCTCTTATTTTATATGAATGTGAAAGGTAATGATAGTGAATTGCTTAAATTTGAGGGAAATGGTTATAGAGAAAAATCCCTGTCATTTTTTGAAATGAAGCTTGATCTAAACTCACATTCCCCAAAAACTAAACTCATAAAAATATTCTGTACGCTCTATGCATAATCCAAAATGAAAATCCTCTGCTATTAAAATGAAATCTCCGTATCCACTTAAAAATTTGGTTTGCTCAAGAAGTTGATTTAAATGATGAAACACTTCATCCACATTCACTAAAAGCGCTTCAATTTCATGATCTCGGAAAAAAAGCAATCTCCCTTGTTTAGGAGTCTCTTTTATCCTCCCAACCATTTCATTTAACATTTGTGTAGACTTTTCAATATGCTCTAGATAGTTGTCTCCATGTATTTGAATTTTATGTTCTCTCGATTGCAGGAAAGTAAATACCTTCTGACAAAAAAATTGATTCTCTTCGACCTCCAAAAAAGGGGGTTCTGGAAGTGTCATATAGCTTAATTCGTTTATTAAGTGCTTTCTTCTGCTTTTTCTTTTTAAGGTTTCGATTTTTGTTTTTTGGTTTTTATTCATACTTGTTACCTTTCTTTTAAGCTTTTTCTTAAAGAAAAAACCTTGAAAGGTTCCTACCCATCAAGGTTTTTGTGGCTACTAAGATTCAAAAGCCGTTCTTTCTGGGAATATGCCACCTTCTCTTACAAGGCATACTGCCAATCTTTGAGCCGCCCGATCAAAATAAAACTCGTTAGGAATATTTTGATCTGGTAAGCTCTCTAACTCTCTAAATTTTCTAGTTATTTTACTCAACTCAATTTTACCCATTATCTCTTCATTTGGTCCAAATTTGTAAACTACCGTTTCTTCATCCTCATATTCCTTTAATAATAAAACATACGAAGCCAATTTTATTCCTCCTTTGGTGGATACCAAGGACGCCCAGATTCAACTGTTTTATCATGTGCGGTCCTGTAATCTGTTTTGAATATTCCTTCAAATTTTGATTCAAAAAGTTCATGATTTAATAAATCTATATCATTCTTTTTATAATTACCTTTTTGTAACCTATCCCAAGCTTGTGCAATTTGATAATCTGAGTCAAAACGCCCAACTCCATTCTCTTTTACATGCTCTTTTATAAATAAATGCTCCTTTATTCTTTGTATCCTGTGTTCGGGTATTCCAGTATTCTTAGAAATAGGCTTAATATCAGCTTTTGTCTTTCTAAAAGATTCATACATTTCTTCTGCTTTATCAAGTTGTTTTAGATATTCATCTATTGAAAGTTCTCTACCACCAGTTTGAACTCTATCAACATTCTTAAAACCTATTTTACCATGAAATCCTTTCGCCCCAAACGGCAAAAGCATCCCCAAAGCCGCATTCATACTCGCTTCCTGCTGTTCTTTCGAGACTTTATTTCCAAACATATCTCGACCCGTAATCGCTTCGCTGAAGCCGTTTGTTGCGGTGAGGCCATATAAGCCTTTTTGTGATGTTTTCAACGCATCGAAAGACTTCTGTGATGTCTTGTAAATGTCGACCGCTCTGACTGCGGCGGACGTGGCTTGAGTCGTTTTATAGACAGCCTTTCCGCCTTTGAAAATACGGCCCGCCCATCCGACGATCGGGATGTATCCTGCTGCTGCCATGCCGCCTGCGGCGACTCGTTGGCCTGCGGTGAGTTCTTCTCCTGTGATCGGATCGACACCTGTTGCGGCACGTTTTGCATCGTTCACGCCTGTCAGCTCATTAACGATATTCCCACCGTAATCAAGGGCTTTTTCATACCACGGACGGTTGGCTAGTGCTTCTTGTTCCTTTGCAATATTGCGGGCTTCTTCTTGATCTTTTTTGATTTTTAGATATTCAGAAGTTTGCTTCTCAATATCGCTTTTTGCCTTGTAGATTTCGCTATTTTGATACGCTTTCTTGTCAAAATTCATAGGCGAAATGGATTTTCCGTCATTTGTGGCATTGATCATTTCTGCGTACAATGCCATTGTAGCCTTCTCCTCAGTCTCTGACAAAGCATATTCATCTTTTAGATTTTGATCAAGTTCTATTAAATCTTTAACCGTTTTCTTCCGTTCATCTTCCGCATCTGCAATCTTTTCGTCAAAGGTTTTACTATCAAATACCTCCAGAGAAATGAGGTCATCAATATCTTGAAAAATCGTTTTGAGTGCCTTTTTTTGATCCTTCACGATGCTTTTGGCATTCTTGATTCCCATATGTACAGCGTTGTCTAAAAAGTGTTCTTCTACAAAGGTGTCGCCGCCAAAATTTGTATCATCGAGTGTCCCAGAAACACCTTCATGAAAGGCTTTTTGTTTATCAATGAAGCTAATAAACATGTCCACATTTCCGGCGAGTTCTTTGTAGAAGCTTTTAATGTTATCGGCACCTTTTCCAGTGAAGTCGTCACCGAGGTTGGCAACACCTTGTAATGCCTTTTTTAAATCTATCATTTGTTCGCGGAGTTCCTGATAGTGTTTTGCCCTTGTATCCATGGCACGGGTTAGTGCTTTTGCATCAAGTATCTTGCCCAGATTAAGCCACTCCCTCCATTATTGATCATAAAGTCTATTTTACCGTGACCTTCAAAACGGAAAAATAGGCTGAATGACATAAAAAATGGAATGAACTCTCTGTTCAATTTACCCTCTAATTTGGATAAACGAGTTTATCAATTGTAGGGATATAGAAAAGGCCAGACAGTTCATTATACTCTGTCTAGCCACATGTTCACGTTACTTATAGTCATTGATTGGTCCTTTATCCATCAAAACATCGATCTCATTTGAATATTTCATTTTTAACTTCGGTCTACGCTCAGAGTTTGGTTTACTGTAAAGCTCTAGTGGACGGATGATCACGCCATCATTTGTATTTTGAAGTATACCTGGAACACAAGAATAAATTCGATCATTGTCATTTGCATGTTTCGCGTGAATCGTGACAGACGTTCCTTGATGATTATCGATACTCATAGACACTCTATATCTATAGAAAGAACCTGTTCCATTTGATTGAGCAGAGTAAACAACGGGTACCACCGCAAGGATATCATCATTTAACCTTAGTTTAATGACTTCTGTTTTCATTGATTCACGATCTCTACCGACATCTCCCATATGCTCAACAGCCCCGTTACCGTAACTTTTGAGAGCGGGAACACCTTTTGCGCCAAACATGGCCACATCTATTTGTTTTCCTGACTTCGTATAGACCAATGCGTAAATATCATAATCGGTTCCAGACTCCCAAGATACTGTAGCCGTAATCTCTGGTGTTTTTTCAATGATGATCGGTTTATGACCTTTGTCTAGACTAATTTTACCTTGAACTTTCTCTAAGCTAATAGGTGCAGCGACTTTCTCTTTAGCGGCTGTGTTCATTGGAGCAGGCTCATTAATTTGTTTTTCAGAAACCATTGGAGGAGGTGTAGAAACATCCTGTTCATCAGGTTCAACCTCTACCCCATAAAGCTTGCATAGCCCTTCCAATCCAGAATCGAAGCCACGCCAGATGGATCGTGCTTTCGTTTCACTATTTCTTATGTATAGCTCTACTACGACAATACCCTTTTCATTTGTAAAGCTTACTGGTGTTAGGTATAGCACCTCATCACCTGTTCGAATTTCTGCTTGCAGATTCTTCACATGAGAAAAGCCGATTCCTCGATCCTCTGTCAGTGTAATAGCCATCTTTGTGATTCCGACAGGCACTTTGCTCATATCAAAATTCAATTGATGTTTTTTCAACTGATCTGATATCTCTGCTGGTAAAAGTGTCGCAACACCCGTAGTACTCTCCGGCTGATTGTAAAAAATAATGCCATTATCTCCTTGAACTAGGTTTGAATCTGTTAAGAGAAACGCCGTTAAAGAAATATCAATTGCAGATGAGACTTCATAACTGATGGATAATTGCCCCTTTGGAGAGTTTAGTACGGTATTGGCACCCATTTGCAGAGTTTGATTCATTTCAACAACTCCTATTCTATATCTACCATTTATCGTTTTTATAGACCAATTATACCAAATTGTGCAATAGAACCTATTAATATCTTTCTCTCTTTTCATCTCTGCAATGATATGAGACAATGCCACCTAAAAACAAACTACTCTCGAAAGGAGAATCAATGTGTATAAAAAAATCATCCCAGCTGTTACAGTGATATTCGGTTTTTGGATTCTTCTTCAATTAGCATTTAGCATCAATATCTTTCACAATCCAATGAATTATTTTATTGTGATCACTCTCTTTTTTCTTTGTATTCAGGCTACATTGAAGCATAGGAAATAAAAAAACCCGAACAAGCGAATCCCACGCTCATCCGGGCCAGTCATTTCTTTATTACACTTCTTCACCATTCGTTGCGATGACGTTTTGATACCAAGTAAACGAATCTTTTTTAAGTCGATTCATTGAACCATTACCTTCGTTATCGCGGTCAACATAAATCATGCCGTAGCGTTTTTTCATTTCACCGGTTGTGAATGACACGATATCAATGATGCCCCAAGGTGTGTAGCCGATGAGGTCCACACCGTCATATTCAACCGCTTTTTTCAGTGCTTGAATATGAGAAGCGAGATATTGAATTCGCTCTGGGTCATGAATAGAGCCGTCTTCTTCCACTTGATCAATGGCACCAAAGCCATTTTCCACAATGAATAGCGGGATTTGATAGCGATCGTAAAAACGATTCAATGTATATCTTAAGCCTGTCGGATCAATGGACCAGCCCCAGTCGCTTGATTTGATATACGGATTTTCTACACCATGTGGCAGTGCTCCATTGACAATGTCTCCGTGGTGATCAGATACTGCATCGCTTTTGACCGTTGTTGACATGTAGTAGCTAAAGCCAAGGTAATCTACTTTTCCTTTTCTTAAACTTTCTTCATCGCCTTCTTCAAATGGAATGTGATAGCCTTCGCGCTCAAATTCTTTTAACGCGTAGCTTGGATAGTAGCCACGCACTTGGACATCTGGGAAGAAATAGCGCTGTCTCATATATTCTTCTGCCAGCATGACATCTTCTGGGTTTGAGGAATAAGGATAAATTGGCACGTGGGACACCATCGCTCCAATTTGAAAGGACGGATTGATCTCTTTTCCTTTTGCCACTGCCCATGCACTTGCAAGCAATTCATGATGGCCCGCTTGATACATGACTTCTTTGGCATTTTCGCCTTCTTTGACAGATACCCCTGAATTTGTCCAAAGGAACAACGGGTTGTTGACGTCCATTTTGTTATTGATTTCATTAAATGTCATCCAGTACGTGACCTTGTCTTTGTAACGATTGAAGCATACTTCCGCAAATTTCGCGAAATATTCAGCGACTTTTCTGCTTCGGAATCCGCCGTATTCTCTTGCCAAATAAAGGGGCATTTCAAAGTGAGACAACGTAATGACAGGCTCGATTCCATGTTTAATCAGCTCATCAAACACATCATCATAAAACTGTAAGCCTGCTTCATTCGGCTCTTCTTCATCCCCTTTAGGGAAAATTCGGCTCCAGCCGATCGATGTTCGCAAGCATTTTAATCCCATTTCAGCAAACATGGCGATATCTTCTTTGTAACGATGGTAGAAATCAATGGCTTCATGGTTTGGATAAAAAGTTCCTTCTTCTATCGTTTCCGTGATCTGTCTTGGTACACCATGAGCACCTGCTGTCATCACATCTACAACACTCGGCCCTTTGCCAGCTGCATTCCATCCACCTTCGAATTGATGAGCGGCTAATGCCCCGCCCCATAAGAAATCTTTTGGTAAAGTCATTATCTATTCCTCCTATTTCACAATTGTCATCATGACGTCAGTTGGCTGACATGTCGAACGTTTCTCTACAATCACATCTTCGTATGCTTGGGTATTGGTAATGATAACAGGTGTGATTGTTTGTAATCCTTTGCTTTCAATTGCTTCCTGATTAAATGTCATCAACAAGTCACCCTTTTTCACCTTGTCGCCTTCTTTGATATTGAGTGTAAATGCCGATCCATCTAGAGAGACCGTATCAATTCCTACATGAACAAGTAACTCTACACCAAATTCAGAACGCAGACCAATCGCATGTTTTGTTGGTGCAAGCATGACGACACTGCCGTCAAACGGTGCAAACAGTTTGTTATCGGTCGGATAAATGGCAAAACCTTTCCCCATCGCCCCAGAGCTAAATACGGCATCTGGCACTTCAGATAACGGAAGCACTTTTCCTGTAAGTGGAGCCGTGATCTTTTCTTCATTGTTCATAGAAGTATTTGGCGTTTCTCTGTCTTGATCTTTAACAGGTGTTTCACCAGCTGACTGTTCTACCGTATCTTCTCCATATCCGAACATTTGAATAAGCACAACTGGTAAAATGAGCGCAATGGTCACACCAATCAAAATACCAATGATAGACGTTGGATAATCTGCACTGATTCCGTTCACAATGGTCAGCGGGCCAGGTAGCCCTGCATATGCAAAGTAATAAGGCGTAAAGAAGCTGGCCACAACGGCACCGACCGCTCCAGAAATACACCCGAAAATAAACGGCTTTTTAAAACGTAAGGTGACACCGTAAATCGCAGGCTCCGTAATACCGAAGAGTCCTGTGATTCCAGCTGAAACCCCAACTTTCCGTGTTTCCCGATTTCTTGCTTTTAAAATAACTCCCAGCACCGCACCGACTTGAGCGATAACAGCGATGGTTTGATATGCCTGAAAGGAGTCACGTCCATATTGTTCAAAGTTCGCAAGTACCATTGGCGTGATGCCCCAGTGAACACCGAAAATCACGAGTACTTGCCAGAAACCGCCGATAATGGCCCCTGCCAGAGCTGGTACATTTTCAGCTAAAACATTGTATCCGTTTGCAATCCCATTTGCACCTGCTGTCGAAAGAGGACCGATTAATAGTATGGTTAACGGAACCATGACGACCATGCATAAAAATGGGACAAATAGCGGTTTGACGACCTCATGAATTCGTTTGTTTAAGAATTTTTCTACATAGGAAAGAATCCATACTAAGAAAAGCGGTGGCAAGACGGATGATGTATAAACCGTTTCAGATAACGCAATCCCTAAAAAGGTCACACCTTCCCCTGATGCTACACGTCCAGCAATCTCTGTCCAAGAAGGACTGACAAGCGCTGCTGTACAAGCAACCGCGATATACATATTCGTTTTGAAATGCTTGGCTGCAGTTATCGCAATAAAAATGGGCAAGAACGTAAACGGTGCCCAAGAAATAAAGCTAAACACTTCATAAGTGCCTGTTTTCGAGAAGCTTGGAAATATCAAATTTATTAAGATAAGTGCACCTTGCAAAATACCAGCTGCGGCTAAAATATACACAAATGGCGCAAACACAGAGGACATGGTCGCAATGACCCGATTCAGTATCGTTCCTTTGTTTTCATTCGGCTGGTCATCATCCGACGTTTGGAGCTGAACAAGGTTGGAAAAATGCTCATATACCTCACCTACATGCTGACCGATCACAACCTGAAACTGACCACCGTTTTCCACCACTGTAATGACGCCAGGCATGGCGTTGACTGCTTCTTTTGCCTTTGGATTAGAACGCTTCAGCACCAAACGCAGCCTCGTGGCACATCTTGCGACACTCACCACATTTTCTTCTCCGCCAACTGCTTCTAAGATGTCTTCTGCAAGCTTTTGATAATCCCTCACTTTTGACATATAAACCCCCCTTTATCACTACTAGTATATGTACATTATAATTATACCGGTACAATTTATCAATACATATATAATTTGAGTTTGCATATCAAAGAGAAATCGGGATGTGCTATAATACAAAGACAATAAATCGTGAAAACAAAGAGGAATGGCTATGTTAAAGTATCAACAAATTGCGAGCGATATTGAAAAATATATTGTCACACATGAGCTGCAGCAAGGAGACAAACTCCCTGTGCTTGAGACGCTCATGAATCAATTTGCTGTGAGCAAAAGTACAATTATCAAATCATTAGATTTACTCGAAAGAAAAGGGATTGTCTATCAGGTGAGGGGAAGCGGCATCTTTGTGAGAAGGCATAGGCGCAAAGGCTATATTAGCCTATTATCCAACCAAGGGTTTAAAAAAGATTTAGAGGAATTTCAACTGACATCAGAAGTTCTCACGTTAGATACCGTCAAACCGCCAGAAGAAGCTGCGCTGAATTTAAACATTGAACTAGATGAGGATGTTTTCTACCTTAAACGCATTCGTTACATCAATGGACAAACTTTATGTTTAGAAGAGTCCTATTACCGGAAAACCATTATTCCTTACCTCAACACAGAAATTGCAGCCGATTCTGTATTTAAATTCATTAGTGAAGGCCTTGGTCTTAAAGTGGGCTTTTCTGACATGTACCTGCAAGTAGGCAAACTAAACGAAACTGAAGCGAAGCATCTCGGACTTAAACAAGACGCTCCTGCCCTCCGCGTTGAGACCGTTTTCCATCTCACAAACGGACAGCCCTTCGACTTCTCGAAAATCACATATAACTACATGCAATCCCAATTTTTTATTCAGGCGAATAATTATTATGGGTGATGAAAGGAAAAAGCCCCTGATACATTCAGGAGGCTTTTCTACTGTTCTCTTTTAACCATTAAATATTTCTTCCCTCTCTCTTGAGTAGTTAGCCCGTCAATGAGAGTATCACCATAAAAAATGACTAAATAATCCCCTTTACCTATAAGAACAACTGGAAAAGCATGATGTTCCTGCAGACTCTTTTCAACATCATCTGGATGAAGCTCGACTTCCATTTCATGACCAATGAATGCATACTCAAACGGAAGAGTATGATAAAGTTCTACAAGACACTGTTCGATCTCCTGTTGAATACGAACGACATCATGTGAAACAACCTCTGTCCACTTTAAATATAGAACGAATCCCACAAAACCAGCTTCTTTTTGTATGTTGATAGTCGTATGTTTTAGACATGTTCCCGTCAATTCAAATTCTGTATAATAGCCTTCCAAGTAATTGTTTTTGATTTTATTCTCTTTTACATCATGTTCGATCCATGCTTCGCCATTAGCGTCTTGACTAAACTTTACTTTCGTTATTGACATTCCTTTTTTTGTTAAATAGTCAGTCAGTTTGTGAAAAGTGGTTATTAAATGAATGTCATCATAGAATACTAATCCAATATTGATATATCCTCCTAAAGCTATGCTGAATCCCTCGCCTTCTTTTTGTTTTGTTCAAGCATACTACAAAAAAGCAGGTTCCTTCGTACCTCCCTTTTGATCCATCATTATTTTTTCCCTTAAATGTCTTTACCGTCTTACCACTCTCTGACAATCTTTTTCCTGTAATGGTACGTAGACTTTCCCGCCCTTAGCGCCTAGTTGTTTGATATTACATGAACAATTCCAATACATCACATCAAAAAGATTCATTTTACGAATGCATCCTACACACTTATGATGAACATAACAACATGGTTAGGAGGATTCGTCAGATGAAAGATATTAGGGTGTATCATGTCGATGCGTTTACAACTGAGAAATTTGGAGGTAATGCCGCTGGGGTGGTGTTGGATGGGGAATGGTTAACGGAGGATGAGATGCAGAATATCGCCAAGGAGTTGAACTTACCCGAATCCGTTTTCTTGCTGCCGGCACATGATGAGAAAGCCGATTATCGAGTGAAATATTTCACTCCAACGGAAGAGGTCAATTTCTGCGGGCATGCGACGGTTGGGTTGACTTGGCTTTTAGCGACGGAGCTAGGGATGGCTAAAGAAAAATCAGGGGTTGTGTTAGAAACAAAGATCGGCCATGTTCCCGTTGTATGGCACGAAGAGAATGGCAAAGTTGTGAATGTGGAGATGACACAGGTCACGCCAAAGACGCGAGATTTTATCATCGATGTAGAAGAGCTTAGTGACATGCTCGGTATAAGCAGTGACAGGATTGATCCATCCTATCCTATAAAATTAGCAAACACCGGAAACTGGCATCTTCTGGTTCCGCTGAAACACCAGCATGACATTGATCAAGCAGCACCAAACTTAGCAGCTTTAGGAAAAATGAATAAAGAGCAGGATATCACAACGACTCATCTTTATACGTTTCAATCCACAAAAGACTGTGATCTTTATACAAGGGATTTTGCACCTGGCATTGGCATACCCGAAGATCCTGTAACGGGAGCAGCAAACGGGGCATTGGCCGGATATCTGTATTTGGAAGGGATCATTCCTCAGCAAGAAACCACTCATCTGCGCATTGCCCAAGGTGATGCCATCGGCAGACCAGGATTGCTTCGTATCACGGTCATTCCGAATGAAGCAAAGCCGGTCATTAAAGTAGCAGGTGCAGCGGTTATTACCATTCGTGGGGTGATCACGCTATAAATTGATCAGCTTGAATAGAGACTCTCGTTCAAGCTGAATCTATTTAAAATGATCTTTGACTGCTTCAATCCATCTTTTAGTAGAGGGAGAGGCTGCGTTAAAAGATTTAAACGCCATATTGATTTCGCGATAAACACGGGTCTCAAGTGGAATTACGTTCGCATGAGGCACCTGAGGCGGCAAAATCAACTTCGGAATGATCGTGAGCCCAAGGCCTTCCTGAACCATAGAGATGAGCGTATTGTTGTCCCCAATCTCAAATAAAACATGGGGTTTTACGCCTCTTTCTTTTAATATTTTCTTAATGAGTTGATCACAGCCCGCTTTTGGCATAATAAATGGTTCATCTTGGAACGAAGCCACTTCCATCACCTTCTTTGTATGGAAACGATGACTCTCTTGCATGAGCACAACCAATTCATCTTGAAACAGTGGAACAGTTTCCAAATCTCTAGATGGCTGTGTTAAAAACCCAAGATCAACTGTGCCAGATGCGATCCACTCTTCAATTTCTTCATAGCCGCCTTCGTATAATTCCAATTGGATATTGGGATAACTTTTCGTAAAACAATGAATGAGCTGCGGAAGCATTTTTGAAGAAAAACTAGAGAACGTGCCGATCTTGATACTCCCCACTTCCATCCCTTGAATCAACGCCGCCTCCTGCTCAAGCAATGACGCATGATGAATGATTTGGCGAATATGGGGCATCACTCGCTCACCTGCATCTGTCAGCGACAGCCCGTTTCGATTCCGATGAAGCAGCACAATCCCAAGCTCTGACTCAAGCTTCGCCATATTATGACTCACCCCAGACTGCGTCAGCCCAAGCTTCTCACCGGCTTTTGTAAAACTGCCGCATTCGACGACTGTTTGAAATACTTTGTATGGGAATGTCATTCGTTTGCTCACCTCACTTTAGATCTTGGCAAAACCTACTGTTAGACATGTCTGTGATTTTTCGATTTAATTGTTGTTCGACCAATTGAAAACATGCCTGCTGAATCCATAAACGTTTAAATGTATAGAGTTGTTCTTTTTCATCGCCATGCATCTCTTCATCTTTTTCTAACTGAAAATCTGTTAAATCGATTTTGTCATGAACATGCATATGAATAAAAACATGCGCATTGTGAAAATCATGCATATGCTCTACTAAAGCTGAGATATTGGTGATAAAGTCATCAAATATATCTTCTTCTAGCGTTTTCTTGAGATCTAGATGGCTGTGCACATCCATTGATATGTAATTATCTCTTTCATCCAGTTCTTCTTGAGTGGCCAGAGGGTTATCATGAATCGTTGCTTTTCTATTTAAATCTGTAATCGAGAAATAGACGATGATGTCTTTATTATCGAGAAATTCATACTCCCATATCTCTGCATCTCTTAATCTTAAAATGCGGGTGAGATTGTCCAACTTTAAACCCTCCAATTAATTATTCATCGTCGTCGACGAAGACCTAGACGCTGCTTCATCCGCTTTCACACAATCAATCGCAACAACCAATGCAATCATCACAGGCTCCATCTCTTCTTTCAAAATATCCACCTTGTAGCTATCCCCCCAAGTAAACCATTCCTTCTTTACCTGACCGATCACTTCGCCGCTTTGCAGCACTTGGAAATTCATATCCCACCAGTTCCCTTGTACTTCGATACCAGCAGCATCAATTGAATATTTTGCTTTGAAGAATGTAAACTCTTTTTTGATCGTCAATACCTCTTGTCCATCGACTTCTACTAAAAACTTTGGTAAAAAGCTAAACATTTTCTTCGTGATTACAGCGATGACTTCTCGTTCTGTATTCAAAATGGTAAACGTCTTTGGCACCTTCATAAAGCTGCCTTCGACCACATATACATCATTCTCCTGTTGGTCCTTTACCGTAAACCTGCCGCTCAGACTAAATACCTTTTGCTTCATATATAGCTGCTTCATAAGTACCTCCGATTCCGTTCAAAAATTTATCCGTTCTTACCTTACCCCTGATTATACCAAATAATAGAATGTGCAAAAAACCACCTGATAGCAGGTGGTTTTCGATTACTGATCCATTTTCAGAGATTCTTTTTCATATGTTTGAAAAGCATCTTCCATTCCCATGATGACCTCTTTCATTTTGACATAACCACTTGTGTAAGGAATAGAATCTCTAATCTCTTCCCACATAAAATGATAGAACTTCAGGTCATCTGTTTCACACATCACAAAATCTGTGTAATCCTTACCTGGAAGAGCTTCAGCATCAAAAAAGCGCACCGTCACATGTTCCTCATATTTCTGCATCAACTCTTGCAGCGAAGCCGCATGGGTTCTGCGCTCCTCTCGTGGTAAAGCAAGCCAAGATGGATAGAACTCTAATAAAACAACCATCATATATTTCATCATCAAGCCCCTCGATTCTTCTATGATGTGATGATTGTACGCCAGATCTGGAGAATGTGCATTAACATAGGTTAATGTTCAGCAGGATGCAGCAGCCTGCTCAGCGAAACCGGAGAAATACCGATATATGAGGCAATATGATATTGAGCGATACGCTGATGTAACCCGGGATATTTCAATAAAAACGCCTGATATCGCTCAATGGCTGGCAAATAGAGCAGTTCCCTCTCACGCTCTTCCTTTCTCGTATACAGCCTTTCTACACTCACCCGAACAAACCGCTCCCACATATGACTGCTGTCCATCAACATTTGAAGCAGATCATACGGAATTTCAATCACGATAGAATCCTCCATCGCTTCAATCGAATAAGGAGAAGGCTGCCCGTTGATCATACTTGCATAAGAAGTAGCAAAATCATCTTCCAACGTAAAAGCCACGTTGTACTCCCTTCCATCCGGTAACAAATAGAAGAGACGGAAGAGACCTGTTATGCAGAAATAGGCATGCTTCACTGGATCGCCAGCCTTGATTATGCATGTACCCGCTTTTAATTGTTTAATCGTTGTTCCATCTTTAAAGGCTTGCCAATGATTTTGTTCAATTGGATATTTCGATATTTTGGTTTTGAACGTGTCGTATGGGTTAGTTATTTTATCCATCTGTAAGTTACCTCTCTAGTAATGGAAGACTTGATAAAAAATTGTATCAGGAAACACTCAAGTTATAATGGAAATATAAGCGATGATGAGGGGAGAAACAATGAAAAAAATCACTTTTTTTGACTGGACCGTCCATTTACAAGCGGACTTAACAGCGATTACCGGTCATTATGAAAAGAAAATGGTCATTTTAGAGCCATCCATTGAACTAAATAGCATCATCTGGATGGATGACAACAACGAGCTACAAATCAAACCTACTTGGGATTGTGTCATTTCAATTGATCCAACCAATAAATCACTGACAATTCGGCAAACAAAAGAAGTATTCGGAGATGTGTACGAATGAAAATAGGAGGAACTATGAAGAAAATCGCTTTTTATGATTGGACGATTCACTATCCTGACCATTTAACAGCAGTCAAAGATGATACAGAAAAGAAAATGGTTTTTCTAGAACAAACGGTTGAATTTAAAGGAATGATCCGTATTGATGAGAGTGACGAACTGCAAATAAAGCCGACATGGGATTGTGTCATTATTGTAAATGCAAAACAGATGTCTATGACAGTTCGTGATGCAGAAGACTTTGTAGGTTTACCATAAACATTAAAAAGAAAAGTCTCATTTGACACACGCAAACGAGACTTTTCTCAAATGCTATTTCTTTGGAAAAACCGTCGTAAAGGTCGTTCCTTCTTTTTCATTGCTTTCTACTTCAATAGAAGCATTGTGATACGACAGGACTTCTTGCACAATGGATAATCCAAGACCCATTCCCTCTTTATTTCGTGCCTGATCTACACGGTAAAAACGTTCAAATATTTTTTCTAATGTGTGCGGTTCTATGCCAATCCCCGTATCTCTAATCGTCACAACCGCTTTCGATTCATTTTCATTACAATGAATACTGATTTCCCCAAACTCTTTGTTGTACTTAATGGCATTGCCAATTAAATTCTCCCAAACATTGATCAACAAAGTCCGATCCGCATATACCGAAACAGGCTGTAGATCCAACTTAATTTCTAGACCTTTCTCTTCTATCCGCCATAGCATCGAATGGACCACTTGATGAAGCTGCTCATCCACCCTGACGATTTGTTTATTCGTTGGATATGTCCCTTGATCAATAGAGGTTAAAATGAGAAGTTGTTTCGTTAAGTTAGATAATCGCTTTGCTTCTGTTTGAATAATGTGGTTGTATTTTTTCCCTTCACTTGATGAAATCTCCTCATTTAGTAATTCAGAATACCCTCGTATATTCAATAGTGGTGACTGAAAATCGTGCGAGACGTTATTCACAAATTTCTTCCTTGCTTGATCGGTATTCTCTAACTTCTGCTGCATCATCCGAAAACGATCAGCAAGCTGACCAATTTCATCTTTTCGATTGATCATTAATGGATACTGAAAATTATGGTTTGCCATCTCTTGCGTCGCACTCGTCAATTCTGAAAGAGATTGGGTGACCTTTCGAGACATGAATAAAATGCCAATGATACTGCTCACAAAAACGGCGAAGATAAATCCAAAAATAATCAAATGGAACTCTGTAAAGAAACTGATATTATTCGGGCGTAAAAATAAGCCCCATTCTTCCCCGTCAATTTCTATTTTCGTCCCCACTGTATTTTGTATATCATTTGCGAAATGACTCATGATTAAGTATGAATTTTTAAAGGATTTGATCCCGTTGTACGCTTTACCGCCTTCAAATAAGGCGTGCATTTGGTCATTCCATTTTTTCGTTTTAAATGGTTCGCCAAACATCTTCATCTCCCCATCTTCTTTAACCAAAGCGATTTGGTACCCTAGATCGCTCATGGTTTGCAAAAAATCAGAAGATGCCCTCAAGGTAATTTCGTGTTCTTTGATTTGTTTAGATAACTGCTCGGCAATGGCTAAATATCGATCATTCATTTGCTCTTTGACAACATGATTGTAAATCAAGTTAGAACAAATAAATCCAATGAAGATACTAATCAAAACAATCAAACACGTATATAGCATAAAACGTTGTTGTAGTTTCATTCTTTTACCTCAAGTTGATAGCCGAAACCACGTATTGTGACAATTTCAATCGTCGCTTCCGCCCTTTTTAAACGTTCTCTTATGCGGTTAATATGCGTGTTTAATGTGAATTCGGGTTGATCTAACGTATCCCCCCAAATGTCATCAATTAAATCCCAGCGGCTTACATTGCGGTTTGCCCGCTGCAGCAGATAATACAGAATTTCTAATTCCCGCATAGGCCAGATATATTGCTGATTGGCAATCGTTAATTCCCAACGGTTCGTATCAATCTGAACATTTCCCGCAGTCGTTATAGCTTCTATAGATTTACGATATCGTCGTAAAATCGCATTTACACGGAATAGCAGTTCTTTCGTTTCAAATGGTTTGACGATATAATCATCAATCCCTTGTTCAAATCCTTGTTGCTTATCTTCAATCTGCCCTTTCGCTGTCAGCATAATGACAGGCAGTTCATATTGTTTCGTCACAATGTTCGCCAGCTGAAAGCCATCCATCCCAGGCATCATCACATCAATAATCATGAGATCAAATGACTGTTGTTGCAAAAAAGCAAGCGCTGCCTCAGCATTGCTTGCTTTTTTCACTTGGTATCCCGCCTGCTCTAAATGGATGGACACTAATTGCAAAATGGCTTCATCATCATCCACAACCAATACATGCAATTACCCTTCCTCCTTTATTTCCTTAGCTTTGTCTTTTTCAAAGAATAATATGAGTGACGGCAACAACATTCCTCGCACAAAGAATGTATCGATGATAATCCCAATAGCGACAATAAAACCAAAGATAAATAAATCGGTAATCGGCATGGTCATTAATGCGGCAAACGTTGCAGCAAGAATAATCCCCGCTGAAGAAATCACCCCACCTGTGTTTCGTATCGCTACTTCTAATGCAGCTTTGACGTGTAACGTTTGACGTTCTTCTAAGAAACGGCTCACAAGGATGATGTTATAATCAATGCCCAATGCCACGAGAAAGATAAAGGCATACACAGGGGCACGAGTTGAAATCGCATCATATCCAAATAACACATCGACTAAGAAAATACCTAAGCCTAAGGCAGATACAAATGAGATTAAAATCGTCGCCATCATATAAATCGACATTTTCATGGAACGTGTCAAAGCAAGTAACAAGACAAGAATGAGTAATGTTTCCAGTAATACGATCTTTTTAATATCGGATTGATTCACTTGTTGCTCATCCACTAATTTAGCCGTTGTGCCTGCAAAAGATAACTGAACCTTTTGACCATCTGATAATCGATAGGTGGCTTGATCTGTACGGAAATCTCCTAAAAATTCAATGGCCTCTATACTGTATGGATTCACTTTTAATGATATCGTCATTTTGCCGTGCTCTCCATCTTTGGTTACCCCCGAAGGACGAGCCGATCCGATCTCTTCATTTTCTGAGAATTGGGCGGAGATTTCTTGTAAATGTTCCTGAGTTAGCTTTTGACCAGTCACAAGTACTGTTGTCTGGGCTAGATCACCTTTATTAAATTTTTCCTCGACGATTTCAAATGCGACACGAGAAGGTAAATCCTTCGGGAAATTTTTCACCGAATTAAATTCATAATGTAAATTGAAAATATTCGCACCTGTCACAAGTAAAAACAGTAAGACCGCACCACCAATTAATCCTGGTTTTCGAACCACGAATTTGGCAAGAGGTCCCCATATGCCATGTTTTGCTTCTTTTGCTTCACCATATGTCGGCACTTTCGGCCAAAATGCTTTGCGGCCAAATAATGCAAACAAGGCTGGAATCAGTGTGACAGAAGCGGTCATAATGACCACCATCGCAGCACCAAAGATTGGCGCAAAGTTTTGATAATCACGGAAATCCGCCACAAATAATATGATCATCGCCGCAAATACTGTACCGCCTGCAAATAATACCGGTTTGGCTGTTGAACGCATCGCCACTTTCATCGCTTCAAATTGATTTTCATGATGTTGTAACTCCTCACGATAACGCGAGAAAACAAACAATGAATAATCAATCACAGCAGCAAATAATAAAATGCTCATAATCGAGGTGGTCGAGTTATTGATTTCAAGTCCACCCACGCCAAGTAAAGCCACAACTTGATTCACCACTTGATAGACAATGACCGTTGCGAACAATGGAATGATCGCTAATAACGGAGAACGGTAAATGACAATTAATAAAACCAAAATGATTGCAACAGTAGCTAATAGCAGTTTCAAGTCGGCAGATTCAAACAGCTTCACCGTATCCCCCGCTATACCTGCTGGGCCCGTAATATAAAAATCAGCATCTAGCCCTTTCGCTATGTTTGTACCGACATCCGTTGTCTCATCATTAATCTTTGCATAATCAGCATTGCCTAATCCCGCTTTCAAATTCATTGGCACAATCATCGTCGTTTCATCTTCTGATAAAAAAGCGGATAACGCTTGAGGAGGCAATGCGGACACATCGACAATATCTTCAATCCCCTCAATCTTTGCCTCTTTGATTCCTTGAATGATCGTTTTTACATCTTGAATAGCCAGCTTTCCATTAGGGTGATGGAACACATATAATCCCGGAGTTCCTTTATCATTTGGGAAATACTGATCTAACTTCTTTTGTGTCACGATGGACTGAGCATCACTAGGTAAAGATTGAAAATTGCTCACTTTATGATCGCCCAATTTAGGACCAGCACTCAACCCGATCATGAGAACAAGCCAAATGATAACAGTCAGCCAAGCCCCTTTTTTTGTCGACATTTTATCCATAAATGATCTGAATACTTTCATTAATCGTTCTCCTCCTTTTCTCACCGGTTCGAGTATATCGCCTGTATATAAACTTGAAATAAACTCTGGGAAAAGGAAGAGCCATGAAAATAAAAAAAGCAGAGGTTTATCCCTCTGCTAATCCTTCATAACCATTTACAAAATAAGCGATCGTCTCTAACTCATCTTCTTTTAGCTCTCTGTTCACATGTGTTTGATATTCACTCTTGATTCTCTCCTGATCTCCACCATAAAGACCAGTGTATTTCGCAATCGTTCGAAGCTTGTCTGTTTCCTGACGAAACTCCTCTTTTGTCCATGGTCTTTGGTGTGAAGGAATATACGTTTCAGCATCAAATGCATCTAACTCATCTAAAAGACGCAAGATTTCTTTTACCGTATAATGTACTTTTTCTGCATACATTTTCGGATAAATGCAATCAGCAAGAAACAGGATTTTTTCCTCTTTCACATACACGATCACTGAATCTGCGGCATGATCGCCTCCAACATGCTGCACAACACAAGTCACCCCGCCAAGATCAATCTCCATCCGACGATCAAACATCACATCCGGTAAAACGACCTGAATCTCTCGATGATTCTTATATTCTTCTTTGATGGCCTTCGCGCAAAACTCAATCTCCGTTCCTTCCCTCACCCGCTCATCAATCGCCTCATCTAACCAAGAAAACGGAAGAAGCTTCTCCATTTCCTTTCTGGTTTTTGCAGAAGCAATTGAAACCGCATGAGGCAGCGCCGGTAGACCAAAAATATGATCCCAATGCCAATGCGTAAGGACAACCATATCCGGCGTGGCGTTCTCTTGTTTTAAGGTCTTTTGGATAAAATAGTTCGCATGATCTTCCGAGTTACCAGCATCGATCATTAATGTTTTGTTATTGCCTTCGACCATGCCTAGGATGGGGCGGTCAGTGAGTGATACTGGTGTGATGTAGGAGAAGGTGTTGCCTATTTTTTTGATTGTGTGCATGGTGTGCCTGCTTTCTAATATTTAGATTTCATTCTCGTAGTGCGAAGGTAAACCGAATCCTATTTCTTTAATAAGTATTTGGCTAACTTTCGATCTTCTTTATCCTTTGTCTTCACGGCAATATGTTCAATCAATTCTCTTGTGGCCGCTTGCTGCGAATACGAAGGAGACCATTCTTTTAATACACTTAAAGCATGATACTGTAAATTTCCATCATCTGATCTAAGTGCAGCTTGAATCAATGACAATCCTACACCTTCGTGTTCATATAAATCTTGCACAATATATTGTAGACAAGCCACTTCATCATCTGAGAGGTTTGATAACGATAAATGTGTTTCTGCAAATGTACAAAGCTCTCTAATATGCTGGTGATGATTTGTGTCCATCACAGCAAAGTATATTTCACTATTTGCCGGATCTTTCTCAAGTAAAGCAAATAGATGCTCAATCACATCTAAACGATAAAAGAGAGCGATTTTAAGTGCTTTGGAGCTAAAATCCTGTTGTAACGAATCGATTGCAAGCTTTGGCCATCTACTGTCATTGATAAACGGTTGAACAGCTTCCTGGATAGCCTTATAATCGTCCTGTTTCCATGAAGCATTCAATCGGTCTTCCCAAATCTCTTGTTCATCATTTAAAAACTCATTTATTTTCAATATTGGATAAAAGTCCTCAATTGTTTGGCAGTGCTTATGAGCATGGTGAATAAATCGGCAGAGAACTGAGCTTGCATTTGAATACTCATCGATTCCGTAGATAGAAACCTCATCTTCTAATAATGCTTGAATGATGAGACTCGCTCCATCGTATAATTCTTTGGAAATTTCATCTTCTGATAAAGCTGTTTCCAGATCACCATTAAGAGCACAAGTATAAGCTAAGTATTCATTCATGATTGTATTTTCGCAGCCCTTTGTTAGTAACCAACGTTTTATTTCTGGCGTCGAGGCTTCCAATTGCTCAACAGCCGAAATCTTTCCCCATCCATCGACGGACTTTGCAAGACGCCAAACATGTTCGTTTCCTTGAATTGTGCCATTCTTCAATGCAAACACGACATAAGAAGTAAATTCTTCATGCATACCTATTGTGAATAAAAGCTCTTTGTATTTTTCACAGTTTGTACATCCCAGTATCATGACTGCAAATTTGACGACCTCCCGATGTGCCGCATGTTCAAGAAGCCATAACGCTTCTTGCTGTACACGGGATTCATCCCATTGTGTTTGCTGAAATCGTTCAATTAACTCACTGCTGCGGCTCGCCATATTGTTAGAAATGATTTTTTCATATGTTTTTTTTCTAGTTTCGTTTGTAGGATGATTCAGTTGTATTTCAAAAAGCTTCAATAGTTTCTTCACATAAAAAGAGGCAGGTCGTTCATCTACATAATAATCAGATAAACCGGGAGCCAATCGTGGTTCATTTTCGTCAAATAAATAATCTTCATCGGGTAAACGGTCGTCTACTATTTTATGATGTGATTGAATTTGTTGTTGAATAAAGGGAACGATTTTCTCTTTATGATCCCATGGGAGAAAGTCTATCTTCATTGATTCATCTAAAACCGTTTCATGATCTACCTTCACCATACAACGAAATCGTACATACCCACCAAGTTTAACGGACACTTTGTGTTTTGTACCATCTTGAAGCTCCAATATCCCTGACAATTTTGAATAAGGAATCATATGAGTCAATAAACTTTTTCGTTGTTTTTTATCAACTGTCACACCATCAATGATTAGTTGCTCTTCTTTTATTTGGTTTGTAATTTCTATAGAATGCCCTTTATATTCAATTTTCCATGTTTTATTTATTTCTTTTTCTACATCTTTTATTACGTTACGTATTTCATGTTTAAAGTCAGCTTTGAAACCCATGAAAGTCTCCTTTGAGTAATTGTAGATTGGATATGTGATCGTTCCCAATACCTGCTGTAATCGTTTCTGGAACTAAGTTTTCATTATATATAATACGATATTTATTAAGAAGAGTCTTCTTTTCTTCTTACATGAAAAAAGGTATGAGAAATGAATAATTCCCGTACCTTTTACTATTTAAAATTATTGATTAAATGTCGGCTCTTTTTGCTTTGCATCCTCAAAATACTGAGTAAACGAAGAAACACCTGAATAAGATATTGATAGGTACTCTTTAGCACGAGTCATTCCTATATACATTAAAGACACTTCTTTTTCTTGATCCTCTTCATACTTTAATGGCATCAGATCAGCTTTCACAATAAAAACTGAGTGGAAGTCAAGACCTTTACTACTATCGAGAGAACAAATTTTGACTGTCTCTTCCTCTGGATTGAACTTATGTTTGGTTGCACCATTTTCAGTTATCCAATTGTAAGGAATATTCTTTGTTTGAAATTCAGATTGAATCGCTGATATATAATGGTTATTATATCCCTTTATACGATATAAAATAGCCATTTCAGAGTAAGGTATGTTCTTTTCATTATGTTGATCCACTATTTGTTTAGTAATCTCCTCTATTTCTTCTTTAAAGGTATTACATCTTAAAATCTCTACTTCTGGCCCTTTACGTTTCGTCTTTTTTGGAGGGATGATTTCGATTGTCTCTGTCTGTTCTTGTTTTAATTTAAGATCTAAAGCTCTATGGCTATCGTAAAATTTCCATCCAAAATCCACAATTTGTGACGTATTACGATAATTTATATTTAAGATTCTAGATCTACCTCTAAAATCAAGCCCCGTATCTTTCACATAGCTTCTACTTTTCCGATAGATATCTTGCGCTCTATCTTCTACTAAAAGTAAAGATTGCGTCTCTTGATCTAAGCATAAGCTGATGAGATGCAGCCAGCTCCCTTCAAAGTCCTGCCCTTCATCAATTAAAATGGCATCATACTTTACAGGAGTTAAAGCATCATTTTCTATTTTTTCAATGTAATCATCTATTTCAAGTTCTGAAATACCATGATCTTTTTTAATCCAGTGATGAAAATTTAATATTTGTATATTATTTAAATTTGGTGTTTTTCTATGATCAGATGTCAGAAAATCATCTGGTTCTGTAAATTTAGAATGAATCATTTGTTTAATATTTTGTTTCAAAGCTACATTGTAACAGAGTATTAATATCTTCCAATTCGGATGTTGTTCAGCTAACATTTTTGCTCGAGTCGCTAAGATTAAGGTTTTACCACTTCCTGCTACTCCTCTAATTAGCCGATGTTTATCACCAATCTGTTTAGCCAAGTTTTCTTGATGCAGATCCATCGTTTTGATGTTTCGAAAAGATAATAACAGTTTTTCTTGGTATGGGACTGGTTCAACATCTGCTCCAACGCGTATTTCTTTGTACAGATGATAACGAATCCTTTCTAATTCGTCAGATGATAGTGGCGTATTTAACTTGAAAGGCACATGAAACATATCAAACAATTTTTCTATTAAGATCTCAGGATCAAAATGGTCATTATCCGGATCAATCTGATCACGCGATAAAATAAAATGTGGATCAATAACCTCATATACTTTATTTTTTAAAAGTTGTTCTTCATGAAGCCGAGTGAAGACGACACCATAACCATAAGGAAACTTTAATTTAAATTGATATTTCCCTTCTGTATTGATTAAATCAATGTCTTTCTCCAGCATATCTTTTATTTTAAAAGCATACTCTCTTGATTGAACTAGGGGACTCTTCACTCTATGTAAATCACCAGAAGAATTTAAAATGCCCCAGGTATTATCGTTTAGCTCTCTTATTGTATTTTTGGTGTAATCTTTTACTTCCAAAACTAATACTCCTAGATCCGGACCGATTATCACAAAGTCTGGTCTAAACCCATTGATATTAGGCTCATAATGAACAATATAATCCTCGGGTAGATATTCCTTTAATGTTCGAAATAAAATTCGTTCTCCTGCAGTAGCAGTACTTTTAATACTTTCTGGTAATGTAATTGCCATTCATACTACACCCCTCTATTATCCTTATAACCCATATATCGGAATAATCTGGATTGTTTGAATGTAAATTATTACATTATATAGGATTATTTAAAGAATGGTGATCGTGATGTTCGTTAGAAAGATAGCTAAAAACTCAAAAAAGCTCTTAAATTAATAATTTAAGAGTTTTTTGTTAAAATATCGCTTTGTATCTGTATATATTTTTAGTGACTTTTATTTTTATTGAATTTGTGAATGATCGCTTTATATACAATATACACCAGATACATTACATAGCCTAAAACAAATGTAATTACTAAATCTTTAAATGCCAAGCTTGTCCCTTTTTGTGTAATGATACTCCATATTAGGGGTAGTATTTCTACAGTGAATGCCAATGCAGCTCCTAATAATGAAGGTAATACGATAAAAGTAATAACAAATGATTTAAAAGATTTAAACATACTAATCTCCTTTAAGATTTTTAACAAGATTAAGTCATTACTAGATTATCTCTTTTACTCCACATTTAGCAACAATAAAAGCAAATTTCATTGGTAATCCCCCAGGTAAAGCTACGCCGGCTAATTTTTTAATTAAAAATTTAGTAGCACTTTTACCAAGATATTTCTTAATGTTGTTATACATGATTGAAGAAGCCTTTTTCCATGCATGTGATTTTAAGGCTTTTTTGACTTGTTTGTTGTATGCGCGTTTGACTACATCTAATCCTATTGCACTCCCTGTAGAATTAACAATACATACTCCAAAAGATGCGACACTAAGTGAACTAGCTATCATTGCTTCTTGATTATTTGGCTCAGGTGAACCATATTCTGCTTCTACTTTATCAACATCCACTTTTATTATTTCACCTTGTTTATTTACAGTAGCAGCTTCTGTATATAAAAATTTAAGCTGTTCTGCCATTTCATTAATAATTTCTTCTTCAGTTAAATCCTCATCGGTCTCGTTAATGTTGTCAACTCTTTCAATATTATCTTGTGAAACAAAATTCTCAATACTAATTACTTGGAAATCTTTTAGTTCTTTAATATTGAGTGTTTCTTTTGCCTCTGTAAATGGGGCAAAAATAGTTAAAGTTAGTACGAATGCTACAATTGTTAAAATAGTCTTTTTCAATCCAAATACCTCCATAAAATAAACACTAGATTTCATTCACCCGCATTATATCGGCGCTATATATCTATATTTATATTAAAATAAGCTTAAAATTTATAATCTATAAGTATTATCAAGAAGTGCTATATAGTTTTTCCGTAATAAATTTACTGTTTATATGTATTAAATGTTAAAAAACAATTAGAATAAAAAAAGAGTAGGTAATAGCATTAAATTGCTATTACCTACTCTTTTTACTTTTATATGTTAAAAAACTACCTACTTATGATAAGGCTCCCCCCGCACAATCCGAAACGCCCGATAAATCTGCTCCACCAACACCAATCTCATCAACTGATGCGGGAACGTCATCTTCGAAAACGACAGCTTATCATTCGCACGCTGCATCACAGCATCACTTAACCCAAGTGACCCACCTATGACAAAACACACCTTACTTTTTCCGTATGTTGCCAGCTTATCTATTGTATCGGCTAATTCTTCGGAACTTTTCATTTTTCCTTCGATGGCGAGGGCGATGACGTGGGCGTCTGGGTTGATTTTGCTTAGGATGCGTTCGCCTTCTTTGTCTTTGATGATTTTCATGTCTTGCTCGCTGAGATTCTCGGGTGCTTTTTCGTCTGCGAGCTCAATGATCTCGATTTTTGCGTATGCCTGTAATCGTTTTGTGTATTCGGCTATGCCTTGCTTTAAATATTTCTCTTTTAATTTTCCTACTGTGATAATTGATATATTCACAGGTCATCCCCACCTTAAGAACAAGTTATTCATATAAGTTATCAACAATTGTGGATAAAATTTGTGTATTTTGTGTCCGATCATTCGTTCCCCACTATATATATTGCAGGTTCATCGCACAATTCACAGGCTGTGGATAAGCTGTGTGTATGTTCGATTTTTCTGAATTCTGGCGGTGTTTCGTGATCATCTATGTACATGTCTAGTACGGTTTCTATATGTTCTGCACAAGCATAAAGTGATTTGTTCATAAGTTTCTAATTCCTCCAATATGTTGTTTGGTTATTCACATGTGTTTCGCTCATTGTTCAATATAACCGATTTATTCACATGTTAATAGTCTTTTACCATTTTCCACACCTTTTATCCACAAACCAAATAAAAAAGCCTCCACTCCTGTGAAGGCTCCTTCCTATAAAAATGGATTATAAAATCTCGTTCCTCTAACAAATGTAATTACTAGCGACACAATCAGTATCGCTCCAACAAAGATTAACGCCGCATAATCTGCTTTTTGAAAGTCTTTCGCCGTAAACCATGTGCGCTTTTTATGCTTTCCAAACCCGCGCAGTTCCATCGCATTGCTGATCGTTTCAATCCGCTCTAGGCTGGAGAAAATCAGCGGCATCACAATCGACAGCGCATTTTTAATCCGTTTTCCCAGTTTTTCATTCTTCGATAAATCAATGCCTCTTGCTTGCTGAGAAATGGCAATCGTTCGAAAATCACGCTGAATATCTGGGATGTAGCGCAGAGCAATCGCTACCGCATACGAAATCCGGTAGCTGACCCCGATTCGGCTGAGCGATGAGGCGAATTCACTCGGATTTGTTGTCACGATAAATAAAAGCGCCGCTGGCATCACGGTCACGTATTTGAGCGTAATGTTTAACTGATAGAAAAGCTGTTCAAGTGTGACATTGTACCAGCCTGCAATATGAAACAGCTCGTGCTTCGCTCCATAGATGGCGACACCTTGCTGAGGTGCAAAGATGTAAATGGCGATGTTATTGATGACAAGAAAAATCGCCAAGACAATCACTACGAAAGAGATATCACGAAATCGTACGTTTGATAGCTGAAAGAACACGATACTGGCAACTAGCATAAACACTAATACGCCTGTATCATATGTGAGCATCGCTGCGGATGACCAGAGGATAAAGCAAATGAGTTTGGTTGCCCCTGTCAGCCGATGAATGGGCGACGGGCGATCGATATAAGACAGCATGTCTACAGCCATGTCATTCGTTCCTTTCTGTCAACCTCAATGAAGCGATCCACGAGTTCATTTGGATTCGGCCAGTCTGCTTTTAGCGCCAGTTCATACAGCGACGTTTCTTTTAAGCTCGCCTTTTGGACTAGCAGCTGATCTGTCAGCACTTTGGCTGGTGTATCATCTGCGATTTTTTCTCCATTTGAAATGACAATGGTTCTTGTTGTGTATTCGAGCATCAAATGCATATCATGGGTGATCATCAAAATCGTGACGCCCTGCTGATTTAATTGCTCTAAAAACGTCATCATCTCTGTGTAATGTCTAAAATCTTGACCGGCCGTTGGCTCATCTAAAATGATGATTTCTGGTTCTAACACAAGAATGGATGCAATGGTGACGCGCTTTTTCTGTCCAAAGCTGAGGGCTGAGATCGGCCAGTTCCGAAATGGATACAGCCCGCACACTTTCAGGACTCGCTCTACACGATCCTTGATGTCATCTTCCTGTACACCTCTTAAAACGAGACCGAGGGCGACTTCATCAAAAATCATTTGTTTCGAAATCATTTGATTTGGGTTTTGCATGACGACACCGATTCGTTCGGAGCGCTGTTTGATGGTGTCTCCGGTGATGTCATCGCCATTTAAAAGGATTGTCCCTTTTGTTGGCTTTTCAAATGCGCAGAGCACCTTGGATAGTGTCGTCTTGCCTGCGCCATTGGCACCGGCGATGCTGATCATTTCTCCTTTTTTGACGGTAAAAGAGATGTTGCTCAGCGTGTTTGGTCTTGTCGGATAATCAAAGCTCAGCTCACGTACTTCTAGTAAATCCGGCGCTTCATTCTGCTCGACTGATGGCTCAGATGCTTCCATCCATTGCTCGATTTTCTCTTTTGCCTCGTCATTTAAGGTGAGATGCTGTAAATTAGCGATCTGATCTCCTGCTGCAATCGGAATTCCTGCATATTTCATCGCTCTCACATATAAAGGCTCACGTAAATACGCCGCTTCTAATACATTTGAGGCGAGCAATTCATCTGGTGTCATATCCGCTGCAATCGTGCCGTCATTGACAACGATGATGCGGTCGACATGGCGGAAGAGGACGTCTTCCAATCGATGTTCCACCATCACGACCGTTTTTTTCGTTTCTTTTTGCAGACGGTCAATGAGATCGATCACTTCTTTACCTGTTGCGGGATCAAGGCTTGCCAGTGGTTCATCAAACAGCAAAATGTCGACATCGTTGACAAGTACGCCTGCGATGGCAACACGTTGTTTTTGACCGCCTGACAGCTCATGCACGGATGATGCCAGTTTGCCGTCTACCTCTGTTAATTTTGCCGCTTTCTCGACACGTGTTTTCATTTCTTCGCGTGTGACTTGATCATTTTCTAGTGTGAACGCGATATCTTCTCCAACGGTCAGCCCGATAAATTGTCCATCAGGATCTTGCAGCACCGTTCCGACGAGCTGTGAGAGGGAGAAAATGTTCTCTTTCTCTGCATTTTTCCCGTCGATGTGAAGACTTCCTTCCATAGAACCTTTATAAGACGCAGGAACTAGCCCATTGATACAATGGGCTAGTGTGCTTTTTCCCGATCCAGACGGGCCTGCGATGAGGACTTTTTCTCCTTCATAGATGGTCAGGTTAATATCTTTCAATGTTGGTTCTGCCTGACTGCGATACTTGAATCCGAAATGTTCGAATTGAATCATCGGTTTCTTCATTTATGTGTTCCACCTTGCTTCATGATGTTTCTTTCGATAGACTGCCGCTTTTGCTTCTTGTTTTCGCATAAGCCGCAATGATGATGGTGCCTAGTACACCGACTGTGATGATGTTTGAGATTCCTGCTACGATGCCTTGAACGAACACTTTATTTGCAGGTTCTGCATAGATCACAATGTCGAGTACCGGCGCAATGACAAACCAGCCTAATGCTTGTGCGCCGGCTTGGACGGCGTTGAAGAGCGTGATTTTTTTCCAGCCAAAGTCGCCCTCTTCTACTTTTAAACGGTTCGAAATGAGGCCGATCAATAAACCAACAACACCCGAAACGATAATCCAGCTCCACCAAGGTCCAAATGTGGTGGCATCTTTAATGAGATGACCAATAAATCCAATCAATGCGCCTGCAACAGGACCAAATAGCACGGCCATTAACGCAAGGAACGCGTACGATGTTTCAATTTGTGTATTCGGAATCCCAGTTGGAATGGAGACGAAGCGTCCTAAAATGACAAAGACGGCTGCGCCAATTCCGATGGCAACGACAGTTTTCGTTGAAAGTTGTTTACCTGCCATGATGTTTCCTCCTCTTATTCATATATAATGCGCGGAGCTTTGCGAATCGAAAGGCGCCAGCCTGTGCCTGTACCGATGTTATAAGCCTTTGCAAATGACCCTTGATTGATCGCCACGCCTAAATGATCGAGTGAATTGACATATACGAGTGGTTCGCCTACCTTTAAATCGGCAAAAGATCGTCCATAGGTCATGATATTTTTATACACATTTTTTGGCCCGTTGGCAATGGTAACTTCTATTGCATCCCCATAATTGATTGAAAGCTGTTCAAATAACGTATGATGAATGTTTGTCCATAGGTTTCCGAACCGCACATCTAAAATATCAATCGTCCCTGTGATCACTTCTTCTTCCGCATAAGCTTGTACGACTGGAAGGTGAATAATGTCCTCTATATTCGCCTTTGGCCCGACCTCTTCAAAAGAAATCACACCTGAAGCAATTCTCGCGCCTGTATAGGCGTAAATGTCTCTACCATGGAATGTATGTGATTTTCCTGACTTCGGCAGACGATTGATGGTTTCATCTAAATACCGAGCCTCCACGATGCCAATATCCTGTGCGACATGCGTAAGTGTCCCATTATCAGGTGTGATGATGTAGTGTGAGCTTGTTGTTTTGACGACAAGGCTCTTTCGCTCTGATCCAACGCCTGGATCAACAACGGAGACAAATACCGTTTCTTCCGGCCAATATGTAACCGTCTGAAGCAAGCGATAAGACGCTTCCCAAATGTCATATTGGGGAATGTTGTGAGTTAAATCAAAAATGCGGATGCCGCTGCTCACTGTATTGGCTACGCCGTACATTGCGCTGACCGCTCCATCATCAATACCGAAATCTGATTGTAAAACCAATGCATGTTCACTCATGTTAATCTCCCTTTCATTTAAAAAAATGGTTGTGGTGTTTCACGTGGAACATTTGAACATTTGTATGAAAAAAAAGTGGACAATAAAAAATACCCCATCCTTATCTATGAATCATAAGGACGAGGTATTTGTCTCGTGGTACCACCTTTATTTACTGTTTGCTCGCGCTAAACAGCCTCTACAAGTACAAAGCTCCAATTTGGCTCATATACTGTGGTTTTGATAACGAGTACCAACTCTCGTCGTCACCTACTAATATCATGGATATGTTCAGCACGAGGCTCAGAGACCATTTTTCGAATCATTATTTTTGCTTCTTTTCAGCTGCCGAAGCTCTCTGTGGAAAAATTGATGATTGTACTTTCTCTCGTCATTGCCTGTTTAACTATCTTGAATTAAAGCTATCATACATGATGTTTTTTGATAAATCAAGATATTTTTCTGAACATTTTTAAAAATGAGTTAACTGTTCTGGAAGAGTCTTCTTTTTTATAAAATTTAAGCAAATGTTAAAGAGCGAGATATGGTGTCTTTCTTTTCTAGCGGTATAATAAAGATGAAGGGAGGTACAGTGTGTGTGGACCATCTGTATGAATGAATTTAAGCAGCTCTTCAAAAGCACAAAATCCATCTTAACTATTGTTATTATTTTCATTTTATCTACTTTTGTATCAAGTCTTCCATTTATAGCTGCTTATCAAGGGAAGTGGGAACAGGCAAAAGACCCCTATTCCATTGGGAATGAACTAGTGATTTCGTTATTTGGTTTCTTCCTTATTTTTTTATTATCTCATGATATTTTGAGCCGCGAAATTCATTTGAAAACCATTCGTTTTCTCGTCAGCAAAACGACCCGTTTAAACATTGTCATCGGGAAATATCTTGGGCTGATGCTGTTTTGGCTCAGTTGCATTATGACCACATATATATTAAATATGGTGATTTCACATCGTTTTCTGTTCTCTGATGCCTTAAAAATATTAACGTTTATCAGTGTCGGCATCTCCTGTGCTTTGTTTTTATCCATGCTCTTTCCAACACCACAGAAATCGATGTTTGTTGGCATGTTGTTTTCCTTTCTATTTCCGATCATGAGTATGATGTCTGTTCTTTCTTCAGAACGGTTGATTCACTGGTTCCAATACGTGACGCCTTATTATTATGCGCGCTGGAGTGAACCGCTGACCTATGTGCTGATGAATGCCGCATTGACTGTTGTATTACTCGTTGGAACTGCACTACTGTTTCAGAGGAGGGATGTCTAAGTGCTTCACACAAAAGGGCTGACAAAAAAATATCGGACAAAAGTCGCAATAGATCATATTGATCTTGATATCCATCAAGGGGATATCTTCGGCCTCATTGGACCGAAGGGTGCTGGTAAGACAACCTTCTTTAATATCATTACAGGGATCTCCCGCCCCACCTCTGGCACGTTTATCATGATGAACATGACGTCGTTAAAAAAAGTACGTCATCATATCGGTGTTCTGCCTGAATATACAGATTTATATGAAGGGCTGACTGCTATTGAGCATATTGCCTATTTATCGAAAATTACGGGTACTCGCCAGAAAACGAGCTATTATGAAGAATTACTCGAATTTGTTGGCTTACATCGTTATCATCAAGAGAAAGTCGGTGCCTTTACACCTGGGATGAAGAAGCGGCTCGGAATGGCTCAGGCCATCGCTCATCGGCCTGACTTTATTTTACTTGATGAGCCTTTTGCGGATATTGATGCAGATTCTATCTTACATATCCAGCGGGTGATTGAATCGTTAAAATTTGAAGGACAAACCGTCTTCTTAACAGCAGACGAGCCAAGGTTCACCCAGCCTATTTGTACCAAAACAGCTTTCATATCTGAAGGAAAAATCGTGTCCTCAAGTACTCATCCTCAAGAGAAAACCATCACGTCCTCAACCATTCGTGCCACCTTCAAGCATGCATGGATTGATGATGAGGTGAAGCCTGTTCTCACGCAGTACTTACAAAGTGTGGGAACAGACCTTGTGATCAGAGATGACGAGACCTCATTGTTGATTCGTTCAGAAGCTCAAGTCCCAGCCATCATCCGTGCGTTTGTGAAATGCAAAGTCGACCTATACCGAGTCACGGCGCAAGATGCCATGATGTCAACATAAAAAAGTACCGTACGCTCACTGCACGGTACTTCTCTTTTTTTATAAAGGTTTGCTCATGTAAATCCCAGTCTCAGCAAATCCCGTTTTCTCATAAAGTGAGCGGGCGATTTGATTATGGGCAAAGACATGCAGCGATAGTTTCTTCACACCTAATGACTTTGCCTGCTCTTCTAATGCCGTCATGGCCTGTTTTGCCAATCCTTTTCCTCGATACGCTTCAAACAAAATAAAATTATAAATAAATCCTTCATGCTGGGGATGATCTGGATCATAGCAAAGCCATACCCATCCAATGGCTTCTTCTCCATGTAAGATGTTCCACAACTCATGATCTTCTGTCTGAAGTCCTTCAGGAAGCAGCCGGTCAAATTGTTCCTCCGCGTTCTTTTGCGCTTCTTCCTGATTCCATGTCCCTGCGTGTACCTTTTCTTCTGCGTACCGCTTAATGGCCTTCTCTATCAAGACGTCATAATCTGTTTGCGACATTGGTAGTAATGTGACCAATCGTATCTCCCCCTTTTCTTTATCATATGCCGGGCATGTAAAAAAAGCCAGTCCCTTATAGGAACTGGCTAGCCACCGAACTGATCGGTTTGGGAGAGTTTGATCTCGACTGATTTTTTCTTTCCGCTTCGGTAAAATTGCACCTTTACCTTGTCGCCTACTTTCTTTTGATAAAGATATTTACGCAGATCGACGATGTTTTGTACTTCCTTGCCGTCAAACGACGTCACGACATCCAGCTCTTTTAACCCTGCTTTCCCTGCTGGAGACAAAGGCTCGACACTCATCACGACGACTCCGGTTGTGACCTTTGATGGCAGTTTTAACGTTTCCTGCCAATGATAGCTCGCAATATCTGCTAGTGATTTCATCCCAACACCAAGGTACGGACGCTTCACCTCTCCATAGCGCTCTAAATCCTCTATGACAGGGATCACCAGATTCGCAGGAATAGACAGCCCAATCCCTTCCACCTCTGACTCAGCAATCTTCATTGAATTGATACCGATCACTTTGCCGTCCATATTGATCAAGGCTCCGCCGCTGTTCCCAGGATTAATGGCGGCATCCGTTTGCAAAACTTCCGCATTCCAATCCGTCTGTCCATCCCCATTAGAATCAACAGGGATCGCACGCTCCGTTCCAGAAATTACACCTTGTGTGACGGAGCCAGCAAATTCAAGGCCTAATGGATTTCCAATGGCGATGACAGGCTCACCTGGTTTGACATGGTCTGAATTGCCGAAGGCGGCGGTTTTCTTGATCTTATCACTTTTGACCGTGAGTACCGCTAAATCCATAAGCTGATCACTGCCGACAAGATTTGCCCCGATCCTTGTCCCGTCCTGAAGGCTCACTTCAAGCTGGTTCGCGCCTTTGATGACATGATGGTTGGTCACGATATAAAAGGTGTCACCCTTTTTTTTATAAATCACACCTGACCCGCTGCCTGCTTCACCGCCTTCTTCCCAAAAGCTCGACTTTTGAATGTTAATGACGCCGACAACTGTATCTGACATACTCGATACCACTTTTGTGACCGCATCATTCACGTTCACATTGACGGTCTTTAAAGGGCCATCTGATGCCTGCTGATCTCCAGCTGATTGCCAGCCAAAGGGGCTGCCGCTTTGTCCAGACACATAGGGGAAAAAGAATCCCATTAAAAAAGCTCCTACCAATACACCGATCAGACCAGATAGGAAATATCCTTTTCTGCTTCGTCTCGGCTTCCACTCTACATCGCGATAATCCACTATGTTTCCTTCCTTTCAGTGAATAGATGATGTATATAGTGTTGGTAAGAAGCTCTTATCTTAATCATACGATTGTAAAAATCATACGGCGCAAAGCGGGGTTGCTTTTTTCGGGTCCGTATCATATAAATCAAAGCCGTCCCCTACAACAAAGCCCTTCATTTCAAGCGTCTGCTGGACCGCCATACGGGCTAAGTCCTTCATGTTGTTGTCTTGACTCAAGTGGGCCAAATAAATGCGTGAGGTGGCGTCTCCAATCACGTCTGTCATAGCAAGAGCTGCATCTTCATTGGATACGTGTCCGACATCGCTCAAAATTCTGCGTTTAATACTCCATGGGTAGCGCCCCATTTGCAGCATGCCGACATCATGGTTGCTCTCAAATACGAACGTATTGGCTGATTTAATAATCCCTTTCATCCTGTCACTCACATAGCCTGTATCCGTCATAAGGGCAAGTTTACGCCCGCCATAATGGAATACGTAAAACATGGGCTCTGCCGCATCATGTGATACGCCAAATGATTCAACATCGAGACCGCCGAATGATTGAACCGTCTCCATATCAAAGTGGAATTTCTGCTCCGTATCCACTTTCCCAATATGTGACTCCATCGCCTTCCATGTTTTCGCATTTGCATAGACAGGAAGCTTGTACTTTCTTGCCATCACACCGAGTCCTTTAATATGATCTGAGTGCTCGTGTGTGACAAAAATTCCGTCCAAGTCTTCCGGCTTACGATCGATTTGACCAAGCAGCTCCACCATCTGTTTGCCGCTTAAGCCTGCATCTACTAAAAAAGCATGCTCATCTGTTTCTAAATAAAAAGCGTTCCCCGTACTTCCGCTCGCTAGTACACTGAACTGCAAGCTCATGTTCTCTCACTCCAATGAAGATTTGTCTTCTTTCTCTATATGATCAAGTGTTGAGCCATCAATGGCATTGATCAAATATTCTTCTTCTGTCTTTTTCTTTGAACCAGCTGCCACGCCTTCAATCTCTACTCGCCATACAGGAACCATTACTTGAGTGCTTGCACCTGGGTATTGCGTGTAGTAGCCTAGCTCCACTTTTTTCACTGTCGTGTTTTGGCTCAGCATATTTTGTGTATATAAGTCCTTCACCGTTTCAAGCGCCGGGACAAGGGTTTCTTTTCTCACTTCATTAATCGATGTCACCATCGACTGCCGATACGAGACGACCTCGTTTTGATCGTTCACATCCAATGTGATCTTCCCGATGGTTTCGGTGTCATCAAGACCTTCTTGGAAGATGTATTTTCCTTTATACGTTTGGAAAAAGACGATTTCACCTGTTTCTTCATCGATGCTCCAGAGCTTATAATTCTTGCCATCCATTAAACGCTGGCTCACAAGATTGGTCGCTGCTGTTTTCATATCTTTTTTCGGCAATGCGACTGGTTTATTGAAGGTCATTTCAAGCAGGGTGACAGGATCATCTTTCTCGGTTTTCGGGAATGTGCTTTTCGTCTTTTGATCAGCTAATCCATCGACATCCTTTTTCGTATATTGCTTTTTCTCAGCTGTAATGCGGTATCCAATCTTCGCTTCATCTGATAGATTGCCATATTTGATTCCGTCTGCCTTCATTTCTTCCAGCGTATCTGTTTTTTCGATAATCGCAAAATGATCGGTCGATCGCTTTTCAAAGTATTGAAAACCTAGAAAGATATCGAGAACGAGAAAGGCTAGGATAAAGATCGTTTTGGTCTTATTCCACTCCATGATTCTCGCTCCCCTCTGTCAGCAAATCATTCGATAAAATGACGGTTTTTCCGTTATATTTCATACACCATACCGGCTCTAGCCAGACAAACATCGCTTGATCCTGATCTGATGCCGTGGATGTCGCTTGATAGGCAGGGAAAATCTGTTCAATTTTCTCTAAATCATCATACTTCGTCTGCTTGATGATCAAGTTTTTCAGCTCTGTCCCATTCATCAGTTTGACCTGTTCACTCTGACTCGCTTTGTTGCCTAGAATGTAGTTTGGACGCTTATAACTCAAGATGTCATCATTCGCCCATTGTACTTCAAGTGATGTCATACCAAATGGATGTTTTGTGCTGTTGACGATCGGCAGTCCATCCATAAACATATTAAAGGACAGCTGCTGGTTGCTGTTGATGCCGAAGTATTGATAATTATCGGTGAAACTTCCGGTATCATTGAAATATTTCACGCTTCGCTTGATCAAATCCCCCGTTTGGAATACGGTACTAGAATTGATATTACGATGCTGATATTGGATGCGGTGGTCTTTTTGATTTGCTTCAAGACGACTCGTTCCATCTGTATATACCGTCCGGTTTAAATTAGACTCCTCCCCAACTAGACTTGGGTCTGTAAACAAAGCGTCCTTGAATTTGCTTGTCTTAATCGTTTCGATAAAGAACATTTTCGCTTCAAGCTGCTTTTGCTTCTGCGGCAGAAGGAAATCTCGTTTTGAATTTGTAGAGAAAGTATATAGATCATAGCGCGGCATCTCGTTTTGAGCGGCTGCAATACTATCCATCAAATTACGATAGTTGGCAGATTCAATCGTTAGCTCAAGCACCGATTCCTTGCTGTATGAAACCAAATAGACTTTCTTATTGGCCTTATCCGGCTGAGCGAACGGCACAATCATCCGGTCAAACGAGTTGTATTCAATGGATTTATTCGGCCATTTAAACAGCGCTTGGAAAATATCAATCGGAATCGGATCATTGAACACAAGATCCAATGTTTTGCCTTGCCCCTCGCGTCCATAGAAGAAATTCTTAAATTTCTGCTCGGAATATTGGTCCGACACATCAGCAATCTCTTTGACATCCCACAGGCTTACATCATTCCAAAAGTTTTGGAAGAGTTCCTTTTGATCCACTTTGAAATGCTCTCCATTGGAATGGATGAACATCTCACGCGGCTTCACGACATCAATGAGACTCCGAGGCTCGTCGCTTGAAATCTTCTTCGTTTCCACGACCTGTGTGCCGGCATCCGCCTGATCCTGCATGACGGGCTGGAACATCCAAATATTCCACGTAAACACAAGACTGATCGCAATTAGGATTGTCAATATAATGGTTTTAAAGGTCTCACGCTTCATCCCAATCATCCTCTTGTTCTTCATTGTACGGAAGGGTAAAGGTTACCGTTGTTCCTTTTCCTTCAATGCTGTCAGCCCAAATATCTCCGCCATGAGCCTGAACCATTTCTTTTGCAATCGCAAGGCCTAGGCCGGTTCCGCCAAGCTTTCTTGTTCTTGCCTTATCCACTCGATAAAAACGTTCAAAGATTTTATCCATATCCTTCTTCGGAATACCGATTCCTTCATCTTTGACACTGAATAACACAAGACTTTGCTCCTCATCCAAATCGACAGTGAACGTAATGTGTCCACCCTCTGGCGAGTATTTCATAGCATTGGAAATGATATTATCGAGCACCTGAGTGATTTTATCTTGATCAATTTCCACATATATTTCACGCTGCGGCAGGTTGCGGATGAAATCGACATGCTGCTCCTTCGTCATTTCAAAACGATCAATGACGAGCGAGATAAACCTGATAAAATTCGTCCACTCACGATTGAATTGATAATCCTTGCTGTCGAATTTAGACAGCTGGAGCAGGTCATTCACAAGTCTAATCATGCGCTCTGTTTCGTTTTGCGTGACACTGAGGAACCTTGGCGCAAGCTCTTTATCACCAATCGCACCTTCAGCGAGTGCCTCAAGATAGCTTCGCATCGTCGTAAGCGGTGTGCGCAGCTCATGCGATACGTTCGCCACGAATTCACGACGTTCCGCATCAATTTTTTCCTGCTCGGTTACGTCATAAATGACTGCAATTAAACCATCAATTTTCCCATGCTCTTTCTGAATCACTGAGAAATTGACACGCAAAACAGACAACTGATCTTCGCGTTCAATTTCTAGCAGCATGGAGTCTTGATTTTCGACTAAATCTTCAAATGTATGAGTTTCTTCTAAGCCAAGCAAGGATGTGATCGGCATCTCTAGAGCTGTTTCACGTGAAACATTCAAAAGCTCTAGTGCCGGGCTGTTTAATAGAATAATGGCCCCGTTTTGATTCGTGGCAATGACGCCATCGGTCATATAGGCGATAACAGAAGAAAGTTTTTTCCTCTCACCCTCTGTCATCAGCTGCGCTTCCTCCAGCTCTCTCGTCAGATGGTTAAATGTCGTCGCTAGCTGACCAATCTCATCATGTCCATACTTTCGGACCTTTCTGGAAAAGTTCCCTTTGGCGAGCTCGATCGCTTGCTTTCTCATATCCGAAATTGGGTGTGTAATGGTTCTGAATATGAATATACCAAGTAGAGCGGTCGTCCCAAGTGCGATGAGTGTACCCGTCGCCAAAATGGTGTTGATCGTTCGCATTTGGTTAAAAACACTTTCCATGGATGAGACCACATAAATGACACCAACGGTTTCTTGATTCTCATTTTTCACGGCTGTCGCCGATATGCGGACTCGTTTATTTGATTCTGGGTCATAGAATTTTTTCTCGTAGTCTTTGCCAACCGCGAAAATACGGCTAATGATTTGATCTGTGATTTTCTTCCCGGCAATCTCTTGACTGCCGTTATTCACAGAGGCAATGACCTCTCTGCTTTCGTCAATATAGCTGACTTCAGAAATTTCATTAGACTCATCTTTGTTGTTAAAATCGTTTAGTATCTTTTGAGCATCCTCTTTTAATTCTGCCTTGCTTTTCGATGAATCTTGTTCTAGGTAATACGATAACGAGTAGATTCGCTGATTCAAGGAATTATCATAGGAATTAATTAAGGACTGCTCTAGCTGCTTCACAAAGTACACGCCAATAATCTGCATGGCGACAATGATCAGCAGCACATAAATCAAGGTCAATTTAAAGTGAATCGAGCGAAAAAAACCTACTTTACTCATAAGAATCTTAGTCCTGCTCTGGGTTTCTTAAATAGTAGCCGACGCCTCGTCTTGTTACGATCCAGCTTGGGTGGCTAGGGTTGTCTTCAATTTTTTCACGAAGACGGCGGACTGTCACGTCTACTGTACGGACATCTCCGAAGTAATCGTAGCCCCAAACCGTTTGTAGTAAGTGCTCACGTGTCATGACTTGTCCAATATGTTTCGCTAAGTAATGAAGCAATTCGAACTCACGATGCGTTAACTCAATCGTTTCGTCACGCTTAGACACGACATACGCATCTGGGTAGATCACAAGTGAACCAATCTCGATATCATTTGATTCAGATTCTTCCTCTGATTGCGGAGCAGCCGTCTGTCTTCTTAAATTTGCTTTTACACGTGCAAGTAGCTCGCGTGTACTGAATGGCTTTGTGACATAATCGTCCGCGCCAAGCTCAAGACCAATGACTTTATCGATTTCAGAGTCTTTTGCTGTCAGCATGATAATCGGCATGTCATATTTCTTTCTCACTTCACGGCATACTTCAACGCCATCTTTGTTCGGCAGCATAATGTCGAGCAAAATAATGTCTGGCTTAATTTCTTCTACCATTTCAAGGGCTTCATTTCCGTCATACGCACAATGAACCTCGTAGCCCTCTTTTCTTAAGTTAAATTCCAATATATCCGCAATCGGCTTTTCATCATCTACGACAAGAATCTTTTTTTCCATTGTGATTTCCTCCTGCATTTTTAGCATCTATGTCATTCCATTTTGCATGTCTCATTACGCCTTTTTCATTTACAAAAAAAAGGCTCACTGTCTATTATAACGTTTTACGAGGCAAAGATAAAAATAATAACGGCTTTCTTTGCTAGTAAACGTTGGATAGAAGAACTTCACCCAAAAGATTTGATGACTTTTTCCTTTTTTATTGAAACTTTTCCAGTCACCAAACGTCTATATACATGTAACGTCTTCTTCTTATGGAGCCGGGCCCTACCTAGGTCCGGCTTCTCCCTTTTTATGCCTTCTTTTCATAATAAAAACGCACCTGCGATTGCAGATGCGTTTGGAAGTGGCTCGGGACGGAATCGAACCGCCGACACACGGATTTTCAGTCCGTTGCTCTACCAACTGAGCTACCGAGCCATCATCAAAAGATGAATATGTATAAATGGCGGTCCGGACGGGACTCGAACCCGCGACCTCCTGCGTGACAGGCAGGCATTCTAACCAACTGAACTACCGGACCTCAGTAACTTGCCCGAAAAAGCAATCGTGGTGCTCCTTCAAGCAAGTGAGGAAAAATTAGCTTAACGCTAAAGTAAATCAATGACCCGTACGGGATTCGAACCCGTGTTACCGCCGTGAAAGGGCGGTGTCTTAACCGCTTGACCAACGGGCCAAAACATGGTGAGCCATGAAGGACTCGAACCTTCGACCCTCTGATTAAAAGTCAGATGCTCTACCAACTGAGCTAATGGCTCTCGGTTTGTGAAAAGTGAATCTGAAGAAGCTGTATTGCGTCAAACCAATCGCTTTAAAAGCTGGAAAATCGCATCTTAACAAGTTTCAGAGACCTTTGCAACAACGAGATTTATAATATCATAGAGTAATTACATATGGCAATACGTTTTTCGACATTTTTTTAAAAAAAGTGTCGGATTTGATATCTTCTGTTACATCGCCTAAATCCGAAAGCGCCTTCATTCAATCAATGGCTGCTGCCCAATCCAGCACACAGAAACGTTTGATTCAGACCAATATTGGTTATACAAGAAACAAACAGCATGGTGATTGAAAAAGGAGGAAGCATAGGATGAGTTCATTTAAATTAGGAGACAAAATGCCCGATTTTTCACTGCCAACAGTGCAGGGCGATCACATTGAGTTTTACAAACATTTAGAGGAGCATCAAAGCTGGCACCTTATCGTTTTCTTTAGAGGATCATGGTGCCCAGTATGTGTCGAGGAATTAAAAGAGCTGGAAAAACAGCAATCCTATTTTCAAGAAAAGGATATTCACTTAATGACGATTTCAACGGATAACCCTGAAGACTTGAAAGAATTTGCAGACAAAGAGGGACTTTCTTTCCCCATCATGTCTGACCAAGACCTCACATCATTGAAAGCCTATGAAGTCTTCTATCACGGGGACGATGCCCCATATGAAGATCACGGGGTGCACGGAGAACCTGCCTATTTCTTATTAAATGAAAAAGGCCAAGTCCTCTATCAGCAAAGACAAACAAGTCCATTTGGCAGACCGCATGCCAGCGAACTGCGCAAAATCATTCAATACATTCGTAAAAATTTAAAAGGCCAATATAAAAGCCTAAAATAAAAAAGAAGCTCTCATCAGAGGGCTTCTTTTTTATGAATGTTTTTTGTTGTATAGCCAATCTGCGGTGAAAAACACAAGAAGACCTGTCATTAAAATCACAAAAGTCACAGGTGTACTCTCACCTTGAAAAAAAGCGTAAGACGCATGTCCTCCTAATGCTAGAAGATAAAAAACAAACGCCGATCCTGCTGCTTTTTGTGCATTGGCTTGTTCTCTTTTCGTCGTTTTTTTGAAAAACATTGTATCTATTCCCCTTTAAGATGCTTTCTTCATTGTCACACGGCGAAGTGCCCGTGATCGGATATACTCCATTGGCCCAATTCGCCAGACGTGTAAGCAAAGGGCTGAAATGGCGATTTGCAGCAGGGAGATCAACAACCATGACAAGACGATAAGGGGCGCATTGATTTGACCGCCAAGACCCAATCCCCAGCTGTAAAAAAGGATCGAGCAGATGACATTTTGCAGGATATAGCAGCTAAGCGCCATTTTCCCTACATATTCAAACCAAGTCCACATGAACCATGACTCCGTGCGTGCTAGAAGCTTCGCCACGACAGCAATATAGAAAATAGAGAGGAATGGCGAAAACACATAGCGCACCACAAATTCTACTATGTCATTTGGTACGAAGACGAGCGCATTCAGCGGCAGTCCAATCCACAAACCCATTCGGAACAATATTTTCCGCAGAGATTGCCCACGCTCATTTGCATAAAATACACCTGCTCTCATCATCCGCACACCTAATAAAAACAAAAAGGTATTCATTGGGATAATAAAGATCGCTTCTTCTCGATACATCAAAAAGTGCTGTAATCGGTCTTGAACTTGAGATATCCATGTCTCCGGCAGTTGTTCTTCGTACGCTGGTTCACTGCTCTCGTTATAGGATTCATTTTCCAATTCAGAGAAAGAAAATACAACGAGAAAAGCCGTCACCAACAAATGAATGACACCCGAGACAATCATGCCTTTTTTGATGCGCCGACTTCCTCCACGGACAATAAACGCCACAAGCAAACCCGTGATGGCGTAACTCATGAGCACATCATATTCCATCACTAGCGCAAAATGGACAAAGCCTTCAATCAATAAGAATAAAAGAACCCATAAATATGTACCCGGCCAAGTCATATTTTTTCTTTTCGCTTGCTGGTATTTCAGCTCTAGCCCTACACCAAACATGATCGTAAGCAACGATAGCATTTTGCCATAAACGAACATAGAGACAAGACTTTCAAGAAAACTACCATTTTCATATTCATCCGCAATCTGATCTGTCGCAAAGGTATCCCCTGCGTATGCAAAAAACCAGACGTTTGTACCCAATGTACCTAATATCGCAAAACCTCGTAAAATATCTAATAATCGTATTCTTTCTTTCACTAGAACGCTCCTTCCCTTTTATACAGTTATCATATTTTGGTAATGACAGGAAGAGCGTTCCGTAGAAATTAAGGAATATTTAAACAAAAAAGACACCAGTAAAATGTGTGATTTTACTGGTGTCTGATCAGTCAGTCTATAATGATGGACGGTACACGCTGCGGACAACGTTCGTTTGGGAACGGTCTGGTCCGACTGAGAAAATAGAAAGTGGAATACCTGTTAATTGTGAAATGCGCTCTAAGTAATGACGGGCATTTGCAGGCAGTTCACTTAAATTCTTCACGCCTGTAATATCCTCTGTCCATCCTGGCATTTCTTCGTAGACAGGTTCACATTTCGCTAATTCATTTAGACTTGCTGGGAATTCTTCAGTGATTTCACCGTTCAATTTATAAGCAACACAGATTTTCAATTTCTCAATCCCTGTCAGTACATCGATGGAGTTAAGAGATAAATCTGTAATTCCGCTCACACGGCGCGCATGACGGACAACAACACTGTCAAACCAGCCAACACGGCGCGGGCGGCCAGTTGTCGTACCGTATTCACGGCCAACTTCACGGATTTGATCGCCAATTTCATCATGGAGTTCTGTCGGGAATGGGCCATCACCTACACGAGTTGTGTAAGCTTTTGATACGCCGACCACATGTTGAATTTTCGTAGGACCTACACCAGAACCAATCGTCACGCCTCCAGCCACTGGGTTAGATGACGTCACGAACGGATATGTCCCTTGATCGATATCAAGCATAACGCCTTGTGCCCCTTCAAAAAGAACACGGCGGCCTTCATCTAGAGCATCGTTCAATACAACAGATGTGTCCACGACATATTTTTTCACTTGCTGACCATATTCATAATACTCATCTAAAATATCTTCAATTTTGAAGCCTTCTGTGTCGTACATTTTCTCTAAAAGACGATTTTTCTCTTCTAGATTACGGGCAAGCTTCTCTTCAAATACTTCACGATCTAATAAATCTGCGATACGGATTCCGACGCGGGCAGCTTTGTCCATATAAGCTGGTCCGATTCCTTTTTTCGTCGTACCGATCTTGTTAGCCCCTTTCCGCTCTTCTTCTACCTCGTCCAATTTTAAGTGATAAGGCAGAATGACATGGGCTCTATTGCTGATTCTGAGGTTATCTGTACTCACATTCCGTTCGTGAAGATACGCAAGCTCAGTGACCAACGCTTTAGGATCAACCACCATTCCATTACCGATGACACAAGTTTTCTCTTTGTAAAAAATACCGGACGGAATGAGGTGTAGCTTGTAAGTCACTCCATCAAATTTGATTGTGTGACCTGCATTGTTTCCCCCTTGATAACGGGCAATCACCTCTGCATTTTCTGAAAGGAAATCGGTAATTTTCCCTTTCCCTTCGTCACCCCACTGCGTACCTACTACGACTACTGAAGACATATCGTGCACCTCCGTTAACCTTTCAAAACGTTATCTCTTTCAAACACATTTATTTTATCAATGGACAATGAAAAAGTCAACGTGAAATCCGAACATTAATATCTCGAAATCAAATTTTGTTCGTTTTACATGTGAGAAAAAGCGCTTTAATTGCTCATTCTACGCTTAAACAAGAAGATTTCGATCAAAATTACTGTTTTTCTCATTTCCGTTTGTTCAGTGATTTTCAATCAATTGAATCATCGAACTTGCCATAAAGTCGGGTGAATATGGTCTACCTTTTCTCAGCCACCACTCAGCTGTTCCAACATAAGCAGAAATGACAAATTGCTTCTGCATCTCGAGAGGAACGTGTTGTGGATCAGGTGGTGAACCTGTGACTTCTTCTAGCCCTAAAGTAAAGCTTTCTTCAAAAAAAGCACTGGCCGTCTGATGAATATTAAGCTCTCTTCCCCTCTTCAAGAGAATCTGATACTCCTCTTCATGTTCCTGCAAATGCTGATAAAAGCGGTAAATATACACATATGCTGCATGATCGCTCTTCCACTCATTTTCATGTACAGGAGCAAAAATAGCGGTTTTCATGACATCAAACATCTCATCCATGACCTGCTGAGCTAAGTCAAACTTATCCTCATAATGCTGATAGAAGGTGGTGCGATGGATTCCTGCCTTGTTCGTCAAATCTTGTACAGAAATCTTCCCCCATTCCTTCTCCTTTAATAACTGAAATAATGCTTTTCTTAATTGTTGCTTTGATTCAGTTGCGCGCTTATCCCCTCTGTAGCAGTCCGCCACAAGCCGCTCTCCCCTTCCCATTTTTTTCAACAGATTTCGCTTTTCTGTTGGTTGAATCCTTTCTCCTGATGAATTACCTTTAAATCTAACACAGTGAAAAAAAGGAATCATCTGACAACCCATAAGGAGTGATGATCATGGAAACAACAACACCTAGTGCCGTTCAAAAAGCGTTATTAAGAGGGAAAAATAAGCAGGACCCGTATCACCCATTTGATTGGTACGCCAAAATGCGTCAAGAATCTCCTGTTCATTTTGATGAACACAGCCAAACATGGAGTGTCTTCACCTATGAAGAAGCAAAGCGCGTCACCATCGATAAAGATACCTTTTCTAGTCAACCTCCTCAAGACCACCGGAAACATTCACTGATGAAAACAATGGTTATGATGGACCCGCCAAAACATACACGAATCCGCTCCATTGTAAGCAAAGCCTTTACACCTCGGGTGATGAAATTGTGGGAACCACGCATTCAAGAGTTAATGGATGATCTCATTGCACAAATAGAAGGTAAGGAAGAGATTGATCTTGTTCAAGACATCTCCTATCCGCTTCCTGTGATTGTCATTGCAGAGCTTTTAGGTGTGCCAACAGAACATAAACAATCCTTTAAAGAATGGTCCGATATTCTCGTCAGCATGCCTAAAAGTGAAGAAGAAAGAGATGTCGTTGAATGGCAGAAAACACGGGATCAAGGCGAAGCGGACATGATGGCGTTTTTTGCTGACATCATTGAAGAGAAGCGGCAGAACCTTAGTGATGATTTGATTTCGCTTTTAATTCAAGCGGAGGAAAATGGAGACAAGCTGTCCGCAGACGAATTAATTCCTTTCTGCAATCTGCTCCTGTTAGCAGGCAACGAAACGACCACCAACCTGATCTCCAATATGATCTTTAGTTTGTTAGAAAATCCGGGGTCGTATGAAGCGCTCGCTCAATCACCTGACCTCATTTCTCGTGCTGTGGAGGAGGCTGTCCGTTTTCGTGCCCCTGCGCCTACCATCGTCCGGTATGTCACAGAAGACACCGAACTTGGAGGGAAAGTCTTGAAAAAGGGAGACAGTGTGATTGTCTTTCTTGCTTCTGCGAACCGGGATGAGCGTCAATTTCCAAACGCACATGAGTACGATATACACCGGCACCCTAATCCTCATATTGGCTTCGGCCACGGCATTCATTTCTGCCTAGGCGCACCACTTGCTCGCCTGGAAGCCTGCACTGCCATCAAAGCCATACAGTCACGATATGAATCACTAGAGCTTCTCTCTTACGTCCCAATGACAAGCAGCGGTATGTATGGACTAAAAGCACTGAAGCTCCGTGTCACGCCTCGTTCCTAACAATCTGAGACTCTCACAAGATGGGAGTCTCAGATTGTTGACAAAGGGCTAAAATGAACTTTATTTTAGCCCTTTGTCTTCTTTTTCAGCGTGATAGAAAACCTTTGCAGCCCTAGGAAGGACGAGTACTGGCGCGGAGCGAATTTGACATTCGTGAGTACCAGCGCGCAGGACTGACAAAGAATGCGAGGGTTTGTCTACACGCTGGGACTCCCACAAGATGGGAGTCTTTCTTAATCAGGTGTAATTCCTTCTGTATTCATGAGCACCACTCGATATCCATCTGGATCTTCAATCGTCACGCCTCCTCGATCCCAGTACGGGTTTGTAGAGGTGACTGGCCGTCCGCCAGATGCGATCAGTCTCTTTTTCATCTGCTGAAATTCTTCTTCATCCGGAATATAGAATACAAGCAGTTGCTCTGGGTGGGGAACAGGCAAGCTTTCGTCTTCTTCATGTTTGGTGATTTCCAGATGAACATGCTGGTGAGGAAGCCCAAGCATGACCCCATCATACCCTTCATGCTGATCAAATGAGCCTATTCGTTTCAGCCCTAAACCTTCTTCATAAAAAGAAACAACCTCTTTCATGTTGACGGTCGGACGTGCGATGCGTAATTGAGCGGCTTCGAATTGTTGAAACTTCATCAGTCATCACTCCTTTTCTCTCCCTTTAGTATACGCTCTCTTTTTCTCCCACTCCTCCTCATTTCGACTGTTTTTCAGTCATTCTTTCGATGTAGATGGATCAAAAAAAGCCCAGCTTCTTGAGCTGGGCTTTAAGCACCGGGCGGAACACCCGCATCGTCAAATCTTCTTTCTAAGTTGACGAATTTGTTATATTCTTTTACGAACGCCAGTGATACCGTTCCAACTGGACCGTTACGCTGTTTCGCAATAATAATTTCAATAATGTTCTTATTCTCTGATTCTTTGTCATAGTAATCATCACGATAAAGGAACGCCACAATATCGGCATCCTGCTCAATACTTCCTGATTCACGAATATCAGACATCATCGGACGTTTGTCCTGACGCTGCTCTACCCCACGAGAAAGCTGTGATAAGGCAATGACCGGCACTTCAAGTTCTCTTGCTAGTGACTTTAAAGCCCTAGAAATTTCAGATACCTCTTGCTGACGGTTATCGCTTGATCGTCCACTCCCTTGGATGAGCTGTAAGTAGTCAATCAGGATCATGCCAAGCCCGTTTTCTTGCTTCAAACGGCGGCATTTCGAGCGAATTTCACTGACTCTAATGCCAGGTGTATCATCAATGAAAATCCCACTGTTTGATAGCGAACCCATCGCCATTGTCAGCTTACCCCAGTCCTCTTCTGTGAGATTACCGGTTCTTAGGTTTTGTGCATTGATATTTCCCTCGGCACAAAGCATACGCATGACCAGCTGCTCAGCGCCCATCTCTAAACTAAAGATGGCGACACTTTCATCTGTCTTGGTCGCAACGTTTTGTGCAATATTTAACGCGAAGGCTGTTTTCCCTACGGACGGACGAGCCGCTACAATAATCAGGTCATTTCGCTGGAAGCCAGCTGTCATCCGGTCAAGCTCTGAGAAACCCGTTGGAATCCCAGTGATATCACCTTTTCGATTATGAAGCTGTTCAATATTATCATATGTCTGAACAAGAACGTCTTTAATGTTTTGGAAAGCTCCTGAGTTTTTACGCTGAGCCACTTCCATAATGGTTTTTTCAGCATCACTCAATAGATCTTCTACTTCATCCTCACGCGTATATCCATCCTGTGCAATGGTTGTCGCTGTACGGATCAGACGTCTTAAAATGGATTTTTCTTCTACAATTTTTGCATAATATTCAATGTTTGCGGCAGTTGGGACAGAGTTCGCAATATCTGTTAAATACGAAATCCCGCCTACCTCTTCTAGTAAGTCTGTATTGGCAAGTTCTGATGTCACCGTGACAAGGTCAACCGGTTCCCCTCTATCACCAAGTACAAGCATCGCATTGTAAATCTTTTGATGCGACATTCTATAGAAATCCTCTGGAATTAATACTTCAGAAGCGAGCGTTAGCGCAGATGGTTCTAAAAAAACAGCACCTAATACGGCCTGCTCGGCTTCTATATTTTGCGGCGGCAGCCGGTCATCGAGAAGTTCCGTCATGCCAAGCACCGTCCTTTCATAAAAAAATACGCTACTCATCATTTTAACATTTTCATCAATAAAAAAGTGAAAAACATCAACTATAGTCAAAATTACCATGTCGATGTTTCGTTGAACAGCGAAACAACACACTTCAAATAGAAAAGACTCTGTAACATAAATTGTTATAGAGTCCTTTGTATCGCTAATGGGATTTGTAGCTGTTGTTGTTCACACATGTGATCGATACTCCAACATGGCATGTACACGCACATGATCAAATATTGAAAATATCAGGTGCGTTTTTTAATCTATCGTTTTCTTAACTCCGTAATTCACCTTTTGTCCAATATCATATAAAGACCCGTTTTCATACCCAATAGATAACACCAAATCGGGAATAGAATCATATCCGTTTTTGGCTAAGTCAAAGAGCTGTGCACCATAATGCGATGCAGCAATGCGGGCATTTTCTGCTGTGTATGGGTTTTTCAGAAGTTCTTCTTTGTAGATATCGAAAATATTCGCTCCGGTGTCCGTTACAAATTGACCGTTTACAATGCTTAAATCTTTTAAATTGAAGCCTGTCACCGTTTTGATTTGATTGACAAGGTGGAACTTTGCAAGTGAATCCGGCGTGAATTGAGTCGAATCATCATTTCTACTTTTCATAATATGAAAAAATAGTTCTCTTGTATTGTTGCTTGTATTCAATATGTCTTCTATTTGTTTGACCAGCGACTCGTCAGTTGATCCACTCACCACTAATTTAAAATGATTCGGATCAATGGTAAAAGTTAAATTGGCGTTTTTAGGAATGTTCAAACCATTGGTAGAAAACAAAGCTTGCAGTTGTTCGTTTACCTTCTGACGATTTAATAGTTTCTTTTCTACACTTTCTTGGGTAGGATCGTACCGTTTTTCATTACGGAAAATAGCATCATTGAAGTCATATTGTCCACCTTTATTATTCCTTGCCCAACTCATTTCCATCGTATAAGCAGCTTCTCTCTCCACTTTAGTTAGATCACTTCTGAAATAAGAAGAGTATGGATTTCGATACTTATCATATATATGACTCTGAGGATCTTTGAATCGTTTATTTTGTTCATTTATTTTTTCGTATTTTTCATCTAATATTTTCATTCGTCTATCAGATTCGGTCATCACTTCGTTTGTACTTTTAATAGCTGATTGACCTTTAGAGTTTATTTGGTTCAAATTGTTCGAAGAACTGGCTGTATATGACGTATTAATATTCATTTTGATTCTCCTTTTTTAAAAAAATAGTGATTATTAAATATATCGGCATTTCAGTTAAAATTTGTTAGTTCAATGTCGATATAGTAATTATTACAAGGAGGGTTAATATATGACAAATACTATCTTTAAACGTTTATTATTACCAGCATTATTATTGGCGCTTGTTACTAGTTTTTTCGCACCTACGTCAGCAGAAGCAGCAATTACGGGGAATAACAGTCCTAACACTGCAAGTTCAATGGGATATTGGAAAAATAGTCGTTCAGACACGACAATCTTACCTGAAGGTGAAAATGAAGCGTATTATCAGTTTACGATCAATAAAGGTGAAAGAGTTTATGTCAGAAGTTCGTATAATAAGCAATATACAGGGATGAACATCGAGGTGTATAATTCGAAATATTCTAGGACAGGATCCGAAGTTATAAATCCTGATTCAGTAACGCCTTTTATTTTTGCAAATACTGGTGACGTGACTTCAACTTCAGAAACTTATTTTGTGAAAGTAACCCGTGGTACATATACCGGTAACATGTATTTTACTGTTTCCATTCAAGATCGTATTAAATCTGGAAACGGGACATTCAATTTTACAGGGACTGCTACGAACTTGGGAAATTCTTCTTTAAATTTTTTAGGAGTTGACTCTTCAGTCATTACAATGGATTTAACGAATAATTCCACAGTTCCTAAACGCGCTGTAGTTAAATCAATTACGACAACTAGCACTCAAACACCAAACCAAGGGAATGTCACACACAAACTGATGGCTAGTGATAGTAACATTTGGTATCAATCACTTTTCTCCTCTGCAACAAGTGGTTCTTATCGTATATCTCTGGATGATCAATTAAGAGTCGCTCAAAAATGGAGCTTTAAGTACAACGCAAAAGCTACAGCGAGATCTACTATGAGCAATGTCAAAGCCGATATCCGTTACGAATATGATGTCACAGATGGATTTTAAGTGAATGATGTTAACAGAGATGTTAACAGATATGTACACCAATTGATCAAAAAGTAAGGGAGCATCCCTTACTTTTTTCATTGTCTTATTTTTAATGTTATATGATATTTTGCCACTTTTAAAACAGCCCCTCCTCTTTCAACACGCTCTCCAGCAGAACCCCGATTGACCATTTCATTTTGTTATGAATGAAAATGTTAAAAAGAAGAGTAGTGTATTTTTGTATGAAAGGACGGTGCTTGGTATGGCGGAACTTCTCGATGACCGGCTGCCGACGCAAAATATAGAAGCAGAGCAGGCCGTATCAATCAATTGGGCGAAATTAACATTTACACAACTTTATGAACATTTGACTTTATAATTAATAACTATTATTATTTGGTTTGCTCACATGATAATTGAGAATCATTTTCATTTGAAGTTTTCAAGTAATACTCTCATCCAACCAATATTCACAAGTCTGCTTTTATCACCATATGAGGATCATTTTGAGGAAGGGAATTTTTATATATGTTGAAACGCCCTGAAGGAATGGGTACTGAGAATTCACTTTTCGGAGAAAGCCGTCCTTTTTTTATACCTGGGATGGAGCAACTGGATATCACAGCACACCCATACAGACTTTTTATATTTAAACCGACTACCACTCCTCCCGCAACTGGTTTTCCAGTCATGTACGTGCTTGATGGGAATTCACTTTTTGGCACAATGGTCGAAGCCATCCGTTTACAGTCAAGAAGACCTGAAAAAACAGGTGTCGCACCTGCTATCATTGTTGGAATTGGCTATCAAACAGAAGAACCCTATCATCCGCTTAGGCATTATGATCTCACTCTTACCGCCCCTGATACTTCCATTGGGAGGAAAAGAAAGGACTTCTCCAACCATACATATGGCGGCGCTTCTACTTTCTTTTCTTTTTTAGAAAAGACGGTAAAGCCCTATATCGAACAACGCTTTCCAATCAACCAAAGTCGTCAAACACTGTTTGGGCATTCTCTTGGCGGTCTTTTTGTATTACACACACTATTTGAGCACCCTGATGCTTATCAGACATATATTGCAGGGAGCCCTTCTATCCACTGGAACAAAAAATTATTTCTAGAAAAAGAACACCAATTCACCAACTATATACGTCAGGTGCCTATGGATGTCAGGCTGCTTGTAGGTGTAGGTGAGTTAGAAAAACATCATCCATGTCAAATGAATGATCATGCCCATTCACTAGCAAATCGAATGTTGCCTTTATCGCCATACGGCTTGCATACGGCCTATCACGAGTTCCCTGAAGAAGGACATACGTCCGTTTTGCCAGTGCTGATGAATTATGCTTTTCGTTTTGCACTCTATCATGATGATCCTTTAACAACCACAGATATGAAAAAAAGCTAGTGAACACACGAAACATAGTGACCTATCTCAAAAGATTGCCCTTATCACAGGCGCAGGACGGACAACGAATACAAGTGTTTCTCTATACCCTACGCACCCTGATCTCCATCAGGGTGCTTTTTTTAACAGAATAAACACACCATTTTCCAGCTCTTTCTGATACAATTCAATTGAGAATGTTTATCAATTAATAAGAGATCAGGTGGTTTTATGGGAAACAATCATCAATTATGTACAAAGGTAAATGCTGAACAATGCATTTATCGATTAACATATACTGAAAAAATAAATAATGCAGATCTTCCACATACGGAGCAGCAGTTGTCAGATACATTCTGCCTCCTCTTTAGCATAAGCGGCAGCGGTTTACTTACATTGAATGATCAAAGATGGCGATTGAAAAATCTGACACTCTATACGATGATGCCTGGGGAAACATTTATGTTGAAAACAGAGCCTTATCAAAAACACGAGCTCTATCTGTTTCGCTTTCAGATGTACACGCTACAAGGTCAAAACATAGAAGAAGTATCAACTGAACATGCCCGATCTTTACTGAATGTATGGCAATTTATCGATATTAGCTCGATTGAACAAATTCATTCTTTACTGTCCGACATGACAACAGAATGGCAAAAACCTGAATCCATTAGCTTTTTTAGAAGCCAAACCCTTTTTCAACAGCTCATCCTGCAGCTTTTCACACTGCATAAAGAAGACATTTGTGACACAACACATGCCCTTTTCAAAACAAAACAATATATCGATCAACATTCCGAAGAACCTCTCAGCCTTACAAGTCTATCTCATATGGCTGGTATCAGCGCCAATCATTACAGCGAGCTATTTAAAAAGCATTTTGATGTGAGTGTCACTGATTATATCACCAAGAAAAGACTGGCTAGAGCCAAACAGTTAATGGCGAAAGGTCATGCAAAGCTCAAAGACATTGCACAGGATATTGGCTATCAAGACCCCTATTACTTTAGCCGCATCTTTAAGAAAAAAACGGGTATCACTCCTTCTGCTTATATGAAAAGCCGTCAACGGAAAATGGCTGCCTATGGCCATTCCATACTCGGGCAGCTCACACCTATTCATATCATCCCATATGCTGCCCCTCTTCACCCTAAATGGACAGCACATGATTTTGAGCATTATGCAGAAGAAATTCCGATCCATTTGAGTGCACATCGTATCAACGAGCACGCTGAAGCCAATATACAGCAATTGATGGAAGCACAACCTGAGCTGATCATTGCCAATGATCATGTGACAGAGGCAGAAAAACAAGCGTTGAAAACCATCTGTCCTGTGCACTTTGTTCCATTCACACAATTGGATTGGCGCACTCAATTCAGACAAACAGCTCTGTTCTTAAACGAAACGAGGGAAGCAGAAGAATGGCTGTTTCATTACGAAGAACTCGTCATTCAAGCGAAAAAGGCATGCCTTGTTGATCATCCACCAAGAACCGTCCTGCCTCTTCGTATCTTTCAAGATCAGCTCTACTTATCTGTCAATCGCACCTTGTCAGAAGTAATTTTTCATGACATTGGCCTTCTGCCAGCTTTTCAGAATGATGGCCAGCTCATCGAAAAAAAAATCAGCATTCACTCTATACAGCAGCTAGACCCAGATGCCATCTTCCTCTTGTTGCATAAAGAACCAAAAACCCTTGCTTTTTATCAAAAATTAAAGCAACAGGAGGCTTGGCAAAATCTCAAGGCTGTGACGCAACAAGCCGTCTATCCACTCGCTTCTGACCCTTGGCGTGAATACACAGCAGCCAGTCATCAACGAGTCATTCAGGACCTTTTATCTTTTTTTCCGTAAAAAGTCCATCACTGGACAGATCATTGTCTATGGATAAAAGGACGAATGACTACTACAATCTTTAATTGAGAACAATTATCAGTTAAAGGAGAAAACAAATGAAAAAATGGTTCGCATTGCTTATCCTTTGTATCATGACGATCATCGCAGCAGCCTGTGGTGCTGCAGAAAATAAACCGGCTTCCAACACAACCAAAAGCAAGTCAGCTGAAGTAGCAGAAACAAACATCAAATACTTAGATCAAACGTACAAACTGAAAACACCAGTGAAACGAATCGTCATTGCTGGAAGCCTAGAATCGATGGAAGATGCAAAACTACTTGGTATCGACCCTATTGGGGCTTCTACTGTAGGCGGCACTTTCCCTGAATTATTTAAAGACATTACAGCAAAAACAGAAGGCATTGGGGAAAAAACTGAACCAAACCTAGAAAAAATCTTAAAACTAAAACCAGACGTGATACTCGGATCAACCAAGTTCCCGCCTGCAACAATTAAAAAACTAGATAAAGTCCAAACGACGATCCCAGTATCACATGTCTCTTCCGACTGGGAAAGTAACCTTTTATTACTCGGTGAACTGACTGGAAAAAGTGAAGAAGCGAAAAGCATCATTTCTGATTATCAGAAAGATCTCAAACAAGCGAAAGAAACCCTGAAAGACAAAAGCAACAACAAAACAGCTGTCATTTTACGCATTAGACAGGGCGACCTGTACGTGTACCCTGAAGACGTATACTTCAACTCTACTTTATATGGGGACTTAGGGTTTACAGCACCAAGTGATATCAAAAAAGCCAAAGCACAAGCAATGATTTCATTGGAACGCCTAGGCGAACTCAATCCTGACTATATCTTTGTTCAGTTCTCCCAAGAGGAAAACTCATCGAATCCAAATGCATTGAAGGACTTAGAGGGAAATAAAATTTGGAACAGCCTAAAAGCTGTGAAAAATGGACACATCAATGAAAATGTCGTTGATCCTATGCTTCAGGGAGGAACAGCACTAAGCAAAACAACTTTCCTTGATCAGGCTGTCAAATGGCTAGATCAAACCAACTAAAAAGATGCGCATCTTGACAAAGGGCTAAACATTTTAGCCCTTTGTTCTTCTTTTCAGCGAAGCTTGAAAACTTGAAGGAGAGAATACACATGAACGGAACGTTTCTATATGACGAATTGAACGGGCGGCAGCTTGATATTTACCTTCCACCGGACACCTCTATTGATGTTCCAGCTGTCTTTGTACAAGATGGCTCTTCTTTGTTTAGAACCCACCTGCTAGAGATCGAAAGCATGATTGAAGCCAAAACCATCTCTCCAATCATCATCGTCGGTATACACCCATTCAATCGACTTGACGAATATACACCATGGAAAGCATCATCACTGCGTTCTGGATTCCCTGATTTTAAAGGTGAGGCACAGACATATGTGTCATTTTTAGCAAATGACTTGCTTCCATATATCAAAAGAGAATACTCAGTCAAACAGACCGGTCATGAACATAGTCACATAGGTGCTTCATTAGGTGGGCTATTTGCAATTTATACTTTATTGATGTACCCTGCTCTTTTTAAAAACATCGCATCTATCTCTGGATCATTTTGGTATCAAGATTTTCTACCGTTTGCTAAACAACAAAGCATTCAGTCTGTGGACCACCTTGTCTATTTGTCTGTAGGCAGTGAAGAAGGGAAAGGCAAAATATCTGTCCAACAGCACATGCCTTTATTCAACAAACAACTCCATGATCTTTTATTACAGAAAGGGATGCAGGAACGAAAGCTTCACTTTCACATTGAACAAGGAGAGGGCCACCATCTGAAACAATTTCAAAAAAATTTCTTATCGGCCATCAAGTGGTTTTATAAAAGAAAACCTTAATTTTTTATCAGCAAGTCACAAAGTCGATATGGTATATTGGAACGTATAGATTGAAAGAGGAGGGATTTGCGCATGAGACCTTTACAAATCTCAGCCGATACCGCACAAAAGCTTGCTGCATCACTCAATGTACCGTTAGAGCAAATCATGCATATGCCGCAGCACATCTTATTAGCTAAATTAGCGGAGCTTGAACAGAAGAAAGATCGTTCTTAAACAAATAAAGGAGTTTACATTCATGGAACAACAACTAGAAAAATCAACATTTCATCCTCGCAGTACAGGGCAAACCATTTTGCTGATTGCTGGGATTTTACTCATTGCCTTTAACCTGAGGCCAGCCATTACGTCTGTTGGTCCTGTGATCGGTGCCATTCGTTCTGATTTACAGCTTTCAAATGGACTTGCTGGTTTCCTCACGACATTACCACTGCTCTCATTCGCATTGCTATCTCCCATTGCACCTAAAATCGGAAAACGTCTTGGGAATGAACGAACACTTTGGCTTGGGCTTGCTGTCCTGCTCTTTGGGATTGTCATTCGTTCATTGGGCAGCATCACCTTTTTAATGATGGGAACAGCGCTAGTCGGCGTCGGGATTGCGATTTGTAATGTGCTTTTACCTGGACTTGTGAAACATAAATTCCCTGCACATGCTGGATTAATGACAAGCGTGTATACGACATCGATGTCCGTTTTTGCTGCACTTGCATCTGGTGTCAGTGTTCCGCTCAGTCATGCGATGCCTGGCGGCTGGAATACATCATTCCTTGTCTGGGCCGGACTTGCCCTTCTTGCGATGATGGTGTGGGCGCCGCAGCTTCTTCATCAGAACACAGCGGCTGTCAAAAGCATTTCGCTCAAAGAGCAGCCAATATGGCGTTCACGTGTCGCATGGCAGGTGACCTTTTTTATGGGCTTGCAATCATTCCTTTTCTACAGCAGTATCGCATGGTTTCCTGATATTTTGACATCACATGGCATGAACCTAGCGACAGCGGGATGGATGCTCTCTATTATGCAGTTCACTGGTCTGCCATCCACCTTCTTAACGCCCGTTTTTGCAGAAAAATTAAAAACACAAAGACCGCTTGTCGTCGGCCTTGTCCTTGTGTATTTACTCGGCATGATTGGCCTCCTTCTTGGAGGGTCGACGCCTATTCTTGTTATCTCTGTGCTATTAATCGGCGTCGGACAAGGGGCCAGTATCAGTCTTGCCCTCACATTTATTGGATTAAGAACAACCAATATGGAACAAGCAGCTGCCCTTTCTGGAATGGCGCAGTCACTCGGTTATTTATTAGCCGCTGTTGGTCCATTCATGATCGGTATCCTTTTTGATGTGACACATACATGGACGCCATCTATTATCATCTTTATCATCGTCCTATTTTTCATGTTTTTATCCGGTATGCGTGCTGGACGAAGCATCTATATTTCAGATCCATCATAAGAAAAGAACCCGTCTCACGAGGAGACGGGTTCTTTTCTGTTTATGCTTGTTCTGTGACGTGCACTTTTAATGTTGCTTGTACTTCTGGGTGAAGCTTCACCGGTACATTTGTGTATCCTAACGCACGAATGGCATCATTCAACTCGATTTTACGCTTATCGAGTTTGATTTGATGTTCTTTTTGCAATTTATCAGCGATCTGTTTGCTTGTAATCGAGCCAAATAGACGACCGCCTTCACCTGATTTAGCAGTGAGTTCCACTGTCAGCGCCTCAAGTGTTTCTTTTAATTGTTTCGCTTGCTCAAGCTCTTGGATGGCATTCTTTTTCTCTTTGTTTTTCTGCCCTTCCAATGCACTTAGGTTCGTTGGAGTTGCTTCAACAGCTAACCCTTGTTTGATGAGAAAGTTGTGAGCGTATCCGTCAGCTACATTTTTGACTTCGCCTTTTTTCCCTTTGCCTTTTACGTCTTTTAGAAAGATGACTTTCATCTTTGAACCCCTCCTTCGAAATATTCGTCTATGGCAGATTTTAACTTCTCTACCGCTTCTTCAATGGTTATACCATAAATCTGGGTCGCAGCGTTAGTCAAATGACCGCCGCCATCTAATGCTTCCATAATAATTTGAACGTTGATATCCCCTAACGATCTTGCACTAATACAGACCGTATCGTCATCTCGCCTTGCGACAGCAAATGATGCTTCAACCTCACTCATCGACAAGAGAGAATCAGCCGTCTGTGCGATCGTAATTTGATCATAATACTCAGATCTGTCAGACGGCAAGGAAGCAATCGCTACCTGATTTTGATACAGCTCTGTATGCTGAATGAGCTTTGCCCGTTTGATGTAATGATCGACTGTCTCTTTCAAAAACTTTTGCACAAGGACAGGATCTGCCCCTTTTGCACGAAGGTAGGATGCTGCATCAAACGTTCTTGACCCCGTTCTGAGGGAGAAACTCTTCGTATCCACGATAATCCCAGCAAGAAGTGCTGTGGCCTCAATCATGTTAATCCGCAATTTCTTCGGCTGATACTCTAACAGCTCTGTCACAAGTTCTGCTGTAGATGAAGCATACGGCTCCATATAGACAAGTAAAGGATCACGGATAAATTCCTCACCACGTCTATGGTGGTCAATGACAACGACGTTTTCGATCTTATTTAGCAGTCGTTCTTCCATCACAAGAGACGGTTTATGTGTATCTACGACCACAAGCAATGTGTCATCCTTTGCAAGCTCCATCGCTTCCTCAGGCGTGATAAAACGGGACCAAAGTTCTTCATAATTCTTAATTTCACTAATTAAGCGTTGAACGCTATCCCCAATCTGGTTGGCATCAATGACGATGTAACCTTCTTTTCCATTCGCTTGAGCAACCTTTAAAATCCCGATCGAGGCACCGATAGAGTCCATGTCGGGGAACTTATGCCCCATGATCATGACATTACCGCTTTCAGATACAATTTCTTTTAAAGCATGTGAAATGACCCGTGCGCGTACTCGTGTCCGTTTTTCCATTGGATTGGTTTTTCCACCGTAGAATTTCACTTTCCCATTCGGCTGTTTAATCGCTACCTGATCCCCGCCTCGTCCGAGTGCAAGGTCAAGACTCGACTGCGCAAGTGCGCCAAGTTCTTTTAAAGAAGGAACAGACGCACCGATTCCAATACTAAGGGTAAGTGTGGCGCTATGTGCCCCTGTTTTCTCACGAACCTCGTCTAAAATGGAAAACTTCGATGCTTCAAGCTCTGCTAAGATGCTCTCGTTTAATACCGCCATAAATCGTTCAGATGAAATTCTTTTTAGGAAAATGCCATATTCTTGTGCCCAATTGTTTAACAGCGATGTGACTTCACTATTAATCGCGCTGCGCACCTGATCATCGAGACCTTGTGTGACATCATCATAATTGTCTAAAAAGATATAAGATAACACCGTTCGTTCATTTTCATACTGTCTTTCAATCTGCACTTGTTCCGTGACATCAAAGAAATATAAAAGGCGCTCTGACCGTTTAATAATGACTTTGAATTTCCGGTCATTCAGCGTCACATTTTCTGTCTCAACCTCTTGTTTAATAAGAGGCACAATGGATTCAAATGTATCATACAAGGATCTGCCGACAAGTGTGCTTTCATGGAAGCACGAAGCGAGAAATGGATTGGTCCATTCGATATAATACTGGTCATTAAACAGCATAATACCAATTGGCATCTCCATTAATGCTTCTTCTCCAACCTTTTTGACTCGATAGGATAATGTTGAAATATATGAATCAATCTCTTTTTGTACCTGCGTATCTGCCCACTTTAAAAAGTAGAGCACACCCGCAAGGACTAAAAGACCAACCGCTCCTATGATCCAATTAAAATAAAGGTTGAGGAGGACTGTGATCACCGCAAGAACAATTAACGCGAAGATCGGATACTTGATGACAGGTTTTCGATAGAAGCTTGGCACTGATATCAACTCCTCAACATTCAGAGTGAATTATTTGTTTTTACTTTTTCTCTTAAATCAAAGCCTATGTCAGCAATCCCTATAATACGCACAATCACACCGATTGGCGGAAAGAGAATCGTCAATACGACGGCAAAAATGGGTACCACTTTTGAGATGTTTTTTTCGTGGCAATAATAGAAGATAAAAGAAAAGCCCTGAATAAGCACCAGTATAAATAAAATTTGAAAAGCACTCGTTTGCACGAGCGATAAAAAGCTGCCTTTCTCCGGCTGAATCAGCATCAAAAGCAGTGTGAGTAAATAATACCATACCATGCTTTTTGGCAGCCGCATATCCTTAAATTTCTTAAGAGCTGGCATGTCTGGAACAAACCGTTTGATCAACGGCCGCACAAACCAATGATTGACGAAAGACATGAGCGTGACAAAAATCAAAAGCGCTACAGGTAAAGAATTTAATGCCGTATCCTGCATCTCTCTAAACTGCTTGAGTTGTTTTGCTATGTCCTGATCAGTAGCGCCAGATTGTTTTAAGGTACTCTCTACCATCGGCATGATTTGGTCAATTGATTCCTTGGCGACACCCAGTATATCTACTTGAAACAGCTGGACACTGACAACAAAGTAAATGAGAAAACTGAATAAGTAGATCAGCGCACCCGTAATAATAGCCTGACCTGGCTGCCTCCTTCTGTAGAAAACACCCATACCTACTCCAACAGCAATCAGCATTGGCGCACTTAACAGCCCATTAATAGACCCAATTAAAAAGCTGATCACTATGCCAATAGCGCCAGCCGCAATTCCTTTTTTCAAGCCATGCCTGATTGTATAGAGAATGATCGGAATCGGAGCAGCCATGAAGAAAATAATGGCTAAAAGTGGCACATACAAATAAAACAGCGTCATGACCGCAAAAATACTGATCATGATAGCGCCTTCTACTAACGCTTTTGTTTGTTTCACACCTTCACCTCAATCCAATCATTTTTCTATATCTTGCTCAATGTGTACTTCTATGTATACGTACGATGTACGCTCCGTCATATCTTGACCCAACCTTTATTTTACCATAGCCGTAAATCGCAAGTAAAATGCAGGCTATTCCAAGAACGTTTCACGTGGAACAACTTAGATCGTCTTGTACATGCAACTTTTCAGACAGCATGTTACAATTTTTTAGATTATTCTTAGCTATAAACCCTGAATTCAAGGTCAAAAGCTGTTAGAATAGAAACATCATCAATAAAAGTAAGAAGGAGAATTCACATGGGAAAAACACTCGTATTCGGACACAAAAACCCTGACACAGACACGATTTGCTCTGCTATCGCTTACGCTGATCTGAAAAACAAAATTGGCGTTCAAGCAGAAGCTGTCAGACTTGGAGAAATCAATGGAGAAACACAATACGCATTAGATTTCTTTAAACAAGAAGCACCTCGTTTCATTGAAACGGCTGCAAACGAAACAAAACAAGTCATTCTTGTCGATCATAACGAATTCCAACAAAGTGTAAGCGATATTGATCAAGTACAAGTGACAGAGGTCATTGACCATCACCGTATTGCAAACTTTGAAACAAGTGAACCTCTTTACTATCGTGCTGAGCCAGTTGGCTGCACAGCAACGATCTTAAACAAAATGTACAAAGAGCACCAAGTCACAATTGAAAAAGAAATCGCTGGTTTGCTTTTGTCTGCAATCATTTCTGATTCCTTGCTATTCAAATCCCCAACATGCACACAGCAGGATGTTGATGCTGCGCATGAGCTGGCAAAAATCGCAGGAGTAGACCCTGAAGTATATGGTTTAGATATGCTGAAAGCAGGAGCTGACCTAAGCCAAAAAACAGTTCAAGAATTAATCACACTGGATGCAAAAGAATTTGCACTAGGAAACAGCAAAGTCGAAATTGCACAAGTTAATACAGTTGATATCGCTGAAGTAACAGCCAGACAAGCTGACATCGAAGCAAAAATCAATGAAGTCATCGCAGCGAAAGGTCTTGATCTATTTGTTTTAGTGATCACAGACATTCTAGAAAATGACTCTCTTGCTCTTGCCCTTGGTGCTGAAGCAGCAAAAGTAGAAAAAGCATTTAATGTCACACTTGAAAACAACACTGCTTTACTAAAAGGTGTTGTATCAAGAAAGAAACAAGTCGTGCCTGCACTAACAGACGCACTTTCTTCATAAACATAAAAAGACTGCTGACATCTTCAGCAGTCTTTTTTCTTCTTTTAATGAATGTACATATCGCTGACGAGAATATCCTTTAGCACGCTTGTTGGAATCGTGAATTCAACTACACCCATGTAACCAGGCGCCACATCATATTCGTTGAAGGAAATCACCAGTTTGCCTTTTGAATTGATATAGAAACTTTGATCTGGCTGAATCTTCTTAAACGGATCAACCGTATCTTGCTTCGTCATCCAGTAAATCTTATTTGAATCCTCTTTCATCTGTTTTTTCATTTGTTCTTTAATATTTTCACTAATCACATCAATATAACGGTCATCTTTAAACAGACTTGGTAATGTAATGAGTACATGGTTTTTCTTATCCACCGTATCATATGTCATTTCCTCTGCCGCAGAAGCCTGAGTCGTCACCTTGTATCGACCTAGTGAAAGAATTTGATCATTGTTTGTTCTTACTTCATATCCGCTCTCTACACTCAAATGACCATTTTTATAACCCTTTGTTTCCTTTTCAAAATCTTGATACAGCTTTTTGTTTTCAGCTAAATATTTTTGATTCAGGCTGTCTTGTAATTTTCCGTCCCCAAGCCCTGAAACGTGTGGTGTTTTGAGATCAATATTTGTTCCCTGATCGCTCTTTTTAAATTCTGTGAACGTCACGACTTTCACAAGCTCTCCAATGACGGGTACTTCTGAAATCGCTCTTGCTGCCTGCGGACTGACATTTACAGTGGTGACAAATAAAGCAGCCGCAGCAACAAGCCCGATCGTCCATTTCTGAAAATGAGGTTGCTTGTTTTTTCGTTTTAATGTCCGTTCAACCATAGCATCGTATTCCGGGGGAATAGGGATTTCTAGATATTCCTCTTTTAACTGTTCCAAATGCTTATCCATTTATATTTCCTCCTGCGATAATTCTACTTTTAAAAGCCGCAACGCCTTATATAATCTTGTTTTAATGGTGTTTTCATTTTCTCCAAGAATATGAGCAATGTCCTCTAGCTTTAAATCCTCAAAGAATCTTAATATAATGATGACCCGATACATCTCCGGCAAATCTTCTATTGCCCGTCTGACATCTTGATCCTCATAGACATCCGATTCACCCTGTGATAAAAATTCCAGCGTGTCATCGTCCGTCACTTGCACACGCTTCTTCTTTCGTAAAAAGTCGAGGGCAGCGTTTACGACGATTTTATAAAACCAGCTATGCATCTTGGTCGCATCCTCTAATCGGTGAACAGATTTGAGTGCTTTATGAATCGCCTCTTGAACGACATCCATCGCATCTTCTGGGTTTTTGACATAGCTATAGGACAATCGATAAAAACTGTGTTTATGCTCCATTACGTAATCCGCAAATTGATCATCAATCTTTCGTTTCTTCATTTTACAAAGAGCTCCTTTATCTTAAATGCGCATCTGTTATTTCTTACATTGGATAGACGCGCACCTGTTAAAAATAGTTTGCGCTCCATTATTTTTTTAACATGTCATCCCATTTACGTTTCTATACAAAAAGAGCGAACCTGACGGGTTCACTCTTTTAAAGCCGTTATTTTTTGATAAACAAATGGTTTGAGTGGTGATAGCGGATGAATGATGGACACTCCTGTTTCCTGCTCCACCTGCTTTGCAGCGTGAACCATCGAGAGCTGCATCACACAAATATCTCCATGCTGCTGCTTCACAGATTGCCTTAACTGTTCCATGATTCGCTCATGGTAGGCTTGTATATCACCGTTCAAGCAAAGATGAAAGACATCCTCTAGCACAACCACTTCTGCCTTCAACTGCTTTCCCCGCTCTTTTACATATGAAGACAGTCGCTTCATCGTTCCTTCTACTGTATCTGGGTTTGAAAACACCAGCTGAAGCGGACCCTCTCGCTCACAAATCTGCTCAAATAACGGCTCATCTATCGGAACAATTGGTTGTTTGAACAGGTGCTGCTGCTCCCCCAAAGCCGCAATGTATTGTGTACACGTTAATAAAACAAGATCAGCCTCTCCTTCTTGCATGAGTCTGTTGATGGCATAGGTTTGCTGCTGCTCAAGATCAAATGCTGGATCTTGTTTGGCTCGTTCCATAAATGATGAATCGACGATGTGATGCAGATCAAATCCTGTGTCATAGAAAGCGTCGTCAATGTAAGAAATATTAGATGGATGTGCGTGAAGGCAGTGTAATCGAATCATTAGGTCCGCTCCTCATAAAAGTTTTCACTCATTATATCAATCCTTGTATGAAATAGGGAGCAACATGACCATATTGTTAGGGAGATATTGAAGGAGGGATTCTACCTTGAAAGAAGATCAACAGCCTACATCATCTTCAGAGTCAGAAGAAACCTTGACGAATCGACAAGGTCACCCGGTAACAGATAATCAAAACATGAGAACCGTTGGGAATAGAGGGCCGACTACGCTTGAAAACTACGATTTCCTAGAGAAAATCAGTCATTTTGATCGTGAACGCATCCCTGAACGTGTCGTTCACGCACGAGGTGCCGGCGCACACGGATACTTTGAAGCCTACGGTACATTCGGTGACGAACCCATTTCCACTTATACAAGAGCCAAATTATTTCAAGAGAAAGGAAAAAAGACCCCTGTCTTCGTTCGATTCTCTTCTGTTATTCACGGCGGACATTCACCAGAAACTTTACGCGATCCGCGGGGATTTGCGATCAAATTTTATACAGAAGACGGCAACTGGGATCTCGTTGGGAACAACCTCAAAATTTTCTTTATTCGAGATGCTTTGAAATTCCCTGATTTGGTTCATGCCTTTAAGCCTGACCCTGTCACCAATCGTCAGGATGGCGAGCGCATTTTTGATTTCGTTTCACAATCACCTGAAGCAACACATATGGTGACATTTCTCTTCTCGCCATGGGGCATTCCTGCCACATACCGGCACATGCAAGGCTCTGGCGTCCATGCCTATAAATGGGTGAATCATGAAGGAAAAGCAGTACTGGTCAAATATCACTTTGAACCGAAGCAGGGGATTCGCAACCTGACACAAGAACAAGCCCAAGACATTCAAGGGGAAAACTTTAATCATGCCACACAGGATTTATATGAAGCCATTGAACAAGGGGATCATCCTGAATGGGAAGTATACGCGCAAATCATGGAAGATGACACCCACCCCCATCTAGACTTTGATCCACTCGATCCGACAAAGCTCTGGTACAAGGATGACTATCCATGGAAACCGATCGGACGAATGGTGCTAAACAAAAATCCAGAAAATTATTTTGCAGAAGTGGAACAGGTTGCCTTTGGGACGGGGGTTCTTGTAGACGGATTAGATTTCTCAGATGATAAATTGCTGCAAGGACGTACCTTCTCATACTCTGATACGCAGCGATATCGAGTCGGGCCAAATTATTTACAGCTGCCGATCAATGCACCGAAAAAGCATGTTGCCACCAATCAGCGAGATGGGCAAATGGAATATCATGTGGATCAAGGAAAAGGACAAAACCCCCATGTGAATTATGAACCGTCCATTCTCGGGGGATTAAAAGAAGCACAGCAAGATGGAAAGGATCATACGCCTTTTGTAGAGGGTGAAGTCAAGCGAGAAGCCATTGACCGCCCGAACAATTTCGGACAAGCCGGAGAAACCTATCGCCGCTTCAATGATTGGGAACGTGAGGAACTGATTAAAAACTTAGTCAACACCTTAGCTACCTGTCAAAAAGACATCCAAGACCAAATGATCGAAAACTTCACAAAAGCTGATCCTGACTATGGAAAACGTGTGGCCGATGGTTTAAAAGCCTTCAAACAAGAGGAGCCAAGCGGACCCATTGGATCAACAGGCGCGGCACAAGCTGTCAACGATGCGATCAACAATAGCACACCTTCAGATCCTTATTAATGAAAAAAGAATGCAGCGGAGTGGCTGCATTCTTTTTGTATACATCTATTATGCATTTTGACCTTTTTTGATCCATTCTGCTACATTCACTGTACGTTTCGCCTGATGTTTTGCGGCTGCTTCTGCATCCTCTTGGATCTTTCCATTTTGGTCAACAGTCACACTCACACCGTAAGGGTTACCCCCTGCGCCGTATAGGGAATCATCCGTGTATCCAGGAGCGGCAATAATGGCTCCCCAGTGGAACATCGTTGTATAAAGGCTCAGAACTGTCTGCTCCTGTCCGCCATTTGGGTTTTGTGCAGATGTCATCGCACTCACTGCTTTGTTTGCTAGTTTCCCTTGGAACCATAAACCGCCTGTTGTGTCTAAGAATTGCTTCATTTGAGCCGGTAAGTTACCGAAACGTGTCGGCATGCTGAAAATAATGGCATCTGCCCACTCTAAGTCACTTAACTGAACCTCAGGGACATCTTTTGTTTCATCTAAATGTGCTTTCCATGCTGGATTTGATGCAACAACGGCTTCTGGTGCCAATTCAGGAACCTTTAAAATTTTGACTTCAGCACCAGCTTCTTTCGCTCCAGCCTCAGCCCATTTTGCCATCTGATAGTTTGTACCTGTTGAACTATAATAAATAATCGCTAGTTTTACGTTTTCCACTTGTTCCATCTCCTTTTGTTTGGTTTGTCCAAATAGCTTCTGTAAAAATCCCACCTGTATTCCCCACCTTATTTAAATTGACGACGATACCACAATGCCGCAGCATCGACTTCTTCTCTCGTTAGCTGATGTCCACGATTTTCCCAATGAAGCGTTACGGATGCTCCCGCCTCCTGAAGCAGTTGCTCCAGTTCCTGAGATTCCTCAGGACGGCACATTGGGTCATTTTCACCAGCTGCTATAAAGACTTGTTTCCCCGCTAATGAAGGTAATGAAACCCCTCGTCTTGGGACCATTGGATGATGCAGGATCGCTCCTTTCAGCGCATCTCCGTAATGGAATAACAGACTTCCAGCAATGTTCGCCCCGTTTGAATAGCCGATGGCTACCACATTGTGACGATCAAATCCATACTTATTTGCTGCTTCCCCGATAAATGTATATAATTCCTCTGTACGCTCAATTAAATCTTGCTCATCAAAAACACCCTCTGCCAAACGCCTGAAAAAACGCGGCATGCCGTTTTCTGATACATTTCCTCTCACACTAAGAACAGATGCTTCTGGGTCTACCACTTCTGCAAGCGGCAATAAATCATGCTCTGTCCCGCCAGTTCCATGCAGCATGAGGAGGACAGGCTTTTGTTCATTCTTTCCTTTTTGAAAAAGATGCTTCATCATGAATCTCCTTTCCCTTTGATTTCTCTTACCTCAATCGGCAGCACGATTTGTTCAATTTGACTACGCTGCGCCTCATATTGCGGTGGCAGTTTCAACGCTTCACCCATCGTTTCCACAGACTCATCGTGTGCAAACCCTGGAGGATCGGTCGCAATCTCAAATAATATGCCGCCAAGCTCTCTAAAATAAATCGCATTGAAATAATTTCGATCTTGCACAGGCGTCACTTGATATCCGCTTTGCGCAATATGGCTTTGCCAATCTAATTGATCCTGATCATCTGTTGCTCTCCACGCAATATGATGTACAACACCCACGCCCATACGTCCTCGTGCAACAGGTGTCTTGTTCACATCAATGACATTGCCGATTTCTCCAAACGAACGGAATCTCACATAATCTCCTTCTGTGCCGACTTTTTCAAGTCCCATCGTTTGCTCTAGCAGCTGCATCGTTTGCTCAGGCTGTGAAGTTAATAAAACAGCTCCGCCAAACCCTTTAATCGCTACTTCTGGTGTCACCCCATTAAATGTCCAGTCATTCTGTTTTCCTTCTTCACGCTCTACAAGTTCTATCAATAAACCGTGCGGATCTTCAAATGAGAGAAAGGCCTCACCAAAGCGTTCAATCATTTCATAAGAAACGTCAAACTGCTCAAGGCGTTCCTTCCAAAAAGAGAAGGCACCGGTCGGTACGACATATGTTGTCACACCTACTTGACCTGCTCCAATTTGTCCCTTTTGTGCACCTGGCCAAGGGAAAAACGTAATAATGGTACCTGGAGAACCTCCTTCATTTCCAAAATATAAATGGTATGTGCCTGGATCATCAAAATTGACGGTCTTTTTCACGAGACGCAGACCTAAAACACCTGCATAAAAATCAACGTTCTCCTGAGGATGACCAACAATTGCTGTGATATGGTGAATTCCTTCTGTTTTCTTCACTTCTAATGACCTCCTCTTCATGACGTAACATGTCCCTACTCATTATGTCTTGACTGATGCTTTTATATTATCTCGAATTCGAGATATATGATCAAAAAATATATTTATCTCGAATTAAGGATATTCTTTTTTGAAATAGATGTCAATGATTTTTGTTTTTTTCTTTTCAAAAAGCAGGCCGCTTTATATATAGCAGACCTGCTTCCCCTTGATTATTGAAGCAATTTTTTCTTTTTTAAATAGGCTTCAGCTACTTGAAATGCATCTTTCCCCTTCACATTGACTTCGTAATTCATTTCTCTCATCTCATCATCTGTAATTTGACCAGCGAGCTTGTTGAGAGAGGCCTCAATCTCAGGATACTCTTTTAATGTCTCCTGTCTTAGCAAGGGCGCTCCTTGATAGGGCGGGAAAACATGCTTGTCATCATCAAGCACCTTCAACTTGTATTGTCTCAATTCACTGTCTGTCGAATACGCATCGACCAACTGAATATTCCCTTTTTGAATGGCTCGATATCGAAGTTTCGGTTCCATCGTGACCACATCGCCAAAAGAAAACTGATAAGCTTTTTGAATGCCTAAATATCCATCCTGACGATCAGAAAACTCTAAAGTAAAGCCAGCACGTATACGATTCTTGATTTGACCCAGATCTGAAATCTTTGATAAATCATATTGATCCGCTAGTGATTGAGGCACGGCTAAAGCATATGTATTGTTATAAGCCATCGGCTGAAGAAGCTGAAGCTGAAAGGATGACGCCAAACCTTGACGCGCTTGCTCATACACTTTTTCCTTATCCGTGCTTTTCGCTGTTTCTTTCAGAAATTCAGAAATCGCTGTCCCTGTAAATTCAGGATAGATGTCAATATCACCAGATCGCAGTGCTTGAAAAACAAAGGACGTCTTACCAAGACCAGGCTTAAGATTGACTTGGATATCTGTATCCTGCTCAATTAAAAGCTTATACATGGAGATCAAAATTTCAGGCTCTGACCCCAGCTTCCCTCCAATGGTGATCTCTTTCTTTTCTTGTTGAAACAGCAATGGGGCAGCGACAACTGCTCCTGCTATTACAGCAAAGACCGTCACAGAGATCACGGTTTTTTTAAAGGAGATTTTCTCAAGTGTCCGCAAGACCACATCAAATAAGAGCGCAAGTAATGCAGCTGGAATAGCACCAATGATGATCAACGACATATCATTTCGATCAATTCCAAGCAGAATCAGACTCCCTAATCCACCTGCCCCAATAAGAGCTGCAAGAGTGGCTGTCCCTACAATGAGGACCATCCCCGTTCGGATACCTGCCATGATCACAGGCATAGCAAGAGGGAGTTCTACTTTTAATAAGCGTTTGCGGTGATTCATTCCCATAGCGAGCGCCGCTTCCCGCAGCGACGGATCGACCTCACGAATGCCTGTATATGTGTTCCTTAAAATAGGAAGAAGAGCATAGACGACAAGAGCGATAATTGCGGGCACTTGACCAATCCCAACGAGAGGAATCAGCAGTCCAAGCAGCGCCAAAGACGGAATTGTCTGCAAGACAGCCGTCACCCCAATGATCCATTCTGCTATCTTAGGGACTCTCGTTAAATAAATCCCTAATGGAATGGCAATCAAAATCGCTAGAAATAACGCAATGAAGGAAATTTGAATATGCTCAAGTAAGGCGTGTCCGAGCTGATCTTTTCGAGCCCATAACACACTGGTCCATTCATTCATGTGTCTCGCCCCTCTCAGCAGAAGTACCGGCTAAATACTGAATCACCGCTTGACGAGTGATGAGTCCGATCCGTTCCCCATCCTTCTCAACAACAAGCTCTTCATGCTCTGCCAGTCGAGATAGAACCTCTTCCAGCGTCGCATGGATGGAGACCGCTTCATCGCCTAACAGATCATCTTGAGGCATGGGCTGAGAAATAGTTGTCAGCTCAAATGCTTGATGGTCTACATGACGGGCAGCTCCTGAAGTAAACTCCCGCACAAATGGATTCACTGGATGCTGAATCAATTCCTCTGGGCGTCCAACCTGCACTACTTTTCCTTCATTCATCACACATATCCGATCCCCAAGCTTCATGGCTTCCTGCATATCGTGTGTCACAAAAACGATGGTCTTTTGAATACGGCGCTGTAACTCAAGCAGATCATCTTGTAATTTCTCTCTCGTCAGTGGATCTAACGCACTAAAAGGTTCATCCATTAGGACAATCTCAGGATCAGCAGCAAGTGCCCGTGCTACGCCGACTCGCTGCTGCTGTCCTCCTGAAAGCTCTGCTGGCTTTCGATGTCGATAGGTAGCAGGCTCAAGCCCCACCATGAACATCAACTCATCAACACGCTGATTCGTCTCAGTCCGCTTCCATTGTTTCAGCTCTGGCACTACAGCAATATTCTCTTCTATGGTCATATGAGGGAACAACGCTATTTGCTGAAGCACATAACCAATATCCCAGCGCAGCTCATAAATATCATAATCGCTGATGGTTCGACCCTTTATGTAAATCTCACCTTCTGTAGAAGAGATGAGACGATTGATCATTTTCAAAGTCGTCGTTTTCCCGCTTCCACTAGGTCCAATCAATACAAAAAATTCACCTTTCTGAATCTCCAAATCAACAGATTGAACGGCATAGCGGTCATCAGAAAATTGCATCGATACATTCTTAAATTCAATCATCTTCCCACGCCCTGACTGCAAGTATATTTTAAAATACCAATATGACAGATTAAGCTAGTATTTGTATAGAACAAACTGTCACGTTGACTCTCTTTTTACATACTTCCCCTAGTTAGACTGCCAGAAACGACTTTCTCATAAAAGTGAGACAAATAAAAAAAGCGAAGAGCTCAAGGCCCTTCGCTTTTAAGTCAACGACTTACTCACCAGTAACGTATGGAAGTAATGCCATTTGACGTGATTTTTTAATCGCTAATGTCAATTTACGTTGATACTTAGCGCTAGTTCCTGTTACACGACGAGGTAAAATTTTACCACGCTCAGAAACAAACTTTCTAAGAAGATCAACATCTTTGTAATCGATGTGCGTGATTCCGTTAGAAGTAAAGAAACATACTTTACGACGTTTCGCACGACCGCCTCTGCGTCCACCTGCCATTTGTTTTCACACCTTTCCTTTGGTCATTTTTTTCAGATCAATTAGAATGGCAAATCATCATCGGAGATGTCAATCGGTTTACCATCATTCGCAAATGGGTCATCATTGAAGCTATTTCCCTGATTACGATTTTGGTTGTTTTGATTGCCATATGGATTTTGACTTGGTTCATTTCCAAATGGATTCTGATCATTTTGGCTGCCGCCATAATACTGGCCTCCGCTATTGCCACCGCCGCTGTATCCACCTGAACCAGCACCGCCGCTTTTAGGCTCAAGAAATTGAACACTTTCAGCTTGAACTTCTGTCACGAAGACACGCTGTCCTTGCTGGTTTTCATAGTTTCTTGTCTGCAAGCGACCGTCTACACCGGCAAGACTTCCTTTTTTCAAGAAATTAGCCACGTTCTCGGCTTGTCTTCTCCAAGTAACACAGTTAATGAAATCGGCTTCACGCTCTCCAGATTGATTCGTAAACGTACGATTCACAGCTAGAGTAAACGTGGCTACAGCCGCACCATTAGGCGTGTAGCGAAGCTCAGGGTCTTTTGTTAGTCTTCCGACCAATACAACACGGTTTAGCATATTGAAAGACCACCTTTAAATATATATTTCAATGATTTATTCTTCTTCTTTAACAACAATGTGGCGAATGATATCGTCACTGATCTTAGCTAAGCGGTCAAATTCTTGAACTGCTGCAGCGTCAGATTGAACGTTTACGATTTGGTAGAAGCCTTCACGGAAATCGTTGATTTCGTATGCAAGACGACGTTTACCCCAATCCTTTGTTCCAGTGATCTCCGCACCGTTAGAAGTTAACACGTTATTAAAACGGTCGATAACTGCTTTTTTAGCCTCATCGTCAACTGTTGGGCGGATGATGTACATAACTTCGTACTTTCTCATCTGATTGCACCTCCTTTTGGTCTAAGCGGCCCTATACGGGCAAGGAGCAATAAATTATATTACTCACAATTGTATATTATAACAAATTACTTGGCCTATGACAAGAACCTATACGTTAAAACGGAAATGAATGACGTCTCCATCTTTCACTATATATTCTTTACCTTCTAAACGAACTTTTCCTGCTTCTTTTGCAGCAGACATACTTCCGCCAGCTAGTAAATCTTCATAAGCAACCGTTTCAGCACGAATAAATCCACGCTCGAAGTCCGTATGAATGATTCCAGCACATTCTGGTGCCTTCATTCCTTTTTTAAATGTCCAAGCACGTACTTCTTGCTCACCTGCTGTGAAATACGTAGCTAAACCTAGAAGTGAATAAGACGCTTTAATCAGCTGATCTAGACCTGATTCTTTAATGCCAAGCTCTTCAAGGAACATTTGCTTCTCTTCTCCTTCAAGCTCTGCAATTTCAGACTCAATCTTCGCACAAACAACGATGACTTCAGCGTTTTCGCCAGATGCAAACTCACGAATTTGCTGTACATATTCGTTTCCGTCCTGATCTGCTACTTCGTCCTCACTCACATTTGCTACATACAGAATAGGTTTTGACGTGAGTAAATGAAGCTGCTTCACAAGCTTCTGCTGCTCATCTGTAAATTCAACCGATCTTGCAGATTTTCCAGCTTCAAATGCATCCTTCAGCTTTTCTAAAATATCAAATTCGGCTACCGCTTCCTTATCTTTTTGTTTCGCAAGCTTACTCACACGAGTTAAACGCTTTTCAACCGTTTCTAGATCAGCCAAAATCAATTCTAAATTAATCGTTTCAATATCTGACACTGGGTCAACCTTACCTGACACATGTGTAATGTTATCATCAGCAAAAGCTCTCACCACGTGACAGATTGCATCTACTTGACGAATGTGAGAAAGGAATTTATTCCCTAAACCTTCTCCTTTAGATGCACCTTTCACAATACCAGCAATATCAGTGAATTCGAAAGCAGTCGGAACTGTCTTTTTTGGCTGCACTAATTCTGTCAGTTTTTGCAAACGCTCGTCTGGAACTTCTACAATTCCGACGTTTGGATCAATGGTACAGAACGGATAGTTAGCAGACTCCGCTCCAGCCTGTGTAATTGCATTAAATAGCGTTGACTTCCCGACGTTAGGTAAGCCAACAATACCAGCTGTTAAAGCCATTCTTTCATCTCCTCTATATGAAACGTGCTCGTTATACTGCGTAATATGAACCTAGAGCAATTATAAGTAGGTTTACATGAAAAGACAAGCTAACCATCATGCATTTTCAATAGAAGAAACATTACCAAAAAGACTAAATCGGAGCTTTAAAATAAGAAATTGCATCTGTTTCTCTGAACAAAAGACAAATTTCATCAAAAAAGCATGAGGCCTACTTAAGCAGTTGGCTCCTCATGCTTGACGAGAATTTTCTTCATTTTTCGTTCAAAATCTCTTCTTGGGATCATCACGCTGTGCCCACACCCTTCGCATTTAATACGAATATCCATGCCCAAACGAATGACTTTCCACCGATTGGCACCACATGGATGGGGTTTTTTCATTTCAACGACGTCATGTAACCCAAAATCTTTGTCTGCCATCAGCATTCACCTCTCTTGCTCACTTCATTAAATCTATTGTACAAAAAAACGCCGATGGAGAGCAATGCACAAAATAAAGAGCCGCTGTCATGTATCAATCCCGTTCTTTTTTATAGAAAAAACCCTTCTTTTAGATCATTTTATTTGTGACCAATAGTTACTTAAACTACGCTTTTTTTCAATATTGTCACAAACACTGTAGGTCAAAAGGTTTTTATTGGTAGAACGCTGTGGTTTTTCCATATTTTTTGATTTATGATATCTGCATAAATGTTATGTGAGGGAGCAGGTACGATGGTCAATCGAAAGGATAGATTAACCGACAAAGATTATAAAATCATATCCGATCACGCTGGAAACTCAGAGAATTACCAGCAGAACCATACGATAGAAGTAGGTCAGCATACGCTCACTGTCAACGATTTTCTGAAAATAGATCATCAATTATATGGTTTAACGATGCAGCAGGAACAGTCAGATGAGTTCATTGTCGCGTTTCACTGTCCTCTGCCAAAACAAATGACGGTGACATCGACACAAGATGTTCAAACGGCTACCCAATCATTGTTAAAAACGGATTATGCCTACCCCATTGAAAGAAAATCCTTAGCCGGAAAACAAGATCATGTCTTTTTTAAAGGGAAGGAATACATCGAGGACGTCTGTCAGAAGCACCCGAATGCAACCATCTATCTCACTGGACAAGCGCTTGCCGGTGCTGTTTGTGCTTATATTGCAACAGAACAGCCAGCTGTCAAAAAAGCTATCACATTCGATAGCCCAAATATATGGAGCAGCCTGGCACCTTCCATTCAGCAAAAAGCAGTAGAAGGAAAATACACCCATGTTCTCACAGAATATATTCAACCCAATCATTATGTAGGTTTACTCAATCGCCATGATCATGGAGTTGGACAAGTCAAGTACACCGTACCGCCCCGGGAGCAGGGATCGGTCCAAGAATCCATAAAATATAAACCAAGAGAAATTGACACCTTTTTAAGATCAGCTTTTGCATCAATGAATATAGAATGGAACGAATCATTTGATACAAATGCATTTTTAGCTCTCGTTTCAGGAGAGTTTAAAGTGAATGGGTATTCATTCCATTCGAATGGAACCGCTCGTATTTTAGATGAACAGCTTGATCACAATACAAGTTTTACAGCGATGCTTTTACAAGAAATCCATTCAGGCCGTGCATATGCACAAAGCGGGCTTGAAATTATCATAAAATCCCATTTACTAAAAAATTCATCTTATGATCTACAAAGTATTATTGAACATGAAGTACACACTGTATTTGAGAAAATAGATGGAATTGATGATAGTGTAAAAGATGCCGTCCATCATGTAAAACAAGAACTGAAAGGACTTGTCGGCTTTGGTCACTATGATTTATTAACCCATAGCGATGTAGAAGCACTGTTAGAGGAAGTAAGGATGGAGCAGCCGCAATCATCCTTTTATTCTCATGAAAAACAACTGAATGCCTTGTACACCTTGAGAGACTACGAACAAGAACTTTCCACCCTTTCAAGACATATGTACACAATGGGTGATGACTATGCCAAGGCAGATAGACGCCTTGCGATGCAAATGGGTATTCGTTAAGAAAGGAGTTGCCATATGATCAATCAAAATAAACCTCCTAGTGACGCCCAGCGTTTCTTGCAAAATGTGAGTGCCCGCCGCTCCATGTCTGTATTCGAAAGTCAATCTGCACCACAAACACAATCGCAATCACCTGAAGAAATTGCCGCTATTCAGGCCATGCGCAGAGAAGGACAACGAAAAGATTTAAAGCGATTGCTGAAAATGCGGCTTCACGATGAATTGGCAAACACACGCATGCACTTGGAGTACCAATTGTCCAAAACAGAAGACATGATGAACCAGACAACCATTGTCAAACAGCATGTATCCCAGCATTTAAAGGGACAAGCTATCTCAGAAATAGAGGAACGCATGCAGCGTCTCCAGCACATGCCTGTATATGACGATATCAAGGAAGCGATTGATTCCATTCGGATAAAATAAGCACTTCTCTTTGAAAGAGAGGTGTTTATTTTATTTTATCAGTATAATTTTTAGACCGGAAAAATATCTTTTTACTTAAAATCGGATACAGCATTAAACAGACAAGCAAATAAAGATTGAGCAAGCTGTAAATCGGATACAAGAAAGCAATCAAATCAGCAAATCCAAGAGAGGTTAAAGGTGCCATCAAAAGAAGCATGATGAATACAATGAACCAGCGGGGCATTCGTACAAAAGAGAGCATGCGGCTGGATAAACCAAATAATCCCGCAGCGGTTGTTGTATAAATCGCTAAACAAAGAACAATGGTCATAAACACAAACAATGATGTTGGTGCCCCCTCTAATACTGTAAACAAAGGAATCCCCTCTGCTGAAAGACTCCCAGAAATATCAACTAGTATTTCGTTATACACATAAGAAATGACACCAAAAATCAAACCGCTTAATATACTCGCAACCTTGGCCTCTCCAAGCCCCTTCATTTCTTTCCCCACTGAAGACAGCACCGCCACAACAGATAATATATTCAAAGAAGCAAAGACGATACTGGCAGGCCAATTGTATTGCTGGCCAAAATCAATTCTCCACATATGATCATGATTCATATAATAAAAAACAAACGCATAGATGAGCCCCGCCACCAAAATTGGTATAATGAAAGCATTCACAGATAAGAGACCTTTCACATCCCAGAAAAAAATCATAAATGAGAATAAACAAAATGCACCGATTCCAACCCAAAATGGCACATGATACATCTCAAGTGTCACCCCACCACCGGCAATCATAACTGTTGTTGTCGTGAATAGATAAAGAACAATTAAAATATCATACACCTTGGCCAGCCAAGGACCTACAAGACGCTCTAACACCGGCACAAAATGATCGGCACGAACCTCATAACTGATTTTTAACACCACATAGGTAGACAGCATAAACATGAGCGTAAACAGTAGAATGGCTAGTCCGCTATCAAGGCCAAAAAACTGCCAAATTTCTTGACCGGAGGCATATCCCGCTCCTATCAAGCTTCCTAAAATTAAAAGCGTCCACCTTGAACCAGCCTTCCACACAATCATCACCTCATAGGTATAGAATTAAGCTTGTTTCCGTATACTGATACTAACTACTATGACAAGGAAGTGAGACCTATGAATAGCAAGAACGGTCTTTTTTTAAGAAATAGGGTGAAAGAATACGTGTCCCATACGGATACAAATGCCATTCAGCAGCTTAAAAGTATTTTATTCTCGCATCTCCAGAAAGCAGGAAAAAGACCCGTTGCCATCGTCTGCATAGGAACAGACCGATCAACCGGTGACTCTCTAGGTCCACTTGTAGGAACAAAGCTTTCAAGTCTTGATTTAAAAAAGCTGCATGTATACGGCACTCTCTCTGACCCAGTGCATGCGGTCAATTTAAAGGAAAAGCTCGCTGAAATTGAACAAGCTCATAAACACCCATTTATCGTAGCCGTTGATGCCTGTTTAGGTAGAGTGAAAAGTGTAGGATCGTTTCAAATTGGAGAAGGACCGTTAAAGCCCGGTGCAGGTGTGCAAAAAGAGCTGCCAGAAGTAGGCAATATTCATATTAATGGAATCGTCAACGTGAGCGGTTTTATGGAATACTTCGTTCTCCAAAACACACGTCTTCATCTTGTAATGTCTATGGCCAATACACTTTCTGAAAGTCTATCCCACATTGATCAAATGGATTGGACGAGAGAAAAAAGCCGTTCTCTCTTCACCCCTATTCAAAATATCACGGGAAGAATATAAAAAAGACCATCTCATATCAAGATGGTCATTCCGATGATTCTCTCGTAGAAAGCAATTCAAGGATTCTTTCTAAATCTTCATTTGAGAGAAATTCAATCTCAATTTTCCCTTTTTTCTTCTGTTTTTTGATCGTCACTGAAGTACCAAAGTAATTTTGTAAGAAAGATTCTCTTTCTTTCAACATGCGATCCTTTGGTGCTTCTTTTTTCTTTGTTTCACGTGGAACATTTTCATTTAATTGCTGAACAAGTTTCTCAACCTGACGGACATTCAATCCTTCGCCCACGACCTTCTTTACCAATGGCGCCAGCTTCTTTTTGTTTTTCAAACTAAGCAGCGTGCGTCCATGTCCCATGGATAATGTTCCATCCGCAATCAGCTTTTGTACTTCATCTGGTAATGTTAATAGACGAAGGTGGTTCGCAATATGCGGTCTGCTTTTGCCTAACCGCTTGGCTAATTCCTCTTGAGTCACACTTAAGTGATCTAATAAGGAGGCATAGGCTTCCGCTTCCTCTAATGGAGATAAATCCTCGCGCTGTAAGTTTTCTAAAAGAGCGATTTCCCTCATCAGTGTTTCTGAAAATTCTCTGACGATCGCAGGAATCGTTGTTAAACCAGCTTGTTGTGCTGCACGGAAACGGCGTTCTCCTGCGACAATGTCATATCCTTTAATCGATTTACGAACAATAATCGGCTGTAAAACACCATGCTGCTGAATCGATTCTTTGAGATCAGACAAGGCATCATCATCAAACGTTTTCCTTGGCTGATAAGGGTTCGGGCGCAAATCCTTCAACTTAATTTCTTCAACAGTTTCTTCATTGGAATCCACATTGTTAAATAGCGCATTAATACCCTTTCCAAGACCTTTAGCCATTCGCATCCACTTCCTTTGCTAAGTCTAAATAGACATCTGCACCTCTTGAACGTGGATCATACAAGATAATAGGTTTCCCATGACTAGGCGCTTCACTTAGTCTCACATTTCTCGGAATCACAGTCTGATAGACTTTATCTCTAAAGTATTTTTTTACTTCTTCGATGACTTGGATTCCAAGGTTTGTTCTTGCATCCAGCATTGTCAGTAAGACACCTTCAATGGCAAGGTCGGTATTTAAATGTTTCTGCACAAGACGAACCGTATTCAACAATTGACTCAATCCTTCAAGCGCATAATATTCACACTGAACCGGTATTAAAACAGAATCGGATGCAGTTAACGCATTAATCGTCAGTAATCCAAGTGATGGCGGGCAGTCAATAATCATATAATCATAATTTTGCTTCACAGATTCAAGTGCTCTTTTCAGCCTCACTTCACGTGAGATCGTAGGCACAAGCTCAATTTCCGCCCCTGCAAGCTGTATCGTCGCAGGAATGACATCAAGATTTTCGACCTCTGTCGTCTTAATCACATCCAGTACATCTGCATCGTCTACTAAAATATCGTACACGCACTTCTCTACGTCGGCCTTCTCAATCCCAATACCACTTGTGGCATTTCCCTGCGGATCAATATCAACTAACAACACTCGTTTTCCTATGTATGCTAAACACGCACCCAAATTAACAGAAGTTGTCGTCTTCCCAACGCCGCCCTTCTGGTTGGTAATCGCTATGATTTTCCCCACGATGTCACCCACTTTCAACTTAACAAGTTTCTCATTCATTCATACTTCCTATTCTATCAAAAAAAGTATGAAACGTTTGCTTTTTTTGTTCCCCCATTATAAATTCGTGAATGAATCTGTGTTTCCGTACATGGATAGATGCATAAAAATGCGCTTAAAAGATATATTAATATATCTTTTAAAAGAAAATAACGAGACAAAAAAACCCCACTTTTCATGAAAAGTGAGGGAGATACATTCAAAAGTTTAATCCGCCAATTTTTCGGCCTTCGCTTACAATGACTTTAGGTGTCACTGTTTTATAGTTCTTCTTTTTCAAAAAACCATAGGGTGCTTTAATAGTAAATGTCGCATGTCCAACAGCGTCCCCGGTTTTCGCGTAAGCCTGCCATACAATCTTTGAACAATATGTAGGGTCCAAAGATTGAATAGACATAGTGATCGAATATCGAGCCTTCGGATGGTCTTTCACGTAATCGTGCGCCCAATCCCCAGCTAAATCAGCCTTTTCCTGATGATTAATCCGAATCACCTTTGTATTGGCACTATAGCGAAACCAGCTTTGAATGGAATCAATATTTGGATGCTGCCGGAACCCAGGAATGGATGCATAGCTTTTCTCATTAATGACGATGCCTGCATGACCAATTAAACCATTTAAAGCTCCAGTGCTCGTCACCAATATATCCCCTTTTTGAGGCATAATATCGGTTCCAGGATACGGTTTACCAAAAAGATGGCGAATGGTATTCGGACTTTCATCTGTTACCATTTCATCCTGTTTGTTTTGCCTTAAACCATAGTTCTCCAAATCATCATCAGCTGTGATCACATCGATCGCATCGTCCTGAGACGCTTGCTCTTGATTTAATTGTTGAACCGTTACATCTGTCGAAACCACACCTTGTTTCTTCAGAGTACTCAGTTCTTCTTTCGTAATCGTTTCTTCCGCTGAATGGGTCTCATGATTCGTTGACGTGCTCACAGCAAACACAGTCGTTTCATTTGAAAAAAGAGAAAAAGAGATTAGTAAATAACAGATAATAGCAAAAATAGTCTTTTTCATTTTCATCGGTTATATGTCACCTCCCTTCTACTATGAAAATCATATTTTACCAATTAATCAATAATAAGTAAATATCATGAATTGAAGGGAGAGAAAGACAAAAAAGCTGACGAGTAATGCTCATCAGCTTCTTTCTATTTAGGAATTCGAATCGTTAATTGGATATATTCCTCAAATTCTTCTTCCTCGGTATTTATTTTAAGTCCGCTGTCTTCTACCATGTGGAGAGACTGACGAATGGTATTCATCGCAATTCGCGTATCTCGGCTAAACGCCTTACGTTTCGGCTTCGGTTTGCGATCTGTTTTTTGTTCAAGCATCTTCACTACACGCTCTTCAGTCTGTTTCACATTCAGCTGCTTTTCGATGATTTCCTGCAACAGCGTGATCTGTAATTCTGGCAGCTTTAGAGGTACAAGTGAACGGGCATGTCTCTCTGAGATTTTTTTCTCCAAAATGGCTTGCTGTACCTCTTCAGGCAACTTTAAAAGTCTTAGTTTGTTTGCAACAGTCGATTGTCCCTTACCTAAACGCTGAGCAAGTGCTTCTTGCGTTAAATCATGAAGCTCTAAAAGACGTGCATAAGCATGAGCCTCTTCAATTGCAGACAGCTCTTCTCTTTGCAAATTTTCAATCAATGCCACAGATGCCGTTTCCGTATCAGTAAAATCTTTTATAATAGCGGGGATCTTCTCCCATTGAAGAGTTTGTACCGCTCTCCAACGTCTTTCGCCGGCGATCAGTTCATATTTTCCTTCTTCTTCTGTTGGTCTAACAACAATCGGTTGAATAATGCCATGGGTATGAATGGTTGTGGCCAGCTCTTGTATCTTTTCTTCTGAAAAAATGGTGCGTGGCTGAAAACGGTTAGGCATAATTGTGTCGACCGGGAGCTCCTGTATCTCTTCCTTTAATGTTTCATGCTCAGCAATCTCTGCCTCTATTTCGGTATCACGCTCAGGATGTTCTTTGTCACCAAGCCCGAAGAAGCGTGAGAGTGAATGCTTCATGAACCTACACCACCTTTAAAAACTACCTTTTTATAATTCTATTTTCTCATGTTTTTTCCTTCTGTAAAATCATAAATATTGAAGAAAAACCGACCTTTTACATGATCAACCCTCTATTGGTGATTTATTAGGTGTTCCTGGTTTTCTAGGATATTTTTTTGGTGTTTGTTTTTTCTTTTCAATGACAATGATGTTCCGTTCGCTTTCTTCTAAAGGAAGAACAAAGGAGTGCTTTTCAACAACCTCTCCTCCGAGGACAGTGACGGCTTTTTTTCCTGCTTGCATCTCTTCATCTGCAGCAGATGCTTTTAATGCAACAAACAATCCTTCCTTTTTCACAAGAGGCAGGCATAGTTCGCTCAAGACAGATAAGCGCGCAACTGCTCTAGCGGTGACAAGGTCATAGCTTTCACGTTGATCTTTACGTTGTCCAAAGGTCTCCGCACGATCATGATAAAAAGTAGTATCTTGTAAGTTTAACCCTTTTGCTAACTCATTGAGAAACGTAATGCGTTTCTGGAGAGAATCAACAATGGTCACATGTAGATGAGGGAAACAAATTTTAAGAGGAATGCTTGGAAAACCAGCACCAGCTCCAATATCACAAATTGTTGTCACATTGTGAAAATCAATAAAAAATGCTGCTGATATCGAGTCATAAAAATGCTTTAAATATACTTCTTCCTTTTCTGTAATGGACGTTAAATTCATCTTCTCGTTCCATTCTACAAGCATATGGAAGTAAGTTTCAAATTGTTCAAGCTGCACTGGAGAAAGAGTGATCCCTTTCTCCTCTAGTGCTGCTGTAAATTGTTCAATGTTCATGCCGACATCCTTTCTACTCTGCTATCTTCGCAATACGTCCCTGCTCCAAATACACTAAAAGGATAGAAATATCAGCAGGGTTAACGCCTGAAATACGAGAAGCCTGTGCAACAGAAAGCGGTCGGACTTCTTTTAGCTTTTGCTTCGCTTCAGTTGCAATCCCTTTGATGGCATCATAATCGATTCGATCCGGAATCTTTTTGTTTTCCATCTTTTTCAGCTTTTCAACTTGTTGGAGCGACTTTTCAATATAACCTTCATATTTAATTTGAATCTCTACCTGTTCACACACATCAGCAGGAAGCGGTGTGTCAGCAGGAGCTAGTTTCACAACAGATTCATAGTTCATCTCTGGACGCTTCATCAGATCACTAGCGCGAATACCGTCCTTCAATTCACTTCCACCAAGAGAACGGATATATTCCTGTGTCTCTGCTGTAGGTTTAATAATGACAGAATATAAACGTTTTTTCTCTGCTTCAATAGCCTCTTTTTTCTGTGTGAATGCTTGGAATCTCTCTTCAGAAATTAAACCAATGTTATATCCAAGTTCCGTTAATCTTAAATCAGCATTGTCATGACGCAGAAGTAAACGATACTCTGCACGAGAGGTTAAGAGACGGTAAGGTTCATTTGTACCCTTCGTGACAAGATCATCAATGAGAACACCGATATATGCATCAGATCGGCTTAAAATGACTTCTTCTTTACCCAATGCTTTTCTTCCTGCATTGATACCTGCCATAATTCCTTGACCTGCTGCTTCCTCATAACCAGAGGTACCATTAATTTGGCCAGCTGTATATAATCCAGAAATTTTCTTCGTCTCAAGTGTCGGCCACAATTGTGTAGGCACAATCGCATCATACTCAATGGCATAACCCGCTCGCATCATTTGTACATTTTCAAGCCCTGGAATGGTTGACAGCATTCGCTGCTGTACATCCTCTGGCAGACTTGTAGATAAACCTTGAACATACACTTCTTGCGTATTACGACCTTCTGGCTCTAAGAAAATTTGATGTCTCGGTTTATCATTAAAACGAACCACCTTATCTTCAATAGACGGGCAGTATCTAGGACCTGTTCCTTTAATCATACCTGAATACATAGGAGAACGGTGAAGATTCTCATCAATAATTTGATGAGTCTCTAAACTCGTGTATGTTAACCAGCATGGTAATTGATCTGTAATATATTCCACAGTTTCATAAGAAAACGCACGTGGTACATCGTCACCTGGTTGAATTTCTGTCTTACTATAATCAATCGAGTGGCTGTTTACTCGAGGTGGTGTCCCAGTTTTAAAGCGAACCAAATCGAATCCTAATTCTGCTAGATGATCCGATAATTTAATGGAAGGCTGCTGATTATTAGGACCGCTTGAATAAGAAAGATCCCCTAAAATAATGCGGCCTTTTAAGAAAGTACCAGTCGTTAGAACAACAGACTTCGCGCGATAATTTGCACCTGTTTGAGTCACAACACCTTTACATTCATCATCTTCTACAATTAAATGGTCTACCATCCCTTGCAGCATTGTTAGGTTTGGTTCATTTTCCATTGTTTTTTTCATTTCGTGCTGATATTGAAACTTATCTGCTTGCGCTCTTAACGCACGGACAGCAGGTCCTTTCCCAGTATTCAGCATACGCATTTGAATATGTGTCTTATCTATATTTCGTGCCATTTCTCCGCCTAGCGCATCAATTTCTCTGACGACAATCCCTTTAGCGGGACCTCCTACGGACGGATTACATGGCATAAAAGCAACCATATCGAGATTGATGGTCAATACAAGTGTTTTGGCGCCCTGTCTTGCAGAAGCAAGAGCAGCCTCAACACCAGCATGACCGGCACCGACGACGATTACATCATATTGGCCAGCTTCATAACCCATTTCTTTTGTTCCTCCCTTTACTTTCCTAAACAGAATTGAGAGAATAACTGATCGATTAAGCTTTCATGAACAGCATCCCCAATAATTTCACCTAGCTGCTCCCAGCAGCGTGTTAAATCTATTTGAACAATGTCGATCGGTACATCCATTTCAATTCCTTCTAGAGCATCTTCAATCGATTGTTTTGCTTCTTGAAGGAGCGCAATATGCCTAGTATTGCTCACATACGTTAAATCTCCACTTTCAATTGAGCCTGTGAAGAATAAAGATTGAATGGCCATTTCAAGCTCATCAATCCCTTTTTCTTGTAATAAAGATGTTGTAACAACCGGACGATCCTTCGCTAACTCTTTTACCTTTTCTACATCAAGTTTAGGCTCAAGATCTGTCTTATTGACAATCACAATAATATCCATACCTGAGACAGCCTCAAATAGCTTAATATCTTCTTCAGATAACTCTTCACTATAATTGAGCACAAGTAAAATCAGGTCAGCTTCTTTTAAGACCTGTCTTGATCGCTCGACCCCAATACGCTCAACAATGTCTTCAGTCTCACGTATACCCGCAGTATCTACTAAACGGAGCGGTACTCCTCTTACATTCACATATTCCTCGATGACATCTCTGGTTGTTCCAGGAATATCGGTCACAATCGCCTTTGTTTCCTGAACAAGACTATTTAATAAGGAAGACTTCCCAACATTTGGCCTTCCAATAATAACAGTAGATAAGCCCTCACGTAGGATTTTCCCCTGCTGTGAAGTCGTTAGAAGCGATTCAATTTCCTTTTTCACAGATGTCGCCTTTTCAACTAAGACTCGATGTGTCATTTCTTCCACATCGTCATACTCTGGATAATCAATATTCACTTCTACATGGGCAAGTGTCTCCAATATCTCACCACGAAGACGTTTAATCAAACCGGAGAGACGTCCCTCCATTTGAGTAATTGCGACATTCATCGCACGGTCAGTTTTTGCACGAATCAAGTCCATTACGGCTTCTGCTTGTGACAAGTCGATTCTTCCATTTAGGAAAGCACGTTTTGTAAACTCACCTGGCTCCGCTAATCTCGCTCCTTCTTTTAAAGCAAGCTGCAAGACTTTATTGACCGTGACAATTCCGCCATGGCAGTTGATCTCAATAACGTCTTCTCTCGTAAATGTTTTTGGCGCTCTTAATACAGACACCATGACCTCTTCTATCACTTGCTCGGTACTTGAATCTACAATATGACCATAATGAATTGTATGAGAATCCACTGATACAAGTTTTTTCTCCTTAGGCCCCTTATACATGCGATCAGCAATCTGAACTGCATCAGGCCCACTTAAACGTATAATGGCAATTGCCCCTTCACCCATTGGTGTAGAAATTGCTGCAATTGTATCCACCGCTCATTCACCTCTTTCTCTATTCAATAGACAGTCTTATATCTATTAAATGGACGTTGTCCATCTCTATATCAAAAACGCTTAATCCAAAATTTAAAGATACCATAAATGCATGCGATGCGAAAGTAGCCTACATTTAATTATCCACAGTTTTGCACCCTGTCTATTTTAACACTTAACTTATCCACATGTGAATAACGACGTTCTAAACTTGTCTTCACATCTTACACCTAAATCCAATAAATTAAAACGCCCTTCTCCCTTTGCAACTAAGGGAAAATGACGTTTTCGATCTAAATAACACACTAACTTTTTAGAAATAAAGGAGAAATCTACTATTAAAAGGTAATTTTTCAATAAAAAAAGACTAAAATCCAGCTTTGCTGAATCTTAGCCTTTCTGCTATTTTTTATACAGCACCACAACATGACGCTTGGTGCCTGTATCTTCGGATGCCGTGGCAAGTTCTTTAGAAAATGCTGCAATCGTATCATGAACGACTTTTCGTTCATTCGAAGGCATCGGTTCTAAATGAACCTTTCTCTTCGTTTTTAAAACACGATTTGCCGTTTTGATTGCGTATTGTTCAAGTGCTTCTTGTCGTTTCTTCCTATAATCTCCAATATCAATTGTAATATGATGATACTGATCAGAATAACGATTAAACACTAACTGCACCAAGGTTTCTAAAGAGTACAATGTTTGTCCTCTTTTTCCAATCATTAATGAAGTTTTGTCTCCATCAATGTGAAAAGAGATCTTTTTCGTTTCTTTTTTCGAAACAATGTTTGCTTTAGGATCAATTGATTTAACAATTTTATCTAAATACTGTGTTGCTAATTTGAGCGCATCTCGCTTTTCTACTAACTTGACAACAGCTTGTCTTTTACCAAATAATCCTAAAAAACCTTTGTTTCCTTCATCTACTATTGTGATATCCACTTCTTCTTGTAGTAGTTGAATTTGTTTCAGTCCGGAATCTACTGCTTCTTCGACTGTGCGACCGACAGCAGTTATTTCCTTCATTTTTTGTTCCCGCCAGCTTTTTCTTTTGTATCAACTTTTACTTGAGGTGTTTTAATGACCAAAGTTTGAATGATCATGAAAATGTTACCTACAACCCAGTACAGTGAAAGTGCCGCTGGGAAACTGATTGCAAATACAATGATCATAATCGGCATCACCCAAAGCATAATCGCCATTTGAGGGTTGTCCGAAGGATTTCCAGCCATCATTAGCTTCTGCTGTATAAAAGTAGCTACACCTGCAATAATCGGTAACAGGAATAATGGATCTGGACTGCCTAAGTCAAACCATAAGAAAGTATGTTTCTTGATTTCAGCTGTTCTCATGATCGCATGATAAAAACCAATTAAGATTGGCATTTGAATTAAGATTGGGAAACACCCTGCTAATGGATTTACACCATTCTTTTGGAAAAGAGCCATTGTTTCCTGTTGAAGCTGCTGCTGTGTTTTTTGATCTTTTGAACTATATTTTTCACGAAGCTTCTTTAGTTCTGGCTGAAGTGCTTGCATTGCTTTTGTACTTCTTAATTGTTTAATCATTAATGGTAAAATGAGCAAACGAATTAAAAGAGTTACAATAATAATCGCTACACCATAGTTTTCACCAGTTAAGTTTGCCATGTAAGTGATTAATTGAGATAGCGGGTATACAATGTAAGAATTCCAGAATCCCTTACTATCTGATGTGATTGGTTCATTGATTTGTGTACATCCTGCCAATAGAACCAACACGCCAATCAAGCTAAATATTAGTAATAATCGCCTTTTCAACAAGATTCCTCCCATTACTTCAAACTTTATTTAAGTTGGAATTGATTACGAAAGTGACTCACCTAATCAGTATGGTAACATTTTTTCATTACAAAGTGGTGGTTTCATTTTAATTCACTAGATGAAGGAAGCGCTTTTAAAAATTGATTCAACGAAAGTTTCTATTACGAAGACTTTTTCGGTTGTTGTTGATAAACAGCGGATTTTCTAAATAAATGCTGGAGAGACTTCTTTGTTTCTTCAAAGGTCAATTCGCTTGCTGGTTTTCGTGCGATAACAATGTAGTCTTTTTCTTGCTTTAGCTTATGACCTTCCTCTAAGAACACCTGACGGATCAATCGTTTAATCCGGTTTCTTATCACTGCATTACCTATCTTCTTACTGACAGACAATCCTAAACGCAGTTCTTCTTGATTTGGTTGGTCCAGCTGATAAATGACGAATTGGCGATTAGCCATTGATTGACCTTTTTTGAACACTGTTTGAAACTCTTCATTTTTTTTTAGCCTGTTTCGCTTCTTCATGTTTTCTTCCACTCCGATAAAAACTGACAGTTCATTTACGATTTTATGTAAAAAAGACCACTGACATTATTCAGTGGCCTAAGCTGATAATTTTTTTCTACCTTTGCTGCGGCGTCGCTTTAAAACTAGACGTCCGTTTTTAGAACTCATACGGCTGCGGAAGCCATGAACTTTACTACGCTTACGGTTATTTGGTTGAAACGTTCTTTTCATTTATGACACCTCCCTGAGGAATAGCTGTTTAAGACAGTCTAACTCATTATATTTGTGTAACCCATCGATTGTCAATATCAATGATAAAACTCTTATTATCAACCTTATAAGCATAACACAAGTTATCAAGTGAAGAAACCTTCTTTTTTAGTTTCCAGCATTTTATTCTTTTTTTCCTTCAAAAAAACCTTCAAAACAAGGTTGTGGATATTTTTCCAGCATATTTTGACTATCCACATCCATTATCGACATTTTTTTCACACAAATAACCTATGTGGATAATTATTTTTCAACAGGATGTAAAGTGTGTGGATAAGTTTGTGACACCCATTGCACCATCTTGTTTATTTTGATATTATATTTGTGTTTTAACTCTTAATTACTTATCTGGCCTATTTATTTTATCCACAATTTGTGGATAACCTGTGGAAAGTTATTACACAGCTTGTTGAATTGTTTATCCACAACCTGTGTAATTTGTCGAAAAGACGTTTTTCTACTATATTAATTGTTTTCAACAAAGTATGTGCACGAATGGTGATGACCATTTGCTCTTTTTCGTGTTCTATAACAGTTTGATACTGGTCATTTTAAAAAGAAAAGGAGGGGGGAGAAGCCTT